>NZ_JASGHT010000001.1:0-3539577 GCF_047602245.1 Propioniciclava sp.
CTGTCCGCCGACCAGCCCGATCGGCGCGAAGACGGCGACCGTGGTCAGCGTCGAACTGGTGATCGCGCCGGCGACCTCACCGACGGCGTTCACGATCGAGGTGCGGCCTCGCTCGCCGTGGCCCTGGTGGCGTTTGATGTTCTCGATGACGACGATCGAGTCGTCGACGACACGCCCGATCGCGACGGTGAGTGCGCCGAGGGTGAGGATGTTGAGGGTGTGCCCGCCAACCCACAGCCCGATGATCGCGATCAGCAGCGACAGTGGGATCGACACCGCCGTGATCAGCGTCGGCCGCACCGACCGCAGGAACATCAGGATCACCAGCACCGCCATCGCCAGGCCGATGCCGCCCTCGACGGTGAGGTCGTGGATCGACTGTTCGATGAACGGCGCCTGGTCGAAGACGGTGATGAAGGACGCCCCATGGCCCAGTTCGCGCTCCAGCGCGGCGGTCTGTTCGGCGATCGCGTGCGAGACGGCGACCGTGTTGGCGTCCGGTTGCTTGGTGAGCGACACGGTGACCGCGGCGGCGCCGGCGACCCGCGAGATCGACGTGCTCTCGACCGGCTGCTCGCTCACGCTGGCCACATCGCCGAGCCGGACCGGTCCGTCGGTGCCGAGCAGGCGCAGGTTCGCGATCTCCTCGGTGGTGGAGAAGGTGCGGCCGGTCTGGACGTCCAGGTTGGCCGCCTCAGCGTGCAGGGTGCCGGACGGGATCGCGGTGGCGCTCGCGGCGAAGAACTGGCCGATGGTGGCGGGGTCGATGCCTTCGGCGTCCAGTTTGGCCGGGTCGTAGGCGATCGCGATCTCGCGCTGTTCGCGACCGGCGACGCTTGCCTCGCGCACGCCCGGGACTGACTGCAGCGCGGGGATGACCACCTCGGTGGCCTTGGTGGACAGAGTGGCGAGATCCTCATTCGAGGACAGGGCCAGCATCACCACAGGGATGTCGTCGGTGCCGCCGGTGATCACCCTCGGATCCACACCGGACGGCAGCGAGTTCTTGATGCCGTCGACGGCGCTGCGCAGCCGGTTGGCCATCTCGTCGGCGGCGACGCCGAACTCCCACTGCACCGACACCTGCGAGACGCCCGATGAGGAGCGTGAGGTGACCGAGGTGACACCGTCGACGCCCTTGACCGCCGACTCGATCGGGCGCGACACCTGCGCCTCGACCACATCGGGTGCGGCACCCATCTGCACGGTGACGATGGCGCCGCGCGGCACGTCGATCGAGGGGATCATCTCCTGGCGCAGCGTGCCCGCGGCATAGGTTCCCAGCGCGATCGTGAGCACGGTGAGCAGCATCACCACGGTGCGGTGTGTCAGGCTGAGCTTGGTCAAACGGACCACAAGCCGATCCCTTCGTAGCGCCTGGAAGGCGTTGTGACTGGCCGGTGACGACCGGGCGTTGGTGAGGATATACCGAACCATTTGTTCGACGAACGCGGTCCCGGAGACCCGGAACAGGCCAGCCGGCGTCCGCGACCGGCCGGCGGCGCGCGCGGCGGCGTCCGTCGGCCTAAACTGGGCCGAACGCGCCCGCACCGTCTATGCGGGGCTGAGAAAGGAACATCATGCTGCGCACGCACGAAGCGGGAACCCTCCGCTTTGAGCACGTTGGACAGACCGTGACCCTCGCCGGATGGGTGGCCAAGCGCCGCGATCACGGCGGCGTCGCCTTCATCGATCTGCGGGACGCCTCGGGCATCTGCCAGGTGGTCGTCCGCGACGAATACCTCGCCTCGGCCGGCATCGACGATCTGCGCAACGAGTTCTGCATCCAGGTGACCGGCGTCGTCGACGCCCGGACGCCGGAGAACGTCAACCCGAACATCCCCACCGGTGCGGTGGAGGTGGCGATCCGCGAGCTCGAGGTGCTGAACCCGGCCGCGCCACTGCCCTTCCAGATCGACGAGCGCACCTCGGTGGGCGAGGACGCCCGACTCAAGTTCCGCTACCTCGACCTGCGGCGTCCGCGCCAGCACGAGGCGCTCGTGTTGCGCTCGAAGGTGACCCAGGTGATCCGCGAGGTGCTCGCCGGGCACGACTTCTACGACATCGAGACCCCGACGCTGACCCGCTCGACCCCTGAGGGCGCCCGCGACTTCCTGGTGCCGGCCCGCCTGCATCCGGGCAAGTGGTACGCGCTGCCGCAGAGCCCGCAGCTGTTCAAGCAGCTGCTGATGGTCGCCGGCATGGAGCGCTACTACCAGATCGCCCGCTGCTACCGCGACGAGGACTTCCGCGCCGACCGCCAGCCCGAGTTCACCCAGCTCGACATCGAGATGAGCTTCGTCGACCAGGACGACGTAATCGCGCTCGCCGAAGACGTGATGGCCGCCTGCTGGCGCCTGATCGGCGTCGAGATGCCCACCCCGCTGCCGCGGATGTCGTGGCACGACGCCATGAACGACTACGGCTCCGACAAGCCCGACCTGCGCTTCGACCTGAAGATCCGCGAACTGACCGCGTTCTTCGCCGAGACCCCGTTCCGGGTGTTCCAGGCGCCCTACGTGGGTGGCGTCGTGATGCCCGGCGGGGCCTCGCTGCCGCGCCGCCAGTTCGACGCCTGGCAGGAATGGGCCAAGCAGCGCGGCGCGCGTGGCCTGGCCTACATCACGGTCGGCGAGGACGGCACCCTGGGTGGCCCGGTCGCCAAGAACATCTCCGAGACCGAGCGTGAGGGCATCGCCGCGGCGATGGACGCCTCCCCGGGCGACGCGATCTTCTTCGCCGCCGGTGCCCGCGAGACCTCGCAGGAACTGCTCGGCGCCGCCCGCCTGGAGATCGGCCGCCGCTGCGGCCTGATCGACGAGAATGCCTGGTCGTTCCTGTGGGTGGTCGATGCGCCGATGTTCAAGTCCTCGGCGGATGCCGTCGCCTCCGGTGATGTCGCCGTCGGTGGCGGACGGTGGACCGCGGTGCACCACGCGTTCACCTCGCCCAAGCCCGAGTCGCTGGACAGCTTCGACACCGATCCCGGTTCCGCGCTGTCGTACGGCTACGACTTCATCTGCAACGGCAATGAGGTGGGCGGCGGCTCGATCCGTATCCACCGCCGCGACGTGCAGGAGCGCGTGTTCAACGTGATGGGCCTGAGCACCGAAGAGGCGCAGGAGAAGTTCGGCTTCCTGCTGGACGCCTTCAGCTACGGCGCCCCGCCGCACGGCGGCATCGCCTTCGGCCTGGACCGCCTCGTCATGCTGCTCGGCGGCTTCGAGACCATTCGCGACGTCATCGCGTTCCCGAAGTCGGGCGGCGGCTTCGACCCGCTGACCGAGGCGCCGGCGTCCATCACGGCGCAACAGCGCAAGGAGGCAGGCGTCGACGCCAAGCCGGTCGTCAAGCCCGCCCCGGGTGAGGCCGCGAAGCCGGAAGCCCCGAAGGCCTGATCGCACGCCAAGGCCCCGCCGGTAGGAATCACCTGCCGGCGGGGCCTTGTCGTGTGGTCGAAGCCACCCCAGGTCTGTTCAGAGTCCGAGTTCTCGGATGCGATGCTTGATGATGCTCGTCATCCGGCTGCGGGTCTCTTCGGGGCGGTGCTGCAAGAAGGCCGCGGTGAACCGATGCGACGCCCACCCTTGCGCGGCGAGGTCGCTGTCGCGGTCCCGGTCGCGTTCGAACGCCGCCCGAGGGCCGTGGTGCTCGTACCCGTCGGCCTCGAAGCCGAGTCGCAGTTCGCGGATCGCGGCATCGAAGTAGATCCGGCGCCCATCGGTCAGGGTGAACGGATGGTTCGTGACGAAAGGCCAGGGATATTCACCGGCGCGCAGATGGCGATGCAGCAGTCGTTCAGCCTCTGACCAGGGAAGATCTCGTGAGTCCTCCAGCAGCGCGCGCCGAAGCGAGTTCCCGCGGCGACCGGGGGTGAGTTCGAGTGCCCGCCACAACTGCGGCAACGTCACCACGCGGCGCCGGAGTGCCTCGTCGATGGCGTTCCCGCCATGGCGCGGAATCAGGTCGAGCACGGCAAGCGCGGGGCTGGTGAACTTGAGGCCGTGGAACTCCATGATCAACTCGTCGGGGATCGTTCGCCTTTCCCACGAGAATCCCGGCGCGGGCGGTGGACAGCCTGCTCGCGCGGCGGTCAGGTCGCCTACGACGAGTTCCCGCCACCAGATGAGGCCGGCTGCGGACACACCTGTGATCACGGCATCGGGATCGAGGAGACGGAGCGCCTCGACTCGGCACTCAAGCGGGCCCAGGCTCCCCGGCGGGCCGTATACGCCGGGAAGGATCCGGTCGACTTCTCCTCGACGGAAGGCGCGGTGTGCTGATCTCTGAGCAAGGCCGGGCGTGGGGCGATGCACGGTTGTCCGGGCTGGAACGTCATTCATGCCTAGGCAATAGGCGGCGAGGCCCGGATTTTGGCATCAAATTGGCCGGACGGGGCGAAGAGAAGGTGGATGCCGGCGTTTGGAGGTCGTCAGGCTGGCCTCCGGCGTGGTCGCGAGGCCGCCATGCCCGCCGACTGGCACGGGGAGGTGGCCGGCCTCGGCGCCCGGCCGCGCGCCGATCGGGTCGCGGCGGGGTGTCTGGGTCGAGCGCAGTAAATCACTTCACTCGTTGTCCGGCCGACGCGTAGAACATCAGTCCGACTGATGTTCTACGCGAGCTCAGAAATTTGAGTGAAGTGATTTACTGCGCTCGCGCTGGACACCGCGTGCCATTGCCCTGACTTCGGGCACCTGGCACTGTGTGCGCATGGCCGAGAACAAGACCCAGCCGACGGCAGGGAGCGTTGAGGACTTCCTTGCCGTACTGACCGAGCGCCGGCGGGATGAGGCGACCGCCCTGATCGGCATCATGAAGAAGATCACCGGCGAGGAGCCGGTGCTGTGGGGGCCGAGCATCATCGGCTTCGGCTCGCAGCACTACCGCTACGACTCCGGGCGCGAAGGCGACATGCCGGGGCTCGCGTTCAGTCCGCGCAAGGCGCGGCTCACGATCTACTTCAGCGAGGGCTTCGACCGCTACGGCGAGCACCTCGCCACGCTGGGGAAACACTCGGTCAGCGTCTCGTGCCTGTATGCGACGAAGCTCGCCGATCTCGACCTGGAGGTGCTCGAGTCCATGCTCCGGGTGTCGTATGGCCTGGTGGTGGCGCCGCCGGCCAAGATCACCACCGCCGAGGAGTACATCGCGCGGGTACCCGCGCCGGCGCGGCCGCCGTTCGACGAATTGCGCGCGTTGGTGCGCGAGGTGATCCCGGAGGCGAAGGAAGAACTCAGCTACGGCGTGATCGGCTACCGGGTGGGTCGCACCCGGTGCAAGGTGTTCGTCGGCGGCTGGGCCGATCACGTGTCGCTCTATCCGATCCCGAAGGATGACGGTCTGAACGCGGAACTCGAGCCGTACCGCCGGGGCAAGGGAACGCTGTGGTTTGGGCTCGAGACCGAGTTGCCGCGCGACCTGCTGCGCCGCGTGGTGGCCGCCTTGGCCGCGGCGTAGCCTTTGCTACCCTGGATGGCCGATGGCTCCGGCTCGGAGCCTCCCGGACGAGGGGTGCCGTACCCGGTGTGCGACAAGACGGCCCGAGGAGGCCAGTCATGTCCTGGATCGTTCTTGTCGTCTCCGGTTGCCTGGAGGCGGTGTGGGCCACCGCGCTCAGCCGCTCCGAGGGGCTCAGCAAGCTCGGCCCATCGGTTGTTTTCCTCGTCGCGATGACGCTGAGCATGATCGGGCTCGGCTGGGCGATGCGCGAACTCCCCGTGGGTACCTCGTATGCCGTGTGGGTCGGCATCGGCGCTTCGCTGACGGTCATCGTGGCGATGATCAGCGGCGAGGAGCCGATCTCGATCGCGAAGATCGCCTGCCTGGTCGCGATCGTGTCCGGCGTGGTGGGTCTCAAGGTTCTCCACTAGCCATGGTCACGTTCCGCCTTCGGCGGCCACCGCGGCCGCGGCGTGGTGGGCGGTGTGTGGATCCAGGTAGCGAGGCTCGCCCACCTGCTCGGGAGTGACGGACACCACGAACGGATGCCCGGCGGGGATGTTCAGGTGCTCCACGTCACGGTCGGGCAGGTGGTGCATCACTGCGGCGAGCGCGCGCAGCGTGTTGCCGTGCGCGACGAGGAAGACGGTCGACTCGGCGGCCTGGACCGCGGGGCGGATCTGCTCGTGCCACACCGGTTCTACGCGCGCGACCACGTCGGCGAGCGATTCGCCGATGCCCGCATCGAGTGGGCCGCGTTCGGGCACGGGGCCGGGATCGGTCCAGGTCGCCACCGTCGCCGGATCGGCGTGCAGCGGACGCCCGCGCATCGTCCGCCGCCAGGCGAAGAAGGCCTCCTCGCCGTGCAGCCGGCGCGCATCGGACTTCGACACCCCGGTGAGGCAGCCGTAGGCGCGCTCGACGAGCCGCCACGATTCCTTGATGGGGACGCCGTCGAGGCCGAGGTGGCCGAGCAACAGTTCGGTCGTCCGCCGGGCGCGCAGCATGGTCGACTGCCACAGGACGTCCGGGACGAGGCCTTCGTCAGTGATGAGCCCGGCGGCCACCGCCACCTGGGACTCGCCCGCGGGTGTCAGCCCGGCGTCGAGCAGCCCGGTGAACACCTGGCCGGCGTTGAACGTCGTCTCGCCGTGGCGCAGCAACATCAGCGTCCCCATGTGCCCATTCTGGCTTTCCTCCAAGCGATGCGAGGCCGGGGGAGTGAACTCCGGCTGCGGACACCCACCGCGGGCATCTCGCCGCGCCAGAATTGTCCGCGCCGCGCGGTACCGTGGCCGGTGTGACTGATCTGTTCGGCAATCCCGATCCGGCGCAGGCGCCGGTCGCCGCGCGCGGCGGTGGATCGCTGTCCGGCGCGCAACACGAAGGCGTGCCGCTGGCGGTCCGGATGCGTCCACGCACCGTCGACGAGATCGTCGGCCAGCAGCACCTGCTCGGCCCCGGGTCCCCGCTACGCCGGCTCGCGGACGGTCAGCCGATGTCGGTCTTCCTGTGGGGACCGCCAGGGGTGGGCAAGACGACGATCGCGTCGGTGGTCTCGCGGGCGACGAACCGGCGCTTCGTCGAGTTGTCGGGTGTCACCGCAGGGGTGCGCGAGGTGCGCGCCGAACTGGACGCCGCCAAGCGCGAACTGGCCCGCGGCACGGGCACGGTGCTCTTCGTCGACGAGGTGCACCGGTTCAACAAGGCCCAGCAGGACGTCCTGCTGCCGGCGGTGGAGAACCGACTGGTCACGCTGATCGCCGCCACCACCGAGAATCCGTCGTTCTCGGTGATCTCCCCGTTGCTGTCCCGCTCGTTGTTGCTGACTCTGAAACCCCTCACCGACGCCGACATCGACGCACTGCTCGATCGGGCCCTCACCGACGAGCGCGGCGTTCGCACCCCGCAGGGCGAGCCGTACTCTCTCGATCCGGACGCGCGCGCGACCCTGGTCCGGCTGGCCGGCGGGGACGCCCGCCGCGCACTCACCTATCTGGAGGAGGCCAGTGCGTCGGCGTCCGCACTGGGCAGCACCACGATCACATCCGAAGCGCTCGAACTGGCTGTTGACAAGGCGGCGGTGCGTTACGACCGCGACGGCGACCAGCATTACGACATCATCAGCGCCTTCATCAAGTCGCTGCGCGGGTCGGATGTGGATGCCGGCCTACACTACCTGGCGCGCATGCTGGCCGGCGGCGAAGACCCACGCTTCATCGCGCGCCGCCTGATCATCCTCGCCAGCGAGGACATCGGCATGGCAGCGCCCTCGGTGTTGCAGACCTGCGTGGCGGCCGCGCAAGCGGTGCAGCTGATCGGGATGCCCGAGGGCTATCTGAACCTCGCTCACGCCGTGGTGGCCTGCGCGACCGCACCCAAGTCCAACGCGGTCACCCTCGCCATCGGCAAAGCCCAGGCGGATGTCGCCGCGGGCAAGGGCGGCCCGGTCCCGTTGCACCTGCGCGACGCGCACTATGCGGGCGCCAAAGCGCTGGGGCACGGCAAGGGCTATCGATACGCCCACGACCACCCGCACGCGGTGGCACGTCAGCAGTACCTGCCCGACGATCTCGCCCACGCCCGCTATTACGAACCGACCACGCACGGGAACGAGGCGGCGATTTCGGAACGGCTCGAATCGATCCGCGCACTGCTCGGTCGTTCACCGTCGGCAGATCATCCGGAATGAGCATGTCAGCTACTCCGTGGAATCGCCGCTAAACTTCGACCTCATGAGCGAGCAACCGTTGTCCATTCTTGACGACTCGACCGATGACGTCACGAATCCCCAGCGCAAGCGCCGTGGCTTGCGGATTGTGCTGACGGTATTGCTGGTTCTCATCCTCGGCGTGGGCGGAATCGTCGGGATCTATGCCTCATCGATGTGGCGCGCTCTCGACGCGGTGCAACGTGACGATTCGATGATGCCGCTCGACCAGGGCGAGGTCACCGGTGGTGAGACGACGGCGGCCCCGGGCGAGGCGAAGAAGGGTGAAGGAGCAGGCGAAGGTCAAGGCGGCGAAGGCTCGCCTGAGAAGGCGCTTCCGCCGATCTCCTACGGCGCTACGAAGCCGGTCAACATCGTGCTGATGGGCTCGGACTCGCGCGGCAGCGACCGCGGGCGCTCCGATGTGCTGCAACTCATCCACATCCCCGGTAGTCGCGACGCGGCTTACCTGGTGAGCTTCCCGCGCGACTCCTGGGTCGACATTCCTGGCCGCGGCAAGGGCAAGATCAACTGGGCCTACTCGTTCGGTGGCCCGGCGTTGACCGTGTCCACTCTCAACCGCATCCTGACCGTGCCGATGGACCACGCGGTCGTGACCAACTTCGAAGGCTTCGTCAACGTGATCGACACCCTTGGCGGGGTCACCGTGTACAACCGGCACAGCTCAAGTTCGGGCGGGTTCGACTTCCCCAAGGGGGAGATCACCTTGAACGGTGAGCAAGCACTTCGCTTCGTGCGGGAGCGCTACGATCTGCCGGGCGGTGATTTCGCTCGTGCTCAGCGTCAGCGCGACGTGATCGGAGCGATCGGCAAGAAGCTCTCCTCGGCGGGTGTGGTCAGCAATCCCGTCAAGTTCAACGAAGCCGTCACGAAACTGGGTTCACAATTCAAAGTTGATTCAGGTCTGACGAACGACGTCATCGTCGGACTGGGCATGGAGTCGTCTGCGGCCTTCAACAACATTCGATCCCTCGGGCTGCCGAATGCCGGCACTGGCATGGTGGGGGACCAGTCGGTTGTTCATGTCAACTGGGACGCCGTCCATGATCTCCGGGTTGCCTTGCGCACCGACACAATGAAGGATTTCTACTCCAAGTACGGTGGATGATCGCGGCACCGCGACCCCGATAGACTACTTCAGTGCATAACGATTCAGCAGTCCTCGCGCTGGGACGCTCCGTCCGTCTCGACCTGAGCGGGCTGTCCGAGGCGGATGCCGCTACGGTGCGCCGGGTGTGGCGGGGCGCGGAAGCAGCACCCGGAGACCCCCTGCCGACGCCGACGCTCACCGTTCCGGTGGCTGCTGATCGTCCGCTGGATCAGATGCTAACCCTGCTTTCGCAGGCAGTGACACTGGCCGCGATCGAGGCGTGTCGCGGCGAGCTATGGATGCTGCACGCGGCAGGTATCGCCGATGAACGGGGTCGGGTTCTCGCCTTGGTGGGTCCGTCCGGCCGCGGAAAGACGACCGCGGTTCGCGCGCTGGCGACACACTTCGGCTACCTCACCGACGAGACGGTTGGCGTCGCCGCGGATGGCAGTGTCGTTCCGTACCGCAAGCCGTTGTCCGTGATCGAAAAAGCCGGATGGGTCAAGGCGCAGCGTCCGCCGGACGAGTTGGGGCTGCGCCGCCTTCCGGAGGCGCCACTGCAGCTGTCCGGCCTGATCTTGCTGGACCGCCGCACCGATGGTCCGGAGATTCCCATCGTCGAGGATTGTGATCTTGGCGACGCGCTTCCTGATCTGATCGCGCAGACCAGCTACGTCGGGGAGCTTCCCGCCCCCCTGCGGACGATCGCATCCCATGTGGCTGCTACGGGGGGCGTGCGAAGGATCATCTACCGCGAAGCGGAGTCGCTGGCGGAAACGGTAGGAACCCTCTTCCGTGACCCCGAGTCGCCAGGTCTCGGTGATCCGCTCACCCTTGCGCAAGCAGCATCAGGTCGGTCAGCCTGCTACCGCGCTGCGTACCTGGACGCGCTGCCACTCAACGATCCTGACCGGGTGGCGCTCCTGCAATCCGAGCCGTCGGGGACGGTGATCTTCCGCCTGCTCTCGGGGATCGCTCCGGCACTGTGGCGGGCCGCTGACGGCGCCCCCGTCGACCGGTTGGTGGCCGCTGCCGTGGACGCCTACGGCGAACCCGACGGTGGCCAGGCGCTCACCATCGTCAAAGCCGCGATCGACGAGCTACTCGCCGATGGGGTCCTCGCCGATGAGCCCTCGTGGCGCATCCGCGAAGGCGACGAGCACACGAGCGACGACCGAGTGACGTCGCTCGGACTCGAAGGCCCGGCCCGACGGGTATGGGATGTCCTTTCGGGCTCCCGCGGGATCACCAGCCGACGACTGATCGGGGCCGTCGCGGAAGACATCGAGTTCGACACGGACGCGGTGGCTGATGCTATCGGTGTGGTGCTGCACACGCTCCAGACGGAGGGGATTCTCGAGCGCGTTGCCCCGTGAGCCGCCGCCGAGTTTGAGCCGTAGCGACGAGATGCGGGCGAGGGGTTTCGGGTCTATCAACCGGCCCCAGGCTCAATGTTGTGCCAAGGGAATCGATCGGGGCTGCGGCGTCGCCCACAATGACGATAACGGATGCCGCCCGGAGACAAACCCCATCACCCGCTCAAGAGGACCAACTCCGAGCCAGCGCCACCACAGGGTCGCGAAGAGCCAGCAAACCATGAGTACCCCGATCTGGATCAGCCATCCCAGTGGGGGGTGTGAGCTCATCAGTCGTTCCTTGAGGTCGGGAATGACCCATCCCTTTTGAATAGCGATGAGTATCGTGACGTGAAGCGCGTAGACGGAAAGCGCCATCCGGCCCTGCGCAGTGAAGGGCGTCAGGAGCCATCGGGACGCTCGCTGGACGCGCTCGGTGGCGGCATCGGTGAGGTAGTAGATCACTGCAAAGGCACCGACTGCGGTCGCGATGTCGCGGACGACCTCATAGTGTCCGCCGGGGATATCGAATCCGGGCATGTCACGCCATCCCCAGGCGGAGCAGGCAGCAAACACGAGGGCGGATACGGCGATGAGCCGGATGGCGGGAAGGCCTCCACGAGCCAGGCCAATCCGACCCAACGCGAGACCGAGCAGGAACAGTGGAAGCAAACTGAGCAGCCGGTAGTCTTCGCCCAGGACGATCCAGTCAGCGATCGTCGCCACAGGTGTGCGCGGTTGAATCAAGGCAGGATGCGCCGCAACGGCCGCCCTGGCAGCGCTCACCACAAGGGGGCCGAACAGTGTCACCACGGCGGTAGCGACAAGAAGCGCGCGCGGTGCCAGGAAGATGAACGGCACGGTCGCCATCAGCGTCACCCCGAGGTAGTCGAGCACCACCGAGACGCCGGAGTACGTCATGCCCAGCAAGAGCCCAAGGCAGATGAGGACCACCGACCGCGCGACGGTGCCGCGGCGATAACTGGAACGCCCACGTGCGGACGCGGCCGCGGACCGTGAGGTAAGGGCCATCGTGAGGCCAACCAGCAAAGCGAACAGCGGGGCTGCCGGGTTGAGGGCGGCCACGGCGAAGTCGACCGCGGCGGGTGTGATGGACCGTACATACGGCATCGTGTGCGCGATCACCATCGTGACGACAGCGATTCCGCGAGCGGCGTCGAGCACATACCAGCGCGTGCTGGAGGTCGGGAGGGGGGTGGGCATACCGACCAGTGTAGGGGGGATTTTCTTGGTCATTTCGGCGCCCCCCATCGATCGAACGGAAACACGACGAAGAACACCTTGCCAATGATGCGTTGGCGAGATACCAAACGTGCACAATCCGACGCTGCCGCAGCGTCGGCACCACGACACAAAGTCACCGAATCACTGGATCGCGCGCGATTGTCCCCGACCATCAAATAGTGGTCGTCGGGCACAGTGATCATGGGAAAACACCGCGTCGAGCGCGGTGAGGTGGTGCAATCCAGCTGCCCGGATACGAAAGGGAGATCGCTGCCGAGGAAGGGCTCGGACGCCTGCTGCCCATTGCGTAATAGATGGCCTAGATCGTCACAACACTCCACCGTGTCACCCGGCCCTGCTAACACTCGTTTCACGAGCACATCGGTATTGGAGGGGCCGAAGCCGACGATGTCCCCCACCCAGCCGATGACAGTCCGTAGCGCCCCGCGCTCAGAGGGCTGACTCGGCCAGTCCTCCGGCCAGGTGAAGGCCACGATGTCACCTACGACCGGGGCGCCCGACATATAGGCTGTTCGATTGACGAGAGCCCGGTCGCCCGGCTTGAGAACAGGCTCCATTGAGGAACTCGGCACCTGGAACGCCTTGACGGCGAAAGCCTGCACGATGGCCAGAACCACGAAGACCGCGACCACGTGTGTGAACGGGTGGGTCGTGATTCTCCTCCAGCGCGATCGCCGCCCTGGAGGAGAATCAGATAGAGGCACGCCGCTATTCGCCGGCGCCACGCCGATTTCCCGGACCACCCGAGCCAGTCGCCGGCACCACCTCTGAGTCTGGTGCTGCGGACGCGTCCTCGGTGGACTGGTAGTAGTCACCGGTGTACTGATAGCCGTAGTAGGCCGATCCGGAGCCCTTGCGCGGCACACGATTGAGCACCACGCCGAGCGCACGGCCGCCAGCGCGGTCGAGGTTGCTCTGCGCCTTCAGCAGCGCGTCGATCGTGGTCTTCCCCACGGTGGTCACCAGGACTGCTCCGTCAGTGTTGTGACTGAGAACCGAGGCGTCGGTGACGGGGATGAGCGGGGGAGCATCGATGATGACGAAGGCTTCCTCGGTCAAGCTCCGGATCAGGTCGCGCATGCGCTGAGAACCCAGCAACTCGCTGGGATTGGGCGGAATACGACCCGCGGCGACAACCATCAGCTTCTGGTGCGGTCCGACGGGCTGTGCGACATCCTCGATGGATGCGCGTCCGGCCAAGACATCGGTGAGACCGACCTCGCCGGGGATGCCGAAGACCGAGGCCACCATGGGGCGGCGTAGATCGCCATCGAGAAGGACAACCGGTTGGCCGCTCGCCGCGAGCGTGATGGCCAGGTTGGCCGATGTCGTCGACTTTCCTTCACCGGGCAACGCGCTCGTGATCACGACGGATCGAGGGGGATTGTCGACATCCATGAACTGGATGTTGGTGCGCAGTTCACGCATGGCCTCAGCTACTGCATGAAGGCCTTCGTTGCCCTTGCCGTTCGCGCGACCGCCGTCGAGCGGCAGCAGTCGGTTGCCGTCGGCGAAGGACTTCTCGTCAGGGATGGCGCCGACCACGGTGAGCTCGGTTTCCTGCTCGACGGCGTCAGCGGATCGGACGCGACGGTCAAGGGTGTACCGCAGGAAAGCGTAGGCGATGCCTGCCGCCGCTCCGATCAGTGCGCCGAGAACCAAGGCGAGCTTGACGTTGGGCGAGGTGGGTGCGTTCGGCAAGCGGGCCGAATCTGCAGCGTCGAGCCTCACCTGCGGCGTGCCGCCGTCATTGGGCGCCTCGATCCGAGCGATCTCAGCCTGCATTCCACGAACCCAGGCGCTGGCGAGATCGCGGGCGCTCTCAGGGCTGGGGCCCGTAGCACGAACCTCGATGATGACGGTGTCTTGCGGATTGGTGACCGTGACACGCCGAACCAAGGACTCGGGCGTGTCCGTGAGGCCGAGCTCGTTGATCGTGTGCTCGGCCACGGTACGCCAACTGCCGAGCCTCACGTACGACTTGACCCGCGAGAGAGCCAAGCTGTTGCCCACCATGCTGGCGGAGCTGTCATCGGTGTTGATGGCGGGGACTACCATTCCGTTGGCGTCCGCGGTGTACACACGCGGCTGGAGGAGCGACCAACCGGCCGCCAGGCTGACGCCGAGGAGAATGCTCGTGACGATCCCTACCCAGTGGGCACGACCTATGCGCAAATAGTCGCGAAGTTCCATTTCTTCCTTGTTCTCAGGCGTGCGTTTTCAAGACGAAACACGACAACGCAAGAGTGAGTGCGAAGACGCAGCTGCAGATGTGATGTGCGCGCAAGCGCCGGCATTGTTGTACTACAGCGCGCAGGTGGGGGCAGGTTTGTTAAACCCACCCCCACACAAGGCTTGTTGCCGAGCTAGACTCGGGCAACGCTGCTTACAGAACGGCGCCGCCCCAGGTCTGCCCGGGATCGATGGGACCGTTGCTGGTCAGTTCGTAAGTACCGGCCACGCTGCTACGGAACGTGATGTTCACGTTGGTGACGCCTTCGTTCGGCGTGATCAGCCAGCTGCCGGGGCCGTTCGGCGTGATGGTGCCGTTGGCCCACGAGACGACGGACGCGAGGAAATCGAAGCTGGCGGTCAGCGTGAAGGTCTGGCCGGGAGGGAAGGCGCCGTCCTGGCCGTTGGCGTCGAGGCCGAAGGGGCGAACAACGCCGATGTTACCGACGCGGGGGCTGGTGGTGGTCGCACCGATGCTCATGGCCTCTTCGGGCTCCTGGCTGGCGGCGGCCATCGGAGCGGCGGCAGCCACAGCGATCACCGGAGCTGCCCAGGCGGCAGCGGTGACAACAGTACGACGCGACGGGCCCTTCGGCGCCTCTTCGCGAGCAATCTCATCCATATGAGGATCCTTTCGACTTTGGGGGGTGTGCTGTCGAACTGACTGCACCTGTCCGGGTGCCCGTCCGTACTACGAGTGAACCCAACAGGCAGCATGCTAGCAGGAGCAAAACATCATTCAGCAAACTGGTTCGTCCCGTGAAACTCCGCTGTGGCGTGCCGGTGCGGGCAGCGAAAGTCCTACGGGCCCGGTGGGCTCGCCGGGCGCCATCGGCCTTTGGCAGAACAGGGGCTTGAGGACGCATTGGGGTATGAGTGAGCATCCCCTGCGTTTCCGGGGGGTTACGATTTGCGCGCACCGATCACCGGCGCGCTCGCCAATCAGCGATACACCTGCGCACAGGCGGCCAATTCCGGCGCCTGGCTGGGCAGGCCGTCAGGCCGGCTATCGGATGTGCTGGGCGCCGAGGGTCAGCGCCGGGAACCAAATTGGCGCGCCGATTTCCTCATCTCGGCACGTGACCTGCGCGCGGGATACGTCAGGGCGATGAAAACTGCGGCGACGATGATCGGCGTCGCGCGTCCTTGGGTCCAGTAGATGAAACGCGGGAGCTCGAGGATGCCGACGAAGCACACTGCGTACGCGAGGAGGGCCGGCACGCTGCCCTTGGTAAGTCGCGCGAACAACCTGCCGATGATCAGGCCGGCGAGCGCCCAGAACAGGATCATGCCGGTGAGTCCCCACTCGCTGTAGGTGACCAGGAAGGAACCGACGTTGGTGAACTCCCGGTTGCCTTGCGTGCTGAGGATGAGCGCCCACCAGTCCTCGGCAGCGTGACCGTTGATGCCACCCTGGCTGGAGGCATCAACGCCCGGTGCGTTCCAGATGAAAGGCACGGAGAAGTAGGGGGTGGCGAACGAGCCCTCGTGCGCCTGCATGAACATGGCGCTGTTGTTGAACGCGGTCACGTAGTAGGCCGCCAAGCGCGTGGACACCCACTCGACGAAAGAAGCATCGGTCGTCGACTCGTAGTAGATCCAGCTGCGGGTGTATTCCGAGACCGCGAAGACCACGGAAATGAGCGGAACGGCGAACAGCGGGGCGGCGCGAAGCGGCGCACGCCAGCGCGAGTCGTTCGGCACCGTCACGGCCGCCACGATGATCAGCGGTACCAGCACCTCGATCAACGCCAACCGCTCGGCATAGAACATCGTGCGCACGGCGGCCAGGAGGAAGACCAGCGCAAGGGCATTGCCGCCCCTCTTCAGGCGGCGCAGTACGGCACCGATCGCTACCACCAGCGGTCCGAACTGCGTCAGCGTGGTCAGGCCGCCGATCGGGCGTGCATTGTCCTTCAGGCCGCCGATGGCCCCGGGATCGCGATCCACGACGGCCATCAGATCGGTCAACTGGACCCCCTGCATCGCAGCGCTGGCCATCCAGATCATGTAGCCGACCACGGTGAGGAGGTAAAGGAAGGTGTAGGCCCGGTTGAGGTAGTCGATCTGGCGCGCGGAGAACCGAATCACCGTGCTACCACCCCGCGAGGTGCTCGCACTCGCGACCATCAGCGCGATGAAGAACGAGAGCAAGCCGATGAACAATAGGCCCGCTTCCTCGCGCCCGAGGTACTTGTGCACGTGCCAGAGGTCGAAGACCTGGCGCGGGAGGAGCAGGGAGATGACGCTCATCGATCCGGTCAAGAGCAGCAGAGCCCAAGCCGGATGCAGCCACCAGGGCCAGTGGATCTCCAACACGGCCTCATCGGCAGCGATGTCGACCGCTCGGTCGGCGTGTGCACCACGCTGTTTCATTTGTCCCTCTCATCGCTCGCCAGGCCATCCTCCAGCTGCCGCAATCCACGGAAAATACGTTTCACGCGGGCCGCCAACGCGCTGCGTGCTCCACCACCCGCCATTTGATCGGAGGCGAGCGCCACCTCGGCGCGTGGCCATACGAGGCGAAATAATAGGCGCGCCCGCCTCACTGGCGGAAGGCCACTCAGCGCCATGAAGTAGCCCTGAGCGCGGGTCGGAGCAGCACGCCAGATCCAGTTAGGCGGTGGCGGATAGTCCGGATCGATTGTCTCGTCGGGAAACGCGGCTCTCAGCAACGGTGCGAGGGAGGCGTCCGCACGCAGCAGTCTGGCGCACTGCAGACCCTCGCTGCCTGCCCTTCGCAGCGACTCGACCGCGAGCGCGCTCCGTGCTTGCCGCGCCACGGCGTTCCTCGACGACCGTGATTGGCTTTCAAGCGACGGTCGGGCAAAGTGCAAAGCGGCGATCACCGCGTGCGCTGGTGCGGTGGGCACCCGTGTGGCCGTTCCTGCGAAGCACAGCGGCTCGGTCATCTTCCTGAGCCGTGCGAAGGCATCGTCCGCAGCGAGAGCGATCCCCGGGAAGTGCCGATGAATATCGATCTCACACCCCCAGTCGGACGGTCGCAGGGTAACCGAGTGATTGACTGGAACGTCGTTCCAGACATTCGGCACAAGCTCCCATCCCCATTCGAGCAGAGCACTCTGGAGTTCGTCCGAGCTCCTGGGGTCGACCCAGATGTCCACGTCTCCAGAATGCTCACGCGCACGCAGTCCCTGTCGGTGCAGGGCAGGTCCTTTGATGAAGACGATGTCGGCACCGCATTCGGCCGCGACATGCGCAACCATCGAGTAAACCAGCTCGTGCAGCGGCGAAGTCAGCCACGGCTCGGGAACCGAGGACGTGCGCGCGGGGTGGGCAGGATCACGCGAGGCCAGACCGAAGGTCTCGAACTCGCCGACGAGGGACCGTTCCGCGGGGGACAGCTCATCGTCGGGGACGGGACCATCGGCCAGCCGGCGCCAGAACGCGCCCTCTTCCCCCTTCAATCCGACGGGAAAGCTGGGGAGGGACGACAGGATGAGGTAGTCCATTTCCTGGCTCGCGACCGGGTCGTTCCTCAGGTCGAGTGCGCCATAGCTGGTGGCGATCCATGCCTCGGTCAACGAACACCTGCTTCGCCATGGACGCCCGGCATGCCGGCCAGAGCGTGGAGTTTCGAGGGTGTCCAGGATGGACGCGGCGACGCGCAGGTCGGCCGGTAGGGCATGCGAGAAGAGGGGGACGTCACGATGCTCCTGCGTTGCGGACACCAAATCGGCAGCGTAGCGAGGGCGGGGGAGTTGGTCAAAGCCGATGAAATCCGGCATCGAACTGCCGCATGAGGGCCGCACAGCCGGGCATCACGAGACGCCGCGTTCATGATTCGGACTCTTTGCGCCGGGCCAGCAGAACCGTGAGGGATATCCAAAGAAGAAGGTACATGAATGCGTCGCCGAGGAAAGCGCCGGTGACACCACCGAGAGCGGCACCGACCGGACCCACGCCGAACGCGATGAAACCGACCACCACCCGGATTCGGGTGACCGGCCAGGTCACGCCCATCGCCCGCAGGAAGACGCTGGGCACCACCGACCATGTCGCGAAGACGCGGTTGACCATCACTGCCACCGCGACCGCGACCACCGATGCCCAGCTCTCCCCGAAGAGGATGATTCCGATGGGCTGGGGCAGCAAAAGGACCACGGCCCAGGTCAGCAGGACCGAGGCCATCATGACCAGACCGAGCTTCCAGTAGTTCGGCCAGATCCGTGCGGAGGCGATGCCATCGGTGCGGGTCTCGCGCACGAGGGTCGAGCGCGCGAAGTTGATGAGGAGACTGGACAGACCGAAGACTGACATCGCGATCCGGAATGTGGCGGTCTCGCTCGGCGCGTGGAAGGCCGCCAACGCCATCGTGATGGCGTACCCCGCCGCAGCGCCGATGATGGCCTCCGTCGCGTAGGCGAGGCCGGAGCTCCAGGTGTTGACCAGCCAATCCCGCGCCCGCGAGGCAGACAGCGAAGGCCGGACACGAAGGGTGGAGATCAGCGCGGCCATTCCCGCACCGCCGCTCCAGGCGATAGCTACCACCAGCGGCGAGCCCGTCATCCGAGCAGCGAGGAGGATGCCGGTTGCCTGGGTGATCACTGCCAGCAGGTCGAAGGTCAACAGCGACGAGCTCTCGCGCTCAGCAATGTAGTGGAAGCGGTACAGATCTTGAGCCACGATGCCGGGCGCGGCGAACGCCGCTCCGGCGAACGCCGGAGCGAGCGGGGGGACCGCGAAGGCCAGGATGGCAAACACCGCGGACGACACCAGCGCGCCGCCGAGGGCCGCACTCAACGCTCCGTCCAGTGGAGACCCCGTGCCCAGGGCCTTGCCGACGATGAGGACCTCACCGATGAAGGCGCGCAGAACGCTCTGTACGAACAGCACCGATGACAGCGCGATGGCGAACAGGCCCAGGGCATCGGGTGTCATCCCTTGGGCCGCGCAGATCAGGAAGAGAATGGAGCCAAGGCTGACCACCCCCTGATCCACCACGCCAAGCTTGAGGGCGCGACGTGAGCTAGCCATCCGTCCTACTCTTCGACCAGGGCGGAATGACGTGCAGATCGGGGCTATTCATCCCGGCCTCTCCGGACGCTGGAGAGCCCTTCTAGCCTGCCCTGCAGAATCGCGATAGCTATCTGCCTCTTACCTCTCGATGGCGCATGAACGACGATCCGCATCAGGCTCTTCAGCACCAGCAGCGCCTGCCGCAGGCTCGACTCCCGCAGCGCGAAAACGCGCCCGGTTCCGCGCGCGTAGCTCCGTACCCGCTCCACCGAGGCCGCCGCATCCGTCGAGACGAGGTTCATCTCGCTCATCTTGGCCTCGGGCTCGAACCACACCTCATACCCGGCATCCATGATCCGCAGGAGCAGGTCGGTCCCCTCGCCGGATCCCCATCTGGTTCCGGCGCCGAGTCCGAGAGTTTCGTCGAAAGTTCCTGCCCGGTCAATGGCCTCGCGCGAATAGAGCATGGTCGCCTCGATCGAACTGGTCCAGACCGTGCCGCGGGTCAGGCGCTGCCGGCGGCTCGGGAAGTTCAGTCGCGGCTGCCCGGACTCGAAGTCCCTTAGATATCCGCTGACGGCGCCGGCACGCCCGTTCCGGGACTCAGCGGCGCCGGTCAGCCGTTCAAGAGCATCGTCGTTGAAGATGATGTCGTCATCGGGCGTCGCGAGATAGTCCCAGTCGGAGGCAAGGGATCGGATGCCATGATTGCGGGCGCGGGAGAGCCCGCGGGCCGAGGTGGTCAGTGTGATGTTGAGTCCGGGGAATTCGCCGACGATCTGTTGCACCAAGTCCGGATCACCCTGGTTCACCACGACGATCTCGACGGGTTGCAGAGTCTGGCGTGACAACGATTCGAGCGTGTGCCGGACGGTCGGGCGGCTGCCCAACGTCGGAATCACCACGGCAATGTTCGGCATGGTCCTCAACGTTTCTGATTCGTGGCAGCCTGGGTCAGGCTCTCCGCCAGATCGGCGAGGATCCCCTGCTGGTGGCGTATCGCGTGGTTGATTGCTGCATCGTAGTCAGCCCTGGCCGTCGCGCTGGTGAGGAGCGTCCGCATCTGGTCGACCACCTGGGCAGGCTCGAACGAGAACGCGTTGTGGACGAAATCGCCGATCCCGAGGTCCGCAAAGGCCGCGAAGCCCTTGCGCTCGTAGGCGAGGTGAATCACGTAATGTCCGGCCTGCAGCGCCATCAGAGCGGCGTGCAAACGGACGGCGATCACCACTCGCTTGGGGCGCGTGTCATTGAGGAGCTCTGAGGGTTGAATGATCCGAACCGGATCGAGGCTCTTCATGGGAGCGGCGTCCTGATTGGATCCCGTCTGGCTCTGCACATAGCCGTCGAACCGGCCCACGCGGGTGGCGAGATCGAGAATCGGGGCGGGAAGCCCGCCGCGCAGATTGCGGACCGACATGACGGGGAGGTCGAGTACGGCCTGGTCAGGCTCCCGCTCGGGCACGCGAAGAACAGCCATGTCGGGTGCGCGCTTGAGAAAGGGACCGATCTCGGCGACCGTGCGGTCGTCCCGCGCCCACACGGCGCTCAGCTTCCTGAGCCTGCGGCGGAACCAAGGGGCACTTCCAAGCCGGAGCGGACCGATGCTCTGCGGGAGGTAGACCACCCGAGCGCCGACTTTGGCTGCGGCCGTCAACTGGGGACCCTGCACGAGCAGAGCCTTCGCGAGTTCGATGCAGTGTCCGCCGCGGAGGTAGCCGCCCCCCACTCCCACCACCAGGTCGAACTGGTCCAGGTGCCGGAGTGCGTCGAGGAATGTCCGGTCGTAGCCTTTCAAGCCGGGCTTGCTCCGGAGCATGGTGACTCCCGGAAGATCGAAGCTCTCCGGATCGGAGGCGCACAGCGTGAGTTCGAGGCGTTCTCGTGCAAACGTCGAGCGGATGAGCTCGATCGCTTCAGTCACCAGCATGCCATCGCCGATATTGTCGGCGCTGTAGCCGTGCAGAATGATCACCCTCATGCGGCGGTCACCGAGTTATAGACGGCGAGGTGCTGCTCCAGGCTCGCGTCCCAGGTGAAACGCGAGGCCCACGCTTTGCCTTCTGCGATCGTCTGCTCTGATGGGGTCTCCTGCTGCAGTGCCCGGATCAGCCCCTCCGCGATTCCGTCTCGGGAAACGTCCTCGATGACCATCGCCGGCCCGGCCACTTCGGCGAGCGAACCGCGGTTGGAGGTGAGCACGGGCGTCCCAGCGGCCATCGCCTCGAGTACCGGAAAACCGAAGCCCTCGTACAGGCTCGGGAAAGCGAAAAGCCGGGCGTGCTGCATCAGGGCCACCCGGTCGTCATCGGAGACGAACCCCAGATAGTCCACGGGCCCGGACTCAATGGCTGCCATCGACTCCTGCGCGTTCCACGCCGGCTTTCCGGCGATGACCAGCCGGACGCCGAGTTGGACGACCGACGGATGCTTGAACGCTTCGACCAACTCGATCAGGTTCTTCCTCGGTTCGATGTTGCCCAGGTACAGAACGTAGGGACGTCCGGCCAGCGATTCCATCACCGCAGTGGGCTCCCGGCGAGCGACGAAGTGCGCCAGATCGATGCCGTGGTGGATGGTCGTGATGCGCTCCTGAGGAACATCGAAGACTGCGGACACATCGTCGGCACTGGACTGAGAGACGGTGATGATCGCGTTGGTGGAGGCGATCGCTCGTGCCACTCGGGTACGCCAGATCTTCTCTTGGCGAGGATTGCGCGCGGTGGAGATCCAGCGGCTGGCCACGCCATGAACGGTCACGACCGATGGTCCACGCGTGGGCAGCAGCGGACCGGTGTCGGCGGAGTAGTGCAGGACCTTGCCCGCGACGGGGCGTCTCATTCCCTGAAGCGTCTCCTGGAGCGCCGTGAGGGGAGCGTTCCGGCCCGAGCGAATCCGCGAAACGGTGACGCCTCGATCCCTGAGGCCCTGGGCGAGGTAGCGTGCGTACGTCGTATTGCCGCCGACGTGACGGTCGATGATGCGTTCGGGGAATGCCACTTCGCGCACCTGATGCATGACTACCTGCCTGCCTGTAGATCGTGATATGTGTGACGGAGTGATCGCGACAATGACTCCGTGTTCATGGTCGCGAGGAGAGCCGCTGATGCCTTCTGGGCGGCTTGTCGGGCGGCCGGATCTTTGATGATCGACCCGGCGAGGTCCGCGACAGCGCCCGGCGAATCGCCCCGAATGAGTGCGGTGCCCTCGAAGGGCGGAATGTCGCGTACGACGATCGGACACCCGGCGGCCGCTGCATCAAGGACGCTCAGCGGGAATCCCTCGTAGCGGGCCGTGTGGACATACACCGACGAGTTGATCAACGTGCGGGCGACGTCTCTTTCGCCCAGCCAGCCGGTGACCGTGATGTCCGCCTCGTGGAGTGCGGCGATGAGCTTGGGCTCGCCATCGCCCACCCAGGTCGCGCGCAGGCGCGGAATCGTCTCCCGGAGCCGACGCACCACGTCGATGAAGTAGTGCGGGTCCTTCTGCGGGGCGACCCGGCCGACCATGACCACGCCAGGCGTGTCGGCGTCCGGTTCGCCACACTCCTCGATCGTGGCCTGGGTGACTACCGGGGTATTCGGCAAAAAGACGGTGGACAGAGTGGGGCGAAGCGAGCGCGCGAGCCGTTCCTCGTGAGGGGAGAGCACCCCGATGGCCGCGCAGTTGCGCGCAAGGGCACTCTCGGCGTGCTTGTACAGCGAGCGCACCAAGCTCCCGGTGGCGGGATCGTCGAACTTGAAACAATGCGGTTCGTAGAGCACCGGAACCGGCAGCTTCAGCGCGCGAGCGTACACCCCCGCCCAACTGGAATGGGCATGGACCAGATCGGGCTTGAGTTCGGTGACCCGCCTTCTGGTAGCGAGGATCCGTTTCCACAGACCGTCCGGGAGAGCTTCCGCAGAAGCCCAATGCTCCTGGAAGGCCGGCGACTCTTCACCGGCCCACAGTAGGTGGTGCTCGAACTCGGGGGTAGCCAGAGCCCGTAGGTTCACAGCTCGCCCGACGCCGGCACCGTAACACTCGGTGACGTGCAGAATTCTCATACGTTCAGGGGACTCCGGCGAAATTCAGATGAGGAACGCGCTTCGACGCTCACAGCAGATCGTGTCTCAATGAGCACAAGCCGCCCCGCTCAGACAGCGCCATCGGGGGTGACGACCGCCTTGACCGTACGGAAAAGGATCACGATGTCGCCCGACAGCGACCAGTTCTCGACGTAGTAGAGATCCAGACGCAGCGCGTCCTCCCAGGCCAGATTGGACCGCCCGCTGACCTGCCACAGGCCGGTCAAGCCCGGCTTTACGAGGAGACGTCGAGCTGCGGCGTTGTCGTAGAGTGCCACCTCGCCCTCGACCTGCGGCCTCGGGCCAACCAGGCTCATGGTTCCCAGCAGGGCATTGAACAGCTGCGGGAGCTCATCGAGAGAGTACTTGCGGATGAACTTGCCAACCGGGGTGATTCGAGGATCGTTGCGAACCTTGAACAGTGGCTTGCCATCGGTGCCCTGCTGCGCGAGCAGTTCCTTGAGCTGCGCGTCGGCGTTGACCACCATCGAACGGAACTTGAGCATCTGGAACGGCTGGCCGTTCTGGCCAATGCGCGTGTGCTTGAACAGGAGCGGCCCCGGGCTGGTCAGCTTGACCGCAAGCGCGACCGCGGCGAGAACCGGCGACAGCAACACGATGAGCGCGGCGGACACGACGATGTCGAAAGCACGCTTGACCCAGTACTTGCGGCCGTCGAACTCGGGGAACTCGATGTGCAGCAGAGGCAGACCTGCGACGGGTCGGGTGTGAATACGAGGCCCGGCGATATCGGTCAGTGCGGGCGCGACCACCAGTTCGACGCCTTGCTCTTCGAGCGCCCAGCCGAGACGACGCATGCTGGCCGGCTCAAGGGTGTCAGAGCTGGTCAGGATCAACGTGTCGGCTTTCACGTCGTCAATCAGGGTCATGATCGTCGAGATCGAATAGGTGCGCGTGGGACGGACGACACCCAGCAGCGACGACTTCTCGGCCGGGCCCGGATCGGTCACCGCGCCCACGATGCGGTACTCGGCGTTCGGCTGACGGACGATCTGTCGTCCCACGTGGGCGCTCTTGGCGTAGTCGCCCACGACAATCGCGCGGTACTGGAAACGGCCCAGGCGTCGCTGTGCATGCATCCACTTCCGCCACAGGAAACGCGACGTGAGCAGCAGCGCGAGGCCAAGCGGAAAGGCGATGAACAGGTAGCCACGCGCAGCCGAAACCTTGAACATCACGTCAAGGATGGCGAACACGCCGAACGTCCAGACCGTCGAGTCGATCACCCGCTTGTACTCGGTGAAACCAGCCCCGATGACCCGGCACTCCCGGGTATCAGCGACCTGCAATGCCATCATCCAGACCACGGTGAGCAGCGCCGACAAACCGGTGTAGCTGAGCGTGATGTCCCACCGCCAGTCCATCCCGACGTTCTCGGTGCTGCCGATGATTCCGAAACGGAGGAACTGGGCGCCGTAGACGGAGGCGAGGATGACGAGAAGGTCGGTGAGCACCAACCACCGCGTGTAGGACGACTGCCAACGCGGCGACTTCGGCGCGCCGGTCGGCCGCTCGATGGTGACGGCGCGGTCCGCGACCAGAACGCCTGGGGTGCTTCCGCTGGACGCGGTGCCGACATCGTGGGTCGAGATGCGGTAAATGATGTCCTCCTCGGGGCAAGGGGGGAGCCTCTCATGGGGAACGAGCGGCACAAGCCCAGGGTCGGGGGTGGTGGGCGGGACGCACAGAACGCGGCGACGAACCTCTCCGACACAACATCCTCACGTGCGACATTAGGTTAACACGGCTGAGAATCCTGATACCTCTTCTCAGGTCGCTGCGGCACTTTTCTCAGACCTGATCGGCACCTTCGTATGAGATGAGGGGCGGCGAAGCTAGGGAGAGTGCCGCCGGGTCCGCTAGGTTGAGCGCGATAGCGCCGATTCCGCACCCGCCGGGATTCGAAAGGGCGCAGGGACGGGAGGCGCTCAATGCGGCTGCGGCAACTACTCGGTCTCGGCGTGTTGGTGGTGATCACCGCCGTCCTGGTCGTGGTGGCTTTGTGGCGTTCCGGCCCGCAGGGGGTGCCCGCGGTGCCGGCGACCACGCCCGCCGCACCACCAACCTCGGCATCGGCCGGCCCTGAAGGGTCGGGGGCTCCCACCGCATCTGCGCGGATCGATCCCTCGGCAACTCCCGCCACGAGCGCGTCAGCCGCGGGGGCGAAGACGGTCGTCGTACTCGGCGACGGGTACACGCTGCGTTCGGGCTGGGCCGACGCGCTGGCGTCCGCAACCGGATGGAAGGTGGTGACCCTCGCCGAGGACGGCATGGGCTACCTCGCGGCGCCGAAGTCGTGCACGACCGCACCGTGCGTCACCTTCGCCGGGGCCGCGGCACGCGTGGCTCAACACAAGCCGGACGCGGTGGTGCTGGCCGGCGGCGACGCCGACGGAGACTTCAAACTCGACCCGCACGCCCAAGCGGGCGTGGCGGCCCTGAAGAAGGCGGTGCCGTCCGCGACGATCGTGGTGACTTCGCCGCCGAGTTCGCGCGCCCCCAAGCCGCACTGGCTCACCCTGCACGCCAAGTCCTTGGAGAAGGCGGCCAAGCAGGCGAAGGCCACCTGGCTGGACACCTCGGCGGTCACCGGCCTGCCCCGGTCCTACGACGGCGGCAAGCTCACCCCGGAGGCCAGCAAGAAGCTGGCGGACCTGGTCGCCCGCGCCCTCGCCTGACTGCACTAGGCTCGATGCCATGACTTTGGGAGAGATCGCAGGCCTGATCGCCGCGATCGCGTTCGTGCTGCTGGTCGGCATGTGCGCGATCCCGCTGCTCAAGCTCGGCAAGGTGCTCGACGAGCTGGCCGGCGTGGTGCGCGACGTGGGCACCGAGACCACCCCGATCCTGACCGAGCTCAAGGGCACCGTCGAGGTCACCAACGCCGAGATCGCCAAGATCGGCGACGTGACCGCCGAGGTCGAGAAGGTCACTGCTGACGTCGCTCGCGTGAGCGGGCACGCCTCGACGGTGGTGGAGAACACCGCCGCCATGTCGACCATCGTCACCGCCGCCCTGGGACGCCCGCTCATCGCGGTCGCGTCCACCTCCCATGCGCTACGCACCGCGATCGCGGCCAAGTTCGAGGGGAAGCAGCAGTGAGCCGGACGCTGTGGTTCATCGCCGGCGCGGCGGCGTCCGCGTTCGTCGTCGTCAAGGGGCGGCAGTATTATCGACGCCTCACCCCGGCCGGGGTCGCCGACGAGATCGAGCACAGGGTCGAGGAGACCACCCAGAAGACGAGCGAGTGGCTCGCAGACTTCGCCGAGACGTTCAGCAACGCGCGCGCGGCCAAGAAGTCCGAGCTGACGGCACTGCTGACCCGTGAAGAAAGAGGACAACTCGAATGAAGACCGCTGAGATCCGGCGCCGGTTCTTGGACCACTTCACCAGCGCCGGGCACACGCTGGTGCCCTCGGCGTCCCTGGTCTACAACGACCCCACGCTGCTGTTCGTCAACGCGGGCATGGTGCCGTTCAAGGCGTACTTCACCGGCCAGGAGGAGCCGCCGTTCGACAAGGCGACCAGCTGCCAGAAGTGCGTGCGCACCCTCGACATCGAAGAGGTCGGCAAGACTACCCGGCACGGCACGTTCTTCCAGATGAACGGCAACTTCAGCTTCCGTGACTACTTCAAGGAAGGCGCGATCACCCACGCCTGGAACCTGGTCACCGGCTCGGTCGCCTCCGGCGGGCTGGGCTTCGACGGCGACAAGGTGTGGGTCACCGTGCTCGGCCCGGGCTACCACCCCGACTTCCCCGACGGGGACGCCGAGGCCGTCGAGCTGTGGAAGTTCATGGGCCTGCCCGATGAGCGGATCCAGCGCCGCGACCTCAAGGACAACTACTGGAATATGGGCATCCCGGGCCCAGGCGGCCCGTGCTCGGAGATCTACATCGATCGCGGCCCTGTCTACGGCCCCGACGGGGGCCCGGTCGTCGACGAGGACCGCTTCCTGGAGATCTGGAACCTGGTCTTCATGCAGCAGGAGCTGTCGGCCGTCCGCGCCAAGGACGACTTCGATGTGCTGCGACCGCTGCCGCGCCCACGCATCGACACCGGCATGGGGCTGGAGCGGGTCGCGTACCTGATGCAGGGCAAAGACAATATGTACGAGATCGACCAGATTTTCCCGGTCATCGAGAAGGCCTCCGAACTGTCCGGCAAGCGCTACGGCGACAACGCTGAGGACGACATCCGGATGCGCGTGGTCGCCGACCACGTCCGCTCCGGCCTGATGCTGATGACCGACGGCGTCACCCCGGGAAATGAGGCGCGTGGCTACGTGCTGCGTCGCCTGCTGCGCCGCAGCGTCCGCGCCATGCGGCTGCTCGGCGTCCAGGACCCGGTGCTTCCCGAACTGCTGCCGGTGTCGAAGGGGCTGATGGAGGAGTCCTACCCCGAGGTCACCGAACAGTGGCAGCGGGTCAGCGACTCGGCCTACGCCGAAGAGGAGTCCTTCCGTCGCACGCTCGCCGCCGGCACCAAGATCTTCGACACCGCCGTGGCCGCTGCCAAGAAGGCGGGCGCCAGCACGCTGCCCGGCGACCAGGCGTTCGAGTTGCACGACACCTTCGGTTTCCCGATCGATCTCACCCTGGAGATGGCGAGCGAGGCCGGCCTGTCGGTCGACCGGGACGAGTTCACCCGCCTGATGGGTGAGCAGCGGGCCCGCGCCAAGGCGGACGCCCGCGCCAAGAAGGGCGGCGCGGTCAATACCGAGGCCTATCGCGAGCTGCGCGCCGCGGGCGAGACGCCGTTCCTCGGCTTCACCGATCTGTCGGTGGCCAGCACCGTGCGCGGCATCGTCCGTGACGGCGAGATCGTCTCCTGCGCCCGTCCGGGCGATGTGGTCGAGCTGGTGCTGAACGAGACCCCGTTCTACGCCGAGTCCGGCGGCCAGGACGCCGACGCGGGCGTCGTGACGGCGTCCGGTCTGCACCTGGAGGTGCTCGATGTGCAGCGCCCCGTCCAGGGACTGGTGGTGCACAAGGTGCTCGTCAACGAAGGCGAACTCGCCGCGGGCGCGCAGGTGCTCGCCGAGGTGGATGCCGCCGCCCGCCTGGGCGCCTGCCAGGCGCACACGGCCACGCACATCGTGAACGCCGCCTTGCGCCAGATGCTCGGCCAGGGCACCCACCAGGCCGGCTCCTACAACAAGCCCGGCTACCTGCGTTTCGACTTCAACGCGCACGGCGGTCTGTCGGTCGGGCAGAAGTCGGAGTTGGAGGGCATCGTCAACGAGGCCGTCCGCGACAACTACCGAGTCACCGACCGGGAGCTGCCGCTGGACGATGCCAAGGCGCTCGGCGCGCAGGCCATGTTCGGCGAGAAGTACGGCAACGTGGTCCGGATGGTCGAACTGAACGGCGCCTGGAGTCGCGAGCTGTGCGGCGGCACCCACGTGTCGAGCACCGCGCAGATCGGCCTGGTCAACTTGCTCGGCGAGGGCTCGGTGGGCTCGGGTATCCGCCGGGTCGAGGCACTGGTCAGCGGGGACGCCTTCGACCGGTTCGCGTCCGAACGCGCGCTGGTCAGCACGCTGGCCGACACGCTGAAGACGCAGCCTGACCAGCTGGTCGACCGCGTCGAACGGCTGCTCGCCCAGCTCAAGGCGGCCGAGAAGGAGATCGCGGGCCTGCGCACCCAGCAGCTGCTGGCCGGCGTCGGCGAACTGGTGGCGTCCGCCCGCACCGTGGGCGGCTACCGGCTGATCGCCCAAGCCCTGCCCGGGGTGCCCGGCAATGATCTGCGCACCCTCGCCCTCGATCTGCGCACCCGCCTCGGCTCCGAGCCGGGCGTGGTTGCCCTCATCGGCGGCGAGTCCAAGCCGGTCGTGATCGTGGCCACCACCCAGGCGGCTCGCGCGTTGGGCGCCAAGGCCGGCCAGCTCGTCGGTGCGGCAGCGCCGGCGCTGGGCGGACGCGGTGGCGGCAAGGACGACCTCGCCCAGGGCGGCGGTTCGGACGCCTCCGGCGCGCCGGCGGCGCTCGCGGCGATCGAAGCCGCGCTCGCCGGCTGATCCGGGCTGCCCGTGAGTGAGGATCTGTGCGGCGTCCGGCTCGGCCTGGACTGGGGAAAGGCGAGGATCGGGGTGGCCGCCTGCGACCGCGACGGAGTCCTCGCTTACCCGGTCGAGACGATCACTCCGGCCGCCGACCAGGCGCATGTGCTGCGGCGGCTGCGCGCGGTCATCGACGAGTACGAGCCTGTCGTCGCCTACCTCGGACTGCCCCGGCATCTGAAGGGCGCCGAAGGGGAGTCGGCGGCGATGGCCCGCGGCCAGGCCCGCTGGCTCGCCGACCGCTTCCCTGGCCTTCAGGTGCGCCTGATCGATGAACGGATGACCACGGTCACCGCGTCCCGGCAGCTTCACGAGGCGGGCCGTTCGGCGCGCTCCCAGCGTGGCGTGATCGACCAGGCCGCCGCCGTGGCAATCTTGAACCACGCACTCGACGCCGAGCGCCACACGGGCGCCCGCGCGGGGGAGCGGATCGACGGAAGGACCAGCGACTCATGATCAAGCCCCGCCGCACCCGCGACCGGGATCGTCTTCGCGACCCCGACACCGGCGAGTGGGACATGGAGGAGGTCCGGCACCGCAGCAAGGGATGGATCGCCGTGGCGGTCGCCCTCGTGGTCGTTTTCGGCGGCGTGTGGTTCTTCGGCGGCAAGGCCTTCAAAGCTCTGCTCGACTTCCGCACCAAGGACGACTACATCGGGGCAGGCGTCACCGACATCGAGATCGAGATCCCGCGTGGCACCACCATGCGCCAGATCGGGGTGATGTTCCAGGAGGCCGACATCGTCAAGTCGGCCGACACCTTCCGTCAGTACGCGCAGTCTCGTCCGGAGGAGGCGGCGAAGGTACAGGCCGGCACCTACCGGATGCGCACGCAGATGTCGGCGGCGGCCGCCTTCGAACGGCTGCTCGACCCGGCCAACATCATCCGCAACATGATCCAATTGCGTGAGGGGCAGCGGCTCACCGAGCAGATCGCGTCGTTGGCCGAACAGACGAAGCTGCCCCGGGCGGACTTCGAGGCACTGGTGGCCGATCCCGCGTCGCTGAAACTGCCGGCCTGGGCGAACGGCAAGCCGGAGGGTTTCCTGTTCCCCGACACCTACGAGTTGCCGAACAAGCCCACGGCGCAGCAGGTGATGTCGGTGCCGATCGAGCATTTCAAGAAGGTCACCGCCGAACTCGAGTTCGAGAAGCGTGCCGCCGCGTCGCCGGCCAAGGACGCCTACACCGCGCTGATCATGGCCAGCCTGATCGAGAGGGAGGCGACCAGGGACGAGGACCGCGCCAAGGCTGCGCGTGTCTTCTACAACCGTCTCGCCCAGAAGATGCCGCTGCAGTCGGATGCCACCGTCGCCTATGCCAACAACATCACCGGTCGGGTGTTCACCACTGCGCAGGAGCGACAGATCGACTCCCCGTACAACACCTACAAGAACCCGGGTCTGATGCCCGGCCCGATCACGTCGCCGTCCCGGTCGGCGATGGAGGCCGCCTTGGCTCCTGCCGAGGGCAACTGGCTCTACTTCGTCGTGGTGAACCTCGACACCGGGGAGACCGAGTTCAACGACACCCTTGAAGCCCACAACGCGTCGAACGAGAAGTTCCAGAACTGGTGCAAGACGCAGGCCCCGGGCCGCTGCAAGTGACCTGACCAACAACGAAGGCGGCGGCGTCCGGGAACGGGCTGCCGTCGCCTTCTTCGCGCCGGAAATGAGAGACTGAACCAATGCTGCGTTACCTCACCGCGGGTGAATCCCATGGTCGCGCCCTGGTGGCGACGATCGAAGGCATTCCCGCCCACGTCGCCGTGGACTCCGCCGACATCGCCGACGCGCTGCGTCGCCGCCGTCTCGGCGTGGGCCGTGGCGCCCGGATGAAGTTCGAGGCCGACGAGGTGACCCTGCTCGCCGGCGTCCGTCATGGGGAAACCCTCGGCTCGCCGATCGCGATCATGGTCGGCAACAGCGAGTGGCCCAAGTGGGAGACGGTGATGGCACCGGACGCCGTGGACGCCGAGGTGCTCGCCGCGCAGGCCCGCAACGCCGCACTGACCCGCCCGCGTCCAGGGCACGCCGACCTGGCCGGCATGCAGAAGTACGACTGGGACGAGGCCCGACCGATCCTGGAGCGCGCCTCCGCCCGCGAGACCGCCGCCCGGGTGGCGCTGGGCCGGGTGGCTTCGAATTTCCTCAACCAGGCCTGCGGCATCCAGCTGGTCAGCCACGTCGTCGAGATCGGCCCCGTCGCCACCTCGTCGCCGCTGCTGCCCACCTTCGCCGATCGTGACGCGATCGACGCCGATCCGGTGCGCTGCTTCGATCCCGAATCCTCAGCGCGCATGCTCGCCGAGATCGAGGCCGCCAAGGCCGAGGGGGACACCATCGGCGGCGTGGTCGAGGTCGTCGTGACCGGTGTCCCGGCCGGGCTCGGCTCGCACACCCAAGGTGACCGGCGCCTGGATGCGCGTCTGGCCGGCGCGCTGATGGGCATTCAGGCGATCAAGGGGGTCGAGGTCGGCGACGGCTTCACCCTGGCCCGCACCCGCGGCTCGCTCGCCCACGACGAGATGGTGCTGAACTCCGGCCGCATCGAGCGGGCCTCGAACCGTTCCGGTGGCACCGAGGGCGGCATGAGCAACGGCGAGATCCTGCGCGTGCGCGCCGCGATGAAGCCGATCGCCACCGTCCCGCGGGCTCTGCGCACGGTGGACGTATCCTCGATGGAGCCCGCCCAGGCGCACCACCAGCGCTCGGACGTGTGCGCGGTTCCCGCTGCGGGCGTCGTGGCCGAGGCCATGGTCGCGCTCGTGGTCGCCGAACTCGTACTGGAGAAGTTCGGCGGCGATTCGCTCGCCGAGACCTCCCGCAACCACCGCGCCTACCTGGATCGTCTCGCCGAAAGGAAGCTCGCATGACCACCGTCGCCCTGATCGGCGCACCCGCCAGCGGAAAGAGCACGGTGGGCAACCTGCTCGCCCGGCGTCTCGGTGTCGAGTTCATCGACGTGGACGCCGTGATCGAACGCCGCGAGGGCCGGCAGATCCGCGAGATCTTCGTGACCGACGGCGAGCCCGCCTTCCGCGCGCTCGAGCATGACGTCACCCTCGAATTGCTCTCCAGCCCCGGCGTGATCAGCCTCGGCGGCGGTGCCCCGATGACGCCCGGGATCGCCGAGGCACTCGCCGACATGGACACGGTGTGGCTGCAGGTCGACCTGGCCAGCGCCGTCAACCGGGTGGGCTTGGACTCCAGCCGCCCGCTGCTTCACGGCGAGGTCGAGGCGACGCTGGCCCAGCTGATCGAGAAGAGGACGCCCGTCTACCGCGCGGCGGCCCGGCACACCGTGAACACCAGTGGGCGTGAGCCGTCCGAGGTGGTCGCCGAGATCCTCGGCATGCTCGCCTGGGTGCGCTGAGCCGTGACGACGACCGTCCGGGTCGCGACGGCCCAGCCCTACGACGTCGTGGTCGGCGCGGGAGCGCGTCACCGGCTGGCGCAGGATGTCGCGGGCGCGGCCAAGGTCGCGATCCTGCATCCCGGCGTGCTCGCCCGGTACGCGCGCGAGCTCGGCGCGACGCTGGACGCCGAGGTGCTGTTCGTCGAGCTTCCGGACGCCGAGGACGCCAAGACCCCGGCCGTGCTGGTGGACTGCTGGAACGCGCTGGCCGGCGCGGGCTTCACCCGCTCGGACGCCGTGGTCGGCCTGGGCGGCGGCACCGCCACCGACCTGGCCGGCTTCGTCGCCGCCAGCTGGCTGCGCGGCGTCCGCTACGTCTCGGTGCCCACCACGCTACTCGCCATGGTGGACGCGGCGATCGGCGGCAAAACCGGGATCAACCTGCCCGCCGGCAAGAACCTGGTCGGCGCCTTCTGGGAGCCCGCCGCGGTGCTCGCCGACCTCGACTTCCTCGCCGGGCTGCCCGCCGATGATCTGCGCGGCGGCTTCGGCGAGATGATCAAGCACGGCTTCATCGCCGACCCGCGCACCCTGGAAATCTTCGAGTCCGCCCCGGCTGCCCTGTTCGACCCCTCGAGCGAGGCGCTGCACGAAGCCGTCGTCCGTTCCATGCAGGTCAAGGCCGGCGTGGTCGCCGGCGACCTGCGCGAACGCACCAGCGCGGCCGGCTCCGGGGCGATCGGGCGTGAACTGCTCAACTACGGGCACACCTTGGCGCACGCGATCGAGCGCCGCGAGGATTACCGGATGCGGCACGGCTACGCGGTCAGCGTCGGGTGCGTCTTCGCGGCCCTGCTGAGCCGCAACCTCGGCCACGCCGACGACGCCTTCGTCGCGCGCCACCGTGCGGTGTTCGCCTCGGTCGGCCTGCCGGTCACCTACCAAGCCGGGGTGTGGGACGAGCTGCGGGCGACGATGAATCTGGACAAGAAGACCCGCGGCAGCAGCCTGCGCTTCGTGCTGCTGGACGCGGTGGGCGTCCCCTTCCTCGCGCAGGCGCCTGATGAGGATGTGCTGCGGGCCAGCTACCTCGAACTGAGCGAGGGCTGAGATGTACACGCCGCGTCACTTCGCGATGGACGACGACCAGGTGCGCGCGCTGCTGGCGTCCGCCGAGACCGCCCAGCTGGTGACCGCGCACGCACACGGGCCGGTGGCGACCCTGCTGCCGGTGGTGTGGCGTCCGGACCCGACGGGGGAGACCCTCGGCTCGCTCGTGCTGCATGTCACCCGGGTGAACCCGGTGTGGAAGGAGCCCTACCTCGGCGAGGCGCTGGCGATCCTGTCGGGCCCCGACGGCTACATCCACGCCGACTGGTACGCCTCCAACGAGACCAAGCCGGGTGTCCCGACCTGGAACTACGTGACCGTGCACGCCTACGGACCGCTCGTCGTCCGCGACGACGCCGACTGGTTACGCGAGGCGGTCTGGGAGCTGTCGGATCGGTTCGGCTACGACTCGCGGCGCGCCGGCGAGGAAGCCACCGAGCGGATGCTCCGCGCCATCGTCGGGCTGGAGCTACCGATCAGCCGGTTCGAGGCCAAGGCGAAGCTGAACCAGAACCGGACGCCTGAGGACATCCAGGGCGCCATCGACGGCCTGCGCGGGGTCGGGCACGACGAATTGGCCGACGTGATGACGCAGGTGAGCGTGCCGCATGCCGAAGCCCGCCAGCAGCTGCTGGCCGATGTTCGCGGACGCCGCCTCGGCGAGGCACGCCCTGCCGGAGGGCCGACCCTCACCTGACCCACCGGTGGGCGGACGCGATGCGGGTGCATCGGCCGGAACCGGGTAAGGTTCTCCGTTGGATACGCGACGCCGGAAGGACCACCCATGCCCACGATCTCGACCAACGACCTCAAGAACGGCACCGTCCTCGACCTCGACGGACAGCTGTGGCAGGTCACCTGGTTCCAGCACCACAAGCCGGGCAAGGGCAACACCGTCGTCCGCAGCAAGCTCAAGCATGTGCTGACCGGCAAGGTCGTCGACAAGACCTTCAACTCCGACACCAAGGTCGAGAGCGCCAACGTCGACCGCCGCGAAATGCAGTACCTGTACCAGGACGGCGATTCCTACGTCTTCATGGACACCACCACCTACGATCAGCTGAACATTCCCGAGGCGACCGTGGGTGAGGCGTCCGACTACATGCTGGAGAACCAGCTGGCCATCGTCGCGACCCACGACGGCAATCCGCTCTACATTGACCTGCCCGCCTCGGTCGAACTGGTGATCACCTACACCGAGCCCGGCCTGCAGGGCGACCGCAGCTCGGCGAGCACCAAGCCCGCCACGCTGGAGACCGGCAAGCAGATCCAGGTACCGCTGTTCATCGAGCAGGGCACCAAGGTCAAGGTGGACACCCGCGACGGCAGCTACCTCGGCCGGGTCAACGGGTGACGCAGCACCGCGACAACGCCACGCGGACGAAGGCGCGCAAGAGCGCGCTCGACATCGTCTACGAAAGCGAGTTGCGCGACCGCGCGCTCGCCCAGACGCTGGCCGACAGGATCGCGCTCGGGCCGGTGCGCCCGTTCACGATCGAGCTGGTCAACGGCGTCGACGCCCACATCCGCGAACTGGACGCCGTCCTGGCCGCCAGCCTGGCGGGAAGCTGGACGCTGGAGCGGATGGCCCGCCTGGACCGCAATCTCGCCCGCCTGGCGCTGTACGAGATCGCGCACACCGATACCCCCGCCCCGGTGGCGATCAAGGAGGCGGTCGATCTGGCCGCCAAGTTGTCGACCCCCGATTCGCCCGCGTTCCTGAACGCGGTGCTGTCCGCAGCCGCCGGCCGGCTCGCGGCGTCCGGTTCTGACCAGAACCAGGACAACGCTCTGGGAGACCCCGAAGACGAGTGAGGAAGGACAACCCCATGGAGCCTCGCACCGAAGTACCCGCATTGTTGGTTCTCGAAGACGGTCGCTCATTCCGTGGGGTTTCCTTCGGCGCGACCGGCGAAACCTTCGGTGAGGCGGTGTTCTCCACCGGCATGACCGGATATCAGGAGACGCTGACCGACCCGTCCTACCGCCGCCAGGTGGTGGTCGCGACCGCCCCGCAGATCGGCAACACCGGCTGGAACGACGAGGACGACGAGTCCCGGCAGATCTGGGTGGCCGGTTATGTGGTGCGCGACGCCAGCCGCGTCCGCTCGAACTGGCGCTCCAACCGCAGCCTGGACGAGGTGCTGCGCGCGCAAGGCGTGGTCGGCATCGCCGACATCGACACCCGCGCGCTCACCCGCCATCTGCGCGAGCGCGGCGCGATGCGGGTCGGCATCTCGACCACCGAGCTGGACGCGAACGCACTGCTCGCCCGCGTGCTGGAGCAGCCGGCGATGGTGGGCGCGAACCTGGTCTCGGAGGTGACCGTCGCCGAGCCGGTCGTCATCCGCCCCGAGAGGGAGCCCACGCACACGGTGGCCGCGATCGATCTGGGCATCAAGGGCATGACGCCGGCGCTGATGGCCGCCCGCGGCATCGAGGTGCATGTGCTGCCGGCCTCGGCGACGATCGACGACATCACCGCGCTCGGCGTGGACGGGGTGTTCTTTTCCAACGGTCCCGGTGATCCGGCCGCGGCCGACGACGCCGTGGAACTGCTGCGCGCGGTGCTGGACGCCGGCCTGCCCTACTTCGGCATCTGCTTCGGCAACCAGATCTTCGGCCGGGCGCTGGGATTCGGCACCTACAAGCTGAAATACGGCCACCGTGGCATCAACCAGCCGGTGATGGACCTGCGCACCCGCAAGGTCGAGATCACCGCGCAGAACCACGGCTTCGCGGTCGACGCCCCGCTCGAGGGGGCCACCGACACGCCGTGGGGCAGCGCCACGGTCAGCCATGTCTGCCTCAACGACGATGTCGTGGAGGGCTTGGAGCTCACCGGGCCGGATGGCCGCGTGCGCGCCTTCAGCGTGCAGTACCACCCCGAGGCCGCGGCCGGCCCGCACGACTCGGCCTACCTGTTCGACCGCTTCATCGACGTCATGGACGCCGCCGGCGCCACCACCACGCAGGAGAACTGATGCCCCGCCGTACTGACATCTCCTCGATCCTGGTCATCGGCTCCGGGCCGATCGTGATCGGCCAGGCTTGCGAGTTCGACTACTCCGGAACCCAGGCCTGCCGCGTCCTGCGCGAGGAGGGCTACCGGGTGGTACTGGTCAACTCGAACCCGGCCACCATCATGACCGACCCCGAGTTCGCCGACGCGACCTACGTCGAGCCGATCACCCCCGAGATGGTGGAGAAGGTGATCGCGCTGGAGCGGCCCGACGCCATCCTGCCCACCCTCGGCGGGCAGACCGCGCTCAACGCGGCGGTCGCGCTGCACACCTCCGGCGTGCTGGAGCGCTACGGCGTCGAGATGATCGGCGCCAACTTCGACGCGATCCAGCGCGGCGAGGACCGGGAGAAGTTCAAGGCCATCGTCGACGCGCTCGACATTCCCGGGGTGAAGCCCGAGTCGGCGCGCTCGATCATCTGCCACACCCTCGACGACGTGCTGGCCGCGGCCGGTGAACTCGGCTACCCGCTGGTGCTGCGGCCGTCCTTCACGATGGGCGGCGTCGGCTCCGGCTTCGCCCACGACGAGGCCGAACTGCGCGAGATGGCCGCGATCGGCCTGGCGGCGTCCCCGGTCACCGAGGTGCTGGCCGAGGAGTCGATCCTCGGCTGGAAGGAGTACGAGCTGGAGGTGATGCGCGACAAGGCCGACAACGTCGTGATCATCTGCTCGATCGAGAACCTCGACCCGATGGGCGTGCACACCGGCGACTCGATCACCGTCGCGCCGGCGATGACGCTCACCGACCGCGAATACCAGGCCATGCGCGATGTCGCGATCGCGATCATCCGCGAGGTCGGCGTCGATACCGGCGGCTGCAATATCCAGTTCGCGATCCATCCCGACAACGGCCGGATGGTCGTCATCGAGATGAACCCGCGGGTGTCCCGCTCCAGCGCGCTGGCGTCCAAGGCGACCGGCTTCCCGATCGCCAAGATCGCCGCCAAGGTGGCGGTCGGGTACACCCTGGACGAGATTCCCAACGACATCACCGCCGAGACCCCGGCGTCCTTCGAGCCGACCCTGGACTACGTGGTGGTCAAGGTGCCGCGGTTCGCGTTCGAGAAGTTCCCCACCGCCGAAGACACCCTGACCACGCACATGAAGTCGGTCGGCGAGGCGATGGCGATCGGCCGCAACTTCCCCGAGGCGCTGAACAAGGCGCTGCGCTCGCTGGAGGACCCGAAGGCACCCTTCGATTTCACCGGCGCGATCACCGAGCCGCTGGAGGACATCCTCTCCGCGGCCGCCCGCCCGCACGACGGACGCCTCCAGCTGGTGATGCGCGCCTTCCGCGCCGGGGCCACCATCGAGCAGCTGCACGAGGTCACCGGCATCGACCCGTGGTTCCTGGACCAGATCCTGCAGATCCGCGAGATCGCCGAGGCCGTCGGCGCCGCACCCAACCTGACCCCCGAGCTGCTGCGCCGCGCCAAGCGGTTCGGCCTCTCCGACGTCCAGCTCGCGGCGCTGCGCCAGACCAGTGACGAGGTGATCCGCGGCGTCCGCTGGGCGCTCGGGGTCACCCCGGTGTTCAAGACGGTCGACACCTGCGCGGCCGAATTCGCCGCACGGACGCCGTACCACTACTCCAGCTACGACGAGGAGACCGAGGTCGAGCCGCGCACCAAGCCCGCGGTGCTGATCCTCGGTTCGGGCCCGAACCGGATCGGCCAGGGCATCGAGTTCGACTACTCCTGCGTGCACGCCGCGCTCGCCCTGCGCGAGATCGGCTACGAGACCATCATGGTCAACTGCAACCCCGAGACGGTCTCCACCGATTACGACACCTCCGACCGGCTCTACTTCGAGCCGCTCACCTTGGAGGACGTGCTGGAGGTGTTCCGCGCCGAACAGGCCGCCGGCCCGATCGCGGGCGTCATCGTGCATCTGGGCGGGCAGACCCCGCTCAAGCTGGCCCAGGTGCTCAAGGACCACGGCGTCCCGATCGTCGGCACCTCGCCCGAGGCGATCAACCTGGCCGAGGAGCGCGGCGCCTTCGGCGACGTGCTGGTGGCCGCCGGGCTTCCCGCGCCCAAGTACGGGATGGCCCGCTCCGCCGAGCAGGCGATCGGCATCGCCAACAGCATCGGCTACCCGGTGCTGGTCCGGCCCTCCTACGTACTGGGCGGGCGCGGCATGGAGATCGTCTACGACGACGAGGCGCTGACCGGCTACATCGAACGGGCCACCTTCATCACCCCGCAGCAGCCGGTGCTGGTCGACCGCTTCCTCGACGACGCCATCGAGATCGACGTGGACGCCCTCTTCGACGGCACCGAGCTTTATCTGGGCGGCGTGATGGAGCACATCGAGGAGGCCGGCATCCATTCGGGCGACTCGGCCTGCAGCCTGCCGCCGATCACGCTGGGCGCGGACGTCATCGGCAGAATCCGCGCCTCGACCGAGGCGATCGCCCGCGGCGTCGGCGTCCGGGGCCTGATCAACATCCAGTTCGCGCTGCAGGGCGACACCTTGTTCGTGCTGGAGGCCAATCCGCGCGCCTCGCGCACGGTGCCGTTCGTGTCGAAGGCCACCGGGACGCCGCTGGCGAAGGCCTGCGCCCGGCTGATGCTGGGCGAGTCCATCGCCGAACTGCGTACGGCCGGCCTGCTGCGCGCTCAAGGGGACGGCGCGGACGTCCTGGAGGCGGCCCCGATCGCGGTCAAGGAGGCCGTGATGCCGTTCAACCGGTTCCGCACCTCGGCCGGATCGTCGGTGGATTCGCTGCTCGGGCCCGAGATGAAGTCGACCGGCGAGGTGATGGGCCTGGACGGCACCTTCGGCACCGCCTTCGCCAAGAGCCAGACTGGCTCCTACGGCGGCCTGCCGCTGAACGGCACCGCGTTCGTGTCGATCGCCAACCGCGACAAGCGGCACGCGATCTTCCCGGTCAAGCGCCTGGCCGACCTCGGCTTCGCGATCGTCGCGACCAAGGGAACCGCGCAGGTGCTGCGCCGCAACGGCATCCCGGTCTCGGTGCTGCGCAAGGAGCATCAGGGCCGCGGGCCGAACGGCGAACCGACCGTGGTGGACGCCATCCTGAACGGTGAGGTCAACCTGATCTTCAACACCCCGCAAGGCGCCAGCCCGGACGGCCAGCCGCGCCGCGACGGCTGGTCGATCCGCTCGGCGGCGATCATGCGCGACATCCCGTGCATCACCACCGTGCAGGGTCTGGCCGCCACCGTGCAGGGCATCGAGGCGGCCCAGGCCGGCACGGTCGGCGTCCGCTCGCTGCAGAGCTGGAACGCGGCCATCGCCGCCGAGCTGGAGCAGGGGGAGGACGCGTGAGCTGGCGTCGCCGGATCGTCGAGGACGGCTACCAGCGGCTGTTACGGCCGCTGCTGTTCCGCTCCCATGGCGGGGACCCGGAGAAGGTCCACGAGGACATGATCGCCACCCTCGGCGTCCTGGCCGCCGCCCCCGGTGCCCGCGACGCGATGCGCGCGCTCACCCGGGTTCCGGCCGAGCCGGTCGAGGTAGCCGGGATCCGTTTCCCGGGCCGGGTCGGCCTGGCCGCCGGCATGGACAAGGACGGACGTGCCGCGCTGGCCTGGCAGCACCTCGGCTTCGCGTTCGCCGAACTGGGCACCGTGACCGCGCAGGCGCAGCCGGGCAACCCCAAGCCGCGGGTGTTCCGCGCCCAGGCCTCCCGCGGGCTGGTGAACCGGATGGGATTCAACAACCACGGCGCGCTGGCGCTGGCGAACCGGCTCGCGGTCGCCGGTATCTTCCGCGGCAATGGCGCGGCCGGGATTCCGCTGGGGATCAGCATCGGCAAGACGAAGGTGGTGCCGGTGCAGGACGCCGTCGGCGACTATCTGACCAGCTTCGATCACGTGCACCCGCACGCCGACTATGTCGCGGTGAACGTGTCCAGCCCGAATACTCCCGGGCTGCGCACGCTGCAGGACGGGGGAGCGATGGCGTCCCTGCTCGGCGCGCTCACCGCGCGGGCGGCCCAGCTGTCGCCGGCCGATCCGGTGCCGGTGTTCGTCAAGATCGCCCCCGACCTGACCTGGCCGCAGATCGACGAGGTGCTCGCCGCGGCGTCCGATCACGGCGTGGCCGGCGTCATCGCCACCAACACCACGCTGAGCCGCGAGGGGCTCGCGGCCGTCGACGCCCCGCTGGCCTACGAAGACGGCGGCCTGTCGGGCGCGCCGCTGACGGTCCGTGCCCGCGAGGTGGTCGGCTACGTCGCCTCGCACACCGATCTGCCGGTGATGGGCGTGGGCGGCATCATGACCGCCGGCGACGCGCGCGCGATGCTGGACGCGGGCGCCCGACTGCTTCAGCTCTACACTGGCTTCATCTACGCGGGCCCGGCTCTGGTGGGCGCCATCAACGAGGAGGTTCGGTGAGCACGTACCGTCAGCGGCTCAAGGAAGTCACCGCGCAACGCGGCAACCTGTGCGTCGGCATCGACCCGCATGCGTCCCTGCTGTCGTCGTGGGGGCTGCCCCTCACCGCGTCCGGCTTGGAACGCTGCGCTCGCGGCATCGTGGAGGCGCTCGGCGACGTGGTGGCCGTGTTCAAGCCGCAGGCCGCGTTCTTCGAGCAGTACGGCTCGGCGGGCGTGGCGGTGCTGGAGAAGGTGATCGCCGACATCCGCGCCGCGGGCGCGCTGTCGATCGTGGACGCCAAACGCGGCGACATCGGCTCGACGATGGAGGCCTATGCGCAGGCCTACCTGGGCGAGGGCTCCCCGCTGGCCGGCGACGCGGTCACCCTGTCGCCCTACCTCGGCTTCGGCTCGCTGATGCCGGCCTACGAGTGCGCGATCGCCAACGACCGCGGCGTGTATGTGCTGGCGCGCACCTCCAACCCCGAGGGCGGGCAGGTGCAGCTGGCGCTGGGCCGCGAAGGTTCGGTCGTGCAGGAGATCATCGATGCGGCCCGTCAGCTGAACACCTCGGCGCGCACGCGTGCCATCGGCCTGGTCGTCGGCGGCACGCACGCTTCGCTGGCCTGCGACGTCTCCGACTTCAACGGCTCGATCCTGGTGCCCGGAATCGGCACCCAGGGCGGCCGTATCGAAGACCTGCCTGCGCTGTTCGGCGCCGCGTGGAGTAATGTCCTACCGATGGTCGGTCGCAGCATTCTGAAGGCAGGCCCGGACGCTTCGGCGCTTCGCGCGAAGGTGGATACCTTCACCCTGTCCTGATTGCTACGCTGTGCCTCATTCGGGCCCGCGCCCCACGCGTGCCGACGCCGGTTTTTCGATTCGATGGAGCAGAGAGTGTCGATCCCCCAGCTGACCAGCGAGCAGCTCCAGGCTGCCCGGGCCGCCGCGACGCAGGCCCGCCGTGCCCGCGCCGATTTCAAGGCGAAGGTGCGTGCCGGCGATGTAAGCCTTGCCGAGGCGCTGGAGGACGCCGCCGGTGACGACGTCCTCGCGCACATCAAGGTCGTTGACCTGCTGAAGTCCCTGCCGCGGGTGGGCGAGAAGCGCGCCACCGCCGCCATGGAGAAGCTCGACATCGCGGCCAACCGCCGCCTGCGCGGGTTGGGGCGTCATCAGATCGCCGGGCTGAAGGCCGAGTTCAAGTGAACCCCGGCATCACGGTGATCTCAGGCCCCGCGGGTGTGGGGAAAGGCACCGTGGTGCAGCGGCTGCGCAGCGACCACCCGCAGGTGTGGGTGTCGGTGTCGGCGACGACGCGCCCGCCGCGCCCCGGTGAGGTGGACGGCCAGCACTACCGGTTCGTCACCGATGCGGAGTTCGACGAGTTGATCGCCTCCGGTGGGCTGCTGGAGTGGGCGACCGTGCACGGGCGGCACCGCTACGGCACTCCCGCCCAGGCGGTGCGCGACGTGGCCGCCAGCGGGCGTCCGGTCATCCTCGAGATCGACCTGCAAGGGGCCCGCCAGGTGCGCGAGACCGTGCCCGATGCGACGTTCGTCTTCCTGTCACCACCGGATTGGGCGGTGCTGGAGGGACGGCTGCGCGGACGCGGCACCGAAACCCCCGAGCAGGTGGCCCGCCGTCTGGAGACCGCCCGCGTCGAGTTGGACGCCGCCGACGAGTTCGACCATGTCATCGTGAACGACGAGTTGGGTGCAACGGTCGACCAACTGGTAAGCTTCTTGGGCTTGTAGACCCAATCTCCAGTGAAGAGGTTCCATTGAGCACCCAAGTCCCCGAGGGCATCACCAATCCTCCGATCGATGAGCTGCTGAGCAAGGTCGACTCGAAGTACCGTCTGGTGCTGTTCGCCGCCAAGCGCGCCCGTCAGATCAACGCCTACTACAGCCAGCTCGGCGAGGGCCTGCTCGAGAACGTCGGCCCGCTGGTCGACACCACCGTTCAGGAGAAGCCGCTGACCATCGCCCTGCGCGAGATCAACGCCGACGTGCTGGAGTGCACGCAGATCGATCCCGAGGCCGAGGCGGCCGCGCGCGCCAGCGCGGAGGCCGATCCCGACTTCGAGCTGGATCCGTTCGACGCTTCCGACCTGGCCTGAGCGCCAGTCCTTCTCCGGTGCGTCCGTGAGCCGAATCGTCCTGGGTGTCGCCGGAGGCATCGCCGCCTACAAGGCGTGCGAGCTGCTCCGGCGACTCACCGAGTCCGCGCACGAGGTGACCGTGGTGCCCACCGAGAACGCGCTCGCGTTCGTCGGTGAGGCCACCTGGGCAGCGCTGTCCGGTCGCCCGGTGCACACGCAGGTCTTCGAGGCCGTGCATGAGGTGCCGCACGTGCGGATCGGGCAGCACGCCGACCTGGTCGTGGTGGCGCCCGCCACCGCTGACCTGCTCGCGCGGGCGGCGTCCGGGCGCGCCGATGATCTGCTCACCAACGTGCTGCTCACCGCACACTGCCCGGTGCTGATGGCGCCCGCGATGCACACCGAGATGTGGCTGCACGCGGCCACCCAGGCCAATGTGGCGCTGCTGCGCTCCCGCGGCGTGCTGGTGATGGATCCGGCCGACGGACGCCTCACCGGCGCCGATTCCGGGCCGGGCCGGCTGCCCGAGGCGTCCGATATCGCCGCGGTGTGCGTGTCGTTGCTCGACGATGCCGCGACCGTGGATGCCGTCCGTACACGCGACCTGGCCGGGCGTCATGTCGTGGTCAGCGCCGGCGGCACCCATGAGGCGCTCGATCCGGTGCGCTTCCTCGGCAACGCCTCCAGCGGACTGCAGGGGATCGCGCTGGCGCGGGCGGCGTCCTTGCGCGGGGCGCGGGTCACCTTGGTGGCCGCGAACGTGACCCAACCGCTGCCCTCAGGCTGCACGGTCGTTCCGGTGGTCTCCACCGGTGACCTGGCCGAGGCGATGCTGGCCTTGCAACCCGACGCCGACGCGATCGTGATGGCCGCGGCGCCGGCCGACTTCACCCCCGCCGAGGTGAGCGCGGGCAAGATCAAGAAGGACGGCGACGCCGGGCTGGAGTTGCGGCTGAGGCAGACCACCGACGTGCTGGCCACGTTGAGCGCACGGCGTCCGCGCGCGCAGGTCATCGTCGGGTTCGCCGCCGAGACCGCCGCCGACGACACCGAACTGATGGCGCTCGGCCGCGCGAAGCTGGCCCGCAAGGGCTGCGACCTGCTCGTGCTCAACAACGTCTCGGGCGGTGCCGTGTTCGGGCGCCCCGACAATTCGGTCGCCGTCATCGACGCCCGGGGCACCGTCGCGTCCGCTCAAGGCGACAAGGCTGTCATCGCCCACCGCATCTGGGACGCCGTGGTGGCGTCCGGTCTGAAGGAGAATCCGTGAGTCGTCTGTTCACGTCGGAGTCGGTCACCGAAGGCCACCCCGACAAGGTCGCCGATGCCGTCAGCGACGCCGTCCTCGACGCCCTGCTCGCCCAGGATCTCGGCAGCCGCGTGGCGGTGGAGACCCTGGTCACCACCGGCACCGTGCATGTCGCCGGCGAGGTGTCGACCGAGGCGTATGCGGACATCGCCAGCATCGCCCGCCAGCGGATCCTGGCCATCGGCTACGACCGCGCGGCGGCGTCCTTCGACGGCAAGAGCTGCGGCGTCCTGGTGTCGCTGGGCAACCAGAGCCCCGATATCGCCCAGGGCGTCGACAATGCCGAAGAGGTGCGCGACGGCTCATCCTCAGACGCCCTCGACCGCCAGGGCGCCGGCGACCAAGGCCTGATGTTCGGCTACGCGTGCACCGACACGCCCACGCTGATGCCGCTGCCGGTCGACATCGCGCACCGCCTCTCGGAGCGGCTGGCCAAGGTGCGCCGCACTGGCGAACTCCCCTGGGTGCTGCCCGACGGCAAAACCCAGGTCACCATCGAATACGACGGCGACAAGCCCGTTCGGGTCGACACGGTCGTGGTGTCGACCCAGCACACCGAAGAGGCCTGGCGCGACGGTGTGGTGAAGGACGCCCTGCTGCAGCACGTGATCCGCCCAGTGCTGGCGCGCTACCCGATCGCCTCCACCGGCCACAAGACCTTCGTCAACCCGACCGGCAAGTTCGTCATCGGCGGTCCGATGGGCGATGCCGGGGTGACCGGCCGCAAGATCATCGTCGACACCTACGGCGGCATGGCCCGCCACGGTGGCGGCGCGTTCTCGGGCAAGGATCCCTCGAAGGTGGACCGGTCGGCGTCCTATGCGATGCGCTGGGTGGCGAAGAACGTGGTCGCCGCCGGCCTGGCCGAGCGTTGCGAGGTGCAGGTCGCCTACGCGATCGGCCGCGCCCATCCAGTGGGCTTCTACACCGAGTGCTTCGGCACCGAGAAGGTGCCGGTCGAGCAGATCAACGACGCCGTGCTGTCGGTGTTCGACCTGCGTCCGGCGGCGATCATTCGCGATCTCGACCTGCTGCGCCCGATCTATTCGCTGACCACCAACTACGGTCATTTCGGCCGCGAGCTTCCCGAACTCACCTGGGAGCGCACCGACCGCGCCGACGCGCTGGCCGCCGCCGTCCGGGGCTGATCAACCACCGCGGGAGCGGTGCAACAGTTCAGTTCGCCGCATCTCACCTGCGACTTCAGGGCGCTGAGGCTTACTCTGGGGTATTCCTTGCGGGCACAGGAGCAGGCAGGAGGCGCACCATGCGTGGAATCAGGGTCCTCGTCGGATGGATCACCGGCGTGATGATGGGTGTGGGTGTGATCATGTCGCCGGTTGCGGTCGCCGCCACCCCCGGTTTCACCGACGTGCCGCCGGGAACGAAGTTCTACGACGAGATCATGTGGCTGGCCGAGAACGGTATTTCGACGGGGTGGGATGTCGGCGGCGGGAGGTATGAGTACCGTCCGTTGCAGCCGGTGGCACGCGACGCGATGGCCGCATTCATGTACCGGCTGGCGGGTTCTCCTGCGTTCACCGCACCGTCCACCTCACCGTTCAGTGACGTCCCACCGTCGGCCTTGTTCTACAAAGAGATGGCCTGGCTGGCCGGAAACGGTATTTCGACCGGGTGGGATGTCGGCGGTGGAAGGTATGAGTACCGTCCGTTGCAGCCGGTGGCACGCGACGCGATGGCCGCATTCATGTACCGGCTGGCGGGTTCTCCTGCGTTCACCGCACCGTCCACCTCACCGTTCAGTGACGTCCCACCGTCGGCCTTGTTCTACAAAGAGATGGCCTGGCTGGCCGGAAACGGTATTTCGACCGGGTGGGATGTCGGCGGTGGGAGGTATGAGTACCGTCCGTTGCAGCCGGTGGCCCGCGACGCGATGGCCGCATTCATGTACCGGCTGGACGACAAAGGACTGGTGCCGGACCTGCATCCTGAGCAGTTCCAGGCCATCAACGCCAGTCGGTTCCATACGTGTGGTCTGACCATCGACGGCGCCGTGAAGTGCTGGGGCCGCAATGAAGAGGGCCAACTTGGCGACGGCACCACCACCAATCGTCACAAGCCCGTGCAGGTCGTCGGGCTCACCGGCGGGGTCAAGGCGATCACCGGCACCGGCAACCACACCTGTGCGCTCACGGCGTCCGGCGCGGTGAAATGCTGGGGATACGGCGGCGCACTGGGCAATGGCACTCCGATCGTGAACAGTCCCACACCGGTGCAGGTGATCGGACTCACCGGCGGCGTGACGGCGATCGCCGGGGGCGACTATCACACCTGCGCCCTGACCTCCGGCGGAGCCGTCAAATGCTGGGGCTCCAACGAGTACGGCGAGATCGGGGACGGCACCCAGATCGCCCGCCGGGCACCGGTGCAGGTGAGCGGGCTCACCAGCGGGGTCACGGCGCTGGCCAGTGGTACCGACCACACGTGCGCGATCACCTCCACCGGCACGGTCATGTGCTGGGGATACAACGGCTACGGCCAACTGGGCGAAGGCAGCACGACCTACCGAATGGTGCCGGTCCAGATGACGGTGATGGACGCCCCCGTGTCGACGATTGTCGGCGGACATGCCTACACCTGCGTATTGACCACCGCGGGCGCAGTGAAATGTTGGGGAACCAACGCGCATGGGCAACTGGGCGAGCCCTCGGCGACCTATCGACGGACCCCGGTTCAGGTGAGCGGGTTGACCAGCGGGGTCGCGTCAATCGAGGGAGGGTCTCGCCATATCTGCGTGGTGACCACCTCCGGTGCGGCCAAGTGTTGGGGTGACGACGAAAGCGGCCAGCTGGGTGACGGCGCCCATGCGGTCCGTTTCGTGCCCACCCAGGTGAGCGGATTGACCAGCGGCGTCGCGGCGATCAGCGCCGGGGCCGATCACACCTGTGCGGTGATGAGCGACGGCACCGCGAAGTGCTGGGGGTACAACAAGTACGGGCTGCTGGGGGACGGCACGACGGTGAACCGGAACAAACCGGTCGACGTGAAGACGACGCCGTAGCTGACGGCGCACCGCCGGTACGACACGTGGCGCGGCCTGTTCGCGCGCAGGGGAGGCTCATGAGACGGCACCTCGCCGCCGACCGTGGTGGGTAGCTTCTCAAGGGACGTGATCCGGTGAGGATCGCGCCCTTCCCCCCACCCTGAAATAGAGAACAACTTCATGCAGAACGCTCATTCGTTCCCACCCCCTCACGAGAGCAGGCACGTCCGGTGGCGGCGTGTCTTCGCCGGCGTCACCGCCCTGGCCGTCGCCGGTGCCTGCCTTCAAGCGATGCCGGCGGCGTCCGCCCCCCATGACCGGTCGACATCCTCATCGACCTCGGTCACCCTCGGCGCCGTGCCCGACGGCATCCAGGTGCCTGCGCTACCGTCCACCGCCGGTGTCGCGGCCCGGGCGGCCTCGTCCCCCGAGGCGGCCTTCGCGCGGCAGGAGGTGGCGCAGGAGGTCGCCATCGCCGCCGTGGTGGTCGACTCCGGCGCCGACCCCGGCCAGGTGTTCCTGCGCACGGTCCATGACGGCACCCCGACCACGTGGGAGGCGGTCGGGATCGAGGACGACGGGACTGCCGGCGACCCGACCACCAGCACCGTCCCGGTCGATGTTTCCGGCGCTGAGGCGGTCGAGGTGGTGGCGCTCGCGGCGTCCGCACCGGCCACCCTGCAGGTGCACACGTCCGCGGTGACCGCCGCCGACGCGCGGGCGTCCGACCTCGCCTGGGACTCGCCGCGCATCCTGAGCCGCCGGGCGTGGGGTGCGGACGAGTCGCTGCGCCAGTACGACTACACCCGGGGCCAGGTGACCGGCGCGATGATCCACCACACCGCGGGCAGCAACGACTACACCGCAGCCCAAGTGCCGGCGCTGCTGCGCGCCATCCAGGCCTACCACGTGAACGGACGCGACTGGAACGACATCGCCTACAACGTCCTCGTCGACCGGTTCGGGCGTGCGTGGGAGGGCCGCGGCGGCGGCATCAACCAGCCGATCCAGGGCGGGCACGCCTGGGGCGAGACGAACGCGCGCACCTTCGGCCTCTCGATCATGGGGGACTACGACACGGTGCGTCCCTCGGCTGCGGCGCTGGAGACCACGAGCCAGGTGATCGCCTGGAAACTGCAGATGCACGGCGTCGATCCGTACGGCGCGACCTGGGGCTCCGGGGGTCAGGACGGCGGTAACACCGCCCTGCGCGCCATCTCGGGGCATCGGGACGAGAACGCGACCGTCTGCCCGGGAAAATACGTCTACGAGAAGCTGGGCAGCATTCGCGCCCGGGTCAAGACGCTGATGAACGCCGTCCGCTACCCGCGGTTCCGCGACGTGCCGCCCGGAATGTCCTTCGAAAGCGACATCCGCTGGCTGGCCACCCGTGACATCTCGACCGGATGGCCGGACGGGACCTTCCGTCCCTTGCAGCCGATCTCGCGTGAAGCGATGGCGGCCTTCCTCTACCGGCTGAGCGGATCACCCGAGTTCACCGCACCCGAGACCTCCCCGTTCCGCGACGTCCAGCCGAGCGACGCCTTCTACACCGAGATCAGCTGGCTCGCGGCGACGGGCATCGCGACCGGATACCAGGACCGGACCTTCCGGCCCCGAGCACCCATCACCCGGGACGCGATGGCGGCCTACCTGCACCGGCTCTACGGCTCACCCAAAACCAAGACGCCCGCCAAGCGCCCGTTCGTCGACGTCGGGAACGGCACCCAGTTCGGCGCCGAGATGGCCTGGCTGGCCGCCACCGGGATCTCGACCGGATGGACCACCTCGCGTGGCGCCGAATACCGGCCCACCCAACCGGTCAACCGCGATGCGATGGCGGCATTCATGCATCGTGCCACGAGCAGGCTCGGCAACCCCGCGCCGGTGCTCCGGTCCGGCCCGCGCGGCGGTTAGGATGCCCGCATGCCAGCACCGCACACGCGCGTCGCCCTCGTCATGCGCACCGAGGGCGGCCCGGTCCTGTTCCGGCGGGCGCTCGCGGATGTCGCGGCGCAAGAGTTCACCGACTGGCGGCTCGTGGTCATCGGTACCGGTGACGTGGCGCCGCTGCGGCAGGAGCTCGCCGCCCTGGACGCCGACCTCGCCGATCGGATCGAGTTGCTGGCGCTGGAGGCGTCCGCGAGCCTGGGGACGGCGATCAACGCCGGCCTCGCGGCGACCAGCAGCGACTACGTGGCGCTCCACGACGGGGGGGATACCTGGGAGCCGGGTTTCCTGTCCGCCACGGTCGCCCACCTGGACGCGCACGCGGCCCAGGCCGCTGTGGTGACACGAGGCGAGACGGTCTTCGAGGAGCAGCACGGCTCGCACCTGGTGGAGACCGAGCGCTCCGTGCCCGCGCCGCATCTGGCGTCGGCGCCGCTGTCGGATCTGCTCACCGGACGACTCGCACCGATCCAGCTTCTCTACCGGCGCAGCGTCCACGACGAACTCGGCGAACTGCGCACCGACGTCGGCGCGGCCGCGATCTGGGAGTTCTGCCTGCGGCTCGCCCGGACCTTCGAGATCGGAACCGTCGAGGAGACCCTCGCCTTCGCCCACCAGCGCCCCGGCGAAGCCAGCACCGCTGACGAGCGGTCGGCCGAAGCGCACCTGCGGGACGCCTACCTCCAGCAGAGCCTCGCCGAGGGGGGCGGCGCCGAGATCCACCTGAGCTACCTGATCAGCGCCGAGTTCGCCGAGCTCCGGCGGCGCAACGACGATCTCGCCCGGCGCCTGGACGAACTGAGCAGAGGCGGGCGGCAGCTGGCCGCGATCACCGCCCGCCTCGACGCGGTCGAACGGCGCTTCGACGACATCAGCGAGCACCTGGGCCACATCGAACGGCTCGTCGCCGGGTCGAGGGCGCAGTCCGAGAGCCGATTCGACGCGACCAGCGAACACCTCGGTCACTTGGAGCGGCGGATCGCCGATGTCGAGCACACCGTGCTCGAGGCCGGTCTCGCCGGCACGCTTCGCCGCAAGTACCAGGCGCTCCGCGCCCGTCGCAAGGACTGATCGATGCCGCAGGAACATCCGACCGATCGGCGCGGGCACATGATGCGGGTGGCGGTGCTGGCCGACATCGGCCAGCCCGTCTACCACGTCGGCGACGAGGCCATCGGGCACGCCGCCCGCGAACAGTTGCGCGCCCGCGGCGTCCGGCCGGTGATGCTGACCCGCGATGTGCGGCACACACGCGCCTACTTTGGGCCGACGGACGCCGCCGCGACGCTCGCCTTCGCACACACCCCGGCCGAGCGCGAACGGCAGCTGGAGGCCATCGAACGCTATCTGGACGGTGACGAGCACGCGCTCGGAGCGGACGATGCCGCGCGCGGGTTCGTGGCGACGATCAGGTCGGTGGACACCGTCGTGGTCGCCGGCGGCGGCAACCTCAACTCGCAGTACGGCTGGCTGATGTATGAGCGGCTGGCCGCGGTGGCGGTGGCCCGGCGGCTCGGCAAACCCGTCGTGGTCACCGGGCAGACCTTGGGGCCGCAGATGACCGCGCACGACCGTGAGCAGGTGACCTGCACGCTCGCATCGTGTGCGCTGATCTCGCTGCGCGAGCGCCACTCGGTCGCGCTCGGCCGGGAGCTGTGGCCCGGCAGCACCCGCCTAGTGGCCGGCATGGACGACGCCGCCGGCTGGCGGGTGGGCAAACCGCTGCGCCCGGCGGCCGGCTGTCCCGCCCGGGTGGTCGCCACCTTCGCGCCCGGCACGGGCGCGCTGCCCCCCGCGAAGGCGATCCCGCTGCTGGCCGGCCTGCTCGACGAGTTCGCGGCACGCACGGACGCCGACATCGCGCTGCTGCCGCACATGGCGCACCCCGGCCGCGCCGACGGCGACCTCGCCTTTCATGCCGCGCTCGCCGAGGCGTCCGGTTCGGGGCGGTTGCGCGCATACCCGCTTCCCACGGCGGCCGAGGCCGCGGACGCGGTGACCGGGGCCGACCTGGTGATCACCACCCGGTACCACCCAGCCGTCTTCGCGGCGACCCGGGGCGTTCCCGTGTTCGCGCTCGCAGCCGACCACTACGCCGATGTGCGGATCGACGGCGCGCTCGGCCACCACGGCCTGGCCGGCTGGGCGGTCGCGCTGGACGCGCTCGCGACCGGGGAGGCCTCCGACGCCTTGTCGGCACTCTGGGACGACCGCGACCGCGTCCGGGACCATCTGGCCACCCACCATGATCGGCTTCTCGGCGATCACGGCCGCCGCTGGGACGACCTCGTGCTCGCGCTGAGGGGTGAGCAGGTGGGGCCGCAGCCATGGTGCCCGGCGCCTGATCTCGCGCCACCGGACGCCGTCGCCTCGGCACGGGCGGCGCACTTGGCCGACCAGCGTGCGCGGTTCGAGGCACTGCAGGCCTGGCTCGAGCATGAGCGGGAGGCGTCGTTGGCGCCCGGGGAATCAGTCCAGGGCAAGCCTCGAGCACGCCTGGGGTGACCCCGACCCCGGTGGTTGGCGTCAAGGACGAACCGTGGTCAACGGTGAATGTCGGAGTGTGCCCCTAGCATCGTGGGCATGGAGGGTACGGTGACCGGCGGTCAGCAGGCGGGGCGCGTGGCGCGCGTCGCCGTGGACCTGCCGCTGCCGCACCTGGACCGGCCGTTCGACTACGCGATCGGCGACGATCAGGTCGCCGACGTCACGCCGGGCGTCCGGGTGCGGGTCCGGTTCGCCGGGCGCAAGACCGACGGGTATGTGCTCGAGGTGGCCGGGCTCCTCCGAGCAGCCCGAGCTGCAGCCGCTGCTGAAGGTGCTGTCGCCCGAACCGGTGCTGGCGGCGTCCGTCGCGCGGCTGGTGCGCCGGGTCGCGGACCATTGGGGCGGCACCTTCGCCGATGTGGTGCGGCTCGCGGTGCCGCCACGGCACGCGATCTCGGAGTCGGCGGCCCGGCCCGAGCGGCCCGAGCCCGAACCGGGCGTGATGTCGGGGGTGCTCGCCGAGTACCCGGGCGGCACCCGGTTCCTGGCCGGGCTCGCGGCCGGTGATCCGCTGCGCGCGCTGTGGAATCCGGTGCCGGTGCACGGGCGGGCCGGGGACTGGGCGGGCGGCATCCTGGACGCCGTGGGCGCCGCCCTGTCCGCCGGCCGAGGCGCGCTGGTGGTGGTACCGGACGCCGACGCTCTCGCGGTCATCGAGCGGCGTTGTGAGGACGCCTTCGGTGCGGGCTCCTTCACCACGCTGAGCGCCGACCTCGGCCCGGCCGCGCGCTACCGCAACTTCCTGGCCGCCTCGCGCGGCGACGTCCGGCTTGTGCTGGGCACCCGCTCGGCGGTCTTCGCGCCGGTGGCCAATCTGGGCCTGATCGTGGTGTGGGACGAGGGCAATGACGCCTTCGCCGAGCCACGGGCGCCCTACCCGCACGCCCGCGACGTGGCCGCGCTGCGCGCATCGTCGGAGCATTGCGGGCTTTTGATGGCCGGCTTCGGGCGGACGGCCGAGGCCCAGGCGCTCGCCGAGCGGGGCTGGCTGGTGCCGCTCGCCCACGACGCCCGCACCACCCGGGCGCTCGCGCCCGCCGTCCGGATCGCCGCCGACCATGAGCGCGCCCTTGAGCGCGACCCGGACGCCCGCGCGGCCCGGCTGCCGCACGACGTGTTCGCGGTGATCCGCGCCGGGTTGGCGTCCGGGCCGGTGCTGCTCCAGGTGCCCCGGGCCGGCTGACGCGCCCAGCCTGGCCTGCCAGCGATGCCGCGCCCGGGCCCGGTGCGCGCAGTGCGGCCATCCGTTGCGCGGCGAGCAAGCCGATCCGCCACTGCTGGTCTGCCCGGCCTGCGGACCGCTGCGCAACCCTTGGCAGTGCCCCGACTGCGGCGACCATCGCCTGCGCGCCCCGCAGGTCGGGGTGAGCCGTACCGCCGAGGAACTGGGCCGGGCGTTCCCGCAGACGCGGGTGGTGCAGTCGTGGTCGGGGCACAAGGTCGAGGCGATCGACGACGAGCCCGCGCTGGTGCTCGCCACGCCGGGGGCCGAACCGGTGCCGGAAGCGGGGTATGCCGCGGCGGTGCTGCTGGACGCCGCGGTCATGCTGGGCCGCCCGGATCTGCGCGCCGCCGAAGAGGCGCTGCGCCGCTGGCTCAGCGTGTGCGCGCTGGTGCGTCCGGCGTCCAATCACGGCACGGTGATCGCCGTCGGCGAGCCGGACTCGCGCGCGTTGCAGGCGCTGGTGCGGGTGGACGCCGCCGGTTTCGCCGAACGCGAGCTGGCCGAGCGCGCCGAGACCCGGTTCCCGCCTGCGGCGCGGATGGCGCTCATCGAGGGCCCGCGCGCGTTTCTGGACGAGGCGGAGGCCGCCTGGCGTCCGCTGCCCGGCGCCGAGTGCTTCGGCCCGGTGCCGCTCACGCCCGCCGAGCATGCCGTCCCCGAGCCCGAGCACGGCCCCGCCACCGACGGGGTCTGGCGCGCCACCGTCCGCTGCCCGCCGCAGCACGGCGACCAGCTGGTGACCGGCCTGCGCGCCGTGCTCGGCGCACGGCTGGCGCGCAAGGCGCCGGGCGCGATGCGTCTGGTGATCGATCCGGCCGCCTTCTAGGGCACGACCGTTAGGCTGGTCCAATGCGTCTCGTCTTCGCCGGAACCCCCGCTGTCGCCCTGCCCGCCCTGAAGGCGCTGGTCGACTCCGAGCACGAGGTGGTCGCGGTGGTGACCAGGCCGGACGCCCCGCGCGGGCGCAGCAAGCGGCTGGTGCCGAGCGAGGTCGGCGCTTGGGCGGAGGCGGCCGGCATCCCGGTGCTCAAGCCGGCCCATCCGCGCGATGCGGATTTCGTGGCCGCCCTCACCGCGCTGGCCCCGGACGCCTGCCCGGTGGTCGCCTACGGCGCGCTGGTGCCCCAGCATGTGCTCGACATCCCGAAGTACGGCTGGATCAACCTGCACTTCTCGCTGCTGCCGCGCTGGCGCGGGGCTGCGCCGGTGCAGCGGGCGATCATGGCCGGCGACGAGGTGACCGGTGCGACGACGTTCCTGCTCGTGCCCGAACTCGACGCCGGGCCGGTGTTCGACACGATCCGGATGCCGCTGGCCGGCACCGAGACCGCCGGCGAGGTGCTCACCGCCCTCGCCGAGGACGGCGCCACCCTGCTGCTGGAGACCCTCAACCGGCTGCCGGACGTCGACCCGGTCCGCCAGCAGTGGGCCGGGCCCACCACCGTCACGCACGCACCCAAGATCAGCGTCGAAGACGCCCACCTGGACTGGACCAACGACGCAGTCACCCTCGACCGGATCGTCCGCGGCTGCTCACCCGAACCGATGGCGTGGACCACGCAGACCACCTCGGTGGCGACCGCCGGCGGCGAGGCGACCGCCGAGCGGTTCAAGATCGCGCTCACCCGGGTCACCGATGTCGACGGCTTGGCCCCGGGCGACGTGCGCGCCGAGAAGCGCCGCCTGTTGGCCGGCACCGGCACCACGGCGCTCGAGCTGGTGCGCGTCCAGCCCCAGGGCAAGAAGGAGATGCCGGGCGCCGATTGGGCTCGCGGCCTTCGCGGCGCCGAGATCAGGTTCGCCTGATGCCGAACAAGACCCTGCGCCGGCGGCGTCCGGACCGGCCCCGCCAGCTGGCCTACCGCATCGTCCGCGCCGTCACCGGTGCGGACGCCTACGCCAACCTCGAGACCGCCCGGGTGCTCGCCGAGGCCCGCCTGGAGGCGCGCGACGCCGCGTTCGTCACCGAACTCGTCTCGGGAACCTGCCGCCTGCGCGGGACCTACGACCGTATCCTCGCCGCCGCGTCGGGACGCCCGCGCTTCGATCCGCCGCTGGCCGACGCGCTCGCCCTCGGCGTCCACCAACTGCTGTCGATGCGGGTGCCCACGCACGCCGCGCTCAGCGCGACCGTCGACCTGGCCGCCGCCAGTGTGGGCGAGAAGGTGGCCGGGCTGACCAACGCGGTGCTGCGCAAGGTTGCCGCCCGCGACCTGGACGCCTGGGTCGTCGAGTTGTCCCGCGGCGAGGACGAAATCGGACGCCTCGCGTTGCGCACCCATCATCCGCGCTGGATCGTCGAGGCCTACGCCGACCTGCTCGGCGAGGAGGCCGAAGCGGCGCTGGCCACCAACAACGTCGCCCCGCTCACCACGCTGGTGGTGCGTCCCGGGCTCGCGGAGGTGGCCGAACTCGACGGCGAACCGACCGCGTTCTCACCCTTCGGCGCTCGCCGCGCCGGCAACCCCGCCGACCTGCCCGCCGTCCAGACAGGGCGCGCCGGGGTGCAGGACGAGGGCAGCCAGCTCGTCGCCTGGGCGCTCAGCCTCGCCGACGCGCCCGCAGGACCTTGGCTCGACCTGTGCGCCGGTCCCGGCGGCAAAGCCGCGTTGCTCGCCGGCCTGGCCGCGGCGACCGGGGAGCGGCTGCTCGCCTCCGAACTGCAACCGCATCGCGCGGCACTGGTGCACGAGAACCTGCGCGGCTACCACCCGGCACCGGTCGTGATTGCCGCCGACGGCACCCGGCCGGCCTGGCCGTCCGGCACCTTCGCGCGCGTGATGGCCGACGTGCCCTGCACCGGCCTGGGTGCGCTGCGGCGGCGTCCGGAGTCGCGCTGGCGGCGCACCCCCGCGCACCTGGCCGAACTCGTCGCCCTGCAGCGCCGGCTGTTGGCCGGCGCGCTCGACAGCGCCGCCCCCGGCGGAGTCGTCGCCTACGTCACCTGCTCGCCGCATCGCGCCGAGACCGAACAGGTCGTCGACGCCGTGCTGGCGGCCCGCGACGACGTCGACATCCTCGATGCGCCCGCGCTGCTGCCCGCCGTTCCGGACGCCGCCCGCGGCAGCTTCCTGCAGCTGTGGCCGCATCGGCACGGCACCGACGCGATGTTCTGCGCGCTGCTGCGGCGGCGCTGAACGCGCCGGGGCGCCCGAACCACTAGAGTCGCGGGCGTGACACACCGCATCCACCCGAGCATCCTGAACGCCAACCTGGCCAGCCTCGATGCCGAGATCCGGCGTATCCCGAGCGCGGACGCCATCCACGTCGACGTGATGGACAACCATTTCGTGCCGAACCTCACCCTGGGCCTGCCCGTGGTGGAGTGCCTGCGCGCCAACCATCCGGGGACCTTCCTCGACGCCCACCTGATGATCGAGAACGCGGACGCCCACGCGCCCGCCTACGCCGAGGCCGGCTGCGAGTCGGTCACCTTCCACCTGGAGGCGTCCCAAGCACCGATCCGCACCGCGCGCCAGATCCGCTCGCTGGGTGCCCGCGCCTCGCTGGGGCTGCGCCCGCAAACGCCGATCGAGCCGCTGGCCGACCTGATCACCGAGTTCGACATGATCCTGATCATGACCGTCGATCCCGGCTTCGGCGGGCAGGCCTTCCTCGACGTGATGCTGCCCAAGATCCGGCGCACCCGGGCGATCGTGGAGGCGTCCGGCCAGGAGATCTGGATCCAGGTCGACGGCGGCGTCTCCGAGGCCACCATCGAGCGCTGCGTGGACGCCGGCGCCGACGTGTTCGTGGCCGGCTCGGCGGTGTTCCGCGCCGAGGATCCCGACGCCATGGTGCGCGGGCTCAAGGCGATGGCCGGCGCGCGCTGCGGTGGTCACTGAGATGGCCCTGCTGAAGCGCCGCGCCAACCGCAGCCAGTCCCACCCGGCCACCCCGAGCGCGCCCGGGGACAGTGGGGTCTACCGGGGGCTGGCCCGCGTGGCCGGGTTCGCCTACCGGGTGTTGTCCGACGAGATCTGGGACGATGCCGCGGCGTTGCCCGCCGACGGTGGCGTCATCGTGGTCAGCAACCATCTCTCCTACGCCGACCCGGTGGCGGTGGGCCGCTACCTGATCTGGTCGGGACGCTGGCCGCGCTATCTGGGCAAGTCAGAGCTGTGGAAGCTGCCCGTGATCGGCTGGCTGGCGCGCAGCTGCCGCCAGATCCCCGTCTTCCGCGACAGTGCCCGCGCCAAGGACGCGCTCAGCGCCGCGGAGGCCGCGCTGGCGGCGGGGGAGTGCGTCGCCATCTATCCCGAGGGCGGGCGCAGCCGCGATCCTGAACAGTGGCCGCAAGCCTCCCGCACCGGTGTCGGACGCCTCGCGCTCACCACCGGCGTCCCGGTCATCCCGGTCGCCAACTGGGGGGCCCAGTACCTGATCGCCCCCAAGGCGCGCGCGTCCGTCGGGCTGAGGCGTCCGCGCATCGAGGTGATCATGGGTGAGCCGGTCGACCTGTCCGACCTGGCCGGGCGCCACGACGCCCGGGCCGCCCGCGAGGCGACCGACCGGATCATGGCGGCCGTCACCGAACTCGTCGAACAGTTGCGCGGCGAAAAGGCACCCGACACCATGTGGGACCAGCGCCGCCAGGAACGCGTCCCGCGCCGTTACTGACAACCTCGCCGGTCAGCGACCGCGGCGGCGCAGGTAGCGCTCGAACTCCCAGGCGATCTCGTCGCCGGTCGCCTCGGCGGTGTCGAAGCGGCGTTCCAGACCGCCGACGTACTCGGCGACGTCCGGATCTTCGGCGACCAGTTCATCGACCCGCTGTTCCCACAAGGTGGTGAGCGCGGGCAGTTCGCCCACGTCGAACTCGATGTCGGCGAACTCCTCGACCCGGCGCAGCAGCGCGAGGGTGGCCTTCGGGTTGGGCGGTTCGGCGACATAGTGCGGCACGGACGCCCACAGGCTGGTCACCGTCAGTCCGGCGTCCTTGCATTCGGCAGCGAGCACGCTGACGATGCCGGCGGGCCCTTCGTAGTCGGTGCCGTCCTCGTTCACCGGCACCGCGCGACTGTGCGGCGCGTCGGCGAGCATGGCACCCATCGCCAGCACCCGTTCGGGCTCGATCGAGCGGAACGCCGACACCAGCGCCCGCGAGAACGACCGCCAGCGCATCGTCGGCTCGGGGCCGTTGACCAGCACCAGATCGCGCTCGGGATGGTGCGCGACCAGCACCTCGGTGGTCGCCCACTGGATGCTGATCTCACCCTCGCCCTCGCGGACGTGCACGGGACGGTTCTCGGTGAAGTCGTAGTAGTCCTCCGGGTCGAGCTCGAACCCGAACTCGGTGTCGTAGACCTCGCTGAGATGATCCACGACCCCGGTGGCCGCATCGCCCGCGTCGTTCCACCCGCTGAACGCGAACAACACCACGGGACGCCGCAGATTCGTGAGCCGGAGCGCTGACATGAGCGTCACTGTACCGCTGAGGTGGCCCCGCGCCGCGTCGACTGCCCGGCCCCGCGCCGGCGCGGGGCCCCCGGACGGGTCAGAACCAAGAAGTGGTCGTTTTGAGAGCGGCCACCTCGGCCGGATTCGGCTCGGACCAAGAAAAGGTCGTTATCAGCCCTTGAAATCCCTCCATAACGACAATTTCTTAGCCCACCCCTCTTCTCGCACTGATCACCGCCCTGAGAACGACCATTTCTTGGTCCTTGCCGGATCTGAGAGGGGGATCCGGAACCCTGGACCTGCCTCGACGGCAAGGTCCGTGTCACGGTGGTTGGAGGCGCCAGTCCCCGTGGCGGCGTTCACGCCGACCTGCCTCCGCGGTGGTGACGGAGCGCACGCTCGGTGACGTTGCTCTGCTTACCGCGGCGTGGCACATGTTGCAGCATGCGCGTGGTGACCCTTTCTCACGCGTGGTGACGGAGCGTACGCTCCGTCACCGGTCAATCGGGCGCACGCGACCACGGTCGCAGCAAGGCGGCGTCCCCGACACGGACGCTCTCTGGTCGGACGTGCTGCATGCCGCCCGGTTTCCGGACTGTCGCCCTGTTTCCTACCCGGGCGACGGTGATTACACCGGGCGGCATTCCGGGCGACAGAGGCTAAGCCGGGCGAACGTGCTTAACCCGGGCGAACGTGACTAACCCGGGCGGCGTGGCCGGGCCACTTCCCCCAAGGATTTTCGATAGCCCTCATGGTTTCCTGGCGCCTCCCGCGCATGCTTGACCGGCGCGTCGATGATGTGGACATCGAATCGCATAACCTGCCTGCATGTCCGTCACCATCACGATCCGCAACGTGCCCGACGAGGTGCACGCGGTGTTGATCACGCGCGCGACCCACTCCGGGCTCTCGCTGCAGGAGTATCTGCTCGCCGAACTCACCAAGCTCGCTTCGACGCCCGGCCTCGCTGACCAAGTGGGCCGTGCTCGTGAGAACCCGCAGTCGTATCCGGCGCTCTCGGCCGACGACATCCTGGCCGCCATCGAAGACGCCCGGCGCTGACAGAGCGGGGAGCCGGTGGCCGAGCCTTGAGGCACTGCCGGCCGAGGCGACGGCATCGCCTATCCTTGGCCGGTGCGTGAAACCCTGACTGAAGCCCTGTCCCGCCGCGTCGTTGTTGCCGACGGTGGTATGGGCACCATGCTTCAGGGCTTCGATCTCACCCTGGACGACTTCGCCAACCTTGAGGGCTGTAACGAGGTGCTCAACGTGACCCGGCCCGAGGTGGTCGAGGCGATCCATGCCGCCTACTTCGAGGCCGGCGCGGATGCGGTGGAGACGAACACCTTCGGCGCGAACCTGTCCGCGCTGGGCGAGTACGACATTCCCGAGCGCATCGACGAACTCGCCGAAGCGGGCGCCCGGATCGCCCGCCGGGCCGCGGACGCGGCGTCCACCCCGGAGCGGCCACGCTGGGTGCTCGGCTCGGTCGGCCCGGGCACGAAGCTGCCCAGCCTCGGGCATGTCGGTTTCCGCAAGCTGCGGGACGCCTACCAGGTGCAGTCCGAGGCGATGCTGCGCGGTGGCATCGACGCCTTCCAGATCGAGACCTGCCAGGATCTGTTGCAGGCCAAGGCCGCGGTGCAGGCCGCCAAGCGGGCCCAGCGTGCCCTCGGCGTCGAGGTGCCGGTTCTGGTCAATGTGTCGATCGAGACCAACGGCACCATGCTGCTCGGCTCCGAGATCGGCGCGGCGCTGGCCGCACTGGAGCCGCTCGGCATCGACGTGCTCGGCCTGAACTGCTCCACCGGCCCGGACGAGATGAGCGAGCATCTGCGGCATCTGAGCCGGTTCGCCCGGATCGGCGTGGGCTGCATGCCGAACGCCGGCCTGCCGCAACTCACCTCCGATGGCGCCTACTACCCGCTCGGCCCCGAGGGGTTCACCCAGGCGCTCGACACCTATGTCGACGAGTTCGGGCTGAGCCTGGTCGGCGGCTGCTGCGGCACCACACCCGAGCACATCCGCCAGCTGGCCGAGGCCGTCCGGGAACGACCGCTGAAGCACCGCGAGGTGCCGACCACCGGTTCGGGTGGTGCGCTGGTGTCCAGCCTGTATTCCGAAACCCCGCTGCGGCAGGACACCTCCTATCTGGCCGTCGGCGAGCGCACCAACGCGAACGGCTCGAAGGCGTTCCGCGAGGCGATGCTGGCCGGCCAGTGGGACGAGTGCGTCGACATCGCCAAGGCGCAGTCCCGCGAGGGCGCGCACCTGATCGATCTGTGCGTCGACTATGTCGGCCGCGACGGCGCCGGCGATATGCGCGAATTGGCGTCCCGGATCGGCACCGCGGTGCCGCTGCCGGTCATGCTCGACTCCACCGAGCCGCCGGTGATCGAGGCCGGCCTGGAGTCGCTGGCCGGGCGCTGCATCATCAACTCGGTCAACTTCGAGGACGGCGAAGGGCCCGACTCGCGCTTCGCCAAGATGATGCCGCTGGTCGCCGAGCACGGCGCCGCGGTGGTGGCGCTCACCATCGACGAGGAGGGCCAGGCGCGCACCGCCGAATGGAAGGTGCGAGTCGCTGACCGGCTGATCACCAAGCTGACCACCGAGTGGGGGATGAAGGTCTCCGACATCATCGTCGACTGCCTCACCTTCCCGATCGGCACCGGCCAGGAGGAGACCCGCCGAGACGGCATCGAGACCATCGAGGCGATCCGCGAGATCACCCGCCGCTACCCGGACGTGCAGACCACGCTGGGCCTGTCGAACATCAGCTTCGGCCTCAATCCGGCCGCGCGGGTGGTGCTCAACTCGGTGTTCCTCAACGAGTGCGTGGAGGCCGGCCTGAGCTCGGCGATCGTGCACCCGAGCCGCATTCTGCCGATGGCGCGCATTCCGGACGAGCAGCGCGAGGTCGCCCTCGACATGGTCTACGACCGGCGCCGCGAGGGCTACGACCCGCTGTCGCGGTTCCTGGAGTTGTTCGAGGGCGTCACCACCGCCGGCGCCAAGGAGGCGCGCGCCGCCGAGATGGCCGCCCTGCCGCTGAACGAACGCCTGCAGCGCCGCATCGTGGACGCCGACGACAAGGGCCTTTACGAAGATCTGGACGCCGCCCTGGCCGAGAAGCCGGCGCTTGCGATCGTCAACGACGATCTGCTGGCCGGCATGAAGACCGTGGGTGAGCTGTTCGGTTCGGGCCAGATGCAGCTGCCGTTCGTGCTCGCCTCAGCCGAGGTGATGAAGAAGTCGGTGGCCTACCTGGAGCCGCACATGGAGAAGACCGACTCCGAGGGCAAGGGCACCATCGTGCTGGCCACGGTGAAGGGCGATGTGCACGACATCGGCAAGAACCTGGTCGACATCATCCTCACCAACAACGGCTACACGGTGGTCAACCTGGGCATCAAGCAGCCGGTCGGCACCATCATCGAGGCCGCGGTCTCGCACAATGCGGACGCCATCGGCATGTCGGGCCTGCTGGTCAAGTCGACGGTGGTGATGAAGGACAACCTGCTCGAGCTCAACCAGCGCGGCCTGATCAACACCCCGGTGCTGCTCGGCGGCGCGGCGCTCACCCGCGCCTACGTCGAGCAGGACCTCAACGAGCTGTTCGAGGGCGAAGTCCGCTACGCCCGCGACGCGTTCGAGGGCCTCGCCCTGATGGACGCCGTGATGGCGGTCAAGCGCGGCGAGGCCGAGGCGCTGCCGGCGCCCCGCAAGCGCCGGGTCGCCGCCAAGAAGACCGAGGTCGAGGAGGAGACGGAGGCGTCCACCGACACCCGCCGCTCGGACGTGGCGCGCGGCATCGACGTGCCCACGCCGCCGTTTTGGGGCAGCCGGGTGGTCAAGGGCATCAAGCTCGCCGACGTGGCGAACTGGCTCGACCATCGCGCCACCTTCATGGGCCAGTGGGGCCTGCGCGGCACCCGCGGCGGCGAGACCTACGAGGAAGTCGTGGAGCGCGAGGGCATCCCGCGGCTGCGCGCCTGGCTGGACCGGGTCGCCACCGACGGCATCGCCGAGTTCGCGGTCACCTACGGCTACTGGCCGTGCCATTCCGAGGGCAACACCCTCATCGTCGGCGCCCCCGACGACCCGAGCCGCGAACTGACCCGCTTCGAGTTCCCGCGGCAGAGCCGCGACCGGCGGCTGTGCCTGGCCGACTTCTTCCGGGACGCCGAGGAGGCCGCCGAGCTGGGACCGGACGTGATCGCCTTCCAGCTGGTCACCATGGGCGCCCGGGTCGCGGAGGAGACCGGAAAGCTGTTCGCGTCCGACTCCTACCGCGAATACCTGGAACTACACGGCCTGTCGGTGCAGCTCACCGAGGCGCTCGCCGAGATGTGGCACGCCCGCGTCCGTGAAGACCTCGGGCTGGACGGCAACGGCGACATGGAGGCGATGATCCGCGACCAGGAGTACCGGGGCTCGCGCTACAGCTTCGGCTACCCGGCGTGCCCCGACCTGGAGGACCGTGCCAAGCTGGTCACGTTGCTGGAGCCCGAGCGGATCGGCGTCGTGCTGAGCGAGGAGTTGCAGCTTCACCCCGAGCAGTCCACCGACGCGCTCGTCGTCCACCACCCGGAGGCCAAGTATTTCAATGCCCGCTGAGCTGACCATCGGCGTCGACCTCCCCTCAGCGCTGCTGTGGGACTTCGACGGCACCCTCGTCGAGACCGAGCATCACTGGCACACCGCCGAATCCCGGCTGCTGGCCGAGTGGGGCCTCGATCTCGCGCCCGAGCAGAAGCGCCAGCTCACCGGGCTGAACCTGTCCACCGCGATCGCGACCATGATGAGCTGGGCGGGGGTGACGGACGCCGATCCGGCCGACGCCGGGCGCCGGCTCACCAGCTACATGCTGGACGAGCTGCGCTCCCACTCGATCATCTTCCGCCCGGGCGCGCGGACGCTGCTGGAGTCGGCGTTCGAGGCGGGCATCCCGTGCGCGCTCGTCTCGGCCTCGCACGAGGACATCCTCGCCACCGTCGTCGACCTGCTGCCCGCCGGCATGTTCGCCACGATCGTCGCCGGCAACCACATCACCCACGGCAAGCCGCACCCGGAGCCCTATCTCACCGCGGCGTCCCGGCTCGGCTACGCCCCGCGGGACTGCCTGGCACTGGAGGACTCGAGGCCGGGCCTGGAGTCGGCCAGTGGTGCGGGCGTGCCGACGGTCGGCATCCCCTTCGAGCAGGAACTCGACGGCGGCCCGCTGCGCCGCCTGCTGCCGACACTTCGCGACGTCGGGCTGATCGAGCTGGGTGTGGTGTGGCGGGAGCTGCGCGATGCGTAGCGGACGGCTCGCGGCGTCCGCACTGGCCGGAGCCCTTCTCGTCGCCGGCTGCACGCCGACCACTCCCGAACCAAGCCGGTCACCGAGCCCGAGCGCGGCACCGCGCCCGTTCACCGTGATGACCACCCAGCCTCCGGAGCGCTTCGACCCGGCCGCTGCCTCGACCGCCGCGGACGCCATCGTCGCGCTCAACGCGTTCAGCCGGCTCATGGTCGTGCACCCCGAGGGGGCCGACCTGAAACCGGACCTGGCTCGCGACTGCCTCTACACCTCAGCCACCACCTACCAGTGCGATCTGCCGCCCGGGCTCACCTTCCACAACGGGCATCCGCTGACGGCGTCCGACGTCAAGTTCAGCATCGAGCGTGCCTACCGGTTGAGCGTGCCCGACACCTCGATCCGGCTGTTCGACTCGCTGGAGAAGGTCGAGATCGTCGACGACCTCACCGTGAGCTTCGTGCTGAAGTACGCCGACACCCAGTTCGGCTACGCGCTCGCCACGCCGGCGGCCGCCATCGTCGACGAGGAGATCTACGATCCCGACGCGCTGCGGCCCAACGAGGCCGAGGTGGTCGGGTCGGGGCCGTACTCACTGGTCACCACCGCGTCCGACCACCTCGTCTTCGAGCGGTTCACCGACTACACCGGCGCCCTCACCGGCGAGATCGACACGATCAAGCTGGAGTTCATTCCCGACAGTGCCGCCGCCGAGCAGGCGATGAGCGACGGCACCACCGATGTGGTCTGGCGCAGCCTGACCCCGGCCGCGCTGGAGCGGGTATCGGCGGAGATGAACGCCAACAACGGCGCCACCACCGCAGGCTTCACCCGCGCGTGGATGCCGCCGGTGCGGATGCAGCGGCTGGTGTTCGAGGCGTCCTCGCCGCACCGGGAGGACGCCTCGGTCCGGGCCGCCGTCGCGGCGGCGCTGCAGGGTGACCGCAGCGTCGCGTCCGTCGTACCGCCGTCGGTGGCCGGGTCGGTGGCCTCCTTCCCGGTGGGCGGCAGCGCCGAGGTCCCCTCGCTCGGTGGCCAGCGGCTGCGGCTCACGCTCAGTTACTCCACCCGGTCGCCGGGCCAGCGCGATCTGGCCAGCCTGCTGCGCGACCGGCTCGAAGAGCGCGCCGGCATGTCGGTGCAACTGGTGCCGGACGCCGCCGGTGCCGACCTGCGCCTGACCGATGAACCTGCCTGGGTGAACACCGCCTTCGGCTGGTTGCAGGCCTATGTCGACCACGCGCTGCCGGGATCGCAGGAGAAGCTCAGCGACCTGTTGCACCGCGCCCGTGAGACGGGCGATGCCGATACCCGGCAGGCGCTGCTCGCCGAAATCCAGCAGCAGGCGGCGGTCGACCTGACCCTGCTGCCGCATTCGCTGGGGGGCGAGACGCTGCTGCTCGGCCCCGGCACCTCTCTTCAAGGCCAGCCGTTCGGGCCGGCCTGGCAACTCGGACTGTGGAGCCTGCGCAAGTGACTGATTACCCCCTGACCACCGGCCCGCTGCGCGAAGGCGAGCGGGTCACCTTCGCCGACGCGAAAGGACGCCGCCACTCGGTGCTGCTGCGCGCCGGCGGCATGTTTCATACCACCAAGGGTGGCATCAGCCATGACGAACTGATCGGCGGGCCCGAGGGCGTCGTCGCCGTCTCGGTCGGCGGCGCGCAGTTCTCGGTGTTCCGGCCGCTGCTGCACGATTTCATGGTGTCGATGCCGCGCGAGGCGGCCGTCATCTATCCCAAGGACGCCGCAGCGATCCTGATGCAGACCGACATCTTTCCCGGTGCTCGGGTGCTGGAGGCCGGGGTCGGGTCGGGGGCGTTGTCGATGGCGCTGCTGCGCGCGCTCGGGCCCTCAGGGCAGCTGTACTCCTACGAGCGGCGCTCTGAGTTCGCCGAGGTGGCCCGCAAGAACGTGCGCTCGTTCTACGGCGCCGAACCCGAGCATTGGCAGGTGCGGATCGGCGACGTCGCCGAGGTGATCGGTCCCGAAGAGATCGACCGGGCGATCCTCGACATGCTGGCCCCCTGGGATTGCGTGGACGCCGTCGCATCGCGCCTGGTTCCCGGCGGTGTGCTGTGCTGCTACGTCGCCACCACCACCCAGCTGGGGCGGACGGCCGACACGCTGCGCACCCACGGCGGGTTCACCGAACCGGTGATGAAGGAACTCACCCAGCGCGACTGGCACGCCGAGGGGCTGGCGATCCGCCCCGGGCACGCCACCTCGGGGCACACCGGGTTCCTGCTGTTCGCCCGGCGGATGGCGCCGGGGATGACCGCGCCGATGAAACGGCGGCGTCCGGCCCCGGGCGCCTACGGACCGGACTACACCGGTCCGCGTCCGGCGTGGGTGGAGGCCCTGGCCGAGCGCACGCAAACACAGCGCACCGACGAACGGGAGGAACAGTGACGTCGATGAGCGACGCGGGTCCCGGCGACGGGCTGAAGCTGTGGGTGGTCCGCCATGGCCGGACAATGCTGAACACGACCGACCGGGTGCAAGGCTGGGCCGATTCGTGGCTCACCCCAGCCGGCGAAGAGGTGGCCCGCGCCGCCGGCCGCGGCCTGCGCGAGGTGCCGTTCCAGGCCGCCTACAGCAGCGACTCGGGCCGCGCGCTGCAGACCGCACGGCTGCTGCTGGAGCAGAACACGGCGTCCGGAACCGTGCCGCTGACCGATGATCCGCGGCTGCGCGAGCTGAACTTCGGCACCTGGGAGGGGCGCGCCAACGACCGGATGTGGTCGGCGGTCGCCGAGATGAACGGGCTCAGCTACGACGGCCTGGCCGACCGGATCACACCACGGATGTTCGCCGACTCCCTCGCCGTGCTGGATACCGCCGATCCGCTGGCCGCCGACAACTGGCCGGCCGAGGACTACGACACCATCGCCGCCCGGGTGACCGCGAGCATGGGCGACATCGTGGCCCACGAGAGCGGCCGGGGCTCCCGGAACGTGCTGGTGGTGTCACACGGGCTCACCATCTGCGTGCTGTTCGACATGCTCATTCCTGGATTCGTGATGCCGGCCGAAGGCCTGGCGAACGTCTCGGTGTCAGTGCTGTCGTATACCGGCGGACGCTTCGAGCTGGAGTCGCTCAACGATCTCAGCCACGTCGAGCGCGGCCGCTGAACCCGCAGCCGCGGCGTCCTGGTGCCGCTTGGGCTAGCGGGCGGCGTTGCGCTTGGCCGGGTTGCCCGAGCGGCGCGGATCCTTCGCCTTCGGCGCCTGCCGCCGGGCGCGCTTGACCAGCCACAGGATCAACCGCCAGCCGATGATGGTCGCGGCCAAGAAGAGCGCCGAGACGATGATGAAGCTGACCTCGGCGGTGTCGCCGAGCAGCAGCCGGAACAGCACGCCGAGCGCGAGCGTCATCGCCCACGCGAACACGCCGTTGACCAGGGTCACACCGCTGTGCCGCTTGAGCAGGAAGCCGATCCAGGCGATCAGCAGGCCCGCGACAAACGGCAGGGCGGTGCGCTGAATGCCGTCGAAGTCGAGGGGCTCGGTGTGCGAGGCACGGCCGATGACCACGAAGGCCACCACCATCACCAAGTCGAGCAGGATCGCGACGCCGCGATTCATGTCAGGCCTCCTGTGTCAGCACTCCGGAACGCGTCAGCCTCAGCCTAACCGCGCCGGGCGTCCGGGGCCTGTTTCGCCGCGCGGCCGCAGGATCGGCGCTCCGGCGGACGGGGATAGACTCACGCGGTGATCGACGTAAGCCTCAGCCCTGCCCTGGTGATCGGCACCGGATTGGTAGGAGCCTCCGTCGCACTCGCCCTCACTCAGGCCGGCGTGGAGGTGCACCTGTCCGACCGGCGGCGCAGCCACGCGGTGGTCGCCGCCTCGCGCGGTGCGGGCAGCCTGGAGCCGGTTGATCCCGAAGCCTGCCGGCTGGTGGTGGTCGCGGTTCCGCCGGCCGCGCTGGCCGACGTGATCGCCGAGGCCTTGGAGCGCTACCCGAACGCGACCGTCACCGATGTGGGCTCGGTCAAGGGCGTCCAGCTCGCCGCCTTGCGCAGCCGCGGCCTCGACCTGGCCCGCTACTGCGGGTCGCATCCGATGGCCGGCTCGCAGAAGGCGGGGCCGCTCACGGCGTCCGGCGACCTGTTCGTCGACCGCACCTGGGTGATCACCCCGCACGACACCTCGATCGCCCAGTCGGTGCTGGTGGTGCGCAAACTCGCCGAACTGTGCGGCGCCCGGCTGATCACCATGGGCGCCCAGCATCACGACGAGGCCGTCGGCCAGGTCTCGCACGTGCCCCAGCTGATCAGCGCGCTGGTCGCCGGCGGCCTGCTCGACCTGCCGGCCGAACACCTCAAGCTGGCCGGGCAGGGGCTGCGCGACGTCACCCGGATCGCCGGCGGCGACCCCAAACTGTGGCGCCAGATCATCGCCGCCAACTGGCAGGCGCTGCGCGTCGAACTGACCGAACTGCATGCCGATCTCGGCAACCTGATCGAGGTGCTCGACGATCCGGACGCCGTGGAGACCTTCCTGGCCCGCGGACGCCGCGGCACCCGCGCGCTGCCCGGCAAGCACGGCGACCGGCCGACCGACTGGGCGCAGGTCGTCGTCGAGATCCCGGACGCCCCCGGTTCGCTCGCCAAGCTCTTCGCCGATATCGAGGCCGCCGGCGTCAACGTCGAGGACGTCACCATCGAGCACGACGCCGAACGCCGCGCCGGCTGGCTGGCGGTGCACGTCACCCGCAAGGCCGCCGAACCGCTCGCCGAGGCGATGACCGCCGCCGGCTGGAACGTGCGCCCCGGTCCCCGGTGACGTGACCGACACCCTCGTTCCGGACGCCGGCCGCCGCGGCCGGCTGCTGCTGACCCAGGCCGCCGCGCTGGTCTGGGGCCTGCAGTTCGCCTTCCTCAACCCGGCCCTGGCGTTCTTCCTGACCGACGTGCTGGGCGCGAACGCCGGCGAGGTGGGCCTGATCCTGGCCCTGTTCAATGCCAGCGGGTTCGTGGCGTCGCTGATCGTGCCCGCGATCGCCGACCGGCGGCGTGACTATCTGGGCCCGATCCTGACCAGCGGATTCCTGTCGCTGGCCCTGGCCGCATCCCTCGGCTTGGTCGGGTCGCTGCCGTGGGCGGCAGTCGCGCTGGTGGTGCTCGGCGGCCCGGCCGGTGTCGGCTCGTCGCTGCTGTTCGCGCACCTGAACGCGGCCGGCGACTCCCACGGCGAGGTGATGTCCTCCCGCGCGATGGTATCGGCGGCGTGGGTGGTCGGCCCGCCGCTGGCGATGATGCTGGCCGGTGCGGCCGGCATCCGGTCGGTGCTCGTCGCGATCGCCGCGGCGTCCGTTCTCGGCATCGGGTTCATCGTGGCCTTGCGCCGCCGGAGCTCAAGCGTCGTCGCGCCGGCCGCACGGCCCTCCGACGAGGGCGGGCCGCTGCCGATGGGCCGGCTGGTCCTGGTGGTGGTGACCTTCGTCGCGTTGCAGGCCACCAATGCCACCAGCACCTCGATGATGACCCTTTTCACCGTGCACGGGCTCGGTCTGGACCCGGTCTGGGGCGGGGTCGCGCTGGCGGTGGCGGCCGGCATCGAGATCCCGGCCCTGCTCCTGCTCGGCAGACTGTCGGCGCGCCACCGTCCGCTGCGGCTGCTCATCGTCGGCGTGATCGCCGGCGGGCTGTACTACCTGGGCATCGCGATGGTGACCGGTGTGGTGGGCCTGATCGCGGTGCAGTTGCTCAACGCGTGGTTCGTGGCGACCGTGCAGGGCGTCGGCATGGTCTGGTTCATGGACATCATTCCGCGGCCCGGAATCGCCTCGGGGCTGTTCTCCAATACGTTCCGGATCGGCGCGGTGCTCTCGGGCGCGCTGATCGCGGTCTCGGGGACGGCCGCCGGGTACACCGGCATGTACCTGCTGTGCGCGGCGCTGTCGGCGTTCGCGCTGACCGTCCTGCTGGTGGTCGGACGCCTCGGCCGCCGCGCGGTATCGCCGGGCGCGGTATCGCCGGGATAGGGTACGTCACGGCCGCCACGGGCCGGTGAGTAGACTGCCCCGGTGCCAGCAGACCGCTTCGTGATCGCCATCGACGGGCCTTCGGGGTCCGGAAAATCGTCGACCGCCCGCGAGGTCGCCCGCCGTCTCGGCCTGGGCTACCTCGACACGGGCGCGATGTACCGCGCCGTCACGGTCGCCTTCCTCGACGCCGGGGTCGACCCGGCCGACACCGACGCCGTGGTCGCCGCGACCACCGGCGCCGCCATCGAGATCTCGCTCGACCCCGACCAGCGCTGGGTGCGGGTGAACGGCCGCGACGTCACGACTGAGATCCGCGAGCCGCGGACGGCGCAGCACGTGTCGGCGGTCTCCCGGATTCCGCAGTGCCGCACCGATCTGGTCGCGCGGCAGCGCGCGTTGATGGATTCTGATCCGCGCGGCTGCGTGGCCGAGGGCCGCGACATCACCACCGTGGTGTACCCGGACGCCGACCTGCGCATTCTGCTCACCGCGTCCGAACAGGCACGGCTGGCGCGCCGCGGCGGCGAACTGGGGGCGTCGGTCGATGCCGCCGCGCTGCGCGACCAGGTGCTGCGCCGTGATGCCGACGACAGCCTGCTGGTGAACTTCACCACCGCGGCCGACGGCGTCCGCGAGCTGGACACCTCTGACATGACATTGAGCGAGGTCGTGGACGCGATCGTCGCCCTGGCGAAGGAAACCGCATGACCGACATCAAACCCGTCCTGGCCGTGGTCGGCCGCCCCAACGTGGGCAAGTCGCAGATGGTGAACCGCATCATCGGCCGCCGCGAAGCCGTGGTGCAGGACCTGCCCGGCGTCACCCGCGACCGGGTCAGCTACGACGCCACCTGGAACGGCCGCGACTTCATCGTGGTCGACACCGGCGGCTGGGTCTCCGACGCCGAGGGCATGGCCGCCCGGATCGCCGAGCAGGCCGAGTTGGCGATCGGCGCCGCCGACGCCGTTTTGTTCGTGGTGGACGCCGTCGTGGGCGTCACCGACGAGGACGAGGCGGTCGTCCGGGTGCTGCGCCGCTCCGGCAAGCCGGTGGTGCTGGCCGCCAACAAGGTCGACGACCAGCGGATCGAGGCCGAGGCGGCCACGCTGTGGAACCTGGGCCTGGGGGAGCCGTATGCCGTCTCCGCGCTGCACGGGCGCGGCACCGGCGACATGCTGGACGCCGTCCTGGCCGCCCTGCCCGAGGCCCCGCAGGCCGACTACGAGCCCGTCGGCGGACCGCGCCGGGTCGCGATCGTCGGCAAGCCGAACGTGGGCAAGAGCTCGTTGCTGAACAAGCTGGCCGGGCAGCAGCGTTCGGTGGTCGACAACGCCTCCGGCACCACCGTCGACCCGGTCGACGAACTCGTCGAACTGGGCGGCGAGGTGTACCGCTTCATCGACACCGCCGGGCTGCGCCGCCGGGTGAAGGAGGCGTCCGGGCACGAGTACTACGCCTCGCTGCGCACCCAGCAGGCCATCGAGCGCGCCGAGGTGTGCGTGGTGGTGATCGACGCCTCGGAGACGATCTCGGACCAGGACCTGAAGATCCTCACCATGGTCGAAGAGGCCGGCAAGGCGATGGTGATCGCCTACAACAAGTGGGACCTCACCGACGAGGAGCGCCGCCGCTACCTGGAGCGCGAGGTCGAACGGGACATCCGCGCCTTCGGCTGGGCGCCGCACGTCAACATCTCGGCGTTGACCGGGCGCAACGTCGACAAGCTGAAGAAGTACCTCGATGCCGCCTTGGAGGGCTGGGAGACCCGGATGACCACCGGCAACCTGAACTCGTTCCTCGGCCGGGTCGCCGCCGCGCACCCGCACCCGGTGCGCTCGGGCAAGCAGCCGCGCATCCTGTTCGGCACCCAGGCTCAGAACTGTCCGCCCACCTTCGTGCTGTTCACCTCCGGACAACTCGACCCGCAATACGTCCGCTTCGTCGAGCGACGGCTGCGCGAAGAGGTCGGCTTCGTCGGCACCCCCGTGCACGTGGAGGTGCGCGCCCGCGAAAAGCGGAAGGCGCGCCGATGACCGGCCGGCTGCCGTCCACCCCCTTCCTGGCCGTCGACCTGCCGGTACTGCAGGCCAATATCGATGCCACCGCAGCGTGGGCGGACGACCGCGGCATCGCGCTGCGCCCGCACGTGAAGACGCACAAGAGTTCCGAGATCGCGCGTATGCAGGCGGACGCCGGCGTCGCCCGCCTGTCGGTGGCCACCGTCGGCGAGGGCGAGGTGTTCGCCCAGGGCGGGTTCGATGAGCTGTTCATCGCCTATCCGCTGTGGATCGATGCCGCCCGCGGCAAGCGGCTGCGCCGGTTGGCGTCCGAAGTCGTGGTGACCGTCGGGTTCGATTCGCTGGCCGGAGCCCGGACGTTGGTCGGCACCGGCGTGCGCGGCCTGGTCGAGATCGATTCGGGGCATCACCGCTCTGGGGTCGCGCCCGCGGAGGCGGGTGCGCTGGCCGGGTTGGCTGCGGAGGCCGGCTTGGAGGTGGCCGGGGTGTTCACCTTTCCCGGGCACAGCTACTCACCGACCTCGCGGTTGCAGGCTGCGGTTGACGAGGGTGCGGCGTTGACCACAGCGGCGCAGTCGATGCGTGCCGCCGGTGTGGAGCCCGGGGTGATCTCGGGCGGATCGACACCGAGCCTGGCCGGACTCGCTGACGGGGTGACCGAGGCGAGGCCCGGCGTGTACGTCTTCAACGACGCCCAGCAGTGGGAACTTCAGGTGTGCACCCCCGAGCAGATCGCCCTCACCTGCCATGCCACCGTGGTCAGCCACGCCGGCGGACGCCTCGTCCTCGACGCGGGCTCGAAGGTGCTCGGCGCCGATCGTCCCGCGTGGGCGTCCGGTTTCGGGCGGCTGCTGGATCACCCGGATGCCCGGATCGTGATCCTGTCGGAACATCACGCTGTCGTCGACATGGCGGGCGAGCAGCTGCCCCCGCTCGGGTCGACGGTGCGCGTCGTGCCTAACCATGCGTGCAACGCGGTCAACCTGGTCGAGGAGTACGCCGTACTCGACGGCGGGCGCCTCGTCGACCGCTGGGCCGTGTCAGCGCGAGGAATGAACGCATGAGTGAGTCGCCGGAACGGCTGTCGGCGGCGTCCGTCGAGGTGCCGTCTGTTGACGTGCCAGCGACGGGTCAGCCCGCAGGGCCACGGAACTCAGCCTCGGGCTTGCTGATCGCGTTGTTGTCGGCCGCAATGTTCGCCACGGCGGGCTCGTTCGCGAAGCCGTTGTTGGAGGCGGGTTGGTCGCCGGCCGCAGCCGTCCTGGTGCGTTTGGGCATGGCCTCCTTGGTGCTGGCGGTCCCCGCAGCGTTCGCGCTGCGCGGCCAATGGCACGTGCTGCGGGACCGCTGGCGCCCGATTCTGATCTACGGGCTGTTCGCGTGCGCGGGCGTGCAGGTGGCGTATTTCAACGCGTTGACGTTCCTGCCGGTGGGCGTGTCGTCCCTGCTGGAGTATCTCGGTGTTGTGCTCGTCGTGCTGTGGGTCTGGGCGACGACCCGGCGGCGTCCGGGATGGGTGACCCTGACCGGGATGGTCGTGGCCATCGCCGGCCTGGTGGTGCTGCTCAACCCGGGCAGCATCGGCGTGGTCGATCCGCGCGGCTTCAGCTGGGCGTTCATGGCGGCCGCCGGGATGGCGGTGTACTTCCTGACCTCGGCGTCCACCTCAGGCATCCCGCCAGTGGCGTTCGTCTCGGCCGGCCTGGGCGTAGGAACGCTGACGTTGCTGGTGGTCGGATTGCTGGGCTTCCTGCCCTTGCAGGCGACGACCGCCGACGTCACGATGCTCGGCGGGTCGTGGCCGTGGTGGACACCGCTGGCCGAGCTCGCCATCATCGCCGCCGCGCTGGCCTACGTGACCGGCTTCGTCGGAGCCCGCCGCCTGGGAGCCACCGTGGCCAGCTTCGTCGGCCTCACCGAGGTCGTCTTCGCCGTCGGCTGGGCCGCGCTGCTGATCGGAGAACTGCCCACCTGGGGCCAGATCGTCGGCGGCCTGGTGTTGCTGTCCGGCGTCGCCGCCGTCGAGACGGGCAACCGCCGCGACGCCTTGGCCGCAACACGGACGCCCGAGCGTGCCGATTCCACGAATCAGGCAGTTTCGGTGTAGCGTAGGACGCCGTGACCGGGTGATCCGGAAACGAGCGGGCTGTGGCGCAGCTTGGTAGCGCACTTGACTGGGGGTCAAGGGGTCGCAGGTTCAAATCCTGTCAGCCCGACGCTCTGAAAGCCGCTTCGACAAGGTGAAACACCGGGTCGAGGCGGCTTTCGTGTATCTCGGCGCCAGCCAGGCGACATCCGCCCGTCGTCGGACCGCCACGCGGCCTCGGAGCGTCGCCGCGCCAGGCGCCCCCCAAGTCGTAGCCCGGACCACCCTTGCTGCATTAAGGGCTCGCGTATTGTCGTTCTCAGACGAGTGATCGACTGGGTTCGACGTTAGGGCCAAGCTATGGTCGATATCAGACGCCCCCAAGGGACTCATAACGACAACATCTTGGCTCTAGCCGGAATTCGCGTCAGCAACCGTCTTTATTCCGACCATTTCCTAGTCCGTACCAGAGGGTCTGCGCGATGGGAGAGGCCGGCCACCGTTGCGAACAGCGTTGAACGACGGATCGCGTCTTGGTCCCACGCCTGGCTCCGCAGGTCCGGTAAGGCCCGACGGGCGGCCGGATCACGTCAGCGCCTTCGGCGACGCGAAGTGCACGGTGTAGGAATACCATGCAGACATGGCCGAGCGGATCATGTATGTGCAGCTCAAGACCGGCTACAACACTGACCGCGGACCGGCGTGGATCGCGCGTGTCGAGTTCAGCCGGTCGTGGCGGAGCCTGACCTTCCACGGACGACGCCTGCAACGTCCAACCGGCACCGCGTACGCCAACTTTGACTCGAATTTCGTCGATGTCGACACAGGGGAGGAGTACTGGGTCTCGGGTCCCAAGCGGGATCGTACGGATGGACGCTACTCATCACAGCAACCGGTCGTTGACGATGATGCGCGTGAGGCGTACGAGGCGTTCCTCGCCGGCGCACCGCTTCCCGGCCGAGAGCACGGCTGAACAGACGCGCCGGCTTGCACCAACTCCGCTTCGGCCGAGGTGGGTACGGGAAGGAAGGGATGAGCGTGACCTCGGGATGGATCGAGAGCATGTGGACTTATCCGGTGAAGGGCTTGAGCCCTCAATGGCTCGACCGCGTCACCCTCCGTGCCGGGCGAGGATTTCCCAACGACCGGAAGTGGGCGCTGGCCCGCCGCGATGGTGCCTATCGTGAAGAGATCGTCCGGCCGCTGCGGAAGACCGAGTTCCATGTTCTCGTCCGCGATGCGCAACTTGCGGGCGTCCGGACCTTTCTCGATGACGACGATCGACTCACCCTGTGGGTGCAGGAGCACGTCGTGCTCGACGGCGTCGACCTGTGCGATCCGGCCGGACGCGAGGCGGTGTCGGTCTTCTTCGGACGACTGCTCGATCTGCCTCGCTCGTCGTTCCCGGTCATTGCTCGGCAGAAGGGACGCCGGTTCACCGATATTGCGCCCAGTTCGGACGAGAAGATGAACGCGATCTCCCTCATCAATCTGGCCTCCGTCCGTGACCTCGCCGAGCGTGCGGGCGTGGAGGCGATCAACCCGTTGAGGTTTCGCGCGAACCTCTACATCGACGGACTTCCTCCGCACAGCGAACTCGACATGATCGGCCACACGATTTGCATCGGCGATGCCCGGCTTGAGGTGATCGCTCGAACCGGCCGATGCGCCGCGACCACCGTCAACCCGATCGATGCGCAGCGGGATCTCCCTATTCCGCGCCTACTCGTCGAGCACTACGGACACGCCAACATGGGGTGCTACGCCGTCGTGCGCCACGGGGGAGCGGTCCAGAGCCGGCAGCCGTTGAGGATCCATGACGTCACCGACGTCCCCGCGTGAAGTCTCCGTGCGCGTGCGTCCGCGCTGAGGACATCGTGGGGCACAGGTGACGGCTCACCGGCGTCGGCCAGCGCCAGGAGACTCCGTCATGACGCAGGCGTGAAGAGTCGATCCAGGTGCTGGTCGATGGCTGCGAGAGCGGCGTCCGGTTCTATGACGTTGAGGTCGAGTAGTGGGGCGAGGCCGGTCAACGCGAGGACGAGGTTGGTTTCGATGACCGGGTCGCAGTCGGGACGGATCTGGCCGTCGTTCATCGCCTGCCGGATGAGGCGCTCGACCAGGGCGCGCCCGTCGCGGAGTCCGAGGCCAACCTGTTCTCTCAGCGATGAGTCGTGCATGGCTTCGAGGACGTAAGCCGCGTTCATCCGGCTGGTGGCACGAGAGTCGGGCCGCAGCGGCAGCAGTTCGGTGAGGGTGAGGCGCAGCACGTCGCGAGGATGCGGGGGGTCACCGAGTGAGATCAGACCTTGTGCGACTCGGTGGGAGGTTTGCTCCGAGGCGAACTCCATGGCGAAGGCCAGCATCTCGGCTCGTGACGAGAAGTAGTGCTGGAGCTGTCCCAGCGAGACTCCCGCCTCACGGGCGACTTCGCGCATGGTCGCTTTCGCCCAGCCCTGCTGGTCAACGACCCGCCACAGCGCGTGAGCGATCGACGTGCGCCGCTCATGGTGATCCACCTGCTTCGGCATCTGGACTCCTCAGGTTCCAATACATACGACATAATACAGGTGACCTATAAAACTGGTGAGGGGAGTGACGATGGCTGAACACGAGTTGCCCCTCAGGTTCTACGACCCCGCCGCCGTCGTGTTCGACACCGACACGGCGATCGCCCTGCTCGCCGACATGCAGATACGCAAAGCCATCGAACGCGGCGAGTTCGACAACTTGCCGGGAGCCGGCAAGCCGCTCAACCTGCCTCATCGCCATGACCCTGATTGGTGGATTAGGAGCATCGTGAAGCGCGAGGGCCTCGCGATGCTGCCGCCGTCGGTCCAACTCCGCATGGAGGACGCCGCGCTGGACGAGCAACTCGACCAACTCTGGGACGAGGCCGCGGTGCGCCGCGAGGTCGAGAAGTTCAACGAGCGGGTGACCTGGGCCCGCTACCAACTCCCGGCCGGCCCGCCCCTGATCACCATGCCGCGTGACATCGAGGCCACCGTGGCCGCGTGGGTCGACCGCAGAGCGGCCCGAGCCGAGGAAGCTCGTCAGAAGGCCGCCGAAGAAGCTCGCGCCCGCGAGGAAGCAAGGATGAATGAGCGCAGCCGTCGAGGATTCTTCCGCAAGCGCGTCCGCCGGCAGCCGCCCCACAGCGCCGAGATGTGACTCGCGCGGCTAGTCTGGAGGTCAGCCAACCGATACACGCGGGCGATCTCGTGCCGCTCGTCATCATGCTTTTTGGCTGAGCGTATCGAGCCGGGCCTCGATCTCATCGTGCAGTTTCGCGCGGTCGCACCCGGCTCGTCACCTTCGACGACGTCCCTGGCAAAGACACGAGAGGTCTACGCTTCTTGCCGGTGGCCGCACGTCGCGGGACACGCCTACCAAGACCATGTGGGGGAGAGTCGATGACCATGCCTTCAATGCCGCGGGATGCGCGCCGGCTCGGCGTCCGCCACCGCGGCGGAGCCAACCGGGCGGGCGTCTCGCCTGCGGTGGTGCTGTCGCGGGTCATCGTCGACGGCGTTCCACAGGAGCTGTCGTCCGAAAGCTCGTTCGCGGATGCTCTCGCGTCCGCGCGTGACGGTGCGGACGGCATGACGCTCACTGTCGTGCCCCGTCCGACGCCCGGCCTGATCGCCGAACTCGCCTCGGCGTGGCGCCTGCACCCGCTGCTCGTCGAGGATCTGCTGCACGCCGGCCAGCGTCCCAAAGTCGAGCGCTATGGCGAGGTGCTGTTCATCGTCGTCCGCTCGGCGCGCTACCTCGACGCGAGCGAGGAGGTCGAGTTCAGCGAGTTCCATCTGCTGGTGCGGTCCGACGCGCTGGTCATCATCTGCCAGGACGGACGCCTCGCCGACGGCACCGTGATCACACCGGGTATGGAGGACGGAACCGCTCCGCTGGGTGATGGTGCGCCGTTGCTCGCCAACCCGGAGTTGCTCCGGCTCGGTCCTGAGGCGATGGTCTACCAACTGCTCGACACGATCGTCGACGGCTACTACCCGGTGCTGGACGGCCTGCAGACCGACAAGGAACAGATCGAACGCCAGGTATTCAGCGGGGACGCCGCGGCCGCCGAGCGCATCTACCGGTTGAGCGAAGAGGTCATCGACCTGCTGCACGCGACGACCGCGCTCGCCAAGGTGCTGCGACGACTCCAACTCGGCGCCGACAAGTACGAAATGCCCGGCGAACTGTTGGCTTACCTCCAAGACGTCGCCGACCATTTGAGCCACGTGACCAGCGAAGCCGGCGAACTGCGGGACGCCCTGTCGCAGATCCTCAACGTCAATGCGACCCTCGTCGCCCAACGGCAGAACGAGGACATGAAGAAGATCTCAGGCTGGGCGGCCATCCTCTTCGCGCCGACCCTGATCGCCGCCGTGTACGGGATGAACTTCGACGTCATGCCCGAACTCCATTGGACCGCCGGCTATCCGCTCGCGATCGGAGCCATGATCGCCTTCGCGGTCACGCTGTACGTGATCTTCAAGTGGAAGAAATGGATGTGACTGCAGTCCGGCATCACACGGTAACCAACCCAATCACATCCGGGCGGCGAGTTCGGTGGCCTGACGGATCGCGCGTTTCGCGTCCAGTTCCGCCGCGACGTCGGCGCCGCCGATTACATGGACGGGGACGCCCGTCCGGGTGAGATCACCGACCAGGTCGCGCACCGATTCCTGCCCGGCGCAGATCACCACCGTGTCGACGGGGAGTGTCCGCTCGACTCGCGCCAGGCCCTTCGCTGCGGGGTGCTTCCGCCGTTTAGCCTTGTCAGGACCAGGAAGAGTGACGTGCAGGCCGCGATCGTCGATGGTGCGGTACTCGACGCCGCCGAGCATGGTCACCCCGGCGTCGCGCAGGGTGGTGCGATGCACCCAACCGGTCGTCTTGCCCAGCGACGCGCCCAGGCGTCCGGGGGTGCGTTGCAGCAGGTAGACGGTGCGGCGGGCAGGGGCGGCCAGTTTGGTGGTGATCCCACCGCGATGGACGGCCGGGTCGGCCACACCCCAACGTTCCCGCCAGTGGTCGAGGGTCTCGTCGGGGTCGTGCAGCAGGAACTCGGCGACGTCGAAGCCGATGCCGCCGGCTCCGATCACCGCGACGCGCGGGCCGGCGTCCGCCTCGCCCGCCAGCAACTGCTGGTAGGTGACCACGCTGGGGTGATCGATCCCGGGAATGCCGGGGATGCGCGGCCGGACGCCGGTGGCCACGACGACCTCGTCGAAGCCGCGCAGGTCCTCCACGCCGGCGCGCCGGTGACGATGCACCCGGACGCCGCGCAGCTGGAGCATGTGCGTGTAGTAGTCCAGCGCGGTCCGGAACTCCTCCTTGCCGGGGATCCTTGCGGCCAGCCGGAATTGGCCGCCGACGGCGTCCGATGCCTCGAATAGGTCGACGCGATGCCCGCGGCCGGCCAACTCAACCGATGCCGCCAGTCCGGCCGGGCCGGCTCCGACCACGGCGATGCGGCGGGGTGCAGGCGTGGGCGGCATCAGCAGTTCGGTCTCGAAGCCGGAGCGCGGATTCAGCAGGCACGAGACGCGCTGGCTGGTGAAGGTGTGGTCGAGGCAGGCTTGGTTGCAGGCGATGCAGGTGATGATCTCCCGTTCGCGCCCGGTGGTGGCCTTGGTGACCAACTCGGCATCGGCGAGCAGCGGGCGTGCCATCGAGACCAGATCGGCATCGCCGCGGGCGAGAATCTGCTCGGCGGTCTCCGGACGGTTGATCCGGTTCGACGCGATCACCGGCACCGTCACCTGGCGGCGCAGGCGTCCGGCGAGACCGGCGAAGGCGGCCCGCGGCACCGAGGTGACGATGGTCGGCACCCGGGCCTCATGCCAGCCGATGCCGCTGCTGAACAGCGACACGCCGGCATCCTGCAGCTCGTGCGCGAGGGCGAGGGTCTCGTCCCAGGACTGGCCCTCATCGACCAGGTCGATCAGGCTGATCCGGTACTGGATCAGGAAGTCGTCGCCGGCCTGATCCCGGATCCGCCGCACGATCTCGCGGGCGAACCTGCGGCGTCTCTCGGCGCTGCCACCCCAGCGGTCGTCGCGGTCGTTGGTGCGCGGGGCGAGAAACTGGTTGATCAGGTAGCCCTCCGAGCCCATCACCTCGACGCCGTCATAGCCCGCGCGCCGGGCCAGGGACGCCGCCCGCGCGAAGGCGTCCACAGTGTCGCTCACCGCTCGATCGCTCATCCGCAACGGACGAAACGGCGTGATCGGTGACTTCACCGCCGACGGCGCCTGGCTGAACGGGTGATAGGCGTAGCGGCCGGCATGAAGGAGCTGCAACAGGATCGCCGCACCATGCTCGTGCGCGGCGTCCGTCAGCACCGTGTGGGCGTCCGCGAGCCGGGTGGACGCCATCGTGCTCGAGAACGGGGAGAGCCAGCCGCGCCAGGTGGGCGCATAGCCGCCGGTGACGATCATCCCGACGCCGCCGCGGGCGCGCTCGGCGAAGAATGCGGCCAGCTTGGGCAGGTCGGCGCGCCGGTCCTCCAATTTGGTGTGCATCGAGCCCATCACCACCCGGTTGCGCAGGCGCAGATGACCCACCTGGAGCGGGCTGAGCAGGTGCGGGTACGCATTGCTCGCGTGCTGGGCGCCCATCGACACGTCCTCGGCTCGATCCGGTACGACCCGCTGATCCGGTGCCGGACCCACGGGTCGTTTGGCTGCATCGTACGCGCGGACGGCGTCCGCTCGATAAGTTAGGTCTACCTAAGTCATGACGCTGCACCACCGCCGTCCCCGTCGAAAGGACCCATCGTGACGTTCGTGAACATCACCGCCCTGACCTACCCCGCCGGCGCCGAGGAGGAGATCGAGCGCCGGTTCGCCGCCCGCCGCAAGGCCGTGGACGCCGCGCCGGGATTCCTCGAGTTCGAGTTGCTGCGCCCCGCCTTCGGCCAGGACCGCTACTTCGTGGTGACCCGGTGGAACTCGCGCGAAGAATACGACGTCTGGTCCGCGGCGCGTCCGTCCGGCAATCATGCCGAGGACGAGCGCCGCGGCATGTCGGTCGAGGTGCTCGGTTTCGAGGTCGTCCAGCACGACGAGTGAGCCGCGTCGCAGGAATCAGCTGATGTCAGCGGGTGCGTATCGTTGAAACAGCGCGCGCTATATCGTGGACAAGGACAGCGACCATCAGGGGGTGGACATCATGAATCGTTCCATCCATCCGTTTGAGGCGTTCGGCCCGCGGGACGAGACCCGCCGCACGCTGCGCTCGATCCCGGTGCGGGGCTGACGTGGCATCGAATCCCTCCGCCGCGCCGGACCCGCCCGAGCCCTCCGGCCCCGTGCCGTCGAGCGAGGTGGTGCAGACCGGGGAGGGGCGCCGACGTTACCGCCGCATTCTGCGCTTCGCGGGCCGGCATCTGCTGGTGACCTGGTGGTATGAGTTGTTCCTGCCGCGCTTGGGGCTGGGCTGGATCGCCGAGCGGACCCGGTCGCGGCGGATGCTGCGCATCGCCCGGCAGTTCCGGGTGCTCGCGGTCGGGATGGGCGGGCTGATGATCAAGGTCGGCCAGTTCATGTTGTCGCGGCTGGACGTGCTGCCGCCGGACATCACCGCCGAACTGGAGGATCTGCAGGACGAGGTGCCACCGGTCGCCTTCCCGGCGATCCGCGCGCTCGCCGAACGAGAACTCGGCGTGCCGCTGGAGGGCGTGTTCGCCTCCTTCGACGAGACGCCGCTCGCGGCGGCGTCCCTGGGCCAAGCACATCGCGCCCGGCTGTTGCCCGCCGACGCCGAGCAGGCCGGCTTCGAGGGCGTCGTCGTCAAGGTGCAACGCCCGGGCATCGACACGATCGTCGAGGTCGACCTGGCCGCGCTGCGCCGGATCGCCGGATGGCTGAGCAGGATCCGGTCGGTGGCCAACCGGGTGGACGTGCCACGCCTGATCGAGGAGTTCGCCCGCACCAGCCGGGAGGAGGTCGACTACCTGCACGAGGCGGCGAGCGCGACCCGGTTCAAGGCGAACTTCGCCGATGACGACCGGGTCGGCGCGCCTGCGGTCATCGCGGCACGAACGACCTCGCGCGTGCTCACCCTCGAAGACGTGAGCGCGATCAAGATCACCGATACGGACGCCTTGCGCGCGGCCGGCATCGACCCATCCGAGGTGGCGCCCGTGTTCGGGGCGCTGATGTTCGATCAGCTGTTCCTGCACCGGTTCTTCCACGCCGATCCGCACCCAGGGAACCTTTTCGTCACCCCTATCGGCGACGCGGGTGACGGTCCCGCGTGGCGGTTGACCTTCATCGATTTCGGGATGATGGCCGAGGTGCCGGACTCGCTGCGCGCGGGCCTGCGCAAGGTGCTGATCGCGCTCGCCTCCCGGGATGGCAACGGCCTGGTCGAGGCGATGGGCGATGTCGGCGTCCTGCTGCCCTCGGCCGACACGGCCGAACTGGAGCGGGCGATGACGCAGCTGTTCGCGCGCTTCGGCGGGATGGGCTTCGGCGAACTGCGCCAGGTCGATCCGCGCGAGTTCCGCGACTTCGCGCGGCAGTTCGGTGACGTGATCAGGTCGCTGCCGTTCCAGCTGCCGGAGGATTTCCTGCTGATCGTGCGGGCGGCCTCGCTCACCTCGGGCGTGTGCAGCGCGCTCGACCCGGACTTCAACGTGTGGGATTCCGTGGAGCCCTACGCCGACCAGCTGCTGCGGGACGAGGGCGCCCCTGTCGCCGAGCACCTCGTGAAGGAGGCGCTCCAGATCGCCGGCCTGGCATGGCGGCTGCCCAAGCGGGTGGACGCGCTGCTCACCCGGGCCGACCGGGGAGACCTCGCCGTCTCGACACCGCACCTGGACTTCCGGCTGGCCCGGCTGGAGCGCACCGGACGGCGGCTCGTCGCCGCAATCGTGTTCACCGGAACGCTCATCGCCGGCGCCTTGGTGCGCCCGGACGACACCGGGGTGGGGACGGCGCTGATGCTCGCCTCGATCATTCCGCTGGTGATCGCGATGGCCCCCGGCGCCCACGGACGCTAGCCGGGCCGACCGCACCGGCTCCATCGTGAGGCCGAGGGCTACCTGGAGCAGCCGGCGATCGCGGAGTCGCTGGCCTGGTCCGCGTGAGTGTGGCGAGTGTCCGGTTCAGCCGGGCTGGGTCATGCTGGCGATCGGGATCACCATCGGCATGCCGAACACCGGGTCGAGCAGCACCTTCGCGGTCAGCCCGAAGACGTCGCCGAGCAGGTCTTCGGTGAGGACGTCGGACGGCCGCCCTGCGGCAGCCAGGACGCCGTCCTTCAACACCACGAGATGGTCGGCGTAGCGCGCGGCCTGGTTCAGGTCGTGCAGGACGAGCACCATGGTGCGTCCCTCGTCGCGGTTCAGCTGCCGGCACAGCTCGAGCACGTCGAGCTGGTGGGCGATGTCGAGGTAGGTGGTGGGCTCGTCGAGCAGCATCACCGGCGTGTCCTGGGCGAGCAGCATCGCGATCCACACCCGTTGCCGCTGGCCGCCGGAGAGTTCTTCGACGGCACGCTCGGCCAGGTCGGTGACGCCGGTGGCCCGCATCGCGCGCCGCACGGCGTCCTCATCGTCGGCCGACCACTGCTGCAGCATCCGCTGGTGCGGGAACCGGCCGCGTCCGACCAGTTCGGCGACGGTGATCCCGAACGGCGCCACCGACGACTGCGGCAGCAGGCCGAGCTTGCGGGCCAGGTCTTTCGGGGCGAGCTTGCGGACGTCCTCACCGTGCAGCAGCACCTGCCCGGCGCGCGGTGCGAGCAGGCGCGACAAGGCCCGCAGCAGGGTGGATTTGCCGCAGGCATTCGGCCCGATGATCGCCGTGATGCGGCCGTGCGGGATCTCGACGGTGAGATCCTCGGCGACCTGGCGGGCCTCGTAGGAGAGCGTCACCGACTGGGCGTGCAGCGCGGGCGTGGTCGTCATGTCATACCTGCTTCGAACGGGTCAGGAGCCAGATGAGGTAGATGCCGCCGATGATGCCGGTCATCCGACCGATCGGCAGCGTGGCGGTGAAGGGAAGGACCTGCGAGAGCAGGTCGGCGGCGACGAGCAGGCAGGCCCCCATCGCGGCGGCGCTGACCACGGGCACCGCCCGCGACCGGGTCATCCGCATTACCAGCTGGGGTGCGGCGAGCGCCACGAAGGCGATCGGGCCTGCCGCCCCGACGGCGAGTCCGGCGAGCAGCACGGCGAGAATCATCATCCATACCCGGGTGCGTTCGACGCGGACGCCCAGCTGCTGGGCCAGGTCATCGCCCATCTCCATCAGCGAGGCACGGCGGGCAAGCAGCGCCACCGCAGGAATGAGGGCGAGCGTGCCCACCATCACCGGCACCGCATGCGCCCAGTTGCGCGCCGATAGCGACCCGGCCAGCCACAGGTTGGCGGCGATCGCGTTGTCGAGGTTGCCCAGCACGAGCATCAGGCCGTTCAGTGCGCCCAGCACGGCCCCGACGCCGATGCCGACCAGGATCAGCCGGTACCCACCGGTCACCCCGCCCTTGACCGACAGCAGATAGACCAGCGCGGCGGTGCCGAGCCCGCCGGCGACGGCGCCGATCGCGATCTGGAGGGCGCCTGCCTGGAACAGCACGATCTGGGCGATGGCGCCGGTCGCGGCGCCGGTGGTGAACCCGATCACATCCGGGGAGCCCAACGCGTTGCGCGACACCGACTGGAACACCGCGCCGGACACGCCCAGCGCGGCGCCGCAGAAGATCGCGGTGACCACGCGCGGGAAGCGGATGCCCCACACCACCTGGGTGTGCCGGGGCTCCGCAGCGGCGCCGGCCAGGGTGGCCCATACCTCGCCGAAGGACAGCCGCACCGTGCCGACCTGCATCGATACGACGCCGAGCAGCAGCACCAGCGCCAGCAGCGCGGCGGTGACGATGAGGAGCCGGGGCGAGATCACCAGCGACAGGCGTCCGCGCCGCCAGACGACGCCTCGGGGGTGCGGGGTCAGGGAGAAGGAACTCATAGCTGCGCGATCCTGCGGTTGCGGACGAGGTAGACGAAGAACGGGCCGCCCAACAGCGCCACCATGATCCCGACGCTAACCTCACCCTTGTCGGGGATGATCCGGCCCAGCGTGTCGGCGACCACGATGATGAGCGCGGCCAGCAATCCGGAGTAGGGGAGCACCCACCGATGGTCGACGCCGGCGATGAGCCGGGCCAGGTGCGGGGCGGCCAGGCCCAGGAACGCGATCGGGCCGGCCGCGGCGGTGGCCGATCCGGCCAGGATGATCACCACCACGCCGGCGAGCGCCCAGACCCGGTTCGGGTTGCCGCCGAGCGAGCGGCTGAGATCCTCGCCGAGCATGGCCGAGTCGAGCGGGCGCGCGAGCGCGAAGGCGAGCACCAGACCGACCGTGGCCAGCGCGCCGACCGGCACCAGCACCTCGTAGCCGCGTCCGGCCACCGAACCCACCATCCAGTGCCGGTAGCGGTCGAAGACCTCCTCCAGCCCGTTGAGGATGATCAGCTGGGTCAACGCGCCCAGCACGACGCTCATCGCGGCGCCGGCCAGCACGAGCCGTACGGGGTTAGTGCCGCGACGGACGCCGCCCAGCAGGTACACCCCCGCCCCGGCCAAGGCGGCCCCGGCCAGGCCGAGCCACATGTAGTCGACCGGGTCGGTGAGGGAGCCGAAGGCGATCCCGCAGGCGATCATCACCGCGGCCCCGGCGTTGACGCCGAGGATGCCGGGCTCGGCCAGCGGGTTGCGGGTCAGCGCCTGCATCACCGCGCCGGCCACGCCGAGGCACAGGCCGACCAGCACCGAGACGAGCGCGCGCGGAATCCGCTGGTGCACGACCAGCAGATGTTCGGAACTGGCCGGGTCGAAGGCGACGATCGCCTGCCAGGTGGTCGCGATCGGGATGTCGCGGGTGCCGAAACAGGCGCTGAGGAACACGGCGGCCGTCAAGACGGCGAGCAGGACGACGATGCCGGCGCGTCGCCGGAGGAATCGTGCGGGAGCGGACGTCATGGAGCGCAGCAGGGGGCGACGCCGCCCCGAGGACCGGCGTCGCCCCGGATGCGTCACTTGCCGAAGAGCTCGACCACGTGATCGACGATCTCGATCGCGCTGAACTTGTCGACACGGAACGAGTTGCGGCCCAGCCCGTACACCTGGCCGGCCTTGACCGACGGCACATTGGCCATGGCCGGGTCCTCGGCGAACGCCTTGGCGCCCTCGTCGTCGCGGGCCAGGATGAAGCTGGTCTCGGCGGTCAGTTCGGTGAGGTTCTCGTACGTCGCGAACACGAAGTCGGAGCGCTGCTCGGGCGAGGTGTGCCAGGCCACCGGCGGATCTTCCAGGGTGAAGCCCAGCGAGGTGAGCACGTCGCCGTGGACGGAGCCGACGCGCGCGATGTTGTTGTTCTCGCCGGGGCCGTTGAAGCTGAAGATATTCGCCTTGCCCGCAGGCACCTTGATCTTGGCCGCGGCGTCCTTGACGTACTTGTCGTAGTCGGCGACGGCGGCCGCAGCTTCGGCCTCACGGCCGGTGGCGGTGCCGAACTGCTGGGCGAGTTCCTGCCAGGTGACCACGCCGTAGTCGATCACGATCGTCGGGGCAACCGCGGACAGCTCCGCGACGTTGTCGATCAGCGAGTCAGCGCCACCGCGGGCGACGACGATCAGGTCGGGATTCTGGGCGATGACCGCCTCGATGTCGACCTTGCCGACCGGGAAGATGTTCGCGACACTCTTCTGCTCGGCGGTCGCGGCCCACTGACCGAAGAACTTGCCGTTGGCGGCGGACCCGGACGCCACCACCGGCGCATCGATCGAGAGCAGGGTGCCCGTCGCGGTCACCGTCGTCGAGACGATCCGCTCCGGCTTCTTCGGAATCGTGGTGACGCTGCCGTCGGTGTTGGTGAAGCTCCGCGGCCAGCTGGCGGCGGCCGGTGCGGACGCGGTCGGGCTGGTCGAGGGCGCGCCGGCGGTCGAGCAGCCGACCAGCGCCACCAAGGTGGCGAGGATCAGTGCCAGTCCGGCGGCCCGGCGGGGACGCCTGGTGGGAACGAGCGACATCAGCTTCCTTTCGGTGAGGTCGAGCCTCGTCGATGCGTGAAGAAGGACGAACATGAGGCTAACCTAAATTGGGGATGGCGGAGGACGGGAACGGGGCAGGGATGAGAAAACTCGGACTGATCGGCGGCACCGGGCCGGAGTCGACCATCGCGTACTACCGTGCCGTGATCAACGGCGTCCAGGAGCAGGCGGGCGCCGAGGTGCTGCCCCCGCTGGCGATCGAATCGCTGAGCGTGTTCACCGTGCTCGGCCTGTGCGCCCGCGAGGACTACGACGCCTTGACCGACTACCTGGCGACGGCCGTCCGCAACCTGGCCGCGGCGGGCGCCGAGGTGGCCAGCCTGACGGCGCTCACCCCGCACATCGTCTTCGACCGGCTCCAGGACTCCTCACCGATCCCGCTGGTCAGCGCGATCGACGCCACCCGGGACGCCGCCCGCGAGCAGGGCGCCACCCGGCTCGCGCTGCTCGGCACCAAGCCGACGATGACCCAGGGGTTCTTCGCGCGTCCCCTGGCCCAGGCCGGTTTCGAGGTCTTGATTCCGGCTCCGGACGAGGTGGAGTTCGTCCAGGACCGGATCGTCCGCGAGCTCGAGTACGGCATCGTCACCGACGCGACCCTGGCCGGGTTCATCGCCGTCATCGAACGCCTGCGCGACGAGGAGGGTGCGCAGCAGGTGATCCTGGGCTGCACCGAACTCCCGTTGCTGCTCAACGACGCCGTCTCGCCCATTCCCTGCCTGGATCCGGTCCAGGCCCACACCCGCGCGCTGGTCGCGGCGGTGCTGGCCGGCTGACGCGCAGTTGGAGTCGCCGTGGGGCTGGCCCGGATACGCTCGGGTGATGACCGTCGAACACCCCCAGCCCGGCGAGCCACGCCGCCCTCATGGTCCGCGCGATCCCGGCGACGCCTGGGTGGTGGCGCCCGACGGCACCCAGTACTGGGGACGGTTCGGCGCAGCCGGGCTGCTCGCCCTCGATCCGCAGCGCGGTGTGCTGCTGCAGCACCGGGTGTTGTGGAGCCACTTCGGTGGCACCTGGGCGCTGCCCGGTGGCGCCCGGCATCAGGGGGAGACGGCCCCGGACGCGGCCCTGCGCGAGTCGCACGAGGAGGCCGGAGTGCCGGCGGCTGCGATCACGCCCCGGCTGATCAGCGTGTTCGATCTCGGCTACTGGTCGTATGCGACGCTCGTCGGCGACGTGACCGCGCCGTTCGAGCCGGCCATCGGCGACCCGGAAAGCGTCGAACTGGCCTGGACCCCGGTCGATCAGGTCGAAAGCAGGCCGCTGCATCCCGGTTTCGCGGCGTCCTGGGCGCGGCTCCGCGGCCTGCTCGGCGTCCGGCCGGTGGTCGTGGTGGACGCCGCCAACGTCGTCGGTTCGGTGCCCGACGGCTGGTGGAAGGATCGTGCGGGCGCGGCGCAACGGCTGATCGGCCGGCTCGGCGTCCTCGCCTGCGCGGGCGTTCCCGCGGCCGCGCTCGACCTGCCCGAGCACACCTGGTTCCCCGAGTGGGTGGTGGTCGTCGAGGGGCGGGCGCGCGGCGTGGCCGATGCCGGCGGGGTGACCGTGGTGCGCGCCTCCGGATCGGGCGATGACGCGATCGCCGAGCAGGCCGCGCGCCTCACGGCCTCCGGTCACGCCGTGACCGTGGTCACCAGCGACCGGGGCCTCGCCGCACGCGTGACCGACGCCGGCGCGAACGTCCGCGGAACGAGGTGGTTGCTGGACCAGCTCGACTGATCGGCCGGGCTTTGTCCAGCACGTGGTGACATCGGTGGTCACTCCGTTTTCTGGGGCGAGTATTTGTTACGGTGAGCCTCCCCCCAAAAAACTGAAGGACACCCCCCATGAGCCTTTATCTGGGCCGAAAGGTCTATTTCGTGCTGCCCGCAGCACTCCTTGTCGTTCTCGGCTTCCTCGGCATCGCCGTTCCTGCCCAGGCAGCGACTCCCACCCTGACGCGCGCGGCCTTGACCGCAACCGTCACCGGCAACTCGGTGACCGTGAGCACCACTGTCACCGCCGCGGCTCAAGTCTGGGCCAGCGAAGTCGGCATCTGTGTGCGCAACCCCGTCAACGGCGTCGATTTCCCTCGCTCCGGTGCGACGCTGAGCACCACCGGCACGCCGCTGACGGCGACCGCCACGCTACCGAACGGGACTTTCACCTACTGGGTGTGCGCCGAGATCAACGGCGAATGGACCGGCATCGGCGAGCGCCAAACCGTCACCGTCGGCAGCACGACGCCGCCGGGCGGCAGCCCCACGCTCAGCCGATCCGCCTTGACCGCGACCGTGTCGGGCAACGCGGTCACCGCCAGCACCACGGTCACGGCGTCCGCACCGGTGTGGGCCAGCGAAGTCGGCATCTGCGTGCGTAACCCGGTCAACCGCGTCGACTTTCCCCGCTCCGGCACGACGCTGAGCACCACCGGCACGCCGCTGACGGCGACCGCGACGCTACCCAACGGTACCTTCACCTACTGGGTGTGCGCCGAGATCAACGGCGAATGGACCGGCATCGGCGACCGCCAAACCGTCACGGTCGGTGCCACCAGCACTCCGCCTGCCGCGACCACACCGCCGGCCAGCACCCCGACGCCGAAGCCCGCGCCTGAGGCCGGCCAGGCGCCCAGCGGCGAGGCGATGCCGGTGGGTGACCTGCCGAACTGGAAGCAGGTCTTCGCCGACGACTTCACCACCCCGCTCGCACGCGGCGCGTTCCCCGGTGCGTACGCCTCGAAGTGGACCGCCTACCACGGCTTCAAGGACAGCCACAACAACGCCCTCTACGACAAGTCCGCCATCTCGGTCTCCGGCGGAATGATGGACCTTTACCTGCACACCGAAAACGGCCAGCCGATCGGTGCCGCACCGGTGCCCATCGTGACCAAGGCGTGGGACGGCCAGACCTACGGGCGCTACAGCATCCGTTTCAAGTCCGATTCGCTGCCCGGGTACAAGGCTGCCTGGCTGTGGTGGCCCGAGAGCGACAACTGGAATCACGGCGAGATCGACTTTCCCGAAGGTCACCTCGACGGGATCATGTGGGGATTCAACCATTGCGTCAACGACCCGGCACGCAACTGCTTCTACCTCGACACCAAAACCACGTTCAACGACTGGCACACTGCCACCCTTGAATGGTCGCCCGGGCGGATCAACTACATTCTGGACGGCAAAGTGATCGGCACCACCACCTCCAGCATCCCCAGCAATCCGCTGCGCTGGATTCTGCAGACCGAATCCGCCAGCGCGACGCGTCCGCCGGCGCATGTCGCCGGCAGCGTGAAGATCGACTGGGTCACCATCTACACCTGGAAGGGCTGACACGCGCTCAAAGCCACACACCGGCAGGAGGTGAGCTAGCCTTGGCTCCGGTGATGGATCCCGCCAGGACGCCTCGGCGTCCGAACCGCTGCCCGGCTGATGGTTCCTGTTCCGCGTGAGCGGGCAGGATCATGCTGCCCGCAGAAGGGATCGAGCGATGTCAGATCACCCTCCGCAGCCGGCCACCGACCGGATCACCCCGTTCGCCGGCCACCCGCTGGTCGTGGGCGTGGAGGAACGCGTCCCGGAGGTGCTGGTGCGCACCGCCGTCTCCCTCGCTCAGGCGACCGGGGCCGCGAAGCTCTACTTCGCCTACGCCGACCCGGCCCGTAGCGTCATCGAGGAACTGTCCGACGGCACCGTGCTGCACGCGTCGCTCTCACCGGACGCCCTCGATGACACCTGGATCGCACGCGCGGCGGATCTGACCGGACGCCTCGGCGAGTCGCTGAGCGAGGCCGGCGTGGCCTGGGAGTTCCGCTACCTGGCCGGCCGTCCGGACCGAGCCCTCACCCACCTGGCGCGCGCGGTGGACGCCGCGGCGATCGTGGTCGGCGGGCGCGCCCCCGGCGCCGGTGCCCGCCTGATCGAGGCGGTCACCGGCTCGGTCGCGGTGCACCTGGCCCACCACCAGCACCGGCCGGTGCTGACCGTGCCGATCAGCGTCATCGACTGGCACGACACCCCGAGCGCGTGGGACCAGTGATCGCGTGGGATCGCTGACCGAGGCGCGGACGCCGAGCCTGCCCGCCCTGGCCGCACTGGTGGCGGCCGGCGCCGCGCTGGGCACGCTGCTGCGGGCCGGCCTGGGGCAGGCGTTCCCGCACGGGCCGGGGGAGTGGCCGTGGGCGACGTTCGCCATCAACCTGGTGGGCAGCTTCGTCCTGGCCGCCCTGCTCGAGACGCTGGCGCACTCCGGCCCGGATGCGGGGCGGCGCCGCGGCGTCCGCCTCGGTGCGGGGACCGGCGTGATCGGCGGCTTCACCACCTACAGCACCTATGTCGTCGAGATCGACCGGCTGGTCCAGTCCGGGCACGGCATGCTCGGCGCGGCCTACGCGCTGCTCAGCGTCGCGGCCGGGCTGGCCGCCGCGGGTGCCGGGCTCGGGCTGGCGGCGTCCGCAGCCCGGCGCCGGCGCGCGAGAAGTGAGGCGACGCGATGATCCTGTTTCTCACCGCCCTGGCCGGCGGCGTCGGCGGCGCGCTGCGCTTTCTGGTCGACACCACCGTGAGCCGGATCAACCAGACCCGGCTGCCGCTGGGCACCATCGTCGTGAACGCGACCGCCTGCCTGGCGCTGGGGATGCTCACCGGCTACGGCCTCGGTCACCTCGGCGCCGACCACCTGATCACCGTGCTCGGCATCGGGCTGCTCGGCGGATACTCGACCTTCTCGACCGCCTCCGTCGAGGGCGCACGGCTGATCCGCGAAGGACGCTGGAGCGCCGCCCTCGTGCACAGCGGCGGCATGCTCGCGCTGAGTCTGGCGGCGTCCGTACTCGGCCTGGCGCTCGGCGGGACTCTCCGCTGAAGCGCGACCGTGGCGTCCGGCACCCTCAAGGCGAGTTTTTTGCATGACCGTGATGGATTCCCTCTAGGCGCGCTGCGAAGGGCTCGGTTACCCTGAGCGGCGCAGCCACTCTCAATGGCGACCGATCGGCTGAGCCACGTCATCACCTGAACGTGATCGGAGCCCCCTGCCAGGAAGGAACATTCATGGCGTTGTCACACCAGCTTCTGCGCCGGAAACCGATCACCCCGCCCAGTGCTGGCGGCGGGGGAGACCTACACCGGCATATCGGCACGTTCCAACTCGCCATGTTCGGCGTGGGGGCTACGGTCGGCACCGGTGTGTTCTTCGTGATGCACGAGGCCGTTCCGCTGGCCGGCCCCGCGGTCGTGCTGTCGTTCATCCTCGCGGGCTTGGCGGCCGGGCTCTCGGCCTTCTGCTACGCCGAGATGGCCTCGGCGGTCCCGGTATCGGGCTCGACCTACTCCTACGCCTACGCGACCTTGGGTGAGATCGTGGCGATGGGTGTAGCCGCCTGTCTCCTCCTCGAGTACGGCGTGTCCACGGCTGCGGTCTCGGTCGGCTGGAGCAACTACCTGGATCGCTTGCTGGGCGATGTCTTCGGCTGGCACATCCCGCATGCGCTCAGCGTGGCACCCGCCGAAGGTGGCATCGTCAACCTGCCCGCGGTGATCCTGGTCAGCATGTGCGCGATGCTCCTCGTGCGCGGCACCAGCGAATCCGCGGCCGTCAACGCGACCATGGTGGTGATCAAGATCGGCGTGCTGATCATGTTCGGCGCGATCGCCTTCACCGCCTTCAACGCCGGCAACTTCGCCGATTTCGCCCCGCACGGCATGACCGGTATCACAGCCGCGGCCGGCACGATCTTCTTCACCTTCATCGGCTTGGACGCCGTTTCGACAGCCGGCGACGAGGTGAAGGACCCGCAGCGGACGCTGCCGCGGGCCATCATGATCGCCCTGGTCATCGTCATCGCCGTCTACCTGTTCATCGCCGTCTCCGCGCTGGGAACCCAGCCCTGGCACGCCTTCGAGGAGCCGGAGCAGCAGAAGGCGGGCCTGGCGGTCATCCTGGCCCACGTGACCGGCCAGACCTGGCCGGCGATCATCCTCGCCTCCGGTGCGGTGATCTCGATCTTCTCGGTCACCCTGGTGACCATGTACGGCCAGACCCGCATTCTGTTCGCGATCGGGCGCGACGGCCTGCTGCCGAGCGCCTTCGCGCGGGTCAACCCCCGCACCCAGACCCCGGTCTTCAACACGATCGTGGTCGCTATCGCGATCGCGATCCTCGCCGGGTTCGTGCCACTGTCGAGCCTGTGGGATCTGGTCTCGATCGGCACCCTGGTGGCCTTCATCGTCGTCGCCATCGGCGTCATCGTGCTGCGCCGGTCTCGCCCGGACCTGCCCCGCGGGTTCAAGGTGCCCGGCTACCCGGTCACGCCCATCCTGTCGATCGCGACGTGCGTCTATATCCTGTCCGGCCTGCACTGGACCACCTATGCCTGGTTCCTGGCCTGGCTCTCGGTGGTGCTCGCCTACTACCTGGTATGGGCGCGACGCCACAGTAAGCTGAATGCACCTGAGGCGCTCGCCCAGGACGCGGAGGCGGGAGAACAGTGACCATCATCGTCGGCGTGGGCCCACGCCATCAGTCGTCGGGAGCACTCGAGCTCGCCGCGGCCCTGTCGAAGGCGCGCGACGAAAGCCTGCTCGTGGTCACCGTCGTCCCGCCGAGGTGGAGCCTTCCGTCCATGGCCAGGGTGGACGCCGAATTCGCCGCCTGGGCCGCTCAACAGGCCGAACTGCGGCTCACTGACGCCGCCACCGTCCTGAACCAGCTCGGTGCCACCGAGGTGTCCTACCAACGGGTCGACCATCGTTCCCAGGCCGGCGCCCTCCTGGCTCTGGCTCAGGACACCTCCGCCTCGCTGATCGTGGTCGGCTCCTCCGAAGACGGACGCCGCGGGCACATCGAGTTCGGCTCGACCAGCGACGGCCTGGTGCATTCGGCAGAACTGCCCGTCGGGGTGGCGCCTCGTGGCTACGCAGGCCCCGGCGCCCGCTTCACTCGGGTCACCTGCGCGGTGACGGGGGATCCCTCCGAGGAGGCGACGATCAAGGCCGCGGCCGAGATGGCCGCTCATATGAAGGCGTCCTTCCGCCTGGTCACCTTCGCGGTGCGGCTCGACACGATGTATCCGCCCGAGGTCGGTCTCAACGCCGAGGACGAGGTCGTCGCGGCGGCCCGCGATCAGGCGCGACAGGCCTTCGAAGAGATGCAGGCCTCCGGCATCCTGCCCGCGGACGCCGAGGCCACTGTCGGTGTCGGGCGTGGCTGGCGCGCCTCGATCGAATCGGTGCCCTGGCAGGAGTCGGAGTTGCTCGTGCTCGGCTCGAAGCCGCGCGGGGCGCTGTCGCGGGTATTCCTGGGATCGGCGGCCACGAAGATCGTCCGCCACTCTCCGGTGCCGGTGATCCTGCTGCCTGCCTGAGCCGAAAGCGGGGCGTCCGGACCTCTGGACGCCCCGCTTTTGCGTGCTCAGATGTGGCGCGCGCTCGGGTCGCGCGCCGGCTCAGGCCAGCGCGGCCCTCACCTTGGCGGCGATGACACCACCCTCGGCGCGGCCGGCCGCGGCCGCGTTCACGGCCTTGATCACCGCACCCATCTGGCGCATGGTCGGCTTCTCACCGGACGCGGCCTGCGCCGCCGCGACGGCGTCCGCCACCAGAGCGTCCAGTTCGGTCTCGGTGAGCGCGGCGGGCAGGTAGGCGCCGAGCAGTTCGGCTTCGGCGAGTTCCTTGGCCGCAAGTTCGGGGCGTCCGCCGTCGGTGTAGGCCTGCGCCGAGTCCTTGCGGGTGCGCACCTCGCGCTGCAGCACCGCGATCTCGTCGGCCTCGGTCAGCTCGCGCGCGACCTTGCCGGCCACCTTCTCGTTCTTCAGCGCGGCGATCGCCATGCGCAGGGTGGTGGTCCGTTCGCCGTCGCGGGCCTTCAGGGCCGTGACCATGTCGCCGTGCAGCTTCTCTTCGAGGGTCATCGATGCGTCCTTTCCTAGCCCCGACAGTCTCCCACAGCGCGGCCCTCACCCGGATGCGCCGGTGACAGCCCCTACCTCGGGGCGGCGTCCGCTCAACTTGTTGTCAGGAGGCGCCGGTCACGGCTCCTGCCGCGGGGCCGGCGTCCGCTCGGCTCGGTGTCAGGACGCGGCGGGCGGGGTCTCGGGATCGGACGCAGCCGCCGGATCGGCGGGGCGCTCCACGACGACGGTCACCTTGGTGATCACCGCCGCGACCGCCCCGACCCCGAGCAGCAGAGGAGCCACCATCGCCGTCACCGCACCGACCGTCAGCCCGGCGGTCAGCGGGATCTCGATCAGGGTCTTGCCGCGGCGCCTCAGCGTGATCCGGCGCACATTGCCCTCGTGGATCAACTCCATGATCTTGCCGACCACATTGCCGAGCGTCACCTCGAACTCTTCGGTCGTGCGGTTGTGCTTGTCGGTCATCTCGTTCACTCCGTTCGCGTGCGGTCCGGGTGGTGCTGATGTTCCCTATTGTGGCTGCCCCGGCAAGCCACCGCAGCCGTCGCCGCGATCTGTATGGCACCACTGACGGTCTTGTCGTACCTGGCCGCTACGGTGAGGTCATGGGAGCTCGCCTGTTCACCGCCGTCGTGCCACCGGCGTCCGTCATGGAAGACCTGGACGCCTTCCTCGAACCGCGCCGCCGGGCCGAGACCAGGCTGCGCTGGACGCGTCCCGAAGGCTGGCATCTGACCACCGCGTTCATGGCCGATGTCGCCGACCGGCATCTCGACCGGCTCAGCGAGGGGCTGCAGGCAGCGGCGCTCCGGACGCCCGCGTTCACCCTCACGCTGGCTGGCGGGGGAGCGTTCCCGTGGCCGCTGGAGACCAAGAATCTGTGGCTGGGCGTCACCGAGGGTGCAGACGCCCTCACCCGCCTCGCCGAGCGCTGCCGCAACGCGGCCTCGCACGCGGGAATCCAGGTGGATGGAGCACGCTTCGTTCCGCACCTGACGCTGGCGCGCGCGGGGCGTCCGCTCGACTCGACCCGCCTGCTGCGGGTGCTCGACACCTACCAGGCCCCGCCGTTCGAGGTCACCGAGCTGGCGCTGATCGCTTCGCACCTGCGCGACCGGGCTCATCGCTACGAGATCCTGGAAACGTTCGGTCTCAGCACGGGCGGGTGAGACGCGCAGCGGGATGCCGACGGGCGCCGCGGGGATGCGGCTAGGGTGACGGAGCAGAGTGCAGGCGAAGGAGCAGAACCATGAGCGATTACCGCTTCGAGACGCTGGCGGTGCACGCCGGGCAAGAGAAGGCCGACCCCGCGACCAATGCGCGCGCCGTGCCGATCTACCAGACCACCAGCTACGTCTTCGACGACACCCAGCATGCTGCCGACCTGTTCGCGCTCCGCAAGCCGGGCAACATCTACACGCGCATCATGAACCCGACCCAGAACGTGCTCGAGGAGCGGGTCACCGCGCTCGAGGGCGGCATCGCGTCGCTGGCCACGGCGTCCGGGGCCGCGGCGATCACCTACGCGGTGCTCACCCTGGCCGGAACCGGCGACAACATCGTGGCCAGCTCCAAGCTGTACGGCGGCACCTACGCCCTGTTCGCGCACACCCTGCCCCAGTTCGGCGTCGAGACCCGCTTCGTCGATCCGGACGACCCGGCCGCGCTGGCCTCGGTGGTCGACGAGCGCACCAAGCTGGTCTTCGCCGAGAGCCTCGGCAACCCGGCGCTCAACGTGCTCGACATCGACGCCTGGGCGGACGCCGCACACGCGCTCGGCCTGCCGCTGATCGTCGACAACACCGCCGCCACCCCGTACCTGTGCCGGGTGTTCGATCACGGCGCCGACATCGCGGTGCACGCGGCCACCAAGTACTTCGCCGGCAACGGCACCTCGATGGGCGGCGTCATCGTCGACTCGGGCCGGTTCGATTGGGCCGCGCACGCCGAGCGCTTCCCGAACCTGACTTCGCCCGATGGCGCCTACCACGGCGTGATCTGGACTGAGGCCGCCGGGGCCGCCGCCTTCATCATCCGGGCCCGCACCGTGATGCTGCGCAACACCGGTGCGGCGATCGCGCCGTTCAACTCCTTCTTGATCCTGCTCGGCCTGGAGACGCTGCACCTGCGCATGGAGCGGCACAGCACCAACGCGCTCGCCGTCGCCCGCTACCTTGAGGCCGACCCCAGGGTCGCCTGGGTGCGCTACCCGGGGCTGGAGTCCGATCCCTACCACGACGCCGCCACCCGGGTGCTGGACGGGCGCGGCTACGGCGGCCTGATCAGCTTCGGGGTGAAGACCGGCCGCGAGGGCGGGGCGCGCTTCATCGAATCGCTGCAGCTGTTCAGCCACCTGGCCAACATCGGCGACGCCAAGAGCCTCGCGATCCACAACGCGACCACCACGCACAGCCAGCTCACCGAATCCGAACTGGCGGACGCCGGCGTGGCGCCCGAGGGCGTCCGGCTCTCGATCGGCATCGAGAACGCCGACGACCTGATCGCCGACCTCGACAAGGCGCTGTCTGCGTGAGCGTGCCGACCGCGGGTGAGTCGGTGGGACTCACCCAGACCCACACCGTCCGGCTGTTCACGCCCGAGCAGCCGCTGCTGCTCGCCGGTGGCGACGCACTCGGCCTGGTCGATGTCACCTACGAGACCTACGGCACCTTGAATGCGGACGCCTCGAACGCCGTCTACATCTGCCATGCGCTCACCGGGGACGCCCATGCCGCCGGATGGCATGCCGGCGACCGGCGTCCGGGATGGTGGGACAACCTGATCGGGCCGGGGCGTCCGCTCGACACCAACCGGTTCTTCGTGATCTGCAGCAACCTGCTCGGCGGCTGCCAGGGCACCACCGGCCCGGCGTCGGTCAACCCCGAGACCGGCACGCCGTACGGGATGGACTTCCCGCTGCTCGACATGGCCGACTTCGTCACCGTGCACCGGGCGCTGCTGGCCCATCTGGGCGTGAAGAAGCTGCTGGTGGCGCTCGGCGGATCGCTGGGCGGCATGCAGGTGCTGCAATGGGCGTTGAGCCATCCCGAAGACATGGCGCACGCCACGATCGTCGCCGCGTCCAGCCGGCTGACCGCGCAGAACATCGCGTTCTCGGCGGTGGCCCGGCGGGCGATCACCGACGATCCCGACTTCCACGACGGCGACTACTCCACGCTCGGCACCAACCCCGACATGGGCTTGTCGATCGCGCGGATGATGGCGCACATCACGTATCTGTCCGAGGAGGCGTTCACCGAGAAGTTCGGCCGCTCGCCCCAGTTCGAGACCTCGCAGCGCGGCTTCGGCATCGACTTCGCCGTCGAAAGCTACCTCGACCATCAGGGCCAGGTGTTCCTGGAGCGATTCGACGCGCTCAGCTACCTGTACCTGAGCCGGGTGATGGACTACTTCGACCCGTTCTCCCGCCCGGACGCCCTCGCCGCGATCGCCGCTTCGCCGGTGCGGTCGATGGTGCTCAGCTTCGACAGCGACTGGCGCTTCTCCAGCGATCATTCGCTGCGCATCGTCCGGCGGCTGGAAGGTGCGCGCGTGCCGGTCACCTTCCGTGACCTGAAGTCGCCCTATGGGCACGATTCGTTCCTGCTGGAGGATCCGATCTACCACGCCACGCTGCGCGCGTGGTTCGACCGCGCCCTGGAGGTGGGACTGTGACCGGGCTCGGACGCCTACGCCTCGACCTCGAACTGGTCGCCGACCAGGTGTTTCCCGGCAGCCGGGTGCTCGACCTGGGCTGCGGCTCCGGCACCCTGCTGGCCCACCTGATGCAGACCAAAGGCTGCACCGGCACCGGCGTGGAGATCAACCCGGACTCGGTGCTGGCCGCGATCCGCCGCGGCGTCCCCGTGCTCGACCGTCGCGTCGAGGACGCCCTGGTCGACATCGCCGACGACTCCTACGACACCGTCGTGCTCTCGCGCACCCTGCAGAGCATGATCGAACCCGAACTGGTGCTCACCCAGATGGCCCGGGTCGCCGAACGCCTCATCGTGTCGGTGCCGAACTTCGGCTACTACCCCAACCGGCTACGCCTGCTGCGCGGCCGGATGCCGGTGTCGAAGGAAATCCCCTACGCCTGGTACGACACCCCGAACCTGCGCTTCACCACCCTGGCCGACCTGGAGGACTTGTTCTCCCGGCTCAACCTGATCATCGACCGCCGGTTCACCTACACCCAGACCGGACGCCGCCTGCGCATGTACGGCTCCGCCGCCAACCTGCTGGCCGGAGCCGCCGTCTACGTCCTGCGCCCGACCGCGTAGGGGCGTCCGGCATCCGGGTTCGTGTCAACGCGCGAGCGCGGCGAGGAGGCGCTCGGCGCTGCCGCCCAGGTTGAGCTCCGACGCCAGGGACGCGAAGGCTTCCGGATCGCGAGGGGCACGCGGCAATGACAGATCGACCTCGGGCAAGGAGACATCGCGAGCGACCGCGACGACCTCGCGCGCGGGGCCGAGGTAGTCGATGGCCGCGGTCAACGAGCGCTGCACCGCAGGCGTGAGGGCGGACGCGTGCGCGACGATGCCGTCCAGGTCGCCGTAGCGTGCCAGCAAGGACGCCGCGGTCTTCTCACCGATCCCCTTCACGCCCGGCAGGCCGTCGGAGGGATCGCCGCGCATCACCGCGAAGTCGACGTAGCTCGCGCCGGTGATGCCGTATTTCGCCGCCAGCCAGGCGTCGTTGACGCGCTCGTGTTTGGCGACACCGCGGGCCACGTACAGCACCCGGACGCCGGCGGCGTCGTCAACGAGCTGGAACAGGTCCCGGTCGCCGGTGACCACGTCGACCGGGCCGTCGAAGCCGGTGGCCAGGGTGCCGATCACGTCGTCGGCCTCGTAGCCGGGGGCGCCGACGACCGGAATGCCGGCGGCGTCCAGCACCGCGCGAATCCAGGGCACCTGGGCGTTGAGCGCGTCCGGCACCTCTTCGGCCTCCCCGCCGTCGGCGATCGCGACCCGGTGCGCCTTGTAGCTGGGCAGCAGGCCGACCCGCCAGGCCGGGCGCCAATCGTCGTCCCAGCAGCAGGCGAGATGGGTGGGGGAGTAGTCGGCCACGAAGCGGGCGATGAAGTCGAGCAGGCCGCGGACGGCGTTCACCGGTTGTCCCGAGGCCGATGTCAGCGAGTCGGGCAGGCCGAAGAAGGCGCGGAAATACAGCGAGGCGGTGTCGAGCAGGAGCAGTCGGCGATCGTCCATGGCACCTGAGTGTGTCACGATGGGCGGGTGGAGAGCCTCGACGCACAGATCCTCGGCCTGCTGGCCCGCGACGGCCGCATGTCCTACACCGACATCGGCAAGGCGACCGGGTTGTCGACCTCGGCCGCCCAGCAGCGCGTCCGCCGCCTGGAACAGCGCGGGGTGATCACCGGCTATCGCGCGATCATCGACCCGGCCAGCATCGGACGCCTGCTGACGGCGTTCGTCTCGGTGCGCACCCACGATCCCAGCGTCGAGGACGACGAGGCCGAGCGTCTGGCCGACCTTCCCGAGATCGTGTCCTGCTGGTCGCTGGCCGGCCAGGCCAGCTACCTGCTGCAGGTGCAGGTGGCCGAGCCCAGCGACCTGGAGCGTCTGCTCCGCGAGATCCGGCACCGGGTGAGCGTCAGCACCGAGACCTCGCTGGTGCTCAGCACGCCCTTCCAGGACCGTCCGCTCGTCTGAGGTTTTCTAGACGGACGCCTCGCGCGCGAGGTGCTCCAGCAGCAGCGCCTCGCTGAGCGCGGCCCGCTTGATGTCGCCCAGATCCACCGATTCGTCGATGCCGTGCATCCGCGAGTCCGGGTCGACGACACCCACCACCAGCACCTCGGCCTCAGGGAACGCGCGCTGGAAGTCGGCGACCATCGGGATCGAGCCACCTTGCCCCATCTCGACCACGTCCTCGCCCCAGGCGTCGGCGTAGATCGCGGTCGCGGCGCTCGCGATCGGCCCAGTCGAGGGCACCACGGTGCCCGAGCCGGTCTCACCGCCGTGGAAACTCACCTGCGCGCCGAACGGCGCATGGGCGAGCAGGTGCGCCTGGAGCGCCTGCATCGCCGCCGCCGGATCCTGGTTCGGGGCGAGCCGCATGCTCACCTTGGCGCGGGCGCTTGGCACCAGGGTGTTGGACGCCTTCGCGATCGGCGTCGAATCGACCGCCAGCACAGTGATGGCCGGACGCCCCCACAGCCGGTCGGCGATCGGTCCGGTGCCGGTGAACCGGACGCCGTCCAGGATGCCGGTCTCGGCGCGCAGCCGGTCCTCGGGGTAGTCGAGCGCGAACGGCTCGGCGGTGGCCAGCCCGGCCACGGCGACGTCGCCGTTCTCGTCGTGCAGGGTGGCGAGCAGCCGGATCAGCGTGGTGAGGGCGTCCGGGGCGGCGCCGCCGTACTGGCCCGAATGCAGCGCATGGTCGAGCGTCCTCACCTCGACGACGGTGTCGGCCAGGCCGCGCAGGGCGGTGGTGAAGGACGGCGTCCCGACCTGCCAGTTGCCCGAATCGCAGATGACGTACAGGTCGGCGGCGAGCAGATCGGCGTGCCGCTCCATGATCCGGGCCAGCGACGGCGAGCCGATCTCCTCCTCGCCTTCGACGAACACGGTGACGCCGACCGGCGGGCGCCCGTCGAAGGCACGCAGCGCGGCCAGGTGCACCGCGATGCCGGCCTTGTCGTCGACGGCCCCGCGGCCGTACAGCCGTCCGTCGCGTTCGGTCGCCTCGAAGGGCGCCGACGTCCACAGGGTTTCGTCGCCGGCCTGCTGCACGTCGTGGTGCGCGTACAGGCACACGGTCGGTGCTCCCTCGGGCGCGGGGAAGCGGGCGATCACCGCCGGCTGGCCGCCCTCGGCGACGATCCGCACGTCCGGGCAGCCCAGGCCGGTCATCAGCCCCGCGACGGCATCGGCCGTGTGCTGCACGTCGGGATGATGCTCCGGGATCGAGCTCACCGAGGGGATCGCCACCAGGGCGGCCAGGTCGGAGTAGACGCCGGGCATCAGGTCGTTCACGCGGTCACGCAGGTCGGTCATGAGGTCGAGGCTAGTCCTCTTCAGCGAGCCACTAGGCTTCGGGCGTGAACTCGCCCAGCCCTTCGTCGGTGTCCGGCTGGGCCATGGCCCCGGTCTCGGCGCTCGCCGGGCTGGCGGCCTCGGCGTCCTTCATGCCGTTCAACGTGTGGCCGCTGGCCTTCGTCGCGGTGGCGGTGCTGGTCTGGACGGCGTCCCGCGCGGGCCGGTTGCGGGCCGCCGTCGGTCAGGGGTGGGCGTTCGGGCTGGTGTTCATGGGCACCTCGCTGGTGTGGCAGACCGAGATCCTGATCCTGTCCTACACCGCGCTCACCGTGATGATGTCGGCCTTCTACGCCGGGCTCGGCGGCGCCCTGTTCGCGGTGCGCCGGCTGCCGGCGGCACCGTTGTGGGGTGCGGCGGCGTGGACGGCGATGGAGTGGCTCACCTCGGTGGTCCCGTTCGGCGGCTTCGCCTGGATGCGGCTCGGCTACACCCAGCTCGACTCGCCGCTGGCCGCCTTCTACCCGCTGACCGGCGCCGCATCGGTCACCTTCTGGATCGCGCTCACCGGTGCCCTGCTCGCCCGGCTGGCGGACGCCGGCCGCGTCCGTACCGGGATCGCGCTGGGCCTGACCGCCGCGCTGGTGTCCGCCGCCGCGCTGACCGGGCTGCCTGCGGCGTCCGCACCGGAGCAGTCGGTGAACGTGGGCTGGGTGCAGCCGGGAGCGCCCGGGGGTGGCGTGTACGGGCTCGGCCCGGCGCGCACCATCACCTACAATTCCGCGGCCGAGACCGGACGGCTGATGGCGCGCGTCCGCGCCGGCGACGAACCCGCGCCCGCCTTCCTGGTCTGGCCGGAGAACTCCACCGACATGGATCCGCGCAGCGACGCCCCGACGCTGCGGGCGGTCGAGTCGGCCGTGGCCGGGGCGGGCCTCGGCATCCTGGTCGGCTCGATCTACTCCGACGACGCGCGCGAGGAGCGCCAGACCGTCGCGGTCTGGTGGGACGCCGACGGTCCCGAACTCGCCTACGCGAAGCGGAACCTGGTGCCGTTCGGGGAGTGGATCCCGTTCCGGGACGTGCTGCTGCCGCTGATTCCCGAGTTGCGCTACGTCGGCTACCAGTCGGTGCCGGGCACCACGCCGGGCACCTTCCCGGTCACCCTTCCCGACGGCCGCGAGATCACCGGCGGCGTGGTGATCTGCTACGAGGTGGTCTACCCCGAGACCGTCTACCAGGCAGCCCGCCAGGCGCAGGTGATGATCGTGCAGAGCAGCAACGCGATGTACCAGGGCACCATCCAGATCGACCAGCAGTTCGCGGCCACCCGGGTCCGCGCCGCCGAGATGCGCCGCGAGATCCTGGTGGTGACCACCTCGGGCATCTCGGGGCTGATCGGCACGCACGGCGAGGTGCTGGAGCGCGTGCCCGACTCGGTGCCGGCCTCCGGCGTGCACGCGTTGCCGCTGCGCACCGGCGTGACGCCCGCGATGGTGCTGAGCCGTTTCGTCGAGGGTGCGCTCGCCGCCGTGGGCGCGGTCGGCGTCCTGCTCGGCATGGTCACCACCGCTCGCCGCCGCGGGGATGGAACAATGGATGTTCAACAGCGCCCCGCATCGGGGCGAGCGAAGGAGAATTAACCCCAATGGCGCAGTCGTATGACGGGCTCGGTCGCGTCCTGGTCATCGTCCCGACCTACAACGAGATCGACAACGTCGACATGATCACCGCACGCCTCCGCGTGGCCGTGCCCGAGGCCGATGTGCTGATCGTGGACGACAACTCACCCGATGGCACCGGACGCCGCGCCGACGAGCTTTCCTCCGCCGACGAGCAGATCCACGTGCTGCACCGCCATGGCAAGGAGGGGCTCGGCGCCGCCTACCTGGCCGGGTTCGGCTGGGGCCTGGAGCGCGGCTATGACGTGCTCGTCGAATTCGACGCCGACGGCTCGCACCAGCCCGAGCAGCTGCCGGCCGTCCTGGTGGCCCTGCACGAGGCGGACATGGTGAAGGGGTCGCGCTGGGTGAAGGGCGGTTCGGTGGTCAACTGGCCGCTGCACCGCGAACTGCTCAGCCGCGGCGGCAGCCTCTACATCCGGCTGCTGCTCGGCGTGCCGGTGCGCGACGTCACCGGCGGCCTGAACGCGTTCCGCGCCGAGGTGCTGCGCGACATTCTCAACTCCCCGATCGACAAGCAGGGCTACGGCATCCAGCGTGACCTCACCCTCAACGCGCACCGGCGCGGCTACCGGATCGCCGAGGTGCCGATCGAGTTCATCGAGCGCACCCGCGGCGAATCCAAGATGGACGGCACCGTGGTCAAGGAGGCGATGATCCGCACGACCGAGCTCGGCCTGAAGCATCGCGGCCGCCAACTGTCGGAGGGCTTCAAGCAGCTGCGCACGGGCGCCGGAGCGGCCGGCGAGCGCGCGGGCCGCTTCGTCGGCGCGGTGACGAAGGCCGCCCAAGACACGGTGCGCGCCACCCGCGAGGGCAAGGGGCGGACGGGGGACCGCTGATGCGGCGAGCACCGATCGTGCTGATCATCGTCGGCGTCCTCGCGGTCGCCGAGATCGCGCTGATCGCGACCGTCGCCGGCCAGATCGGCATCGGCTGGACGCTGCTCGCGCTGGTCGGCACCGCAGCGCTCGGCGGCTACCTATGGCGCCGTGAGGGCAGCCGCGCGTGGGCGTCCCTGGCGCAGGCCCAAGGCGACCCCGACCAGATCGGCAAGCGGGTCACCGACACCGCGCTGATCTTCATCGGCGGGCTGCTGTTGCTGCTGCCGGGCTTCCTCAGCGACGTGCTGGGCTTGGTCTGCCTGATCCCGTTCACCCGGCCGCTGGCGCGCGGCGCCGTCCAGACCATCATGAAGGCGATGACGCGCCGCTACCGCGACCAGGCCGGGCTGATCGACCTACAGCTGCGCCCCGACACGGTCGTGCCGGGCGAAACCGTCGACGATCAATCGCCGCCGAACCGGCAGCCAAGGCGTCCGGACGGCGACGACGATCTGATCATCCGCGGCGAGATCGAGCCCTGAGCCCGAGCCTCGCCGTGACGGGGATCACGGCTGCTTGCGGATCTCCTCCAGGCGCTCGGCCAGGATGTCCTCGAGTTCCTCGATCGAGCGGCGCTCGCGCAGCATGTCCCAGTGGGTGCGGACCGGCTTGGTCGGCTTCGCCTCGTGCTCGGCGCCGTCGGAGCGGCGCGACGGCTTGCCGCAACGCGGGCATTCCCACTCGGTCGGCAGGTCGGCCTCGGCCGCGAACGGAATGGTGAAATGGTGCCCGTTCGGGCAGTCGAACGACGTGTCCTGGCGAGGCGCGAGTTCAACGCCTGAGGGATCGGCGAGGCTCTTCGAGCCCAGGCCCTGGCCCCTGAGTGCCTTGTCTGCCATAGCGTCCTCCTTCGTCGGTGACGCTTCAACGGTACCGGGGCGCGCAATGTTCCCGGCCAGGGGCGCCATCGGGGGTTCTCATTCGACGGTGTGGCCGTCCTCGCGGACGCCGAGCATCACCACGAAGCCGGCCAGCAGGATGATCGCGATGCCGAGGATCCCCCAGTACTGGGTGTTCGTCTCGCCGGTGAGCCGGGCACCGAGCAGGATGCCGCCGCCGAACATGATCGGTGACAGGAACGACGCCACCCGCCCGGTGGTGGCGTACAGCCCGAACATCTCCCCGCCCTTGCCGCCGGGCGTGATCCGCGCCAGGAAGGAACGGGACGCCGACTGGGCCGGCCCGACGAAGGCGGTCATCGCCATGCCGAGGGTCCAGAAGACGATCTGGCCCCGGTCGTGCAGGAAGAACACGCCCAAGGAGAGCGCGACGAGCGCGCCCAGCGAGATCAGGATGACCTTCTTGGGGCCGATCCGGTCGTCGAGATAGCCGAACGCGATGGTGGACACACCCGCGATCACGTTGGCGACCGCGCCGAAGATGATCACGCTGCCCGGGCTGAACCCGAAAGTGCCCGCGGCGAGGATGGCGCCGAAGGCGAACACGCCGGCCAAGCCGTCGCGGAAGAGGGCCGAGGCCAGCAGGAAGTAGGCGGTGTGCCGGCTGGTGCGCCACAGCTTCGCGATGGAGCGGCCCAGCAGCCGATACGACTCGGCGATGCCGACCCGCTCGACGCTCGCCCGCGGCCGGTCCCGGAGCGCGACGAAGGTGGGGATGGTGAACAGCAGAATCCACACCCCGCAGACGAGCATCGACACCCGGATGTCGGTCGCATCGGTGTTGCTCACCCCGAACAGGCCGACCTCGGGGGCGATGAACCCGAAGTTCAGCACCAGCAGCGCGACGATGCCGCCCAGGTAGCCCAGCCCCCAGCCGAACCCCGACACACGCCCGACGTTGTCGGGCGTCGAGACCTCCTCGATCAGGGCGTAGTAGTTCACGTTCGCGATCTCGCCGACCACGGTGGCGACGGCCAGAATGCCTAGCCCGAGCCACAAGTAGGCCGGGTCGGGGCGCACGAAGTAGAGCGCGGCGGCCAGCAGCGCGATCAGCCAGGTCTGCCAGCGCAGGTTGCGCACGGTGCGGCCGGTGCGGTCGGAGTTCTGGCCCAGCACCGGGGCCATCGCGACGACGGCGACACCCGCGATCAGGCTGGACAGCGTCAGCGCCAGCGAGGTGGTGTTGGTGTCGCCGAACGCGCTGCCGGTCATGTAGACGCTGAAGACGAAGGTGATGATGACGGTGTTCAGGGGCTGGGTGCCCCAGTCCCACATCGCCCAGGCCCAGACCTTGCGGCGCGAAATCGCCTCGTTCACGGACGCTCCTGCCACAGCCCGCGTCCCACCAGGACCTCCTTCAGCGTGACCAGATCGTCGCTGAACAGTCCATCGACGCCTTGATCGATCAACTTCTCCATGTCGGCGCGCTCGTTGATCGTCCACACGTTGACCCGCGCGCCCTTGCGCCGTGCGGTCCGGATCAGGCCCGACTTCATCAGCGGAACCTTGGTGCGCGGCTCGAGCACGGGGATCTGGAAGGACTGCCCGGCCATCGGCCAATAGCGGCGCAACCCCGGCGCCCAGGCGGCCACGGCGATCTCGACCGGGGACGCCGAGGTGGCCACCCGGGGACCGGCCAGGAGCCGGAACGCACGCAGCGTCGAGGTCGAGAAGCTCGCCACGCAGACGCGCTCCTCGGCACGGTGCCGCCGGATCGACCGGGCCAGCGGCTCGATGCAGGCCGACGCCTTGAGGTCGATGTTGAACCGGGCTTCGGGAAAGGTCTCCAGTAGTTCGTCGAACAGCGGGATCGGTTCCAGCCCGCCGATGCGCGCCTGCGACACCTCCCGCCATGGCAGCGTGGCGACCAGCCCGGAGCCGTCCGTGGCGTGGTCGAGGATGGGGTCGTGGAAGGCGATCAGGACGCCGTCGGCGGTGAGGTGGACGTCGGTTTCCAGGTAGCGGAACCCGAGATCCCAGGCGCCCCGGAAGGCGCGCACACTGTTCTCGACTTCAGGTGGTGCGGTGGGGGAGAACCCGCCGCGATGAGCGAACGCGATGAACCGCGCGTCGAAGTAGGGGAAGCGATCAGCCCGCATGGTGCACACCTTAGGGCCAACGGCCCTAGCCAGCGAGCCCCGCATCACCGGGATACCGGCCCCGGACGGCGTCGGGCCGGGAAGCACACCGTACGGTCATGGCGCGGACCGGGCGCCCGTCCGGTGCACAATGGCGGGCGTGACGACGATTCTCTCCATCCAGTCCTCGGTGGCCTACGGGCACGTGGGGAACAGTGCTGCGACCTTCCCGCTGATGCGGCTCGGCTGCGAGGTGTGGCCCGTCATCACGGTGCACTTCTCCAACAACACCTCCTACCCGAGCAAGAAGGGCCCGCTGCTGCGGCCCGAGGACGTCCGCGACGTGGTGGACGGCATCGACGAGCTGGGCGTGCTGCCGCGCGTGGACGCCGTCCTGACCGGCTATCAGGGTGCGCCCGCCATGGGTGCGGAGATCCTGCGGATCGTCGAGCTGGTCAAGCAGCGCAACACCGAAGCGATCTACTGCTGCGATCCGGTGATGGGCGATGTGGGCCGCGGCATGTACGTGCTGCCAGGCATCCCCGAGTTCATCCGCGACCATGTGGTGGCCTCGGCCGACATCATGACGCCCAACCACTACGAGCTGAACTTCCTCACCGGCCGCGAGGCGACCACCCTGGAGGAGGTGGTGGACGCCGCGCACGCGCTGCGCGCCCAGGGCCCGGACGTGGTCCTGGTCACCTCGGTGGTGGTCGAGGGCGCCGACCCGGATTCGGTCACCATGGTCGCGGTCAACGGCGAGGGCGCCTGGGCGGTCACCACGCCGCTGCTGGAGCGCACCTTCACCGGGTCGGGCGACCTGACCTCGTCGATGTTCCTGGCGGCGTGGTTGGAAACCGGCTCGCTCGAGGCGTCCGTCACCCGCACCGCCGACATCGTCTACTCGGTGCTGGAGCACACCACCGGGCTCGACCAGCGCGAACTAGCCCTGGTCGCGGCGCAGGACGACCTGGTCTCCCCGCGATTCCATTTCGAGGCGACCCGGGTGCGCTGATCAGTCGAAGAACGGCTGGATGTCCGCGCCGAGGGCATTCAGCCGGTTCGCGAGATCCTCGTAGCCGCGGTTGATCATGTAGACGTCGCGCAGCACGGTGATACCGGGAGTGGCGAGCGAGGCCAGCAGCAGGCAGACCGCCGGGCGCAGCGCGGGCGGGCAGATCACCTCTTGGGCGGCACGCCAGCGGGTCGGGCCTTTGACCGCGAGGCGGTGCGGATCCATCAGCGTGGTGCGGGCGCCCAGCTTGTTCAGCTCGACCAAGTGGATCGCCCGGTTGTCGTAGACCCAGTCGTGGATCAGCGTCTCACCCTCGGCGACCGCGGCGATCACCGCGAAGAACGGCAGGTTGTCGATATTGAGGCCGGGGAACGGCATCGGGTGGATCTTGTCGGCCGCGGCATGCAGCTCGGAGGGGTGGACGGTGATGTCGACCAGCCGGGTGCGCCCGTTGGCGGCGGTGTACTCGTCCGACAGCTCGAAGCGCAGGCCCATGTCGGCCAGGATCGCCAACTCGATCTCGAGGAACTCGATGGGGGAGCGGCAAATGGTCAGTTCCGAACCGGTCACCACGGCGGCGGTGATCAGGCTCATCGCCTCGATCGGGTCCTCCGACGGGGCCACCCGCACATCGGTGGAGATCTCCTCCACACCGGTGACAGTGAGCGTGGTCGACCCGATGCCGTCGATCCGGACGCCGAGCTTCTCCAGGAAGAAGCACAGATCCTGAACCATGTAGTTGGGCGACGCGTTGCGGATCACGGTCGTGCCCGGGTCGAGCGCAGCCGCCATCAGCACGTTCTCGGTGACGGTGTCGCCCCGCTCGGTGAGCGTGATGTGACGGACGCCGCCCGGCACCTCGCGCACCGACGCCTGGTACCAGCCCTCGGTCGCCTTCACGTCGAGACCGAACGCGTGCAGCGCCTGCATGTGCGGGGTGACGGTGCGGGTGCCCAGGTTGCAGCCGCCCGCGTAGGGCAGCTGGAACTCGGGCAGCAGGTGCAGCAGCGGGCCGAGGAACATGATCACGCTGCGAGTGCGCCGCGCCGCCTCGATGTCCATCGCGTCGAGATCGAGCACGTCGGGGCGGACGAGTTCCAGCTCCGACTTGTCGTTCGACCAGCGCACCTGGACGCCGATCGACTCCAGCACCTCGAGGATCCGGTTGACCTCTTCGATGCGGGCCACGCCCTCCAGCACGGTGCGGCCCCGGTTGAGCAGCGACGCACACAGCAGCGCGACGGCGGCGTTCTTCGACGAGCGGACGTCGATGCTGCCGTTCAGCTTCGCGCCACCCTTGATCCGCAGGTGCATGGTGCGCCGGATCACCGGGGCGAGCGACGGATCGTGCAGCGCGACGGCAAGGCGTTCCACCGTCGCGAGGTCGGCATCGCCGCCACCGGACTCGATTTCGCGCAGCTCGGCGTTCGTCAGATCGAGTGCTTCGGCGACCTGCGGAAGCCCCAGACCACGCTGCAGGCGGGCGTCGCGGACCAGGCGTCCGATCCCCGGATATGAATACGTCACAGCGCACCAGTCTACCGGACACCATTGCGACACCCCGCGACGCCGAGACGGGGAGGGTCGTCGGCGCCCCGCACCTAGTAATAGAGTGACCGCCATGAGCTCTCACTTCGACGTCGTCGTCCTTGGGGCGGGTCCGGGCGGGTACGTGGCCGCCATCCGTGCCGCGCAGTTGGGCAAGAAGGTTGCCATCATCGAGAAGGAATATTGGGGGGGTGTCTGCCTGAACGTCGGATGCATCCCGACCAAGTCGCTGCTGCGCAATGCCGAGATTGCGCACATCGTCACCAAGGAGGCCAAGGCCTTCGGTATTTCCGGGGACATCAGCGTCGACTACGGCGTGGCGTTCGGCCGTTCGCGCAAGGTGTCCGAACGCATGGTGGGCGGCATCCACTACCTGATGAAGAAGAACAAGATCCAGGAGTTCCACGGCTGGGGCACCTTCGCCGACGCGAAGACGATCGACATCGCCGCGAACGACGGCTCCACCCAGCGCGTCACCTTCGACAACTGCATCATCGCCGCCGGCGCCACCACCAAGCTGCTGCGCGGCACGCAGTGGAGCGCCAACGTCATCTCCTACAAGGAGCAGATCCTCGCCGACGCGCTGCCCACGTCGATCATCATCGGCGGTTCGGGGGCCATCGGCACCGAGTTCGCCTACGTGCTCAACTCCTACGGTGTCGACGTCACCATCGTGGAATTCCTCGACCGGATGGTGCCCAACGAGGATCCCGAGGTGTCGGCCGAGCTGGCCAAGGCCTACAAGAAGCTGGGCATCAAGGTGCTCACCTCGACCGCTGTCACCTCCGTTGAGGACACCGGCGCCGGCGTCCGCGTCACCATTCAGCCCGCCAAGGGCGGCGAGGCGACGGTCCTGGAGGCCGACAAGATGTTGCAGGCGATGGGCTTCGCGCCGCGGGTGGAGGGCTACGGCCTGGAGAACACCGGCGTGACGGTGTCCGAGCGCGGCGTCATCGAGATCGACGACTACATGCGCACCAACGTGCCCGGCATCTACGCGATCGGCGACTGCACCGGCAAGCTGATGCTCGCCCACACCGCCGAGGCCCAGGGCGTGGTGGCCTCGGAGACCATCGCGGGTGCGGAGACGATGGCGATCAACTACGACATGATCCCGCGTGCCACCTACTGCCAGCCGCAGATCGCCTCCTTCGGTTACACCGAGCAGCAGGCCAAGGACAAGGGCTTCAACGTCAAGGTCGGCAAGTTCCCGTTCTCGGCCAACGGCAAGGCCTGGGGCCTGGGCGACGCCACCGGTTTCGTCAAGGTGGTGGCGGACGCCGAGCACAACGAGATCCTGGGCGCGCACATGATCGGGCCCGACGTCACCGAGTTGTTGCCCGAGCTGGTGCTGGCCCAGATGTGGGATCTGACCGCCGAGGAGGTCGGGCGCTCGATCCACGCGCACCCGACCCTGTCCGAGGCGATCAAGGAGGCCGTCGAAGGCGTCGCCGGCCACATGATCAACTTCTGATCCGGACGCCGCGTCGCCTTGGGCGCCCTGAGGGACGGAAAGCCCCCTCCGGTGACCCGGAGGGGGCTTTCCTCATCCATGCGCAGGTGGCGACAGGGGAGAGCGCGGCGTCCCTATCGGGATGCGCTCACCTTGGGGATCTCAGTACCACAGGTGTGCGATGTCGACGACGACACGGCTTCCGCCGCCGGGGCCGTCGAGGACGAAGGTGCGCATCGGCAGCCGAGCGCGGACGCCGAGACCAATGAGCGTGTGGCCTTCGAACGACTCCACGAGGGCGACCTGGCGCAGGGTGCGGTAGTTGGTCACGTTGACGATCCGGTTGGGATTGGCGGGACGGTAGGTGGGCTCACCGTCGTCGTCGTAGGTGGGAGCGCTGACCCACACCTCAAGCTTCGCACCACCGGCGAGCGGCACTGCCTGGTCGGCGGTACCTCTTACCTCGTCCACATACATGACGGCATAGCCGGCGGCCGGGCCGGACACATCGATCACCAGGCGGTCGAAGCACTGGTGCCGGCCGGCGCGCACGTTGGTGACCGTGCTGAAGTTATAGTCTTCCGAAATCTTCGGCAGCGAACCCCAGAACGCCTCACACACGATGGCTTGGGCGGGGGTGGCGGCGACCCATGAGCCCGCCACGGCGATGACCGCTGCGGCCGTGGTGGCCGCGAAACGTCGTAGTTTCATTTCGTTTCCTTTCCCGAGGGGAACACTGCGCCGGGATTTGACTGGAAATAATATTCCAGAATCTGGCTCTTTGAAAGAGCCGGGGGAGAGAATTCAACGAACACTTATCCCCGGGGGTGTGATCCTGACCGAACGCTGAGGGTGTGCGCGAGGACGCTGAAGGCTGGGGGCGATACCTGAGGAGGTCCCCCTGATCACTCAGCGATCAGTACCACCGGTGGGCGACATCGAGGACGATCCAGCTTCCACCGTTCGGACCATCAAGGACGCATGCTCGCATCGGCAAGCGCGCACGGACACCGACCATGAAGACCGTGGAGCCGTCGAAGGACGACCCCGCATAGTCGACCTGGCGGAAGGTGCGGAATCCGCTGACATCCACGACCTGTTACGGATTCTCCGGAGAGAAGGCAACCTAGCTCTCGCCATCACCGCGGCAGCCGCGGTCGCGGCAATACGTCGAAAGATCATGGCCATTACCTTCCGGCGGGATTCTCTTCCGGTGGGAGTGGTGCCGGGAGATAGCTGGTGAGCATATTCAGGAATCGATCACACGGATAGGTATAGGAAGGAGATTTCATCCAACGCTCAGCTACCGACGGCGGAAGGAGAGCGGCCGTCGGTCGCCCCCTCGTTGCCGCCGAGCCGCGCGGGACGGGGCAGCAGAGAGCCCGGGGGGAGCCGCGTCGCGCGTTGTCGCCAGGCGTGTCGTTGCGGCTTGAGCCACTCGGACTCCTAGTCTGCTGTCATGGAGCGGCAGTATCGCTGGCAGGTCCAGCCGAGATTCTTCGTCATTCTCAGCATTCTCGTGGGCCTTATCTTCGGAGTGTGGGGCGTGGTGCGGCTCATAGCGCACGTGACCGCGCCGCGTCCACCCGAACTGCCGCGTGGTGGACGAACGGTCTTTCCGGAGTACCGGCTGTTCGGCTATTCGGGCTATCCGGATGCCGCATCCCTGGGCCGGCTCGGAACCGGCGATATCGATGAACGCATGGCGGAAATCGAGAAGTCGGGCCAGGATTTCCTGCGCGGACGGAAATTGATGCCCGTGATGGAACTGATCGCCGTCACCGTGCATCCCACTCCCGGATCCGACGGCATGTACCGCACCCGCGTCAAGGACGAGATCATCGAGAGTTGGCTCGCCACGGCGCGCAAGCACCAGGCGATGCTGCTGCTGAACATCCAGCCCGGCCGGGCGAAGTTCCTCGACGAGGTGAAGCACTTCGAGCGGTGGCTCCGCGAACCGGAGGTCGGGCTGGCTCTGGATCCCGAATGGGCCGTGGGGCCGGATCAGGTGCCGGGCAAGGTGTTCGGCCGGACGTCCGGCCCGGAGCTGGACGAGGTGGCGCGCTACGTCGCCGGCCTCGTGGCCGAGCACGACCTGCCCGAGAAGGTGCTGCTGTACCACCAGCTGCACGTCGACATCGTTGCCGAGGAGGACAAGCTCGCCACCCATCCAGGCGTGGTGCTGGTGAAGTCCATCGACGGTATCGGGACGCCGAAGGCCAAGACATCCACGTGGCAGCGCATCGTCGATCGGACGCCGGAGCACGTCCATGTCGGCTTCAAACTGTTCTTCGAAGAGGACGCCCGCCACGGCCCGCTGATGACACCCGATGAGGTGATGGCACTCCGACCCGAGCCGGAGTACATCCTGTACGAGTGACGGCCATCCGCGGTGAGAAGCTCCGGGTGGGACTACCGACCCGGAGCTTCTCACCACAGGCGGCAGTCTTGACCTTCGGCGTCCCGATGCCGTCGAAGGCTCGGGTGACCGCCACGGACAGCGCCGCCCCACCCAAACACCTTGTCCGATAATGCACATTATGTCATTTATGACGACGGTGTCGCCTCGCCCAGGCGGGCGATGAAGTCCTTCATCGCGGGCGCCACGACCTCCGGGCGGTCGCGCTGCACCCAATGACCGGCGTCGCGGACGACCAACAGCTCTGCGTCGGGCAATTGCGCCGCGGCCCGTTCGGCGCAGGCGACGGGGACGCCGCTGTCGTGGTCGCCGTGGACGATCAGGACCGGGCATGCGACCGATCCCAGCCGGTCGGTGTAGTTCGTGTTGAGATGGTTCCACAGGAACTGGTCGCGCTGCCATTGCTCGAACGCCTCGAAACTGGAGCCGCGGGCGGCGTCCATGATGGCGTCGAGCAGTTCCGGCGTCCGTTGCTCAGGGTTGCGGATCAGGCCACGAACGCTGGTCGCCATCAAGGTACGGCTCGCGCCGTACAGTTTCATCACCGCACCGAGCATGCCGCTGCGCAGCATCACCCAGGTGACCACGTGCAACGGCGCGGCGAGCGGGCCCTCGAACTGGCGATCCATCAGGCCGTAGCTGCCCAGCAGGATGACGCCGGCCACACCGCGCGGGCGCCTGAGGACGTGCCCGAGCGCCATTCCCCCACCCAGCGACAGCCCTCCGATGACGTAGCGATCCAGGCCGAGGGCGTCCACGAACTCACCGACGTAGGCCACCAGCCGGCCGTGGGTCGCCGGCCACGCCGGCGGGCTTTCGCCGTAGCCAGGATGATCCGGGGCCAGGACGCGGTGACCCGCCGCGGCCAGCGCGGGCCCGACCTCGCCCCACGACAATGCCGCACTGTCGAGCCCGCCACCGTGCAGAAGCAGCACCGTGGAGGCCGGCTCGCCCTCAGGGAGCCATTCGAGATACGACACCTCGCCCCAGGAAAACGGGAGCATCTGCCTTCGCGTGTCCATCGCTCCCCTCGCTCGCCATGGTCGTCGCTCGTCGCGACCCGCAGCCTGCCGACGCAGGGCCACGCCATGGACTTCCGGTGCGCCGGATGACGGTGGCCAACTGCCGGAAACGTCACACAAATCAAGGAGAACGCCCGACCGGAGCGCCATTCCTGTGACGATTCCGGCATCCACCGACCGCAGTCGCCCTCGCCCCCACACTACCCCACTGCATGACACTTGGGTACCATTTTGGTATGAGCATCCAGATTGCCGTGAGACTTCCCGACGAACTCGCGGCGTTCGTCGACGGCGAGATCGCCGCCGGGCGCGCCGCGAGCCGGGCGGCGGTCGTCACCCGCGCCCTCGAACGCGAGAAGCGCCACCAGGCTGCACTGACCGACATCGAGATCCTGAAGAGCACCCGCGACGACTTCGACGGCCTCGCCGAGCATGCCGCACGGCTGCCCCTCGACCTGGACTGAGCATGCGCCCGATCCATCTGGCCCGGCTCGACAAGACCCGTCCGGTGCTGGTGCTCACCCGCGAACTCGTCCGGCCGTACCTGCAGCGCGTGACGGTGGCGCCGATCATCTCGACCGTACGAGGACTCTCCACCGAACTCGCCGTGGGTGCCCGCAACGGCCTCGACCACGAGTCCGTGGTGAGCCTCGACACCATCGTCACGATTCCCGCCGCCGACCTCGGACGGCAACTCGGATTCCTGCACCCCGACCAGGAACCGGCTCTCGCCGAGGTGATCGCGACCGCCTTCGACCTGCGCTAGCGGCGTCGCCTGGTCATCACCGGATCGATAGGGTCACCTCATGCGGACCATCGGCGTGCTGGGCGGAATGAGTTGGGAGTCGTCGGCGGCCTGGTATCGCCTGGCCAACGAGCGCGTGCGCGCGGAACGGGGCGGGCATCACTCCGCGCCGATCCTGCTCGACTCGCTCGACTTCGCCGAGATCGAGGCGATGCAGGCACGAGGCGACTGGGACGCCGCCGGAAGGCTGCTCGCCGAACATGCCCGCCGCCTCGAAGCCGCCGGTGCCGGCGTGATCGCCCTGGCCACCAACACGATGCACCTGGTCGCCGACCAGATCGAGGCCGCGATCAGCGTGCCGTTCGTGCACCTGGTGGACGCCACCGCGCGCGCCATCAAGGCGTCCGGCCTTTCCACGGTCGGCCTGCTCGGCACGGCGTTCACGATGGAGCAGCCCTTCTACCGCGAGCGGCTGGCGCGCCACGGCGTCCGTAGCCTGATCCCGGGCGAGGAGGACCGGCGCACCGTCCACACGGTCATCTATGACGAGTTGGTGTTCGGCGTCCTCAACCCGGACTCCCGGCAGCGCTATCGCGAGATCATCGGACGCCTCGTCGACGCCGGTGCCGAGGGCGTCATCCTGGGCTGCACCGAGATCGAGCTGCTGATCGCCGCCGAGGACTCCCCCGTCCCGGTCTTCCCCACCACCGCCATCCATGTGGACGCGACCCTCGCGGCGGCGTCCGGCGATCACCCCTAGTCGGAGGTGAGTCGGGCGGTGAGTCAGGTGGCGAGCGTGCGGGGCTACGTGCTGGTCGGCGGCTGGCCGGGATCGGGCAAGACGACGCTCGCCCGCGCGCTGGCCGACGAGTTGGGCATCGACTACCTCGCCAAGGATGAGGTGAAGGAAGCCCTGATGGACCAGCTCGGCGCCCCCGGATCGGTCGAGGAGTCCCAGCGCATCGGACGCGCAGCCGTCGCCGCCGTGCTGCGCGCGGCCCAGGGCTGCCGGGCCGCGGTCATCGAACAGCACCTGGTTTCCCTACACCGCCACGATGGTGTCCGCGCTGCCTGGGCCCTTTGTCGAGGTGCGCTGCCAAGTACCCCTCGAGGTGGTCCAGCACCGATACGCCGCGCGCCGGCGGGACGCCCGGCACCTCGATAACCAGCGCTCGCAAGCCGAACTGTGGGGCCAACCCGTCGCCCCGCTGGGCGTCGGCCCCCTGATCACCGTCGACACCGCCACCTGTGTCGACCTGCACGCCCTCGCACGCCAGATCCGCGGACACCTCACCGAGAGCAACCTGACCTGACGCGCTCGACTCACCGCGCGCCTCGCATGCCAGATCCGCAGACACCTCGCCGGGAGCAGCCTGCGCCGATAGGGAGCCGACGGCCCCTGCGGCGAGCGGAGCATCTGACATCGACACCATGCCGTGCATCACTGATGCACAGAAAGCGCATCCTTGGTGCTATCTTGGTGGCATGAGGACGACGGTACGACTCGACCCTGAGGTCGCTGCAGCAGCCGAGCGGCTGCGCAGGGAACGCCACATCGGTCTCGGTGAGGCCGTCAACGAACTCGCTCGCGCGGGTCTGGCGCAGAAGCAGACGCCTGCGCGCTTCCAGCAGCGCACAGCCACCGTCGGGCTGAAGGTCGATGTCACCAACATCGCCGACACGCTGGAGCTGCTCGATCAGTATGACGCCGAGGATGCGCGGTGATCGTCGACGCCAACGTTCTGCTGTACGCCGTCGATGACCGGTCGCACTTCCACACCACCGCACGGACATGGCTGGACGAGGCGATGAACGGTGTCGAACGCGTCGGGCTGCCGTGGGCGTCCCTGATGGCATTCCAACGCATCATCACTCATCCCCGAGTGACCGCGAGCCCACTGACCCCAGCCGAGGCATGGAGCTTCATCACCGACTGGCTTGACGCCGACCAGGCCTGGGTACCCACACCGGGAAGCCGCCACCGCGACGTCCTCGGACGGCTCCTGATCGACGGCGACCTGCGCGGAAACCTCACCACCGACGCTCACCTGGCCGCGCTGGCCATCGAGCACGGCACCAGCATCTGCTCCTTCGACAGCGACTTCGCCCGCTTCGACGGCCTCGACTGGATCAACCCCGACCGTCGATAGCACCAGAGCGGACGCTAGGGTGCTGGCAGGCTGGGCCGCGGCGCTCGCGCTGGCGGCAATCGGCCTGTGGGTGGGCATTCGGGCAATCAGGAGGAGCAACTGAAATGGGCGGACTTCGTTGGGGCATCCTCGGCCTGGGCGGCATCGCGCACGCCTTCGCGCACGACGTGAACGCGGTCGGCTCGACCTTGCAGGCCGTCGGGTCACGTGCCCAAGACAAGGCGGACGCCTTCGCGACCCAGTACGGCGCCGCCCGCGGCTACGCCCGCTATGAGGATCTCGCCGCTGATCCAGACGTGGACGCGATCTACATCGCGACCCCGCACCCGTGGCACGCCGCCAACGCCGAGTTGGCCCTGCGCGCAGGCAAGCACGTGCTGATCGAGAAGCCGCTCGCCCTCAACGCCGACCAGGCCCGCCGCGTCCGCGACCTCGCCCGCGAGACCGGCCTGTTCGCCATGGAGGCGATGCGGACGCGCTGGATGCCGCACACGGTCCGGATCCGCGAACTCATCGCCGGCGGCGCGCTCGGCACGGTTCGCTCGCTGGTCGCCGACCACAGCCAGTTGCTCGATCCCGATCCGGGCAAGCGGCTGCGCAATCCCGGGCTCGGCGGCGGCGCCCTGCTCGACCTGGGCATCTACAACCTGGCCTTCGCCTCCGACCTGTTCGGTGACCCGGCCACGGTCACGGCGTCCGCGCGGATGACCGATACCGGCGTGGACGCCGAAACATCGATGCTGCTCAGCTACGCCGGCGGCGTCCAGGCGCTGCTACACACCGCGCTCGACCTGCGCGGGCCGAACACCGCGATCATCCTGGGCACGCAGGCCCGCATCGAGGTGGCGGCCAGCTTCTACGCCTCATCGAAGTTCCGGCTGATCGACCCACACGACCGCATCCTGGAAGACTTCGACCAGCCCTACGCGCACCACGGCAAGGAGTTCGAGATCTGGGAGGTCGAACGCTGCGTCGCCGCCGGCCTCACCGAGAGCCCGCGGATGGCACTCGATGAAACCGTCCGCATCCACGAGACCATGGACGCCATCCGCGCCCAGATCGGCCTGCGCTACCCGCAGGAGTGACGCCGGCACCCATCGAGGCCGGCCTCGGTGCCGGATGGTTCGCCCTCGTCATGCACCAGGCGATGCTCATCCGGTCAGCATCCGATGAACGCACCTGCCGCGGCCGCGACCACCGGAGCACATGAGGGCCACCCCAGGGGGCGCACGCGCCGTCGCGGCGCAGTAGGCTGAGCGAACGTTTGTTTTGCAGCAAAGGAATGTGGGTGCGATGGTGACTTCGGACACGGTGAACGTGGAGATCGAGCACGGAGAGTGGTGGTGGGGCGGTGCGGCCGCCGATGGCACCTTGATGCCGTTCGGGCGCGAGACTTCGCATCATCGCGACCTCGCCCGCAATGCCGGGCTCGTGAACGATCCCGCGGACGCCTCCAATCAGTCGGCGCCGGTCCTGATCTCCAGTCACGGCCGCGTCATCGCGTCCGATCAGCCGTTCACCTTCACCATCGAGGACGGCCAACTGCGCGCCGAGGGCACCGGCGTCCAGACCGCAACCGCCGATGTGGCCACGCTTCGCGGCGCCTATCGCGAGGCCGTGCGCCGGTTCATGCCGGCCTCGGGCCGGACGCCGGCGCCGGAACTGTTCGAGGGCCCGCAGTACAACACCTGGATCGAGCTGCCCTACACCCCCACCCAGCAGGGCGTGCTCGACTATGCCCGCAGGATCCTCGCCGCCGGGTTCCCGCCCGGCGTGCTGATGATCGACGACCTGTGGGCCGCCGACTACGGGGATTGGCGGTTCGAGGCCGGGCGGTTCCCCGATCCGCGGGCGATGGTCGACGAACTCCACCGTCTCGGTTTCCGGGTGATGGTGTGGGTGGTGCCGTTCATCAGCCCCGACAACGCGGTCTATCGCGCACTCGAGCGCCGCGACCTGCTCTTGCGCGGCGCCGACGGCGAGATCGTGGTCCGGCGCTGGTGGAACGGCTGGTCGGCGGTGCTCGACCTGACCTTCGCACCGGCATGCGACTGGTGGGCCGACACCCTGCGCGCGCTGCAGGCCGAGACCGGTGTCGACGGGTTCAAGTTCGACGCCGGTGATCTGCGCGATTACCGCGACGACGATCAGGGCCGTGGCGGCATCGGGCGTATCGCGCAGACGGCCGCGTATGCCCGCTTCGGTGAGCAGTTCGCGTTCAACGAGTTCCGCGCCTCCTGGCGGGCCGGCGGGCTTGGCCTGGCCCAGCGGCTGCACGACAAGCCGCCCACCTGGGACGCCGCCGGGCTGGGCTCGCTGATCCCCGAAGGCATCGCGCAAAGCCTGACCGGGCACGCCTTCAACTGCCCGGACATGATCGGCGGCGGCGATCTGGCCCAGTTCGAGCCGGGTGCCGCGGTCGACGTCGAGCAGTTCGTTCGCTATGCCCAGTGCGCGGCACTGTTCCCGATGATGCAGTTCTCCCTCAACCCGGCGCGGGTTCTGGATGAGGAGGCGCTCGCCGCGGTGAAGGCGGCCGTGGCGCTGCGGCAGGCACTGGTTCCCGAGATCCTGGCGCTGGTCGCGCACGCCGCACGCACCGGCGAGCCGATCCTGCGCCCGCTGGCCTACCACGACCCGGGAACCGAGCAGGTCACCGATCAGTTCCTGCTCGGGAAGGATGTTCTGGTCGCGCCGGTCCTGGAGCGCGGCGCCACCCATCGGCAGGTTGTGCTTCCGCACGGCCGATGGGCGCCGCTCGGCACCGGCATGCCCGACGGCCAGGTCGTCGAGGTCACGGGAGACCCCGTCACGCTCACCCTCGACGTGACCCTCGCCTCGCTCCCGGCCTGGCGCCGCATCCACGGCTAAGGACCAAGAAAAGGTCGTTCTCAGATGGGTCACCGATGCCCATTCGGGCCAGGGCTCAGCGATGGTCGTTATAAGGGGTGCTTTCCACTCTCATAACGACAATCTCTGAGCCCACACGCCGTCGTCAGCCGATCACCTGCCTGAGAACGACCATTGCTGAGCCCGAACTGGGCAGGCGGCACTCACCACCTGCGAGAAGCGCCGCCTGCCCGGAACGGGGCCAGGCCGCTCAGCGGCGACGCAGGTGAACGAGGATCACCTGCTCGGGATCGAGGTCGGGGAAGCGCAGCCCGACGGTGCTCAGCACCGAGCCGGGCAGCGTGACGCCGTCGAACCACCACGCCCACGACTCGGGCGAGCGCTGCCGGCGCCGCACCGCCGAGCCGACGCCCTCGGGCAGCAGTTCCTCCAACCGGTAGGTCGCGGCCTCGTCGAGCCCGGGCAGGCGCATCGCCTGCGGCGGGCGCACCGCCGAGGTGGCCACGCGCACCAGCGCGTAGACCGCTTCCGCTCCGTCCTGGGCGACGACGCCCCGGATCCGCCAGCCGGGGTCGGTGAGGTCGCCGTGCACCACCCGGCCGGTGTGCAGCAACGGCCGCAACCGCTTGTGCAGCGCCACCCAGGCGGCGAGCTCGCGGCGCTCGGCATCGGAGGCCTCCAAGAGGTTCCACTCGATGCCCATGTGCGAGAACAGGGCGGTCGAGGCCCGCAGGCTCAGGTTCAGGGTGCGGCCGGTGGTGTGCGAGGTGGTGGAGGCCACATGCGACCCGACCAGTTCCGGCGGCAGCAGCAGCGAGGTGCCGGCCTCGATCAACTGGCGCTCCAGCGGGTCGATGCAGTCCGATCCCCACACCCGCACGGCATGCTCCATCACGCCGAGATCGATGCGCCCGCCACCGCTGGAGCAGGATTCGATCTCCAGGCCCGGGTGCTCGGCGAGCAGGGCATCCATCAGCCGGTAGGTCGCCTGCGCCTGCGCGTGGTAGGCGGGCCGTCCGGTCAGCGGTGACACCGCCTCGTTGAGGTCGCGGTTGAAGTCCCATTTCAGGAAGTCGATCCGCACATCGGCGAGCACCTGCAGCAATTGCGAGCGGACATGCTCGAAGGCCGCAGGGTTGGTCAGGTCGATCACCTGCTGCATCCGCTCCTCCTGCGGGCGGCGCGTGCGCGGCGACAAGATCCATTCGGGATGGGCGCGGGCGGCCTCGGAATCGGGGTTGATCATCTCGGGCTCGACCCACAGGCCGAACTCCATGCCGCGGGCGCGGACGGCGTCCGCCAGCGGGGCCAGGCCCTCGGGCCACGCCTCGGGCGAGACGACCCAGTCGCCGAGGCCGGCGGTGTCGTCGCGCCGGTCGCCGAACCAGCCGTCGTCGAGCACGAATCGTTCCGCACCGGCGTCGGCGGCCACGTCGACCAGCCGCAGCAGCTTGGGCAGCGAGTGGTCGAAGTAGACCGCCTCCCAGGCGTTGAAGGTGACCGGGCGCGGTGTCGATGGGTGGGCCGGGCGCGAGCGCAGGAAGTCGTGGATGCGGGCGGCGGCCTGGTCGAGTCCTTCGCCCCAGGTGGCCACGATCCATGGCGTCGCGTAGGACTCCGCGTGACCGAGCACGACCTCGCCGGGCATGAGCAGTTCGCCGCCGAGCAGCGCCTGCGGGCCGAGCACGGCGCGCTCGGCGACGGTGCGGACGTTGCCCGACCAGGCCACGTGCAGGTAGTGCACCATTCCGCGGTTCCAGCCGGTTCCGGTCTCGCAGGTGCCGTGGACGGTAGAGGCCATCAGCGCGCGGGTGGCCCGCGTCGTCCGCTCATGGGTGCCGATAGTGAACTCGTGGAAGGCAGTGTCGCGCTCGCGCAGGTGGTGCCCGGACTGGTCCAGCACCAGGGTCTCGCTCGGCGGGGTCGGCAGCGCGAGCAGCAGCGAGTCGACGCCGTATCCGTCCTCGCCGCGATTGGTGAGTGTGGCGCGCAGCCGCAGCAGCCCGGACGCCTCCAGCTCGATGTCGAGGGCCAGATCGAGGCAGGCCTCGGCGTCGTGCGCCAGCACGCGCACCCCGGACGCCGCGCCGTCGGTCCCTTCGTAGGCCACGATGTCGATGCCGATGGGCGCGAACGACGAGAACTGCCCCAGGCCGCCTCGTGAGCCGGTCAGTCCGGGCGTGCCGACCCAGCCTTCGGCCTGCTGCGGCACCAGCGACAGGCGCAGCGGGATGTCGGGGCTTCCCGAGACCACTCCCCCGACGCCGGCGGACGCCCAGGCGTCCAGGTCGGCGGGAGTCAGGGCGCCGAGGTCGGCCCCCCAGTGCAGCACCTCGGGCAGCGAGTCGGGTTCGGTGTGCAGGAAGACCGAGGTGCCTCCCCGGCGCAGCAGGACGTTGTGGGCGGCGAGGATCGGATCCGGTCCGCCGGCCTCACCGATCGTCTGGTGGGTCGACATCGAAGGTCTCCTTCGGAGGGTAGAGGTGGGCGATCAGCTCCCCGCAGGGTGGAGCGCGGCGTCCAACCCTAGCGCGGATAAAACTTCACTCCAAAGCTAACCGGTGGCCGGATGGAGCTTGACCACACATTACCTTCGTGCCAAAGTTTTCTTACTTTACCAACGGAGGTAACTATGGCTACACGGCCAGCGTCGGCCGCGCCGATCGCTCGGAAGAGGTCGTGGGGAGATCTGAAGCTCGCTGCTGTCATGATCCTGCCCGCACTGATCGGCTTCCTTCTCTTCATGCTCTGGCCGACCATCAACGGCATCTGGCTGAGCTTCACCGACTACAACCTGCTCACCCCGGCGAACTTCGTCGGCTTCACCAACTACGAACGCATGTTCTCCGACCCGATCTTCTGGAACGCCGCCGGAGTCACCCTGCAGTACGTCGTGATCAACATCGGCGTCCAGACCGTGATGGCGCTGGTGATCGCGGTGCTGATGCACCGGCTCACCGAGTCCACCTTCGTACGCAGCGTCGTGCTGGCGCCGTACCTGGTCTCCAACGTGGTCGCCGCCTTGATCTTCTTGTGGATCCTCGACATGCAGCTCGGCATCGGCAACCAGATGATCGCCTCGCTCGGCCTGGACCGCATTCCGTTCCTGGGCCAGGAGTCCACCGTCATCCCGACGATCGCCCTGATCAACGTGTGGCGGCACATGGGCTACACCGCGCTGCTGATCTTCGCCGGCCTGCAGACGATCCCGAGCAGCGTCTACGAGGCGGCCCGCGTGGACGGCGCCAGCGAATGGCGGATGTTCTGGCGGATCACCATCCCGCTGCTGCGCCCGATCCTCGCGCTCGTGCTGATCATGACCATCATCGGTTCGTTCCAGGTCTTCGACACGGTCGCGGTCACCACGAACGGCGGCCCGGTGAACTCCTCACGCGTGCTGCAGCTCTACATCTACGAGATGGCCTTCGGCCGCTTCCAGTTCGGCTACGCCTCCGCGCTGTCGGTCGCGCTGCTGGCCATCCTGCTGATCGTCACCGCCCTCCAGTACCGGCTCAGCCGCGCCGGCGAGACCGACCTGAACTGAGGAATCATGAGCTCCACACCCACAGCAGTTACCCCCGGCGGCGCCGGGGCGCCCGTGAAGGCCGAGCGGCGGATCAACTGGGGCCGCATCGCCGGCTGGACCGCGATGGCCATCATCATGCTGGTCACCTTGTTCCCCTTCTACTGGATGTTGCGCACCGCGCTGTCCTCCAACGCCGCCCTGTACGCGGGCGCCACCTCCTGGCTGCCGGTCGACTTCAACCTGGGCGGCTTCGAGCGCGTGTTCGGCATGCAGACCGGCGAAGAGGCGATCGCGGCCGGAGGGTCCGGCCAGGCGATCGATTTCTGGCGGTTCCTGATCAACAGCGTCATCGTCGCCACCCTGGTCACCGTCGGGCAGGTGTTCTTCTCCGCGAGCGCCGCCTACGCGTTCGCCCGCCTGCACTGGCCCGGCCGCAACTTCTTCTTCGGCCTGTTCCTGGCGGGCCTGATGGTGCCGGCCATCTTCACCTTCCTGCCGAACTTCGTGCTGATCAAGCAGCTCGGCCTGATCGACACCCTGCTCGGCATCGCGCTGCCCGGCATGCTGATGACCCCGTTCGCGGTGTTCTTCCTGCGCCAGTTCTTCATGAACGTGCCGGTCGAGCTCGAAGAGGCCGCGCGCCTGGACGGCACCTCGAAGCTGGGCGTCTTCTTCCGGCTGATCCTGCCGATGTCGTCCGCACCCCTGGCGACGCTGTCGCTGCTGACCTACATCGGCTCCTGGAACGACTACTTCTGGCCGCTGATGGTGAGCTACACCGACAATTCCCGGCTGCTCACCGTCGGGCTGGGCGTGTTCCGGGCGCAGTCGCCGCAGACCGGCCCCGACTGGGCGGGCCTGATGGCCGCCACCTTGGTGGCCGCGCTCCCGATGCTGGTGCTGTTCATGTTCAGCGCCAAGCGCATCGTCAACTCCATCGGCTTCAGCGGAATCAAGTGAGGACCACCATGAGGAAGACACTCACCGCGCTCGGCTCGGGGCTGCTCGCGGCCGCGGTGCTGGCCACCGGGTGCACCAGCAACACCCCGGCACCCGGCCCGGGATCGTCCGACGCCATCGACTACTGGCTGTGGGATTCGGCCCAGCAGCCGGGCTACCAGCAGTGCGCGGACGCCTTCGAGGCCCAGGGCGGCAAGAAGGTGCGCATCACCCAGTACGGCTGGGGCGACTACTGGAGCAAGCTGACCGCGGGCTTCATTGCCGACCAGGCCCCGGACGTGTTCACCAACCACCTGGCCAAGTACGCCCAGTTCGTCGACCTCGGCGTCCTGTTGCCGCTGGACGAGCTGGACGCGACCAAGGGCATCACCGATGACGAGTTCGCCTACGGCCTGGCCGAGTTGTGGAAGGGCCCGGACGGGCATCGCTATGGCACCCCCAAGGACTGGGACACCGTCGGCTACTTCTACGACGCCAAGGTGACCGACGCCGCGGGCGTCACCGCCCAGCAGCTGGCCACCATGGAGTGGAATCCGGTCGACGGCGGCAGCTTCGAGAAGATCATCGCCCACCTCACCGTCGACGTGAACGGCGTCCGGGGCGATGAGCCGGGCTTCGACAAGAACCGGATCAAGGTCTACGGGCTGTCCGCCGAGGGCGGCGGTGGCGAGAATCTCGGCCAGACCCAGTGGGGCCCCTACACCGGTTCGCTCGGCAACTGGCAGCCGCTGGACAAGAACCCGTGGGGTTCGAAGTACAACCTCGACGATCCGCGTTTCCAGGAGGCGATCAGCTGGTACTTCGGCCTGGCCGAGAAGGGCTATATGCCCAAGTACGGCCAGTTCAGCAAGGACACCGGCGGCTACCAGCAGGTCGCCGCGGGCCAGGCGGTGCTGGGCCTGTCCGGGTCGTGGATGATCTCCTCCTTCCAGGGCCTCAAGGACATTGACCTGAAGATCGCGCCCACCCCGATCGGCCCCTCGGGGCAGCGGTCCAGCCCGTTCAACGGCCTGGCCGATTCGGTGACCCGCTTCGCCGACGACAAGGAGGCAGCCGCCGAGTGGGTGGCCTTCATGGCCAGCGACGCCTGCCAGGTGATGATCGGCGAGGCGGGCGTGGTGTTCCCGGCTCGTGACGCCGGCACCCAGGCGTCCTTGAAGGCGCGCCAGGCCGCCGGTCTCGACGTCTCTGCGTTCACGGTTCACCTCGACGAGGGCACCACCCAGACGCTGGCGGTCACCACGAATGCGGCCGACATCGCCGGTCTCACCGGGCCGACCTTCGAGGCGATCTACATCGGCCAGCAGCCGGTCGGTTCGCTGACCGACCTGAACAAACAGGTCAACCGGCTGCTCGAGCTGGCCTCGCGCGGCTAGCGGCACGAAGGTGGGGTCCAGGGCTGCCATAATCGGGGACGTGAGCCTCGCAGAGCTGGACCCTACCTCCCGTCTGCTCGTCGAGACAGTTCTGCGGCACGGCCCGATCTCCCGGGCCGCCATGACGAGGCGGACGGGGCTGAGTTCGGGCTCGCTGACCCGCGTCACCGCACCACTGGTCGGCGCCGGAATCCTGAAAGAGGGCGCGTCGCGGCGCGCCCGGGTCGGACGGCCGGCCCTGCCGCTGGAGGCGGTCGACTCGGCGGCCCGGTTCGTGGGCGTGAAGGTGGTTCCCGGCCGGCTGTACGCCGTTCTGGCCGGCCTGTGCGGCGTCGTGCACGGCTCGGCGGTCGAGGACGCCGACACCTCGTCGGTCGAGTCGACCGCCGCGGCCATCGCCGGGCTGCTCGACCAGCGCGCGGGCACCTGGACGCCGGAGGCACTGGGCGTCTCGATCGCCGGCGCGGTCGACCCGTTCGGCACCGTCCGCGCCGCCCGCCTGCTCGGCTGGAGCGGCGGCAACATCACCGGCGCGGTCACCACCGCCACCGGCCTGTCCTGCGCGGCCGCCAACGACGTGGACGCCCTCACCCTGGCCGAGCACTGGTTCGGCCGCGGCCGCGGCGCGCACAACTTCGTCGTCCTCACCGTCGGGGTCGGCGTGGGCGCGGGCGCCGTCGTGGAGGACCGCCTCCTGCTCGGGCATCAGGGCTCGGCGGGCATGCTCGGCGCCGCGTGGGCCAGTGACGGACGCCGCTTCCGCGAGATGCTGGCCACCGAGCCGCTGCTTGAGCGCGCCTGCGCCGCGGCCGGGCGTCCGCTGACCGAAGCCGACCTGCGCGGTGACGACCCGGTGGTGGGCGGCGTCCTCGACGAGGCGGCCGAGGCCCTCGGCGAACTGGTCGGGCTGGCCAAGCTCGCCTGGGGCCCGGAGCGGGTGCTGATCACCGGCGACGGGATCGCGCCCTTCGTGCCACGGCTGCCCGCGATCCAGCGCGGCCTGGAGCGGCACCGCTACTACGACATCGAACCGCCCGAGGTGCAGATGGGCGACACCCTCGATTTCCTCAGCTGGGCCCGTGGCGGCGCGGCCTTGGCGATCCGCGCCAGCCTGCAGCTGCGTTAGCCGGCGATCACACCGCCGCCGATGGGGCGGATCGACAGCACCTGGCAGGCGCCCTCACCGAGCACAGCGTCCATACCGGCCTTGAAGGCGTCCGCGGACTCCACCGGAACATAGGCCTGCACGGTGCCGGCGAAGCCGCCGCCGTGCACGCGCACCGCTCCCCTGCCGTCCAGCAGCCGCTGGGCGAGCGCGATGGTGATGCCCACGGCCTGCTGGGCCGGGTGCGAGGCCGCGTACAGGTTCTGCAGGTGGGTGGCCGACGAGATGCCCGACGCCGTGACGAGCCCGAGGAAGTCACCGAAACGCCCCTGCGCGAGTGCGGCCGCCTGTTGTGGCACCCGCGCGTTGTCCTCGAAGAAGTGGATGGCTCGCAGCGCGGCGCGGTCACCGGCCTTCCGGCGCACCTCGTCCAGGCGCGCCCAGAAGGCGTCCGGGTCGACCTGGCTCAGATACTCGGCGCCGAAGCAGGCCGCCGCCGCGCGCATCTCGGCGGTGATCGCGGAGTACTCGTCGGTCAGGTCGGCGTGGTCGGCGCCCGAATCGATGATGCACAGCACGTGCCCGGCGGCCGCCAGGTCGACCTCGACCCGGTTGAAGACCGGCGCGGCCGGATCGGCGAAATCGATGTGGACCACCCCGCCGACCGAACAGGCCATCTGGTCCATCAGCCCGCTCGGCTTGCCGAAGAACACGTTCTCGGCGTACTGGCCGATCTGCGCCAGCTCCACCGCGGAGAGTTCGCCGCCGCAGAACAGGTGGTTGAGCGCAACCCCGATCAGGATCTCGTAGGAGGCCGAGGACGACAGCCCCGAGCCCCCGGGAACGCTGGAGACCACGCACAACGACGCCCCGGCCAGCGGGAAGCCACGATCGGTGAGCGCGCGGGCGACCCCGCGCACCAGGGATTCCGAGGAGCCATGCTCGGCGGGGTTCGGTTCCAGGTCGCCGAGACGGACCACGACCTCGGGGTAGCCCTCGGAACGGACCCGGATCTCGTCGGTGCCGTTGGGCCCGCCGCAGGCGATCATGTCGACACTGACCGAGCCAGCGAGCACCTGGCCGTGCTGATGGTCGGTGTGGTTGCCGCCCATCTCGGTGCGGCCCGCGGCGGTGAACAGCGCGGCCGGCAATCCCGGGAACTCATCGGCGAACCGGACGGCAAGACCGGTCAGCCGGGCACGGGCGGCGGCCAGCGCCGGGCCGGCGACCGCGTAGATCTGCGCGATGCGCGCATCGAGATCGCCCGCGTTCAGGCGGTCGACCAACTCCTGGGATTCCATGGCACCTCTCCTTTGACGAACCGGGAACACGCTCGTAATGTTTACGTTAACATACACCTCGGGCTTGAGCTCGGTTTGCCACGAAGCTGGTGAGCGAACCGCGCGCGGCGCAGTCGCCGCGCATCCCCGCCTCACCCCGACCGACAGCATCCGAACAGGAGCACTCAATGACCAGCGTGCTGATGGAGCAGGACCTCCTGCTCAACGCGCAGTGGTACGACTACGTCCCCATCGTCATCTACTTCGCCTTCGTCCTGGGCGTCGGCTTCGTCATGAAGGCGAAGGCCAAGTCCTCCGACGAATTCCTCACTGGCGGGCGCTCGATGCCCGCCTGGGTCACCGGCATCGCCTTCGTCTCGGCCAACCTCGGCGCCGTCGAGATCATGGGCATGTCCGCCAACGGCGCCCAATACGGCATGCCGACCTTCCACTACTTCTGGGTCGGCGCCGTCCCGGCAATGATCTTCCTCGGCCTGGTGATGATGCCGTTCTACTACGGCTCGAAGGTCCGCTCGGTGCCCGAGTTCATGTTCAAACGATTCGGCACCACCGCGCACCTGATCAACTCGCTAAGCTTCGCCCTGGCCCAGCTGCTGATCGCCGGCATCAACCTGTTCCTGCTCGGCAAGATCATCAACTGGCTGCTCGGCTGGCCGCTGTGGCTGGCCCTGGTGGTCGCCGCCGTGATCGTGTTCACCTACATCACCCTCGGCGGCCTGGCCGCGGCGATCTACAACGAGGTGCTGCAGTTCTTCGTCATCGTGGCCGCGCTGCTGCCGCTCACCCTGATCGGCCTGCATCGCACCGGCGGCTGGAGCGGCCTGAAGGCGCAGATCACCGAGAACGCGGTGAGTTCCGGCACCGATCCGGCGCTCCAGTTGAACTCCTGGCCGGGCCTGCTGCTGTCCGGCTTCGACTCCCCGGTGATGTCGGTGGTCGGCATCGTCTTCGGCCTCGGCTTCGTGCTCTCCTTCGGCTACTGGACGACCAACTTCGTCGAGGTGCAGCGCGCCATGGCGTCCGACTCGATCTCGGCGGCGCAGAAGACGCCGATCATCGGCACCTTCGTGAAGATGTTCGTGCCTTTCCTGGTGATCATCCCCGGCATGATCGCCGGCGTGCTGGTCAGCGAGGTCGCCGAGGCCAAGAACGCCGGCGAGTCGTTCGAGTACAACAACGCCATCCTGCTGCTGATGCGCGACATCCTGCCCGACGGCCTGCTCGGCCTGGCCATCACCGGCCTGCTGGCCTCCTTCATGGCCGGCATGGCGGCCAACATCTCCGCCTTCAACACCGTGTTCACCGTCGACCTGTACGAGCGTTACTTCAAGCCGGGCCAGTCCGACGACACCTACCTGCGGGTCGGCAAGCTGTCCACGCTGGCGGCGTCCATCATCGCGATCTTCACCGCGTTGATCGCCTCTCAGTACAACAACTTGATGGACTACCTGCAGCAGTTGTTCTCCATGTTCAACGCGCCGCTGTTCGCCACCTTCATCGTCGGTATGTTCTGGAAGAAGGCCACCCCGGCCGCGGGCTGGATGGGCCTGGCGGCCGGCACCCTGGGCGCCCTGGCGATCAACGTGCTGATGTGGACCGGCTCGCTCTCGCTGCCCGGCCAGGGCGGTGCGTTCCTGGCCGCCTCGACGGCGTTCGTGGTGGACGTGGTGGTCACCATCATCGCCTCGCAGTTCACTCGTCCCAAGCCGGAGGCGGAACTCCGCGGCTTCGTCTACTCGCTCACGCCCAAGTCCGAGCGCACCGATCCCCAGCTGCACCAGCTGCCCGCGTGGCGGCGCCCGATTCCGCTGGGCATCGCCGCGTCCGTGCTGGTCATCGCCCTCAACGTGGTCTTCCACTAGGCCAGGAAGGAATCCGACATGCCTGACACCACCCAGACCCGGCCCGCGAAGGCCGACCTCACCGACATCCGCGTCATCATCGGTGCCGCGCTCGGCCTCATCGGCCTGTTCCTGCTGATCGTCGCGTTCACCGCCACCGGTCCCGAACAGCTCGCCAAGACCGGCGGCATCAACGGCAACCTCTGGTCGGGCCTCGGCCTGCTCGTGGTGGCCGTCGTGATGGCGATCTGGTGGCGGGTCAACCCCACCGGCGGCGCCTCCGGCGGCGGCCACTGACAGGCCACCGGCCATGACCGATCCGAGGTGGGGGTGCGGCCCGCGCCCTCACCTCGGCGGCCCTAGACTGGCCTCAGCAGCGGTGCGGAGGGGCAGGAGGGTGATGGCGAGCCGGAAGCGACCATCCATGGGCGATGTCGCGCGTCTGGCCGGCGTATCGACCCAGACCGTCTCCCGGGTGGTCAACGGCGAGCCCTACGTCACCGAACCGAAGAAGGACGCCGTCCTCGCCGCGATGCGCGAACTCGGGTACCGCCCCAACGCCGCCGCCCGCGCCATGAAGCGCGGCGACTTCAAGACCATCGGCGTCCTCTACCGCACCCTGCGCTCGGTGGGGAACCGCAAGGCGCTCGAGGGCATCGTGGACGCCGCGGCCGCGCACGGCTATTCCACCGTCCTCATTCCCACCACGACCACGCGATCCTCCTACCCCCCGGGCGCACTGGAGCAGTCCTCGATCGACGTGGCCATCGTGATCGTGTCCTCCTCCCTCGGCGGCGACGTCGAGGTGCCCCCCTATCTGCCCGTGCCCACCGTCGTGCTCAGTTCGGGGGCCCCCGAGCGGGCGTCCTCGGTCAGCATCGACGAAACCTCCGGCGCACGCGAGGTGGTCGCCCACCTGCTCGGGCTCGGCCATCGCACCGTGCACCACCTCGCCGGTCCCGAACGGTCGATCCCCGCTCGCGCCCGCGAGAACGCCTGGCGTGAGGCGCTGATCGAAGCCGGGTGCCCGGTGCCGGAGGTGGTGCGCGGCGACTGGAGCGCCGAGTCCGGCTACGAGGCGACCCGGGCCCTGCTGGCCACGCAACGCCCGACCGCGCTGTTCGCCGGCAATGACCAGATGGCCTTGGGCGCCTACCGGGCGCTGTTCGAGGCGGGCCTGCGCATTCCCGAGGACGTCTCGGTCGTCGGCTGCGACAACATCGACGAGTCGGTCTCGTTCCCACCGCCGCTGACCACCCTGCTGATGGACTGGGACCTCATCGGCCGCCAGGCCCTGCAGGCCGCGCTCGGCATGCTGGATGATCCCACCCCGTCCACGCTGACCATTCCCTCGACGCTCATCGTCCGCGCCTCGACCGGCCCCGCGCCCGCGCCGTGAGCCCCCACCACCCGAAGGACTTCTGATGACCCGTTCCGTCTCCGGCCACGCGATTCCGCTCGCGGCGGGCCGCTACACCGCCACCGTGCTCACCGTCGGCGCCGCGCTCGGCTCGCTCACCCATGACGGCCACGACCTGGTGATGCCCAGCCCGGTCGGCGAACTCTCCGACGCCTTCCTCGGCAAGACCCTGGTGCCGTGGCCCAACCGGATCGCCGGCGGCCGCTACTCCTGGGCCGGCCAGGAGCACCAGCTGCCGGTCAACGACGTCGCCAACGGCGCCGCCCTGCACGGGCTGGTGGCCTGGGTCGAGTGGGAGGTGGTGCGGGCATCACAGGCCGAGGTCATCCTCAGCACCTTCATCGCGCCGCGCCCGGGCTATGAGTGGGCGCTGGAATGCACCGTCGGCTATCACCTCGGCACCGACGGCCTCGGCGTCACGATCGAGACCCGCAATATCGGTGCGGCCCCCGCGCCCTACGGCGTCTCCTCGCACCCCTACGTCTGCCTCGCGGCTGGCCCGCGGACGCCTACGAACTCACCCTGCCCGCCACGCTGGCCTACACCATGGACGAGCACCAGACCCCGGTCACGACGCTGCCCGTCGCCGAGCGCGGCCTCGACTTCCGGACGCCGCGCGTGGTGGGTGACACGGTGCTCGACGACGCCTTCACCGGCTTCCCCGACGGGGAATGGACCCTCACCGTCCGCGAGCCCGGCTCGGGTCTCGCCGTCGAACTGATCAGCGACGCCCGCTACGCGCAGGTCTATTCCGGCGACGGGATGAACCGGGCGGCCCTGGCCGTCGAGCCGATGAGTTGCGCGCCGGACGCCTTCAACTCCGGCGACGGGCTGGTGATGCTCGTGCCCGGAATGAGCCACCGGTTCGACTACCGGCTCCGCGTGCCCGGTCCGCGCAGCGGCGTCCGCTGAGGCTCAGCGCTTCCGGTACAGGTTGCGGGTCTGGTAGACCGGCTCGCTGGTGACGTTGACGCCGAGGCTACGGAAGATGCCCTCGTCGACCGGGCCCAGAATGACGGTGGTGTGCACGTCGCAGCCGCGCAGGTGACGCAGCTCGTCCAGCACCGCCTTGGCGCTCGGGTTGGCGTTGGCGCTCACCGACAACGCGATCAGCACCTCGTCGGTGTGCAGCCGCGGGTTCTGCGAACCCAGATGCTCGGTCTTCAGGGTCTGGATCGGCTGGATCGTCTCGGGCGCGAGCAGCTTGAGCTTGTCGGGAATCCCGGCCAGCGCCTTGAGGGCGTTCAGCAGCACCGCCGAGGAGCTGCCGAGCAGCGCCGAGGTCTTGCCGGTCACGATCCGTCCATCGGGCAGTTGCAGCGCCGCCGCGGGCGCCTTGGTGCGCTTCTCCACCTCCAGGGCGGGGGCCACCACCGGTCGGTCGTGGGTGGAGACGCCCAACTGGCTCATCAGCAGCGCGATCCGGTCCGACACCACCGGGTCGAGGGCGTCCTTGCGTTCGTGCACCAGCGCCTTGTAGTAGCGCCGGATCACCTCCTGCTGGGACGCCTCGCGGCACACCTGGTCGTCGGCGATCGCCAGCCCGGCCATGTTGACGCCCATGTCGGTCGGCGACTGGTACGGCGAGGAGCCGGTGAGCCGCTCGAACAGCAGGTTGAGCACGGGGAAGATCTCGACATCCCGGTTGTAGTTGACCGCGCTCTCGCCGTAGGCGGACAGGTGGAACGGGTCGATCATGTTGACGTCGTCCAGGTCGGCGGTGGCCGCCTCGTAGGCGACGTTCACCGGATGATCCAGCGGCAGGTTCCAGATCGGGAAGGTCTCGTATTTGGCGTAGCCCGAGCGGATTCCGCGCTGGTGGTCATGGTAGAGCTGCGACAGGCAGGTGGCCATCTTGCCGCTGCCCGGGCCGGGCGCGGTGACCACGACCAGGTCGCGGGTGGTCTCGACGTACTCGTTGCGGCCGTAGCCGGCGTCGCTGACGATGTGCGCCACGTCGTGCGGGTAGCCCTTGATCGGGAAGTGCCGAAACACCTGCAGCCCGAGCCGCTCCAGCTTGCGCTTGAACGTCTTGGCCTGGCGGTTGTCGTCGGTCATGTGCGAGATCACCACGCTGCCCACGTACAGCCCGTAGGAGCGGAACGCGTCGATCAGCCGCAGCACGTCCGCGTCATAGGGAATGCCCAGGTCGGCACGCACCTTGTTACGGGCCAGATCCTTGGCGCTGACCACCATCACGACCTCGACCTCATCGGCCATCGACGACAACATCACGATCTTGTTGTCGGGGGTGAAGCCGGGCAGCACCCGGGAGGCGTGCATATCGTCGAACAGCTTGCCGCCGAACTCGAGGTAAAGCTTGCCGCCGAACTGGCACCGGCGCTCCGCGATCTGTTCGGACTGCATCGCCAGGTACTTCTCGCCATCGAACCCGATCCGATGCATGCCAGCCCATTCCCCCTTCGCCGCGACCCGATCGCGGCGCTCATCCGACGCCGAGGATCATAGCGGCGCCCGGCATGCGTGCCCGACACTCCCCCAAACCGTGGCCCGCCCGCTACGGTCGGGGGGTGAGCAGCACACCCGCACAGTCCTCCGGACAACACCCCACCGACGATCCGGCCCCGGCGATCAGTTTCGACGAGCAGCGGTTCGCCGCGCGCCCGGCCAAGCTGCGCCCGCGCGCCCGCCGCAGCAAGGCCTCGGCGTCCGACGAGCGGGTGCCCAAGCCGTTCGAGGCGGACGGCCGCAACCGCGCCTACGTCGACTGGCTGGTCGAGCAGTCGATGCTCGCCGACGCCACCGTGGTGTCACGGCAGCTCACCGGCCACCACCTGATGTGGGCGAACGCGTTCGCCGCCCCCAACCCACGCTCGGCCCTGGAGCAGGCATCGGTCTGGTACACCGCCTACCCGCTGTCGTTGATCACCGCGCCGGGACAGTCGTTCCTGGGTGCGCTCGGCTCCGAAGACCTGTGGCGGGCGTTCGAGGCGATCGGCATCGATGCGATCCACACCGGCCCGGTCAAGCTGGCCGGTGGGCTGTCGGGCTGGGAGGCCACCCCGTCCATCGACGGCCACTTCGACCGGATCTCGATGGCGATCGACCCGCTGTTCGGCACCGAGGACGAGTTCCGCGCGATGTGCGCCAGCGCCGCCTCCTACGGGGGCACCATCATCGACGACATCGTGCCCGGGCACACCGGCAAGGGCGCCGACTTCCGGCTCGCCGAACTCAACTACCAGGACTATCCGGGCATCTACCACATGGTCGACATCCCGATGGACGCCTGGCATCTGCTGCCCGAGGTGCCCGAGGGCGCCGACTCGGTCAACCTGTCCCCGGACGCCGAACGCGCGCTCGCCGAGCAGGGCTACATCATCGGCGAACTGCAGCGGGTGATGTTCTACGAGCCGGGCGTGAAGGAGACCAACTGGTCGGCCACCCCGCCGATCCGCGACCATCGCGGCGTGCTGCGCCGCTGGGTCTACCTGCACTACTTCAAGGAGGGACAGCCGTCGATCAACTGGCTCGACCCGACCTTCGCGGGCATGCGCCTGGTCATCGGCGACGCGCTGCATTCGCTGCTCGACCTCGGCTCGGGCGGGCTGCGCCTGGACGCCAACGGATTCCTGGGCGTGGAGAAGTCGCTCGACCAGTCGCCGGCCTGGTCGGAGGGGCATCCGCTGTCGCAGGCCGCCAACCAGTTCATCGGCTCGATGGTGCGCAAGGTGGGCTGTTTCACCTTCCAGGAGCTCAACCTCACGATCGACGACATCGCCGCCACCGGCGCGGTCGGCCCCGACCTGTCCTACGACTTCGTCACCCGGCCCGCCTACCACGTGGCACTGTGCACCGGGGACACGGAGTTCCTCCGGCTCACCCTGCGCGAGGCGATGAAGATCGGCGTCGACCAGGCGTCCCTGGTGCATGCGCTGCAGAACCACGACGAGCTCACCTACGAGCTGGTGCACTTCGCCACCCGGCACGCCGACGAGGACTACACCTTCGGCGGGGAGACGATGAAGGGCCGCGATCTCGCCGAGCACATCCGGGCGACCCTGCGCGCCCGGCTCACCGGCGACGCCGGGCCGTACAACGCCACCTTCACCCAGAACGGCATCGCGTCCACCACCGCGTCCGTCATCGCCGCCAGCCTCGGCATCACCGACCTGGCCGCGATCACCCCCGCCGATCGCCGGCGCATCATGGACGCCCACCTGCTGCTGTGCATGTACAACGCGCTGCAGCCCGGCGTGTTCGCGCTCTCGGGCTGGGATCTGGTCGGAGCACTGCCGCTGGACCGTGCCCAGGTGAAGACGCTGATCAAGGACGGCGACACCCGCTGGATCGAACGCGGCGGCTACGACCTGCTCGGCGTCGCACCGGAGGCCACCAAGTCGGCCTCGGGCATGCCGCGCGCGGTCGCGCTCTACGGGTCGCTGCCCGACCAGCTCGGACGCCGCGACTCCTTCGCGCGCCGGCTCGCCCGCATCCTGCGGCTACGCAAGGACAACGGCATCCACACGGCCACGCTCGTCGACATCCCTGAGGTCGCCTACCGCAGCCTGCTCGTGCTGGTGAACCGGCTGGCCGATGGCACCACGCAGGTCACCGTGCTCAACTTCTCCGAGGAACGGCTGTCGGCGCGCGTGCAGAGCCCGGCCATCCCGGCCGGACAGGTCATCGACCTGGCCACCCGGCGTCCGATCGGCCAGGTGGACGACCTGGGCGGCTTCGAGGTCGACCTGCCGCCATTCGGCGGGCTCGCGCTCGTGGTGCGCGAAGCCGGCCAGCCGGACGCCGCCCAGGAGTAGCGGTGGCTGGCGACCAGGTCATACCACGCGGACGACGAACGACAAGCCCCCGAGTCTGGCGCCCGTGGCGTCAGTCTCGATCACGTCAAACGCGTGCAATCGACCCACCTCGTCATCCGATGCGACCGCGAAGGAAACCACCCCGTAGTTGGTGAGTCCCAGAAGCGACGGACGCAAGGGCTGCCAATCAGGGAATCCCGGCGTTGACCAGTCACCGTCGCCACGTCCGCTCAGAAGGTCGTCAGGCGACCCTCTTGACGGGCCGATATCCGACAGCGCGCGCACGCCAAGTTCGGCCAACGGCATAGTCGCGGGCAGACCTCCCTCGCAGCCGCCCATGCGGACCAGCGCCTGCCTGTCCGTCTCGAAGGTTGTCTCCACCACTGTCAACGACCGCGGGCCATCCCCGATCCGTGGATGTGCCAGCTTGAAGCGGAATGATCGGCGCTCGCCCGCCTGAACCTCAAGGACCTGGATGTTCCGCTGAGCCACGTGACGATCGCCGACGACATCGAAGATGGTCGGGTCACGGACGGCGTCCAACGGCGCATACAGGGAGACCCGCGCCACCAGGCAGCGGTGTCCACTGTCGGACGGCAACGGCGTCCACGGCAGCCAAACGTCGGCTGTGGAGTACGCCTGCACCGTCACGAATTCGTCGCCGATCAGCGTGGCGGTGGCCGGGGTGATGTGGGTCGTGGGCGTCACGACGAAGACCTCGACGTAGGCGTCCACAGCGGGCTGCCCACCGCCGTTGGTGACGGTTACTTTCACGCGATTCTGAACCAGTGGCTCCGCCTCACCTCCGAGAATGCCACCTGGCCGCTCGATCGCGATGTCGGGGCTGGCCCAGAAGGCCAGGTTGGGGGGTAACGGCTCGCTGCCGTCGTCAGCTGGGTTTGTCCGAATGTAGAGGTGTGTGGTTGCGTCGAACGGCCGATCGTCACGTTCCCCATGATCATGATGCTGCATGAGAGTCTCCGTCCTCGATATGGCTGGGTCAGATGTAGTCGACGTCAACGGGGTTCTGTGCGTCGATATCTGGAGTCCGCGCACGCCACGCCTTCCACCCGTGCCCACGATCGGCGTCGAGATTGAAATCCGGGAGATTATCAATATGGTCGCTGATCAACCGCGCACTAAAGGCCGGAATGCTCCCGAACTGATGAGAATCCCAGGTCTGCTCATCGATCCAGTGCGTGAAGGCCGCTCCCGTACCGTACGGGGCCTTGGCCCAATAAAGGTCCTCCACCTGGGCATTCCAGTGATGAAAGCCCCGTAGAACGATATCAGGAGGCCGCCCCCAGAATGGGGCAGGCGCCAACTCGGCAGCGGGGTACTCTTGAGGCGTTCCCGGATAGACAAGGTGATGATACGAAGGCCCAAAGAGCCCGTGCGATCCCCGCTTAAGCGGATACTTGTTGAAATCAGGCCGAGGCCCCCCGGTCAAGTGAGCCGAGGCTGTATTGATGAACGCCGTCCCAAACGGCACCCGCGCGAAGTCGCGGGGTTCTGGCGACAGGTACGCACCAAGCACTAGCAGAAATCGACCTTCCTCGTATATCTCCCACACATACTTCTGCACCTGGTAAAGTAGCCATTTCACGGTCTGCAATGCAACCGAAATCGGCAAAGACAAAATCGCTGGAATGTGTGACAGCGTCCACGTGATCACATACACGAACGCTTCGACAAGCCAGCCAATGAAGGCGGCAATCGCGGCAAAAATGTCCAAGATACCGCCACCATTCCCGCTATTTCCCGCGCCCGGGATCGACGGGAACCCATTGATGAAGTCCTTGATCAAGTTCCCCGCCGCCGACAACGGCGGCGCCACCGGAGTGGGCTTACGGGCCGTGCCGATGGACGTCGAACGCTCGAACCACATCAACCACAGCCGATATGTCGTGTCGAGATCGGTCGCACTGAGCATCGGGGGAACGTCCGGTCCGGTGTACACACTGTTCGCCGCTTTGGTGATCAGGCGCGTGAGTTTCGGCGGGAGCTGAGCCCCCGGGAATTCGCAAAGTCGGTAGTAGTAACTTCCCGAGATAGCATCCGAGACATAGGTGTCGCGCCCACCGAGGCGAAGGCAGGACTTGACCTGAGAAGAGTCGGGGATGGTTAGGCGCGCGTACGCATCGATCCAGTTCTCTACGAGATGATGCCTATGCCAATGTGACCTATAGGGACCGCCGACGATCGCGTTGACGAATGGATGGCCCGCAACATCGGCTCCGATGTGACTAGCATAGCCGAGCGCATAACGCATGAGATCATCGTCACCCTGCGCCAATCTCCACATTTCAGACGCGAACCTACCCGTCCTGCGATAGTGCCAGGTATCAAACCAATACCAGGAATTTTCAGGCTCCCCCTTTTGAATTTTGGGGTAGAATCCGTAGAAAAGATCCACATTCTTGGTGGCAATCACAGCCAATTGGTTGACAAACGTCGACGCGAGCAGGTTTCCCGTCTGGCCGATCTGATCGATCAATCCACCGAGCACCACCTGATCGACCGCCTTCACCGCGTCCTCAATGGCCTGCTCGACCGGCTCGACGACGGCTTCGTAGAACGAGATTAAGGGTTCGAGAGCATCGTATACACCGAACAGAAAATTCGCAAACTCGTCTGCAGGCGTGCCATACTCCTTGAGAGAGAACACTAGAAAGTCCGGCCCTTGTGAACCAAAATAGGCGTAGGGGCTACACGGATCCTTCTCGAGGAGGCTCGCGAGTTCGCTCCCTCGGTGCCCCCCGAGTTCGCGCAGGTAGACAGGCAACATTCCTACATTTTGCAGATGCACAATAGGTCCCGGCACGGTGATCTCCTCACATTCACCCAGGCGCAAATTCCGCGTTTGAAAGCCATAGTCAGACCACCCCATCGTGTGCGTCAAGAGGGCATACGTCCCCCCTGTCGGAATTGCCCGTCGCCTCGCGCGACCCGATCCTGCCCCTCCCCACCGAAGTCAGGGGTGTCATCAAAGTCGTGTTGTAGGGTGTCAGGAGTGGCTTGAGGGCTCTGTGCGCCTGGTGGACCATGGCGTGGGGATGGCTTTTCCCCCCGGCAGCGGTATCGCTGGATCAGTACGCCTTGCCAGGTGCCAGCTCGCCAGTTCGAGGCCGAGAATAGGCCTCGACGTCAGCGATCCCTCTCGTCGGCAGGCCTACACGCCGGCGGGCTCGGTCCCGCCGGACTGACGCCCACCGAGGTCGGCGTCCAGCCGGAGCAGACCGTTGCCGTCGTCGCCGATCAGCTTCAGCTGCGACACGATCTCGCCGACGGTGGACTCCTCCTCGATCTGTTCTTCGAGGAACCAGTTGAGCAGGGGTCGGGAATCGAGGTCGCCCTCGGCGTCCGCGGTGCGGTACAGCTGGCGAATCGACGCCGACACCTTCTCCTCGTGGGCCAAGGCGGCGGCGAACACCTGCGACGGGGTGGCGTCCGGGGCGACCTGCGGCGCCTGGATGGTGCCGATACAGGGGTGACCGCCGCGGTCGACGACGTGGTCGATGAACTTGTTGGCGTGCACGACCTCCTCATCGGCCTGGGCGCGCAGCCACGAGGCCATCCCGGGCAGATCGCGGGCTCCCATCGCGATCGCCAGCTGGCGGTAGACCAGCGACGCCGCGAACTCGAGGGTGATCTGAGCGTCGAACGCATCGGACAGAGTCTGGGTGAGCTTCATTCCTCAACCCTTCCACTCGGGCGCCGCGCGGACAAGGCACCCCGGATTGTCACCGCGGGTGGGTAGCCTGTGCCCGGACACGGGAGGTGACATGACGGCTGAAGCGCTGGAGACCGGTGCGCTCATCGAGCAGTACGCGGCGCGGCTGAGTTCCCCCGACCGGGCACTGCCGCTCGGCACGCCCCGCGGCGCGGACGAACTGCTCGCGCCCGGCCGTCCCCGTGACGGCGCCCGGCTGCTGGAGGACACCGTCAACCGGCTCGGCACGATCGGGCTGCAAGCCCGCTGCCGGATGGTCGAGCGGCTCGTCGCCGACGACGGCATCACCTACGGCGGCGACCACCCCGGCCGCCCGGCGCGTCCCTGGCTGCTGGACCCGCTGCCGGTGGTGCTGGACGCCGACGAGTGGGCCCGCCTCGAACGCGGGCTTGACCAGCGCGCCCGCCTGCTGGACGCGGTGTTCGCCGACCTCAACGGGCCGCGCACCCTGGTCGCGTCCGGCGTGCTGCCCGGCGGGCTGGTCGCCGCGCACCCGGGCTTCCTGCCCCAGGCCGAGGGCATCACCCTGCCCGGACGCCGCGCGCTCCCGATGACCTCCACCGACCTGGCCCGCACCCCCGACGGCAGCTGGACGGTGCTCGCCGACCGCACCCAGGCCCCCTCGGGCGCTGGCTACGCGATGGCCAACCGGCGGATCACCGCCCGCGCCCTGGAGCGCCTGCACCGCCGGACGCCGCTGCGCCGGCTGCGCGGCTGGTTCAGCCTGTTCGCCGAGGCGCTGCAGCAGACCGCACCCCCCGGTGTGGACGATCTCGCCCGCGTCGTGCTGCTCACCCCCGGCCCCGGCAGCGAAACCGCCTTCGACCAGGCGCTGCTATCGACCCTGCTCGGCCATCCGCTGGCCCAATCCGATGATCTGGTGATGCGCGGCGGCCGGCTGTGGCGGCGCACCATGGGCCGGCTGGAGGCCGTCGACGTGGTGCTGCGCCGGGTGGACGCCGACTGGACCGACTCCCTCGACCTGCTCGGCCAGTCCCGCCTCGGCGTCCCCGGGCTGGTCGCCGCCGCCCGCCGCGGCACCGTATCGGTGGTCAACCCGCTGCGCGCCAGCCTGCTGGAGAACCCGGGCTTGCTCCCGTTCCAGGACGCCCTCGCCAAGGCCCTGCTCGGTGAGGAACTCCAGCTGCGCGTGCCCGAGACCTGGTGGTGCGGCGAGCCGCACCAGCGCGCCTATGTGCTCGGGCGCCTCGGCGGCCTGGTGATCAAGCCGATCCACCGCGGCGCCGGCGAGAGCCACCTGCTCGGCTGGCAGCAGACCCGCGCCCAGCTCGACGAGTTGCGCGACCGGATCCGCGCCGAACCGTGGGCGTGGACGGCGCAGGAGCCGCTGGTGAAGTCGACCGCCCCGGTGGTCACCCGCCTCGGCCTGGAGCCGCGCGGCCTGATGCTGCGCACCTTCGGCGTCGCCGTGGACGACGGCTACCACTTCCTGCCCGGCGGGCTGGCCCGCGTGGCGCCGTCGGTGGACTCGTTCAACGTGACCAATACCGCCGGCGCAGCCGCCAAGGACGTCTGGGTGCTGGACACCGAGGACGCCGCCCCGTCCCGGATCGACCTGGACACGCTCACCCGGGCCCGGGTGCTGCCGGCCGACGCGCAGATGCCCGGCCTCACCCCGCGCGCCGCCGACAACCTGTACTGGCTCGGCCGCTACACCGAGCGGGCCGAACTGGGCGCCCGGCTGGCGATGGTCGCCGACAACCTGGTCGAGGATCATCACCGCCGCCCCGGCACGCCCGGTCATACGGCGATGCAGGTCGCGTTGCACGCCCTCACCGCGCACCTGAGCACCCGCGCGGGCGTCCCGGCCGTGGACGCCGACGCCCTGCTCGCCGAGCCGCTGCCCTTCCTGGAGGCGCTGCTGATCGACGACACCCGCGGCGGGGTGGCCTCCAACGTCACCCGCGCGCGCACCGCCGCCCAGCACGCCCGCGAGATCCTGTCGATGGACACCCCGAGCGTGCTGAGCCGGCTCGACCGCGTCCTGGAGGAGGCCCGCGCCGAAGAGTCCGTGCCCGTGCAGCTGGTCGCCTCGCGCATCCTCGACTCGCTGCTCGCCCTCGCCGGGCTCAGCAACGAATCGCTCGTCCGCGACGAGGTGTGGGCCTTCCTGCAGGCCGGACGCCGCATCGAGCGCGCCCAGTCGATCCCCCGGCTGCTGCGCACCACCCTCACCCCGCGTCGCGCGCCCGTCGTCGAAGCGCAGGTTGTCGAGTCGGTGCTCCGGGTCGCCGACAGCCTGATCACCTACCGGCGGCGGATGTCGGCCGGTGTCGGTCACCCGCACCCGGTGGTGGCCGCGCTGACCCTGCTGGTCGATGAGCCGGCCAACCCGCGTTCGCTCGCCTTCCAGCTCGACAGCCTGCGCGAGGCGCTGGCGCACGCCCCGCACGTGAGGATCGACGAGAAGCTCACCGAGCTGCGCCGCCGCGTCCGGCAGGCCGACCTGGCGGCGCTGGCCGCCGGCGACCGTGAGGAACTGGTCGCCGAACTGCGGGCCTGGGAGGACGCGCTGCGCGGGCTGTCGGACGAGATCGAGGCCGTGCACTTCGTCGCGCAGGCCCCGCAGAGCAGCTTCGTGGTCGCCGAGCTCACCGGCGGTGGCGCGTGAGCGTGCAAGCCGCCGAGCACCTGGACGCCCGCCGCTACGAGGTGCGCCACGTCACCGAATATGCCTACGAGGCGGACGTGAGCGCCTCCTTCGGCCGGGCCTGCCTGCGGCCGCGCACCGCGCCCGGGCAACGGGTGATCGAGCACAGCATCGAGGTCTCCCCCACGCCCGACGTCCTCGACGAGCATGTCGACCTGTTCGGCAACTTCAGCCACTACCTCGAGATCGGGACGCCGCACACCCGGCTGACGGTCACCAAGCGCAGCGTCGTCGAGATCGCCTGGCCGCAGGTCGACCTGGACGGCCTCGACCGCTGGACGGTCGCCGACGCCGCGTCCGCCCTGCTCGCCGACCGGGCCCTGGATCCGCTGGAGCACGCCCTGTACCGGCTGCCGTCCGAACTGGTCGATCTGGGCCCCGAGGTGCGCGCCTACGCCGACACCCTGGCCTGGCCACAGCGTCCCCTGGGCCAGGCGATCGCCGCGGTCACCCACGCCATCTTCCGCGACTTCGCCTACGTGAAGGGCGCCACGACCACCCGCACCACGCTGCCGGAACTGCTGGCCGCCCGCGAGGGCGTCTGCCAGGACTTCGCCCACCTGGCCGTCGGCGTGCTGCGCGCGGCGGGGCTGCCGGCCCGCTATGTCAGCGGCTACATCGAGACCGCTCCGCCGCCGGGCCAGCCGCGGCTGGAGGGCTCGGACGCGACGCACGCCTGGGCGTCGGTGCAGGTGCCCGGTGGCGCCTGGGTCGATCTGGACCCGACCAACGACCAGCTCGCCGACAGCCGCTATCTGATCACGGCCTGGGGGCGGGACTTCCGCGACGTCACGCCGCTCAAGGGGGTCATCTTCACCGAGAGCCCGACCAGCAGGCTGCGGGTGGCAGTCGACGTGGTCCGGCTGGCCGATTGATCTTTCCCGGGCGCCTGCAGGGATGCCCGGCAGGGAATAGCCTGCTGACTTGCCGTGTTATACCGGGCAAGCCGCAAGGAGGTGCGTCATGCTCGATCCCATCAGCCTGTTCTCGTGGGAACCCCACGTCGACCAGCGCCGCCTGAGCGCCGACACGCTCGTGGTGACGCTCGGCAGCTTCGTGGACGCCGGGCACAGCCAGCGCCTGGTCAACGCCCAGTTGCTCGACCAGCTGCCGAACCGGATCGTGGGCCGTTTCGACGCCGACCAGGTCTTCGACTACGCCGGGCGGCGTCCGCTCATCGTCTTCGACGGCGACCACTACGCCGACTACGCCCAGCCGGGCATCGACCTGCACCTGGTCACCGACCGCGACGGCCAGGACTTCCTGCTGCTGACCGGCCCCGAGCCGTCCCTGCAATGGGAGCGGATGGCGGCGGCGATCGCGCACGTCATCGATCAGGTGGGGGTGCGGCGGACGATCCTCGCGCACGCCATTCCCGCCGGGGTGCCGCACACGCGCCGCACGCCGCTGACCCGGTACGCCTCCGATCCGGCGCTACTCGGCGACGAGCGCTCCCCGCTCGGCTCGTTCGCGATGAGCGCCTCCTTCAGCGGCGTCCTCACCCTGCGCCTGGGCCAGGCCGGCCATCAGGTGCTGGGCGCGGTCGCGCTGGTGCCGCACTACATCGCCGACAGCGACTACCCCGACGCCGCCGCGGCCCTCATCGAGGGAGTGCGCGAGATCGGCAAGCTCGCGCTGCCCGCCGAGGGCTTCCAACTGCCGGCCGCCGCCCTGCGCGCTCAGCTGGAGCAGCACCGCGCCGACAACGAGGATTTCGCCGCGCATGTCGCCGCGCTGGAGCAGGCCTACGACCAGGCCCACCGCGACGGCTCACTCACCGACGCCGACTCGGTCACGCTGCCCAGCGCCGACGAGATCGGCGCCCAGGTCGAGGAGTACCTCGCCGGCCTGCAAGACCCTCCGCCCTCGGAGGGATCGCCGCCTCCCCTGACGTGAGAAGGACCGGGCTGATACTCCAGCCCGGTCCTTCTCATTTCCTCGCATCACCTCGGTTGCGACGCGTCCGGTCGCCTCAGGACGGGGCGCTTCCGGATTGGAGTGTCGAGTTGGTGATCACCGGCGCTCCGTCACCCAGGTAGAAGATGCCCGGGTAATTCTCGAAGTGCTGCCTCACCGGGGTTCCGCTGGCGACATAGTCATTGTTCTTGCTGACCGTCTTGTCGATGTACAGCCGTCCCGTCCGGGCGTTGCTGACGTAGAAGATGGCGCTGCCGCCGGCCTTCGCGGTGTTGTACTGGATGTTGGAACCGGAGATCCGCAGATCGTAGGTGTTGCCGTCGGTGTAGATGGCGCCGCCGCTCCCACCGCCGGGGGTACCGGGCTTGGCCGGGTTGGCGCAGCAGCCGACGGCCTTGTTGTGGGTGATGTTGCTGTTGATCACCGTCACCGGCGTCCGCAGCGCGCTGATGGCGCCGCCGTTGGAGCAGGAGTTGCCCTTGCCCGCCGCGCCGCCGAACGTGCTCTGCACGATGGCGACCGGTTCCTGGTTGCGCGCCGCATGCGAGCTGTCCAGATCGTTGGGGGTGGGCGAACGCTGGGCCAGCACCCGGATGGCCGCACCGCCGTGGTCGGGACCGTTGGTGGCGCAGACGTTCTGCTCGAACACCGAGCGGACGACCTTCAGCCGGCCGCCGAGGGCGAAGATCGCGCCGCCGCCGCCGTTGAGCCCGTTCGGGTCGCCGGGCGAGACGTAGGGAGCACTGGTCGCGTTGCCTTGGGCGAAGGTGATGTTCTGCACGGTCACCTCAGGGAACTGCGGCGCGTACAGGCAGTTGCCCGACACCTTGCCGAGTGACTCGTCACACGTGTCGATGTACAGGATGCGGTTCTTGTTGGCGCCGGACAAGGTCACCTTGCCGCCACCGTCGATCACCAGCTTGCGGGTGCTGTTCTTCACCTTGAGGGTCTGGTTGAGGGTGATGGTGTGCGGGTTGGGTCCACAGTTGAACGTGATCACGCCTCCGGCGGCGACAGCCGCCACGACGGCGTCCGAGGTGCAGCTGGCCGGCGTGCCCGTGCCGACCACGCGATCGGGCTTGCTGACGTTCTCAACGCCCAGACCGGAGGGAACCGCCACCGTGCCGCTGGTGTTGCCCGGGTTGAAGCTGGCCGGCGGAGTCGGAGTGGGGGTCGGCGTCGGCGTGGGGGTCGGCGTGGGGGCGCCCGTGGCCTGGAACACCACGTCGACGTAGTAGTTGTTCGCCTGGTAGCTGGACTGCGGGAATCCCGAGCTGCCATAGCGGTAGACGCCGCCGTTGGCCGGAACGGTCAGATCACCGCGGACGTAGCTGCTGGTGAAGAAGTTCGAGGCCGCCGCGTAGCGGGCCTTCGGCGCATGGTAGGACGCGACGTAGCGCTGCCCCGCGCTGACCGCGACCGGATTGCTCAAGGTGACGGTCTGCCATCCGGAGGCCGTCTCGTTGCTGAAGGTGGCGGTGGCCAAGCGGGTGCCGGACGCGTTCCAGAGGCTTCCGGTGTGAGTGCCGGTGTTCCCGGCGCCCTTGTAGAAGCGGATGCCGACCACGGCCCCGTTGACACGCGGCACGAAGGCCACGCCCAACTCGACGGCCGAGTCGTCAGCGACGGAGGGGACGGCCGGCACCGCGGTGCCGAAGATGGTGGCGTCGTTGGCCGCTGCCTGCGCGGATGGTGCGGTGACCATCACACCCAGCGCGAGCGCGAGCACGCCGATCAGGGATGCCAGGACACGCGCGCCACGGCGCGCGCTCCCGGTCCGGTGGGTCGGTGACATGTGTTCTCCCGGTCCTGGGGGGTAAGGGTTCCCGGATGCCGTGCCCACCACCTCCGGCGAGCGACGGCCTTCCTGAGAGATGATTCTCACAGACTCTCAGCAAATGAGCCAATACTCCTAGTCAAATAGTCGGACTGAGAGATTATTCACTTACGTTTCCCTCAGGTTTGTCGTCATCGGTCACCAAAGCGGTGCACAACGGTTCAGCTCACGCGCATGAAGGCGACTCCGGCTAAGCACAGCCCGGGCGTCCTCGGCGCACGCTGGTTGGGTGCTGGACGACCCCCTCGGCGCGAGGCGTCCCGTTGGTAGCGTGACCGCCATGAAGCTTGGCATCGACTTTGGCACCACCCGCACGATCGTCGCTCTCGTCGACCGGGGGAACTACCCGGTGGTCAGCTTCACCGACCATCGCGGGGACGCCGTCGATCACGTGCCGTCCGTCGTGACCAGGGTGGGCGACGAGCTCGTCTTCGGCTTCGACGCGCTCAAGGCGTCCGACGAGGGGGCCGCACTGACCACCTCGTTCAAGCGCCAACTGGCCGATGGCAGCATCGTCGCCGGCACGGTCGTCGATGTGGACGGGCTCCGGGTCGAACTGCTCGACCTGGTCACCGGCTTCCTGCGCTACCTCGCCGAGACGCTGCGTACCGCGTCCAACATCACCCGCATCCTCGAAGACGGCGAGCCACTGCAGGCCGTCGTCGCGGTTCCGGCCCACGCGCATTCGGCGCAGCGCTTCCTGACCCTGGAGGCGTTCCGCGCCGCCGGCTTCGACGTGGTCGGCATGCTGAACGAGCCGTCGGCCGCCGGCTTCGAGTTCACCCATCGCCAGCCGCGCAGCATCAACCGCAAGCGCACCAAGGTGGTCGTCTACGACCTGGGCGGCGGCACCTTCGACGCCTCCCTGGTGCGGGTCGACGACCTCAGCCACGAGGTGGTGACCAGCGTCGGCATCAACCGGCTCGGCGGCGACGATTTCGACGACACCCTGATGGATCTCGCGCTCGCCGCGGCCGGCCACCCCGCTGATCTCACCGAGCGCGACCGCACCGCGCTGCGCGACGACTGCCGCGCCGCCAAAGAGAACCTGAGCCCGCGCAGCAAGCGCATCGCACTCGAAGTGGGCCCTGCCCCGGTCTCGGTCGCCGTCGAGGATTTCTACACCGCCGCCGACCCGCTGGTCGAAGCGTCGCTGACCGCGCTGGAGCCGCTGCTCGGCGGTCTGGATGCCGAACAGCTCGAGGCCGCGGAGGTGGCCGGCATCTACCTGGTGGGCGGCGCGTCCGGCCTGCCACTGGTCGCCCGCGTGCTCCGCGAACGGTTCGGACGCCGCGTGCACCGCTCCCCGCACCCGGCGGCGTCCACCGCCATCGGACTGGCGATCGCGGCCGACACCGACTCCGGATTCCACCTCACCGACCGGCTATCGCGCGGCTTCGGCGTGTTCCGTGAGCTCGACTCGGGCGCCGGGTTGTCCTTCGATCCGCTGTTCGACCGTGACCAGCACGTCAGCCCGGACGCCGACGTGGTCGTCACCCGGCGCTACGTCGCGGCGCACAACGTGGGCGTGTTCCGGTTCGTCGAGCATTCCGCGCTCGGCGGCGAAGGCGAGCCGACCGGAGACGTGATCCCGCTGGGCGAGTTGCGCGTCCCCTTCGACCGCGCGCTGCGCGACGGGCGCGGCCTGGGCGGGGTCGAGGTGGTCCGCGTCGAGGGCGGCCCGCTGATCGAGGAGCGTTACACGATCGACCGCCACGGCATCATCACGGTGCGCCTGACCGACCTCGACGACGGCTGGTTCCAGGAAAGCTCGCTCGGGCGTTGAGACAACCGGTCCACATTCCGGGGTAAACGCAGGTAAACGGATGCGCGAACATGCTCTGAACGGGCACTATGACCCGCATGAGCGCAAAGAAGCCCCCACGTTTGGACAAAGCCCTCTACGAGGCTGAACTCAATCGGCTCCAGATGGAGCTCGTCGAGATGCAGGAATGGGTGAAAGCATCCGGTGCCCGCATCGTCGTCCTCTTCGAAGGCCGCGACGCGGCAGGCAAGGGTGGTGCGATCAAGCGGATCACCGAGTATCTCAACCCTCGCATCGCCGGCGTCGTCGCCCTGCCCGCCCCCACCGAACGCCAGCGCAGCCAGTGGTACTTCCAGCGCTACATCGAGCATCTGCCGGCCGCCGGCGAGATCCGGCTGTTCGACCGCTCGTGGTACAACCGCGCCGGTGTGGAGAAGGTGATGGGCTACTGCACGCCCGACGAGCACGTCCGCTTCCTGCGCCAATGCCCCACCTTCGAGCGCATGCTCATCGACGACGGCATCATGCTGCGCAAGTACTGGTTCTCGGTCTCCGACAAGGAGCAGGAGAAGCGGTTCCGCTCGCGCCTGACCGACCCGATGCGCCGCTGGAAGCTGTCTCCGACCGACGTCGAGTCCATCACCCGGTGGGAGGATTACAGCCGCGCCAAGGATGAGATGTTCGTGCACACCGACGTCCATCCCGCCCGCTGGAACGTCGTCGAGGCCGAGGACAAGCGCCGGGCGCGACTGAACATGATCCATCATCTGCTCAGCTCGATCCCCTACCAGCACGTCGACCGCCCCGAGATCGACTTCCCGAAGCGGCCGAAGGGGACCGGCTACCAGCGGACGTCGAAGACGCTGCTCAACGAGGTTCCCGACTACTCCTCAACCCTGAAGGTTCCCGAGCAGGCACCGCAGAAGTACGAGGACCCCGAAGACAACGGGAACTGATCCCGTCGGAGTCTGAGCCGTCCGGCGCCCTCAGCTCTCGAAGGGCGCCGGATCGCCCACGCCGACGCGCACGACCTCGATCTCGTCGCCACTGAGGTCGACGACGGTGGTCGGACCGAGCCCGGCATCACCCGAATCGAGCACCGCGTCCAGTTGATGCTCGAACTCCTCGGCGATCGACCAGCCGTCGGTGGCCGCGTCGGTGTGCCCGGGCAGGATCAGCGTGCTCGACATCAGCGGCTCGCCGAGCACGTCCAGCAGCGCGGACGCCGTGACGTGCGCCGGAATCCGGACGCCGACGGTGCGCTTCTTGTCGTGCAGCATCGCCTTGGGTGCCTGCCGGGTCGCCTTCAGGATGAACGTGTACGGCCCCGGCGTGTACGCCTTCACCGTGCGGAAGGTCTGATTGCCCATCTCCACGTACTGGCCGAGTTGGCTGAACGAACTGCACACCAGCGTGAAGTGGTGATGCCGATCGAGATCGCGGATGTGCCGGATCCGCTCCAGCCCCTCGGCGTTGCCGAGCTGGCAGCCGAACGCGAAACCGGAGTCGGTCGGGTAGGCGATCAGCCCGCCGCCACGCAGGATGTCGGCCACCTGGGTGAGGGAACGCGGCTGCGGGTTGGCGGGGTGAACATCGAAGTAGCGGGCCATGGCGCAAGACTAGCCAGCGCGCGTGGGAGAATGGGCCACCATGAGCCTGTTCACCCTCTCCGAGGCGGACCTGCGCGCCCGCACCTCCCTCAAATGGCAAACCTTCCCCTCCGACGTGCTCCCGATGTGGGTGGCCGAGATGGACGCGATGCCGTTGCCCGAGGCCGTGGACGCCGTGACCGAGGCCTTGCAGCGCGGTGACACCGGTTACCCGTACGGCACTGGCTACGCGGACGCCTACGCCGACCTCGCCGCGTCCCGCTGGGGCTGGCGTCCGGCACCCGAGCAGCTGCGCCGTGCCGGCGACGTGATGAACGCCATGCTGTCCTTGCTGCTCGGCAACACCGCCGAGGGCGACCACATCGTCATCAACCCGCCGGTGTACCCGCCGTTCTGGCAGATCATCGCGGGCTACCGCCGGCACATCACGCAGGTGCCGCTCACCGCGTCCGGACGCCTCGACCTGGCCGCGCTCGAGGCCGCGTTCACCGGACCGGACGCCCCCACCGCGTACCTGTTGTGCTCCCCGCACAATCCGACCGGCACGATCCACACGCCCGAAGAGTTGTCGGCGGTGGCACGCCTGTGCGCCGAGCACGACGTCCTGCTGATCGTCGACGAGATCCACGCGCTGCTGGTCGACCCGGGTGCGGCGTTCACGCCCATCCTCAGCCTGCCGGACGCCCAGAACGCCGTCGTCACGTTCTCGGCCGGCAAGTGCTGGAACCTGGCCGCGTTCAAGGCCGGCCTCTACATCCGGGGCACCGAGGCGTCCGCATTGTTCGACCGCCTGCCACCGCTGGCCAACCAGTCCACCGGCCACATCGGCGCCCTCGCCCACACGGCGGCGCTGCGTCACGGCGAGGCGTGGGTCGACCAGGTGATGGTCGAGGTGGCCGCCAACAAGGATCTACTCACCCGCCTGGTCGCCGAGCGGCTGCCCGGCGTCCGCTACGACCGCGCACCCGGCACCTATCTGGCTTGGCTCGATTGCAGCGGCCTGGGCCTGGAACGGCCCCGCGACCACTTCCTGGCTCAGGGCAAGGTGGCCTTCAACAACGGCAGCGACTTCGGCGCCGACTACGGGCAATACATCCGGATGAATCTGGCCGCCTCGCCCGAGCTGATCACCGAGGCGGTCGAGCGGATGGCCACCAGTCTCGGCTGAAGGTCAGGAGTCTTCGAGGGCGGCGGCGGCCTCGCCGGAGGCCGCCAGTTCGCCGATGCCGATCAGGCTGAGGAAGACGGTCTTCGCCGAGGTGCGCGCGTGCACGTGCACCACGCCCGCCTCGACGCTGACCTCGCCGTCGAGGCCGCGCTCGGCGAGCGCGCGGCGTCCTTCACCCACCATCGCCAGCACGTTCGGGGCCGCACCGGACGCCCGGGCCGTCGCCCCGGCGTCCACCGCAGCGCGGGCGGCCTCGACGGCACCGGATGCCGCCCGGGCCCGTGCTGCGGACTGCGCGCCCCCGTCGACCACCAGGCCGACGACGGCGAACAGGGACACCACAAGCACCGCGATCATCGCGGAGAGTGCGGTACCGCGCTCATCGCGGCGTGTCGAATCGGCCATCATGTACTCCAGGAGGTGGGACCTTCCCCCACCTTGCCCGCGCGGTGGTCCCGCGCGCAATAAACTAGGGCCCGAATGGCGCCGGCGGCGCCGACTCCCCAACGAGAGGTTGACGATGACGAAGAAGGTAGCTCTGCTCACCGCGGGTGGTTTCGCGCCCTGCCTGTCCACCGCGGTGGGCAAATTGATCGAGCGGTACACCGAGGTGGCGCCCGAGATCGAGATCATTGCCTACCGTCTGGGCTACCGGGGCCTGCTCACCGGCGACTACCTGGTTGTCGACGACGAGGTGCGCAAGAACGCCTCCGTGCTCACCCAGTTCGGCGGCTCGCCGATCGGCAACAGCCGGGTGAAGCTGACCAACAAGAAGGATCTGGTCAAGCGCGGCCTCGTCGCCGAGGACGTCGATCCGCTGAAGTACGCCGCCGACCGCCTGGTCGCCGACGGCGTCACCATCCTGCACACCATCGGCGGCGACGACACCAACACGACCGCGGCCGATCTGGCGCAGTACCTGCACGAGCACGACTACGAGCTGACCGTCGTCGGCCTGCCGAAGACGATCGACAACGATGTGATCCCGATCCGCCAGAGCCTCGGCGCGGACACCGCCGCCGAGATGGGCGCTCGCTACGCCAAGAACGTGCTCGCCGAGCACAACGCCGGCGCGCGCATGCTGATCGTGCACGAGGTCATGGGCCGCAACTGCGGCTGGCTGACCGCCGCCACTGCCCGCAAGTACCGCGACTGGCTCACCGAGCAGCAGTGGCTGCCTTCGATCGGTCTCGACCAGCGCGCCTGGGACATCCACGCCGTGTTCGTGCCCGAGGCCGTCATCGACCTCAAGGCCGAGGCCGAGCGCCTGTCGACGGTCATGGACGAGGTCGGCTGCGTCAACATCTTCCTGTCCGAGGGTGCGGGCGTGGAGAGCATCGTCGCCGAGATGGAGGCCGCGGGCCAGGAGGTGCCGCGCGACGCGTTCGGCCACATCCGCCTCGACCAGGTGAACCCGGGGGCGTGGTTCGGCAAGCAGTTCGCCGAGATGCTCGCCGCCGACAAGGTGCTGGTGCAGAAGTCCGGCTACTACAGCCGTTCGGCCGCCTCGAACGAGTTCGATCTCCAGCTCATCGGTGAGATGTGCGAGCTGGCCGTGGACGCCGCCCTGCGCGGCGAGCCGGGCGTCATCGGCCACGACGAGGAGCAGGGCGACGTGCTGCGCCCGGTGGAGTTCTCCCGCATCGCGGGCGGCAAGCCGTTCGACATCACCCAGCAGTGGTACCTCGACCTGCTTGAGGCCATCGGCCAGGACGCCCCCGTCGCGGCGCCCCCGGCTGCTCACTGAGTTTGCGTCATCCCGGCGGCCGGTCCTCAACCGAGGGCCTGCTGCTGGCGTTTCCGGTGCTGCTCACCCTGTGTGAGCATCCTGGCCACCCGTGAGCACGCCGGCGTTCTCGACGCCGTCCACCGCGCCGGCTGACTCGGCGCGCGCGGGGTGACCTGGTGGCAGAGTGGAGCCATGAGCTTCCACATCCCTGATCTTCCCCTGCATGACGGCGGACGGATTCCCGCGGTCGGCGCCGGAACCTGGCCCGGCAAGGGCAACGACCTGGCCGATCGGCTCGCCGCCATGATCCGCGACGGCTACCGGCTGATCGACACCGCCGCCCAGTACGCCAACGAGGGGGCCGTCGGCGAAGGCGTCCGGCGCTCGGGGGTGCCGCGGGAGGAGATCTTCCTGACCACCAAGGTGGCGGGGATGGATCAGGGTCGCGGGCTGACCCGCGCCGGGCTGCTGGAGTCGCTGCGCAAGCTCGGCACCGACTACGCCGACCTGCTGCTGATCCACTGGCCGAACCCGTCGCGCGGCCTCGCCGTCGACACCTGGCTGGAGATGATCGAGCTTCGCACCGAGGGTCTGGTCCAGCACATCGGTGTGTCCAACTTCGTCCAGCACCAGCTTGAGGAGCTGCATGCGGCCTCCGGGGTGTGGCCGGTGGTCAACCAGATCCAGCTCTCCCCCGCGCTGGCGCGCACCGAGTTGCGCGCCTTCCTGGCCGAGCGCGGCATCGTCGCCGAGGGCTGGCGTCCGCTCGGCGGCCCCGAAGACCCGATGGGCCAGATCATCACCGGCAAGATCGCCCGCCGCCTGGGGGTCGAGCGCTCGCAGGTGGTGCTGCGCTGGGCGGTCCAGCAGGGAGCCGTGGTCATCCCCGCGTCGAGCAACCCCCACCGCTGGGCGCTGAACGCCGACCTGTTCGGCTTCGAGTTGACCGACGCCGACCTGGCCGACCTGGCCACCCTCGACCTGGGAGAAGCGGCGGCCTGGGATTCGCGCACGCACGAGGAGTGGTAGAAGCCCTGACGCAGTAAATCACTGCACTCGATGCGAATCAGGGCCTGAAAACATCAGTCCCACTGATGTCCGGATTCATCGAGTGCAGTGATTTGTCGCATTCGGCCCGGCCACCACCGCCACGCCGCGGGTCAGGTGAAGTCCCCGCCCATCAGATAGTTGATGATGCGGCGCACCTGCGACACGTCGTGCCGGGTGTTCTCAACCCTGGTGACTCGCTGGAAGGAGACGCTGCGAGGTTGCTCGCAGATCGCGTACAAACCCGCGCCGATCGCGATGCGCGTCGGCCAGTCTCGCCGTGAGGTGGTCATCGGCACCACGATCGCCATACCGCGCAGGTCGTGGAACCGGCGTTCGCTGAGCACCAGGTGCGGCCGGTGGCCGGCCTGTTCACGCCCGTGGGTGGGACGCATCTCCAGCCAGATGATGTCACCGCGATCAACGACCGACGGCATCAACGCTCCTCGGCCCGGATCAGCGACTCCTCGTCGTCATAGTCATCGCCCAGCTGGTCGCCGTCCTCGGCGAGGGCCGCGCGATACTCATCCGCACCGGTATCGGCCATCCGCGCCCAGAAATCCCGCTCCTCCGCCTCCCGGAGCAACTGGTCAAGGTAGGCGTGCTGCGACATACCCCGGTCATGGGCCAACCGGCTCACCCGGTCGCGCAGTTCCTTGGACACCTTGATGCTGGTCAGACTCATACCCTGATGGTATGCAGATCTAGCATGCTGTTCAAGCGGTACGACGAGGCATCCCCGGATGGCACACCGGGGCCAGGTCGTGACCGGGAGCCGATCCGGGCCAGAGGGCGGGTTAGCGGCGGCGTCCGAACCGGGAGGCCAGGGCGCTGAAGACGCCGCCCACCACCACGCCGACCCCGAGGGTGATCTGGGCGGAGCGGACGGCGGCCTTCTGCGGGACGCGTTCCTGATCGGCGCGCTCGCGCGCCGCCTGGAGCTCGGCCAGCACCTGTTTGGTGGCGTAGTCGCTCGGCTCACGCGGCACCGCGGCAGCATCGATCCGCGCGGGGGCGTCCGGCTCGAGAAGCGCCTCGTAAGCCTGGTGCGTGCCGGCCCAGGCGGCGACGACGAGAATGAGCGTGGCGAACAGGTTCAGGGCCAGCACCACCACGATGGCCGAGCCGAAGACGGCCGCCGCCGGGTTGTCCTTGAAGACACCCACCAGCGAGCCGGCCAGGAACTGCAGCACCCCGAAGCCGACACCGCCGAGAAGGCCGGCGCGCCACAGCACCGTCCATGGCATCCGGATCAGCGGGAGCGCCCACAGCACGAACACGAACAGCAGCCACCCGGTCAACACGGTGCCCAGCAGCGGCACGAACCGGAGCAACGGCGCGGCGGCGTCGCCGAGGCCGAGCCAGGAGGTGATCAGCCCGTGAGCAGCCGTCGCGATACTGCTCAGTCCGATCGAGACCCCCACCAGCAGCACCAGCCCGAACAGGACGCCGATGTTCTTGACGACCTCGACCGGCATCGGCTGGCTCGGCCCCTGGTCCTCCAGGCTGGGTGAGGTCATCACCCGCACGTCCGCGCGCAGGTTTCGCACCCAGGTCGCGCCGGTCCACAGCGCCGAGACCAGACCGATCGGGCCGAGCACCTGCCAGCTGGTGAAGGCCTGGTCGACGATCCCCACCAGTTGCGCGCTCAGGTCGTTCTCGCTGCCGATCGCCTCGGTGATCCCGACCCGGATGGCCTGTGACCACTGCGGGTTCAACACGGTGACCGTCAGGCCGATGGCGGCGAAAACGACGGCGAGGATCGGGATGATGCTCATCACCGAGAAATAGGTGATCGCCGCGGCGAACTGGAATCCGAGTCGTTCGTTGAACCGCTCCCACATGCGCAGCAGATGCGCCACCCAGCCGATGGCCTTGATCTTCCTCCAGCGCTCAACCATGCCGTCCACCCTAATCGGGCGCCCCTACCGGTCCGCCGGAGAAACGCACGCCGATTCCGCGTGTCCTGCTCATCGAGACGACGTCAGCTACCGTAGTCCTCGATCGGCGGGCACGAGCAGACCAGGTTGCGGTCGCCGAAAGCGCCGTCGATGCGGGCGGTCGCCGGCCAGTACTTGTCGCGCGCGCCGGTGGACACCGCGCCGAGCACCTGCCCGGCCGGGAAGGCGGCGACCTGGCGCGGATACGGGTGGGTCCAGGCGTCCGCGGTCACCTCGGCGAGGGTGTGCGGGGCGTTGCACAGCGGATTGTCATCGGCCGGCCACTCCCCCGCCTGAATCCGGGCCGCCTCGTCGGCGATGGCGAGCATCGCGTCGGCGAACCGGTCCAGTTCATCCTTCGATTCGGATTCGGTGGGCTCCACCATCAACGTCCCGGCCACCGGGAAACTCATCGTGGGCGCATGGAAGCCGAAGTCGATCAGCCGCTTGGCGACGTCGTCGACCGTCACGCCGGTCTGCTTGGTCAGCGGGCGCAGATCGACGATGCACTCGTGCGCGACGCGTCCGGTCTCGCCGGTGTACAGGATCGGGAAGCGCTCCGACAGCCGCGCGGCCAGATAGTTGGCCGACAGGACCGCCACTTCGGAGGCCAGCGTCAACTCCGGACCCATCATCGCGATGTAGGCGTAGCTGATCGGCAGCACGCCCGCCGACCCCCAGGGCGCCGCCGCGACCGCACCATAGGAAATCGCCGGCCCCGCAGACGGCACCAGCGGGTGGTTCGGCAGGTAGGGCGCCAGGTGGCCGCGCACCGCCGTCGGTCCCACCCCGGGGCCGCCACCGCCGTGCGGGATCGCGAACGTCTTGTGCAGATTCAGGTGGCTCACGTCGGCGCCGAAGCGTCCCGGCTGAGCGAGCCCGACCAGCGCGTTCAGGTTGGCGCCGTCGACGTAGACCTGCCCGCCGGCCTCATGCACCAGCGCGCACAGCTCACCGACCCGCGCCTCGTACACGCCGTGGGTGGACGGGTAGGTGATCATGATCACCGCGAGCCGCTCGGCATGCTGGGCCACCTTCGCCTCAAGATCGTCGAAGTCGACCGAGCCGTCCTCGGCGGTCTTGACGACCACCACGTCCATGCCGGCCATCGCCGCGGACGCCGCGTTGGTGCCATGGGCCGACGCCGGGATCAGGCACACCGTGCGCTGATCCTGCCCGTGGGCGCGATGGTAGGACCGCACCGCCATCAGCCCGGCGAACTCGCCCTGGCTCCCCGCGTTGGGCTGCAGGCTGACCGCGTCGTACCCGGTGATCGCCTCCAGTTGCGCCTCCAGCGCCCCGATCAGTTCGGCATAGCCGCGGGCGTCCTCGGCGGGCACGAAGGGGTGCAGGTTCGCGAAGCCGGGGTAGCTGATCGGTTCCATGGACGCCGCGGGGTTGAGTTTCATCGTGCACGAGCCGAGCGGGATCATGCCCCGGTCCAGCGCGAAGTCGCGGTCGGCGAGGGAACGCAGGTAGCGCAGCAGTTCGGTTTCGGAGCGGTAGCGGTGGAAGACCGGGTGCCGCAGGTAGGACGAGGTGCGCGCGGGCTGGCCGGTGCCGCCGTGCTCGGCCTCGCCGAGGGTCCCGCCGAACAGGGACGCCACGACGGCGAGTTCGGCCTCGGTGACGTCCTCGCCGACCGAGATGCCGACATGGTCGGCGTCCGCCTCACGCAGGTGGATGCCGGCCTCGCGCGCCGCGGCCACGATCGCGCTCGCCCGTCCGGGCACGGCGACGGTGAGCGTGTCGAAGAACCGGTCGCTGACCAGGACGCCGCCCGCGGCCACGATCGCGGCCGCCAGCCGGCGCGTCCGGCGCGCGATGTGCTCGGCGATCGCGCGCAACCCGTCGGGGCCGTGATGGATGGCGTAGCCGGCCGCCGCAACGGCCAGCAGCACCTGCGCGGTGCAGATGTTCGAGGTGGCCTTCTCGCGGCGGATGTGCTGCTCACGGGTTTGCAACGCCAGCCGCAGGGCAGGCGTGCCCGCGCGATCCTTCGACAGGCCGACCAGGCGTCCGGGCAACTGGCGCTGCATACCGGCACCGACCGCGATGTAGCCGGCGTGCGGCCCGCCGTAGAACAAGGGGACGCCGAAGCGTTGCGTCGAGCCGGCCGCCAGGTCGGCACCCCACTCGCCCGGCGCCGGCAGGATCGTCAAAGCGAGCAGGTCGGCGGCGGCGATGACGAGTGCCTTCTTGGCGTGGGCGGCATCGGCGAGAGCGGTCAGCTGCTGCACGCTCCGCAGCGAACCGTCGGCGGCCGGGGTCTGCACGACGATCGCGAAGGAGTCGTGCGCGTCCAGGCTGGCGGCCAGATCGCCGGTGAGCACCACCTCGAGTTCGAGGGCGTCGGCTCGGGTGCGCAATACCGACAACGTCTGCGGCAGCACGCCCGCATCGACCAGCACCACCGAACTCTTCCGGTGCTGCCGGTGAGCGATCGCGACCGCCTCGGCGACTGCGGTCGCCTCGTCCAGCAGGGACGCCCCCGCGAACGGCAACCCAGTCAGGTCGGCGACCATGGTCTGGAAGGTGAGCAGCATCTCCAGCCGGCCCTGGCTGATCTCGGGCTGGTAGGGCGTGTAGGCGGTATACCAGGCCGGGTTCTCCAGGATCGAGCGGCGGATCACCGGCGGGGTGACCGTGCCGTGATAGCCCAGCCCGATCATCGCCCGGCCGGGGTTGTTGGCAGCCGCCATCCGGGCCAGGTCAGCCTGCACCTGCGCCTCGCTGACCGCAGGCGGCAGATCGAGCGGGCCCGGCATCCTGATGTCGGCGGGGACCGCCTCGTCGATGAGCGCGGCCAGGGATTCGGATCCGACAGCGGCCAGCATCACCGCCCGATCCGTCTCGTCGGGGCCGAGGTGACGCAGAGCGAACGCTGCCATGACGGGATTATCCCGCAGAGCGGGCCGCGCGGCGAGCGGCCAACTCGTCGGCCGGGTTCGCCGTCGCCTCCTCGGATTCCACCCGCTCGGTGGGCAACGAGGTGAGGCTGCCCTCCAGGTCGTGCCACACCCGGCCCAGCGCGATCGCGAAGATGCCCTGGCCACCGTGCACGAGGTCGATGATCTCCGAATCGCTGACCGCCTCGTACACCGAGACGCCGTCACTCATCAGGGTCACCGTGGTCAGGTCCTCCACACCGCGGGCGCGCAGATGATCGATGGCGGTGCGGATCTGCTGCAGCGAGATGCCGGCGTCCAGCAACCGCTTGACGACCTTGAGCAGCAGGATGTCGCGGAAGCCGTACAGTCGCTGGGTGCCGGAGCCGCCGGCGGGGCGGACCTGCGGGACGACCAGTCCGGTGCGTGCCCAGTAGTCGAGCTGCCGGTAGGTGATCCCGGCCGCCCGGCAGGCGATCGGGCCGCGGAAGCCGATGTCCTCGGGCATGGGCGAGAAGTCGCCGTCGAAAAGAACGTCCTGCAGTCCGTCCGTGCGGGGCGTCCTGACCTCGGGTGCGTTCACCATGCCTCCTGGGTATTGCCGTCTCGTTCCAGTATGACGCTAGCCGTCACAGCGCGCATCGCCCCTCGACACGCCGCACGCGGCTCCTGACGGCGGCGAACCCTCAAGCACAAGATCAGGGTTGCGGGCCCTCGCCCTCGAAGTCCTCGGGGTTGATCGAGTCGAGGAATTCGCGGAAACGGGCCAGCTGCTCATCCGACACGTCGCCGTCCTCGGCATCGTCGGCGGACGCCGCATGCCGGCCGATTCCCGCGGTCTGCATCAGTTCGGGGCTGGCGAAGATCGGCGCCCCGCAGCGCAACGCGAACGCGATCGCGTCCGAGACCCGTGCATGGATCGGCTTGCCCGCCACCACCACCTGGGCGTCGAAGACTCCGTCACACACCCCGGTGATGTGCACCGCGTCGATCACTTCACCGGCCGCGGCCAGCATCTCCAAGGCAAGGTCGTGTGCCGCGGGATGAGCCGGATCCGGCTCCTCCAGCGCCGACAGGATCGCATTCGCACCCGTCGCTGTGATCCACACCGCCAGATGCCGCGGCCCGGACGCCTCGCGCAGCAGCAATACCGGGGTATCGGCCACCGCGGAGACCCGCACCTCGCTGAACAGCAACGCGATCATCGTCATCGGGTCCTCAGTTCATCGTCGCCGAGCGCAGCAGCGCCGCATGGGCGTACATCACGAGCCTCATCACCTCGGCCGTGTCGGCCCTCGATGCGGTGCGGCGCCGCGAGCGGGCGCCCACCGCCTGCTCGATCATCGCGGCCTCCCGCTCGGCGACCTGCTTGAGCGCGCGCAGGTGCCGGACGTCCCAGCCGTAGGCCGCCAGCCGGCGCGCGGCGACGGCGACGGTCAGCGCATCGCGGCCGTAGAAGGCGGTGCCGCGGCGCGGCACCACGAGTTCGTGCTGCTCCAGTTCGGTCAATTTGGCCTCGGTCAGCCCCGACATCGCCAGCAACTCCTTGCGGGTGACGTGGATCGGCCGTTTCTTGCCGGCCGACCGGGACGCCGCAGGCGCGGGCGGCACCACGTCGAGCGCGACCGGTGCCTCCGCGCGCGGCGCGGGCGCCGCCGGCTCCTCGCCGCGGTCCCTCGCCTCAAGGTTCTCGCGGATGACCTTCAGCGGCAGGTACTGATTCTTCTGGACGTCCAGGATGTAGCGCAGCCGCGTGATGTCGCGCTCGGAATAGCGCCGGTAGCCCGAGGGTGCCCGCTCAGGCGAGATCAGCCCTTCACCCTCAAGGAACCTGATCTTGCTGATCGTGATATCCGGAAAGTCCTCCTTGAGGATCTTCAGGACGCCCCCGATGCTCTTCGTCGCGGCCGGCATCGAGCCCTAGCTCCGCCCGGAGGACGCCACCAGGTAGACGAGACGGAACTTGCCGATCTGCACCTCGTCACCGTCGCGCAACGCCACCTCGCCGTCGATCAGGGCGCGGTTGACGTAGGTTCCGTTGAGGCTGTTGAGGTCGGCGAGCCAATGATGCCCACCCCGCTCGGTGAACTTCGCGTGGTGGCGCGACACCGTCACGTCGTCGAGGAAGATGTCCGACTGCGGATGACGCCCAGCACTCACCGACTCCTGGTCGAGCAGGAAGGTGGCGCCCTCGTTGGGCCCGCGGACCACCATCAGCACCGAGGCCCCCGGCGGGACATCGCGCAGCGCCGGCAGATCCGGATCGGTGCGCTCGCTCACGGAGTCCAGGGCAGGGACGGGGATGACGCGTGTCGTGTCCCCGGTGCCCGAGCGCAGCGCCGCTCCGCACTGGGAGCAGAAGTTCACGTCCCCCGCGAACTGGTGACCGCACGACGGACAGGTGAGCATGGGTCTCCTCCTCATTCTGGGGGTGGTGATGACGAACAATGCGTGCGCCTCCGGGATCGAAGGCGCAGGGTCAAGCCTACTCGCCCACGACCTCCGCGTAGGCGTCCGCATCGAGCAGATCGTCCAGCTCGGTGGAGTCGGAGATCTCGAGTTCGAACAGCCAACCGTCACCGTACGGGTCGGCGTTCACCGTGTCGGGGGTGTCGTTGAGCAGGTCGTTGACCGCGGTGACCACACCCGATAGCGGGGCGAAGACGTCGGAGACGCTCTTGGTCGACTCGACCTCGGCGCAGGCGTCGTCAATGGCGACCTCCTCGCCGACCTGGGGCAGCGAGACGTAGACCACATCGCCGAGCGCATCGGCGGCATAGCTGGTGATGCCGACTCGGACGATCGCGCCGTTGCCCGCGCGCACCCACTCGTGCTTGTCGGTGTAGTGCAGATCCTCAGGGAACACGTGCGTCTCCTCCTGGTCGGCCCGATCGCGCCCCTCACGGGCGCGCATCTCAACCCTAACGGAGATCGCCCCCGTGCGTGCGGGCGTCGATCATGCCGGACGCGCGTAGCGCGGCTGCCGGGGGGTGACCACCGAGTCGATCCGCAGCCGGTCCGACTCCTGCACGCGCGCCGTCCCGCCGACCCGCTCGCCCTCGATGGTGGCCACCAGTCCGCCGCGGAAGCGGGTCGCCTCGCTCAGCGTGCGCGGATCGCCCAGGGCCGTGATCGTGAACGTGCCGCCCAGCCGCACGCCGTCCACGGTGAGCGAACCGCCGGCGCTGCTCACCGAGCTGGTCGCGACGAGGCGGACGCGGCCGTCCACCTCCAGCACCTCGGCACCGGCGTCGCGTAGTTCCTCGATGGTGTTGAGCATGATCTCGGTGGTCACCTTGCGCTGGGGATCGCTGATCGTCACCGTGATGCCGGGGCCTTCGGCGGGGACGGTGCCGGCGAGCAGTTCCAGGGCGTCCAGCCGGCGGGCGGCCTCGGCGCGCGCGACGGCGTCCGCGTCCGCACCCGAGCGCAGCCGGTCCCGGGTCGCCTCCAGCGAAGCGATCTCGGACTCCAGTCGCCGTGACCCCTCGGTGACGTCGTCGAGCATCGCGACCAGCTCGTCTTGGCGCAGCGTGCTGGCGCGACGGTCCGACGACCCGGCCAGCTGCGTGCTCAACCCGAAGCCGCAGACCAGAAGCACCACCGCCACGATCAGCTGCGCGCGGGTGGGGCGCACCAGGTCGCGCCCGATCCGCCGCCACACCGACTCGGTGGGATCGCCGGGCTCAGGCATGGAACAGCTTGCGGCGGATCGCCGCGACATTGGTGAAGATCCGGATTCCGAGGACGACCACGACTGCCGTGCTCAGCTGGCTGCCCACCCCGATCAGATCACCCACCCAGACGATCAGGGCGGCGATCAGCACGTTCGAGACGAACGAGACGATGAACACCTTGTCGTCGAACAGACCCTCCAGGTAGGCGCGGAAACCGCCGAACACGGCGTCCATGGCCGCCACGATGGAAATCGGCAGGTAGGGCTGCAGCGCGGCCGGAACGCTCGGCTGCAGCGCGATGCCCAGCGCGATTCCGATCGCCAGGCCGATGATGGCGTACATGCGTCCCCGTCCTCCTCACGGCGCCTTGACGGCGCGGTCCACGCTCAGCCCGGGGTCGGCGGGCACCTCCACCACGCCCCGGCGCTCGCTACCCCACACCACACCGTAGTGCTGGGCGAGGCCTTCGACCCACACCCCGCCCTCGGTGCCGCGGAAGCACTGTTCCAACGCCCGCGCATCCCCGATCGCCTCGACCGCGTATGGCCCGGTGATCGAGCGATAGTCGACGGTGATCGCGTCGCCCGCGTTGCGGATCGCGGTGCGCGCCGACAGCCGGTAGCCGTTGATGGCGATCGCCTCGGCTTCGCAGGCCCACAGCCCGTTGGCGACCATGCGCAGGTCGACATCCATCACCCGCGTGCCGCCGTCCTCGGCGTCGGCACCGTCGGCGAGGGTGATCCGGACACCCGGCCCCGACGCCGCGTCACTGCCGCTGACCAAACCCAACAGCTCGTGGCGCGCGGCCTCCTCGGGGCTGACCGCGCCCGAGGAACGTTCGAGATCACGTACCTCGCGGGTCAACGAGGCGGCGTGCGCGCGCAGTTCATCGGCGCGGGCCTCGGCGTCGGTGATCCGCGCCATGAGATCGCGCCGCTCTTGGGCGGCCGCGGGTGCGCCGCGCCAGGTCTGCGCCACCGCGACTCCGAACAGCAGCCCCACCACCAGCATCGCCGCGAGCAGGACCGGCGGGCGGTGCCCGGCCCGGCCCGACTCGTGCGCACCGCGGTAAGCCGGGTCGAGGGCCTCGCGGCGCAGTGTGTTCAGCAGGTCCATCGAGGCGTCGGGGCGGGGCCGCGGCGGGGAGGTCATGGCTCGTCGATGACGGCCCAGCGGGCCGCGATCAGGGCTCGGGCGTCCTCCAGCAGCTGGGGCAACGCCTTGGTTTGGGCCACCACCGGCATGAAGTTCGAGTCGCCCTGCCAGCGGGGCACCACGTGCTGGTGCAGGTGAGCGGCGATGCCGGCGCCGGCCACGGCACCCTGGTTCACGCCCAGGTTGAAGCCGTGTGGGTGCGACACCTCGCCGAGCACCCGCATCGCCTTCTGCGCCAGCCGGGTGAACTCGATCGTCTCCCGATCGGTCAGATCGGTGAGCCAGGACACGTGCCGGTACGGGCAGATGAGCAGGTGGCCCGGGTTGTACGGGTACAGGTTCATCACCACGTAGCAGCTCTCGCCGCGGGCCACGATCAGGCCCTCGTCGTCGGCCTGGCCAGGGGCGCGGCAGAACGGGCAGGACGACTCGTCTGCGTCGGACGGCTTGTTCTCGCCGTTGATGTAGACCATGCGGTGCGGCGTCCACAACCGCTGGAACGCATCCGGAACGCCGGCCAGGTCCGCCGCCGGTTCGGCCTCCATCAGCTCACTGCTCCGCGGTCGGGCTGTCGTTGCGCCGCTCGGCGATCCAGCCGGTGATCGTCTCGATCGCTTCGGCGACCGGCACCTGGTTGCGCTGGCTGCCGTCGCGGAACCGGAACGACACCGCGCCCGCGGCCTCGTCCTCGCCGCCGGCGATCAGCACGAAGGGCGCCTTCTGCTTGGACGCGTTGCGGATCTTCTTGCCGAACCGGTCGTCGGAATCGTCGAACTCCACCCGGACGCCCGCCTCGCGCAGCTGCGCCACGATGCCGCCCAGATAGGCGTCGAAGGCGTCCGCCACCGGAACCGCGACCACCTGCACCGGCGCGAGCCAGGCCGGGAAGGCGCCCGCGTAGTGCTCGATGAGCACGCCCATGAACCGTTCGATCGAGCCGAACTTGGCCGAGTGGATCATCACCGGCTGCTGCCGGCTGCCGTCGGAGGCGGTGTAGGTGAGGCCGAACCGCTCGGGCTGGTTGAAGTCGTATTGGATCGTCGACATCTGCCAGGTCCGGCCGATGGCGTCCTTGGCCTGGATCGAGATCTTCGGGCCGTAGTAGGCGGCACCGCCCGGATCGGGCACCACCGGAAGGCCGGACTCGTGCGCGATCCCCTCCAGGACGGCGGTCGCCTCCTCCCACTGCTCGTCGGAGCCGATGAACTTGTCCTTCTTCTTGCCGTCGGTGTCGCGGGTGGACACCTCGAGCGCGACATCGGTCAGGCCGAAATCGTTCAGCAGGCCGAGGATGAAGCGCAGCAGGTGGCGCACCTCGTCGGGAGCCTGCTCCTTGGCGCAATAGCTGTGCGAGTCGTCCTGGGTGATCGAGCGCACCCGGGTCAGCCCCTGCACCACACCCGACTTCTCGTCGCGGTACACGGTGCCGAACTCGAAGAACCGCAGCGGCAACTCACGGTAGGAACGCCCGCGCGAGTCGAAGATCAGGTTGTGCATCGGGCAGTTCATCGCCTTGAGCCGGTAGGCCTGACCGCCCTTGACCACATTGCCCTGCTCGTCGCGTTCGGCGTCCTCCAGCAGCGGCGGGAACATGCCGTCGGCGTAGTAGGGCAGGTGCCCGGAGGTGTAGAACAGGTCCTCCTTGGCGATGTGCGGGGTGCCGACGTAGTCGAAGCCCTCCTCGATGTGGCGGGCGCGCACGTAGTCCTCCATGGCGCGCTTGAGGACGCCGCCCTTGGGGTGGATCAGCGGCAGGCCCGAACCTACGATCTCGTGGAAGCTGAACAGGTCCATCTCGGCGCCGATCTTGCGGTGATCGCGCTTGGCGGCCTCCTCCAGCCGGGTCTTGTAGGCCTGCAGGTCCTCCTTGGACGCCCAGGCGGTGCCGTAGACGCGCTGCAGGCCGGCGTTGCGCTGGTCGCCGCGCCAGTAGGCGGCGCTGGTGCGGGTCAGCGCCCAGCCGTTGCCCAGGTAGCCGGTGTGCGGCACGTGCGGGCCGCGGCACAGGTCCTTCCAGGCCACCGAGCCGTCGCGGCGGACGTTGTCGTAGATGGTCAGCTCGCCGGCCCCCACCTCGACCGATGAGCCGTCGTCGTCGGAGGCCGATGACTTGTCGGCGATGAGTTCCAGCTTGAACGGTTCCCCCGCCAGCTCGTCGCGGGCCTCGTCGTCGGTGACGACGCGGCGGACGAACCGCTGCCGCTCCTTGACGATCTGGCCCATCTTCTTCTCGATGGCCTTCAGGTCCTCAGGGGTGAGCGGATCGGTCCGGAAGTCGTAGTAGAACCCGTCGGTGATCGGCGGGCCGATGCCGAGTTTCGCCTCGGCGAACAGCGACTGCAGGGCCTGGGCGGTGACGTGGCCCGCGGAGTGCCGCAGGATCGCCAGGCCCTCGGGCTCGGTGACCAGCACCGGCTCCACCTCGTCGCCGTCGGCCAGCACCCGGGCCAGGTCGCGGGTCTCCCCATTGACGCGGACGGCGACCACGCTGCGGTCGTCGCCGAACAGGTCCAGTCCGGTCGTGGTCGTCTCGATCGGCCTCTCCTCGCGCGCGTCGGATCGCAGGACGGTGATCGAGCCAGACAAGGGGGTTCCTTTCGTCGAAACGGACGCCGACCATTCTGCCCCATCGGGCACCGCTGTCAGGACGGCAACTCCCAGGTGTGCACCGGCTCATTGCTGTGCATCCGCTCGGCGTAGGCCGCCGTCATCGCCGCCAAGGCGTCCGGACGGCTGAGGCCGCGCCTCTCGAAGGCCCGCACACAGCGCACCTGCCAGGTGGCGCCGTTGGCTTCGGCGAGGCAGCGCCCCTCGATCACGCCCAGGTAGCGGTCGATCACCGCACCGTCCACCCCGCAGTCCTGCAGGCCCTGCTGCGCCAGCGGCAGCAGGCGGCGTAGGGTCAACTCCGCGGCGGGCATCTCCCCCAGCCCGGGCCAGTACAGTCCGGCGTCGATGCCGCGCCGGGCGGCCTCGGTGAAGTTCGCGTGCGCCGTCGAGAACGCCATCCTCGACCACAGCGGACGGTCGTCGTGCATCAGCCGGTGCAGGGCGCCGTAGTAGAACGCCGCGTTGGCGACGGTGTCGATCACTGTTGGCCCGGCCGGCAGCACCCGGTTCTCCAGCCGGACGTGCGGGACTCCGTCGACGACGTCGTAGACGGGACGGTTCCAGCGGTAGATGGTGCCGTTGTGCAGCCGCATCTCGGCCAGGCCGGGCGTGCCGCCCGAGGCCAGCACCGCCCGGGGATCCTCGTCGCTGATCTCGGGCAGCAGCGCCGGGAAGTAGCGCGAGTTCTCCTCGAACAGGTCGAAGATCGAGGTGATCCAGCCTTCGCCGAAGTAGACCCGCGGGCGGACGCCCTGGGCGGCGTACTCGACCGGACGGCTGTCCGCGGCCTGGCTGAACACGCTGATCCGGCTCTCGGCCTCGAGCTCGTGGCCGAACACGTAGGGCGCGTTGGCGCCCAGCGCCAGCTGCGGTCCGGCGAGCACCTGGGCGGCGTTCCAGGCCCGCGCGAAACGGCCGGGGCCTACCAGCAGGTGCAGTTGCACCGAGGTGCACAGCGACTCCGGCGCCAAGGAGTCGGCGTAGGTGTCCAGCCTCTCCCCCGAGGGTCCCTCGATCGCCAGGTGCATGCTCTCGCCGCGCGCCTGAAGCATCGCGTCGTTGAGCGCCTCGTAGCGAACGTTGCCACTCATCCAGCCGCCGTCGAAGTGCTCGGCGCGCACGGTCGGGAGGATGCCGGTCATGATCAGATGGTTGCCGGACGGCGCGAGGCGCTGCTCCGCAGCATTCAGCCTGACCTGGACGAACTCTTCGAGGCTGCGCAGCGAGTCCCCGGTGATGTCGCCGGGCGGCACGTTGAACTCGAGGTTGAACCGGGCCAGTTCGGTCTGGAAGTCGGGATCGTCGATCGTGGCGAGCGCTTCGGCGTTGGCGAAACTGGGCTGGCAGTCGTCGCCGACCAAGTTGAGTTCGATCTCCATGCCGGTCGTCCGGCCGCCGTCGACGAAGTGGCCGGCGTGCAGCATCTCCTCAAAGACGTCCAGGCAGGCCCGGACCTTCTCTCGGTAGCGCTGCCGTTGCGCCCGGGAGAACGTGCGGCCGCTGATCTCGGAGCCCATGGGCCGAGTATGGCCCGCCCACACCGCAGGCGCATCTCACTTTCGGGCAAACAACAAGAGGGCCCGCCGTGAGGCGGACCCTGCTCGCTTGCGTGGTGGGCGGTACCAGACTTGAACTGATGACCTCTTCCGTGTCAGGGAAGCGCGCTACCAACTGCGCCAACCGCCCGAGGTGGAGACGGGATTCGAACCCGTGTACACGGCTTTGCAGGCCGTTGCCTCGCCTCTCGGCCACTCCACCGGTGAAGACTGACCTCGTTAGAGGTACGAGACACTCTCCGAGCGGACGACGGGACTCGAACCCGCGACCCTCACCTTGGCAAGGTGATGCTCTACCAACTGAGCCACGTCCGCATGCTTTTCCGACCGGTTTGACCCGTTCGGGGCGTGGAACACCATATACGCATCTGAGACGAGGATGCAAAACGGCGTCTTCCGACGGTTCGTTTGGACTCCTCGCCGCACAGTGGCTACCATTGACCACCGCGGGCGATTGGCGCAGTTGGTAGCGCGCTTCGTTCACACCGAAGAGGTCATCAGTTCGAGTCTGGTATCGCCCACCGCAATCAAGCCTTCCGCACATCCTGGTGCGGAAGGCTTTTTTGCACCTCCACGCAGCCCCGGCACCACCGCGCACCCGCCACCACCCACCTCGATCTCACATAGTGAACGCGTGCGGCGACACGCGGACAGATGCGCTTTGCACGACGGCGGATTTTGAGTCACACTGACTCATAGACGAAGCGGCAAAGGAGCCGGACCACCGGATATCGATCTAGGGAGGAAACGGCTATGACCGCCCCGACCCTCGTCATGGTTGCCCGAGGCAGCCGCGACCTACGTGTCGCTCGCGTTGCCCGGGCGCTGCGCGACGAGCTCGTCCGCCTGCGCCCCGAGGTGCCGGCGTCCATCGCCTTCCTCGACTCCTGCCTGCCCAACCTGCACCAGTCGGTGGCTCAGGCGGCGGAGGCCGGCGCGTCCGAAGTGGTGCTCGTGCCGCTCGATCTCACCCGTGCGACCGAAGTCGATCCTCGCTTCGACGGCGCGATCGCCCAGATGGGGCGTGACCTGCCCGGTGTGCGCGTCACGGTGTCGCGTCCGCTCGGCCCGGAGGCACCGCTGCTGACCCTGCTCGACCTGCGGCTGCGCGCCGCGCTGGCGTCGGCGCGCGTCCTCGAGCTCGACGGCCTCATCCTGTCCTCTCCCACCAGCGGCGACGTCCGCGGGGCGAGCCTGCTCGCCCGCCGCGCCCGGCAGTGGTCGACCCATCACCGGCTGCCGTGCCTGACCGCGGTGGCGGACGGCTCCGGCCCGTCGGTGTCGCTCGCGATGCAGGGGCTGCGCTCGCAGGGACGCCGGCACATCGCGGTCGGCTCGTTCTTCATGGCGGCCGACGAGCGCTGGGCGGTCCAGGCCGATCAGGCCCGCCGGGTCGGCGCGGTCGCGGTGTCCGATCCGCTCGGCGCAGCACCCGAGGTCGCCGAGTTGGTGCTGGCCCGCTACGCCTTCGCGGCGATGGACCTGCTGCCGTTCGACGCCGAGGGCAACTTCTGCGCGACCGAAGAGGAGCACCCCTTCGACGAGGCTCCCGTCTTCGCCGCGCACACCGCCTGAGGCGTCCGCCCGGGTAGTCTGGGCGACCCCGTCGTCGCCAGGAGGTCCCGATGAGCGAACCCACTCCGTCGGTGGTACGGACGCCACAGCAGTGGCGTGAGGTGCTGACCCCGTTCGAGTTCGCGGTGCTGCGCGAAGGCGCCACCGAGCGCCCTGGCACGGGCGAGTACGAGCACTACCGCGAGCCGGGCACGTATGCGTGCAAGGCGTGCGGGGCGGAACTGTTCACCAGCGAGACCAAGTTCGCCTCGCACTGCGGGTGGCCGAGCTTCTTCGCGCCGGCGGCTGAGGACCGGGTGCGCTACCTACGCGACGAGTCGCTGCCCGGGCGTGTGCGCATCGAGGTGCGCTGTGCGGCCTGCGACAGCCATCTAGGTCACGTGTTCGAGGGCGAGGGATACCCCACGCCCACCGACCTTCGCTATTGCATCAACTCGATCTGCCTGGTGCACCGGCCGGCGCTCCTGAGGTACGCATTGGACATTTACTCGGCGTGCCACGCGGCCATGGCGGCGTCCGGCGCCTAGCCTGAGGTCGTGGCGTTGAGCAAAGCGGAGTCTGGGCTGTTCGAGGAGGCTGCGGCCTCGCTCACCGGCATGCTCTGGCGCGCCGAACTGGCGGTCGAAGAGATCCCCGCACCGCAGCGGATCGCCCCGTTCTCGGTGGCCATCTCCGCCGACGTGGAGTCCGATGGCGTCGACGTCGGCCAGGGCCGCCTGATCCTGCTGCACGACCCGGCGGGCAATCCCGCCTGGGACGGCACGTTCCGCTGCGTCACCTTCGCCCGCGCCAACGTCGATCACGCCATGGTCGTTGACCCGCTGCTGGCCGATGTCGGCTGGTCGTGGCTGGAGGATGCGCTCCAGGGGCGCGGCGCCCGCTACGTGGCGCCGAGCGGCACGGTGACGGCTGTCTCATCGAAGGCGTTCGGCTCGATGGAGGGCGACCCCGATCGTGCCGAGGTGGAGATCCGTGCCTCGTGGACGCCGCTGATCGACTCCGGCACGGCGATCGTGCCGCATGTCGAGGCCTGGCAGGACCTGCTCTGCATGGTCGCCGGGCTGCCCGTCCTGCCCGAGGGCGTCGTCCCGATCCCGCTGCACCGTACGCCGAGACGCCGCCGATGACCTCCACCCTCGACGTGGGCATCGAGCAGCCCGCACCCGAACTCGTCCGCGCGCCCGCCGAGGGCGTGCCGCCCGTCGTCCGCACCGACGACGAGCTGGCCGCCACCGTCGAGGCGCTGCGTGCCGGCACCGGACCGGTCGCGATCGACACCGAACGCGCGCACGGCTTCCGTTACACCGGGCGCGCCTACCTGATCCAGTTGCGCCGCGAGGGATCAGGTACTCATCTGGTCGATCCGATCGCCTTCGCCGGCGATGCGCCCCGCGCCGACCTGTCGGTGCTCGCCGAGGCGATCGGCGACGCCGAGTGGATCGTGCACGCCGCCACCCAAGACCTTCCCTGCCTGGCCGAGGTCGGCATGTTGCCCCGGCGGCTGTTCGACACCGAACTGGCCGGACGCCTGCTCGGTCTGCCACGGGTCGCGCTCGGGTCGCTCATCGAGGTGGCGCTGAACAAGAGCCTCGCCAAGGAGCATTCGGCGTCCGACTGGTCACGGCGTCCCCTGCCGCCCGAATGGCTGAACTATGCCGCGCTGGACGTCGAACTGCTGATCCCGCTGCGCGACTGGACCGCCGAACAGCTGCGCGAGGCCGGGAAGGACATCTGGGCCGAGCAGGAGTTCGCACACCTGGCCGCTCATGCCGCCGATCCGCCCGCCACCAGGACCGATCCCTGGCGGCGCACCTCCGGCACCCACGACGTGCGGACCGCGCGCGGCCTCGCCATCGTGCGCGAGTTGTGGGGCGAACGGGACCGGCTCGCCCGCGAACTGGACAAGTCTCCGGGCCGCATTCTCGCCGATCGCGCGATCAGCGGAATCGCGGTGCGCGCGGAGGCGTCCGACTTCGTCTCGGGCCGCGACGCCTTGCGCTTGGTCGAGGGCTTCAAATGGCGGATCGCGGCGCGCTATGAGTCCAATTGGCTCGCTGCGCTCGACCGGGCGCTCGCGCTGCCCTCGCGCGCGCTGCCACCCAAGCGTCCGCCCGCCGAGGGCATCCCGCACCCGAAAAGTTGGCCCACCCGGTTCCCCGACGCCGCCGAGCGCTGGGCGCGCATCCGGCCTGCGACGGTCGAGCTGGCCGAGGAGCTCAAGCTGCCGGTGGAGAACCTGATCGCCCCGGACGCCGTGCGCAGGCTCGCCTGGGATCCCCCCGCAGGCGGCTCATCCGCCCGGGTGGACGCCTTCTGGGCCGCCGAAGGGGTTCGCCCTTGGCAGCGCGAACTCGTCGTCCCGGTCGTCACACCGTTGCTGTGAGGCGCGGCGGCGGTGCGATCGCGCCCCGCTCCAGCGCCAGGCCCACCACGGTGCGGGCGATGCCCGCACCGGTGAGCCCGAGTTCGTCGAGGATCTCGGCACGGGATGCCTGCGGGTGGAACTCCTGCGGGATGCCCAGGTGACGCATCGGCGTCCACACCCCAGCCTGAGCGCAGCACAGCGCCAGCTTGGAACCCAGACCGCCGCTGATGCCGGCGTCCTCGACCGTCACCACGAGGTCCGCGTCGCGGCACAGGGCAACCAGCTCCGGGTTCACCGGAAGCGCCCACACCGGGTCGACCACCGTGCATCCGATCCCCTGGGCGGCGATCCGCCCGGCGGCCTCGACCGCGGTGTGCGCGAGCGGCCCGTGCGCGACGATCAGCACACGCGCTCCGGGATGCTCGGCGAGCACGTCGACGCCTCCCACCGAGCGCACCGCAGGGAGCTCGGCGGGCAGCGGATCCTTCGAGTAGCGAATGACGCTGGGCGCATCGGCGATGGACGCCGCGACGCCGAGCGCCTCGCCGAGCCGGCGTTCGTCGCGCGGTGCGGCCAGATGGACGCCCGGCACGAGCCCCAAGAGCGAGGTGTCCCACATGCCGTGATGGCTGGCCCCATCGGGACCGGTGATACCGGCACGATCGAGCAGGAAGGTGACGCCTTGGCCATGCATCGCGACATCCATCAGCACCTGGTCGAAGGCGCGATTGAGGAAGGTCGCATACAAGGCGACCACCGGGTGCAAGCCGCCGGCGGCCAGCCCGGCCGCCGACGTGACGGCATGCTGCTCGGCGATACCGACATCGAAGACACGGTCGGGGTAAGCGGCGGCGAAGGCGTCCAGGCCGGTCGGGTGAAGCATCGCGGCGGTGATGCCGACGATGTCGTCGTGCTCGCCGGCCAGAGCGAGCACCCGCTCGCGGACGGCGTCGGTCCAGGTGCGCTTCGGGTTGGCCGTCAGCGGCTCCCCCGTCTCCTCGTCGATCAGCCCGACCGCATGGAAGCGATCCGCCTCGTCCTCTTCGGCGGCACGGAAACCCTTCCCCTTCACCGTCATCGCGTGCACGATGACCGGACCGGAGAAGTTCTTGGCCGATTCCAGGGCGCGTTCCAGCATGCCGAGGTCATGACCGTCGATCGGCCCGACGTACTTGATGCCCAGGTCGGAGAACATGCCTTGGGGGGCAAGGATGTCCTTCACGCCGGTCTTGAAGCCGTGCAGGACGTCGTACATCGGCCCGCCGATGAGGGGGGCCGAGCGCACGCGCTGCTTGATGGTCGCCAGCGTCCGCTCGTAGCGGCGGTCGGTGCGCAGCGCGGACAGGTGCGTCGCGAGGCCGCCCACCGTCGGCGTGTAGGAGCGTCCGTTGTCGTTGACGACGATGACGAGTTTGAGGTCCTCGCCCACGGCGATGTTGTTGAGCGCCTCCCAGGCCATGCCGCCGGTCAGCGCCCCGTCGCCGATCACGGCGACGACCGTCCGGTCCTCACCGCGCAGCCGGAACGCCTTGGCCATCCCCTCGGCCCAGGACAGCGAGGTGGTGGCGTGGGAGTTCTCCACCCAGTCGTGCGGGCTCTCCGCGCGCGCAGGGTAGCCGGACAGGCCGCCCTTCTGCCGCAGGGTCGGGAAGTCGTCCTGGCGCCCGGTCAGGATCTTGTGCACATAGCTCTGGTGCCCGGTGTCGAACACGATCGGGTCGTGCGGCGAATCGAACACCCGGTGCAGCGCGAGGGTCAGCTCGACCACGCCCAGGTTCGGGCCCAGATGCCCGCCGGTGCGGCTGACGTGCCGGATCAGGAAGGAGCGGATCTCGTCGGCCAGTTCACTCAGCTGGACAGCGCTCAGCGCCCGCAGATCGCTGGGACTGTGCACCGAATCCAGAAATGGCATACGAACGAGTCTAGGCATTGCGTCTCCTTCAGGCACTGCAGGGGGGTGGGTGGCGGAGGCATATTTTTCGTCAGACGAAGACGGCCGCGATCACGGCGCCGACCGTGAGCACGGTCACGAGGCCGATCACCCACGGTACCCAAGCGGGGCGGCGGCGGCCGGGATGGGTGGCCAGCGCGGCGATCACAGGACCGGCGAGCAGGAGGAGGACGATCGAGCCGACTTCGCCGAACAGACCCGAGAGCCACAGCAGCGTGAACAGCAGGCTGCTGAGGACGGCCACCCACTCCCAGCCGAGCCGGAACCAGATGGCCGGGAGAATCATGCCCACCGGCGGCAACAGGATGATGAGCAGGACGATGGTGCCGAGCTCGCATTGATCGGCCACGTTGTCGTCGCACAAGGCGCCGTTGAGCAGGGGAAAGAGCATGATCGCCAGCAGGCCGGCGATCACCACTGAGAGGAGCACCCCCAGGTAGGACCACGCCACGCGGGTCCCACCCAGGGGTGCCTCACTGGGCCTCATCCCTTCAGCAGGCTCCGCAGCACGTACTGCATGATGCCGCCGTTGCGGTAGTAGTCGGCCTCACCGGGGGTGTCGATGCGGACGACGCCCTCGAACACGGTCTGCGTGCCGTCCGGCTTCACCGCGGTGACGGTCACCGTCTTGGGGGTGACCCCCTTGTTGAGGGCGGTGACGCCGGTGACCGAGAAGGTCTCGGTGCCGTCCAGGCCCAGCGAGTCGGCGGTCTCGCCCTCGGGGAACTGCAGCGGCAGGACGCCCATGCCGATCAGGTTCGAGCGGTGGATGCGCTCGTAGCTCTCGGCGATGACGACCTTCACGCCCAGCAGCGAGGTGCCCTTGGCCGCCCAGTCGCGCGAGCTGCCCGAGCCGTACTCCTTGCCCGACAGCACGACCAGCGGGATGCCGGCCGCCTGGTAGTTCTGCGAGGCGTCGTAGACGAACGACACCGGGCCGCCTTCCTGGGTGAAGTCGCGGGTGTAGCCGCCCTCGGTGCCCGGCGCGATCTGGTTGCGCAAGCGGATGTTGGCGAAGGTGCCGCGGATCATCACTTCGTGATTGCCACGGCGCGAGCCGTAGCTGTTGAAGTCCTTGCGCTCGACGCCGTGCTCGATCAGGTACTGCCCGGCCGGGGTGTCGGCCTTGATGTTGCCGGCGGGGCTGATGTGGTCGGTGGTGACCGAATCGCCCAGCTTGAGCAGCACTCGCGCGCCCTCGATGTCAGTGACCGGCTCCGGGTTCTCGGGCATGCCGTCGAAGTACGGGGCCTTGCGGACGTAGGTCGAGTCCGGATCCCACTCGAAGATGTTGCCGCTCGGGGTGGGCAGCGTCCGCCACTTCTCGTCGCCGGCGAACACGTCGGCGTAGCGGGTGGCGAACATCTCCGCCGAGATCGAGCTACCGACGACCTGTTCGATCTCTTCGGTGGTCGGCCAGATGTCGCGCATGTAGACGTCGGTTCCGTCGGCGGCCTGGCCGAGCGGCTCGTTGGCCAGGTCGATGTCGAGGGTGCCGGCCAGGGCGTAGACGATGACCAGCGGCGGGGACGCCAGGTAGTTCATCTTCACGTCGGGGCTGATCCGGCCCTCGAAGTTGCGGTTGCCCGAGAGCACGGCGGTGACGGCGAGGTCGTTGTCGTTGATCGCCTTCGACACCTCCGGGATCAGCGGACCGGTGTTACCGATGCAGGTGACACAGCCGTAGCCGACGGTGTTGAAGCCGAGCTCGTTGAGGTACTGCTGCAGACCGGACTTCTCGTAGTAGTCGGTGACCACCTTCGAACCGGGCGCGACCGTGGTCTTGACCCACGGCTTCGGCTTCAGGCCCGCCTCGACGGCCTTCTTGGCGACCAGCGCGGCACCCAGCATCACCGACGGGTTGGAGGTGTTGGTGCACGAGGTAATGGACGCCACCGTGACCGCGCCATGCTTCAACTCGAAGCTGCGGCCGTCCGACAGCGTGACCGGGACGGACTTGGTGACGTCACCGGTGTAGCCGGGCAGCGCGGCGTTGAAGGCCTGCTTGGATTCCGACAGCACCACCCGGTCTTGGGGGCGCTTGGGGCCGGCAATGCTCGGCACGACCGTGGACAGGTCGAGCTCGATGTACTCCGAGTAGCGCGGCTCGGCCGACGGGTCGTGCCACAGGCCCTGGGTCTTGCAGTAGGCCTCGACGAGCGCGATCTGCTCCTCGGTGCGGCCGGTGAGGCGCAGGTAATCGGTGGTCTTGTCGTCGACCGGGAAGACGGCGATGGTCGAGCCGTACTCGGGGCTCATATTGCCGATGGTGGCGCGGTTGGCCAGCGGCACCTCCGAGACCGACGGGCCGTAGAACTCGACGAACTTGCCGACCACCTTGTGCCGGCGCAGCATCTCGGTGATGGTCAGCACCAGGTCGGTGGCGGTGACGCCGTCGTTGAGCTTGCCCGACAGCTTGAAGCCGACCACGCGCGGGATCAGCATGCTGACCGGCTGGCCGAGCATGGCGGCCTCGGCCTCGATACCGCCCACGCCCCAGCCGACGACGCCGAGGCCGTTGACCATGGTGGTGTGCGAGTCGGTGCCCACGCAGGTGTCCGGGTAGGCCTGCAGGACGCCGCCGACGACGCGCGGGAATACGACGCGGGCGAGGTTCTCGATGTTGACCTGGTGGACGATGCCGGTGCCCGGCGGCACGACCTTGAAGTCGTCGAAGGCGCCCTGGCCCCAGCGCAGGAACTGGTAGCGCTCGCGGTTGCGCTCGTACTCGACGTCCATGTTGAGGCTCATCGCGTCCGAGCTGCCGAAGAAGTCGGCGATCACCGAGTGGTCGATGACCATCTCGGCCGGGGACAGCGGGTTGACCTTGCTGGCGTCACCGCCCAGCTCCGCGACGGCCTCACGCATAGTGGCGAGGTCGACCACGCAGGGCACGCCGGTGAAGTCCTGCATGATGACGCGGGCGGGGGTGAACTGGATCTCGTCGACCGGCTCGGAGTCGGCGACCCAGGCGCCGAGCTTGCGGATGTGGTCGGCGGTGATGTTGGCGCCGTCCTCGGTGCGCAGCAGGTTCTCCAGCAGCACCTTCAGGCTGTAGGGCAGAGTGTCCGACCCTTCGACCGCGTCGACCCGGAAGATCTCGTACGCTGTCCCGCTGGATTCCAGGGTGGCCTTGGCTCCGAAACTGTTCACGCTCATGCGCTGCTTCTCCTCTTCGACAATGTCCAGCACGTCTTATCTCGACATCGAGATACTACCCGATGATGGCTGGTTTGCGCGCCGTCCTTCCTCGAATCCTACGGGGGTCCAGCACGTGCGCAGGCGGATTAATTTAAGCGCGTGTTCCTTGCGTTATTCCTAGCCATCACGCATCCGGGCGAAGGATGGCCACGCACTCCAGATGAGCCGTCATCGGGAACAGATCGAAGGCGCGCACCGAGTCGGTCCGGTAGCCCAAGGCGGACGCCGTGGCGAGGTCGCGGGCCAGCGTTGCCGGGTCGCAGGACACGTAGGCGACCGCCCGCGGCCGCCGCCGGAGCACCTCGGCGATCACCGCTCGCCCTGCCCCGGCGCGCGGCGGATCGAGGACCACGAGATCGACCCGGCCGCGGACCCGGCGCAGCACCCGGTCGACCGATCCGGCGTGGAAGCGCGCCTGCGGAACATTCCGGCGCGCCAGGTCGACCGCCGTCCGCCCGCCCTCGATCCCGGTGACCTGGGCGCCAGCACCGGTCAGCGCGCCCGCGAACAGCCCCACGCCGCAGTACAGGTCGAGCGCACGCTCGCCCGCGCGCGGGGACAGGCCGGCCAGCACGGCGTCCGCGAGCACCTCCGGAGCCCGCGGGTGCACCTGCCAGAAACCATCGGCACGCACCTGCCACGCCCGGCCGAGCGCGCGCTCGGCCACCACGGCGTCCGAGCCCGGTTCGACCCAGACCGGACCGTCGGCGGCGTCGGCACCGATCAGGGTGTCCCCGGGCAGCACCGAGTCCGGTGCGGCCAGGCCGGGGGTGGCGATCCGGCAGCCGCCGTCCGGAAGCGGCACCACCGCGTGGGAGGCCTTGGCGCGCAGCCCCCAGCCGCCGTCGGCGCGTTGGTAGCGCATCCGGCGCCGCCAGCCCAAGGGTGCGGGCAGCACCTCCTCGACGGAACCGTCCCAGTCCAGACCGGCGAACCGGCGCAACTGCTCGGCGACGACCTGGCGCTTCAGTTCGCGCTGATGCCCGGCTTCGACATGCTGGAAGTCGCAGCCGCCACACGCGGCCGCGACCGGGCACGGCGGCACCACCCGGTGCTCGGCGGGCTCGGTGATCGCGACGGCGTCGGCGAAGGCATGCCGCGCGGCCACCGCCGTGACCCGCACCTCGGCGAGTTCGCCCTCCAGGCCGTGCCGCACGAAGACCACCCGGCCCTCATGGCGGGCCACCCAATGGCCGCCCGCGGCCACCGGACCGATCCGCACCCCGCTCAGCATCTCGCCGGGCGCCCACACACCGGGCGCGCGGTCAGCGTCTGGATCAGTCATCGTCGAGGTGCTGGCCGGAATGGACGGTGCCGGTGCCCGGACGCCGCCACGCGGCCGCGTCGTTGCGGACGGCGCGCTCCAGCGCCGCTTCGGAGGACTTCAGCTGGTACGGCACCACGGTGGTGATCACGCCGGGCAGGAACGAGAGCCTGGTCCGGATGAACAACGCCGTCTGGTTGTGCAGCAGACGCTCCCACCAGTGGCCCACGACAAGCTCGGGAACATAGACCATCACCACGTCACGCGGATTGCCCGACACCAAGCCCTTCACATACGTCACGAACGGCCCGGTCAGCTCGCGGAACGGCGACGCGATCACCTTCAACGGCACCGTGGGCTGCAATGCGGCCCACTCGCGGACGATCGCCGCCGTCGCCGCCTCATCCACGCTGACGGTGACCGCCTCGATCGAGGTCGCCCGGCTCGCCCGGGCGAAATCGACCGCGCGCATCACCGGCTTGTTCAACTCCAGGATCAAGATGACGGCGCGTACCCGGCTCGGCAGCGTGTCGGTCTCCTCCGGCACGATGGCCGTCTCGCGCGCAACCTTGTCGTAGTGACCGGCGATCGAACGCATCAGCACGAACACGCCGGCCATCGCGATCACCGCCAGGTAGGCGCCGTAGATGAACTTGCTGGCCAGCACGATCACCAGCACGGTGGCGGTGAACGTCAGCCCGACGACATTGGTGGCGCGCGAGCGCAGCATCCGGCGGCGCTCCCCGGCATCGGACTCGTCGGCGAGCAGCCGGGTCCAGTGCCGCACCATGCCGATCTGGCTGACCGTGAACGACACGAACACCCCGACCACGTACAGCTGGATGAGCGCGGTCACGCTGGCGTTGAACGCCAGCACCAGACCGGCCGCCGCCAGGGCGAGCACGATGATGCCGTTGCTGTAGGCCAGCCGGTCGCCGCGGGTGTAGAGAGCCCGCGGCAGGTAGCCGTCCCGAGCCAGGATCGAGGCTAGCACCGGGAACCCGTTGAAGGCCGTGTTGGCCGCCAGGAACAAGATGATCATCGTCATCACGATCACCAGGACGAAGCCGGCCTGGAAATGGTCGAACACGGTCATCGCCAGCTGGGCGATCACCGTCTCCTGGTGACCCTCCACCGGGACGCCGCCCTGGGCGAAGTGCACGCCGGCGTGCTCGTCGACCATCCGGGCCCCGGTCAGGTTGGCCAGCGCGATGATGCCGGCCAGCATCGTGATCGCCACCGTGCCCAGCAGCGCCAGCGTCGTCGCGGCATTGCGGCTCTTCGGCTCGCGGAACGCCGGCACGCCGTTGCTGATCGCCTCCACACCGGTCAGGGCGGCCGAACCGGACGAGAACGAACGGGCCAGCAAGGCCACCAGCGCGAAGCCGCCGAGTTGCTCGTAGAACGGATCCCCGATCACCTCGTACCCCGCGGTGGGGGCCGTCAGCGGCTCACCGAGGACCAGCACCCGGACCAGGCCGGTCGCGATCATCGCGAGCACGGCGATCATGAAGCCGTAGGTCGGGATCGCGAAGAACCGGCCCGACTCCCGCACGCCTCGCAGGTTGATCGCCATCAGCACCAGGATCAGCCCGGCCGCCACCCACCCCTCGTGCCCCACGATCGCCGGGAACAAGGCGCGCGCGTTCTGGACACCCGAACTCACCGAGACCGCCACCGTGAGCACATAGTCGACCAGCAGTGCGGACGCCACCGTCAGCCCCGCGTTACGGCCCAGGTTGACCGTCGCCACCTCGTAGTCGCCACCGCCGGACGGGTAGGCGTGCACCGTCTGGCGATAGGACAGCACCACCACCAGCATCACCAAAGCGACGGCCGCCGCGATCGGCCAGGAGAACGCGAACCCCGCCACCCCCGCCAGGCTGAGGGTAAGCAGGATCTCATCAGGGGCGTAGGCGACCGACGACAAGGCGTCCGAGGCGAACACGGGAAGCGCGATGCGCTTGGGGAGAAGCGTCTCTCCCAACTGTGTGCTGGCCAGCTTGCGCCCGACCAGGAGCCGTTTGGCGGCCTCCACAAGACTCACAGGTCTACACTCTAGACCCGTGCACATCGTCATCATGGGGTGCGGCCGTGTCGGCGCCACCCTGGCTCGCGGATTGGAGCGCCGCGGGCACACCGTATCCGTGATCGACCAGGACGCCGACGCCTTCCGCCGCCTCGGGCCCGAGTTCCACGGCAAGACCGTCAAGGGCGTCGGCTTCGACCGCCGCGTCCTGGTGGCGGCCGGCATCAAACACGCCGACGGCTTCGCTGCCGTCTCCTCCGGAGACAACTCCAACATCCTCGCCGCGCGCGTCGTCCGCGAAACCTATGGCATCAGCAATGTCGTGACCCGCATCTACGACCAGGGCCGCGCCGAGGTCTACGAACGGCTCGGCATCCCCGCGGTCGCCACGGTGCGCTGGGCGTCCGACCAGGTGCTACGCCGCCTGCTGCCCGAAGGCTCCGAGCCGCAATGGCGTGACCCCTCCGGCATGGTGCGGCTGATCCAGCTGAGCGCCCACGAAGGCTGGGTGGGCCGGCGGATCACCGCCATCGAGGCGTCCATCCGCGCCCGCATCCCGTTCCTCACCCGCTTCGGTCAAGGCATGGTGCCCGCCGAGGCGACCATGCTGCAGGACGGCGACATCCTCTACGTCGCCGTCTCCAACGAGGACGTCCCCCGCATCGAGGGGCTGCTCGCCGAGCCGCCGCTCCCCCAGTGAGAGGTTGACCCATGCGCGTCGCTATCGCCGGAGCCGGGAACGTCGGCCGCTCCATCGCCCGCGAACTGCTCGCCAACGACCACCGCGTCCTGCTCATCGACCGGGACCCGAACGCGATCCGCCCCGACAACGTCCCCGGCGCCGAATGGCTGCTCGCGGACGCCTGCGAGGTCGACTCGCTCGAGGAGGCCCGCATCGACCGCTGCGACGTCGCCATCGCCGCCACCGGCGACGACAAAGCCAACCTGGTGCACAGCCTGCTCGCCAAGACCGAGTTCGCGGTGCCCCGCACCGTCGCCCGGGTGAACCACCCCAGCAACGAGTGGATGTTCAACGACATCTGGGGGGTCGACGTGGCCGTCTCCACGCCCCGCCTGATGTGCGCCCTGGTCGAGGAGGCCGTCACGGTCGGCGACCTGGTCCGGCTGTTCTCGTTCCGCGGCGGCAAGGCCAACCTCGTCGAGATGACGCTGCCCTTCGAGAGCCCGCGGGTGGGCCAGCGCGTCGCCAACCTCGCCCTTCCCGGGGACGCGGTACTGGTGGCGGTCATCCGCGACGGCACGGCGTCCGCACCTCAGCCGAACGGCGCCCTCGAAGGCGGCGACGAACTGATGTTCCTGGTCAACCCCGAGTTCGAGTTCGATCTGGCCGGCTACCTCGCCCCCGGAGTCCAGCGCGGACGCATCGCATCCGAAGACGAGGACGACGAGTAGCCGTCAGCCGTCGGTACGGGGCGCCCCGGCTGTTGCGTCAGCCGTCGGCGCGAGGCGCACCGGCTGCTTCGTCAAGCGTCGGTGCGGAGCACACCGGCCAGTCCCTCAGGCGTCGGTGCGAGGCGCACCGAACATGATCTCGTCCCAACTGGGCACCGACGCGCGCTTGCGGCGGGTGCGCGGCTTAGCTGTGGGGGTGGGCGAGTCGTCCTCGATCAACGCCAGCTGTTCAGGTTCGGGTAGCGGCTCGTCGGCCACGGCGTCCGACGGCGAGGTGAACACCAACGGAGTGTCGGGCTCGTCGCCGCGCGGCTCCTCGTCCGTATCGTCGTCGGCGCCCTCGGCCTCGGGGCCGGCCACCACCGGGCCTGCGACGCCGGCCGGGGCCTCCTTCGGGTGGACCAGCCCCGCGTAGATCTTCACCGAATCCTCGTCGAAGCTCGACAGCATGTCGAAGAGCACGTCCAACTCGCCCTCACGCGAGGGGACGATGTCGTAGATGCCGTCGACCTCCTCCAGATCGCTCTCCTGGAAGGCGTCCTCGGCATCGGCGTCGTCCTCGGCGGGTGCTTCCGAGACCGGCTCGGCCACCGTCTCGGGGTCGGCGTCCTGCACGGCGTGAACCAAGGCCAACTCGTCGCGGACGTGCTCGCCGATCAGCCGGGCCGCCTCGTCATCGGTGGCGACGCTGAAGCGCCCGGTGGTGTCGAAGGCGAACAGCGCACGTCGCGGCGTCCCGCCCTCATCGAAGGACACCTGCACCTGCCAGCGGCGATCACCGATCTTCCAGGCATCCCAGGAGACCGACTCGTCATCGATGCCGCGCGCGGCCAGCGCATCGGCGATCGCGTTGCGCAAGGACCGGTGCGAGGCCGTCTCTCCGCGACGGCGCACCGGGTTCGTGCGCGCCAGCCCGCTGAGGTAGTCGCGTTCGGCGATGACCGGCGCGGCGAACACCTCGACGCGTGCCAGCGGCATGCCCGCCGCCTCGGCGACCTCTTCGATCGAGGCCCCCGCGCGAATACGCGCCTGAATATCACGGGGTCTCAACGCACTCTCCATGCGAGTAACCTATCCTTCCTTCGGTGACGTCGGTGCCCACCGCGCCGTGAACTCCGGCGTCGGCCGTTCGAAGGGTGGCTTGACGCATGTGATATAAGCGTTCTGCGTCGTCCATCGGCGTCCACCCAACCGTATGTGAAAGGAACCCATGGCGACTGACTACGACGCTCCTCGCAAGACCGATGAGGAGAGCGAAGACAGCATCGAGGAACTCAAGAGCCGCCGGAACGACAAGAACTCCGGCAAGGTCGATGAGGACGAGGTCGAGGCCGCCGAAACGTTCGAGCTTCCCGGCGCCGACCTGTCGCACGAGGAACTCACCGTCCGGGTGCTGCCGCGCCAGGCCGACGAGTTCACCTGCGCGAGTTGCTTCCTGGTGAAGCACCGCACCCAGGTGGCCCGCGAAGTCAACGGCCTCATCTACTGCGTCGACTGCGCCTGATTCCAGGCGCGCGACCAAGGCCCGCGTGGACCTGCGCCGTCACAGGCGCAGGTTCACGCTGCGCAACGGGCTCGGGGCGCCCGTGAACGACTCCCAGCGGTTCGCCACCATCCGGTTGGCGAGCACCTGGGACAGCCCCACACCCACCGCCAGCGCCATCACCCACGCCGCCGCTTTGCCGGTGGGCACATGCGGATCGTTCGGCTCCGGCGGTTCTTCGCCGGTCACGAACGACCAGCCTGCGCTGACCGCCTTGGTGGTCACCAGCGCGGCCGCGGCGGCAACCCCCGCCGAGTAGAGCTGCCAGACGATCTTGTGGGAAAAGTCCATGACGCCGCCGTCCTGCCGAGCAGCCCCGGTGGCCGCCTCGCCGCCATCCTAATGCCGACACCGGCGCTCCCACCTCCGCGCGGGCGGCTAGGTTGGGGCGCGTGGAATATCGGGAACGTCTGAGCGCCCCCGCCTGGTACTGGCTGGTGGGGGTCGCCTTCGGCTCCACCTCCGCGCTGGCCATGGGTTTGTGGTTCGGGATCGAGGCCGCGATCGCCGGCGGCCTCGGCCTGACCGCGCTGATCACCATCGCCATCGCCTGGATGGGCCGCACCGAGATCGTCGTCGACGGCGACGGCCTGCGGGTCGGGGTGAACCTCCTCGAGTGGCCGTGGGCCGGCGAGGTCGAGGCGCTGGACACCGCACGCGCCCGCGCGCTGCTCGGCGTGGAGGCCAACGCCGCGGCCTTCGAGGTGCAGCGGCCCTGGCTGGGCGAGGCCGTCCGGATCGAGGTCGCGGACGCCGCCGACCCGCACCCGTACTGGTTCGTCTCCACCCGGCGCCCGGCCCAGCTGGCCGCCGCCATCGAACGCGCACGCACCAAGGAGGACTCTTGATGAGCACCGACGATCTTCGCATTCTCGTCCGGCGGCTGGATCCCGGCGTCCCGCTGCCCCGCTACGCCCACCCCGGTGACGCGGGCGCTGACCTCGCCACCTGTGAAGACGTCACCATTCCGCCCGGCGAACGCCGGCTGGTGCGCACCGGCATCGCGCTGGCCGTCCCGGACGGTTGGGCGGCGTTCGTGCACCCCCGCTCGGGCCTGGCCGCGCGCGCAGGGCTGACCATCGTCAACGCGCCGGGAACCGTCGATGCGGGCTACCGCGGCGAGATCATGGTGTGCCTGCTCAACACCGACACCACCCGAGACGTGATACTGCACCGGGGCGACCTGATCGCACAGCTAGTCTTCCAACGCGTCGGCTGGGCCGAGTTCGCCGAAACCGGCGAACTGCCGCCCAGCGCCCGGGGAACGGGCGGCCATGGCTCCACCGGGGGCGTGGCAGGCTGGGTGGATCAGGCGAACCCCACGGGGTCGAGCGGAGGGACGAAACAGTGATCTTTGGGCGTAAGGCGCGCAACGGCGGCACGGACGACGGCGTTGCGGTCGAGCAGGAGTTGCTCGACGACGAGGCCGCGCCTGCGGACGACGCCGGCGAGGCGTCCACGGACGATCCCCGCGCCGACGGCCCCTTCGACGCCGAGGAGGTCGATCTCGACGCCGACAAGGTCGAGCGCCTCACCTTCGGGCCGCTGATCATCACCCCGTTCGAGGGGCTCAACCTGCAGTTGCACGGCGACCCTGAGACCAACACGATCCAGGCTCTGCTCGCCGCCTACGGCGACTCGGGCCTGGAGTTGGCCCTGTTCGCCGCCCCGCGCACCGGTGGCCTGGCCGCCGAACTGCGCGAGGAGACGATCGAGGAGACCGGCCAGGCCGGCGGGCACGCCGAGGAGGCCGACGGCCCCTTCGGCCCCGAGATCCGTCGTGTGCTGCCCCTGGAGGGCCCCGAAGGCGAGCAGCTGTTCCACGTGTCGCGCATCTGGCTGGTCGAGGGCCCTCGCTGGCTGCTGCGCGGCACCCTGATGGGCCGCGCGGGCATGGTCGAGGGCGAGAACGAGCCGGCCGACGTGTTCGTCGAGTTCTTCCGCAACGTGGTCGTGGACCGCGACGAGCAGCCCCGGGTTCCCGGCGAGCTGATCCACCTGTCCGTCCCGGCCGGCGCGCCGCAGGGGTAGCCATGGGCTGGTGGGATCGGCTGCGGGATTCGATGCGGTCCAACGACGAACTGACGTCGGAGGACCGCAAGAAGCTGGCGTCCGACCGCGGCTGCGACACCGTCGGCAGATGCGCCGACCGCAGCCGGGTGACGCTGCGCGGCACCATCGACGTGCTGACCGTCCGTCCTCGTCAAGACGTTCCGTGGCTGGAGGCCGATCTGTCCGACGGCACCGGCAAGGTCACGCTGATCTGGATGGGCCGCCGCTCGATCCCGGGCATCGAGGCCGGCCGCGACCTGATCGTGAAGGGCCGCATCTCCACCGCGGACGGTTCGGCCCGCATCTACAACCCGCATTACGAACTGCTGTAGGCCCGGCTTCACTCAGAATTGTCAGCCGCCGCTGCTTGGATGCCGAGCATGCAGACAACAACCGACTCAGTCGTCCTCCGCCACTCCGGTCGGGGCCGAACGGACGCGCCACGCGCCGGCATCGGGGCCATCGCGCACCTCGACCTGTGGCAGTTGGCCGAAGACCTCGGCGCCACCCCCGATCCGGCGCGCCGCAGTTCGTCCGCGCGACCGGATGGCGCGATCAAGAGACGAAACTCCGGCATCCAATTCCTTACCGGAATCGTCATCGCCGTCGCGACGTTGATCGCCGCGGTCCTCTGTCACACATCGGGGATCTGGGACGACTACATGCTTTACATGGCGATCATGAGCATGGCCGCTGGCTCTATGCTGAGTTCTTGGGGGTTCTTCGACCTCATCGCTGCCACGACCTTTCGCCGGCTGACCGTTCATGGGCGCCGCATTGCGTCAGTGCTGTGGGTGATCTGCCTCACGTTGTCGTCGCTCCTGACCATAAGCGCCCTCGGGCTCGCCGGAGTGGCCGCATCGCAGGTTCCTTCCGCCGACAGCATTCTTCTGAGGGTGTTGGGCGTGGTCGCCGGCCTCTTCGCGTTAGCGTTCGCGATCTTCATGTCGCCCTGCACTCCTGGCCTGGTGAACTCCCACCCCACTTCGAGAGCCTCCCGAGCTCATGTGTCCCTCGTCGTGGAGGCATGGGCCCTGTTCGGGCTGTCCGCCTCTCTCATACTCCTCCCGCTCTCCCCCAAGGCACCCTTTGAGTGGCTCGCCTTGGCAGCGACCCTGGGCCTCGCCGCAACGAGCGCCATTTGTGCGTGGAACCGGCGTCGCACCCAGGCGCTGGACACCCGCCGCCGCTCCTCGCTGGAGAGGATCAGTGCAGCCCTCGAAATGATCGATTCAGCCTCGCCTGCCCAGGCCCGCCACGCGCTTCGCATCGTGCAACTGGATTGGGAGCCCGGCCCGATCATCTCCCTTGCGCCCTCGTCGCTCCCTCCGTTCGCGACCTGGGAAATGCGCGAAGTCCTCAGGCTCACGCTGTGGTCCTATGGTCATGGCGAGATTCCGCCCAGCGTGCGCAACAGAGCCGATCATGGAGAGGAGCTTCGCGGCGTCTTCTTGAATCCCGACCTTCTTCGGCCAGAGGCCGTCCGGAGCGCATCAGGGGCGTTCCTCACCCGCGCCTACCAACGGCTGTTAACCGCGGACCAGGATCGCTGGAATGAGGGAACGTGAACCTCCCCGGCATCGCCGCAAGCAACGCTCGACGGCCCCCGGACGATCATCCGTCGATACGCGCGACCTTGCGGTAGAGGATGTCGTCAACGGTCGCCTTGGTGAACGACTCTCTCCATTCGGGCCGCCAGTCCGGCAGGTCAAAGCTCGCGTTCACCTGGCCGTCACGAAGCGAGACGATGGTGCCGGCGTCCTGGGTAGCAATCAGGTAGTGGGCGGCCTTCATCGAATCCATGACGTCCGCGACCGAACCGAGCGCGCCGTCGGAGATGACGTTGTCGAGCAGTTCCCGAAAGAAAGAACGCCGCTTAGAACGAGTCAACGAGTAGACCACCGATCCGGGCGGACGCAGTGCGGACATGATCTGCAGCGCGTCGTGGTTCTTCATGGTTTCTCCTTGCTCGACTGACGCCGGTGTCGGTGCCGGACGCCGTCGCGTCCCGATCAGCACAGTAGGCCCCATCGCGGCGGCGCGTCACGTTGACGATCAGACATACCGGGATCTGGCCGGTCCTCCCCGGGCCGGGTAGGACGGATCTCGGAGAACAGCACGTCAGCGCTGTGAGGATTCCTCGCCAGGTGACGGAACGCGCAGCATCAAGCGTTCGGTCACGGACATACCGAACGCATAGAACAACACGGCGAAGGCGAGCGGCATCGAGTACCAGGGGTAGCCAGGTAGGTATTCGGAACTGAGGATCCAGCACAGCAAGGCGGAGGCCATGATCCAAGCCAACGAGATGGGAATGTACCGGCGCTTGCTCACGCCCTGCCAGTACGGCACCGACTCCCCTGCACCGGCGGCGCCCGAACGTTCTCCGGCCATTCCCGGCCGTGCGGAAGCCCTCCGAAATTCCGTCTGCATGATCAGATCGTACACAGCACCAACAGTTAACCTCAGGCATTCAGCGAAGACATGAGAAGAATCGGGCGTGACTACCGGCCCGATCCTTCTCATCTCCAAAGAAAGCCCTAGGAAATCCGCACGTCCTGGGTGTCTGTTCGGGGCCGCCTCAGGCGATCAGCACCGGGACGCGCATCTCGCGTTCGGTGAGGGAACCATGCATGCCGATCAGGCCGAACTCGTTCGGCTGAGTGCGCGTCATCAATGCCCAGTCGCCGCGCATGGCGACCAGCACGTCGCCGTAGCGGTCGAGAACCCGCTTTTCGACGAAGCCGAACCAGTCGGCTTCGATGGCCTCTTCGCGGCGGACGACCCAGGCCCGCTCGCCCAGTTTCTTCCGCCAGCGGGCGAGCACGGCGTCCACATCGCGCGGCTCGGCGTACAACTGCCGGAACCGGCCCTCGCCGGCGAGCAGCGTCAGGCCGTCGGTCAGGCCGGGGACGTCCTCGGCGACGATCCAGCGATCCTTCGGGGAATCCATCATGCCGTGGTCGCCGGTGATCAGCAGACGGATGTCGGCGGGCAGGGCGGCGCGCAGGGTGCGGGCCATCGTGTCGATCCGGGCGAGCGCAGCCCGCCAGGCGTCGCTGCGCCACCCCTGGCCGTGGCCGGTGTGGTCGAGCGAGCGCTCGTACAGGTAGACCAGCGAGCGGTCGCCGGACGCCGCGGCGTCCACCGTCCACTGGATGCGGGCGGCATGATCATCCTCATCGGGCACCGGCTGGAAACGCGCCCCGCGCAACCCGGCCTCGGTCAGGCCGGATCCCTCGAACCGCGCCGGGCTCACCGACGTCAGCGTCACACCCTGACGGGACAGCTTTTCAAAGGCGGTCAACCGCGGCTGCAGGTCGAGCGCCGACACGCCCGGTGCCCAGGCGAGCGCGTTCAGGCAGCCGCAATCGATCGGATTGCGGAACGCATAGCCGACGATGCCGTGCTGGCCGGGCGTCAGCCCGGTCCCCAGGCAGGTGATGCTGGTCGCCGTGGTGCTGGGCACGCCGGAGGTGACCGTCGTCGAGGCGTCCGCCCCGACCAGCGACATCAGGAAGGGGGCGTGCTCGGCGGCATCCGCCAGGTTGTGGGCGCCGAGTCCGTCCACGAGCAAGATCACCCAGCGCGACGCGGCGGGCAAGCCCAAGGCGTCCGGCCAGCCGTCGACGCCGAGCGATGCGGCGACCGACGGCACCACATCGGCGATGGTCGAAGTGCCGTAGGCGGGGACGAGTGGCTGGTGGCTCACACGGCCGCCCGCTGCACGACGGACGCGAACCGGACCAGCCCGCCGACCGCGGCCGGGCCGTCCGCGGCGGCGCTCATCCGGACGGTGAGATCGTCGCTGAGATCCTGCGCCGTCCAGCCGTGATCGGCCTCGCAGGACGGGTCACCGCAGGTGGCCGGCTCCACCTCGACGCGGCGCACCGCGCCCCAGTTCACCACCAGCCAGGTCTCGGTGGTGCCGTGCCGCCCGCGCCCGAACCGCTCCGGGTTGGCTGCGACCTGGGTGAGCGCCACCGACCGGATCTGGCGCAACGACACGCTCTCCACCGTGGTGAGCGCCTGATGTGAGCCGGGCTGATCACCGTCGTCGGTGTGCGCGACGATGAACCGGGTCGGCGTCAGCACCAGCACGGTGATGTGCCGGCGCAGTTCGTTGGTGTCGAAGGTCGCCTCGTGGTGGACGAGCGAATCGACGACCTCTTCGTCGCCGATCGCCGGGATCAGGGTCGCTTCCACGAATTCGGGGAAGTATCCCGATGCCACGATCGCGGCGCTCAGGTCGGGGGGCAGCGCACTCATGCCGGTGATTGTCCCATGTACGTGCGCGCACGAAGAAACCGTTACGGTGAACACCGTGAGCAACCGCCCTTTCATCGCAGCCCGGATCGAGGTGAGGTTCGATCGTGTCGCGGAACGGTTCTTCCGAGCGCTGGGATGGCAGGAGCGGGTGATTCCCTACACCGCCTACGGCGACGAGTCGTTCGTGCGCGTCCTCGGCCGCGTGGTGCTCACACCCAAGTTCTCCAACACCCACCTCGGCAAGGCGGCCGAGAGCTTCCTGTACCGCCGGGGCTGGCGCAACTTCTTCACGGCCGTATGCGTGCATGCGCGCTACACGATCAGGGTCGGTGACGCCGAGGCGACCGGCACCACCGACCGCGGCGGCTACATCGACCACCGTGTCCGCGGTCATGGCCTGGAGCCGGGATGGCAGACCGCACAAGTGCGGACGGCCTACTCCCCCGCCTCGACCATGCCGGTCCAGGTGATCGGCTCCGGGGTCAGGTTCGGGATCGTCTCCGACATCGACGACACCATCCTCACCACCATGCTGCCCCGCCCGATGGTGGCCGCCTGGAACTCCTTCGTGCGCATCGAGGCCACCCGGCAGGCGGTGCCCGGCATGGCCCAGTTCTACCGGGAGGTGCTGCGCCACCATCCGGGGGCACCGGTCATCTACCTGTCCACCGGCGCCTGGAACACGCACGGCTTCCTGAGCCGGTTCATCGCCCGGCACCGCTACCCGGTCGGGCCGATGCTGCTCACCGATTGGGGCCCGACCAACACCGGCTGGTTTCGTTCCGGGCCTGAACACAAGCGCGCCGCACTGCTGCAGCTCGTGGTCGACTTCCCGCGCGTCCGCTGGCTGCTCGTCGGCGACGACGGCCAGCACGACCCCGAGGTGTACGGCGAATTCGCGAGCGCGAACCCCGGCAACGTCGCCGGCATCGCGATCCGCCAGCTGACCCCGGCCGAGCAGATCCTCGCGCACGGCACCATCGAACCGCTGCCGGTCGAGGCCGAGCAGCCCGCCGGCATTCCGGTGATCCGCGCCGAGGACGGACGCGGGCTGCAGCGCCAGGCGGCCGGATTGCTGCCCCGCGACTGAGGCCGGATCGCGCGGCACGGCGTCCGCCCCGGTGTGGCGACCGACGGCGTCCGCCGCGTAGGGGCCAGAATGGACGCTGCACTGTACAGATTCGGCACAAAGCAGATTCGGCACGGTGCAGATTAAATACCAGGCACAGGGAAAGGCGGGGAGCACGTGGCAGCGAAGCCGCCGGTTGACGACGAGATCACCGAGAAGATCACCGACATCGACGTGACCGAGGAGATGGAGACCAGCTTCCTCGAGTACGCCTATTCGGTGATCTACGCGCGCGCCATCCCGGACGCCCGCGACGGGCTCAAGCCGGTGCAGCGCCGCATCCTGTACTCGATGGACGACATGGGCATCCGGCCCGACAAGTCGCACGTGAAGTGTGCCCGGGTCGTCGGCGACGTGATGGGCAAGCTGCACCCGCACGGCGACACCGCCATCTACGACGCGCTGGTGCGCCTGGGCCAAAGCTGGGCAATGCGGCTGCCGGTGGTCGACGGCCACGGCAACTTCGGCTCATTGGACGCCGGCCCGGCGGCGATGCGCTACACCGAATGCCGGATGGCGTCCGCGGCGATGGCGATGACCGGCGAACTCGACCAGGACACCGTCGACTTCAAGCCCAACTACGACGGCAAGATGACCGAGCCGGTGGTGCTGCCGGCCGCGTTCCCGAACCTGCTGGTGAACGGGTCGACCGGGATCGCGGTGGGCATGGCCACCAACATTCCGCCGCACAACCTGATCGAATGCGTGCAGGCCCTGAAGCATCTGCTCAAGCATCCGGACGCCACCGTCGAGGACCTGATGCGGTTCGTGCCCGGCCCGGATCTGCCGACCGGCGGCAAGATCGTCGGCCTGGAGGGCATCGCGGACGCCTACGCGCGCGGCCGCGGCACGTTCAAGATCCGCGCCACCGCCCGGATCGAGCAGACCAGCCCGCGCCGCAAGGGCATCGTGATCACCGAACTGCCCTACATGATCGGCCCTGAGCGGATCATGGACCAGGTCGCGGCGCTGGTGCGCAACAAGAAGATCACCGGCATCGCCGACATGAAGGATCTCACCGACCTCACCAACGGCCTGCGCCTGGTGATCGAGGTCAAGAACGGGATCAACCCCGAGGTGCTGCTGGAGCAGCTGTACAAGGCCACCAAGCTTGAGGACAGCTTCGGCATCAATATGGTCGCTCTGGTCGAAGGCCAGCCCCAGACCCTGTCGCTGCGCGACGCGCTGGTCGTCTACGCGGATCATCGTCTCGATGTGACGCTGCGCCGCACCCGGTTCCAGTACGCGAAGGCCGCCGACCGGCTGCATCTGGTGCGCGGCCTGCTGCTGGCGATCCTCGACATCGACGACGTCATCGCGATCATTCGCGGATCGGACGATGCCTCCTCGGCGCGGACGAAGCTGATGGAGGCGTTCGACCTGGACGAGATCCAGGCCAACCACATCCTCGACCTGCAGTTGCGCCGGTTGACCAAGTTCAGCCGGATCGATTTGGAGACCGAACGCGACGAACTCGAGCAGCGCCTGTCGGATCTGAGCCAGATCATCGACAACGACGACCAGCTGCGCGACCTGGTCGCCCGCGAACTCGACCAGGCGGCGGCCGCCCACGGCACGCCGCGGCGCACCATTCTGCTGGCCGGTGGCGGCGCTGCGGTGGCTGCTGCGAAAGCACCGCTGGAGATCGCTGACGATCCGTGCTGGGTGATGCTCAGCTCAACCGGGCTGCTGGCGCGGGCGGACACCCCCGAGGCCCTGCCCGCCTCCGGGCCGCGGTCCGCGCATGACGTGGTGGTGTCGGCGGTGCGGACGTCCGCACGCTCTGAGTACGGGGTATTGACGTCGGCGGGCCGGGTGATCCGTGCGCAGGCGATCGACCTGCCCAGCATCGCCCTCACCGCGGGCGCCCCCACCTTGCAGGGCGGATCGCCGGCATCGGAGCTGATCGATCTGGAGCGCGGCGAACGCATCCTCGCGCTGACCACGCTCGGCGAACGGACGCACGGCTGGGCGCTCGGCACCCGCTCCGGCGTGGTGAAGCGTACCAACCCCGAGATGCTCGCCAACAAGGACTCCTGGGAGATCATCCGGTTGGAGCCCGGCGATGAAGTCGTGGGCGCGGTCGAGTTGAGCGATGAGTCGGGCGAGTTGTGCTTCATCTCTACTGATGCGCAATTGCTGCACTTCCCGGTGTCCTCGGTGCGTCCGCAAGGGCGCGCGGGCGGCGGCATCGCGGGCATCAAACTGGCGCCGAAGGCGTCCGCGGTGTTCTTCGGATTCGTGCCTGAGGGTGACGCGACCGTGGTCACCGTGTCCGGGAGCGGATCCGGGCTGCCGGGCACCGAGGCAGGGCTGATCAAGGTGACCCCGTTCAGCGAGTACCCGGGCAAGGGCCGCGCCACCGGAGGTGTGCGCTGCCACCGGTTCCTCAAGGGCGAAACGACGCTGCTCACCGCGTGGGCCGGGCCATCCCCCGCGGTCGGTGCGGCCGCCAGTGGCGCGCCGATCGAGTTCCGCAGCACGCATGACGGACGCCGCGACGGCTCCGGCACCCCGCTCACCCAGCCGCTGGCCGGGATCGGGACCCGCCGTCACGGCGCCACCTCTCAACCGGACGATCCGGCGGCGCCTGCTGACGATGACGCCGATTCCGGGGACGGCGCTCTGTTCTGAGCGGTCAGGAACCCGGTTGCCGGCGCGACGAGGTAAAAACGTACTGCCCAACAGGCGTGGGCTCGGAAAAACATCAGTGGGACTGACGTTTTCAGGGTTCGGCCAGTTTTGAGCAGTACGTTTTACCCCGGTTCGGCGCGGGACGACGAGCCGCGCCCCCTGAGGACGTCTTCGTCCGCCGTCGGGTCAGTGCCTCTTCGTTCCCATCCTCACAGCCAGCCGTTCTCGGTGGCCCGGCGGAGGGCTTCGGCACGGTTGTGCGCGCCGAGCTTGCCGATGGCCGAACTCAGGTAGTTGCGGACGGTGCCTTCGGACAGGAACACCGACTCGGCGATCGCCTTCGTCGAGGCTCCCCCGGCGGACGCCGCCAGCACGAGGGCCTCTTTCTCAGCCAAGGGCGAGGCACCGATCGACAGCGATGCCGCCGCTAACTCGGGATCGACCACCCGCAACCCGGACGCCGCCCGCCGGATGGCCTCGATCAGCCGGTCGGCGGGGGCGTCCTTGACCATGAACCCGACCGCACCGGCCTCCAACGCCCGGCGCAGGTAGCCGGGGCGTCCGAAGGTGGTCACGATGATCACCCGAGCCTCGGGGGCCGCCTCCAGCAGCGCGGGAAGGGCGGCGATGCCGTCCTCGGCGTCCATGCCTCCGTCGGGCATCTGCACGTCGAGCAAGACCACATCGGGTTGGGTGGACGCGACCATCCGCACCGTCTCGGCGCACGTTCCGGCTTGTCCGACCACGGTCAGGTCAGGCTCCAGCCCAAGCATCGTCGCCAGTGCGGTGCGGATCATCGTCTGGTCATCGGCCAGCACCACGCGGGTCATGACTCCCCCTCCATCGCCACCGTCACCATCTCGCTGCCGACACCCCGTTGGCCCATCATGACGGCGCCTCCATCTCCACCGTCAGCACCGACCCGGAGCCGGACGACTCCACGCTCAGGCGTCCGCCGGCGGCCTCGACGCGTTCACGCAACCCGGTCAGGCCCGAGCCCGCGGCGTCCGACCGGAACCCCACACCGTCGTCGGCGATGCTCACCCGCGCCTCGTCGCAGACGATCACGCACAGGTGGGCGCCCGCGTGCCGGACCACGTTGGTGACCGCCTCGCGGACCGCGTAACCGAACAGTTCGGAGCGGTCGTCGTCGAGCGCCGGGACCGCGCTCGGGGTCCGTGCCTCCAGACCGGCCGCCTCCAGCACCGAACGGGCCGCGGCGATCTCGCTGGTCAGACGGACCGTCCGCATGCCGGCAGCGGTGGCCCGAACGTCCGCCAGCGCGCGGCGGGTGATGTCGGCCAGCGCCGACACCTCGGCTCGGGCGGCCTCGTCGTTGCGGCCGATCAGGCGGGCGGCCAGGTCGGCTTTGACGGCGATCGAGGTGAGCGAGTGACCCAGGATGTCGTGCAGGTCGCGCCCGATCCGCTCCCGTTCGGCGGCCACGGCCAGGACGGCGGTGCGCTCCTCGGCCAGCCGCAGCGCCCGCTTCGCGCGGTCGGACTCCAAGCTGAGCCCGATGGTGAGGCCGACCGTCAGCGCCACCAGGGCCATCACCACGCCCAGCAGGTCGCCTTCGAAGACGGCCAGTCCCGCGATGGCGACGCTGACCACGATGATCACGATGCGCGCCTGCGACCAGGCCAGCAGCACCGAGGCGGCCGTCGCGATGTAGGGCGCGAAGTAGAGCGGGCGGGCGATCTCTCCGCCGGCCACCCCGGTCGCGATGATCGCCAGCATCAGCGCGAGCAGCCAGCACCAGCGCGCCGCCTCCGACCAGTGCATCACCAGGCAGGTGCCCAGGAAGATCACCGCCACGGCCAGGCAGGACGCCGCGAGCAGCGCCAGCTGCCACGGCGGCAGACCGCCGGCGAACAGCAGCGGAATGCCGGCGAACAGCGTGCTCGGCGCCAGGTATCCCCCGCCCTGGGCGAGCGCGCGACGCCACCAGGGCAGGCCCGCCGCCTCCGGGAGGAACCCGGGTGCGGCGAGCGGATCGGTGACGGTCACGGACTGTCCCTTGGTCGGCATGGTCGGTCGGTTCTGATGGTCGTCCGGACGCCGTCCTCAGCGACGCGACGTACGGATGGCTCGACGGTAGCCCAGCGCCCCGATCACGACCAGCGCAACGGTCCAGGCGGCGATGACGCCCACGCCCTCCCACGGGAACGGCTGGTGGCTGACCAGCGGCCAGGTCCCGATCTGGCTGGCCCAATACGACGGCATGGCGCGGCCGATCGGCTGCATCCAGGCCGGCATCATGTCGAGCGGGAACCACAGCCCACCGATCATCGACAGCGCCAGCATCGCCAGCGTGGTAGCCGCCCCGGCCGTCTGCGGCTTGAACCACAGCCCGAGCACCAACCCGAGCATCACCATCGGCAGCAGACTGGCGACCAGCAGCGTGAACGAGCCGAGCCAGACCGCCGGTTCCATCCGGACGCCGCGCACCGCCCCGGCGCCGAACACGACACCGATCCCAGGCAGCACCACCACGACCGCGGTGAGGATCTTCGCACCGATGAACTGGGTGGGCGTCAGTGCGGTGAGCATCAACTGCCGGAACCAGCCCGAGGACCGCTCCGACTGGATCTGCGCCCCCGCGCTCATCGCGGCGCCGAGACCGCCGTAGGTGGCCATGGTGACCATCATCGCCGCGGCGACACTCGGGCCGCCCTCGGTGGTCAGATCGCCGTAGATGGCCGCGAAGAACAGGTACATCGTGGTCGGCATGGCGACGATGAACGCCAGGAAGGACCAGTCCCGCAGCACGGTCAGCACGCTCTGCACCGTGTAGTGCACGAAGCGCCCGGCGTGGGTGGTCGTGGTGCGAACCGACGCCGCGGGTGCGGCGGTGGTGGTAGTCATGATCGGTCCCTTCTCGGGTGATGGGCGGGGGGCGAACCTCGGTCGGCGCTCTCAGCGGACCAGGTCTGGCGGCGTCCTCGGTGACCGCGGACGCCCTCGGTATGTTCAGGCGACCAGGCTGAGGAAGGCGTCCTCGAGCCGCGGCGAGGTGACCTCGACGTCGGCGATGGCGGCGGCGTCCGGGCCGGTGAACAGGGCGCGCAGGGTCGCGTCGGCGTCGGCACAGCGCAGGGTGACCCGGACGCCGTCGCGCACTTGTTCGATCACGCCCGGCAGGCCGAGCCAGGAGCGGTCGGGACCGCGGAAGCTGATCGTGCGCCCGCCCACGGTCGCCTTGATCGCCGCGCCGGTGCCGTCGGCGACCACCCGGCCGTCGTCGAGCACCACGATCCGGTCGGCGAACTCATCGGCCTCGGCGAGGTAGTGGGTGGCGAACACGATGGTCCGGCCGCCGCCGGCGAGATCAGCCATGGACGCCCAGAACCGGCGCCGGTTGTCGACGTCCATCCCGACGGTCGGCTCGTCGAGGATCAGCAGCCGCGGATCACCCATGATCGCCAGCGCAAACCGGACCCGTTGCGCCTGGCCGCCGGACAGTTTGTTGGTGCTGCTGCGCAGCACCTCACCCAACTGGGCGCGCTCGATGACGTCGGCCAGCGGAAGCGGATGGGCATGCAGCCCGTGCATCATCGTCAGCACCCGCGCGACGGTGACGTCCCACAGCAGGGTGCCGTTCTGCAGCATGGCGCCCACCTCGCCGGTGCGCATCGCGTCGACGGGGCTCGCCCCGAAGACGCGGACGCCGCCGGCGTCCGGTTTGGTCAACCCGAGGATCATCTCGGTCGCGGTCGACTTACCCGCCCCGTTGGGGCCGAGCAGCGCGAGCACCTGCCCGGCGGGCACGTCGAGATCGAGGGCGTCCACGGCCGTGACCGGACCGTAGCGCTTGGTGAGTCCGGTCAGCTGGATGGCGAGGTTCTCGGTCATGGCTCCAGCCTCGCCGAGCCCGGCGTCCGTGCCGAGAGGGCGTTGTCACGACCTACTGATGACTTCTGTCATGCATGGCCCCGACCCCGATGGCTCCGGGTGTCTCGAGCAGGGTTGGCGGTGCAAAGCCGCCCGGTATCGTCACGTTCGCCCGGGTTATGCACATTCACCCGCCACGTCGCACATATGTCCCGAGACCGCGTCAATGCGGCGTGTCATTCAGGGAGAATTGAAGAATGTCCGCGCTCACCGACTACATCGACGCATGGGTCGCCCATGACATCGAACGCATCGCCGCCGCCGTCGCCGAGAACTGCGTGATCACCGAGTGCTACGGCCCCATCTACCGTGGACGAGCGCGGGTGCGGGAATGGGCGGACGCCTGGTTCGCGGCGGGTGGCATCATCCACCGCTGGCAGATCACCGACCACCTCGTCGCCGGCGACCGCGAGGCCGCCCCATGGACGTTTGAATGCACCTGGAACGGTGCACGCTCAGCCTTCGACGGCGCCACCATCGCCACCGTCACCGACGGCGTGATCGCGGACCTCCGCGAATACCAGACGACCGCACCGCTCTACGACTGGCAGGGCAGCTGGCGTTAGGCGTCGATACGTCCGGCGTCCAGCGCGTAGGCGCCAGTTTGGCTCCACACGACGATGAGTGATAGAGATGAGGTGTCCACACGGGTGCCCCTCAGAGGGGCTGAGATCGAGCTGGCACAGTTCGAGACCGTTGAACCTGATCCGGTTGATACCGGCGTAGGAAGTGAGGAGACACTCTTGTCTACGCATACCCACACGTCCGCCTACCGTGATGCCGCCGAGCAGCATTCGTCGCACCGTCTCGGATGGATCCGGGATCCTGAGCACGACATCAGCGTCCCGGTCACCGAGATTCATCTGCAGGATTCGCCCGACGGACGCCCCAACGCGCCCTTCCGGGCATACCGGACGATGGGCCCCGGCAGCGTGCCGGAGGAAGGGCTGGAGCCATGGCGGGCGGCCTGGGTCGAGGCCCGCGGCGACACCGAGACCTACCAGGCCAGGGGCCGGCGGCTTGAGGACGACGGGCGGAGCGCAGTCCGCCGCGAGGCACCCTCTCAGCAGTGGCAGGGCCGCAAGCCGGCCTCCCGCCGGGCGAAGCCCGGACGGACGGCCACGCAGATGCATTACGCCAGGCAGGGCATCATCACCCCGAGATGCGGTTCGTCGCGCTCCGGGAGCAGTGTGACGTTTAGTTGGTGCGCACCGAGGTCGCGTCCGGCCGGGCGATCATCCCCTCGAACGTGAACCACCCCGAATCGGAACCGATGATCATCGGTCGAGCATTCTTGGTGAAGGTCAATGCCAACATCGGCAACTCCGCGGTAACGAGTTCGATCAGCGAAGAGGTCGCCAAGCTGGAGTGGGCCGCCAAGTGGGGCGCGGATACGCTGATGGATCTGTCGACCGGCAACGACATTCACACCACCCGCGAGTGGATCATCCGCAATTCCCCCATCCCGATCGGCACGGTGCCGATCTATCAAGCGCTGGAAAAGGTCGACGGGGACGCGAACGCGCTGACCTGGGAGATCTACCGCGACACCGTGATCGAGCAATGTGAGCAAGGTGTGGACTACATGACCGTCCACGCGGGAGTTCTGCTGCGTTATGTGCCGCTGACGGCGAATCGCGTTACTGGGATCGTGTCGCGCGGCGGGTCGATCATGGCCGGATGGTGCCTCGCCCATCACCAGGAGAATTTCCTCTACACCCACTTCGACGAGTTGTGCGAGATCTTCGCCACCTACGATGTGGCATTCTCTCTCGGCGATGGCCTGCGCCCGGGTTCCATCGCGGACGCCAACGACGCGGCCCAGTACGCCGAACTCGACACGCTGGCCGAACTGACCCGCCGCGCGTGGGCGCACGACGTGCAGGTGATGGTCGAGGGGCCCGGCCACATCCCGTTGCACAAAGTGCGGGAGAACGTCGAACGCCAGCAGGAACTCTGCGACGGTGCGCCGTTCTACACCCTCGGACCGTTGGTCACCGACATCGCCCCAGGCTACGACCACATCACCTCTGCGATTGGCGCCACCGAGATCGCACGCTACGGCACCGCGATGCTCTGCTACGTCACACCCAAGGAGCATTTGGGCTTGCCGAACCGCGACGACGTCAAAACCGGGGTGATCACCTACAAGATCGCTGCCCACGCCGCCGACATTGCCAAGGGCCATCCCGGTGCGACGGCCCGCGACGATGCACTCTCGAAGGCCCGTTTCGAGTTCCGTTGGCACGATCAGTTCGCTCTCGGTCTCGACCCGGTCACCGCGCAGGATTTCCATGACGAGACCCTCCCCGCCGAGCCGGCGAAAACGGCGCACTTCTGCTCCATGTGCGGGCCCAAATTCTGTTCGATGCGCATCTCCCAAGACATCCGCGACACCTACGGCAGCGCCGAGGCACAAGCCGCGATCGCGGGAATGCAGGAGAAGAGCCGCGAGTTCCTGGCCTCGGGCGGGCAGGTCTACCTGCCCGATCCGGTCGTCACGACCCACTGATGCAGGCCATTCCTGCACCCGACGCCTCGGTGCACGATCCGCTGAGGCGTCCGGTCGTGGCCACGATCGCGGTCGTCATCCGTGACGACCACCTGCTTCTCGTGCGGCGAGCCAATCCTCCTGACGTCGGCCGCTGGGGTTTCCCCGGAGGAAAGATCGAGCGCGGCGAAACCATCGAACAGGCAGCCGTCCGAGAATTGGCCGAAGAGACGGGTGTCCATGGCCGGGCCTGTGAGGTGTTCACGGCCGTGGACGCCTTCGATCACGACGAGACCGGACGCCTTCGGCACCATTTCGTCCTGATCGCCGTGCGATGCGCATGGGAATCCGGTGAACCTCACGCCGCCGACGATGCCTTGGAGGCGCGCTGGTTCCCGCTCGATGCCGTCGACGAGGCAACACTGGCGCTGAGCCTGGATGTCGCTGAGGTCGCCCGCCAGGGTGCGCGACTTGCCGGACGAGGGGTCTAGCCGCCACAATGCTGCACTGAGCGATGGTGCATGCCACTCAGGCGTCGATACGTCCGGCGTCCAGCGCGTAGGCGCCGGCGATGATGAACTCCTTGCGGGGGGCGACGTCGTTGCCCATCAGCTTCTCGAAGGTGGCCATCGCCTGCTCCAGGGCCTCGCCGTCCTCGACGGTGATCCGGCGCAGCTGGCGGTGCCGGGGGTCCATCGTGGTCTCCTTGAGCTGATCGGCGTCCATCTCGCCCAGGCCCTTGTAGCGCTGGGGTTCTTTGAACGAGACGCCCTTCTTGGTCAGCTCGGCGAGCTTGCGCTGATATTCGGCCTCCGAATAGGTGTAGATGTATTTCTCCTGGCCACGGCGCGGTTTGGTCAGCTCGAAGCGGTGCAGCGGCGGCACAGCGGTGTAGACCCGGCCGGCCTTGATCATCGGGCGCATGTAGGTGAAGAACAGCGTCGCGAGCAGGGTGCGGATGTGGGCGCCGTCGGAGTCGGCGTCCGCCATGAAGATGATCTTGCCGTAGCGGGACTGCTCCGGGTCGCAGGTGCGGCCCGAACCGGCGCCGACCACCTGCAGGATCGCGGCGCACTCGGCGTTCTTGAGCATGTCGGCGGTGGAGGCCTTCTGCACGTTGAGGATCTTGCCGCGGATCGGCAGCAACGCCTGGAATTCCGAATTGCGCGCCAGCTTGGCGGTGCCCATCGCCGAGTCACCCTCGACGATGAACAACTCGGTGCGGTCGTTGTCGTTGGACCGGCAGTCGGCCAGCTTGGCCGGCAGCGAACTCGATTCGAGCGCATTCTTGCGGCGCTGATTCTCCTTGTGGACGCGGGCCGCGACGCGGGTGCGCGAGGCCGCCACCGCCTTCTCCAGCACCGCGCGCGCCACCGGGCGGACGGCCGCCTTCGTGGAGGTGAGGAACTCCCCCAGCTCGGCTTCGACGATGCGGGTGACCAGCCGGGTCACCGGCGGGGTGCCGAGCACCTCTTTTGTCTGGCCCTCGAACTGCGGTTCGGCGAGCCGGACGGTGACCACCGCGGTCAGCCCTTCCAGGATGTCGTCCTTGGTCACCTCTTCGCCCGCCTTGAGCAGGCGGCTGCCGTCCAGCGCCTTCGCGAACGCGCGCACCAACCCGCGCTCGAAGCCCTGCACGTGCGTGCCGCCCTTGGGGGTGGCGATGATATTGACGAACGATGCCACCTTGGAGTCGTAGCCGGAACTCCACCGCAGCGCGATGTCGACCTCCAGGTCGCGCTCGACGTCGGTGGGCGTCATCGCGCCCGCGGCGTCCAGCACCGGCACCGTCTCGGTGAACCGGTCCGAGCCCTGCAGCCGCAGCACCTCGGTGACCGGCGCGCCCTCGGACAGGAACTCGGCGAACTCGGAGATGCCGCCCTCGTGCAGGTGCGTGTCGACATGTTCGTCGCCGGCAATCCGGCGGTCGTCGACGGTGATCTCCAAACCGGGCACCAGGAACGAGGTCTGCCGGGCCCGCGCGGCCAGCTGAGTGCCGGACAACTTGGCGTCCTTGAGGAAGATCTGCCGGTCGGGCCAGTACCGCACCCGGGTGCCGGTGGTACCGCGGGCGACACGGCCGACCTTGCGCAGCGTGTTGTCGGGCGTGAAGGACGCCTCCGGCCCGGGCCCGTCGAACACCCCGGGCACCCCGCGGCGGAACGACATCGCCCAGGTGGCGCCGTTGCGGTCGACCTCGACGTCCAGCCGCGAACTGAGCGCGTTCACCACCGACGCGCCGACACCGTGCAGGCCACCGGTGGCCGCATACGATCCGCCGCCGAATTTTCCGCCCGCGTGCAGCTTGGTGAAGATCACCTCGACGCCGGTCAGGCCGGTGCGCGGCTCGATGTCGACCGGCATGCCGCGGCCCACGTCGCTGACCTCGACCGAGCCGTCGCGGTGCAGCACCACGGCGATCGAATGCCCGTAGCCGGCGAGCGCCTCGTCGACGGCATTGTCGAGAATCTCCCACAGGCAGTGCATCAGGCCGCGGGTATCGGTCGAGCCGATGTACATGGCGGGGCGTTTGCGGACGGCCTCCAGCCCTTCGAGGACGAGCAGATGCCGCGCCTCGTAGCCGCGGCTGTCGGTCGTGGGCTTCTGGGTCGTGGTCACCGAAGCAGACTACCGGCGGCCGCCGACATTAACGATCTCGGAACGTGGGGTTCCCACGAACCACCCCACGCGTCGGGTACGGTCAAGGCAACGGGAACAAAGCGACGACTCCCGCCGTTGGGATCTATGCCTAGCCGAGCACCGAGAAAGGAACGGCCATGAGCACAACTGTGATGGAGGCCCTCAACGCCTCGGACCGCTGCGACCGCTGCGGAGCCCAGGCCTACGTGAGGGCCACCATGCCCGGCGGCGGCGAGCTTCTGTTCTGCGCCCACCACGCGCGCGCACATTCGGACAAGCTCAAGCAGGTCGCGTTGAAGATCCAGGACGAGACCACCCGCCTGGCCTGACGGCTCACCCACCCACCAGACCTCAGCGGCGGCCCCCGGTTGACGGGGTGCCGCCGCTTTCGTCTGCTCCTCGGGACTTTCCCCGCACCGCCCGGACGCCGTATGTGAGGATTGTCCCCGGACGAAAATCAGCAGGAGAGAAGGCTCATGGGCGACTTTTTCCGATCGGTGGACATCGACTCGGTCGTCTCCGGCGACATGCCGGGCGACAAGGTCCACATCACCGACCAGCACCTCGACAAGGCCTCGATCATCTGGCCCGAACTGCAGCGCCAGTTGGAGCCGCTGCTCGCCGGGGGCGGCCGCGCGGTGATCTCGGTGCACGGCGGATCGGGTGTCGGCAAGTCCGAGACCGGCTCGCTGCTCGCGCATGCGCTCACCGCGTCCGGGGTGGGCGCCTATGTCATGTCGGGTGACAACTATCCGCGCCGGGTCCCGAGCGCGAACGACGCCGAACGGCTGCGCACCTTCCGGGTGTCCGGCATCCAGGGCCTGGTCGCCGAAGGCGGCTACGACGACGGCGTCCGCGCCACCTTGTCGGCGCTGCAGCAGGCCGATCAGGACGCCGACCCGGCCCAGCGCGCCGCCCATCCGTGGCTGGCCACCTACCAGCAGGCCGGACGCCGCGGCCTGCAGACCTATCTGGGCACGCCGAACGAGATCGACTTCGATGAGGTGAACGCGATCCTGGCCGCCTTCCACGAGGGCGCCGGCACGCTCACCTTGAAGCGGATGGGCCGCACCCCCGACCAGCTCTGGTACGACGCCGTCGACGTGAGCGCGGTCCGCGTCCTGGTCGTCGAGTGGACCCACGGCAACAACGACCACCTGCGCGGCGTCGACATCCCGATCCTGCTGAACAGCACCCCCGCCGAAACCCTGGCGCACCGGCGTGCCCGCAATCGCGACGGCGGCACCGACAGCCCGTTCACCACGATGGTGCTCGAACTTGAGCAGAACCTGCTGCACTCGCAGGCGCACCGCGCGAAGATCATCGTCGCCAAGAACGGCGAACTGCTCGACTACGACACCTACCTGCGCACGATGGGCCGGCATCTGCCCGGCAGCGGCCCGATGCTGAACGTGTACCCCGACAGCCTGGGCGGACGCCTGTCCGGCACCGTCGGTCTGCTCACCGACCCGGCCGTGACGGGCGCGTTCGAGTCCGCCTACCTGTTGCCGAGCGTGTTCGACACCGATCTCGACCGTGGCTTCTCGGTGATCTCCTACGACCTCAACGAGCAGTTGGTGGACGCCGCCGACCTGCCCGCCCTCGCCGATGCCGGGGTCGACCTGAAGTTCGACTTCATCCTGAATCACGCCTCGGTGCTGTCGCCGCAGTTCCAGGACATCCTCGCCCACGGCGAGCGGTCGAAGTACGCCGACTTCTTCATCGACTGGAACAAGTTCTGGGCCGGCCACGGCGAGCTCACCGAGGGCGGCTGGATCGAGCCGCGTCCCGAGCTCATCGAGCACATGTTCTTCCGCAAGCCCGGCCTGCCGATCCTGATGGTGCGGATGCCCGATGGCACCGAGAAGCCGTACTGGAACACCTTCTACCAGGAGGTGCGCTACACCGCCCCCGATCCCCAGGACCTGATGGAGGCCGCCGGCCTGCAGTACGGCAGCGCCGCGGTGCTGGCCGGACGCCTCGCCGACACCCTGGCCGCGGGCGGGCGTCCGGCCGAGGCCGACTTCACCGGCTTTGAGTCCGCCCGCGACGCGGTCGTCGAGTTGCTCGAATCCCGCCGCCGCTATCTGGGGCAGATGGACCTCAACATCGCCTCGCCGCTGGTGTGGGACTTCTACGCCGACACCCTCGACCGCCTGGCCGGCTACGGCGCCCGCATCGTCCGCCTGGACGCCTTCGCCTACGCCCCCAAGGCGCCCGGTGAGAAGAACTTCCTCAACGATCCCGGCACCTGGGATCTGCTCGGCCAGGTCAAGCAGCTCGCCGACGCCCGCGGCGTCCAACTGCTGCCCGAGATCCACTCCCGCTACGCCGAGGGGATCCACCAGACCATCGCCGACAAGGGGTTCCTCACCTACGACTTCTTCCTGCCCGGCCTGGTGCTGGACGCCTTCGATCACCAGGACGCCACCGTGCTGACCCGGTGGATCCGCGAGGTGATCGAGCGCGAGATCAACACCGTCACCATGCTCGGCTGCCATGACGGCATCCCGGTGCTCGACCTGCAGGGCCTGCTGGACGACGACCGGATCCAGACCCTGATCGACACCATCGTGGCCCGCGGCGGCTACGTGAAGGATCTGCACGGCGCCAAGAACGTCTACTACCAGGTGAACGCGACCTACTTCAGCGCGCTCGGCGAGGACGAGGGCAAGATGATGCTCGCCCGCGCCATCCAGCTGTTCACCCCGGGCAAGCCGCAGGTCTGGTACCTCGACCTGTTCGGCGGACGCAACGATCATGCCGCCGTCGAGCGCGCCGGGGCGGGCGGGCACAAGGAGATCAACCGCACCAACCTGAGTGCCGAGCAGATCGCCGAAGGCCTGGCCAGCCCGCTGGTGACCGGCCAGCTGGAGCTGCTCCGATTCCGCAACAGCTGCCCGGCGTTCGGTTTCGACGCCTCCTGCACGATCGGCGACACCCCCGCCCACCAGCTCAAACTGACCTGGACCCGGGCGGGCCACACCGCCGTCCTCACCGCCGATCTCGCGGCGGCGACCTTCCAGATCCGCGCCACCGATCCCGACGGTGCGGAGACCTTCAGCTGGGGCTGATCGCACCTCGGTCAGCCGCTGCACGTGGGCGTCCTCGTCGATTCGGGGACGCCCACGCGCACGTCCGGCTCCGGCCATGGACGAGTTTGTCCACGACGCGCATAAAGTCCGCGCGCGAGGCTGCGGACCTGGCTAGCATGCGGCTATGAACCAACAGCATGTCTTGGGAATCGACATCGGAGGCAGCGGGATCAAGGGGGCCATCGTCGACCTCCAGTCCGGTGAATTCGTCGGTGAACGCTTCCGGATCCCCACTCCCGAGGAGTCGACCCCCGTCAACGTCGCGGGCGTCGTCGCGCAGATCGTGGAACACTTCGCCGCCGAACTCGGCGACGGCCCGATCGGCGTCACCTTCCCCGCCATCGTCCAGCACGGCGTCACCCTGTCCGCCGCCAACGTCGACAAGTCGTGGATCAACGCTCCCGCACAGCAGATCCTCACCGAACACGTCGGGCGCCCGGTCGCGCTCGTCAACGACGCGGACGCCGCCGGCCTGGCCGAGGTCAAGTACGGCGCCGCCAAGGACGTCGACGGCCTGGTGATCATCACCACGCTGGGCACCGGCATCGGCACCGCGCTGGTCCACAACGGCGTGCTCATCCCGAACTCCGAACTCGGCCACATCGAGATCGATGGCCACGACGCCGAAAGCCAGGCCGCCGCCAGCGCGAAGACGCGCGACGGGCTCTCGCTGAGCGAGTACATCCCGCGCCTGCAGCGCTACTACGAGACCCTCGAGGCGCTGCTGGTGCCCGACCTGATCGTGGTCGGCGGCGGTATCAGCAAGAAGGCGGACAAGTTCCTGCCCAAGCTGACCCTGCGGACGCCGATCGTCGCCGCCGAGCTCCGCAACCAGGCCGGCATCGTCGGCGCCGCCTGGATCGCCGCCAACAGCTGATCCGGAGGGGCGTCGCCCGGTTGACGCGGCCTCGCCGCCCGGGCTACGCACATCCGCCCGGCTTACGCACCGTCGCCCGACGCGCCGTCCGGGGTACGTACCGTCGCCCTGTTTCCTAACCGGGCGACGGTGCTTACCCCGGGCGGCTTCGTCGAAGAACCGGGTAGCGTCCGTCTCATGCCGCGCATCACGTGGGACGACCTGCCCGCGACCTGATCGGATGGCTACAGCGCAGCTCGGTCGTCAGGCGAGCACGCCGCCGCTGAGGGCAAGGTCGAGGAACGGTACCAGCGCGACGGCGGACAGCAGGGCGCCGACGCCGACGAAGGTCCGCCGCCGGCGGCGGGGGATGGCCTCGCCGCGCAAGGCGACCATGATCAGCGCGACGCCCGCGGCAAACACGGTGGGCCACAGCAGCGCGGGGACGAAGAAGAGGACCGCAACTAGGGACGCCGCGAACACGATCGCGCCGCCCACCCGGTTGCCGGGGCGAATGATCGAGGGTTCCTGCACGAGCGTGATCGTATCCATTCAAACGCGAACAGTCATCAAGAATGATCGAAAATGTTCGTAATCCAGACGTTCACAGGCACGGCGCACCGGCACGGCGGCGCCCTGCCCGCCGAAGAAACCCGCCCCCACACGCACGGAACCCCGCCGGCGAGCCGACGGGGTCCGGGGTACTGAGAGCCTCAGTCCAGGTAGTCGCGCAGGACCTGGGAGCGCGACGGGTGCCGCAGCTTGCTCATCGTCTTGGACTCGATCTGGCGGATCCGCTCGCGGGTGACGCCGTAGACCTTGCCGATCTCATCGAGGGTCTTCGGCTGGCCGTCGGTCAGGCCGAAGCGCATGCTCACCACGCCCGCCTCACGCTCCGAGAGCGTGTCGAGGACGTCGTGCAGCTGCTCCTGCAGCAGGGTGAAGTTGACCGCCTCGGCGGGAACGACCGCCTCGGAGTCCTCGATCAGGTCGCCGAACTCGGAGTCGCCGTCCTCGCCCAGCGGGGTGTGCAGCGAGATCGGCTCGCGGCCGTACTTCTGCACCTCGACGACCTTCTCAGGCGTCATGTCGAGTTCCTTGGCCAGTTCTTCCGGGGTGGGTTCGCGGCCCAGATCCTGCAGCATCTGCCGCTGGACACGGGCGAGCTTGTTGATCACCTCGACCATGTGCACCGGGATGCGGATGGTGCGGGCCTGGTCGGCCATGGCGCGGGTGATCGCCTGCTTGATCCACCAGGTCGCGTAGGTGGAGAACTTGTAGCCCTTGGTGTAGTCGAACTTCTCCACCGCGCGGATCAGGCCCAGGTTGCCTTCCTGGATCAGGTCGAGGAAGAGCATGCCGCGGCCGGTGTAGCGCTTGGCCAGTGACACCACCAGGCGGAGGTTGGCCTCGAGCAGGTGGTTCTTGGCGCGGCGCCCGTCCTCGGCGATCCACTCATAATCGATGAAGTCCTTGTCCTTGACGCGTCCTTCGGTGAGCGACTCGTCGGCGAACAGGCCGGCCTCGATGCGCTTGGCGAGGGTGACCTCCTGCTCGGCGTTCAGCAGCGCGACCTTGCCGATCTGCTTGAGGTAGTCCTTGACCGGGTCGGCGGTGGCGCCGGCGGCCATCACCTGCTGCTCGGGCTCGTCGGCGTCGTCGGCGTCCGACAACGAGAAGCCCTCGTCCTCGGTGATCTCCTTCTCGTCCTTGGCCGCCTCGGACTGGTCGAAGGTGTTCTCGTCGACGTCGTCGAGCGAGCGCTTCTTGCCGCCGACGGTCAGCACGACATCGTTGCCGTCGCGCTCGAACTTCACTTCCTGCAGGTTCTCGGGGCTGAGAACATCGGCAACCGTGGGCGTATCGTCCTCCAGCTCCGACTCGTCCAGGAGTTCCTCCTCGGCCAACTCGATGTCCTCGCCGACACCGTCCTTGGGCGCCGCCTTGGCCGCACGGCCCTTGGCCGGAGCCTTCTTCGCGGCGGGACCCTTGCCGGCCACGGACGCCGCCCGCGGTCGCTTGGGGCGCGCGGCGGCCTCGACCGCCACAGTCTCTTCCTCCACCTGCGCGGCCTTCACGGGTGCCTTGCGCGCGCGGGTGCGCGGCGCGGTCTTGGTAGCGGCGGATGTGCTGGCAGCACTGGAACGTTGAGCCACAGGGGACCTCTCGTCGATGGGCCAGTTCAGGGCGCGCGAATGACGGGACTTGTCAATGGCTCGCGCATGGCCATTGTGGCACGCCGCAGGCCCGGACCCAAATGCCCTACCCCGAAGGCCTGGGCCACGAGCGGCTACGCTGGCCGCCGTGCCTGATGCTCCGCTCACTCCGCCCGACGCCCCTACCCGTCCGTTCACCCGCGAGGTGCACGGCGACCGCGTCGAGGACCCGTACCACTGGATGGCCGACAAGTCCGATCCCGAACTGCTCGCCTACCTCGAGGCGGAGAACGCGTGGACCGACGCCCGCACCGCACACCTGGCACCGCTGACCGAAGCCCTCTTCGAGGACCTCAAGGCGCGCACCCAGCAGACCGACCTGTCGGTGCCGACCCATGTCAGCCACACCGACGGCAGCCATTACTGGTACTACGGCCGCACCACCGAGGGCCACGAGTACGGGCGCTCCTGCCGGCTGCCGGCGACCTCGCGTGACGAGATTCCCGACGTCACCCAGCCGCCGGCCGACGAGCAGATCGTCTTGGATGTCAACGCGCTCGCCGAGGGTCACGACTACTTCTCGCTCGGCTGGGCGCAGGTCTCCCCCGGCGGCGGACGCCTGGCGTACTCCGCCGACACCTCCGGCGACGAGCGCTACGACCTGTTCGTCGTCGATCTCGCCTCGGGCGCGGTGATCGACGGGCCGATCGAGGGCGTCGGCGCCGGGGGCGCGTGGGCGGGCGACGACTGGATCGTCTACGTCCGCGTCGATGCCGCCTGGCGCCCACATCAGGCCTGGCGGCACCACATCGGCGGACCTGAGACGGACGCACTGCTCTACGAGGAGGCCGACGACCGGTTCTGGCTCTCGGTGGACACCTCCCGCGATCATGCCTGGGTTCTGCTCGACCTGGGTTCGAAGAAGACGACCGAGACCCATCTGCTGCGCGCCGACAACCCCACCGGCCCGCTGCGCTGCGTGCAGCCGCGCCGCCAGGGGCTGGAGTACGCCGTCGAGGTCGCCCCGGACGCCTTGTGGATCCTGCACAACGACGGCGCGCCGCAGTTCGCGCTCAGCCGGGCCCCGCTGGAGGCGTCCGGCATCGACGAGTGGCAGCTGGTGATTCCCGAGCGGCCCGAGACCCGGCTCACCGGCGTCTCGGTGTACGCGTCCGCGGTCGTCGTCGAGCACCGCACGAACGCGCTGTCGGGGATCGCGATCCTGCCCCGGACGCCGTCGGGCGAACTCGGCGAACGCGTCGAACTGACCTTCGACGAGGCGCTCTACGACGTCGGCGCCGAAGAGTCCCCCGACTTCGACACCGACCGGATCCGGTTCGGCTACGAGTCGCTGGTCTCCCCGCCGTCAGTGTGGGAATACCGGCTCGATACCGGTGAGCGCCGCCTGCTGAAGCGGACGCCGGTGCTCGACCATCCCGTCCGCGGGGCCTACGATCCGTCGGCCTACGTCAGCGAGCGACGGTGGGCGACCTCCGAGGACGGCACCCGCATTCCGGTCTCCGTGGTACGCGGCCGTGACGTTCCCACCGACGGCACAGCGCCGGGGCTTCTGTACGGCTACGGCTCCTACGAGATCCCGATCATGCCCTACTTCGCGATGAGCCGGCTGTCGCTGCTCGACCGCGGTTTCGTGTTCGCCATCGCGCATGTGCGCGGCGGAGGCGAACTGGGACGCCCCTGGTACGAAGCCGGGAAGGAGTTGTCGAAGCCGAACACGTTCTCCGACTTCATCGCCTGTGCCCGCCTGCTCGTCGAGGAGGGCTACGTCGCGCGCGACCGGCTGGGTGCCGAGGGCGGCTCGGCCGGCGGATTGCTGATGGGGGCCGCGATGAACCTGGCTCCCGAGGTGTTCCGCGCGGTGCATGCCGCCGTTCCGTTCGTCGATCCGGTCACCACGATCCTCAATCCCGATCTGCCGCTCACCGTGTCGGAATGGGAGGAGTGGGGCAATCCGGTGACGGACCCCGACGTGTACGCCTGCATGACGTCCTACTCGCCTTATGAGAACGTCGCCGCGGTGGAGTATCCGGCGATCCTGGTCACCACCGGCCTCAACGACACCCGCGTCGAGGTGACCGAGCCGGCCAAGTGGGTCGCGCGCCTGCGCGACCGCGCCACCAACGACGAGCGCCGCCCGATCCTGCTGAAGACCGAGATGGTCGCCGGCCACGGTGGCGTCTCGGGCCGGTACAAGGCGTGGAAGGAGCGCGCCTTCGAGCTCGCCTGGCTTATCGACCAGCTCGGCTGACCCGGTCCGGACGGCACATTCGGGGTCGTCTCGGGGTGCGCATCCGCCCTGGGGGCGCCATTTGAGTACGACTACGGTCTCATTTTCGCCCCCCGGGTAGGCCTCAGGGCCTGATGGGGGCCATGCCCGAACAAAATGTCGGTCAAACGCGTTGTACTGATCGCAGACCGAAAGGACGACGCATGATCTCGACCTCGCACCGTACCCGCTCCTCCGAGGGCATCGATGGCAAGGACGCCGTGGGGCTCTACCTCGACGGCATCGCCAAGACGCCTCTGCTCACCGCCGAGGAAGAAGTGAAGCTCGCTCGTGAGATCGAAGCAGGCCTGTACGCCGAGTCGATCCTCGACGGCACCGTGACCGCTGCCGAACGCGGCGGACGCAAGCGCGTCAAGGCCACCGACGAGGAGCTCGCGCTCATCGTCGACCAGGGCCGGGCGGCGATGAAGCGGTTCGTGACCGCGAACCTGCGCCTGGTGGTGTCGGTGGCCCGCAAGTACGGCCGCTCGCAGATGCCGCTGCTCGACCTGGTGCAGGAAGGCAACACCGGCCTGATCCGCGCCGTGGAGAAGTTCGATTACACCAAGGGCTTCAAGTTCTCCACCTATGCCACCTGGTGGGTCCGTCAGTCGATCAGCCGCGGCATCGCCCAGCAGGGCCGCATCGTCCGGCTCCCGGTGCACGTCGCCGAACAGATCAACCAGGTCTCGGCCACCCGGCGCAACCTCGAGCGCAAGCTGGGCCGCGAGCCTGAGGTGATCGAGGTCGCCGACGAGCTCGGCCTGGAGGAGGAGCGCGTCATCGAACTGCTCCGCCTGGCCCGCGACCACGTCTCGCTGGACGCCCCGGTCGAGGAGGACGGCGACACCGCGCTCGGCGACCTGCTCGCCCGCGACACCGCTCCCGGCCCCGACGAGGTCGTGCTGGACGCCGAAGACCGCGCCCGCCTCGACGCGCTGCTGTCCAGCCTCGATGAGCGTTCCGCCGATGTGGTGCGCCGCCGCTACGGCCTGGTCGACGGACGTCAGGCCAAGCTCGCCGATATCGCGAGCGTGTGGGGCATCACGGCCGAGCGCGTTCGCCAGATCGAGCGCCAGGCGCTGGTGAAGCTGCGCACCACCACGCTGGCCGCCTGAGGCCAGCATCCGGCGCCCGGGCACTCACCTACCCCCACACAGGCACCCCGCCACCCCACCCCATCACGGCACCCCGCCACGAGGACGCCGCACCAGCAAAGGTGCGGCGTCCTCGGCGTTCACCCCACCCCACCCCACCCAAGTGCGCGAACCGCTCATCATTGGGGAGTTAACTTGTAGCATTTCCGTCAGGTTTCGGCTAGCGTGCGGTCATCACCGACTCAACGAGGAGCCACCCATGGAACGACGTCGCCTGATCCAATTGGCCGGCCTGAGCGCGGCCGCCGTCCCCGCAGCGACGCTGCCGGCGGTCCTGACGCCGCTGGAGGCGCAAGCCGCGCCCCTGCACGCGAAGGAGGCCGCCCCCGGGGCGCGCAGGCGAGGATCGTTCGCGAGCGCGCGGGTCACGCCCGTCGGCCAGCGCATCGACACCCTGTTCATCGACACCGGCGCCGACCTGCTCGCCTGCACCGACCTGACCCGCTCGGTCGAGGTGACCCGGCGGCTGCCGGGTGCCGAGCCGCTCACCCTGGCCGTCCGCAGCGTCGTCACCCGGGCGTCCGCCACCCTCGGCGACGCCGAGCAGGGCCGCTACCTGGCGATCGAACTGGCCGGCCCGAGGAAGCCCTGCCCGAGCCGTACGCGCTGGTGCGCGGCAACACCGACGAGATGCTGTTCCGCGAGTACGCCGCCGACGGCTCGATCGTGACCAAGCCGCGGGTGCAGGCCACCACCACCCCGCACTTCTACGGCGCCGACCTGTCATTCACGGTCACCCTCACCGGCGGGCTCGTCCGCGCCGACGACCGGTTCCTGGCACCGGCGAGCTTCACCGTCACCACGGCGGCGTCCTCGCTGCTGCAGCCGTGGGTCGACGAGTTCACCTCGGGCGAGGAGAAGGGCCGCCAACCCGGCAATGTGCTCAGCTACCGGCTGCGGCGCCCGCGCGGTCGCGGCAAGCGGCCGCTGGTGATCTACCTGCACGGCTCCGGCCAGGTCGGCACCGACAACGTGGCCCATCTGCTGTCCAGCCTCGGCGCCGTCGGCGTCCTGGCCCACGAGGACGCCTGGGTGCTGGCCCCGCAGGCGCCCGAGGTCTTCGACCGGTTCGACAGCTACGACGAACGCACCGGCTCCGGCGGCGGCGTGCACTGGCAGACCCGCAACCGGCGGCAGCTGCTGCTCGCCCTGATCCGGCGGCTGCTGCGCGAGAACCCGGGAATCGACGCCGACCGCGTCTACATCCAGGGCCTGTCCCGCGGCGGCGAGGGCGCGCTCGCGCTCGTCCTGGAGGCCCCCGAACTGTTCGCGGCGGCCGGCATCTTCTCCGGGCGCGAGGCGGGCTGCGTGGAGTGGATGGACGGCCACGCCACGCCGGCGATGCTGCGCCCGGCGCTCGGCGTGCCGCTGTGGTTCTTCCACGCGGCCCAAGACACCGTCTCGCCGGTCGGCGGCACCCGCCGCAACGTGGAGATCCTGCGCGGGCTGCGTCACCGCAACCTGCGCTACACCGAGCTCACCCGTGAGCGTCCCGGCGATTCGGGCTTCGTGAACGCCTCCGCGCACAACAGCTGGGATCTGGCCTACAACAGCCCCGCCTTCTGGCAGTGGCTGCTCACGCAGCGCCGCCGGCGAGGCGGACGCCGCTGAACCCTCCGCGCGCCGCGGCCGGGTTGATTCAGACCAGGCCGCGACGCCGGCGTTCGTCGCCCAGCCGGATCAAGCCCTCCTGGACGGCGTGGGCGCCCAGCGCGCCGTGCTCGTCGTACAGCGAGCCGAACGACAACCCCAACGCGTTCGCCGCATTGGGGGACGACTGGTCGTACAGCACCCAGTCGTCGACCCGGATTGGCCGGTGGAACCACATCGAATGGTCGATGGTGGCGATCTGCAGGTCCGGCGACCCAAAGGTCTGCGGGTGGGCGAGCGCGCTCACCACCAGCAGGGTCAGGTCGGAGGCGTAGGCGAGCACCATCTGGTGGATGCGCGGATCATCCGGTACGTCACCGACGCTGCGCAGCCACACCTGCATGCGCGCACCCTCGGACGTTTCCCGGTTGGAGAAGCCAACGAACCGGGTATCGATCGCCGCCCATTCACGCTCCCACATGGCGGCGAACTGCGGCGCCACCGTGCGCAGCTGCTCGGTGAGCGGCACGCAGCTCTCCGGCGGGGTCGGCGGCTTGCTCGGCAGTGCGGCGTGCTCAAGGCCGTCCTCGGGCTCCTTAAAGGACGCCGACATGGTGAAGATCTCGTGCCCGCCTTGGGAGGCGGTCACTCCGCGGGTGGTGAACGACCCGCCGTCCCGCGGCCGTGCCACCGTGTAGGTGATGTCCTCCGACGTCACCCCGGCGCGCAGGAAGTAGCCCTTCAGCGAATGGCACAGCCGCTCGCTCGGCACAGTGCGATACATCGCGGCGAGCGCTTGGGCCATGACCTGCCCGCCGAAGGTGCGCTGCTGCAGGGTGACGGGATGCTTGCCGATGAAGGTGTCGTGGCCACAGGAGTCGAGTTCGAGCAGGTCGAGGATCTCACTGATGTGGTCCACGCCCACCCCCGTTGTCGTCGCCTTCCTGGTGCTCGGCGAGGAACCGTTCGACGGCCGCACCGATCTCGTCGGCTGAGGGAACGCTGGGCCGCCCGGACGCCCGCAGTTCGTCGTACTGCTCCTCCAACGCGGTGACCAGGGGGCCGAACTCGCCGTCGCGGTTGACCTCCTCCTCCAGCTGGCCCAGCGTCTGCAGCGCCAGCGTCGCCAGGTCGCCCGGAGGCAGATCGAGGCCGGTCGCGTCCCGGATCCGCTCCAGCACGGCGAGCGCACCGGGCACGTAGTTGCCCTGGGCGAGGTAGTGCGGAACATGCGCGACGAAGCCGCGCCCGAGGCGTCCGTCTTGGCCGGTGGTGTATTCCAGCATCGCCGAGAAGCTGCCCGGCACGGTGACCCGATCGATCCAGACCGGGTTGTCGGCCGCCAGATCGGGGTCGGTCGCGTGCGAGGTGACCAGGGTGGGCCGGGTGTGCGGCACGCCCATCGGGACGCCCTGGCCGGTGACCAGCACCGGCACCTCCAGCGCGCGGGTGATGTCGAGGATCGCGGTGCAGGCGCGGTTCCACTGCTGGTCGGGTTCGGGGCCGGCCAGCAGCAGGAAGACCCGGCCGGAGGCATCGGTCACCTTGTGGATGGCGAGCTGGTAGTCGGTCAGCGAGGCCCAGGTGTTGGTGTCGAAGACCATCGCCGGACGCCGCGAGCGGTAGTCGTGCAGCTGGTCGTGGTCGAAGGTGACCAGCACCTCGTGCTGCAGCGAGGCGAGCAGGTGGTCGCTGAGCTGCTTGGCCAGGTGGCCGGCATCCACATAACCCTCCAGCAGGTGCAGCATCGGCGGACGCGACCCCGCGATCGACTCCCAGACGTCGGTATGAACCTCGTACAGCGAGCGCGGATCCAGCATGACCGCCACTGTAGTCTCTACAGGCCGGCCAGGGCGGTGCGCACGCGCTTGGCCGAGACCGGTTGGGCCGTGCCGAGCGACTGGGCAAACAGGCTGACCCGCAACTCCTCCAGCAGCCAGCCCACTTCGACGGCGGCGTCGGGGAGTTCGCCGACCTCGTAGCGGGCGATCGCGGCGTCGTAGGCGTCCTCGAGGTCGGCGATCACGTCGAGGTTCTGCGCCTCGCGGGCCGGGTTGGCGGCCCAGCCGTGCAGCCGGACCTCGGCGGCGTGCAGGTAGCGCTCCAGCCGGGTGAAGTGCGGCTCGGGCGTGGCGGCGATGAAGCCGGGGAAGATCAGGTTGTCGAGTTGGGCGCTCAGGTCGGCCTTGGAGTCGCCTTCGGGACGCCGGGCCAGTTCGGCGCGCGCCTCGGCGTGCCAGGTGAGCGCCTTGGCGGCGATCCTGGTCACGGTCTGCATCCGGTCGGCGGCATCGGGGCGGACGGCGTCCACCACCTTGGTGAAGGCAGCCTGGTCGCGGACGGCGTCCGGATCGATGCCGCGGGCGGCGATCAGGTCGGCGGTGGCGCGCAGCCGGGCGTCGGCGAGCAGGGCGTTCAGGCTGGCGTAGGGCCCGGCGGACAGCGCGATCTTGTCGGCGTTCGACAGCCGGGAGAACACGCTGCGGGTCGGGTCGGGGCTGGCCAGCACCACCAGCCGGCGCAGGCCGAGGGCCTGCGAGCGGGACGCCTTGGCGGCGGTGTTGTAGACCCGCACGCCCACCTTGGTGCCCAGATCGACCAGCGCCGGGTAGCCGACCAGTGGTGCCGGGTCGCGGTCGACGCCGGTGGTGGCCGGAATGGCGCCGAACTCCCAGCGGGTCGCGCCCGCGTGGGCGACATCGGACGCCGCCGCGTTGAGCCGCCGGTTGAGCCGGGGCGCGAACTGCTTGCGCAGTGCTTCGAAGTCCTTGCCGGCGCCGAGTTCGCGGCGTCCGTCGGTGATCACGTAGCGGACGCCGAGATGCTCGGGCAGCGTGCCCTCGTTGAACGCCGCCGGATCGACCCGGTCACCGCTCAGCGCGGTGAGCGCGGCGGCCAGGGCCTCGGCGAACGGGCGGGACGCCTGATCGGGGTGGTCCTCCAGCCAGGAGACGGCGCGGCGGGCCCAGTCGGGTGCGGGCACGAACCGGGTGCGGACCGCCTTGGGCAGCGACCGGATCAGCTCGGTGGCCAGCTCGTGGCGCAGGCCCGGCACCTGCCAGGTGAAGCCCGCGGCGTCCACCTGGTTGAGCACGGTGACGTCGACGTCGATGCTGACCCCGTCGGTGCCGGCCCCCGGGTCGAACACGTAGTGGACGGGAAGATCGGCCGGCCCGGCGGTCCAGGTGTCGGGGAAGGCCTCGGTGTCGACCGCGTCGGTGTCGTCGACCAGGTCGTCCAGGGCCAGGTCGAGATAGCCGTCCTCGGCCCGGCGCTTGTCGCGCCACCACCGGTCGAAGTGGGCGACCGAGGTGATGTTCGCCGGGATGCGTTCGTCGTAGAAGGCGAAGATGGCGGCGTCGTCGGCGACGATGTCGCGGCGGCGGGCCCGCTCCTCGAGTTCGGCGGCCTCGGCGCGGACCTTCTCGTTGCGGGCGAAGAAGTGGTGCCGGGTGCGCCATTGGCCCTCGACGAGTGCGGACTGGATGAAGACCTCGCGGGCCAGCACCGGGTCGATGCGCTGGTAGCTGACCTGGCGGTCGGCGATGATCGGGACGCCGAGCAGGCTGACCTTCTCGGTGGCGACACACTGGCCCGCCCGCGCCGACCAGCGCGGCTCGGAGTAGCTGCGGGTGAGCAGATGCTCGCCCACCTGCTCGGCCCAAGCGGCCTCGATCGGCGCGACCGTGCGCGCCCACAGCCGGGTGGTCTCGACCAGTTCGACGGCCATCACCAGCGGCGGGGTGGCCTTCGCCGCCGCGCTGCCGGGCTGGATCGCGAATCGTGCCCCGCGCGCACCCAGGTATTCGGCGAGCGGACGCCTGCCCTTGCGGGCCGGCTGTACGGTCGCGAGCGAGCGGGCATCGATCAGCCCGACATGGCTGAGCAGCCCGGACAGCACCGCGGTGTGCAGCGCCGCCCAATCGGGGGTGTGCCCGGACGCCGTCCGCGGCTCGCGGGCCTGGGCCCGGCGCCGATCCGGGTCGGCGGCCTGGGTGGTGTCGAGGTCGAGTTCGCCGACGACCTCGCGCAGCTGGGAGACCAGATCCTGCCATTCCCGGATGCGCAGGAAGTTGAGGTACTCCTCGCGGCACATCCGGCGGAATGCGTTGCCGGAGAGTTCGTTGCGCTGGCGGCGCAGGTAGTCCCAGAGCCGCCACAGCGCGGCGATGTCGGACGGGTCGCGGTCGCCGCTGGCCGGCTGGCCGGGCTGGACGCCGTCGACGGACCAGAATCGGCGGTGCAAGCCGTCGGCGTCGGCCTGGCGTTCCAGCGGGCGCTCGCGGACATCGGGGATGGCCAGGGCGGCCACGATGGGCAGCACGTCCCAGGTGACGCCGCGGCGTCCGGCCTCGACCAGCATCCGGCCCAGCCGTGGGTCGACCGGAAGCCGGGCGAGGAGGCGGCCCGTGGCAGTGAGCCGTTGACCGGTCTTCTCGCGCGTCGTCTTCTCATCGGCGAGGGCGCCGAGTTCGTGCAGCAACCGCAGGCCGTCGCGGACCTGGCTGTGATCGGGCGGCTCGACGAAGGGGAAGTCCTCGATCGGGCCGAGGCGCGCGTCTGCCATCTGCAGGATGACGCTGGCCAGGTTGGTGCGCAGGATCTCGGGTTCGGTGAACTCCGGGCGCGAGGCGAAGTCCTCCTCCGAATACAGCCGGATGCAGATGCCGGGCCCCAGCCGTCCGCAGCGGCCGGCGCGCTGGTTGGCCGAGGCCTGGCTGACCGGCTCGATCGGCAGCCGCTGCACCTTGGTGCGCGCCGAGTAGCGGCTGATCCGGGCGTAGCCGGGATCGACGACGTAGCGGATGCCGGGCACGGTCAGCGAGGTCTCGGCGACATTGGTGGCCAGCACGACCCGCATACCGGAGTGCGGCTTGAAGATGCGGTCCTGTTCCTGGGCCGACAAGCGGGCGAACAGGGGCAGCACCTCGGTGCGGGACAACTGGAGCGCGTTAATGGCGTCCGCGGCATCACGGATGTCGCGCTCACCGGAGCAGAACACCAGGATGTCGCCCTCGCCGAGCGCGTGCAGCTGGGTGACCGCGCGGGCGATGCCGTCGATCAGGTCGGAGTCGCTATCGACCGGCTCGTAGACCACCTCGACCGGATAGGTGCGCCCGGACACCTCGACGACCGGCGCGTCGCCGAAGTGTTCGCTGAACCGGGCGGTGTCGATGGTGGCCGAGGTGATGATCACCTTCAGGTCCGGACGCCGCGGCAGCAGCTGCTTGAGATAGCCGAGCAGGAAGTCGATGTTGAGCGAGCGCTCGTGCGCCTCGTCGACAATGATCGTGTCGTAGCCGCGCAGATCACGATCGTGGCCGATCTCGGCCAGCAGGATGCCGTCGGTCATCAGCTTGACCTGGGTCTGCTTGGTCGCCTTGCGGGTGAAGCGCACCTGGTAGCCGACGGTGGCGCCGAGCTCGACGCCCATCTCGGAGGCGATCCGGTCAGCCACCGAGCGGGCAGCGATCCGGCGCGGCTGGGTGTGCGCGATCCGCTTGCGGCCCGCCTTGAGCGCGATCTTCGGCAGCTGGGTGGTCTTGCCCGAGCCGGTCTCGCCAGCGACGACGATCACCTGGTGGCGCTCGATGAGCGCGGCGATCTCATCGACGGCAGCCGAGATCGGCAGGGCATCGTCGAAGGTGATCGTGGGTTGCTCGCTCATGGCCCGCCCACTCTAGCGGCGGGCCGCGCGATCCGGTGTCAGTGCGGCACCACCAGACCCGTGTGGTGAGCCGCGAAGGCGAGCAGGTCGGCCCACTCCGAGGCCACCATCGCCAGCGATTTGCCCGCGCCGTGGCCGGCCGAGGATTCGACGCGTAGCAGCACCGGGGCCGCCGAGGCCTGGGCCGCCTGCAACGTGGCCGCGAACTTGAAGCTGTGCAGCGGCACGACGCGGTCGTCGTGGTCGGCGGTCAGCACCAGCGTGGCCGGGTAGGCCACGCCATCGCGGACGTTGTGCACCGGAGAGTAGGCGCGCGCCGCCGCGAAACCCTCGGGGGTGTCGGGGTCACCGTAGTCACTGATCCAGGCCGCACCGATGGTGAACTTGTGGAAGCGCAGCAGATCGAGAACGCCGACGCCCGGCAGCGCCGCGGCGAACAGGTCCGGGCGCTGGGTCATCGCCGCGCCCACGAGCAGGCCGCCGTTGGAGCGGCCGTGAATCGCCAGCCGCTGCGGTGAGGTCACTTCTGATTCGATCAGGTGTTCGGCGACGCCGATGAAGTCGTCGAACACGTTCTGCTTGCGCGCCAGGCGTCCGGCCTCGTACCACGCGGTGCCGAACTCGCCACCGCCGCGCAGGTTGGCGATCGCGAGCGCTCCCCCGGCGGCCAGCCACGCCGACCAGCCGGCCCGGTAGTCGGCCAGCACCGGGATCTTGAATCCGCCGTAGCCGTACAGCAGGGTCGGGCGCGGCCCGTCGCGTCCGTCGTCGGGGGTGACCAGGAAGTAGGGAACGGCGGTGCCGTCGGCGCTGCGGGCCCGGAGGCGCTCCACCGTGTAGGCCGGGGCGAAACCCTCGGCGTCCGGCACCAGTTCGACGCGCTCGATGGTCGGCGGCGCATCCGAGCCGGCCACGGGCAGGTCGATCCGGAAGGCGGTGGTGGGTGCGTCGATCGTGCTCACCCCGACGAAGGCGACCTCGCGCTCGGGCGAACCGTCCATCGCGGTCAGCGCGCCCGCTGGCAGCGGGATCTCGTCGGCGTCCTCACCCTCGAGGCCGCAGAACACCAGCGCGGGGCGGGCATCATCGAGGTAGGCGAGCAGCAGGCCGCGGCCGACCGGTTCGGCGCCGATCAGGGTGGCACGCACCTCCGGAACCACCTCGGCGAACTCGACGTCGCCGCGCGCGGCCCAGTCCAGATCGACACGCACCACCCGGCCGCAGGGGGCCTCCAGGTCGGTGGTCAGGTAGAGCTGTGTACCGTCGACGCGGACGAAGCCGAACTCGGCCTGTTCGGTATCGACCACCTTGACCGGCTCACCCAGCACCGAACGGCCGTCCCGTTGCCCGATCGGGTAGACCCAGACGCGGTTGCGGTTCTCGGTGCCGCGCACGATGCTCACCACCAGCCAGCGGCCGTCGTGGGACACCTCACCCCACGCCATCACCCGCGGGTCGTCGGGGAAGGTGAGCAACAGCTCGTCAGGCCCGTCGAGCCGGTGCACCATCAGCTTCGCCGCGCCCAGGCCACCGGTCGCGGTGCCGCGGGCGTCGGCCGCCTCGTCGAAGGTGGTGTACAGGAAGGAGCGGTGGTCCGGCAGCCAGGCCGGCGAGGCGAACTTGGCGATCACCTCGTCGTCGAAGTCCTCGCCGGTGACCAGGTCACGGACGCGGATCCGCTGCCAGTCCGAGCCGCCCTCGGAGCGCGCGTAGGCCAGCAGCGATCCGTCGCGGGCCACCGAGAACGTGGACAACGACACCGTGCCGTCCTCGCTCCAGCCGTTGGGGTCGAGCACCACCTCACCGCCGGCCACGATGGCCTCGGCCGAATCGGCGATGAACCAGACGTCCTGGGGTTGGGTTCCGTCATTGCGGCTGACGAACCATCGCCCGCCCCGGGCGAAGGGGACGCCCGCGCGCGGCCGTGCCACGATCCGGTTCATCAGGCCGGCGAACCAGTCCCGCCCAGGCAGGGCGGCCAGTGCGGCCTCGGCATGCGCCTGCTGAGCGGCCACCCAATCGGTGACCTCGGGGGCGCCGGCGTCCTCGAGCCAACGGTAGGGATCGGCCACCGGGTGACCGAACAGGGTCTCGACCAGATCGTCGCGGCGTGTCACGGGGTAAGGCATGCCCGCAGTCTAGAAGCCGCCTGGAGGATCAGAACTCGCGCGAGACCGAACGACCGGACAACTGGCTCACCTCGATGGCGATGGCCACCTCACGATCGCCGGGCGCCCACGGCGAGGTCTCCGGCAACTCACCCGCCAGCGTAGCGGTGCGACCCTGGGCGAGCACGCTCCAGCCGGTCGCGGTCTGGGCGTCCAGATCGTCCACCTCGAACGCCACCTCGGTGGGCGAGGCCAGCTCGGCGAGCACCGAGGCCGGATGCACCCGGAACACGATCAGTTCTTCTTCGAGCAGGTAGTTGACGGGCAGCACCTGGATACCCCGGGTCGGCGAGACCCACGACACGCGCCCGACGACTGCCTCGGCGAGGAGTCGGCGGCACTCGTCGGGTTCAATCGTCATGATGTAGCCCTGAGAATCCACACAGGCGAGCTTACCTTCCACGAGGGGTCCGATGCGCGCCTTGGACCCGACCGTGTCGCCAGGATTCTCAGGTTCCGAGCAGCGCCGCGATCCCGAGCAGCGATCCGATGGACAAAAACGTCGACCAGAACACCGAATCGCGCGCCAGCAGCTCGCTTTCGCGATAGCGGGTCGCCACCACGTACACGTTCTGCGCGGCCGGCAGCGCCGCCAGCACGACCACTGCGTACAGCTCGCCTCCGGTCATCCCGAAGGCAAGGCCCAGCACATAGGCCACCAGCGGATGCACCACGACCTTCAGCGCCACCGTCGTCCAGGCGTGAGCGCTGTGCTCACCGCGTCCGGGCAGGGGGTCGAGGCGCAACGAGACGCCGAACGCCATCAGCATCAGCGGCACCGCCATGCCCCCGATCAGGTCGATCGGCGCCCACACCACCGCCGGAAGCTCGACGCCGGTGATGTTGACCACCAGCCCGCCGACGATGCCGACGGTGAGCGGGTTACGCAACGGCAAGGCCAGATAGTGCGCGAGGGTGGGTTTCGCGTCCGCGTCCCGGGTGCGGACGGCATCCAGCAGCACCAGGATCACCGGCATCAGCACGGCCACCTGCATGAGCAGGATCGAGGCCGCCCAGGTGGCGTCGTTCAGCAGGGCCAGCGCGACCGGGATGCCGAAGTTGCCGGCGTTGGTGTACATCGACGCCATCGAACCGATCACCAGTGCGCCCGGGCCGGCCTTGAACGCCAGGCGGGCGATGATCACGTGAACCACGGCGGTGACGGCAACCGCCAGCGCGGAGACGACCAGCGTCAGCGAGAACACGTGCTCGAGCGAGGCGCGGGCCATCATCGCGAACAACAACGCCGGAGAGGCCACCGTGAAGGCGAGCACCGACATCAGCCGGCGTCCGGAATGGCCGACCAGCCCCCAGTGGGCGACCAGGCAGCCGACGCCGATCACCACCCAAATGGTCGAGATCCCGCCGAGCGCACCGAGCACCCTCTCACCCTAGAACCTCCGCGCCACCGGCACAGGCCATCGGGTTAGCATGAACACGATGCCGGACAGACGACGCAACCACGTGATCGACCTGGCGCGGGCCTGCTCCGTGCTCGTCGTGGTCGTCTACCACACCCTCGTCTACCGGGTGAAGCTGATCGACGGACGCCCCGTGCTGGAGGCGTGGGCCGCGCCCAGCTGGCTGTACCCACTGACGTGGCTGCTGATGATCATGCCGCTGTTCTTCGTCGCAGGCGGCTTCGCCCACACCCTCACCCTCGACCGGCTGCGCGCCGCGGGGGGTGCGAGCGTGGGTCATTGGCTGGCGGGCCGTGGACGCCGCCTCGTCGGCCCGTTGATGGTGTTCGTGACCTTCTGCGCGGTGCTGTTCAGCGCCGTGACCTGGGCGGGGTGGCCGGACGCCGCCGAAGTCAGCCGGTTGCTGATGCAACTGCTGTGGTTCATCACGGTCTACCTGGTCATCGTGGCGATCGCGCCCGGGATGGTCCGGCTGCACGACCGGTTCGGCGTCGCGCCGATGGCCGTCCTCGCGATCGCGGCGGCGGGTGTGGATGCGTGGTCGTTCGCCGCCGGCGACTACACCGTCCGCAACCTGAACATGATCCTGGTCTGGCCGCTGGTGCATCAGTTCGGCATCGCCTACCAGCGAGGTTGGTGGCGGCGCGGGCCGGTGGCCGCCGCGTGGGCGTCCGTCACCGTCGGCGTCACCGGCGTGCTGGTGCTCGTGTTCGGGTTCGGCTATCCCGCCACGGCGGTCGGGTTCGCCGACCTGCCGATCGCGAACCTGCAGCCGCCGACGGTGGCGATGGCCTTCCTCGCGCTCGCCCAGTGCGGCATGCTCGGGCTGGTCGAGCGCGCGGGCGTCCTCGATTCGCTCTCACCCGCGGTGCAGCAGGCCGTCGGCATCCTCAATACGGTCGCGATGAGCGTGTACCTGTGGCACATCCCGTGCCTGGTCGCCTCCGGCACGGTACTGCTGCTCCTCTCCCTCATCGTCCCTGCGCTGGCCGGCGCCCTGCTCTCGCCGGTGACGCTCGCGCTCGCGACGGTCGCCACTGTGTTCGCGGTGATCCCGCTGCTCGGACGCCTCGAGCTTTGGGCGATCCCGCCGATGGGCGAGACCCAGCACAGCGTGCTGGCCATCGTCACCTACGTGCTGCTCGCCGGCGGCACCTTTCTGGTCTGGCAGACCGGCACCGTGGTCGACCTGGCGCACCCGTGGTCCAGCATCGGGGTCCTCGCGATCTGGGCCGGCTGGTGGACGATGCGCCGCGCCGCGAACCGCACGGCCGCCGGGGCAGCCAGGTAAGCTCACCCTTACCCTTCCGGCGACGACCCCGTGGAGCCACCGTGAACCTCAACCCGATGACCTGGGATGCGCCCTATCCGGTGATCGTGGGCGTCCTGTTCGTCATCGTCATGTGCCGCGCGAACGGCACCTACTGGCTCGGACGCCTGGCCGCACGCGGTGCCGAACGAACACGTATCGCCTCGGTGATGGCGTCGCCCCGCTATCAGGACGCCGTCGGCCAACTCAACCGCTGGGGCGCTCCCCTGGTCAGCGTGTCGTTCCTGACCATCGGGTTCCAGACCCTGATCAACCTGGGTGCGGGAGCCACCCGGATGCCCCTGGTGCGCTATCTGCCGGCCGTGACCGTCGGCTGCGTGATGTGGGCGTTCCTCTACGGCACCGCCGGAAGCGTCGGGTTCGAAGTGCTGGCTCGGCTGTGGGAGACGCATCCGGCGGCCGCCGTCTTCGTCGGCGTGATCGTCGTGGTGGCGCTGGCGGTGTTCATCGTCGGGCGCGTCCGCGAGTCGCGGCGTCCGTCACGCGCGACCGCGGTCGTCGAGTAGAGCATCTCTCGCCGCCCTCGATGGCCACGAGCGCGTCGATGGAGGGAGGTGGCGACGAGACACGCACCACCCTCTTGCACTGATGGCCGTCAGCGGGCGGGTCCGCTGTGGACGATGAGATTCCCGGCAGATCAACTGTGGATAAACCCCTACTTCGTCCCCGGGCACCCTCGTTGTTTGCCACACTCGGAGAGCAACATCCCAAGGAGGCGCCATGACCCGGTCCAGCGGACATCCCGCACGCACCGACGCGACCCGTCTGGTGCCACCGGACACGCCGCCTCGACCACTCGGCACGAAGCGCACCGCCATACTCGCCGCACTCCTCCTGCTGGCAGGGCTGATGGCCGGATGCACACCAACGACGCCGACGCCATCCCCCACGTTCGTCACCTACACCTGCACCCCCGAGGCCGGTGGCGACCCCTATCCGTGCACCGCGAAGGAACACGAGGAGATGCTTGCTATCGACGCGCTCTACACCGAAGCCGAAGCCGTGTACCGCAGGCACATGGCCGAGGTGTTCCGGATCGGCGCCCACTGGGAACTCTCCGAAGTCACGCCAGAGATCGAAGCCACTGCCGGCGGCCCCTACTTGGAGAGGATGCGCGACATCTTCGCCACCGACAGGGAAGAGCGCGTCAAGCAGACCTCCGGCGAGCCCATCGTCGAATGGGTGAAACGTTTCCCAGGCAGATCCATGAGTGGTTCCGTCGTCGCCCTCTGGACCTGCGTCAACGGAACACCACGAGTGACCAGCACGACAAAAGAACCGGGAGGGACACCAGGCATCATCACCGAGAACCGGCTCTACCTCAGCCGGATCGATGGCGTCCTAAAGATCTGGGACTCCGAGGCGAAGGTTGTGGAAACATGTTGAGGATCCACCACACCGGCCTGCTGCTTGCCACCACGACGACCGTGTCCATAAGCATCCTGCTGGCGGGATGCCCGACCTCAGCGATCGCTGATGATGACAGCTTCGTTCGATCAAGCACCAGCCACAGGCACGTGAAGGTCGAAGTGACTGCCTCAGGTCCAGGCACAAACAAGGGATCGGGCAGCAACGCTGCCGGGCACCGGCCAGAGGCGTCCGGACGAGGCACGTCCGCAGACACAGGCTCTCGGACCTTGACGATCACTGACCCCGAGACGCACGAGAAGACCGACATCTCCATCCCCGCAAACCTCGCCGACTTCCCCAGCGCCTGCCTCGGAGAAAACTGGGACACCCTCAGCTTCTGCCGGCGCCCCATGCAAGACATCGCCGATGAGGCCACCAACACCGCCAATGCGACCGACCCTGCCGTTCGCTCACGAGCCGTCACCGAGACCGTGGTGCACACCGTCATCTCACAGCTGCACCTTCCCGACGCCATCCCCAGGATCGGCCCCGACCCGAGCATCAACGAATGGAACGCCGCCATCGTCGGCTACCCCTACTGGCTGTGGACCGACGGACCCACCCAACTCCAGACCACCACCACCGCCCACGGCATCACCATCACCATGAACGCCCAACACTCCCGCACCGTGTTCGACACCGGCGACGGCAAACGCATCAGCTGCGCCCGCACCACACCATTGCCCAAGAACACCCCACCCGACACACCCTCACCGACCTGCGGACACGTCTACACCTGGCCATCCCGCCACCAGAGCAAACCCAAGGGCACCTACACGCTGACGGCCACCACACACTGGAACGTGCACTGGACCGCCCTCGGCTACTCCGGCACCATCCCCGTCCGCATCAGCGACAGCCGGGCCATCCCGGTTGCCGAACTCCACGCCATCGCCCGCGTCCCCTGATCGCCAGCAACCACGTTCGCGCCCAATCCCCGCCTCGCGGTGGTGGCAGCGCTATCGCCCATGCGACGCCGCGCCGACAGGCGCCCGGTCAGCTGGGCAACTCTTCGACGGCGTGGGTCGGGTCGAGCACTCGCTGCAGGAACGAGCGGGTGCGCGGGTTCTGCGGGTTGCCGATCACCTGATCGGGCGCGCCCTCCTCGACGATGACGCCGCCGTCCATGAAGATGACCCGGTCGGCGACCTCGCGGGCGAACGCCATCTCGTGGGTGACCACCATCATCGTCATGCCCGTATCGGCGAGCCGGCGCATGACGGCCAGCACGTCGCCGACCAACTCGGGATCCAAGGCCGAAGTGGGCTCGTCGAACAGCACCATCTCCACGTCCATGCTCAGCGATCGCGCGATCGCGACCCGCTGCTGCTGGCCGCCGGACAGCTGAGCCGGGTAGGCGTCCGCTCGATGCTCCAGGCCGACCTCGTGCAGGTAGCCGAGTGCGGTCTTCTTCGCGGTTTCCTTGTCGATGCCTTTGACCGCGGTCTGGCCGATGGTGCAGTTTTCCAGCACGGTCAGGTGCGGGAACAGGTTGAACTGCTGGAAGACCATGCCCATCTTGGTGCGGATGCCGTCGACGTCGGCGTCCAGGTCGGTGATCTCCTCGTTCAGGATGAAAATGCGGCCCTGCGTGGGTTGCTCCAGCAGGTTGACGCAGCGCAGCAGCGTCGATTTGCCCGAGCCCGACGGCCCGATCACGCACACCACTTCGCCTTTGTGCACGGTGAGGCTGATGCCCTTGAGCACCTCCACGTCGCCGAAGCTCTTGTGCAGGTCGTAGATCTGGATCTCGTCCTCGCGTCGCCCGGTGGGGATCATCTGGGTCATGGCGTCACCGTGCCTTCGCGGACTTGGCCTCCAGGCGCCGCACGAGGAACGTGAGCGGGAGGGTGATGAGCAGGTAGCAGAAGCCGGCCACCACGAGCGGGGTCAGGTTGCCGTTGCTGTTGGAGATGTCGCGGCCGAACTTGGTCAGTTCGAAGGCGGACGCGGTGAGGCCCAGCACATAGACCAGCGAGGAGTCCTTGGTGAGCAGGATGAGTTCGTTGGTGAGCGGCGGGGTGATGATCCGGAACGCCTGCGGTAGCACGATGCGGCGCATCGCCATCCCTGAGGGCATGCCCAGCGACCGGGCCGCCTCGACCTGGCCCTTCGGCACAGCGAGGATGCCGGCGCGGATCGTCTCGGCCATGTAGGCCGCCGACACGATACCGAGCGCCGTCCACACCGTGCCGTACGGGTCGAGCGGGAACCGCAGCCCGGGGAACGCCACCGACATCAGGCCGAAGGCGAGCAGGACGATGATCGCCGGCACACCGCGGAAGAACTCGATGTAGATGGTGGCCAGCCACCGGTACGGCCCCACCTGCGACAACCGCATCAACGCCAGCACGGTGCCCAAGGCGAGGCCGAACGTGAAGGCGCCGGCCGTGTAGATGATCGTGTTGAGGAAGGCCCGCGGCAGGCCGGAGGTGAGGGTGATCTGGACCAGATCCAGTCTGAAGAAGACCCGTTGCACCTGGGCGCCGTCGATGCTGACGATGGCGGCGATGAGGACGGCGATCAGCACGGCGTACTGGATCAACCGGATGCGCTGCGCCCGCTTGCGCGGCGACAGCTTCTTGCGCGGCGCGACGGCGCGCGCCTGGGTGCTCGTCATGGGACTCCTTGTCAGGAACGGGTGAGAACGAGGACGCGGCGTCCGGCGCCGATAGTGCCGGACGCCGCGTGTGCGGATCAGCGACTTATCACGCCGGGGCGTCCGTGCCGAACCACTTCTTGTAGATCTCGTTGAAGGTGCCGTCGGTCTTCGCCTTGGCCATCACCTGGTCGATCTTGGCGGCCAGCGCCTTGTTGTCGTTGCCGACGTTGAAGCCGTAGAACTCGCCGGTGTCGTATTCCTTGACGACCTCGACGCCCGGGTTGTCCTTGGCGAAGTCGAACAGGACGCCGTTGTCGTTGACGGTGGCGTCGGCGGCGGTTCCGAGCACGGCGTTGGAGGCCGAGGGCATGTCGTCGAAGACCTTGGTCTCGTAGCCGTACTCGGCCTTCCGCTCGTCGGCGTACTCCTTGCCGGTCGTGTCGGTCTGCACGGCGACGGTCTTGCCCTTCAGGTCGGGCAGATCGGTGATCCCGGAGCCGGTCTTGACCATCAGCGCCTGCTTCGAGGCGAAATGCGGCTGCGCGAAGGTCGCGGCCCGCTCCCGTTCGGGCTTGATCGTGATCGCGGCCGCGCCGACGTCGCACTTCTTCGCCGCGAACACCGCGCCGGAGGTGATCTGGTCGAAGGCGATGTCGACGATCTCCTGGGTGCGGCCGAGGTCCTTGGCGACCAGGTCCATCAGGTCGACCTCGTAGCCGACGATCGCGCCGCTGGCATCCTTGAACTGGAACGGCTTGAAGGCCAGGTGCGTGCAGACGGTCAGCTTGCCGTCAGCGATGAACGTGGGCTCGTTGGCGTTGGCGGACGACGACGGAGCAGCCGGCGGGTTGCTGGCGCAAGCGCTCAGGGCCAAGGCGGTGGCGCCGGCTGCGATGGCGACGGCCACGGTGCGTAGCTTGGACACGAGTGGTTCCTCTCGTTTGACATCGGTACCGGCCGATCATGACACCAAATCCTGTCGTTGCGAGCCAGGGCCACGCGCTTTTACCCACCCGTGACATCCGCTGCCCGATCCAGGGCGGGTTCGCCCGGCTCAGCGAGGTCGATAGGGATGATCGGCGTCCGGCGGTTCGGCCGGTGGACGCCAGCGCGGCCCGAAGTTCATCCAGCCCACGTACCCGAGCAGCACAGAGACGACCATGATCAACCCCGTGATGAAGGTCCACATCGGCGGCGCCTGCCCCACGGCGGCGGCACCCGCAGTCCACAGCGTGTAGCCCGCGAACGTCAGGCCGACGGCCCCCATCCACCCGAGGTCGTCGCGGAGCATGCGCCGCGCCGCCGGCAGATTCTCCTCGCGCCTCCAGTGGGCTTTCTGCGGCCGGGTGAGCAGCGCGGTCGTGCGGATGCGATCGGAGGGAACGATCATGCAGGTCACCACCGTGAGCGCACCGACCGAAGCGCCGAGCACGACATGGGCGGTGCGCGACCACCAGCGCGTCACCTCGTCCTTGAAGTCCAAAGGCCCTGGGACGGCGTCCGGCAACGTGAAGGCCTGCCACACGATCAGCACGCTGTAGCCCGCCGTCGCCGCCCAGAACGCGATCTGCCCGGCTCGCGGCGCGGGCACGTTGACATCCGGGAGGCCGGACGCCGAGGGTCCCTCCGGAACGGTCATGCGCTCAGTGTAAGCCGGACACGCGGCGACGCTGTGCGCGCGAGCGCCCACCCGAAGAATGTCGGGTATTTTTGGCGCGATGTCTTGTATATCCGACATTGTGTCGTGTATAACTGACACATGGACACGGACAGGAAGACCCGGACGGGCAACGCGCGGATGAAGGCCGCGCGGGTGGCCCGCGGCCTGACCCAAGCGGAACTGGCCGCATTGGTCCGCGTCTCCCGGCAGACCATCTCGATGATGGAGGCCGGCACGCACAACCCCACCCTGAACCTGTGCCTCGACGTGTGTCATGCGCTGGGCACGGACCTCAATTCCCTGTTCTGGGAAGAAAGCGATCACTGACATGGACGAGCGTCAAGCCATCAACGCGGGCAAGGCAGCCCTGATCACCCTCGCCGTCATCTGCCTCGGCGCCCTCGGCGTCCTCGTGTGGGAGTACGCCACCACCAAGGAGGTCACCAACACCGCCGCCGTCGCCGTGCTGCTCGTCTCCGGCGGCCTGTTCTGGGCCTTCGAGCGCATGTTCGGCGCCGAAGCACCCCGCTCGTTGCTGGGCCGCGAACTACCGACCGGCGCCACCGCCGCCGAACGCGCCGAGCGCCGCCGCGCCTACGCCGTCGATGCGCTCGCGCTGGCGATCTCCGGTGTGGTGCTGGGCATCGGCGGCTTCATGCTCGGCGACCCGGACGCCTTCGGCTCCCTCGGCCTGCCGGGTGGGCCGGTGACCGGGGCCGTGCTCGGATTCGTGGCGTTGTTCGTGATCTCGTTCAGCCTGAGCTGGCTGGTCGGCGAGGCGGACTCCCGCGCAGTCGAGAAGCGCCTCGCCCGCCTGGAGGCCCAGGTCTGACCCATCCCGACCCAGCCCACCGGCCCGGCGGACCCCCGCGCTCCATCACGGAGGCGGGGGTTCGCCTCGTTCTCACGGCCCGCCTCGCGACGGCCCGCACTCACAACAGCCGCGGCCCTAGCTGCAGCCGCTGGTGGAGCCGCAGCCCTCGCAGACGTAGCAGCTGCCCGAGGGGCGCATCTTGGTGCCGCAGGTGAAGCACAGCGGCGCGTCGACGGCGTGCCCGGTGAGGCTTTCCATCAGTTCGGCCGTGGTGTGCGCCTGCGGCGCGGCGATCAGCGAGGGCTGGTTGGCGCCGGCCTCGTCGAAACGCCGGTTGTCGGCGGCGTCGTTGCGCAGCGCGTCCGAATCGATCAGCTGAGCCTCGTCCTCCTCCGACAGGTAGGAGCCGGTCGCCACGTACCGGGCCCGCTCGGCGGCGGTGTAGATGCCGAGTTCGGCGCGCTCGTCGAAGCTCAGATAGTCCAGGGACAACCGCTTGAACACGTAGTCGATCACGGATTGCGCCATCCGCAGGTCGGGGTCGTCGGTCATGCCGGCCGGCTCGAACTTGAGGTTGGTGAACTTCTGCACGTAGGTCTCCAGCGGCACCCCGTACTGCAGCGCGATCGAGATCGCGATCGAGAAGGCGTCCATCACCCCGGCCAGGGTCGAGCCCTGCTTGCCGAGCTTGAGGAACAGTTCGCCGAGGCGTCCGTCGGGGTATTCCGAACTCGTCATGTACCCCTCGGCGCCGCCGACGGTGAACGAGGTGGTGCGTGACATCCGCTGCTTGGGCAGGCGCTGGCGGCGCGGGCGGTATTCGATCCGCACCTGCGGCTCGGCCGCCTCCGGCACCGCCGGTTCGGTCTTCTTCTTGCCATCGCTGAGCGGCTGGCCGACCTTGCAGTTGTCGCGGTAGACCGCCAGCGCCTTCAGGCCGAGCTTCCAGCCCTGCAGGTAGACGTCAGCGATGTCCTCCACGGTCGCCGATTCGGGCAGGTTGACCGTCTTGGAGATGGCTCCGGACAGGAACGGCTGCACCGCGGCCATCATCCGCACATGCCCCATCGGCTGGATGAACCGCTGCCCCATCGCCGTGTCGAACACCGAGTAATGCTCCGGCTTGAGCGATGGCGCGCCGACCACGTGGCCGTGCTCGCCGATGTAGGCGACGATCGCCTCGCTCGCCTGGTCGTCGTAGCCGAGGCGGCGCAGTGCCCGCGGGATGGTCTGGTTGACGATCTGCATCGACCCGCCGCCGACGAGCTTCTTGAACTTGACCAGCGAGAAGTCCGGCTCGATGCCGGTGGTGTCGCAGTCCATCATGAAGCCGATGGTGCCGGTCGGGGCGAGCAGGGACGCCTGCGCGTTGCGGAAGCCGTGCGCGGCACCGAGGGCCACCACCTGCTCCCATTCCCGGGTGGCGGCCTCGTGGATCGGCCGGTCGGACGACTCGGCCACGGCGAGATCGTCGTGGGCCGCCTGATGCTTGCGCATCACCCGCTGATGGGCGGACGCGTTGCGCGCGTAGCCCGCATACGGGCCGACCGCTTCGGCGAGTTCCGCGGACCGGCGGTAGGCGGCGGCGGTCATCAGCGAGGTGATCGCGGCGGCGAGGCCACGCCCGCCCTCGGAGTCGTAGCCGCGCCCCATCGCCATCAGCAGCGCGCCCAGGTTGGCGTACCCGATGCCGAGCTGGCGGTAGTCGCGCGTCGTCTGCGCGATCGATTCGGTCGGGAAGTCGGCGAACGTGATCGAGATGTCCATCGCGGTGATGATCAGCTCGCAGGCCTTCACGAACGACGCCACGTCGAAGCTGTCGTCCTCGCGCAGGAACCTCAGCAGGTTGAGGCTGGCCAGGTTGCAGGAACTGTTGTCGAGGCTCATGTACTCCGAGCACGGGTTGGACGCCGTGATGCGCCCGGTCTCGGGGTTGGTGTGCCAGGCATTGATGGTGTCGTCGTACTGGATGCCCGGATCGGCGCAGGCCCAGGCCGCCTGGGCCATCTTGGTGAACAACGCGCGGGCGTCCACGGTGTCGACGACCTCGCCGGTCATCCGCGCGCGCAGCCCGAAGCCGGCGCCCGCCTCGACCGCACACATGAACTCGTCGCTGACCCGTACCGAGTTGTTGGCGTTCTGGTACTGCACCGAGACGATGTCCTTGCCGCCCAGGTCCATGTCGAAGCCGGCGTCGCGCAGCGCGCGGATCTTGTCCTCTTCGCGCGCCTTGGTCTCGATGAACTCCTCGATGTCGGGGTGGTCGACGTCGAGCACGACCATCTTGGCTGCGCGGCGGGTGGCGCCGCCGGACTTGATCGTGCCGGCCGAGGCGTCCGCGCCGCGCATGAACGACACCGGGCCGGACGCGGCACCGCCGGAGGACAGCAGTTCCTTGCTGGAGCGGATCCGGGACAGATTCACGCCGGCGCCGGAGCCGCCCTTGAAGATCATCCCCTCCTCGCCGTACCAGTTCAGGATCGACTCCATCGAGTCGTCGACGCTGAGGATGAAGCAGGCGCTCACCTGCTGCTTGCTGGCGGTGCCCACGTTGAACCAGACCGGGGAGTTGAAGCTGAACACCTGATGCAGCAGCATCCAGGTCAGCTCGTCAGAGAAGACGTCCGCGTCGGCGCCGGTGGCGAAGTAGCCGTGCGCCCGCCCGGCTCGGGTGTAGGCGCCGACCACCCGGTCGATGATCTGCCGCAGGCTGGTCTCGCGTTGCGGTGTGCCCAGCGCGCCGCGGAAGTACTTGGTGGTGACGATGGTGGAGGCGTTCAGGCTCCAGAAGTCGGGGAACTCGACCCCGGACTGCTCGAAAACGGTCTCGCCGGTCTTCCAGTTGGTCTGCACCACATCGCGCCGCTCCCAGGTGACCTCGTCGTAGGGGTGGACGCCTTCGGTGCTGAAGACGCGCTCGATGCTCAGACCCCGACCCGCCGAGGCCTGCTCATTCGGGGCGTGCTGTGTCGTGGTCACGTGACCTACCTCCTCGACGTGGGCGGCCGATGCCGCCGCGATCAATCAGAACAGTTGTTCAGCTGTGGGAACCGCCACCGCTTCGGGCTCGGGCTCGGCGACCCGGGGCTTGCGCGCCCGCGTCTTGCGCGTCTTCACCGGAGCTTCCGCGGATGCCTCCGCCACCGGTTCTGCTTCGGTCGCCGGCGTCGCGGCCAAGGCGGCGGCCATCGACTCGCGCAACAGCGCGATCTCGGCTTCGAAGTCATCGACGGACTTGTACTGGCGGTAGACGGACGCGAAACGCAGGTAGGCGATCGGATCGAGTTCCTTCAGCGGGCCGAGGATGGCGATGCCGACATCGTCGGCTGGAATCTCGGCCTGACCGCTGGCGCGAATGGTCTCTTCGACCTTCTGCCCCAGCTTGGCCAGATCGGCTTCGGTGACCGGACGACCCTTGCATGCTTTCCGGACGCCGTTGACGACCTTCTCGCGGGAGAACGGCTCGATCACCCCGGAGCGTTTCACCACCACCAACTGCATCTGCTCCAAGGTGGTAAACCGTCTCAGGCAGGACCGGCATTCGCGGCGGCGCCGGATCGCGCTGCCGTCCTCGGTGACCCGGGAGTCGAGCACGCGGGAATCGACATGGCGGCAATAAGGGCAATACACGGCTCCACCTCCGGCTCGCGACCGCATACCTCTCCAGGCACGCGCCATGCGTCGACATCGGCCTCCCACAATACAACCCGTGGACACGGATTGCAGCGAAAGCACTAGATGTAGTGGATGGTCGCGGGATGAAGGTGTCGCTAGGAGCGCTCCCCCGCGATCGAGGAACTCGCCCCCGACAGTGCCACCGCCGGGGCCGCCGGCGTGGTCAACGGCTCGTTGCTCACCGCGAAGAAGGCGCCCACGATCGTACCGAACATGAACAGCGCGGTGATCATCACCACCGAAACCATCACGGCGACGCCGCGCGGCGTCCACACCAGGCGCGTCGGCGCCGCGACCACAGCCGGTGCAGCCACGGCCTCCACCCCAACCGCCCGCTCGTCCGACACCGCAGCGCAGGCAACCTCGGCATGAACCGGCGCCGGCGCCACATCGGCGCACGCCCGCGGCTTCACGTGAGCCCAGTGAACGACGGGAGGATGCTCGCCCGTGGGACCGAGCGGCGTGCGCTGGCTGTCGCGGCGCGGCGCGCCGGACGACGGCCGGAGCCCCTGGGCGGCGCGCGAGCGCACCCCGGAACGGCTGGTTCCCTCAAGCATCAAGGCAGTCATGACGACCTCCATTCCTCGAACGTCTGTTCGAACAGTATTATCGAACAATCTTGCGATTGCAAGCACCTGGGCTGGCACCTCGCCCAGCGATCCGGGCTGTTCACCACCTTCGCAGCCGGGTCTGACATTTTTCACACGGCCACCACGACACGCTCGAACGAATGTTTGAATGAGGTGTTCGATTGTCCTAGATTGATGCCATGGCCACTACGGATGATGCCTCGGGCGCACACCGCCGCCCCTTGCCCAAGCAGAAGCGTCGCGGGCGTCCGACCGATGAGGATCTCGCGAAGCTCGGCAAGGCACGACCACTGCCTGAGTCACCGGCCGACACGCACGGCCTGACCTTGCGGCAGCGGCTCATCCTGCAGACCATCCACGATACGGTGGCGAGCCGCGGCTATCCGCCGACCATCCGCGAGATCGGCGACGCCGTCGGCCTGGCATCCTCCTCCAGCGTCGCGCACCAGTTGAACGTCCTGGAGGCCAAAGGTTTCCTGTTCCGCGACCCGAAGCTCCCCCGCGCGCTGGCGGTGCGCCTGCCGGGCTCCGACGAGCCTGCGGTCGCGCTCCCGCAGGTGGTGGCGGACGCCGCACCCGCGGCGTCCGGCTATGGGGACGACGTGCACGTCTCCCGCACGATCGACGTTCCCATCGTGGGGCGCATCGCCGCCGGCGGGCCGATCCTGGCCGAGGAGCGGATCGAGGACGTGTTCCCGCTGCCCCGCGATCTGGTCGGCGACGGCACCCTGTTCCTGCTCGAGGTGCGCGGCGATTCGATGATCGAGGCCGCCATCTGTGACGGCGACTACGTGGTGGTCCGTCAGCAGCCGGACGCGAACAACGGCGACATCGTGGCCGCGATGATCGACGGCGAGGCGACGGTAAAGACCTTCAAGCGGACGCCGGGCCAGGTCTGGTTGCTGCCGCACAACGAGGCCTATCAGCCGATCGACGGCAACCAGGCCACCATTCTCGGCAAGGTCACCGCGGTGCTGCGCCGGGTGTGACCCTTCGGCGTTATTGCGCCGCCAGCCGGCGCAGCGCCGACACGGCGACCTCGCGGTCGGTGGTGGACCAGAAGCCGGGCATGGACGAGCGCAGGAACGAGCCGTAGCGGGCGGTGCGCAGCCGCGGATCCAGCACCGCGACGACGCCGCGGTCGTCGATGCGGCGGATGAGGCGTCCGGAACCCTGGGCGAGCAGCAATGCGGCGTGCGCGGCGGCCACCGCCATGAACCCGTTGCCGCCGGAGGTCTGCACCGCCTTCTGCCGGGCCTGCATCAGCGGCTCGTCCGGGCGCGGGAACGGGATCTTGTCGATGATCACCAGCTGGCAGGTGGCCCCGGGAACATCCACGCCCTGCCACAAGCTGAGCGTGCCGAACAGCGAGGTCTCGGGCTCGTCGATGAAGCGCCTGGTCAGCTCGCTGAGCTGGGCGTCACCTTGGCACAGGATGGTCTGGGCTGGCAGTTCCGCCCGGCAATACCGGGCGGCCGCCTCGGCGTTGCGTTGCGACGCGAACAGGCCCAGCGTCCGCCCGCCGGCCGCCCAGATCAGTTCGGCGATCTCGGCGAGCGCCTCGGGGGTGATGCCGTCGCGGCGCGGATTCGGCAGCCGGTCGGCGACGTAGAGGATTCCCTGGCGGGCGTAGTCGAACGGCGATCCGACGTCGAGGGCGCGCCATTCCAGGCCGGTGCGCTCCTCGGGCCCATCACCGGTCAACTGTTCGGCGCGCTGCAGCCCGACAGCGGACGCCGCCGCGGCGAAGTCGCCGCCCAGCTTGAGGGTGGCCGAGGTGAGGACGGTCGGCGTCCGGCTCAGCACCCGCTCGCGCAGTAGCCCGGCCACATTGAGAGGTGCGATCACCAGCCAGCGGCCGAAGCGCTCACGTTCGCTCACCCACAGCACGTCGGTGGCGGACGCCGCGCCCATCGCCTCGGCAACGTCGAAGACCTCCTTGGCCGCGGCGGCGGCCTGCTTCACGGCGGGATCGTCGCTCTTCAGCGCGCTGACCACACGGCGGGCGGCGTCCCGGATCCGGCCCAGCACTTCGCGCACCGGAGAATCCGGCGACTCGATGCGCTCGAGCGGGACGTCCTCGAGCACCTGGGCGAGCGCGTCGCCCAGGTCGAGGAACTCGATCGCCAGGTCGTCATCGGACAGGTGCGCCAGGCACCGCTTGGCCACCCGCTCCACCTGCTGCGGGCTCAGCTCGTGCGAGGCGGCGCCGGTCACCCGCGAGGTGAGTTCGTGGGCCTCGTCGATGACGAGCAACTCGTGCTCGGGCAGCACGGTATTGCCGTGCATCGCGTCGATCGCGAGCAGCGCGTGGTTGGTGACGACCAGTTGCGACTCGCGGGCCGTCTCGCGGGAGCGCTCGACGAAACACACGTCGCCGAAGCGGCACTGGTGCGCACCCAGACATTCACGGACAGGCACCGACACCTGAGCCCACGCCGCGGCCGTGTGGGTCGGGGCGTCGTCGCGGTCGCCCGCACCGTCGGCGTCCAGTTCAGCCTGCACCCATTCGCGCAAGGCGACCACCTCGGCCCCGACCACGGACGCCGCGTCCGCGCGCGCGGCACGCAACTCATCGGCAAGCGTGTCGCCGCCCAGCAGCGAGTCCTGCTCCAGACCGGTGCCGTCGAGCACCTTGTGCAGGCAGGCGTAGTTGGTCCGCCCCTTGAGCACGGCGGCGCTGATCCGGCGTCCGGTCACCTGTTCGGCAGCCTGGATAGCGGCAGGAATGTCAGAGTTCGCCAGCTGCGCCTGCAGCGCCAGCGTCGCGGTGGCGATCACCACCCGCTCGTTCGGGTGCGCGTTCAGATGGGCCAGCGCGGGGGCGAGATAGCCCAGCGACTTGCCAGTTCCGGTGCCGGCCTGGACGAGCACATGCTCGCCCTCGGTGAAGGCGTGATCGATCGCCTCGGCCATGGCCACCTGCCCCTCGCGCGGCGCGCCGCCGATCGCCGCCACGGCGGCGTCCAGGATCGCGCGGGTTCCAGAAGGCACCGGCCGAGGTTACCCGAGTACCGCTCGGGTCGCGTGACACCCTTTCACATCACTCTTGATGCACATATGATGCACACATGCGCACCACCGTTGACCTTCCCGACCGGACGCACGCCCGCGCGAAGCGTCTGGCCGAGGAACGAGGCGTATCGCTTTCGGCCATGGTTGCCGAACTGACCGTTCGTGGCTTGGCACAACTCGACTCCCCCGTCGAACTCGGCCGGGACGAGCGAACCGGGTTGCCGATGATCTCGCTCGGGCGCACGATCACGACCGGCGAGGTCGTCGACCTGATCGACGAGGAGTGATGAGCACCTACCTGCTCGATGCAAACGTCGTCATCGCCTTGACCGTGCAGGAGCATGAGCACCACGCGTTGGCCAGTGCTTGGTTCGCCCAAGATGTGCGGACCGCCTATCTCTGCCCCATCGTCGAGGGGGCGTTGCTGCGATTCCTGGTGCGAGTCGGGGAGGCTCCATCGACGGCGTTCGCGCTTCTCGACGCACTCCACGATCACCCCACTGTCGAGTTCCGTGGCGAGGCTCTTTCCTACCGCGACATCGATCGCGGCGAAGTACGGGGATACCGGCAACTCACCGACGCCTACCTGGTCGCGCTGGCCGGCTCCCTCGGGGCCGTGCTCGCGACGTTTGACCGGGGCCTTGCCCAGCATCACCCATCGACGACGCTGCTCCTCGGGAGCGAACCCGAGTAGTCGTCGCCGCGCGGCCCCGTCCGCCGGAAACGTCACACAAATCTCGGATCTGACGGGCGACGGTGGCGATTCGAGTGACGTTTCCGGCACTCCGGTGGGCGGAGACCACGGCCATCGGTTCCCCTCACGGCGGTTACGCCACCGCGGGCATCAGCGTAGGCACATGGCGTGGTGACTCGCGCCGGACGGCCTCAGCCCAGCAGGCCGAGGTGCTCGAAAGCCTGGTAGAGGCCGTCGTCATTGACGTCGGCGGTCACGTAGTCGGCGGCCGCCATCACGTCGTCGGAGGAGTTGCCCATAGCGACCGCGACGGCGCAGTACTCCAGCATCGGGAGATCCACGGTCGCATCACCCATCGCGACGGTGTCGGCGCGGTCGGCGCCCAGGTGGGCCAGTAGGACGTCCACCGCGTGGGCCTTGTCGATGTTCGCCACGCCCAGATCACCGAACAGGGCGTGCGAACCGCGTCCGCCCCAGGTGCCGGCCTTCAACTGCGGGAACGCCTCCTTGGAGTCGAGGTGATCTTGGTAGTCGCCGAGGACGAAGCTGATCTTGTTGATGTCGTCGCGGTACAGGTCGGCGCCGTAGATCATCTCGGGGAACACCTCGTCCATGGTGACGTTCGCGCTGTCCTCACGGCCCTTGCCCGCCGAATAGGTGCGGATCGCCGGCAAGGCGCCTTCCTTGAAGTTCTCGCTGCCGTACAGGCCCGAATTCGCCTCCAGGTAGAACTCCAGGCCGCGCCCGTGCAGCCAATCCACGATGGCCCGGCATTCGTCGAGGGTCAGCGACTGGTGCATCACCACCTCGCCGTCGTGCTCGACGTAGGAGCCGTTGCCGCCGATCATGCCGTCGATGCCGATCTCCCACAGCTCCTCGTACATCTCCGCCTTGCTGCGGCCGGTGGTGAGGAAGACCAGATGCCCCGCCGCACGCGCCCGCCGGATCGCGTCCACCGCCGAGGGCGGAAGCTGATTCGAGTAGTCCACGACGGTGCCGTCCACGTCGAGGAAAATGATGCGCGGCATGAAGGGTCCTTCCGGTTGCGGGCTGTACCGCCAACCTATCGGACCGGTATCCGCCGCAAGTACGCTCCAATGAGGCCAACGGCGGCCTCCTCATTGTCTGTCCGCCGGAAGCTCGGCGGTCCCCGCCCGCGGCGCGAGGAGCGGGGGTACAGTCCGGCACATACGACACCCGAGTGAGCGGCGCGCAAGCCCGGGCGGGCGATGCCGCCGCCGTTTCCAGGAGAGCAGAATGATCGAGGACAAGACCGTCGTGCTGAACGCCGGCCTGGTGAACTACGACGGCCAGATCGACTACACGCCGATCGCCTCCGAAGTGGTGATCCACGACGAGACGCCGGAAGACCTGATCCTGGAGCGGGTCGACGGGTTCACGATCGTCGTCACCAAAGAGATGAAGGTCAGCGGCGACATCATCCGGCAATTTCCCGGCAGCGTGAAGATGATCTGCGAAGCCGGAACGGGATACAACAACCTCGACCTGGACGCCGCGCGGGAGAAGGGGATCGTGGTGTGCAACATTCCCGCCTACAGCAGCGAGCGGGTCGCCCACACCGCCATCCTGATGATCCTCAGCCTGGCGAGTTCACTGCAGAAGCAGATCCGCATGCTCGCCTCCGGCAACCACGACAACTTCCACCGGCACCTGATGGTGGACCATGTGGAGGTCAACGGAAAGACCCTGGGTGTGATCGGCTACGGCGACATCGCGCGCGCCACCATCACGGTCGCCCAGGCGCTGGGCATGAGCATTCTGGTGGCGACCAGGACGCCGCGGGCCGATACCGGCGGCGTCCATTTCACGACCAACGAAGAAATCTTCGCCCGCAGCGACTTCATCTCGCTGCACTGTCCGCTGAACGAGTCGACCCGGCACCTGATCAACCGGCAGACGCTGGCGCTGATGAAGCCGACCGCCTACCTGATCAACACCGCCCGCGGCGCGCTGATCGATGAGGTCGCGCTGATCGAGGCACTGAACGAGGGCGTGATCGCGGGAGCCGGCCTGGACGTGCAGGAGGTCGAACCACCGGACGACGCAAGCCCGCTGTACCGCATGGACAACGTCATCCTCACCCCTCACATGGGTTGGCGTGGCCTCGAGACCCGCCGGCGCCTGGTCTCCATGATCGGCGACAACATCCGCGCCTTCGCCGAGGGGCGGCCGATCAACCGAGTCGTGTGACGGATCCCCGGCCTGAACCTTGACACCAACAGCCGTGACACGATCGCGCCGAGCTGCCAGATGGGACTCAGACCAAGCAGAGGTCGTTTTCACGGCGCTGACACGAGTGAATTCAGTTCCGGACCAAGAAATGGTCGTTATCAGGCCAAATACAGAGCCCATAACGACCATTTCTTAGTCCGGACCGAGTTCAGTGGTCTCGCCCTGATCGATAACGACAATCTCTTGGTCCGAAACGACTCCGCGGCCAGAACTGAGTGTGGCGGAGCAACCCGCTCTCCCGCAGCGCGTCTCCTCACCGAAAGAGCCCCGCGGGATACTCGTCCGCGCGGGGCTCCTCGACCAGGTTCAGGCGCCGGCGGGTTCGCGCTTGCCCAGGCGCACCTTCTTCACGGTGCGTTCCTGCTCCAGCATGCTGTCGTCGAACCCGAAGAAGTAGGTGAGGGTGAACGACACCACCAGCGCGGCGGCCGAGGCGATCAGGAAGCCCCAGAAGCTGTGATCGAGACCGGCCGGGTTGACGAACGACGGGAACCCGACGAACGCGCCGGTGAAGCCGTACATGTTCACGTCGAGCAGGCCGGTGAGCAGGCCGCCGACGGCGCCGCCGATCGAGGCGGTGATGAACACCCGGCCGTATTTGAGGTTGAGGCCATACATGGCGGGCTCGGTGATGCCGCAGAAGGCGGAGATGGTCGCGGTCCCGGCCAGCACCTTGATCTTGTCGTTGCAGGTCTTCAGCCAGATCGCGAGCGCGCCGGCTCCCTGGGCGATCATCGTCGCCGACACGATGGCGTTCAGCGGCGAGAAGCCATCGGTGGCGATCTGGGCCGCGATCAGCGGAATCACCGCCCAGTGCAGGCCGAAGATGACCAGGCACTGGTAGAAGCCGCCGATCAGCAGGCCGGCGATGGTGTAGTTGAGGTCGAGGACGCTGTTGATGCCGTTCGCGATGCCACCGGAGATGAACATGATGACCGGGCCGAACACGACCAGGATCAGCGTCGACACCACGAACACCTCGATCAGCGGCGCGAAGATGCTGCGCAGCACCGGCGGGATGTAGCGCTTGAGCAGCGGCTCGATGCGCGCCGCCAGCCAGGCTGCCACGATGATCGGGAAGATCGAGTAGGCGTACGCATTGCCCTGGGGCAGTGAGACGGGAATGCCGAAGAAGTCGGCGTTGAACACGGTCGCGCCGAGTTGGGCAACCACGCGGTAACCCTCGGCGTCCGGGTTCGACATGGCCGCCACCGACGGGAACACCAGCACGCCGCCGATGATCGACACGATGATCGGGTCCGATCCGAGCCGCTTCGCCGCGGTGAAGCCGATGATGATGGGCAGGAAGTAGAACATCGACGACGACATCGCGTCGATGAAGGTGAACGTGCTGGAATCGGCCCGCACCACGTTGAACTGGGTAAGCAGCGCGAGGATGCCCTTGAGAATGCCGGACGCCGCCAGCAGCCCGATCACCGGGATCATCGACCCGGTGATCACGCCGATCAGCGAGCTGAAGCCGAACTTGAGCCAGCCGACCGCGGTGGTGGGCCGCTCGACCTCCTCGACCACGGCGTCGGAGCCGCCGTCGCCGCCGATCTGCTTGCGGACGGCCGCGTACACGTCCTCGACGGCCGCGCCGATCACCACTTGGTACTGCCCGCCCGCCTTGACGACGTCGATCACGCCGTCCAGGTTCGCGACCACCGCGTCGTCGGCCAGCGACTGGTCCTTGAGGTAGAAGCGCACCCGGGTAATGCAGTGCAGCACGTTGGCGACGTTCTCCTTGCCGCCGATGTTGGCCAAGATGTCGTAGGCGAGCAGGTCGTAGCCGGTCAGCCCGGCGCGCGCGGGACCGTCGGCCACCACGGGTGCTGCCACGGACGCCGCCACCTCGGCCGGCTCGCCGCTCGCGCCCGGGGTCACGGACGCGGCCGGGGCGCCCGCCGCCGCCTCGCCGAACACCGGGGTGACCACGTCGCCGCGCTTCTTCAGATTGGTGAAGATGACCGCGGTGGTGGTCGACTTGCCGGCCGCCTCGACGGCCGCGAGGTCCATGGTGCCGACGGCCTGCCCGGCGTTCACGGCATCGCCGCGGGTGATGGTCAGCGCGAACGGCGCGCCGTTGAGTTCGACGGTGTCGATGCCCATGTGGACCAGGATCTCCAGGCCGTCGCCGGTCTTGATCGCGAACGCGTGCCCGGTCTTGGCGACCATCACGATCTTTCCGGACGCCGGCGCGACCACCTCGCCCCCGGACGGGACGACGCCGAAGCCGTCGCCCATCTTCTTGGAGGCGAAGACGGGATCCGGGACGTCCTCCATCCGGATCACCGTGCCGCCGAGTGGCGCGACGATCGTTGTCTGGTCGGGTGACGGCTGTGTCATGACAGTTCTCCTTGAGAGGGGGAAGGGATGCGGAGCGCCAGCGCCTCGTACGGGCGCAGCGTGACCTGCGGCGAGGACGGCGACGGCGTGGACGGGTAGTTGGCGATCAGGACGCCGGCGCCGGCGAAGGCGTCCGGGATCTCGACCGAGGTCTGCTCGCCGTAGAAGTTGGCCAGCACCAGGAGTTGTTCGTCGCCGAGCCGGCGCAGGTAGGCGAGCACGCTCGGGTGATCGGGGGCATACGGCTCGACGGTGCCTTCGGCGATGAGCGGGGACGCCTTCCGGAGCCGGATCAGCTGCCGGTAGTAGGGCAGGATCCGGCCGTTGGCCTCCTCGTCGGCGACGTTGATCCGGTCGTGGTTGGTGGGCCGCAGCCACGGCGTGGCGGTGCTGAACCCGGCATGCTCCTCGGCGGTCCACTGCATCGGTGTGCGGGCGTTGTCGCGGGCCTTCGTGTGCACGATGGCGAAGGCGTCCTCATCGGTCATGCCGGACGCCACCAGTGCGGCGTGGGCGTTGATCGCCTCCACGTCGACGTAGTCGCCGATGACGTCGTATTCGGGATCGGTCATGCCGATTTCCTCACCCATGTACACGTACGGGGTTCCGCGCAGCAGGTGAATGACGGTGGCGAGCATGGTGGCCGATTCTTCGCGATAGCGGACCGGATCGCCGAACCGGTCCAGGGCGCGCGGCTGGTCGTGGTTGTTCCAGAATAGGGCGTTCCAGCCGTTTCCTTCCTGCATCCGCAGCGCCCACTCCATCAGCAGCCGCTTCAGCTCGGCGAAATCGAACCGCATCAGCGACCATTTCTCACCGCCGGCGTAGTCCACCTTCAGGTGATGGAAGTTGAACACCATCGACAACTCGCCGTTGGCCGGATCGGAGTACCGCAGGCAGGCTTCGATGGAGGTCGAGGACATCTCCCCCACCGTCACCGATTCCGGGTCCTGGCCGTAGCTGCGCGCGGCCAGCTCCTGCAGGTAGGTGTGCACGAGTTCGCCGTCGGTGTACATTCGCCGGTCGTCGGTGCCCGCGGGTGCGGACGGCAGGTTCTCGGGCTTGCCGATCAGGTTGATCACGTCGAACCGGAACCCACGAACGCCCTTGCCGCGCCAGAATTCGACGACGCTGGCCATCTCTTCGCGCACCCGCGGGTTGTGCCAGTTCAGGTCGGCTTGCGTGACGTCGAACAGGTGCAGGTAGTACAGGCCGGTGTCGCCGAACGGCGCCCAGGCCGGGCCGCCGAATTTCGAGACCCAGTTGTTGGGCAGGCCGTTCGGCACCGCGCCCGGCACGCCCGGGCGGAGGTAGAAGAAGTCCTGGTATTCGCGCTCGCCGGCCAGGGCGCGCTGGAACCATTCGTGTTGGGTCGAGGTGTGGTTGAGCACCATGTCGAGCATGACGCCGATGCCGTGGGCGTCCAGGGCCGCGACGAGTTCCTCGAAGTCCGCCATGGTGCCCATCGCCGGATCGATCGCGTAATAGTCGGCGATGTCGTAGCCGTTGTCGCGCTGCGGCGACACTAAGAACGGGTTGAACCACACCATGTCGACGCCCAAGGAGGCGATGTAGGGCACTTTCGCGATCACGCCGCGCAGGTCGCCGACGCCGCTCCCGGAGGAGTCGAAAAATGATTTGGGGTAGACCTGGTAGATGGTCCGGTCATGAAATCCCACGACGATCCTCCCGACGGCGGCGGCTGAAGCGATGACCTCAGGCTAAGCGCCCAGGCGGTGGGAAAGGAATGATTCCGGGCCTGCTCTTGCGCGACTGTTGCGCGCTTGCGCAACCTTGAGAAAACACCGCTCCGGCTTGCGCGAACGGTGTGCGGTCAGCGTGCCGGCGGACGGGCGGTGGACTCGCGGATGATCAGCTTCGTCGCCAGCACCTCGGAGGTCACCGAATCGTCGCCGGCCAGGATCCGCAACGCCATCCGCGCGGCGGCGCGGCCTTGCTCGCGGGCGGGCTGGGCGATGGTGGTCAGGCCGACGAGCGCGGCGACCGGATGGTCGTCCACGCCGATGATGGCGATATCGTCGGGCACCCGGACGCCGGCGGCCCGGAAGGTCGCCATCATGCCGGCCGCCATCTCGTCGGAGGCCGCCACCACGGCTTCGGGGAGCGCGTCGCCGGCCAGCAGCGCCTCGGCCGCGTCGCGTCCGGCCGACGGCCCGAACGGCACCAGCACCTGCCAGGACGCCTCGAGCCCGGCCCGCTCCATGCTGAGCGCGAAGCCCTGGCCGCGATGGAAGCCAGCGCTGCCCGGCATGCCGTCGTGGTCGGTGTAGGAGGCGTACACGATCCGCCGGTAACCGGTGTTGATCAGGTAGTTGGTCGCCTTCTGGCCCACCGCGACATCATCGATGCCGACGCTGTGCAGGCCGGCGACGATCGTGCCGGCGGCGATCACGGGCACCCCGAGATCGCGGGCGGCGTCCACCGACAACCCCGACGGCATCGGCACCAGGATCACGGCGTCAGCGCGCCGCGGCAGGGCACCGAAGATCTTCGCCCGCTCCGCGGCGGACATGCCCTGATACACGGTGAAGGAGGCCATGTCCGGGGTGAGCACGTCGTGCAGCCCGGCCAGCATCGAGCCGAACACCCAGCGGTCGGCTTCGGGAATCACCGCCGCGATCCGGCCGTTCGGCGTCCGGCGCGGCGACGGGCCCGGATCACCGGCGATGTAGCCGAACTGGCGGGCGATCGCAAGGATTTGGGCCCGCTTGGCCGTCGAGACCCCCGGCGCCCCGCTGAGCGCCCGGGACACGGTCGACACCGCTACCCCGGCGGCCGCGGCGATCTCCGCCATCCCCGCCGGCGACCTGGTCTCCTCACGCATGGGGCGAGCATAGCGAGGACGAGGCCCGCGCCCGCCGCGGGGCATCCGGATGCGCCGCGGCCGGCCGGCGGCGGCGGTCATCCGGGGCCGGTGCCGTCCCCGGCAGCCTGCAGCACCCGCGGGCGCTCGCTGCGCGGCACCACCATCGGTGTGCCGGTGAGCGGGTCGGGCACGACCTGGCAGTCGATGCCGAACACGTCGTGGACCAGGTCGCGGGTGACGATCGTCTCGGGCACCCCGGTGGCCAGGATCTGCCCGGCGCGCATCGCGATCAGGCGGTCGGCGTAGCGGAAGGCCTGGTTGAGATCGTGCAGCACGGCGACGACGGTCTTGCCGTGTTCCTCGACCAGTTCCCGGCACAGGTCGAGCACCTCGAGTTGATGAGCCAGGTCGAGGTAGGTGGTGGGCTCGTCCAGCAGCAGGATCTCGGTCTGCTGGGCGAGCGCCATCGCGATCCAGACCCGCTGGCGCTGGCCGCCGGACAGTTCGGCGACCCTGCGGTCGGCCAACTCGATCGTTCGGGTCCGTTCCATCGCCCAGATCACGGCCTGTTCGTCCTGCTTCGACCACTGCCGGAACATGCCCTGGTGCGGGAACCGGCCACGGGCGACCAGATCACCGACGGTGATGCCGTCGGGTGCCACCGCCGATTGCGGTAGCAGGGCGACCGCCCGCGCGAACTGCTTGGAGTTCATGCCACCGATCTCGGTGCCGTCCAGCGCGACCCGGCCGGTGGTGGGCCGCAGCACGCGGCCGAACGCCCGCAGCAAGGTCGACTTGCCGCAGGCGTTCGGGCCGACGATGACGGTGAATACCCCCGGCGCGACCCGGGCGTCGAGTTGGGCCAGGACCGGCGTCTCCCGGCCTGGGTAGGTCAGGGAGATCTGCTCGGCGACCAGCCCGTCGCGCCGCTGCTGCACCGTCATCCCTCCTAGCCGAGCGTCTTCTGCAGCGAGCTCAGGATGCCGCGGGCCGCGGTCGGTCCGACATTGAGGTAGAACACGTCGTCATCGACCTCGACGGCATGACCGGCGGAGACCGCCTTGAGGGTCGGCCACAGCGACTGGCCGGTCAGTTCGGTCTCGTTGCCACCCTGGACGCCGTACAGGATCCAGTCGGCGTCCGCCTTCTCGAGTTGCTCGCTGCTGATGTCGACCGAGGTCTGGTCGGTGAAGCGCTGGCTCTCGGGGCGGGCCAGTGCGCTGTCCTCGGCGACCGAGCCGGAGAAGGACGCGACGCCGAACACGCGCATCCGGTCGCCGTTCTTGCGCAGGAAGGACACCGTCGGCGCCCCCGTCACCTTGGCGCCGAAGGCCGCGGCGTCCGCGTGGTAGGTGGTGAGCCACTGCTCGGCCTGCTGCCGCTTGCCGAGGGCGTCCGCGAGCAGCAGGAAGTCCTGCTTCCAGTACAGGCCGGTGCCCTGGGTGGCGACGGTCGGCGCGATCGCGTTCAGGCTGGCGTACAGCGCGGCGGCGTCCTTGCCCGCGTTGTTCATCACGATCAGGTCGGGCTTGACGTTGGCCACGGTCTCGATGTCGGGCGCGAAGCGGCTGCCCACGTAGGTGATCGCCTCCAGCTCGGCCTTCTTGTCGGCGAACGCCTCGAACAGGTACGGCGGAACCATGTCGGCGCCCTCACCGGCGGTCGATCCTGCGGGCACCACACCGAGGGTGAGCAGGGCGTCGGCCTGGCCGGTCGAGATGACCACCACCTTCTCGGGCTGCTTGCTCAGCACGGTCTCGCCCTGGAAGTGCACGACCGTCCGCGGGAACACCCCGTCGTCGGCGGTGCTGCCCTTGCCCTCGGGCATGGTGCGCGGTGTGGTGTAGCTCACCGCGGCGGCCGTGGGCGAGGAGGACGACGAAGAAGCGGGGGTCGCCGGGGTGCCCGCGCACGCGGTGAGCAGGGACGCCGCGACGGCGAGAACCGCGGCGAGGGTGGCGCGGGCCTTGAGTTGATGAGTCATATAGGTGAGCCTAACATTGCCTAAATGACCACCACGGCGCAGCCGCCCACCCAATATTCGGGGTCGGCCGAACGGCTTCTCCGCAGCCGCGCCGCACAACGCCGCCGCGTCGTGTTCACCGTTGCGGGAGGGCTGGTTCTGCTCGCCGTCCTGGTCGCCACCAGCGTGGCGATCGGCTCCAACCCGCTCACGCCCGCCGAGGTGTGGCGCGGGCTGACCGCGCTGGACGGCTCGCGCGAGAGCCTGATCGTCTGGGAGCTCCGGATGCCGCGAACCGCGCTGGCGCTGGTGGTCGGCGGCGCGCTGGCGGTGGCCGGCGTCCTGATGCAGGCCCTCACCCGCAATCCGCTCGCCGAACCCGGCATTCTCGGCGTGAACGCGGGCGCGGCCTTCGCGGTGGTCACCTCGATCACGCTGCTGGGCCTCACCCAGGTGCACCAGCAGCTGTGGTTCGCGCTCCTCGGCGCGGCCGCCGCGGCGGGCTTCGCCTACACGGTGAGCCTGCGCCGGACCCATCGCAGCGACCACGCCCGCCTGGTGCTGGCCGGGGCCGCGCTCAGCGCCAGCCTCGGCGCCTGCACGGGCATCATCACCCTGTTCAACAGCAAAACGTTCAGCTCCTACCGGTTCTGGGTGATCGGGTCGGTGGCGAATCGCGGGCCGGAGGTGCTGATGCCGATCCTGCCGCTGATCGCGGTCGGCCTGGTGCTGGCGCTGACCCTGGCCCCGTCGCTGAACGCGCTCGCCCTGGGTGAGGAGCAGGCGACCGCGCTCGGCGCACGGCTGGGCCTGATCCGGGTGCTCGCGTTCGTGGCGATCACCCTGCTGTGCGGCGCGGCCACCGCCGCTGCGGGACCGATCGGGTTCGTCGGTCTGGTCGTGCCGCACACCCTGCGCCTGCTCATCGGCGCCGACCAGCGGACGGTGCTCGCCCTGTCGGTGCTGGCCGGGCCCGCGCTGGTCCTGCTCGCCGACATCGTCGGACGGGTGGTCACCCGGCCCGGGGAACTCGAGGTCGGCGTGGTCACCGCCTTCATCGGCGCCCCCGTCCTGTTGGCCCTCCTCCTCGATCGGAGCTGGCGATGACCGCGACCTCCTACACCCCGGCCGGCTACCTGCTGGCCCGCGTCGGCGTCCGGCGCTCGGTGCTGATCCACCGCCGGTCGGCCGTCGTGACCGTCTGCGCGCTTGCGTTGACCCTGGCCGTCGCCACCCTCACCATGGCGACCGGGCCGTATGCGATCACGCCGCAGGAGGCGCTCGGCACCCTGCTCGGCGGCGGCTCGGCCACCGACCGCTTCATCGTCCTCGACCAGCGGCTTCCGCGCGCCGTCGCCGCGGCGTTGGTCGGTATTGCGCTCGGCGGGTCGGGCGCGATCTTCCAGAGCGTGTCGCGCAACGCCCTCGGCAGCCCCGACATCGTCGGCTTCACCACCGGCGCGGCCAGCGGAGGCCTGATCGCGATCCTGGTGGTCGGCGCGGGCAGCAGCAGCCCGGTCTTCGCCGGCACCATCATCGGCGGGGCCGCCACCGCGCTGGTCGTGATCGCGTTCGCACTGCGGCGCGGGGCGACCGGTGACCGGCTGGTGCTCAGCGGCATCGCGATCGCCGCCATGCTGGCCGCCGTCAACGACTACCTGATCAGCCGCGCGCCCCTGGAGTCGGCCGAGGCCGCCAAGGCCTGGCAGCACGGCAGCCTGAACGCGATCACCTGGGCGCCGCTGCTGCCTCTGGCCGTCACGCTGCCGCTGATCGTCCCGGTCGCGATCCTGCTCACCCGCCGGATGCGGCTACTCGAACTCGGCGACGACTCCGCCGCGGGGGTCGGCGTCCACGTGATCGGCACCCGGATCACCGCGATCGTGACCGGCATCGCGCTGGTCGCTGTCGGGGTGGCCACCGCGGGCCCGATCGGCTTCCTCGCCCTGGCCGCGCCGCAGTTGGCGCGGCGGCTGACCGGCGCACCGGGCATCGCGCCGGGTGCGTCGATGGCCATCGGCGCCGCGCTGCTGGTGATCGCCGACCTGCTCGCGCAGCGCCTGCTCAGCCCGTTCCAGATCCCGGTCGGGCTGGTCACCTCCGCGGTCGGCGGCGCCTACCTGGTCTGGCTGCTCACCCTGGCCCGCCAGCGGGTCTGAGCCGGACGCCGCCGCTCAGGCCGGGCGCGCCTCGGCGTCCGCCACGAACTGCTCGAGTTCGCCGGCCAGGTTCGGGTTGACCCGGGTGTGCACCAGGGTGCCCTCGCCGGTGTGCTCGGGCTCGGCCAGCAACTCGCCCTCCAGGTGGATGCGGTTGACCAGGTCGTGGCGGGCGTACGGGATCAGCAGGCGCAACTCCACCGCCGGGCGCGGCAGCCGCTCCTCGACCCGGGCGCGTAGTTCGTCCAGGCCCTCGCCGGTGCGCGCCGAGCAGAACACGGCGTCGGGGGCGAGGGTGCGCAGCGGGATCAGCACCGCGGGGTCGACCAGGTCGGTCTTGTTGAACACGATCTGTTCGGCGATGGTGCCCGCGCCGATCTCGCCGAGCACGGTGCGCACCGCGGCGATCTGGCCGGCCGGGTCGGGGTCGGCGGCGTCCACCACGTGCACCAGCAGATCGGCCTCGACCGACTCCTCCAGGGTGGAGCGGAATGCCTCGACCAGGTCGTGCGGCAGGTGCCGGACGAAGCCGACCGTGTCGGTGAGGGTGAACACTCGCCCGTCGGTGGTCTGGGTGCGCCGGGTGGTCGGGTCGAGGGTGGCGAACAGGGCGTCCTCGACCAGGACGCCGGCGCCGGTGAGCCGGTTGAGCAGCGAGGACTTGCCGGCGTTGGTGTAGCCGACGATCGCCACCGACGGGATCAGGTTGCGCCGCCGTTCGGCCCGCTTGGTGTCGCGGACGGCGTCCATCTCGCGCAACCGCTTGCGCAGCTGGGCGATCCGGGTGCGGATCCGGCGCCGGTCGGTCTCGATCTTCGTCTCACCGGGACCACGACCACCGATGCCGGCACCACCGGCCGCGCGCCCGCCCGCCTGGCGGGACAGGTTGCCGCCCCAGCCGCGCAGCCGCTGGCGCAGGTACTGCAGCTGGGCGAGCTCGACCTGGGCCTTGCCCTCGATCGACTTGGCGTGCTGGGCGAAGATGTCCAGGATCAGCGCGGTGCGGTCGATCACCTTGACCCCGATCCGGTCCTCCAGGTTGCGCAGCTGTGCCGGTTCCAGTTCGCCGTCGCAGATCACCGTGTCGGCGCCGGTCGCGATCACCACCTCGCGTACCTCGTCCACCTTGCCGCGGCCGATGTAGGTGGCCGGGTCGGCGTGCGAGCGGCGCTGCACCAGCCCGTCGAGCACCTCCGATCCCGCGGTCTCGGCGAGCAGTTTCAGCTCGGCCATCGCGTTGTCGGAGTCGGTCTGGCTGCCGCTGGTCCACACGCCGACCAGCACCACGCGCTCCAGTTGCAGCTCGCGGTACTCGACCTCGCTGATGTCGGTGAGCTGGGTCGACATGCCCGCGATGCGGCGCAGGCTGATCCGTTCGGCCAGATCCAGCTGATCGCCGTCGAAGGCGGTCTCGTCGTCGTAGCCGGTGTCGTTCAGGTCGGTCATGAATCTCCTTCGCCGGGCAGCCTCACGCTGCCCCGCGCCACGATCACGGCCGGGCCAGTCAGCCAGGCCTCTCCCCCGCGCAGCTCGACCTCGACCTGCCCGCCGGGAACGTGCACCGTCCAGGTGCCGTCGGTCTGCCCGTGCGCCCGCGCCGTGGCGGACGCCGCCGCGACCGTCCCCGTGCCGCACGAGTCGGTTTCCCCGACGCCGCGCTCGAACACGCGCATCCGCACCTCGTGGGCACCGAGGTCGTCGACGAACTCCACATTGACGCCGTGCGGGAAGCGTTCGGCCGGCGTCCAGACCGGGGCGCGGGTCAGGTCGAGGGCGCCCAGGTCCTCGCCGGCGTCCAGCAGGACGACCGCGTGCGGGTTGCCGACATCGACCGGCGTCGCCGGCCATTCGGCTCCGTCGAGGGACACCCGGGTCGCGGCGTCCGCGATCGCCGGGCGGCCCATCCAGACCCGGACGCGGCCGTCAGCGAGCAGTTCGGCCGAGCGCAGGCCCGCGCGGGTGCCCAGCGGCAGCACACCCTCGCGATCGACCAGACCTTCCTCGGCGAGGTAGCGGGCGAAGACGCGCACCCCGTTTCCGCACATCTCGGCCAGGGAGCCGTCCGCGTTGCGGTAGTCCATGAACCACAGCTCGGGGTCGCCGCCCCAGCCCGGAATGTGGCGCGCCCTGACGGCGCGCAGCACGCCGTCGCCGCCGATCCCGGCCCGGCGATCGCACAGGAAGCGCACGTCGGCATCGCTGAGCGGGCGCGCGTCGTCGGCGTCCGTCACCAAGACGAAGTCGTTGCGGGTCCCATGCCCCTTCGCGAACTCAAGCACATCGGACATTCTCCCATGCCAGCCGACTAGGATGCTGGGTGACCCGGACGACGAAGTAGCCGGACGACGACGGAAGGAGACGCGGTGACGCAGCTGACACGCGAACCCCGCCTATCCGATGTCGCCCAACGCGCCGGGGTCTCCACCACCACGGTCAGCCGCGTCCTCAACAACCGCGGCTACCTGAGCCAGAACACCCGCGATCGCGTCGCCCGCGCCATCGACGAGTTGCAGTACCGCCCCAACGAGGTCGCCCGCGCCCTGCTCGGGCAGCGCACCCACATGGTCGGGGTGATCCTGCCCACCGTGTCGCTGCCGTTCTTCGGCGAGCTGGCGGTGGCGATCGAGCACGCCCTCGGCGAGCGGGGCTACCGGACGCTGCTGTGCAACAGCCTCGGCCGGGTCGACAGCGAGCGCGGCTACCTGCTGCAGCTGGAGGGCAATCGGGTGGACGGCATCATCTCCGGCGCCCACAACGACACCCTGCCCGAGTACGGCACCACCCGGCTTCCGGTGGTGACCATCGACCGTGAGGTCGCCGATCACATTCCGAACGTTCGCGCCGACAACTTCACCGGCGGACGCCTCGCCACCGAGTTGCTGCTGCGGCGCGGCGCGCGGCGTCCGGCACTGCTCACCTCCCGGGGCGGGCCGCACAATCTGCGTGAGGCCGGCTACCGTGCCGCGCTGAAGCAGGCCGGCATCGAGCCGACGGTCCGGGCGGTCCGGTTCGGCACCCCCGAGCCCGAGCGCACCCGGCTGATCGGCGCCGCGCTGGAGGAACTGTCCGGCAGCATCGACGGCGTCTTCGCCACCGACGATCTCACCGCATGCACCGTCATCGACTGGGCGCGCCGTCATGGTCTGCGGGTGCCCGAGGACCTGCGCGTGGTGGGGTTCGACGGCACGAACGCGATCCGGACGGCCGTACCCTGGCTGACCACGGTGCAGCAGCCGATCCAGCAGATCGCCGACGCCGCGGTGGCGGCCCTGCTCAAGCAGATCGACGCCGGCCCGCAAGGTGGCCGCCGCGCTCCCACTGCGACGATCGAACTGCCGGTGAGGCTGATCGAGGGCGCCACCACGGCATCCACCCCGCCGGCCTGACGGCCCGCCTGGTTCATCGGGAAGGCAGGCCCCGGGTCCGTCCTGGGCCTGGCGGCACAGAACCGGGCGGCGAAACTCAGTCCTCCAGCGCCCAGACCGTGGTGTGCGGGGCAATCACGCCCCGGTACGGCGTCACGGTGTCACTGCTCAGGATCACTGCGGCCGGGCCGTCGATCGGCTCGGTGCCGAGGTTGGTGATCGAGACCCAGCCGTTCGGGCGCCGGAAGGCGACCGCGTCCGGCCCGAAGTCGAGCCAGGACAGCGTCTCACCGGTCTGCAGCTCGCGCCGCAGCCCGAGCGCACGCCGGTAGAGGCTGAGCGTCGAGGCCGGGTCGGCCTCCTGCCTGGACGCCGCATCAGCCGGCGAACCAGGCCGGCTGAGGCAGGTGCGCCGGGGCGGTGCTGAAGCCGAAGGAGGGCGGCTCGTCGGTCCACGGCGGCGGCACCCGGGAGCCGTCGCGCCCGATCTGAGCTCCGCCGGTCCGGACGAAGGTCGGGTCCTGCCGCCGGTCGGCGGGGATGCCGGCGACCTCGGGTAGCCCGAGTTCCTCGCCCTGGTAGAGGTAGGCGCTGCCGGGCAGCGCCAGTTCCAGCAGCGTCGCGGCCCGGGCGCGGGCCAGGCCGACCACCCGGTCCTCCACCGGGTCGGTGCCGCCGGTGACCAGCCAGGCCCGCCCGTTCGATCCGTCGCCGAGGCCGTAGCGGGTGGCGTGCCGGACGACGTCGTGGCTGGAGAACACCCAGGTCGACGAGGCGCCCGAGGACGCCGCGAACCCGAGGTTGGTCTCGATGATGGTGCGGAACTGTTCGGCGTCCCAGTTGGCGCGCAGCAGGTCGAAGTTGAACGCCTGGCCCAGGCTGGTGGCGGCGGCGTAGCGGACGCGTCGGTGCGCCGGCACCCAGGCCTCGGCCACCGCCATCCGCGGCGGATCGTAGCGGTCGAACAGCCTGCGCCATTCCGCGTAGATCTCCTGGACGTCGTCGCGGTCCTTGGCGGGGTGCTGCCCCTCGGGGTAGGCGCCCGGCGTCCGGAGCTGCTCGAAGCTCGGCAGCACCTCGGGAAGATCCTTCGACACCTGCTGGGCGACGTCGATCCGGAAGCCGTCCACACCCCGGTCGGCCCAGAAGGCCAGCGTGGTGAGGAACTCGGCGTGCACGTCGGCGTTCTTCCAGTTCAGGTCGGGCTGCTCGGGCGCGTGCGTGTGCAGGTACCACTGGCCGTCGGGCACCCGCGTCCAGGCGGGACCGCCGAAGTCGGACAGCCAATCCGACGGCGGCTGGGAGCCGTCTCCGCCGAGGCCGTCGCGGAAGAGATAGCGGGCGCGCTCGGGCGAGCCGGGCCCTGCGGCCAGCGCGGCGGTGAACCAGGCGTGCCGGTTCGAGGTGTGGTTGGGGACGATGTCGACGATCAGCTTCAGGCCCTCGGCATGCAGGGCGGCGACCAGCGCGTCGAAGTCGGCCAGCGTGCCCAGCCGGGGGTCGACGTCGCGGTAGTCGTCGACGTCATAGCCGCCGTCGGCGAGCGCCGAGGGGTAGAAGGGGCTGAGCCAGACCGCGTCGATGCCCAGAGCCTTCAGATAGCCGACCCGGGAGGTGACGCCGCGCAGGTCGCCGAGCCCGTCGCCGTCGGAATCGGCGAAACTGCGCGGATACACCTGATAGACGACGGCCTGCCGCCACCAGTTCGGATCGAGGTCACGAATGGGGACGGCAGGCGTCGCGGGCATATTTCTTCTTTCGACGGAGCGGTCAGGCGTCCTTCGCGGTGACCTTCAGCAGGTCGGCACCGAAGGTGGTCTCACCCTCAGCGTACTGCTCGACCGAACCGAACTTGCGGTGATTGGTCACCAGCACCGGGGTCAGCGGCGAGTAGCCGGCCGCCTCGATCGCGGCGCGATCGAAGGTGACCAACGGCGTGCCCGCGGTGACGACATCACCCTTGCTGACATGGACGGTGAAGCCCTTGCCCTCCATGTTCACGGTGTCGATGCCGATATGAACCAGCATCTCCACGCCGCTGTCCAGGCGCAGGCCGATCGCATGGCCGGTCGGGAAGGTCATCAGCACCTTGCCGTCGGCCGGGGCGAGCACGCGGCCGTCCGTCGGGTCGACCGCGGCACCCTTGCCGACCGCGCCGCTGGCGAAGCCGGGATCGGGCAGGTCGGCGAGCGGAATGATCCGGCCCTGCATCGGGGACTGGAGCACCGTCACGGCTCCGGGAGCCATCGCGGGCGCCTTGGTGAGCACGGCGGTCGCGGTCGCACCGGCGGCGCCGGACTCGACGGCCTCGGCCGCGGGAACGGCGACCGGATCGGCGCTCAGCTGCGCCTCAACCACGGCCTCGGCGCCGGCCAGCGAGGCCTTGCCGCGGGTGGAGGCGTACAGGAAGGCCAGTGTGAAGGCCACGCCGATGGTGACGGCCTGCGCCACGAAGAACATCGGGATGTCCTTGGGAACCATCGCCACGAAGCCGATGATGCCGGCCGCGCCCAGCGACTGCGAGCGCAGGTTGAGCAGCGCGACCAGGGCCGAGCCGATACCCGAGCCGATCATGGCGCAGATGAACGGCCAGCGCAGGCGCAGGTTGACACCGAAGATCGCCGGCTCGGTGATGCCGAAGAAGGCGGACGCCGCCGACGCACCCGACAGGCCCTTGAGCTTGGCGTCGTGCGCCTTGAGGAAGACCGCGAAGGTGGCCGCACCCTGAGCGGAGTTGGCCATCGCCGCAACCGGGAGCAGGAACGAACCGCCGGTGACGGCCGCGTTCGCGATGAGCGGCAGCTCGATCGCGGGGAAGGACTGGTGCAGACCGGTGATGACGATCGGCGAGTAGGCCAGACCGAGGATCAGGCCGCCGATGGGGCCGCCCGCGGTGAACAGCCACAGGATGCCGTTGGACATGCCGTCGGCGAAGACGCGCATGATCGGGCCGACCAGGACGAAGGCGATGAAGCCCGTGCTGAGCAGGGTGAACAGCGGCGTGAGCAGGAAGTCGGTGGTGCCGGAGAGCCACTTGTGCAGGCGCTTCTCGATCATCGACATGATCCAGGCGATCGCCAGCACCGGGACGACCTGGCCCTGGTAGCCGACCTGCGAGACCTCGAGGCCGAAGACGTGCCAGTACTTGATCGTGCCGGCCTCGGCCGCCGCCACCTGGGCGTAGGCGTTCACCAGGTCGGAGGAGATCATCGCGGCACCGATGGCCGCGCCCAGGTAGGGGTTGCCGCCGAACTGGCGGGCCGCCGAGAATCCGATCAGCACCGGCAGCGAGGCGAACGCGGCCGAGGAGATCAACTGGATCATGGCGGCGTAGTCGGCCAGCCAGGGTGCCATCTCGACGACGGACTTCGGCCCGAACATGCCCTGGGAAGTCAGGACGTTGTTCAGCGACATCATCAGACCGCCGGCGATCAGGGCCGGCAGCATCGGGACGAAGATGTCGGCGATCGTCTTCAGGAAGCGCATGAAGGGGTTCTGCTTCTGCGCGGCGACGTTCTTGGCCTCGTCCTTGCTGACCTCGGCGACGCCGGAGGAGATCAGCTGGTCGTAGACGATGTTGACATCGCCGGGGCCGACGATGATCTGGAAGATGCCGCTGGCGACGAAGGTGCCCTTGATGTCGGGATCGTTGTCCAGCGTGGCCTGGTCGACGATGCTCTGATCGGCGAGCACCAGACGCAGGCGGGTCGCGCAGTGCGCGGCGGCGGTGATGTTTGCGGGCCCACCGACGGCCTTGAGGACCGTTTGGGCTACGCGGGAGTGGTCCATGGGGCCAGTTCCTCCTTGAACGGGTAACGCTCTTACCCGCGGAGTATGTCAATCGGTTGTCATATGTGTCAATCGTTTGTCACAGTGTGGCCATCACTCGGAAAGCTCACCGTGATCAGCGTGACCACCGCCCAGCAGACTCACCCGCGCGCCCGGCACCGGGGTCTTCGCCTGCGCGGCCAGCGTCACGGTCCGCACACCGGGATCCAGATAGCTGCGCATACTGAAGGCGAGCAGACCGTCGCCGAGGAAGAGCTCGGTGACCGAACGATCGTGCAGCAGGTCCACCCGCAGCAGGGCCGCGCCGGCGGCGTCCGCCTGCAAGGCCGGCGGCAACGCCAGGGTGCGCCGCTCACCGTGCGGGTAGCGGGTCGCGGAGCGATCGACGGTCAAGGTGTCGGCGGTCAGCGTGATGACCACGCGCGAGTCGTCGGCGGTGGCCAGCGTGAGGCTGTACGGCGCCGCCGTCGAGCGGTCGATCTCGAGGGCGAGCCAGAAGGCGTCCTGCCCGGTGAGCTCGTCGATCCGGACCGGCTGAGGCCCGACGACCGTCCCCTGTACGGCGAGGACCGTCTGCGGGACGGCGGTCAGCGCGGGGCGCTGGTGCAGGACGCCGTCGCGCAGCGCCAGCAGGCGGGGCACCCCCATCAGGTGCACCCAGCCGTGATCGCGCAGCGAGGGCTGATGATCTTCAGACGAGTTGCCGATCCAGCCGAGCAGCAAGGGCTGCTGACCGGACGCCGCCGGCTGTGGCCGGAAGACCTGCGGGGCGTAGAACTCGAAACCGCGATCGAGTTCGAGGAAGTCACCGTCGGCATGGAAGGCGGTGCCGTCCAGGCGTCCGACCAGATAGCCGCAGGCGAAGATATTGCGGAATCCGTCACCGATCGGCCCGATCCCCTGCGGGCAGAAGATCAACACGTCCCGCTCCTGGCCGGTCACCTCATCGGTGAGCCGGAGCAGGTTGGGGCATTCCCACATGTACCCGAAGGCGCCGAAGCGATCCTCCGCGCCGGGAAAAGTGATCTCGCCGGTGAAGGTCCACTCGACGAGGTCACGCGAGCGATAGGTGACCAGGCAGCCGGTCTCGTCGGATCGCTGCCCGCCCACCAGCATCAGGTAGCCGTCGCCCTCGACGTGGATCTGCGGGTCACGCAGGTGCGCGGTGTACCCCTGCGGCAGATCCGGGATGAGCGGATTCGCCGGATGCTTGCTGAACATCTCCAGGTCGTCGGTGGTCACCGCGCACTGGTAGGTGGCCCGGCTGCCGTCGTCGTTCTTGACGTTGCCGCTGTAGTGCAGCCAGATCCGCGACCCCTCGAAGAAGGCCGTGCCCGAATAGGCACCCGAGCGGTCGTACCAATCCGACGGGGCGATGGCCGGCCGATGATGCTGCCAGGTGGCGAGATCGCGCGAGGACGCGTGCCCCCAGAAGGTCTCCTTCCGCTCGGGGAAGAACGGGCCGAACTGGTAGAACGCGTGATACTCGCCGTCGCGGATCAGCAGCCCGTTCGGGTCGTTGAGCCGGCCCACCGGCGGCGCTAGGTGGAAGCGCGGGTAGTCGGGATCGAGCCGGGCCTTCGACCGAGCGATCGCCTCCGCGGCCTCGCCCATGAGGTCATCGTCGCTGTGCACGGCAGCAGGCTACCTTCTCTGCCATACGTTTGACATACGCCCGGTCAGCGGTCGGGATCGGCCCAGATCGTGCCGAGCCGGTGCACGGTGAGCGAATCGACCTTGATCGTGCCCGATTCCGAGCTCAACTCGACCGCCCGCGGGCCCTCGCCGGGGAAGCTGTAGGACGACAGCGCGGCCAGCCCGTCGGCGGCGAAGACCTCCACCGAACCGCGGTCCACCAGCACGCGCAGTGTGAGCTTGTCCCCGCCCGGGTGCGGGGCGCTCCGGTAGCCGCGATCCCCGTGCGCCGCCAGGCGGCGATCGATGCTGACCCGGTCGGCGAGGTCGTCGTAGCAGACGAAGGTCGCATGACCATCCGGGTCCTTGTGCACGCTGAGTCCCACCCGGTCGGAGGTGGTGGCGGCCAGGTCGACCACCAACTCGATCTCGGCCGCCTCGGCGTCCGCGAGCAGCACCTTGTCCTCGTTCACGCCCAATTCGAACGCGCCGAAGTCGATCGTCTCGGTGCGCAAACCCGCCAGCTCGGCGATCGGCCGCGACCCCAGCCGGTGATCGGCGTCCAGGAAGAGCTCGCGCGGCACGGTGAGCTGGCCGCACCATCCGTCGGCCTGCTGCGTGGCCGGCGGGACGGACAACGCCGACATCCAGCCGTAGACGACGCGGCGTCCATCAGGGGCCTCGAAGGTCTGCGGGGCGTAGAACTGATGCCCCCAGTCCATCGGGCTGAACCCGGTGAGCGGCACGAAGTCCTCACCGGGGGCCCAGGTGCCGACCACGTAGCCGCTGTTGTGCCCGTTGCGCGTCCGGTAACCGTCGGCAGGCAGGCTCATCGCGCTGTAGATCAGCACCCAGCGATCGCCCAGCGGAAACAGGTCGGGGCACTCCAGCATGCCCGCCCGCGGGTCCGGATCCTCGAACAGCACCCGGTCGAAAGCCCACCTCACCATGTCGGCAGAGGTGTAGAGCCAGATCTGGCCGACCCCGGCCAGGGAGCGGGCGGCAACCACCATGAACCAGGTGTCGCCGGTGCGCCACACCTTCGGGTCGCGGAACTCGGTGATGCCTTCGGGGCAGTCGATGATGACCCCGTGCACGTCGAAGTTCACCCCGTCGGCTGAGGTCGCCAGGCACTGCACCTGGGTCGCGCCGCGGGACCATTCGTCCTCGTCGTGCCAGCGATGGCCCGTGTAGTAGACGTACAGCAGGCCGTCGTCGGAGACCACCGCCGAGCCGGAAAAGACACCGTGCTGATCCGCCTCGATGCTGGGCGCCAGCGCGATCGGCTCCCGCCGCCAGGTGACCATGTCCTCGCTGGAGGCATGACCCCAGTACATCGGGCCCCAGGTGGTGTCGAACGGGTTGTGCTGGAAGTACACGTGGTAGCGACCCTTGAAGTAGCACAGGCCGTTGGGATCGTTCAGCCATCCCGCCCGGGCGGCGATGTGGAAGGCCGGGTACCAGCGATCGTCGCGGGCGGCCAGCATCGCGTCCACGCAGCGCTCGGCGTGGTCGAGTTGTTCCTTCATGAGTGGGCTCCTGTCGGTCGGGTGCCGGCCTCGCCCGGCTCGGTGGATTCAACGAGGGTGCCCGCGACGGTGGCGGCCAGGCCGTCGGTGCCGGCGGGGTACCAGGTGATCCGGTGGTCGCGGCGGAACCAGGACAGCTGCTTGCGCGCGAACCGTTTGGTGCCGGCGATGGTGGCCTCGATCGCCTGCTGTTCGGTCAGTTCGCCGTCGAGATGGGCCAGCACCTGCCGGTAGCCCAGCGCCTTGGAGGCCGTCCGCCCCTGCCGCAGCCCGCGCTGCTGAAGCGCGCGCACCTCGTCGACGAAGCCGGCGGCCCACATGGCGTGCACCCGCTCGGCGATCCGGGCGTCCATCACCGGCCGGTCGAGTTCCAGGCCGATGCTCACCACGCCGTCAAGCGCGTAGGTCCACGCGGGCAGGGTCGGCTGGTGTCCCCCGGTCAGTTCGAGCACCTCCAGAGCGCGCACGATGCGGCGTCCGTTGCCGGGCAGGATCTCGGCCGCGGTGCCGGGCGCCCGTGCGGCGAGCACGGCGTGCAGGGCTTCGGGGCCGAGCCGTTCCAGTTCGGCCTCCCAGCGTGCGCGCACGCCGGGATCGGTGCCGGGGAACTCGAAGTGGTCCAGGATCGCGCGCATGTACAGTGCGGAGCCGCCCACCACGATCGGCAGGACGCCGCGGGTGCGGCATTCGGCGATCGCCGCGCGGGCGCGGGCCTGGAACTCGGCGACGGTCGCCGACTCGGTGACCTCCATGATGTCGATCAGATGGTGCCGGACGCCGCACCGCTCCGCCGGGGCCGGCTTGGCGGTGCCGATGTCCATGCCGCGATACACCAGCATCGAGTCGGCGTTGACGATCTCGGCGGGCTGTCCGCGCTCGCCCAGGATCAGTGCGATCGAGACCGCGAGCGCCGACTTGCCGCTGGCGGTCGGGCCGTTGACGGCGAGGATGGGCAGCACACCCCTATCTTTCCTGATCCGGGCTGTTCCGTTCGACCTGTGTCCGGGCTACCGTGGCCACGGCGGCGGCGAGCGCCGCCCCGAGGAGGAAAGTGGGGAACAACGATGGGTGTTTTCGACGAGATCAAGAAGGCCGTCGACCAGCATGAGGAGCAGATCGAGGCGGCGATCGACCAGGCCGCCGACTTCGTCGACGAGAAGACCGAGGGCAAGTTCGCCGAGCAGGTCGATCAGGCCCAGGGTTTCCTCAAGGACAAGATCGGCGAGCCGGAGAGCTGATCCCCCGCCCGGGGCCGGTCAGCCGCGGGAGCACCCGGTGCTCGCCGCGGCGGCCATGGGTTCGGGACGCCGCAACGGCATCCCGAGCCCGACCTTCGGGCGGGCACCGTCGGGGTCGTCCTGCCAGCGCTGCCAGGCGTCGCCGCCCGGCGTGCGGCGCACACGCGTGACCGCGCCGTCGGCATTGAGATGGTGCGGTGCCGCATAGGTGATCTCGACATCCGCGAGATCACCGGGCCGGGGTGCCTCCAGACCCTCGGGCACGGTGACGTGCACCAGGCGGTTGTCGCGGGCCCGGCCCGAGATGCGCCGGGTCGCGGCGTCCTTGCGGCCCTCGCCGTCGGCGAACATCACCTCGACGGTCTCGCCGACGAAGCGCTTGTTCTCCTCCCAGGCAACCTCGCCGACCAGGTCGATCAGGCGCTCGTAACGCTCCTGCACGACCTGCTTCGGCACTTGATCGTCCATCGTCGCCGCGGGCGTACCGGGGCGGATCGAATACTGGAAGGTGAACGCCGCCGAGAACCGGGACGCACGCACCACGTCGAGGGTGGCCTGGAAGTCCTCCTCGGTCTCGCCCGGGAAGCCGACGATGATGTCGGTGGTGATCGCCGCGCTCGGCATCGCCTCGCGCACCCGGTCGAGGATGCCCAGATACTTGGTGCTGCGGTAGGAGCGCCGCATCGCCTTGAGCACCCGGTCCGAACCCGACTGCAGCGGCATGTGCAGGCTGGGCATCACGTTCGGGGTCTCGGCCATCGCCGCAATCACGTCGTCGGTGAAGGCGGCCGGGTGCGGGCTGGTGAACCGAACCCGCTCCAGCCCGTCGATCTCGCCGCAGGCGCGCAGCAGCTTGCCGAAGGCGAGCCGGTCGCCGAACTCGACACCGTAGGTGTTCACGTTCTGGCCCAGCAGGGTGATCTCCTGCACCCCCTCGTCGACCAGGGCGCGGATCTCGGCCAGGATGTCGCCGGGCCGACGGTCGTTCTCCTTGCCGCGCAGCTGCGGGACGATGCAGAAGGTGCAGGTGTTGTTGCAGCCCACCGAGATCGACACCCAGGCGGCGTACGGCGACTCACGCCGGGTGGGCAGCGTGGACGGGAAGCGGGTGAGCGCCTCCTCGATCTCGACCTGGGAGGCCTGCTGGATGCGGGCCCGCTCCAGCAGCACCGGCAGCGAACCGATGTTGTGGGTGCCGAAGACGACGTCCACCCAGGGCGCGCGGCGGACGACCGTCGCGCGATCCTTCTGCGCCATGCAGCCGCCCACGGCGATCTGCATGCCCGGACGCGACGCCTTCACCGGGGCCAGGTGACCGAGGTTGCCGTAAAGCCGGTTGTCGGCGTTCTCGCGCACCGCGCAGGTATTGAACACGACGATGTCGGCCTGGTCGCCTTCGGGCGCACGGGCGTAGCCGGCGTCCTCGAGCAGACCCGAGATCCGCTCGGAGTCGTGGACGTTCATCTGGCAGCCGTAGGTGATGACCTCGTACGTGCGCGGCAGGGTGGTCATGGTTTTCATCAATCCTCACGCGGTGGTGCAGCGAGCCATGCTACCAATCCTCGCCGCCGGCCTCTGCCTCGCCTTCGGTCGCGGCCCCGGTGACCTCTTTCACGACCGCATGACACAGCCCTGGCGCGAAGCCGCGGCGGGCCAGCGCGCCGGCCAGGCGGCGATAGCGGACGTGCGGCTCGAGCGAACCCATCGTGCGCATCTTCTTGCGGGCCAGCGCCAGGGCCGCGTCGTAGTCCGCGGACGCCTCGGGCATCGCCTCGTCGATGATCTCGGCGTCGACTCCCTTGGCACGCAGCTCGCGGCGCATCGCGCGCGTGGAGGTCATCCGCCGCTGCTGCCCACGCACCCACATGCCCGCGAAGTCGGCGTCGTTGATCAGCCCGACCTCTTCGAGCCGGTCGAGGACCCGCTCCGCCACCGGGGACGGCACGCCTTTACGCTCCATCGCGGTGGCCAGTTCGGCCCGCGAGCGCGCCCGCGACTCCAGCAGTCGCAGGGCGATCTCGCGGGCGAACTCCTCGTGGTCGCGCTCGCCGGTGCGTCCGCCCTCGGTGACGGGCTCACGCTCGGCGATCAGAAGGTCACCTCGCCGGTCACCGGATCGATGCCCTCAGGCACTTCGTCCTCGCCCGGCTTCACCCCGATACCCAGCTTCGTCTTGATCCGCTTCTCGAGCTCGTTGGCGATGTCGGGGTTGTTGCGCAGGTAGTTGCGCGCGTTCTCCTTGCCCTGGCCCAGCTGGTCGCTCTCGTAGGTAAACCACGCGCCGGCCTTGCGGATGAAGCCGTGCTCGACGCCCAGATCGATCAGGCTGCCCTCGCGGCTGATGCCGACGCCGTAGACGATGTCGAACTCGGCCTGCTTGAAGGGCGGCGCCACCTTGTTCTTGACCACCTTGACCCGGGTGCGGTTGGCGACCGCGTCGCCACCGTCCTTCAGGGTCTCGATGCGGCGCACGTCGAGGCGCACCGAAGAGTAGAACTTCAGGGCGCGACCACCGGTCGTCGTCTCGGGCGAACCGAACATGACGCCGATCTTCTCGCGCAGCTGGTTGATGAAGATCGCCGTGGTGCCGGAGCCCGACAGCGCGCCGGTCATCTTGCGCAGCGCCTGGCTCATCAGGCGGGCCTGCAGACCCACGTGGCTGTCGCCCATCTCGCCCTCGATCTCGGCGCGCGGGGTGAGCGCGGCCACCGAGTCGATCACGATCAGCGCCAGCGCACCCGAGCGGACCAGCATGTCGGCGATCTCGAGCGCCTGCTCACCGTTGTCGGGCTGGCTGACCAGCAGCGCGTCGGTGTCGACGCCCAGCTTGGCCGCGTAATCGGGATCGAGCGCGTGCTCGGCGTCGATGAAGGCGCAGATGCCGCCGCCGGCCTGCGCGTTCGCGATCGCGTGCAGCGCGACCGTCGTCTTGCCCGAGGACTCGGGACCGTAGATCTCCACGACGCGGCCACGGGGGAAGCCCCCGATGCCCAGCGCCACATCGAGCGCGATCGAACCCGAGGGAATCACCTCGATCGGTTGGCGCGTCTCTTCGCCCAACCGCATGACCGAACCCTTGCCGTGGGCCTTCTCGATCTGGGCGAGTGCCGCCTCGAGAGCCTTTGCGCGATCTGCAACCGCCATGACCGTTTCCTCCGTTAACCACCGTGTATCGACCGGGTACGGGGCCTGAATCCCCGTTCACCGTTCACGCTAGGCGTCGGGTCCGACAATTTGTCACTCACTTCGAGGACCTGTGGACAACTACCCAGAACAATCCCGGCTGCACACAGATTACCGAACACATGTTCGACTTCCAATGTGGCGCGCCGGCGTGTCGCCCGCGGCGTCCGGACCTCATCTGCGGCGTGGCTCAACGCTCCGAAGCAGGCAGTTCCAGAAAATCGACCACGGCCCGCCATACCTGCTGGGCAGGGATGCCGGCGTCCAGCGCTTGGGTGACCGTCCGGTGCCCCAGACTGACCAGCACGACATCGCGGCTCCACCAGTCCGACAGCGGGCCGATGTGGCGCTCCATCCGGCGCCGGAGTTCCTGCTCGCGCAACGGCCCTCGCTCAGGCGACGGCGCGAGCGGTCCGCGCGTCGCGCACCGGCAGCGGCGTGACAACGGCATGCGCGGCGACCCGCTCGCTGGTCAGCTGCAGCACCGCGGCCAAATCCACCTCGAGCGCACCGCAGATCGCGTTGAGCAACTCGCTGGACGCCTCCTTGTGGCCGCGTTCGACCTCGGAGAGATAGCCCAGGCTCACCCGTGCCGATGCGGACACGTCGCGCAGCGTCTTGCCGGACGCCATCCGGACCTCGCGCAGGGTCTCCCCCATCATCTCGCGCAACAGGACGACAGCCATCTCCACCCCCTCCGGGTTTCCGTAGGTTTCCTAACCTACACGGGCGACACCAGTCGCAGAAGCATCCCGAACGCCGCGTCCACCGTCTGAGCGCGGACGGCCTCGCGATCACCCTCGAACTGGAACTGCTGCACGTGCGGAACGAACGGCACCGACGGCGTCCGGGGGCCGACCACGCACACCCACACCTCGCCCGGCGCATGCCCGTCCTGCGGGTCCGGACCGGCCACACCCGTGACCGCGATCACCCAATCGGCGTCCGTCTTCTGCTGTAGGCCCGCGGCCATCGCGATGGCGACCTCCTCGCTGACGACGGTGTGCTGCCTGATGGTCTCGGCCCCGATGTCGAGCAGATCGGTCTTCAGCCGGGTCGCGTACGAGATCACCCCGCCCAAGAACACCGCCGATGACCCGGGCACGCTGGTCAGCGTCGCGCCGATCAGCCCGCCGGTCAGCGACTCCGCCACCGCCAGCGTCAGGGTCCGGTCCTTCAGGGTGGTGATGACCTTCGCCGCTTGTTCGTTCACCGCTTCTTCTCCTGGGGATGATTCGCGTAGTAGGTGTCGCGCAGCTTCTTCGCCTCGCGCAGGTAGTCCAGGCCGGTGAGCACGGTGAGCACGAACGCGATGATCATCGCCACCCACGCGATCCAGCCCCAGAACGGGGGCAGGAAGGCCAGGCCGGGCAGGAACATGATCAGCGCCACCGACTGCATCACCGTCTTCAGCTTGCCGCCGCGGTTGGCCGCCATCACGCCGTACTTCATGATCGCCCAGCGCAGCGCGGTGATGCCCCATTCGCGCACCAGGATGATGATCGTGATCCACCACGGCAACTCGGCCAAGATCGACAGGCCCACGAAGGCCATTCCGGTGAGCGCCTTGTCGGCGATCGGGTCCCACAGCTTCCCGAAATCGGTGATCAGGTTGTAGGCGCGGGCGATCCGTCCGTCCAGCGCATCGGTCAGGATCGCGACCACGAAGATCGCCGTGGCCACCCAACGCATCGTTGGATCCTGCGGGTAGGCCAGCAACACCCAGGCGAACACAGGCACCATCACGACCCGCAGCGCGGTGAGAACGTTGGGTACGTTCCAGTTGCTCACCTGCTTGGTCTCGCTCATGCGGACGCCTCCTCGCGTGCGATCAGGCCGACACCCTCTGTGTCCACGACCCTACCCCAGCCGAGGGAGACGATGTGGCCGCCACTCGCCCTCACCGCACCCCTAGCGGCGCGGCAGCAGCGCATCGTTCAGGGCGGCCAGGTCGTCGGTAGTCAGCTCCAGGCCGATCGCGAGCGCCGAGTCGATGATCGACTCCGGACGCGACGCGCCCGGGATCGGGATGACATGCTCGCCGAGCGCCAATTCCCAGGCCAGCGTGACCTGCTGCGGGCTGACGCCGTGGGCGTCCGCCACCTGGCCGATGATCGCGAACCGCTCGCCGACCGCCGTCGCGCCACCCGACGTGCCGCCCAGCGGCGACCAGGGCACGAACGCGACGCCGTGCTCGGCGCACCAGCGCAGCTCCGGGTAGGAGGTGTGGTTGAACCGGGGTGAGAACTCGTTCTGGACGGCGGCCAGCTGGCCTTCGCCGAGCACGTCGACGCAGATGGCCAGCTCTTCGAGGCTGGCGTTCGAGACGCCGATCTCGGCGATGAGGCCGTCCGCCTTCAGCTGCGCCAGCGCCTCGACCGACTGTGCGTAGGGCAAGGTGCGGTCGGGGCGATGCCAGTAGTAGAGGTCGATCGTGTCCACGCCCAGGCGCTCGCGGGACGCCTCGGCGGCCGCGCGCAGATGCGCGGGCGAGCCGTCGCGGCCCCACACCTCGCCCTCAGCGCGGGTGATGCCACCCTTCGTGGCGATGACCAGGCGCGAGGTGTCGCCGGTGTAGGCGGCCAGCGCCTCGGCGATCAGTGACTCGTTGTGGCCGACCGTATCCCAGCTCGGGGCGTAGATGTCGGCGGTGTCGATCAGCGTGATCCCGGCGTCCAGCGCGGCGTGCACGGTGGCGATCGCCCGGTCGCGCGGGGTGTCCTTCTCGCGCATCGACAAGGGCATTCCCCCCAGGCCGAGGGAGCTGACGGTGAACGATCCGATTCTGCGCTGATTGGTCATACCCCCACCCTAATGCCGCGGGCGCGGTGCCTCCGGCGTCCTAGGATGACTCTCGTGGACAGCGCCGAGTGGACCGCCGCCGATCTGCGCTCGTGGCTGCGCGAACGTCGTGAGCGCCCGCGGACCGGGTGGATGGACTGGTACTACCGGCTCTTCGCGGTGCTGCTCGTGGTGGCGATGGGTGCGTCGTTGGCCCGCGGCGTCCGGCTTCCGCTGCTGGCCTGCCCACCCGGATTCGGCTCCTGCCTGACCGCGGTGACCGTCTTTCCGCTGGTCTGGTCGGCTGCAACCGTGCTGGTGACCGCGGCGGCCGCGTCCTTGGCCGGGCCGATCTCGGTGACCACCGCGGCGGCGTCGTTCGTGCTCGCGCTGCCGCTCGACCGTGGCGATCTGCTCGCACCGCGGCTTGATCGCGTCCTGGCCGGTGGGGTGATCGGTGGGCTGCTGTCGGGACTGGTGCTGTGGCTGGTGGTGGCTCCGTCGCCGGCCTGGATCGCCGTGTGTGCCTGCGCGGGGGCCCTCGCCGTCTTGTCGGCCGTTGTGGCGCAGCAGGGCGGCTGGAGGCGCCAATGGATCGGTGTCGCCGTGGGGGTTGTGGTGCTCGCAGTGGTGGCCGCGCTGATGCTCACAGGGGTGGGGACGCCCACCGTGCTCGCCTCGGCGCTTGCCCTGGTGGCTGGCGTCGCGGCATGGTGGCTTCGGGGCCGCGCCCGGGCCGGGCTCGGCTGTCTGTCGCGGTTCGTCCTCGCCGATCGCGCCCGGCTTCACGCCGGTCTGGCCGGTGCCGCCTCCGGCGCGGACGCCGGCCTTCTGCTCGACATCGCCACGGTCCGGCTGGCCGGGACGGGCACTCGGCGGCGGCTGAGCGCCGGGGGTGCGGGGGGTCGCGCGTTGGCGGGGTATGAGGTGCGCAGACTCGTGCTGCGCTCGCCTCGACTGCTCGTGGGTGTCGCGGCCGTGATGGTGACCACCCTCGCGCTGCCGGTGCACCCCACGCTGGTGCTCGCCCTGGTCTGTCTCACCCTGGTGCCCGCGCTCGGGCTGGCGCTGTCGAACCTTCGCACCCTGATCCGTGCGCCGGGCCTGGCCCGGGCGCTCGGGCTGTCACGCCTGGTCCGGAACCTCGCCGGCTCCGCCGGGGCCGCGCTCGCGGCGTCCGTGTGGTGCGGGGTGGCCGTCGCGCTGCTCATGATGACCGGGACGCCGCTCGGCTCCGCGTTCCTGCTCGCCTGGGCTGTCGGGACGGCAGGCCTCGCCGGCGCCCTGCGCTGGATCGCCACACCACCACCCGACTTCACCACCGGACTCGTGATGACCGACCTCGGCCCCGTCCCGGTCGGCGCGCTGCAGAACGTCCTGACCGGCTTCACCGCCCCGATGATCATCGTCGCCTCGATCGCCCTGGAAGTCCCCGTCGCACTGAGCGCCGCGGTGGCCACGGCCATCCTCGTCCACGCGATCACGTCCGCCTCCCGGTGAGGAGTGACGGAGCGGACAGCGTCAACCCGCGGGGCGTACGGAGAGGGTTTCGATGCAGGCGTCCGGGGAGGCTTCGAGCGCGAACGTGACCGCGCTCGCCACTGACGCGGGAGTGAGAATGCCGGTGGCGTCGTACTCACGGCCTTCGGCGGTCTGCAGCGCGACCTGCATGTCGGTGTCGACCCGGCCCGGGTGCACCGAGGTGACGCGCAGGCGTCCGCGTTCTTCGGCGCGCAAGGCGTCCGCCCAGGCGCGCACCGCGAACTTGGACGCCGCGTAGACGGCGTTGCCGGGCGAGGCGGTGAAGCCGGCGCCAGAGTTGATCACGACCACCTGTCCGCGGGACTCCCGCAGCGCGGGCAGCAGCAGCCGGGTCAGGTCGGCGACCGCGACCACGTTGATCTCCATCACCCAGCGCCAGTCCTCGCGGGTCAGGGTGTCGGTGGTGCCGTAGGCGAGGACCCCGGCGCTGTGCACCACGGCATCCAGGCTCGGCACGGACGCCGCCGCGCGCGCCGTCGCCAAGGCGTCAGAAAGATCGGCGACGAAACCTGCGGCGTCCGGGCATACGCCGGCGATCTCGGAGACGACCTGCGCGACCCGCGCGGCGTCCGTGCCACCGACCAGCACCCGCCACTGGGGCGCCAGCGCTTCGACGATCGCGCGGCCGATGCCGCGGGTTCCGCCGGTGACCAGGACGGTCCGGCGGCTCATCCGGACGCCAGGTTCGCCAGGACCTCGTCGAGGTCGTCCGGCTTGACCAGCACCTCGCGCGGCTTGGATCCCTCGGAGGGGCCGACGACGCCGCGGGTTTCCAGGATGTCCATCAGGCGTCCGGCCTTGGCGAAGCCGACGCGCAGCTTGCGCTGCAGCATCGAGGTCGAGCCCAGCTGCAGGTTGACCACCAGCTGCGCCGCCTCCAGCACCAATTCGAGGTCGTCGCCGATGTCCTCGGCGACCTTGGTGGACTCCTGCGGGGCGGAGACGTCCTCACGGTATTGCGGGGCGAGCTGGGTGGTGACGTGCTTGACCACCTCGCGGATCTCCGCCTCGGTCACCCAGGCGCCCTGCACGCGGATCGGCTTGGACGCCCCCATCGGCAGGAACAGCCCGTCACCCTGGCCGACGAGCTTCTCGGCGCCCGGCTGGTCGAGGATGACGCGCGAGTCGGTCATCGAACTGGTCGCGAAGGCGAGCCGCGAGGGCACGTTCGCCTTGATCAGGCCGGTCACCACATCGGTCGAGGGACGCTGCGTGGCCAGCACCAGATGGATGCCGGCGGCGCGCGCCAGCTGGGTGATCCGGACGATCGAATCCTCGACGTCGCGCGGGGCCACCATCATCAGGTCGGCGAGCTCATCGACGATCACCAGCAGGTACGGGTACGGCGCGAGCACGCGCTCCGAGCCGGGCGGCAGCTTCACCTGACCGGCGCGCACCGCCTTGTTGAAGTCGTCGACGTGCCGGAACCCGAACGCGGCCAGGTCGTCGTAGCGGGTGTCCATCTCGCGGCACACCCATTGCAGCGCCTCGGCGGCCTTCTTCGGGTTGGTGATGATCGGCGTGACCAGGTGCGGGATGCCCTCGTAGTTGGTCAGTTCGACCCGCTTGGGGTCGACCAGCATCATCCGCACCTCATCGGGGGTGGCGCGCATCAGGATCGAGGTGATCATCGAGTTCACGAACGACGACTTGCCCGAACCGGTCGCGCCGGCCACCAGCAGGTGCGGCATCTTGGCCATATTGGCGATCACGTAGCCGCCCTCGACGTCCTTGCCGAGACCGACCGTCATCGGATGATGGTCGTTGCGGGCCTTGCCGCTGCGCAGCACGTCGCCGAGGCTGACGATCTCCTTGTCGGTGTTCGGGATCTCCACACCGATCGCCGACTTGCCGGGGATCGGGCTGAGAATCCGCACATCCGCCGACGCCACCGCGTAGGCGATATTGCGGCCCAGCGCAGTCACCTTCTCGACCTTGACGCCCTGGCCGAGTTCGACCTCGTACCGGGTCACCGTCGGGCCGCGCGTGTAGCCGGTCACGGTCGCGTCGATGTCGAAGTCACGGAACACCTCCGCGAGCCGGCCCACCACGGCATCGGACGCCTCGGTGCGCGCCTTGGGCGCGGTGCCCGGCCTCAGGCTGGACGCCTCGGGCAGCACGTATTGGATGTCGCCGGTGAGCACGGTCTGCTCCGCGCGCAACGGGGCGTTGGAGTGCTCGGGCGGCTGCAGGTCGCGATGCTCCCCCGCCGTGGCGGGTTCGAGCGGGGCCGCGACCGCCGGGGATGCCTTCGGCGCCTTCCCCGCGGTCACCGGCGCCTGGTCGGCCTCGGCGAACGGGTCGTCGAACAACTCCGCCGGAATCTGCGCGTCGCGGGCGGTGGCCAGCGGGCGCTCATCGATCGCGGTCAGCTCGGGATCACGCACCAACGGCGTGTCGTAGGCCTCGTCGACGCCGTACACCGGCTCGGGCTGCTCGGCGGGCTTGCGGCGGAACCGGGCGGCGAGCGCGCGGAGGCGTCCGGCGATCTCGTAGAGCGGAATGCCGGTGATCACCAGCGCACCGAAGACGCTCACCGCGAGCAGGACGGGCACCGCGACCCAGGCGGTGCCGAGTTCGACCAGGAAGGACGCCGGGATGAATCCCAACGCGCCGCCCGCCTCGCGCATCTCTTCGGCGCGGGTCGGCCCGGGTACGCCCTTGGAGACCGAGAACAGGCCGAGGACGCCGAGCGACAGCAGCAGCCAGCCGACCGGCTGGCGTCCGGTCGGGCCGTTGGCGCGCGGGTCGCGCAGCGTCCGCCACGCCATGCCGAGGGCGGCCAGCGGCAGCGCGACGCTCGCCGCGCCGAAGACGGTGGAGAAGCCCAGCCGCAGCGCGTCGCCGACCGCTCCGGGCATTAGGAACCAGAACGCGGCGGCGGTGAGCACGCCGAGCACGATCAGCAGCAGGCCCGCGCCGTCACGGCGCTGCTCCGGCTCCAGGTCACGGACGCCCGCGCCGAAGCTGCGCACCAGGCCGCCGAGCAGCCCGGCGATGCCGCGCCAGACGGCCAGGATGCCGCGCCCGATCGCCGCCAGGAACGCGCCGAATCCGCCCCCGGGCTTGGGCTCGGGGGCGCGGGAATTCTTGGTGTTGCTTCGGCCACGCGAGGACGCCGAGCGCGAGGATGCGTTCGAACGGCTCCGCGAGGGGGAAGACGCACGGGTCGCCATAGAACGCAGGCTAACAAGGACGCCGCTGACGGCCAAGCGCCCACGCCGGGGCCCCGCGGCGTCCGACGCGTGACCCTCGCCTGAAACCCGCAGCCAACAGGCGGACAATAGACGGCGGTAACACGGCGGTAACAAAAGGAGAAACGCTCAACTATGACCACATCCACACCGGCCAAGCCGCTGAACTCACCCGCGCGGGTGATCACGGCGAGCTTGGTCGGCACCACCATCGAGTTCTACGACTTCTACGTGTACGCGACCGCCGCCGTCCTCGTGTTCCCGAAGCTGTTCTTCCCGACCGGCAACGAGACCACCGCGCTGCTGGCGTCCTTCGGCGTGTTCGGTGCCGCCATGGTCGCCCGCCCGCTCGGCGCCATCTTCTACGGCCACCTCGGCGACAAGCGCGGACGCAAGACGACGCTGGTGCTGAGCCTGCTCACCATGGGCATCGCCACCTTCCTGATCGGCCTGCTGCCGACCTATCACAGCGTCGGCCTGGTCGCCCCCGTGCTGCTGCTCATCCTGCGGCTGACCCAGGGCTTCGCGATCGGCGGCGAATGGTCGGGTGCCGCGCTCGTCGCCACCGAGAACGCCCCCGCGGGCAAGCGCGCCTGGTACGGCACCTTCCCGCAGCTGGGCGCGCCGCTGGGCTTCATCATCGCCAATGGCCTGTTCCTGATCATCAACTGGCTGCTGCCGCACGGCACCGACCCGCTGCTGCAGTCCGAGGCGTTCCTCGCCTGGGGCTGGCGCATCCCGTTCCTGTTCTCGGCGGTGATGGTGATCGTCGGCCTGTGGGTGCGGCTGAAGCTGGTCGAGTCCGAAGCCTTCAAGGTCGCCGAGAGCAAGGGCGCCATCCGCAAGCTGCCGCTGACCGAGGCGTTCCGCTACCACTGGCGCGAGTTGATCCTCGGCACTTTCTTCATGCTGGCGACCTACGTGCTGTTCTACCTGATGACCAGCTTCACGCTCACCTACGGCACCAAGCCGCAGAGCGCCACCCCGGGCGGCCTCGGCATCACCTACACCAACTTCGTGCTGATGCAGATCTTCGGCGTGGTGTTCTTCGCGATCTTCACGCTGGTCTCGGGACCGCTGGCCGACAAGCTCGGACGCCGCCGCCTGCTGATCTGGATCACCTCGGGCATCGTGCTGTTCGGGTTCAGCTTCCCGCTGTTCCTGGCCGTGCGCCCGGAGGCGACCATGATTCCGGTGACCCAGTTCTTCCTGGTCCTCGGCTTCACCCTGATGGGCATGACGTTCGGCCCGATGGGCGCGCTGCTGCCGGAACTGTTCCCGACCAACGTCCGCTACACCGGTTCGGCGATCGCCTACAACGTCTCCAGCATCCTCGGCGCCGCGCTGGCGCCGATCATCGCGGTGGCGCTGTGGGCCCAGGCCGGTGGCAGCACCTGGCTGGTCGGCGTCTACCTGGCCGGCGCTGGCGTCCTCACCCTGATCTCGCTGCTGCTCAGCCGCGAGACCAAGGATGTCGACTACTCGGCGTCCTCGGCCGACGAGACGGAGTCGCTGTCGGTCATCTGAGGCGAGCTTCGTCCTGACCGGACGCGGGCACCCGTCGTCACCGACGCGGGCGCAACCGTCCGGAAGCCACCCTCCCGAGTCCCCGCGCGGGGCTCGGTAGGGTGGCTTCGTGGTCTCACCGCTTGCTCTCGCCGCCATGGCGGCCGTCCTCGTCCTTTGCGTGGTGGTGCCGCTGAGCGCCTTCGCCTGGATCGCCACCCGCCGCAACGCCGAAGGCGGACGCCGCTGGCGTGGAGTGTGGCGGGCCTTCTGGGCCGGCGCCCTCGCCTTCACCGTGTCACAGTTGCTGACCCGGATTCCGCTGATGACGGTGGTGATCCCCACGCTGGGGCCGGACGTCTCCGGGTTCCTGCTGTCGGCGCCGGTGGCCAGCTATTCGGCAGGCCTGTTCGAAGAGACCGGCCGGCTGGTGATCATGCTGCTGCTGATGAAGGCCTTCCATCGCTGGATCGACGGGGTGACCTTCGGTTTCGGCCACGGCGGGATCGAGGCGGTGCTGCTGGTCGGGATGACCATGCTGAACAACCTCCTGATCGCCCTGATCATCAACGCCGGCCAATGGGAGACCGTCGCGGCGGCGCTGCCCGAGGCGGCCGCGACCCAGGTGTTCAACGCGCTCACCACGACCGATGCCGCCATCTTCCTGCTCGGCGGGGTGGAGCGGCTGAGCGCGATCAGCCTGCACGTGGCCTGCTCGGTGCTGATCCTCGCCGGCATCGTGCACGGCCGCAAGATGACAACCTGGCTCGTCGCCGTGCTGCTGCACGGCTCGTTCAATATGGTCGCCATCCTCGGGGTGTCCGGCGGCTGGCCGATCCTCGTGGTCGAGATCATGCTGGCCGCGATCGCGGTCGCGCTCTGGTTCGGGATCGCGAAAGCCCGCGCCTGGTTCACCCAGCCGGACGCCTTCGCCCCGGCTCAGAAGTGACGCCAGCCGCCTGCGGCGTCCGCCCAGACCCGTCCGTCGACGGTGACCGGAGCCTCGGCGTCGGGGTCGGCCGCGAGCACGCGACCGATCGCCGTCCAGCCCGCGGGCAGCGGCGTCCCGCCGGGGAAGGTGGCCAGCAGGGCGTGATCGTCGCCGCCGGTCAGGATGAACGTCAGCGGGTCTCCGCCGCCGATCGCCGCGGCGACCGTCTTCTGCGCCTCGTCGACGCCGAGCGCGGCCGAGTCGATGTCGATCGACACCCCCGAGGCGCGCGCCACGTGCCCCAGATCGGCCAGCAATCCGTCGGAGCAGTCGATCATCGAGGTCGCCCCCGCGCGTTGCGCGACGATCCCCTCACCGTAGGGCGGCTCGGGCACCCGATGCGCGCGCACCACCGCGCCGGGTGAGCGGAAGCCGCGCCCCAGCACGGCCAGCCCGGCCGCAGCCATGCCGAGGCGTCCGGTATAGGCGACGGTGTCGCCCTCGCGCGCGCCCGAACGGAGCACCGGAGTGCGGTCCTCGAGGTCGCCGAAGACGGTGACGGCGATGCCGATCTGCGCGCCGCGGGTGACGTCGCCACCCACCAGGGTCGCGCCCGAGGTGGCGCACTCGGCGATGACGCCGCGGGTGAAGCCGAGCACCCAGTCGGTCGGCGTGTCGGCCGGCGCGGACAGGCTGATCACCAGGCCGAGCGGGCGAGCGCCCATCGCCTCCACGTCGGCCACCGATGAGGCGACCGCCTTGCGCCCGACATCGTCGGGGCCGGACCAGGCGCGCTTGAAATGGACGTCCTCGATCATCGCGTCGGTGGTGACCACCAACTGTCCGCGCGGGGCGAGCACGGCGCAATCGTCACCGGGGCCCACCGGCACGGTGTCGGGCATGACCAGGCCCTCGGTGATCGCACCGATCAGCCCGAACTCGCCCAGGTCGGCGATGGTGCGCGTCACCGCAGGCCCACCGGGCGGTCGAGCGCGAGTTCAACCAGTTCCGCGATCAGGTCGGCGTAGGCGAGTCCGGACGCCTCCCACAAGGCCGGATACATCGACAGATGGGTGAAGCCCGGCATGGTGTTCAGCTCGTTGACGTACACCTCTTCATCAGGGGTGACGAACATGTCGATCCGGGCCAGCCCCTCGGCACCCATCGCGCGGAAGGTGCGCGCCGCCGTCTTCTGCACCCGGGCGAGCAGGGTGCCGCTGACGGCCGCGGGAATGTCGAGGCTGACCTGGCCCTCGGGGGTGTACTTGGCCTGGTAGTCGTAGAAGGCGTCGTCGGTGTGCATCCGGATCTCGCCGGGCAGCGACACCTTCGGGGCGCCGTCCAGGTTGTCGAGCACCGCGCATTCGACCTCGCGGGCGCCGACGAAGCCGTCCTCGATGATCACCTTCGGGTCCCAGCGCAGCGCCTCCTCGACGGCGTCCGGCACCTCGTCGAGGCTGGTGGCCCGCGAGATGCCCACCGACGAGCCACCGCGGGCCGGCTTCACGTACACCGGGAAGGTGAGGCCGGCCTCGATCCGGCGCAGCAGCGCGGCGCGGTCGGCGTCCCAGCTCGCCTTGGTGACCGTGACCCACTTGCACACCGGCAGCCCGGCGCTGGCCAGGGACGACTTCATCAGGTCCTTGTCCATGCCGATGGCGGACGCCGCCACGCCCGACCCGACATAGCGGATGTTCATCATCTCGAACAGGCCCTGGATGGTTCCGTCCTCGCCGAAGGGGCCGTGCAGCAGCGCGAACGCGACATCGAAGTCGTGGGCGTCGACCAGTGCGTCACCGTCGATGGTCGCGATCCGGCCACCGCCGTCGCGGCGCAACAGCACGGCGTCCGGGCGGGCCTCGTCGAGGCGGGGCAGCGTGTTGCCGGCGACGTGGAACCCGGCCATGTCGTCGGTGGAGACCTGCACCCAACGCCCGCTCGGGGTGATGCCGATGCCGACCACCTCGAAACGCTCGGTGTCGATCGCGCGCGTCACGCCGCCGGCGGTCAGGCACGACACATCATGTTCGGAGCTGACGCCACCGAAGATGATCGCGACACGGGTGCGGGTAGCTGCGGCCATCGGTTGTTCCTCCACTCATCAGGCGGCACCACCCTATCCAGCCCCGGGCGCCGACTCCCGCACCAGCCGCCCCGCGGCACGGGTGCCGGAACGATCGCCGTAGGTATCGCCGCAGGTTCTGTCACACTCGGTGACGAACCGGACTTTTCCTTGACATGAACAACACACCCGCCCCCTCCGAGGCCGACTTCCGCGCGCTGTACGAGCGCACCTCGCCGCGGGTGTACGGCTATGTTCGCCGCCGCTGCCCCGAAAGCGACTGCGACGACGTGGTGGCGGACGCCTACCTGACCGCCTGGCGGCACTTCGGCCGGCTTCCGGACGATCCGGTCCCGTGGCTGATCGGTGCCGCGCGCAACGCGCTGGCCAACCACCGCCGCTCGACCGCCCGGCAGGTGCGGGTCAGCGATGAGCTGCGGGCAATCGATGCGGTGGCCCGGGCCGACTGCGCCGACAAGGCCGTCGCCCGCACCGACCTGCTGAACGCCCTCGCCCAGCTCAGCGAGGACGACCGGGAGATCCTGCTGCTGGCCGGCTGGGACGGACTCACCTCGCACGGCATCGCCACCGTCCTGGGCATCTCGGCGGTCACCGCACGCGCCCGGCTCAGCCGCGCGCGGCGCCGGCTTCAACGCCACTACGCGCCGCGGCCCGAGGCCCGCCCTTTCACTCCCCGTTCCCTGCTCACCGAAAGCCACTGAGATGACCAAGCCCAGCACCGACGAACTCTTCGAAGCCCTGGCCTCGCTCAAGCCCGAAACCGAGCGCACCACCCAGTCGGAGTACATCGGACGCCGCGAGACCGTGCTTCGGCGCGTCCTTCACCGGGCGGCGTCCGGCGATGCCGCGCCTGCTTCCGCTGCCCGCAAGCGGCGCCGCGCCGTGATGGCCGGCGGCCTCGCGGTGGCCCTGGTCGGCGGCGGTGCCGCGGCCTGGGCGGGCGGCCCTCAGTTTGCGCGGTGGTATTTCGAGGGAGGCGCCTCCGGCGTCACCTGCACCACCACCTGGCAGGGAATCGCCGACAATGCGCCGCGACCCGACAAGTACGGTGGCCTGTCGATGTCGTTCGACCCGATCGCCGACTGCCACCGCTACGCCGAACTCACCGGCAAGCCGCGCATCGAGGATCCGGTCGCGGTGCGGCTGTGGGACACCCTGTTCGTCGGGCCCCGCGAGGGCATGCCGTCCGATGCCGTTCCCGACAGCGAGTGGCGGCGGCCGGAGGTCTCCCCGGCGCCACCCAGAGTCATTCGCGACCAGGTCAAGGAGTGGGAACTCGACAACTCCCTGGCCGATGTCGTCGACGGGGGCAGCAGCCGGTGCTGGACGCCCGAGTCCGGGGCGGCCTTCGCTCGGGCCGAACTCGGTCGCCTAGGTTTCACCGACTGGCAGGTCACCACCCGCGCCGACCCGGAGCCACTCGACGACTGCGCATTCATGGCGGCATTCGTCCCCGGAACCGTCGAGGTCGTCCCTCAGCACACGAATGATCCATCGTCCGTGCCCCCAGGAGACCTGTCGATCAAGCTGCGCGAGCAGGTGGCCTCGGCCTGCCTGCCTCTCGATGAAGCCGCGAAGGTGGTGGACGACCTTCTCCAGGAGGAGTCCCACTACGAACCGACCTGGATCCAGCGCGACCCTGAGGCGTCCTGCACCCGGGTTGACCTGGTGCGCGGAGGCAGCCAGCAGGTCTTCCTCTACGGTCCGTGACCCACGCTGATCGCGCCAGGCCGGAGCGTCGCCCCGGGCCTGGCGCGATCGGTCGTTTTCTATGTCCAGTTGAAGGACCGGTTGTTGTGACGAGGGGAAACGCCATGGCGCCTCGATCTGGACATAGAAAACGACCATCACGCGGTCAGCACGTCTCGTCCGGGCGGGGTCTGTCAGCTGCTGAGGATGCGCACGAAGCGTGCGCCACATATCCGGCTAGGAGGGGCGCGGTGCACAGGCGTTCGAGATCTCCTCGCCCAGGAAACCGGCCTGCGTCAGCGGCCCCACCAGCAGGTCGGCACAGGTGGCCCGCGTCGGAGCGCGGAACCCGACCCCGTCGTTCAAGGCGAACCGGCAATCCCCCAGACCGGTCGGAAGCAGGACCACGCGGACAGCACCCGCGGCGTCGGTGAACCGCATCATGAACACGTCACCTTCAGGCCGGCAGTCGAGATTCTCACCGACCACATCCGTCCAGATCTGCGCGTCGAGAACTGCACCCAGCAACGCGTCCGCCTCCTCACCCACCAAGGAATAGGAGCCCGTGAGGTCCGGGCCACCCTGGCCGAGCACGTAATACCCGCAGACGGTCGCGGCCGAGGCTGCTGAGAAGTCGGTGATGCTTCCCTGCGTCGGGCGTCCCTCGGGCAATCGCACCGGGCAGCCACGTGGATCGACATCGACGACCCTCGCCGTCGCGAGGATCTCGCGCGCCAGATCCGCCTGATCGGCCGGCGCCTCGACGGTCAGGAAGGCCGCTCCGGCCACTCGGTTCACCCGGATCCATCCCTGCGCGGGTTCAGCCCCGACTCGCTCCTCGCCGTCAGCATCCTCGGGTGTCGCCCGGCGCCAGGAGAGGTGGGTCTGCCGCAAGGAGTCCGGCATCTCGCCCAAGCATAGGAGTGTGAGCACGACCCGCGATGCGGGACCGTGGTCCACGAACGGCGTACTGGGCGGCAGGTAGGAATACGGCCGCCCGGCGCCTTCGACGCACCAGTCCTTACCTGGCGCGAATCCGTACCCCCACGACTCGGGTACTTGCACGATGACATTGAGCATCGACTCCCATCGCCACCCCGCTCGTGGTGCGGGGATGGCTCCGGAGGGAGGATTCTCGCTCGGTTCGGGGGTGCTGCTGGGGGCGGGCGTCCCGATCACCCCCGGCTGACCGGCTCGCGGAATCAGCACCCCGACCAGCGGTATGCCGACGGCCACCGCGAGCACGGCGGCGACGGCGACCAGCCACGGGCGCCGTCGCCGCCCGGCCTCGGTGGTCCGGGTTGTCAGGGCTGCGGGGTCGAGCGGTGCGAAGTCGTGGTCGTCGGCGTGATCGTTCAGCGCGCGGGCGAGGGCATCCTCGGCGCGATCGCGCGCCTGATCGGGGATTCGTTCGTCACTCATGATCGGCCTCCTGAAGGCGGGTGCGCAGCCTGGTCAGCGCGCGATGCACATGACTGCGGGCGGTCGATTCGGGGCAGCCGAGCAGGCGCCCGATCTCGGCGAAACTGTGGTCGTTGTAGAAACGCAGCACGACCGCGGCGCGTTGCACCGCGGGAAGTTCACCGCACAGAGCCCAGGCGATGGTGGCGTCCACCACCGCGTCGTCAAAGCGCGGTCCGGTCTCGCGTGCGAAGTCGCCGGGTGCGGCGGTGGCCGTCGTCCGCTTCGTCCGGCGCCACCGCGACACCGAGGCGTTGACGATCGAGCGATGCACGTAGGCATCCACATCACCGGCGGCGCGGATGCGGTCGTAGCGCGGGTAGAGGCCGGCCAGGGCGTCCTGAACCGCATCACGGGCGTCCTCGGGATGGCGGGTCACCAGGTAGGCGAATCGTTGCAGCGCGACAGAACGCTCACGCACGTACTCCTCGAACGTGCGCGACCCTTCGTTCGGCTCGGCCACCGGGCGCTCCTTCAGCAGGCTCACACCCTAACCACGCACGAGCGGCCCTGTTCGTTGCAGTGTTCTGCCGGCCGGCTCGGGTCGTGCGTGGTCGTTTTCTATGTCCAGATCGAGGCGCCTGCGCGTTTCCCCTAGTCAGCAGGCCTCCCCCTTCAACTGGACATAGAAAACGACCACGCGAGCCCCGAGACGACATCCGGCGGAACCGACCAGCCCGCGCTCTCCGCACCCCAGGGCGCGGACTCCGACCCTGAGGGAACGCCCACCGACATCGAGTTACTTGAAGAGTCGTCAACAAAGTCTGATACTTGAAAGGTGTTCAAGTAACTCGGAGGTCGTCATGACTGAGCCGCAGACACCATCACCCGACGAAGCACGGGAACAGCTCGACCTGATCGCCCAGTCCCGGCGCGCCACGGCCTTGGCGACACGGCGCCCGGCGTGGATGGACGCTCTTCAAGCAGTCATCCTCGGAAGCGCCTTCGGGCTATTCGTCGCCGGGCACTTCGTCGCGGGCATCATCGCGTTCATAACGGCGATCGCGGTCGTACTCGTCGCCCAAAGGCGCCTGCGACACCGGGGAGAGCTGAACGATGGACGGGCCATCGGATACCGCTTGCTGCGCGCGGCACCCATGTACGCCGTGGTCGTCACGCTCGGGCAGATACGGCCCACCGATTGGCCCTGGTACCCAACTGCGGCGGGCTTCGTCATCGCGGCGCTCCTGTACCTGTGGCTGCGCGCAGAAGAGCGCTATCGCATCCGTCGCCTCAGCGCTGGCGACTACGGGCGATACGACGTCATATGAGCGCTCGACATGTTGACGCGAACGCGGGAACGGTGATCCGGTGAGTTGGGATCCTGTCCGGCCACGGTTCGATGAACTCATCCATGCGCCGACGCGCCTGCGGATCACCGCCGCCCTCGCAACCTCCGCCGAACTCGAGTTCAGCACCCTGGAGGAGGTACTCGGGATCTCGGTGTCGTTGCTGTCCAAGCAACTCAAGGTGCTCAGCGACGCCGGCTATGTCGTCTTGGAGAAGCGCCCGCAGCCGTTCGGCCGCCCGCGCACCTGGATCCGGTTCACCGGGCGCGGCCGGGTGGCCTACCTCAGCCATGTGGAGGCCCTGCGCCAGCTCACCACGCCCGACGCCACCCACGACCACGGTGACGGCTGACACGTCATTTCGCCTCGTGACTACCGGTGCGACCACCTCTATGACTACGGGCGTGAGGGCACCTGAGACGAAATGTGCGCCTTTCGCTGTCATGATCGGGGTTGTGCGGGCATTACCCAGTGTGAGCACCTACTCCACCGAATCGGCTTTCGCGGCCATGTTCGAGTCCACCAGCACCCGGGTGTACGGCTACGCCCGCAGGCATGTGGACGCCGACGTGACCCCGGACATCGTCAGCGAGGTCTACCTGGTCGCCTGGAAACGGCGAGGCGATCTTCCCGACCAACCGCTGCCGTGGCTGCTGGTGACCACCCGCAATGTGCTGCACCGCTACTGGCGGAACCGTTCCAAACGTCAGCGGATCACCACCCAACTCGAGAGCATCGAGGCGCTGGCCGCGATGTCGGAGGCCCCGATGGAGGATCGTCTTGCCTTGACCGACGCCTTCACCCGGCTGTCGGAGGACGATCGCGAGACGCTGCTGCTGGTCGGCTGGGACGGGCTCACCCCCAAGCAGGCCGCCGAGGTTCTCGGATGCTCTGCCAACGCGTTCGCCGCCCGGTTGTCCCGGGCGCGGCGGCGCCTATCCGCCCACACCGGCGACCGCGCCCCGCTGCGCCTGATCGCCACGCCGACAGGAGAATGACCATGGCTGACCTGATCGAACGCACCCGGCCCGCCGACCGGGCGCTGGCCGATGAATGGACGCCCGCCGCGCGCCGTGAGCTCGTCAACGAGGTGATCGCCGGACGCGCCCGTCGCGTGCCGCTACGGCGGCGCGCCTGGCCGCTGGCCGTCGCGGCGTCCGCGGCGGCGGGCGCGATGCTGGTGGTGCCGGTCACGTTTCCGGGCTGGTTCGGCGCCAATGCCGCCGCGGACGACCTCGGTCGGCTCGCCCAGTCGGCCCGTGCCCAGACCTCGCTGGGGTGGGAAGACGGGCAGTTCTTGCGGGTGGCATCGGTCGACACCATCACCGAGGCCTCCGTGACGACGTGGCGGGGCATCTACGACGACTACCACACCGCTGACGGCTGGACGTGGTCGGACCGGGTGATCAACGGCGAGGTCGAGCGGTACATCTTCCCGCCCGCCTGGGGCTGGCATCGTCCCGATTATGCGGCGGCCATGCCCGCCGAACCGCATCTGCTGGACGCGTTCCTCCGTCTCCGCGCGATGGGCTCGACCTCTCAGGACGAGGCCGTCTTCATCGCGATCGGCGACATGCTCCGCGCGGAATCGGCCCCGGTGTCCGTGCGCGTCGCGGCCATCGGCGTCCTCGGGTTGAACCCGAAGGTGACCGCCGAGCACAGCACCGATCCCGAGGGGCGTCCCGCATTGAAAGTGACCTTCGTCGACGAGGCGACGCGGCCCGGCATGCGGCAGGTGCTCTATCTCGACCCCACCTCCGGCGTGCTGCTGGCCAAGGAGTCGACGACGGAGTCTTCGCGCTACCTGTCGGTGGTCACCCGTCGTGAGGTCGTCGAGGCGCTGCCGGCCTCGCTCACCGGCACTCTGGGCTCCGACAAGGTCGAGAAGTCGTTCAGTGCAGGCAAGGTCACCACGTCGCACACCGATCGCGGTCCTGATCCCGTCCCGGTTCCCCCGCAGTCGTACCCGCCGCCGCCCAAGCGCTGAGCCACCACGGACGCTGAACGCACAAGCCCGCGCCGGGACGGCTTCGTGGCCTTACGAACCCAGGCCGGGGGTTCCGGCGTCCGACAAGAAGGCGAGGATGGCCCGGACTCGGCGATTCTCTTCGCTGGGCGCGAGGCCGAGCTTGGCGAAGATGTTGGAGACGTGCTTGGCGACCGCGGCCCCGGACAGCACCAGCTCGTCGGCGATCTGCGCGTTCGACAGGCCTCGCGCCATGAGTTCGAGCACCTCGAACTCGCGCGGGGTCAGGTCGCCCAGCCCGGAGCGCGAGGTGCGCATCATGGCCCGGGTCACTTCGGGATCGATCACCACCCCGCCGGCGGCCACCACCCGCAACGAGCCGACGAAGTCGGCGACCTGCGCGACCCGGTCCTTGAGCAGGTAGCCGGTTCCCCCGCCCGCCGCGGGCAGCGAGAACAACTGTTGGGCGTACACGGCCGCCACGTATTGGCTGAGCACCAGCACGCCCAGCTCCGGGTAGGCGGCCTTGAGGTCGAGTGCGGCCTGGAGTCCGTCGGTGGTCATGGTGGGTGGCATCCGCACGTCGGTGATCACCACGTCGGGCAACTCTCCGGACGCCGCCAGCTCGTTCACCGTCAGGCGCAAGGCGTCCGCCCGGGATTCCTGCGCGACCACCCGGAACCCTTGCCGCTCCAGCAGTCCGGCGAGTCCTTCGCGCAGCAGCGCGGCGTCGTCGGCGAGCACGAGACGGATGGGTTCTTCGGTCACGGTGCAACGGTAGCGCCGACGGCTCCTGAGAGAATGCGGGAATGGATGTGCTTCGCTCGATGGCCCTGTTCGTCCTCGCCGCGATCGCTGAGATCGGCGGCGCCTGGCTGGTCTGGCAAGGGGTGCGGGAACATCGCGGCTGGATCTGGATCGGCGCCGGTGTGATCGCGCTCGGCCTCTACGGGTTCGTCGCCACCCTGCAGCCGGACGCCAACTTCGGCCGCATCCTGGCCGCCTACGGTGGTGTCTTCGTGGCCGGTTCGCTGCTGTGGGGCATGGCGATGGACGGCTTCCGCCCGGACCGCTACGACGTCATCGGCGCACTCATCTGCCTGGCCGGGGTCGCCGTGATCATGTACTCCCCGCGCAGCGCCTGAGCCACCGTGCACTCCCGGCCCCGGCACCTCGGCTTCGCTTCTGCATCGTCACACCACCACGCCTGGTTCTCCTCGGTGCAACAACAGGGGCACGGTGGCGACCACCTGGGTCGGCCCGCCGGCCGGACTGGAGATCGTCACGTCGCCGCCGAACGCGGCGAGGCGTTCGCGCATCCCGGCGAGTCCGTGCCCGGGAACCAGCCGTGCCCCGCCCGGCCCGGCGTCCACCACCGAGACCCTCAAATGAGTGTCGGTGGCCAGCAACACGGTGATCGGCGCGCCCGGTGCGTACTTGGTGGCATTCGCGATCGCCTCGCAGGCGAAGAAGTATCCGGTCGCCAGGACGCCTTCGGGCAAGGACGGCAGCGGGTGGGGGCACACGATCCGCACCGGCGACGCGGCGCCCTGCGCCACGTCGGCCAGCGCGGCTTCGAGGCCCTGTTCGACGAGCACCTGCGGGTGGATCCCGCGCACGGTGGCCCGCAGGGAGTCCAGACCTCGGCCGAGGGCGTCCTGGGCCTCGGCCAGCAACCGGCCCAGCCACGGATCGGCGGCGACCGACGGCGCCATCCGGGCCTCGCCCAGTTTCATCAGCGCGGCCACCAGGTACTGCTGGGTGCCGTCGTGCAGGTCGCGCTCGATGCGTCGCCGCTCCACCTCATAGGCGTCCACGATGACCCGCCGCGACGCGGTCAGCGCGGCGATCTGGCGGGCCGCGTCCTGCTCAGGGTCGATCGGCCGCCGACGAAAGAAGTTCACCCCTGGCAACCTAGCCCAGACCGACGGTCTTCAGGCCGGCGTGGCCCCGTCGAAGTGACGCTGCTCCCAGCCAGACCGGCGAAAGGTAGTGCTGGCGCTACCCTCGGACCATCGTCGGCACCATGGTCGGCGCACCGATTCGGGGGTGAACTGGACTCATGATCGAACAACACCTGTCCCCCGCATCCACCCCGCCGCTGCTGCAGACCCGCGGCATCACCAAATCCTTCGGGCAGGTGAAGGCCCTCGCCGGTGTGTCGGTGTCGATCGCGCGCGGCGAAACCGTCGCCATCATGGGACCGTCCGGTTCGGGCAAGTCGACGCTGCTGCACTGCCTGTCCGGCGTGCTGCTGCCCGATCAGGGCGAGGTCGTCTTCGACGGCCAGATCGTCTCCGCGCTCAAGGACCGTCCCCGCTCGCACCTGCGCCTGTCCCGTTTCGGCTTCGTGTTCCAGGACGGCCAGCTCATTCCCGAGCTCACCGCCCGCGAGAACGTCGCGCTGCCGCTGATGCTCACCGGAACCCCGCGTGGCAAGGCGATGAACGCCGCCGACGATATGCTCGGACGCCTCGGGCTGGCCGAGTTGCGCACGCGGCGTCCAGGCGACATGTCGGGTGGCCAGGCGCAGCGGACGGCGATCGCCCGCGCGCTGGTCACCCATCCGAGCGTGGTGTTCGCCGACGAGCCGAGTGGTGCGCTCGACCAGGCGACCGGTCACGAGATGATGCAGATCCTCACCGCCACGGTGGCGATGGCCGGTGCCAGCCTGGTGCTGGTCACCCACGACATCAACGTGGCGCGCTGGTGCGGACGCCTGCTCGAGATCCGCGACGGCCTGGTGCACACCGACCGTCGCCTGGAGCCGATCGCGACCGCCGCGGAGGTGCTCCGATGACGACCACCGCCGTCCGGACGCCCGCGGCGTCCACCCCGCCGGCCGGCAGCCTCGCCGACCTGGCGCTGCGCCTGACCGGTGCCCGGTTGGCGATGCGCGAGGGCGAGGGACTGCTCTACCTGGCCTCGGTCGCCGCGTTCGCGGTCAGTTCGGCGCTCGCGCTGACCGTCGCCGGCGGAACCTGGATGTTCGTCCAGCGCTATATCAACCCCACCGGCGTTCACGCCGAACTCATCGCGGGCGACCGCACCTTCGAGTCGATGCTGTCGTTCTACGTGATGCTCGCCGTCGTCGCGTGCGCACTGCTGCTGCCCGCCATGGCCGGGCTGGCTTCCGGAGCGGCCGTGCTGGGTGCCCGCGGCCGTGACCGCCGTCTCGCCGTGCTGCGCCTGGTCGGGTTGTCCTCCTCGGACGTCACCAGGATGTCGCTGATCGACACCGCGATCCAGGCGGTGGCCGGCATCGCGATCGGGCTGGGGCTCTACCTGGCCACGCTCCCCGCCTGGGGACACCTGACCATGCAGGCGATGCCCGTCCGCCCCAGTGAGATGCTGCTGCCCTGGTGGGGGTCGCTCGCCGTGTGCGCGGCCACTTTTGCCACCGGCATGTTGGCCGCGGCGTGGGGTCTGCGCCGGGTCAGGATCTCGCCGCTGGGGGTGTCCAAGCGAGCCAACAGCCCCGCGATGAAGGCCTGGCGCGCCGCGCTCTTCGTCGTCGTGGTGGTGCTCGCGGTGATCGCGATGCAACTGCTCAACCTGAACGGGATCGTGCCCGCCCTGATCTTCGGCGGCATCATGCTGGCCGTCATCTGGGTGTTCAACCTGTTCGCGGCCTGGTTGCTGCAGTTGCTCGCCGCAGGCCTGGCCCGGACGCCGAACACGACCGCGATGTGGGCCTCGCGCCGGGTTCAGGCCGACGCCAAGGCCACCTGGCGGCGTGTCTCCGGGCTCGGCCTGCTGTCGCTGATCGGCGGCTTCATGGCGGTCATGCCGTTCAGCGCGGGCGAGGGTATGAACTCGGCCGAGCAGGCCTTCGCAGACGCCATCACCTGGGACCTCAACAAGGGCACCATCATCACCCTCGGCGTGGGTTTCGCGCTCACCGCGATGACGGTCTTCATCGCCCAGGCGTCCTCGGTGCTGGAGCGCGCCGAGCAGACCCTCGCCTTGGCCAATATGGGTGCGCCGCGCCGGTTCATCACCCGGGTGATGTGGTGGGAGACCCTCGCCCCGCTGGTGGTGGCCGTCGTCCTGGGTGCTTCGCTCGGCATGCTGCTGTCGATGCCGATGCTCGCGGTGGCGACCAAGATGGGGGTCGAGAGCTGGACGGGGCTCACCGTGATGGGCTGCGTGCTCGCCGCAGGCATCGGGCTCACCGTGATCGCGTTGGGCGCCTGCACCCCGCTGCAGTCCCGCGTCCTCAACACCCACGAGCGCCGCAACGACTGACGTTGCCGGGAAGAACGTACTGCTCAAACTCGAGAGCCCGCCGAAAACCTCGGTCCGACTGAAGTTCTTGGGCGTCTGAGATCGTTGAACAGTACGTTTTGCCCACGAACACGCCCAGCCCGCGCCCGGGCATGCGAGAACCCCCGCCCACACCGGACGGGGGTTCTCGCCTAGATCAGCCGAAAAGCTCAGCCGGCAGTACGTGCCGGCAGGGTCTTCACCTTCCAGGACGGGCGCGAGGCCTCGTAGGCGGCGATGGCATCCTCGTGCTGCAGGGTGAGGCTGATGTCGTCCAGGCCGTTGAGCAGGCGGTGACGGGTGTAGTCGTCGATCTGGAACTCATAAGACTGATCGCCGGCGGTCACCGTCTTGTCGACCAGCGACACGGTCAGCTCAGCGCCCGGGGTCGCCTCCAGGTAGGCCCACAGCTCTTCGACGACGTCCTGGTCGACGCGGGCGACCAGCAGGCCGGCCTTGCCCGAGTTGCCGCGGAAGATGTCGCCGAAGCGCGAGCCGATCACGACCCGGAAGCCGTAGTTTTGCAGCGCCCAGACGGCGTGCTCGCGCGAGGAGCCGGTGCCGAAGTCAGGTCCGGCGACCAGCACCGAGCCGGCGCGGTAGGCGTCCTGGTTGAGCACGAACTCGGGATCGTTGCGCCACGCAGCGAACAGCCCGTCCTCGAACCCGGAGCGGGTGACCCGCTTCAGGTAGACGGCCGGAATGATCTGGTCGGTGTCGACGTTGGAGCGGCGCAGCGGGACGCCGATGCCGGTGTGGGTGGTGAACTTCTCCATGGCCTACTTCTCCTCCAGGTCGGCGGGCGAGCTCAGGGTGCCGCGCACGGCGGTGGCGGCCGCGACGGCGGGCGAGACCAGGTGGGTGCGTCCGCCCTTGCCCTGGCGTCCTTCGAAGTTGCGGTTCGAGGTGGACGCCGAGCGCTCGCCAGGCTTGAGCTGGTCGGGGTTCATGCCCAGGCACATCGAGCAGCCGGCCTCGCGCCATTCGGCGCCGGCGTCCTTGAACACCGAGTCGAGCCCTTCGGCCATCGCCTGCAGGCGGACCCGGGCCGAGCCGGGAACGACCATCATCCGGACGCCGTCGGCCACCTTGCGGCCGGCGATGACGGACGCCGCGAGGCGCAGGTCCTCGATGCGGCCGTTGGTGCAGGAGCCGAGGAAGACGGTGTCGACCTTGATGTCCTTCATCTTGGTGCCGGCCTTGAGGTCCATGTATTCCAGGGCCCGCTCGGCGGCGGCGCGGTCGACCGGATCGGCGAAATCTTCAGGAGCCGGGACGGCCTCGCCCAGGCCGATGCCCTGGCCGGGGTTGGTGCCCCAGGTCACGAACGGGGTCAGCTGGGCGGCGTCGATGATCACCTCGGCGTCGAAGACGGCGTCGGGATCGGTCTTGAGCGTCTTCCAGTACTCGACGGCGGCGTCCCACTCCGCACCCTCTGGGGCGTGCGGGCGTCCCTTCAGGTAGGCGAAGGTGGTCTCGTCCGGCGCGACCATGCCGGCCTTGGCGCCCCACTCGATGCTCATATTGCAGATGGTCATCCGGCCTTCCATCGACATCTTCTCGATGGTGCTGCCGCGGTATTCGACCACGTAGCCCTGGCCGCCGCCGGTGCCGACCTTGCTGATCAGCGCCAGGACGACGTCCTTGGGGGTGACCCCGTCGGGCAGGTCACCGTCGATGGTGACGGCCATCCGCTTGGCGGGCATCTGGTTGAGGGTCTGGGTGGCGAGCACGTGCTCGACCTCGGAGGTGCCGATGCCGAAGGCGAGCGCGCCGAACGCGCCGTGGGTCGAGGTGTGCGAGTCGCCGCAGACGATGGTCATGCCGGGCTGGGTGACGCCGAGCTGCGGGCCGATGATGTGCACCACGCCCTGGTCCTTGTCGCCCAGGCTGTGGATGCGGACGCCGAACTCGGCCGCGTTCTTGCGCAGCGTGTCGACCTGCAGCCGCGAGACCGGGTCGGCGATCGGCAGCAGGATGTTCTCGGTCGGAGTGTTGTGGTCCTCGGTGGCCAGGGTCAGATCCGGACGCCGCACCTGCCGGCCGGCCAGCCGGAGGCCGTCGAACGCCTGCGGGCTGGTGACCTCGTGGACGAGGTGGAGGTCGATGAACAAAAGGTCCGGCTCGCCCTCGGCTCGCCTGACGACGTGCGCCTCCCAGACCTTGTCGCTGAGGGTTTTACCCATGCTCTACCCCTTCTATGCTCCGGTGCGAAAATGTCGCATAATCGAAGTTAGGTCGCCGAAGACTTGCATGTCAAAGTTTGAGACGGCAGTATCAAACTATGGACAGTAATTCCGGCGTCGGCGTCCTCGACAAGGCAGCGCAGGTGCTGACTGCGCTCGAACAGGGCCCGACCACCCTCGCCGGCTTGGTGACCGCTACCGGTCTCGCACGCCCCACCGCTCATCGCCTCGCCGTCGCGCTCGAACATCATCGCCTGGTCAGCCGCGACCTTCAGGGCCGTTTCGTGCTCGGCCCACGCCTCACCGAGTTGGCCTCGGCCGCCGGCGAGGACCGCCTGCTCGCCACGGCGGGCCCGGTGCTCGCCCGGCTGCGCGACATCACCGGCGAATCGGCGCAACTCTTCCGCCGTCAAGGCGAGTTCCGCATCTGCGCGGCGACCGCCGAGCGCCCGGCCGGCCTGCGCGACACCGTGCCGGTCGGCACCCAGCTCACCATGAACGCCGGATCGGCCGCCCAGGTGCTGCTCGCCTGGGAGGATCCCGAGCGCATCCAGCGCGGCCTCAACAACGCCACCTTCTCGGCCGTCGCGCTGTCGACCGTCCGCCGCCGCGGCTGGGCGCAGTCGGTCGCCGAGCGCGAGGCGGGCGTCGCGTCGGTGTCGGCGCCGGTGCGCTCCCCCGCGGGCAAGGTGATCGCTGCGGTCAGCGTGTCGGGGCCGATCGAGCGGCTCTCCCGCCAGCCCGGACGCCAACACGCTCCCGCGGTGATGGCCGCCGCCGAGCGCCTCTCCGAGGTCTTGCGCCGCGCCAGCGGCGACCACTGAGATCAGTTCGGCTGTTTTGCCAACGTAAGCGTTTCCAAAATGTAGTCTGAGTGTGCGCGGCCGGGTCGGTCGCGCTCGCGAAGGGGATGGAAACGTGACGACGGTCGTCCAAGCCGAAGGAACACCCACGACGTCGCAGCCTCCGCCGGGGCCCGGCCCGGAACGGCGGACGCCCCACCAGGCGCTGATGCAGGTGATCAAGCCGGTGCGGGGGCGCCTGATCGCCTCGGTGCTGCTGGGCGCGCTGGGTGCGGTGTTGCGGGTGGTCGCCCTGGTGGCGAGCGGCCTGCTGGTTCGTCAGTTGGTCGACGGGGCGGACGCCGCGTCCGTCGCCTGGTGGGTGGGCGGCATCATCGCCGCGATGGCCGGATCGGCCGCCGCGACCACCCTCGGCAGCGTTGTCTCGCACAAGGCCGCCTTCGACCACGAGTCGATGATGCGCCGCGCGATCAGCACGCATCTGGGCCGGCTACCGCTCGGCACGGTGCAGGGCCTGGGCGCGGGCGGGGTGAAGAAGATCGTCCAGGGCGATGTGCGCGGCATGCATGCCGCCATCGCTGACGCCCCGTCCATGCTCGGCCTGGGGATCGGCGGCGTGGCTGCCTCGCTGATCGCGATCGGCGTCATCGAATGGCGGCTGCTGCTCGTGGTGCTGACGATCCTGCCGCTGACGGCGCTGGTCGCCCGGATCGCCATGAAGGACTACGCCACCGAACGCCAGGCCTACGACCGCTCGCTGGAACAGATCGACGCCGCCAGCATCGAGTACGTGCAGGGCATGCAGGAGGTGCGCACCTTCGACGGCGGCTCGGAATCGTTCGGCCGCTACGCCGAACGCATCCGCGCGTTCACCCAGCACCTGACCGCCTGGAACGATCGCACCAAGGGCGGCGCACTCGGCATCCGGCTGCTGGTCGGCCCACTGCCGGTCACCGTCCTGGTCGCGGCCGGCGGCTTCGCGATGTCCTCGGCGGGCTGGATCGACCCGATCTCGGTGGTGGTCGTGCTGCTGCTCGCCTCGATGCCGGTCGACTCGTTCTCGCCGCTGATGTTCATGGTCGACCATCTGCAAAAGGCGACCGCGGCGGCGCTGCGGATCACCCAGATCCTCGACCTGCCGGCCTTGCCGGAGGCCGAGCAGCCGAAGATCCCGGTGGGCGGGGCCGTCCGGCTCGACGAGGTCACCTTCTCTTATGCCGCCGACCGCGCGCCCGCGCTGCGGGACGTCACCATCGATATTCCCCACGGCAGCATCTGCGCGCTGGTCGGGCCCTCGGGGTCGGGCAAGTCGACGGTGGCCCGGCTGGTGCCGCGCTTCTTCGACGTCACCGCCGGCCGGATCACTGTGGGCGGCGTGGACGTGCGCGACATCGCGCCGGACGTCCTGCTGCGGCACATCGCGCTGGTCTTCCAGGATCCGTTCCTGCTGCATGCCAGCATCCGCGACAACCTGACCCTGGGCGTCCCTGACGCGACGGACGCCGACATCGAGCGTGCCTGCCGCGCGGCCCGCATCCATGACGAGATCCTGGCCCTGCCTGAGGGCTACGACACCGTGGTCGGCGAGCGCGGGGCGTCCCTGTCGGGCGGCCAGCGCCAGCGGGTCACCGTCGCGCGAGCGTTGCTGTCGGACGCCGCGATCGTGATTCTCGACGAGGCCACCGCCTTCGCCGATCCCGAGAACGAGGCCGCGATCCAGGACGCGATCGCCGAACTCACCCGCGGCCGCACCGTGATTATCGTCGCGCACCGGTTGAGCACCATCGTGGACGCCGACCAGATCGTCGTCCTCGACCAGGGCCGTGTCGCCGAGAGCGGCACGCACGCCGAGCTGGTGGGCAAGGGCGGACGCTATTCCCGCTTGTGGGATCGGCATCTCCGCGCTCAGGGCTGGGGACTCAATCACGCCCGGCCCGGCACGCCCACAGGGCAGACCGCGGGCTCTGCGATCCAGCCCGCAGCGTCCGCAGTTCAGCCCGCGGCGTCCGTCGACGAGAACGGAGCACCGGCATGAGGCGGATCATCGCGATGATGGGTCAGGCGGCCGGGCCGTACCGTCCGCAATGGAACCGGGCCGTGGTCATCACCGTGTTCGGCGCGCTGGCCAACGGGCTGACGCTGGTGCTGCTGCTGCCGATGGTGGTGTCGCTGCTGTCGGGTGACACCGCGACCGGCTGGTGGCTGGTGGGCGCGATCGCGGCGCTGATGATCGCCGAGGGCTTCCTGCGGGTGGGCGAGTTGGGCTTCTCCTACAACCTCTACCCCACCCTGATGGAGGACATCCGGTTGCGGCTCGGTGAGCATCTGCGCCGGATTCCGGCCGAGGAGTTGGCGCTGCGCCGCTCGGGCGGGCTGTCGACCACGCTCAACCAGGACGTCACCAACAGCATGCTGTCGGTCAGCGAGGTGGCGTCGCTGTTCCTGCGGCTGATCGTGATCCCGCTCGGTTTCGTGATCGCGCTGATCGTGATCGATCCGCGCCTGCTGTTGGGCGCGATTCTCGGCGCGGTCGTGGTGGCGTTCACGCTGGCTCGGCAGAACGCGGTGACGGCCCGGTCGCAGCCGGCGATCGCGCGGGCGGACGCCGAGACCGCCGACCGGATCGTCGAATACGTGCAGGGCCTGCCCGTGCTCAAGGCGGCAGGCCAGGTCGGCGACCGTTCCGAGCGGCTGGTCGCGGCGATGCATGCGCAGGGACGCGCGCTGCGGGCGTCCATCGACCAGGCGTCCTTCGCGCTGACCGGCGCGGCGATCGGCGCCAATCTCGCCGTCGCCGGTGTGGTGGCGGTCGGGGCCTCGCTGGTGTTGGGCGCGGAGTTGTCGCCGGTGATGGCCGCCGCGGTGGTGGTGGCCGCCGCCGGGCTGGCCGAACCGCTGGCGCGCGCCGCGGCGCTCACCTCGGTGTTCGAGGTGGCCGAGGCCGCGATGGGCCGGATCAACGACGTGCTGGCCATCGCGCCGCTGCCCACCCCCGAGACGCCGGCGGTGCTGACCGCGCACCACATTGCCTTCGAGAACGTCAGCTTCAGCTATCGCGGCGCCGTGGCGCCCGCGATCCAGGACGTGTCGGTGAATATCCCGGCCGGCTCGCTGACCGCGTTCGTCGGCCCGTCCGGCGGCGGCAAGACCACGATGACCCGGCTGATCGCACGCTTCGCCGACCCCCAGCAGGGCCGGGTGCTGATCGGCGGCACCGACATCCGTGAGGTCACCGAGCGCGAGCTGATGCGGCACATCGCGGTGGTGTTCCAGGATGTGCACCTGTTCGACGCGTCCATCTTCGACAACGTCGCGATGGCCCGGCCTCAGGCGTCCGAACAGGAGGTGCTGGACGCGCTCGAGGCCGCCAACTGTGGCGAACTGCTGGCGCGGCTGCCCGACGGCGCGCACACCCGGGTCGGCGAGGTGGGCAACCAGTTGTCCGGGGGCGAGCGGCAACGGGTCGCGATCGCGCGGGCGCTACTCAAGGACGCCCCGATCGTGCTGCTCGACGAGCCCACCTCGGCGCTGGACACCGAGTCGGAGGTGATGGTGCAAGAAGCCATCGACCGGCTCGTGCGCGACAAGACGGTGGTGGTGATCGCGCACCGGCTCTCCACCGTGGTGGCCGCCGACCAGATCGTGGTGCTGGACGCCGGACGCGTCCGCGAGATCGGCGATCACACCTCGCTGCTGGCCTCCGGCGGCCGCTATGCCGCGATGTGGGCGGCGCAAACCCGGGCGCGCGGCTGGACGCTGGCGCAAGACGCGCTCGCTCACCAGACCTCCGTCTAGAAGATGTGCGCACTCCAGTAAAAGATGTGCGCGCACCGGCGGCGCGACGGCTCTGGGCGGGCGTAGGCTCGGGAGGTCGAAGGAGTTTGCGATGAACTGGATCGCCCCGCTGCACACCCTCACCCGCGACGACCTCGCCACGGCCGGCGGCAAGGGGGCGAACCTGGGCGAGTTGGTGCGCGCCGGGTTCGACGTTCCCGACGGCTTCGTGGTCACCACCGCCGCGTACAACGCCTATGTTGGCGAAGCTGGCATCGCAGATGCCTTGCGCGACACGGTCGCCCACAGCGACGCGGCGCCGGACGGTGTACCCACCGGTGCGTGGCCCTCATCCGCTGGTGACGACCACCCGCAGGACGGCGCAGCGGCACGCGCACTGTTCGATCACCCGATTCCCGATGACCTGGTCGCCGCGATCACCGAGGCGTACCGGGCGCTCGGATCGCCCGTGGTCGCGGTCCGGTCGTCCGCAACCGCCGAGGACTTGGCGGACGCCTCGTTCGCCGGCCAGCAGGACAGCTATCTCGGCATCGACGGCGAGGACGCCCTGCTCGATGCGGTGCGCCGTTGCTGGGCCTCCTTGTGGACCGATCGCGCCATCGCCTACCGCGCCAAGGCCGGCATCGGCCACAACGGCGTCAGTCTGGCGGTGGTCGTCCAGCGGTTGGTGGACGCCGATGCCGCCGGCGTCCTGTTCACCGCGAATCCGGCCAATGGACGCCGCCACGAGTCGGTGATCAATGCCGCATTCGGCCTCGGCGAAGCCGTCGTGGGCGGCGAGGTCACCCCCGATGAGATCGTCCTCGACGACGGCCAGGTCATCCGGCGGACCGTGGCCGACAAGGCGGTTCACACCGTGCGCGACGAACACGGCACCCACGCCGAGCCGCTGACCGGGCCGCGGCGCACGGCGTCCGTCTTGAACGACGAACAGGCCGAACGGCTCGCCGCGCTCGGGCGCCGGGTGGCCGAGCATTTCGGCGCCCCGCAAGACATCGAATGGGTGCTGGCCGGGGACCAGTTCTGGTTGACCCAAAGCCGGCCGATCACCGCGCTGCCCCAGCCGACCGGACCGATCCCAGACGAGTGGCCGACCGAGCGCACCGACGGCATGTACATGCGGGCGTCCATCGTCGAGCAGATGCCCGACCCGCTGTCGCCGCTGTTCGCCGACCTGATCCAGGCCGGAGTGGCGGCCTCGCTGCGCACGATGATGGGACGCTATTTCGGCCGCGACATCCTGCGGGACGCGGACACCGATTTCCCGATGGTCAACGGGTTCGCCTACTACTTCTATTCGACGAAGGCGATGGGCCGGATGATGCGGTTCGCGCCGTCCGCGATGAAGGTCGTCGTCCGCAGCGATGGGCCGATGAACGGGATCACACTCTGGCGCGAGACCGGACGCCCCGGCTATCAGAAAGCGGTGGCGGACTGGTCCGCACGCGATGCCGGCACCCTGCCGGCCACCGAACTGCTCACGGGTGCCGCAGCGTTGGTCGCGGCGGGGAGCGACTATTACACCTATGTGCAGGCGGTGATCCCACAGGCGGCCATGCCGGAGATCATGTTCACCCGGCTCTATCACGCGTTGGTGCCCGGACGCCCCGGCACCGACAAGCCGCCGGCGCTGACGTTCCTGCTCGGGTTCGAGTCGACGCCGATCCGCGCCGAGCGCTCGCTGTTCGCGCTCGCGCAGTGGTGCCGCGCCACGCCCGGTGTCGCCCGTGCCGTGCTCGACGGACGCCCGCTACCCGCCGCCTACGCCGCCGACTTCGGCGAACGCCTCGCCCGTCACCTGGACCGCTTCGGTCACCTCACCTATAACCTTGACCTGATGCAGCCGGTCGCGGCCGACGATCCGGCCCCGGTGATGGCCGCCTTGAAGCATGCGGTGGCAGGCAAAGCCGCCGATCCGGACGCCCGCCTGACCCACCTGGCCTCGGAGCGGCGCCGGGCGATGCGCTGGCTGGATGACCATCTCGATCCCGTCCGCCGCCGGATCCTGCACGGATGGCTGGAGAAGGCGCACCGTCTCGGTCCGCTGCGCGAGGACGCCCTCGCCGATATCGGCCTGGGCTGGCCGTGCGCGCGGCGCCTGCTGCGCGAGCTGGGACGCCGCCTGGCCGAGGCGGGGGTGATCGCCGACCGTGACGACGTGTTCTGGCTGACCAGGGCAGAAGCGGACGCCGCGGCGTCCGCCTTGGATGCAGCAGAGGCTCACATCGCCGCGCTCACCGACGAAGTCGAGCGCCGCAAGGAGGTGTGGCGCGGACGGCGTCTGGCGACTCCGCCCGGATGGCTGCCCGAAACCGGCTTCTACTACACGCTCTTCAAGCGATTCATGCCGAGCAACACCGAGGAACAGTCGGGACCCACCTTGACCGGTCTCGGCGCCAGCGCCGGGCGCGCGACCGGCCCGGCGCGAGTGCTGCGCGGTCCCGAGGACTTCGCCGCCATGCGCCCCGGCGATGTGCTGGTGGCCCCGATCACCACACCGGCGTACACACCGTTCTTCGCGATGGCGTCCGCGGTGGTCACCGACATCGGCGGACCGCTGTCGCACAGCTCGATCGTCGCCCGCGAATACGGCATCCCCGCCGTGCTCGGCACCGGATCCGCGACCCGCCGCATCCACGACGGCGACATGATCACCGTCGACGGCGAACGCGGCATCGTCCACCTCGATCAGGAGGATTCTGCCTCTCGCTGAAGCACGATGGCCTCCGACGGCGAGGCGCGTAGCCCCAACGGAGAACCGGTCAGCGCGGCGGTGCGTCGAAGTCCACGGCTCGGGCTCGATCCGTACGATCGGGCACCGGGAGTCCGTCGACGCCACCGATTTCCTGGACGGCGCGCAGGAGGCTCAGCCCGATATGCGGACGCGTCGCCTTGGTCAGGATCTCCCGGATCTCCGCCTCCAACGACCGGCCGTGCGCCTTCGCCTGCGCAGCCAGTTGCCTCTTCACGGACTCATCGAGCCCCCGTACAACGATGGACGCCATCACCGTCACCTCCTGGGCTGGCTTCCGCCCACGATAGCCCTGACCTGCCGTGGCTCAACGGCGCCGCATACGGGCGGCGTGCGAACCGTTGAGGGGTGCTCGCGGGAGTTTGTGGATAATTTCATACCCATCTAACGTTAGACATATGTCGAACTTCACCGACTCCGCTGATCTGGAAGCACGGGTGCGCCTGCTGAAGACGATCGCGGACGCCACCCGCCTGCGCATCCTCGGCCTGCTCGCCGGGCACCCCCACTCGGGTCGCGAACTGGCCGACGCATTGGGCCTCAGCGCCCCCACCGTCAGCCACCACATGCAGCGACTCACCGAGGTCGGCGTCGTGACGGTGACCCCCGATGCGACCCGGCGGATCTACGCCCTCAACGATGCGCTCCTATCCGACATCCAGGGCCGGACGCCGGCGTCCACCGCCCCCGACCTCCTGGACGCCGACCCTGACCACGCGCGTACGGTGCGGATCTTCTTCGACGGCCCGCAGCTACGCCAGATCCCGGCCAAGCGGAAAGCCCGGGTTTCGGTGCTGCTGGAACTGCTGCGACGCTTCGACCCCACTCGCAGCTACACCGAGCCCGAGGTGAACGCGGTACTGCGCGAAGCCCACGACGATGTCGCGACCCTGCGCCGCGAGTTGGTCGACTACCGTTACCTCGTCCGCGAGGCAGGCGTCTACCGAGTGAACCCCACCACACCGGAGCGCGACGCAAACGAGTCACAAGAAGTCCCGCGCGGCGAAGAGGCCTGGCTCGTCGCCCTGATCCGATCGGCGACGCGCTGACTGACGGCCAGTCGCGGACGAACCATAGGGACCTTCGCTGCGCGGTCAGCCGTTGAGGCGAACCACCTGGATCGCATCTTTGGCACAGATCCCGGCATGAATCGCACCCCTGCGGCGACCGCGTGACGGGTGACGCCCAGCGGACTGATTCACCTCCGCCGAGGTCCAAATACTCCTCAGCCTTCCCCAGGAAGCTGCGCGCGTGGTTGCGCTGTTCCAGCGTGGCCATCACGCAACCGCCGACCGAGTGTTCGGGATCGCTCCATGGAGAGCAACGCACCAGCGAGGACGTCCTCGATCACCGGCTCCTCACGACCACCGGCAAGCCGCACAAACTCGTCCGGCTCGAATTCGCCCCCGCCAGCCCCTTTGCCGCCACATTCGCGAGAATCGACCACTCGACGGTGCCGGCCCCGGGGTCACGGCCCGCCGAGTGGTCGATCCTTGCGAGCTCCGATCTAGATTCAGCGGTGGCACAACGCCAACGCACAACCGGAGCGCTGACGCAGGCAAGGCCCGCCAGCGGCCCTTACTCACCCCTGTCGCGACCGCGAAGAAACGACCTCACCAGTCCGACGAGCGCCAACACGGCCGGAACGAGGCCGACCAGCAACCCCGCGACGGGCGCGGTGAAAAGCACGTTTCCTACCCATGCCACGACCCAGGGCCATAGCGGCAACGTGGTGCCGACCACCTTCCACCCCACCCGCCAGCCGGGACTCGCCCAGACCAAGATGATCACCGGAATCCACGCCCACGAGGTCAGGAGAACCAGCAAGAGCGACAACTCGGCCTGGTTCAGGGCCATGCCCGCGGGACCCGGGGCGGGCATTTCCGGCGCCAACGCCACATTCATGGCCAGGCAGAACACGAGCAGTACGGTCACAACAACCGGCACCCATCTCCGCCGCAGCACAGGCGCAGAGCCCGACCCCACCGCTACCATCGGAGCTAATACACCTCTGGCAATAACAGACGGAAACCCGACAGCATCTCCGGGCAAGGCTTGGCGCGCGACGGCGTCCGGGCTGCCGAGGCCGCGCAGGATGGTCGCGATGTCGGTGTCGGTCGCCGGGCCGGGTAAGTCGGCGAGTTGGGCCTCGATGTGTTCGCGGATGCCGGCGACGATCTCGATCCGGTCCACCGGCTCGGCGGGCGCGAGAAGTTGGGCGAGTTCGTCGAGGTACAGCTCGGCGGGTCGGGGCAGCGTGGTCATGAGTCGCCTCCGTCGGGAAAGGGTGGGGTGGCAGCGTCCACGGCGTCGCGGAACGGCTTCCAGGTCGCGCGGAAGCCGGCGAGCGCGGTGCGGCCTTTGGGTGTGATCTCGTAGTAGCGGCGGGGTGGGCCGGAGGTCGACTCCTCCCAGGAGGTCTCCACCCAGCCCGACTTTCGCAGCCGTGCGAGCAGTGGGTAGAGGGTTCCTTCGCTCGACATCAGCAGTCCATCAACCGTCAAGCGCCGGGCGATGTCGAGCCCGTACAGCCGCTCCGAGGCGAGCAGGCCCAGGACGCAGTACTCCAGCGTTCCCCGGCGAAGATTCACCAGGATGCTGTCGTCGACGGGTACCATGCGAGACACGCTAGCAGACGATCCCCTGCACCAGACCACCGAGGACGCCGGCGACGATCGGGCTCACCTGTGGTCGTTCTCAGAGTGCTCGCCAGCCGGATTCGACGGAAGGACCAAGCTGTGGTCGCTATGACGCGACAGACCGGGGCTCATAAAGACCACAACGTGGCCCAAGCTCGATTTCGCCTCGGCAACCGCCGCCATTCCGACCATATCTTGGCCCTTACCGCTGACAGCGACGACAAACATGCTTCGAGGTCAAGGAACAAGGGCATCCGCGCCATAGAGAATGTGCAACCGGCCGTGCTCATCGTGAATCAGCGTGGGGCGAACCCCGTAGACATCCTGGATCAACTCGACCGTGAGCACGGCGTGCGGTTCGCCCGAGGCGACCACACGCCCCTCGTGCAGGACGTACAGATAGTCGCAGTAGGTGGCGGCGATATTGAGATCGTGCACCGCGCAGACGATCGTCTTACCGAGCGAGCGCACCAGGGTCATCAGTTGCAGTTGGTAGCGGATGTCCATGTGGTTGGTCGGCTCGTCGAGCACCAGGCACGGCGTCTGCTGGGTCAGCGCACGGGCGAGGATGACCCGCTGCTGCTCGCTACCGGACAGGGTGGCGAAGCTGCGCTCTTCGAAGCCGGCCAGGTTCACCGCGGCGAGCGACTCGCGCGCGATCGCGTAGTCCTCGCCGGTGTCGCGGTCGAGCATTCGCTTGTGTGGCGCCCGGCCGAGCATGACAATGTCCAGCACGGTGAAGTCGAAGCTGACATGGTTGTGCTGCGCCACGACGGCCAACTGGCGCGCGGTCTGCTTGGGCGGCAGGTCGGTGATCGGACGCCCGTCGATCCACACCGCACCGCCGCTCGGCTCGAGCACCCGGTAGATGCATTTGAGCAGGGTGCTCTTGCCCGAGCCGTTCGGGCCGATCACGCCGATGGTCTGGCGACCCTCGGCCTCGAACCCGATCCCCTTCAGGATCTCGTTGCCGCCCAGGGTCTTGGTCAGGTCTCTGGTCTCGATCAGCATCACTCGGGCGTCCCAAATCCGTACTTCTTGCGGGCCATCAGGTAGACGAATACCGGCGCGCCGACCATCGAGGTGAAGATGCCGATCGGCAGTTCGGTGCCGGCGATGGCGACCCGGCATAGCACGTCGGCCCAGATCAGGAAGATGGCGCCGAACAGCGCGCTGATCGGCACGAGTTTCTTGTGGTCGGTCCCGAAGATCATCCGTGCGATGTGCGGAATCACCAGGCCCACGAAGCCGATCATCCCGGCCGCGTACACCGACAACCCGACCATCAGCGCCCCGATCAGCAGGAACGCGATCCGGCGGTGATGCAGCCGGGTGCCGAGGGTGATGGCGACCTGGTCGCCCATCAGCATCAGGTTCAGGTTGCGGTATTGCAGCCATAGGACGCCGACGCAGACCAGCATGACCGCCAGCACGGGACCGTTCAGGGGCCAACTCGCCCGACCCAGGCTTCCCATCGTCCAGTTGACGATCTCCTGGACGCGCGAGGACTGGTTCGTCCGGAACACCATGAAATTCGAGAAGGCCGCGAAGACCGCGCCCAGCGCGGTGCCGGCCAGGATCAGCCGGACCGACGTGGCGCGTCCGCCCACATTCGCCAACCCGACCACCGCCAGCGAGGCGACGCCCGCGCCGATGAACGCCATGATCCCGGTCGCCTGCGCACCGAACGCGGCGCCGCCCACCTCGCCGAGGATGGCGAGCGCCGCACCGGCGTAGGCGCCGGCCGAGATGCCCATGATGTACGGGTCGGCGAGCGGGTTGCGGACGACCGCCTGCATGGTCAGCCCGCCCACCGACAGCGCCATGCCGACCGCGATGGCGAGCACGAGCCGAGGCAACCGGATCAGCCAGACGACGTCGTGAACGGGGCCGCTCCCCCAGGCCGCATCGCCCCAGCCGAACAGCCGGTGCATGATCACGCCGTAGACGTCACCGACGGCGAGCCGGTTCGAGCCGAAGGTGACCGCGAGCAGCACCGAGCCGATCACGACCGCAACCAGCACGACGACCACGACGAGGTAGCCGGACGCGAGCGCCCGGCTACCTCCGCTTTTCGCGGGTGAGGTCACTTCTTCAGGTCGGGGTACATCCCGGCCGAGAAGGTCTTGATGCCGTCGAACGTGCGCGGACCGCTGGCGTACATGTCGCCGAGCATGATGTCGACCACGCGGTTGTTCTTGACCGCGTCGAGGCTGGCGAGCGCCGGCTCCTTGAGCACCTTGTCGAGGGCCTCCTGGGTGGCCTTGGCCGCATCCTCGCCGCGCCCGGGCATGGTGACCACGAAGATCACGTCGGGGTTGGCAGCGATGATGTCCTCGAACCCCGCCTTGGGCACCTCGGGCATGGCGAGCGTGCCGCCGAGGCGGGTGACCATGTCGCCGCCCAGCGAGGTGGCGCCGTAGTTGGTGGTGCCGCCGTCGAGGAATTCCAGGATCGCCACCTTGGGCGCGCTCTGGCCCTTGGCCGCGGCCAGCGTCGAGTCGATCTCGTCGCGCATCTGCTTGACCAGCGCCTCGGCCTTGGCTTCGACGTCGAAGATCTTGCCGATATTCAGGATGTCGCTGAACTCGTTCTCGATGGTGCGGTTGTGGCTGCCGCGGCGCGTGTTGGTGTTGATGTAGGTGCCGGTGCCGTTCGGCTGCCAATTGGTGACGTCGCCGAGGGTCTTCTCGCCGAAGAACGAACTCCACGAGAAAATGAAGTCGGGCTGCAGCAAGGTGACCGTCTCGCGGTCGGGAGCGAACTTGTCCTCCTGGTAGTTCATCTTGGTCAGGCCCGCCTGCCATTCCGGCTTGACCGCATTGTCGAGGCCGTAGGACGCCGCGACATGGTCTTCCAGGCCGAGGGCGATCATGGTCTCGATGCTGCCCTGGTAGACGGCGAGCACCTTCTCGGGCGCCTTGGTGAAGGTCTGCGAGACCTCGTCACCGGCGTAGTTCCAGTTGGTGATGGTCACCGGGTAATGGGCGGACGCCGCAGCACTTCCGCTCGGCGAGGACGACGGCGATGTCGGGGCGGCGGGCGAACACGCAGTGAGGAACAGCGCGAACAGCATCAGCATGATGGGGCTGATGATCTTTTTCAGCATGGTGCCTTCTCTTGATTCCGAAGAGTGATGACAACCATGACGAGGACGTGTTCTGACTCAGACATCACCGCACATTCTCGCCTTCCCGGAAACTTTCGTTCTAGTGGCGCCGATGAGAATATGCTCCGTCAATACAGCAGCGGTCCTGTATGGGATTCGCACCCATTTCCTGCGCTGCGAGACACCTACCCCGCAGCACAAAATCCTCGTCATGGAGATATTCAGTTCTGTGGGGTGGATTCGATGCTAACACCGCGCTCGGCCTGGAGGCATCGCAGGTTGCCCCGGGACGGGAGCGTGGTGCACGTCAGGGCCCCAGCAGCACGAGCAGCACGACGATCACGCCGGCCCATGGGGCGGCCCAGACCCAGCGAACGGACACCGGGACGAATCAGGTGAGCGCTCAGCCCGGTGGCAGCAGCGACACACCGGAGCAGACCGCGATCAGGGCGATGCACACCGCCAGGCTCGGCCAGCGCCAGCGGGGGCGTCCGGAACCTAGATCGGCCCAGCGCCAGGCCACGACGGCGGCAGCGGCGAGCGGCGCGCTCACCACGATCCACCACACCCACCAGGGCACGGCGCCCCAGTCGCCGACCGCGGCGACGAGGAAGGCGATGGCCAGCGATTCGGACGCCGCCAGCACGGCCGGCCAGCGGTCGCGCGCCCGGGTGGCCTGCCAGGCATACCAGCCGACGAGCGCGACGCCACAGATCAGCACGAGCACGGCGATCATCGCGCTGCCTTCAGGATCGCGACTGCGGCGGCATCCACGTCCCGCTCGGTGTCGGCCAGTACGACGATGCCGCGCCGGGCGTCCGGATCGAAGCCGACGAACGACCGGAACCCGCCGGTGCCGCCGTTGTGCCACACCAGCGTGCCGCCGCCCGCGAGGTCCTGCAGGAACCATCCCGTCGCCACCCGGTCGCCCGGCGCGACCTCGGCGACCACGCCGAGCCCGGACGCCCCGGGGTTGCGCCCGTCCAGCATCGACTCCACCCAGATCGCCAGGTCGTGGGCGGTCGACCGGACGCCGCCCGCCGGCGACCAGCCGTCGAGCGGCCAAGCAGCCGCGGTGCGTCCGGCCACGTCGTATCCGCGTGGCGCCTCCGGCGGCAGGTCGGACGCCGTAAGCGGCAGTGTGGTCTCGGCCAGGCCGAGCGGGTCGAGGAGGCGCATGCGCAGCAAGTCCGGGTAGCTGAGATCGGCGGCGCGGGCCAGCAACTGCCCGAGCAGGGCGACGCCGAGGTTCGAATAAGCGACCGTGCCGCGATCGGTGAGGCCGGCCGCGAGTGCGTCGCGGATCACGAGCTCACCGTCACCTGAGTAGGGGTTGCGGCGTAGCAGGTGCGCGAACAGGCTCACCGGGTTGGTCTGCGAACCGCCCAGCCGGGGCAGTCCGCTGGTGTGGCTGGCCAACTCCTGCAGCGTGACGTCGCCCACGGGGGCGTCCGTCGGCACCAGGTCGCGCACCCGGGTGTCCGCGGACACTTCGCCGCGCGCGATCGCCTCGCGCAGCAGGGCGGAGGTGAACGTCTTGGTGACCGAGCCGATCTCGAACACGGCATGCTCGTCGGCACCGAACCCGGCATAGCGCACCCCTTCCGGCTCGATCAGCGCGATCGCGACGTGATGCTGCCCGGACAGGTGCGGTCGGGCGGCGTCGGCCAGTCGCCGGTCACCGGTCGGCGGGCCGAGGGTGATCGGACGCGGCGCGACGATTCCGGCCAGGGTGAGGACGAGCACCGCAACCGCGACCACCGGCAGCACGCGCGTCCGCCGCGATCGACCGGCGGCGGTGGCCGGCGTGGAGTCCGGTGAGGTCGTCATGTCAGGCTCCTTCGGTTGCGAGCAGCACCGCGAGCAGAGCGACGGCCCGCTGGGGGTTGAGGCCATGGCGTCCGCCGCCCAACGCGCGCACCCAACCGGCGGCGGTCAGCTGGTTGAGGTGGTGGTAGACGACGCCCACAGAGCTGAGGTCGGCTTGCTCGGCGAGCTCGGCTGCGGTCGCCGGACCGTCGAAGAGGCGGCGCAGCAGGGCCAGCCGGGCGGGATGCCCGAGTGCGGCGAGCGTGGCGGCGTGGGCGGTCCAGTCGTCTTCGGCGAAGAAATCGATCGGGCGGGTCCACTGGAACGACAGCGGACCCCGCTCCCCCTCGATCGCCCCGGCGAACAGCACCGCACCGTCCGAGCTGCGCTTCTTCAGTCCGTCGAGTACCCAGAAGTCGCCCTCCGTGGGCTCGGTACCCGTCGCCCCGGCATCCAGGCGCGCCTCCAGCGCGGCGACGCGGCGTTCCAGATCCTCCAGTTCCATTTTTCCATAATTCCAGATTCCTTGACCATGGGCAAGAGGGCGCCCAGTGCGCAGAACGTACTGCTCATCGCCGAGCACAGCGGAAAAACATCAGTCCGACTGATGTTGTCCCGACCTCGGCGACGTTGAGCAGTACGTTTTTCCCTCCACAAGCGCGTTACCCCCGCCGGCGGCGACTTCCCCAGTTCCAGCATCCCGGCGGCGTCCGGTGAAGATGTAGCGACGCTGCACGTGGTAGCTCGCCACGAACAACACCGATTCGGTGATCACCTTCGCCACCAGCGCCGGCACACCCAGGCCGGCCAGCGCGGTGGTGCCCGCGATGGACGCCCCCAGCAGGGTGAGCGCCAGCGTGATGTAGCCGGTCACAGCCGCCGCCAGGCCACCGCGTCCGGCGCGAAAGACCACCGAGCGGTTGACGGCGAAGTTGACCCCGGCGCTGAGCACCCGGGCCCCCGCGATCGACCAGGCGATCGAGCCGGTGGCGCCGAGCAGCACGACGAAGCCGACCGTGTCGACGGCGAGCGAGGCCAGCGATGAGGCGGCGAACAACAGCACCGGCCACAGCACACGGGCCGAGTCCCGCACCCGCCGGAAGTGCGTGCCCGCGTTGTGGTCGAAGTAGACGGTCGCGATGGGAACCTCGCGCACCGCTGCCCGGGCGCCCGGGCAGCGCAGCAGCATGTTCTGCTCGTACTCGAATCGCTCCCCGGGAATGTCCGCGGACCATCCCACGAGCACCCCGGGAATCCCGCGCAACCCGGTCTGGGTATCGGAGACCGCGAAGCCGGCCGCCAGCCGGAACAGCGCCCGCGAAACGCCGTTGCCGAGGCGGCTCGGCAACGGTACTGTCCCGGTGAAGCCGCGGCAGCCGAGCACCAGCTCGCGCCCCTGGGCGGTCACCGCGGCGACGCGCAGGATGTCGGCCGGCGTGTGCTGGCCGTCGGAGTCGGCGGTCACCACGTCCCCGGCCGGATGGGTGGTGGCCAGCCGGCGCAGGCCGAGCTTCAGCGCGGCCCCCTTGCCCCGGTTGACCGGCACCGAGATCACCTCGGCCCCGGCGGCGCGCGCGGCCGCGAACTGGTCCGCGTAGGCAGGACCGCTGCCGTCGTCGACCACGAGGATCGGCACGTCGGCGTCCAGAACGCGCAGCCCGCGGATGACCTCGGCGAGCCGGGAGGTGGGCTGGTACGACGGGATCAGGATGGCCATCACGTCACCCGGCCACGTAGAGGATGTCGGAGGTGCCGCGTTCGCCGCCGTTCGACGGCTGATTCACCACAGCGCCGTCGAAGTAGAGCGTCGACGAGCCGCCTCCGTCCAGGTTGTAGGCGGTGGTCGCGCCGAGACCGAGCATGATCTGAGCGAGTTCGGGAAGGGTCGCGCCGCGGCTGTAGCCGTCGTCGCGGCCGTCCACCACCACGAAGACCAGGTGGTTGGCGTCGATCACCCCGACCGCCGTGCGCGGCTGCTCGCCCTGGATCGAGTGGTTGCCGACGTTGGTGTCGACCTCGACCTGGTCGATGCCGGCGACGGCCTGCCCGTCCTCGACGAGCGCCGGACCGAACGAGAGCGTGTTCCACACCCCGGCGTCCAGCAGTTCCTGGGCCGAGGTGGTGGTCTCGTCGTAGATCCGGACGCTGCCGTCGAGGTAGAACGCGAGTCCGGTGCGCGCCGGCTCGTCGCGGTAGACGACGCCGTTGCGGATCACGATGCCGGTATCGCGGAAGCCGTAGTAGTCGCCGTTGATGGCCAGCACCGCATCGTGGTCGGCGGCGATCTCGCTGGTCTTCTCGATGATGTTGGCGCCGAACTGGTTGTGGGCGAACGCCGAGCGCAGCCCGGTGGCGTCCGCCAGGGTGACCTCGGCGACGTAGTAGGTCAGGGTGTCGCTGCCCGTCCCGGTGGTGACCGTGCTGATCGTGATGGACGTGTCGCCGTCGGTGTAGCTGTCGCCGGTGACCACGGCGTCCGTGGCGCCGCCGTCGCTGGAGGAGACGACCGCCGAGTTCTGCGCCTCGTACTGGGCCACGTCGGCGACCTCGACGTGCGGAATGACGTACCGGTCGAGGGCCCACACGGTGCCCGCGCCGGCGCTGGTGACGGTGACCGCCACGGCGGTGGCGATCGCGGTTCGAAAACGGTTGCGGGGTGCCATCGGGACTCCTTGGTGTCGGGGATGCCTCCACGCTCCCGGTCCTCGCTGTGCCGCACCCATGGCAGTGCCGTCGCCTTGGTGAAGGTCCGCTGTGGGTTCCCTGTGTCACGGACGCCGCACGACCGTCGCACCGCCGTGTGCGCGTGGCCTCAGCGCGAGTGAGAATGGAGCATGCGGACCCGACTCCACGCTCGACAGGCCGCCCGATGATCCATTCGTTCCATCTCGTCCAGATGCCGCCCCTGCGCGCGGTCGGCGCCCTGCTGCGCCCGCCCGGCCCTGCCACCGTGCCGGGACTACGGCATATGGAGGTGCTCGCCGGCATGCGGTTGGGTTCACCGGTGTTCTCGCTGCAGCGCATGCAGGTGCACCGGCTGGCCGTGTTCGCCGAGTGGTCGCAGGAGCGGGACTTGGACGCGTTCCTCGCGCACGACCGGTTCGGACGCCGCCTCGCCGCCGGATGGCACGTCCGTTTGCAGTTCCTGCGCCGCTGGGGGACGGTCCGGGAGTTCGCGCACCTTCCCGAGATGGCCGGACCGGCCGATCCGGACGCCCCGGTCGTCGCCGTCACGCTGGCCCGGATGCGGCTGCCTCAGTTGCCGCGTTTCATCCGCTGGGGGCGTCCGGTGGAATGCCAGATCCGCGACCACCCGGAGTCGACGCTTGCCCTGGCCGCCGTCCGCCCACCGCGCACCGTGTGCACCTTCTCCGTCTGGACCAGCACCCGCGCGATGACCGGCATGGCGTTCGGTCGCGATCACGGCGCGGACGCCGGCCGGCACGTCGAGGCGATGGCCGAACGCGAACGGCGGGACTTCCACCACGAGTTCACCACGCTGCGCTTCCGCGCGCTGTCCGAGCACGGCTCCTGGGACGGCCGGACCTGATCTCGCCCACGCGCCCGGCGACGGTCGAGGAGCGATGCCTTTATGCGTGATGGTGGAGTTTCTCAATGCCAAGAGCCTCGGCCCAGGCACCTCAGCGCAACCGCGCTCAGCCAATGCAAAATCGTGGTGCGTCTACTCGCCACGTCTCTACACTGACGCCACGCCAGGGCAGATACCGCCGGCAGGGGGCGATCCGATCGCCCGCGCCGCCCGGGTTGGGCACAGACGCCCGGCTTACTCACCCTCGCCCGGAAGGTCGCCCGGGGTAGTCACCGTCGCCCGGTTAGGAACCAGGGCGACTGTGCGGGAGCCGGGCGACAACATCGAGCCAACCAGACCTCCGAGGGAACAACCCGGGCAACCGTGCGGAAGCCGGGCGAAGTCGATGACCCGAGCGGATATGCCCGTTGTCGCGGACGCCACGCGACGGTGAAAATGGCCGGATGCCCGTGACGCCGGGTTCTTCTTGGGGCTGAGCCCGTGGACTAGAGCAGGGTCACCGTTCCGGCGGCGCCGTCGACCAGGACGCGGTCGCCGGTGTGCAGGCGTGAGGTCGCGTCGCCGCAGCCGACGACCGCGGGGATGCCGAATTCGCGGGCGACGATGGCGGCGTGGCTGAGCGGAGCGCCGAGGTCGGTGACGATGGCGGCGACGATCGGGAAGAGCGGAGTCCAGCCGATGTTGGTCAGTGACGTCACCAGGATTTCGCCGGGACGCAGTTGGCCGGCGTCCTCGAATCGGGTCAGGACGCGGACGGTTCCTTCTACGCGTCCGACCGCTCCCGGGTGACCGGTGACCACGCACGAAGCCGCTTCACCCGCACCAACCACCTCCACCACGCCAGCCGGCACGGCCGAACCGGCGACGCCGGTGCGCCGGTCGGGGTCGGCGGCCCAGGCGAAGGGGTCGAATGCGCCGCAGATCACTCCAGGCAAGGCGGGCAGGTCGAGGTAGCGCCGGTAGGTGTCCCGGCGCTCGTCGAACCAGGCGAACGGCGAAGTGTCGCCCGACAACGCGGCCAGCAGTTCCTCGATCGTGAGCAGGAAGACGTCTTCACCGATCCCCAGCAGGTCGCCAGCACGCAGGGCAAAGGCACGCATCACCCCGGTGGCCCGGACACCCTCCGACCGCACGGCCTCGCGCAGCGCCGCCTGCCGGGCGGCCTTGCGGACGCGCCGCTCCACCGACCGCGCCACCCCACGATCACGCTGGCGCAACCGAATCAGCACGGCACCGGACGCCTCCGCCTGCCGACGCCGCGACAAGGCGACATCAACCCCGGCCGCACGAGCGAGCTCCCGGTCGAGCCATCCCGGATCCTCCGAAGGGCGCGCCCAGGCGAGTTCCGCCTCGTTCACGCCCCGATGGCCGAAACGCGCCACATACTCCTGCGCAGACAGGACGCCGGCACGCACCTGCTGCAAACCTTCGGCAGGCCCCAGGCTCTCCAAACCGCCTGCCCAGCCGGCCAGGTTCGATATCACCGCGGAGGCGTCCTCGGCCCCCAGTTCGTTGCGCAGTTCCCGCTCCAACCGGGCCGGGTATTCCGACCCGGACGCGATCACCGCCCAGAACGAGCGCAGACTGAACGCGAACAGCCGGTCGTCCCAGAGCCGCCGCAACTCAGCAGGCGTCCGGCATGCGGCGACCGCACCAACAAGCGCCTCGCACGCAACACGATTCCCCCGCAGGAAGCCCGGCAGCCGCAGCCTCGTCCAGCCCATCCGCGCCAGGCTGCCGAGCATCGGCACGCCCGCGTCGGTCCAGTCGCCGGCCGTCATCGGGATCAGCGGAATCGGCACCTCGTCCGGCAAAGAACCCCACCAGCCGGCGAGCTTCTGGTAGACCTCGCGGGGGTCGGCCTTGCCGGCCTTGCTGCGGCGTCCGGTGATCTGCACGCTGAGATTGGCGTAGGGACGCCCGCCGATGTAGCCGGCCATCTCGCGTCCGCGCAGCGCCATCGACGGCCCGCCGTTGGCCTGCTGGTAGCGCGACAGCGAGATGGTCAGCGGGGTCTGCGCGACCGGGTTGGCTTCGCTGAGGTTGGTCGCCGACCACAGGCAGGTGCCGGCCAGCGAATCGTTGCGTTCGGCGGTCCGCGGACGCCATGGGTTCAGCGTGGTGACCGGACGCGCCTGCAGCAACCAGACCGTGCCGTCGGCCACCGCCCATTCGAGGTCCTGCGGCACCCCGCCGAACAGGCCCTCGATGCGATGCGCCCGGTCGTGCAACTCCGCAGCGTAGGGCACCAGCATGTCGGGCCCGTCGAAGTCACCCCCCGGACGCCCGAGCCGGAACTGTTCACCGGTCTCGGCACCGGACACCAGCGCTTCGCCGAGACCGTGCACCACATGGCCGAGCATCGAGCCGAGGTCGCCGCTGAGCGGATCGACGGTGAACAGCACCCCGGCGCAGGTGGCCGGGACCATCGCCTGCACGATCACGGCCAACTCACCCGCATCGGCCCCGGACGACCGGGCGTAGGCGCCCACCCGCGCTGCGGCCCTCGAGGCACGGACGGCGCCGATCGCGGCCTCCAGACCGGCGGCGTTCACGTCCAGCACCGACTCGTAGGCTCCGGCGAAGGAGGCGTGCGCCGAGTCCTCGCCCACCGCCGATGAGCGCACCGCGAACCGCTGCCCGACCGGGAACCGCTGCAACTCCAAGGCCAGCGCGGACGCCGCATCGGGCGTCAACGCGTCCCCAGCGAAGGCCCGCGGCACCAGGACGACCCCGTCCGGCACCGGATGCCCCGCGCGGACGAGCCGCGACAATGCCCACGCCTTCCCACCCGCGCCGAACTCACCCTCGGGCGACTCCCCCAGGCGATAGACCGGACGCCCCGGCGGCGCGTAGCCACGCCGGGCCAGCGCCCGTCCGAGCGCCCGCGCCCCGAACCAGCCGGCGAACCAGCCCATGGTTCCGGTCACGAACCCGGCGAGCACCGCCCACACCCCGAAGCCCGCCAGCGCGGCGCCGCCGAAGCCGCAGGCGGCGGCCGTCAGGTTCGGCAGCACCACCCGTAGCCGGGCGGCGCCGGCATCAGTCATCATCGGACGGCGGTGCAGCGAAGATCGCCTCCGCCCCGGGGTGACGGGCGATGACATCCTCGGCGCGGGCGATCGCGATGCCGTGACGCCGGTCCCCGAAGACCAGCAGCTTGTCGCCGACCTCGATGCCGAAGTCGCGCCGCGCCTGCGCGGGAATGACGATCTGCCCGCGATCGCTCACCGTGATCGCCCCGTAGAACCGCTTGTCCGGATCGGGTCCCTGCTTCATCGCATCTCCTTCGCCTCGCGTCTTGTTTACAAGATACATCTTGTACGCGTCCGTTTCGGCGACAAATACGACTCTGGGCATACGAAAAAGCCCTGGCCAACCAAGTTGACCAGGGCTTTCGCCTTGTAGCCCCGACGGGATTCGAACCCGCGCTACCGCCTTGAGAGGGCGGCGTGCTAGGCCGCTACACAACGGGGCCAGCACTGACGCTTGCGCGCCGCAGAAGACCTTACCAGACAAGAAGTCCTGCTGGAAAATCGCCTTCCAGCAGGGGTACTAGGACTCGAACCTAGACTGACGGAACCAGAATCCGGCGGGCTGCCAATTACCCCATACCCCTTCTTCCACGCCGGAACCGGAGCCCCTGTCGTGGAAACGCTGACCCGTAGGCCAGCGAGGTAAAACCTTACTGCACAGAAGGCCTCCGGCTCAAACCGAGGCCGCCGTGCGCGGCGTCCGGCCGGTTTGAACCTGCGGACGGTAGCCGCGGGCCAGCAGCCAGATCAGCACGGTGAACAGCGCGAAGCGGCCGATGTCCCAGGCCGCGCCAGCCCAGGTGACCTCGGTGATCGCCTTCAGCTCGGCCACCGACGAGGTGAGCGCCGCCAGGCCGAAGGCGCTGACATTGTTGGCGATGTGCGCGCCGATACCCGCCTCCAGCCCGCCGGTGCGCACCACCAGCCAGCCGGCCAGGACGCCGAACGCGAACCGGTCCACGACGATGGCCAGGTTCGTCGACGGGTGGAAGGCGGTGAACACGGCCGCCGAGGCGATGATGCCGAACCACGGCGTCCGTACCAGCGAGCCGAGCGCCTGCATCAGGTAGCCGCGGAAGAAGTATTCCTCGGCGGCGGCCTGCAGCGGCGTGGTGAGCAGCATCACGGCGAGGAATGCCCAGGCGCCCGGTTGCGGGGTCAGCGCCCAGCTGGGCCCGCCGGGCGAGGTCAGGTTCTGCACGATCAGCACCAGCCACAGCGCGCCGAAGCCGACCGCGGTGCTGATGCCCAGCCAGCGCCAGCGCAGGCGTCCGGTCACCGACGACAGGTAGCCGGGCCGCACCCGGTGCACGAACAGCACCAGCGCCCACGACAGCGGGATCAGCACGGCCAGCCCGAGGTGGGTGACCACGAACCCGAACGGCAGCTCGTAGCCGCGCAGGGCCAGGAACGTGTCCCGGAACTCGCCGGGACGCCCCACCGCCAGCCAGTAGACGCCGGCCAGCAGTTGAGCGATCAGCGGCAGCAGCAGCATGAACAAGGTGACGCCCATCAGCACGCCGAACACGGACAGCGCCGGGTTGGCGCTCGGCGTCCGCAGCACGTGCGGGTAGTCGACGCCGACGGGCACCCGCTCGGTGGCGAACCGGTCGATCCAGGACGCCGGCCCGCGCGCGGCGTCCGCCGAGGGCCGGACGGACGCCGCCGCGGCCGGATTGCCCGAGCGCGACCGCTTGCGTGCCGCACTCATGCGTCGGCGGCCACGACCGGGTTGGCCAGCGATCCGATCGATTCGATCTCGACGGTGACGACGTCGCCCGGCTCGATCCGCCCGACGCCTTCGGGGGTGCCGGTCAGGATGACGTCACCGGGCAGCAGCGTGGCGAACGAGGACACGAACGACACCAACTCGGCGATGCCGTGCACCATGTTCGCGGTAGTCGACTCCTGCCGCTCGATCGTCTGGCCGCCCCGGGTGACGGTCGCGCGGATGCCGAGGTCGGACGCCTCCTCCAACGACAGATGGGTGACGATCCACGGCCCGAGCGGGCAGAAGGTGTCGAAGCCCTTGGCGCGGCCCCATTGGCCGTCGGAGTTCTGCAGATCGCGGGCGCTCACGTCGTTGGCGACGGTGTAGCCGAAGATCACCTCGGGCACGCGTTCGACGGGCACGTCCTTGCAGATCCGCCCGATCACCACCGCCAGTTCGGCCTCGTGGTCGACCGCGGAGGTCTGCCGCGGGTAGATGATCGGCTCCCCCGGTCCGACCACCGCGGTGTTGGGCTTGTAGAAGCACATCGGTTCGGCGGGCACATCGTTGCCGAACTCGGCCGCGTGCGCGCGGTAGTTGCGGCCGACCGCGACGATCTTGCTGCGCGGGATCACCGGCGCCACCAGGCGCACGTCGTCGAGCAGCAGCCGCTCGCCGGTGTACTGCACCGCGGTGACGAGCGGATCGCCGTTCAGGACGGCGACGGTGCCGGGATGCTCGCCGTGATCCTCGTCGAGTTCGACGGTTCCGTAGGCGATCTGGTCGTGGTGGACGAAACGGGCGATGCGCATGCCTCCAGGCTAGCGGTCAGTTCTTGGCGACGATGCCGCCGCCCTTGGCCAGCCGCTTGTTCCGCTGCCGGACATCCCACCAGTTCGGCGTCCGCACCTTGATGTCGCCCAGCGACGTTTTGCCACGCACGATGATCAGCGGAAACCCCGGACGCGGCGAGGTCGGGACGCCGGTGGTCTTGATCGAGCCCAGCCCCTTGTCGATCCGCGACAGGTCGACGGCCCAACCCTCGGGGACGACGAGCACGAGATCACCGGCGCCGCCGAGCATGTTCACGTCGATCAGGTGCGCCTGGGTGCGTGCGTCGACGAAATCGAGCTTGACGTTGCTGGCCACCGGGTTCACCTCGAGGAAGGGCGGCACCTCCCATGGGCCGGCGCGCAGCACGTCGTCCCAGCGCGCGGTGAGCACCAGCGGATCCTGCCAGGTCCAGCCCGGCCCGGTTTCCTGGGCGCGGACCAGCGCGGGAGAGACCACCAGGGCGATCTGCCCGGGCGGCACCAGGTCGGTCAGCAGTGCGTGCAGGTCGCCTCGCGTCCGTGCCACCAGCGCCTTCTCCAGGCGCTCGTCGAGTTCGGCGAGCGTGAGGCGTCCGTCGGCCGCCGCCTCACGGAGCGTCTCCACGGCGCGATCCCGCTCGGCGTGGCCGATCCTGATCTGCTGTGGGTCGGTCATGCGGCGATCCTACTCAGCGCTCGATGAGGCCCCACACGTAGGCGTCGTGCAGCGCTTCCCAGGACGCCTCGATCACGTTGGTGCCCACGCCGACGGTGGTCCAGGTGCGGGTGCCGTCGGTGGTGTCGATCAGCACCCGGATGATCGCGTCGGTACCGTGCGCCGCCTCCAGGATGCGCACCCGGTAGTCGGTGAGCTCGAACGACTCCACGACGGGGTGGTTCCGCTTCAGAGCCAGGCGGAGCGCCTTGTCGAGCGCGTTCAGCGGGCCGAAGCCCTCACCGACGCGCCAGCGGACGGACTCGCCCACCCGCGCCTTGACGGTCGCCTCGGAGTCGCCCTCGTCGGTCGCCTCGTCGGAGGTGAGCACGCGCCACCGGAGCACCTCGAAGGCCGGGTCGAGCTGGCCGGTCTCGGCGCGCAGCAGCAACTCGAACGAGGCGTCGGCCGACTCGTAGGAGTAGCCCTCCATCTCGCGCTGCTTGACCACGTCGGTGATCCGCGCTGCGAGGTCGCGGTCGGCGATGTCGAAGCCCAGCTCGGAACCCTTCATCTGGATGTTGGCGCGCCCGGCCATATCGGAGACCAGCATGCGCATGTCGTTGCCGACCAGGCGCGGGTCGGTGTGCTGGTACAGGTTGGCGTCCACCTTGATCGCGGACGCGTGCAGGCCGGCCTTGTGCGCGAACGCCGAATGGCCGACGTAGGGCTGGCGGGCGTTCGGCGGCACGTGGGTGACGGCAGCCACGGCCTGGCTGACCGCCGTGGCACGGGCCAGGCGCTCGGGCGGCATGATCGGCCAGCCGTACTTGAGTTGCAGGTTGGCCGCGACGGTGATCAGGTCGGCGTTGCCGGTGCGCTCTCCGTGACCGTTCATGGTGCCCTGGACGTGCATCGCCCCCGCGTCGACGGCGGCGAGCGTGTTGGCGACCGCGCAGCCGGTGTCGTTGTGGCAGTGGATGCCCAGGTCGACGCCCACCTCGCCGGCGGCCGAGACGATCTCGCCCATCCAGGCGGGCAGCATGCCGCCGTTGGTGTCGCACAGCACGACCACCTCGGCGCCGGCGTCCGCGGCGGTGCGGACCACCTCGATCGCGTAGCCGGGGTTGGCCCGGTAGCCATCGAAGAAGTGCTCGCAGTCGAGGAAGACGCGGCGTCCCTCACCGACCAGGAACGAAACGGTGTCGGTGATCATGGCGAGGTTCTCGGCCAGGTCGGTCTTCAGCGCGCGGTACACGTGCTCGTCGTGGCTCTTGGCGACCAGGCAGATCACTTCGGTCTGGGCGTCCAGCAGCGCGCGGGTCAGCGGGTCACCGGACGCCGTGGCGCCCACCCGGCGGGTCGAGCCGAAGGCCGCGAGCTTCGCGTTTTTCAGGGTCAATTCGCCCGCGGCCGCCGCCGCGAAGAACGCAGTGTCGTTCGGGTTGGCGCCCGGCCAGCCGCCCTCGATGAAGCCGACGCCGAGGTCGTCGAGCAGGCGGGCAATCTTCAGCTTGTCCTGCACCGTCAGGCGCAGGCCCTCCTGCTGGGCACCGTCGCGGAGCGTGGTGTCGTAGAGGTGGAAGACATCGGGTGCGACCGGCGCTGTCGTCATGCTCGGGTCCTTCGTGGCTCGGGGACCAACCGTTCTCCGGTCAGCCGGGGCAGTATATCGACCGCGCTTGGGTCGAGATGCTACAAACAGGGCATGGCTGACACCTCCTTCAAGGGAACCCCCGTCCACACCGTCGGCGATCTGCCCGCCGTCGGTCAGACCGCTCCGGCGTTCACGCTCACCGGAAAGGACCTCTCCGAGGTCACCCTCGCCGACCAGGCCGGACGCCGCGTCGTGCTCAACATCTTCCCCAGCGTCGACACCGGCGTGTGCGCCACCAGCGTGCGCCGGTTCAACGAGCTCGCCGCGGGCCTGGAGAACACCACTGTGGTCTGCGCCTCGGCCGATCTGCCGTTCGCGCTCGGCCGCTTCTGCGGTGCGGAGGGCATCGAGAACGTCGTGGTGGGCTCCACCTTCCGCTCCGATTTCCCGTCCGATTACGGCACCAAGCTGGTCGACGGCCCGCTCGCCGGCGTGAACGCGCGCGCGGTCGTCGTCATCGGCACCGACGGTACCGTGCTGTACACCCAGCTGGTTCCCGAGATCACCACCGAGCCCGACTACGACGCCGCGCTGGCCGCCCTGGCCTGATCGCGATCACCCGTCCGGCGCGCGGCATCTCCCACCTGCGGGGGATGCCGCGCGTCGTATGCTGGCGCGGACGACGAAAGAAAGTACCCCCCACCATGTCTGACCTGGCCGACCGGATCAGCCGCGCCGCCGTCGCGGCCCTCGACCTGGCGCCGTTCGACGATCGCTACGGACGCCTCTCGCGTCAGGTGCTCGCCGGAGGAGCCTCCCGCTTCAAGCAGGTGATCACCGACGATCAGGCCGTCCACTACGTCATTCCGGTCGGGTTGGTCGGTGAGCGGGTCGCCTACGGCGCCCTGGTGCTGCAGGAGCGCCAGGCGGGCGTGCTGTGGCGGGACGCAGACGGGCTCGATCACACCGCGCTGGTGCCGCGCGACGAAACCCTGAGCGCACGCTACGCCCCGGTGCTGCTGGGGGCCGAGGAGTGGATGCGCTTCGACGTGACCGCCGCCTCGGCGCGGCTCGCATTCCTGGCGCCCCCGGTGACCGGTCCCCTGCTCGACCGGGCCTTGATCGACTTCTTCCGCGCCGAACCGGGCGCCCCGGTGATCATGGACGACCGCGTCCTCACCAGCGACGATACCGACACCACCGCGATCCAGCCGGCCGTCGAACCCGAGCCCGAACCGGACGATGTGGGCGGCCACCACGACTCCGACGCCACCAGCTTCTACGACCCCTACGCCGACGACGCCCCGGATCATCGTGCCGAACCGACGGCGCCGGTCGCCGCCGCCCCGTCCGTGCCCGAACCGGCTCCGGCCACACCGGTCGTCACCCCGGCGCAGGTGCCGCCGCGGGCGTCCGCCCTCTCGTCGCAGGACACCGTGCCGTCGCAGACCACTGTGCCGTTGCCGCCCGTCGCGCCGCCGGCACCGTTCGATATCTACCGCGACGAGGCGCCGTCGGCGCCCGGAGCGACCGCGGCGATGCCCGCGGCGCCCGCCCCCGCGGTCCGGATGCCGGTCGCGCCCGCCCCGGTCGCCGCGGCCCCGGCTGTGGTGACCCCGGTGGCCAAGCCGGGCATGTCCCGCACCACCGCCGGGTTCCTGATCGGTTTCTTCGGCGTGCTGGTCGTGGCCGGCGCCGCCTTCGCCCTGCGGCTGATCGGCGGCTGACCGCAGCGCCGGCGCTGGGCTCACCGGCGCGTCGGCGGGTTCAGCCCTTGATCTCGCGCGGGAAGCACTTGGCGCGGTCGGTGATGCCGAGCGCATCGCAGACGGCCGCGGCCGCCGCAGAGTCCGCCGCTCCGGGAATGCCGATCGCGTAGTAGCCCGGGCTGAACGAGTTCGGGAAGGCGTCCGCATCGATGGCGACCGCGGTATGCCCGGCGGTGCTCAGCTCGGCGGCGCGGGCGACCGCCTGCGCACCGGTCGCCTCGGTCTTCCTCATCGACTGGAGCACCGTCACCCAGGTGCCCGAGCGCAACTCGGTCACCAGTCCCGCTACGGGTTCCGCGCTCACCGACGGGGTCGGGGTGGGCGTGGCCGAGGCCGAGGGGGTCGGGGTGGGGGTCGCCGAAGCCGACGGGGTCACCGAGGCCGGCGGCGTGCTCGCGGCCGGGCCGACCGAGGCCGACGGCTGGGCGGACAGCATGGTGCCCAGCCCGGCGCCGAACCAGATCACGGACAGCACGATGGCGGCCACGACGGCTCCCATCAGGACGCCGAGCGGCAGGCTTCCCCGGGGCTGCGGTGCGGTGGCGGTCATCGGCCCACTCACACGACCTTGCTGGTCCAGCCGAAGGCGTCCTCGGTCCGGCCGTACTGGATGTCGAGGACGGCGTCACGGATGCTCAGCGTCCGCGCGAAGTCCTGGCCCTGGGGGCGCCATTCGCCGTCCTCGGTCTTGAAACCGGAGATCGGGCTGATCACGGCGGCCGTCCCGCAGCAGAACGCCTCGACGAAGGTGCCCTCAGCGATGCCGTCGAAGACCTCGCGCGCGGCGAGACGCCGCTCGACGGGCTCCAGGCCCAAGGTGGCGCCCACCTTCAGGATCGAGTCGCGGGTGATGCCGTCCAGGATGGTGCCGGTCAGCGCCGGGGTGACCAGCTGACCCTCGGCGGTGATCAGGAAGACGTTCATGCCGCCGAGTTCCTCGACGCGGTCCTTGCCGGTCGCCTCGATGAACATCACCTGGGTGCAGCCGTGCTCGTAGCCCTCGTACTGGGCGATCAGGCTGGCCGCGTAGTTGCCGCCGCACTTGGCCGCCCCGGTGCCGCCCTCGCCGGCGCGCGCCCACCGGTCGGTGACCCAGATGTCGACGCCCTGGACGCCCTCGGAGAAGTACGGACCGACCGGCGAGGCGATCACCAGGAAGGTGACCTCTTCGGCGGCGCGCACGCCGAGGAAGGCCTCGGAGGCGATCATGAACGGGCGGATGTAGAGGCTGCGCTCCCCCTCGGACGCCGGCACGTAGCGGGCGTCGACGGTGACCAGCTGGCGGACGGCCTCGACGAAGTCCTCGACCTCGAGCCGGGGCAGCATCATCCGGGCCGCGGACGCCTGGAAGCGCTCGGCGTTCTTCTCGGGGCGGAACAGGTGCACCGAGCCGTCGGCGTGCCGGTAGGCCTTCAACCCTTCGAAGATCTCCTGGCCGTAGTGCAAGACGGCGGCCGACGGGTCGAGCACCAGCGGGCCGTAGGGCTTGACGGTGGCCGAATGCCAGCCGCGTCCCTTCGTCCAGGTGATCGTCACCATGTGGTCGGTGAAGTGGTTGCCGAAACCGGGATCACTCAGTACCTCCGCGAGCTCCGCCTCGGTGCGGGCGTGCGGGTTGGGCTGGAGTTCAAACGTGAGTGACATGAGGGTCACGATACCGCTTACGGGCCCCCACCCTGAGACGCGGCGTCCGTCTCGTGATCACTACGCCTAATCTTTCGGCCATGACCGACGCAGCGCAGCCCAGTACCCCCACGATCGCCGTCATCGGCGGGGACGGCATCGGTCCCGAGGTGGTCGCCGAAGGCCTCAAGGTCCTGGATGCGACGGTCGGGCCGGGTGCCTTCGACTACGTCCATTACGATCTGGGTGCCGAGCGCTGGCAGCGCACCGGCGAGGTGCTGCCCGACTCGGTGCTCGACGAACTGACCCGGGTGGACGCGATCGTCCTCGGCGCGGTCGGTGCGGCGCCCGGATCGAAGGCGATCCCGTCCGGCCTGCTGGAGCGCGGGCTGTTGCTGAAGCTGCGCTTCGCGTTCGACCAGTACGTCAACCTGCGGCCGTCCAAGCTGTACCCGGGCGTCGTCACGCCGCTGTCGGACGCCGTGGTCGCCCGCGGCCCGGTCGACTTCGTCGTGGTCCGCGAGGGCGTCGAGGGCCTCTACGCCGGCGTGGGCGGATCGCTGGCCCGCGGCACCGCGCACGAGGTGGCCAACGAGGTCAGCGTCAACACCGCCCGCGGGGTCGAGCGGGTGATCCGGGACGCCTTCGAGCGCGCCATGCGCCGCCGCAAGAAGGTGACCATGGTGCACAAGCACAATGTGCTGGTGAACGCCGGCGGCCTGTGGAACCGGCTGTTCACCGCGGTCGCCGCCGAATACCCCGAGGTGACCACCGACTACCTGCACGTGGACGCCACCATGATCATGCTGGTGCAGGATCCGCAGCGCTTCGACGTGATGGTCACCGACAACCTGTTCGGCGACATCGTCACCGACCTGGCCGGCGCGGTCACCGGCGGCATCGGGTTGTCCCCGTCGGCGTGCATCAACCCCGAGCGCACCTTCCCGAGCATGTTCGAGCCGGTGCACGGTTCGGCCCCCGACATCGCCGGCCAGGGCATCGCCGACCCGACCGCGACGATCAGTTCGATGGCGCTGCTGCTCGACCATCTCGGACGCCGTGAGGACGCCGCCCGCATCGAGGCGGCCGTGGACGCCGACGTGGCCGCCCGGGGTGCCGAGAAGCGTTCGACGACCCAGGTCGGCGACGCGATCGCCGCCCGGGTCTGAGGACGTCCCCGCAGTATTACTCCACCACGGTGCCCCGGGGTCCTTCCCCGGGGTGCCGTGCTGCGTGGCGCCGCTCGCGCCAGGCGTGACCGCGTTCGATCAGGTAGCCGATCACCAGGCCCAGCGCGATGCCGATGATGATGCCCAGCAGCGGCCTGTCGTGGAACAGCGAACCGGCCGCCAGCCCGATGCCGACCGACAGCGCGCCCCACATCAGGGTCGCGACCGCGTCGATCACCATGAAGCGGCGGTGCGGGAACCGGACGAAGCCGGCCACCATGTTCATCGCGATCCGGTAGCCGGGAATGAAGCGCGCCGACATCAGCATCACCGCACCCTTGCGGTGCATCAGGTCGTGGGCGCGAATCAGCGTCCGGGTGCCGCGTTCGCCACGGAAGATCTTGTCGAGCGGGATATGCCGCCCGATCAGGTAGGCGGTGTTGTCACCGGCGAAGGCGCCGGCGCAGGCGGTCAGGATCACCAGCCACAGCTGCACGGGGCCACCGTGGGTCTCCGACAACGCCGACATGGCGATGACGATCGACTCGCTCGGCACCGGCGGGAAGAAGCCGTCCAGCCAGCACAGCAGGCCGGTGGCCAGATAGGTCCACCATTCGCCTGCATGCGTGACGATCGCGTCCTGGAGGGTGTGGTACCACTCGGCCATCGGGCTCCTTCGTCGCGGGTGTGGCTGGGGAAATGCTGCCACATGGTGCGCGAAACACCAGGGGCGCCCCCGGAAAACCGGGGACGCCCCTGAGTGAAATCGGTGCCGGTCACGGCCGGCTCCGGGTGCGGGCTCAGCGAGCCGCGGTGCCCTCGACGTAGTCGTCGTCGTGGCTCTTCACCCACGCCATCAGCTTGCGCAGCTCGCGGCCGGTGGCCTCGATCGGGTGCTGCTCGCCCTGGGCGCGCAGCGCGGCGAACTCGGGCGCACCGGCGTCCTGGTCGTCGATGAAGCGCTGGGCGAACGCACCGGACTGAATGTCGGTGAGCACCGCCTTCATGTTCTCCTTGACGCGGGCGTCGACGACGCGCGGGCCCGACACGTAGTCGCCGAACTCGGCGGTGTCGGAGACGCTCCAGCGCTGCTTGGCGATGCCGCCCTCGTACATCAGGTCGACGATCAGCTTCAGCTCGTGCAGGCACTCGAAGTAGGCCACCTCGGGCTGGTAGCCGGCCTCGACCAGGGTCTCGAATCCGGCCTGGACCAGGGCGGACGCGCCGCCGCACAGCACGGCCTGCTCGCCGAACAGGTCAGTCTCGGTCTCCTCGGTGAAGGTGGTCTTGATGCCGCCGGCGCGCAGGCCGCCGATCGCCTTCGCGTAGGAGAGGGCCAGCGGCCAGGCGTTGCCCGACTCGTCCTTCTCGACGGCCACGATCACCGGGACGCCGCGGCCCTCGGAGTACTCGCGGCGCACCAGGTGGCCGGGGCCCTTCGGGGCGACCATGCACACGTCGACGCCGGCCGGCGGGACGATGTAGCCGAAGCGGATGTTGAAGCCGTGCGCGAAGAACAGCGCGTCGCCGGCCTGCAGGTTGGGCGCGATCTCCTCGGCGTAGATCTTCCGCTGGTGCTGGTCCGGCGCGAGGATCATGATCAGGTCCGCCTCGGCGGCGGCCTGCGCCACGGTGACGACCCGCAGGCCCTCGGCCTCGGCCTTGGCGGCCGACTTCGAGCCTTCGCGCAGGCCGACGCGCACGTCGACACCGGAGTCGCGCAGGCTCAGCGCATGCGCGTGGCCCTGCGAGCCGTAGCCGATCACGGCGACCGTGCGGCCCTGGATGACCGAAAGGTCGGCGTCCGCGTCGTAGAACATCTCTGCCATTGAAATCTCTTTCCTCAGATGTGGTTCGGGGTAATGGAAACGTATCAGCGGACGCCGGGGCGAGCCCGGTCGACCTTCGCGCCGCGGTCGGTGAGCGACTTGGCGCCGCGTCCGAGCGCGACCAGGCCGGACTGGACCAGTTCGCGGACGCCGTAGGGGCGCAGCATCTCCAGCAGCGCGTCCAGCTTGTCGGGGCTGCCGGTGGCCTCGATGACCAGCGAATCGTTGTGCACGTCCACGGTCTTGCCGCGGAACAGCTGCACGATGTCGATGATCTGGCTGCGCGCGACCGGATCGGCCTTCAGCTTGACCAGCACCAGTTCGCGGCGCACCGCGTTCTCTTCGAGCTCGACGATCTTGAGCACCTCGATCAGCTTGTTGAGCTGCTTGGTGATCTGCTCCAGCGAACTGTCATGCTCGACGCTCACCTGCAGGGTGATCCGGCTGATCTCGGGGCGTTCGGTCGGGCCGACCGCCAGCGAGTCGATGTTGTAGCCGCGCCGGGCGAACAGACCCGAGATGCGCGCGAGCACGCCGGGCTTGTTCTCGACGATGACGCTCAGGGTGTGCGTGTTCACAGGATCTCTTCCTCCCAGTCGGGCGCCAAGTCCTTGGCGATCATGATGTCGTCGTTGCTGGTGCCGGCCGCGACCATCGGCCACACCATGGCGTCCTTGTGGACCACGAACTCGACCACGACGGGACGATCGTTGATCTCGAGGGCCTTGGTGATCACCTCGTCGACCTCCTCGACGGTGTCGGCGCGCAGGCCGACCGCGCCCATCGCCTCGGCGAGCATCGGGAAGTCGGGCACCCGGCGGCTCTTCAGGTCGGTGTTGGAGTAGCGCTCGCCGTAGAACAGGGTCTGCCACTGGCGGACCATGCCCAAGGACTCGTTGTTGATCACCGCGATCTTGATCGGGATGTCGTTGAGCGCGCAGGTGACCAGTTCCTGGTTGGTCATCTGGAAGCAGCCGTCGCCGTCGATCCCCCAGACCACCTCGTCGGGCGCGCCCACCTTGGCACCCATGGCGGCCGGCACGCAGTAGCCCATCGTGCCCGCGCCACCGCTGTTCAGCCAGCGGCCCGGCTTCTCGAACGGCAGCAGCTGCGCGGCCCACATCTGGTGCTGGCCGACACCAGCGGCGTAGATCGCGTCGCCGGACAGCTCGCCGAGCCGCTTGATCACGTACTGCGGGGTGAGGACGCCGTCCTTGGTGGCTTCGGTGTCGGTGGCGTACTTCTCCTTCAGGCCGGTCAGGTAGCCGACCCACGGCTCCAGCCCGCCCAGATCGTCGCCGCGCAGCACCTGGTTGAGTTCGGCGATCACCTTCTTGACGTCGCCCACGATCGGGACGTCGACCACCCGGTTCTTGCCGATCTCGGCCGGGTCGATGTCGGCGTGGATCACCTTGGCGTCCGGGGCGAACGTCGACAGCTTGCCGGTGACCCGGTCGTCGAAACGCGCACCCAGGGTGATCAGCAGGTCGGAACGCTGCAGAGCGCCGACGGCCGCGACCGTGCCGTGCATGCCGGGCATGCCCATGTGCAGCGGATGCGAATCGGGCAGCGCGCCGCGCGCCATCAGCGTGGTGACCACCGGGATCTGGGTGATCTTGACCAGCTCGGCGAGTTCCTCATAGGCCTGAGCCTTGACGACGCCGCCGCCGATGTAGAGCACCGGACGCTCCGCTTCGCGGATCAGCCGGGCGGCCTCGCGGATCTGCTTGGCGTGCGGGGTGGTGGTCGGCTTGTAGCCGGGCAGCTCCAGCGCCGGCGGCCACACGAACGGCGCCGAGTCGGTCAGGGCGTCCTTGCTGATATCGACCAGGACCGGGCCCGGGCGTCCGGTGGAGGCGATGTGGAACGCCGCGCGGATCGCGCCGGGAATGTCGGCCGGATTGGTGACCAGGTAGCTGTGCTTGGTGATCGGGAAGGTGATGCCACGGATGTCGGCCTCCTGGAAGGCGTCGGTACCGATGGCGGCCGAGGACACCTGGCCGGTGATCGCGACGATCGGCACCGAGTCGAGCATCGCGTCCGCCAGGCCGGTGACCAGGTTGGTCGCGCCCGGGCCGGACGTCGCCATGCAGACGCCGACGCGTCCGGTGGTCATCGCGTAGCCTTCGGCCGCGTGCGCGGCGCCCTGCTCGTGACGCACCAGGATGTGGCGCAGCAGCGTGCTCTGGCCCAGCGGATCGTAGGCCGGCAGGATCGCCCCGCCCGGAATGCCGAAGATGACGTCTACACCCACGCGCTCGAGCGACTCGACGAGCGCCTGTGCTCCGGTGAGTTCCTTCGGCTTGTGGCTTTCAGCCATGTTCATCCCCTTCGGTGTACGGCGTGCGGTTCATGGGCTTGTCTCGTGCAAAGAAAAACCCCCGTTGACCCATGGCTGGGCAAACGAGGGAGCGCGTCGACTGGTCTGATGGTCTCAGGCGACGCGCGAGATAACTACGAGGGCGCTCATGTGCACGGACCTACTGTAACCCCACGGCATCCGATCTTCACAAAACAGACACGCCGTGTCTTGGATCGCGGACCGGCAGGCCTGCCGAGTTATCCACAGCCCCCCTTGTGGTGGTGCTTCCCTGGCTCCTAGCGTCCTGGACAGCTACCCCTGTTGAGGAGAACACCATGCGCCGGATGATCCCATTCCTGTTCTTGCTGCTGGCCGGATGCACTCCGCCCGCTCCGCCTCCGTCCGGCGTTGATGGGCCCAGCGCACCGGTGCCTGCGGCGATCGCGCCCAGCGCCGCACCGACCGCGCTTCCTGTGCTGGAATCCCGCGACACCTCATCGCACGACACGCCGTTGACGGTCGCGGTCAACAGCGTCCGCACCGCCCCTCGCGCCACGACCGTCGACTTCACGTTGACCAACCGCGGAGCTGCGACCTGGTTCGTCGAGAGCAGGCTCAGCACGTCCTTTGAGCACGACGTGAGCGGGGTCTTCTTGGTGGACGCCGTCGCCGGCAAACGCTATCTGCCGGCCCGCGACGGTGAGGAACGCTGCGTGTGCTCCGGTACCCGGACCGGCGGACTCGGCCCGGGTGACTCGGTGACGTTCTCGGCGGTCTTCGCACCTCTCCCCTCCGACCTCGATCGCGTCCGCGTCCACATCCCGCTCGGAGGCATCTTCGACGTCCCGGTGACGCGATGACCACCGGCCGCGTCTGGGTCTCTCACCGCAGGCGTGCCGCGGCGATCGTGGTGACCGCGGTGGTGGGGACCGTCGTGGTGGTGCCGCCCGCGGCGGCGTCACCTGCTGATCACTCGGTCGACCCGGCGTCCGCGGTGAGTTTTCCCATCGATTCTCTCCCGACGGCCGGCGACACCCTGACTTTCCCGGAGGCGAATCTGGACGGCTCCGTGGCCGACTTCGGCGAGAGGATCGTCCTCAGCGCGGACGTGTTCTTCGCCTACAACGACGACCAACTCTCCGAGCGAGCACACACCGAACTGGCCGCGTTGACCGCGAAACTCCGCTCCCGGTCGACATCGCTCACCGTGGTCGGGCACACCGATTCTCGAGGTTCGGACGCCGGCAACCTCGACCTATCCCTGCGCCGGGCACGCGCGGTCGAAAGCGCCCTCACCGTGGCTTTGCCCGACGTACGGATCGAAGCGGAGGCACGTGGCGAGTCCGAACCCGTGGCTGACAACGCCACCGAGGACGGCCGGTCCCTGAACCGGCGGGTCGAGATCAAGACCGCCACCGATCAGGGTGAAAGGTAGAAACATCACGAGGTGGGAGCAAGTCCCCTGACGTGGTGCGGTTCTACCCAGCACCCGCCTGCCGGAAACGTCACACAAATCACCCTGCAGACACAACTCATGCCCGATTTGAGTGACGTTTCCGGCGAGTATCACCCCAGGATCTTGTCCTGACACCGCGAAGCGCCCGTCAGCAACCACCCAGGTACCGCCGCGAGGGATCACGCCGCGCCGACGCCGCGGACGAGCGCGGCCTCCATGGCGGGGAGGCCCCCACCGGGCGCCGACCGGGTCGGCAGAGCGCCGAGGCGATTATGCGGTGGCGGTGATGCGGGCGTGCACGGCGTCCAGGTCATCGGACGCGGCGGGCGTCAGCAGGGCGCCCATGCCGGGGTCGTCGGCGTAGCGCGGAACCAGATGCACGTGCAGGTGGAACACCGACTGTCCGGCGTCCGCACCGACGTTCGACAACACGTTCATGCCGGATGCACCGAGTTTTTCGGTGAGCAGGCGTCCGGTGGCGACCACGGCGGGGGCGATCGAGGCGAGGACGCCGGCGTCGGCCAAGGCGTCGCTCACGTGGGTGCGCGGTACGACGAGGGTGTGGCCGGCCTTGAACGGGGCCAGGTCGAGGAAGGCGACGGCGGCGTCGTCGGCGTACACGCGCTTGCTGGGGATCTCTCCGGCGACGATGCGGCAGAAGATGCAATCGGACATTTCTCTCCTCACAGACGAGCGGTCAGCGGACTTCGAAGCCGGCCCCGGCCAGTCCGGCCTTGACCTCGGCGATGCTGAGGGTGCCGTAGTGGAACACGGACGCCGCGAGCACGGCGTCCGCTCCGGCGCGGGCAGCGTCGACGAAGTGCGCGACGGTCCCGGCGCCGCCGGAGGCGATCACCGGCACGTCGACGACTTTGCGGACGGCCTCGATCATTTCCAGGTCGAAGCCGCTGGTGGTGCCGTCGGCGTCCATCGAGTTGAGCAGGATCTCGCCGGCTCCGCGGTCGACGGCCTCGCGGCACCATTCCAGGGCGTCCAGCCCGGCGGGCTTGCGGCCGCCGTGGGTGGTGACGCCGAAGCCGGACGGCTGGCCGTCCTCGCGGCGGGCGTCCAGGCTGAGCACGACCACCTGGTTGCCGAAGCGTTCGGTGATCTCGTTGATCGCCTGCGGGCGGGCGATGGCGCCGGTGTTGATGCCGACCTTGTCGGCGCCGCAGCGCAGCAGCCGGTCGACGTCGTCGACGGCGCGGACGCCGCCGCCCACGCACAGGGGAATGAACACGGTCTCGGCGGTGCGGGTCACCATCTCGTAGGTGGTGGCGCGGCCTTGCGAGGACGCCGAGATGTCGAGGAAGGTCAACTCGTCGGCTCCGGCCTCGCCGTAGGCGCGGGCGAGTTCGACCGGGTCGCCGGCGTCGCGCAGGTTGACGAAGTTGACGCCCTTGACGACGCGTCCGTCGTGCACGTCGAGGCAGGGGATGACCCGGATCGCAACGCTCATGCCCGCCACCCTATCGGTGGGTCTCCCCTGCCCGGCCGGCCGTTCTGAGCGTCGAGTCAGATCGGCCAGCGCTCGGCGCGCATCGGGGCGTCCCAGAACATCCACTCGTAGCGGGCCGCGGTCGCGAACGCCTTGTGCATCTGCGTGACGGTGGCGGCGTCCGCCTGCGCGGCGAGTGAATCGGTGATCTCCTTGGCGCGCCGGGTCGATTCGGTGAATGCAGGATCGGCGTAGGTGCTGATCCAGGCCTGGTAGGGGTGCCCGGTCAGGTCACCGACGCTGTCCAGCAGGCGGCTGCCGACATCCTCATAAATCCAGAAGCAGGGCAGGACGCCGGCGACGAGCACCGGGTAGTTGCCGCGGGTCGCGAGCGAGGAAAGATAGGAGGTGTAAGCCAGGCAGACCGCCGACGGCTCGGCGTCCGGGTCGACGTCGAAGCTGCCGTGCAGCGCCTTTTCGACGATGACGGCGTTGTTGGCGCCGGACGCCCAGAAGGCGATCTGCTCGCCGGAAGGTGCCTGGCTGGCGGCCAGCGCGAGGGTTCGGGCGTAGGAATCGAGGTAGAGGGCGTCCTGGGTGAGGTACTCGACGAAGGCCTCGCGGGGCAGCGTGCCGTCGCGCAGTTGGTTCAGCAGCGGCAGTTCGTCGATGGCGGCGCGCAGCGGTGCGATCGCCTCCCAGGCGTCGTCGGTGAAGCTCATGCCGGGTTCCTTTCGATGACGGGGGTGTCGGTCCATAGGGCATGGAAGTGGTGGACGGGCCCGGAACCGGACCCGACCTGCAGTTGGTCGGCCGCGGCGATGGCGCCGGTGAGCCAGGTCTTGGCGTCGGCGACCGCCTCCAGCCAGGTGGCGCGCTGCGGCACCAGCGCGGCGATCGCCGAGGACAGCGAGCAACCCGTGCCGTGGGTGTTCTTGGTGTCGATGCGGCGGGCGCTCAGTTCGTGGACGCCGTCCGCGTCGGCGAACACGTCGACCGAGGTGCCTCCCGCGCCGTGTCCGCCCTTGACCAGCACCCGCGCCGCGCCGAGTTCGCGCAACGCGAGGGCTTGGGCGCGGGCGGCGCCGAGATCGGACGCCACCGGCTCGCCGAGCAGCGCGGCGGCCTCGTGCAGGTTGGGAGTGATCAGCGCAGCGAGCGGCACCAGCGCGCGGACGGCGTCCATCGCGTCGTCGCTGAGCAACCGGTCGCCGCTGGTGGCGATCATCACCGGATCAAGCACCACCGGTGCGTCGATCACGTCGGCGATCAGCGCGCCGACGGTCTCGGCGAGTTCGGCGGTGGCGAGCATGCCGATCTTGACCGCATCCAGGGGCACGTCGGCGACCAGGGTGCGGATCTGTTCCTCGACGAAGGCCGCGGGCACGGCATGGACGCCGGTGACACCCCGGGTCGACTGGGCGGTGAGCGCGGTGAGCACCGCACAGCCGTAGGCGCCCAGCGCGCTGAACGCCTTCAGGTCGGCCTGGATGCCGGCCCCTCCGGACGGGTCGCTGCCCGCGATGCTGGCAACTTTGGGAATCATCGGCGCTCCCCCTGGTCTGGGCTCGCAGCGCTCGCCCAGCGCTGCACCAGGTCACGGGTGGCGGCCTCGACATCGGGCTGGCCGCAGATCGCGCTGATCACCGCGACCCCGTCCGCCCCGGCGCGGCGGACGTCGGTGACCCGCGCGGCGCTGATGCCGCCGATCGCCACGCACGGGTAGGCGCTGCGCCGGGCCAGGGCGGCGAGGGTGTCGGTACCGATCGCGTCGGCGGCGTCCGCTTTGCTGCCGGTGGGCCAGACCGGCCCGACACCGAGGTAGTCGAGCACGTCGCCCCAGGCCGCGGCGGCATCGACCTCGGCCGCGTCGTGCGTGGACAGCCCGAGCAGCGCATCGGGGCCGATGATGGCGCGGACGGCGTCGGGCGCGAGGTCACCTTGGCCGATATGGACGCCGTCCGCGCCGATCTCGGCGGCGACGTCGGCGTGGTCGTTGATAATGAGCGGGACGCCGGTGCCGTCCAGGACGGCCAGCAGTTCCCGGCCGAGGGCGACGAGTTCGGCGCGGGAGGCGTCCGGGTCGCGCAACTGCACCAGGGTCGCTCCCCCGGCGACGGCGCGGCGGACGGTCTCGGCGACGCCGAGGGCGCCGCATTGGCCGGTGTCGGTGACCAGGTAGACGCTGAGGTCGAAGGCGGGGCGGGTCACGAGAGCACCACCCGCGCGGCTAGTTCGTCGGGGGTCAGCGTCGAGAGCCGGTCGAGCAGGGCGACCGCGAACGACCCCGGTCCCTGCGTGCTCGCGGCGGCGTCGTCGGCGGCCACGGTGAGCAGACCGGTCGCGGCGGCGGCGGCCACCAGCCGGTCATCGATCACGCCGGCGAAGCCGGCCATCAGCGCGCCGAGGGCGCAGCCGACGCCGGTGACCCGGGTGAGCCACGGGTGGCCGTTACTGACCCGGACCAGGCGGTCGCCGTCGGTGAGATGGTCGACCGGACCGCTGACCGCGACAACGATGCCGTGCGTGCTGGCCAGCGCGCGGGCGGCGTCCAGCACCTGCTCGGGAGCGTCGGTGCTGTCGACGCCGCGCCCGCCCGCACCACCGGCGAGGGCGCCGATCTCGGACGCGTTGCCGCGCAGGATCGCCGGCCGCAGTTCGAGGAGTTCCCGGGCCACCGAGGTGCGCCAGGCCGGACCGCCGGCCGCGACCGGGTCGAGCACCCACGGGCGTCCGGCCTCATTGGCACCCGCGGCGGCCAGCCGCATGGCGGCGACCGTGTGATCCTGTGGCGTACCGAGATTGACCAGGACGCCGCCCGGCACCGGAATACGGGCGAAGTCGCCGGCCTCGTGCGGGCTGTCGACCATCGCGGGCGCACCGCCCGCCGCGAGGACGACGTTGGCGGTCCACTGTGCGACGACGATGTTCGTCAGGCAGTGCACCAGCGGCGAGGTCGTGCGGAAGGCGTCCACAGCGGCGCCGAGGGCGTCCGCGGACAGGGTCGTGGCGGGCAAGGGTTCAGGCGTCATAGCGACGTCCCTTCGCTAGTACGAGCTAGATCAGGTTCGACGGGTGTGATCTCAGCCCCCGCAATTGGGGCACCCCGCGTCTTCTGCGCCCGATCCTAGCCCTACCGCGCCCGGCGGGCACCAACGTGGGGATACGCTGGCACGGCCAACGGCGGCTGGACTGCTGCGGCGTGTCAATGACCCGGAGGAGGCGTCCGTATGGATCGACCGCAGGCGGCGGACGGCGGGTCGTTGCGGCTCGGCATGGTCGGCATCGCCACCTTGGACTTCACCTGCTTGGTGGAACGCTTTCCGCAGGAGGAGTCGGAAGGCCCGATGCTCGACAACGCCGTGACCGCCGGCGGACTGTCCGGGCGCGCGGCGCTCGCGGTGGCGCGGCTCGGCGAGCCCGTCCGGCTGCTGGCCGCCTGCGGCTCGGACGCCTTCGCGACGATCCTGAAGTCGGAGATCGCCGCCGGAGGCGTCGATGCGCACTGGCTTGCGTACGAGCAGCCTTCACAGCATTCGGTGGTGATCTCGTCGCGAGAAGCGGGTTCGCGCACGATCATCTGGAAACGGCAGCCCATGGTGACCGCGGACGTCGCCGGCGTGGTGGAGGAGTTCGTCGCTGAGTTGGACATCGTTCTGCTCGACTCGACCGACCCCATCCTGGCCTCGGTCACCGTCGACGCCTGCCGTCGCCGAGGGGTCACCACCGTGCTCGACACCGGTTCGGGGCGCCCCTGGACCGCGTCACTGCTCGGGAAGATCGATCACGTCATCGCATCGCAGAAGTTCACCGGCAAACTCACGCCAGAGCGCGGCCTGGCCGCCGCGGAGGCATTGATCGACCCGTCCGCCAATACCGTGTTCGCGATCACCGAAGGCACCGACGGGGGCTGCTGGGTGAGCGGTCGCGCAGGCGCCGGCAGCGGACGCTGGCGCGCACACCAGGTGGCGGCGGTCGACACCTGCGGTGCCGGCGATGTCTTTCACGGCATCTACGCCTGGGGCCTGGCCCAGCGATTCACTCCCGCCGAAGCATTCGAGGTCGCCAGCCTGGCCGCCGCCACAAGCACCACCGCGCTGGGCAACCAGGCGCTGCCGACCTTGAATGAGTTGTCGGACGCCCTGCCCTCACGTTGGCGAAACTAACGCGGCGATGCTGGCGTGCTCGGAGGCCGGTCACACCGGGCGGTGGGTCAAGCGGCAATGTCGATGGTCCAGCGTCGATCGGTGGGGTGAGTGACGTCAATGCCCGTCTTCACTACAGCGCGTTCGGTCTCGTCGGCGCCATCTTTACGCTGGCCGCTGGTCTCACCGCGTGGGCGTGTGAGGGACAGGAGGTGCTCGCTCGGGTTGTGACGGAACACCAGCCCACGTGTTGGCGGTGCCGGAGTGTGACGGACACCATGCGTCGTGCTGTCCCTGCCATCGTGCGAGGTGTCAGGGTGTGGGGTGTCGGTGTGGTTGGTGGTTCCGTTGCGGGCGACCGTGTACCGGTATCCCAACGGTGAGGTCCATTGGAACACTCCGGGTGCTGGCTGGGTGACCTTCCACCCGCCATGAGTTTTCGCTCGGTGCACCAGCCGGCTCAACGGTCCCAGATTCGAAGGCCGTGTCTGGCCTGCTGGTTTCCCTTGATCGTAGGGATCGGTGTGGTCGAGGTCGCAACCGGCCGAGCGCGTGGTCGAGTACGGGAACACCTCGAACGGATCCCGCACCAGCACCTGCCGGCGGATCCTGGCGGGGATCTCGTAGGCGTCGACCTGGGGGTCATCGGCGAGGTCGATCACAGGCAGCACCGTGACCCGGTGATGCCGAAGGAGTTCCTTGACCTGTCTCATCAGCAGCGGCCCGATCTCACCCTCGCCACGCGCTACCGCACTGCCCGGCGCCAGGTGCACCACCATGGTGCAGGCCGGGCGCGGCAATACCCCGCCCGTGTCGCTGGGTGTGGCGAGCACGATCAGAGCATCAACCCGACGGGTCTCAAGATCAACACCGGGCACATCGTCGAGGCTCATGATCGGACCAGGCGCACCCCATGATTTCGAGGGCGCCCACCCCTGCCCACCGGGGATCCTCGGGTCACCAACGGTTGCCTTCGGAACCGCTCCCATGGTGCCGTGCACGATCGAATCAACGACGGTCCCGGTGGCCGATGTCTCTTCATCGGCAACTGCCGGTATCAGCCCGGCGCCTGCCACGGTCGCTCCGCCGGCACCATCATCCAGCATGGGCTCGGTGGAAGGCCCGGTCACCGTCACTCGTGTCACCGGAACAGCACTACGCGCCAGCGCATCAATGGCGGATTCCAGGAGTACCGCGCCGGGGGTGTCGAGCCGGGCGAACAGGCTACTCATTCCGTCCCGCTCATGCCGGATCCGCACGAACCGCTCCGACCTGGCTCGTTCGGCGCGCCGGGCAGCGAACTCCGGCTCGGCGGACACGATCAAACCGGACAGCTTCCGCTTCACCCGCGCCCACGGCAACCGGCCCAAACACGATGCCAGCCGCTCATCCACCCACCGGGCCGCGTCCACACAAAGCTCCGCGGTCCCGGTCTCACGGGCGATCTGGCGCGCCTGCCGCCACTCGACCCTGCCCTCATGCAACGCCGCCCACGTGTAAGGGAGGCGTTCGCGCAGATCCATCACGTCCCGCACCAACGCCGACGCCGCAGGAACCGACGTCCGCAACAGCGGCGCCAACTCGACCGGCAGGAACTCCGCCACCAACGGCGTCCCATCATGACCAGAAGGCCGCAACCGCTCCACACCCGGCAACCCCCGGGTCATCGGGCCGACGTCGGTCACCGTGTCGTACAGGTCAACCAATTCGGCGACCAGGTCGGCCTGACGAACCGCTAACTCCCGTTGCCGCGCGAGCGCATCGACCAGGTCATCGGCGACCTGGCGTGCGGTGCGTGGCGGGGTTTCCATGACCAAATTCTACCCGAACACCCTTTCGAATCCAAGCAGTTGGGGCTAAGGTATTGCCTAGTCAAACCTTCAATTGCCACCGGACGATCATGCACTGATCACCAAGAAATCAGGCCGACGAAGGCCGGGCCTAGGGGACGCGGGCGATGGCGTGGAGTTCAGCGACCGGGATCGCCCGGCTATCGCTGATCCGGACCGGAATCGTCCCCGAATAACCGAGCGCAGTCCAGTGCACATTCCAATACGCGGTGGCGGTCAGCGTGTACGTACCCTCCGGCTTGCTCTTGTGACGAGACGGCCACGTGTACACATGCCCACACGTCGGCGACGGCGTATCGGGCCGAATGTTCTTCGTGAACGGCGTCGTCCTGGCGCAGGTGAAACGTTTGCCGTCACCGGTATCGAACACCGTCCGGTCCTGCCGGGCGTCCATCGTGATCGTGATGCCATGCGCGCTGGTGGTGGTCTGCATCCGAGTCGGCCCTGGAGTCCACAGCCAGTAGGGGTAGCCGACGATCGCGGCGTTCCATTCGTTGATGCTCGGGTCGGGGCCGATCATCGGCGCGGCGTCAGGCAGGTGCAGTTGCGAGATCACCGTATGCACGACGGTCTCGGTGACGGCCCGTGAGCGGACGGCGGCGTCGGTGGCGTTGGTGGCTTCGGCCGCCGCTTCTTCGAGAGTGCGGATGCAGGGTGGGAGGCTGGCTCTGACTTCGTCCTGGCAACCGAACTCGTAGCTCTGGGCGATATCGATCGGGATCTCGACCAGTTCACTGCTGTCGGGGTCAGCAATGGTCAAACTGCGAGAGGCCGTGCCGGACGAAGCTCCCTTGCCTGACGCGTCGTCCTTCCGTCCGGTGGCGTCACCACCGGACGTTGCTGTTCGAGACCCAGACACCGTCGCTGAAACCTCGACCCGACTGCCGTTGAGCACTGATCGAGTGAAGGAGTCATCAGCTCGTGCGGGCGCCTGCATGCCGAGGAGGAGCATGGCCGCGGTTGCCCCGATGACGACCGCACGTCGCCCCCGCCTCTTCAGCATGACGCGACCGTCCGTGTTTCGGAGTCCCAGATCTTCAAGAACCCGTCAACTCGACTGAGATAGACACGGCTCTCGGCGATGATTCCAGGTCTCCCGTTAGGAGCTTCAATGGTCTGGAACGTCGCTGTCGAGCCGTCAACACAACTCCACAGCGCCACAACAGATCCACTCATGGAGCGGCTGGGGAAACGCTTCACCCAGCCAATCGCAGGCTCACCGGATACCCGCTCCACACGATCTTCACGATCGGCCGCAAGCAATCGGGTCATGGTCTCGAGATACGGACCTCCAGACGTGCCCTCTATCTCTGACGTGACTTCGGAGAGTTCCCAGTGCGCACCGATCCGGAAGACCTCAGTCATATGCCGTCGGTACACCGCTTCGGCTTCGTCGTAGAGGGCGTTGACCGCGAGCATCTCCTCGTGCTCCTTCGCCGTGCACGCATAAGGTTCACCGCCTGCTTCAGGAACACAGGTGTAGGTAACGAACGTCGGTGACGGCGTAGGCGTGGTCGGCGTACAACCGGCCAGCAGCACAGGCAGCAGCACGGCGGCGAGTGCGGTAGCGCTACCGCACCCCCTTCGCCGAGACGTGGACCGCCCACCAACCTGCCCGCCATGACGCATCCCCTCACTGCGTGCGAGGTGTCCTCTGGACCGGGTCATGGCGCCTCCTTGAGATCTGCTCTCCGCAGTCTGGCAAACAACGACGGCCTCCGGGGCCGAACAAGGGGTTTATCCACAGGCGATTTGCCAAAACCCCGTCGTCCACAGGCGAGTGCTCCGAGGGGTCGTGCCACAAGCCTCATCCTTCGCACCGCCGGTCGCCCCCTAGGACGGCGGACGTGCCAATCAGGAACGAGGACGATGCAAGCGCTGGCTTGCCGCGCAGCGTGACGCTGGCCACCGGGTCCGCGAACGGCGTCCGGCCGGGATACGCCGAGGCGGTCACCAACCTGGCACGAGAACTCACTCGACACGGCATCGACCTGGTCCACTGCGGATGTCCGAGCTCGGCGACGCGTTCCTCGCGCTGCCCGGCGGCGCCGGAACCTTGGAGGAGTTCTTCGAGGTCTGGACGTGGCATCGCCCACATTCCGACCTCGTCATCGGCGTGTCGCGGCGCTGAAACTCGTCGCGTCCGTCGCCTGGATACACCCCGGGATGGTGGCTACTGTTCCGCGCATGACGACACCACGAGGGTCACTGCTGGTCACCGCGGGGCCTCCCGTCGCGGGCAGACGACGATCGCCGAAAAGATCGCCACATCCGCAGAACGACCTTCGGTGCATGTGCCCACGGACGCCTTCCACACCTGGATCAAGGCCGGCCAGGCAAGAACGCGCGTCCCATGCCACGTCAAGCACGCAGCGCATGCCACAGCCCGGCCCATTGTTCGGCGGACAGATCACGCGGCAGTTGACCGGACGCGATGCCGGCTCTGTCCATCGCCTTTCGGACCGGCCCGGTCCTGGCGAGCACCGCCCGCCCGACGATTCGCTCCAGCGTGCCGCCCCGTCCCGTGAAGACCGCGCGAACGAACGCCTGATACGGACGCCGCTCGGCGTCCGACACCAACGGTGAGCCTCGGCGGGTGATCGCCAGAATGCCGCCGTCGACGCTCGGCTGCGGCACGAAACCCCACCGAGGCACCCTCCCCCGCAGCCCGAACACGAACCAGGGCGCGCATTGGGCGGTCATCATCGTGTGCCCGCCGACACCGGCCCGTTTGCGTGCGACTTCCCATTGGGTGACCAGAACGGCATGTTCCCAGCGGGGCTCGTTCAGCAGCCGGCGCAGGATCGGGGTGGTGAGATGAAAGGGAATGTTGCCGACGACCACCGGAACATCGACCGGGTACCGCAACGCGTCGGCGTGCACCACGCGGACGCCCGGCAACGCTCGCGCGAGGCGGCGCACCCGGTGTTCGTCGAGGTCGATCGCGGTGAGCGGACGCCCGAGCGCGGCGAGAGGGCGCGTCAGGGCGCCGTCACCCGCGCCCAACTCAAGGATCGGTCCGTCGGTGTCGGCGATCAGACGAGCGATCGTCGTGATCGAGGGCGTGTGATTGAGGAAGTTCTGGCCGAGTTCATGTCGGCCGCCGTGCAAAGAACGAGGCATGAGCGTGCTCCAAGAAATGATGCGGAGCACCCCGTGAGGGCAGCGAAATCGGGGTTGTGAAAGCGCCCGCCCGAGGTGCGGTGAACGTCTCGGAAGGACGGCGCGCTGATGCGAGCGAAGCGGACGCGCCGTCAGGCGCGGCGGTCGCGGAAGGTGAAGAAGCGCCCCGTCACGGACGCGATGACTATCGTTGCCACACCCCGATGCTAACAGCCGTTACACCAAGCTCGATCCTCCGGGGATGCCCGAGTAAGACCACGGCGGGACGACCCGGCCTGGCGTCGATGAACGGCCAGCGTCCGGTCCTGGGCAGCGCCAGAACTCCGGCGTAAACTCGTTGCATGTCCATGAACGTCGCAGAGGTTGAGCGGGCACTGCTCTCGCTGGATCGGCGCGATCGCGCCGAGGTGCTGTATCGCGGCATCCGGAGCCTCGACATCGACGATCAGCTCACCGACGACCAGGCCGAGGTGGACGCCGCTTGGTGTGCTGAGATTCGCCGTCGTATTGATGACGTCGAAAACGGTCAGGTCGAACTGCTCGACGTGGACGAATCACACGCGCAGCTCCGCGCCGAGTTCGCAGCATGCCGCACATGACCCTGGTCAAACGCGAGCACCCCGAAGCTCGCGACGAACTCCGCGAAGCTGCGTTCTAGTACGACGACCAGCGGCCTCAATTGGGATCCAAAACCCTGTTTGCAGAGTCCGGTGCGACCGCGCCGCCCGGTGTAGTCACGTTCGCCCGGCTTACGCACACTCGCCCGCCACGTCGCCCGGTTTGGTCATTCTCGCCCGGGTTGAAAACAGGGCGAACGCGCGGAAACCGGGCGCCTCGCCGAGCTTCCCGGCGTCCATGACGCGAGCGTTTCGCTCGTCGTGACGGGCGATTCGGCAGGCGAAACCTGACACTCCTGCTGACCATGCTGGGGGCAGCAATCTGGTGACCAAGGCAGTGGAGGCCCGCCCATGCAGACGTACAACCTCGCCCTGATCGGCTTCGGCGGCGTGGCCCGCGCGCTGGCCGAGATCATCCGCGACGACAGCGACCATCTCGCGGACGCCGTGGGCTTCCGGATGCGCGTGGTCGCCATCACCGACCTGAACCTGGGCACGCTCACCCAGCCCGACGGCATCGATCTGGACGCCGTCCTCGCCCTGCCGCGCGGAACGAATTTCGCCGGACTGCCCGGCGGCTCCGCCGAGGTCGACAACGAAGCGGTCATCCGCGACAGCAACGCCGCCATCGTCGTCGAGGCGACCTTCACCAACCCCGAGACCGGCGAGCCGGCGCTGTCGCACGTCCGGTGGGCGCTGGAGAGCGGCAAGCACGTCACCACCACCAACAAGGGTCCGGTCGCGCTGGCCGGCACCAGGCTTCTCGAACTCGCCGCCCAGCACGGCAGGCGCTTCGAGTTCGAGGGCGCGGTGATGAGCGGCACCCCGGTGCTGCGTTTCGCCTCCCAGATGCTCGCCGGCAACCGCATCCGCGGCGTCCAGGGCATCTTGAACGGCACCACGAACTACGTGCTCGGACGCCTCGCGGACGGCCTCACCCTCGACGACGCGGTGCGCGAAGCGCAGGAGTTGGGCTACGCCGAGGCGGATCCGACCGCTGACATCGAGGGATCGGATGTGTGCCTGAAGGTGTCGATCCTTGCCAGCCGGGTGATGGGCGTCGACATCGCGCCTGAGGCGATCCCGACCGAGGGAATCTCCGGCATCACCTCCGAAGACATCGAGACCGCCCGCCACAACGGCCAGGTCTGGAAGCTGATCGGCTCCGTCACGCGCACCCCCGACGGAACCACCACAGCCCGGGTCTGCCCGATTGCGCTCGAAAACATCCACCCCCTCGCCGGCATCTCCGGCGCCACGAACGCGGTCACCTTCGACACCGACCTGCTCGGCCAGGTCACCGTGAGCGGCCCTGGCGCCGGACGCGTCGAGACCGCGTACGCGCTGCTCTCCGACATCATCGCCATCCACGCGCAGGGCGGACCTGCAGCATGACCACCACCCCACACCTCGAGCCGAGCCCTGGCGTCACCACAGCCAGCCCAGAACCACAGCGGAACCGCGAGATGACCACCGCTGTCGGATCAGTCGTTAGCGGCAAAGAGTTCGTCGTCACCAACCCGGCCACGGGGGAAGAGATCGGTCGGCTGCGGCAGCATACGATCGAGGACACCGAGCATCTCCTGGCGAACGCGCGGGACGGCGTCCGGGTCATGCGTGGACTGTCGAAGTTCCAGCGGGCCGCGATCCTCGATGCCACGGCGGCGCTTCTGCGCGAGCGCACAGCGGAGGTCGCCGAGCTCATCGTCCGCGAGGCCGGCAAGACGATCCGGCAGGCCCGCAAGGAGGTCGCCCGGGCGGCGAACACGATGATGCTGTCGGCCGAGGCGGCCCGCCATGGCGGCGGCGAGGTCGTCCCCTTCGACGCGTTCGACGGTGGCCAGGACCGGCAGGGCTGGTTCACCCGCGAGCCGCTCGGCATCATCCTCGCGATCACGCCGTACAACGATGCGCTCAACCTGGTCGCGCACAAACTCGGTCCGGCGATCGCGGGCGGCAATGCGGTGATCTTGCGGCCTTCCCAGCGGACGCCGTTCGTCGCGCGGCTGCTCGTCGATCTGATGCGCGAATCAGGGCTTCCCGCCGAAGCGGTGACGGTGGTGCACGGACGCCGCGAGGTGCTGCAAGCGTTCATCCGGGCGCGCGACATCCGGATGATCTCGTTCACCGGAGGCTTCCGCACCGCCGAAGCGATCGCCGCCGCGGCCGGCCTCAAGCGGCTCTCCATGGAGTTGGGCGGCAACGCCCCGGTGCTCGTCTTCGAGGACGCCGACCTAGACCGGGCCGTCGAGGCGTGCGTCTCAGGCGCCTTCTGGGCAGCCGGACAGAACTGCATCGGAGCCCAGCGCCTCCTCATCCAACGGACCATCTACCAGGCGTTCCGGGCGCGATTCATCGAACGCACCCGCCAACTCGTCACCGGCGATCCGCTCGATGAGGCGACCGACGTCGGTCCGATGATCAGCCCGGACGCCGCCCGCGCGGCCATGGACTCGGTGCGCTCAGCCGTCGCCGCCGGTTCCACGCTCCTGTGCGGCGGCACCGCCGACCAGGCATTCCTCTCACCGACCGTCCTCGAGAACGTGCCCCTCGATCATTCGCTGTGCACCGACGAGGTCTTCGCACCGGTCGTCCTGCTTGCTCCGTTCGATACCTACGAACAGGCGATCGATCTCGCCAACCGTCCCGACTACGCCCTTCACGCCGGAGTCTTCACGTCCAACCTCGCCACCGCACTCAACGCCTCACGCGACCTAGAAGTCGGCGGGGTGATGATCAACGACTCCTCGGACTTCCGCATCGACGCGATGCCGTTCGGCGGCGCCAAGTACGGAAGCATGGGGCGCGAGGGCGTCCGCTTCGCGTATGAGGAGATGACCCAGCCCAAGGTGGTGTGCCTGCGCACCTGACCAGGGCCTATCCGCGGTCGATCGTCGTCGAAAGCGAGATGGACGTGATGGTGTTCTGGACGCCGGGCAGGCGGCTGACCGAGTCCCAGATCTCTTGCACGCGCTCCACGGAGCGTGCCTCGATGCGGGCGAGCAGGTCGAATTCGCCGGTGAGGATGTCGCAGGTCTTGATCTCGGGGATCTTCGCGAGCGCGGCGAGCACGTCGGCGCCGCGCATCCGGTCGACGCGGTAGACGAAGAGCATCGCGGCGACACGGTCGTCCTCACCGGAGCGCCCGCGCACCACGGTGTAGCCCTGGATGACCCCGTCGCGTTCCATCCGTTCGATCCGGAGCCGGACCGCGTTGCGTGAGAGCCGGACGCGCTCGCCGAGGGTCGCCAGCGGGATGCGCGCGTTCGCGGCGAGTTCGGCGAGGATCTGGGTGTCGATCGCGTCGCGCATGGCTACCCGGCGACGGTGCGGTCGAAGGTCTGGTCGAGCGCGGCGGCGAGGTCAGCGAGAAGGTCACCGACATCTTCGAGGCCGACCGACAGCCGCAGGTAGCCATGCCTGCGGAACGGTTCGGGATAGGCCGCGACCCGAGGGCCGTCCGCACCGACGTGCACGATCAGCGAATCGTCATGCCCCAGCGAGAACCCCGAGGTGACCAGCCGAAGGTGGGAGACGAAGCGGTTCTGCGTCGCGGGATCACCTTTGACCGCGAAGGCGAGCGTGCCGCCGAGGTTGTCGCGACCGAACTGCCGCACGGCGAGATCGTACTGAGGATGCGAGGCAAGTCCGGGGTAATAGACGTACTCAACACGGCGATCAGCCTCTAGAAACTCCGCGATCAGCTGAGCCGAGCGGTAGTGCTGCCGCAGCCGCAGCGGCAAGGTGACCGAGCCGCGCTGGATCTGCCAGGCGTTGAACGGCGAGATGACCCCGCCGACGTCCACCATCGCCTCGGCTTTGATCGGCTCGATGAGCCGGTCCGGGCCGATCACCGCACCACCCATCGCATCGCCGTGACCGTTGATGTATTTGGTCAGCGAATGCACCACCAGGTCGGCGCCGTGTTCGAGCGGGCGGTAGAACGGCGGCGGCGTGAAGGTCGAGTCGACCATGAGCAGCGCATCAGACTCGTGCACGATGGCGGCGACGGCCTCGACGTCGGCGACCTTCGTGGTCGGGTTCGCGATGGCTTCGATGCAGACCAGTTTTGTGTCTGGGCGCAGCGCGGCGCGCAGGGCGTCCAGGTCGGTGATGTCGACGAAGGTGGTCTGAATGCCGTAGCGGCCGGGCAGTAGTTCGGTCCACAGCCGCCAGGTCGCCTCGTAGGTGACGTCGCTCACCACCACGTGGTCGCCGGCGCGCACATGGGTGAAGAACACCGCATGCAGGGCCGCGACACCGGACGCCAGCGCGACCGCGGCTTCGCCGCGTTCCATCGCCGCGAGTTTGGCTTCCAGCGCGACCTGGTTGTGCCCGCTGTTGCGCGTGTAGAGCCCGGACGCCGTCGCGGACCAGCTGATCTCGCTGGGATCCTCCGGAAGCTCGTAGGAGTTCGCCATCACCAGCGGCGTCCGTAGTGCCTTCGTGCTGTCGCTCAGGACGCCGCCGTGCACGGCCAGGCTGAGTTCGGACAACGTCCGCGGCTGGTGACGGTCGGGACGCGTGGTCATCAGGTCTGCGGGCTTCACCCTCCGATCATAACGTGCATGATTTACATCGCTACATGCTTTTGTTGCATGTTTGTGCCGATCTGACCGGCTCTAGAATGACGGAATGGTGAAGCGCTCGAGCATGGGCCGCGGGATGGAGGTCCTGCAGACCTTGGCCGCGGCCAGCGGCGCGAGCGAGTCCGCCTGGCGCGTCTCCGGGCTCGCCCAATCGATGGAGCGCGAGCGATCCCAGGTCGCCCGAACCCTCGCCCAATCGGCGTCGAGCGGGCTCGTCGAAGGCAGACGCCGCGGCTACCGCATCTCGGCGAACGCGTACGCGATCGCCCAGGCACTCACCGAGAGCCGCCTCCGCGCCGACGGCCTCGCCGTGCTCGAACGGCTGTCACGCCGGGTGGGCGAAGCCTGTTTCCTCGGCGAGTTGTACGGCGACAGCACCGTCACCATCGCGGAGTTCACCGGCAAAGACCCCGGCGCGTTCGCCTCGTGGATCGGACGCGCCTACCCCGCGTTCACCAGCGACGCCGGCCAGGCGGCATTGTGGGACGCCGACGACGACGAAGTCAGGGCGGTCTTGCAGGATTCCCCGTTCGGCACCGGCGGCCCGCGCGCCGCAACTTCGGTCGAGGAGTTTCTCGACCGCTTGCACCAGGCTCGCGCCCGCGGGTATTCGATCGTCGACGAGGAAGCCGAGGCCGGGCTCTTCTCGGTGGCCGCGCCAGTGTTCGACTTCCGCGGCGAAACCGTCGCCGCGGTGCAGATCGTCGGCGAACGCGACCGGATGGCCGCGCGGGTCGTTCAGCTCGGGCAGGCCTGCCAGGAGGCAGCCGACGAACTCACCTCACTGATCGGCGGCGTCCGGCCCGAAAGTGGCGAGGCGTCCGAGTTCGCGCGCGATTGAGACGACCTCGCGGCTCAGCGCGGCGCGGGCGTCCGTATCGCCGGCATGGCAGGCGGCGCTCACCGCGGCGATGACGCGGTCGCCGTCGATGACAGGGAAGGCGAGTTCGACCACGCCGTACTCGAACTCTTCGGCCGCTTCGACGACGCCGCGTTCGCGATCGGCACGGACGCGGGCGGCGACGTCGGCGCTCGACCGGGCGGCATGCGGTCCGCCGACACCGATGAACAGGCTGCCGGCGAGCAGGTCGGCGATCTGCGCCACGTCGAGTTGCCACAGCAGCGCACGTCCGCCGCCGGTGCTCCAGATCGGCGTGACCATGCCGGCCCGGATCGCCGCGTCGGGGGCTCCGGGTGCGGATTCGTAGCGCAGCAGGACGGCGCGCGGGCCGTCCGCGGCGAGGAGGCGCACGCTGGCGCGGTGACGCGAGGCCAGCCGCCGCAGGTCGCGCCGGGCGGCGCGCAGCCAGGTGTCGTGCCGGGAGGCTCCCCACGCGAAATAGGCGGGACCGGCGCGGAGGCGTCCGTCGTGGCTCTTCTCGAGCAGGCCGAGGTCGAGGAGTTCTTGGGTCAGGCGGGAGGCGCGGCTGCGTTCGATGCCGGTCAGGTCGGCGAGTTTCGAGACGCTCGGGCCGGGCAGGCCGCTGCGCTCGCGGCGGACGGCGGCGTCGAGCAGGGCGAGTCCTTGGCCCAGCGAGGAGGACTCCCCCGCTGGGCGCTGGCTCGTGGTCACAAGGGCGAGCGTATCTCGGCGTCGGTGCGCTTGCGGCCGTGCCGCCACCAGAAGTAGACGTAGCAGGCAGCCGTGAACGGCACGCCGAAGTAGAGCGCGGCGACCTGGTTGGGGTCGAACGCGACCCCGATCATCGAGATGGCCAGCAGCACGAACGCGACGATCGGCACCACCGGGTAGAACGGCGTCTTGTATTCGAGGGTGCTCAGATCGCCGCCGGCCTTGAGGAACGCGCGCCGGTGGAAGAACTGCGAGGCGACGATCGACATCCACACCGCGACGACGGCGAAGCCGGCCACCGAGACCAGGATCAGGTAGACCGTGCCGGGGGCGACGACGCTGGAGATGAGCGAGGCGAGTCCGCCGATCATGCTGACGCTGAGCGCGATCAACGGAATGCCGCGCTTGGTGAGACGCGCGAAGGAGCGCGGCGCGTGACCTTCGGCCGACAGCGAGAACAGCATGCGGGCGCAGGAGAACAGTCCCGAGTTGCCCGCCGAGAGCAGCGCGGTGATGATCACGAAGTTCATGATGTCGGCGGCGAACGGGATGCCGATGTAGTCGTACACGGTGACGAACGGGCTGTCGGTGACGCCGGTCTCCTCATACGGCACGATGGCGGCGATCACGGCGATGGCGCCGATGAAGAAGATGACCAGGCGGATCACCGTGCTGCGCAGCGCCTTGGGAATGTTCTTGCCCGGATCCTTGGTCTCACCAGCGGCGACGCCGATCAGCTCCGAGCCGCTGAAGGCGTAGAAGACGGCCAGCGAGGTCATCACGACGCCGCCCATGCCCGCCGGGAACAGGCCCAGATCGGTGTTGAAATTGCTGAAGAACACCGCCGGATGATGCTCGGTCGACAGCGGCGTGAAGCCGACGACCGCCATGCCGCCGAGCACGATCAGGGCGATGATCGCGGTCACCTTGATCAGCGAGAACCAGAACTCGGTCTCGCCGAAGACGCGCGCCGAGATCGCGTTGGCGCTGAAGAGCACCACCGCGAAGATCAGGCACCAGACCCACACTTCGACGTCTGGGAACCAGCGTTGCATCAGGATGCCGGCCGCGGTGAACTCCGAGCCGAGGGCGACCACCCAGCACAACCAGTACAGCCACGCGGTGGCGAAACCCGTCGCCGGACCGATCGAGCGCGCCGCATAGATGTGGAACGCCCCCGAGACCGGATAGGCGACCGCGAGTTCACCCAGGCACGCCATCACCAGATACACGACGACCGCGCCGATCAGGTAGGCGATCACCGCACCCAGCGGCCCGGCCTGCGAGATCGTGTAGCCCGAACTCAGGAACAGTCCCGACCCGATCACGCCGCCCATCGCGATCATGATGAGATGGCGCGGCTCCATCGACCGCTGCATCTCCCGCGGCGGATCCTGGGTGACGGTCGTGTGCGGGAGATCATCCGGACGCCCGGCGTCGGAGTGCGGTTGTGACATCTGACCCACTTTCGAGTTGGAGTGGCCACACCATGGCCACTACCCGTTCAGCATGAGCACACTGTATTGCGAATACCGCCCGAAAACGCCAGTGGACGCGATAGTAACTTGCTCTTCATACTCCCCCTGTGGACGCCGACGCGCACCCTGGGGAAGGCCTGTGACGGCCGGACGCTAGATTGGAAGACCGAGCGAGAGGGGTGGACATGATGACTTCGCCGATCCCAACCACCACTCGGGCCGAGCGCGAGGGGCGTGTGGCCGAGGCAATTCACAGCGGCGAGATGGACGGGGTGCACGTCACCCCCGCCACTCGAGCCGACGCTGAGGAGTACGTCGAAGGCCGAATCGACTCTGACGAGCTGGTGGCGCGCATACGGGCCCGCTATGGACTCACCTGAGTGGATCGAGTCGGCGCCTGCCACCCAGCGAAGTACCGCCTACGAGGGAAGTCCGGCAGGGACGCGAGAGCCGATGACCATGAACCGAATGACCGAGGACGCCCTCGCTGAACTCGTCCGTGGCGACGACTGGATGATGAGGGTGCTGCGTGCCGCCGAGACGGTTTGCCTCCCCGATTGGTGGATCGGCGCGGGCTTCCTGCGCAACGCCGTGTGGGACCACCTTTCGGGTCAGCGACCACGGCATGACACCGACATCGACCTCGCCTACTTCGACCCCACCGACGTCACGCCAGAGCGGGACTGGGGTCTCGACAAGGAGCTTCGCCAACGCTTCCCCTTTGCCGCGTGGGAAGCGCGCAACCAGGCGCGCATGCACGAACGCGACGGCTTCCCACCGTTCGAATCAACACGGGACGGGATCGCACACTGGGTCGAGACCGCCACCTGTGTCGGGGTCCGGCTGATCGATGATCGACTCAATTTCCTTTACTGCCACGGCTCCGACGACTTGTTCGGCATGGTCGCCCGACCGATGCCGGCGTTCAGGGAGCCATCGAGAATCGACGCCTTCAAGCGCCGCCTAGAAGCGAAGGATTGGCAACAGCGGTGGCTAGTCCTGACAGTCGAGGAGACGTAGTCGGGAGCGCTCCCGGGTGGTGTCCCGTGTTGTGGTGGGGTTTCTCGGTACCGTGCGGGTCAGTGGTTCTGATCATGCCGTCATGAGTTCTGGTTTGGCTACCTCCTTGGTGTTCTTGCTGGTGCCGGTGATGAGTTCCATGGAGTGTTCGGACAGGTAGCGGCGCTCGGCGGTGACCTGCCATTCATCGTGTGCTTCCACCAGCACGGCGCCTGCCAGACGCAGGAGCGCGGCGGGGTTGGGGAAGACACCGACGACGTCGGTGCGGCGCTTGACTTCTTTGTTGAGCCGCTCGAGCGGGTTGGTCGACCAGACCTTCTTCCAGTGCGATACCGGGAACCCGGTGAACGCGAGCAGGTCGTCGTGGGCATCGTGGAGCATCTGCTCAACCTTCGGTAGTTGCTTGCCGAGCATCACCGTGATGACGTCGAACTGCTCGCGCACATGCTCGGCATCGGGCTGAGCGAAGATCGTGCGGATCGCCGCGGCGACCATCTCGGCGTTGCCCTTCGGCACCACCGCGAGCACGTTACGCATGAAGTGCACCCGGCACCGCTGCCAGGCAGCACCGAGGAACACCGACGCGATGGCCTGTTTCAGCCCGGTGTGGGCGTCACTGATCACGAGCTGGGCCCCACCCAGGCCGCGGGCCTTCAGTCCGCGTAGGAACGCGGTCCAGAACGCGCCGTCCTCGCTGTCACCGACATCGAAACCCAGAACCTCACGGCGGCCATCGGCGGTGACTCCGGTAGCGATCACGACCGCCTGCGACACCACCCGCCGATTGACCCGGGCCTTGCAGTAGGTGGCGTCCAAGAACACGTAGGGGTAGGCGATATCGCCCAGGGAACGGTCGCGGAACGCGCCGACTTCCTCGTCAAGATCGGCACAGATCCGAGAGACCTCGGACTTGCTGATTCCGGTATCGGCACCCAGCGCCTTGACCAGATCATCGACCTTCCGCGTCGAGACACCGTGGAGGTAGGCCTCCATCACGACCGCGAACAACGCCTGATCGACACGGCGCCGGCGTTCCAGCAAGGACGGGAAGAACGACCCGACCCGCAGCTTCGGGATCCGCAGTTCCAGATCCCCTGCTGTCGTGGACAGCGTCCGTGCCCGTGATCCGTTGCGCTGGGTGGTGCGCTGATCAGTGCGTTCCCAGGGGCCGGCGCCGATCACGCTGGTGAGTTCGGCGTCGATCAACGCCTGGTAGATCGTCTGAGCCGCGATCCGGACGCGGTCCTCGACCCCGCCCGCCTGCATAGCTTCCAACACCTCAAGTAGTGCAGCATTGTCCAAGGCCATCGTGCTTCGTGTCCTATCTGTGAGTTTCCGTCGCAAGTACTCACTGACCGTCGCACGATGGCCGCCTACCTCACCGGCAACACGACGAACCCAACACCAAGGGAACTACACCACTCAGCGGGACGTCACCGCGCTCCCGCACGCGCCGAACCTTGCCCTAGGATCGGTGACATCTAGCCGCTGGGACGCGCGGGCACAGACGCCGGGGGGAGAGGGTGCATGGGCGAGGTACGGTCAGTCGCATCCGCCGTTGTGCCGTGGACACTGAGGCTCATCGGAGCACCCCTCCCAGCAGCGCCAGCAGCTGAAGTCGCCGGCATTGAGGCCGTTTTGGAGGCGCTTCCTCAGGCGCCGGAGCCGGTCAAGAGATTCGTACGCCAGGCAGCCACGGATCTCGACGAATACGCGGCCCAGGCGTCTACTGCACTGTCGGTGGCCCAACGGGAGTCCATCGAGGGGCATCTCTTTGCGCAGTTGAACGACGGTCAGCGAGAACATTGGCTGAGGACTGCACTGCTCGACGAAACAGAGTTTCGGACGAAAACTCTGCAGGCAGACGCAAAATTAGACTGGACCGATCCTGAATGGGCATACATGGAGGCCCTGCTGAACCAGGCCCACGGCTTGCTCATGGCGTTCATGCAATCCCCCGATATCCTAGGCCTCGCAAGCACGACTGCATTGCGCCAGATCCTGGAGGAGATTGCATTTGCCTTCCAACAACCGACGCTAGGGCTGAGTGACGAGTACCTGCGGATTGTCAAGCGAGGGATCACGGCTGAACTACGGGCCCGACAGCAGATCGCCGGCTCACGTCCTCGACTTCCGGCCAATTTCGTGGACCGCGACGAACTCCAACGAGTGCGAGATGCTTTTTCTGCCGGCGGGGAAGCGTCATTGAGTGCACTCCAAGGCATGCGCGGGGTCGGCAAGACGCAACTCGCCTCGGCCTTCGCTGAGGAATGCCAGAACGCGGGATGGCCCTTCGTTGGCTGGGTAACCGCCGCCACCCGCGATCAGACAATCAACGAACTCGCCCAGATAGCACTCGGAATCTGCGCCACAGCCGAGGACGACCCGAGGGCAGCCGCGAACAAGCTCATGACATGGTTAAGCAGCCAAGGTCCTGACGACCGTCTCCTCGTCTTCGACAACGTCACCAATCCAGATGATCTACACGGCCTAATCCCGCGGGGACCGGGAATGCGCGTGCTCGTCACCACCACCGTCCACACACGCAATCTGGGCACACCAATCACGGTCGGCGTCTACACCGAGAACCAAGCGATCGACTATCTCGAATCGGCGACCGGTCTCAACGATCCGAACGGCGCAAGCCTCGTGGCCGATGAACTGGGCAGGCTCCCACTGGCACTGACCCAGGCCGCAAACACCATCAGGCTGGAGCAGTACAACTACCACGAGTACTGCGATATGCTGGCCAGTTGCCCGCTGAACGACGCAGTCGAACGCGAGGACCGCGGCTCCGGCGCCCCCTACGACTTCACCGTCGGAGTCGCGCTCAGAAAGGCCTACACCAGCGTCCTCAATCACCTGAACCAAACCAAACCGAAAGTCGCAACTGCGGCCGTTCGGACGCTGGCTGCGCTGTCACTATTGGCCGAGTCGGGTGTCCCGCAGGACTGGCTGGCGCCTCTCGGTAAAGACCCACTGGTGGCGCACGAAGCGATCGGACGCCTCGCGCAGTATTCGATTGTCACGCTCTCGGCGGCGTCGGGCGAGCAGAACATCGTGTCTCTGCACCGCCTGCAGGCCCAGGTCTTCCGAGAAGACCGCACCGCAGCGGACCGCGAGAAGGATGCGTCCGCCGCCGTCGCTGTCCTTGCTGGCGTCGACATGTTGTCGGCGGCTGACTACTGGCGGCGGCGCATGACCTGTACAGCTCTCGCCGAGCAACTGATGGCGATCCGCATCCAGGAACACTCTCGACACCTGTGCGAACTGCCCGAACTGCTCAGTACCGCAGGTCGTGTCATCTACGCCGCCAATGAACTGCGAGATTCGTACCCAGTGATTCAGTTAGCCGACTATGTGGGCGATCTCGCGAGGGTCCTCGGCAACGACCACCCCAACACCCTCACCTCACGCAACAACCTCGCCAGCGCCTACGAATCTGTCGGCGACCTCAGCCGTGCCATCCCCCTCTACCAGCAAACCCTCACCGAGATGGAACGGGTCCTCGGCAACGACCACCCCGACACCCTCACCTCACGCAACAACCTCGCCAGCGCCTACGAATCTGTCGGCGACCTCAGCCGTGCCATCCCCCTCTACCAACAAACCCTCACAGACGCGGAACGAATCCTCGGTCACGACCACCCCCATACCCTGCAATCACGCAACAACCTCGCCTACGCTTACCAATCTGCCGGCGACCTCAGCCGCGCCATCCCCCTCTACCAACAGACCCTCACTGACCAGGAACGGGTCCTCGGTCACGACCACCCCGACACCCTCACCTCACGCAACAACCTCGCCTCCGCTTACCAGTCCGCAGGCGACCTCCAACGCGCCATTCCCCTCTACGAGCAAACCCTCACAGACTCCGTTGGGGTCCTCGGCCAGGACCATCCCAACACCCTGGCCTCACGCAACAACCTCGCCAGCGCCTACCAGGCAACGGGCGACGTCCAACGCGCCATTCACCTTTACGAACAAACCCTCACCGAACAGGAACGAGTTCTCGGTCACGTTCACCCCGACACCCTCACCTCACGCAACAACCTCGCTAGCGCCTACCGGGCGGCTGGCCACCTCCAACGCGCCATCCCCCTCTACCAACAAACCCTCACCGAGAGAGAACGCGTCCTCGGCAACGACCACCCCCACACCCTGCAATCACGCAACAACCTCGCGGGTGCCTACCAGGCTGCGGGCAACCTCCCCCTCGCCATCCCTCTCTACCGGCAAACCCTCACCGACTCTGTCCGTGTTCTCGGCAAGGATCATCCCAACACCCTCGGCTCGCGCAACAACCTCGCCACTGCCTACCAGGCTGCGGGCGACCTCCCCCTCGCGATCGCCCTCTACCAGCAAACCCTCGCCGACCGGCAACGAGTGCTCGGCAACAATCACCCGGACACGCTAGCCACTCGCGCAAACTTGGCTAACGCGTTTGGGAATTCGGGCGACACAGCTGGAGCTGTTGCACTCTTGGAGCAACTTCTGGAAGACGAACAGCGAACGCTCGAGCATCAACATCCATCAATTTTGAAGACGCGCCAAGAATTGGCCTACTGGTTGAATCGTGCCGGCAATCCGCGAGCTGCACTGTCCGCGCTGATTGACCCATCAACGCCGGTCGAACCATCTCGCAGTAGGCCGGGAAGCATCGGCCAAGACGAGGGTCGACCATGAACCCCCAAGGTCGACAAGCTCCGGCAGATGACGAGAGAACTCCACAGCCTTTATATGCAGTCTTCTCCAACTTTGACGTGACTGCCACACCACCCAGCCTCGACGTAATCTTGCTATTCCGAGACATTTCGGCTTCACTAAGTGCCGAACTTACCGACCTGCGTGACACCCATTCCAAAACAAATGCCACCCTTGCCACAACGGAAGAACGAGTCCATTCTCTGCAACTACAACTCGCATCCCTCCGGAGGGGGCAAGCATTTGCGACGACCGTGAGCATAGTCGGAGCAATACTGGTGGGGTTTGGAGTCAACTATCTGACTTCAGACAAATCAACCCCTGGCTGGACCATGCTCATTCTAGGCGGCCTCATGCAACTGGCACCAGTTGTCACGCTTCTTGTCAATCGCAAGGATCATGCTACTTGAACCGACACCGACTCCGTTTTCCTCGCCAGTATCGACGGAGACCACCACCCTCAAGCGAGCCACACCCGTGACACCCATAGTCTGAACCGCCCCGGGTTTGATGCCGCATCTTTTCGAGTTGAAAGAATGGCCTCATGCGGAAGCACGCGGAGCACTCAGAAACGACAGCACGGCACTTGAGTAGGTCCGGTCGTCCATTCAGATCGCCCGACGTCTCAATCAGCTACCCTTCTCGACTGCCAAATGAAGGTTGACGATGCCTCCTCTAGGATTGGGGTGACATCTGGCCGATGCTACGAGCGGTCACGGACGCTGGGGAGGGCGCATGAGCAAAGTACGGTCAGTCGCATCCGCCGTTGTGCCGTGGGCGATGACCCTCGCCGGCGCTCCGCTCCCTGCTCAGGCCACCGGCGGCGTGGGCAGCGTGAACGCCGTCATCAACGCGCTCCCTCGTGGGTCGAAGCCACTCAAGAAGTTCGTACGCAAGGCGGTCGAGGATCTCGACGACTACGCGTCACGCGAGGCAAGCGCGCTGACTCCGGATCAACGCGAGTCTGTCGAGGAATTCCTCACCGCACAGTTGAACGGCGGCGAGCGCGAACGACTGCTCGGGGCCGCCTTGCTCGGCGAAGCAGAGTTCCGGGCGGCAGTTCTGCCTGGAGACTCCGCGGCGGACTGGTCCCGACAAGAGCAGAAGTACCTGACAGCGTTGCTACGCCAGACTCACGGGCTGGTCCTGAGGTTCGTTCAGTCCCCCGAGGTTCTCGGCGTCGCGACCACGAGCGCGTTGCGCCAAATCCTCGTCAGCCTCGCGTCGGTCGCCCAACAGTTGTCTTCACGACCCACCAAGGATGACGTCCTGCGAATGATCGAGCGCGCTGTCGCGGGAGAACTCCGGTCAAGGCAACTGATCGTCGGCACACGCCCACGACTCGCCAGCGACTTTGTGGACCGCGACGAACTCGAACGGGTGTCCGAGGCGCTCGCCGACGGAGGCGTCGCCTCACTGAGCGCACTCCAAGGCATGCGCGGCGTCGGCAAGACACAAATCGCCTCGGCATTCGCTGAGGAATGCCAGAACACGGGATGGCGCTTCGTTGGCTGGGTTACCGCCGCCACCCGCGATCAAGCAATCAGCGAACTCGCCCAGATCGCACGCGGAATCTGCGCCACGGCCGAGGACGATCCAGCGACAGCCGCGAGCAAGCTCGTGACTTGGCTGAGCAGCCGCGGCCCTGACGACCGACTCCTCGTCTTCGACAACGTCAATAATCCCGATGACCTACAAGGCCTGATCCCACAGGGCCCTGGCATGCGCGTGCTCGTCACCACCACCGGCCTCACGCGCAATCTGGGCACGCCCGTCCCGGTCGGCACCTACACCGAGGACCAAGCGATCGACTATCTCGAATCGGCGACCGGTCTCAACGATCCGAACGGCGCAAGACGCGTGGCCGATGAACTGGGCAGGCTGCCGCTAGCGCTGACCCAGGCCGCAAACACCATCAGGCTGGAGCAGTACAACTACCGCGAGTACTGCGACATGCTGGCCCACTACCCGCTGGACGACACAGTCGAACGCGGAGACGGCGACCCCTACGACGTCACCGTCGGAATCGCTCTCAGAAAGGCCTACACCAGCGTGCTCGGCCGCCTGAGCCAAACAGAACCGAACGTGGCAACTGCGGCCGTTCGGACGCTCGCTGCGCTGTCACTGCTGGCCGAATCGGGTGTCCCAAAGGACTGGCTGTTGACCCTCGGTGACAGCCTCAAGACAGTACGCAAGGCGATCGGACGCCTCGCGCAGTACTCGATTGTCACGCTCTCGGCAGCGTCGGACGATCAGAGCATCGTGTCTCTGCACCGCTTGCAGGCTCAGGTCTTCCGAGAAGACCGCACAGCAGCGGACCGCGAGAAAGATGCGACCGCTGCTGCCACCGTCCTTGCTGGCGTCGACATGTTGTCAGCGACTGACTACTGGCAGCGGCGCGTGCTGTGTTCGGCGCTCGCCGAGCAACTGATGGCGATCCGCGCCCAGAAGCACTCGCGACACCTATGCGAGCTGCCCGAACTGCTCACTACCGCAGGTCGTGTCATCTACGCCGCCAACGAACTGCAAGATCCGTACCCAGCAATCCAGTTGGCCGACTATGTGGACGATCTCGCGAGGGTCCTCGGCAACGACCACCCCAGCACCCTCACCTCACGCAACAACCTCGCCTACGCCTACCAAGCTGCCGGCGACCTCAGCCGCGCCATCCCCCTCTACCAGCAAACCCTCAACGAGCGGGAACGGGTCCTCGGCAACGACCACCCCAGCACCCTGGGCTCACGCAACAACCTCGCCTACGCCTACCAAGCTGCCGGCGACCTCAGCCGCGCCATCCCCCTCTACCAGCAAACCCTCAACGACAGCGAACGGGTCCTCGGCAACGACCACCCCGACACCCTCACCTCACGCAACAACCTCGCCGGCGCCTACCAAGATGCCGGCGACCTCAGCCGCGCCATCCCCCTCTACCAGCAAACCCTCACCGAGATGGAACGGGTCCTCGGCAACGACCACCCCGACACCCTCACCTCACGCAACAACCTCGCCGGCGCCTACCAAGCTGCCGGCGACCTCAGCCGCGCCATCCCCCTCTACCAGCAAACCCTCACCGAGATGGAACGGGTCCTCGGCAACGACCACCCCGACACCCTCACCTCACGCAACAACCTCGCCTACTCCTACGAGTCTGCGGGCGACCTCAGCCGCGCCATCCCCCTCTACCAGCAAACCCTCAACGAGCGGGAACGGGTCCTCGGCAACGACCACCCCGACACCCTCACCTCACGCAACAACCTCGCCGGCGCCTACCAAGCTGCGGGCGACCTCAGCCGCGCCATCCCCCTCTACCAGCAAACCCTCAACGAGCGGGAACGGGTCCTCGGCAACGACCACCCCGACACCCTCACCTCACGCAACAACCTCGCCGGCGCCTACCAAGCTGCGGGCGACCTCAGCCGCGCCATCCCCCTCTACCAGCAAACCCTCAACGACCGCGAACGGGTCCTCGGCAACGACCACCCCGACACCCTCACCTCACGCAACAACCTCGCCGGCGCCTACCAAGCTGCGGGCGACCTCAGCCGCGCCATCCCCCTCTACCAGCAAACCCTCAACGACCGCGAACGGGTCCTCGGCAACGACCACCCCAGCACCCTCACCTCACGCAACAACCTCGCCGGCGCCTACCAAGCTGCCGGCGACCTCAGCCGCGCCATCCCCCTCTACCAGCAAACCCTCAACGACCGCGAACGGGTCCTCGGCAACGACCACCCCGACACCCTGGGCTCACGCAACAACCTCGCCGGCGCGTTGTGGCATCACGGAGATCAGCGATCAGCCCTGGATCAGTTCGAGGCAGCCGTCGAGTCAGCGCTCAGGCTGTTCGGTCCCGACTATCCACTGACGCGCACGCTCATGGAGAATCGCGACTTCGCACGACGGGTGATTCTCGGCGGCGAATGACATTCGCCAGTCGCTACTTTCCTGCGCAGCATCGCTACCAACGACACCTTTATCGGCGATCAATCGTCCTCAAGGTAGGCGGCGTCCACGACGCCTCGGCGGAGCAAATCGATCGCCTCGCGGGAGGCGTCCCGCACATGGCCGGGGCCGGCGGCGTCCGCTACTTGGCCTAGCAGGTCGATCACCATGCGCATCCAGCGGACGAAATCGCCTGCGGTGAGGTCGGTCGCATCCAGGATGTCGCCCAAGGGGCGTCCGGAGGCCCAGGCGTGGACGGCTTCGGCGAAGCCGATGTCGGGGTCTCGTCCGGATTCGAGGCGGTGGTCGCGTTCCATCAGGGACACCTCGCGCCAGATCTGGCGGACCATCGTTTGGGCGATCTCGCTCGACCGCGACGGCATCCGGGCGGGGCGGCGGGCGTCGCCGCCGCGGGATTCGTAGGTGAGGGTGCTCAACACCGCCGCCAGCTCGGGGGCGGTCAGTTCGTCGAACACTCCGGCGCGAATGCACTCGGCGGTGACCAGATCCAGCTCGGAGTAGATCCGGGCCAGCATGCGGCCGGCGTCCGTCACCTGTTCACCGGCGGCATCCAGGTAGCCCAACGCCGACAGCACCGTGCAGATCCGGTCGAAGCGCACCGCGATCGTCTGGGTGCGGCGGTCCTTCTGGGCGCGCAGATCGGCGGCGTCCCGTTCGGCGCGCAAGGCCTTCTCGGCGGCGCGGGCGTGTTCCTCGCGATCGGGGCAGCCATGGCAGGGATGCGCCGCCCATTGGGCGCGCAATGACTCGATCTCCACCAGCGTCGCCGCGTCCACGGCCTCCGGGCGGTAGCGCTCGGCGCGGGTGTCCAGCGAACCGAGCTTGGCGTGGAAGGCGGCGGCCAGGTTGCGCCGGTCCTTCGGCTGGCGTCCGTCGAAATGCTTGGGAATCCGCATTCGCCCCGCGACCACCGGCGGCGACGGGAAGTCGGTCAGCGACAGCTTCTTCAACTGCCGCTGCTCGGTCATCACCAACGGCGACGGGTTGCCGCGATCGCGCACTCCGGGATCGACGACGACCGCCCAGCCCTCATGCCGCCCGGCGGGCACGCCGATGATGTCGCCGTGCTGCAACTCCAGCAACACCGACAGTGATTCGGCGCGACGATCGGCCCGGCGCGACTTCGCCGACTCTGCCTGTAGGCGTCCGATCTCGGCGCGCAATCGCGCGTGCTCACGGAAATCACCCACCGAACAGGACGCCTCCGCCCACAGTCCGGCGACCTTGTCGCTCGACCGCACCGCGGCACGCGCCAGACCGACCACCGAGCGGTCGGTCTGGAACTGCGCGAAGGACTGCTCCAGCAGCCCGCGCGCCCGGGCGCGTCCGACCCGGGCGACCATGTTGACCGCCATGTTGTACGTCGGCGAGAACGACGACCGCAGCGGGTAGGTGCGCCGCGAGGCGAGCCCGGCGACCTGGCGCGGGTCGAAGTTGCGGTGCCACAGCACCACGGCGTGGCCCTCGACGTCGATGCCGCGGCGTCCGGCACGGCCGGTGAGCTGGGTGTACTCCCCCGCCGTGATGTCGACGTGCGCCTCGCCGTTGAACTTGACCAGCTTCTCCAGCACCACGCTGCGCGCGGGCATGTTGATGCCAAGGGCGAGGGTTTCGGTGGCGAACACGATCTTGACCAGGCCGGCCACGAACGCGGCCTCGACGCATTCCTTGAACGCGGGCAGCATGCCGGCGTGATGCGAGGCGATCCCGCGGCGCAGCGCTTCGGCGAAGGTCGAGAACTCCAGCGCCTCCAGGTCATCACGGCTCAGCCCGGACGCCGCCGCGCCGGCCAGCGCGTCCAGCTTGGCCCGCTCCTCTGGCGTGGTGAGCCGGACGCCGGAATGCATCAGCTGGCGCACCGCCTGATCGCAGCCAGCCCGGCTGAAGATGAAGTAGATCGCCGGCAGCAGCCCCTCGGCGTCCAGCTTCTCGACCGCACCATCGCGCCGAGGCACCAGATTCGGGCCCTTCGACCCGCGCCCGGCCGCGTTGCGCTCGATCCGGTCGCGGGCACGGCGTCCGCGCGCATGCCGCGAATCGTCGCGGACGAACCGGCTCTCGGTCTTGGCGAGCTTCACCAATTCGGGGTTGACGTCGGCTTTCACCGGCATTTCGGACGCCGTCGGCGCCAGATCGTCGAACAGGTCGTACATGCGGCGTCCGGCCATCACGTGCTGGAACAGCGGCACCGGGCGCCGTTCGCTCACCACCACCTCGACGCCGCCGCGCACCTCGTCGAGCCAGTCGCCGAACTCCTCGGCGTTCGAGACGGTCGCCGACAGCGACACCATCTGCACCGACGGCGCCAGCCCGATGATGACCTCCTCCCACACCGCGCCGCGGAACCGGTCGGCCAGGTAATGCACCTCGTCCATCACCACATAGCCGAGCCCCGACAAGGTCGAGGAGCCGGCGTAAATCATGTTGCGCAGCACCTCGGTGGTCATCACCACCACCGACGCCTCGCCGTTGATGGTGGTGTCGCCGGTCAGCAGCCCGACCCGGTGCGCGCCGAAACGCTCGCACAAGTCGTGGTATTTCTGGTTCGACAACGCCTTGATCGGGGTGGTGTAGAAGCACTTGCGGCCCTCCCGCAACGCCAGGAACACCGCGAACTCGCCCACCACCGTCTTGCCCGCACCGGTCGGGGCGGCGATCAGCACGCCGGAGCCGGCCTCGATGTGCGCGCAGCCGTCGCGCTGGTAGTCGTCCAGCGCGAACGGGAACGCGGCGGCGAACTCGGCGAAGGCAGGCCCCGGATCGGGGACGCGACGAACGGCGTCCATCACAACCCCGGCGCGAACACGCGCAGCGCACCCGGCGCCGCGGACACGGTCAACGGCGGGATGCCGAGCGGCTCACCGTCGGCGGCACCGTGCAGATCGTCGCCGGCCACGGTGATGCTGCTCACCCGGAACCGCTCCAGCACCGGATGGGTGAAGTGCGGGTCGATCATCAACCGCGGGAACAACGCGGCCAGCTTCACCTTCGACAACGGGTGCACGATCACCACGTCGAGCAGCCCGTCGGTCAGATCGTAATCGGGCGCGATCTTGATGCCGCCGCCGAAGATGCCGCTGTTCGCGACCGCGACCAGCATGGCGTCCAACTCGCGGGTGCGGCCGTTGACGGTCAGCCGGTAGCGCAGCGGATTGAAGGCGCCCACCTCGCGCACCACCGCCCACGCGTAGGCGGGTGCGCCGAGGTCGACGGAGAAGTTGTTGGCGCGCGCGTTGACCCGCTCGTCGAAGCCGGTCGAGACCACACAGCCGACATAGACCCGCTCGCCGGAATACAGTCCGCCGGTCACCTCGGCCAGGTCGATGGTGCGGACGCGGCCGCGCACCACGGCGTCCACCCCGCCCGACCAGCGGCGCCCGATGCCGACGCCGCGGCAGAAATCATTGCCGGTGCCGGCCGGCACGATGCCCAACGGCACTCCGGTGTTCGCGCAGGCGTTCACGCCCAGATGCGCCATGCCGTCGCCGCCGACCACCACCAGGCCATCCACCCCGCCGGCGACGGCGTCGGCGCAGGCCACCCGGGCATGCTCCACCGAGGAGGCCCGGGTGGTGGCCAGCGCGTACCCGGCCGCGGCGAGCCGGTACTCGATCAGGGCGGTCATCCGGTCGCCGCGGCCGCGGCCGGCCGAGGGGTTGACCACCAGCGCGAGGCGCTTCACGCACTCACCAGATCTGTGCCCGCTTTCCGGGCGCGACGGCGATCATTGGCACGGCAGATCGATTCGGCAATCAGGAACAGGCCCATCATGGGCAGCGCCAGCGCCAGCATCGAGATCGGGTCGCCGCCCGGCGTCGCCGCGGCGCCGAAGACGGCGCAGCCGAACAGCACGTAGCGGCGGGCAGACTTGAGCGCCGTCGCCTTCACGAGGCCGACGAAGTTGAGGGTGACGACCACCACCGGCAGCAGAAACCCCACGCCGAAAACCAGCATGAGTTGCATCATCAGCTTGAGGAAGTCATCGAGATTGATGATGTTCAAAATATCGAGGCCGGGCGTGAAGGACACCATCACCGCCACGGCCTGCGGCATGATCACGTACGCGAGCACGATGCCGCCCAAGAACAGCGGCACGGCGGCGGCGAGGAACGCCAGCGCGTACTTCTTTTCCTTCGCCAACAGCGCCGGTGCGATATAGGCCCACAGCTGGTAGAGCCAGATCGGGCTGGTGATCACCAATCCACCCACGGCGACCACCATCAGCGCCAGCACGATGGGGGCGGCCACACCCGACAGCGCGGCCTGCAGGTCCAGCTGCGGACGCGTACCTTCCAGAATCTCCTTCGCGGTCAGATACGGCTGCACCAGGAAGTCGAGCAACGGGAAGTAGAAGAAGGCGCACACGATCACGCCCACCGTGATCGCGATGAGCGAGAAGACCAGCCGGTAGCGGAGTTCGCGCAGATGGTCGGCCAGCGACATCACCCCGTCGGCGGGAACCTTCGGGGGTCTGAGCCAGCCAAGATTGAGGCGGGCCACGGCGGCGGTCAGGCCGGGTCGCGCTTCTCGGGCTGGGGCTCGATGACCTCTGCCTCCACCACTTCCTCGACCGCCTGGCGGTTCTCGAGACCGGCGATCTCGGACTCGCGGCGGGCCAGCTCGGCCTCGCGCTGGGCGCGCTCCTCGTCCGCCTTGATCTGGCGGGTCTCATCCTTGAATTCGCGCAGCGCACGGCCGGCGTTCTTGCCGGCTCCGGCCAGGCGGGATCCGCCGAAGATCAGGAGACCGAGAATGATCAAGATGACCCATTCCCAGCCCTGCATATTGAACGGCATGGTGTTTCTCCTCGTGTGGGGGCGTGTGTCAGTGTACGGACTCAGGACGCCGGGGCTCTAACTCGACCATGTCGAGCAGGGCGAGCGCGCCCTCCAGTTGCCTGCCGAGGTCGGCCAGGGCGGTCCCGAGCGCGCGCAGCTTGCGCCAGAGCCAAACAGCGAAGAAGGCGAGCATCACCAGGCCGCCGACGGCGGCCGCCACGATGATCCACACCCAAAGCACTCCCCGACCTTACTCCACCTCGGTGCCGGGATCGGCTCCGACGAGCCGGGCGACTTCGAGGGCCTCGCGGGCGGCATCCACCGCGGACGCCGCGGCCTCGGGCGGGTCGATCCGGGCGACCGCCGGGCCGAGCCGCAGCAGCATCCGCCGGAACCAGGCCGGGTCGGCGACCCGCAGCCGGGCGCGGACCAAGTCACCGGGCAGCCGCTCGACGGCGTCCACGGGCAGGTATTCGGTGATCCAGTGCCCGCCGGGGCGCAGATCGAGGCTCACCTCGGCGGCATCCGGGCGCTCATCCAGCCAGCCGGACGCCAGCGCGGGCACAGCACCGTGCTCACCGACAGCGTCCTGCGTTGGCGCGACGGCGACGATCCGGTCGAGCCGGTAGGTGCGCCAGGCGTCCTTCTCGCGGGCCCAGGCGGTGAGGTAGCCGTAGCCGTCGCGGGTGCCCAGCTGGACGGGGTCGACCCACGGGTGCGTCGCCACACCGCGGGCGGCGCCGTGGTAGGTGAGCCGGACGGCGACGCCGTCGGCGATCGCGTCGACCAGTTCGTCGCGCACCGCCTCGGCGCCCGCGGCGACGGTGATGTCGATCCGTTCGCTGCCCAGCCCACCGAAGGCGGCCTCCAGTTTGGCGCGCGCCGAACGGACGGCCGTCGCCAGCGAGGCGTCCGCCATCTCTTCGCAGGCGCGCAACGCCACGATGAGACTCATCGCCTCTTCGGGGGTGAAACGCAGCGGGCGGGCCAGGAAGTCGGCATTGGTGAGCCGGATTCGCCCGCTCTCGAGGGCGTCCATGTCGACCTCGATCAGGTCGCCGGGGCCGCCGCCGGGCAGCCCGCAATACCAGAGCACGTTGAGGTCGGCGACGAGCTGACGAGGGGTGATGCCGAATACCGCGGCGGTCGAGGCCACGTCGGCGTCCGGGTGCGCCTGCAAGTAGGGCACCAGCGCGAGCAGCCGGGGCACCTGGCTGGCCGAGGTCATGCCCATGCTGCCACCGCCTCCAGGTGCGCCCGCACCGCGTCGGCCAACTCGGGCGGGTCGAGCACGATCACGTCGGCGCCGTACCAGGCCAGCTGGCCGACGGCATCCGAGAACAGCCGGACGCGCCAGGCCGCGAACCCCTCGGGGGCCTCCCGGTCGGCCGGCCGGGCGAAGCGGACCAGGTCGGGTGCGGTGCCCTCGCGGACGGCGACGATCGCCTCGGCGCCGCGCGGCGGCCGCAGCGAGGCGACCTGGGCGGCGACCAGTTCGGGATCGGCCGGGCGCACCTCGCCCTTGACCAAGGCCGGCGTCGATTCGATGCGGGACACCTTGAACGAGCGCCCCTCGCCGCGACTCACGTCGAGGCCGATCAGGTACCAGGCCCCCTTGCGGTTCACCATCCGCCACGGTTCGATCACCCGGTCGCGATCGCGATAGCGGAACGTCACCCGGGACGGGCGCAGCACCGCCTCCCACAGCACGTCGAAGGCGGGCTCGCGGGCGCCGACGGTGGGCGCGAAACCGGCCACCCGGTCGGCGTCCGGATCGAGGCCGGAGGCGCGCAGCTTGGCCAGCGCGGCGCCCGCCTCACGGCCGCGGCTCGCATCGCCCCACACCGTCGAGGCGACGCCGAGGGCAGCGGTCTCGGCGGGATCGAAGTCGATCTCGGGCAGTTCGAAGTCGCGGCGCCGGATCCGGTAGCCGATCTCGTCGGGGAACAACACCGAGTTGCTGCCGGTCTCCACCGGCACGCCCATCGCGCGCAACTCTTCCTTGTCGCGTTCGAAGGTGCGCTCGAACGCGGAATCGGACAGCCCGCGATAGCCTTCGACGAGTTCGCGCAGCTGCTCGCGTTCGACGAAGCGGCGCGCCATGAGCAGGCAGATCGTGAGGTTCATGATCCGCTCGGATTTGCGCGCTGACACGGCGTTCAGGCTACCGTGCAGCACGCCGCGACGACGGGATAGGAGGGACCAATGGCGGGGCGTTTCGCGCCGAGTCCGACCTCCGACCTGCACGTCGGCAACCTGCGCACCGCGCTGGTGTCCTGGCTGATGGCCCGCCACGCCGGCGTGCCGCACCTGATCCGCGTCGAGGATCTGGACGCCACCCGGGTCAAGGCCGCCCCCGAGGTGGCCGCACGCCAACTGGCCGACCTGGCCGCGATCGGGGTGGACGCCGACGGCCCGGTCGTGTGGCAGTCGGCCCGTCTCGCGCTGTACGCCGCCGCGCTGGAGGCGCTGCCCACCTACCCCTGCTATTGCACCCGCCGCGAGATCGCCGAGGCGTCCTCGGCGCCGCACGGCGACGGCTATCGCCCCTACCCGGGAACCTGCCGCACGTTGACGCACGCCCAGCGCGCCGAGCGCCGCGTCCACCGGCCACCGGCGATCCGGGTGGACGCCGGTGGCGCCGAGGTGACCGTGCGTGACGTCTGGGCCGGCGAGGTGACCGCCGTGGTGGACGACTTCGTGGTGCGCCGCAACGACGGCGCCTACGCCTACAATCTCGCGGTCGTCGTCGACGACCTCGACCAGGGCGTCACCCAAGTGGTGCGCGGCGACGACCTGCTCTCCTCCTCACCGCGGCAGGCCTGGCTGGCCCGCGCCCTCGGCGGATGTGAGCCGTCGTATGCGCATGTCGGTCTGGTCACCAATGCCGCCGGCCAGCGGCTCGCCAAACGCGACGGCGCGGTCACCCTGGCCGACCTGCGCGCGCGGGGCTGGGACGCCGACGGCGTCCGTTCGGTGATCGGCGCCTCGCTCGGGCTGTGCGACCCCGGCGAACCGGTCACCCTCGCCACACTGCTGGACCGGTTCGACCCGTCGGTCAGGCCTCAGTCCTGGATCTGGCCCGGCGCCTGAGCAGCCGCCACACCCAGGTGGCCGGCACCGATGCGCCGGTGACCAGGTATTCCAGGGTGTGATCGTAGTGCAGGGCGTCCACCATGGTGTGGAAGGCGCGCGGGCGTCCGACGGCAACCACGACGTCGCCGGGCCGGACCGGCTTGGCGAACTCGGGCATGTAGCGCGGCTGGCCGTCGCGGATCAGCAGCACCGGCAGCGCCTGGATGTAGCCGTCGCGGTCGTCGGCGTAGCGGAACAGGTCGCCGAGCGCCGCCTCGCGGGTGCGCAGCCAGCGGGCGACCGCGGGAGTGTCGGCCTCGCCGATCACGAACCGGCGCGAGTCGGGTGATTCGGTGCCGACCACCCGGACGATCCGGTCCAGCAGGGCCGCGCCGTCGGCGTCGGACAGGTCCCAGGCGTACTGGACGAAGTCCCAGAAGTCGGGCGTGATCACCCGGGCCAGCGCCTCCTGCACGCTGAGATGGGCGGCGACGAAGACCGAATCGGGCTCGAAAGCGCGCAGCAGCGCGTCGTTGCGCCGGGTCTTCTGCCGCACCACCAGGAAGGCGTCCGGGTTGGACAGCCGGGCATGCCCGGCCATGGCCAGGTTCTCGGCGTCGTCCAGCCCTGCGGCGATGAAACCGGCCGCACCACTCACGTCCGGCGCGCCGTCGACCGGCCACACCCGCGAACAGGGCAGCCCGGCGTCCTCCAGGTCGGCGGCGATCTCCTCGCCGAAATGGTCGTCGGCGGCGATGATCCAATGCCCGTCCGGGCAGGGTTCGGCGACCGGGCCGACCGGATCGCCGGGTGCGGCGGTCAGCCAGGTGACCAGGCGGTGCGTGGAGGGGCGCCGCAGCCGGGTGACCAGATAGTTGCCGTAGCGCTCGAACGGGTTCACCACCGAGTCGGCGCCGAATTCGCGCATCGCCTTGTCGGTCTCGGCCCGGTTCGCGTGCGCGATCACCTGCACATCGGGGCGCAGCAGGGTGACCGCCATCACGATCGACAGATTCGCGGCATCATCGTCGGTCAACGCCAGCACGCCGGTGCAATACCGGCTGCCCAGGCCGGCCAGGCCCAGGATGCCCGGATCGCTGGCGTCCCCGGCCAGCCCCGGGATGTCGCTGGACAGTTGCGCTCCCGCGAGCGCATCGATCGACTCCTGCGAGGAGGCGACCACCACGCAACTGCGGCCCAAGGCGTCCAATGTCTCGGCGACCGCCCGGCCCATCTGCCCATAGCCGACCAGAATCAGGAACGGACGCCGCAGCCGCCGCACCCGGCGCACGAACGCCTGCCGGGCGATCGCACCGCGAAAGGCCCGGTCCTGGACGAGGGCGAGCAGCGAGCCGATCGCGTACGCCCAGCCGATCACCGAGGCGAAGATGCAGGCGATCACCCACATCCGCTGTTCGCGGGTCAGCGGGTAGGGCACCTCGCCGAAACCGATCGTGGTGGCGGTGTAGGCCATGAAGTAGAACGCGTCGAACACCGACATCCGCGCCGGCAACCCTTGCTCGTCAACGCCCGGGATCAGGCACAGCCCGGCCACCGACACGGTGAACACGACCACGATCACCACCAGCGGCGCGCGCATCCGGCGCAACACCAGGAACAGCGCATCGGTGGACGGCGCCACCCGCGGCACCTCCACATCGCGGCGGCGCAACGCCGGACGCCTCTGGTGGCTCTCAGGGCTCATTGTGCGGGTTTCGCGGCGATCAGTGCCGGCGGAAGTTGGCGGTCTCGATGACCATCAGCACCACCGAGACGATGTTCGCCAGCAAGGCCCCCAGGGCCAGCGACACCACGCTCGACATCGCGTGGGCGTCCAACGTGACCGGATCGACCTGGGTGAACCAGATCCACGTCACCGCGGCCGCGATCAGCTGGATGGTGGCGACCAGGCTGGTCGCCAGGTGAATCGCGCCCATCTGGGTGCGGTCGCCGAATTTCAGGATCGTCGCGATGATGTTGACCACCACCGCGGCATACAGCTCGATGACGTTGTGGTGCTCGGGGTTGCCGATGTCGCCGGTGACGTACCCGAAGTTCAGCGTCGCCGCCAAGAGCACGAAGAAGCCGAAGACCACCTTCTCCAGGTTCATGACGGCACCCTACCCCCGGGCACCGACGCCCGGCGTCAGCTCTGAGGGTAGGAGTACAGGATGTCGATGACGAAGACGACGGTGTCGCCGGCCGCGATGGCCGGCTTCTGGCTGGCGCGCTCGTAGCCGTAGGCCGGCGGCACGATCACCAGCACCCGCGAGCCGATCGGCTGCCCGATGACGGCCCGCTTGAAGCCGTCGAGCGCGTCGGCGATCGGGCCGGTGCGCAGGTCGCCGAAGTTGTCCTCGATCTGCTGACCGCTGTTCCACGACCAGGACCGGAAGTGGGTGATCACGATGTCGTTCTCGCCGACCTTGCGCTGCTCGCCCACGATCAGCGGCGCGATCACCAGCTCCGACGGCGGCTGCTCGCCGGTCGGGATCGTCACGGTCGGCTTGCCGTCGGCTTCGCCGACGGTGACCGGAAGACTCGGCTGCTGAGCCACACCACTCGGCGCGGCCGTCTGCACCGACACCATGTCGACCACGAACACCAGCGTGTCACCGACCTCGATGCCGGCCTCGGTCCTGCCGCCGTTGCTGTCGTAGCCGTCAACGCCCGGCATCACCACGAGGCGGCGCTCGCCCGGCTTGGCGCCGGTGAGGCCCTTGGTGAACCCGGGGACGACCTGCTGCAACGACATCAGGGCGGGTTCGCCCTTCTCCCACGACGAGTCGAAGGTCTGGCCGGTACGCGCATTGATGCCGACGTAGTTGACCTCGACGATGCCCTCGGCCAGCGCACCCTCCCCCTTGCCCTCGCTGATCGTCCGCGTCCGGGTCTCGTCGATCGCGAACGGGGTCGGAATGCTCACCTGCGGCACCGAACCCAGCGCACCCTGCACCGTGATGCCATCGATCGAGTTCGACACCGGCACGGGCTCAGGGGTGGGCGTCGGGCTCGCGTCCGGTCCGGCGCTCGCGGTCGGCGCGGTGGACGCGTCCGGCGTCGGGGTGGGCGTCGGCGCGGGTCCGCCGCAGGCGGCGAGGGTGGTGGCGAGCAGAACCGAGGCCGCGGCGAGCGCGGCGCGGTACAGGCGGGGGGTCATCGGCACCCGGCCATGCTACCGACTGCCGGGCCCGCGGGCCTCACAAGCCCACGGCGTCCATCAGTGCGCCGAGCTCGTCGCGGGTCAGGTCGCGGACCTCACCGACGCGCAGCTGGCCCATCTTGACCGGGCCCATCTGCACGCGCGACAGGCTGCGCACCGGATGCCCGACCGCGGCGAACAGCCGGCGGACGATCCGGTTGCGACCCTCGTGCAGCACGATGGTGACCATGCTGCGCTTCTCGGTGCGCGGGCCCAGCTTGACCCGCTCGGGGTTCACCCAGCCGTCCTCGAGCCGGACGCCTTTGCGCAGCCGGTTCAAGGTGGCGGCGTCGATATGCCCCTCGACCTCGGCCACGTACGTCTTGGGCAGCTCATAGCGGGGGTGCATCATCGCCTGGGCGAAGTCGCCGTCGTTGGTGAGCAGCAGCATGCCCTCGGTGTCGGTGTCGAGGCGTCCGACGTGATAGACCCGCTCGCGGGTGTACCGGCCCAGGTAGTCGGTGATGGTCGGACGCCCCTCGGGATCGTCCATCGTGCTCACCACGCCGCGGGGCTTGTTCATCATCGCGTACACGTGCCGCCGCGGCGGGGGCAGCCGGCTGCCGTCGATGCGGATCACGTCACGCTCGGGGTCGACGCGCCGGCCCTGCTCGGTGACGAGCTTGCCGTTCACCTCGATGCGTCCCTCCTCGATCATGATCTCGGCGGCACGCCGGGACGCGATGCCGGCCTGGGCGAGCACCTTCTGCAGCCGGATGCCCTCGCTGTTCGGGTCGTGCGCGGCGGGGCGGTCGTTCATACCTGGTCCTTGGGGGCCGTCGGGATGGTCGGGGTGGTCGTCATGAGGTCATCCTCTCGTGGTTGCGCCAGGCCCGCGAGTTCGGCCTCCAGCAGGGACGCCTCGGGCAGGTGCGGCGCGATGGGTGGCAGCTGGTCGAGCGTGGTGTAGCCCATCCGTTGCAGGAAATAGTCGGTGGTCTTCCACTGCATGGCGCCGGTGTCCTCCGCGTGGCCGGCCTCCTCGATCAGCCCGCGGGTGGCCAGGGTGCGCATCACGCCGTCCACGTTGACGCCACGGATGGCACCCACCCGGGAGCGGGAGATCGGCTGCAGGTAGGCGACCACGGCCAAGGTCTCCAGCGCGGCCTGCGACAGGCGGGCCTGCTGGCCCTCCAGCACCCAGGCCGCCACCACGTCATGGTGTTCGGGGCGGGTGTAGAACCGCCAGCCCTGGCCCACCTCGCGCAACTCGAAGCCGCGGCCGGTTTCGTCGTAGAAGCGGGCGAGCGCTTCCAGCGCCTCCCCCACCACCGGGACCGGCGCGCCGACCGCCTGGGCGAGTTCGTTCGCGCTGACCGGCTCGGTGGCCATCAACAGCAGCGCCTCCAGGGGCGCGGTCAGCGCCGTGTCCGGGGGCGTCGGGTCAGGACTGGTCATGATCGTTCTCCTCGTCGAACTCGCTGGCGGCCGCATCGCGCTCGTCGTCGCCGCCGGTCCAGCGGATGGTCAGCTCGCCCAGCGGGGTCAGCTGCTCGAAGGCGACCGCGTGCTCGCGGGCCAGCTCGAGCAGGGCGAGGAAGCGGGCCACCACGACCAGGCGCTGGCCGGCGTCCGCCACCAGGGCACGGAAGGTGGCCGTGCCGGCGCGGCGCAGCTTGTCGACCAGGATGCCCGCCTGCTCGCGGACGCTCACCGGCGGGGCGTGCAGGTGCGCCAGCGACACCGATGGCTCCTGTTTCGGCTGCAGCGCGCGGGCGGCCAGCCAGGCCAGCTGATCGCCGTCGGCATGGATCTCGACCTCGGGCAGCAGCCGCGCGAAGGCGTCCTCGAGACCGCCGGGGCGGGCGAACCGGCGCGCCTCGGCGTCCATTCGCGCATTGATCAGGCCGGACACCACCTTGAACGCGCGGTATTGCAGCAGCCGGGCGAAGAGCAGATCGCGGGCCTCCAGCAGGGCAAGATCCTCGGGATCCTCGACCTCACCCGAAGGCAGTAGCCGCGCCGCCTTGAGATCGAGCAGGGTCGCGGCGACCACCACGAACGAACTGGCCTGGTCCAGGTCGGCGTCCGGGCCCATCGCGCGGATGTGCGCGATGAACTCGTCGGTGACCGCACTGAGCGCGATCTCGGTGATGTCGAGCTTGTGGCGGGTGATCAACTGCAACAGCAGGTCGAACGGCCCCTCGAAGTTGGAGAGCCGGACGGTGAACGCCGGCTGCTGGCTCACCGCGCAGCCAGCCGGCGGACGACGTCGGCGTCCGCACCCTCATCGGCGATCGACGCGAGCGCGGATGCGATCGCCGCGCGCACGATCCGGCCGCGATCGACCGCAAGATTGTGCTCGGCGCGCAACTGCAACCGGAGTTGCTCCAAGGCGAGCAACTCCTCGGAGCTGACATAGACGGTGATCTTCTCGTCGTGCCGGACGCGCCCGGTGTGCGCCACCTTCGGGACCGCCGCGGTGGGGGTTGCCGGGGCCGGTTCGGGCGCGATCGGTGTGACCGGGGATACCGGCGTCCGGGCCGCCTCGACCTCGCGCAATAGTTCGAGGGAGTCGACCGTGGAACGGAACAGCTCAGAGGCGCCGGGCAGTCCTACGCGCCGGGGCATCGGGCGAGCACCTCCTTGGCGAGGGTGCGATACGACTCCGCCCCCGGGCTGTACGGCGCATAGGTGGTGATCGGCTCGCCGGCGACCGTGGTCTCGGGGAACTTCACCGTCCGCTTCACCACCGTGTGAAACACCTTGTCACCGAACGCTTCGACGACCCGCTCCAGCACCTCGCGGCTGTGCAGCGTGCGGCCGTCGTACATGGTGCCGACGATGCCGAGCACCTCCAGATCAGGATTGAGCCGGTCGGTGACCTTCGCGATCGTGTCGGTGAGCAACGCCACCCCGCGCAGCGCGAAAAACTCGCACTCGAGCGGAATCATCACCTGATCGGCCGCGGTCAGCGCGTTCACGGTGAGCAGGCCGAGGCTGGGCGCACAGTCGATGATGATCACGTCGTAGCGATCGCGGACCGGCTTCAGCACGCGGCGCAACGTCTGCTCGCGGGCCACCTCCGACACCAACTGCACCTCGGCCGCCGACAGGTCAATGTTCGCCGGCAGCAAATCGAGCCCGTCGACATTGGTGGCGACGATCACCTCGTTGATGTCGTGGTCGCGGGTCATCAGCAGCGTGTAGATCGACTTCTCCATCACGTGCGGATTCACGCCCAGCCCGACCGACGCCGACCCCTGCGGATCGAAGTCGACCAGCAGCACCTTGCGCCCGGTTTCGGCAAGTGCGGCCCCCAGATTGATCGTGGTCGTCGTCTTGCCGACGCCACCCTTCTGATTCGTCATCGCGATGACGACCGCCTGCTTGGGCCCCTCGCGCGGAGCGCGCGGCTCAGGCAGATCCGGCCACGGACGCCCGGTCGGTCCGAGCTCGTCGCCGGCCTCGGCGGGGTCCTCGAACAACGCGGGGATCTGGCTCACGGCTGGGGTCCTTCCGATTCAGTCTTCCCCGAATCCTACGCCGGTCTTTGCCGACAAAATGACACTCCCGGGAACATAGCTACGCTGCGGTGCGCCCGCGTCCGCCGTGGTCGCTCGGCAGCGTGGATCGCTACCGTGCCCAGGGGACGCCGAGGCCTCATCCGAGCAGCCATAGGCAGGCGTCCCGGGTCCCCGTCGCCACCCGCTCGTCAATGCAAAGTCGTGGCGACTAGACGCACCACGACTTTGCATTGACGGCAACTACATGGTGGTCCGCGACGCCTGGTGCCGGAAACGTCACACACATCAGCCCGCGAGCCGCCCCGGGAGGCGATTTGTGTGACGTTTCCGGCATCCCGACCCTTCGCGCAGGCTGACTCAGGCGATGCTCGCCGTGACCACGACGCTCTTCCCTGTCGCATAGAGGGCGTCCCAGCGCCGGAACCCCGCCGAACCCAACGCTTCGACGAAGTCCGACAGCGTCATCGGGAGCGGCGAAGACCCCAGCGGCACCTCGATCGGCCCGGTGAGCGCCACGATCTCGACGTCCGCGCTCGTGTCAGCCCACCACTGCGTCCAGGGCGAAAGGGAGTCGTCAGCCTCGACATCGGCAGAGACGCCGTCTGTGAACTGCTTCTGCCGCGCGACGGGGTTCACGTCGGGTAACTCCGAGTTCCCGTCGCCAACACTCGGCTCGCCGGAGACGAACTGCTCTGCTGTCACCAGCACCCCGTGTGGGGTCAGCAAGCCACGGCATCCGCGAAGTAGCGAGACCACGCCGTCTGGGTCGAAGTAGTGTACGAACGCCGACGACACGATCGCATCGAACGGACCCAGTTGCTTTAGCGACGCTTCGGCGTCAGGTGCCCCGACGAACGCCTCGACGAACGAGACCCCGGGATGCCCCGCGCGCGCCATCGCGATCAAGGCCGGGTGCGCGTCGACGCCGAGGACGGACGCCTCCGGAAGCGCATCCCCAAGCCGCCCGGTCAGCGTGCCCGGCCCGCACCCAAGATCCAGGATGCGACCTTCCCCAGGGACAACCTCCTTGACCCGGTCGATGACCAACTGCCAGCGTTCGTCGTAGTCAGGGAAGTAGATGCGGTGCATGGCATCCCACGTGGCGCACCGCAGCACGACACGATCGGCAATCCCTGCGCCCATTCGGCCCCCTCTCCCCAAAGTGGACAACTCCCGCCCACACCAGACGCGCCACCACCATACATCTCACATGATAACGATTCTCATATTATTCCTGGTGCTCTCACCCAATGCGCGGCGATCGGTCTCGGCAGGGCGGGCGTCCGGTCTTGGGCCTGCAGCCGTCGCCCGCTCGTCACTGCAAAGTCGTGGCGAATAGACGCACCACAACTTTGCATTGACGGCGACTACATGAGGGTTGGCGATGCCTCGTGCCGGAAACGTCACCCACATCAGCTCGCGAAGCGACCTGGGAGACGATTTGTGTGACGTTTCCGGCATCCCGCCCCAGTCGCGCATGCCGACACAGACATTGCTTGCCGTGGCCACGGGGCCGGCCTGACTCAGCGCGCGCGGGGGTGTGCGGTCAGGAAGACCTCGCGGAGGTGTTCGGCGGTGACCAGGGTGTAGATCTGGGTGGTGGTCACCGAGGCGTGGCCGAGGAGTTCCTGCACGACGCGGACGTCCGCGCCGCCGTCGAGCAGATGGGTCGCGAACGAATGCCGCAAGGTGTGCGGGCTCACCGGAACACCGAGACGAGCCCGTTCGGCGGCATCGGTGATCACGTTGAACGCGGACCCACGGCTGAGGCGTCCGCCGCGTGCGTTGAGCAGCAACGCCGGGCCGGGCCGCACGGCTTTGGCCTGCAGCACCGGGCGTCCCCGCACCAGCCAGGCTCCCACCGCGGCGCGGGCGTAGGAGCCGAGCGGGACGAGGCGTTCCTTGCGGCCTTTGCCGAACAGGCGCAGGCCGGCGTCCGGGTCGTCGAGCTGGGCGGCGATGTCGTCGACGTCGAGATCGCACACCTCGGAGATGCGCGCGCCGGTGCCGTAGAGCAGTTCGATCAGGGCGGCGTCGCGCAGCCCTGTGACGGTCGTCCGGTCAGGAACGTCGAGCAGCGCCTGCACCTGCTCGACCGACAGCGCCTTGGGTAACCGCCGGCCCTGTTTGGGACGGTCGACGTGCGCAGCGGGGTTGTGGACGGCCTCACCGTCGCGCACCGCGAACGCATGGAACGATCCCACCGCGGCGAGAGCCCGGGCCACGCTGGACGCCGCCAGGCCGCGCCGTTCGGCGTCCCCTTCGCGTAGCCAGGCACCGAATGCCGACACGTGTTCGGCGCGCACCGCGTCCGTCTCGGCGACGCCCAACCCCGCCAGAAAGGCTGCGTAGCGGGTGAGGTCGCGCCGGTAGCCCGACACGGTGTGCCGGGAGGCGCCGACCTCGGCGACGAGGTGGTCGAGGTAGGCGCCGATCGCGCGCTCGAGTGAAGCCACGGACGCCTCAGCGCGGCCGGGTCTGTCCGCCGAGGGCGTGAATCTGCGCGTCCCGGGCGGCTTTCACCGCGCGGGCCGGCCACGGATCGCCCGGCGTCCGCAACGCATCGACCCGGCCAGTGCGCAGCGCAGCGTACGCGGCCAGCGCACCGACGACCATGGTCGGGTTCTGCACCCGTCCGGCGTAGATGGCATCAACCAGGTCGTCCAGCGGCACCAGGCAGACCTCCATGTCGGCCTCCTCGTGCTCGACCACGAAGCCGTCGGGGCGGGCGGCGTCGGTGAGTCCACGGGCCAGGTAGACCCGCAGCGACTCCTGCAGGCAGCCGGGCGAGGTCATGTAGTCGACCAGCACCCGCCAATCAGACGCCGCCAGCTGCACCTCCTCGGCAAGTTCACGCTGGGCAGCCGCCAGCCAGCCGTCGCCGTCGGAGGCGTCCAACAACCCGGCCGGCGGCTCGATCAGCCGGTACCCGACCGGGTGGCGGAACTGCCGCACCACCACGACCCGCTCGGCGTCGTCGAGCGCGATCACGCCGACGGCACCGGGATGCAGCAGGTAATCGCGCTTCATCCGCGCGCCGTCGGGGGTTTCGACGTCGTCGCGGACGAAGTCGCTGACCAACCCGCCGCCGAGCAGGGTGTGCGCGCGGACGGGCCAGTCCAGCGGCTCGTCGCGGACCTCGTCGCCGCTCAGCACCCTCAGTCCGCGCATCCTGCTCCTAGCTCTGGTCTTCTTCGGTGAACAGCCGCTGGCTGCGGCGCCGTTCGACGGCCGCCGCGAGCAACTGTACGAACAGCGGGTGCGGTTTGGTGGGACGCGACTTCAGTTCGGGATGCGCCTGGGTGGCCACGAAGAAGGGGTGCAGGGTGCGGTCGAGTTCGACGAACTCGACCAGGTTCCCGTCGGGCGAGGTGCCCGATACGTGCAGCCCGGCGGCCTCGATCCGGTCGCGGTAGGCGTTGTTGACCTCGTAGCGGTGCCGGTGCCGTTCGCTGACCGAGGTGGTGCCGTAGGCCTCGGCGACGAGCGATCCGGGAACCAGTTCGGCCGGGTAGGCGCCCAGCCGCATGGTGCCGCCCAGATCGCCGGCGCCCTCGACGAACGCCTCCTGCTCGGCCATCGTCGAGATGACCGGGTGCTCGGTGCGCGGGTCGAACTCGGTGGACGCCGCCCCGGCCAGGCCGGCCAGGTTGCGGGCCACCTCCATCACCATGCATTGCAGGCCCAGGCACAATCCCAGGGTCGGGATCCCGTTCTCGCGGGCGTAGCGCAGCGCGCCGAGTTTGCCCTCGACGCCGCGAATGCCGAAGCCACCCGGCACCAGCACGGCGTCCACATCACCCAGGTTGTGCGCAGCACCTTCGGGGGTGGCGCATTCGTCGGAGGGCACCCAGCGCACCGACGCCTTGGCCCAGTTCGCGAAGGCTCCCGCCCGCAGCGCCTCGGAGACGCTCAGGTAGGCGTCCGGCAGGTCGACGTATTTGCCGACCAGGGCGACGGTGACCTCTTCCTTGGGGTGGTGGACGCGCTCGAGCAGGTTGTTCCAGCGCTTCCAGTTCACGTCGCGGAACGACACCCCAAGCCGGCGCACCACGTAGGCGTCCAGGCCTTGGTCGAACAGCACCTTGGGAATGTCGTAGATGCTGGGGGCGTCCGCGCACGACACGACGGCTTCTTCGTCGACGTCGCACATCATCGCGATCTTGCGCTTGATGCCGTCGGGCACCTCGCGGATGCAGCGGGCCACGATCGCGTCCGGCGTGATGCCGACCTGGCGCAGCGCCGCGACCGAATGCTGGGTGGGCTTGGTCTTCAGCTCACCGGACGGCCCGATGTAGGGCACCAGCGACACGTGCAGGAAGAACACGTTGTCGCGCCCGATTTCGCGGCGCACCTGCCGGGCGGCTTCGAGGAACGGCAGCGACTCGATGTCGCCGACGGTGCCGCCGATCTCGTGAATGACGATGTCGGTCTTCTTGGATGCCATCGCCAGCATGTCGTCGCGGATCTGGTTGGTGATGTGCGGGATCACCTGCACGGTGTCGCCGAGGAAGTCGCCGCGGCGTTCCTTGGCGATGACGGTCGAGTACACCTTGCCGGTGGTCACGTTGGCGTCCGCGGTCAGGTTGACGTCGAGGAAGCGCTCGTAGTGGCCGATGTCGAGGTCGGTCTCGGCGCCGTCCTCGGTGACGAACACCTCGCCGTGCTGGAACGGGTTCATCGTTCCCGGGTCGACGTTGAGGTAGGGGTCGAGCTTCTGCATGGTCACCCGCATGCCCCGCGCGACCAGGAGTGAGCCGAGGCTTGAGGCCGTCAGGCCCTTCCCGAGAGAGGAGGCGACGCCCCCGGTGACGAAGATGTGCTTGGTCCGTTTCGCTGTACCCACGGACCTCCACCCTACGTCGCGCACCCGGACGCCGTCGCCGCACAACCGGCCGTCCGGCCAGGTTGGAACATGTTTGTCACATGCGGCGGACGTCCCACGCCCCACCCCGGCGCCCGATCCCGCGCAGCACGACTAGCGTTTTCGCGCCGTTCAGGGTTGCATTCGTTCATGGACGTCGAATTGGTCGAGATCAGGGACTTCCTCGCTGCGCATCACCCGTTCGACCAGCTCGATCCGGCGCGGCTCAACGAGCTTCCGGCGCAGTTGGTCGCCCGCTACTACCGCCGCGGCACGACGATCGTCGAGGTCGGCGCGCACAACGAATACCTCTACATCCTGCGTTCGGGGTCGGTCGACATCGTGGACGCCCAGGGTGCGCTCACCGACCGGGCCGGTATCGGCGACTCGTTCGGCTTGTCGTCGGTGATGACCGGCGGTCCGTCGCTGTTCACGCTGACCGCGCACGAGGATTCGTTGCTGCTGCTGATGCCCTCGGCGGTGTTCCGGCAGTTGATGGCGACCTCCGAGCCGTTCTCGCGGCACTTCCTGCAGCAGCAGGCGGGCCGGATCAAGGCGGCGATCGAGGCCGTCCGGGTCGATGAGGCGGGTTCGGCGATCCTGCGGACGCGGGTGCGCGACATCATCCGTAAGAAGCCGATCACGATCGCGCCGGACGCCACGATCCAGCAGGCGGCGCAGTACATGACGGTGAAGGGCGTCTCGGCGCTGCTGATCACCGAGAACGACGCGATGATCGGCATCGTCACCGACCGCGATCTGCGCTCGAAGGTGACCGCGACCGGGTTCCCGACGACGCGGCCGGTGTCGACGATCATGACCCGCAACCCGACCAGCGTGCACCCCGACACGCTCGCGTTCGAGGTGCTGGTCGCGATGACGCAGAACCGCTGGCATCACCTGCCCGTGCTCGAGGACGGACGCCTGCTCGGCATGATCACCTCCGGTGACCTGATGCGCCTGGAGCAGGCCAACCCCAGCTATCTGGTCGGCCGGATCGCCCGCCAGGACACCTTGGAGGGCCTGATCGAGGCGTCCGGGCAGATCTCGACCGTGGTGACCCAGGCGGTGATCCAGGATGCGACCGCCGACGACATCTCCCGGGTGATCACCGCGATCACCGATGCGATCACCCGCAAGCTGATCGAGTTGGCCGAGGCCGAGATCGGACGCCCGCCCGCGCAGTACTGCTGGGTGGCGCTCGGCTCGCAGGGCCGCTTCGAGGCGGGCCTGCAATCCGATCAGGACAATGCGATCATCATTGCCGACGACGCCACCGACGAGCAGCTGGAATGGTTCGGCCGGCTCGCCGAGCGGGTGGTGGACGGCTTGGAGGCGTGCGGCTACGAGCGTTGCCCCGGCGACATGATGGCGTCCAACCCGCAGTGGCGGGTGCGCCGGACGCAGTGGTGGCAGTACTTCACCACCTGGATGAATGCCCCCGAGCCGGACGCGCTGCTGAACGCGCAGACCTTCTTCGATATGCGCCCGGTGCACGGCAACCGCGCGCTGTTCGATTCGCTGCATTCGGCGATCCTGTCCCGGACGCCCGGATCGACCCGCTTCCTGGCCTATCTGGCCAAGCAGGCGCAACGCTTCGAGCCTCCTTTGGGGTTCTTCCGCGATTTCGTGCTGGAGGATTCCGGCGAGCACGCCAATATGCTCGACCTGAAGGCCGGCGGCATTGTTCCCATCGTGCAGATGGCGCGGCTGTTTGCGCTCAGCAAGGGCGAAGGACCGTTCTCGACCCAGGAACGGCTCAAGATCGCCGGCGAGGTGAAAGCACTGTCGGCCGAGAATGCCGCCGATCTGTCGGATGCGTTCGAGTTCATCAACCACGTGCGCATCCGGCATCAGGTACGGCAACTCAAGCAGGGCGAGACGCCCGACAACTATGTGCCGCCTGCGGTGCTCAGTTCGTTCGAGCGCCGGCATTTGAAGGACGCCTTCACGATCATCCGCACCATGCAGAAGGCGCTGGCCTACGTGCACCGCACCGATGTGACCTCGTGATGTTCGGACTGTTCTCGCCTTCGATCGAGCGCAAGCGCGCCAAGGCGGCCGCATCCGCGCGCGGCGCCTTGGCCGAGTATTACCGGACGCCGGTACAGCCCGATTCAACCCCCGCGTCCGCGTTGCGGTTGCTGGCGATCGACATCGAAACCACCGGCCTCGACCCACGCAAAGACACCGTGCTGAGCCTCGGCTACGTTCCCGTCGACGGCGAGACCATCGTCTTCTCCGGCGCAAAACACCGCATTCTCGCCGCCGGCACCGAGGTCGGCCAGTCGGCCGTCTTCCACGGCATCACCGACGACCAGGTCGCCCAAGGCGTCCCGGTAGCGGACGCCGTCGCCGAGGCCTTGTCGGCCTTGGCGGGACGGGTCATGCTGGCGCATTTCGCGATGATCGAAACCCGCTTTCTGTCCCGGATCTGCGAACAGCTCTACGGCGCTCCCTTGGTGGTGCCGGTGATCGACACCCTCGTCCTGCACGACCGCCTGATCAACCGAGGCTTCGACGACGAAGCCAAAGCCGGCGAGTTGCGCTTGTGGAACGCCCGCCGCCGCTACGGCCTCCCCCGCTACCCCGCCCACGGCGCCTTAACGGACGCCCTCGCCTGCGCCGAGCTGTACCTCGGCCACCTCGCCGAGGTGTCGGAGGGTCATTCCCAGACCTTGAAGTCCCTGAAGTCCTAGGCTGACCACCGTGCCCAGACCGCTCCGCGCCGCGCTGTGGCCTGTCGGCGTCACGGTGGTCGGAACCCTCGCCGTCCTGGCCGCTCAACTGCAAGCTCACCCCGCAGCGTGGATCGTCATCGCCGTGTCGGCTGTCGCCGGCGCGTTCGTTCCGACCCTCCTCGACCGCATGCAGCGCCGCGCGGAGATCGCCCGCAAGCAACCCACCGAAGCGCTTCCCCCGCCTCCCAGCCAACTGCTCGCCGCTGGCTCCGAGGTCGTCGACTTCATCGGACGCCAGCGCGAACTCGCGGCTCTACGCGACTGGCTCGCAACGGCCGCCGACCCCGTCCGGCTGATCTGGGGCGCGGGTGGTGTCGGAAAGACCCGCCTCGCACTGAAGTTCGAGCGACAGGCGCAAGCCGATGGCTGGACGACCAAACACCCCAGCGACCTCAACCTCGACGGCCTCCTGACCAGCTACCGCGACCAACACACCGGACGCCTGCTCGTGATCATCGATTACGCGGAAACCCGAGTGAGCTTGAGCAAACTCATCACCGATGTCGCTGCCCACCAAGACGGCAAGAACGCGAAGGTCCTGCTTCTGGCACGGTCGGCGGGCGAGTGGTGGAATGAAGCCGTCCGCTCATGCGACGGAGGTGTCCGTTCCCTGCTCGAAGGTCCCGAGGTGGTCACAGAACTCGAGCACAAGGTCGATGAGACGACGACTCCGCAGGAGATCATCCAACGCGCCGCAGAACGGTTCGCCCAGCAACTCGGCAAAACGAGACCACCAGAGATTGCGGTCTTAGGTATCCCCGCCCCACGAATCCTCGACCTCCACGCGGCCGCCCTCATCGGCGTGCTCAACGCTGAACTTCTCGGGCAGAAAATGACGGTCGACCTACGCACGGTCATGGAGGAGTTACTCTCTCACGAGCGCTCCTACTGGACACGTTCTCAGCCGACCTACCAGATCAGCCCGACAACAAGGCAGACCGACGAGCTGATGGCAGTCGCCTGCCTCCTCGGCACAGACACCGAATCACACGCCCGCGACGCTTTCGGACGGGCCCACCAAGAACTGACAACATCCAGGCATTTGGCGTGGTACCAGGATCTCTACCTTTCGGACGACCGCTGGGCCGGATCGGTCCAGCCCGACCGCCTCGCGGAGCATCTCGTAATCTCGGTCCTTACCGGCAAGCCGGAGCTACAGCAACGATCCCTCGACAATGTGGACGCCGAGCAAGCCCGGCATGCGCTCACGGTGCTCGGCCGGGCCTCCACCGACAGCGAAGCCGCCCAAACGTTCCTCGAACGCCTGATGCCTCAGGTGGTCGAGGTCATCGAGACCCTCACCGCACCACCCGAAGTGCTGAACTCGATCCTCAATGCGATCCCCTACCCGTCGGTGAAGTTCGCCGGGGCATATGCCGCCGTTATCGCACGCCTGCTTCAGCAGGCAGATTCAGACGTCGAACGAGCCCGACTGCTCGACCATCACAGTCTGGCCCTCGCTCAGTTAGGCAGACGCGGGGAAGCCCTCACCGCCATCAACGAAGCCGTTCGAATCCGACGCCACCTCGCCACCACACAACCCGATACCTTCAACCCCGACCTCGCCCTGGCACTCAACAACCAATCCCTCTGGCTGGCCAATCTCGGACACCGCGAAGAAGCCCTCACCGCCATCAACAAAGCCGTCAATCTGTACCGCAACCTCACCACCACACAACCCGACACCTTCAACCCCGACCTCGCCCTGGCACTCAACAACCAATCCCTTTGGCTGGCCAATCTCGGACACCGCGAAGAAGCCCTCACCGCCATCAACAAAGCCGTCAATCTGTACCGCGACCTCACCACCATACGACCCTATACTTTCAACGCCGACCTCGCCCTGACACTCAACAACCAATCCCTCTGGCTGGCCAATCTCGGGCACCGCGAAGAAGCCCTCACCGCCATCAACAAAGCCGTCAATCTGTACCGCGAAGCCACCACCACGCCACCCGATACCTTCAACCCCGACCTCGCCCGCGCACTCAACAACCAATCCGTCCAGCTCGCCAATCTCGGGCACCGCGAAGAAGCCCTCACCGCCATCAACAAAGCCGTCAATCTGTACCGCAACCTCGCCACCACACAACCCGACACCTTCAACCCCGACCTCGCCCTGGCACTCAACAACCAATCCCTCTGGCTGGCCAATCTCGGGCACCGCGAAGAAGCCCTCACCGCCATCAACAAAGCCGTCAATCTGTACCGCAACCTCACCACCACACAACCCGACACCTTCAACCCCGACCTCGCCCTGGCACTCAACAACCAATCCGTCCAGCTCGCCAATCTCGGGCACCGCGAAGAAGCCCTCACCGCCATCAACAAAGCCGTCCGAATCCGACGCCACCTCGCCGCCATACGACCCGACACCTTCAACCCCGACCTCGCCAACTCGCTAGGCGCGCTCGGTGTTCAACTGCGTGAGGTAGATGACCACGATGGCGCCGTGGCCGCCGATCGGGAGGCGATCGTTCTCTATCTCCCGCTGGCTCGCCGTTGGCCGAGCGTGTTCACCGAACCCCTCCAACGAGCGATCAAGAACACCACCATCGACCTTCGTGCCCTGGGACGAACTGATGGCGAGATCGAGCACTTCTTTGCGGACCTGTATCGCGAGCACGAGACGCCTCCGGAGCCACCCGAGGGCTAGCGGTTGGAGCTGCCGCTCCTCCTCCGCACCGACAGCAGGCCGGCTCGGCCATCTTGAGCTCGCTGCGACAGCTAGACTCTCAATGCAGATTGCAGAACGTCACACAATCTGTGACGATTGTCAATATGGATCAGCTGACAACTCCAGTGCGGGCGCCTGAGTTGGCGACCTGGGCACTGGCTCATGGCCGTGGGTCGCTGACCAGTGACGAGGTCGCGAGACTGCTGGGCGTTGACACGAGCCAGGTACGGCAACGGCTCAACGCTCCAGCTCGACGTGGCGAATGGGTGCAGCCAACGCGCGGCTTGTGGGTGCCGGTGCCGCCGGAATACCGGACCTGGGGCGCCCCACCGGGGATCGAGATCATTGACGCAATGATGCGTCATCGAGGCATCGGCTACTACGTCGGCTGGCTCAGCGCGGCCGCCATCTACGGGGCTGCACATCAGGCACCACAGGTGTTCCAGGTCGCGGTGGATCGCCACATGCGTGACCGGGTCGTCGGACGCACGCGGTTCGTCTTCGCCCAGCGAGGCATCACCAGCATCCCGACGATCGCGCACCCGACCCGTGACGGGTCGGCACGCGTATCAAGTGTCGCCGCGACGATGCTCGATGTCGCCGATGACCTGATGAGGGCGGCCGGTATCGACAATGCCGCGACCGTGATCATCGAGTTGTCCGAGCATGAACTCTTCGACGTCAACGACCTGGCCCGGCTCGCCCCATCCTTTCCCGCAGCCGCAGGCAGGCGAGTCGGATGGTTCCTCTCTCAGTTCACCGACCGTGACGATCTCGGGCCGCTTCGCCAGGTCGTCCGCGACGCTGTCACGTCCGTCTCCCACCTCGAGCCTCACACGCCAGCAACTGGTCCGGTGGACAGCAACTGGAGGATCTTGATCAACCGCGACGTGGAGCCAGACGCTTGATCCCAGTCACGCCGAACCAGAGCTCGTAGCCAGCGAAGACATGAGAAGGACCGGGGCGGTAGTCCAACCCGATTGTTCTCACGTCTCCCCCGAGGCTCTGACCTTCGCCGGGACGGGGCCCCGCTCAGTGCGTAGCGACGCGCTACACCTGGATGCGTGACGGGAGCAGCATGGTCGCGGCGGCGACGCCGCCGATGACGAAGTGCGCCGCGCCGAGGGTTCCGTGCAGGAGCGCCACGAGCATCAGCGTCACCAGCACCCCCAGGACGACGACGACCGACTTCAGCGCGCGTCGCCGGGGGTGCTTCTTCTCTAGAAAGCCTACGAGGAGAACCAGGAACAGGAGGCCCAGCACGCCGGCGGTCACAGGCCATACCGGCATCTTGAGTGCCACCACCAGAGCAACGCCGCCCCCCGCGACGATGCCCGAACGCACCAAGAATGCTGTCCATGCCGCAGTGTCGTCCTCAACGGACCGCCTCTGCGTCACGGTCATCTCGCCTCCTGCTCGCGGTTCTCCTCCCCCTTCAGGCTAGGCACTCCGAACCTGGTTTCACAGTTAGCCTTTGGTCAGTTCCCACTCAATCTCGCTACGGCGCAAGCACCGACAGCATCACCACCGGACCAGTCACTGACCTGCCCAGGGGGCCGCAACGCGTCCAGTCCGGCCAGGTGGTCGAGCGTGCCGAATCCGGCCTTGACCAGGGCTTCTTTGCGCACCCACAGCCGCAGGAACGTCGCCTGGGCATCAGGTTGCGCCGCCATCCACGCGCGCTCATAGCCCGTCAGCACGGACGCGATCGGCGCGACCGGCCGGATGACCTCGACATCGATCCCACACGGCACGAACGCCGCACACGCCGCGACCCACCCCCGGGTGTGGCTGAGCGACACGTACACCCCGGGCGACCCCAGCACCGACGGACGCCCATGCGGCCCTCCGCACTCAGCGCAGCGCTGCACGATCTCAATCTCGGCAGGATCGCAGCCGAGTAACGCGCCGGCGCACCGCCGCACCAGGACGTGCGCGGCCACGAACGCCTCCCGGTCGGCCGCGAACCGCAACAGATCTCGCCGCTGACGCTCGGCAGCGGTCAGCAGTCCGGCGTCCTCGTCGCCGGTCACCGTCTCGAACCGGACGACCGCCGGCGCGGCGGCGTCCGTCATGTTCACCCCAGCAGGGTAGCGAGGATCGCGCCCACCTGGTCGGCCACCGGGCGGCGCACCAGGTCGCCGTGGGTGGAGTCGACCGGGTGCACGCGCACCGTTCCGCCGACGTGGCGCCGCCAGCCGTCCGCGTCCAGCCAATGTTCCGGACGCGGTGCCGTCGCGATGACCACGTCCACATCGCCGTCGAGCCGTCGGTGCTGCGAGGTGCGCACGATCCGGCTCGCCTCGATCACGCTGGCGATGCAGCCGTCCAGCACCGGAGCGGGAAGGGCGGCCAGCGCGCTACCGCCGCGGCGCAAGGCGTCCGCCACGGTGCCGCGGTCGACGCTCGCGCCCTCAGGCAGCAGGCTTTCGGCGCCGCCCAGCCGCAGGATGCCGATCAGCGCTTCCTCTTCGGCGGGCTCGGTGAGGTGCTGCCATTGGTCGGAGGGGTAGGCGTCCAGCAGGATGACCCGGCCCACCTGCTGCCCGTCCTGTTTCCCCAAGCAGGCCAGCATGTGCGCGGCCATGCCGCCGAGCGACCAGCCCGCGACGTGGAACGGGCGGCGCCCGATCTCGCGGCGGATCGCGGCGAGCTGGCGCCGGGCCAGCGCCTCGAGGTCGGCGACCGGTTCGGGCGCGCCCTCGGCGATGCCGGGCGCCTGCACGGTGAGGACGCCCTGGTCCAGCGGCAGCGCCGACAGCAGCCCGGCGTAGCACCAGCCCAGCCCACCGGCGGGCGGCAGCAGCACCAGCGGCACCCGCTCGCCCACCGGGCGCAACACCAGCACCTCGGCCAGATCGGAACGGTCTCGGTCGCCCGCGAGCGCGGCCAGCCCGGCGGCGGTCGGGTGGGCGAACACATCGGCCAGCGTCAGTTCCAATCCGAGGTGGCTGTCGGCCTCGGCGATCAGCCGCAGCACCCGCAGCGAATCACCGCCGAGGGCGAAGAAGTCGTCGTCGGGGCCGACGGTCTCGGCCCCCACCACGTCGGCGATGATCGCGCACAGCCGCTGCTCGCACAGGTCGCGCGGGGCGCTCTCGCCGGCGGCGACCCGACGCGGCGGGGCGATCTCGGCGAGCCGGCGGCGGTCGGTCTTGCCGCTGGTTCCCAGCGGAATCTCAGCGACCGGAATCCAGTGCGCAGGCACGAAGGACGCCGGCAGCGCGGCCGAGGCCGCCGCCCGCAGCGCGGTCTCGACGGCGTCCGGATCGGCGTCCTCGGCGATGGCGAACCAGCAGACCAGCGCCTCGTCGACCACGCCGACCGCTGCGCCGGCCAGGCCGGGCGCCCCGGCCAGCGAGGCTTCGATCTCGCCCAGCTCGACGCGCTGGCCGCGCACCTTCACCTGGTCGTCGGTGCGGCCGAGGTAGCGCAAGGCTCCGTCGGGCCGCCAGGCGGCCAGGTCGCCGGTGCGGTACAGCCGGCCGTACGGCGTCCGCACGAACCGCTCGGCGGTCAGGTCGGGGCGTCCGACGTAGCCATCGGCCAATTGGACGCCGCCCAGCCACAGTTCACCGGTCGCCCCGATAGGCACCGGCTCCAGGCCGGAATCGAGCACATAGCAGGAGGTGTTCCACACCGGACGCCCGATCGGGACCACCTCGTCACCCACCGCGCAGTCCCAGCAGGTCACGTCGACCGCGGCCTCGGTGGGGCCGTACAGGTTCGTCGGCGCCACCCCGAACCAGCGCGCGGAACCGTCCACCAGGTCGGGGGTCAGCGCCTCGCCGCTGGTCACCACGTGTCGCACCCGGCCCGCGGACACCCGTTCCCGGGCGCGAGGATCGGCGAGCAGCGCGCGCAGCATCGACGGCACGAAGTGGAGCACGTCGATGTTCTCGGTCACCACCAGGTCGGCGATCGCGCGCGGATCGCGGTGCGCGCCCGGCTCGGCGATCACCACGGTGGCGCCCACCTGCAGCGGCCAGTACAGCTCCCACACCGACACGTCGAACGAGATCGCCGTCTTGTGCAGCACCCGGTCGCCGGCGCGCAGCGGCAGGTGGTGCTGCATCCAGGCCAGCCGGTTGTCGATGGCGCGATGGCCGACCAGGACGCCCTTGGGCCGCCCCGTCGAACCCGAGGTGAAGATCAGATAGGCGGGCGCATCGGGCTGGGCGAAAACCGGCGCCTCACCGCGCTCGGCGGCCAGATCATCGGACGCGGTGATGACCAGCGCGGCACGGGCGTCCTCGAGCATCGCCTCGACCCGGGCCGACGGCAGATCGGGATCGACCGGTAGATAGACCGCCCCCAGCAGGGCGAGCGCATGCACCGCCTCGTAGAGCGCGAAGCCCCGCTCCAGCGCCACGCCCACCACGTCGCCAGGCCCGACCCCGCGGGCCACCAGCCCCACGGCCAGGCGGTGCGCGGCCTCGGACAACTGCGCATACGTCCTGGTCTCGCCCCGGAACACCAGCGCGGGGGCGTCCGGCGTCCGGGCCGCCTGGGCGGCGAACCGTTGCCCGAGCGTGGCCGATTCCCGCTCGACGAAGGTGTCGTTGAAGCCGGTCAGCACCCGCTCGCGTTCCTCGGCGGGAAGCAGCGCGAGGTCGGCGATCCGCGCCTGAGGCTCGGCGGCATAGGCCCCCAGCCAGTGCGTGAGCCGCGCCAGATGCAGGTCGATCTCGTCGGCGGAGTACAGGTCGGGGTTGGCGTCGATCTCCAGCCGGACGACGCGGCCGCGGCCCGGCGTCCCGCGCAGGCAAATGGTCATGTCCTCGACCGGTCCCGCGGTCAGGTTACGGACGACCCCGACCGCCTCGCCGAGGTGCAACTCCAACTCGAAGGGGACGATATTGACCTGGGCGCCGAACAACTGGCCGCCGGTCAGGGTGGCCAGCCGGCGGGCGAGCCGTTCCTGCCGCTCGAAGGGATGGGTGCGCACCGCGGCCTGCTCGGCCAAGGTGGCGCGTAGCGCGTCCGCGACGGTGCCGTCGGCGGGCACCGTGACGGGCAGCACGTTCATCGCGGTGCAGACGGTGTGTGCCGAGGGCAGCGCGCCGACGCCGGGGATGGTCCGGTTCATCAGCGGGACGCCGACGCGCACCGACGCCGCTGAGCCCATCCGGGCGATGTAGCCGCCGACGGCGGCCACGAACAGGTCGGGCCATCCGGCCCGCTGCGCCCGCGCGCTGCTCACCAGCAGCTTCTGGGTCGCCGCGTCGAGTTCGACGCTCCGCTTGATCGCCGTCGCCGCCGGAGCCGCGATCCGCCCGGCCAGCGAGGCCGAACCGGTCATCGCGCCGAGGCGTTCCTCCCAGAACGCGGCGGCGCCGGCATCGTCGGCCCGGGCCAGGTCGTCGGCGACCACTTCGGCGAGCCCGACCGGGGCGTCGGCCACAGCGGCGCCGTCGTACAGTTCGCAGATCCGGCGCAGCAACTGCTGCACCCCGTAGCCGTCGAGCACGACGTGGTGGGCGGCATGGAACCACCAGGTCCGGCCGTCCGGCAGCGCGAGCAGCGCGGCCCGCACCACATCCCCGGCGGCGGGATTCATCGGCCGGGCCAGGTCGGCCCGCATCCATGCCTCGGCCGCGCCGGCGTCCGGCACCTCGATCGACCGCAGCCGCGGCACCGCCTCGCCCACCCGTTGTTCGGGTCCGGACGCCGTGGTGCGGAACTCGGCGCGCAACTGCTCGAATTCGCGGTAGGCCTGGGTGTGCGCGGCGGCCAGCCGGGCGGCGTCGATCGCGCCGGTGATCTCGACGACCTCGGCCGTGGTGTAGCAGGGATTCTCCGGCGCGAGTTCGTGCGCGAAGTACAGGCCGCGCTGCGCGGAGGTCAGCGGAAGCCAGCTCATGAGCGCGCCGACACCGTACCCTGCTCACGGAGGAAGGCGATGTTCGGGCGGCGGGTGAACTCGCCGAAGTCGATATCGGCGCCCGCATCCAGCAGTCGGTCGAGCATCTCGAAGGCGCGCATCGAGTCCAGGCCGAGCGAGAAGAGGTCGGTCTCGGGGGCGGCGAAGGCCGCGGCGACGGCGTCCTCGGCAAGCAGGCCCTCCAGCGAGCCGCGCAGTTCGTCGTCCCACCCGCCACCCGCCTGGTTCTCCGCGCCCGCATCACTCGCGTCACCCGCATCGCTCGCGGTGCCGGACGCCTCGGGCGCCGGGGTGCGGGACGCCAGCGCGTCCACCACCTCGGCCGCGACGGTGACCACACCGCAGCAGTCGGCGACCTGCGCGAGGGCGCGCTCGTGATCGGCGAGGCCGAAGTCGGCGATGCCGTCGGCGACCACAAACGGCGCCACCTCACGCTGGAACGCATCGTAAGCGGTGGCCAGCACCCCGATGTGGGCGTAGACGCCGACGATCACCAGCTGGTCGCGGCCGAGCGCGGCGAGCCGGTCGCCGAAGTCGCTCTTCGCGAACGCGCTGTAGCGGCGCTTGTCGAGCACGACCTCGCCGTCACGCGGCGCGATAGCTGGGAGGATCGCGGTGTCTTCGGGGGCGGAGGTCATCCCGGGGCCCCAGGCCTCGCGCTGCAGGCCGCGCTCGACCGGATCCTGGTCGCCGTGCTGGGCGGTGTAGAACACCGGCACCCCGGCGGCCCGGGCGGCCTGCAGGATCGCGGCGGTGGATTCCACCGCGCGGGTCAGCGCGGGGCAGCCGGGCGCGAACGGGCGCACGAAGTACTGCTGCAGGTCGTGCACCAGCACGGCGGCGCGAGCAGGATCGAGCGTCCAGTCGAGTCGGTTCGCCGGAGTCTGGGTGGGGGTGGCGTAGTCGATCAGTGCGGGGAGCGGCATGGGTGGTGTCCTCAGCGGTGGTCGGCGGTCTGGGCGGGCAGGAGTTGCGCGGCGAGCATCTGGCGCAGTTCGCGCCGGCTGTTCTTGCCGACGTGCGTCTCGGGGAAGGCGTCGAGGAACTCGACCCGGTCCGGCATCTTGTAGGACGCCAGCCCGGCTTGGGCCATCCGCTCGGTGAGGTCGGCCGGACGCGGACGCCCCGGCTCGGCGCGGACGACCAGGCAGATGCTCTCGCCGAGGTAGGGATCGGGAAGCCCGATCGCGACCGCGTCGAGGACGTCCGCATGGGCGAGCGCCAGGCCTTCGATCTCGTCGGTGGCGATCTTCTCCCCGGCCCGGTTGATCTGGTCCTTGTCGCGGCCGGTGACGATCAGGTGGCCGCTGGGCAGCTGCCGCACCCGGTCGCCGGTGCGGTAGAAACCATCAGCGGTGAACGAGTCCCGGTTGGGCCCGCCGTGCGGGTCGCCGGGCCGGTAGTAGCCGCGGATCGTGTACGGCCCGCGGGTGAGCAGGCTGCCCTCCTGCCCGGCGGGCACCGGGTTGTCGTCCTCGTCGACGATCAGGATCTCGTCGTCGGGGCTGATCGGGGTGCCCTGGGTGGTGAGCACCAGCTCGTCCGGATCATCGTCGCGGGTGTAGTTGACCAGCCCTTCGGCCATGCCGAACACCTGCTGCAGCCGGGCGCCGAGCACGGGTTCGATCTCGGCGGCGACGGAGTCGGCGAGCTTGGCACCACCCACCTGGACGGTGCGCAGCGAGGACAGATCGGGGGTGCGGCGCCGGGCCGCCGAGATCCAGGCCTGGGCGAGCGGCGGCACCAGCGCGGCCGTGGTCACCCGTTCGCGGGCGATCAGCGCGAAGGCGGTGCGCGGGCTGGGGTCGGGCGCGAGCACGACCCGTCCGCCGGCGTGCAGGACTCCGAGGATGCCGGGCGAGCTCATCGGGAAGTTGTGCGCCGCGGGCAGCACCACCAGCATCACGGTGTCCTCGCTCAGCCCGCAGATGGTCGCGGACTCGCGCACCGAATAGAGGTAGTCGGCGTGCGTGCGCGGGATCAGCTTGGCCACCCCCGTGGTGCCGCCGGACAGCTGCAGGAACGCGACATCCTCCGCCTGGACGCCCGGCGCGGACACCGCTGGCAGGTCGCCGGCTTCCCAGCTGCGCACGTCGATCAGCGCCGGCGGTTCGACCCCCTGTTCGCCGACCCGCTCGGCGACGACCGCGTGCAGGGCGCGCAGATCATCGGTGGCCACCACGATCGCGACGGCGTCGGCGATGGTGCAGAACTGGGTCAGTTCCAGTTCGCGGTGGGTGGGCAGCGCGAAGATCGGCAGCGCGCCGAGCCGGAACAATCCGAGCACCACCGCGACGAAGTCGGTGATGTTGGGCAGCGCCACCACCACCCGGTCGCCGGCCCCGACACCGGACGCCGCGAGCCGGGCCGCGGTCTGCTCGGACGCCTGGGCCAGGTCGGCGTAGCTCCACCGGGTCTCGCGCCCGTGGGCGTCACGGCCGGCGACCGCGATATTGGCGGCGAAGCGGGTGGTGCGTTCGGCCAGGAATGCGGGGAAGGTCTCCTCGGTCCAGTAGCCCTGTTCGCGGTAATGGCGCCGGACGTCCTCGGGCCAGGTCGGGAAGGCGGCCAGCGGGCTCCTCACAGTCCCACCGCCCGCGCCATCGTGGCCAGCTTGGCGCCGGTCTCGCGCACCTCGGCGTCCGGTTCGGAGCCTGCGACGATGCCCGCGCCCGCGAACAGGCGCAGGCGGGCACCGTGCAGGACGCCGGAGCGGATCGCGACCGCGAACTCGCCGTCACCGGATCCGTCCACCCAGCCGACCGCGCCCGCGAGCGGGCCGCGCAGGTCAGGCCCTTCGATCTCGGCGATCACGTCCAGCGCCGCCCGGGTCGGCACGCCACCGACCGCGGGGGTGGGGTGCAGCAGTTGCGCCAGGTGCAGCGCGCTCGGTCCGCTCCCGGGATCGATCCGGGCCTCGACCGAGCTGGCCAGGTGCCACAGCGTGTCGGTGCCGAGCAGGCGTGGCCGGGCGTCGGCGCGCAGTTCCCGCGCGACCGGGCGCAATGCGGCCACGATCTCGTCGACGACATAGGCGTGCTCGTCGAGATCCTTGCTCGAATCCAGCAGCGCCTCCGCGCGGCGGGCGTCCTCGGCAGGATCCTCCGAGCGGGGCACCGACCCGGCCAGCGGCAGACTGCTCACCGCCGCGCCCCGGCGCCGGACTAGCAGTTCGGGGCTGCCGCCGACGAGCACCGGCCCCGAGATCAGGTCGTCCGACAGCGGCACACTGAAGATGTAGCGGCCCGGGCGGGTGCGCAGCAGCCGCGCCACCAGCTCTTCGGCGCGCAGCGGCGGCTCGCTCACCACGTCGAGGCAGCGCCCGAGCACCACCTTGTCGATCTCGCCGCGGGCGATCCGGGCGAGAGCGTCACTGACGCCGCGGGCATATTCGCCGGCGGTCGGCCGTTCGGTGACGGCATGGCGATGCTGCACGCCTCGCGCAGCCGGGGTCGCGAAGTGCCCCGAGCCGACGATCCGGTGCATCACCGCCACCCCATCCGGCGCGAAGGGCAGCACGCCGACGGCGCGCTGATCGGCGTGCAGGGAGGCGACGACCGCGTCGGCCCACTGACCGCTGCTCGGCGCCATCCAGGTGTCGAGCACGTGTTCGGCGACGATGTTCTCCTCGCCGGTGAAAAAGACCAGTTCGGCGTCCACGATCGGGGCCAGCGCATCCTCCAGTAGTTCGGTCACAGCGAGGCTCCTCCATCGACGTAGATCTGTTGCAAGGTGACGTGCCGGGCGGCGTCCGAGAGCAGGAAGGCCACCGTCTCCGCGACGTCCTCGGGCTTCCCGACGCGTCCGAGCGGGATGCCCACGCGGTAGGTTGTGGGGTCGCCGTGGAGCGTACCCGACAGGCCCGATTCCTCATCGGGCCACAGCGCGTGCAGCATCGGCGTATCCGTCGATCCGGGCTCGACGACGTTGCAGCGGACGCCGCGGGCGGCCAGCTCCAGGCCGGCGGCGCGGGCGAGCGCCGAGGTGGCCGCCTTGGATGCGCTGTAGGCGAGCATGCCCAGGCGCGGCACCCGGGCGGCGTTCGAGCTGACCACGACGATCGCGGCGCCGTCGCGGAGCCGGGTGCGCGCGGATTGCAGGCAGAGCAGGACGCCGGTGGTGTTCACGTCGAAGTGCCGCTGCCAGGATTCCAGGGTGGTGTCGGCCAGCCCGCCGGGTTCCAGGATTCCGGCCACGCAGGCGAGCCCGTCCAGCGGGCCCAGCGCATCGGTGGCGGTGGCGAAGGCGTCCTCGATCTGCTCCGGCGAGGTGAGATCGACCGTGAGCGGCAGCGCAGCGGACGCCCCCGCGGCCCGCGCCTCGTCGGCGACCAGGGCCAGACCGTCGGCGTCACGATCCAGCAGCGCGAGTGACGCCTGCGCGCGGGCGAGCCGGAGCGCGGTGGCCCGGCCGATGCCGGAGGCGGCGCCGGTCAGCAGCACCATGGGCCCGCGTTCAATTAACTGGGGGGAGGGAGGCATGCCTCAATATTAGGCTAGCCAGGCCTTACTAAAAGACCTTGTCCGACCCCTGAAGCACCCCTGGATACCCCAAATTTAGGGAGTCGACTTCAGGGGTGGTCCATGCCTTTTCGGAGTCCGTGCGGCCGTCGCATCGCGGCGGCGATCCGGTGGCCGCGGCGTTGCGATCCGGGGCCGGCGAGCGCGGAGCTCAGAAGCCCAGGCCCCGCAGCCAGACCAGCACCTCGTCCTCCCGCGCGCGGGCCTCGCCTTCGGTCCAGGCGCCCAGTGCGCGGGCGTCCACCACCGCCCCGTCGCGCAGGTAGACCACCCGGTCGGCGCGGGCGGCGCAAGCCGGGTCGTGGGTGACCATGACGATGGTGGTCTTGTCTCGGTGGATCGCGGTGAGCGCGTCCATCACCTCGGCGGTCACGCTGGTGTTGAGCGCGCCGGTCGGTTCGTCGGCGAACAGGATCGCCGGCTCGGTGGCGAGTGCCCGGCAGATCGAGGCCCGCTGCAGCTGCCCGCCCGATACCTGGGTGATGCCGTGGTCGGCGACGGCAGCGATGCCGAACCGGGCGAGCAACCCGTCCACCCGAGCCGTCACCGCGCCGGCCTGCTTCGGCGTCGCCTTCAGCGCGGGCAGCAGGATGTTGTCGCGAATGCTCAGGTTCGCCAGGAAGTGGGCCTGCTGGAAGATGAACCCCATCGTGGTCAGCCGCGCCCGGCTCATCTGGGCGTCCGTCAGCGAGGTCAGGTCGCGGCCCTGGAGTTCGACCCGGCCGGCGGTGGGCCGGTCCATGCCGCTGATGCAGTACAGCAGCGTCGACTTGCCCGAGCCGGAGGCGCCCATCACCACCAGGAACTCCCCGGTGGCGACGGTGAGGTCGATGCCCTGGAGCACGGTGGTGGGTGGCTCGGTCGAGAAGTAGGTCTTCTCCAGTCCCTTCACCACCAGGATGTCGGCAGGCGTGGTCATCGGTGTTCCCTTCGTGATGGTCATCAGCTGAGCCACCGGCTGACATCGGCCCCGCGCACCTTCCGCCCGACCGTGGCCGCGCTCACCGCGCCCACCCCGAGCAGCAGCAGCGGGTAGGCCAGGTAGACCAGCCAGGGGTTGGGGAGGAAGCTCAGCCGCGTGATCCCGATCCCCGCCGCCGACAGGGCCGCGCTCACCAGGGCCTCGCCGGCGGTCGCGGCGGCCAGGACGCCGAGGGTGACCCCCACCGTGACCGCGATCAGCGTCTTGAGCCGGATCTGCGCGGCGAGTTCGCTGCCACTGAAGCCGAGCACGGCGAGGATCGCCGTCCGGCTCCGTTCCCGCGCGCGGCGCAGATCCAGGTACAGGTACGACATCAGCAGCGCCACCCCGAGCGCGAAGACGGACGCCAGCACCGCCGCGCGCATCAGCCCGTCGGTGACGTAGGACAGCGTCTGCGCGGTGTAGGCGCGCATCGGCACGAACGAGGCCCCCGGAAATCCGCCGTCGTACTCGGCGGCCACCGCGGCGGGATCGGCGCCCTCGGCGAGGTCGAGATAGATCACATACCCGGACGCCCCCGTCGAGGCCTGGCCCTGCATCTTGGCGGTGCGCCCACCGCTGGTCACGTCCTGGTAGATGCCGCTCACCAGCGGCGTCCGTACCGCCGCGCCGTCGCGCACCGCGAGGGTGTCCCCCACTCCGACGCCGAACCGTTCCGCATTGAGCACCGACAGCGCGATCTCACCCTCCAGCGGACGCCGCCCGTGCAGGAATTCGACCGAGGTGGCGTGATCCCCGACGTCCACCCGTAGCGTCTCCCATCCTTCCGGCCCCTCGGCCTCGTGCATCTCGCGCCCGTAGACGTGCGCGCTGGCGACACGGTCGTCGCGCTCGAGGGTGGTGAGCAGGGCGGCCCGGGTGGCGTCCAGTTGGTCGGCGAATTGCAGGTCGACGCGCAGGTCGCTATCGGCGGCCCCCAGGTAGGTGACGAACCGGGGACTGGTCAGCGTGCTCAGCAGGTTGGTGGGCAGGATCATCAGCACCGCCGCCAGCCCGAAGACCAGGGTGATCAGCGCCCACTGCCGCGCGTCCGCACGCAGGTCGGTGAGCGCCAGCACGCGGTTCACGTCGCCGCCGCGGAACGATGCGAACGCCGAACGATGCGCCCCTCCGGCCCGCCGGCGGGCCTGACGTGCGGCGCCGCGTTCGGTCAGCGTGGTGCCGTGCACCAGCGCGCCCACCACCTCGATCCTACCGACGCCGTTGAGGACGCCGCGGCAGATGCCGATCACCAGGGCGAACATGACCGCCAACGCCAGCGCCGGAGCCAGCACGGTGGCCGGTCCCAGTACCGCCTGGCCGTAGCTGCGGCGCACGTCGGCGGTCAGCGCCTGCGCCGCGGGTGCGGCCGCGAGGCCTCCGGCCAGACAGGCGGCCAGGGCGAGCAGCACGTACTTGGCCAGATACATCGCCGCGATCGTGGAGTGCGGAAGGCCGATCGCCTTCATCGCGCCGATCTCGCGGACCTCGTCCTGCACCGTCCCGCGGATCACGAACCGCACACACAGCAGCGCGATCCCGATCAGCAGCACGCCGACGAACACCAGCGCGAAGGCGACCAGACCGCCGCTGATCGCATTGATCATCCGGATCATCGAGTCGGTCACCGCCTGCCCATTGCGCGGCAGTGCCGAATCCGCCGTATACGCCGTCTGCAGCGCATCCGCTCCCGCGGGATCGTGCAGCCGGAACTCAACGATGATCTCCGGGACGCCGACTCCGTCGCGTACCAGGTGGGCAAAGTCCGCCTCCCCGATCAAGAAGCGGGTCGCCGACGACAACGAGGACGCCATCTGTGCGTCCCGCACGAAACCGGCGATGGTCCAGGTACGGACGCCCTCCGCGGTGGTCATCCGCAGCTCGTCCCCGGCCCGAAGCGCGAAGCGCTGCTGGTAGGCGACCGGAACATACACCTCGCCCGGCTGCGGACGCGGCGTCCGATCGGCCTCGTCGAGGAGGAAGTCGAAAGTATCGTTCTGGGTGACGAACAGATTGTCGATCAGGCTGTCGGCGATGCTGCCCGTCTCGCCGGTAGCCGGACGCCCCCACGCCAGCGCGCTGCTGTCGACGCCGATCATCTCTTCGATCAGCCAGGAACCGATCTCCTCGCGGCCGTTCGCGAACGCCTCGACGGCGGCGGGGTCATACTCGCCGGTGTGCATCTGCAGGAAGTGTGGCGGCTTGGCGTGCGAGAACAGCCGGTCGACCGCACCTGCGGACCTCTCCATCACCATCGCACCGGCGGCCATCAGGAACGCGCACAGCGTCAGCGTGACGACCAGCGCCAGACTGACGCCCCAGCCCTTGCGCAGGTCGTTGAGCGCGTAGCGCACGTTCATGGAGGTCCGCACGGCCATGAGTCTGCCCCACCGGCGGAAATCTCCGATACCCCCGGACGGCCGAATCAGGGGTGATCCAGGGGACCACACCTCACTTCGGAGAAATAGAAAAAGGGGAGGAACCTTGCGAGTTCCTCCCCTTTGTTTCACCCTGTTGGGTGTGTTCGGCGGTGTCCTACTCTCCCACACCCTGGCGGGTGCAGTACCATCGGCGCTGTCAGGCTTAGCTTCCGGGTTCGGGATGGGACCGGGCGTTTCCCTGACGCTATGACCACCGTAACAATCTTGAGTTGTCTTCCCACACCCGCAAGCATGGGGGAATTACCGAACGTTGTTTGTTGGTTGGGATATCGTATAGTGGACGCGAGCAGAAGCTTTAAAGTAGTTTGGGTTGCCAACCATATTGTTGGTGGTGTGACAAGCCCTCGGCCTATTAGTACCAGTCAGCTCCACACATTGCTGTGCTTCCACGTCTGGCCTATCAACCCCATGGTCTGTAGGGGGCCTTACCCACTCGATGGTGGTGAGAGTCCTCATCTTGAAGCATGCTTCCCGCTTAGATGCTTTCAGCGGTTATCATTTCCCAACGTAGCCAACCAGCCGTGCACCTGGCGGTACAACTGGCACACCAGAGGTTAGTCCGTCCCGGTCCTCTCGTACTAAGGACAGCCCTTCTCAAGACTCTAACGCGCGCAGCGGATAGGGACCGAACTGTCTCACGACGTTCTAAACCCAGCTCGCGTGCCGCTTTAATGGGCGAACAGCCCAACCCTTGGGACCGACTCCAGCCCCAGGATGCGACGAGCCGACATCGAGGTGCCAAACCATGCCGTCGCTATGGACGCTCGGGCAAGATCAGCCTGTTATCCCCGGGGTACCTTTTATCCGTTGAGTGACGGCGCTTCCACATGCCACCGTCAGATCACTAGTCCCGACTTTCGTCCCTGCTCGACCTGTCGGTCTCACAGTCAAGCTCCCTTGTGCACTTACACTCAACACCTGATTGCCAACCAGGCTGAGGGAACCTTTGGGCGCCTCCGTTACCTTTTGGGAGGCGACCGCCCCAGTCAAACTACCCATCAGGCACTGTCCCTGAACCCGATCAGGGTCCTAGGTTAGATAACCAGAACGACCAGAGTGGTATTTCAACGATGACTCCACCCGAACTAGCGTCCGGACTTCACAGTCTCCCACCTATCCTACACAAGTCGTACCGATCACCAATACCAAACTATAGTAAAGGTCCCGGGGTCTTTCCGTCCTGCTGCGCGTAACGAGCATCTTTACTCGTAATGCAATTTCGCCGAGTTCGTGGTGGAGACAGCGCCCAAATCGTTACTCCATTCGTGCAGGTCGGAACTTACCCGACAAGGAATTTCGCTACCTTAGGATGGTTATAGTTACCACCGCCGTTTACTGGGGCTTAAGTTCACCGCTTCGCCTTGCAGCTAACGGTTCCCCTTAACCTTCCAGCACCGGGCAGGAGTCAGTCCGTATACATCGTCTTACAACTTGGCACGGACCTGTGTTTTTAGTAAACAGTCGCTTGGGCCTGGTCTCTGCGACCATCACCGCTACCAACCGCAAGGGTTGTCACGGGTCAGGTCCCCCTTATCCCGAAGTTACGGGGGTATTTTGCCGAGTTCCTTCACCACGATTCTCTCGATCGCCTTGGTATTCTCTACCTATCCACCAGTGTCGGTTTAGGGTACGGGCGGCTCACAACTCGCTCACGAAGCTTTTCTAGGCAGCATAGGATCACCCACACCACACCCAAAGGTGCAGTGCCATCAAGTCTCAGCCTGCATGGCACGCGGATTTGCCAACGTGCCGGCCTACGCTCTTAGCCCACGACAACCATCGCGTGGGATGGGCTACCTTCCTGCGTCCCTCCGCAGCTTGCCTACTACCAGTTCAGGTCACAGACTCAAACACCCACACACCCCGAAGGATGCGACGGATGCTCTTGCATGCTTAGTATCACCAGCCTCAGCACGGGCGTTGTTTCGCCGGTACCAGAATATCAACTGGTTGTCCATCGACTACGCCTGTCGGCCTCGCCTTAGGTCCCGACTTACCCAGGGCAGATTAGCTTGACCCTGGAACCCTTGGATATTCGGCGGACGGGTTTCTCACCCGTCATTCGCTACTCATGCCTGCATTCTCACTCGTGTGCCCTCCACGGCTGGGTCACCCCGCCGCTTCACCGGACACACGACGCTCCCCTACCCACCCACACACCTGGCGGAAAACCGCAGGTTCTTGTGTGAATGTCACAGCTTCGGCGGACTGCTTGAGCCCCGCTACATTGTCGGCGCAGAATCACTTGACCAGTGAGCTATTACGCACTCTTTCAAGGGTGGCTGCTTCCAAGCCAACCTCCTGGTTGTCTCAGCAACTCCACATCCTTTTCCACTTAGCAGTCCCTTAGGGGCCTTAGCTGATGATCTGGGCTGTTTCCCTCTCGACTATGAAGCTTATCCCCCACAGTCTCACTGCCGTCCTCTCACTTACCGGCATTCGGAGTTTGGCTGATTTCGGTAAGCTTGTGGGCCCCCTAGACCATCCAGTGCTCTACCTCCGGTAAGAAACAGACGACGCTGCACCTAAATGCATTTCGGGGAGAACCAGCTATCACGAAGTTTGATTGGCCTTTCACCCCTATCCACAGCTCATCCCCTCGGTTTTCAACCCAAGTGGGTTCGGGCCTCCACGACGTCTTACCGTCGCTTCACCCTGGCCATGGATAGATCACTTCGCTTCGGGTCTAGAGCATGCGACTCAAACGCCCTATTCGGACTCGCTTTCGCTACGGCTCCCCCACACGGGTTAACCTCGCCACACACCACTAACTCGCAGGCTCATTCTTCAAAAGGCACGCCGTCACCCCATTAAAGAGGCTCCGACGGATTGTAGGCGACCGGTTTCAGGTACTATTTCACTCCCCTCCCGGGGTACTTTTCACCTTTCCCTCACGGTACTTGTCCGCTATCGGTCATCAAGGAGTATTTAGGCTTAACGGGTGGTCCCGCCAGATTCACACAGAATTTCAGGGGTTCCGTGCTACTTGGGATACCAACCACGAGAACAACACATACACCTACACGACTATCACGCACTCTGGTCCGCCATTCAAACGGTTCGGCTTCGTATTGTTTTTATCACTCGTTCACCACAAGGCAGTATGGTGAGGCTGGTCCCACAACCCCCAGCATGCAACGCCTGCCAGCTATCACACACACCAGGTTTGGCCTCTTCCGCTTTCGCTCGCCACTACTCACGGAATCACAATTGTTTTCTCTTCCTATGGGTACTGAGATGTTTCACTTCCCCACGTTCCCTCCAACCACCCTATATATTCAGGTGGAGGTCGCCGGACATAACTCCGGTCACTTCGAGGTTTCCCTATTCGGACATCCACGGATCAAAGCTCGTTTACCAACTCCCCGTGGCTTATCGCAGGTTACAACGTCCTTCATCGGCTCTTGATGCCAAGGCATCCACCGATCGCCCTTAGTAGCTTGTCACCAAACAAAACGATCAACAACAAAAATCTACTTAAAGATGCTCGCGTCCACTATACAATTCTCAAACAACAAACAAACACACACCACCACACCAAACAAACCATCCGGTGCAATGACGAGCATCGTTCAACAGAACCAACACCCTCACACACAACAACCCCAAACCCGAAAGTCTGGGATTGTCACTAGAGTGTGTGGGTGGAAGTTCCAGAACCCAACAACGTGCACACCCCACACACCCCGACTACACCACCCGTTCCACACCAACACCCCCAAAAGGAAGGTTGGTAGTACTAGACATGATGCTTAAAGAGTGCATGAGACTCGATCAATGCTTCCACAAAAGTAAACCCGGCCACCCCACAACACGAACGGCTGTGCTAGATGGACAGTCCCCACGCCCAGTAAAGCGTGATGAACATGACGGGCTCCTTAGAAAGGAGGTGATCCAGCCGCACCTTCCGGTACGGCTACCTTGTTACGACTTAGTCCTAATCACCGATCCCACCTTCGACAGCTCCCTCCACAAGGGTTGGGCCACCGGCTTCGGGTGTTACCGACTTTCATGACTTGACGGGCGGTGTGTACAAGGCCCGGGAACGTATTCACCGCAGCAATGCTGATCTGCGATTACTAGCGACTCCGACTTCATGGGGTCGAGTTGCAGACCCCAATCCGAACTGAGACTGGCTTTACGGGATTCGCTCACCCTCACGGGATCGCAACCCTTTGTACCAGCCATTGTAGCATGCGTGAAGCCCTGGACATAAGGGGCATGATGACTTGACGTCATCCCCACCTTCCTCCGAGTTGACCCCGGCAGTCTCCCATGAGTTCCCACCATAACGTGCTGGCAACATAGGACGAGGGTTGCGCTCGTTGCGGGACTTAACCCAACATCTCACGACACGAGCTGACGACAGCCATGCACCACCTGTCAACCGGCCAAAAAGGCACACCCATCTCTGGATGCTTCCGGCAGATGTCAAACCCAGGTAAGGTTCTTCGCGTTGCATCGAATTAATCCGCATGCTCCGCCGCTTGTGCGGGCCCCCGTCAATTCCTTTGAGTTTTAGCCTTGCGGCCGTACTCCCCAGGCGGGGCACTTAATGCGTTAGCTACGGCACGGAGAACGTGGAATGTCCCCCACACCTAGTGCCCACCGTTTACGGCGTGGACTACCAGGGTATCTAAGCCTGTTTGCTCCCCACGCTTTCGCTCCTCAGCGTCAGGAAAGGTCCAGAGAACCGCCTTCGCCACCGGTGTTCCTCCTGATATCTGCGCATTCCACCGCTCCACCAGGAATTCCGTTCTCCCCTACCTTCCTCAAGTCTGCCCGTATCGAAAGCAAGCCCACAGTTAAGCTGCAGGTTTTCACTTCCGACGCAACAAACCACCTACGAGCCCTTTACGCCCAATAAATCCGGACAACGCTCGCACCCTACGTATCACCGCGGCTGCTGGCACGTAGTTAGCCGGTGCTTCTTCTCCAGGTACCGTCCAAATTCGCCCCTGGCGAAAGCGGTTTACAACCCGAAGGCCTTCATCCCGCACGCGGCGTTGCTGCATCAGGCTTTCGCCCATTGTGCAATATTCCCCACTGCTGCCTCCCGTAGGAGTCTGGGCCGTATCTCAGTCCCAGTGTGGCCGGTCGCCCTCTCAGGCCGGCTACCCGTCAAAGCCTTGGTAGGCCATCACCCCACCAACAAGCTGATAGGCCGCGAGCCCATCCCCCACCAAAAAATCTTTCCACCCCACAGCATGCGCCATAAAGTGAATATTCGGTATTAGCCACCGTTTCCGGCAGTTATCCCAAAGAGGGGGGCAGGTTACTCACGTGTTACTCACCCGTTCGCCACTAACCACAAAAACCGAAGTCTCCGAGGTCCGTTCGACTTGCATGTGTTAAGCACGCCGCCAGCGTTCGTCCTGAGCCAGGATCAAACTCTCCATCGAAAACTCGACAAAAAAGTAAGAAACCCAACCCTTTATAAAAAGGTTGAAAAATTTCAACTACTCAAAAGAAACCAACAACAAGTGTTGGCAACGAGGACACACAAACCAATATGACATGATTCATGTGCAAAAAATACAACCACAACCAACCAAACAAAATCGGTTGACCATGATCGACTGGCATTGACCTAAGCACGCTGTTGAGTTCTCAAACTTCCACCACCAAACCGAACAACCCGGGTTATTTCCCCCGCGCCCTTCGGTAAGGCACTCGTAATACTTTAGAGAGTCTTTCTCGCCGAGTCAAATCGGCGTTTCCAGCCTCTTGGAGCCTCATTTCGAGAAGGTTAGAAAGGCCCTCACGAAGCTTTGACCCCCGAAACCCCATGGCGATTAACCCTAGTTCTTAGGGTTGAACGTCGTTGGTAGTTTCGGCTCTCGGGAATCTTCGAAGCTGCCTTTCGGCTTCTTCGTCGCTCCCCCGAGCGCTTGGTAAAGATTACACGGGTGTTTCACGCGATGCAAATCGGCCGAAGGGTGTCGGCCTCACGGAGGCGTCCGGCCTTGTCAGAGGTAGATACACCGGACCGCCGCCACGCGCGAGGCGTGACGGCGGTCCGAACGTGGTGCCAGCGGGCAGCGGATCAGCGGACGATCTCCACCGCGCCGACGGTCTTGCGGCCGCGGCGCACGACCACCCAGCGGCCGGCCAGCAGGTCGTCGGAGGTGAGGACGGCGTCCGGGTCGGTGACCTTCTCGTTGTTGAGGTAGCCGCCGCCCTCGCCGATCGCCCGGCGCGCCTCGCCCTTGCTCTTCACCACGCCGCCGGCGAGCAGCAGGTCGACGACCGAGGGCCAGCTCTCCCCTACCTCGAGGCGTCCGGCACCCAACTCCTTGCCCACGGCGGCCAGGGTGTGCGCGTCCAGCTCGGGCAGAGCACTGCGCCCGAACAGCGCGGCGGCGGCGGCCTCGGCCGAGCGGCGTTCGGCCACCCCGTGCACCAGGTCGGTGATGTCGTCGGCGAGGGCGCGCTGGGCCACCCGCAGGAACGGCTTCTCGGCCTGCTGGGCCTCGATCGCCTCGATCTCCTCGCGGGAGCGCTCGCTGAACACCTTGAGGTAGGCCATCACCATGGCGTCCTCGGCGTTCAGGAAGTACTGGTGGAAGGCGTACGGCGAGGTCATCTCCGGATCCAGCCAGACGGTGCCCGCCTCGGTCTTGCCGAACTTGGTGCCGTCGGCCTTGGTGAGCAGCGGGGTGGCCAGCGCGTGCACGCGGGCGCCGTCGGAGCGGCGCAGCAGCTCCACCCCGGCGGTGATATTGCCCCACTGGTCCGATCCGCCGGTCTGCAGGGTGCACCCGTAGCTGCGGTACAGCTCCCGGTAGTCCAGCGACTGCAGCAGCACGTAGCTGAACTCGGTGTAGCTGATCCCGGTCTCCAGGCGGGCCTTGACCACCTCGCGGTCCAACATCCGGTTCACCGAGAAGTGCTTGCCGACGTCGCGCAGGAACTCCAGGGTCGACAACCCCGAGGTCCAGTCGTAGTTGTTCACCAGCCGCGCGGCCTGCGGGCCGTCCAAGTCGATGAGGCGTCCGACCTGGGCGCGGATGCGCATCACCCATTCGTGCACGACGTCCACGTCGTTCATCACCCGCTCGGCGGTCTGCTTCGGGTCACCGATCAGGCCGGTCGATCCACCCACCAGCAGGATCGGCCGGTGGCCGGCGCGCTGCAGCGCCCGGTGCACCATCAGTTGCACGAGGTTGCCCATGTGGATGCTGGGCGCCGTCGGGTCGAAGCCCACATACGCGCTGATCGGGCCCTCGTCCAGATGCGCGCCCAGCGCATCCAGGTCGGTGGAGTGCGCGATCAAGCCACGCCAGGACAGTTCGTCGATGACAGCGTTCACGGTCGGTCAGCCTATCCGCAGTGCCGCACTCCGCGACACATCGGGTGTGATCGTGCGGCGCATCGCCCCACCGCACCGGACGGCGTCACGCGCGAAACGCCGTCAGCCCTCCAGCCAGGACGCCGCGGCGTCCGTGGCGGCGCGGACTTCGCCGAGCTGAACCGCGACCTGGGCGCGGGCGGTGCCGCCGCGTCCGTCCCGGGCATTGATCGAGCCGTCGACCGAGAGCACGGCCAGGACGCCCTCGCCGAGCCGCGCGTCGATGGCGGGCAGGTCGGACGCGGTGAGGTCGTAGAGCTCGATGCCGCGGGTCTCGCAGTACTGCACCGCCGCGCCGGCCACCTCGTGCGCCTGCGCGAACGGCACCCGCTGCTTGACCAGCCAGTCGGCGACGTCGGTGGCGAGCGAGAATCCCTGCGGGGCGCGCTCGGCCATCCGCTCGGGATGGAAGCGCAGCGTGCCGATCATGCCGGCGACCGCGGGCAGCAGGATGCGCAGCTGATCGAGGCCGTCGAAGACGGGTTCCTTGTCCTCTTGCAGGTCGCGGTTGTAGGCCAGCGGCAGGCCCTTGAGAGTGGCGAGCAGGCCGGCGTGATTGCCGATCAGGCGTCCGGCCTTACCGCGGGCCAGTTCGGCGACGTCGGGGTTCTTCTTCTGCGGCATGATCGAGGATCCGGTCGACCAGGCGTCATCGAGGGTGGCGAAGCCGAACTCGACGGTCGACCAGAGGATGACCTCCTCGCTGATCCGGGACAGGTCGACCCCGATCATCGCCAGCACGAAGGTCGCCTCGGCGACCAGGTCGCGGGCGGCAGTGCCGTCGATCGAGTTGGGCACCGAGCCGGCGAAGCCCAGTTCGGCGGCGACGAACTCCGGGTCGAGGCCGAGCGAGGTGCCGGCCAGCGCCGCCGAGCCGTACGGCGACAGGGCCAGGCGGGCGTCCAGATCACGGATCCGGTCCACGTCGCGCAGCAGCGGCCAGGCGTGCGCGAGCAGGTGATGGCTGAGCAGCACCGGCTGGGCCGACTGCAGGTGGGTGCGGCCGGGCATCGGCACGCCGAGATGTGCGGACGCCTGCGCGTGCAGCGCATCCACCACACCGAGCACCTCGGCGGCGATGTGGCGCAGTTCCTCGCGCAGGTAGGCGCGGATCAAGGTGGCGATCTGGTCGTTGCGGGAGCGGCCGGCGCGCAGGCGTCCGCCCAGTTCGGGGCCGACCCGCTCGATCAGTCCGCGCTCCAGCGAGCCGTGCACGTCCTCGTCGGTGGGGGCGGCGACGAAGGCGCCCGAGGCGACATCGGCGTCCAGCTGGTCGAGGCCGGCGAGCATGCCGTCGAGTTCGCCGTCGGTGAGCAGCCCGGCGCGGTGCAGCGCGCGGGCGTGCGCGCGGGAGCCGTTGATGTCGTGGTGGGCGAGCCGCCAGTCGAACTGGGTCGACTTCGACAGCGCGAACATGGCGTCCGCGGGTCCGCCCGCGAACCGTCCGCCCCAGAGCCGTCCTTCGCCTGCCTCGCTCATGCGCTACCTTCCTTCTCGCCCGCGCTCATCGCGAGCAGGTGTTCCGCCAGCGCGGCCCCGCCTTCGGGGTCGCGGCTGACGATGAGAATCGAATCGTCCCCGGCGATCGTACCGAGGACGGCGTCCAGCCCCGCCTTGTCGATCGCCGAGGCCAGGAATTGCGCCGCGCCCGGCGGTGTCTTGGCGACGACCAGGTTCGCCGAGGCTTCGGCCGACAGCAGCAACTCGGACGCCAGCCGGATCAGCTTCGCCTGGGCGCGGCCCCGGTCGGCGGCCTCGACATCGCTGATCGCGTAGATCAGTTCGCCGCCGGCCGAGCGCAACCGCACGGCACCGACATCGACCAGATCCTTCGAGAGGGTGCCCTGGCTGACCACGAACCCGTCGCCGGCCAGCAGTTCGGCCAGCTCGGTCTGGGAGCGCACCGTCATCCGGGTGAGTAGATCGACGATCCGCCCTTGTCGCGCGGCCTTCGAGGCACCCACCGGACGCTCGCTCACCCCGCCTCCGCGGTCGCGGCGTCCAGCGCCTTGGCGAACGCGGCCACAAAGGCGTCGATCTCGGCCTCGGAGACGATCAGCGGCGGCGCCACCCGGACCACCGACGGCCGCGGCGCATTGGCGATCCAGCCGGCCTGCAACAGGCCGGCGACGACCGCCGGAGCGATCTCGTCGCGCAGCACGATGCCGCGCAGCAGCCCGCGACCGCGCACGGTGACGATGCCGGGGGCGTCCAGGGCGGCGATGCCGGCGGCCAGGCGTTCGCCCATCGCGGTGGCGCGGGCGAGCAGCCCGTCGCGCTCGATCACGCCGATGACGGCCAGGCCGGCGGCGGCCGCGACCGGGTTGCCGGCGTAGGTGCTGCCGTGGCTGCCGGGTTGCAGCAGGCCGGCGGCCGGTCCGGTCGCCACGCAGGCGCCGATCGGGAAGCCGTTGCCGAGGCCCTTGGCGAAGGTGACCAGATCGGCGGTCACTCCCGAGGACGCCGAGCACAGCCAGTCGCCGCAGCGGCCCAGGCCGGTCTGCACCTCGTCGATCCACAGCAGCGCGCCGTGCGCGGAGGCGATCCGGCGGGCGGCCCGCACGAACTCATCCCCCGGGTCGACGATGCCGTTCTCGCCCTGGATCGGCTCGATCAGGATCGCCGCCACCGTCTCGTCGACGGCCGCGGCCAGGGCGTCCGCGTCACCGTAGGGCACGAAGACGACCTCGCCGGGCAGTGGCGCGAACGGCTCGCGGTACTTCGGGTTCGAGGTCACCGCCAGGGCGCCCATCGTCCGGCCGTGGAAGCTGCCCTCCATGGCGACGATGCGGGTGCGGCCGGTCAACCGGGTCGCCTTGAAGGCGCACTCGTTCGCCTCGGTGCCGGAGTTGGTGAAGAACACCTTCGCCGGCGTGCCCGGCGCGTTCGCGGTGACGAAGCCGGTCAGCCGCTCGGCCAGCGACACCTGGGCGGGCGTGGCGAAGAAGTTGGACACATGCCCGAGGGTGGACAGCTGGGCGGTGATCGCCGCCAGCACCGCCGGATGCGCCTGGCCCAGCGAGGTCACCGCGAGCCCGGACAGGAAGTCGGTGTACTGGTGCCCGTCGGCGTCCCAGATCTGGGTGCCCTCGCCGCGCACGAAGACGCGCGCCGGCGTCCCGAAGGTGTTCATCATCACCTGGGTGTAGCGGTCCAGCCAGGCGGCCTGCGGGACGCCCGCGGACGCCGCCGTCACGAGATCGGTCACGAGGCCACCTCGTCGTCGGGGACCACCATGGTGCCCACGCCCTCGTCGGTGAAGACCTCCAGCAGGATCGAGTGCGGCTGGCGGCCGTCCACGATGGTGGCCAGCGGGACGCCGTCCTCGACCGCGGCCAGGCAGGCCTCCATCTTCGGGATCATCCCCGAGGCGAGGCTGGGCAGCAGCGCGCGCAATTCGGAGGTGGTGATCGAGGCGATGATCTCATCAGTGCTCGGCCAGTTCGCGTACAGGCCCTCGACGTCGGTCAACACGATCAGCCGGTCGGCTCCGAGTGCGGAGGCCAGCGCGGCGGCGGCGGTATCGGCGTTCACGTTGTGGATCGCACCCGCGGCGTCCGGAGCCACCGTGGCGACCACCGGAATGCGCCCGGCATCGATCAGGTCGGTGATCGCGTCGGTGTTCACCCCGACCACCTCGCCGACCAGCCCGAGATCGACGTCCTCGCCGTCGACGACGGTGCCGCGGCGCTGCGCGGTGAACAGGCCACCGTCCTCACCCGACATGCCGACCGCCAGCGGTCCGTGCGCGTTCAGCAGGTTGACCAGCTCGCGGCCCACCTGGCCGACCAGCACCATCCGGACGACGTCCATCGCCTCGGGCGTGGTGACCCGCAGGCCCCCCTTGAACTCGCTCTCGATGCCGAGCTTGCCGAGCATCTTGTTGATCTGCGGGCCGCCGCCGTGCACCACGACGGGGCGGATGCCGCAGCGGCGCAGGAAGACGACGTCCTCGACGAAGGCTTGCTTGAGCGCCTCGCTGGTCATCGCGTTGCCGCCGTATTTGATCACCATGGTGGCGCCGGCGTGCTTGGTCAGCCACGGCAACGCCTCGATCAGCGTGCTCGCCTTCGCGTACGCCGCGTGCTGCGTCGCCGCAGTGCGGGTGGTGGTGGGGCTCATGAGGAATACTCCGCGTTCTCTTTGACATAGTCGTAGGTCAGGTCGTTGGTCCACACGGTGGCGGACGCCGCACCGGCGGCCAGGTCGATCTCGACGGCCACCTCGCGGGGGGTGAGGTCGACCAGCGAGCGGTCCTCGCCGAGGCCGCCGCGGCGGAAGACGGTGACGCCGTTGAAGCTCACCGAGACCTGGTCGGGGTCGAACTCGGCGCCGGTGGTGCCCGCCGAGGCGAGCACCCGGCCCCAGTTGGGGTCATTGCCGAAGATGGCGCACTTGAACAGGTTCGACCGGGTCACCGCGCGGGCCACCTCGAGGGCGTCGTCCTCGCCGGCGGCATTCACCACGGTGACCGCGATGTCGTGGCTGGAGCCCTCGGCGTCGCTGAGCAACTGCCGGGCCAGCGACGCGCACACGCCGGTGAGCGCCTCGGTGAACGCGACCGGATCCGGCTCGATCCCGGAGGCGCCGCTCGCCATCAGGATGACGGTGTCGTTGGTGGACATGCAGCCGTCGGAGTCGGTGCGGTCGAAGGTGAGCCGGGTGGCCTCACGCAGGGCGGCGTCCGCCTGGCTCGCGGTCAGATCGGCGTCGGTGGTGATCACCACGAGCATGGTGGCCAGGGCCGGGGCGAGCATGCCCGCGCCCTTGGCCATGCCGCCGACGGTCCAGCCCTGTTCGGAGGTGACGGCGGCCTTCTTGGGCACGGTGTCGGTGGTCATGATCGCCAGCGCGGCGTCGTCACCACCATCGGCGGCCAGGGTGGCGGCCGCGGTGGCGATGCCGCTGGTCACGGCGTCCATCGGCAGGCGGACGCCGATCAGTCCGGTCGAGCAGACCGCGACCTGGTCGGGCGTGGTCTGCAAGGCGGACGCGACCGCCTGCGCGGTCGCCTGGGCGTCCGCGAAACCGTCGGCGCCCGTGCAGGCGTTGGCCCCGCCCGAGTTGAGCACCACGGCGTCCAGGCTGTGGTCGGCGAGCGCGGCGACCGACCACAGCACCGGGGCGGCCTGGAACCGGTTCGAGGTGAACACGCCGGCGGCCACCGGGGACGGGCCGAGGTTGCGGACCAGCGCCAGATCGTGGTTGCCACTGGCCTTGATGCCGGCCTTCACGCCGGCGGCGGTGAATCCCTGGGCTGCGGTGACGCTCACGGTGCGACTCCCAACGTGGTCAGGCCGAGGGTCTCGGGCAGACCCAGGGCGACGTTCATGGACTGGACGGCACCGCCGGCGGTGCCCTTGGTGAGGTTGTCGAGCGCGGCGACGGCGATCAGCCGGTTGGCGGCGCGGTCGACGGCCACCTGCACGTGCACGTGATTCGAGCCGAGGATCGACTGGGTCTGCGGCCACATCCCCTCCGGCAGCAGGTGCACGAAGGGCTCCTCGGCCCAGGCTTGCGCGTAGACGGCGCGGGCCTGCTCGGTGCTGACCGGTGCGAGCAGCGGCGCGGTGACCGTGGCGAGGATGCCGCGGGACATCGGCACCAGGATCGGCGTGAACGAGATGGTCGGGTCCGGCGCACCCAGCTTGCGGAAGTTCTGCGCCATCTCGGGGATGTGCCGGTGCACGCCGCCGACCCCGTAGGCGGACGCCGACCCCATCAGTTCGGCGCCGAGCAGGTGCGGCTTGAGCGCCTTGCCCGCGCCCGAGGGGCCGGTGGGTGCCACCACGACCACGTCGTGGCCGTCGACCAGCCCGCCGGTCAGGGCGGGGGCGAGCGCCAAGGTGACGGTGGTCGGGAAGCAGCCCGGCACCGCGATGCGCGTGGCACCGGCGAGCACCTCGCGCTGGCCGGGCAGCTCGGGCAGGCCATAGGGCCAGGTGCCGGCGTGCTCGGTGCCGTAGAACGCCGCCCAGTCCTCAGCCGATTCGAGCCGGAAGTCCGCACCCGCGTCGATCACCAGGGTGTCGTCGCCGAGTTGCTCGGCGACCTCGGCCGAGGCCCCGTGCGGCAGGCCGAGGAACACGACGTCGTGCCCGGCCAGATTCTCCGGCGTGGTGTCGGCCACCACGCGGTCGAACAGCGGGGTGAGGTGCTGGTGGTGAGCGCCCAGGCGCGTGCCCGCGGAGGACTTGGCCGTGAGAGCACCGATCTCGATGTCGTCGCGCCCGGCGAGGATGCGGAGAACCTCGCCCCCCGCATAACCCGTACACCCGGCGACCGCAATACGTAGCGTCATGGCATAGTTATACGCCCAGAGGAATAGTTATTCCAAATCGTCGGCCCGGGCGGCCACGCCGTCCAGCAGCAGGCCGACACCGAGCGCGAAACTGCCGTCGGCGTCCGGGCCTTGCGCGGCGGGATGGAACCGCTCCCAGTCCTGCCGGGCCTGCTCCTCGGCACAGTGGCCGAGCACAAAGTACAGCAAAGCGGACGCGGCCCCGCGCGCCGCCTCGGGCGGCAGCCCGGCCGCGGCCAGCAGCGTCGCGGGATGCCGGGTGGTGTCGTGCCGGCTGAGCCGGAAACCACGCGCGGTCGCGACCAGTTCGGCCGAATCCCGGTGCGCCAGCAGCACCGCGCGCAGGCTCGCCGCCCACGCCTCCACCGCCGGGCGCCACCGCCCCAACGGCTCCTCCACCCCCGCCAGGATCGCGTCGGCGACCGCCGCGAGCAGGGTTTGCTTGTCAGGCACGTGATGGTAGAGGGCGCCCGGCTGCACCTCCAGCGCGGACGCCACCCTGCGCATGCTCAGGCCTTCCAGCCCGTCGGCCACCAGGATCGCGCGGGCGGCATCGACGACCTGGGCATGGCTGAGCGGCATGCCCCTCAACGTACCGCGCCGGGGTGTGGTGGGGTCACTCCGCCCGCACCCCTCACCGCGACCCGACGCCTCACTCCTGCAGCACCACGAACAACTGCCGCGGGCCGTGCACGCCCTCGACCCGCTGCAACTCGATATCGGAGGTCGCCGAGCCGCCGCTGATCCAGGTCAACGGGCGCCCGTCCAGGATGGACGGCTTCATCCGCGCCACCGCCTCGGGGACGTCGGAGACCACCGAGTCCGCGGTGACCACGCATACGTGCCGGTCCGGGACCAGGCTGAGCGCGCGGCGTCCCTGATCATCGCGGTGGTCGAGGCAGATGGTGCCCGTCTCGGCCATCGACACGCACGAGCCGGTCAGCACGGCGTCCACCCGGTTGAGCTCGTCATGGCTCAGCGGCGGATCGTCGCGGACGACGGTCATGCCGGCCGCCTCGACGGCCTCGACCCAGGACGCCTGCACACCCACCGGCACCACGACGGAGTTCGCGCCCACCTCGGCCAAGGCGGCCACGATGGCCTGGGCGGTTCCGGACGCCGGCGTGCGGACGATCCGCGCCCGGTAGTCGAGGATGTTCTCCTCGAACGTGTCCAGCACATCCTCCAGCGGGGTCGGCTGCGCGTAAGCCCAGTCGACGGGGACGTCCTTGACCGGATCGGGTTCGGTGACGTCGGTGGTCGCCGCCCGGATACGGGCCAGGATCTCTTCGCGCGCGCTCACTTGCTCTTCTCCTCACGCTCGGCCCACCAGGCGCGGAAGCTCTGCGCGGGGGGCACCGGAATGTCGCGCGACCGCGTCCAGGCGATCGCGAGCGGCAGCGGGATCGGGCCGATGTGGGTCTTGGAGCTCATCATCTTGCCGACCACGCCGGCCGCGCTCTCGGCCATCGCCAGATGCGAACCCTTCGCCATCACCCAGCCGACGCCGCCGAAGATCGCGCTCTCGATGGTCGGGTGCTTGGCCGTCTTCTTCTGCACCACCTTGTTGCGCAGATGCACCAGGATGTCGGCGATCGGGATCTTCACCGGGCAGACGTCGTTGCAGGCGCCGCACAGCGTCGAGGCGAACGGCAACGACTTGTCCACGTCGCTGTCCATGCCGCGCAGCATCGGGGTCAGGATCGCGCCGATCGGGCCCGGATACACCGACCCGTAGGCGTGCCCGCCGACCCGCTCGTAGACCGGGCAGACGTTCATGCAGGCCGAGCAGCGGATGCAGCGCAGCGCCTCGCGCCCGACCGGATCGGCGAGCACGTTGGTGCGGCCGTTGTCGAGCAGGACGACGTGCAGATCCTGGGGGCCGTCGCCCGGGGTGACGCCGGTCCAGATCGAGGTGTACGGGTTCATCCGCTCCGCGGTCGAACTGCGCGGCAGCAGGCGCAGGAACACCTCGAGATCCTCGAAGGTGGGCACCAGCTTCTCGATGCCGACGATCGAGATCAGCGTCTCGGGCAGGGTCAGGCACATCCGGCCGTTGCCCTCGGATTCCACGATGACCAGCGACCCGGTCTCGGCGACGATGAAGTTACCGCCCGAGACGGCCACCTTGGCGCGCAGGAACTTCTCTCGCAGGTGGCCGCGCGCGGCACCGGCCAGCACCGGCGGGTCGTCGCTGAGGTTCTCCGGTGGCGGCGCACCCCATTGGCCCATCTCTTCGCGGAAGATCTCTCGCACCTCGGAGCGGTTGCGGTGGATGGCCGGCACCAGGATGTGGCTGGGGCGGTCATGACCCAACTGGACGATCAGCTCGGCCAGGTCGGTCTCCCAGGCCGCGATGCCCGCCTCTTCGAGCGCCTCATTCATGTCGATTTCCTGGGTGACCATCGACTTGATCTTGACGATCTCCTTGGTCTGCTTGGCCTTGGCGATCTCCACGACGATCCGGTTGGCCTCCTCGGCGTCCCGCGCCCAATGCACGGTGATGCCGGCCTTGGTCATCGCCTCTTCGGCCTGCAGCAGATAGTGGTCGAGATGGCGTCCGACCCTGTTCTTGATCTGCTCGCCGGCGGTGCGCAGGTCCTCCCAGTTCGCGACTTCGGAGGCCCGCGTGGCCCGCTTGTTGCGGATGGTGGTGGTGACGTGACGCAGATTCTTGCGCAGCTGCTGGTTCTCCAGCGCCTGCTTGGCCGCCTTCGGGAAGGCCGGCATGCCCAGGAAGGTGCCCGGAGGCGGTGCCGGGGTGAGGCGGGGAACGGTGGCGGTCATGCGGCTGCCCCCTCGTCGGTGTGGGCCAGGATCTCGGCCAGATGGATGGTGCGGACGCCCGCGTTCATGCGGTGCAGCAGCCCGCCGATGTGCATCAGGCAGGCGTTATCACCGGTGACCAGATACTCCGCACCGGTCTCCATGACGTGGTGCGCCTTGTCGGCGCCCATCGCCACGGACACGTCGGGGTTCTTCACCGAGAAGGTGCCACCGAAGCCGCAACACTGATCGGACGACGGCAGCGGCACCACGTCGATGCCGTTGACCGCCTCCAGCAGCCGCATCGGCCGGTCGCCCACCTTCGCCACCCGCACCGAATGGCAGGTCGGATGGTAGGTGACCCGGTGCGGGAAGTAGGCCCCCACATCGGTGACGCCGAGCACGTCGATCAGGAACTCGCTGAAGTCGTAGGTGCGGGTGATCACCTGCTCGGACGCCTTCGCCAGGCCCTCGTCGCCGGCGTGGCGCGCCAGCATCGGGTGCTGGTGCCGCACCGCGCCGACACAGGAGCCGGACGGCCCCACGACGTAGTCGTAGTCCTCGAATGCGCGGACGAAGTTCTTCACCGTCGGGACCGCCTGCTTGAAGTAGCCCGTGTTGGTCAGCATCTGACCGCAGCAACTCTGCTCGGTGGGGAACTCGACGGTACAACCCAACCGCTCCAAGACGGTGACGACCGCCTTGGGAGTGCCGGGGTACATGGTGTCGCTGATGCAGGTGGCGAACAGGGCCACTCGCTTCCCGGTTCCGGGTGCCATGGGTGGTGCTCCTTTGTCTCGTGACGGGCGGCGATGCTCAGGACGGGTAGTGCGGCAGCATCCAGCTGAGCACCGGCGTCGACTGCAGGCCGATCAGCAGGCACAGCACGAACAGCATGCCGAGGCTCCACCAGATCACCTTGCGGAAGATGGCCGACTCCGAACCGAGCAGGCCGACGGCGGACGCCGCAATGGCCAGGTTCTGCGGGCTGATCATCTTGCCGACCACGCCACCGGTGGTGTTGGCCGCGACCAGCAGGGCCGGATCGACGCCGATCTGGTTGCCGGTGGCCTGCTGCAGCGTCGCGAACAGCGCGTTGGCGGAGGTGTCCGAACCGGTGACCGCCGTGCCCACCCAGCCCAGGATCGGAGCGAAGAACGCGTAGGCCGCGCCGACGCCGGCGATCCAATAGCCGATATTGATGGTCTGGCCGGAGAAGTTCATCACGTAGGCCAGCGCTAGCACCGAGGCGATGGTCAGCGCCGAGAAGCGCATCTTGTAGGCGGTGTTCCACAGCTCCTTGGCCATGTCGGCGAACGACACCCGGTAGACCAGGGCGACGATGAAGCCGGTGATCAGCAGCAGCGTGCCGGGGCCCGACAGCCAGGAGAACGTATAGACCGCGGTGCCGCTGACCTTGCCGTCGACCGTCATCAGCTGCCCGTACAGGCCCGGCCACTGGATCTTCACGTCGGTGCTGGCCAGGAACGCCTGCACCGGTGCCACCAGCTTGGCGATCACGAACACGACGATGACCAGCAGGTAGGGGAACAGGGCCATGGCGATCCGGCCGCCGGTGAGCGCGCCGGCCGGCGCGTGAGCGGTCTCGACCGGGGTGAGGTTCTCCTTCGTCCGCTCGGCAGCCATCCGCTCCAGCGCGGCCTCGCCACCCTGCGGCGTCCAGAACCGCATGAAGATGACGCCCGCGGCGAGCGCGACGAGCGAGGCGATCACGTCGGTCAGCTCGACCGAGATGTAGGTCGCCGAGATCCACTGCGCGACCGCGAACGAGGCGCCGATGACCAGGCCGACCGGCCAGGTCTGCTTCAGGCCGCGCTTGCCGTCGGCCAGCAGCACCAGCAGCATCGGGACGAAGAAGGCCAGCACCGGCGACTGATGGCCGACGTAGGCGCCGATGTGGTGGTAGTCGATGCCGGTCAGGTTGCCGGCGGTGATGATCGGGATGGCGACGGCACCGAAGGCAACCGGCGCGGTGTTGGCCAGCAACACCACCATCGCGGCGCGGAACGCCGAGAAACCGACCGACATCAGCATGACGCCGGTGATGGCGACCGGGGCGCCGAATCCGGCGAGCGCCTCCATCAGGCCGCCGAAGCAGAAGGCGATCAGGATGGCGAGCACGCGCGGGTCGTCGGAGATCAGGCCGAAGGTGGCCCGCAGATCCTCGAACCGGCCGCTGACCACGGTCACCTGGTAGAGCCAGATGGCGGTCAGCACGATCCAGGTGATCGGGAACAGACCGAAGACGGCGCCCTGGGTGGCGCTGAGCACGGTCATGCCGATCGGCATCTTGAAAGCCACCACCGCCACGATCATGGCGGTGGCCAGCGAGGTGAGGCCCGCCCAGTGTGCCTTCCACTTGAGGCCACCGAGCGTGAGGAACATCACCGCCAGGGGAAGGAGCGCGACCAGCGCGGACGTCATCAGACTGCCCAGCGGCGCGATCTCTGGTGTGTACATAGGGACGTCTCCATCGTCGTCGACACGAGGCCTGGGGCCCGGACATTCGTCAATCTATGCCCGCTCTCAGACGTTCGTCAGCGAAACGACTTAGGCAACCCAATCATGAGCAAAAGCGTCCCGCTCCACGGTCAGTCGAGACGTCCGAACCACATCGTGCGCAGCACCAGCTCGCCGGCCTCGTCGCAGGCGTCCAGGTCGACGAAGGCGTCCAGCACCCAGTCACGATTGCCTTCGGGATCGGCGATTCCCTGGCGCACCTCCCAGATCCGGCCCTTGGCAGTCACCGAGAACAGGCCGGGGCCGCGCGCGTCGGCGTCGGTGAGGATCTCGTCGTGCTCGTCCCAGTACTCCCCCAGCGCCTCGTCCCAGCGCGCCCGGGTCATCACCACCTGGCCCGATTCGAGCGAGGCGAGGGCGTCCACGTCGTCGTCGGCCATCAGCTCGACCCGGCGCCACAGCGCGTTGCGGACCAGCACGCGGAAGGCGCGCTCATTGCCGGTGACCGGACGGGCCGGCGGCGGGGGCGCGTCGTCGAGGTGGCCGGTGGGGGTCTCACCGGTGAGGCCGGCCAGCTTCTCCCACTCGTCGAGCAACGAGGAGTCGACCATGCGGGTCACCTGGCCGAGCCAGGCGATCAGATCGGCGAGTTCCTCGGTGCGGGACGCCTCCGGCACCGTCTGCCGCAGGGCCCGCCAGGCGTCCGACAGGTAGCGCAGCAACAGGCCCTCGGAGCGTTGCACCTTGTAGTGAGCCACATATTCGCCGAAAGTCATGCCCTGGGCGTACATATCGCGAACGATCGCCTTCGGCGAGACCGGCGTCTCGACCAGCCACGGATGGGTGGCCGACTGGGCCGTCCAGGCGTCGTCGAGAAGGTCGGCCAGCGGCTGCGGCCAGGTGATCTCGTCCAGCGCCTCCACCCGCTCGTCGTAGTCGAGACCGTCGGCCTTCATCTCGGCGACGGCCTCGCCGCGTGCCCGGAACTGCTGCGCGAGCAGCAGCGTCATCGGGTTCTCCAGCGTCGCCTCGATGACGCTGACCACATCGAGCGCATAGTCGGGCGCCTCGGGGTCGAGAGTTTCGATCACGTTGACGGCGAAGGCGCTGAGCGGCTGGTTGAGGGCGAAGTCGTCCTGCAGGTCCACGGCGAGCGCGTACCGGCGTCCGCCCGGAGTCGGCTCGGTCAGCCGGGTGACCACGCCGGCCCGAACCAGGGAGCGCCCGATCTGCGCGGCGCGGCGCAGCATCGCCCCGCGGACCTTGCGCTCATGGGTGGCCGAATCGACGAGCCGGACCACCGCGGCGCCGGTGTCCTCGTCGCGCTGCAACAGGTTGAGCAGCATGGCGTGCGTGATCCGCATCCGGGCGTGCAACTCTTCAGGAGTGGACTCGATCAGCTTGGTGTAGGTGGCCTCGGTGTAATTGACGAAGCCCTCGGGCGGCTTCTTGCGGCGCACGCTGCGCAGCTTTTTCGGATCGCCCGCGAACTTGGCCGCGATGCGCGCGTTCTCGACCTCGTGCTCGGGCGCCTGGGCGACCACATAGCCGATGGTGTCGAAGCCGGCCCGGCCCGCGCGCCCGGCGATCTGGTGGAACTCGCGGCTGCGCATCACCCGGCTGCGGCGTCCGTCGAACTTGGTCAGCGCATTGAACAGCACGGTGCGGATCGGCAGGTTGATACCGACGCCGAGGGTGTCGGTGCCGCACACCACCGCGAGCAGGCCGCGCTGCGCGAGGGTCTCGACCAGGCGGCGGTAGCGCGGCAGCATGCCGGCGTGATGGACGGCCAAGCCGGCCAGCAGCAGCTTCTCCAGGGTCTTGCCGAAGCCGGAGGTGAAGGCGAAGCCGCGCAACGCCTCGGAGATCTGCTTGCGGCGCGAGGCGTCCACGATGCCCTGGCTGAGCAGCGCCTGCGCCCGTTCGACCGCGGCCGCCTGGGTGGCGTGCACGACGTAGACCGGGGCCTGCCCGGTCTGGATGATCTCGGCGATCGTCTCGTGCACGGGATCCAGCGACCAGCGGTAGGACAACGGCACCGGGCGGACGGCGTCCGCGATCACCGCGGTGGGGCGTCCGGTGCTGGATTCGAGGGTCTTCACCAGCCTGGTGGTGTCGCCCAGGGTGGCCGACATGATGATGAACTGCGCCTGCGGGAGTTCGATCAGCGGCACCTGCCAGGCCCAGCCGCGGTCGCGGTCGGCGATGAAGTGGAACTCGTCCATCACCACCTGGGTGACCTCGGCGTCCCTGCCCTCGCGCAAGGCGATATTGGCCAGGATCTCGGCGGTGCAGCAGATGATCGGGGCGTCGGAGTTGACCGCCGCGTCGCCGGTGACCATGCCCACCTGGTCAGCGCCGAACGTGTCGACGAGCGCAAAGAACTTCTCGCTGACCAGGGCTTTGATCGGGGCGGTGTAGTAGGTACGCCCGCCGGACGCCCAGGCCGCCAGATGCGCGCCGGTCGCGATCAGCGACTTACCCGACCCCGTCGGCGTGGTCACGATGACGTTCGCGCCCGACAGCACCTCGAGGATCGCCTCGTCCTGATGCGGGTACAGCTCCAGCCCGTCCTTGCTCGCCCACGACGTGAACGCGTCGTAGAGGGAATCAGGGTCATCGCCCTCGACGAGATCGGTCAGCTTCACTCGGGCCAGCCTACCGGGGAGCGGATCCCGACCAGAACGAGCCAGGTCGAGGTCCCCGCGTCAGGGTCACGTCGGTCACCGGCATGACGCCGGCTCGCCCCAGGGATCGACGAGGTCGACGCCCACGCCGACGAAGTCCTTCGTGTTCCGGGTGGCCAGCGTCGCGGACGCCGTCCGGCAGATGGCGGCGATCAGCGCATCGAAGCCGGACACCGGACGTCCGCTCGTGCGCCGGAGCGCCACGATCTCGGCATAGTGGTCGGCCGCCTCATCGGTGAGCGGCAGACAGACGCCCAACTGGGTCAGGATCTTCCTGACGCCCATCTCAAGACGCTCGCGGCGGGCCCCCGGCGGCAGCAAGGCGACGCCCGACAGGATCTCCGCCCTGGTCAGGACGGTGGTCACCGGACGCTCCCCCAGGCTGGACAGCCACGCCACCACACGCGGATCAGCCTCGGGGCCCCGCAACAACTCCGACACGACATTGGTGTCGAGAACGATCACAGCTCAACCATCCGCGCCTCATCGCGCGGAGCGATATCCAGCTCGACCCCGCCGACCTCTTCACCCAGCTCGATCAACTGCTGCACCCACGACAGGTCGACGCCCTGCGGGCGCTCGAGCTCCGAGACGAGAATGTCGCGCGCTTCGGCCTCCATCGAGCGCCCGTGCGCCGCCGCCCGCATGCGGAGCTTCTGCTTGGCCGACTCGGGAAGCCGGCGAATCGTGATGGCCGTCATGTTGCAATGATATCACTGCATCATGCAGGATCACCCGGCGCCGAGCCAGACAAGAAAGGCGGGTGCCGGAGCAAGCCCGGCACCCGCCTCTTGCCGTCACGGATACAGTTCTCCGGCAAACCAGGTGCCCGCGTCGATCCACTGGCCGTGTCCTCCGCCACCCCAGCCCTGGTTGACGTAGAAGGCGGTATCGGTGACCGTCTCGGTCCATTCGAACCAGAGGATCGACTTGCGGACGATCCGGCGCTGCCAGGCGTATCCCCAAGCCACCGGGTAGTGGCTGAACCAACCCGTGCCGATCACCGCGGGCGTGCGCCGGTAGGCGATCGAGCTGGCCGCGTCATTGGCCAACCGGGTCTCGTGGATGCCCAGCACGTTGTAGTGCGTCACGGCCCGGGCTCCGGTGCGACCGTTCAGATAGGACGCCACACCACCCATCCCCCAGGGAGTCGTCGCGCCCTGGCCAGCGAGACAGAACGTCCCGACGCCGTGGTGGATCTCCACGATCATGTTCTTGACGCCGTCATCCTGATGGATCGGGGCCACCGCGTCCGCTCCGCGCCCACCGTTCTCTCGATAGAGCCCCCACCGCCCAGCCCAGTAGGCATTGCCGAACGCCGCCTGACGGTCGGCCCAGCCGATGAGGATCGCCCAGGCGACCGGGCCGCAGCCGACCGCGCAGTTCCGGTAGGAAAACTGGTGATAGCGAGGCTGATCGCCGCTGTTGCCAGCCCAGAAGTAGTTCCAGGTCATCGCCCTGCACCTCCGAATGTTGGTCCCAGCTTGCTGGCGACCGGCTCGACCGTGGTCGGGGCGCCTTCAGGGACGATGAAGTAGCTCAGGATCTCGGACGCATGTCCGTAATGGAGCACCACCTCGAAGCTGGTGTCCTTGACGCGGGTGTCGGCCTTCGGTCGCAGCACCAGCTTGGGCGGCAACGGCTGTGGGTTCAGTTCAGCGATCACGTAGTCAGCGCCGGGTCCTCGCACCTCGAACTCGCCCTCATCGAGCAGGTACACGGTCAGCGAGTCGCCGGAATGGATGCCCTCTCCGAACTTCTCCGTCAAGTCTTCGGCCTCCCACGGCTCGCTGGCTCGCTCGGCCAGCAAGCGCAAATGCAGGCCGTAGCACTCGGCATAGCCCTGACGAAGGTCGGCCCAGGACCCCCAATCCGCGAACTCCACGACACGCTTGGTTCGCGAACGCCGGATGCGCGACGGCTCCATCTCGTCACGGTCCTCGCCGTCGGTGGGGTCGGCGGTCTGCTGACCGATCGGCAGGCGTCGTGGCAGTTCGGACGGCATCCCGACCAGCCGGGGAGGCAGAGTGCCGAGATGGGCCAAGAGTTCACCGTGGTCGTCCTCAGCGACGTAGCAGAGCGAGTCCACTTTGACCAGGCGCGCGTAGGCGCCGACCTGCGCTTCCAGTTGGCGGCTCGGCGGCGCGAGATCGAGGCTGACGTGCGGCACCGGGACGTCGTGGCGTCCGGTGGACACCACGATGAAGCCGCGATCGAACTCCTTCGCTTCGCCCTCGGGCAGCGGGAGCGCCGTGGTCAGGTTCTCCAGCTCGAACTCCCAGTAAGCTACCTCGTCCAGGTCTGGGCGGTACACAGGCACCGCCTCCGGCCCGAACCGTGGTTCGGGATCATCCCTGTCCAGTCGCGGGAACAGATGCTCCTGGGTCATCGCGGCCACAGCGCGTGCTGCGCGTCGCCGCACATCCCACGGCACCTTCTCGACGGGTACTCTCATGGTCTCCTCCTGTCGCGGGGGACAACCGGCTGTCGTCCCGCTAACAAGGAGCACGAGCCGCGCGTGTTGATACAACACCACGACCAAGGCCACCAGAGCGCACCCGAGACCATCCGCACCGAAAAGGCCGGGTCGGGGAGAGCGATGCGGGCGCCTATCTTTCAAAAGCCCAAGCGAGGACTCCCGCACCACCATGCCCAACGCCACCACAGCGCGCCCGAATCGCTCTCCCCGACCCGGCCGGAACGAAACCAAACCCGGGCCGGAGAGACCGGAGAAAAGACGAAGCTCAACCTCGCAGTTCAGCGCCCAACGCGGACGCCTTCGCCACCGCCGCCTCACGAGCGGCCGCGATCTCGGCGTCCGTCAGGGTGCGATCGGACGCCCGGAAGCGCAGCGCGAAGGCGACCGACTTCTTCCCTTCGGGAACCGGAGCACCGCGGTAGATGTCGAACAGTCGCACGGATTCGAGCAGGTCTCCCCCGCCGACGGCCAACGCCGCCTGCAGATCGGCCGCCGGAACGGATTCGTCGACGACCAGCGCCACGTCTTCCTTGGCGACCGGATGGCCGGACACCGGGACGATGACACCAGCAGCCCCACCGGCCGCGATCAAGGCGTCCTGGTCGAGTTCGACCGCGGCGGAGCGCGCCGGCAACCCGAACGCCTTGATGACGCGCGGGTGCAGTTCGCCGGCATGGCCGATCACGGCGCCATCGACGACCAGGGCCGCGCAGCGTCCGGGATGCCAGGGAGCCTGCTGGGCGGCACGCCGTTCGATCCGGACGCCGCAGGCGTCGGCGATGGTCTCGACGAGCCCGAAGGCTTGTTCCCAGCCGGCCTGGACGGCGGGGCCGTCCCAGCCTTGGGGACGCCATTCGCCGGTGAGCACCGCACCGAGGTGGGTGGGCTGCACGGGCAGGGTGGCCGCGATCGCGTCCAGGTCGGCATCCGAGGGACGCCCCCCCATCCCAGGCAGCGGCGTCACCTCGTCACCGGAGGAGAAGAACACCCGCCCGACTTCGAACAGTGCGAGATCGTCCTGGCCGCGCGAGCGGTTGCGGGCGACAGCACCGAACAGTCCGGGCAGCAGGGTGGTACGCAGCAATGGAGCGGTGTCGGCCAGCGGGTTCGCCAGCCGCACGGCCCGGCGGCGGGGATCGCCGGCGTCCAGGCCGAGCGCGTCGGCGTCCGCCTCGGAACCCCACGGGAAGCACAACACTTCCACGAATCCGGCACGCGCCACGGCGGCGCCCAGAGCCCGGTGCACGACCTGGCTTCGGGACAATCCGCGTCCGGCCGGGGCGGCGGGCACCACCGAGGGCAGGTGCTCCAGGCCGATCTTGATGCCGACCTCTTCGACGTAGTCGTACGGGTCGACCAGGTCGTGGCGCCACGACGGCGGCACGAGCTCCAAGGTGTCGCCGGTACGCACGACCGACACCCCGGACGCCTCCAGGATCGACACCACACGGTCGGCCGGCGCAGGCATGCCGAGGACGCGCTCGGGCAGGGTGACGTCGATGGTCTGGGCGGGCATCGCGGGCACGAACCCGGCGACGGTCTCGGCCGTCTCCAGAACGCCACCGCCCAGCTCGATGAGCAGGTCGGCCACCCGCCGGGCCGCCGAGTAGGCCGCACCCGGGTCGACGTAGCGCTCGAAGCGCTTGGACGCCTCACTGCTCAGCTTGTGCCGGCGCGACATCCGCGCGACGGCGACGGGATCGAACGACGCCGCCTCGATCACGACCCGCGTCGAGGAGGTGGACAGTTCACTGGACTCCCCGCCCATCACGCCCGCCAGACCGATCGGCCCGGAGTCGTCGGCGATGACCAGGTCGGCCACATCGAGCGCACGATCGGCGCCGTCCAGCGTGACCAACCGCTCCCCCGCGCGCGCCGTCCGCACCACGATCGCACCGCTGAGTGCGTCCGCGTCGTAGCAGTGGTTGGGCTGGCCGGTCTCGAGCATCACGTAGTTGGAGACGTCGACCGGCAGGTTGATCGAGCGCATGCCGGACGCCGCGAGCCGGGTCGCCATCCAGCGCGGGGTGGGACGGGTGGCGTCCAGACCCGACACGGTCAGCGCCACGAACAGCCGGCACTCATCGGATTCGATCCGCACCGGGTAGCCGTCGGCGACCGACGCAGGCGTCGCCAGCGCCACCGGATCGGTGAAGGCAACCCCCAACGCCTGCGCCGCCTCGCGGGCGAGACCGCGAATCGACAGGCAGTAGCCCATGTCGGAGGTGATCGGCATATCGAGCACCTCGTCCAGCACGCCCAGAGCCGGCAGCGCCGGCTCGCCGAGCAGCCGGGCGCGCCCGGAGTCGTCGGCGTCGCCGAGCACCATGATGCCGGCATGGTCCTCACCGAGACCGAGTTCGTCCTCGGCGCAGATCATCCCGTCGGAGATGTGCCCGTAGGTCTTGCGCGAGCCGATCCCGAACCCACCGGGCAGCACCGAGCCCGGCAGCGCGACCACCACATGATCGCCGGGCACGAAGTTCAACGCGCCACAGATGACGCCGCGTGGCCAGTAGCCACCCGGCAGTTCCGCGACAACATCGCCCTTCACCAGCGGCCCCGGAGCCTTCTCGGGAGCATGGTCGGCGCCGACGTCGACATGGCACCAGCGAATGGTCTTGCCGTTCTTCTGCGGCTCCTCGACGAAGCCGACCACGCGGCCGATCACCACCGGCCCGGAGATGTCACCGCCGACGGAATCCACCGCCTCGACCTCCAGACCCGCCGACACGAGCACGTCGGCCAGCTCACGGCCACTCAGCCCGGCGGGCAGTGCCGCGTACTCCTCGATCCAACGCTTGGGCGCCCTCATCGCGCCACTCCCTTCAACGAACGGCTGAACCGGATGTCACCCTCGACCATGTCGCGCATGTCGGCGGCACCGTTGCGGAACATCAGGGTCCGCTCGATGCCCATGCCGAACGCGAAGCCCGAGTAGACGTCCGGGTCGATGCCGGCGGCGCGCAGCACGCGCGGGTTGACCACGCCGCAGCCGCCCCACTCGATCCAGCCCTCGCTGCGGCAGGTGCGGCAGGGCGCCTCCGGGTTGCCCACCGAGGATCCCTTGCACACGAAGCATTCGAGATCCATCTCGGCCGACGGCTCGGTGAACGGGAAGTAGTTGGGGCGGAACCGCGTCCGCACATCGCCGAACATGGTGCGGGCCAGGTGGTCGAGGGTGCCCTTCAGGTGCGCCATGGTGATGCCCTTGTCGACGGCCAATCCCTCGATCTGATGGAACACCGGCACATGGGTGGCGTCGAACTCATCGGCCCGGTACACCTTGCCCGGGCAGACCACGTAGACGGGCAGTTCGCGGTCGAGCAGCGAGCGCAGCTGCACCGGCGAGGTGTGCGTGCGCAGTACCCGGTGCGCCTCGACCGGCTCGACGAACAGCGTGTCGGACTCGCCGCGCGCCGGATGGTCGGCGCCGATGTTGAGCGCGTCGAAGTTGAGCCATTCGGCTTCGACCTCGGGACCCTCGGCGACCTCCCAGCCCATCGCGACGAACACGTCGCTCATCAGGTCGATCAGGCCGCGGATCGGGTGGATCGCGCCCTGCGGCGCCAACGCGGCCGGCAGGGTGACGTCGATGGCCTCGGCCGCGAGCGTGCGCTCCAGCTCGGCCTGTTCGACCTCGATCTCGCGGGCGGCCAGGGCGCGGTTGATGGCACCACGGGCGGCGCCGATGCGCTGGCCGGCGTCCTTGCGCTCGGCGGGCGCCAGGGCGCCGATCGAACGGTTGGCCAGGGCGATCGGCGAGCGGTCGCCGGCGTGCGCCAGGCGGGCGTCCTTGAGTTCGGCGAGCGTGGACGCCGCCGCGAACGCCGCCAGGGCGTCCGCCACGAGGGCGTCCAGTCTCGCCGCGCTCAACGGATCGGCCGGGCTCGAGTCATGGGTGTCGTGCGGCCCGGGCATGGGCTCTCCTTGTCGATTCACAAGCTCTCTGGGGTTGTGGTGCGCCGCGCGCGAAGCTCAGTGCTCGTGCGCGCGCTGGGCGGACGCCGAGGCGTACAGACAGATCGCGGCGGCGGCGGCCAGGTTGAGGGACTCGGCGTGGCCGTAGATCGGCACGGCGACCGTCTTGTCGGCCAGGGTCAGATGCTCCAGGGGCAGGCCCCACGCCTCGTTGCCCATCACCCACGCGGTGGGACGCTCGAGCTCGGCGTCCAGGTCGGTGAGGTCGGTGCCGGCGTCGGCGTCGGTCGCGAACACCTGCATGCCCGCTTCGCGGCAAGCGGCGATCGCGTCGTCCACCTCGACGTCGATGACGATCGGCAGATGGAACAGGCTGCCCACGGTCGAACGGACCGTCTTGGGATTGTAGACGTCCACCGAGTCGCTCGACAGGATCACGGCGTCGGCACCCATGGCGTCCGCGCACCGGATCACGGTGCCGGCATTGCCGGGGTCACGGATCTGCGCGCAGATCACCACCAGGCCGACATCGCGGCGGCGGTGCTTCTTCTCGGCGTCCGGCACCACGCGCTCGCGCTCGGGGTGCAGCACCTCGCCGAGAGCCACATCGACGTTGCGCGCGACCGCGACGAGCCCCTGCGGGGTGACGGTGTCGCACAGGGTGCCGAGGTTCTGCTCGCTGACCGCGTACACAGGGACGCCTTCGGCGCGGGCCAGGTCGACCAGATCCTTGTTGTCGCGGGCGGCGGACCACTGCACGAACAGCCACTTCACCACGCCGGGCGCCCGGAGGGCCTCACGCACGGCCTGGCGTCCCTCCACCAGGAACTCACCGGCAGCCTTCCGCTCCTTGCGGCGCAGCAGCTTGCGCGCATCCCTGAGGATTGCCTGGCTCGGCTCGTCGAATTCGATGCGGTCGTCGGTCATGGTCTCCATCCCTGTTCTCGGATCATCCTCACCCTGTCACACCACGGACGCCAACGCGGCAGCTCCCGGCGCTTTCACCGGAAGCTGCCGCGCAGCATTGAGTCTCTCAGGCGGCCGCAGGCTGGTTGGCCTTGGCCAGCTCGACGAGCGCGGCGAACGCGTTCTCGTCGGTGACAGCCAGGTCAGCCAGGATCTTGCGGTCGACCTCAACGCCGGCGGCCTTGAGGCCCGAGATAAATCGGTTGTACGTCATGCCGTTGGCGCGAGCCGCGGCGTTGATGCGCTGGATCCACAGCGAACGGAAGTCGCCCTTCTTGTCCTTGCGGTGGGCGTAGCTGTAGGTCGCCGAGTGGAGCATCTGCTCCTTCGCCTTGCGGTAGAGGCGGGACCGCTGCCCCCGGTAGCCGGAAGCCTGCTCCAGCACCTCGCGGCGCTTCTTCGCCGCGTTCACTGCGCGCTTGACGCGAGCCATGATCGATTCTCCTTGTTTCTAACGAATGTTCCGGGGGCGGGTCACTTGCCCAGCAGCCTGCGCGCGGTCTTGGTGTCCGCGGGGCTGAGCACGACGTCGCCGTCAAGACGGCGGGTGCGCTTGGTCGGCTTGTGCTCGTTGAGGTGCATCTTGCCGGCCTGACGGCGCATGATCTTGCCGCTGCCGGTGACCCGGAAACGCTTCTTGGCACCAGAGTGCGTCTTCATCTTCGGCATGTCGCCGGTCTCCTTCTTTCGTGAACTCGCGTTCGTCGGGCGGACGCCCGGTGCTTACAGGTCGATATCGGGATCGAGATTGTCGGCCGGACCGCGGCGCTTCTTGGGCGGCGGGCTGGCCTGGTGGGCGGCACGCATCTCGGCCTGCTCGCGAGCCTCGGCTTCGGCGTCCGCCTGGCGCTGGGACGCCTTGGCGGCCTTGGCGGCCTTCTCCTGCTCGCGGGCCTCGGCCTTCTTGCGGGTCGGCGCGAGCACCATCAGCATGTTGCGGCCGTCCTGGCGGGGCTGCGACTCGATGGTGCCGTCCTCGGCCACGTCGTCGGCGAGACGCTTGAGTAGGTTGAAGCCCAGCTCGGGGCGGCTCTGCTCGCGGCCACGGAACATGATGGTGATCTTGACCTTGTCTCCGCCACGGAGGAAGCGGACCACGTGGCCCTTCTTCGTCTCGTAGTCGTGGGCGTCGATCTTCGGCCGCAGCTTCATCTCTTTGATGACGGTGTTGGCCTGGTTGCGGCGGCTCTCACGCGCCTTCTGCGCGGACTCGTACTTGAACTTGCCGTAGTCCATGAGCTTCGCGACCGGCGGGCGGGCCTGCGCAGCCACCTCCACGAGATCGAGGTCTGCCTCGCGGGCCAGCCGCAGGGCATCCTCGATGCGCACGATGCCGACCTGCTCGCCGTTGGGGCCGACGAGCCGGACTTCGTTCGCATGGATGCGCTCGTTGATGCGCGGTTCAGTGCTGATGGGTTCCTCCAGATATCCGTGGTGTGGCCCGACCGACACGAAAGGCCCCCGCTCATATGCGGAGGCCCAAGCCGTCGGCGCTCACCCCGGGATCGGGGGCACCTGGACCCGTTCGGCGGAACCGATGCGGGTGGGAGCTTGGCCACTCCACTTGCTGCGGACGCACCCTCGCGGGTGGTCGAACTCGTCCATCATAGCCGAACGGACGCCTCCGGCTCCAATCAACCGCGGTCGAGGTACATCCAGCCGAAGCCGCCGTCGGGAAGCTCGACAAGCCGGTGGCCCTGGGCGAGCTCTTCGACGATGCCCAATTCGATCACGAGCGGGTGCGGGCCGGGCAGGTCGATCAGGATCGCCTGCGAGGTGGTCTCGATGACGGTTGCGGCGACATCGTCGAGGGTGCAGGGAACCGGGCGGGCCTCCGGCTTCCAGGCCTGCATCGAGTCGATCCCGGTGAACACCGGGACGGCCGTGGCGCCGGCGTCCGAGGTGACCAGGACGGCCGCCATCTCGGCGTGCCGGTTCGGGTCGGGACCGTCGCCGTGCTCGTCGCCGGTCGCGACGATCGGCAGCAGCAGCCGTGCCGTGCACAGCGCGGCGATCGCCTGGGCGTAGTGGGTGCCACCGGCGTAGGCCTCGGCGAGCAACGCCCGCAGCGCGGGATCGGCCTGGCCGTGGTCGCCGGCGAAGGCGGCGTTGGGCGCTCGGAGGGTCTTCATGGCTCCACCGTCCCATCGACCAGGGATTCCACCCAAACCGGCGCGGCGGACGACCACTACGCTTGCCCCATGGATCCCAATGCCCTCCACCTGATCATCGCCGCCGTCCTGACTGTCGTCGGCGTGGTGATCACGGCCCTGATCTGGAAGAGCGCGCAGGTCAAGACGGTGTTCTGGTGGATCGGGCTGACGATGATCCCGATGGCGATCTACCTGGTCGGCCTGGCCCCCGCCGTCGCCGGCGCGATCACCACGCTGCGGATCTGGTGGGGCACGCTCACCCTCACCCCGATCGTCTGGGTGGGCATCGTGATGGGGGGCCTCGGTGCGCTGCTGATCTTCGGCAGCCGGCTGATCCCTTCGGAGTCGCGCGCCGACCGCAAGGCGCTCAAGGCGTCCGGCAAGGACAAGAAGCCCAAGGCGGCCACCCCCGCGAAGGGCGGACGCCCCGCGGCCGTCCCGGCGCGCCCGTCGGCGCCTGCGCCGGCTCCCACCCCGAAGCAGGCCCCGGCCGACGACTCCGAGTTCGACGAGATCGCCGATCTGCTCCGCAAACGCGGCATCAACTGATTCACCAGCAGCGGAGCGTGGGTCAGGCGAAGGCCTGTTCGAGGTCGGCGATCAGGTCCTCGACGTCCTCCAGGCCGATCGAGAGGCGGATGATCTCGTCCGCGACGGCTTGGGGTGAGTCCTTCTTGGTGGCGTGGGTCATTGACGCCGGGTGTTCGATGAGCGACTCGACCGCGCCGAGGGAGACCGCGAGCGCGAACAACCGGGTGCGTTCGCAGACCGCCCGCGCCAACTCGGGACTCGCGCAGCGCAGCGAGACGACGGTGCCATAGGCGTCCATCTGCCGAGTGGCGAGCGCGTGACCCGGGTGAGCGGCCAGGCCCGGATAGATCACCTCGACGACGTCTCGGGCACCGGACGCCGCCCGCGCGGCGAAGTGCTCGGCCAACCGCAGCGCCGAGGCGCTGGCGTGCATCGCCCGTAGCCGCAAGGTCTTCAGGCCGCGGGCGGCCAGCCAGACGTCGAACGGCCCAGGCACGGCGCCGACGGCGTTGCGCAGCCAGCCGACCTCGTCGATCACCGAGGTGCCGCCGCCCGCACCGGTCCGGCGCGCGGACAGCACGGCACCGGACGCGGTGACGACGGCGCCTCCGGTCATGTCGGAGTGGCCGCCGATCAGCTTGGTCGTCGAATGCACCACCACATCGGCACCGAACTCAAGCGGACGCTGCAGGGCGGGCGAGGCGAACGTGTTGTCCACCACCAGCAGCGCACCCACCGCATGGGCGGCGGACGCGAGACCGGCCAGGTCGGCGATCTGCAGCAGCGGGTTCGACGGGGTCTCCACCCACACCACGACCGGGCGCTCGGCCTCGATCACGGCGGCGGTCGCGGCCAGGTCGGCCGCGTCGACGGGGACGCCGCGGCGTCCGTCGTGGGCGAGCGCGGCGGTCAGCAACCGGAAGGTGCCGCCGTAGACGTCGCCGCCGAACACCACCGCGTCCCCGGCCCGGGTCAGCACGCGCAGCAGCGTGTCCTCGGCGGACAGTCCTGAGGGGAAGGCGAGCGCGGCGGCGCCGCCCTCGAGCGAGGCCAGCGCCGATTCGAACGACGTTCGCCCGGGCGTCCCGGAGCGGGCGTAGTCGTAGCCGGCGCGCGGGGTGCCCGCGGCGTCCATCACGAAGGTGGTCGCCAAGGTGAGCGGCGGAACGACCGCACCAGTGACCGGGTCGGGATCCTGGCCGACGTGGACGGCGCGGGTCGCGAAACCGTCGGTCACGACAGGTCCTCCCGGCCCTCGCCGAGCGGGTCGAGCACCCGGCGCAGGAAGCGGCGCGTGCGCGGCTCGGACGGGTGCGCGAGCACCGCCGACGGCGGTCCCTCTTCGACGATGACGCCGCCGTCGAGGAAGGCGACATGGTCGGCGACCTGTTCGGCGAACCGGATCTCATGGGTGACCACCACCATCGTCCAGCCCTGCCGGGCCAGGTCGCGCATGACCACCAGCACGTCACCGACCGTCTCGGGGTCGAGCGCCGAGGTGGGCTCGTCGAACAGCATCAGCTTGGGGCGCAACGCCAGCGCGCGGGCGATCCCGACCCGCTGCTGCTGGCCACCGGACAGCTGCGACGGATAGGCGTCCGCCTTCTCGGCCAGCCCCACCTGGGCCAGCAGCGCCAGGCCACGGGCCTTCGCCTGCTCCACCGGCTCCTTCTGCACGTAGACGGGGCCCTCGATGATGTTCTCCAGCGCCGTCCGGTGCGGGAACAGGTGATGGGCCTGAAACACCATCCCCGACTGGGCGGCCAACTGTTTGCGCTGGTCGCGCGACGGTTTCGTGGCGTAGTCGACGGTGACGTCGTCGACCCGGACGGTGCCGGCGTCCGGCAACTCCAGGCCGTTGAGGCAGCGCAACAGCGTCGTCTTGCCCGACCCGGACGGGCCGATCAGCACCGTCACCGATCCTTGCTCCACATCGAGGTTGACGTCCTTCAGCACAACGTGGTCGCCGAACGCCTTCCGCACGCCGCGCACCTCAACCAGACTCGTCAGACTCATGGTGTCCTCCCCCTCAGACCGAAACGTAACGGCTGAGATAGCGCTCCAGACGCTCCTGCCCGAACGACAGCACCGAGCAGATCAGCCAATAGATGACCGCGGCCAGCGAATACAGGGCCAGGAACTGGTACGACGGTGCCGCGATCTCCTGAGCGCGGCGCAGCAGTTCGGTGACCATGATCGAGGACGCCAGCGAGGTGTCCTTGACCAGCGAGATGAACGTGTTCGACAGCGGCGGCACGGCCACCCGCATCGCCTGCGGCAGGATCACCCGGCGCAGGGTCAGCGTGTAGCCCATGCCGACCGTGCGCGCGGCCTCCCACTGCCCGACCGGGATCGCCAGGATGGACGCCCGGATCGCCTCGGCGCCGTAGCCGCCGACGTTCAGCGAGAAGGCGATCACCGCTGAGGGGTAGGGATCGATGACGATCCCCAGCATCGGCAGCGCGTAGAAGATGATGAACAACTGCACAAGCAGGGGCGTGCCCCGGATCAGCGAGATGTACGCCGCCGCGATGCCGGAGACCACCTTGTTCAGCGACATCCGGCCCAGGGCGACCACCAGGGCGATCGCCAATCCGAAGATGAAGGACAAGATGGTCAGGGGAATCGTCCCGACCACCGCGCCCATCAGCAGCGGACCGACCGAGTTCAGCAGCAACTCCCAGACGTCCGATTCCATCGACACACCCCTCTCGCGTGCAGGCGTCCGCTACTTGGAGACGTCCTGGCCGAAGTACTTCTCGCCGAGCTTGGCGAGGGTGCCGTCAGCGGCCAACTCCTTCAGCGCGCCGTTGATGCCCTCGACGAGGCCGGAGTCCTTGCGCAGCGCGAAGGCCATCTCAAGCTTTTGATCCTTCTGCTCGAAGGCGACCTTCACCGAGGTGTCGCCGGTCGACTTGAAGTACTCCAGCACGGCCAGGTTGTCGTTGAAGGTGAGGTCGACGCGTCCGTCGCGGATCAGCGCCACCGTCTCGGTGAAGCCCTCCGCGGGCACGATCTCGGCGCCGGCCTTGCGGGCGAAGTCGGCCCAGTTCGAGGTGGCGGTCTGGCCCGAGGTGTGGCCCTTCACGTCGGCAAGCGTGGTGATGCCGGTGTTGTCGGCGCGTACCACGACGACCGGGTAGGAGACGGTGTACGGATCCGACAGGTCGTACTTGGCGGTGCGTTCGGCGTTGATGCCGACCTGGTTGGCGATCACGTCGAACCGCTTGGCCTCCAGCGCCGGGAAGATCGAGTCCCACTTGGTCTCGGAGAACTCGGCCTTGACGCCGAGCTTCTCGGCGACCGCCTTGGTCACCTCGACGTCGTAGCCGGTGAGCTCGTTGGTCTTCGGGTCGTGGTAGGTGAAGGGCGAGTAGGTGCCCTCGGTGCCGACCTTGAGCACGCCGGCCTTCTTCAGGTCGGCGAGCGCGTCGCCGGGCGTCGGCGTGGCGCCGGTGCCCGACGGCGAGGAGCACGCGGTCAGGGCGAGGACGGCGGCGGCCAGGACGGCGGGAACGATGCGGTTGAGTTTCATGGGAATGATCCTTCGTCGAGAGAGGCGGAACGAGGCTTCCTGCGCGAAGCCGAGGGTGCGATGACTGGGCACGGCTGCGTGCCAGCCGGTTCAAGGTGGGATGGGGAGCCGGTCGACGGCGTTCGCCGGGACCGCTCATCCACCGGCGGGGCGGACGGCTGGGGTCACCGACAGCGACAGGCGCCCGCGCGGCGACACATGCAGCAGGTGTTCCCGGAGAACCCGAGGGCCTGCATCGGCATGGTGTGGCTACGCGACATGGCGCACAGAGTACCCGCCAGGACGCGGATCGCGCGCCAGTTCCATCTTCGGCTCGTCGCGTGGCGCCCGGACGTCCGGCGTCCGGGGCCGCGAGCCATCCGTGAGCCCACCTACCATGGACGGCAGCCATGCGGACTGAGCGCGAAGCGAGCAGGCGGACGATAGGAGGTGTGATGTCCCAGCCAGGCTGGTACCCGGATCCCGACGGCACACCCCGGCGCGAACGCTGGTGGGACGGCCACCAGTGGACCGGGCGCACCAGGGACGCCGCGGACTCCGTCGCCCCGCCGACCTCCTCCGAGGCCTCGGGACGGCCGCGTCCGCGGAGCATCGCCGTGGTGGTGGTCACCGTGGTGCTGGTGGTCGCCGCCGCCGCGCTCGGGCCGGCGCTGCGTTCGGCGATCGACTCGGCCCGGTCCGCCTCGAGCGCGCGCGGGACCACCGGGCGCAGTACGGACGCCGCCGAGGGCATCCGCCCCAGCGTCGCCGCCTCCGGGGCTGCGCCCGCGAAGATCTCGGTGCGTCCCGACCCGGAGTCCTCCGCGCATCCGTGTGATGGCACGGCCGACTCGGCGCGGCTCGCGGACGCCGGCCTGGCCGTCGATCTGCCGGCCGACGGCTGGCGGGCGCGGGGCGAACGCGCGCCCTGGATGCACTGCGGACAGACCATGGCCGGGCCCGGCGGGCTGGTGGTGGTCAGCCTCGGCGCCGGCCCTGCGGAGACCGATGACCCACAGACGGTCGCGCGCACGGTGTGGGAGGCGGTCCTGGCCGATACCGGTGCGTCATCGGACGATGATCCCGACTCAGGCGCCGCGGTCGTCGCGGGCGTGCCGGGATGGTGCATGCACGGCGTCGTCGGCGAGGGCTACGACGCCGAATACGTCTACGTGGCGGTCGCCGACATCCCCGGCGAGACCGCCGGCCGTCCCAGCGTGATCGTGGGCCGCTCGGTCGCCTCCGAGCCGGAGGCGCTCATGACGCTCGAGCAGGTGCTCGCGTCGGCGCACCGCTCCTGAGCGGCGCGCTCAGCGTCCGGCGTACTTGGTGACCACCGCATCCAGCTGGGCGAACATCTCATCGGCCAGCGGGCCGTCGGAGCGCTGGATGCCCAACAGCGGACGGTCCGAGTCGTCGCTGAGTTCGACGAACGCCCAGTGGTCGGCCCGGTTGTAGCGGACGCCGACGACCTCCGACCAGGGCAGATGGCGGGTACGGAGCCCGTTGCGGAACAGCAGGCCGTCCGGGCCCGCCTTCACGTAGCCGAGCGCCAGCGACCAGACGATCGACAGCATCACCAGCACGAAGAAGGCCAACGTCGCGACCTGGAGTTCGGTGAACAACACCCGGACGTTCGCCGGCAGCGCGAACCAGCCGAACACCGCACCGCCCCCGAGCACGATCGTCCACACGGACGCCTGGCGCCGCAGCAGGTGCGGATGCGCCTGCGCCTCCCAGGTGTGGTTCACAGCCGGCATGCGGTGATGTCCGTCACGAGGATGCCTTCGGCGCCGACCTCCCACAGCTCGTCCATGATCACCGGGGCTTCCTTCGCCGGGATCATCGCGCGCACCGCCAGCCAGCCCTCGCGGGTGAGCGGGGACACGGTCGGGCTGTCGATGCCGGGCGTGATCGCGGTCGCGGCCTTGAGGTTGTCCGACGACACGTTGTATTCGATCATCCGGTAGTTGCGGGCGGTCAGCACGCCGCTGAGCCGGCGCAGCAGCAGATCGACCCCGTCGGCGCGCTCCACGCCGGTCGGCTGGATCAGGATCGCCTCCGAGACCAGGATCGCCTCGCCGAACATCTCCAGGCCGGCCCGCTTCAGGGTCGAGCCCGTCTCGACCACGTCGGCGATCGCGTCCGCGACGCCCAGGCGCACGGAGGTCTCGACCGCGCCGTCCAGCTTGATCAGGCGGGCGTTGATGCCGCGCTCGGCGAGCCAGGCGCCGAGCAGGCCCGGGTAGGAGGTGGCGATGCGCTTGCCGTCCAGGTCGGCCGCCGTCCAGGACGCCGCACCGGGGGCGGCGAAGCGGAACTTGGTGCCGGCGAAGCCGAGCGCGAGCACCTCGGTGGCCGCCGCGCCCGAGTCGAGCAGCATGTCGCGGCCGGTGAAGCCCAGATCGAGGGTGCGCTCCCCCACGTACACCGCGATGTCGCGCGGGCGCAGGTAGTAGAACTCGACACCGTTGGCCTCGTCGATCAGGACCAGGTCCTTGGAATCGGAGCGCTGCTTGTAGCCGGCCTCGGTCAGCATCGCGTGCGTCGCCTCCGACAACGAACCCTTGTTGGGGACGGCGATGCGCAGCAGACGGTCGGTCACAGTGGTGCCTTTCACAGGTAGCGGTAGACGTCGTCGAGCGTGAGGCCCTTGGCGATCATCAGCACCTGCAGGTGGTACAGCAGCTGGCTGATCTCTTCGGACGCCTCCGCGTCGGTCTGGTATTCGGCGGCCATCCACACCTCGGCGGCCTCCTCGACAATCTTCTTGCCGATGAAATGGACGCCGGCGTCCAGTTCGCGCACGGTTCCCGAGTTCTCGGGGCGGGTAGCGGCCTTGTGGCTCAGCTCAGCGAACAGATCCTCGAACGTCTTCACGTGGTCCCACTCTACGGGGTCACAGCCGGACGCCGAGCAGCGCGTCCACGGCGGCCACGACCTCCGCGACGGACGCCGCATCGCCCGCGCCCGCGGTCGCCGAGGCCGTCACCCAGGCGTCCACCAGGGCCAGCGCGGCGGGGGCGTCCAGGTCGTCGCGGAGCGCGTCGCGGAGCGCACGCACAGTGCTGTCGGCCGGCGTCCCCAGCCCACGGTTCGCGACATCACGCCAGGCGGCGAGCCGCGTACGGGCGCGGTCGAGATCGGCGTCGGTGTACTCCCAGTCGGAGCGGTAGTGGTGCGCGAGCAGAGCCAGCCGGATCGCCATCGGATCGACCCCCTCGGCGCGAAGCCGGGAGACGAAGACCAGATTGCCCTTCGACTTGCTCATCTTCTCGCCCTGGTAGCCGACCATGCCCGCGTGCAGGTAGGCGCGCGCGAACGGCGCCCCGGTGGCGGCACGCGCCTCGGCGGCGCACATCTCGTGATGCGGGAACACCAGGTCGGACCCACCGCCCTGCACGTCGAAAGACTCGCCGAGATACTCCAGGGCGATCGCGGTGCATTCGATGTGCCAGCCCGGACGCCCCTGCCCCAGCGGCGACGGCCAGCTCGGCTCGCCCTCGCGGGCCATCCGCCAGACCAGGCAGTCGAGGGCGTCCCGCTTGCCCGGACGGTCGGGGTCGCCGCCGCGCTCGCCGAAGATCACCAGGGCAGCCGCGCGGTCGAGGTGGGACACCTCGCCGAACTCGGGCGCCTCGCTGCACGCGAAGTACCAGTCGGGGTAGTCGGCGTCCTCGACCTGGTAGATCAGGCCGGTCGCGCGCAGCCGCTCGATCAGGGCCAGCACCAGCGGGATCGACTCGACCGCGCCCACGTAGTGGTCGGGCGGGAGCACCCGCAGCGCCTCCATGTCGGTGCGGAACAGCTGGGTCTGGTCGGCAGCCAACGCGCGCCAGTCGGCGCCGGTGGCGTTGGCGCGCTCCAGCAGCGGGTCGTCCACGTCGGTGACGTTCTGCGTGTAGTGCACCTCCAGGCCGGCGTCGCGCCAGACCCGGTTGAGCAGATCGAAGGTCACATAGGTGTTCGCGTGACCCAGGTGCGTCGCGTCGTAGGGCGTGATGCCGCACACGTACAGGCGCGCGGCGCCGGCGTGGGCCGGACCCGTTTCCACCAGCGCTCCGCTCGCGGTGTCGAACACGCGCGGACGCCGCGGATCCGGCGTCAAGGTGGTGATGTCGGGGCGCGACCAGGCCTGCATGAAACTCCTCTACGGCGCTCTGCACGGCCCAGCGCCGCACACGTGCAAGCCTAACCGCCGAAACCGCCACTAGGCTGGTGCGGCCGAGCGGCCCGGACGGGCGGCGGTTTCCACACGGGGAAGGTTGGAAAGCATGGAGTGGTGGCAATCGGTGATCCTGGGGATCGTCGAGGGTGTGACGGAGTTCCTCCCGATCAGCTCGACGGGGCACCTCACGGTGACGGAAAGCCTGATGGGCCTGCCCATCAACGATCCCTCGGTGACCGCCTACACCGCGATCATCCAGATCGGCGCGATGCTGGCGTCCATCGTCTACTTCTGGTCCGACATCGTGCGGATCGCCGGCGCCTGGTTCGCGGGCCTGGCCAACAAGGACAAGCGCGGCCCCGACTTCGCGCTGGGCTGGGCGATCATCGTCGGCTTCGGCGTGACCGCCGTGATCGCGCTGGCGCTCAAGGACCTGATCGAGGGACCGCTGCGCAGTCTGTGGTTCGTGGTCGGCGGCCTGATCCTGTGGAGCGGCGTGATGTTCCTCGCCGACCGGATCGGCAAGCAGGAGCGTGGCGAGAAGTCGATCACCTGGGTGGACGGCGCCAAGCTCGGCCTGATCCAGTGCCTGTCGCTGGTGCCCGGCGTGAGCCGCTCGGGCGCCACCATCTCGGGCGCGCTGCTGCTCGGCATCGACCGGGTCACCGCGACCCGGATGAGCTTCTTCCTCGGCATTCCCACCCTGGTCGCGGCCGGTGGCTACCAGGCCGTGTCGTCGGCGTCCGATGTCGCCGCGGGTGTCGGCTGGACCGCCGCCATCATCGGCACCATCGTGTCGTTCGTGGTCGCCTACGTGTCGATCGCGTGGCTGCTGAAGTTCGTGGCCACCAACGACTTCACCGCGTTCGTGATCTACCGCGTCATCGTCGGCGTCATCATCGCCGTGCTGCTCGCGGTCGGCATCATGCAGCCGTTCTAGGCGTCCGGCGGCGACATGCAACGGCGGACGGCGGGCTCCAGCGGGCTGAGCGTCGCACGGGCGGGCCTGGGCACCATGACCTGGGGGCGGGACACGCCCCTGGACGAGGCGCGCGGCCTGCTGCGCGCGTTCGTGGACGCCGGCGGCGACCTGGTCGACACCGCGCCCGCTTATGCGCGCGGCGCGGCCGAGCAGATCCTCGGACGCCTGCTGCGCACCGACATCCCCCGCGACGACGTGGTGATCGCCACCAAGGCGGGATTCACGTTCCGCGACGGCGTCCGGGTCGTCGACACCTCACGCCGGGCGTTGCTGGACGACCTACACGATTCGCTGCGCCGGCTGCGCACCGATCACATCGATCTGTGGCAGGTGCACGCCTGGGGTTCGGCGCCCCTGGAGGAAACCCTGGCCGCGCTCGATCACGCGGTCCGGACCGGAGTGGTGCGGTATGCCGGCGTGTCGAACTTCGTCGGCTGGCAGACCGCCGCCGCGGCCACCTGGCAGTCGGCCTTTCCCGGCCGCGCGCGGCTGGTCAGCAACCAGGTCGAGTACTCGCTGCTGGCCCGGCGGGCCGAAGTCGAGGTGCTGCCTGCCGTGCGGCACTTCGAGATGGGTTTCTTCCCCTGGTCGCCGATGGGGCGCGGCGTGCTGACCGGCAAATACCGCTCCGGCATCCCACGCGGATCGCGCGGCGCCGCCCCGCATTTCCAGTGGTACGTCGAGCCCTACCTCGAATCCCGGTCACGCGCCGTCGTCGAAGCGGTGGCCAAGGCCGCCGACGGGCTGGGCGTCACCCCGTTGCAGGTGGCCTGGCTGTGGGTGCGGGACGCCCCCGGGGTCACCGCCCCATTGCTGGGTGCGCGGACGGCGTCCCAACTCGCCCCGTACCTGGAGGCGGAGTCCATGACGCTGCCCCACGAGATCGCCTCAGCCCTCGACGACGTCTCGGGTGGTCCGAATGACGCCCGTTTTGGTTCGGACGGCCCGGTCACGCTATAGTTACCGGGCTGCCGGGGAGACCCGGCCGACACTCTGTCCGGGTGGCGGAATTGGCAGACGCGCTAGCTTGAGGTGCTAGTGCCCGTATTAGGGCGTGGAGGTTCAAGTCCTCTCTCGGACACGTACAACCCCCAGTCAGATCACTCTGGCTGGGGGTTTTGCTTTGTTCGCCCCCTCGAAGCGCCCGGCATCCGTCCGAGACGCCGCCGTTATTGCACGCCGGTTTGCACGGTCACCGAGCGCCCCACATCCGTTGACGGAGCCTACGCTCCGTCGTCGCACGCTGCTTACCCTCGCCACGCGCATGTTGCAGCATGCGCCCGAAGACAACGTCCAGCGCGAGGGCACGGAGCCTACGCTCCGTCGATGCGGAGCATCACCGACCCGCAGCCACAGGGGCCAACTCGACCAACCGGTACTGCGAGTTAGAGATCAACCACCAATGATCTTGGTATCTATCTTCTTAAAAGATAGAATCTAAGTATGTATGCGCGAACCGCACTCAGAGACCTGGCGGAGGTGACTGCATCCCAGTGGGGAATGGTGACCTCAGCTCAAGCCGTTGCGCACGGCGTGAGTCATCTGACGCTGTCACGGCTCACTGGGTCCGGAGACTTCATCCGGGTCGCGCACGGCGTCTACAAGAACGCCTGCGCACCGAGTGACGAACACGAGGCACTGCGGGCCGCCTGGCTGGCTATCGAACCGGACCGGTTCGCTTGGGAACGGACCGCAGAACGACCAGGGTTCGCAGTGGTATCCGGCGAGTCAGCTGCCCAGCTGCACGGCATCGGAAACCTCCGCGCCATGCGCAGCGAGTTCACCACACCGGTACGCAAGCAGACCCAACGCCTCGACGTCCGGTACCGCACCCGCACCCTGACCAGCGACGACGTCACCATCCGCGCCGGGCTACCGGTGACCACTGTTGAACGCACCATCGCAGACCTGGTCGAGGCACGCGTCCAACTCGGCCACATCGGCGACGCGCTACGCGACGCCGCACGCCAGTCCCGCCTCGACACCGACCGGCTGATCGAACTCCTTGCCCCACTCGCCGAACGCAACGGCCACCCCAAGCGCGACGGCCAAGCGCTGCTCGCACAACTCCGCGAAGCAGCCGGGATCGATATCGCGAGTCTTGTGCGGAGGATCGCTGCGGTCCCGAACCTGAGTGCCCTGGTCGCGGGCCGCTACCTCGCGTCGCTTGAGCTGCCGGATGACCTGACGCTCGGAGCCGTACGTTCACTCCTGGAGTCAGCAGCCAGCTCGGCTGCCCGCGACGCGACAGCCGATCACCTCACCGAAGTACTGAACATCACCGAATGGGCATCCTGACCCGACCGGATGACCACTCCAACCGAAGGAGACGATGAGATGGAAGTCCAGGGATACTCAGCACCCGCCGGGGTTGAGGCAGCGATCAGCGCGGCCGCGAAGAACGCCTACGCCGCCGATCCGTCGATCTCCGTGTCAGATCGCATCCGCCAGGAGTACTTCCGCCGCTTCCTCAGCCGCATCTTCGCCGACGGCGCAGAGTCCGCCTGGCTCCTCAAGGGCGGCACTGGCGTTCTCGCACGCGTCGGATCAGCGCGCACCACCACCGACGTCGACCTCTTCCGACAGCACGCCTCGCTCGACGCCGCCCTCAGCGAGTTGAGACGGCTCGCTGCGATCGACCTCGGCGACTTCTTCCGCTTTGAGTACACCTCGCACACCAGCGCCGTCGCCGGCCAGCAGACCTACGCAGTCGGCTACCACGTCAACTTCGATGTCTACATCGGCGCCAACAAGCGCGGCGATCTCGGTGTCGATCTCGTCGTGAACGTGATCGTCACCGACGAGCCCACCATCACCCCACCAGCCAACGGGCTCAACCTGCCCAGGCTCATCAGCCACGACTTCCGTCTACCCCGTCGTCGACCAGATCGCCGACAAGGTCTGCGCCACCCTCGCCCTCTACAACGGCAAGCCCTCCAGCCGCGAATGGGACCTCGTCGACCTCGTCGTTCTCGCGGTCTCCGAAGACGTGGACGCCGACAAGCTCAGACGAGCGTTGACAGCCGAAGCACGGGTCCGGAATCTCCAGCTACCCGGATCATTCGCCGTGCCAGCCAGTTGGGGGCGCCGCTACGCGAAGGACGCCAAGCCTGTCCCAGCTTGTGCCGACTACCGCACCGTCGACCGGGCCCTCGAACTGATGCACACCTTCATCGGCCCAGTCCTCCGCAACGAACCTGTCGGCGGCACCTGGCTCCACGCCGAGCGTGCATGGCGTCGCTAAGCGTGCGTGAGTAAATCGCTTCACTCAATCCGCACGGCCTACATAAAAACCCAGTCGGACTGATGTTCTGGCGGGCCGCTCGAAATCGAGTGCAGCGATTTACTCTCCCCCCAGCCGAGCCGACCCTCACCGAGGCCAGCGTTCAGGCGAGCCAAGCGGGCATCACTAACCGAGGGCGAACCCACCTAGCCCGACCGCCTCGGCAGCGAACACCTCCAGTTCGGTGGGTTTTGGCTGTCGGCCGCCGCCACGACGGTCGTCAATGTAGAGATGTGGCGACTAGACGCACCACAACTTTGCATTGATCGGGCCCCGATCACGCGATGCATACCGAGCATGTATGATCGATGCATACTCGGTATGGAGGTGGCATGTCGGTCAAGCACAGCCTGTTGGCGATCCTGACGTCGGGGCCGTCGTACGGCTATCAACTCAAGGCGGAGTTCGAGCGACGGACGGCGTCCACCTGGCCGCTCAACATCGGGCAGGTCTACGGGACGCTCGATCGGCTGGTCCGCGACGGCCTGGTCGAGCCGCGCGGGGAGGACGAGGAGGGCCGCGTTCATTACGCCATCACCGATGCCGGGCGCGCCGAGGTCGCGCAGTGGTTCGCGACGCCGGTGGAGGTGACCCAGCCGCCGCGCAACGATCTGGCGATCAAGCTGACCGTGGCGGCGTCCACGCCCGGCGTCGATGTCGTCGGGCTCGTCCAGACCCAACGCACGGCGACGATGCGCACCCTGCAGCACTACACGCTGGCCAAACGCAAAGCCGATCCCGCCGACGTGGCCTGGTTGCTGGTCGTCGAGCAGATGATCCTGCACGCCGAGGCGGACGCCCGCTGGCTCGACCTCGCCGAACGCCTCGCGACCGCCACCGCCTGGCCGCACGGCGCCGGCCGATCCGGCGCTCCGGCATCGACCGGTAACGACCGCGGTTCCTCACCTACCAGGCGACAGGGCGCCAAACACGGCCGCATGGACGAGGTGGCCCCGTGACCGCCCTCGAACTGGACGACGTCACCCGCGTCTACGCCGACGGCACCACCGAGGTGATCGCCCTCGACCGTGTGAGCCTGACCGTGGCCGAAGGCGAGTTCGTCGCGATCATGGGACCGTCGGGTTCGGGCAAGTCGACCCTGCTCGCGGTGGCGGGCGGGCTCGATCAGGGCTGGACGGGCTCGGTCACCGTGGCGGGAACGCCGCTGGCCGGACGATCCCGCGACGATCTGGCCGCACTCCGCCGCAAGCATGTCGGCTACGTCTTCCAGGACTACAACCTGGTGCCGACCCTCGCCGTCATCGAGAACGTGGCATTGCCGCTCGAACTCGACCGCGTCGACCCGAGTTGGGCGCGGCAGGAGGCCCGCGCCGCGCTGAAACGCGTCGGCATCGGCGAACTGGCCGGACGCCGCCTCGACCAGATCTCCGGCGGCCAGCGGCAACGGGTCGCCATCGCACGGGCCATCGTCGGCGACCGGTCCCTGGTGCTGGCCGATGAACCGACCGGGGCGCTCGACTCGGTGACCGGCGACGACATCATGGCCCGGATGCGGATGCTCGCCGACGACGGGGTCGCGGTCGTGCTGGTCACCCACGAGGCCCGGCATGCCGGATGGGCTGACCGGGTGGTGTTCCTGCGCGACGGACGCGTCATCGACGCCACCCGCGTCGAGTCGTCGGCCGACACGCTGCTGGGCGCCTGAGGTGCGCCGCGTCGCCTGGCGGCTCGCGCGCCGCGACCTGCGCGTTCATCGCTGGCGCAGCCTGCTCATCGTGATGCTGGTGCTGCTGCCGGTCATGGCCGTCACCGCCGGCGCCGTCGTCATTCAGAGCAACCAGCCGACTCGTTCGGAGACGGTCACCCGCGCCTTGGGCGCCACCCAGGCCCGGCTCGGATGGCTGTCACTCGACGAGGACGGCACCGCCTGCGAGCAATTGCCCGACTCGTGGGACTCCTGCGCCTCCCCGGATCGCTTCAGGGTCCGGCCCGCCGCCTCTCTGGCGGACGCCGCACCGCCCGGGTATCGCCTGGTCACCGTCCAGGAGGGCTCGGTCGACGTACAGCGCCCCGTACCCGGCGCGGCATCCCTGCCGCGGGTGGTGCCGCTGACGGCGCTCGATGTGGGCGCCCCGGAGTTCGCCGGCATGCTCGACCTCATCGAGGGACGCCCAGCCTCCGGCACCGAGGTGGTGGTCAGCCGCCCCTGGTTGACGGCGTTCGGCGTCCGGGTCGGTGACGAGGTCGTCACCGCCGAGAGCGCCTACCGGATCGTGGGCGTGGTGGCCGCGCCCGGACTGAAGTCCGCACGACTCTACGTTCCGCCCGGTCATCCGCTGGCCGCAGGTGTCGGCGATAACCGGGTCTTCCTCGTCGGCGAGAATCCCCTCACCTGGGAGCAGGTGCGTTCCCTCAACCGGCGTGGGGTCGGAGCGTTCTCACGAGCGGTGGTGCTCGATGCGCCGGCGCTGGCGCACCTGGACGACGCCGGCCGTTCGATCGTGATGCTGTCCATGGCGGGCGCCCTGGGCGCGACCCTGCTGATGTTCGTCGCCGGTTCGGCGTTCGCGGTCGGCGTCCGTTCGCAACGGCGGCAGCTCGGATTGCTGGGCGCGGTCGGGGCGACGGTGGCGGTGCTGCGCCGGATCGTGCTGACCCAGGCCGTGCTGCTCGGTGGCATCGGCGCCGCTCTCGGGGTGATGCTGGGGATCGCCAGCGGATTCGGTGCCGCCTGGGGTCTGTCCGTCAGCGATACGGCGTCCATCTGGGGCTATCACGTTCCGTGGTTGGTGCTGCCGGCGGTGGCCGCGGTCGGAATCGGGGCGTGCGTGGTCGCCGCCTGGGCGCCCGCGAGATCGGTCGCCAAGGTGGACGCGCTGGAGGCGGTGCGTTCCGCCGAGGTCCGGACGCCGCCCGCGCGCGTCCCCCTGCTCGGCGTGGCCGTCACCACCCTCGGCGCGGCCGTGATGAGCGTCGCGGTGATGGCGTGGCACGGATCGGCGGAACCCTGGGCCTTGGACCTGGGCATCGTCGCCGCCGTGATTCTCGGCTGAATCGTGCTGCTGCTCGGGGTGACGAGGACTCTCAACTTCGTGGTGTTCCTGTTGGCGCGCGGGATACCTCGGCGTCCGCTGGCGGCGCGGCTGGCCGTCCGCGACCTGGACCGTAGCCGGGCCCGTATCGTTCCCGCGGTCGCGGCGGTGCTCACCGCGGCGACGCTCGCCACCACTCTTGCCGTCCTCAATGCCGGGATGCGCACCGACGAGCGCGGACAGGGCACCTGGCAGATGCTGCCCACCCATGTGACGTTGCGCACGTTCGCGGACTATCGCGACCCCGACGCGGCTGAGGACGCGGTGGTCGCCTCGATCGACGGCGTGATTCCGGTCACCGGCTCGCTGCGGATGACGAGCGTGGGCGGGTTCTTGGATGTCCGCGACGAGCATCGCTGCCCCGGCCCCCGGGCGGCCGCGTCCGGCGATGTGCGCTGCGCGGTGCAGGGCGGTGGATACCCGTCGATGTTCGTCGGGGACGCCGAGGAGCTGGCACTGCTGCTGAACCGGACGCCTGCGCCCGATGAACTCGCCGACCTGCGCGCCGGAATGATCCTGACCACGCACCGGGGCTACGTCTCGAACGGGCGGGCCACGGCGCTGTCGCAGACCGAGACGATGCGGTCCGAGGAGGTTCCCGCCCGGCTGGTGGACGCCGACGCCCCTGACGGTTGGTCCGAGATCTCGGCGGGATGGTCGATCGTCTCGGCCGACCGCGCCACGAAGCTCGGCTGGCAGCCCAAAGGCGAGGCGATGGTCGTCCCGCTTGCGCGGACGGCGTCCGAGGCCGAACTCGATCGGATCGAGGCCAATCTGAACGAGATGGCACTCCAGCCGGTGCTGCCCCGCGACCCGCATCGGCCCGGCCCACCGCTCGGATGGTTCGCGGTCGGCGCCGCGGGCTTCCTGCTGCTGGCGATCGTTGGACTGGTCACCGCGCTCGGTGTGACGGACGCCCGCCGCGACGACGCCACCCTCGCCGCCGTGGGCGCCCCACCCGGTCTGCGCCGGACGACCACCGCCGCGCAAGTGCTGGTGGTAGCAGGGGTGGGCACCCTGCTGGGCGCCGGGATCGGTTTGCTCGGAATGACCGCGCTCGCCCACGCGATGCCGGCCAACCTGATCCCGTTCGCGGTGCCGGGCTGGGAATTGGTGGCCCTCGTGTTCGGCATCCCGCTGCTCGGCGCGAGCCTCACCTGGCTCGTCGTGCCGGCGAGCCGAGCCGACGCCGCCCGCCTCCTCACCTGAAGGTGGCCTCATCCGGCCGCGCGGAGCCGGGGAGCGTCCGGCACAGACCCGAGGAATGTCAGGCGCACGGGGCCGCCCCTTGTTGGCCGTCCGCCGGGTGGGTAGCGTCGGTGCATGCCGGATCAGGAGCATGACTGCATCGTCGTCGGGGGCGGGCCTGGGGGAATGCTCACCGCCTATCTGCTCGCGCGGGCCGGCATTGATGTCGTCTTGCTGGAGTCGCATCGCGACTTCAACCGGGAGTTCCGTGGCGACTCCTTGCACCCGTGGACGCTGGAGCTGATGGATCAGCTCGGCCTGGGTGACGAACTGTTGCGGCTGCCGCACTTTCCGGCGACCCGGTTCCGGATGCACACCCCGGTCGGCACCATCATCACCAGCGACTACGCAAAACTGGCCTCGCCGCGTCCGTTCGTCGCGTTGATGCCGCAAGCGCGGTTCCTCGATTTCCTTGCCGAGAAGGCGTCCGTACTGCCGTCGTTCACGCTGATCACCGGGGCCCGGGTCCGCGACCTGATCATCGACGACGATGGCGTCGTGACCGGCGTCAGCTGGCGCGAGGGGGCGCAGACGCGGACGCTGCGCGCGCGGCTCGTGATCGCCGCGGACGGCCGGTTCTCGAAGGTGCGCACGCTGTCGGGGTTGCCGGTGACCGAACTCGGCGCCAGCACCGACATGCTGTGGTTCCGGCTCCCCCGGCATCCGGACGATCCGCCCGAGGCCGATGTCGATCTGTATTTCGGCGCGACCGAGTACGTCGGTCTGCTCGGCGGCGAATCCGACTGGCAGCTCGGCATCAGCCTGCCCAAGGGCGGGTACGCCGCGGCCCGCGACGCCGGGGTGGAGCCGATCCGGGCGTTCCTGCGCGAGCATCTGAGCTGGCTCGACGACCGGATCGATCTGCTGACCGACTTCAACCAGATCACCCTGCTCTCGGTCGAACTCAAACGGCTCGAATGCTGGTTCCGGCCGGGCCTGTTGCTGATCGGGGACGCCGCGCACGTGATCTCACCGGTCGGCGGCAACGGCATCCTGATGGCGCTGCAGGACGCCGTGTCGGTCGCCAACCATCTCACCGACGCGCTGCGGAGCCCGGAACCGATCGGGCTGGCGCCGCTGCTCGCCGTGCAGGAGGAGCGGATGCCGGCGATCCGGCGGGTCCAGGCCGATCAGGCGCGGATCGAGCGGCGCGCCGCGGACGCGCGCGAACAAGGCCGTCCGCTGGTGCCGGGACAGCTGTTGCGGGTGGTCACCGCCCTGCCCGGTGCCCGCACCCGGTCGGCGCGCCGCAACGCGTACGGGCCGAACCCGCCCCGGCTGGCTCTTGTACGATCCGGCAAGGCATAACCCCGATCCATGGAGCGAGCAGTCGAGAATGCGGTCAGCACAGCCCGGCACCGGACCCCACATCGCGGGCCCCAATAGTCGCGGAAAGCCGGGCCAGGCGTCGGCCGTCCCCCGGGTCGCAGCGGGGACGCTGGCCGCGCTGATGGCCACGGTGACGGGATGCACCCTCCCGCCTGCCGCGGAGGCCGAGGACTATCCGTCGGCCGCCAGGGCGTTCGGCTGGACCGAGCGGATCGGCGGGCACGAGTTCAACGATCCGGTCGACTTCGGCACCACCAGTCGCGACGGCGATGGCGAGTGGTACGTCTGGGAAGGCCCCGGCTACCAGGGGCGCGGGCGGATCACGCGCGACAATGTGGACGTCCGGGACGGGCGCTTGATCCTGACCGGCAAGCCCGACGGCAGCACCGGAACGGCCGCCTACTACGGCGCCACGCAGAAGCACGGACGCTGGGAGGCCCGGGTCCGCATCCCCTCGGGCGACTCCGGCTACACCGCGGTCGCGCTGCTGTGGCCGCACAGCCAGCGCTGGCCCGATGACGGCGAGGTCAACTACCTGGAGGCCTACGGCAGCGGCGCCACCAATACGGTCACGGTGCACGACGCGTCCGGCGGCGAGCACGTCTTCGTGCATAGCGACGGCGTCCGGGTCGACATGCGGGACTGGCACACCTATGCCGTCGAATGGACGCCGGATCACATCACGGCCTACCTCGACGGCGCCCCGGTCTGGACGATGGACGACCACGCGATGCTGCCTCCCGGGCCGATGTGGCACTCATTCCAGGTCGACAGCCAGGGCGTCGGCGAGGCGAAGGTTCCCACCGTGATGGAAGTCGACTGGCTCCGCGTCTACCGCCTCTAACCCCCGAAAGGTCACAGAATCGGTACCCGCTGCCGGATGCCCGCGACGATGCTGGGATCGATGTCGGCCACGAGTGCGTCCGCGGCGGCGCCCAGGCGTGCCCGGATGCCGCCGAGCGGCTCGACGATCACGCTGCGGCCCAGGCCGAGCGGGTCGCTGCTGGCGGGCGGCGTCCAGGCCTGGTTGCAGGCGATCAGCCAGGCCTGGGCGTCCATCGCGCGAGCGCGGGTGAGGACGTCCCATTGTTCGGCCTTGCCCGGGCCTTCACCCCACGAGGCGGGCACGACGATGACCTCGGCGCCGCGGCGTCCGAGGTCTTGGAACTGGGCGGGGAAGCGCAGGTCGAAGCAGGTGGCGAACCCGAGCGTGGTCCCGAAGGCTTCGACGGTGACCACGCCGGTTCCGGGCGCGACCGTGTCGGATTCGCGTGCGCCGAAGGCGTCGAACAGGTGGATCTTGTCGTAGTGGGTGTCGACGCCCGCGCCGGTGATCAGCAGCGTATTGCGCACCCGGCCGTCGCCCGATGGGGTGAACATGCCCACCACGAGCAGCGCGCCGGTCTCGGCGGCGAGCTCACGGACGCCGTCGGCGAAGGGCCCGTCCAGGGGTTGCGCGACCTCGGCGAGCGGCGCGCCGAAGCGCACCATCGCGGCCTCGGGGAACGCCAGGACGCGGGCGCCGCGCGCTGCGGCGTCGCGGGCGGCCTCGGCGATCTGAGTCAGGTTGTGGGCGGGATCGTCCGTCGCGCTGATCTGGCAGGCGGCGACGCGGAGCAACTCGGTCATGATGATTCCTTTCCTACTCAAAGAGTGACACGCGCACTGCGGACAACATGTCGATGTCGTGTATACAAAGATCCATGCAGCAGAGGTCGGGGCGGACGAAGGCGTACGAGCACCTGAAAACCGCGATCATGTCCGATCCCGGGCTGGTGGGCACCTTCATCAACGAACAACAGACCGCCGAGGAGTTGGGGCTGTCGCGTACCCCGATCCGCGAGGCGCTGCTGCTGCTGTCGGGCGAACAACTCGTCCGGCTGATTCCCAATCGCGGTGCTTTCGTGCCCGCGCTCACCCCCGAACAGGTGAGCGACATCCTGGCGGCGCGCGCGATGATCGAACCGTGGGCCGCCCGCGAGACGCTGCGGCGTGGCCTGGCACCGGTCGAGGCGATGCGCGACGCCCTCGATCATCAGCGCGGGCTGGGCCCTGAGGTCTCCTCGGCGGCGTTCATTGCGGCCGATCGCGAGTTCCATACCCTGCTGATCCAGGCGACGGGCAATCGGGTGATCACCCAGCTGTATGCGGCCCTCGACGCCCGCCACGTCGTGATCGGTGTCGCCGCGATCGAGCGGAATCCGGCCTCGCTCGAGGTCGTCCTCAGCGAGCATCAGGCGATCGTGGACGCCCTGGCGTCCGACAACGAGGAGGCCGCCGTGGCGGCCATCCTCACCCACCTCGACGAGACGGCGACGCGGCTCGCTCACCACTGAGGAGCGAGCCACGTCCTTCGGGGGGTTCATCAGTCCTCGACGAGTGCCTCGTCCGCCTCGTCGTGCACCGCACGGCCCATGGCGAGGCCGATCAGGGTGATCACACAGGCCACCGCGATGTAGCCCGCGATCGCCCAGCTGTTCTGCCCCGACGCCCAGAAGATGGCGAACATGGTCGGGGCCAGGCCGCCGGCGAAGATGCCCGCGAACGTGTAGGCCAGCGAGCTGCCGGTGTAGCGCAGGCGCGCCGGGAACTGTTCGGCGATGTGCGCGGCCTGGGGCGCGTACATGAAGGAGTGGAACGCCAGGCCGATGATGACGCCGGCCACCGCGAGCGCGAACTGGCGCCCGTCGTTCAGCATGGCCACGAAGACGAACGTCCACACCGCGCCGAGCAGGGCTGCCCCGCCGTAGAGCTTCTTGCGGCTGACCCGGTCGGACAGCCAGCCGGCGAACGGCATCGTGAACACCTGGATCAGGCCCGCGGTCATCGTCGCGGTCAGCGCCTGCTGGTTGGTGAGCTTCTCGGGACCGTTCTGCAGCCAGGTGATCACGTACACCGCGAAGAAGGCGTAGAGAACGTCAGGCCCGAACCGGACCAGGATGGCGCCGAGCAGGGCGCGGCCCTGGGTCTTGAACACCTCGGTGACGGGGGCTTGCGGCGCCTCGCCCTTCTCGAGGATCTTCTGGAAGACCGGGGTCTCCTCGAGCTGATGGCGAATCCACAGGCCGAAGGCGACGAGCAGCAGCGACAGCATGAACGCTGCGCGCCAGCCCCAAGCCTGGAAGGCGGCGTCCGGCATCGACAACGTCATCACCACGAGCAGCGCGTTGGCGAGGAAGCTACCCAGCGGCACGCCGGTCTGGGCGGCGGACGCCCACAGGCCCCGGGTGCCGGGACGCGCGAACTCCGAGGACAGCAGCACCGCGCCGCCCCATTCGCCGCCGACGCCGACGCCCTGCAGGAACCGCAGGAACACCAGCAGGATCGGCGCCCACACACCGGCCTGCTGGTAGGTCGGCAGGACGCCGATCAGGAACGTGGCGACGCCGATCAGCACCAACGTGTAGACCAGGACGCGTTTGCGGCCGATCCGGTCGCCGAGGCGCCCGAAGAAGATGCCGCCGATCGGGCGGGCGACGTAGCCCGCGCCGTAGGTCATGAACGCCTTGATCATGTCCATGCTCGGATCGGAGCCGTCGAAGAACAGCTTGCTGAAGACCGTTCCGGTGACGGCGCCGAAGAGCGCGAAGTCGTACCATTCCAGCGCCGTGCCGGACAGACTGGCCACGAAGGCCTTGCGCAGATTGCGCTTCTCCTGGGGAGTATGCGTTTGACTCATCCGACCTCCTTGTGTCGAGGTCCATACTGGTTGTATACAAGAGGTATTCGCAAGCCTTTAACCCGCATTTAACGAAGGAATCCGGAGGGCACGATGGCTCAACTCAACCTCACCCTGGCCGGCGGCGGCAGCGTCGGCGTCGACGTCACCTACGCGCTGAACGGCGGCTACGCGGGCCGCAATACCGAGCAGGTGCAGCACCACATCGACGAACTGGCCGAACTCGGCATCCCCGGGCCGACCCGCATCCCGACGATGTACCCGCTGTCGAGCACGCTGGCGATCCAGGGCGATCACGTTCAGGTGCCGCACGCGAAGACGTCCGGCGAGGCCGAGTGGGCACTCATCGTGCCCGCACACGCCGCCTCGCCCGACGACTACCTGCTGGTGGCCGCCTGCGACCACACCGACCGCGCGCTTGAGGTGCACGGCGTGGCCTGGAGCAAGCAGTCCTCGCCCGACTTCCTCGGTGATGTCGCCTTCCGCTGGGGCGACGTGAAGGACGATTTCGACTCCTTCACCCTCAAGGCCTGGGTCACCAACGACGGCACCGAAGAGCTCATCTCTGACGGCTCGCCGGCGCTGCTGCTGTCGCCGGCCTACTGGATCGAGAAGCTGGGCGAGGCCGGCCTGCTCAAGCCGGGCACGGTGTTCATGAGCGGCACCATCCCGATGATCCCCGGTGTCAACCAGTTCTCGGACGCCTGGCGGGTGGAGCTCACCGCGCCCGACGGCACCACCAGCCGGGTGGCCTACACCGTCGAGGTGCTCCCCGAGCCCTGGGAGTGATCTAGACCGCGGCGCCTTCCGCGGCGAGCCGGTGACGGGACACGAACCGGAACCGGTCGCCGCGGAAGACCGACCGCGTCCATTCGACGACGCCGCCGGCGGCGTCCCAGCCGGTGCGGTGAATCAGCAGCATGGGCAATCCGGTGTCGACCCCGAGCAGGTTCGCCTGCACCGGGTCGGCCAGCACGGTCTCGACGGTGTCCTCGACGGTGACGATCTCGCGGCCGAAATCCTCGCGCAGCGTGCGGTAGAGCGATCCGCGCTCCCCCAGCTTGCGCTCCAGTTCGGGCAGGTCGCCGGGCAGCCAGGCCACCTCGTGCGCGATCGGCTCGCCGTCGGCGGTGCGCAGCCGCTCGACGCGGTACACCTGGTCGCCTCGCGAGACCCCCAGCGCCGCCGCCGTCTCGGCGTCCGCGTGCACCCGGTCGATGCCGAGCACCACCCCACCGGCGCGCCACCCTTCCGAATCACGCTCCTGAGAGAACGAGGTGAGCGGACGCACCCGCATCACCTTCGGGCGCGAGACGAACGTGCCACGGCCTTGGGTGCGCTCGAGGCGTCCGTCGACGACCAGCTCGGCGATCGCCTGGCGGACGGTGGTGCGCGAGGTGTCGAAGCGCTCGGCCAGCTCGCGCTCGGTGGGCACCGCGGCGCCGGTCGGCAGGCCGGCGATCATCTCGATCAAGGCCTGCTTGACCACGTAGTACTTCGGGATCTTCACTCCGCGCACCCCCGGCACCTGCACCCCACCCCTCGACGAATATTGGCCTAGACCAACCATACTCGACAACACCCTTGACACTCGAATTGGTCTATGCCAATATTCAGGTATTGGTCTAGACCAGCCGGTCGGACCGGTCAACCAGGCGACTCACCCAAGAAGAGGGACAGATGACCACCACCTCGACGGACAAGAAGTCCGGTCTGCGCATCCCAGGATTCGCGCAGCTCCAGCGGCTCGGCAAGAGCCTCATGCTCCCCATCGCGCTGCTTCCCGCCGCGGGCATCCTGCTCCGCCTCGGCCAGCCGGACCTGCTCGGCCAGATCGAGTGGCCCATCATCGGCGCCTTCTTCGACGCGATGAGCGCCGGCGGCGATGCGGTCTTCGCCAACCTGCCGCTGCTGTTCGCGGTCGGCGTCGCCATCGGCTTCGCCAAGAAGGCGGACGGCTCCACCGCCCTCTCGGCGGTCGCCGGCTACCTCGTCATCGCGGCGGTGTTCAAGTCCATGTCGCCGATCGTGCTCGAAGGCGTCACCGACGCCGCCGGCGAGCAGGCGATGATCAACTACTCGGTCTTCGCCGGCATCATCGTGGGCCTGGTCACCGCGTTCCTGTTCGACAAGTACCACGACATCCAGCTGCCCACCTATCTCGGCTTCTTCGGCGGACGCCGCTTCGTGCCGATCGTGGTGTCGTTCACCACCCTGCTGCTGGGCTTCGGTCTCAGCTACTTCTACCCGATCTTCAACACCGGCCTCACCGGCGTGGGTGCCGCGATCGGCGGCTCCGGCGCGATCGGCGCCTTCGCCTACGGCTTCGCCAACCGGATGCTGATCCCGCTCGGCCTGCACCACATTCTCAACGCGTTCATCTGGTTCCTCTACGGCGAGTTCGAGGGCCCCTCGGGCGTCCTGACCGGTGAACTGACCCGCTTCGCCGCCGGCGACCAGGCCGCCGGCCTGCTGACCGCCGGCTTCTACCCGATCCTGATGTTCGGCCTGCCCGCCGCCGCCCTCGCCATGATCCACGTCGCCCGCCCCGCGCAGAAGAAGGTCGCCATCGGCATCCTGTCCGCCGCCGGCCTGACCGCCTTCCTCACCGGCATCACCGAACCGCTCGAATACGCCTTCATGTTCGTCGCGCTGCCGCTGTACATCCTGCACGCGCTGCTCACCGGCCTGTCGATGGCCATCGCCTACCTGCTCGACATCCACCTCGGCTTCTCCTTCTCCGCCGGCCTGATCGACCTGCTGCTCTACGGCACCGCCCCGGCCGCGCAGAACATCCCGCTGCTGGTGATTCAGGGCCTCGCCTTCGCCGTCCTCTACTACGTCGTGTTCCGCTTCGCCATCGTCAAGTGGAATATGCGCACCCCGGGCCGGCTGTCCGATGAGGAATTCGAGGCCGAGCAGGCCGCCAACCTGACCGACGAGGAGGGTGGCGCGACCGCCGGCGGTTCCGCCAAGGCCGAGCAGCTCATCGCCGCCTTCGGTGGCCGCGGGAACCTGGTCAACGTGGACGCCTGCATCACCCGGCTGCGGATGGAGGTCGCCGACAAGTCCCAGGTCAGCCACGCCCGGCTGAAGGCGCTCGGCGCGGCCGGCGTCCTTGAGGTGGGCAACAACGTCCAGGCCATCTTCGGCACCCAGGCCGAGGCGCTCAAGCACGACATCCTGGCCGCCCTCGCCGGTCCCGCGCCGGCCACCCCGATCGCCGCCCCGCTCAACGAAACCGTCGAGGCGTCCGCGCCGGTCGCGACCACGGCCAAGCCGAAGGTGGCCACGACCATCCTCGCCCCCATCCAGGGCCGCGCGGTGGCGCTGTCCGAGGTGCCCGATCCCACCTTCGCCGGCGGCATGGTCGGCAGCGGGCTGGCGATCGATCCGCCCCGCGGCATCGTGGACGCGCTCGCCCCGGTGAGCGGCAAGGTCGTCCAGCTGTGGCCGCACGCCTACGTGATCATGACCGCCGACAAGGTGGGCGTCCTGGTTCACCTCGGCATCGACACCGTCCAGCTCAAGGGCGAAGGCTTCACCACCCACGTCGCCAAGGGCGACCAGGTCGTCGCCGGCCAGCGGATCGTCACCTTCGACGTGCCCGCCGTCGAGGCCACCGGGCGCAACCCGATCATCCCCGTCGTCGTGATGGACACCAAGCCGGACGCCCTGGAGGTGACCGCCTTCCTCGGCGGCCTGGTCTCCCCGCAGGACTCCCTGTTCACCGTCACCCGCTGACCACCCCACGAGAAGAGAAGAATCATGGAAATCGTCATCCTCCCCAACTCCCAGGAGATCGGACGCCTCGGCGGCGGCGTGTTCGCCGACCTGGTCACCGCCAAGCCGGACGCCGTCCTCGGCCTGGCCACCGGAAGCTCGCCGCTGGCCATCTACGACAACCTGGTCGCCCGCCACCAGGCCGGTGAGGTTTCGTTCGCCCAGGCCCGCGCCTTCACCCTCGACGAGTACGTCGGGCTGCCCGCCGATCACCCCGAGCGCTACCGCAGCGTGATCGAGAAGGACTTCACCGGGCGGGTCGACTTCGCCCCCGACTCCGTGCAGGGTCCCAACGGCCTGGCCGAGGACCTGCGCGCCGCCGGCGCCGAGTACGACGCCGCCATCGCCGCCGCGGGCGGGGTCGACCTGCAGATCCTCGGGATCGGCACCGACGGGCACATCGGCTTCAACGAGCCGGGCTCCTCTCTCGCCTCCCGCACCCGGATCAAGACCCTCACCCATCAGACCCGCCTCGACAACGCGCGGTTCTTCGACAACGACCTGGACGCCGTGCCGGTGCACTGCCTCACCCAGGGGCTGGGCACCATCATGGAGGCGCGGCACATCCTGCTGGTCGCCACCGGTCAGGGCAAGGCCGAGGCCGTCCACCACCTCGTCGAGGGCGCGGTCAGCGCGATGTGGCCGGGCACCATCCTGCAGCACCACCCGCACGTGACGGTCCTTCTCGACGAGGCGGCCGCGAGCCGCCTGCAGCTCGCCGCGTACTACCGTCAGACCTACGCGTCGAAGCCGGCCTGGCAGGGACTGTGACCGGCGGCGTCCGGGGAGGGGAACACTGATGTCGATGCTGATCACCGCGGGAACGGTCGTCACCGGATCGGAGATCCTGCGACCGGGTTGGCTTGAGGTCGCCGGGGGCCGGGTGCGCGCGCTCGGCTCCGGCGAGCCGCCCCGCCCGCTCGGTGTCGGTGATGTGGCCTTGGGTGAGGTGACCGTGGTGCCGGGGTTCGTGGACATGCACACCCACGGTGCCGGCGGCGGCGCCTTCCCCGAGGCGACCGCCGAGGCGTCCCGGGCCGCGGTCGCGATGCACCGGGCGCACGGCACCACGGCGCTGATCGCGTCGCTGGTGTCGGCGCACCCCGACGAGTTGCTGCGCGAGGTGTCGGTGCTCACCGAGCAGGTCGAGGACGGCCTGATCGGCGGCATCCACCTGGAGGGCCCCTGGCTCGCGCCGTGCAAGAAGGGCGCGCACGACCCGACCGCGCTGCGGAACCCTGAGGCTGCCGAGATCGCGCGGCTGTTCACGGCGGGGCGCGGGACCATCAAGATGGTCACTATCGCTCCCGAACTCGACGGGGCGATGGCCGCCATTGGCCAGATGGTCGATCTCGGCGCCATTGCCGCGATCGGGCACACGGACGCCTCACTGGAGCAGGCCCGGGCCGCCATCGACGCCGGAGCGAGCGTGGCGACGCACCTGTTCAACGCGATGCGGCCCGTGCATCATCGCGAGCCCGGGCCGATCGTGGCCCTGGTCGAGGACGAACGCGTCACCGTGGAGATGATCGGCGACGGCGTCCACCTGCACCCCGCGCTGTACACCGAGGTGTGCCGACGGGTCGGTGACGACCGGGTGACCCTGGTCACCGACGCGATGGCCGCCGCCGGCATGGCCGACGGCGCCTACGTGCTCGGCGCCTTGCCCGTCGAGGTCTCAGGCGGCGTCGCGCACATCGCCGGCACCGACACCATCGCCGGCAGCACCGCCACCATGGACCAGCTGTTCCGGTTCGCGCTCGCCCACGGCGGCGGCTCCGCCGACGAATCCCTGCTGCGCGCCGTGCGCCAGACGTCGGTCAACCCGGCACGGGTGATGGGCTTCGCCACCGTCGGTCTAGGTGCCGGCATGGCCGCGGACGCCGTCGTGCTGGACGCCTCGTCTGCCGTGGTGCGCGTGCTGAAGTCGGGTGAGTGGGTGCACACGGCCGGCTGAGGTGCCTGGTTGGCGTGGGCGTCCGTCTCGGTGACCGGGTCGGACGCCCACGCCGCGCTTGTTGTCTGACGCAGCCGGAACGCGACCCATGGCATCCTTCAGGAATGAGGCTCACGACGATCAAAGTCAGCCACGAGGTGCGCGACCTGCTCACCCGACAGGCCATCGCCGAGGGCCGCACCATGAGTGAGCATCTGGCCTACCTTGCCTCCCTTGCCGACAAGCTGCGTCGGATCGAACGGCTGCGGGCTGAGATCGATGCGACCTCGGCCCACGATCTTGCTTCCTACCGCGAGGAGACCGAGTGGTGGGAGTCCGCGCAGGACTCCTGACCTCCAGCCCGGCAACATCGTCGATTGCCCAACCCGATTGTTCTCATTTCTTCGGATCCTGGAGCCAACGTCACACACGAAGGCCGATAGGAGAAGAATCGGGCCTGTACTCACACCCGATTCTTCTCCTATCGAGCGCGTCCACGGGACTCCGCCGCCGGGATGCGTTTTTTCCGGATTCCCGCAACTCTCCTGGAATCACGGCGGCGGCAGGCACGGCGGGCCGCGTCCTCTTGCACCACCGGCCCAAGAACCGGGAGCGCGGTCGAGCAAGCAGCCCTCGGACGAACCGGCTCAGCTGATCCCGGCTGCCTGCTTCGCCGCCTCGCCGACCGGCACCAGCCGGGTGAGTTGGGTGACGTGGCGCGGCTCGAGTTCCTGCAGCGACGAGACGCCGAGCAGCTTCATCGTGCGCTCGATCTCCGAGCGGAGGATATCGATCGTGCGGGTGACACCCGCGTGCCCGCCCGCCATCAGGCCGTAGAGGTAAGCCCGGCCGATCAGGGTGAACTTCGCGCCGAGCGCGACCGAGGCGACGATGTCGGCGCCGTTCATGATCCCGGTGTCGATCATGATCGTCGCGTCCTTGCCCACCTCACGCACCACCTCGGGCAGGAGCCGGAAGGGGATCGGCGCGCGGTCGAGCTGACGTCCGCCATGGTTCGAGAGAATGATGCCGTCGACGCCGTGGTCGACCAGGCGCACCGAGTCGGCGACGTTCTGCACACCCTTGATCACGATCTTGCCGGGCCACATCTGGCGAATGATCGCGAGATCGTCGTAGCTGATGGTCGGGTCCATCGCCGAGTCGAGCAGTTCGCCGACGGTGCCGCCGGTGCTGGACAGCGAGGCGAACTCGAGGGTGGGTGTGGTCAGGAAGTCGATCCACCACCACGGCCGGGGAATCGCGTCGATGATGGTGCCGAGGGTGAGCTGCGGCGGGATCGAGAACCCATTGCGCTTGTCACGCAGGCGCGCCCCGGCGACCGGAGTGTCGACGGTGAACATCAAGGTGTCGAAGCCGGCCCGGGCGGCGCGCTCGACCAGGCCGTAGGAGATCTCGCGCTGGCGCATCACATACAGCTGGAACCAGTTGCGTCCGTGCGGGTTGGCCGCCTTCACGTCCTCGATCGACGTGGTGCCGAGCGTGGAAAGCGTGAACGGAATGCCCGCCTCGCCGGCCGCCGTCGCGCCCGCGATCTCCCCCTCGGTCTGCATCAGGCGGGTGAAGCCGGTGGGGGCGATACCGAAGGGCATCGCGCTGCGCCCGCCGAGGATCTCGGTCGAGGTGTCGACGTTGGCCGCCGGGCGGAGGATGTCGGGGTTGAACTCGATGTCTTCGAACGCCTGGCGCGCCCGGGTGAGCGACAGCTCGTACTCCGCCGAACCATCGGTGTAGTCGAAGGCGGCCTTGGGCGTGCGGCGCTTCGCGATCGTGCGCAGATCGTAGATGGTGAGGGCGGCGTCAAGCCGGCGCTTCCTCGCGTTGAGTTCGGGCTTCTTGAACTGCATCAGCTCGAGCAGTTCCGCCGGATTCGGGAGTTGACGCTTCACTGGGTACCCCTTCGAGACACACGATCGGACCAAATAGAGCATATTTTGCTACCCTAAATCCGTCAACGTCGGCCCGTACTAAAACACCTTGTCGAACAGAGAAAGCGCCGCACAACAGCCACACGCGGACGCGCGGGTCGCCGCGTCGGCGTCCGACTCACGGTAGCGTCGGAGCATACGCGCAACCGAGGAGGACTCCCGTGACCTGGCAGCCAGCAGACACCCGCTACGACACGATGCAGTACCGGCGCGTCGGTGCGCGCGGCCTCACGTTGCCCGCCGTCAGCCTCGGGCTGTGGCACAACTTCGGCGACGATGTGCCGTTCGAACGGCAGCGCGCGATCCTGAGGACCGCGTTCGACCACGGCGTCACCCACTTCGACCTGGCCAACAACTACGGCCCGCCCGCCGGTTCGGCCGAGATCAACTTCGGACGCCATCTGCGCGAGTCCTTCGCCGGGTTGCGCGACGAACTGGTCATCTCGTCGAAGGCCGGCTGGGACATGTGGCCCGGCCCGTACGGCGATGTCGGCGGATCGCGCAAGTACCTGATCGCCAGCTGCGACCAGTCCCTGAAGCGGATGGGCCTCGACTACGTCGACATCTTCTACCACCACCGCCCCGACCCCGGCACTCCCCTGGAGGAGACGATGGGCGCGCTCGACCACATCGTCCGCTCCGGCCGGGCGCTGTATGTGGGCATCTCGTCCTACTCCCCCGAACTGACCGCGCAGGCGGCGGCGATCCTCAACGATCTGGGGACGCCGCTGCTGATCCATCAGCCGTCCTACTCGATGCTGAACCGCTGGATCGAGACCACCGGCCTGCTCTCCACGCTCGCCGATGTGGGTGCGGGCTGCATCGCGTTCTCCCCGCTCGCCCAGGGCATGCTCACCGACCGCTACCTGAACGGCATCCCTGAGGGTTCGCGGGCCAGCCAGCCCAAGTCGCTGGGACGCAACCTGCTCAGCGACGAGGCCCTCAGCCACATCCGGGCACTCAACGACATCGCCGCCGACCGCGGCCAGTCGCTCGCCCAAATGGCCCTCGCCTGGGCGCTGCGCCACGAAGGACTCACCTCGGTGCTGATCGGCGCCAGCCGTCCCGAGCAGTTGCTCGACAACCTGGGAGCCCTCGACAACCTGATCTTCACCGACGCCGAACTCTCCGCGATCGACGAACACGCCATCGACGGCGGCATCGACCTATGGCGAGGCGCCCGCGAATCAGTGCGCCCGGTCGTGTAATAGGGAAGGATCGAGGCAGTTCAGGCGGACTGACGGACGGATCGTGGATCGATATCGTCCGTCAGTCTCTTGAAGTAGCGCGCAGCGGGGAGGACGACAGAGGTGGCTCGATCATCCAAGAGCAGCTGGTGGGTTCTCGCCGGCTACGCGATCGGAGTCGTCCTGTTCCTCGGACTCGGGAGCGTCTCGCTGGGAGCCGAGTGGACGGTTCCCGAGGGCTGGCCCTTGGCCGGGACGTCGGTGACGCTGGCCCTCTTCGCCGCCGCTGCGATCCCGTTCGCACTTGGGCTACTGCAGGCCGGCGTCACCCGACGCCGCGATCGCGCAGAAGCGGCAGCGCAGGCAATCAAGGACTTCCGCTCCCACCTGCATCCGCTCAGCGCCAGCTTTCACCCCCAGCCACGGGCGGACTCGGCAGCACCAAGGCCCGCAAGGGATCCGAATGTTCGGGCGGACGGCGTCCGGCCCGACGACGATGCGCAGCGCGCAAAGATCGACCTCGACCAGGCGTTGTACCGACTCGCGCCTTACTGGGGACGTTCCACGCTTCACCACCAGTTGGATGAGGCACGTGCTCACCCAGGTGTGAACGTCGTCTTGCTCACCGGCGCCGTCTGGACGGGCAAGACCCGTTTGCTCACCGAGTGGGCATCTGGCGTCGCGGAGAAGGAGGACGTGATCGCCGGATGGCTTCCCGGCTCCGCCGACACGGGCAACGCTCCGATAGCAGCCATCGTGAACGAGGCCATCGCACTCGATCGGCCCGTCGTCCTGCTCCAACAGGGCAGTGATGCGGACGCCGTGGCGGCACTGTCTGCCCTGGCCAATACGACCGCCCCGGTCACGTTGGTGATCGAGCGACGCAGCGCCGCACCGCTTCGCGAGCGTGCTGAGAGGGCTTCCCCGGCGGTGCAGCACTTGCTCGATGGCGCGCACACCATCACCATTGCCAGCCCCGGTTCACCATCCGATTTCGAGCATCGCTACGGCGAGATGGTGCACGCGTACCTCAACGCGGTCAACGGGAAGCCAGCAACCGGGCCACGTCCGCGTTCGATGCGCACATGGTCGAACGAACCGATCGGCTTGGTGAGTGCGCTGGCCATGATTCATGCCCTCGAAGGGCCATCCAGCACCAAGCTCAGCACGCGCGAATCACTGGCCCACTACTGGGTGAGACTCACCCAGGACTGGAGGAAAGCGCCTCAACCGGACTCCGGCTACGGGTTGCCGAAGCTCAGCCCTCAACAACTCGAGGATGCCCTCGCGCTCACCGCGATCATCGGTGACGCCACCGAAGCCCTTCACCCCAACAAGCACACCAAGGAGCTTGCCAAGCTGGGCTGGTTCGAGGACCTGACCACCCACCAGGCTCAGCAACTGGCTTCGTGGGCACGAGAGACCCTCAGCACGCCGGCGTCACTCTCCGCAACCCTGGCGGCCATCGCCGCCGCCGAAGCCTGGACGCCCGAACGCATCCGGGCACTCGGCACCGCGATTCGTTCGGGGTCGGAACGCGGCCTCATCGAGGCCATCAGGCAGTGCGTCATCGCAGGGGAGTTCTTCGGCGCCCCACGGCTGCTCTCTTGTCTGACCCCGTCCACGGGCAAGCAGATCCGCTCTCTCGTCTCGCTCGTGGGCGAAACCTCCGACACGTCCCGATTCGATCTCTTCCTCATCGGAGTCATCAACTCGGCGCGGGAGTCGCTTAGCGCGAAGCAGGTCAATCGCCTGCTCGAGATGGCCATGCTTGATCGGTTGCCACGCAGCCACATAGCCCTGCTGGAACTCCAACTCGAATTCACTCCTGAGGAACAGACCGAGGATCGAGCAAGCCGGACATACGACCTCAGCATCCGTCTCTCCTACCTCGGCGAATACCGGCAAGCACTCCCCCACGCCCAGGAAGCCGTCAACCTTCACCGAGACCTCGCCGACGACAACCCCACCCGCCACAACCCCAACCTCGCGAACTCGCTCACCAACCTCAGCAACCGTCTCGGCAACCTCGGCGAATACCGGCAAGCACTCCCCCACATCCAAGAAGCCGTCAACCTTCACCGAGACCTCGCCGACGACAACCCCACCCGCCACAACCCCAACCTCGCGAACTCGCTCACCAACCTCAGCAACTGTCTCGGCAACCTCGGCGAATACCGGCAAGCACTCCCCCACGCCCAGGAAGCCGTCAACCTTCACCGAGACCTCGCCGACGACAACCCCACCCGCCACAACCCCAACCTCGCGAACTCGCTCACCAACCTCAGCAACCGTCTCGGCAACCTCGGCGAATACCGGCAAGCACTCCCCCACGCCCAGGAAGCCGTCAACCTTCACCGAGACCTCGCCGACGACAACCCCACCCGCCACAACCCCGACCTCGCGAACTCGCTCACCAACCTCAGCAACCACCTCTTCTACCTCGGCGAACACCGGCAAGCACTCCCCCACATCCAAGAAGCCGTCAACCTCTACCGAGACCTCGCCGACGACAACCCCACCCGCCACAACCCCAACCTCGCGAACTCGCTCACCAACCTCAGCAACCACCTCTTCTACCTCGGCGAACACCGGCAAGCACTCCCCCACATCCAAGAAGCCGTCAACCTCTACCGAGACCTCGCCGACGACAACCCCACCCGCCACAACCCCAACCTCGCGAACTCGCTCAACACCCTCAGCAACCACCTCTTCTACCTCGGCGAACACCGGCAAGCACTCCCCCACATCCAAGAAGCCGTCAACCTTCACCGAGCCCTCGCCGACGACAACCCCACCCGCCACAACCCCAACCTCGCGAACTCGCTCAACACCCTCAGCAACCACCTCTTCTACCTCGGCGAACACCGGCAAGCACTCCCCCACATCCAAGAAGCCGTCAACCTTCACCGAGACCTCGCCGACGACAACCCCACCCGCCACAACCCCAACCTCGCGAACTCGCTCCACAACCTCAGCAACCGTCTCGGCAACCTCGGCGAATACCGGCAAGCACTCCCCCACGCCCAGGAAGCCGTCAACCTTCACCGAGACCTCGCCGACGACAACCCCACCCGCCACAACCCCAACCTCGCGAACTCGCTCACCAACCTCAGCAACCGTCTCGCCAACCTCGGCGAATACCGGCAAGCACTCGTCGCTGCCGAAGAAGCGCTCACGCTCTACCAAATCCTGGCCAACGAGGATGTGGCTCGATTCGGCTCATCCTTCAAGAAAGCGGAACGCCGTGCCGATGACCTGCGCCAGAAGCTCCGTGAGACCGAGGACGACTCCGACCCGGCAGACGATGGACCATGATTGGGCTTCCCAAACCGGCTGTGACGTCGGGTACGACGCTCAGGACTGAGTCCCCAGCGCGTCGTCGACCTTCTTGATCTTGTCGTTGATCATGTTGGTGAAGCCGGGGCGGACGTCGGCCTTCAGCACCACCTCGGTGCGGATGCCCTTCTGGGCGAGCACGAAGGTGGCGTCCTTGACGACCTTCATCACCTCGTCCCACTCACCTTCGATCTCGGTGAACATCGAGGTGGTCCGGTTCGGTAGGCCCGATTCCCGGATGACCCGGATCACCTCGGTGACCTCGGCGGCCAACTCGTCCCCGACCCCGAACGGTGCGATGGCGACGGCGATCAACGTGTTCATGACAGAACCTCCTCGATTTCGAACGGATTGTCGGCGATGTCCTCGGCGGACGCCTGGTACAGCTCATTCAGGAACTCGGTCTGGAACTGCGCCGGCGCCTCGGACCGCGCGCCCGCGCGGCGTCCGGCCAGGTTGTAGACGGCCGTTCCAGTGAGCGCGGCGATGAAGGGGCCGGACGCCGTCGCGTAGACGGCCGTCACGCCGCCCAGCGAGCAGCCGGCTCCGGTGATCTTCGTCATGAAATGCGAACCGCCGAAGGAGCGGACGACGACGGTCCCGTCGGTGACCAGATCGGTCTCGCCGGACACCGCGACCGCACCACCGGTCCAGCGCGCGAGCGCGACCGCGGCCACGGTGGCGGAGGTAACCGAGTCCACCGAATCGACGCCACGGACGCGCGAGGCGTCCTCGCCGTCCAGCTGCCACAGGCCGGCCAGAGCGATGATCTCCGAGGCATTGCCCCTGATCACCGACGGTTTGTACAGCTTGAACTGCGACAGGGCGGCGGTGCGCAGGCGTCCGATGCCGACGGCAACCGGGTCCAGCACCCAGGGTTTGGCGTGCTCGTGCAACACCCGGGCCACATGTGGCAGCGTCTCCTCGTAGATGGGCAGCAACCCGCCGACGTTGACGTAGAAGGCTCCGCCCATCAACGCCAGCGCCTCGGCCTCGTCGGGCAGGTAGACCATGGCGGCCGATCCTCCGACGGCCAGTTGCGCGTTGGCCACCAGGTTGATGGTGATCGTGTTCGTGATCGACGGCACCATCGGATGGGTGGCCTTCACGGCGGTCACCGCCTCGACGATGGCGCGCCGGATCTCCTCGGTCTTGTCGCTGGTGGTGTGCACGTTACTCACGTCGCCCTCGCTTCCTTCGCCGGCATAACCCGGACAGGTTCGGACGGTATTGGGCGGCCTCAGCCCTCTCTCAGCCCCTGCCGAGGGGCTCCCGTGGATTCGTGAGTCACCCTAGACCCACGCCAAGGGGCTACACCAGCCCAGACTCGGGTCGCGAGGCCGTCGCGCGCCAAGGCGTCGAGGTTCCGGGCTTCGGTTCACTCACGAGAGCCCTGCCTCCGGGGTGGGACCAAGAAATTGTCGTTATCAGACGGGTGGCCGGCCGGTTCTGAAGGCCGGACCAAGACATGGTCGTTATGAAGGGTGCTGACCGGGCGCATAACGACCATTTCCTAGCCCGCACCGGTTTTGGAGCGGATGACCCCGCTGAAAACGACAGTTTCTTGGTCCGAAGCCGCCCCAGTCCGTGTCCACGCGGCTCACGTCGGGAGCGATCATCCAGCGTCGACAACGATGTCTGCGTGCTCGGCGCCTCGATAGGTCCACACCAGCAGTTCGAGCACCGTTCCGGTCACGGTCGGCGCGCGTTCGCCGGGCACGACCTGTGCCGATTCGCCCGTGTCGGCGCGCACCAGGACGAGGCCTTGCTGGCGGCGTCCGTGCAACTGGCGGGCCGCGACCTGCACCCGCGACCACAGCACCTCCGCCGTGGCGGCATCCGGCGCGCAGGCCGACAGGGCGTTGGCGCGCAGCAGGTCTTCGGTGTGCACCACGTACTCGCCGAGGTGGTGGCCCCAGCGCGATCCGGGTAGGTCGATCACCGGCGGTAGCCAGGGCCGCCGGCCCGCCAGCGAATCCAGTGCAGCGTCATAACCGGCCGCCGTCGCCCGCGCCATCCGCCGGTCGGTCAGCGAGGCCAAGGCGGGGATCGCGATCCCCGGCCACGCCAGCGGATCGTCGCGCAAGACCAGCAGGTGCCCGACCAGATCGCGGGCCGTCCAGCCTTCGCACAGCGTCGGGGCGTCCTGGCCTACCCGGCGCGCGGCGTCCACGAACCGGTCGCGCGCGGCCTCGACGCGCTGCCAGTCGGCGGTCAGCGGGACGCCTGCACCGGCGGTTCGGCCGACCACGGGAAGACGATCCATTCGGCGGTGTGCTTCCACACGTAGTCGGGCTCGATTTCGGAGGACGGTTTGCCGTACAGGACGACCGAGCGGGCCTCGGCGCCCATCTCGCGCAGCAGCTTCAGCACGAGCGCGAGGGTGCGCCCGGAGTCGGCGACGTCGTCGACCACCAGCAGCCGGCGTCCGCGCAGGGCGTCGCGGTCGAGCAGCGGCGCCAGCAGCACCGGGTCGGGCAGGGTCTCATCCACGTCGGTGTAGAACTCGACATTGATGGCGTCGGCGAGCTTGAGGCCGAGCGCGTAGGCGAGGCTGCCGGCGAGCAACAGGCCGCCGCGGGCGACCGCGATCACGATCTCGGGGTCGTAGTCGCTGTCGGCGATCGTCTGGGCAAGCTCGCGGCCGGCATCGCCGAACCCCTGCCAGGTGAGCACTTCCTTGGTGATCAGGTCTGCTGAGTCCGCGTGGTAGGCCATGGGCGTCAGCCTAGTGCCGTGACGCCACCTCACCGCCAGCGCACCGACCTCGGATGCCGCTAGAGGTCGTCGCGGATCATGAACTGCGCGAACGCCGCCGTACCGAGCAGGCCGATGCCGGTCACCACGAAGATGCCGGCGGTTCCGGTCGCGGTGGTCACCAGGGTCAGCACGCCCGGCACCACGGATTGCCCGAACCGGTTGCCGACCAGCCGCACCGCCAGCCAGGTCGAGGTGGCCCCCTTCGGCGCGGCCAGCGTGACCAGCGTCATCGACAACGGCTGCCCCACCCCCAGGCAGAAGCCAGCCACCACCATCGCGCCGCCGAGGACGCCCGGATGCACCGGCATCGCCAGCACCCCCACCGCGACCCCCGCGATCACACTCGAGACGACCACCAGGCGGCGGCGTCCGAACAGGCCGGTGAGCGTCGCCAGACCGATCCGCGACACCATGGTCGCGCCGGCACGCATGGTCAGCAGCAGGCCGATCACCCACGACTCGATGCCCCGCTCCACGCCGAGGGCCGGCATATAGACCTGGATCAGGTCGATCGCGGCCAGCACCAGCGTGCTCAGCAGGATCGCGCCCAGCATGGTCCGGCCCTTGCCCGGCTCCAGGTGCAGCGATCCCGATGCCCCGGACGCCGCCGCGGCGGACGGCGTCCGGCTGGCCAGCGGACGCATCCAGACGGTGACGGCCACCAGTGCCACGCACAGCGAGGTGTAGACGGCGAGCAGCGCGAACGTGTCGGGGATGATCGCCTGCCCGCCGACACCGGCCAGCAGCAGCGGTGCGGCGGCCTGTCCGAGCGAGCCGACGAAGGTGTAGGTGCCGAACGCGGTGTCGAGCCCGCGGCGTCCGGCGCGCGCCACCACGCTCTGCTGGCCGATCACGCACAGCAGGTGCCCGAAGCCGATCACGGCATTCCAGATCAGCAGCGCCCACAGTGATCCCGAGAACACCAGCAGGCCGACGCCGCCGAGCACCATCGCGACGCCACCGATCATCAAGGTGGCGAACTCGCGGCCGCGGTCGGTCCAGCGCCCGACCGGCACGGCGACGATCAGCGGCACGAGCGCGAAACTGGCCGCGATCAGGCCGACCAGGCCCGGCGACAGGCCGAGTTCCATCGCCCGGTAGGCGGACGTCGGGCGCACCACATAGGCCGCGCCTTGCAGCAGGAAAGCATGGATGAGCAGGGGCAATGCCCGCCCGACCGCAGCATTCACGAAGTAGAACCTCACTCTCCGCGTCGTGGGGCGCGGCCATCTCTCATCATCGCACGGGACGCCTCCGGGCGCGGGTGTTTCCGGTCCTCGGCGGTAGGCTCGCGGGTTGGCGACGTCGCCGCGACGGGCACCGCCCACACGAGATCAGGAGGAGTGCCGATGCAGACCTATGAAGTTCGCGCGCACCGCAGCGAAGAGGACCTACCCACCTCCGAACAGCTGGCATGGCGGATCGCCGAGGTGGCCGCCGATCCGGTCGCGGTGCCGGAGGAGACCGCCGCGATGATCGTCAACCGGGTGCTCGACAACGCCGGCGTCGCGGCCGCGTCGCTGCGGCGTCCGGCACCGACCGCGGCTCGCGATCAGGCCCTCGCCCACCCACCGAGCCGGGGCGGTGGGGGCGCGACCGTGATGGGGGTGGACGCCGGCGTCCGCACCAGCCCCGAGTGGGCGGCGTGGGCCAATGGGGTCGCGGTGCGCGAACTCGACTTTCACGACACCTTCCTGGCCGCCGACTACAGCCATCCCGGCGACAACATCCCGCCGCTGGTCGCGGTCGCGCAGCATGTGGGGGCGTCCGGTGCCGACCTGGTCCGCGGGCTGGCGACCGCCTACGAGGTGCATATCGACCTGGTGCGCGCGATCAGCCTGCACGCGCACAAGATCGACCACATCGCCCACCTCGGTCCGGCCACCGCGGCCGGACTAGGCACGATGCTGAACCTGGACGCCGCCACCATCTATCAGGCGATCGGGCAGGCCTTGCATGTGACGACGCAGACCCGGCAGTCCCGCAAGGGCGCGATCTCGTCGTGGAAGGCGTACGCGCCCGCATTCGCCGGCAAGGCCGCGATCGAGGCCGTGGACCGGGCGATGCGTGGCGAGACGAGTCCGTCGCCGATCTACGAGGGCGAGGACGGCGTGATCGCCCAGTTGCTCGACGGCTTCGAGGGGCGCTACCAGGTGCCGCTGCCGGCATCCGGTGAGCCCAAGCGGGCCATCGCGGCCAGCTACACCAAGGAGCATTCGGCCGAATACCAGGCCCAGGCCTGGATCGACCTGGCCCGCCGGTTGCGCCACGCACACCCCGAAGTCGCCGACCCCGGGCAGGTGGCGTCGATCGTGGTGCACACCTCGCACCACACTCATTTCGTGATCGGCTCGGGCGCGAACGATCCGCAGAAATACGATCCGCAGGCGTCCCGGGAGACCCTCGACCATTCGCTGCCCTACATCCTGGCCGTCGCGCTGCAGGACGGCGGCTGGCACCACGAGGCGTCCTATGCCCGGCAGCGGGCCACCCGCCCCGACACCGTCGCGCTGTGGCGCACGATCAGCACCGTCGAGGATCCCGCCTGGACGGCCGCCTATCACGCGGGCGCCGGATCCTACGGCGGCCGGATCGTGGTCACCCTCGCCGACGGCCGCGAGCTCGTCGACGAGATCGCCGTGGCGGACGCCCACCCCGCGGGCGCGCGGCCGTTCGGGCGCGCGGAGTATCTGGCCAAGTTCCGTTCGCTGGCCGTCGGGGTGCTCGGCGAGGCCGAAACCGAACGGTTCGCCGCGCTGGCGTTGCGGTTGCCCGATCTGGACGCCGCGGGCGTCCGTGCGCTCACCTTCACCGCGCCCGGGCCGCTGCCGGTCGCGCCCACGCCCGGACTGTTCTGAGGAGGCCTGATGCTGTACTCCGGGATCACTCCCGCCGACAAGCGGCGCGCCTTCCGTGAGCGGCTCGCCTCGGGCGAGCTGTTGCGGATGCCGGGCGCGTTCAACCCCTTGTCGGCCCGGCTGATCGAGCGGCGCGGCTTCGACGGCGTCTACATTTCGGGGGCGGTGATCAGCGCCGATCTGGGCCTGCCCGACGTGGGCCTGACCACGCTCACCGAGGTCGCCGCCCGCGCCCGGCAGATCGCGCGCGTCACCGATCTGCCCGCGCTGGTGGACGCCGACACCGGCTTCGGTGAGCCGATGAACGCCGCCCGCACCGTGCAGGAACTCGAGGACGCCGGCGTGGCCGGCCTGCACCTGGAGGACCAGGTCAACCCGAAACGATGCGGCCACCTGGACGGCAAGCAGGTCGTCGCGACCGAGGTCGCCGTCCGGCGAGTGCGCGCCGCGGTCGAGGCGCGCCGCGACCCGAACTTCCTGATCATGGCGCGCACCGACGCCCGCGCCACCGATGGTCTGGACGCCGCGATCAACCGCGCGCGCCGGCTGGTGGACGCCGGCGCGGACGCGATCTTCCCCGAAGCCCTGCGCGATCTCGGCGAGTTCGAGTGGGTGCGCCGGGCGCTGGACGTGCCGATCCTGGCGAACATGACCGAGTTCGGCCAAAGCGACCTGTTCACCGTTGACCAGTTGCGCGACGTGGGCGTCAACCTGGTGATCTGGCCGGTCTCACTGTTGCGGCTGGCGATGGGGGCCGCCGATCGCGCCCTCACCCTGCTGGATGCCGAGGGTTCGTTGACGGACGCCGTCGGCGAGATGCAGCACCGCCGCGACCTGTACGACCTGATCGACTACGCGTCCTACACCCGCTTCGACACCGACATCTTCGACTTCACCGTGCCCGACTGACTTTTCTTCGGTCTGCCTGCAACGAATCACCCGTCTGGTGAATCGTGTGGGTATGAGGAGCGAACCGGCATCGGAGGTCCCGGCCCGCCCGGGGACGTCCGGCGTCGCGCCGTTCGCCGACTATGTGCGGGAGCGGTCGGACGGCCTGGTGCGGATGGCGTGCCTGGTCACCCGCGATTGGGAGGAGGCCCGGGACGCCGTCCAGGACGCCCTCGCCAACCTCTACCCGCGCTGGGACCAGATCACCCCCGAACACCGGGACGCCTACGTGCACCGCTCGGTGACCAACGCCTGCCTGATCCGGCTGCGGCGGCTGCGCCGGGTGAAGCCCGTCGCCGAACCGTATGCGCTGCCCGGGGTACGGGCGGCGTCCGACCAGACCGAGGCGCTCGCGCTCGCCGACGAAGCCTGGCGGCTGTGCGGCGACCTACCGCCGATCCAGCGGGCCGCGGTCGTGCTGCGTTTCTACCGCGACCTGTCGTTCGCCGAGGTCGGGGCCGCCTTGGGCTGCCCCGAGTCCACGGCACGCTCCCACGTTCATCGCGCGCTCGTCGCGCTGCGCACACGCCACCTGGAAGGAGATCACCATGGATGAGTTCGAGGACGCCTTCCGCACCGGCCTGCGCCGCATCAACGATCTGGACTCCCCCGTCCCGTCCCTCGACGCGGAATCGCTGACGGCCGCGCCCGTGCCGGCCCGCGGGCGGTGGCGGCGCACCTGGCTGACCGCGGCCGTCTTCGTCGTGGTTGCGGGGGTCGCCATCGGCAGTTGGATCGTTTCCCGCAGCCCCTATCGGGCGGTACCGGCCGGGCCTCCGGCCACCGAGACGACACCGACACCTACCGTCGCACCGAACGTCCCGGCCACGAGGACGTGGACGAAGATCGCCGCCGGTCCGCTGTCCCCGCGCTGGGAGGCGTCCGGTGTGTGGGTGGACGGCCGCTTCCTGGTGGTGGGCGGCCACGACGACTTCATGTGCCCGCCGAACGCCGACTGCATCCTCCCCGAACTGCTCACCGACGGAGCCCGCTACGACCCGGCAACCGACACCTGGACCACCATCGCCCCCATGCCCTGGCCGGTGATCGTCCAGTCGACGGCGTCGGTCGGCACCTCCGCCTACTTCTCCGGCTGGCGGCCTGGCAATTCGGAGCAGGGCTGGCTGGTCCGCTACGACACGACGACCGATCAGTGGTCGACCCACGCCCTGCCGGGCCCGGCAGGTCAACTGATCGCGGCTGGAGACCGAGTGCTGGTGATCGCGAACACGAATGGGGCCAACATGGGGCACGACCTGGTCTTCGACTCGGTCACAGGCACGTTCACCCCGCTTCCCGACGACCCGATCGGCGGTCACAGTCGCGGTGCGGTCTGGCTCGGCGACCGGCTGCTGCTGGCAGCCATTTCAGGGACGGGAGGCCGCGTCGAGGGAGCGCCCGTGGCCCGGCTGGCCGAATTGGACGGCACCCTGACCACCTGGCGCGATCTCGGCCCAACCGAGGTGATCGGCTGGAATCCGGTATTCGCCCGCGACCGTGTGGTGTGGCCGGGGGTCGGCTCCGCCGATGGCGGCGAGAACCGCAACTGGGGACGGTCCTACCCCTACGGCCGCATCCTCGACCCGAGCACCGGAGCCTGGACGAACCTGCCCACGCTCGGCGACCAGGGAGGACTCCCGCTGACGAGCCCGCACGGTGGCCTCAACGGGAGCATCTATCCACTGGTCGTAGCAGGCCATGTCTCCGTCAACGGACACCTGCTCGACCCGGTGACGCTGGAATGGACGACCGTCCCGCACCTACCCGGTGGCGAACGTCCCGGCGCGGCCTTCTTCGACAGCCCGGACGCCATCCTCACCTGGGGTGGAGGCGACTACGGCTCCCCCACCGCGGACGGCTACCTGCTGCGCGTCGCGCCGTCCTGACCGGATGCCGGAAACGTCACAGGAATCTGCCACCTGAGCGCTTTCGCGGTCGATTCCTGTGACGTTTCCGGCAGCTACGCGCCGGTCGAGGGCGCTGAGAGTATCAGAAGGTGAAGTGGCTGAAGAAGAGCACCGCGAGGGTGAGGCCGATCACCAGGTTCGCCACCGTGGCCAGCGCGAACACCGCGATGGGACGCCATCCCGACTTCTTCAAGGTGGTCACCTTGAACTCCAGGCCGATGCTGACGAACGCGAAGATCAGGAACCAGGTGCGCAGGTCGTTGACGATCCCGATGGTCGCCTTCGAGGTCGCCGCGGGGGCGAACTGGCTGTAGACCGTGGCGATCAGCGAGGCGGCGATGAAGCCGAGCACGAACTTGGGGAACCGGTCCCAGAACGCCCGCAGGCTGGGGCGCGCCTGGCCTTCGCCGCGTTCGACCTTGTAGGCGAAGTACACCGTGAGCAGGACTGCGGCCACGCCGAGCAGCGCGTTCTGGGTGACCTTGACGATCGTCGCGATCTGCAGCGGCTGCTCGCCGGCCAGGGTTCCCGCGGCGGTGACGGCTGCGGTGGTGTCGATATTGCCGCCGATCCAGGCGCCGGTGACGGCGGGGCTGAGGCCGAGGACGCCGGCCGCCCACGGCAGCAGGAAGATCGACGGCAACGCGAAGATGATCACCAGGCTCGCCGTGTAGGCGAGATCCTCCTTCTTCGCCTTGACCGCGCCGGCGGCGGCGATGGCCGCGCTCACCCCGCAGATCGAGACGGCCGCCGAGAGCAGGGCCCGCAGCCGGTCGTCGAGGCCGAAGCGTCCGGCCACCCACCAGGTGAACAGGAACACCGCGCTGATCAGCACCGCGGCCTGGGCGACGGCCGGGCCTGCCGCCCGTGCGACGACGGCGATGTTGATGGACGCCCCGAGCAGCACCAGCCCGGTCTTGATGAAGAACTCGGTACGGAACCCGGGCATCAGCCGTTCCCGCAGACCGGTCGCCGACAGGACGGCGTTGCCGACCAGGCCGAGCAGGATCGCGTAGACGGGGAACTCGATCGACTTGGCGATCTGGCCGAACGCGGTGCCTTTGGCCCAGACCGGCACCTGTTCGGTGAGCAGATGGACGCCGGCGCTGAGCGCGACCACGACGGCCACCCCGGCGATGAGCCATCCAGCGGAGAATCCGGACGGCGCGGCGTCCGAGGCGTTCTGAGGAGCTTCGGCGTCGCCCTCGGTGGCGACGGAGCGGACGTCCGTCATGGGATCAGCCACTCAGGGATGAGCCCGGTCAGCGCCAGCGCGATCAGCGCGAGGCCGGCGATGACAGCGAGCCAGTCCTCGCTGACCGAGAATTTACCGGCACCATTCGGTTCTTCCGGAGCGGGATGGGAAATCCCCTCCGAAATGGGCACAGAAGACATGATGATTCCTTGCGGGGAGGTGTAAAAGAGGTGCACGAATGACGCCCACCATGGTGGGTTTTCGTGTGAATCAACACCAGGGAGACACCCTGGAACCGCTAGCCAGCGGCGATAAGAGGAGCTGCGCTCAGCAACACAGACAGCCGCGACAACACTGGTTGCCACGGGCCGGGGACTTCGTCACCCACGCGTCGCGCTGAAGCTGCATGCCAATCATCATGACACATTTCCGGGAATGGTCAAACCGGACAGCACCCTTCGCGCCAGTGATTCCTTCGCCCTATCGAATCCGTGCGGCGGTACATCGCCGTCGCGCCCAGGTATGGCCGCTCAGACCGGTTGCAGGTCGCGGCGCCGCAAACCCAGGACGCCCAACGCGGCCAGCCCGGCACCGACGCTGGTCAGCACGGCCAGGACGGAGGCGAGATTGCCGGCGAACAGCCCGCCGAAGGTGGCCGCGAACGGGGACACCCGGCCCACCACGGCGGCGGGCACCAGGTTGAACTCGGCCAGCAGATCCACCATCACCAGCACGCCGAGCACCGTCCAACTCGCGGCCACCGCCGTCCGCGGCAACCAGCCGACGAGCGCGAGGGCCAACCCGACGATGCTCAGCACCGCCGGCAGATAGGCCAGCGTGGTGAGCACCAGCGGCCACCGTCCGGAACCCACGGCCGCGCCGAGACCGATGCCGGCCAGAATGGCCGCGCCCATGCACACCGCGACCGCCCACCACGACACCGACCAGCGCACCCGGGTCACCGGACCAGACAGCAGCGGCTCGGCGAGACCACCCATCTCGTCGCGCCGCAGCGTCAGGACGGCCGCCAGCGCCGCGGCGGTCGCGATCTGGGCGAGCAGGTAGAGCACGAATTGGAAGAACACCTCACCGACCGACCCGCCCCGCCGCCGGGCGAAGTCCTCGAACGCCGTTCCGGCGAGCTGCGCATCGAGGCTACCCAGCACCGAACCGAGCAGCAGTCCGAGCAGGGCGAGCGTCACCGTCCACGCCATCAGCGCGCCACTCTCGAGCCGGAGCGCCAGCGTGAGCGGGGTCCGGACCCAGCTCGCCGCCCGGGCGCGCCCCGGCCGCGGAGCGATCAGCCCTGCGCCGTAGTCGCGGACGCCGTTGAGCCGCAGCGCCACCCAGGCCAGCACCCCGGCGAGCACCAGCGGGATCACCGGCACCCAGAAGCGATCGGCCACGAAGGCCTGCGCGTGCCGGGCCCAGCCGAAGGGGCTCGCCCACACCAGCGAGCTGCGTGTGGCGTCCCCGATCGCCGCCGGCAGAAAGAGGACGCCGAGCGTGACCGCCGCGAGGCCGCCCGCCGCGCGCGGATCGGCGGCCACTTGCGCGCAGACCGCTCCCACCGCGGTGAAGAACAGGATGGAGGAGGCGAGCACCAGCCCGAGCAGGGCCGAGCCCGCGGCGTCCATACCCGCGATGACCAGCCCGGCGAAGGCCACCACACCGACCAGCACCCCGGCACCGCCGACCACGATCAGCGCCGCCAGAAGCTGGTCGCGGCGGGTGGCGCGCCCGGCGAGCTCCAGTTCGAGGCGTCCGGCCTGTTCGTCGGAGCGGGCGTAGCCGACGATGAACAGCAGCGCGACGATGCCGCCGACCAGCGAGCCGGATGAGGCCAGGGTCCAGGCCACCAGGCCGCCGGTCGAGGCTTCGAACACGGGGCCGCGCAGCGCCACCTGGGCGAGGCTGGCCATCGATTCGGTCGCGAACGCCTCACGGTCGGCCTGGGTCGGGTAGCCGATCGCGGTCGAGGGCACCATCAGGGCCGGCAGCAGTCCCAGCACCAGCACCCACGCGAGCAGCCTGCCCCGGGAGCGGCGCAGATAGGCCCTGACCAGGGTGATCATCACGCCTCCGCGGATTGATAGTGGGCCAGGAACACATCCTCAAGCGAGGGTGCGCCCGCGTCGAGGTTCCGGACGCCGGCCGCGGCCAGCCGGCGCAGCACTTCGGGCAGTGCGGCGCTGGTGACGCTCAGCCGCAGCCTCGCGGCGTCCGCTTCGATGACGGTGACACCGTCCAGGCCCAGGTCGGGCACGACGTCGACCCGGGCCGTGACCAGCGTCCGCTGGGCGCCGCGGATGCTGGCCAGCGGCGCCGAGTCGACGAGCGTGCCGTCGCGGATGATGCTCACCCAATCGCAGAGCCGCTCGACCTCGCTGAGAATGTGACTCGACAGCAGGATCGTCTTGCCGCGGGCCTGCTCGGCACGCACGGCCTCGGCGAATGCCTGCTCGACCAGCGGATCCAGCCCGGAAGTCGGCTCATCGAGGATCAACAACTCCGCGTCCGAGGCGAAGGCGGCGACCAGCGCCACCTTCTGCCGGTTGCCCTTCGAGTACGTGCGGTTCTTCTTGGTGGGGTCGAGATCGAACAGGTCGAGCCAGCGCTCTCGGTCGTGGTGACCGCCGTGCAACCGGGCGAGGATGTCGAGGGTCTCCCCGCCAGTGAGGTCCGGCCACAGCGTCACGTCGCCAGGCACGTAGGCGAGCCGGGCGTGGATCGCGGCGACGTCCCGCCACGGGTCGAGGCCGAACACGGACGCCCGCCCCGAAGTGATGCCGAGCAAGCCCAGCAGGACGCGCATGGTGGTGGTCTTGCCGGCGCCGTTCGGGCCGAGGAACCCGTGCACCTGGCCTTCCTCCACACGCAGGCTGAAGTCGCGCAACGCGACCGCCCGGCCGTACTTCTTGGTAACCGAGGAGAGTTCGATGACAGCGCTCATGCCGTGGCCTCCGTTCCGGCCGCCTTCCATGCGGCCGCCATGACCTCGGGTGAGACGAGATCGGGATTGAGCAGGTCGAGCTGGGCGGCGCTGAGGCGCGGATCGCCCGCGGGGGTGGCGTCCGCCAGGCCGAGCGTCCGGTGCAGGTGCGGGCGCAGCAACATCACGCCCAGCTTCATCGCCACCAGCACCGCGGCCCGGTCGCGCACCGGCGAGGCCCCCTCCGGCGGCAGGTAGCGCTCCGTGAGCGCGACCAAGGCGTCGAAGACGTAGCGCGCATGGGGAGTGTCCTCCAGCAGCAGCCGTTTCAGGTAGGCGAGCACCACCGGCGCGGAACGGTACACCTCGGCGAGATAGGCCGGATCGGTGAACCCGAGATCGTCCAGCCCGCTCGTGACGCGATCGGTGAAATACGACACCACGTACTCGTCGCAGGCGGCCCTGAGGTCGTCCTTGGTGCCGAAATGGTGCTGGATGAGGGCCGGGGAGACGCCCGCAGCACGGGCGATCTGACGGATGCTCGCCGCGTCGCCCTGCTCGGCGAACGACACCAGCGCCGCCTCGCGGATCCGGTCGCGTCCGTTCCGGTTTCTCTGATCGCTCACGTGGCGACTGTACGAACGTCCAGTGGTGCCGCTCAACTGTACGGCGCGCGGCATGTCGTCCAGCCGGACGCCGTCGCACGCGTCACCCCGGCGCGCTGACGGCGGCGAGGTGACGCGTTCCCGTCCTAGAAGACGGCGAGGATGTCGACGACGAAGATCAGCGTCGAGTTGGCCGGGATCGCGCCGCTGGCCTGATCGCCGTACCCCATCGAGGCGGGGACGACCAGCAGCACGCGACTGCCTTCCTTCTGGCCGATCAGTCCCTGATCCCAGCCCTGGATCACGCCGCCGGCGCCGACACCGAAGACGAACTTGTCGTTGGGCGCCTGCCGATCCCACGAAGAATCGAACTGAGTGCCGTCAGTCAGCCAGCCGGTGTACTTGACCACGACCGACTTGCCTGACTTGACCACCTCACCGTCGCCGTCGATCAGCGGCTGCACGACCAGTTCAGTCGGGTCCGCGAAGGACGACGGCACGGAGACGGCGGGCTTGCCGTCGGTGATCGTGATCGTGGGCAGCGCGGCGTCCGCCGGTGTCACGGCGGCACCCGAGGCCGCGTCGGGAATGGGACGGGCACCCTCGATGCTGAGGACGAACACCTGACCGTTCACTGCCATGCCGCTGCTGCTTTGCTCGGCGGCGACGCTGGGTTGCCCCCACAGCAGCCGGGCACCCACCTTGGCGTTGGCCAGGGCCTCGGTCAGCTTCGGTCCGAAGCTACGCTCGGTGATCGGGAAAGTCTTCGGAGCGTTCGCGTCGGCACTGACACCCCAGGTGGAGGCCACCTTCTCGCCGGTGACGATGTCACACACCAGGAAGTTGAAGGTGACCAGTTGCCCGCTCCCGATCGCGTCACCGCTGCCCTCGTCGGCGACGTGGATGATTTCCGACGTCAGCGCCAACGGCGCCTCGAACGCCAGGGTCGGAGCGGAGGCGGTATCGCCGTTCAGCCGCACCGCGGCGAGGGCCTGCCGGGAGGCTGCTTCGTCTTCGGGTGCGGGTGTGGCGGACGCCGGAGCACCCGTGACAGTGACATCGCACACGCCGCCGGTCGGGGCGGCCGTGCCGGTCGGATCCGGGGCGGAGGGCGTCCCCGAGGGAGCACCGGAGCAGCCCGCCAGGAGCAGACCAGTACACAGGCACAACGAAGCGACAAGACGAGTGGGCAGTTTCATGCGGAAGTTCCTCGGGGGGTCGTGTTCTCGTGCCCCGGGATTCCCAGAAGCAACAGTCGGCGTCCACGCTAGCAACCGTCCCTGTGACGAGCCTGTGCGTCCCGCGCACGAACCTCAGGACTGTCGGGCTTGTCGGTCCGGATGTGCCCTAGGGCAATTGGTCCACAGCTTGCGGACCAATTGCTTCGAGGGTCGGTCACGCGGCCGGCCTTCTCTGGGGGCTGCGCCCCGAGCGAGTTGGCGAAACAGGATTTCCCGGTAGAATGGGTGACTGACATCAGGGTTTCGCGCAGCGGGTGGTTGGGACGCGGCGCACTCGTTGCGGGTTTTCTCCCGCGGAAGGATGAAACCGGTGTCTCCTACCGATTCGGGTTTCAGCGCCATGCGCCGACTGGCCGGAACCGCCTACTTCCCCTTGTCCGCACTCGTGCGGCTGCCACTGTCCATGCTCGTTCTGGGCGTGCTCACCTACGTCTCGGCATCGGCCGATCACCTTGCCACCGCGGGAGCGATCGCGGCGATCGCCGGACTCGGCGTGGCGGTGGGCGCACCCCTGTCGGGTGCCGCGTCCGACCGTTGGGGGCAGCGCGTCACGCTGCTCACCGCGACCGCGCTGTACACCCTCGCGCTGGTGTGGCTGCTCGCGGCCGGCGCACCGGGCGCGGAACCGTTGACCTTCAGCCCGGGCCTCGCGGCGTCCGCCTTCACCGCGGGCCTGGTGGCCCCGCAGTGCGGCCCGATGACCCGGGTGCGCTGGATCCGTGGCCTCGGTGCCGCCGATCGCCGCACGCTCGATGCGGCTCAGGGCTACGAATCGACGATCGATGAACTGGGCTTCGTGCTCGGGCCGGCGGCCGTCGGACTGATCGCGGTTCTCGTCGGTCCCGCGGCGCCGCTATGGACGGCTCTGGTGCTCGCGGTGGTCCTGGTGCCGTGGTTCGCGCTTCACCGCACCGAGCGGTTCGCCGCCGTGCGGACGCGCTCCGCTTCGTCCGCCTCAGCGCACCCCGCGCCCGTGGCTTGGGGCACCGTCGCGGTGCTGTTGCTCGGGATGCTGAGCATCGGGACCGTGTTCGGCTCGCTCGCCACCGCGACGACCGCCTTCGCCCAAGAGACCGGGCATGCCGGAGCCGGCGGCGTGATCTACGCCGCGATGGGACTCACCTCGGGCGCCACCGCGCTCAGCGTGTCCCGCTGGCCGGCCGCGTGGAGCGCCGCGCGCCGCTGGCTGCTCTGCGCCGTCGTGCTGCTGCCGGTGCTGAGCCTGCTGTGGCTGGCGAGCACGCCGTGGCATCTGGCGCTGCTGCTGCTCGCGGTGGGCGCACCGATCGGGCCCGTCCTGGTGACCGTGTTCAGCGCCGCCGCCGACGTTACCCCCGCGCATCGGCTCGGTTTCGTGATGACCCTGCTCAGCGCCGGCATCACCCTGGGCACCGCCATCGGCAACTGGGGTGGTGGGGCTCTCGCGGACGCCGGCGGCCACTCCGCCGCGTTCCTGGTCACCCTCGCCGCCGGAGTGTCCGTCCTTGCCACCGGCGTCCTTTACGCGAGCCTCGTTCGGCGCAAAGACCGCGACGAGCGGATGTCGCTCTTGCGGGGCGAGCAGAGCCGGCCGATGGTGAGCGCCAGCGAGCACTGAGCATCGGTCCGGCATGCCGCGTCCGCGCCGACCGAAACCGCGCCTCGTCTAGGCCTTCGCTTGCGTGTAGAGGTGCACGATCTCGCGGCGGTGCGACGGCGAGAGGGTTTCGGTGAGTAGCCAGTCCGCGACGTCCTCGCGGCTGATCGAACCCATCTTCTCGCGGACGCCGAGGCTCGATCGCGCCTTGATCGGACGCGCCGGGGTGGTCTTGACCAGCATGGACGGCCGGACGATGGTCCAGTCGAGCCCTGATTCCTGAACCAGTTTCTCCTGGCGTTCCTTGTCTTGATAGACCGAACGCAGGATGACCGGCCGCAGGAACCATTCGTAGAAACCGGGCCCGTGACCGCGGCTCGACCCTGCACCCATGCCGGTGACGACGACCAGGCGCGGGCAGCCGGTTTGAGCCATCGCCGCGAGCAGGTTCCGGGTGCCCTCCTCCAACAGCCCTTGTGAGGCCTTCTGGAAAGGCATGCTGCCGAGCACGCAGATCACGGCGTCCACCCCGGCGAGCGCGCGTTCGATGCTGGCGCGGTCACGCACATCGCCTTGCACCACGTCGATGTCCCGGGGCAGCGTCGCGTCGCTGGTGAGCGCCGCGGGGGTGCGGGCGAAGGCGCGCAACGCAACGCGCGCGGGATCGGCCCGGCGCAGCACGGCCCGTCCCATCGGTCCGGTCGAGCCGATCAGCAGCACCTTCAGCGGGACCGTTTCCATGCCGGCCTCTCCTCACTCACGAACGAACCGAATCCACACGTGGCCGTCGTCATCGACGTGCCCACCGCTTCAGTTAAGCGCACCTTCGGTGAGTCGGTGCCGCCTGCGCCAGATTCGAGGGCGCCTCACGGCCGGAACGCGTCGATCGCCGTCAGGAGATCCTCGATCCGCCGCTGGTCCCAGACGACTCCCGGATCGGGTTCGATGTAGCTGAGCACGGCCGCGGTCACCATGTAAACGGCGGGCGACCACTCGGCGACAGCGGACGCCCCGAAGGCGTGCATCGCCCGCGGCGCGCTCACACCGGCGTCCCCGAGCGCAATGAGCGCGAGCACCCCGCGCATCGTGGCGCCGGCCGCGCGGCTCATGAACTCGAAACCATCCGGGCCGGCGAGGGGTGCCACGAGCCGGTAGCCGAGCAGCGCGGAGAACTCGGCGTAGACGCGGGCGCGCAGTTCGAGGGCGCGCCGTTCAGTCTGCGCGAGGGCTTGGGCGACGGCCGTCCGTACCTCGTCGTCGGCGATGCCTTCGTAACTCGCGAGCAGCAGCCGGTACGTGCGCCACTGTGGCGAGGTGCTTGCCACGGCGTAGTCGGCCTGGATCGACACCCGCAGCAGTTCCACCACCAGGTCGCGGTGCGCCTGGGGTGATTCGACCGCGCGGACGGCCTGGGCGTCGAGCAGGGCCGTGCTCATCTCGGGGGCGGGAAGGGTGGCGCCACGGGCGAGTTCCACCAGCACATCGCCGTAGAAGCGGTCGCGGGTGGGCCAGCGCCGGTACGCGGACGTGCGCGACACCCCGGCCTCGCGGATCACCTCGTCGAATGCGATCGATTCCAGGCCGGTGGAGAGCCCGCGCTCCTGGACGAGCGTGATCGCCGCCTGAAGCATGCGCTGCTCGGTCTGCCTGTCGTTCATCCTCGCCACCCGACGACTCTAGCGACCATCCCATAGATGGTACTTTGAGTACCAATAGAGGAATAGCAAGACCCGAGAAAGGTGCATCCCGATGAACGTGCTGATGGTGATCGAGTCGATGTTCGGCAACACGAGGCAGGTCGGCGAGGCCGTGGCGGCATCCCTGTCGAGGAGTGGGGCCACGGTTCGGCTGGTCGGCATCGCGGACGCCCCTGCCGAGATCCCCAGCGAGGTGGACCTGGTGGTGATCGGCGCACCGACCCACAGTCGCGGCCTCTCCACCGCGAGCACCCGCGCGCAGGCAGGGCCGGGTGGCCCCGGCGTGAAGGACTGGCTGGAGGGCATCACCTTTCCCGCGAATTCCCGGATCGCCGTGTTCGACACCTGCACCAGCCGCAACTGGATGAGCGGATCAGCCGCCAAGGCGGCGGTCAAGCTGCTCGCCCGGCGCGGAATCCCCGCGACCGCCCGCACCTTCCTGGTGCGCGCCACCCAAGGCCCCCTCCAGCCCGGAGAACTCGAATCAGCGGACGCCTGGGGCACCGACCTCGCCACATAGCCCGGGCGATGCGCGGGCGTCCCTCAGCGAGTAGCCAGATCTGAGCGCTTCGGCCGCCTCACACGCCCTCCTGCGCCGGCTGCGAGGCAAACAGATGCCGGACGAAGAAGCGGGCGGCGTCTTCGCTCGCGAACGGCGGGACGCCGGTGTGGCCGCCCATGTTCGCGTGCAGCGTCTTCTCCTTCGACCCGAATGCGTCGAACAGGTCGAGGGCCGTCTGCCGGTCATTGAACTCGTCGTCCCATTGCAGCAGCACGTGGAGCGGGATCGTGACCTCGCGCGCCTGCTCGATGATCGCCTGCGGCAGATAGCTGCCGGCGAAGAGTCCGGCCGCCACGACGCGCGGATCCGTCGCGGCCATCCGGACGCCGACCGCGATCAGCCCACCGGAGATCGCCACCCGGTCAGCGATCTCGGGCAGCGCGAGCACCTGGTCAAGGGTGGCCTGCCACTCCGGCACCGCCTGTTCGACGAGCGGCAGGACCAGCCGGTCGATGACGTCCCCGCTCGGCGCCGCACCCGCGGAGATGGCGCGCACGAGATCGGCTCGCGCCTGCTCCACGCCAGGCAGTCGCGGCCGGCCGCCGGAGCCGGGCAGTTCGATGCAGACGGCGGCGATCCCGTCCGCCGCGGCGCTTCGTGCCCGCGCGGCCAGACGGGGATACATACGGTCCATCCCGATCCCACCGGGCTGCCCCATCAGAATGACAGGCGCCGGCGCAGATGAGGACGCCGACGGCGGCGTCCAGAGAATGCCGGGGACACCATCGAGAGTAAACGCGCGCTCGGCGATTCCCACATCGAGATGTCGTTCAGAAATGAAATGCATGGTCGTGCCTTTCGAGAGTGCTGCTGATCAGCGGCGCTCCCGGACGACCTATCGCCCGACCGAAACTCCCAAGAGGAGCACCCATGTCGAATCGTTCACGGGTATCACCTCCTCTGCGTCATGCACGGCCAGCCATGAAGTTACCCTCTGCGCGTCCTCTCCGGCAAGCGAGGTCAGCATTCGGCCCCGCGGTCGACGCCCAGGGTGGCGATCAGGCGTCCATCGTGGCACCGTCTGGACGAAGACCCGCGGCACTTGATGGGCAAGACCTGCCCCTACTGGTTGTCGGAGTAGTCGTGGGTGTCCCGCACGGCCGTGAAGTCCACCTCGTTGAGATGGTGGCACCAGGGCTGCTGCGTGCCGGGGAAGCGGATGCGGTGCGCCCCCGACCAGGAGGCGACCTCGACATGACACTGGGGCATCACCCAGAGCACCTCGACGGCGGGCATGAGGTCGTTGTCGGAGGAGAACAGGATCGCCGTGGCGCATCCGGCCCTCCGTTTGGGTAAGAAAAAACCCCGCCAATCCCGGAGGACGGCGGGGCGGAATGAGATCAGCGTACCCCATCCCAGCTGAGCTTCGGGGTAATCTGGTGTGCGAACACCCCGGAACCGTCCCTGTCGCTCCTCGGAACAGATCACACGGCCGGGGTTTGAGCATTCTTCCATGTGCAAGCGCGTAGCCCGAGAGCCCGCAGCAGGGCCGCGAGATTCGTACCGTCGAGGTCGATCCCGAACGCGCACCGCTGATCCGGTGGGCATTCGAAACCTACGCCAAAGGCGAGACCTCCATCGCCGGGCTGCTGCGCAACCTCACCGCACGCGGCCTGGTCACCGTGCCGTCGCCAAAGCGGCCATCGAAAATCGAAATCTCAAGAGTCGTGTCGACTCAGGGCTCCTGGGAGAATAGGCGCCATGACTGACGCATTCGAATCGCTGATCGAGGCTGGGGCCTCCGCCGATGTATCCGGGTGGGACTTCTCCTGGCTGGACGGGCGCGCAACCGAGGAGCGCCCGGCCTGGGGGTACGCTCGCCAACTCTCCGACCGGCTCGGCAGCGCGTCGGCATCGCTGGACATCCAGACTGGTGGCGGTGAGGTGCTCGCCCAGGCCGAGAGGTTCCCTGCGACCGCCGTTGCCACGGAGTCCTGGCCGCCGAACGTCGCGAAAGCCACCCAGCTGCTGCATCCCCGCGGAGTCGTTGTTGTGGCCGATCCGGATGAGCCGCCGTTGCCATTCGGTGACGAGGCGTTCGATCTGGTGACAAGCAGGCATCCTGCGACGATCTGGTGGGAGGAGATCGCCCGAGTCCTCCGTCCAGGCGGAACGTACTTCGCGCAGCATGTCGGACCGGCGAGTGCGTTCGAACTGATCGAGTTCTTCCTGGGCCCACAACCCGAAGCACGGCGAGGACGCCACCCCGACGACGAGACCGCCGCCGCCGAAGCCGCAGGACTGGAGATCGTGAATCTGCAGACGACCAAGCTGCGGATCGAGATCCATGATGTCGCGGCCGTCGTGTACTTGTTGCGAAAGGTGATCTGGTGGGTGCCGGGATTCACGGTGGACAAATACCGGGATCGGCTCCGAGACCTTCACGACCTCATCCAGCAGGACGGACCGTTCGTCGCTCACTCCACCCGCCATCTCATCGAGGCCAGTCGGCCATCAGCTGGCGGTTCTAGAGACAGCACCACCGACGCCGCCTCTCCCGCAAGCCCTTCGACGTCCTCTTCAACCTAGACGCGCAAAACCAGCCAAGCCCTCCGCCATGCTCCATGCGCCCGCCCCGAACCAAGTATCTGAGGTGAAACACCATCACTCGACGCTCCATCGAAGACATCAAAGCTCGTGCTGACGAGTTCGCCGACGCCTTCGAGAACTACGACCCGAAGCCCGGCGACCAGGACGCGGCCCTCCCTCCCACGATGGCGGTCAAGCTCACCGCTTGGCGACGCGACGCCGCCGAGACAGAACTGGCCGAAGCCGCCCGCCAGCGTTACAACGCGTCAGCGTGACCAGCGACTCGATCAGGCGACGCATCAACGGTGAAGAGAACCTTGAACCATGATCTCCAATGACAGGCTGCAGGCACTGGCCGAAGACCTCGCCTGCACCTCAGGCGTTGTTGCCGTTGTGCTCGGCGGCAGTCGCGCGCGCGGTACGCACCGTCCGGATTCCGACGTCGACCTAGGTATCTACGGCGCCGCCGACATTGATAGGAAGGCACTCGCACACGCTGCGAGCCGCTGGAGCCGCTCGGAAGTGACGATCGGCGCCCCCGGATCCTGGGGCCCGTGGGTGGACAGCGGCGCATGGCTCACTGTCGATGGCACCGCCGTCGACCTCATCCTTCGGGACATCGGCCGCGTGACCGAGCAGTGCGAGCGGGCGCGACGCGGCGAGTTCTCCTTCCACAGCCAACCCGGACACCCCTTCGGGTTCCTCGACGTCGCCTATGCGGGAGAGGTCGCCACCGGAGTGCCATTCGTCGATGGGCAGGGTGTTCACGCCGCTCTCAAGAAATCAATCACCCCGTACCCGGACGCGCTGCGACGCTCATTTCTCGCGAGTCTCTGGCAAGTCGACTTCCACCTCGATGGAGCGACAAAGGCGGCGCGCAGCAACGACACGGCCTACGTGGCCCTGTGTATGTCACACGCGGTGATCCTGCTCTCCCACGCCTGGCATGGCGCCTGTGGCGAGTGGGTCATCAACGAGAAGGGAGTTGTCTCCGGCGTGAGCCGACTGCCCAATGCCCCCGCGTCGTTCAGCGCCGACGCATCTGCCGCCCTCGCCACAATCGGAACAAGTCCCGGCGAACTCGAAGTGGCCATCGAACGAGTCCGGAGCCTGCCGCGCCCGGTATGACCGAACACAGCGGGCACGCTGGCGAGCCGCAGGCCGGTCTCGTGCGTCTGAAACTGTGGATCTCAGCGAACGCTACGGGAACAGGCGACCACGGGTCGAGTGGCTTGTTTGCGCGTGGAATCAAGGGTGTGGGGCCACCTCCAGGCCCGTAGATGAGCCCGCCGACCCAACTCATCGCGTCCTCGGCAGAGCCAAGGAAACGCACACGAACACCGCTGACAGACGTGCCGAGGCGCCTTCGTCGCCGTTGTTCTCGGTCAGATAGTGGCGGAGGCGTTCCTCGGAGAAGTGTGTCGACGCATCAGCTCCCACTCCGACGTCTCGTCAGAGAGGTGCGTCATCACTGCTCCTGATGTAGGAGGGTCGGCGAACACCCCGGAACCGTCCCTGGTAGCTCCTCGGAGCCGATCACACGGCCGGGGTTTCAACATTCTTCCACGCGGACATCGGGCAACTTGAGACGATGCGTGATGGCACCGACTCAGGAGCCTTGCAGCAGATCGATGATTTCATCGCGAAGGCGCGTATCAGTAGGTGAAAGGCCGTCAAGAACTTCATGGAGCGTCACCGCAGATTGGCGAAGCTCGTGGTTCCGTGCCCGCGTTAGGAACAGGCGCGAGTAGTCGGCGGTTCCAGGTTCGACTTTTCGCTTCCAGTGAGCATCTTGTTCGTTCGCGAACCAGGCGGAGGGGCCGAACTTGATCTGGAGGCGGGCCTCGCCGAAGGAATCGCGTTCCTCTGAGGTTTCGAAGTTGATACTCCACTGGTAGATTCCGCTGTACCCGGCGGTCACTTTGTCAATGAACTCCTTACCCATCGACTCGTTCACCTGCTTCCGCACGATGGTGTTCCCGTAGGTGCGGAGGCGTGCCTTCACGATCTGCAGAACCTCTCTGCCTTCGGCGAATCGCTCGCGCACCTGCTGGGCCAGGTCGCTGGCGAATCGTTCAGCGGCCACATCTTGATTTCGCTCCCGCCAGCGTCCTGCCTCGCCGGTTGCGCACATCGCTGTAACGAAATCGAGCACGTCTTTGCTGCCCATGCGTTCCTTTCCGCTCGCAAACTTGCGATGCAGTTGGCTGATGAAGGCATACTGTTCGGGGTTCTGTGTGGCGTACTTGGCGTCCCTATTGAGTTCCGTGACCAGCAGGTCGAGGAACCTCTCATATGTGACCACGACAGCTTGCTCCCAACCATCGGTTAGACGAGAGCGGTCTTCTTCCGCGCACAGCATGACCGCAGTCGCGGTCTTGCCATCGCGTTGGCCGAATCGTAGGTACCCGTCGTAGCCATGACCATGTCCGTCAGATGTTCCGTAGTTCTCCACTACGATCACCGATGCGTCACTCTCGAGCACTATGTCCGCAATGTCGCCGCCGTCCCCGATCTCGGCTGTGTTGACCTCCTGGCGAACCGCGTAAGTGACCAGTGGCAACGCCGACTCGGGTCTCAGACTCTGGTTGACCTGCTCCACGAACAAGTGCTGACCGAGTTCTTCGAAGTTGTGGGTTCCACCGACTTCAAAGAGCCAGCGGAAAACGTTCGACAGCTGTTTCTCGTGGGTGCCGTGATGCATGACGTCGAACACGTTGAATCCGGCGTCGAGTGAGCGCCCAAGGAGCGGCAGCAACTGGCTGGCCAGATCATGGCCAGTCATGCGCACCCACCGACCAACGACAGATCGGGCTTACGAGAGTCGCCACGTCTCTCCCTTCGATGCCCTGCTGATACTCCAGCGCCGCCGCCGTTACGGCTCCCAGCTTACTGATCGAGCCATTGTTCATGATCAAGCCACCGAGCCAGCAGGGTTCCTGGAGGCGATGAAGCGTCCAACTCGTGTCTGTGACGTGGCCGATGTCTTGACCGCGCGCAGCGACGCCTCGGCCAGCCGGAAATCAAGAGCCGGTCCCGTCTGTGATGCATCGGGCGCGTAGTGCATGAGCAGCATGTCCCGCTTCGCTCGGGGGCGATCCCAGGTGTTGGCGAGACAGTCGTAGTCAGATTCTCGGCCAGAGGATGTGCGCGGCATGTTCTGGATGCCGTAGATGCGCTCCGTACGGGCACGATTGATGAGCCTCACGCTCCCTTCGTCGAAGGTGCAGCCTTGCATGTCCCAGTGCTTCCGTCCCATGGGCGTCACCAAGTAGATGCGGGTGTCGTTGTAGAACTTCATCGGCTCGCCGTATGTCCTGATGACATGCGCTGCCCGTGCAACGTCGTCATCGGTCAACCCGGGGGTCTTGCCAGCGACGACATATTCATGCGGCGTCTCCGACGGCGGAGTCACCATGCACCACCAACCTCGCCCGCAACGGTGTAGCGGGAACCTACCTCGCTACTGGGCGCTGTCGAGCTTCTGGATCCAGGCATTCGCTTCGCCAACCGCGTCCTCGAGTGACAATTCGACGCCACCGGAGGCGGCCGCTCGGATGTAGTCATCCCTCCAGTGAGCGTATGCGACAACGGTCGGCGGCCAGTTCCTTGTCGGTCGCCCGCGCTTGGCAGCCTCGGCGGCCGTCGCCCCGAAGACGGCAACCGCAGCCTCTCGCACGTCTGCCAGCGTCGGCATACCGGTCGTGGCCATGAGGTCGCGGAGCAGGAGCAGGTCGACGACATCGCGAGCACGGTCGTTGATCGATCCCGGTGGCTCGTGCGGATCGGAGACGGCATGGAGCTTCTGCGCGATCTGGAACCGCATCGCGATCCCCACCAACACGTCAGGATCTGGCAGCCCGAAACCCGCCAACGGAGGCGGCTCGATGAGCTCTCGCTCTTGTCCGATGCCGGCCTCGTCGGGTGAGACCTCGAATTGGATGCGCCGCCAGGTGACGCCGCGCAGATTGAGGATGATGTCGAACCTGCGTGGCTTGACGAGCTTCGTGGGTACATCGATCACCTCGACTTCACCACGGCGCAGCGTCAGCGGCCCCCACGGCTCATCAAGCACCTCTTCGAGCACCGCGAAGAACGCATCCATGTCACCGCGGACAAGGCCATCGACATCCTTGGTGGTCCGGGCTGTCGCATGGAGCCGGTGCTGAAGCAGGGTGCCGCCCTTGAGTAGGAACAACTGGCGTCCATCCTCATCCAGCGCACGCTGGACCGCGCCGATAGCGACCGATGAAGCGATCAACCAGCCAAGCCGTCCGCCCTTGGCTTCATCGCCGAGCTGACCCTCTGCTTGAGCGATCCAGGTGTTGAGAACCTTGGCCGAGACCGGCGCCTTCGTCTTCGGCTTTAATGTCCTCAGCAGCGCAGCCAACTTGGAGCCAACATGGTCATCGGTCATAGCGAGCCTCCAGCTCTTCCGCTAGAGCATCGCGCTCAGCCGTCTTCAGATAGCCCTGCGCATACCCGCGTTCGATCGCCTGCCGAAGCAGATACGTTGGCGTTCCATAGACGAGGCACTGCTCAATCGCCGTCACCGGGGTCACGGTCGGGATCTCCTGCCACCACCCGACCTGCTCGGGTGTGAGGTCCTGATAGTGGACGACGTAGTCCTCCCCGCTCGCACGACGGAACCGGCGGTCCTTGCCGACGGTGACATGGATGCGGTTGGGGTTGACGTCGCTGATGCCGTACGCGTCGAGCGCCGTCTCGTGCGACAACACAGCCTCGGGAACCCGCGTCCAGAGCACCGCCAGCATGAACTGGTCATACTCACCAACGGGATACTGCGGGAAACGGTAGACCCCATGCGCAGCGCGCTCCAACGTGCCGCGATGCACCAGCATCTGAAGAGCCTGCTTGCTGATGCCTGCTTCGGCCGCTTGCTGCGCCGTCACGAAACCGTGCTGCGCATCCGCCATATCCCACAGAGCATCACGCGCCAACACCGTCATGGCAATAGGATAACGGAACCGTAATACTATTGCCACACTTAGCGATTCACCTTGCGGATCGATATCGTCCATTGTCAGCCGGAGCCCCGGACGAAGACCCCCGTAGAACGCCAGAAACCTCACGCAGCACGTAGCTGCGCGAGGTTCTGATCAGGACATGTAAGTGGGGCGTGCGGGGCTCGAACCCGCGACCCAGGGATTATGAGTCCCCTGCTCTGACCGGCTGAGCTAACGCCCCCAGCGGCCACGACAGGGTATCAGCCGCGGCGGTGGGCCATCCTGGCCACCATCGTGTCGCCGATGGTCTGCACGAGCTGGACAATGATGATCAGCAGCACCACGCTCATCAGCAGGACCGGTTGGTTGAACCGCTGGTAGCCGTACCGGAGGGCGAAGTCGCCCACGCCACCGCCACCGATCACACCCGACATGGTCGAGTAGCCGATCAGGGTCACCAGGGTCAGGGTGGCGCCCGACACGAGCCCGGCCAATGATTCGGGCAGCAGCACTTTGCGGACGATGTCCCAGGTGGTGGCGCCCATCACCTGGGCGGCCTCGATCTTGCCGGGGGCGACCTCGCGCAGGGCTGCCTCGACGACGCGGGCGTAGAACGGGATCGCGCCGACGGCGAGCGGCACGATGGCCGGGGTGGGGCCGTAGGCGGTGCCGACCAGCCAGCGGGTGAACCCGATCAGGGCGATCATCAGGATCAGGAAGGGCAGTGAGCGTGCCACGTTCACCACAGCCCCCACGATCGTGTACGCGGGACGGTTGGGCGTCAGCCCGTCGGAGGCCCACAGCCGCAGCAGGACGCCGATGGCGATCCCGAACACGGTGACGATCAGGAACGACCAGCCGACCATCCAGGCGGTCTCACCGAGGGCTCCCAACAGTTCCGGCAGGGCTTCCTGCCATGTTGCCTGCTTCACAAGTGCACGCTCACTTCCCGCTCAGCAAGGTAGGACGCGACGGCGTCCCGGTCGATGACGCCCGAGGGGTGCGACAACGAGACGCGCAGGCGTCCGACCAGACGGCCGGCGACGGTCTCGACGGTGCCGCCGAGGATCGAGACGTCCAGCCCGAAGTGCCTGGTCAGTCCCGAAATGATCGGCTCGGTGGTGTGGCCTTGGGCGAAGCTCAGCACCACCGACTCCCCCGCGGTCACCGAGGGATTCCCGGCGGGCAGCAGGATGTCGGCCAGCTGCGAGTCCGGGTCGGCGAGCAGGTCGATCAGCGCTCCCTGTTCGACGACGCGTCCGTCGGCCATCAGCGCCGCGGCGTCGCAGATGCGGCGCACCACCTCGGATTCGTGGGTGATCAGCACCACCGTCACGCCGGTGCGCACGTTGATCTCCTTGATCAGATCGAGGATCTGCTCGGTGGTCGCCGGGTCGAGGGCCGAGGTGGCCTCGTCACAGAACAGCACGTCCGGGTGCGCGGCCAGCGCCCGGGCGATGCCGACCCGCTGCTTCTGGCCACCGGACAGCTGTGACGGGTAGGCGTCCTCACGCCCGGGTAGGCCGACGAGCTCGATCAGCTCGGCGACCCGCGCCTTGCACTCGGCGGCGGGGACGCCCTGCACTTCGAGCGGGAAGGCGATGTTGCCGGCGGCCGTCCGGCTGCCCAGCAGGTTGAAGTGCTGGAAGATCATGCCCATCCGGTGCCGCGCGGCACGCAAACCGGACGCCGACAGCGTGGTGAGTTCCACCTCACCGATGGTCACCCTCCCCGACGTCGGCCTTTCCAGCGCGGTCAGGCAGCGCATCAGGGTGGTCTTGCCCGCGCCCGAGCGGCCCAGGATCCCGAAGATCTGGCCGGACGGCACGCTCAGCGACACGTCGTCGACCGCGGTGACGGCGGGCGCACCGGTGCCGTAGACCTTCGTCAGGGAGGTGACCTCGATCATGGACGCCTCAACTCACTTCGCCGGCAGCACGGAGCCCTGGAAGGTCTCCTCGATGAAGGACTGGATCTTCGGGCTGGTCAGGGCCTCGTCCAGCTTCTTCACGCGCGGGTCGTCCTTGAGGGTCGCCTTGACCGCGACGATGTTGGCGTACGGGTTGTTGTCGGCGGCCTCCAGCTGCAAGGCGTCCGTCTTCGGCGTCAGGCCCGCCTCGATCGCGTAGTTGCCGTTGACGATCGACAGGGTCACCTGCGGGTCGTCCAGGGTGGCCGCCAGCTGCGGGCGATCGATCTCGATGAACGTGATGTTCTTCGGGTTGGCGGTGATGTTCTTGGCCGGGGTGATCTGGGAGAAGTCCAGGCCCGGATCGTCCTCCTTCACGTTCAACGTGATCAGCCCTGCGTCCTCGAGCACGAACAGCGCCCGCGCCTGGTTGGTGGCATCGGACGGGATCGCGATCTTGGCGCCGTCCGGCACGGAGTCGAGCTTGACCTTCTTGGAGTACAGGCCGAGCGGCTCGACGTGCACCGGGGACAGCGCGACCAGGTCGGAGCCCGCATGCTTGGCATTCCAGTCGGTCAGGTAGGGCACGTGCTGGAAGAAGTTGGCGTCCAGGTCGCCCGCATTCACGAGCTGGTTGGCGTCGATTCCGCTGGTGATCTCGGTGATGTCCAGCTTCACGTCACCCAGCAGGCCCTGCTTCTCGGCCTCCTTGAGCAACAGTGCGTGCGGGGTGACGTCGGCGATGATGCGCAGCGGCTTGGTCGCCTCGGCCGAAGCGCTCGGGCTGGCGGCGGGGTTCGCGCCGCAGCCGGTCAGCGCCAGACCGGTCGCCACCACTGCGGCGACCGTGGTGATCGCTCGTCGGAACATGGTTGTCTCCTCATTGGTTTCATTCAGTGATCGGGCAGGACCCAGGCGACAGCACGGAACCGCGAGCGAGGCTGGCAGATTACGAACAGGATTCCAGGATTCGCTCGACCCTTCCGGGGAGCAGCTGGATCCGTGCCGTCAGGCGCACATTCGCCGACAGCAGGGCATCATCATGGCCGCGGTGGCGGCGAAGACGTGACCCATGCCGGTGACCTTATGCGCCCTACACCCACCGGCGCCACTTTGACCACCCTGCGGACGCCGGGTCATGGCGCGCTTGAAGGGGCGCCTCGCTTCCACCCTGAAAACCACGAAGCGCTCCGACCGGTGTATTACCTAGTCGAAGCGCTCTGGATGGTGATGGCTCCCCCGCCTGGACTCGAACCAGGAACCTGCGGATTAACAGTCCGACGCTCTGCCAATTGAGCTACAGGGGATCGCTCGCGCGAGAAGAAACATTAGCAAAGAGTTGGTCAGAACGCATACTCGGCCCGGAGCCGGTCCAGCTCGGCCTGGACGAAGGCGATCGTCTCAGCATCCATCCGCACCCCTCGAGCCGGATGCGCGGTCCACATCAGCGGCTGGTCGGAGTCGGTCAGGTTGCGCCGTGCACTGATCGTCACGGCCTTGCCCGGACGCGGATAGACGGCGGTCTGGAACAGGAAGGTCGCCTCCACCCGCTCCTTGAACACCTCGGGAAAGCTGTTCGGCTCGGTCAACCGCACCTCGGTGCGGTCGTCGGTCGACATCCGCGTCCACCGCATGGTCTGGTTCTCGTCGTCCCAGCCGCCGGCCAGGATGTCGTGCCAGCCCAGCGGCGCCGCCTGTGTGCCCGCGATCAGCACCAGCCGGTCGTGCAGCGCCACCACCGCGCCGTCCTCGGTCCGGGCCCAGGCCAGCACGCGCGAGCTGCCTGAGCCAGGCAGGAGTGCACGGAACTCGGCGGGCAGCGGGTTGCGGGAGAACAGCTTCACGCGGCCATTGTGCCCGACCCTTCGCGCGCGGGCCTGCCGGTTCAGGCCGCCAGCAGGTCGGCGGCATTACCGGCCCGCATCAGCGTCAGCGCGGCACGATGCCGTCGGCGGATCGTCGATTCGCTGCGCCCGGTCTGCGCGGCGAGGTCGGCGTAGGTGCGCGTGGGGCGTCCGCCCACCCCGTAGAGGTGGCAGATGACGAACCGGTCGAACGGCGGTAGCCGGCGCAACAGCCTGCGCAACACCATCGGGTCGGCGCCACCGGCGTCCGCGCCGGTACCGGACGCATGCAGGTCGGGCTCCAGCGGCACCGGGGCGTCGAACGACAGCAGCATCTCGACGGTGGCCCGGGTCTCGCCTGCCTCCTCGGCGATCTCGTCGAGGCCCGGCTCGCGCCCGAGCCGGGTCATCAGGCGGGCGGTGACGGTGCGGACGTGCCGCCACTGGCGTGCCCGGCGCGCGGGCAGCCCCAGGGTGCCGAGGGCGGTGGCCGCGGCGTCCCAGACCCGCATCCGGATGCGCGGCAGGGCGCAGGTGGCGAAGTTGCCACGGGCCGGGTCGAAGCGCGGAATGGACTCCACCAGCGCGAGCATCGCCTCCTGCATCATCTCGTCCCGGTCGAGTCCGGTCCGCCCCACCGCGGCCGACGCCACCCAGCGGGCGAGCCCCACATGGTGGTCGATCAGCACCTGCTGCGCGCGGCGTCCGTCGTCGGCGATGAACTGCAACTCGACCGCGGACGCCCCCGCCGGGACGGGGAACTCGCCGGCCAAGGCGGCGTCCGCGAGCACCCCGGCCTCAATGCGGCGCAGCAGAGCCGCCTGGTCGGGGCAGGAGACGCCGGCGGCTTCGGCCACAACGGCATCGCGGAGATCGTCCGGCGCCTCGGATCCGGCGTGATCGGCGTCCGAGTCGAGGCCGGCGCGACCGAACGGTTCGCGCGGCAGTGGGGGTGCGGGGAATCGGTGGGCCGAAACGGCGGTCGTGATCGTCATGCCCCGAGCGTGCCGAGCGCGGCGACCGCCTACCATGGGGAAACGAGTTACCCACCGGCCGCATTCGGACAACACCGATCCGCCCACGCCCTTGACGACGGGCCGTCATTCCCCCAGCGCGTAGGCCTGCAGGGCGCGGCGGCGGCTCTCCAACTCCAGGAGTTGGGCGAACATCCGGTTGTAGGAGGGCTGTTCCTCGACCGGGTTGGTCCGCTGCAGCCGCGACTTGAGCGCGCCGATCTCACGCGACACCCGCCCCAGCCGCAGCCGGGCGGCGTACTCACGCGCGTAGGCGCCGGTCGGCTCACCGAGCAGCGGCTCGACCGAGAGGGACACCACCAACTGCTCCCCCACCGGGTCGGGCATCAGGTCGACGACCGCTTGCGCGAATCCGCCCAGGCGGCGGTCGGCGGACGCCGCGGCCGCGAAGACGGCCCGGTAGCTGGGGTGCTGGAAGTCGTCGCCGGTGATGCCGCCCCAATCCTCGGGGAACAGGCTCGGATGCTGCACGATCAGCTTGAGCACACCACGCTCGGTGTCCAGGCGCCGGTCGTGCGGGTCGGGCATCACCAGCATGGCGGGCTGGTCCGGCTGCGCGGCCGCCGGTTCGGACGCCTCCGCCGCGCGTTCCCGGGACTCGCGTGCGGACGTCCGCCCGCGCTCGGCGGGCACGCCGCGCCGGTTGATCAGCTGCACCTCGGCACGCACCTCGTCGGTGTCCATGCCGACCAGACCGGCGAGTTCGCGCAGGTAACCCGACACCAAGGACGAGTCCCGCACCGAGGCCACCAGCGGCGCGGCGGCGCGGACGGCGGCGAGGCGCCCGTCGGCGCGGTCGAGGTCGAACTTCTCCACGGTGTTGCGCATCACGTAGCGGTACAGCGGCACCCGGCGGGCGACCAACTCGCGCACGGCGGCGTCCCCCGAAGCGATACGCAGATCGCACGGGTCCATGCCGGTCGGCTCGATCGCCACATAGGTCTGCGCGGTGAACATCGCATCGGAGGAGAACACCTTCAGTGCGGCCGCCTGGCCGGCGGCGTCCCCGTCGAAGGTGAACACCACCTCGCCCGACAGCGCGTCGGTGGTCATCAGCCGGGCGATCATCTTGGAATGGTCCGGCCCGAACGCGGTGCCGCAGGACGCGACGGCCGTGTCGACGCCCGCGATGTGGCAGGCCATCACGTCGGTGTAGCCCTCGACGACCACCGCCTGATTCTTCTTGCCGATCGGCTGGCGGGCCAGGTCGAGACCGTAGAGGACGTGGCTCTTCTTGTACACCACCGTCTCGGGGGTGTTGAGGTACTTGGCCGGCATCCGGTCGTCGTCGTAGAGCCGGCGCGCACCGAAACCGAGCGTGGAGCGTCCGGCATCGCGGATCGGCCACACCAGCCGTCCCTGGAAGAAGTCCCAGCCGGATTCGCGGACCAGGCCGGCCTTGACCAGATCCTCTTTGGTGAACTTCTTGCCCAGCAGATGGTTGAGCAGGTCACGCCCGCCGCGCGGCGCGAAACCGACCCCGAAGTGGGCGGCGTGCTCGCGGGTGAAGCCACGCCCGTCGAGGAACACCCGCGCTTCCACCGCCTCGGGCGAGGTCAGCTGGCCGGCGAAGAACTCGGCGGCGAGCTGGTTGGCCTCCAGAATGCGCATCCGCAGCCCGGGTTCGTGCCGGACGCCGCCGTCCCCCTCGGTGTAGCGCAACTGGACGCCGCACCGGTCGGCCAGGAACTCCACCGCCTCGGTGAAACCCATGTTGTTGATCTGCTGGACGAACTTGATGACGTCGCCGCCTTCGCCGCAGCCGAAGCAGTAGTAGAAGCCCTTGGCGGGCGTGACCCGGAAGCTCGGCGTCTTCTCGTCATGGAACGGGCACAGCCCGACCAGTGCCCCGCCGCCCGCCGGCCGCAGCTGGACGAAGGAGCCGACGACTTCCTCGATCCGGGACCGCTCGCGGACCGTCTCCAAGTCCTCGGAGTGGATCAGGCCGGCCATGAGCGCAGTGTAGTGCGACTCTCAGACACTGCGGAGCGCGACGGTGGGCGACAGCCGCGCCGCCCGGACGGCCGGCTGCAGACCACCCAGAGCGCCGACGATCACCGAGACCACCGAGCCGGCCACGAGCATGTCCACCGCGAGAACGAACGGCTGCGCGTTGACCAGCGCGATCACCGCGGACACCGCGACCCCGGCGATCGCCCCGCCAACCCCTCCGATCGCCGACAAGATCGCGGCCTCCACCACGAACTGGGCCGCGACCTGACCCGGACGCGCTCCCAGCGAGCGGCGCAAACCGATCTCGCCGCGGCGCTCCATGACCGCCACCACCATGGTGTTGGCGATGCCGACACCGCCCACCAGCAGGGCGATGCCGGCCAGCGCCACCCCGAGCAGGGCGAGCGAGTCGTCGGTGGCCGCCCGTGCCTGGGCGAGGTCGGAGAGTTGGGTGACCCCCACATGGGGCCACCCCGGGCTCGCGGCGGCGGCCAGGAGATCGCTCACCTGATCGATCCGGCCGGGTTCGGCACGCACGTAGATCGCCGAGACGTCCCCGATCGTGTCACCGTCGAAGGCGTCCCGCACCCAGCGATCGCCCAGCAAGGCGGCGGTGTCGATCTCGGCGGCCAACCCGGCCGAGGAGAGGATGCCGAGCACGCCGTACCACCGCTCCCCGATCCAGACCCGGTCCCCGGCATTCCGGACGCCGAGCCGCTCGGCCGCGGTCGCGCCCAGAACGGTGACCGGCAAGCCCCGGGACGCCTCATCGAACCAGCGACCGGCGGCCAGGTCCGCACCGACGGCGTCCAGGACATCGGGACGCGCGACGGCGACGGTGATTCCCGCGCTCGCCGTCGACGGCACCAGGTCGGTGCGGTAGACCCCGAGGTTCTCCGGCGCCGTTTCGAACACGCCGACCCGCGCCACCCCGTCCTGGCGCGCGATCGCGGCGGGGGCGCTGAAGGGCAGCGGCACCGGTTCCCGGTCGGGACCCACCCCCGGCACCACCACGGCCAGATCGGCGCCCATCGCATCCAGTTGCCGCAACAGATGGGCACGGTTGGACGCCGACACGCCGGTGAGCGCGACGAGGGCGGCGATCGCGACGGCGATGCCGAGACTGGCCAGCACGGTCCGTTGCGGACGGGCGGCGACCCCACGCCATGCCGTAGTGACCACATCGGCCGGCGAGAGCCGGGTACTCATGAGCCGACCCGCTCAGGTCCGCCGGCATCAGGGGTGAGCCGGCTGATCGGGCGGCCGGCTTCAACGGCGATCCCGTCGCACAACTCGATGCGCCGGCAGAAGCGCTCGGCGACCCGCTCGTCGTGGGTGACCACGACGACGGTCGTGCCCCGGTCGGCGACACCGGCCAGCAGGGCGACCACCTCGGCGCCGGTGGCCTGATCGAGCGCACCGGTGGGCTCGTCGGCGAAGAGCACCCGCGGCCGGCGGACCAGTGCCCGCGCGATCGCGACGCGCTGCTGTTCGCCGCCGGACAACTCGCCCGGCCGGTGCGCGAGGCGTCCGGACAGCCCGACCTCGTCGAGCGCGGCGGCAGCCCGTTCCCGGCGCTCCCGGGCACGAACGCCGCTGTACAGCAGCCCGGTCGCGACATTGTCGAGGGCGGTCAAAGCGGGCATGAGGTGGAACTGCTGGAAGACGAAGCCGAGGTGCTCGGCCCGCAGCGCCGACCGTGCGCGTTCGCCCAGCGCGGCGATCTCCTCCCCCGCCACCAGCACGGACCCTTCGCTCGGCTCGTCGAGTGTGCCGAGGATCGCGAGCAGGGTGCTCTTTCCGGAGCCGGACGGCCCGACCACGGCGACCCGTTCGCCCTGGCGCAGCGCGAGGGTGGTGGGATGCAGCACCCTGATCACGGGCGGCCCGGGGTAGGTCTTGCCTGCGCCACGAAGTTCGATGACCGGGGCGCTCATCGGGCCAGCACCACCCGGTCGCCCTCGGCCAGCACCGGTCCTTCGCCGCCTTCGACCTCCGAACCGCTGGCCAGCACCTGCACGCGGGCGTCCGCCACCAGGCCGATCGCGACCGGCGTCCGTACGAACCCGTCGCCTCGCTCCACTTCGACGGCATACCCGTCGCCGGCACTGGCCAGCAGGGACGCCGCGGGCACGACCAGGGTGGGCGGCTGTTCGCCACCGCTGACGACGACGCGCACCGCGGTGCTTCCGGCGGAGGAAACAGCCTGCTGATCAGGGATGTCGACCGTCGCCGAGGGATTCGTGGTGCTCTCGCCGGTGGCGTCGGGATGCCCGCCGGGATCGATGACCGACAACCTTGCCTCGACCTGGGTGCCGTCGTTCAGCACCACCGTCACCGCGGTTCCGGCGACCAGGTCCCGGGCCTGCGCCTCGGTCAGCCGGGCGTTGGCCCGCACGGTCGTCTCGGTGTAGGTCGCCGGGCTCACTCCCCGTTCGCCGAGGCGGGCGGTCACCTGGGCGATGCGGATCCGGGGTGAGGCGGCGACGACGACACTCGACGGCGAGAACACGCCGGTCTGCTCCAGTCCGAGGCTCTTCTGCCAGGCGCGCACCGCCCGCTGGGTCGAGGCCTGGAAACGACCAGTCACCCGGCCCTTGAACCAGCCCAGGGCCGCCAGGTTCTCCTGAAGTTGCCGCACGTCGGCTCCGTCCGGCGCATCCACCGATAGCTCACGCCAGAACGGCCGCGCCCCCTGGAACAGCACCACGGAGGCTCCGTCCACCTCATAGACCTGTTCGCCTCGCCCCACCACCGCGGCGGGCGCGGGCAGCGCCGTGATCATTCCGTCCCGTTCGGGCAGCGCCACCGGGTCGCCGTAGCCGAGTTGAGCGCTCAGCCGCACCTGGCTGGTCAGTGTCACCCGTTCGACGGCGGCGGTCACCGGCTCGCGCGGCGGCTCGGTGGATACGGCTCTGCTCCGCGGCCAGAACAGCCATCCCGACGCCGCCAACGCACCGGTCAGCACCAGCACGACGAACACCCGGCGACGCCCGGCCAAGCGTCGGTGGTCCTTCACCGGTTCCCCTTCGCGATGACGGCACCGCCCTTGCCGTCCAGGACCTCTTCCAGCACGCTCGTCCAGTCGAAGCTGAGGTCGCCCGCCATCATCCAGGTCACCCCGGCCGCGGCCTGGGTGGGGCAGGCCTGAAGCAGCGCGCGAAACTCGGCTTCGCTGATGTCGAGCGGGATCGCGATGGACTGGGAGGTCTCCGCCGACGGGTCGGCCACCCAGGCGAATCCGGCATCACGGGCGCACCGCGCGAAGGCGAGTCCCGCCTGCAGCTGCTCCTGCTGCTGTTGGGCAAACGCCGGATCGTCCTGGGGGCGGTAGGCCGGTTGCTTGAAGCCCGGATACCGGGCCTCGCACCCCGCGTAAACGGTGTGCAGATCGGGATCGAGGGTGGTGAAGAAGCCGGCGTCGCTCACCGCGATCCACTCGTTCCCTTGATCGTCGCCCATCTGCAACAGCAAGGCGCTCCCGTCGGGGACCTCCAGATCAGCATTGCTCACCGTCTGGACGCGGCCGGCGGCCGGTTCGGTCTTCATGGTGCCGAGGTCGCTGCGGACCAGCACCATTCCCGACCTCTGATCGACCTGCGCTGGGGCTCCGGCCGCCTCGAGGCAGGCGACGAACAGGGTCGCGTCGCCCGCGGCGGCCGAGCTCGGCGCTGGGCGGGCGCCACCGTCCACGAGGTTCACGACAGGTGCGCCACATCCCGACAGCAGTGTGACCGCGAGGGCACCGGCGGCCCCGGCCCAAATCCTGGTATGCATGATGGTCTCCTTCCCCGGCACGACGGCCGGGCTCCTCAGGCCAGCTTCGGTGGGCGGCGGTTGGGCGCCGGTCATGGGTCGCTTGACCCGGACTTGACCGCCGAGCGGGGATGATGGAGACCACCGCACCCTGGGAGGTGGCACATGCGGGTATTGCTGGTCGAGGACGACGCCGACCTGGCCGACTCGCTCGCGGACGGGCTACGCCGCGAGGGTTATCTGGTCGAGGTGGCCCGTGACGGCGCCGCCGCGCTGGTGGCGCTGGCGCACACCGAGGCCGATCTGTTGTTGCTCGATCGCGACTTGCCCGCGCTGTCGGGCGACGCCGTCTGCCGCATCCTGCGCCAACAAGGAGAGCCGATACGCATCCTGATGCTGACCGCGGCCGGCACCCTCGACGACCGGGTCGCCGGTCTCGATCTCGGGGCCGACGACTATCTGCCCAAACCGTTCGCCTACGTCGAGTTGCTGGCCCGGATGCGCGCGCTCGGACGCCGCACCGCGGAGGGCGGAACGGTGCTGGAGGCGTCCGGCGTGCGCGTCGACACCGTGCGCAGGATCGCCGAGCGTGACGGCGTCCCGTTGCGGCTGACCCGCAAGGAGTACGGCGTCCTGGAATGCCTGCTCACGGCACGGGGTGGCTGGGTGGAGCCGGGCGAACTGCTCGACGACGTGTGGCCGGACGCCGAGGAACGCAACCGCGGCGTGGTCAAGGCCGCAGTGCACACGCTGCGCCGCAAGCTCGGCCACCCCGACCCGATCGACAGCGCCCCCGGCCGCGGCTACCGGATCGGGACCGGAGCATGACCCGGCGCTGGGGCTTCCACGAACGGCTGACGGCACTGATCGCCGGCGTCTTCATCATCGGCGGTGCGGTGCTGCTCACCGTCCAGTACGTGCTGGTGCACCAGCTGCTCACCTCGGGAGTCGCCACCATCACGGCCGGCGGCGCCTCTCCCGGCGCTCCCACACCGGACATCTTCCAGGTCGACGTCATCGATGTGCCCGGCCCCGAGGACTTCACCGGCTCACAGGAGGCCAGCTGGGAGCTGACCGTGCTGACCACGAGCCATCTCTCCCAGGAGGTGCTGTCGGCGCTGCTGGGCTGGTCGGTGGTGATCCTGGTGCTGTTCGCCGGTCTGGCCGTGCTGGCTGCGCGCTGGTTGTCGCAGCGCTCGCTGGGCCGCATCACACACATCACGGCGACCACCCGCGCGATCACCCGCGACGACCTTCACCGCCGCCTCGAGCTGCCCGGTCCCGTCGATGAGATCAAAGAGCTCGGCGACACCATCGACGACATGCTCGACCGTCTCGAGGAGGCCTTCACCCGGCAGGAGCAGTTCGTCGCGGCGGCCTCCCACGAACTACGGACGCCGCTGACCGCCACCCGCGCCGCCCTGGAGATCCCGCTGGAGCAGGGTCGCTTCGAGGCCGGCGTCGAACCGGCCGTACGCCGCGCCCTGGCCGCCAACGCCCGGAGCGAGAGCCTGATCGCCGCCCTACTCACCCTCGCCCGCACCACCGGCGACCCGGCCCCTGCCGAGGGCAGGCCGGTCGACCTCACTGCCCTCGTTCAGGCAGCCGTCACCGAGCGCGCCCCGGACGCCGAGCGCCGGGGACTGCGCACCACGGTCACCGGCGGCACGGTGGGGGCCGTCGTCGATCCCACCCTGGCCACCATGCTGATCGGCAACCTGGTGGAGAACGCGATCCGGCACAACCTCGACGGCGGCGAGATCCGGGCGGAGGTCCTCGGTGACGGAACCGGCGCCGTCCTCGTCCTCGGCAATGACGGACGCCTGCTCACCCAGGCCGAGACGGCCCGCCTCACCGAGCCGTTCCATCGCGGCGATCGCACCCGTATCGCCGGCCCGGGGGCCGGGCTCGGGCTGACGCTCGCCGAGGCGATCACCCGGCGGCTCGGCGGCGTCTTGCTCCTTCGGCCACGCGAGGGCGGCGGGCTGACCGTAGAACTGCGATTGCCCGCGACCACGAACGCGGTGTGACCGCCCGCGGAAACGTGATCGCGCCGCGATTCCCTCGGCCTGGCCGGCTCCCTCGCCTGGATCAGGCGCCGCGGCCGATGCCCTTCGGGACGCGTTCGGCGTCCCAGCCCAACAGGAACTCGGCCTGCTCGAACGCGAACCGGTCGGTCATGCCGCCCACATAGGTAACCGCGGTGCGCACTCGGTCGGCCTCGGCGAGGGACTCGTATTCCTCGGGCATGGCGCCGGGATGCTCGCAGTAGTACTCGACCAGCCCGCGCAGCACGTCGATGACGGCGTCCGACTGTGCGACCGATTCGGGCCGGGTGTAGATCCGCTCATAGTTGAACGTGCGCATCCCGGCCAGGGCGGCGCCCACCTCGGCGTCCATGCCGATGACGCCGGTCTCGGCGACCGTGGTCAGGATCGAGCGGACGAAGGTGGCCAGTTGCTCGCGGCGGGTGCCGCCGACCACACCGACGATGTCGCGCGGCAGGTCGTCGACCGTGACCAGGCCGGCGTGCACGGCGTCCTCGAAGTCGTGCGCGCAATAGGCGATCCGGTCGGCCCAGCTGACCAACTCCCCCTCCAGCGTGAACGGCGCCGGGCGCGACCAGGAGTGGTTGCGGATGCCGTCGAGGGTTTCGGCGCACAGGTTCAGCGGAACGAGCACGACGTCGGAGCCCCAGGTCGCATGGTCGTAACCGCCGGGGATGAACGCATCGAAGGCCTCCTCGGACGCGTGCCCGCCCGGCCCGTGCCCGCAGTCGTGGCCGAGCGCCATCGCGTCCGCGAGCGTCACGTTCACCCCGAGCCCGCGGGCCAGCGAGGTCGCCACCTGGGCCACCTCGAGCGCGTGCGTGAGCCGGGTGCGCTGGTGGTCGGTCGGGAACACCGTCACCTGCGTCTTGCCGGCCAGGCGCCGGAAGGCCGCCGAGTGCACGATCCGGTCCCGGTCGCGCTCGAAACAAGTGCGCTCAGGGTCAGGTTCCTCGGCCAGGGCCCGGTTGCCGGCTCCCTCGGCCAGCGCGGCCCCCGGCGTGAGCAGTAACCGTTCGCGCTCCTCGCGTGCCTCACGGCCCACCACTCCGCGCGGCAAGCGCAGGCGCGCGTCCGAGTCGCGGTGGGCTCGCACGATCGCTCCGTCGCCATGACCGGCCATCGTGGACGCCCAGGCGACGGTCCGTGGTTTGAGCGAGTCCGTCATGGAGCCATTGTCGCGTGTCGCATCCCGGACCGGCACCGGCCCACGCCCCGTAGGATGGACGCGACCCCACACGAAGGACGCGCCTGACCATGAGCGAGCAGAATCCCACCCCGCAGGACCACGGCACCACGCCCCAGCAGAACGAGGCCTACCCCGCGCAGAGCTACCCCCAGCAAAGTGGCTACCCCCAGGACTACCAGCAGCAGGGTCAGTACGCGCAGGGCCAGTACCCCCAGGGCTATCCGCAGCAGGGCCAGTACGCGCAGTATCCGCCCCAAGGTCAGTACCCCCAGCAGGGCCAGTACCCCCAGGGGTACGGACAGCCCGGCTACGATCCCCAGGCCCAGCAGGCCTACCCCGGCTACCCGGGCTACCCCGCGCAGCCACAATGGGACGCCACGCCCGCTCCGGAGAACACCAAGCTCGGCCTGATCGCCCTGATCGTGATCGTGATCGCCGCGGTGGTGCTCACGGTGATGGCCTACCTGATCGGCGACCGCAGCGGGGCCTTCGTCGCTGACTACGGCATCGACGCCGTATCCAACCTCGATATGAACGACCCCGCCGTGATCGCGTTGAGCCAGAACGCCATGGGCCTCTCGAACGCCGCCTTCGCCGCCATGGCCGTCGGCTTCGTCGGCTGGGTGATGGCCATCGTCGCCACCGTGCGCCGTACCGGACGTCGCTTCGGCATCTGGGGCATCATCCTCGGCATTCTCGCTCCGGTCGTCGCTTTCGGGGCCATGATCGCCGCCATGATGCCCTACATGGCCGTCATTTCCTGATCACGCGTCGCGGACCTGTCAGCCGCCGGACACATCCGATTCGGCGGCTGACAGGTCCTCCTCGCCGATCTCGCGGCTCTCAAGCCAGCCGTGCGGGAGCGTCACGTGCGCGCGGGGTGAACCCTGGCGTCCGCGCGGAATCCCTGCCTCGCTGGGCGGGTAGGTCGCGTCGGGGTCGAGGCGGGCGAGCAGCGCGTCCAGTTCGGCGAAACTGCTGACCAGCCCGAGCCCGCGGCGGATCTCGCCGCCTACCGGGAAGCCCTTGAAGTACCAGGCCATGTGCTTGCGCAGATCGGTGAGGCCATGCCGTTCGCCGTGGATGCCGGCGAGCAGTTCGGCGTGCCGGCGCAGCATCGCGGCCACCTCGCCGAGCTTCGGGTAGGGCTGCGGCGTCCGGCCGTCGAAAGCGTCGGCGAGGTCGCGGAACAGCCACGGACGCCCCAGGCAGCCGCGTCCGATCACCACGCCCGCGGCGCCGGTCTGTTCGACCATGGCGAGCGCGTCACAGGCCTCCCAGATGTCGCCGTTGCCGAGCACCGGGATGCTCACGGCGTTCACCAGTGCCGCGATGTGCTCCCAGCGCGCCTGGCCCGAGTAGGCCTGCTGGACGGTGCGCGCGTGCAGCGCGATGGCGGCCACACCGGCGTCCTGCGCGATCCGGCCCGCGTCCAGGTAGGTGAGATGGTCCTCGTCGATGCCCATCCGGGTCTTGACGGTGACCGGGACGCCGTGCGCGTCGGCGGCCTTGACGGTGCGGGTCAGGATGGCGGCCAGCCGGTCGGTCTTCCACGGCAGCGCGCCGCCACCGCCGCGCCGGGTCACCTTGGGCACCGGGCAACCGAGATTGATGTCGATGTGGTGGACGCCGAACTCGCCGCACAGGATGTCGGCGGCGCGGGCCATCACGCCGGCGTCCACGCCGTAGAGCTGCACCGAGCGGACCGCCTCGCCGGGCGCGAACTCGAGCATCTGGAAGGTCTTGGGGATGCGCTCGACGATGCCGCGCGAGGTGATCATCTCGCACACGTACAGCCCGGCGCCCTGCTCGGCGCACAGCTGCCGGTAGGACAGGTTGGTGATGCCGGCCATCGGAGCGAGCACCACGGGCGTGCCGACCTCGACCGTCCCCCCGCAGGGAGCGGTCAATCGCAGGCCCGGATACGTCGACACGACGGGTGAGTCTACCTGGCCGCTGCCGCCCGGTTCGCGCGGCGGGTCGCGCGGACGCGTGGCACCGGGGTGTAGCGTCGATTCAATCCGTTTCGCGTGGGAGGAGCACGATGAGCCTGGTCGACACCGCAATCTGGTGGCAGGTCTACCCCCTGGGTGCGCTGAACGCCCCGATCCGCGAGCCCGAGGAGGGAGTGCACCACCGGTTGCGTGCGCTGGACCCCTGGCTTGACTACGTGGTCGAACTCGGCTGCTCGGGGCTGCTGCTCGGCCCCATCTTCGCCTCCACCTCGCATGGCTACGACACGCTCGACCACTACCGGATCGATCCGCGCCTGGGCGATGAGGCCGACTTCGACCACTTCGTCGACGGCTGCCGTGCCCGCGGCCTGTCGATCATGCTCGACGGCGTGTTCAACCATGTCGGAGCCCAGCACCCCTGGGTCGCCGAGAACAGCCCGCTGCTGAAGCGGATCGACGGCCAACTCGCCGGCTGGGAGGGGCACGGCGACCTGGTCGAACTCGACCACCGCAACCCCGCCGTCGCCGACGAGGTGACCGCGATCATGCTGCACTGGCTGCGCCGCGGCATCGCCGGCTGGCGCCTCGACGTGGCTTATGCGGTGCCGAGTGCGTTCTGGGCCGAGGTCACCGACCGTGTGCGCGCCGAGTTTCCCGAGGCGATCTTCCTCGGCGAGGTGATTCACGGCGACTATGCGGCGCTGGCCCGCAACGGCCATCTCGACTCGATCACCGCCTACGAGCTGTGGAAGGCCGGCTGGAGTTCGATCGCCGACAAGAACTTCTTCGAGCTGGCGCACGCGTTGCGCCGGCATGCCGAGTTCTCCGCCGCTCATGTGCTCAACACGTTCAGCGGCAACCACGATGTCGACCGGATAGCGTCCCTGGCCGGCATGGAGGGCGCGGCCGTGGCCGCTGCGGCGCTGTTCATGCTGCCGGGCATGCCGAGCGTGTACTACGGCGACGAACAGGCGTTCACCGGAACCCGGCACACCGGCTACCACGCCGACGACGCCGTCCGCCCACCGTTGCCGCCCCGGCCCTCGGACCTGTTCCCCACTGGCGCCTGGCTGCACGCGGTGTACCAGCACCTGATCGGGATGCGCAGGCGCCACCCGTGGCTCAGCCGGGCACGGATCGAGGTGGCCGAGAACACCAACACGACGATCACCTGGCGCTGCACCGCGCGCGCCGCCGACATCGCGGCGGCGCCTTTCGTGGACGTGACCCTGACCCTGGATCCGGCCGGTGTCACCCTGGTGTTCTCAGACGGAGAGCGCTGGTCCTGGGCACCCTGATTTCTACGACAGACTGTCGTACATGCGTTGGTTGGCCCTGGTAGGCGGAGTCCTTGTTCAGATCGTCCTCGGTGGCGTGTACGCGTGGAGCCTGTTCGGACGGGCCCTGCAATCGCCGGAGTCGATGGGGCTCAGCCACGTGCTCGCCTCGGTGCCCTTCGAGGCCGCGATCGGGATGATCTTCGTGGGCGCCTCGATCGGCGGACGCCTGCAGGATCGCAGCAGCCCGCGCGTGGTGGCCCTGATCGGCACCGCGCTCTACGGTGCCGGCATCATGCTGGCCTCGTTTGCCCGCACCGCAGATGACTACTGGCTGCTGGTGCTCGGCTATGGCCTGATCGGCGGGTTCGGGCTGGGCGTGGCCTACATCGTGCCGGTGGCGCTGTTGCAGAAGTGGTTCCCGGCCCGCGCCGCGGTGGTCACCGGCCTGGCCGTCGGCGGGTTCGGTTTCGGCGCGACGATCACCTCCCCGGTCGCCCAGCACCTCATCGACCAGGCCCCGCAGGATCCCGCCGGCGCCTTCCGCGTCCTCGGCCTGGTGTACCTGATCGCCGGCCTGCTGGGATCGGCGCTGATGTTCAGCCCGCCCGCGACCGGGGCGAAGGCACGCCGCGAGGACGACTTCACCGTCGCGGCGGCCTTGCGCACCCCGCAGTGGTACCTGCTGACCGGCACCCTCACCGTCGCGGTGATCGCCGGTATCGCGCTGATCTCGATGATGGCCGGAGCCGCGGTGGACGTCGCCGGGCTCAACGCGGGCGCCGCGGCGGGTGCGGTCGGCGTCCTGGCCTTGTTCAACGGCGGCGGGCGGATTTTGTGGGCCGCCGTCGCGCAGCGCGTCGGACAACTGCCTGTCCTCACCGTCATCCTGGTGATCGAAGGCGCCGCGCTGCTGGTGCTGCCGCACACGAGGGGGATGTGGTTCCTCGCCCTCGCGGCGCTGGTCTACCTGTGCTACGGCGGCGCGTTCGGCACCATGCCGTCCGCCGCCGGGCGCTTCTTCGGCCTCTCCCACGCCGGCGCCATCTATGGCCTGATGCTGGTGGGCTGGAGCCTGGGCGGGGTGGTCGGACCACTGCTGGCCTCCTCGCTGGTGGGCGAAACCGGCAACTACACGCTGGCGTTCAGCGTGATCGGTGCCCTTGCGGTCGCCGGCGTGCTGTTGCCGCTGGTCACCCGTCCGCCGAAGAAGCCGGTTGCACCGTGACCACGGCCAGCACCGCGTCGCCGTAGGTCTCCAGCTTCTTCGCCCCCACTCCGCTGATCGTGAACAACTCCTCGGGGGTGGACGGCCGGTGCTGGGCGATCGCGGCCAGCGTGGTGTCGGGGAAGACCACGTAGGCCGGCACGGACGCCGCCCGCGCGGTCTCCGCGCGCCAGGAGCGCAGCCGCTCGAACAGTTCACGATCCTCGTCGGTTAATTCGCTCGCCGCGGCGGACGCCTTCACGCCGGCCCCCGTGCCGGAGGCCGTCCGCTTGCGGGTGGCCCCGGCCCGGACCACGGCGTCCTCGCGCAGCGGCACCGTCTGTTCGCCGCGCAGCACCGGCCAGGACGCCTCGGTGACCACCAGGGTGTGGTGCCCGTCGGACGACACGGCCAGCAGCCCGGCCGCGAGCAGCTGGCGCACCACCGCCCGCCATTGCAGTTCGCTGAGTTCGGTGCCGATGCCGAAGGTGCTCAGCTCGTCGTGGTGCCACTGCTCGACGCGGGCGGTGCGGCATCCGAGCAGGATGTCGATCAGCTGGCCCGCGCCGAAGCGCTGGTTGCGTTCGCGTTTGAGCCGGACCACCGTGGAGAGCAGCTTCTGGGTGGCGACCGTGCCGTCCCAGGGCGTCGGCGGGTGGAGGCAGGTGTCGCAGTTGCCGCACGGCTCGCTGGTCTCGCCGAAGTAGTCCAGCATCAGCTGGCGCCGGCAACGCAGCGTCTCGCACAGGCCGAGCATCGCATCGAGATGCTGGCCGAGCAGGCGTTTATGCGCGGCGTCCCCCTCGGAACCCTCGATCATCTGCCGCTGCTGGACGACATCGGCCAGGCCGTAGGCCATCCAGGCGGTGGCGGGCAGGCCGTCGCGGCCGGCGCGGCCCGTCTCCTGGTAATAGCCCTCGATGCTGCGCGGCAGGTCGAGGTGCGCGACGAACCGGACGTCGGGTTTGTCGATGCCCATGCCGAATGCGATGGTCGCCACCATCACGATGCCGTCGCCTTGCAGGAACCGCGACTGATGGGCGGCCCGGACGCCGGCGGGCAGCCCCGCGTGGTAGGGCAGGGCCTCGATTCCCTCGTTGACCAGGGATGCGGCCGTGGACTCGACCGACTTGCGGCTGAGGCAGTAGACGATGCCGGCGTCGCCGTCATGCTCGGTGCGGATCAGCGAGACCAGCTGTTTCAGCGGCTGCTGCTTGGGCTCGATCCGGTAGCGGATGTTGGGCCGATCGAAGCTGGCCACGAAGGTGCGGGCCTCAGCCAGGCCGAGGCGTTCGGCGATCTCACGCCGGGTGGCCGGGGTGGCGGTCGCGGTCAGCGCGACCCGCGGCACGCTCGGCCAGCGCTGCCCGAGCACGGAGAGCTTGAGGTACTCGGGGCGGAAATCGTGGCCCCATTGCGAGACACAGTGCGCCTCGTCGATCGCGAACACCGCCAGCTGAACCCGGTCGAGGAACTCCTGGGTGCGCGGCAGATCGAGGCGTTCGGGCGCCAGGTAGAGCAGGTCGAGCTCACCGGCGAGCGCCAGCTGCTCGGTGAGGCGCTGCTGGTCATGGCTCTGGGTCGAGTTGAGGAAGCCGGCCCGGACGCCGAGGTTCTCCAGGGCGGTCACCTGGTCGTGCATCAGCGCGATCAGCGGCGAGATCACCACACCCACCCCGGGGCGGACCATCGCCGGGATCTGGTAGCACAGCGACTTGCCGCCGCCGGTCGGCATCAGCACGATCGCGTCGTGGCCGGTGGCCACGTGCTCGATGATCGCGGCTTGTTCCCCTCGGAAATCGTCATAGCCGAAGGTGGTGCGCAGCACGTCGAGCGGGGTGAGTTCGGGCACGAGGGTCATCGTATGCGCCGTCACCGACAGTCCGGCGCGGTCAGCGATGCAGGGACCGGGCGGCGCCCTCGCGGACGGCGGCGGCGACGGCGTCCAGGCTCGGCGTGCGCAGCGACCATTGTTGCCACGACAGCCGGACATCGTGGACACCCAGGCAGCTTCCCGGGATCTCGGAAAGCTCGACGCCGTCCCAGGGGCGGCCCTCCAGGTCGGGCAGCATGCCCCAGCCGTAGCCGAGGCGAACCGCCTCGGAAAACTGGGTGCTGGCAGGGACGGTGTGCCACGGCGTCCGGCCCCACGGCACGCCCGCCTCGGCGAGCCGGTCGATCTGCAGCCGGTCGCGTTCGTCGAAGACGACCACCGGGGCACGCCGGAGCGCCTCGGGCGTGACCCCGTCGGCGAACCACCGGGCGGCGAACGCGGCGGACGCCACCGGCCGGTAGCGCATCGCGCCCAGCGGCTCGACCGTGCACCCCTGCACCGGCGTCCGCTCGGTGGTGACCGCGGCCATCGCGGTGCCGTCGCGGAGCAGGTCGGCGGTGTGCCCCTCGTCCTCGCGCAGGAAGGTGATCCGGATCCCGGCGGCCACCCCGGCCAAGGCCGGCATCACCCAGGTGGCGAGCGAGTCGGCGTTCACGGCCAGGCGCACCTCGGGCATCAGCTCGGCAGGCGCGCTCAGCGCCGCATCGGCGTCCGCGGCCAGCGCCTGCATCTGCCGGGCGAGCAACAGCACCGGACGCCCGGCATCCGTCGGCTCGACCGGACGGGTGCGCTTGAGCAGCACCGCGCCCACCGCGCGTTCGAGGGCTTTGAGTCGCTGGCTGACCGCCGAAGGCGTCAGGTGCAGCGCACGCGCGGCGGCCTCCAGCGTGCCGTGGTCGACGACCGCGGCCAGAGCGCGGAGTTGGGGCAGGTCCCAGTCCATCGGCCTATATTAAGCGTTGCTAAGCATTCTGTAGAAACGTTCGCTGGACTGGTGATCGGCGCGGGCCTACGGTCGTACCCGTGCTCACCACCGCCCTGTCCGGATTCGGATTCTCGCTCAGCCTCATCGTCGCCATCGGCGCCCAGAACGCGTTCGTGATGCGCCAGGGACTGCGCCGCGAGCACGTCGGCGTCGTGGTGGCGATCTGCGCCCTCAGCGACGCGCTGCTGATCGCGCTCGGCACCGCCGGGATCGGGGCGTTGATCGCCGACAACTCCACCCTGCTGACCGTCGTCACGATCGTGGGCGCGGCCGTCCTGCTCGGCTATGCCTTCATCGCCGCGCGCCGGGCGGCGCGTCCGCAAGCGCTGGTCATCGAGGGCGCGAACGAGCCCGGACGCCTGCTGCCGGTGGCGCTGACCTGCCTCGCCCTCACCTGGCTCAACCCGCACGTCTACCTCGACACCCTGGTGCTGCTCGGGTCGATCGCGTCCACCTACGCCTCCCCCTGGGCGTTCGCCGGCGGCGCCATCGCCGGCAGCCTGATCTGGTTCACCGCACTCGGCTTCGGCGCCACCAAGCTGCGCCCACTGTTCGCCCAACCCTCCGCCTGGCGCATCTTCGACCTCGCCGTCGCCGCCATCATGGTCGCGGTCGCCGCTTCACTGCTGCGAGGCCTGTTCGGCTGACGCGGAGGCGCAAGCGATCAGGACATGCGCACGGCGGCCCACCCGAAGGTGAACCGCCGTGCGGCGTCCGGCTCAGCAGCTTGTCAGCAGCCGATCAGGCGCGCACCCAGGTAGGAGACGACCTCATCGAGGGCGACCCGCTCCTGCGCCATCGTGTCGCGCTCGCGGATGGTGACCGCGTTGTCGTCGAGGGTGTCGAAGTCGATCGTCACGCAGTACGGGGTGCCGATCTCGTCCTGGCGGCGGTAGCGGCGCCCGATCGCCTGGGCGTCGTCGAACTCGACGTTCCAGTACTTGCGCAGCTCGGCGGCCAGCTCGCGCGCCTTCGGCGACAGCTTCTCGTTGCGCGACAGCGGCAGCACGGCCACCTTGACCGGGGACAGCCGCGGATCGAGCTTGAGCACCGTGCGGGTGTCGAAACCGCCCTTGGCGTTGGGTGCCTGCTCCTCGGTGTAGGCCTCGACCAGGAACGCCATCAGCGAACGGGTCAGGCCGGCGGCCGGCTCGATCACGTAGGGGACGTAGCGCTCGTTCTTGGCCTGGTCGAAGTAGGACAGGTCCTGGCCCGAGTGCTTCGAATGCGTGCCCAGGTCGAAATCGGTGCGGTTGGCGACGCCCTCCAGCTCGCCCCAGCCGTCACCGCCGGTGAAGCCGAAGTCGTACTCGATGTCGACGGTGCGCTTGGAGTAGTGCGACAGCTTCTCCTTCGGGTGCTCGTACAGGCGCAGGTGCTCCGGATCGATACCCAGGTCGACGTACCAGTCCTTGCGGGCGTCGATCCAGTGCTGGTGCCATTCCTCGTCGGTGCCCGGCTCGACGAAGAACTCCATCTCCATCTGCTCGAACTCGCGGGTGCGGAAGATGAAGTTGCCCGGCGTGATCTCGTTGCGGAAGCTCTTGCCGACCTGGCCGATGCCGAACGGCACCTTCATCCGCGAGGTCTGCTGCACGTTGGCGAAGTTGATGAAGATGCCCTGGGCGGTCTCGGGGCGCAGGTAGTGCAGACCCGACTCGTCCTTGATGACACCGAGATGGGTCTCCAGCATCATGTTGAAGTCGCGCGGCTCGGTGAAACGGCCCAGCGTGCCGCACTCGGGGCAGTTGATCTCTTCGAGGCCGGCCGGCTTGCGGCCCTTCTTGAACTCGAACGCCTCCTCGAGTTGGTCGGCGCGGAACCGCTTGTGGCAGCTCAGGCACTCGGTCAGCGGATCGGAGAACACGCCCACGTGGCCCGAGGCCACCCACACCTGCCGGGGCAGGATGATCGAGGAGTCGACGCCCACCACGTCGGGACGGTTCTGGACGACCGCCTTCCACCACTGCCGCTTGATGTTCTCCTTGAGCTCAACGCCGTAGGGGCCGTAGTCCCAGGCAGCCCGGGTGCCGCCGTAGATCTCTCCGCAGGGGTACACGAAGCCGCGGCGCTTCGTGAGACTGATGACGTTGTCGAGCTTGCTGGCCATGCGACCTGATGCCTCCTTGTCGGCGGGGGGTGCCCGGCCGGCATCCCCTGAACCCGGCAACCCTATCCTTGACCGGCGTCCCGGACTAAACCGCGTCCGGACGCCCGCGTCGCGTCCGCCGTCACAGATCCCGCGGCAGGTTGAACCCGACCTGGGAGGCGTCGTCGTAGGCGCTCGGCTCGTCGATGGCCTCGCTCAGCAGCGGGACCAGCACGATCTTCGCCTCGTAGCCGTTGAAGCCGCGCCGGTAGGAACCGACGTTCTGCCACACGGTCGCGATCGCCCACAGGTCCGGTTCGTCCAGGTTGCGCACCAGTTCGGCCGACAGGTTTCCCGGCCGCGTCCGGAAGAACGCGACGGCGGCGTCCGCACGTTCGATGAAGGACGCCTCGGCGTCCGCCGCGACGCGGAAACGACTGAAGGCCAGCATGCGGCCCACACTAGCGCCGCTGGGTAAGCTGAACGGGATCAAGGAGGCCCGATGAGCAGCAGCGCACCCCAACGTCAGACGCGTCAGCGCACGACGATCGCCGAGGTGCTCGGCGAGCTCGACGAGTTCAAGTCAGCCCAAGACATTCACGACATCCTGCGCCACCGCGGCCATTCGGTGGGCCTGGCGACCGTCTACCGCAACCTGCAGTCGCTGGTGGAGGCCGAGCGCGTCGACGTGGTCCGGACGCCTGATGGCCAGGCCACCTATCGCGCCTGCGGCGAGGCCACGCATTCGCACCACCATCATCTGGTCTGCCGCTCCTGCGGGCGTGCCGTCGAGATCGAGTTCGAGGGCGTCGAGGATCGCATCACCGCGCTCGCTGCCGAGAACGGCTTCACCGGCGTCGATCACTCGATCGAGGTGCACGGGTTGTGCGCCGCCTGCTCCGCCTGAACCGGCACCGATGCCCACCTATCGCGACGAGGCTGTCGTGCTGCGCACGCAGAAACTCGGCGAAGCGGACCGGATCATCACCCTCCTGTCGCGCCGCCACGGCAAAGTACGGGCGGTGGCCCGCGGCGTCCGGCGCACCAAGTCGAAGTTCGGCGCCCGGCTGGAACCCTTCACGCATGTCGACCTGCAGCTGGCCACCGGGCGCACCCTCGACGTGATCACCGAGGCGGTCACGCTGCACGCCTGGTCGGAGCCGCTGTGCACCGACTACCCGCGCTACACGGTGGGCCAGGTGATGCTAGAGACCGCCGACCGGCTCGTCTCGATCGAACACGAGCCGGCGCTTCCGCAGTTCCAGTTGCTCACCGGGGCGTTGAACGCCCTTGTCACCGGCACCTCGGACGGCCCACGCCCGGCCCCCCTGGTGATGGACGCCTACTTGCTGCGCGCGGTCGCCACCGCCGGCTTCGCGCCCAGCCTGGACCAGTGCGCCTCCTGCGGAACCGACGGTCCGCACGACTATTTCTCACCCTCGGCGGGCGGAGTCGTCTGCCGGCGCTGTCGTCCGCCCGGCACCGCGCTGGTCCGGCCCTCGACCCTCGCACTGCTGTCGGCCCTGATCAGCGGGGATTGGCCCGCGACCCGCGAGGCGCACCCCACCGACCAGCGCCAGGCGTCCGGTCTGGTCGCCGCCTTCGTAGGCTGGCATCTCGACCGCGGCCTGCGCACCCTGGAGCACGTCGACCGATAGGGGTTCCCGATGAGTTGGAGTGTCTGCGAGGCGGTTCGTGCCCTGGCCCAGCGCGTCCTCGACGAGGCCGGGGCCAGGCCGCCTTGGCGGGTGGCGTCCGTCGTGTCGCAGACCGAAGATGACCCGTGGGACGGCGAGACGATCCGGCACACCTACGCGGAGTTCATCAACGCCGACGGCGCTTGCGGCGGCCTTCCCACCTTCACCGGTGACGATCTGGCCGACGACGGTGCCGCGAACTCCTTCGTCGACCAGGTGTACGCCCTGATCATCGAAGAAACCCACGGTGCGACGTTCCGGCCCTGCCCCGGCCATGTCCACCCGAGTTGGCCAGAATTCATCGACGGTGATCTGCGCTGGTACTGCCCGCGCGACCACGACCACACTCCCGGCGGGCAGGGCTGACGCTTCCACCGACGCGAGTAGCCACCCTGGTAGCTCAGCAACGCGACTTTCTCGCAAGAATCAGCCACTCGAGGGGGTCCAGAGGCCACCCAGGGCCCGTTGAGTGGTCGATTCTTGCGAGGACAAGCCGATGCACGGACGCCTTCAGCTTCATCCTCGCCCAGCCACCCAGCGACACCAGACCCAGCGCCCGCGAGCACACCTCACGCTTGTGGATAGCGCAGAGTTGTCCACACAGCACCCGATTGGGGCTGGTCGTCACCACCCGGGCGCGCTGCAATGAGGCATGCATCGTTTTGTCGAGGACGCCCTGGACGCCGGGGGCGGCGTGGTCGCCCGGCGCGACCATCCCGAACTGGCCTACGCGCTGCGCCGCGGGTTGGAGGACGGCAGCCTGCTCGCGCTCTTTCCGGGCGTCTACAGCCGGTCGTGTGAGGCCGACGACCTTGAGGTCCGCGCCCGCGCCGTCTGCCTCGCCTACCCGGACGCGGTGGTGACCGGTTTGGCCGCCGGCATCCTCGGGGGCTGGAAGGGGCTGCCACCGGCCAGCTTCGTCGATGCCGCCACCCATGGCACACGCGTGTCGAGGCCGGGATTCAGGCTCGAGCGCCGCAGCATTCACCCACGACTGATCCGGCGCATGGACGGCTATCGCATCACCACCCGTGCCTTGACCGCCATCGACCTGGCGCTCGTCTACCACGACCGCTATCTCGATGATGCTCTGCGCTGCGGCGTCGCCCCGTTCGATCTGCGCTACGCCCTCAGTCTGCAAACCGGACGCCGTGGGCTCGCCTCGATTCGCCGCACGGTGCATCAACTCCGCGACCGGCCATGGTCGATCCTGGAGCGAACCGCCCATCAACTCCTGCGCGATGCGCACATCGAGGGCTGGGTGGCGAACCGCGCCCTCACCGACCGAGACGGCAACCTGATCGGCTACGGCGATCTGATCTTCGCTAACCTGGCATTGGTCATCGAACTCAACAGCGATACCTACCATCGCTCACCCGACCAGGTCGCCCGCGATGCCCAGCGCGACCTGCGTCTGGCCGAGGCAGGCTGGGAGGTGATCCGGATCAGGTCCGCGGTCGTCTTCGGTACGCCGCGAGAGTTCGTCAGGATCGTGCGCAGTCTCGTCCGCGCCCGGCAGCACCGGACGCCGCCGGGCGGCCATCGCATCCGGGTCGCCTCGTGAACTCGGTTTCGCAAGAATCAGCCACTCGACGGGGTCCGGGTGCTCCCCAGCCACCCTCGAGTGGTTGATTCGTGCGAAATCACCCGGGGTGGCCGGCCGACGCCGGGTTTCCCCTAGGCCCAGCACCGTGCCGCTTGGACGCGCGCGCACTACGCTCGACCTGTGAGCCCGATTCCTCCTCGACCGCATCCCTCCGGCGCACGTCCGCCGCAGATTCCGGCCTCGCTGATCCCCAAGCATGTCGCGATCGTGATGGACGGGAACGGGCGATGGGCGAAGCAGCGCAACTTGCCCCGCACGGACGGGCACGCACGCGGCGAGGCGTCCTTGCTGGACGTGATCCATGGCGCGGTCGAGGCGGGGGTGAAGTATCTGTCGGCGTACGCGTTCTCCACCGAGAACTGGAAGCGCTCGCCGGCCGAGGTGCGCTGGCTGATGGGGTTCAACCGTGACGTGATCCATCGCCGCCGCGACGAACTCAACGACCTGGGGGTGCGCATCGTGTGGGCCGGGCGCACCCCGCGGCTGTGGAAGAGCGTCATCGACGAACTCAAGGTCGCCGAGCAGATGAGCCGGCACAACGACACGCTCACCCTGCAGTTCTGCGTCAACTACGGCGGCCGCGCCGAGATCGTGGACGCCGTCCGCTCGCTGGCCCGTGCCGCCGCCGAGGGCCGGATCAACCCTGACAAGATCTCGGAGGCCTCGTTCCGTTCCCACCTGTACGCGCCGGACATTCCCGATGTCGACCTGTTCATCCGCTCCTCGGGCGAGCAGCGCACGTCGAACTTCCTGGTCTGGCAGATGGCCTACGCCGAGATGGTGTTCTTGGACCGGCTATGGCCCGACTTCGACCGCCGCGACCTGTGGCACGCCCTCGAGCTGTACGCCCAGCGCGACCGCCGCTACGGTGGGGCGATCCCCAACGAGATCACCCCACCGACCAGCGACTGACTAGCGCTTCTTCTTCGGCGCACGCACCACGATCACCGGGCACAGCGTCTCGCGGACCACCGCGCGGCTGGTCGAGCCGAGCAGCAGGCCGGCGAATCCGCCCAGTCCGCGGGCGCCGACGACCACCAGGCTGGCCTCACCCGAGGCCGTGATCAGCGCGGACGCCGGACGGTCGGGCTTGACCTCCAGGTGGTACTCCAGCCCCGGGTACTCGGACGCGTAGTTGTCGATCAGGTCGCTCATGTGGCCCTTGATACCGGCCACGACCGCCGCGATGTCGATGCCCGCCTCGGCGAGGCCGAGCGTCCACGTGGTCAGGTCGACCGCATGCACCGCATGCAACCGGACGCCGCGCGCCAGCGCCTCGGTCGCCGCATACCGGAACGCCCCCTCCGACTCGGGGCTGTCGTCCATGCCGACGATCACCGGACCGCCGGGAATACCGAGCGCCTGATCGTGGATCACCGCGACCGGGCCGTGCGCGTGCGCAATCACGGCGAGCGCGGTGCCGCCGAGGGCGCGCGCCCGCAGCGGCGCGGTCTGGCCGCGCGCGCCGATGACGACCAGTTCGGCCGTCTTGGACGCCTGCGCGAGCGCATACGAGCCCATCGCCTCTTCGATCCGCGCCTCGATATTCAGGCCCGGATGCTTGGCGACGATGGTGTCGCGCAACTTCTTGAGATTGTGCCGCGCCTCGTCGTGCAGGCGCGACGGCCAATCACCTGCGGCCATCGCCCCGTACAGGCTGTTGCGGTGCGGGATCGGGACCTCCGGCAATGCCGTGAGAATCACCAGGTCCTTTCCGCGTTCGACCGCTCGGTCTGCCGCCCATTCGACCGCGATCGTGGCCCGACCGGAGAGGTCGGTTCCCACAACGATCTTTCCAGTGGCATCGAAACTGATGGACATAGCCCCTGCTCCCTCCTCGGTGAGTGAAGCCCGCTGCGCCGTGGTGCCGGGTTACCTCCCACCATACGCCGCCGGACGGCCTCAGGCGCCGGTACGCATCCAACCCGTGCCGCGGGTGCGGACGCCGAGCGCCACGCCGCGGGCGAACAGCCACACGGTGTAGGCGCCCCACAGCCAGGCCAGGCCCGCTCCGGTCGCCATCACCGCCAGCGCGAACGGCGCGTACACCAGCGTGGTCACCACCCCCGCGAGCGCCAGGAAGCGGGCGTCGCCGGCGCCGATCAGGATGCCGTCGAGCTGAAAGGCGATCGCGCCGATCGGTGCCGCGGCCGCGAGCATGAGCAGGGCGGCGGCTGCGACCTCCTGCACCGCCGTCTGCGTTCCGAACAGTCCCGCGACCGGCACGCGCGCCAAAGCCAGCACGATCCCGATCACCACACCGAACCCGACGCCCCAAGCGAGCACACGGGCCAGCACCCCGCGGGCCGCGCCACGGTCCCCCGCGCCCAACCGCAGGCCGACCAGGGCCTGGGCGGCGATCGCGAAGGCGTCCAGGCCGTAGGTCATCAGCGACCACGCCGCGGCCACCACCTGATGGGCGGCGAGTGCGACGGTGCCCAGTGAAGCGGCGGTGACCGTGGTCAGCGCCAGGGCCGCCTGCAAGGTTCCGTTGCGCAGCACCAGCCAGCCACCCATCCGGGCCGCCACCAGCACGCCCGCCGGACGCGGTCGCAGCCCGACGCCTTCGCGCCGCGCCCCGCGCAGCACCAGGCCGGCCATGATCAGCGCGCCCACCCACTGCGAGGTCGCCGTTCCGGCGGCCGCGCCCTCGATGCCGAACCCGAGCCCCAGGACCAGCACCAGGTTGAAGGCGATGTTGAGCAGGTTGATCGTGACCACGACGCGCAGCGGCGTCCGGGTGTCCTGCAGGCCACGCAGCACCCCGGTCGAGGCGAGCATCAGCATCTGCGCGGGCAGGCCGAGCGCGACGATCCGCAGGTATTGCGCACCGAAGGCGGTCACGTCGGGGGCGCCGCCGTACCAGCCGAGAATGACCGGCGCCCCAGGCACCAGCACTGCGGCAGCCAACGCGCCGAGGATGATCCCGAGCACCAGCCCGTCCAGGCCGCCAGCCAGTGCTCCGGCACGATCGCCGGCGCCGAGCCGGCGCGACACGGTGGCGGTGGTGCCGTAGGCCAGGAACACCGACAGCCCCACCACGATCCCGAGCACGCTCGAGGCGAGCGTCAGACCACCCAGTTGGGACGCTCCGAGGTGCGCGATGACGAGGGTGTCGACCAGCACCAGCAGCGGTTCGGCGATGAGCGTGGCGAACGCCGGGATCGCCAGCCCCAGGATCTCCCGATCGAGGCGGCGCCCGGCGTTCGTAGGCCCAGGTGCGGGGGTCAGTCGGTCCCCGCCTCCATGCCCGAGATCATCTGCGCGGCCTCGATGGCGTCCGGGGTCGCGTCGCTGCTCGCGGCGATCGCCCGGGCCTCGCCCTGATCAAGCTCGCCGACCAGCTCGGAGATCGCCCCGCCGACCAGACCGAGCGAGGAGTACTGCTCCAGCCGGGTGCGGGTGTCGGCGATGTCGAGGTTGCGCATGGTCAGCTGGCCGATCCGGTCGACCGGGCCGAACGCGGCGCCCTGCACCCGCTCCATCGACAGCTTCTCGGGGTGGTAGGACAGCGCGGGGCCGGTGGTGTCGAGGATCGAGTAGTCCCAGCCGCGGCGCAGCTTGAGCGTCACCTCGCCGGTGATCGCCGAGGCCACCCACTGCTGCAGCGAGGTGCGGATCATCAGCGACTGCGGGTCGAGCCAGCGGCCCTCATACAGCAGCCGGCCGAGCTTGCGGCCCTCGTTGTGGTAGCTGGCGACGGTGTCCTCGTTGTGGATCGCGTTGACCAGGCGCTCGTAGGCGATGTGCAGCAGCGCCATGCCGGGCGCCTCGTAGATGCCGCGGCTCTTCGCCTCGATGATGCGGTTCTCGATCTGGTCGGACATGCCGAGCCCGTGGCGTCCGCCGATGGTGTTGGCCTCACGGACCAACGCGACCGGCGAGGCGAAGGTCTGCCCGTTGATGCTGACCGGGATGCCCTGCTCGAAGGCGACCGTGACGACCTCGTGCGCGATCTCGACGTCGTCGCGCCAGTAGGCGACCCCCATGATCGGGTCGACGATCTCGATGCCGGTGCCCAGGAACTCGAGCTTCTTGGCCTCGTGCGTGGCGCCCCAGATGTTGGCGTCGGTCGAGTACGCCTTCTCCTTGGAGTCGCGGTAGGGCAGCTTGCGCTCGGCGAGCCACTGGCTCATCTCGTCGCGGCCACCCAGTTCGCTGACGAAGTCGGCGTCCAGCCACGGCTTGTAGATGCGCAGCTGCGGGTTGGCCAGCAGGCCGTAGCGGTAGAACCGCTCGATGTCGTTGCCCTTGTAGGTGGAGCCGTCGCCCCACACGTTCACGTCGTCCTCGCGCATGGCGCGCACCAGCATCGTGCCGGTGACCGCACGGCCCAGCGGCGTGGTGTTGAAGTAGGGGACGCCGGCGCTGCGGATGTGGAAAGCGCCGCAGGCGAGCGCCACCAGGCCCTCGTTGACCAGTTCGGTGGTGCAGTCGACCAGCCGGTAGCCCTCGGCGCCGTACTCGCCGGCGCGACCGGGAACCGAGTCGATGTCGGGCTCGTCGTACTGCCCGATGTCGGCGGTGTAGGTGTAGGGGATGGCGCCCTTTTCTCGCATCCAGGCGACCGCCACCGAGGTGTCGAGGCCGCCGGAGAAGGCCAGGCCGACCTTCTCCCCGACAGGGAGCTTCATGAGCACTTTGGACATGCGCGCGATTCTAGACCCGGACGCCCGCCCGCCCTCGCGCCGGGTGCGGACGTGGAACCGGGCCGCGCACCAGTCAGGGAGGTACGCGGCCCGGAACACCGGACGGGTGCGAAGGAGAGTTCAGCCGCCCAGGTCGATGTTGTTCTCCGCGACGACGCGCTTGGCCTCCGCGACGGCCTCGGTCATCTGCTTGACGACCGCGTCGGCGTCGACCTCCCAGCGGGAGAACTGGTTCTGCTTCAGGTAGTCGCCGTACTCGGCGTTCTTGAACGCCTCGGTCAGCGTCTGGCGCAGCTTGGCCTTCACGGCGTCCGGCATGCCCTTGGGGCCGGCCACGAAGCGGCGCTGGTCGACGAACACGTCGTAGCCGAGTTCGGCGGCGGTGGGCACCTCAGGCAGGAACTCCGAGCGCTGGCGCCCGTAGATGCACAGCGGCTTGAAGACGCCGTCCTTCACCTGGGACATGCCCTCGGCCAGCTGGCAGCTGATCGCGTCCACCTGGTTGCCCATCAGCGCCGTCACCGACTGGGAGCCGCCGGTGAACGGCACGTCCACGTGACGCGCGCCGGACTTGGCCATCAGCCAGGCGCCGGCGAGTTGAGTGCCGGTGCCCACACCCGCGGTGCCGTACTTGAGGCCGTTGACGGCGAGCGCGTCCTTCAGGGTGGGGAATTCCGAGGCGCGCTGGCCGTTGACCACGAACATGTAATCCTCGACGGTGAGGCCGCCGATGACGTCCATCTGGTCGATCGTGATCGCCTCGCTGTCCTTGGTGGTCAGCGGGGTGATCGCCATCAGCGTCTGGAACAACTCGACCAGCGTGTAGCCGTCGGCCGGACGCCCCAGGGCCTCCTTGCCGCCAAGCATGCCGTTGGCGCCGGGCTTGTTGACGATGGCCAGCGACTGGCCCAGCGACGGCTCCCAGGCCTTGGCGACGGCGCGCCCGATCAGGTCGGTACTGCCGCCGGGAGAGTTGGGCAGGACGAACTCGACGGGCTTGGTCGGGTAGTTGACCGCGGCGGCGGTGTTGGTGTTCGCGTTGGCGCCGCCCTGGACCGAGCAGCCCGTCAGGGCGAAGGCCGCGGCCGATCCGGCCAGACCGAGGAACGCGCGGCGGGAAGTGATCGTGGTGCCGAAATCCATGGGGGGATTCCCTTCACTCGTCGTTGAGATGCTTCCATCGTGACACCTCTCGTCAGACGAGTCAATCACTTGTATGATCATTGCCATCTCGAGCAAAGGAGCCCGATGTCCGACACCATCGCGCACGTCACACTGAGCGCCGTCGTCCTGCCGCTGGCCACCCCGATCAGCGATGCCAAGGTGTTCACCGGACGCCAGCGGCCGATGACCGAGGTCCACTTCCTGGTCGCCGAAATCCGCACCGCCGAAGGACAGGAGGGAATCGGCTTCTCCTACAGCAAACGCGCCGGCGGCCCGGCCCAGTTCGCGCACGCCCGGCAGATCGCCGACAACCTGATCGGCGAGGACCCCAACGACATCGGCAAGCTCTTCGTGAAGCTGCTGTGGGCCGGCGCCTCGGTCGGACGGTCCGGCGTGGCCGTCCAGGCGCTGGCCGCCATCGACGTCTGCCTGTGGGACCTCAAGGCCAAGCGCGCCGGGTTGCCGCTGGCCAAGCTGATCGGCGCGCACCGCGACGGCGTCCGCACCTACAACACCTCCGGCGGATTCCTGCACACCCCGCTGGAGGAGATGCTGGACAACGCCACCGCCTCGCGCGAGGCCGGCATCGGCGGCATCAAGATCAAGGTCGGCCACCCCGACCGCAGCGTCGACATGCGCCGCCTCACCGCCATGCGCGAGCACCTGGGCGACGACTTCCCGCTGATGGTGGACGCCAACCAGCAGTGGGATCGCGCCACCGCGATGCGGATGTGCCGGGCGATGGAGGAGTTCAACCTCGTCTGGATCGAGGAACCGCTGGACGCCTACGACTACACCGGCCACGCCGACCTGGCCCGGGCGATCGACACCCCGATCGCCACCGGCGAGATGCTCGCCTCGGTCGCCGAGCACGTCAAGCTGATCGAGCACCGTTCCTGCGACATCATCCAGCCCGACGCCCCCCGCATCGGCGGCATCACCGAGTTCCTGAAGTTGTCGGCGCTGGCCGATCAGGCCGGACTGTCACTGGCGCCCCACTTCGCGATGGAGATCCACTGCCACCTGGCGGCGACCTATCCCCGCGAGCCTTGGGTGGAGCACTTCGACTGGCTCGACCCGCTGTTCAACGAGCGGATGGCGATCGCTGAGGGCCGGATGATCGTCTCCGAGCGCCCCGGCCTCGGGGTCACCTTGTCCGACCAGCTACGGGCGTGGACGACGGACACCTGCGAGGTCGGCGTCCGCTGACGCGCTAGCGTCAGGGCCATGGCAGCCACCTTCGATCGCGACGATCCGCGCGGCCTCGGGCACGCGCTCACCGGCGTCCTGAGACAGCGGATCATCGAGGGCGATCTGGCCCCCGGCGCCCTGCTGCCCTCGGAGTCGGCGCTGTCGGAGGAGTTCGGGGTGAGCCGGACGGTGGTCCGCGAGGCCACCGCGGCGTTGCGCGCTGCCGGGCTGGTGGAGACGTTCCAGGGCCGCGGCTCGTTCGTGCTCGGGCAACCAGTGACGTCTCCGGTTCTGGTCGGGAATGATTCCGCGCCGCCGTGGCTGCAGGTGCGTGGCGCGCACGATGTGCTGGCCATGATGGACATGCGACTGGGGCTGGAGCCCCAGTCGGCGGCATTGGCCGCGCAGCGCCGGACGCCGGCGCAGCTGGCCTCGATCCGGCGGGCGCTGGCCACCTTCGCCGGCCTGGAGGGCGAACGCGTCCACCTGATCGAGGCCGACTTCGCCTTCCACGCCCGGATCGCGGAGGCGTCCGGCAACCGCTACATCGCCTCGGTGCTCAAGGCGGTAGGCCCGCGGGCGATCCTGGCCCACCGGGCCGGGATGCAGGGCGACGCCCTGGTCACCGACGACGAGCATTTCGCCCGGCTGGTGCACGAGCACACCGCGGTCGCCGAGGCGATCGAACGATCCGACGCCGAGGGGGCCGCGGCCGCCATGACCGCGCACTTACGCCGGTCCCGGGCGAGGATCGCTCCCCCGGGACCGGCGTAACGGACGCTCGCTCAGGCGGTCACGCGCGCGGCCTCGACGGCCGCCCCCACGATGCCGGACTGGTTGAGCAGCTGCGCGGGCACGATCTCGGTCTTGAGATCCAGCCGCGGCAGGAACTTCTCCGACTTCTTGCTGACTCCGCCGCCGACGATGAACAGATCCGGCGAGAACAGCATCTCCATGTGGCTGAAGTAGCGCTGCAGGCGCACCGCCCACTTCTTGTAGCTCAGCTCCTCGCGCTCGCGCGCCGCCGAGGACGCCCGCGTCTCGGCATCGAAGCCGTCGAGTTCGATGTGGCCGAGTTCGGTGTTGGGCACCAGCGTGCCGTCGACGAACACCGCCGTGCCGATGCCGGTGCCGAGCGTGACGATGATCACCACACCGTTCCGGTCACGGCCGGCGCCGAACTGCATCTCGGCGATGCCCGCGGCGTCCGCGTCGTTGAGGATGACCGCCGGATGGCCGATCTTCTCGCTGAGCTGCTGGGCGAGATCGACGCCGATCCAGCCCTTGTCGACGTTCGCGGCCGAGCCGATCACGCCGTGACGGACGATGCCCGGGAACGTGCAGCCGACCGGCCCGTCCCAGCCCGCCTGATCGATGACGGCCTTGACCGTATCCAGCACCGCCGGCACCGTCGCGGGCTGCGGCGTCGGGATGCGCACCCGTTCCCCGGCGAGGTCGCCACGTTCGAGGTCGACCAACGCACCCTTGATGCCGGTGCCGCCGATGTCGATGCCGAATCCGTTGCTCATACCATTTCCTCCAGTTCCATGCCGCGGGTCTCCTTGATGAACTTTGCCACGAAGAAGAACGACAGCAGTGCCATTGCGGTGTAGATGCCGTAGGCCAAGCCGAGACTCATCGCCGCCAGCGGCGGGAAGGTCTGCGACACGATGAAGTTGGCGATCCAGTTCGCGGCGCCGGCGATCGCGATCGCGTAGGCGCGGATCTTGTTGCTGAACATCTCACCGAGCAGCACCCACATGATCGGGCCCCAGCTCATGCCGAAGAAGACCACGTACAGGTTCGCCGCGACGACGGCGAGGATGCCGATCCCGGCAGCCAGGACGGGCTGGCCGTCCTCCACCGGCGCGGTGCCGAAGATGAACGCCATCGTGCCCAGCGTGGCCGCCATGCCGATCGAGCCGACCAGCAGCAGCGGCTTGCGGCCCACCTTGTCGATCAGCGCGATGGCCAGGATCGTGGTCGCGATATTGGTCACCGAGGTGATCACGCCGGTGAGCAGGGCGTCGGACTCGGTGAAGCCGACCGCCTCCCACAGCATCGTGGAGTAGTAGAAGATCACGTTGATGCCGACCAGTTGCTGCAGCACCGCGAGCGCCATGCCGACCAGCACGATCGGCAGCAGCTTGCCATCGGGGCCGCGCAGCACCGCCGCCGACATCTGCGACTCTTCCGACAGCGTCGACCGGATGTCGGCGATCTTCTCGTCGATGGATCCGCCCACGTACTGGGTGAGGATCTGGGCGGCCTCGTCCAGGCGTCCCTTGCCGATCAGGAAGCGCGGGGATTCGGGGATCGTGAAGGCGAGGACGCCGTACAGCAGGGCCGGGATGCACTCGGCCATGAACATCCAGCGCCACGCCTCCAGCCCGAACCACAGCACATTGCCGGCACCGCCGGCGGCTTGGGCGAGCGCGTAGTTGGACAGCAGCGAGACGAAGATGCCGAGCACGATGGCGAGCTGCTGCATCGACCCCAGCCGTCCGCGGACCTCGGCCGGCGACACCTCGGCGATGTAGGCCGGCGCGATGACGCTCGCGGCGCCCACCGCCAGGCCGCCGATCAGGCGGAACACGGTCAACGACCAGATGTCCCAGACCAGGCCGCAGGCGAGCGAGGTCACGAAGAACAGCAGCGCGGCCAGCTTCATCACCGTGATCCGGCCCAGCTTGGCCGAGATCGGCCCGGCGAACCAGGCCCCGACCGCACACCCGAGCAGCGCGCTCGCGACCGAGAACCCCAGCTGCACCGCGCCGACACCGCTCCAGGTGCCGATGGCGCCGACCGCGCCGTTGATGACGGCCGTGTCGAAGCCGAAGAGGAAGCCGCCCATCGCCGCCGCGGCGGCGATCGTCACCACCCGCGAGATCGGGGGGACGGGGGCCACCCGTCCTACGGAGCCACTGCCAGATATGTCAACCATGCTTCAACACCACCTCGTGTAGAACGGTTACCTTCCCGGTCGGCGGCCTGGCCGGCCAACCGGGTTAACCGCCGAGTTTGCTCTATTTCGACAAGGAAGAGCAATCCTTTTCCTTCACGACCTGGTCACAATCCGCGCACGCGCGGCGCTGCCGCCCGATCGGGACAGGCGTCGGCGCGGCGCACGCGGGGCCGGTAGCGTTTCGCCCATGGATGCGACGCCGCAACACCCGGGAACCGGAATCGTCGGGCTCGACGCTGCGATCGACGGCCTGCGCATCGGAGACAACGTCGTGTGGCAATGCTCGACGCTCGACGATTTCGCCCGCGTCCTGGCCCCGTTCCTGCGCTCGGCACGCGCCGAGGGACGCCGGCTCGTCTACGTGCGCTTCGCCGACCACGACAAGTTTCTGGGCGGCGACGACGTCGAGGAGCACCTGCTCGACCCCTCAGCCGGCTTCGAGCCGTTCGCGGTGGCCGTCCACGACCTGATCGCCGCGACCGGCCCCGAGGCCTTCTACGTGTTCGACTCGCTGGCCACCTTGAGACATGCCTGGCATTCGGACCTGATGGTGATGAACTTCTTCAAGGTCACCTGCCCGTTCCTGTACGAGCTCGACACGATCGCCTACTTCCCGCTGCTGCGCGAGCAGACTACGCTGGCCACGCTGGCCGGCATCCGGGAGACGACCCAGGTGCTGTTCGACCTGCAGGTGGTCGACGACGAGGTCTACGTGCACCCGCTCAAGGTGGACGGCCGCTCCTCACCGACCATGTTCTTCCCCCACTACGTGCGCGGGCGCGAGGCGACGCCGGTCACCTCCTCGGAGGCGTCCGCCCGCCTGTCGGCCGCCCAGGGACGCCGGCGCGGGCGCCCCGATCATTGGACGCGCCTGGTCGATCGCGCCTTCGACGCCCTCGACGCCGGGCTGGACGAGCAGGTGCACGCGCACGGCGTCCTCGCCGACGCGCTGCTGGGCCGCGACACCGAGCGGATGGGTGGCCTGGCCCGGCGGCACCTGCGCCTGAGCGACCTGGTGTTGATCGCGTCCCGCCTGGTCGGCACCGGCAATATCGGGGGCAAGGCCGTCGGCATGCTCACCGCGCGCGCCATTCTCGCCCACGACCCGGCCGGCCGGTTCAGCGAGCACCTGGAGCCGCACGACTCGTTCCACATCGGCACCGACGTGTTCTACACCTACCTGGTCACCAACGGCTGGTGGCATCACCGCCTCGAGCAGCGCTCCCCCGACGGCTTCCTGGAGGCGGGCGCCGCGCTGCACGCCGAACTCCCGCACGGCCGGTTCCCGGCGCCCGTGCGCGAGGAGTTCCTGCGCATGCTCGAGCACTACGGCCAGGCGCCGATCATCGTCCGGTCGAGCTCGCTGCTGGAGGACAATTTCGGCAACGCCTTCGCCGGCAAGTACGACTCGGTGTTCCTGGCCAACCAGGGCACCCCCGAGGAGCGCCTGGAGGCGCTCGAGGACGCCGTCCGCACCGTGTACGCGTCCGCGATGAGCCCCGACGCCCTCGCCTACCGCCTGACCCGCGGTCTGGCCGGCGCCGACGAGCAGATGGCCATCCTGGTCCAGCGCGTCTCCGGCGACCATCACGGGTCGCTGTTCTTCCCGCACGCCGCCGGCGTGGCGAACTCCTCCAACCTGTACACCTGGGATGCCGAGGTGGACGCCGAGGCCGGCATGCTGCGGCTGGTGATCGGCATGGGCACCCGCGCGGTCGACCGGACCACCACCGATCACGCCCGCATCGTGGCGCTGGACGATCCGCTGCGCGGACGGCTGTCGGATCCCGAGGACCTGTCGGCGCACAGCCAGCGCCGCGTGGACGCGGTCGATCTGGCCACGAACACCTTCAGCACCGTCCGGCTGGACGACCTCACCAGCACCGACATCCGCGCCGACTGGTCGCTGTTCGTCAGCCCCGACCGGGCGGTGTTGCGCCGGCTGGTCGAGCGCGAGCGCAGTTCCGGACGCCGCGCGCGGCCCGGACCACCGCCGGTGGTCGCCGACTTCCGCGGCCTGCTGGCCGGCACCGCCTTTCCGGGGGTGATGCGCGCCATGCTGGCCGCGCTGGCCGAGGCCTACCACTACCCGGTCGACGTCGAGTTCACCGTCAACATCAATGCGGCCGGGGCGCCGCGGATCGGCATCGTGCAATGCCGGCCGTTGCAGACCCGCGGCCCGGGTGCGGCCGTCGCGATGCCCGAGGTCGCCGATCCTGACGGCGTCCTGTTCGCCTCCCAGGGCGAGTTCATGGGCGGCAACGTTCGCCTGCCGCTGGATTATGTGGTCTCCGTCCGCCCGGACGCCTACATGAAGCTGGGCAGCCCGGCCCGGCACGCCGTCGCGCGCGGGATCGGTGCGGTCAACCGGGCCCTGGCCGGCACCCAGTACCTGCTGATGGGTCCGGGGCGCTGGGGAACCACGACCGTGTCGCTGGGCGTGCCGGTGCGGTTCACCGAGATCAACCATGCGGCAGCGCTGGTCGAAGCCACCTACGCCGAGGGCGACTTCCGGCCCGAACTGAGCTACGGCAGCCACTTCTTCCAGGATCTGGTCGAGACCGGCATCTTCTACGCCGCCATCTTCGGCGAGCGGCCGGACGTCACCTTCCATCCCGAGATGGCGCTGCAGCGACCCAACCTGTTCGGCTCGCTGGTCCGCGACGCCGAACCGGGCCTCGCGGAGGTGATCCACGTGGCCCGGCTCGAAGGATTGGAGCTCTACTCCGACATCGTCAGCCAGCGCGTGGTGTGCGCGCCGGCGTCCGCGCTCAGATGACGCCCAGGGCCATCATCGCGTCGGCGACCCGCAGGAAGCTGGAGATGTTGGCGCCGATGACGTAGTCGCCGGGGGCGCCGTACTCCTCGGCGGTCTCGTAGCAGCGCGCGTGGATGCCGACCATGATGTCGTGTAGCCGCTCCTCGGTGTGCTCGAAGGTCCACGAGTCACGCGAGGCGTTCTGCTGCATTTCCAGCGCCGAGGTGGCCACGCCGCCGGCGTTGGCCGCCTTACCGGGCGCGAACCGGACGCCGCCGGAGGTGAACGCGCGGATCGCGTCCGGGGTGGCCGGCATATTGGCGCCCTCGGCGACCAGGGTGCAGCCGTTCTTGATCAGCGCACGGGCGCCGCCGATGTTGAGCTCGTTCTGGGTGGCGCAGGGCAGCGCGATATCGCAAGGCACGTCCCAGATCGAGCCGTCCGCGACGAACCGCGCGCTCGAGTTAGCGTCGGCATATTCGCTGATCCGGCCGCGGCGGACCTCCTTGAGGTCCTGGATCTGGGTGAAGTCGAGACCGCTCTCGTCGACGATGTAGCCGCTGGAATCGGACATCGCGACCACGGTGCCGCCGAGCTGGTTGACCTTCTCGACCGCGTAGAGGGCCACGTTGCCGGAGCCGGACACGACAACCTTCTTGCCGTCGAAGCTTTCCCCGGACAGCTTCAGCATCTCGTTGGCGAAGTAGACGGTGCCGTAGCCGGTCGCCTCGGTGCGCGCACGCGAGCCACCCAGCGAGATCGCCTTGCCGGTGAGGACGCCGGACTCGTAGCGGCCGGTCAGCTTCTTGTACTGGCCGAAGAGGTAGCCGATCTCGCGGCCGCCGACGCCGATGTCACCGGCGGGCACGTCGACGTCGGCGCCGATGTGGCCCGACAGCTCGGTCATGAACGACTGGCAGAACCGCATCACCTCGTTGTCGGACTTGCCCTTGGGGTCGAAGTCCGAGCCGCCCTTGCCGCCGCCGATCGGCATGCCGGTCAGCGCGTTCTTGAAGATCTGCTCAAAGCCGAGGAACTTGATGATGCCCAGGTAGACGCTGGGGTGGAAGCGCAGGCCGCCCTTGTAGGGGCCCAGCGCGCTGTTGAACTGGACGCGGAAGCCGCGGTTGGTGTGGACGCGGCCGCGGTCGTCCTGCCAGTTGACCTTGAAGATGATCTGGCGGTTGGGCTCGCAGATGCGCGGGATGATGCCCGACTCGACATACTCGGGGTGCTTGTCGATCACCGGGGCCAGCGACTCGAGAACCTCGCGGACGGCCTGGTGGAACTCCGCCTCCCCGGGATTGCGCCGCACGACGATGTCGAATTCCTCTTGAAGGACGGGGCTCAGTTCCATGAGGGTCTCCTATGACTGTGAGGTAACACCGTGTAACAACGGCGTGACGCAGTGTAGGGACAAGGCGGTGGCGTTCGCAGGACGTTCCACCAGAAGAGCCCGGGCACGGCAAGGGCCGGCCATCCCCCACTGGGGAACGGCCGGCCTCTGCGTCGTGGAGTGTCAGTCCTCGCGATCGCTGCGGTTGACGGCGCTGATCACGGCCTTCATCGACGCGGTGGCGATCGAGGAATGCCGCCCGATGCCCCACAGGATGCGGGTGCCACTGTCGGTGTCGATCTCGACCTCGACGTAGGCCGCGGCCAGGGCGTCACCCCCCGAGCTCAGCGCGTGCTCGCTGTAGTCCAGCACCCGCACCCGGAAGCCGGCCATGCCCAGGGCGTCCACGAATGCCGACAGCGGACCGTTGCCCTCACCGCTGATCTTCCGCTCGGCACCGTTCACCGTGACGGTCGCCTCGACCGAGTAGGAGCCGTTCTCGGACTGGGAGTTGTTGCGGACCAGCTGCAGCGGGGTCTCGTCGCCGAAGTACTCCGCCTCGAAGATCTCCCACATCTGCTCGGGGCTGACCTCGCCGCCGACCTCGTCGGTGTGCTGCTGCACGACCCGGCTGAACTCGATCTGCAGACGGCGCGGCAGGTCCATCTTGTGGTCGTTCTTCATGATGTAGGCCATGCCGCCCTTGCCGGACTGGCTGTTGACCCGGATCACGGCTTCGTAGGTGCGGCCCACGTCGAACGGATCGATCGGCAGGTAAGGCGCCTCCCAAGCGATCTCGTGCACGCCCTTGCCCTGCGCCGCGGCGCGCTTGTCCAGCGCCTCCAGGCCCTTCTTGATCGCGTCCTGATGCGAGCCGGAGAACGCCGTGTAGACCAGGTCACCGGCGTAGGGATGCCGCGGGTGCACCGGCAGGCCGGTGCAGTACTCGACCGTGCGGCGGATCTCGTCGATGTTGGAGAAGTCGATCTGCGGGTCGATGCCCTGGCTGAACAGGTTCATGCCCAAGGTGACCAGGTCGACGTTGCCGGTGCGCTCGCCATGGCCGAACAGGCAGCCTTCCACGCGGTCGGCGCCGGCCATGATGCCCAGCTCGGTCGCCGCCGCGGCGGTGCCCCGGTCGTTGTGCGGGTGCAGCGAGATCGCGACGTATTCGCGGTTGTCGATGTGCCGGCCGAAGTACTCGATCTGGTCGGCGTAGGTGTTGGGCGTGCTCATCTCCACCGTGGCGGGCAGGTTGAAGATGATCTCGCGGTCGGGGCCGGGCTGCCACACCTCGGCGACGGCGTTGCACACCTCGATGGCGTAGTCGGTCGGGGTCTGGGTGAAGATCTCGGGGCTGTACTGGTAGCCGAACTCGACGTCGCCCAGGTGCTTCTCGGCGTACTTCATCACCAGTTCGGTGCCGCGCTTGGCCATGCCGATGCACTGGGCCTCATCGATGTTGAACACGACGCGGCGGAACAGTTCGGCGGTGGCGTTGTACAGGTGGATGTTCGCCCGGCGTGCGCCGACCAGCGACTCGGCGGTGCGGGAGATCAGGTCCTCACGCGCCTGCACCAGCACCGAGATCTGCACATCCTCGGGGATGCGATCCTCGTCGATCAGTTTGCGGACGAAGTCGAAATCGGTCTGGGACGCCGACGGGAAGCCGACCTCGATCTCCTTGTAGCCCATCTTGACCAGCAGATCGAACATCTTCAGCTTGCGGGAGACGGTCATCGGGTCGATCAACGCCTGATTGCCGTCGCGCAGGTCGGTCGACAGCCAGCGCGGCGCCTGCGTGATCTTCTTGTCCGGCCAGGTGCGGTCGGGGACCTGCACCGGCTGGAACGCGGTGTAGCGGTGGAACGGCATCGGGCTCGGCTGCTGCACGGGCTTGCCCTGCTGAACGCGGGTGCCGAAACGGGAGGTAGCGGTGGTGGTCATGGTGGTTCCTCACATCTGCGTGAATGAGTGGGATGCCAGGCGCATGCAGAAACTCCGCAACGAGGAAGCCCGACCGGCTCAACCTCGCCGTGTGGTGAGGAGCCCTAGGCCTCGCTGCGGCGACCAAGAAGCAGGTTCGCCCAAGCCATGTCGGCGATGGTACACCACTGCGGCGGCGACGTGCTCATCCCCACAGCTCGGAGGCGTCGTCGTCGCTCTCCGAAGGCGGGACCGGGGCGTCGTGCGGACCGTAGGGACGCCCCCAGGTATCGGTCAGCGCATCGTGCGCCGCCTCCCGCGACAGGCCGGTGATCTGCAGCAGGTCGATCACCAGCGCCCGCAGCACGGACGCTAGCGCGGCCGGCCGCCAGTCCTCCTCGGCGAGTTCGGCCGGGGCCACCCGCGAGGCGATCTCGAGCAAGGCTGCGCGAGCCTCGTCCGGACGCCGCCACTGCCCTACCGACACCGCGAGCGCGTGTGCGGCCTGGGCGACACCCCGGACCAGGGCGCCGAGTTCGGGCATCGGGCCGACTTCCTCGGTCATGCCGCGCGCCTGCCGGACCAGCATGTCGGCGACGCGCCGGGCGCGGGCTGCCAGCCGGAAGACGCGTTCCAGCTCGGCCACCTCACCGCGCTGGCGCCACAGGCTCGGGTTGAGCCTCACCACGGCGCGGGCGGTGACCAGCGTCTCCTCCCAGCTTTCGGAGAGGTTACCGACCGCACGCGCCTGCCCGCGGGCGTCCCGCATGATCTGGCGGTCGCCGGTCGTCAACCCCTTGCTGACCATCGTGACCAGGGTGGCGAGTTCGGTGAGCGTCGCGGCGGCGTAGCGACGGGGCCGCTCGGTCGGGTGGCGTGGCAGCAGGATCGCGAACACGAACGCGACCCCCGCGCCCACCACGGCGTCGATCCACCGGCCGGTGAAGCCACCGGTGGCCGCCTGCCACCAGGACATGCCGACCACCACGACCGCATTCACCCCGGCCTGGATGGTGGTGAGGTCACCGTGGTCGAGGAAACGCCCGATCACCCCGCCGACCATGAGCGCGACGCCCATCTGCCACCAGCCGAGATGGATCCACCCGGCCAGGAGTTCGCCGATCAGGACGCCGACCGTGGCCCCTACGCCCAGCTCGGCCACCTTCCGCGGCACCCGGTCGACCTTGAAGCCCAGGCACACCCAGGCGGCGATGGGCGCGAACATCGGCACCGACCGGCCGAGCAACTGCTCGGCGATCAGGTAGGCCAGCGAGGCCGCGAAGGCGGCGGTGAGCATCGGCCAGAGCGCTCCGCGCACCCGGCGGACGCCCTGGCGTGCGAGCGCGGTCGCGAAGGCGAGCGCGCCCCATGTCCGCACGTCGAACCATCGACGGCGTTCTTCACGGGCGTCGCCGGGATCGGTGGCGCCGGGGGTGGCGGCGTCCACGACGGCTCAGAACCCGAGGCGGTTGAGGTGTTTCGCGTCCCGCTGCCAGTCCGGCAGCACCTTGACATGCAATGCCAGGTGCACCGGCATGCCGAGCAGTTCGCGGGCCTGCAAGCGGGCATCCCGGCCCACCTGCTTCAGCCGCTCGCCGCGGTGGCCGATGATGATGCCCTTCTGGCTGTCGCGCTCGACGATGATGGAGGCGAACACCTCCATCATCGGCTTGTCGGCGGGGCGATCCTCCCGCGGGCGCATCTCGTCGATCACGACCGCGATCGAGTGCGGAAGCTCATCGGTGACGCCTTCGAGGGCCGCCTCGCGGATCAGTTCGGCGATCCGGGTCTCGACCGGCTCGTCGGTGGTCTCGCCGTCGGGGTACAGCGGCGGGCCGGGCGGCAGATGACTCATCAGCTCGTCGAGCACGATGCCGACCTGGTCGCCGGTCAGCGCCGAAACCGGCACGATCGCCTCCCAGCGGATGCCGAGCTCCTCCTCCAGCGAGGCGATCTTGATCAGGTGCTGGGCGATCCGCTCGGGACCGACCAGGTCGGTCTTGGTGGCCAGCGCCACCAGCTTCGGACGCCGGGGCAGCGAGGCGATCTCGCGGAGCAGGTACTCATCGCCCGGACCGACCCGCTGGCTGCACGGCAGGCAGACGCCGATCACGTCCACGCCCGCCCAGGTCTCGTAGACCAGGTCGTTGAGGCGCTGGCCGAGCAGCGTGCGCGGACGGTGCAAACCGGGCGTGTCGACCAGCACCAGCTGGGCGAGCGGACGGTTGACGATGCCGCGAATGATCCGCCGCGTCGTCTGCGGCTTGGAGGAGGTGATCGCGATCTTCTCCCCCACGATCGCGTTGGTCAGCGTCGACTTGCCGGCGTTGGGGCGTCCAACGAAACAGGCGAAGCCCGAACGGAACCCCTTCGGGACGGGCAGCGGGCCCGGCGCGGGCGCGCCGGCCTGACGGAACAGCGCCAGCTCGGCGGCGTCCAGGCCCTCGGTGTCGAATGGTTCGGTCATGCTTCCTCCTCCGCCGGAGACTTGGGTGACTTCGGGTCGACCCGCCAGCGCTTCGATTCTCCCGTGGCCAGCGCCACCGCCGCATCCACGCCGGCGTCGGCGTCCGCGTCGGCCACCAGGCCGGCCACGATCGTCTGAATGGTGTGCCGGCGTCCGGACGCCCGCTCGGCAACCAGCTCGATCCCTTCCCAGACCACGACCGAACCGGGGATCGGGATGCGGTTCAATTCCTTGGCCATCAGGCCGAGCACCGTGTCCACGTCCTCGTCGTCGACCTTGAGGCCGAACAGGTCACCCAGCTCGTCGACTCCCAGCCGGGAACTGACCCGGAAACGTCCATCGGCGAGTTCGATCCACGGCGGGATCTCCTCGTCGTACTCGTCGACGATCTCGCCGACGATCTCCTCCAAGATGTCCTCGATGGTGGCCAGGCCCGCGGTGCCGCCGAACTCGTCGATGACGATGACGACATGGCTGCGGTTCAACTGCATCTCGGCGAGCAGGTCGTTGACCGGCTTGGAATCCGGGCAGAACGTGGGTTCGCGCATCAGCGAGTCGACGGTCTCCGACGACTGGCCGCCCGGATTGTCGTACAGGCGGCGGATCAGGTCTTTGAGGTAGAGGACGCCGAGCACATCGTCGACGTCGTGGCCGATCACCGGGATACGGCTGAAACCCGAACGCAGCGCCAGCGACAGGCCTTGCCGCAGCGTTTTGCCGGCCTCGATCCACACCATCTCGGTGCGCGGCACCATCACCTCCTTGACGATGGTGTCGCCCAGTTCGAACACCGAATGGATCATCCGGCGCTCGCCGTCCTCGATCACCTCCGAGGCCTCCGCCATGTCGACCAGCTCACGCAATTCGGCCTCAGAGGTGAATGGGCCGTCCGTGAACCCGCGACCGGGGGTGATCACATTGCCGATCACGATCAGGATCTGCGGGATCGGGCCCAGCACGGTGGTCAGCGCGCCGGTCAAGCCGGCCGTGCGCAACGCCACGGCGTCCGCGTGCTGGCGGCCCAGCGTGCGCGCGGCCACCCCGAGCAGCACGAACGACACGATCAGCATCGGGCCGATCGTGTACAGCAGGCGCTCCCAGAGCGCCTCGAAGTGGGTGAACACCACCACTCCCACCATCGCCATGGCGCTGAACTCCAGCAGCATGCGGCCAAAAAGCAGGGTGTTCAAGTAAGGCGCGGGATCCTGGGTGATCTGGACCAGCCGCTCGGCGCCACGGGCGCCCTCCTTCAGGTGCGCTTCCGCGCGGGACTTACTGAACGACTGCAGGGCACTTTCGATCGTGGTGAAGATGCCGGCCACAAGCACGAACACTGCGGCGACCGCCAGCACGATCCACTCAGTCTCGGTTAACAGGGGTTACTCACGACTCCTCGTTAGGACTGCCGCACAGTCTAGCGGGCGCGGGAGCACTCCTCCCAAGGCAGCCGGGCGTCTTCGATCAGCGGCGGGAGGAGTCCCAGGCGGCGATGATGCGGTCGTTCAGGCCGAACATCACCGCGTGCTCGTCGGGTTCGGCGTGGTCGTAGCCGAGCAAGTGCAGCAGTCCGTGGATCAGCAGGTAGTCGGCCTCGCCCTCGGGCGTCCGCCCATTCTCGGACGCCTGCGCGGCGGTCACCGTCGGGCAGAGCACGATGTCGCCCAGCAATCCGAGCGGGGGCTCCTCGTCGTCATCGGCGGGGGGGCGCAGCTCGTCCATCGGGAAACTCAGCACATCCGTCGGACCGGGCAGGTTCATGAACCGCTGGTGATAGTCGGCCATGGTCGCCTCGTCGACGAGCAGGATCGACAGATCGGCCTGGGGATGGATGCGTAGTTCGGCGAGGGCGAAGCGCGCGAGCTTGACGAGCCGCTGCTCGTCGACCTCCACGCCGGACTCGTTGTTCAGGTCGATCACGCCGTCATCCTATCGGCGGCCGGGTGCGCGGCTCTCGTGTCGCGGGGGTGAGGTGGACTCGTAGCGGTCGTAGGCGGCGACGATGCGCCCGACCAACTGATGGCGGACCACGTCGCGGTTGGTGAGTTGGCAGAACGCGATGTCGTGGACGCCGTCGAGGATCTGCTGCACTTCGCGCAGGCCGGACTTCTGGCCGCCGGGCAGGTCGACCTGGGTGACGTCGCCGGTGACGACCATCTTGGAGTTGAAGCCCAACCGGGTGAGGAACATCTTCATCTGTTCCATCGAGGTGTTCTGGGCCTCGTCGAGGATGATGAACGCATCGTTCAGCGTCCGGCCGCGCATATACGCCAACGGTGCCACCTCGATGGTGCCGGCGGTGAGCAGTTTGGGCACCGAGTCGGCGTCCACCATGTCGTGCAGGGCGTCGTAGAGCGGACGTAGGTAGGGGTCGATCTTGTCGTTCAGCGTGCCGGGCAGGAAGCCAAGCCGCTCGCCGGCCTCGATCGCGGGACGGGTCAGGATGATCCGGTTGACCTCCTTGGCCTGCAACGCCTGCACGGCCTTCGCCATGGCGAGGTAGGTCTTGCCGGTGCCGGCCGGGCCGATGCCGAACACGACGGTGTGGGCGTCGATCGCGTCCACATAGCGTTTCTGGTTGAGCGTCTTGGGCCGGATGGTGCGCCCGCGCGTGGACAGGATGTTCTGCGTCAGCACCTCGGACGCCTGCACTCCGTCGGGCTCGGTGGCCATCGAGACGATCCGCTCCACGGCGTCCCCGGTCAGGCCTTGGCCGGTACGGGTGATGGTGACCATCTCGGTGAGCACCTCGACGCCCTGGGTGACCGCCTCGGGCGTGCCGGCGAGGGTGATCTCGTTGCCGCGCACGTGCACGTCGGCGTCCAATGCGCCCTCGAGGATGCGCAGGAATTCGTCATGCGGCCCCACGATCGCCACCATCGGGAGGGACGCCGGGACCGTAAAGCGGCGGCTCGCCGCCGCAGTGACCTCACTCACTCGACGTCGTCATCCTCGGGCTCGATGATGTGCATGGCTGCCTCTTCGGCGGACGCCGCCCCGCCGTCGATGCCGACCGAGAACGCCACCGCCTCGTGCGTGCTGTCGGTGCCGCCCTCGCCGCGGTTGGCGTCCACGAGGCGTCCGGCGCGGATCGCGCCCACCTCGCGCGACTCCCCCTCGGGATTCCACGGCGAATCGTCGGGCGCGGTCGCCTCGGGTTGCTCTTGGGCGACCCTCATCTCGAGTGTCTCGCCTTGGCGCATCTCGGCGGGCGTGTTGCCGAACCCCTGGGCGGGCGACCAGTGGTCGGGCGCGATGTACCCCTCATCGAGCACGTCGTCGACACCGCGGTCGATGAGCGTGTCTGCGGCTTGAAGCTGCTCGACGGTGCTGTCACCGGAGCCCTGGTCGTCGAATCCATTCTCGCTCATGCACCGATCCTGCCACCTCCGGCCGACATTTTGGGGCACATCGGCGCCGAGTGTTGGTACGGGTACGCTGCCATCCCGTGACAGCCTCTCTCCGCACCAGCCCAGCCACCGAGAACTTCCCGCACGTGCGCGGCAACTACGACCTGATCGTGGCCGTGTTCGTCGCCTTGCTGATCATCTCGAACGTGGCCGCCACCAAGCTGATCCAGTTCGGCCCCGACGTGCTGGTCGGCGGATTCCCCGTGCTGCCGATCATCACCGACGGCGGCGCCTTCCTGTTCCCGCTCACCTACGTGCTGGGCGATGTGCTCGCCGAGGTGTACGGCCTGCGCCGCGCCCGCCGCGCCATCGCGGTCGGGTTCGTGATGAGTGCCCTGATGAGTCTCACCTTCTGGCTGGTCTCGGCCACCCCGCCGGCCGCCGACTGGCCGAACCAGGACGCCTGGGTCGCCGTGCTCGGCTTCGTGCCGCGCATCGTGCTGGCCAGCCTGGCCGGCTATCTGGCCGGGCAGCTGCTGAACGCGTGGGTGCTGGTGCGGATCAAGCAGCGTTTCGGGCAGCAGCGGCTGTGGGTGCGCCTGGTCAGTTCCACCATCGTCGGCGAGTTCGTCGACACGCTGCTGTTCTGCACGATCGCGTTCGGCCCGCTGGGCGCCTTCCTGGGCGGTGGCTCGATCCCCGGACCGCAGCTGATCAACTACATCGTGGTCGGTTTCGTCTACAAGGTGACCGTCGAGATCCTGCTGCTGCCCATCACCTACCGCGTGATCGCGGGCGTGAAGCGGCGCGAGCCCGACCTGACCTGAGGACGCCACACACCTGAGGACGCCGCCGGGCGGGTTCAGCGGCGGCGCGCGTAGAAGCGGCCGAGATAGGCGTCCCGGAACTCCTCGAAGCGATCCTGTTCGATCGAGGCGCGGATGTCGTCGACCAGCCGGACGGTGAACCGCTCGTTGTGGATGGTCGCCAGCGTGGCGCCCAGCATCTCCTTGGCCTTGAACAGGTGGTGCAGGTAGGCGCGGGTGTAGTGGGTGCAGGTGTAGCAGTCGCAGCCGTCCTCAATGGGCCCGAAATTCCGGCGGCTGGCCGCGGTGAGCAGGTTGTAGCGTCCGTCGGCGGTGTAGACCGCCGAGTTGCGGGCCACCCGGGACGGGTTGACGCAGTCGAAGGTGTCGGCGCCGTTGGCGATCGCGGCGAAGAAGTCGTCGGGCTCAGAGATGCCGAGCAGGTGTCGCGGCTTGTCGAACGGCAGTTCGTCGGCGCACCAGCCGACGATGGTGCCCAGGTTCTCCTTCTCCAGGGCGCCGCCGATGCCGAAGCCGTCGAAGCGGCGCCCGGACGCCTCGAGCTCGGCCAGCCCGCGGGCCGCCCGGCGGCGCAGGTCTTCGTATTGCGCGCCCTGCACCACCCCGAACAGCGCCTGGTAGGGACGATGGGTGCGCTCGCGGGTGAGTTCGTCGTGCGCGGCCAGGCAGCGCGCGGCCCAGCGGTGGGTCCGCTCGACGGATTCCTCCTGGTAGGCGCGGGTGTTCATCAAGGTGGTCAGCTCGTCGAAGGCGAAGATGATGTCGGCGCCGATCTCGTGCTGGACGCGCATGCTCACCTCGGGGGTGAAGCGGTGCAGGTCGCCATTGAGGTGGCTCTTGAAAGTCACCCCGTCCTCGTCGACGTGGGCGAGGCGCTCCTTGCCCTCGGCGATCACGTCGTCGTCGGCCACGCCCGCGGCGTCCATGGCCAGCACCTTCTTGAAGCCCACGCCCAGGCTCATCACCTGGAATCCGCCCGAGTCGGTGAAGGTCGGGCCCGGCCAGTTCATGAACGCGCCCAGGCCGCCCGCGGCGTCCACGATGTCAGAGCCCGGCTGCAGGTACAGGTGGTAGGCGTTGGCGAGCACGGCTTGGGCGCCGAGCTCGGACACCGCCTCGGGCGTGACCGCCTTGACGGTCGCCTTGGTGCCGACCGCGACGAAGGCGGGGGTGGCGATGTCGCCGTGCGGGGTGTGGATGACGCCGGTGCGGCCACGCCCACCGGGCAGGCGGACGCCGGGGGTGAACCCGAATCCCGGCGAAACCTCGGCGCCGCTCACTTGGCCTGCGTGATGCGGTGCTGGAGCGCCTGCAACTGCGCCAGGGCGACGACACCGGCGGTCGAGGTGCGCAACACGCCGTCGCTGACCAGCACCTGGCGGGCCCCGGCGGCCTCCAGGGTGGCCACCTCGTCGTCGGTCAGGCCGCCCTCGGGGCCGATGATGATCAGGATGTCGCCCTCGGCGGGCACGTCGACCCGGTTGAGCGACACCGCGGCGCCCTCGTGCAGCACGAACGCGGCGTCCATCTGCTCGATGAGCAGCACCAGTTCGCGGGTGGTCATCGGCGAGGTGACCACCGGCACCCGCAGGCGGCGGCTCTGCTTGGTCGCTTCGCGGACGGTGGAGCGCCAGCGGGCCAGCCCGCGCGCCTCGCGTTCGGGCGCCCAGCGCACGATCGAGCGGGCCGACTGCCACGGGATCACCCGGTCGACGCCCAGTTCGGTGAGCATCTCGATGGCCAGCTCGGACCGGTCGCCCTTCGCGAGCGCCTGCGCGGCGTGGTAGCGCACCGTCGCCCCTTCGGCGTGCAGCACTTGGGCGATCTCGAGGGTGACCGACGCCTTGTCGACGGCCGTCACCGGGCCCTTGATGCCGGTGCCGGCACCGTCGGCCACCATGATGGTCTCCCCCACGCGGATCCGCCGGACGGCGGCGGCGTGGCGGCCCTCGTCGCCGCCGAGGGTGAACGTGTCGCCCACCTGGGGGGAATCCAGGTCGGCCAGGAACAGCGCTTCGGTCATGGCTCCTCGTCGATTCGTGCGGTCGGGCTCAGTCGGCGAAGGCGTCCTTCAACCGGCTGAAGAAGCCCTTGGGGTTGGCTCCTCGCGACACCGTCGCCTCCGGACGGGATTCGCCGCGCGCCTCGGCGAGCTGCCGGAGCAGTTCGCGCTGGCGTTCGTCCAGACCTTCGGGCGTCTGCACCAACAGCGTAACGCCGAGTTCGCCTCGTCCGGCACCGCGCAGCCGCGGCACGCCGCGTCCGGCGATGACCAGGCGGGCACCGGACTGGGTGCCGGCGGGCACGACGAGCTGGACGCGGGCGTCCTCGGGCAGGGTTCCGTCGACCTCGGCCTCCAGGGTGTCGACCCAGACCTCGGTGCCGAGGGCGGCGGCGGTCATCGGCAGCCGGGCCACCATCTCGAGGTTGTCGCCCTCACGCTTGAATACTGGGTGCGGGCTCACCGACAACTCCACGTACAGGTCGCCGGCCGGGCCGCCGCCGGGCCCCACCTCGCCCTGGGAATCGAGATGGACCCGGTTGCCGGTGCTCACCCCGGCGGGAATCTTGACGTTGATGGTGCGGTGCGAGCGGACGCGGCCCTCACCGGAGCACTCACCGCACGGATGCGGGATCACGGTGCCGTAGCCGCGGCAGGACGGGCAGGGCTGCACGGTGCGGATGTCGCCCAGGAAGGAACGCTGCACGGTCTGCACGTCGCCGGCCCCGTGGCAGGTGGTGCAGGTGACCGGCTCGCCGCCATCGGCCGCACCGCGCCCCGAACAGGACGGGCACAGCACGGCGGTGTCGACGCGGATCGGCTTGGTGGTGCCGAACGCCGCCTCGGCGAGGGTGAGGTTGAGCCGGACCAGGGCGTCCTGGCCCTTGCGCACCCGGCTGCGCGGGCCGCGCGAGTTCTGCGCCCCGAACATGGCATCGAACAGGCCGCCGACGTCGAAGCCCTGCGCGCCACCGGGGAAGCCGAAGCCGCCCATGCCCGGGCCCCCGCCGCCGCGCAGCGGGTCGCCGCCCAGGTCGTACATCTGGCGCTTCTTGTCGTCGGACAGGACGGCGTACGCCTCGCCGATCTCCTTGAACTTCTCCGCGGACGCGGCGTCGTCGGCCACGTCGGGGTGATACTTCATCGCCAGTTTGCGGTACGCCTTCTTGATCTGGTCGGACGTCGCGTCCCGGGGCACACCGAGGGTTTCGTAGTAGTCGCTCAACGTGGTCCTTAGTTCTGGTCAGGCTTCAGCGAGGAATCGGCCCACGTAGCGCGCCACGGCGCGCACGGAGGCGATCGCGGACGGGTAGTCCATGCGGGTGGGACCGACGATCCCCAGGGTCGCGCGGCTCCCGGCGTCCGAACCATAGCCGGACGCCACCACCGATGTCGCGCGCAGCGGCTCGTAGTCGTTCTCGTGACCGATGCGCACCAGCACATCGTCGCGGGTGGTCGCCTCGCCGAGCAGGCGCAACAGCACCACCTGCTCTTCGAGGGCCTCCAGCACCGGCTTGACGGTGGTCTCGTAGGAGTCGCCGAACCGGGTCAGGTTCGGCACGCCGGCCACCGCGACCCGCGCGCTCGCGTCGTGGCCGACGATGTCGAGGACGGCCGCAGCCACCGAGGCGGCGAACACCGACCGGTGCGGCGGCACGGTCGCCGCGAAGGAGGCCAGCTTGTCGACGGCTTCGGCGGCGGTGCTGCCGATCAGGCGTTCGGCCAGGCGTCCGCGCACCTCGGCGATGTCGTCATCGGACGCCTCGGGCAGCCCGATCAGCCGCTGCTCGACCGCGCCGGCCGAGGTGACGCAGATCACCAGGCCCCGGTCGGCCGAAAGCCGGACGATCTCGACGTGGCGGATGGTGGAGGCCGACAGCACCGGGTACTGCACGATGGCGACCTGGTGGGTGATCTGGGCCAGCAACTGCACGGTGCGGCGGACGATGTCGTCCACATCGAGGGCACCGGTCATGAAGGTGGAGATCGCCCGGCGCTCGGCCGCGCTCAGCGGCTTGACCGCGCTCAGCCGGTCCACGAACAGCCGGTAGCCCTTGTCGGTGGGGATCCGGCAGGCCGAGGTGTGCGGCTGGGTGATGTAGCCCTCTTCCTCCAGCACCGCCATGTCGTTGCGGACGGTCGCCGGGGACACGTTCAGGTTGTGGCGCTCGACCAGCGCCTTCGAGCCGACGGGTTCGCGGCTGGAGACGTAGTCGGTGACGATCGCGCGCAGGATCGTGAGCTTGCGCTCGTCCAGCACCCCATCACCTCCTCGCATCATGCACACCCGCCTGGCACTCGTGCGGGCTGAGTGCCAGTCTAGTCCACCGCGCGGGATACAGTGAGCGGGTGGATTTCGCCCTGTCAGCCTTCTCAGCCGTCGCCGATCGCGTCTACGTCGCGGTCGCGCAACCCGCGGGGGTGAACATCGGGCTGGTCGTCGGCACCACCGGTGCGCTGCTCGTCGACACCGGCAGCTCGCCCGCCCAGGGCGCCGAGATCCGCCGCGCCGCCGCGGCGATCGCCGGCGAGGTGCCGCTCACCCATGTGGTGGTCACCCACGCCCACTACGACCACTGCTACGGCCTGGCCGCCTTCGACGGGCTCGTCACCCTCGCCCACCGCGATCTGGTCACGCTGCTGGAATCCGCGCCGCCGAGCGCCGAAGAATTGGCGCGCTTCGGCATGACGGACGCCGACCTGGCCCGGCCCACCCGCACGTTCGGGCTGGCCGCCGCACTCGACCTGGGCGACTGCCACCCCGAACTGCTGCACTTCGGCCGCGGGCACACCGATCATGATGTGACCATCGTCGTTCCCGAGCGGGGCGTCGCCTTCTTCGGCGACCTGCTCGAGTCGGCGGCACCGCCGGTGTGTGAGGCGGATTCCTGGCCGGCGGAATGGCCCAAGACCCTCGACGGCACCCTGGGCGCGCTGCGCCGCGGCTTCGTGGTGGTGCCCGGCCACGGCGAGCCGATGGACCGCGAGGCGGCCTTCATGCAGCGCGCCGAATTGCACTGGTACCACGACAAGGCCGTCGAGATCTACGACGCCGGCCAGAACGCGGCCGGCGCCTGGCGCGAGGACTGGCCGTGGCCGAAGGATCCCAGCGAGGCCTTCGTCGCGCAGGCGATCGCCCGGCTCGAGGCGTCCGGACGGCCGCGGAAGCGGAAGCGGTCGCTGACCTTGCACGTGCGCTGAGCGCCGGCCCTGTCCGGGTGGCTCGGTTCGGGGGTCAGGGGCGCAGGTCGCGCCCGAGCGCCTCGGCGACCTCGGCGGTGGCCCCGATGGCGAGCAGGCGTCCCTTCGCGGCCGCCGTGTAGGGCTGGCCGTCGGCGAGCGCGGTACCGCCGAGTTCGGTGACCATCAGGACGCCGGGCAGGTGATCCCACGGGTTGAGCGAGCGGTAGGCGAGACCGTCGAGTTCACCGCGCAACAAGGCGGGATAGTCGATCGCGCAGGATCCGCGGGTGGGCCGCAGGTCGGCGCCGGCGACGCGCTGGCCGGCCCCGCGCGGCCACACCGCCACCTGCCAGGGCCGGGTGGGCTCGGCGAGCGGTGCCATCGGCGTCCCGTTGTGTTCGACGCCGGCACCGAGTTCGGCGACGTAGAGGGCCTGATGCAGCGGCTGCCAGATCCATCCGCGCCGGGTCTGGCCCGCGCGGATCTCGGCGACCATGACGGCGAAGTCGGGATTGCCGGCGACGAAGTTGCGGGTGCCGTCGATCGGGTCGATCACCCAGGCGTGGTCGGCCTCGGCGAGCCCGCGGAGCAGGCCGGGGCGGCCGAAGACCGCCTCTTCGCCGACGACCAGCGCCTCGGGCGCGGACGCGTGCAGGGCGCGGGCCAGGGCGGCTTCGGCCTCGCGGTCGGCGACGGTGACCAGGTCGCCGGGGCGCTTGTAGATGATCTCGCTCTCGGTGAGCGCCTGGAACCGCGGCAGGATGAGGCGCTCGCACACGTCGGCGATCAGCGCCGATACGTCCTCGGTTTTCATCATGACTCCCGGTCGATGTGGTCGGCGGTGACGAAGTCGATCAGCTTCTCCACCTCGGTGAGCAGGCGAGGATCGAGGTCCTTCCATCCGCTCACCCGGGCGAGAATGCGCTTCCAGCCGGCGGCGACGTCGGCCTGGTCGGCGTGCGGCCAGCCCAGCGCGGCCAGCGTGCCCTTCTTCCAGTCGGTGCCGCGGGAAATGTCGGGCCAGGCGGTCAGCCCGAGGCGTTCGGGCTTGACGGCCGCCCAGATGTCGATGAAGCGGTGGCCGGTGACGAACACGTGCTCGCCGCTGACCTGCGCGACGATGCGGGATTCCTTCGAGCCGGGCACCAGGTGGTCGACGAGGACGCCGAGGCGGCGTCCTTTCGTCGGGGCGAAGGAGGTGACGATGGCGGGCAGGTCGTCGATGCCGCCCAGGTATTCGACGACGACGCCGACGTGGCGCAGGTCGGCGCCCCACACCCGTTCGACGAGTTCGGCGTCGTGGCGTCCTTCGACGTAGATCCGGCTGGGTAGGGCGACCTTCGCGGCCTGCGCCGGGCCCACCCGCGAGCCGGACGCCGTGTGCGTCCGGTTGTATTCCTGCGCCTGGTCGCGCGCGGTGGCCACCCGCGGGGGTGCGACCAACTCGACCGGTTTGCCGTCGATCCAGAAGTTGGGGCCGAACGGGAAGCTGCGCCGCTTGCCGCGGCGGTCTTCGAGCACGACGATGCCGTTGCCCCAGCTGACGACCGCCCCGACGAATCCCGAGGTGGGCTCCTCCAGCACCAGGTCGCGCCGCACGGGCGTCTTCACCGCGGTCGGCTTGCCGGCCTTGCGCCAGCCCGGGCTCAGTACGTCACGCGCGTATCGGTCCACCTGGGAAAGCTTAAGGCGCGCCGCGGCGTCCGCGGGGAGCGACAGGCGGTTGTCTTGCCGTTGCGCCACTTGCTTAGCACAGGCAATCCCACATTTCACCTGTCTCCTACATGTTGTAGGATGTGGGTTGAAGCGCTGGCCACACCCCGTTCGTGGTTCCTGAGATCACCCATCCCAGATTCCTGACAGCACCGGGGCGCAAGCCTGCCCTCGACCCATGACGCTGCATACAGGAGAACGCATGACGGCCTCGGCACCGACCCTCACCGAACACGATCGCGACGACGCTTGGGAAGGATTCGCCCCCGGCGCGTGGCAGCAGACCATCGACGTGCGCGACTTCATCCTGCGCAACTTCACCCCTTACACCGGTGATGCATCGTTCCTCTCGGGGCCGACCACCAAGACCCTCACCGTGTGGGAGACGCTGCAGCGCGATTACCTGTCCGTCGAGCGCGCCAAGCGCGTCTACGACGTGGACACCCACACCCCCGGTGACATCGACGCCTTCCCGGCCGGCTACATCTGCCCTGACGACGACGTGATCGTCGGCCTGCAGACCGACGTGCCGCTCAAGCGCGCCATGATCCCCAGCGGTGGCTGGCGCATGGTGGAGACCGCCATCAAGGAGGCCGGCCTGGAGCCCGACCAGCGGGTGAAGGAGATCTTCACCAAGTACCGCAAGACGCACAACGAGGCCGTCTTCGACATCTACACCCCGCGCATCCGCGCCGCCCGCAGTTCGCACCTGGTCACCGGCCTGCCGGACGCCTACGGTCGCGGCCGGATCATCGGCGACTACCGCCGCGTCGCGCTGTACGGCGTGGACCGCCTGATCGAGGCCAAGCAGGCCGACAAGGATGCGGTGGCCGACCAGCCGTTCAGCGAGAACTGGGCGCGCTACCGCGAGGAGCACGCCGAGCAGGTCAAGGCGCTGAAGAAGCTGAAGAACCTCGGCGAGACCTACGGGTTCGACCTGGGGCGTCCGGCGCGCACCTTCGTCGAAGCCGTGCAGTGGACCTACTTCGCCTACCTGGGTGCGGTGAAGAGCCAGGACGGTGCCGCGATGAGCATCGGCCGCCTGTCGGGCTTCTTCGACGTGTACGCCGAGCGTGACCTGGCCGCCGGGCTGCTCACCGAGGAGCGCGCTCAAGAGGTCATCGATGCCCTGGTCACCAAGCTGCGCATCGTCCGCTTCCTGCGCACCATCGACTACGACCAGATCTTCTCCGGCGACCCGTACTGGGCCACCTGGTCCGACGGCGGCTTCGCCAACGACGGCCGCACCCTGGTCACCAAGACGTCGTTCCGCCTGCTGCAGACGCTGCGCAACCTGGGCCCGGCCCCGGAGCCGAACATCACCATCTACTGGGACGCCGCGCTGCCGGCCGGCTACAAGGAGTTCTGCTCGCTGATCTCGATCGAGACCTCGGCGATCCAATACGAATCGGACTCCGAGATCCGCGCCCACTGGGGCGACGACACCGGCATCGCCTGCTGCGTCTCGCCGATGGCGATCGGCAAGCAGATGCAGTTCTTCGGCGCTCGCCTCAACAGCGCCAAGGCGCTGCTGTACGCCATCAACGGTGGCCGCGACGAGATGAGCGGCAAGCAGATCGTGAAGGGCTTCGAGCCGCTGACCGGCGACGAGCCGCTCGACTTCGACACCGTGTGGGCCAAGTACGACGAGATGCTCACCTGGTCGGTCGAGACCTACGTCGAGGCGCTGAACATCATCCACTACAGCCACGACAAGTACGCCTACGAGGCGATCGAGATGGCGCTGCACGACGACGAGATCGTCCGGACGATGGGCTGCGGCATCGCGGGCCTGTCGATCGTGGCCGACTCGCTGTCGGCGATCAAGTACGCGACCGTCACCCCGGTGCGCGACGACTCCGGCCTGGTGGTGGACTACATCACCGAGGGCGAGTTCCCGCGCTACGGCAACGATGACGACCGTGCCGACGACATCGCTCGCCTGGTGGTCAAGACGGTGATGAACAAGATCCGCAAGCTCAAGCTGTACCGCGACGCGATCCCGACCCAGTCGGTGCTGACGATCACCTCGAACGTCGTGTACGGCAAGGCGACCGGCTCGTTCCCGTCCGGGCACCGCGCGGGCACCCCGTTCGCTCCGGGCGCGAACCCGGCCAACGGCGCCGACACCCACGGCATGCTGGCCTCCATGATGAGCGTCGGCAAGCTCGAGTACGACGATGCGCTGGACGGCATCTCGCTGACCAACACCATCACCCCGCCCGCGCTCGGCCGCACCGAGCAGGAGCGGATCTCGAACCTGGTCGGCATCCTGGACGCCGGCATGGGCGAAGGGCTCTACCACGCCAACATCAACGTGCTCAATCGCGAGACGCTGCTGGATGCGATGGAGAACCCCGAGAACTACCCGCAGCTGACCATCCGGGTCTCCGGCTACGCGGTCAACTTCGTGAAGCTCACCCGTGAGCAGCAGCTCGACGTGCTGTCGCGGACCTTCCACGAGGCGCTGTGACCTTGAGCGACATCGCGGTGGGGAGGGTGGCTCCGGGCTCGTGCCCCGGGGACGCCCTCCCGCCCGCCCCGCCGGTGCGGGCGTCCATGCTGGGCGGTATTCCCACCGCCGATCACCTGTCCCGCTCCGAGCTGCTGCTCGGCCAGCGCACCGGCGAGGTCGGCTCGGTGCATTCCTGGGAGCTGGTCACTGCGGTGGACGGCCCGGGCACCCGGATGACGACCTTCCTGGCCGGCTGCCCGCTGCGCTGCCTGTACTGCCACAACCCCGACACGATGACCGCGCGCAACGGCGTCCCGGTACTCGCCGACGACCTGCTGGCGCGGATCAAGCGCTACCGGGGCGTGTTCCGGGCCACGGGCGGCGGCATCACCCTCTCGGGCGGCGAGGTGCTGATGCAGCCGGCGTTCGCGCGCCGGATCCTGCGCGGCGCCAAACAGTGGGGCATCCACACCGCGCTGGACACCTCGGGCTTCCTCGGCGCCAACGCCGACGACGATCTGCTGGCCGATGTCGATCTGGTGCTGCTGGACGTCAAGGCCGGCGACGAGGCGACCTACCACCGGGTGACCGGACGCCGCCTCGCCCCCACTCTGGAGTTCGGGCGGCGGCTATCGGATCTGGGCATCGAGACCTGGATCCGCTTCGTGCTGGTGCCGGGACTGACCGACAACCCCGACACGGTCGCGCCGATCGCCGACTACGCGGCCTCGCTGGCCACCGTCTCGCGCGTCGAGGTGCTGCCGTTCCATCAGATGGGCCGCGACAAGTGGGCCGATCTCGGGTTGACCTACGAACTGGACGACACCGCTCCCCCGTCGCCGGAACTCGTCGAGTCGACGCGCGCCATCTTCCGCGAGCGCGGGCTCACCGCGTACTGACCCGGCCGCGGGGTATCGGCGTCCCGTTCGCCGGAGATGGGGTGTCCGTCGGCTGAAGCGGCGTCCGTCAGCTGAAGATGTAGAACGGCAGGCAGAACAGCGCGAAGGCGACGAACGCGGCGAACAGCGCGATCGTGATCACGCCCTGCATCACGTAGTTGGGTTCGGGTTCGGCGTCCTCGACGGCGTCCGTATCGTCGACCTCGGCCGGCGGAACCGCGTGGATATCGTGCTTGCTGTTGTCGAGGGTCATGCGCCGGCCACCCATCGCGCGATGTCGGCATAGAGGGCCACCGCCAGGATCGCGAACACGATCGCCATGAACCAGGTGTACATCCACCGGGATCGGTGATCGGAGATCCAGAAGCGCCGGACGCTGACGATGCCGTTGACGACCGCGATCACGCACAAGGCGATGCCGATCGGCGCGGCGAGCACGCCGGCGAAGGCGAGCACCGGCACCAGGATCGGGATCAGCACGTAGCTGATCAGGCAGCGGATGCCCGAGATCACCAGCGAGTAGCGGAACGCCTTGTGGGCGTCGCCGATCGCCTTGGTGTCGGTCGCGTTCACCCGCAGCAGGCGGCGCATGAACCGGTCGGCCGCGCTGCGCTCACGGGTGTCCGATGTCTGCACTGCCGCCGCCGTCTCGACCGCCATGGCCATCCCTTCCCGCTCGGGAACCTGTTCTGGACAAGCCTAGCGTCAGCGGCTCCGCCTCACGGCCATTCGACGTGATCGGGGTGACTTCCGGTGCGCTCATCGCGGTTGAGCCCATCCAGCGCGGCGGCGTCGGCGGCGTCCAGGTCGATCGTGGTGGCGGCCAGGTTCTCGGCGAGCCGGCCGGGATGGGTCGATTTGGGGAACACCACGTCGCCGCGCCGCAGATGCCAGGCCAGCACGACCTGCGCGGGCGTCGCACCGAGGCGGGCAGCGATCCCTTCGACGACCGGGTCGTCCAGCACCTTGCCGCGGGCCAGCGGAGACCAGGCCTCGGTGACGATGCCGAGACCGGCGTGCAGGGCGCGCAGCGGATCCTGGCTGAGGTAGGGGTGGATCTCGACCTGGTTCACCGCGGGCGTCACCCCGGTCGCGTCGATGATCCGGCGCAGGTGATCGGGCTGGAAGTTCGACACACCGATCGCGCGGGCGCGTCCGGTTGCGGCGATCTCGATGAGGGTGGCCCAGGTGGCGACGTAGTCGGTGCTGTGCGCGAGCGGCCAGTGGATCAGGTACAGGTCGACCTGATCGAGTTGCAGGGCGTCCAGGGAACGCTCGAACGCCGCGCGGGCGGCGTCCGGGTCATGATCGGGATTGTTCAGCTTGGTGGTGACGAACACGTCGTCACGGGCCAGTCCGGACGCCGCCAGAGCCAGCCCGACCTCGCGCTCGTTGCCGTACATGGCCGCGGTGTCGACATGCCGGTAGCCGAGTTCAAGCGCCGCCTCGACCGTCCGCTGAGTCTGCTCGGGCGCGAGCTTGTAGGTGCCCAGCCCGAACTGCGGAATGGAGGTGCCGCCACGCAACGGAATCGAACGAACCATGCGTCCAGGCTAGTGCGACGGGGGCCGAGTTCGTCCGGATCGAGGCGTCCGTCGCAAGGATCGACCACTCAACGGGCCTTGGGTGCCCCGCAACCGGCGTCGAGTGGCTGACTTTTGCGAAGGGCCTCCCATCGTCGGCCGATGAGTCGTTTGTAGCACTCGCGGGCTCTCGAGCCCCTTTTACACGCGTCGAGTGCTACAAACGACTCAGCCCAGCAGGTCGCGCACGGCGGCGTCGACGAAGAGGCGTCCTTCGTGGGTCACCACGACCCGGTCGCCGCGGGTCTCCAGCCAGCCGCGGCCGATGATCTCGGGCAGGCGTCCGCGTTCGGCGTCGGTGAGCACCGCCAGCGGCATGCCCTCGGCCAGGCGCAGTTCCAGCAGGATGCGCTCGACGTGGCGGTCGTCATCGCCGAGGCGCTCGCGGCCCGCGGCCGGGGAGTGCCGCTGGGACAAGCGGGTGGCGTAGCTGCGCGGGTGTTTGACGTTCCAGAACCGGACGCCGCCGATGTGGCTGTGCGCGCCCGGGCCGAAGCCCCACCAGTCGTCGCCGCGCCAATAGGCCAGGTTGTGCCAGCATTCGTGCCCGGGGCGCGCCCAGTTCGACACCTCGTACCAGGCCAGCCCGGACGCCGAGAGCAGCGAGTCGGCCAGCTCGTACTTGTCGGCCAGGTCGTCCTCGTCGGGCAACGGCACCTCGCCGCGACGGACCCGGGCGGCGAAGCGGGTGCCGTCCTCGACGATGAGCGAGTAGGCCGACAGATGGTCGGGTTCGGCCGCCAAGGCGGACTCCAGCGAGGTGCGCCAGTCGGCGACCGACTCCCCCGGCGTCCCGTAGATCAGGTCGAGGCTCACCGATGCGAAGCCGGCCTCGCGCGCCCACCGGACGGCGTCGCGCGCGCGTCCGGGCGTGTGCGTGCGCTCCAGCAGGCGCAGCACGTGCGGCACCGCGCTCTGCATGCCGAACGAGATCCGGGTGAAGCCGGCCTCGCGCAGCCGTGCCAGCGACGCGGGCGTCACCGAATCCGGGTTGGCCTCGGTGGTCACCTCGGCGTCCGGTGCCAGGCCGAAGGTGTCGCGCAACGCGGCGAGCAGCCCCCCGAGCTCGGACGCCTCCAGCAACGTCGGCGTCCCCCCGCCGAAGAACACCGTCGACAGCGGTGGCGCCTCGCCCAGCACCCGGCGAGCCAGGCCGATCTCGGCGGCGACGGCGTCCAGGTAGTCGGCGCGCGACGCCCCCGGTGCCGCGCCCAGCTCAGCCGCGGTGTAGGTGTTGAAGTCGCAGTAGCCGCACCGGGAGGCGCAGAACGGGACGTGCACGTACGCCGACAATCGGCGGCCTGCCACTCCGGCCAGAGCGGACGCCGGCAGCGACCCGTCCTCGGGCGCGGGTTCACCCTCGGGCAGGGCGGACGGGCTCACCCGGCGCTCCGGGCGTCCGCTGGAATCACAGGCGGTCGGCCAGCGACGCGTGCCAGGAACCCATCACCGGCGACCAGCCGCGCACCTGCACCCGCTCGACCAGGCCGTTGACCTGGAAGGGATCCGAGGACAGGAACTCCAAGACATCCTCGACGTTCTCGGCCTGGACCAGGATCAGCGCGCCGTCGGACTGGCCGACGCCGGCCGCGAACGGCCCGGACAGCACGACCTCCGCCTTCTCCCCCGGGGTCCCGAGGTAGGCGCGGTGGTGCGGGCGATGCTCGTCGCGCGCGGCGGTGTCGTCGGTGTAGGTGTACTGCACGGCGAAGATGCTCATACCCGCCATCCTAAGGCGACGCGTGGACGCTTTCCGGGCGCTTGCCTGATCCCGGCACACTGGAAGCATGACGCAGCAGCCTCCTGGATACGGCCCGAGCGGTCAGCCACCCCACGTGCGCTGGACGCCTCCGCCTCCGCAGGGCTACCAGCCTCCGCCGGGTTACCCGCCCCCCGGCTACCCGCAGCCCGTTCCCGTCGCGCCGCTGGCGCCGCTCGCGCCCGCCAAGCCGACCTTCGGGAGCGCGCTGTTCTTCGTCGGCGGCCTGCTGGCGCTGATGTGGGCCGTCGAGACGGTCGACTTCCTCATGGCGGGCGCTCTCGACTCCTACGGCATCCTCCCTCGCCGGATCGACCGCCTGCCTGCGGTTCTGGTCGCCCCCTTGCTGCATTTCGGCTTCGGGCATCTGATGGCGAACAGCCTGCCGTTCCTCGCGCTGGGCACGCTCACCCGCATGGCCGGACGCCGCGAGTTCTGGCTCGCCACGCTGTGCGCCGTGCTCGGCTCGGGCCTGGGCGCGTGGCTGCTCGGCCCACCGCGCAGCATCACCGCCGGGGCGTCCGGGGTGATCTTCGGATGGCTGGTGTTCCTGCTCGTCCGCGGGCTCATCGCGCGCAACTGGAAGCAGATTCTGCTCGCCGCCGTCGTCTTCGGCTTCTTCGGCGGCATGCTGTGGGGTGTGTTCCCCACGGTGCCGGGTGTCAGTTGGCAGGCGCACCTGGGTGGCGCCGTGGGCGGCCTCCTGGCCGCCTGGGTGGTGGGCGGACGCCCCAAGCCGCGAGCGCTCACCCGCTGACCTCATCGCCCGGTTCTCGTCCGCCGAGTATCTGGATGCCGCCCGGGGTACTCACCGACGAAGGGTCTCCCACGAACGATCCTGGGACGCCCTCTCGATCTCGGCGACGTACTGGCGCATGCCGAATCGCAGGTCAGGCAGATCGACGGCCTTGCCCGGCCATTCGGGATCGACGTCGACTTCGTTGGCCACGGGTGAGTCGAAGACGCCCACCACGTTCCGGAAGTCCACCCAGTGCACGTACTCCCCGTCCTCGGACGCGACGATCACCGGCGCGATCGATCCGCAGCCGGCGACGCCGCAGGAACAGCGATAGACCGCCACCCGGCGTCCGCCAACAACAGGAAGCAACGGCCAATCCGGGCCGAGGATCTCCTCGGGGGCAAAGCCGATCCCCTCCGGCGCGACCACACCGAACAGATCGCGACCGTTCACGAGAAACCGGACGACGGGCTCGTCGGAATCATCGGTGTCGACCCACAAGGTCAACCCCGACACAGGACCGCCACGCGGCAAGAAGTCAGCCACGGATGCAGCGTAGCTGTCGGCTACTTGGTCTCTCGGGCCTCGCCGGTCGACAGGGCCGCCACGAACGCCTCTTGGGGGACCTCGACGCGTCCGACCATCTTCATCCGCTTCTTGCCCTCCTTCTGCTTTTCCAGCAGCTTGCGCTTGCGGCTGATGTCGCCGCCGTAGCACTTGGCGAGGACGTCCTTGCGGATGGCGCGCACGGTTTCGCGGGCGATGACGCGTGAGCCGATCGCGGCCTGGATGGGCACCTCGAACTGCTGGCGCGGGATGAGTTCCTTGAGCTTCTTCGCCATCGCCAGGCCGTAGGAGTAGGCGGCGTCGGTGTGCACGATCGAGCTGAAGGCGTCCACGGGTTCGCCGTGCAGCAGGATGTCGACCTTGACCAGCTTGGCTTTCTGCTCGCCGTCTTCTTCGTAGTCGAGGCTCGCGTAGCCCTTGGTGCGGCTCTTGAGGGCATCGAAGAAGTCGAAGACGATCTCGGCCAGCGGCAGCGTGTAGCGGATCTCGACGCGGTCGGAGCTGAGGTAGTCCATGCCGGTCTGGGTTCCGCGGCGCTGCTGGCACAACTCCAAGATGGTGCCGATGTAGTCGCTGGGGCTCAGGATGGTGGCCTTGACGACCGGCTCCCAGATCTCGGCGACCTTGCCCTCGGGGAATTCGCTCGGGTTGGTCACCGTGTGCTGGGAGCCGTCCTCCATCACGACGCGGTAGACGACGTTGGGCGCGGTCGAGATCAGGTCGAGGTTGAACTCGCGCTCCAGCCGTTCCCGGACGATCTCCATGTGCAGCAGGCCGAGGAAGCCGATCCGGAAACCGAAGCCGAGCGCACCGGAGGTTTCCGGCTCGTAGGTGAGCGCGGCGTCGTTGAGTTGCAGCTTCTCCAAGGCCTCGCGGAGTTCGGGGAAGTCGGCTCCGTCGATCGGGTACAGGCCGGCGTACACCATCGGGTTGGGGTGCTTGTAGCCACCCAGCGCATCGGACGCCGACTTGTACTGCCCGGTGACGGTGTCACCGACCCGGCTTTGGCGGACGTCCTTCACCCCGGTGATCAGGTAGCCCACCTCGCCGACGCCGAGCGCCTTCGCGGGCTTGGGTTCAGGCGAGATGACGCCGACCTCGAGCACCTCGTGGGTGGCTTTGGTGGACATCATCAGGATGCGCTCACGATGGTTCAGCTGGCCGTCGACGACGCGGACATAGGTGACCACACCACGGTAGGTGTCGTAGACCGAGTCGAAGATCAGGGCGCGCGCGGGGGCGTCCGCCTTGCCTTCGGGCGGCGGCACCTGGGCGACGATCGCGTCCAGCAGTTCACGGACGCCGGCGCCGGTCTTGCCGGACACCTGGAAGACGTCGTCGGGATCGCAACCGACCAGGTTGGCGAGTTCCTCGGCGTACTTCTCGGGCTGCGCGCTGGGCAGGTCGATCTTGTTGAGCACCGGGATGATGTGCAGGTCGGCGCCCATCGCCAGGTACAGGTTGGCCAGGGTTTGGGCTTCGATGCCCTGGGCGGCGTCCACGAGCAGGATCGCGCCCTCGCAGGCGGCCAGCGATCGCGACACCTCATAGGTGAAGTCGACGTGACCGGGGGTGTCGATCATGTTGAGCACGTAGTCGGTGCCCTCGACGTTCCACGGCATGCGGACGGCTTGGGACTTGATGGTGATACCGCGCTCGCGCTCGATGTCCATCCGGTCGAGGTATTGGGCGCGCATCGACCGGTCGTCGACGACGCCGGTGAGCTGCAGCATGCGATCGGCCAGCGTCGACTTGCCGTGGTCGATGTGCGCGATGATGCAGAAGTTGCGGATGATCGGCGGGGGTGTGGTGCCGGGCTGCGGCGTGCTCACGCGCGTTCCCTCTCGTCCAGGACTGGCCGGCGCTCGCCGATCAGCGTTCGGGTACGGCGCGACGTCGCCCCGGCACACTCAGGTGCGGGGGCGACGTCGCGGAGTTCGATCAGAGCGCGGCAGCGGCCTTGGCGATGGCCGACTTGCGGTTCGCCGCCTGGTTCTTGTGGATGACGCCCTTGGACGCGGCCTTGTCGAGCTGGCGGCACGCGGCCTGAGCCAGCTCCTGAGCCTTCGCCGCGTCACCCGAGGCCGCAGCCTCGCGGAACTTGCGAATATGCGTCTTGAGAGAGGACTTCACGGCCTTGTTGCGCAGACGCGCCTTCTCGTTCGTGAGGATCCGCTTCTTCTGGGACTTGATGTTCGCCACGGGCAAGCCTTCGGTTCAAAGAGTTCTGGTGGTGCGCCCACTGCGGACGCGATTGGTCAGCCTACCAGCGCAGAGGTGGGCACCCAAATCGGCGCTGGATCCCCGGCGCGGCTAGCCATGCCCCGCACCGTCCAGCCCGGCGAATGCCGCGGCCAGGAGACCATCTTCGGCCTCGTTGCCGGGCAACTCAAGCGCACGGCGATAGGCGCGCATGGCGCCCGCGCTGTCGCCCAACTCCTCCAGCGTCACGGCGCGTGCGACGTGGAACGGCCGGAACCGGGCCAGCACGGGATCGACGGCCAGATCGTCGAGCAGCCGGAGACCGTCAGCGAGCCCGCGCGCCCGCCCCCACGCCACCGCGCGGCCCAGCCGCACCACCGGGCTCGGCTCGCGCGCCTCCAGCAGGCCGTACAGCACCGCGATCTGCACCCAGTCGGTGGTCTCGAAGGACGCCGCCTCGGCGTGCACGGCCGCGATCGCCGACTGGATCGCGTAGACCCCCGCCCCGCCGTCAAGACCGGCCGCGGCGGCAGTCTCGGCGAGGGCGAGCCCTTCGGCGATCATCGCGGCGTCCCAGCACGTCCGGTCCTGCTCGGCCAGCGACACCGGACGGCCGCCGGCATCGGTGCGCGCCGGGCGGCGGGCCTGGGTCAGCACCAGCAGGGCGAGCAGGCCGGTCACCTCGGCGACGCGCGGCATCAGCGCGTGCAGCATCCGCGCCAGCCGGATCGCCTCGGCGGTGAGGTCGTCGCGCACATGCTCGGCCCCCGCCGACCGCGCGAATCCCTCCGCGTAGAGCAGGTAGATCACCCGCTGCACGCACGCGAGCCGCTCGGGCAGGTCGGCGGTTCGAGGCACGCCGAACGGGACGCCGAGGGTACGGATGCGGCTTTTCGCGCGCACGATCCGCTGCTGCATCGTGGGCACCGGCACGAGCAGCGCATGCGCCACCTCCGCCGTGGTCAGCCCGGCAAGAAAACGCAGGGTGAGGGCGATCCTGTCCTCGGGTTTCAGCACCGGGTGGGCGCAGGCGAAGAACAGCCCGAGCCGGTCGTCGAACTCGTCGCCGTCCTCGTCGAAGACCTGCTCGGCCGGGTCCACCGATGCGGACGCCGCCGGCGCGCGCTCCTCCCGCAACCGGATCCGGGCAAGTTTGCGGGCCAGGACGCCTTCGCGCCGGACGGCGTCCAGTGCCTTGCGCTTGGCGGTCGTGGTCAGCCAGGCCTCCACCGAGTCGGGGACGCCGCTGGCCGGCCAGCTGACCAGCGCCTGCGCGATCGCGTCTTGGAGGGCGTCCTCGGCGAGATCGAGGTCACCGAAGCGCCGCGCGAGCGTGGCCAGCAACCGCGTTCGCGTGTCGCGGTCGAGGGCCGCGAGCGCGCGGCGCGTCTCATCGGTCAACGACCCAGCCTGCCGGTCAGTACGGGGCCACCGGCCTGATCTCGATGTGGCCTCCCGGTGCGGAGGCCGGGCTGCGGCGGGCCCAGGCGATCGCCTCGTCGATGTCGGCGACCTCGATGATGTAGGCGCCGCCGACGAACTCCTGAACCTCGGCGAACGGTCCCGAGGACACCACTCGCTCGCCGTCGGCGTTGCTGCTCACCACGACCCCGTGCTCGGGATCCTCCAGCGCGAACGAGTCGACGACCACGCCCGCGGCGGTGATCTCGGCATCGAAGGCGAAGAACTCCTCCGGGCTCGCGCCGCCCTCCTCGCCGCATGCCGGATCGTTCACGTGCCCCATCAGCAGTAGCGCGTACTTCATGATTCCTCCTCGTCTGCCCCGTCGGTTCGCGGTGCGTGTCCCGCGGGGTAGCGGACGCCGAGCCGGCCGGCCCGACACCATCCTGACGTACGGCCGTCTCCGGGATCGACAGCGGTCAGCGGCCCATGCCCGAATCCGGACGCCGCCCGCGCAGCCCGGTCACGGTGATCACCATCCGTTCCAGCGCGAAGGCCGGATCGGCGGCTTGGCCCTTGACCGCGGCGTCCGCCTCGGCGACCGCCTGCAGCGCGGTGGCCAGGCCGCGCGGCGTCCAGGAGCGGGCGCGTTGCACGATCTCCTTGACCTTGAACGGCGGCACGCCGAGTTCGCGGGCCAGGTCGCCGTCGCGCATCCGTGAGCCGGCGAAGTCGGTGTAGCGGCCCTGGCCGCGCAAGGCCCCGGCGAGCGCCGAGGTGACCAGGACGGGCGCCACCCCGGTGTCGAGCGCCCAGCGCAGAGCGCCGAGGGCCTCGTTGCGACGTCCGGCCATCACGTGATCGGCGACGGTGAAGCTGGTCACATCGGCGCGGCCGGCGAAGTAGCGGCGCACGGAGCCCTCGGTGATCACCTGATCGTCGGAGTCCATCAGCAGTTGCCGGATGGCGCCCGCGACGGCGCGCACGTCGGCGCCCAGCGCCTCGACGAGCCGGGCCGCGGTGGGCGGGTCGATCCGGCCGCCCTGGCGCCGGGCCTCACCGGCCGCGAACTGCGGCATCTCCCAGGCCTTGACCGCCGGGCAGTCGATGATGGTGACGCGGGCCTTCTTCAGCTTGTCGAGCAGGCCTTTGCCCTTGACGCCGCCGGGGTGGACGAGGATGAGCGCGAGTTCTTCCATCGGTGTGGCGACCAGGGCGAGCACCGCGTCGAAGAGGGGCTGGGCGAGGTCGCTGACCTCGGTGATCACCACGACGGAGTCTTCGGCGAACAACGACCCGCCGGTGACCTCGGCGAGACGGCCCGCGTCGAGTTCGCCGCCGGTCACCTTCGTCACGCTCGCCGCCGGCCGCTCGTCGAGCGCCTGCCGGACGAGCCGTTCGACGGCCCGCTCGGCGAGCAGCGCCTCCGGCCCACTGACGAGGGTCACCGCCCCGAAAATCCGCTGGTCGTCCACGGCACCATCCTGCCAGGAGGCACCGACATCCGCGCACCGCTAGGCTCGCCGCGTGAAGCGTGTGTACCTCATCCGTCATGGCGATGCCGAGTTCATGGGCCGCGGCCGCGGCGATCACGGCCGCATCCTCACCGCCGAAGGCCAGGAGCAGGCCAAGCGGCTCGGCGCGATGCTGGCGCCGGCGGGCGTCCAGGTGATCCTCTGCTCCAGCGCCGACCGCGCCCGCGAGACCGCCGAGGGCCTCGGGCTGACCGCCAAACTGGTTCCGCTGGACGAGTTGTACAACGCCGGAACCTTCGGGCTGATGCAGGCCCTGGCGTCGCTGGCCGACTCGGTCCAGGTGGCCGCCCTGGTCGCGCACGCGCCCGGCGTCCCGGCGCTGGTCGATGAGTTGGCCGGCCAGGATCCCGATCCGGACGCCGCCGCGGTCGTCCGCTACTCGTTCCCCACCGCGACGGTGGCGGGCATCGAGTTCACCGGATCGTGGGCCGACCTGGAAGGATCGCGGCTGTTCTGGGCCGACCGCGGCTGACTGCCTCAGGCGTCCGGGTCGCGGGGCGTGGCGATGGTCGGGTCGAGCGGCGCGCTGTCCCACAGGTCGGGGACGCCGTCGCGGTCGGTGTCGCGCCGTTCGGCCTCTTCGATCAGGCGGTAGCGCCGGTTGCGAGGCACGAGGATCACCGATGCCAGCAACGCCGCGAGCAGTGACGCGGCCAGGATGCCGACCTTCGCCTCGTCGTTGTGGACATGCCCGAGCCCGAAACTCAGCTCGGCGACCAGCAGCGACACGGTGAACCCGATGCCGGCCAGGATGCCCACGCCGGTCATGTCGCCCCAGCGGACGGAGTCGTCCAGGGTGGCGCGGGTGAACCGGGTGAGCAGGAAGGTGGTCAGCACGATGCCGACCGGCTTGCCGAGGACCAGGCCGAGGATGATGCCGAGCGCGACCGGGCTGAGCAGCGCGTGCGCGAGCCCGTCGAATCCGCCCACGTTCACGCCTGCGGCGAAGAAGGCGAACACCGGCACCGCGACTCCGGTCGACAGCGGCCGGTAGTTGTGCTCGAACGTCATCGCCAGCCCCTTGCCCGGGCCCGCGGCCGGGTCCTTGCGGCGCACCGGCACGGTGAAGCCCAGCACCACGCCCGCGATGGTGGCGTGGATGCCCGCCTCGTGCAGCAGTGCCCAGGCGACGATCCCGATCGGGAGCAGGATGAGCCACGGCGCCCAGAGCCGCTCGGCGAACCAGCGCGGATGCGACTGCACCAGCACCGCGTAGAGCGCCACGGGAATCAGGAACAGGCCGAGCGACACCCCATGGATGTCGTCGCTGTAGAAGAGGGCGATGATCACGATCGCGATCAGGTCGTCCACCACGGCCAGGGTGAGCAGGAAGATCCTCAGCGCCGACGGCAACGACGAACCGATGATGGCCAGCACGGCGACCGCGAAGGCGATGTCGGTGGCGGTCGGGATCGCCCAGCCGCGCAGCATCTCGGCGTCGCCCAGGTTGACCAGCGTGTAGATGAGCGCCGGCACGGCGACACCGCCGAACGCCGCCGCCACCGGCACCAGCGCACGCGCCGGATCCTTCAGGTCGCCGTCGACGAACTCGTGCTTGAGTTCGAGGCCGACCAGGAAGAAGAAGATCGCCAAGATGCCGTCGGCCGCCCACGCGCCCAGGCTGAGGCGCAGGTGCAGTGATTCGATGCCGATCTCGAAGTCGCGCAGCGCGAAGTAGCTGTCGGAGGCCGGCGAGTTCGCCCACACGATGGCGACCAGCGCGGCGATCATCAGCAGGATGCCGCCGGTGGTCTCCTGGCGCAGGATGGTGCCGATGCGCCGGTGTTCGGGCCAGCTGGCGCGGGTGAGAATGCGGCGCGGTTCGCGGCCAGGTTCAGACGGTGTCATCGGTCGTCCTTCGGCAGGGCATAGTCAGATCGAGCCGACCAGACTTCCCGGCACACCGGCTGCCATCCTAACCTCGCCGGCGGGCGTCCGATGCTCGGTGACCGGACGCCGCCACGACGTCAGCGCTCTCAGTCGGTGACCAGGAACTGGAGCTGGGACCCGCCGAGGGTCAGCTCGGCCAGGCTCGCGTTCAGGACGCCGTTGGCCGGGTCGGCGATGTGCTCGGCGAATGCGGCATCATCGCGGTAGCGCTCGATCACCACGATGACGTCGGGGTTGTCCCGATCGGCATACACCTCGAAGCGCTCGGTGCCCGGAGTCGCGTTGACGTGCACCGCGTACTCCTGCAGCAGCGCCAGCACGCGGGCGCCCTCGCCCGGGCGTGACGGGATGGTGGCGATCAAATCGACGGGACGGCCACTGCTCATGTCCACTCCTTGCCTCACTGCATCACGATGTGGTGGCATCCGGCCCGGACGCCCTCGCCATCCTCCCACGCCCCTTGTCGCCGGCTCATCTCTGGGTGGTCACCAGGAGTTCTCCCTTTGGGGAGCGTCCGATGGCGATCGCTCCGTTCATGTCGGTGCGCGCCAACTGGGCGCCGGTCGCCGCGACCGAGCGGAGGGTTGAGGCGGCTGGATGGCCGTAGTCGTTGTCGGCGCCGACACTGACCAGTGCCACGCTCGGCGTGGTGGCGGCGATGAAGGAGGGGGCGTGGCGTCCGCTGCCGTGATGCGGCACCAGCAGGACGTCGACATCGATCGCGGAGCCCAACCGCGCATGGGAACTCTGGGCCCCCTCCTCCGCGTCACCGGGCAGCAGGACGCTCACGCCGCCGACCTCAGCGCGTAGCAGCAGCGAGGCGTCGTTCTCGGCCGAGGACTCCCCCTCGCTCGGCACCAGGTGGTCGTTCAGGGGTGGGGCGGCGAGCACCTCGATCCTGGCCTCGCCCACCTGCCAGGCGTGCCCCGCCTCGGTGAAGCGGCGGTCGGCGTCCGGCAGCAAGGCCCCGATCCGGGCATCGGCGTCGGCGGGCGTGCGCACCCCCGAGGTCACCACGAGACCGACCTCGGCGCCCGCCAGGGCGGCCAGGCCTCCCGCATGGTCGGCGTGCAGGTGGGTCAGCACCAGCAGCGGCACCGACGTGATGCCGAGTTGGCGCAGGCAGCGGGTGAGCAGCGCCGGGTCGGGTCCGGTGTCGACGACCACGCCCTGACCTGGTCCGGCGGCCAGCACGGTGGCGTCGCCCTGCCCGACGTCGCAGGATGCCACCGCCCAGTCGCGGGGAGGCCAGCCGGGTGGCGTCGGCGTCCGGGCCAGGGCCACGACGAGGGCGACGGCCAGCCCGAGACAGACTAATGGACGGCCGAGCACCACCGGAGCCAGCAGCACCATCACCGCCGAGGCCAGCACAACGACCGCGATCGCCGCCGGGGTCGCCGGCCACGGCAGGGAGGCTCCCGGCAAGGAGGCGCCGAGATAGCCGACCCAGGCGATCCCCTGGGCACACCAGCGGCCGGCCAGGCGACGAGCCCGGCCAGCGGCACCGAGACCGGGGCGACCAGTGTCGCCACCAGTCCGAGCACCGTGGCCGGCCCAACCAGCGGGCCCGCGATCAGGTTGGCCAGCACCGACACCACGCTCACCTGCCCCGACAGCGCCACCACGATGGGCTGGGTCGCGATCTGCGCGGCCAGCGGCACGGCGAGCGCTTCGGCGCACCAGCGCGGCATCCACCGGGCCAGCCGGTCGGTCCAGGCGCCCGCCCAGCACAACAGCCCGAACGTCGCGACCACCGACAGCGCGAACCCGAGCGAAAGCGCCATCGGCGGCTCGATCAGCACGACCGCGAGCACGGCGACGCCGAGGAACCGCATGCCGTGGCGTCCGCGGCCCGCGTGCCCGACCGCGGCCAGACCGACCAGTCCCATCGCCGCGGCCCTGACCACGCTGGGCTCGCCCAGGCAGAGCAGGACGAAGCCGGCCACGCCTCCGACCAGCACGCCGGTCAACCATCGTCCGCGGACGCCCGCGGTAACCGCGGCCGCGCGCAGGAAGCCGAGGATCAGCACCAGGTTCGCCCCGGAGACCGCCATCAGGTGGGTGAGCCCGGACAGTTGGAAGGCCTCGCGGAGTTCGTCGGGCACACCTTGGGTGTCCCCCACGACGAGCGCCGGGATCAGCGCCCGGGCGTCCGGTGTCAGTCCGGCGGACGCCTCGACCAGCCCGTGGCGCAACGCTCCGACCGCGCCCGAGACCGGGTCCGGGTCGCCGATCCGGACCGGTGGCTCGCGCGCCCGCAGGTCGACGAAGGCCGCCCCGCCCGGATCGGGCCATGCAATGCGGACCGTGGCGCGCACCACGGCCCCCTGCGGCACCGACGCCCACGCGACCGAGGGCTCGCCTGTTGCGATCACCTGCACCGGCGCGCAGCTGGCCCACGAGCCGCCGCGAGCGTCCACACTCAGCAGCACCGCCGAGCCGACCCACAGACCCGAACGATGCCCCTTCTCGGGCCAGAGCCGGCCGTTCCCGCCAACACGGAGCTCGGCCGTGGCGGTGGCGCGCGCATCCGCGAGCTCGGCCAAGGGCCCTGACCGCACGGTCACCGAACGGACGCCGCCGATCACCACGCAGACGCCGGCCACCAGGGCCAGCGAGACCAGCAGCCAACTGCCCTGACGCCACCCGACCAGCGCGACCGACCCCGCCACCGCGCCGGCGAGCACCAGCAGACGCGGGTCACCCGTCATCGCCAGCCCCATGCTCAGCCACGCCGTTGCCCCGAGCAGAACCGGACGCAGGTCGGTTGCTCCCCTTCTCACACCCGCACCAACGGCCGGAGTTGGGCGAACGTCTTGGGACCGATGCCGTCGACCTCTTGCAGTTCCTCGACGCGGCTGAACTTCTGGTGTTCGGTGCGCCAGGCAACGATGGCCTGGGCCGTCACCGGACCGATTCCGGGCAGCGCGATCAGCTGTTCGGCCGTGGCCTTGTTCAGGTCGAGCGCCGCCGATCCCCCCGCGCCACTGCTGCCCGAGCCTGTGCCCGCACCCCCACCGCCACTGCTCCCCGCGCCACCGTCGGCCGCACGGACTTCGCCGCCGGGCTTGCGTTCGTCGCCGACCACGATCTGGTCGCCGTCGTTCACCGGGGCCGCCAAGTTGAGGTCGCCGGGACGCGCACCTGGGGTGAACCCGCCCGCGGCCGCGAGCGCGTCCTCCACCCGGGCACCCTGCGCCAGGGTGACCACGCCCGGCGTCGCCACCGCGCCCAGCACATGGACGCGCATCGGGGACGGCGTCGCCGACGGAGACGGCGCCGGGGCATGCGTCGCGGGCACCGCCGACGGTGTGACGTCCGCGACCGCGACCGTGCGCGAACGCGTCAACGTCCAGGTCGCCGCGAGCACCGCGACCAGCCCGATGATGCCGACGACCGCCGCGTGCGTTCGTCCGAACTCCCAGACCCGGCGCGCCACCGACGGGCGCGCCCGCGGGAGACCCCCGGAGGCGGCTCCCGACTCCGCCTGTCTCGGTTCCGAAGGCGTCGAAGCGTGCCCGCTCCGGGGCTCGACGCCAAGATGCGCCGGCTCGGCTCCGGCGCCGGAGGAAGCCTCCCTCGTCCCGGGATCGGCGTCCGTTGATCGTTCGAGGTCGTTCAACTCGGCGACGAGCGCGTCCAAGCGGGCGCGCACCACGTCGCCCTGCACGGGATCACGAGCCAGTTTGCGCATGCCGGCACATTCGGCGTCCGTCGGCCGTTTCTGTCACCCAACCGGCACCCTGTGGACAAAAGACCGCGGGCCGGGACTCCATCCACATGATGGGTCCCGGCCCGCGGCCGTGTCTTCGGTCGCCCCGAACGGGCGGCCCTGGTGCTACATCGGCAGCACGTTGACCAGCTTGGGGGCGCGCACGATCACCTTCCGGATGCCGTTCTCCGTCTCGGCGACGATCCGCGGCTGGGCCAGCGCCAGCTGCTCGAGCGCGTCCTCGGTGATGTCGGCGGGCACTTCCAGGCGCGCCCGCACCTTTCCGCGCACCTGCACGACACAGGTCACCGTGTCGTCGGCCATCAGCGCCGGGTCCGCGACCGGGAACGGCTCGAAGGCCAGCGTCTCCGAGTGCCCCAGCCTCGACCAGAGTTCCTCGGCCAGGTGCGGGGCCAGCGGAGCGACCATCAGGACCAACGGCTCGATCGCCGCACGCGGCACCGCATCAAGCCTGGTCAAGACGTTGTTGTACTCCATCAACCGTGCGATGGCGGTGTTGAACGCCAGGTCGGTGTAGTCCTGGCTGACCGCGGCGATCGTCTTGTGCAGCGCACGCTCGGTGGCGGCGTCCACGGGGGCGTCGACCACCCGCACCTCGCCGGTCTCCTCGTCGACGACGTTGCGCCACAGCCGCTGCAGGAAGCGCTGGGAACCGACCACCGCGCGGGTCTCCCACGGCTTGGACTGGTCCAGCGGACCCATGCTCATCTCGTAGATCCGGAACGTGTCCGCACCGTAGTTGTCGTACATCTCGTCGGGCGTGACGATGTTCTTCAGCGACTTGCCCATCTTCCCGTACTCGCGGAAAACGGGCTCGCCTCGCCAATGCCAGGAGATCTCGCCGCTGGCGTCCGCGATTTCTTCGACCTCGTCGGCAGGAACGGTTTGGCCCCGGCCGTCACGGAACGCGTACGCCTGGATGTAGCCCTGGTTGTACAGCCGCCGGAACGGTTCGGCCGACGACACCTGCCCCAGGTCGAACAGCACCTTGTGCCAGAAACGCGAGTAGAGCAGGTGCAGCACGGCATGCTCGACGCCGCCCACGTAAAGGTCGACACCGCCGGCATCGACCGATCCGGCCGGTGCGTTCGCGACCGGTGCGGCGTGCGGCCCCATCCAATAGCGCTCGACGCCGGCGTCCACGAACCGGTCGTTGTTGGCCGGATCCAGGTAGCGCAACTCGTACCAGCACGAGCCCGCCCATTGCGGCATCACATTCAGCTCGCGGCGGTACGTCTTCAGGCCCTCACCGAGATCCAGCTCGACCGTCGACCACTCCTGGGCCCGCGCCAACGGCGGCACCGGATCGGACTCTTCGTCGTCGGGGTCGAGCGCCTGCGGGGAGTAGTCCTGCAGTTCGGGAAGCCGGACCGGCAGCAGGTCGTCGGGAAGCGCGATCGGGTGACCGTCCTCGTCGTACACGATCGGGAAGGGCTCGCCCCAGTAGCGCTGCCGGCTGAACAGCCAGTCGCGCAACTTGTAGGTGGTGGTCGCGTGACCGTAGCCCTTCGCCTCCAGCCAGGCCGTCATGGACGCCTTGGCCTGCGCCATGCTCAGCCCGTTCAGCGAAATCTCGTCGTTGGCCGAGTTGATCGTCGGCCCATCACCGGTGAACGCGGTGTTTTCGTCGTGGTCGGCGTCAGGCTGGACGGTCCGGATGATCGGGAGCCCGTATTCCTGGGCGAAGTCCCAGTCCCGCTCGTCCTCGGCGGGAACCGCCATGATCGCGCCGGTGCCGTAGCCCATCATCACGTAGTCGGCGATGAAGACCGGCAGCTTCGCCCCGTTGACGGGGTTGACCGCGTAGCCGCCGGTGAAGACGCCGGACTTGTCCTTGTTCCCCTGGCGTTCGAGGTCGGTCTTCTTGGACGCCGCCAGGCGATAGGCGGCGACCGCCTCCGCAGGCGAGGCCGCGCCGCCGGTCCATTCCGGACGCGTGCCCTCGGGCCAGCCGCCGGCCGGCATCAGCGCATCCACCAACGGGTGTTCGGGCGCCAGCACCATGAACGTCGCGCCGAACAGGGTGTCCGGGCGGGTGGTGAAGACCTCGATCTCCCCGGCCGATCCTGCGGTGGTGAAGCGCACCAGCGCGCCGGTCGAGCGCCCGATCCAGTTGCGCTGCATCGTCTTGACCTTCTCGGGCCAGTCGACGCGATCCAGATCCTCCAGCAGACGGTCGGCGTAGGAGGTGATCCGCATCATCCACTGCCGCATATTGCGCCGGAACACCGGGTAGTTGCCGATCTCGCTGCGGCCCTCGGTGGTGATCTCCTCGTTGGCGAGCACCGTGCCCAGGCCGGGGCACCAGTTGACCGGCGCCTCGGAGATATAGGCCAGCCGGAATCCGTCGACGACGCCGGCCCGCTCGCCTCGGCTCAGATCGGCCCACTGCCGACCGTCCGGAACGGCCCTCTCGCCGGACTCGAACTGCGCGATCAGCTCGGCGATGGGCCGGGCGCGCCCGCGTCCACCGTCGGCGTCCGTGTCGTACCAGGCGTTGAAGACCTGAAGGAAGATCCACTGGGTCCACCGGTAGAACTCTTCATCGGTGGTCGCGATGGAGCGGCGTTCGTCGTGGGCCAGGCCGAGCCTACGCAGCTGCCGGCGCATATTGGCGATGTTGTTCTCGGTGGTGATGCGGGGATGCTGGCCGGTCTGGACCGCATACTGCTCCGCGGGAAGGCCGAAGGCATCAAAACCGAGCGCGTGCAGGACGTTCTTGCCGGTCATCCGCTGGAAGCGCGCGTAGGTGTCGGTGGCGATGTAGCCCAGCGGGTGGCCGACATGCAGGCCGGCACCGCTCGGGTAGGGGAACATGTCGAGGACGTACACCTTCTCGCGGCCTTCGCCCTGGTCGGGCTCGGCCCAGGGGCCGGCCGGGTTCGGCGCGTGGAAGGTTCCCTCACGCTCCCAGCGGTCCTGCCAAGCAGCTTCGATCTCACTCGCCAACTCCGCGGTGTAGCGGTACGCGGGCTCGCTCATCTCTTCGTCCTCAGGTCTTTCTCGGTCTACACAGACATAACGTCTCCCCCACGGAGAGACGTCGGCGCTGGTCCAGCAAAAGGTGACGGACGCCGCAGGCGCGGCCCCGCTTCATAGGCAGACTAGCGCACCCTGCTGGGGCGGCCCGTCCGGCGGCCCACCATGCGACGCCCGTGCCGAATTAGGTGACCACTTCCGAAAAAATCCACCCCGCTGAGCGCCTGCGTCCGCCAGACTGAAGCTCATGACCGCTATCGAGAACTCGAAAGTCACCATCGTCGGTGCCGGTGCAGTCGGCTCCAGCGTCGCCTACTCCTGCCTGATCCGTGGCTCCGCCCGCCACGTGGCCCTCTACGACATCGCCACCCAGAAGGTCGAAGCGGAGGTGCTCGACCTCGCTCACGGCAGCCAGTTCATGGGCACCAGCGACATCACCGGCGGGAGCGACATCTCCGTCGCCGCCGGCTCGCACGTCGTCGTCATCACCGCCGGCGCCAAGCAGAAGCCCGGCCAGTCCCGCATCGAACTGGCCGGCGTCAACGCCAACATCCTGCGCACGATGATGAACCAGCTGCTGGAGGTGGCCCCGAACGCCGTCTACGTCATCGTCACCAACCCCTGCGACGTCCTCACCGTCCTCGCCCGCGAGTACACGGGCCTGCCCTCCAACCGCATCTTCGCCTCCGGCACGGTGCTCGACACCTCTCGTCTGCGCTGGCAGCTTGCCCGCCGCGCGGGCGTCGCGCCGTCCAGCGTGCATGCCGTGATCGTCGGCGAGCACGGCGACACCGGCTTCTCGCTGTGGTCGACCGCCTCGATCGGCACCGTCCCGATCCTGGAGTGGATCAAGCCCGACGGCACCCGTTTCACGGTCCAGGAGCTCGACGAGATCGCGGTGGCCGTGCGCGACGCCGCCTACAAGGTCATCGATGGCAAGGGCGCCACCAACTACGCGATCGGCGTCACCAGCGCGCGCATCATCGAGGCGATCCTCAATGACGAGCACGCGATCCTGCCGGTCAGCACGGTGCTGGACAACTTCCACCCGTTGAAGAACGTCGCCCTGTCGCTGCCGTCGATCGTCAGCGCTGACGGCGCGCGCCCGATTCTGCAGACGTCCTTCTCTCCGAGCGAGCTGGCACTTCTGCGCGCCTCCGGCGACGCCCTCCAGTCGGTCGCCGACGGCGTCCGCGCGAGCCAGGCCTGACCGTCTCAATCACCACACCGGCGCGGCGCTCCTCCCATTCGGAAGGATGCGCCGCGTCGGCCATCACGGACTCCAACAGGTCGAACCAGGCCGCCGGCGCGGGGATCCCGTTGACGGCCTGGAGGCAGACGGTCAGCAGCGTGCCCTGAGCGGCGAGCCAGGCCGACACGCCCAGCGCCGCGAGCGCGGACCCGGCCCACCGCGGTATGGAGTCCTGCACCACCTGCGTCCACAGCCCGATCCGGGACGCCGCATTCTCGCGCGAGGCGGAGTCCATCGTCGCCTCCAGGAACAGTGCGTCGTGGCTGATCACGCTGATCAGGGTGGTCTCATCCAGGTTCAGCGGACGCGGCTTGGCATCGTGAGCCTCGATCAACGCGAGCGCTTCCGCAACAATCTCGTCCCGGCTCAGATCACGGTCGGAGAGCCGGCGCAGAGCGGCGGCCACATCGTCGGGATGCTGGCGCGACGCGACCATACCCTCGATCTCCGAGCGCGAACGCCGCACCACATGGCCCTCGAAGGCCGCCCGGGCCAGATGCACCGACCCTTCGGCGTCGTACGGCACCCCGTCGGCGTCCGGATGGTCGAACCAGAATTCACCGTCGGCATGGGCAAGGATCCGGCCCCTGCCCTCGCACACCGCCAGGTCGATCTCCTCCAGCGCCAGCCAGGCCGCCACCGGGCAGGCGGTGAACGCGACCGCGATGACCGAGGCGTCCGGATGCTTGCGCCAGACCACCGACATCTGTTCGGCCACCAGCGCCTCGTGCCCGCTGCGCAGGTCGGTGCGCGCGGTGAGCACCACGCGGCCCTGGTCGAGGGCCAGCACGACGATCGAGTCGCGAGGATGGAAGCCGATCATGATCGGGATGCACTCGATCAGATCGGTCAGGCAGGACAGGCGCACATCGGGCGCGGCAGCATCGGTCATGCCGCGACACTCGGCGTCCACACACCGGTCCGGTCAGCCAATTCCGGTTGTGCACAGGGCCGTCATCGCCGCAGGGCGGTTGTGCACAACTCGGGTACTCTCGGCTTCATGACGCAGCCGTGGCACAACGACCCCTACCAGCGGCGTCCGCTCGACATCAACGCCTACGCTCCGCCCAAGCGCGGCGGAGGGGGTCTGTGGTTCGCCGTGATCGGCGCGCTGCTCGTCGGCGCGGTTCTCGCCGCGCTGTTCCTGCGCCCTGCGGCCGCGCCGTCCACGGCACCGGCGTCGACGCCCACCCCCGCACGCACCAGCGAGGCCAACGGCGCGGGGATGCCGTTCGTGATGCCCGGCGACAGCTCCAACCAGGGCCGCTGGGAGATCGTCTCGCACAGCTGGAGCGACGCCGGCCTGATCGTGAACGTACGGGTAACCGCGGACGCCGGACGCATCACCTACGCGTTCGTGGCCTTCTCCAACGACGGCGGCACCACCGTCCACGAACCACAGGCGGGCGCCCCAGAACCCCAGATCGGCTCAGGCCGGCTCAGTGCCGGGCAATCCATCACGGGCAATCTGTTCATTCCGATGCCGAGGGGCCCGGCGACACTCATCCTGACCACCGAAGGCGGACGCCAGATTTCAGCACTCGCAGTATCGGGTTGATGAAAATGTGAAGTCTAGCTATCCTAGAAGTGCTTCATTCCATGGCCGGTGTGTTTTCACACCGGCCTTTTTGTTGTGAAAGGACACTTTCTCTTGAGCAATCCCACCATGCGCCAGCGCCTTTGGGCCGAAGGGCTCGGCACGTTCTGGCTGACCTTCGGCGGCTGCGGATCCGCCGTCCTCGCCGCCACCGCCGTCACCGCGAACGCCTTCCCGGTCGGCATCGGCTGGCTCGGGGTGGCCCTGGCGTTCGGCCTGACCGTGCTCACCGGCGCCTACGCGCTCGGCCACCTGTCCGGCGGCCACTTCAACCCGGCCGTCACCCTGGGCGTGTGGGCGGCCAAGCGCGTCGAGACCGCCGCGGTCGCGCCCTACATCATCGCGCAGATCGTCGGCGGCTCGATCGCCGGCGCCGTCCTGTACGTGATCGCCTCGGGTGCTCCCGGATTCGACGCCGTCGCCTCCGGCTTCGCCACCAACGGCTTCGGCGATCGTTCGCCGGGCGGCTACTCGCTGCTGGCCGTCGCCGTCACCGAGATCGTGCTGACCGCCGTCTTCTTGTGGATCATCCTCGGCGTCACCTCCAGCAAGGCCCCCAAGGGCTTCGCCCCGCTGGCCATCGGCCTCGCGCTGACCCTGATCCACCTGATCTCCATCCCGGTGTCGAACACCTCGGTCAACCCGGCCCGCTCCCTCGGCGTCGCCTGGTTCGCCGGTACGGACGCCCTCAGCCAGGTCTGGCTGTTCATCGTCGCCCCGATCGTGGGCGCCCTGATCGCGGGCTTCAGCTACCGCGCGCTGACCGGCGACTCCGAGGCCGTCGTGGCCGCCGAGGTGCGCGAGTCCGCGCTGGCGGACGCCTGACGAACCACCCCGCGCGGGACGATTTGGATACTCGCGGTTAAGCCTGTAGAGTTTCACTCCGTTCCGCACGGGACTTGGGGCTATGGCGCAGTTGGTAGCGCGCTTCCATGGCATGGAAGAGGTCAGGGGTTCGAATCCCCTTAGCTCCACCCAGTTGCTCTTATCAAAAGTGCAGATCGACGCTTGTGAGGCCGCCCGAGAGGGCGGCCTCAGTCGTTTACAGGCGTGCGCCTCGTACCGCCCAGGACGTTCGATGCCTGCCCGGTCGTCAGCGCGGACGCGTGCTACGTGGGAGGCGCCGCGGTGTCCCCCTGGCTGAACACGGGATCCAGGTAAGAAGCCACCAGCGCCATCTGCTCGTCAAGGTCTGCTTCACAGACCTCCTCCAGTCGTTCCTTGCGACGCCATGCCGCCCATTTGGCCTGACCGACTTGTCCGTAGCCGACCACGTGCGGCGCGATGGGCTCGAGGGCACACCGCGGTAGCGAGCCACGGCTCGTGCCGAACGGAGCAACTCCTCAGTGTCGATGCTTTGCCGAGCGAGTTGGACGATATCGACGTAGTCGCGCCATCGGGTACTGGTGATACCCCGCTCCAGGATGGTCACACCCTTCTCGGCGATCGTCGTCTCGGGCGCGTAGCCGAGCAACACGATCGGTTCGCCCAGCACGCGGTCGATGCGCACCCGTCGAGGAGCAGGCACGATCGGATCACCGGTGGAGACATCCCACACTGCGGCGCCCCTCCATGGACCGATCGACGCACCGACCCGCACCCTGAATCCTGGATAGTCGGCGTGCTCGCGGATCTCCTGAACGCTGATCGAGTCGAGATCGAATGCCACCCCATCATCGGTTTGGACGGCAGCGATGTCGTGAACGACGGCAATCAGGTGGTCCGCGGTGACGTCTGCTCCGATGGCGTTCGCGTCGGCGTCCCTGGTCGGGCGCCGCACGCCATAGGCGGCCAGCAGGATCCCGCCCTTGAGCACGAAGTCCTCGGCATGGGCGGTGTGAGTGAGACGATCCAGGAACGACTCCAGCGTGTGCCGGATCAGATACTCCTGCGTCGGCGCACCCGTCCCAGCCTTCGCCGCAGCGGAGCGTGCCGCGGACTGAATACGGCGGAACACTTCATCGCCCACACTCATGTCAGCGCCTCTAATGTCTGGAGGAGGGGGGACTTCGCCCGGGGGAGCCGAGAGGCGATCTCGATGAGTCGGGCCGGTTTCCCGCCGAGGCGCAGCCATTCCTTCAACGACTCGCGCGCCAGCTCATACCCGACCTCACCACGCAGGCGAAACGCATCGGCGATCGATCGCTCGGGCGAGTAGATCCCGATGGTCTGCCCTGTGCCCGGAATCGGGATCTCCTCCCGGCCGATCTCGAACGTTGCCCGGTCGAACTGATGCCACGCGATCGCGCCCGTGCTCGCCGGCGTACGCGACCCGCGCGGGATCGCGACATCCAACGCTGCGGGGATCGCATCAGTCAGCTGGCGATGGGCGAGGGCTGACACCAAGCAGATCGTCGAATCCGGGCGACGAGTCGCAGCCTCGATCCAGTCCCAGTCCGCTGCCGGCGCATCCGCCGGCAGGTAGATTCCACGAGCGATCCGCTCCAACCTCCCCTCGCGCGCCGCACGGTAGAGCCCGCTGCGCGACATGCCGGCCTCTTCGGCCCTGCCTGGTCTCACCGTGGACATCACCGCTACCTCCCTCCCGAGACAAAACGTTTACACGTGATCATAACTGATGACGGATCGTGCCAACCTGCGGGCCGTGGCCGTCGTCCTGTCTCTGGTCCGGGCGTAGATCAGGGCCTGAATCCGTCGGCGTCGAGGTGGCGTCCTCGGCCAGCAGCGCGACCACTCCTTCGACATCGCCGGCGGTGAATGCCTCGACGAACGCCTGCACGGCGGCGCGATCGAGATCAGGGTCACTGCCGTCCTCAGGCTGCGGCATCCGCTTCGGCCGTCTCGCCGGTTCCGCGGAGTAGTTCGACCCAGGCAACGTCCTCACGTGGCGACCGCGGCTCCCCTGCTGGATTCGCAGCGGTGGCGCCGTCCCAGGACAGCAGACGCGGGCCGCGCCGTTCGACCAGTCGCTTTTCGCGATCGCTTCGGGCGTGCTGCCGGTCACGGCTACCGGCCTCTGCTGAGCAGCCGTTCCAGTTCCGTTTCGGCGTCCGGGCTGCCTGCGTCAGAGAGCCGCTGCAGCTCGAGCAGATCGCGGTTCTTCACGGCGCGGCGGGTCAGCAGACGGCCGGCGTATTCGCTGCCCTCATCGAGCAGTCCGGACAGTGCGTCCAGGTCATCACGGGCATCGGCGAGGTCGGCGAGCCGGTCCAGCGCGGCCTCGTTCCCCTCGTCGGCGAGTGCACGGAGAGTGTCTTCATCGAAGCCGCTATCGGTCATGCGACCAGCGTGCAGCCTTGCCCTTGGGGCAAGGTCAAGCGAGACAATGAAGGATGCTCACCATCGGGCAGCTCGCCGCCCACGCCGGCGTATCAGCCAAGGCCATCCGCGTCTACCACGCCAAGGGACTACTGCCCGAACCGGAACGGGACGCCTCCGGGTACCGGCGCTATGACGCGCAGGCGATTATCGACCTGACCCGCATCGTCGCCCTCGCCCAGGCCTGCGTCCCGCTGGCCCGCATCCCCGACGTCCTGAACGCGGACGCCGACGCTGCCACTGAGCAGATCAACCAGATCGACATCGAACTGCGCGATCACATCCGAAGGCTCCAGCACCGTCGAGCCCGGCTGCGTCATCTCCACCAGCCCGACCGGCTCTGCCTGCCGCCCGAGGCCGTCGAATACATGGATCGTGTGCGCGCCTTGGCGCTGTCCGAACGTCACATGCACGCCATCCGGGACGGCTTCATCCTCGCCTACGCTATCGCCCCCGACATCACCCGGACCCTCCTCCCCACGCGCACTGCCCTGCTGGACGATACCGAGTACGTCGCGGTGCTTCGTGGCTACGACGAAGCCATTGACTGGCATCCCGACGACCCTCGACTCGGCCAGCTCGCCGACTCAGCAGCGCGGGTCGCGCAGAGGATGACACTGGTCTCGGACCTACCCGATTTCGACAAGGTGGCGCACGAGACCATCGACATCCTCACCAGACACCAAGGCATCGACAGCCCCGCATGGGAACGCCTCGACCAACTCATCGCTCAGCGACTCACCACCACCTGAACTCACGACGCCAGAACTCCAGACGGCGTGTATCGACGGGTATGACACTCCGGCGGTGCGGGTCTGAATCCGTCGGCATTGAGGACGCTCACCAGGACAACGGCACCCACGATCCGCATGCAACCCTGAACTTCTAACTATCTACAGATACCCTTGACCTGTAGCAAGTTAGGAGGTCCAATGTCAGGACGTGAGCTTGCCCCTGCCTTCACACTCGGCGACGCGCGAGAAGCGGGCCTGAGCAAAGATCAGGTCTACTCGCTGCTCGACCGGGACGAGATCGAGCGCGTGGAGCGCGGTGTATACATACGCCCCGACTCAATCCCGCCCGCTTTCATCAACCTTGCTGCCGCGACGACGCTTCACAGCGAGGCGACGCTGTGCCTGACGAGTGCTCTCGTGCACCATGATCTGAGCGACGCGATCCCCTTCGCCTCCGATATCGCGTTACCGCGTGGCACACATCATCCAGCTGGGCTCGCGAACGTGAACTGGCATAGCTTCGATCCGCGGACTTTTCAGGTCGGCCGCGAGCATGTCGAAGTCGGGGAAGGAACCAGGGTCACGATCTACTCCGCGGAGCGGACCATCATCGACTGCTTCCGGCTCATGCATCAGGAAGGCAGCGATGTCGCGTACAAGGCGCTGAGGCGGTGGCTTCGCCGGAGAGGGAATACCCCGGCGGCGTTGTTGAAGGTCGCCGGATCGTTCCCCAAGGCGCTCCCTCGGATCCGACACGCACTGGAGGTGCTTCTGTGATCGCTCCGACACCGTCCCGAGATAAATGATCGCCCCTCCGTTTCCGGGGGGCGAGGGCTTACAGTCCGGAGCGACTTGCCCTGATTGTAGAGATATGGCGAGTAGACGCACCACGATCATGCACTGATCACCAAGAAATCGGGCGGACGACGGCCGGGCCTAGGGAACGCGGGCGATGGCGTGGAGTTCAGCAACCGGGATCGCCCGGCTATCGCTGATCCGGACCGGAATCGTCCCCGAATAACCCAGCGCGGTCCAATGCACACTCCAATAAGTGGTGGCCGTCAGCGTGTACGTACCCGCCGGCTTACTCTTGTGACGAGACGGCCACGTATACACATGCCCACACGTCGGCGACGGCGTATCAGGCCGCGTGTTCTTCGTAAACGGCGTCGTCCTGGCGCAGGTGACACGCTTGCCATCACCGGTATCGAACACCGTCCGGTCCTGCCGGGCATCCATCGTGATCGTGATGCCATGGGCGGTGGTGGTGGTCTGCATCCGGGTAGGCCCCGGGGTCCACAGCCAGTAGGGGTAGCCGACGATCGCGGCGTTCCATTCGTTGACGCTCGGGTCAGGACCGATCATCGGCGCAGCATCAGGCAGACGCAACTGCGAGATCACCGTATGCACCACAGCCTCCGTGACCGCCCGCGAGCGAACAGCCGGATCAGTGGCAGTGGTCGCCTCGGCCGCCGCTTCCTCCAGAGTCCGCACACACGGCGGGAGACGGGCCCTGAGCTCATCCTGACAGCCAAACTCATAGCTCTGCGCAATATCAAGAGGAATCTCGACCGACTCACTGGTGTCAGGATCAGCAATCGTCAAACTACGAGACACCGCGCCAGACGACTTCCCACCCGAACCAGACGCTGACGTACCCGACTTCCCCGATGAGGACTTCTTGTCCGAGTCCTCGCCTGATCGTGACCTCGTCGCCGTGACCACCGCATCACTGTTGTTGGCGGACCCTCGGGCAAAGTCCTGGTTGTCATCGGCGACGGCCGACGTGCCACCACGCCGGCGACTAACGCGAGAGTTGCCGTAGCGATCGCAACGAGGCGTACCGAACTGGTCAGCATGACTCGACCACCTTGTACTCTGAGTCCCAAATCTTGAGCGCTCCGTTGACGCGGTTCAGGTAAAGCCGGTTCTCGGTCGTGATGCCCGGGCTGCCTTGTGGATCACCGAGCTTGGTCGAGATGCCAGGACTGCCGTCGACACAGGTCCAAAGTGCCACGACCGATCCGCTCATGGAGCGACCGGGGAACCGCTTTACCCACCCGATGACGGGCTCCCCCGAGATTCGCTCGATATGCTCCTCCCGATTCTTGGTGAAGATCGTGGTCATCCTCTCCAAGTACGGCCCGCCCGCAGTGGCTTCGATCTCGGGGGTGACTTCAGAGAACTCCCAATGGGAACTGAGGCGGAAGACCTCGGTCATATGCCGTCGGTAAACCGCTTCGGCTTCGTCGTAGAGGGCGTTGACCGCAAGCATCTCCTCGTGTTCCTTCGCCGTGCACGCATAGGGTTCGCCTCCGGCTTCGGGAACACAGGTGTAGGTAACCAGCGTGGGCGACGGCGTAGGCGCGGTCGGAGCACAACCGGCCAGCAGGACGGACAGCAGCACAGCGGCGAGTGCGGCAGTTCGACCGCGCCCCCTTCGCGCAGAGGTGGACCGCCCACCAACGCACCCACCGTGACCTGTCGCCTCGCTGAACGCGAGCTGTCCGCTGGACCGGGTCATGGCGCCTCCTTGAGATGTGCTCTCAGAGTCTGGCAAACAACGACGACCTCCGGTACCGAACAAGGGGTTTATCCACAGGTGATCTGCCAAAAAACGGCCTCCCACAGACAGATCCTCCGTGGAGTCGCGGCGAACGCGGGTGTCTGAAGAGGCCGCCGGCGAGGAGCACGGTCCGCATGCCGTCCCGTTCTTCGGCGCCGGCGTGGTGTCGTGGTTTCACAGGAGCGCGGCGACCTTGGCGGCGGTCGCCTTGGCCGAGCCGGGGTTTTGGCCGGTGACGAGGCGTCCGTCTACGACCACGTTGGAGACGAAGGGCAGCAGCGCTTTCGAGTAGTGCGCTCCGCGCTTCTTCATTCGCGCTTCGACGTTGTAGGGCACGAGCTTGGCGACTCCGGCGAGGACTTCCTCTCGCCAGGAGAATCCGGTGATGCGGCGTCCGGCGACGAGATAGCTGCCGTCGGAGAGCTTCGTGTCGAGCAGTCCGCAATAGCCGTGGCAGACCGCGCCGACCATGCCTCCGGCCTCAAAAATCTCACGGGTGATCCGCTGCAGGCCATCGCTGCCGGGGAAGTCGAACATCACCGCGTGGCCGCCGGTGAAGTAGATCGCGTCGTATTCGGCGGAATCGATCTGGTCCGGGCTCGCGGTGTGGTCGAGGAGCGCCATCCGGGCCGGGTCGGCATGCCAAGCCCTCGCGGAGCGATCGTAGTTCGGGAACGTCAGCGAACGAGGCTCCAAAGGGCACGCCCCTCCGGCGGGACTCACGATCGTCTGCTCGAAACCGCGTGCGGCGAAGAGGTCATAGGCGTGGGTCAACTCGGACAACCACAGTCCGGTCGGGTGCGATGGGCCGGCGTCATAGTGGCCGACGTTGGTGACGACGAGCAGAACACGTTGACTCATCATGACCTCGAATCTGAGTTCGTCACGGACAGGAACGGCACGGACGGCCGAGCGCACGCGCTCGGCGATCGCAGCCTGGTGCCCACGATGGCATCCTTGAGCCGTGTTCCGCGAGAGTGCTCAAGCCCTGGGGTTCGCATGTGTCCGGGCTCGCTGGCGACCGAAGGGCGGATGCGTCGACGTGCTCGACCCGCACGACGGATTCAGTTGCCTGACCAGCGTCGTCAGGGTTCCGGCGGACGCGGCTGCGGGCGCGCTGGAGATCGTCCGGGCACTCCCCCAGGCCGCCGAACACTATGTGTACCCGAGCACCGATCTTCACCTGACCATCGCGAACCTGGACGAATCGCCGCTCACACCGGCGCAACTGCCCGGCGCCTGCGGTGCGGCCGCGCGGGCGTCCGTGCCGTTTCCGATCGAACTACGCGGCCTCGGCGTTACGCGACAGTCCCTCTATGCGCAAGCGTGGGACACCACAGGCGCCCTGTGGCGGCTGCGCGCCGCCGTCGCCGGCGCGACGGGCGTGACGCTCAGCCCGTCCCGCAGGCTGCTGGGTTTCGTCAACCTGATGCGCTTCCGGACCGGCGACGCTCAAACACTCATCGACGGCCTCGCCCGATGGCGAACCGTAGCGCTGGGCACCTTCGTCACCCGGGAGTTCGAGATCGTCCGCACCGACAAGGTGCTTTCTATCGAGGCGACGGACGTGCTCGGAACCGCGCCACTGGGCGGCGCCTAGCGAACGACGGTCGGCAGCGTCACGACCCCGCACCGGGGTTCCGTTCAGTCCTCCGCGGATTCCGCGATGGGCTGCCATTGCGCCCACGCCTGCATACGTGCGCCGTACTCGGCGACGGCGCTGGCGAACGGCGTCCGGCCGAGGAACATCCGCAGCGGCGGCTCCTCGGCGTCCACGAGCGCGAGAATCGCCTGCGCGGTCGTCTCAGGGCTCGACGACAAGGTCCTCGACCGGATCCTGCGTGCTTCCACGATCTCGCGGCGCACGTCGCCGTACTCCTCCAGCGGGGTCGAGTGCTGCGCCGAGGCTCCGCTCCAATCGGTGCCGAACGGTCCGGGTTCGACGAGCGTGACCTTCACCCCGAAGGCGGCGACCTCTTGGGCGAGCGACTGACTGAGGCCTTCCAGCGCCCACTTCGAGGCGTGGTAGGCGCCCAGCAGCGGGAATGCGACGATCCCACCGACGGAGGAGACCTGCAGGATGTGCCCGGAGCGCTGCCGGCGGAGGTAGGGAAGGGCGGCCTGGGTGACCCACAACGCCCCGAACAGGTTGGTCTCCAGCTGGGCGCGGACCTCCTGCTCGGTCAACTCCTCGACCAGGCCGAAGTGGCCGTAGCCGGCGTTGTTGACGATGATGTCGAGGCGTCCGAACCGTTCATGTGCCGCGGCGACCGCCGCGAAGGCGGCGTCGCGGTCGGTCACGTCGAGCTGAATCGGGAGGACGGCCTCACCGTAGGCCTCGACGAGCGGGTCGAGCGTGGACAGATTGCGGGCGGTGGCGGCGACCTTGTCTCCGCGGTCGAGCGCGGCCTCGGCCCAAACTCGGCCGAACCCGCGGGAGGCACCCGTGATGAACCAAACAGACATGTTGTTCCTTCGTGTGTGTCGCCCAGCATAGGCCGGGCCGGACGCCGGCGCGCCCCACACCAGCGCCTAGGATTCGCCCATGGTGAACGCGGACGCCGTCGGCGCGGGAATGCTCGGCGAGGACCGCTTCATCTCACCCGCCGCCGGCAGGCGGCTCCGGATCATGGTGGCCGGAACAGGCGACGATCTGGTGGTTCTGGAGGCCGGGCTCGGCATCAGCGGGCTCTACTGGGGACCCGTTCATGAAGCCCTCGCGGGCGAGGTGCGTGTGATCGCGTACGAGCGCGCGGGATACGGCGCCAGCACACCGGATTCCCACCCTCGTGATCTGGCGCGGCTGATCGCCGACCTGCAGCAGGTGATCGGAGCTGTCCCGCATCGGCGGCTGGTCCTGGTCGGCCACAGCTGGGGCGGCCCGATCGTGCGTGGGGTTGCGGCCCGGATGCTGGCCGACGGGAGTCCGCCGGCCGGTCTCGTGCTCGTCGATCCGAGCGACGAGCACGCCCCGTCGCTGTCATGGTCGCGGGCGGTGCGGTGGTCGAACACCGTCCAGGCGGCATCCATGGTGCCGTTGGCGCGGCTGCGTCTGCTCAGTCCGCTGACCGCAGCGACGCTTCAGGAGTTGGCCCCGCCGCTGCGCGATGCGGTCGTGACCGCTTCGGCGTCCGTCACCGCTGCCCGGGCGACCGCGGACGAACTGAAGCATGTGGCCGACGATCTGTTCCGGCTGTCGACGGCACCGCCCGATCTCGGCGATCTGCCCCTGTGCGTGATTTCCGGGGCGAAGACGACCTGGCTCGACAAGGGCTTGCGCACGCGCCTGATCGCCGCCCACCGGCAGACCGTCGGCAAGCATCCGGGCGCCCGGCATGTGCTCACGCACCGGTCAGGCCACACGGTGCCCACCATTGAACCCGGCCTCGTGGCGTCCGAAGCGCTGAGACTGTTGGGCTGAGGCTCGTCAGTGTAGAGACGTGGTGACTAGACGCACCAAAATGTTGCACTGACGGCGCGACACAGACCGCACCCGGTGATGATGCTCCTCTTCGGGGTTCCTGACGAAACCGTAAGAGGTCGAACGCGCAGTGCTCAGCCGTCGCGGCGCAGGAAAACGACCACAGAGGCGATAATCGCCGCCGTGGACCATCCGGCGAGAGTGATCGCCGCGAGGCCGGCCGGCAGTTCCATGACCTCGAACGTCGGCGTACCCAGCGCGTTCATGGCGGCTTGATCGGGCAGGAAGCGCAGCCCTTCCGGCCAGTTCAGGAACCCGGCGTTCACGAAGATCGCGAGCACGGCCAGCGACGCCAAGGGTGCCATCGTGCTGCGCAGAACGTCGGCGAGACCGAAGACGAACAGCGACATCAGCACATAGACAGCGACCCAGCGGCCGATATCGGCGAGCAACGCGGGAGCGGTGAGGCCTTGCCCCATCCCCAGAATGAGCCGTGCCGGGGTCAGCGTCACGATGGCTGCGGGCAGCACCACGGCGACCATGGCCACGATCTTCGCCACGACCAGCCGTGACCGCTGCGGCACGGCGGTCAACGTGATGCGGAACTGTCCCGGGTATTCGCTCGCGGACGCCCACACGGGCACGACCAGGAAGGCGTAGATCGGGGCGAACATGACCGCCGCGAACGCGGAGAGCGGCGCGATATCGGATCCGATTCCGAATCGGATGGCCTCATTCGAGGCGATCGCTGCCAGGAAGGTGTTCCCGATCAAGGCGATACCGAGCGCATAGCTGACCACCGGGTGCGTGATGATCTTGGTGATCTCCGACTCGACGACATCCCGGAAGCGGATCGCGTGAGGTTGCGCGCCGGGCGTCATCGGGCGTCCCTTCGCTGAATCGCGATGACCGCGCCGACAACGGCGATGACCACCCAGCCGGCCAGCACCAGCGCGGCCATCGCCGGGGTCGAGCTGTAGGCCGGGCGGTCGACGTCGGTGTACGTCCCCGCTTGAAGCCACAGGTTTCGCGCGGCACTGATCGGCATCGCCGCGTCCAGCACCGGAGAGATCGCGTAGAACGCACGCGTCATCAGGATCGCGGTGAATCCCATCATGATCAGGATCCCGATCATGGTTCGACGGACGACCAGGGTGATCCCGAACGTGATCAGCGTGATCACGACGACGAACACCACCGAACCCGCGATTCCAGCGAGCACTTCGGGACGCCAGATGAGATCGGGGCGCCAGTCCTTGACGCCCAGGTAGCCGGAGATCAGCGTCATGAGCGCGAAGAGCAGCCCAAACGCGAGCGCGTGCAGTCCGGCCGCGACGGTCTTGGCGAGCACGAGGCGGACGCGATCCGGCACGGCGAGCACGCTGTGGCCCAACTGCCCCGTGCGGAACTCGGCCCCGGCGATCACCGCACCGAGCACGGGGAAGAAGATGCCAGGATTGAAGACGGCGCCACCGATGTCCTCCATCACGGACAGGTCGGCGGGGACAGGACGCCGGAACCACCAGTGCATCCCGTTCGCGTCCAGTGTTTCGAGGTAGCCGTGAATGCTGGAGGTCAGCAGGAACTGGAAGTAGATGCTGAGCGCGAGAAGAATGCCGGTGGTGATCCAGACACTGGGCAAGGTGACGATCTTGGTGAGTTCAGAGCGCATCGTGGCGATCATGGCCGTCACCAGCTCTGCCCGGACTGAGTGCCGGTGAGGGCGAAGAATGCCTCTTCGAGGTTCGCGTGACCGTCGGTGATCTCGTCCAGCGTTCCGGCGGCGACGATCCGCGCTTTGTTGATGATCACGATGTCGTCGACGGTTTCCGCGGTCTCGCTCATCAGATGGCTGGACAGCAGCACCGCGTTTCCCTGATCGGCGTAGCGGCGCAGGAACATGCGCACCGTCCGGATACCCTCCGGATCGAGGCCGTTGACCGGTTCGTCGAGGACGAGAATGCCCGGCTCCCCCAGCAGCGCGGCGGCGAGTCCGAGGCGCTGCTTCATGCCGAGCGAGTACTTCTTCACACGTGTCTTGGCGGCGTCCGTCAGACCGACCGTCTCGAGCACTGCGCCGATGCGGCCCGGCGGAATGCGGTTGGATTGCGCGATCCAGCGCAGGTGATCGATGCCACGCCGCTCGGGGACGGCGGAGGCCCCGTCGATCATGGCGCCGACGGTGCGCAGCGGCTGTGACAAGGTGGCATAGGGCTTTCCATTGATCAGCGCGTGGCCCGCGGTCGGGCGGTCGAGGCCGAGCAGGACGCGCAGCGTGGTGGACTTTCCGGCCCCGTTGGGGCCGAGGAAGCCGGTGACGCGTCCGGGTTTGGCAGTGAAACTGACATTCTCGACGGCCGTCGTCCGGCCGTATTTCTTGGTGACGCCGATGATCTCGATCATGCGCGGGTGGTCCTCTCGGTTGGGGGATGGTTCTTCCCCTCCACCCTCGCGCGACCACTCCCACCACCGTGTCGTCCGAAAAGAGACATTCGCCCACCATGCGCCGCGCGATCGAGAACGCCGCCAGGTGCTCAGCGTCGTTCGTGCAACAGCCCGGCCTCGTGCGCGAGGACGGCGAGCTGAGTGCGATCGCTGACGTCGAGTTTGAGGAAGAGCCGGCGCAGATAGGTGCGCACCGTGGGGAGCGTCAGGAACAATTCATCGGCGATCTGCTGATTCGACCAGCCCGCCGCGACCAGACGGATGACTTGGAGTTCGCGTTCGCTCAAACGGACGCCGGCGAACGCGTGCGGCACCGCTCGCGGCCGCTGGCTGAATTGCCCCATCAACCGCGCGGTGACTTCGGGCGCCAGCGAACCATGCCCGGCATGAACTGCCTTGACGGCCGCCAGGATTTCGGCCGAGGACGCGTTCTTCAGCAAGAACCCTGCGGCACCGTCACGGAGCGCTTCGGCGATGTATTCGTCCAGGTCGAAGGTGGTCAGCACGATCACCCGCGTGGGCGACGAGGCGACGCCCCGCACCACGTCGAGGCCGCTTCCGTCCGGCATCTGCACGTCGACCAGGGCCACGTCAGGACGCAGTGCATTGATCTTCCGGATCGCCTGCCGTCCGGTCGCGGCTTCGTCCATCACCTGGAACCCAGCGGTGCGTTCGAACAGCCGCCGGTAGATGCGCCGGAAATCCTGGTCGTCGTCGGCGAGCACCAGACGGATCGGATCGCTCATGCGTCGCCTCTCAGCGGCAGTCTCGCGAGCACACGGACGCCGCCGTCGAGCCGGTTCGTCACGGTCAGTTCGCCGCCGGCTTCCTCCACGCGCTCACGCATCCCGGCCAAGCCGTTCCCGACGCGGGCGGGTGTCGGGAAGCCGTCACCATCGTCATCGACGCACACGATCAGCCGTCCGTCTTCGTGGTGTATCACGATCACGCATTGAGTGGCGCGTGCGTGCCGGACGACGTTGCTCAGCGCCTCTTGCACGATCCGGGTCACGATGTGCCCGGTGGTCGCCGGGACGGCGGGCAGGTCAAGGTGCGAGGTCACCTCCAGGCCACTCGCCCGGGCTGCGGACGCCAGCCGGGGCAGTACCTCGTCCACCGAACCGTGCTCGACCTCGTCGATGGCGTTCTTCCCCGCGCGCAGGGCGCGCACCAACTCCTGCACCTCTTCGAGAGCGCCGCGAGCACGCTGTTCGATGTCGGCCAGGCTCCCCCGTAGTTCGTTCTCATCGGCGTCGGGAAGGCTGCGGGCAACGTCCGCTTCGGCACTGATCACGCTCAACGCATGACCGACGACATCGTGCACTTCGCGGGCCATCGCCGCCTGCGTTCGCCACCGGTCGGATTCCGCCTGCTGCTCGGACGCCTGCCGGATCGCGGCCAGCCGTCGGGCCTCCGCATGCCCGAGAAGCCACGAGACCCCGATCGCGCCGACCCCGATCACCACCTTCTGCGTGGCGAAGCCACCGGCCACGGTGATAGCCAACAGTCCTGAAAGGAGCACGATCACGGCGACCGCCACCAGACCGACCTGTCGCGCCCGCGCGCTGCGCCGCAACGCGATCGGGTACAAACACCATGCGGCGGCGAGCATCGGATCACTGTTCGGCAGCCCGATCCCCCAGCCCACCGCTGTCGCCACCAACGCCGAAACCGTCGCCACCAGCGGCCACCGCCACCGCACCACCACGGCCGCGAAGACGACGGCGGCGAGTGCGGCACCGACGGGCACCAGGGAGGCGTCCATCCCGGGAGCGGATATCAACGGCAGCGCCCAGAACACGACGACGATGACCACCCCGATCGCGGCGTCCACGAACCAGGACACCGGCGAGCCGCTGGTCCGCACGGCCTTGGCGTGTCCGTCCACGCCTGTCATGGCATCACGTTCGCGCTGCTCGGCTGAGGATCCACCCCCCCACGGTACGGGCGCCCCAGCGCCGCCGTGTCGTCCGATAGTAGACACTCCGAACTGATCCGGCATCGGGCTGAGCCGCGTCAGTGTAGAGATGTGGCGAATAGACGCACCAAAATGTTGCACCGACGGCGAGTCTCCAAGCGGCGGCGCCACCCGCCCCCCCATCTATCTGATTATCAGATAAGCTCGGGTCATGAGGACGATCACCGCAACCGAGGCGTCGAGGCGCTTCTCGGATCTGCTGGACGCGATCGAGGCCGGCGAGGAACTGGTCGTGACCAGGGGTGGCCGGCCGATCGCGGAGATCCGGCCGGCGAAACGCCGGACCGGCAAGGATCTACGCGCCGCACTCGAGCTCGTGACTCCGCCGGACGACCGGTTCGCCGACGACGTCAACGATGCGGTGGCGGGCCTGATTCACCAGGGAGCGGACCCGTGGGCCGGCGAGTGATCCTCGACACCAACGTCCTGATCGACTACGAACGCGGACAGGTGAACCGCGAGGCCCTGGACGACGACGACCTCGCGATCGCGGCCATCACCGTGGCGGAGTACCGGACCGGAATCGAACTCGCCGACACCGGCGAACGTGCGGCGCAGCGCTCGCGCGCGCTGGCGGCCATCGTCGGCGCCGTCGACGTGCTGGAGTACACCGAGGCCACGGCCGTCCACCACGCGCAGTTGATCGCCCACGCCCGCCGCCAGGGGCGTCCTCGCGGCGCCCACGACCTGATCATCGCCGCTCATGCCGCCGAAACCGGACGCCTCGTGCTGAGCCGGGACGCCGCGGCTCGATTCGGAGCACTCCCCGGCATGAACGCCGAACAGCCAGCTTCTTGATGACTCACCGACGGCGGCGCCGCAGTCAGCGGTAGTCGTCGATGGCGCGACGTTCCTGAGCGCGGCGCGTCCCTTTGCGCGGGCCCGGAACATGAGGGACGGCCGCGTTCGAGCGACGGATCTCACGCATGGCCTGCGCCATCAGAGGGTTCGCCCCGAGCCGCGAGGCGTTGCTCTGCTTGCTCATCAGTTCCCTCCTTGTTATCCGTCCCAGACGCTCGTGCGCCAGTTGCGCCCGCCAAGAATAGCTGGAATGACAAGGGATGCAGCACCACGGCCACCGTCAACTCGGATCATGAATGATGACACCAGGACGGTCGAGTTCGATGTAGTTGAACTGGCTGATCGCCATTTGGATCGAGGCGTAGTGCTCATCGACAAGAGCCAGCAGGTCACGAGTGGAGATGTTCCCACAGGTGATGTGCAGCAGGCGGGCCGGACGTCCGCTCAGCAAATGCGACACACGGAAGTCTTCATCCTTGGTCACGACGATCCGTTGTTCGGCGTCGGCGATGTTCGCTATCTGGGCGTCGGGAAGGGTCGTTCCTCCCGGATAGTCCTTGACATGCTTGGCATCGTGTCCCCGACTTACCAGGTGATGGGCCAAGGCATAGGGCAACTGCTGGTCGACAAGAAAACTGCCCATGCGTCGCTCTCAAGCGACGACGCGGAGCACGCGTGCTGACGAGTCGAGCGCGGCATATTCCAGCACGGCAAGGATGTCATCGCGCTCAAGCTCGTCGTAATCGCTCAGGATCTCGTCATAACCCATCCCGGAGGCGAGCAACTCAAGCAGATCCTGCACACGCATGCGCATGCCGCGGATCGTCGGTGCACCGTGGCAGACTTCCGGATTCACGGTGATCCGGTCCAGGCGGCTGACGAGCGTACTCATAGGCTGAGTCTAACGTCGGCTTCCCGGTCAGCCCAGAGCCGCGGCGCCTTCAGTTCCCGATCCTCGCAATCACGATGGCAGGGGATCAGGGCCTCACGCCGATCCTCAGGCTTGCGGCGCCTCCGGGGTCTTGGTGACGTCGACCCAGGCGGCCGAGACGAGCTGGGCGAGCCGATCAGGGGTGATCCGGACGGCGCTGCTCGGGCTGCCACCGGCGGGATAGACGATGTCGAAATCGCGCAAGGAGGCGTCGCAATAGATCGCGACGGTGTCGGAGTGACCGAAGGGGCTGACGCCGCCGACCGGTTGGCCGGTGAACTCCTCGGCCTCGGCGGCGGGCAGCATCCGGGGCTTGATGCCGAACTGGTTGCGGAACTTGGCGTTGTCGAGGCGGGCATCGCCGCGGGCGACGACCAGCACGGGGCCGTCCTTGGCGCGCACCGCGAGCGTCTTGGCGATCTGGGCCGGTTGCACGCCGAGGGTGGCCGCGGCGGTCTCGACCGTGGAGGTGTCCGTGCCGGTGTGGATGACCTCGAGCCCGGTGTCGTGGGAGTCGAGAAAGGCCTGGACGCGTGCGGTGCTCATGATTGCTCCTAGAGTGTCGGCGTCCTCGTCACGGACGGATTCGGCGTGGCGAGTCGCCACCGAGCGATTGAACCACGCTCGTGCGGGCGGGAGCAGCACCCACCCGCACGATGGATGGCCTGACGACTACCGGGGCGAGCTGCTGCTGCCAGCGGTCGGGGCCTCCCGGAGCCGCGCGGCCCCCGTGACGGGATGGGCGTAGCTGGCGTCGAAGAACGCGAGTTCGATCGCGACGGCGCGTCCGAAGAAATCCTCGGCGAGCGCACGCTGAGCGGGGCCGACCCGGTCGAGTTCGGAGCGAAGGAAACCGACCAGGTCGTGGAACTCCGGATAGTCATGCAGGATGATCCAGTCCGCGTGCACGAAGTTGTCCGGCAGCGGCTTGGGCGCCTTCGTCGCCCAGTCGAGGTAGAGCCATTCGGCGACGAGCAGCACCGCCAGGATCGCCGCATATTCACGTGTGTCAGCGGCCTCGCGGAACAACGCGGTGAACGCCGCCGTCGGCTCAGTGTCGGGAATCTCCGAACGCTGCTCTTCGCTGACGCCGAGCGCCTCGAAGGCGCGCAGGAAGTAGGTGTTCTCATCACCGGCGATCTCCCCGATGAAGCGGGCCAGCCGCAAACGCGGGGGGAGGGCGTCCGCGCTGGCCACGGCCGAACCGAGCAGCACGAGGAAGCTGTCCAGGAATCGGTAATCCTGCACGAGATAACCGGCCATCACGGCGTCGTCGATGCTCCCGTCGAACAACTCGGTCACGAAGCGGTGGGAGACCGCCTGATCCCAGGTGTCCTGGTTGTGCCGGCGCAGCACATCGGTGAATCTCTCGGTCATCGTTGATCCTCTCGTTTCTCAGCTCGGCGCCCAGGGGCCGAGACCGAAACGAGAACGCGCAGAATCGAAAGACGGTGCGGCTGTCTGGCCCTGCTCATCGACATCCCTCCGCGAGTCCGAACTCGATCAGGTTCCCGGGTGTGATCTCAGCCCTCGCGGGCACCCCGTGTCTGCGAGCGACCCTAGCGCGAAACCGGCCGTGGACGCGAGTGGCCCCACGCGGTCAATCTTCGCGCGAGAAGGCGGAGGCGCGCTCGACCTGCTCGCGCGTCGGGGTCACGCCGGTGTAGCGCGCGAACTGGCGGGCTGCCTGCAGGGCGATCACGTCGGCGCCGGTGATCACCGCGCGGCCGGCCGCACGCGCCGCTTTGATGAGCGGCGTCTCGGCAGGAAACGCAACCACGTCGAACACGATCCGTGCGGCGGCCACCTGCTCGGCCGAGAAGGCGAGCACGTCGGCGTCCGGGCCGTTCATGCCGAGCGGGGTGACGTTGACGATCACCGCGGCACCCGGCTCCGGGTCGGTCGTCGCGGCGCGGTAGCCGTACTTCGCGGCCAACTCGCGTCCGGCAGCAGCGTTGCGCGCGAGCACGGTCAGGTCGTCGAAACCGGCGCCACGGAAGGCGGCGACGACGGCTTTCGCCATGCCTCCCGAGCCGCGCACCAGCACCGGGGACGCCGGATCGATGGCGCGTTCGGCGAGCAGTTCGGCGACCGCCTCGTAGTCGGTGTTGGACGCCGTGAGCCGTCCGGCGTCGTTCACGATGGTGTTCACCGACTCGATCGCGGCCGCCGACGGCTCGATCACGTCGACCAGCGGGATCACCGCCTCCTTGAACGGCATCGAGACCGAGCATCCGCGGATGCCGAGCCCGCGCACGCCGGCGATCGCGGCCGCGATGTCGTCGGTGGTGAAGGCCTTGTAGATGAAGTTCAGCCCGAGTTCGTCGTAGAGGTAGTTGTGGAATCGGGTCCCGATGTTGGAGGGACGCCCCGCCAGCGAGATGCACAACGTCATGTCTTTGTTCAGAATCGGCATGGGGGTATTCCATCACGGCGGCGCGCGCCTCGCGGCGGATGCGCGGCCCGTCCGTCTCGTGATCTGGCTAGGCTGACCGACGTGTCTGCTGCCCCCCGCGCCTTCTCCGTCCGCGCGTTCTTCGGGCTGGACGAGGACTATGTGCGCCCCACGCCGTCCGGTCCGTGGCTCGGTGACGTGCTGATCGCGCTGATCCTCGCGCTGGTGTCCGCCGCGTCGCTGATGACCTTCACCCAGATCCCAGAGGCGGCCGAGTACGTCACGCCGCTGTGGCCGAACCTGGTGGCGATCGCGTCGGGCAGCCTGCTGATCGCGGTGCGGCGCCGGTTCCCGGTGGCGATCCTGCTGCTGGGTTCTGGTGCGCACTTCATCATCACCGGCGTCAACTTTCCCTTGGTCACCCAGCTGTCCGGTATGCAGGTGCTCTACTTCCTGGGCATCTACACCGCCATGGCCTACGCCCGCCGGCGCGACACCTTGATGCTGGCGACGATCGCCGTCCTGGCCAGCATGCTGATCTGGCTGGTGGTCTCGGACGCCTACACGCGCGCGGTGATCGAACTCCCGCGCGACGGCTGGTACTACTTGGCAACGATCACCACCAACCTCGCCTATTTCGGGGCAGCGCTGTTCCTGGGCCGGCAGGCGTGGCTGCAGGCCAAGGCCGAGGACGATCTGCTCCGCTCCCGCGCCATGATCGAACGCCAGGGCGAGCAGTTGGCACGCCAGGCGGTGCTCGCCGAGCGGCTGCGCATCGCCCGCGACCTGCACGATTCGGTGGCCCATCACATTTCGCTGATCGGCGTCCAGACCGCCGCCGCCCGGCGCGCCATGGCCACCCGGCCCGAGCTGGCCTCCGAGGCGATGCAGGAGGTGGAGGGGTTGTCCCGGGGCGCGGTCGAGGAACTGCGCGGTCTGCTCGGCTCGTTGCGCGATGCGGACGCCGACGGCGACGACCGCTCGCTGAACTCGCTGGAGCAGTTGTGCGAGGAGGCCAGCACGCCCACGCTGCGGGTGAGCTTCGACACCGTCGGCGATCCGGTCCAGGCGTCCATGCTGACACCGACCCAGGCCAGCAGCCTGCTGCGGATCGCGCAGGAGGCGCTCACCAACGTCCGCCGCCATTCCACCGCCGACGAGGTGCGGGTCGTGCTCCGGGTGACCGAGTCAGCGATCGAGATCGAGGTCACCGACAACGGGACGCCGATCCCGCACACCACCGGATCGGGACTGGGCCACGTCGGCATGCGCGAGCGGGTGCACGCGCTCGGCGGGCAGCTCGACATCGGCCCGCGCGCGACCCACGGCTATCGCGTCCGCGCCACCATTCCCCGAAAGGTCTCCGCATGATCCGCGTCGCACTCGCCGACGACCAATCCCTGATCCGCCGCGCCTTCGCGCTGATGCTCAGCGTCGAGGACGACATCGAGCTGGTCGGGGAGGCATCCGACGGGCGGGCGGCGATCGCGCTCGCCGAGCGGGAGCGGCCCGACGTGACCCTGATGGACATCCAGATGCCGGGCACGAACGGGCTCGCCGCCACCCGCGCCATCCGCGAGGCCGGGCACGGCCAGGTGATCGTGCTGACCACCTTCGACCGCGACGACTACCTGTTCGAGGCGCTCGAGGCCGGGGCGGCCGGGTTCCTGCTCAAGAATTGCGAACCGGAGCGGCTCCTGGAGGCGATCCGCACCGTGGCGGACGGCGGCGCGCTGCTCGCCCCCGAGGTGACCCGGCGGGTGATCGCCCAGGCCGTGCACGGCCACCGGGACGCCGCCCCTCACCCCGCCATCGAGCAGTTGACCGCCCGCGAGCGCGACGTGCTGACCGCGCTGTCGCGCGGGCTCAGCAATGCCGAGATCGCCGCCGAGTTGGTGGTCAGCGAGGCCACCGTGAAGACGCACGTGTCGGCCTGCCTGACCAAGCTCGGCGTCCGCGACCGCGTGCACGCGGTGATCTTCGCCTACGAGCACGGCCTGGCCGGCCGCTGATCCATCCGGCACCCATCCGTCCGGCGCCGATCCATCAGGTGCCGATCCATCGTGTGGCAGTTCATCTCATCCGATCGGATGAGATGAGGGCGCGCACATTTCGCCCGCCCGGCCGAAGCGGGCACCGGTGCCCGGCCGCAACGATGGAGTCATGCTGGAAGTCGTCAACGTCACCCGACGATTCGGGGATCTCACCGCACTGGGCAACGTGTCCTTCACCGTTCCCGACGGCCGGTTCACCGGTTTCGTCGGCGGCAACGGCGCAGGCAAGACCACCACGATGCGGATCATCATGGGCGTCCTGGCGCCCACCTCGGGTGAGGTGCGCTGGAACGGTCAAACGCTGACCGCGCGCGACCGCGCCGAATTCGGCTACATGCCTGAAGAGCGCGGCCTCTACCCCAAGCAGCCGATCCTGCCCCAGCTCGCCTATCTCGGCGAACTGCACGGCATGCCGGCCAAGGACGCCAAGGACGCCGCCCGGGCCCTGCTGGAGCGCTTCAACCTCGGCGATCGCACCCGCGACAAGCTGGAGAAGCTGTCGCTGGGCAATCAGCAGCGCGTCCAGATCGCCGGCGCGGTGATCGCCAGCCCCAAGGCGCTGATCCTGGACGAGCCGTTCAGCGGCCTCGACCCGGACGCGGTCGACGAGATGTTCGCGCTGCTCACCGAGTTCACCCGCCGCGGCGTCCCGGTGCTGTTCTCCTCCCACCAGCTCGAACTGGTGGAGCGGCTGTGCCATCAGGTCGTCATCCTGCGCAAGGGCAACGTGCTGGCGGCCGGCAGCGTGAACGACCTGCGCACCGCGGGGCGTCCGCGTCACGGACTGCACACCGATGCTGACCTCGGCTGGCTGCGCGGCCAGCCGGGCGTCACCGTGATCGACATCGACGGGCCGCGCGCCCAGGTCGAGTTCGCCGACGAGACGGTCGCGCAGCGCGTGCTCGCCGAGGCCGTCGCCCGCGGCGCCGTCCATTCCTTCGGGCCGATCGTGCGGCCCCTCAGCGACATCTACCGGGAGGTCACCCGATGAGCACCTACGCCGTTACCCGTCCGGTCCACACGCCGTGGATCATCGTGGCCAAGCGCGAGATCATGGCCCAGCTCACCGACAAGGCCTTCTGGATCGGCACCGCCTCCACGATCGGCCTGCTCATCGTCGGCTTCTTCGTCGGCGGCTGGCTGAGCGGAGGCCCCGGTGACGCCAAGCGGGTCGCCGTCGCCAGCGACGACGCGATCGCCATCGTGGAACTCGCCCGAGCCGACGGAACGCCCGTCGAGGCCGTCCGGGTGGAACCGTCCGAGCTGGCACCGACCGTCGCCCGCGGGGACGCCGACGCCGCGCTCAGCTTCAGCGACGGCAAGGGCTGGGAGCTCGCGGTCAAGAACTTCGCGAATGCCCCCTCGCTGGAGGGTGCGGTGCGGACCTTCCAGATCGAGCACAACGCGTCCGCGCACGGTATCGATCCCGCCGACATCCTCGCCGGCACCACGCTCGACCTCGTCTCGGTCGACGGCGACCAGGCCAGCGCGCTCGCGATGACGGTGGCCACCTTCGCCTTCGCCATCTTGTTCATGATGGTGGCGATGACCTACGGCATGCAGATCTCGCAGTCGGTGGTCACCGAGAAGGAATCCCGCATCGTCGAAATCCTGGCCGCCGCCGTGCCGGTGCGGCATCTGCTGATCGGCAAGGTGGTCGGCAATTCGATCATGGCGCTGGGCCAGGTGGTCCTGATCGTCGCGACGGCGCTGGTCGGCATGTCGTTCACCGAGTTCAAGTCGATGATCGGCGTGGTGGCCCCGGTCTCGGGCTGGTTCACCCTCTTCTTCCTGATCGGGTTCGCCTCGCTGGCCTGCCTGTGGGCGGCGGTCGGCGCGATGGCCACCCGGATGCAGGACCTGGGCCAGACCACCGCGCCGTTGATGATGGTGGTGATGCTGGTCTACATGCTGGGCATGTTCGCCAGCGGCACCATGGCCCAGGTGCTCAGTTACGTGCCGGTCGCCTCGGTCGTGGTGATGCCCGGACGCCTGCTCAACGGCGACGCTAGCTGGATCGACGCCCTGCTCTCCCTGGCCGCCTCGGTCGCCTTCATGGCGATCGCGATCTGGGTCGGCGAGCGGATCTACCGGCGCGGCCTGCTGCAGACCGGCAGCGTGATGAAGTTCAAGGACGCCTTCGCCAAGGCCGACTGAACCATCGGACCCGGCGGCGCCGCTACGACTCAGGTCGTAGCGGCGCCGCTCTGGTCGGATGACCCACCTCGACCGGGTCGGGCGATACCGCGGCGTCCGCGCGCACACCAGACTCGACCCATGACCACTTCGACGCACTACCCCACCGGCGCGCTCATCGTCGCCGAGCACCTGTCCAAGTCCTACCCGGTGGGATCGTCCTCGGTCGAGATCCTGCACGACGTCTCGCTGACCGTGAGCGAGGGCGAGGTGTGCGCCATCATGGGCCCCTCCGGCTCCGGCAAGTCGACCCTGCTGTACTGCCTCGCCGGGCTGGAGCAGCCCAGCTCGGGTGAGGTCGCCCTGCTCGGGCGCAGCCTCACCCGCGCCTCGCGCAAGCAGCTCGCCGAGCTGCGCCGGGCCGAGCTCGGCTTCGTGTTCCAGTCCTACAACCTGATGCCGACACTCAAGGTGGCCGACAATGTGGGCCTCCCGTTCCGGCTGCGCGGCGAGCGCGTCAACCGGGCGCGCATCGAGTCGGCGCTTGATGCCGTCGGGCTCGCCGGACGCGGCGCGGCGCTGCCGTCCTCGATGTCGGGCGGCGAGCAGCAGCGGGTCGCCATCGCCCGCGTCCTCGCCCAGCAACCGCAGATCGTTTTCGCCGACGAGCCCACCGGCGCACTGGACACCCGCGCCGGACGCCTCGTGCTCGACGAACTGCGCCGGATCGGCGGCACCCCCGGGCAGTGCGTGCTGATCGTCACCCACGATCCCGCGGTCGCCGCGGCGTGCGACCGGGTCGTGTTCATGCGCGACGGCCGGCTCGCCCAGCAGATGACCTCACCCACCACCGACAGTGTGGCCGCCATGCTGGCCGCCCTCGAGGCGAGCGTGGAGGAGGCGGCCTGATGCGCGCGCTCATCTTCTCTGAACTCCGGTCTGCCTGGTCGTCGTGGCTGGCCGTGCTGATCGCCTTCGTGGTGACCAGCTTCGCGATCGTGCTCGCCGTGCTCGGCACCGACAGCCTGCTCGCCACCGTCGGAAGCGGCCTGATGCCCGAAGCCGAGGCACCGGCGCTGCTCATCACGCCGATCTGGAACCTGGTGCTGGCCATCCTCGGCACCCTCAGCGTGATCGGCGCGGTGACCGGCCTCGTCGTGCAGGCCCGCCGCGGGGCGCTGGCCCGGCTGGCGCTCGCCGGCGCGACGCCCGGACAGGTGTCGCGCATCATGCTCGGCCAGGTGGCGCTGGTGGCCGTCGCCGGGTCCGTCCTCGGTATCGTGCTCGCCTTGATCCTGCTGCCCGCGGCCGTGGTGGAGACCCTCGCCGAGCGCGGGGTCCCGGCCGAGCTCGCCATCGTCCGTGTCGATCCGGTGCTCGTGCTCGCCGGCGCCGGCGGGTTCGTGCTGTTCGCCGTGTTCGCGGGCCTGCGCCAGTCCCGGATCGCGGCGACCGTGCCGCCGGTCGAGGCGCTGCGCACCGTTCCGGGCGCGAGCGTGCGCCGCCGGCACATCCTGCGCTGGATCGGTGCCATCCTGATCGCCCTGCTCACCGCCCTGATCGCCGCGGCCGCCATCGTCTTCGCGCCGCACCTGGGCGTCGACGGCGGCGACACCGTCCTGCAGGCGGCGGTGGTCTGCATCCTGCTGACCAGCATCGTGCTGTCCCTGTCCGCACCGCTCACCATCGGGCTGCTGACCCGCGCCTGGACGGCGCTGATCCCCGCCCGTTCGGCGGCCTGGATGCTGGCACGTTCCGCGGTGATCGCCCGCGGCGAGCGGCTGGCCCGCACCGTGACCCCGATCGCGATGGCCGTCGGCCTGCTGGTCGGCCTGCAGGCACTGTCGGCGTCCATCATCGAGGTGCTCAACCGCCTCGGGCGTGAGCAGATCGAGCATGCCGGTGCCGCCGCGATCCTCGGCCTGATCGGGCTGGTGCTGCTGATCGCGATCTCGGGCGGGGTCAGCGTGGTGCTGATCATGGCCCGGCAACGCGAAGGCGAACTGGCACTCGCCGGTGTGGTCGGCGCGACCAAGCGTCAGCAGGTGCTGGTGCCCGTCTTCGAGGGCATCATCATCACGGTGACCGCGACGATCCTCGGCCTGGTGATGGCGGGCGTCGGCGTGGCCGTCTTCACCGCCGGCACCAACGCTCTCGATCTGGGCTTCCCGGCGCCGCTCATCCTGCCCTGGGCCGATCTGGCGGTCATCATGGCCGTGTGCGCCACCATCGTCACCGCGGCGACGACGCTGCCCGTGCTGCGGTCGCTGGACAAGCCGGCACGTCAGGTCGTCGCCCAGCTCACCGCCGAATGACCGGCCGGCCCGCCTACTCTTGAGGCCGGATCGGCCGCCAAGAGCCGGGGAACGGAGCGGACATGACCACGTCGAGCAGCACGCCGGTCGCCGACCTCATCGCGGACGCCCGCGAGAGGGGCGAGCCGATCGTCCTGGACGGGGCGCTCGGCACCGAGTTGGAGGCGCGCGGCTGCGATCTCGACGACCCGCTGTGGTCGGCGCGCGTGCTGGCCGACACCCCCGGGATCGTCGAGGACGTGCACCGCGACTACTTCGCCGCCGGCGCGCAGGTGGCCACCACGGCGTCCTACCAGGCCGCACCCCTGTCGCTGGCCGCACGCGGCCTCGGCGAGGCGGACGCCGTCGCGTTGATCGGCCGCAGCGTTGAAGTGGCGGACGCCGCACGCCGCACCCGAGCCGTCGCGGGCGAGGCCGGGCGTCCGCTGCTGATCGCCGGTTCGGTGGGACCTTACGGCGCCCATCTCGCCGACGGTTCCGAATACCGGGGGGACTACGCGCTGTCTCCGGGCGAACTGGCCGGTTTCCACCGCGTCCGCATCGAGGCGCTGGCCGACTCCGGGGCCGACCTGATCGCCTGCGAGACCATCCCGCAATTCGCGGAGGCCCGCGCGCTGCTCGAACTCGTCGAGGCGGCCGGCATCCCGGCCTGGTTCTCGTTCACGCTGCGCGACGACGCGCATCTCAGCGATGGGACGCCGCTGGCGGCGGTCGCCGAGCTCCTGGACGCCAGCCCGCAGGTGGTCGCCGTCGGCGTGAACTGCGTACCCCTGGAGCAGGTCGCCCCCGCGCTGACCGCGCTGGCGGCGCACACCTCCAAGCCACTGCTCGCCTACCCGAACTCGGGTGAGATCTACGATGGCGCCACCCGCACCTGGCACGCCGCTCCTTCGGGCAGCACGCTCGCCGAGCAGGCGCACACCTGGGCCGGTCTCGGCGCGGCGCTGATCGGCGGCTGCTGCCGGACGACGCCGCCCGACATCGGCGCGCTCGCCCGCGCCGTCCGCCGTAGGTGACCAGCGAGGTCAGCGCGTCCGTTTGCGCGCGAAACTGCCGGCGTTGGTGAGGATCACCCCGCCGATCACGATGACGCCGCCGAGGATCTGCGCGGCCGTGTAGGGGTGCCCGGCCAGGATCGTGAACGCGGCCGTGAAGACGGTGATCAGGTTGAGGAACACTCCGGCGCCACCGGCGGGCAGCACGGTGAGCGCCCGGTTCCAGAGCAGATAGGACAGCACCGAGGGGAACACGCCGATGAACACCAGCGCGCCCCACACCGCCGGGGTGGCCGGCAGCGCAGGACCACCCGAGGCGATGCTCACCGGCGCGAGCGCCACCAGCACGATGACCGCCTGCAGCGCGGTGGAGGTGATCGGTGGCAGGGTGGGCGCGAGGCGGCCGGTGATCGTGTAGGCGGTCCAGGCGAGGATCGCGCCGATCATCAGCAGTTCGCCGCGGCCGAATCCGGTACCGCCGAGCGCGGCCAGGTCACCTTTGGAGAGCACGACGAGGACGCCCACCAGGGCGATCAGCACGCCGCCGATCGCCCGAGGCGTGAGCTTCTCACGCAGGAACACCGCGGCCGCCAAGGTGATCAGGGCCGGGTTGAACGCGTTGATCAAGGAGGCGTTGAAGGCGTCGGTGAACTGCAGCGCGCTGTAGAGCAGCAAGTTGTACCCGGCCAGCCCGAACGCGCTCAGCGCGATCAGCCACGGCCAGGCCCGCAGCGCCTCGCCCCAGCGCGGCCGCTCGACCAGATGCGCGATCACCAGCAGCGGGACCACGGCGATGCCCCAGCGCAGGAACACCAGGCTCAGCGGATCGATGCTGGTCACCGCGCCGGCGCCGATCACATAGTTCCCGGCCCAGAACAGCGTTGCACCCAGCAGCGACACAACCGCCACCACCAGGCCGCGGCGCGGGCTGAGAGACGGGGAGGTACGGGCAGGCATTACGTCGGGCGAACTCACTTGATCCATTCTCCTCGCATGTTCCCCGCTCGCGGACGCCGGTTCAGCCCATGAAAGACCCGGCCCCGGGAGGATCGTTTCCCCCGGGGCCGGGTCGTTGGTCAACCAGCTGCCCTGTTCGGACAGGTCAGCCGATGATCTTGCGGATGTCCTTGGAGTCGACGTTCGCCGGCGTCACCCAGATGGACTCCGAGACCACGTTGGCCTGAGCCGGCTTGGAGCCCTTCGAGGCCTCCACCAGCATCTCGACGGTCTTGTAGCCGATCCCGTAGGGGTTCTGCACGACGACACCGCGGATCTTGCCCTCCTTCAGCAGGGTCAGCACCTGCGGGGAGGAGTCGATGCCGACGACGGCGGTCTTCAGGCCCTGGGCGGCCACCGCTTCGGCGGCGGCGAGGACGGAGTCATCGTCGGTGCCGAAGAAGCCGGCCAGATCCGGGTGTGCCGTCAGGATTCCGTCGGCCTTGTCGCGCGACGTGGACGGATCGGACTCGCCGTTCTGCACGTCGACGACCTGCACCTCGGGCGCATTCTTGGCGATCCACGCCTTGAAGCCGTCACGACGGGCCGCAGCGGTGCCGGCCTCACCGTGGGCCAGCACGCCGACCTTGCCCTTTCCGCCGATCAGCTTGACGAGCTCCTCGGCGGACTGGCCGCCCATGCCCTCGTTGTCGGAGGCCACCGTGCCCAGCGGCACTTCGGAGGTGGTCAACGGGGTGTCGAACACGACCACCGGGATGCCGGCCGCCTTGGCCTCGTCCATCAGGCGAACGGCACCGGCCTGCGCGCTGTCCTGCGGGGCGAATCCGATGCCGAGCGGCTTGGCCTTGATGGCCGACGTCAGCTGCTCGAGCTGCTGGGCACCTTCGGATTCAGTATCGGGACCGGTGAAGCTGACGTTGACGCCCAGGGTGTTGCCCGCCGCGTCCGCGCCCTCCTTGACCTTCATCCAGTACTGGGCCCAGTTGGCCTTGGCCACCAGCGCGACGGTGCCGTTCTTGGGCGGGTTGCCGTCGGAGTTGTCTGCGCCGCACGCCGCGAGGCTGAGTGCCATGAACACGGCGACGGTGCCGGCGAGTAGTTTCTTCATGGTGTTCTCCTTATGACTGTTCACGAAGCCGAGTCCGCCGAGGCGCCCGCGGTGGCCGCGACCACCTCGTTGCCCGCTTGCACGATCAGCACGTTGCAGGCGGCTTCGGTGACGATGCGGCGGGAGATGTACCCCAGCTTGTCGCCTTCGGTCGCGTGCATCCCGCGGTTGCCGAGCACGATCAGGTTGGTGGGATCGTCCGCGGCCACACGCAGCAGCGCGCGGGCGGGCGCGTCCTGGACCAGACGCTGATCGACCATCTGGACGCCGTCCTCGCCGAGCACCGCGATCGTCCGGTCCATCGCGGCCTGGGCCGCTCGCTGTCCGTGCAGGCGCTGGTGCACGACATCGGCAGGATCCGCCACATCGGCCTCGGTGGCCGGCGGAAGAATCCGTGCGGCCTGGTCGATCTCGTCGGAAGGCTCCGGCGTGTAAGCCGTGACCACCACCAGGCGTGCCTGGGCGGCAGCGGCGATCCCCGCGGCGTGGCCGACGGCGGCGAGCGCCTCGGGGGTGCCGTCGGAGCCCACGATCACCTGCTTGTAGACCGAGCTGAGACGACGGGGAGACCCGAGCGGAACCAGCGACGACTCCTGGTCGGCACGCGGGGCGTTGATCCACAACGACGCGAGCCCGCCGAGGGCGAACAGGATGCCGGCCATCAGGCCCGCATTCGCCGGGGTGGAGGCCAACAGCGACTTGTAGATCCAGCCGAAGGTGATCGTCTCGACCAGCTGGGGCACCACGATCATCATGTTGAGCACGCCGAGGTAGACGCCGATGCGCACCGCGGGCACCATGCTGGTCACCATCACGAACGGCAGGGAGCACACGCTGGCCCAGCCGATGCCCAGACCGATCATCGGGATGAACATCAGGTACTGGTCATGCACGAAGGGGAAGACCGACATGCCCACGCCGGCCACGATGAGGCAGGCGGCATGCACGTACTTGGCACCGAAACGCCGGGCCAGCGGGATCATGATCAGCGCCGCGACCACGGCCACCAGGTTGTACCAACCGTTCAGCAGACCGGTCCAGCCCGCCGCGTCCCCGAACGCCTTGGTGTGCGCGAAGCCCGGGATGCGGGTGTCCAGACCGAAGGCCGAGGTGCCCACGATGTGCGAGCCGAACTGCCACCAGATGAACAGCGCGTACCACTGGAAGGCGTACACGATGCCGATCTTGTGCATGCCGATGGGCATGTCACGCACCGCGTGCGCGATCTCGGTGAAGACCGCGACCGGGTTCTTGGGCAGCCCCCGGAGCCGGGCGATCTCCTCGGCCGGGGGTTCGATCTCCTTGGTCTTGGCCGCGGAGATGGCCACGCTGGCCAGCAGGAAGACCGCGCCCACCCAGAAGGTCGCGGGCACCCAGTTCGGTACGCCGGCGTCGTTGGCCCCCGCGATGACCTGCTGGAAGACGAACAGCGACAGGTTCGCCACGACGGTGCCGGCGCCGATCAGGATCGCCTGCAGCAGGTAGCCGAGCGCACGTTGCGACAGCCTGAGCTTGTCGGCGATCAGCGCACGGTACGGCTCCATCGCGGTGTTGGCGCCCATGTCGAGCATCCACAGCAGCAGGACCGCCATCCACAGCGCCGACACGTACGGGAACAGGAACAGCATGAGCGCGGCGAGCAGCACACCGCTGACGAAGAAGGGCTTGCGCCGGCCCCAGCGCGTCCAGGTCCGGTCGCTCAGCACGCCGATGACCGGCTGGATCAGCAGGCCGGTGATCGGCCCGGCCATGTTGAGCAGCGGAAGCTCTTCCGGATTCGCACCGATGATGCTGAACAGCGGGTTGATCGCCGACTGCTGCAGGCCCATCGCATAGTTGACGCCGAAGAAGCCGAGGTTCATCAGCAGGATGGAACCTCCGCTCATCAGCGGCTTGCGCGCGTCCGTTGGATCGAATTGCGCGTTTGCCCGGTCTTGGGCCGAGATTTCACTCTCCGGTAGCGTCATTGCTTCTCCTTTGATCAAGAAGCGTCGAGCGAGATCTCGGTCCTCGTCGACGCGCGTCGATATCGACGCGCGTCGAAGCGTAGCATCTGGCAGCGCGGGAGTCGATAGAGCCGACGCCGGGCGCGTACGGGCCGGACGCGGCGAGGATTCAGCGGGGGCGGTGCGCGGCGATCATGAATTGCAGCGGCAGCCGGTCGGGATCCTCCCGCAGCCGCCAGCGGTCGCCCTCGCGGACCATCAGGTCCGGCCAGGCGCACCAGGCCGCGTAGGGGGTCTCCTCGAGGGCGTCGATGCGCAGGCCCGCGTCGAGCAGCGCGGTGACGATCGCGCCGAGGGAGTGGTTCCACTGGTGATTACGTGCGTGCTGCACCGGTGCGGCGTCCGGGGCGTCGACGTAGCTGCCCTCATCGACCCAGGTGAGCGGGTCGGGCCGCTCGAAGTAGGGCTGTTCGATCCGCAGGCCGTCGCGGACGTCCTCGCCGATCGTCATGAACATCGGGTGATCGTCGCGGATCAGGAACCGTCCGCCCGGTTTGAGCAGGGAGGCCACCACCTGAGCCCAGCCGGCCACCTCGGGCAGCCAGCACAGCACGCCGAGGGAGGTGTAGACGATGTCGAAGTCGCCCTCGACCGCCTGCCGCGCGTCGTAGACGTTGGCCTGCACGTAGCCGATCCGGACGCCGCACCGCTCGGCGATCGACCGGGCCCGGCTCAGCGACTCTCCGGACAGGTCGACGCCAACCACCCGACGCGCGCCCAGCCGGGCGAAGCCGACCGTGTCGGTGCCCAGATGGCACTGCAGGTGAATCACATCGGCACCCGCGATCGGCTCCAGCCGGTCCACGTCCTGGGCGAGTTCGGGGGTGATCCGGGCCGGATCGGCGACCAGTTCCTCGATCCCGTATCCCGACCGCTCGTGGAGCGCCGCCCGGTCGTCCCAGTTCGCCTCGTTCTCAGCAAACCAGGTCAGGTGGCTGTCGCGATAGTCGTCGATGTCGGCTTTCACGTAGCCAAAACTACCAACTCGGGCTCACCGCACAGCACGGGTCGTCTCAGTATTCTCAGGATGGAGCGGCGAATCAGCGCGAACTCGCCGAGGCGGTCGGGCCGGAGTGATTGGGGACCACGTTGTTGTAGGACAGCAACCGCCAGCGTCCGTTGTGGTCGAGGACGGTCCAGGAGCAGTTCCACAGTCCCGACAGCGAGAAGGATCCTTCGATGCCCATGCCCAGGAACAGGGCCAGGCCGACGCGGAGCGCCAGCCCGTGGCCGACGACGACGGTGGTCTCCAGCGGGTGCACCCGCGCCAGTTCCTCCAAGACCCCGGCCACCCGGGTGCCGGCCTCTTCGGCCGTCTCGCCAGTCTCGGAGCGGCGGAAGTCACGGCCCAGGCGCAGCGCTTCCTCGAACCAGGGATGGGCGGCGGCGACCTCGGCCGAGGTGCGGCCCTGCCAGGTGCCGACGTCGATCTCGCGCAGCCGCCGGTCGCAGGCCACCCCCACACCGCACGCCTTCGCGATCGCCTCGGCGGTCGTCATGGCCCGGTCCAAGTCCGAGCTGACCACGCGCGCCGGGCCCATCCGGGCCAGCCGTTCGGCGACCACATGCGCCTGCCGGCGTCCGGTCTTGTTCAGTGGGACGTCCTGCTGGCCCTGAAATCGGCCCTCCAGGTTCGCCTCGGTCTGGCCATGACGGACCAGCACGAGTTTGGTGCGAGCCGGGGGCACCGCGTTCAGGATCTCAGGCGGCATCGACGGTCAACTCGACGGCCGGGCAGTCACGCCACAGACGCTCCAGCGAATAGAGCTGGCGCTCCTCGGTGTGCTGCACGTGCACGACGAGGTCGCCGAAGTCGATCAGCACCCAGCGGTTCTCGCCGCCGCCTTCGCGGCGCAGGGCCTTGGTGCCCGCCTTGAACAGGGCCTCTTCGACGCCGTCGACGACGGCCCCGACCTGGCGCTCGTTCGCGGCGCTCGCGATCAGGAACACATCGGTCAACGCCAGGCGTTCCGACACGTCGAAGGCCACCAGATCGGTGGCCAATTTGTCGGCGGCCGCTTGGGCCGCCAGGTGCGTGAGCTCGATCGCGTGCTCAGTCGCCGCCATGAATCTCCTTGTCCGGAGGGCTTTCCAGGTAAAGCCCTCGCTTGGTGATGTATTGAACAATACCGTCGGGCACCAAGTACCAGATCGGCAGGCCTTCGGTCCGGCGCTCGCGGCAGGCCGTCGAACTGATCGACAGGGCCGGAACCTCGACCAAGGTCACCTTGTCAGCCGGCAGGTGCGAGATGTCCTTCTCCTCCAGCTTCACCCCGGGCCGGGACACCCCGATGAAGTGCGCCAGCTCGAACAGTTCCTCCGCGCCGCGCCAGGTGAGAATCTGGCTGAGGGCGTCCGCACCGGTGATGAAGAACAGGTCGGTGTCGGGTCCGCGCTGGCCGTGCAGGTCGCGCAGCGTGTCGACGGTGTAGGTATCGCCCGGGCGGTCGATGTCGACCCGGCTCACCGAGAAGCGCGGGTTGGACGCCGTGGCGATCACCGTCATCAGGTAGCGGTCCTCGGCCGGGGAGACCCGCCGGTGCGCCTTCTGCCACGGGACTCCGGTCGGCACGAAGACGACCTCATCGAGCGCGAAGCGCGCGGCCACCTCGCTGGCGGCCACCAGGTGGCCGTGATGAATCGGGTCGAAGGTGCCGCCCATGACGCCGAGGCGCCAGCGTGCGTGCGGCGGCGTGGCCGCCGCGGGGGAAGGCGCCATTCAGGAGCGCTCGGACTTGGTATGCGGGCGAGCCGAACCGAAGCCGACGGTGATGCCGAGCAGGGACAGCAGCAGCGCGAAGACCACCAGTCCCGTGACGATGGCACCGGTGGTGTCGGGGCCGTGATGGGCGGCCGCCTCAAGCAGGGTCGTCATGCGCGGGAGCATACCGAATCCGGACGCCCACGCGCGCCCCCTCGCCGTGCGGCGTCCGTGACCCTGTTATCGCACCTCAGCCGCGGGTCTGCCCCTGGCCGACCACGATGTACTTCGTCGAGGTCATCTCGGGCAGCGCCATCGGGCCGCGGGCGTGCAGCTTCTGGGTCGAGATGCCGATCTCGGCGCCGAAGCCGAACTCGCCACCGTCGACGAACCGGCTGGACGCGTTGACCAGCACGGCGGCGGCGTCCACTTCCGCGGTGAACCGCTCGGCGGCGGCCAGATCGGAGGTGACGATGGTCTCCGAATGCCCGGTCGAGTGCGCGCGGATGTGCGCGATCGCGGCGTCCATGTGCGGCACCACGTCGCAGGCCAGATCGAGGCTGAGGTATTCGCCGTCGAACTCCCCCTCACCAGCCGGGACGACGGCGTCGGAGAACGCCTGGACCGCCGGGGTGCCGTGCACGGTGACCCCCGCGTCGGTGAGCGCGGCCAGCGCGCGCGGCAGGAAGCTCTCGGCGGCGGCCTCGTGCACCAGCAGCGTCTCCAGCGCATTGCACACGCTCGGGCGCTGCGTCTTGGCGTTGATCAGGATGTCGAGCGCGACCTGCTGGTCGGCGCTCGCGTCGACGAACAGGTGGCAGTTGCCGGTGCCCGTCTCGATCACCGGCACCACCGAGCCCTGGACGACCGCGTTGATCAGCCCGGCTCCCCCGCGCGGGATGAGCACATCGACCAGGCCGCGGGCCGCCATCATCTCGGCGGTCACCTCGCGGCCGCCCTCGACCAACTGCACCACGTCGGCGGGCAGGCCTGCGGCGACGATCCCGGTGCGCAGGGCCGCCACCACGGCGCGATTGGAGTCGATCGCCGAGCTCGAGCCGCGCAGCAGCGCCGCGTTGCCCGACTTCAGCGCGATGCCGGCGGCGTCGGCGGTCACGTTCGGGCGCGCCTCGTAGATGATGCCGACCACGCCGAACGGCACCCGCACCTGCCGGATCGACACCCCCGCCGGGGTGGTCCAGCCGCGGACCACATCGCCGACCGGGTCGGCGAGGCCCGCCAGCTGCACCAGGCCGTCGGCCATGCCCGCGATGCGGGAGGCGTCCAGGCGCAGCCGGTCGATCATCGAGGCCGGGGTGCCGGACGCCTGGGCACGCGCCACGTCGACGGCATTGGCGGCGCACACGGCGTCGGTCTCGGCGAGCAGCGACTCGGCCATCGCCGCGAGTGCGGCGTCCTTGGTCGCGCGGGACGCCGTGGCGAGCACCCGGGAGGCCTCGCGGGCAGCCACCGCCTGATCGTGGAAAGTCATGCGGTCATCCTAACGACCCTAGCCGGGATCGATGTCGCGCTGCATGGCCGCGTAGCCACGCGTGCGGACGAACCCGAGCCGTTCATACAACCGGTGAGCGCCGGTCGGGCTGTCGGAGTCCACATGCAGCACGATCGTGCCGAACTCGCCGGACTCGGCGGCCAGCCGGACCGTGCGCGCCAGGCAGGCGGCCGCCAGGCCGCGCCCGCGTCCGGCGCGCACCGTCCCGACCAGCGGCACGTACACCTCGCGCTCGACCCACGACCCGGCGAGGACGTAGGACAGCACCGCGCCGTCGGCGTCCAGCGCCAGCGTGGACAGCCCGGCCCGGGCGGCGCGTGCCGCCCACACGTCATGCCAGGACTCCGCCGTCTGCGCGCCGGCACCCCAGTGGTCACGCCAGGCGTCGTTGTGCGCGAGCCGGGTCGCCTCCTCCTGCCCCGGGTCAGGGCAGACCAGTCGCACCCCTGCGCCGGCCTCCTCGAACGAGGCGATATCCGCGCCCGGCAAGGAGCGCGCCAGTTCGGAGAAGTAGCGCACGATCACGTAGCCCCGGCGAGCGGCCAGCGCACGGACCGACGCCCCCTCATCGCCCCCGTCGAGCCGCCAGTAGGCCGGCACGCCCGGGTGCCGCGCCGACGCGAGTTCCCGGGAGCGCTGCTCCATCCGGGCCAGCAACTCTCGCCCGATCCCCTGCCCGCGATGGCTGGGCCGGACGCCGCCGCCCAGCGTGCACCGGATGCGCCCCTCGTTGTCGGGCGCCATCCCGACCGAGATCGTCCCGAAGGCGACCAGCTGATCGCCACCCCAGACCGCCCAGCTGTCCTGCTCAGGGTCGAAGCCGTGCTCGCCGAGTTCCTCGGCCAGGTCCTCGGCATCGTAGAACTCGCCGGTGTCGTCGTACTCGGCGAGCAGATTGGTCAACTCCGTCCACGCGGGCACCACATCGGTGGCCAGCCGCGCCCAGCGCAGCGAGGGGATCGTCGACATCACCGTCCCAGAATGCCCGGCCCCCGGCCCACCCGAGAAGGGCATTCCTCCCCCCCTCACAACGGCACCCCGGCTCCGGCGCTCCGTGCAGTCCCGGGCGAGGGGACTCACCTATGCTTGCCGGACGGGATGCTCGGCCTACGGAAGGGGAAGATGGCGACCAGGGACGACGTGGCACGGCTGGCGGGAGTGTCGTCCAGCACCGTGTCCTACGCCATCAGCGGGCGGCGCAAGATCTCCGACGCGACCCGCGAGCGGGTCGAACAGGCGATGCGCGACCTCGACTACACCCCGAACGCCTTCGCGCGGGGACTCGCCGGTTCCAGGGGCGGCATCATCGCCCTCCACTACCCCTCCAGCACCCGCGGCTATTCGGCCACCGAGTTCGAGTACGTCTCACAGACGTCCGCCCGGGCACGCCTGCGCGGCTATCACGTCTTGTTGTGGACCGGCGCCGCAGACGATGTGGACGGCCTGCGCGGCCTGGTGAGCCAGGGGCTGGTGGACGGGGTGATCCTGATGGAGGTGGGACTGAACGATCCGCGCATCGAGGTGCTCGAGGCGTCCTCCACGCCGTTCACGATGATCGGACGCCCCCAAGACCCGGCCGCCCGGACGTTCGTCGACAACGACTACGACGCGATGGCGCGGCTCGCGATCGACCATGTGGCCGGCCTGGGCCATCACCAGGTGCTGTTCCTGGGGCAGACCACCCGCCCGCTCGACCGCGGCGAGGGCCCGATGGCCCGGACGAGACGGGCACTCGAAGCACCGGCTCGGGAACGAGGCGTCCGGCTCGATCTCGTCGAGGTCGACAACACCGCGGCGTCCGGGCACGCGGCCTTCGAGGCCTATCTCGCCCTCACCCCACGTCCGAGTGCGGTGATCGCCTTCAACGAGGCCGCCCTCGCCGGGATGGCGCATGCCTGCGCGCTGGCCGGCGTCCGCATCCCCGATGACCTTTCGGTGGTCGCGTTGAGCCTCGGCGACGACGCCGCCGAGCTGATGTCGCCGCCGATGACCACCGTCTCGCCGCCGGTGGGGATCATCGCCGAGTACGCCGTCGACGGATTGGTCGGCCTCATCGACCAACGGCCCGGACCAGCGATGCACGCGTTGGTCGCTCCCCTCCTCACCGTGCGCGCGAGTTCTTCCACCGCGCCCTGAGTCCCCTCACGCCGGCCGTCGCCCCGGCGGAGTCCTTGGTCGTGGTCGCGACTCCGTGGTAGCGTCGGCTCGTCGACACGCGTCGATGACCAGACGCCGCCCCGATTTACCGGAAGAAACTCGCGCATGTCCACGGCCTCACCACGGCTCGCTCCCGCGACCGCCTCGTCTCTGCACGCCGCTCAGGCACCGACGCCGCCGGCGTGGCTGGCCGACGGTGTCATCTACGAGATCTATCCCCAGTCGTTCGCCGACTCCAACGGCGACGGCATCGGCGATCTGCGCGGGGTGATGGAGCACCTCGACTACCTGAGCTGGCTCGGCGTGGACACCCTCTGGTTCAATCCGTGCTTCGCCTCGCCGTTCCGCGACGCCGGCTACGACGTCTCGGACTACCTGAGGATCGCCCCGCGGTACGGCACCAACGACGACCTGGTCGCCCTCGTCGGCGCGGCCAAGGACCGCGGCATCCGCGTCCTGCTCGATCTGGTCGCCGGCCACACCTCGATTGAGCACCCGTGGTTCCAGCACTCCGCGAACACGCCCGGCGACGACCGCTACATCTGGTCGGCCCGGCCGGGCGCCGGGTTCGTCCCCTCGCCCGGGTCGCGGCCCGGCTGGTACTTGAAGAACTTCTTCGACGAGCAGCCCGCGCTCAATTTCGGCTATGCGCGGCTGGACCCGTCCGAGCCCTGGCGGCAGCTGCCCACCGAGGCAGGACCACAAGCCAACGAGCAGGCACTCAAAGACATCATCGCTTTCTGGCTCGACCGCGGCGTCGCGGGGTTCCGCGTCGACATGGCCTTCTCCCTGGTCAAGGACGACCCCGACCTGAGCGCGACGACCGCCCTGTGGAGCCGCGTCGCGGCGTGGGTGCACGAGCACTACCCGGACGCGGCGCTGCTGCCCGAGAGCGACGAGAACGTGATCGCCACCGCGGGCGTCCGGGGCGGCTTCGACGCCGACTTCTCCCTGGTCATCCAGCGCGAGCACAGCGCACTGTTCAACGACGGCACCGCCGGCGTCCTGCCCTGGCAAGACCAGGCCGAGCCGTGCTACTTCGACCCGCACGCCGAGGAGGCCGACGGCCTCGCGGCGCTGCGCCGCTACCTCGATCTGTGGCAGGCCCGCCTCGACGAGGTGGGCCCCGGCCGGCTCGTGGTCCTGCCCAGCGCCGACCACGACTTCACCCGGCTGGCCGGCGACGGACGCACCGAACAAGAGCTGGCCGCCGCCTTCACCTTCCTGCTCACCTGGGGCACCGTTCCGTCGATCTATTACGGCGATGAGATCGGCATGCGCTTCCTCACCGGCGCCCCCGAGACCGAGGGCAGCCGCTGGAACCCCGGCTACGACCGGGCCGGCTGCCGCACCCCGATGCAGTGGGACGACGCCCGCCCCAACGCCGGCTTCTCGACCTCCCAGCCCGGGCGGCTCTACCTGCCGCAGGACCCCTCCCCCGGACGCCCCACCGTGGCCGAACAACAGCGACGCTCCGGCTCGCTGCTCCACCATGTCCGCGCGCTGATCGCCCTGCGCAAGAACACTCCCGAGCTCCGGACCTCCGCGCCGCGCACCGTGCTGAACGCCGACTACCCGCTGGTCTACCTGCGCGGCGACCGCCATCTGGTGGTGGTCCATCCGCGACCGACGACCGCTCACGTCCGGCTCGACTTCCTCCAGGGACGAAGCGCCCACCTGCTCCTCGGAGCCGGGGCCAGCGTCCAGGACGGCGCCATCGACGTGGAACCGCTCGGGCACGCCGTCTTCGAACTGTCTGCGAACACCAGCGCGCAGCCGGGGGTACCACGACACTGAGGCTGGCCGAACCATCGAGAGGAAAAGCTGTGAACACCACCTCCACCCCGCACGAGGACAGCGCCGTCGCACAACCGGGGTATCGCCGCGACCAGCTGACGTGTGGCATCGTCCACTTCGGGGTGGGGAACTTCCACCGGTCGCATCAGGCGATGTATCTGGACCGGCTGATGAACGCCGGGCAGGCGCTCGACTGGGCGATCTGCGGCGTCGGCGTCCTGCCGGGCGACCGCGCGATGCGGGACGCCCTGGCGGCCCAGGACTACCGCTACACGCTCGTCCTCAAGCACCCCGACGGCCACCACGAAGCGCGCACCATCGCCTCGATCGCCGACTACCTGTTCGCGCCGGACGACCCCGAGGCCGTCCTCACCCGCCTCGCCGCTGCGTCCACCCGGATCGTGTCCCTGACCGTGACCGAGGGCGGCTATAACATCGACAAGGTCACCGGCGCCTTCGACCTCGCCCACCCGCAGGTGGCAGCCGACCTCGCCGCGGCGGCGTCCGGGGGAACACCGACGACCGTGTTCGGCTACGTCGTCGAGGCGTTGCGCCGCCGGCGAGACGCCGGCACGGGGGCGTTCACCGTGATGTCGTGCGACAACATCCAGTCCAACGGGGACGTCGCGCGCCGCAGTTTCCTCGCCTACGCGCAGGCGCGCGATCCCGAGCTGGCCGCCTGGATCGCCGCCCATGTCACGTTCCCCAATTCGATGGTCGACCGGATCACGCCGGTCACCACCGACGCGGACCGCGCGCTCGTCCGGGAGCGGTTCGGCGTCGCCGACCGCTGGCCGGTGATGGCCGAGCCGTTCACCCAGTGGGCGCTGGAGGATCATTTCTGCGCGGGGCGTCCGCCGTTCGAGGACGCCGGCGTGCTGCTCGTGGACGATGTCGAGCCGTACGAGCTGATGAAGCTCCGGCTGCTGAACGCCTCGCACCAGGCGTTGGCCTACTCCGGATGGCTGAGCGGCCACGTCTACGCGAGCGAGGCGGCGTCCGACCCACTCATCGTGGCCCTGCTGACGCGGTGGATGGCCGAGGCGACGCCGACGCTGCGCCCCGTGCCGGGCATCGACCTCGACGCGTACCGGGCCACGCTGCTGGAGCGCTTCGCCAACCCCGAGATCCGCGACACCCTCGCCCGGCTGTGCGCCGAGACGTCCGACCGGATTCCGCTGTTCCTGCTGCCCGCGGTGCGGGAGAATCTGGCCGCCACACGCCCGGTGGAGGCCGGAGCGTTCGTGCTGGCGAGCTGGGCCCGCTACGCCGAGGGCGTCGACGAGGCCGGCGGCACCTACCCGGTGGTGGATCCGCTGGCCGATACCTTGGTGCCGCTCGCACGCTCCCAGGGTGAGCATCCGCTGGCGTTCCTGGCCAACGAGGCCATCTTCGGCGAGCTAGCCGGCGACGAGGCGCTGACCGCGCCTTACCTCCATGCTCTGACCACCATGAAGACCGACGGAATCCGCGCGGCTCTCACGCACCTGAACGACGAGTGATGAGCTGATCCGCCGGCGGTGCGGGACGATGCCCACCTCAGGAGCGGAACTTCTTGCGCAGGATCAGCGAATCGCGGTGCACCAGCTCGCGGTCGAAGCCCTCGCCGCGCTCGGCGACCAGATCGTGGGTGGAGCGGCCGAGCATGGCGGGCACGTCGACGGCGTCGTAGTTGACCAGGCCGTGGCCGACGAGCTCACCGTCGGGCCCATCCAGGCGCACCGGGTCTCCGGCCTGGAACTCGCCGGTGAAGCCGGTCACGCCCGCGGGCAGCAAGGACGCCCCACGCTCGACCACCGCGCGCACCGCGCCGGCGTCCAGCCTGAGCACGCCGCGGACCTGTGAGGCGTAGGCCAGCCACAGCATCTTGCGCGAGCGCCGCCGCCCGGAAGGATGGAAGAGGGTGCCCACCGGGTCACCAGCCAGGGCTTCGGCCGCCGAGGTCGCCGAGGCCAGCACCGTGGTGACGCCCGCGTGGGTGGCGATCTTGGCGGCCTCCAGCTTGGTCGCCATGCCACCGGTGCCCACCGCGGAGCCGCCGCGGGAGGTGTCGACCACCAGGTCCTCCACCTCGGGCACATCGGTGATCTTGCGGGCGCCGGGTCGCGAGGGATGGTCGGTGTAGAGCGCGTCGACATCGGACAGCAGGAACAGCGCATCCGCGCTGACCACGTGCGCGACGAGCGCGGCGAGCCGGTCGTTGTCGCCGAAGCGCAGTTCGTTGGTGGCCACGGTGTCGTTCTCGTTGACCACCGGCACCGCGCCCATCTCCAGCAGCCGCAGGAAGGTGCGCTGCGCGTTCGCGTAGGAGTTCTGCCGGCTGACGTCCTCGACGGTGAGCAACACCTGCCCGACGGTGAGCCCGTGCGCCGCGAACAGCGAGGTGTACCGGGCCAGCAGCAGCCCCTGGCCCACCGACGCCGCCGCCTGCCGGGTGGCGAGATCGCGCGGCTTGGTGGTCATCCCGAGCGGGTCGAGGCCGGCGGCCACCGCGCCCGAGCTGACCACGATCACCTCACGCCCGGACGCCCGCGCCGCGGCGATCGCGTCGGTGAGCGCGATCAGTTGCGCCATGTCGATCCGGCCGGCCCGGTCGGTGATGGACGAACTGCCGATCTTGACGACGATCCGCTGGGCCTCGCCGACCGCGCGCCGGATGGCTGCGCTCACGCGTCCTCCTCGTCGAAGGACGCGGCACGCCAGCTCTGCTTGGGGTCGAGGTCGAGGCCTTCGGCGGCGGCGCGGGCCGCGTGGTATTCGGCGTCGAGCTTCCGGCGCCGGGCGACGGAGGCGCGCTCGCCGTGCAGCCGCTCATCGTCGCCGCGCCGGGCCAGGATCTCGGCCCCCGAGTTGATCTGGGGCGCGAAGTCGAACACGACCGGGTTGTCGCCGGCGCCGATGGCGACGGCGTCGCCCGCACGGGCGCCCAGGCGGAGCAGTTCGTCCTCGATGCCGAGCCGGGTGAACCGGTCGGCGAGGTAGCCGACGGCCTCGGGGTTGGTGAAGTCGGTCTGGCGCACCCAGCGTTCGGGCTTGCCGCCTTCGACGCGCCACACGAAGCCGCCCTCGCCGTCGCCCATTTTGCGGATGCTGAACTCGGGGCCGCCGGCGACCGGCGCGGGCCGGATCACCACGCGCTGCGGGGGTGCGGCCGGGACGGCGGCCCGGCGGGTGCGGACCAGGTCGGCCATCGCGAAGGTGAGCGCCTGCAGTCCTTCGCCCGACTTGGTCGAGACCGGGAACACGCGCAAACCCCGCTCGAGCAGGTCGGGCGTGACGAGTTCGGCCAGGTCGCGGGCGTCCGGGATGTCGATCTTGTTCAGCGCGACCAGGCGGGGGCGGTCCTCCAGACCGCCGTGGGCGGCGAGTTCGCCCTCGATGATGTCGAGGTCGGTGACCGGGTCGCGGCCGGGCTCGTAGGTGGCGCAGTCGATGACGTGCACGATGGCCAGGCAGCGCTCGATGTGGCGCAGGAACTCATGCCCCAGGCCGCGGCCCTCGCTGGCGCCCTCGATCAGGCCGGGCACGTCGGCAACCGTGTAGGTGGTGTCGCCGGCCACCACGACGCCCAGGTTGGGCACCAGCGTGGTGAACGGGTAGTCGGCGATCTTGGGCCGGGCCCGGCTGATCGCGGCGATCAGCGAGGACTTGCCTGCGCTCGGGAAGCCGACCAGGCCGACGTCGGCGAGCACCTTGAGTTCGAGCACGATGGTGCGCTGCTCGCCCTCCTCGCCCAGCAGGGCGAAGCCGGGCGCCTTGCGGGCCGAGGTCGCCAGCGCCGCATTGCCGAGCCCGCCGCGTCCGCCGGCGGCGACGATCACCTCGGTGCCCTCGCCGATCAGGTCGGCGATGATCTGCCCGGTGTCGGCATCGGAGACGACGGTGCCTTCCGGCACGGCCAGCACGACGTCGGCACCGTTGGCGCCCGCCTTGTGGTCGCCCTCGCCCGGCTGGCCGTTGGTGGCGCGCCGCTGCGACTGGCGGTGGTAGTCGACCAGGGTGGTGAGCCCGGGATCGACGCGCAGGATCACCGAGCCGCCGTGGCCGCCGTTGCCGCCGTCGGGGCCGCCGAGCGGCTTGAACTTCTCGCGGTGCACCGAGGCGCAGCCGTGCCCCCCGTTGCCGCCACTGACACGGAGGGTGGCGCGATCAACAAAGGAGGGAATGGCCATGACGACGGATTCTACCGCTCACGCGCTCGCCGCCCGCCGCACCGGCAACGGTGGGCAGCGCTCAGGCCAGGTAGCTCGCGACCGCCGTCTGCAGGTTGCCGGACGCCTGAGCCAGCGCCTGGGCCAGCGGCGTTCCCTCCGGGGTGATGCACACGATGTCCCGGACGCCCTGGTCCAGCAGCGCGCCGGCGTCCGGGGCGACATGCCCGCCGAACAGCACCACCGGGACGCCGTGGGCGCGCGCCACCTCGGCCACGCCCGCGGGCGTCTTGCCCGAACAGGGTCTGGGAGTCGATCGATCCCTCACCCGACAGCACCAGGTCGGCGCCCGCGACCGTCGCGGCCAGGCCGACGGTGTCGCAGACCAGCCGGATGCCGGGCACCAGTTGAGCGCCCAGGTAGGCGAGCATCGCCCAGCCGAGGCCACCGGCGGCGCCGGCCCCCGGGGTCTCGGCGACCGCACCGGTGCCGGTCACCTCGACCAGCCGGGCCAGGATGCCGTCCAAGTGCGGCACCAGATCGGGGGTGGCGCCCTTCTGCGGCCCGAAGATCGCCGAGGCGCCGCGGACACCGAGCAGCGGGTTGTCCACGTCGCAGGCGACCCGCACCTGCGCGCCGGCCAGGCGGGCGTCCAGGCCCGAAGCGTCCACCCGCACCACGCCTTCCAATCCCGAGGGCGTGGTCGCCACGGGTTCGCCGGCCGCATCCAGGAACCGGACGCCGAGCACCGACAGCATGCCGGCCCCGCCGTCGTTGGTGGCCGAGCCGCCGAGCCCGATCACGAAGCGCCGGGCGCCGGCGTCCAGGGCGGCCAGGATCAGCTGGCCCACTCCACGGGTGTCGGCGGCCATGATGGCGCGCTCGTCGTCGGCGATCATCTCCAGCCCGACGGCGGTGGCCACCTCGAAGGCGGCCAGGTCGCCGGCGAGCGCGAGGCGTCCGGTCGCCGGACGGCCGAGGGCGTCCAGCACGCCGACCTCGACGATCCGGGCGCCCAGGGCGTCCGCGATGGCGTCGGTGAAGCCCTCACCGCCGTCCGATAGCGGCACCTCGACCGCTTCGGCGTCCGGGTGAGCCTCCCGGACGCCGCGCGCCATCGCCGCGGCCGCCTGCGCGGCACTCAGGGAATGCTTGAACGAGTCCGGGGCACAGACGACACGCATCGATCTTTCCTTTCGGTCCTTGATCTGATTCCTACACCTCAACGCACCAGGCAGGGGCGTTTGTTGTCGAACGTCCAGCCGGGAATCAGGAATTGCATCCCGGCGGCGTCGTCGCGGGCCCCGCTGCCGGCCACCTTCTCCCGGTACAGCTCCTCGGCCTCGGCCAGCCGGTCGGGGTCGAGGGTGATGCCCAGCCCCGGCACCTCGTTCGGCACCGCGATCTCGCCGCCGACGATCTGCGGGGGTGCCACGGTGAGCCGTTCCAGGCCTTCCTGCCAGATCCAGTGCGTGTCGAGGGCGTTGTACTCCCCCGGCGCCGCCGCACCGCAGTGCGCCACCATCGCCAGCGAGATGTCGAAGTGGTTGTTGGAATGGCATCCCCAGGTCAGGCCCAGGTCGTGGCACAGCTGGGCGACACGCACCGAGCCCTGCATGGTCCAGAAATGCGGATCGGCCAGCGGGATGGTCACCGACTGCAAGGCCAGCGCGTGGGTCATCTCGCGCCAGTCGGTGGCCACCATATTGGTCGCGGTGGGCAACCCGGTGGCCCGGCGGAACTCGGCGAGCACCTCGCGCCCGGAGAAGCCTCCCTCGGCGCCGCACGGGTCTTCGGCATAGGTCAGCACACCCACCTTGTCGCGGCACAGTTCGATGGCCTCGGCCAGCGACCAGGCGCCGTTGGGGTCCAGGGTGATCCGTGCGTCGGGGAACCGCTGTTTCAGCGCCAGGATCGCGCGCATCTCCTCGGCCCCGGCCAGCACGCCGCCCTTGAGCTTGAAGTCGCAGAATCCGTAGCGAGCGTGGGTGGCTTCGGCGAACCGGACGATCGCCTCCGGCGTCAGCGCCTCCTCGTGCCGGATCCGGTACCAGTCCACCTCGGAGTCAGGCTCGCGCACGTAGTCCAGGTCCGTCTTGTCCGGATCGCCGACGAAGAACAGGTAGCCGAGCGCCCGCACCGAGGTGCGCTGCTGCCCGCCACCGAGCAGTTCGGCGACCGGGACGCCCAGATACTGGCCGTGCAGGTCGAGCAGCGCCGACTCGATCGCGGTCACCGCGTGGACGGTGGTGCGCAGGTCGAAGGTCTGCAGGCCGCGCCCGCCGGCGTCCCGGTCGGCGAAGGCGGCATGCACCGAGGCGAGGATGCTGCGGTAGCGCGCCACCGGCTGCCCGACCACCAGCTCGGTGGCATCGGCCACCGTCTGGACGATCTTCTCCCCACCCGGCACCTCGCCGAGGCCGACGCGCCCGTCGGAGTCCTCGATCACCACGATGGTGCGGGTGAAGTAGGGCCCGTGCGCCCCGGACAGGTTGAGCTCCATGCAGTCGCGCCCGGCGACGGCATGAACGCTCAGCTTGACGACGCGCGGCGCGGTCACGACTCGTCCTGTTCCGGGGTCCCGCCCGCGCGCACCTCGACGCCGGCCAGCGCCTCGTAGAACTTCACCAGCGCGCTGTGGTCCTCGGCCTCGACGCCTTGCACCTGCAGGTTCATCATCATCTCGAAGACGGCCGCGGTCAGCGGCAGCGGCACCTGCGCGTCGTGCGAGGTGGCCAGCGCGTTGCGCAGGTCCTTGATGTGCAGGTTGATCCGGAAGCCGGGATCGAAGCGGCGCTGCAGCATCATCGGCGCCTTGGCGTCCATCACCGTCGACCCGGCCAGGCCGCCGCGGATGGCCCGGTAGACCGCCTCGGGGTCGACGCCCGCCTTCTGGGCGAGCACCAACGCCTCCGACACGGCGGCGATATTGAGCGCCACCACGACCTGGTTGGCGAGCTTGGTGATGTTGCCGGCGCCGATCGGGCCGACCAGCACCACCGAGGAACCCATCGCGGCCAGCACCGGCTCGACCACGGCGAAGGTCTCCGCGTCGCCGCCGACCATGAACGACAAGGTGCCGTCGATCGCCTTCGGCTCGCCACCCGAGACGGGGGCGTCCAGCATCGAGACACCCTGGGCGGCCAGGGCGGCCTCCACCTCGCGGGAGGTGGCCGGCGCGATCGAGGACATGTCGGCGTACAGCAGGCCCGGGCGCGCACCCTCGATGATGCCGCCCTCACCCAGGGCGACCTCGCGCACCTGCGGCGAGTCGGGAACCATGGTAAGCACCAGTTCCACCTGGGCGGCGACCTCGGCGGCGCTGGCGGCGCGGGTGGCACCCAGGTCGAGCAGTTCCTGCTCGCGCTGCGGTGAGCGGTCCAGCACGACCAGGTCGTGGCCGGCGCCCACGAGGTTCTTCGCCATGGGAAGGCCCATGATGCCGAGTCCGATGAATCCGATCTTCATGTCAATGCTCCTGTTGTGGTGGTGTGGGGATGAGGGGTCAGGCGAGCGCCGCGTCGAGGCGCTCGATGAGTCCGGGCAATGCGGCGGCGCTGGCCGGCGGGATCTCGCGGGCGGGGGCCAGGCAGTAGCCGGCGTCCACCCCGCGCAGCCGCATCGCCTCCTTGATCACGATCGGGAAGGTGCCGGTGTTGACCAGCAGCGACCGGACCTCGCCGAGCAGCGCCTGCAAGGCACGGGCCCTGGTGTGGTCCCCGGCGAGGTAGGCGCGGTAGAGCGCCACCACCAGATCCGGGACGGCGTTCGCCGTGGAGGCGATGATGCCGCTGGCGCCCAGGAAGAGCCCGGGCAGGATCACCGCGTCGTTGCCGACGATCACCGCGAAGTCGTCGGGGGTCTCGGTGATGTAGCGCTGGGTGAGCGCCATGTCGCCGGTGGAGTCCTTGACCCCGACGATGTTCGGCACCGCCGCCAGCTCGACCACGGTGGGCACCGCGATCGGCACCTTGGTGCGCCCCGGGTTGGCGTACAGCAGCACCGGCAGGTCGGTGCTGGCCGCGATCTGGGTGAAATGCGCGACGAGTTCGCTCTGCGACGGCGTCATGAAGTAAGGGGTGAGCACCGAGAAGGCGTCCACACCGCCCACCTGGTGCGCCATCCGCACCACCTCCAGGCAGTCGGGGGTGGTGATCTCGCTCGCCCCGCACCAGATCTGCACCCGGCCGGCGACCTGCTCGACGGTCACCTCCAGCAGTTGGCGCTTGGACGCCGCACTGAGCCCGTAGATCTCGCCGGCACTGCCGAGCGCGAACAGGCCGTCGACGCCGGCCGCGATCAGGTGGTCGATCACCGCCCGCAGTTTGGGCTCGTCGACGCGGCCGTCCTCGGTGAGCGGTGTGACCAGGGCGGGGAAGACGCCCGTGGGTTGGAACATGGTTCTCCTCCGAATCACCAGCGGGGAATGCTGGGGTCGAATGTGGGGTGGGTGCGGCGCATGTACGCCGTGTCGTTGCGCTCGGTCTGGCCGCAGTCCCGGTACAGCCGGTGCTGCCGTTCCAGGGCGTCGCGGTCGAGTTCGACGCCGAGCCCGGGCGTGGTCGGCACCGTGATGGCGCCGCCGCGGAACCGCAGGTCGTGGGCGACGACGTCCTCATCGGCGCGCTTCCACGGCCAGTGCGTGTCCAGGGCGTAGCTGAGCTGCGGGGTGGCCGCGCCGAGGTGGGTCATCGCCGCCAGCGAGATGCCCAGGTGGCTGTTGCTGTGCATCGACAGCCCCAGTCCCCAGGTCTCGCAGATGCCCGCCAGCACCGCGGAGCGGCGCAGGCCGCCCCAGAAGTGCAGGTCGCCGAGGATCACCCCGGACGCCCGCGCGGCGATGCCGGGCACCAGGTCGGCGAAGCTGACGATGGCCTGGTTGGTGGCCAGCGGCATGCTCACCCGCCCGGCCACCTCGGCCATCGCCTCGATGCCCGGGGTCGGGTCCTCGAGGTATTCCAGGACGCCGTCCAGTTCGTGGGCGACCCTGACCGAGGTCTGCACCGTCCAGGCACCGTTGGGGTCGATCCGCAGCGGGGCGTCCGGGAACGCCTCGCGCAGCGCGTGGATGGCCGCGACCTCCTGCTCGGGCCCGAACACGCCGCCCTTGAGCTTCCAGCCGGTGAAGCCGTAGGCCTGCTCCATCCGGCGGGCCTGTTCGACGATGCCCTCAGGCGTGAGCGCCTCGCCGTAGGCGTCCGGTTCGGCGCCCGGATGCCCGGCCCACTTGTAGAACAGGTAGCCGCCGTAGGGCACCTGGTCGCGGACGGCGCCGCCGAGCAGCTGCGCCACCGACAACCCGAGTGCCTTGCCCTGGGCATCCAGGCAGGCCACCTCGAAGGGGGCGAAGACCCGGTCCAGGGTGCTGGAGGTCATCACCATCCCCGACATGCCGGCGCCGGCCTGGCCGGTGTCCTCGCCCAGGACGCGGGCGGTGATCGCCCGGACCCGGTTGGTGTCGAAGGCGTCGGTCCCGGCCAGGGCGTCGGCCACCCGGCGCAGCCGCGCCAGGTGCGCCGAGTCGCCGTAGGTCTCGCCCAGGCCCAGCCCGGCGTCGGTGTGCAGGATCACGATGCCGCGCAGCGCGTACGGCTCGTGGACGCCGATCACGTTCAGCAGCGGCGGGTCGTGGAAGGCGACCGGGACGATCTCGATCCGGTCGATGGTCAACCCGCGGGGTTCAGGCATGGAGCGCCTCCTTGACGCGCTGGGACTGGAATCGGTTCCACAGCGGCGGCACGACCAGCGAGATCACGATCAGCGCGATGATCGTGCCCGAGATCGGGCGCTGCACGAAGCCGAGCGCGTCGCCGTCGAACATGCGCAGCGCCTGGCGGAAGGACGTCTCCAACAGCTGCCCGAGCACGAAGGCCAGCACCAGCGGCGCCGGCGCGAAGCCGAGCTTGTTCATCAGGTAGCCCAGGACGCCGAAGCCGACCACGACCAGCAGGTCGAAGGCGCTGAACCGGACCGTGTAGACGCCGACCATGGCGATGATGACGGTCAGGCCGGCCAGGATCGCCGGGCGCACCTTCAGGATCTTCACGAAGACGCCGATCATCGGGATGGACAGGATCAGCAGGAAGATGTTGCCCACGTACATCGAGTTGATCACGCCCCAGAAGATGTCCGGGTGCTCGCCCATCAGGCGCGGTCCGGGCGTGATGCCCTGCAGCATCAGCGCGCCGAACAGCACCGCCATGGTGGCGTTGGCCGGGATGCCCAGGGTCAGCAGCGGGATGAAGGAGCTGGTGGCCGCCGCGTTGTTGGCGGTCTCGGGACCGGCGACGCCTTCAATGGCGCCGTTGCCGAACCGCGAGGGATCCTTGGCGGAGCGCTTCTCGACGGCGTAGCTGACCAGCGACGACATGGTGGCGCCGCCGCCGGGCAGGATGCCGAGGAAGAAGCCGAGCACCGAGCCGCGCACGATCGCCATCCGCGACTGCAGGAAGTCGGCCCAGGTGGGCAGCGCCCGCTTGAACTTCGGCATCGGCGGGGCCGGCTTGTCGCGGCTCTCCAGGTTGTAGAGCAACTCACCGATGCCGAACAGGCCCATCGCGATGATGACGAAGTCGAACCCGTCGGCCAGCGCGTCGCTGCCGAAGGTGAACCGGCTCGACCCCATCAGCGGGTCGCGGCCGACGGTGGCCAGCAGCAGGCCCAGCGCGGCGGCGCCGATGTTCTTCAGCGGGCTGCCCGAGCCGAGGTTGGCCACCAGCAGGATGCCGAGCAGGGCGAGCGCGGCGTACTCGGGTGGGCCGAACCGTAGCGCGAAGCCGGCCACGCTCGGCGCGACCAGGGTGAGGCCGATGATCGAGACGGTGCCGCCGATGAAGGAGCCGATGGCCGCGATGCCCAGCGCCGAGCCGGCACGTCCCTGGCGGGCCATCCGGTAACCGTCAATGGCGGTGACGACCGCGGACGCCTCACCGGGCAGGCGCAGCAGCACCGACGTCACCGTGCCGCCGTACTGGGCGCCGTAGAAGATGCCCGCGAGCATGATCACCGCGGTGGTCGGGTGCACGGTGTAGGTGACCGGCAGCAGGATCGAGATGGTGGCGGCCGAGCCCAGGCCGGGCAGGACGCCGATCAGCATGCCGACGGTGACGCCCAGGAAGCAGAACAGCAGGTTGTGCGGCTGGAGCGCCACAGCGAACCCTTGCAGGAAGAGATCCATGGTGGGGCTCCTAGACCGGAAGCAGGTGCGGGATGGTGACCCGCAGTCCGACGATGAAGATCAGGTAGACCGCGGCGATCACGCCGAGGGTGTAGGCCACCGTGGAGAGCCAGCTCTCCTTGCCGATGAACTTCAGCCACAGCACCATCACGATCAGGGTGGGAACCTCGAAGCCGAGCGTCTCGATGAACCCGTAGGCGAACAGCGAGACGCCGCCGAGCACGACGTAGCGGACGCCGGAGGTGAACTTCTCAGTGCCCTGGCCGTGACGCGCACGCACCGCGAGGATGGCGGCGACGACCAGGCAGAAGACGCTCAGGATCAGCGGCCACATCTGCGGGCCCGGGTTCTCCGGCGTGCCCAGGGTGAGGGTGCGGCCGACGATCAGGAAGAACGCCCCGATCACACCGAGGAAGCCGGCGGCGACCAGGTTGAGGGCGACACCGCCGTCCTCGGGGGTGTCCTCGAATTCGAGCGCCTCCTGGGTGACGGCCAGATCGATGCCACTGAGATGGGCGCCGACGTCGGCGGTCCGCGGGGCGGGCTCCGGAGGGAGCCCGCCGTCGGGTGTGGGGGTCATATCCTCAGCCCTTCAGACTGATCCCGTTCTCCTGCACCACACGGGCGAAGGTGTCCTTCGCCTGCGAGATGTCGGAGACGACCTCGCTGCCGGGGACTTCCCAGCGCGAGATGAAGTTCGACTTCAGGAACGCGTCGTACTCGGGATCCTTGAAGGCCTCGGTGAGCGAGTTCGCGACCTTGGTCACGATCGCGGCGTCGGTGTCCTTCGGGTAGGCGATGAAGCGCTTCTGGTCGACGACGATGTCGTGGCCGGACTCCTTGGCGGTGGGAACCTCCGGCAGGAACTCCGAGCGCTTCTCGCCGAAGGTGGCGATCGGCCGGAAGGCACCGGATTTGATGTGCGGCATCGCCTCGGCGATCTGCACCGTGATGGCGTCCACCTGCTCGCCGAGCAGCGCGGTCACCGCGGGCGCACCGCCCTGGAACGGCACGTCCTTGTACTTGACGCCGTTCTTGGCCAGCAGCAGCGCCTGGGAGAGCTGGCCGCCGGTGCCGGTGCCGGCCGTCCCGTAGGCGAGCCCTTCCTGGCCGAGCAGCGCGGCCAGGTCACCGTCGGGGTGCTTGGCGGTGTTGACCACCAGCACGTAGTCCTCGACGGTGAGGCCGCCGACCACCTTCATCTGGTCGAAGACGATCGGGTTGGCGTCGTCCACGGCCAGCGGGGTGATGGCCATCAGGCTCTTGAACAGCATCACCATCTTGTAGCCGTCGGCACGGCTGCCCAGGACTTCCTTGCCGCCGACGGCGCCGTTGGCGCCGGCCTTGTTGACGACCGGGATGGGCTGGCCGAGCGGCTTCTCCAGCGCCTTGGCGACGGCGCGGCCGATCAGGTCGGTCGAACCGCCCGCGCTGGAGGGCAGCGTGAACTCGATCGGTTTGGTGGGGAAATCTGTTTCGGTCTTGGCGGCCCCGCCACCCTGGACGCCGCAGGCGGCGAGGGAGAGGGCGGTCACGCCGGCCAGCAGTGCTGCGGCGAGGCGCCGCGGTGTTCGGTGAGACTTCATCGTCTTCATTCCTTCCCTGACTACCGGAGGAGCCGAGCATCGTCGCCGCGGCGCCTGATCCGGAGGAACACCTCAAGCATGCGGCCGTTGGTGAAAGCTGTCCAGCACGACCAGGGCATGGTTCAATGCTTCTTAGGTATCACTGTCGATCCCGACCGGAGGCGCCCATGTTCACGCTGACCGAACTCCAAGGATTCGTCGCGGTCGCCGAGGAAGGCAGCTTCCGGCGCGGCGCGCAGCGGCTCAGCATCACCCAGCCACCGCTGTCGCGGCACATCCAGAAACTGGAGCGTTCCCTCGGCGTGGTGTTGTTCGACCGCGGCGCCACCGGCGCCCGGCTGACCCCGGCCGGCCGAGCCCTCCTGGGCGAGGCGCGCGCCATTCTGGAGCGTGCGTCCGGCGCTCAGCGGGTCGCGGCCGGCGCCGCGCTCGGCGAGTCCGGGACGCTGACGATCAGCTTCACCGCGGTGGTCGCCTTCACCCTGCTGGCCGGGCTGCTGCGTTCGGTGACCTCGGCCATGCCGGGGGTTCAGTTGCGGCTGATCGAGGCAGTGACCCGCCAGCAGGTGGAGAGCGTGACCGCCGGCGACGTCGATGTCGGCTTCGCCCGCGGCGTCCAGGCGACCGAGGTGCTGGCTACCCGCAAGGTTCATGCCGAGTCGCTGATGCTCGCCACCCACGACGCGCACCCGCTCGCCCAGCTGGGACGCGCCCCCCGCCTCGCCGAGATCGCCACCCAGCCCGTGGTCACCTATTCGCCGTCGCTGGCGCACTACCTGCACGACGTGGTGATCGCCGCCTTCATCGCCCACGACCTGACCCCGCACTACGTCCAGCAGGTGACCCAGGTGACCAGCGCGCTGGCCGTGGTCTCCTCCGGGCTCGGCGTCGCGCTGGTGCCCGCGTCAGCGCGTTACATCAGCGCCCCCGGCATCCGGCTGACCCCGATCGCCGACTGCGCGCCCGACACGGTCCAGACCGTGGCCATCTGGCGGCGCGACAACGACAGTCCGACGCTGGCACGCCTGCTCCGGCTGATCAATCAGGCCCCTCGCAGCTGAGCACATCCCGCTGTGACACGGGTGCGGGCGCACAGTAGGGTCAGGCCATGAAGGAACGACGCTGGCCCTGGCTACTGTCGGCTGCACTGCTGTTCGCCTCCGGCCTTGCCGCCGGATCGGCAACCTACCTGTGGTGGCTGCCCTGCGCGGGCCAGATGATGCCTGGGGCCGCCGGCTTCACCGACGCCTGCCTGGTCCGGATGGACGCGGGCCTGCCCTACCCGTTGGCGCACGCCGTGGAGCCGTTCGTCCCCGCGACGTACATCCTCGCCTCGGCGTCGATGGTGCTGGCCGCGGCAGCCTGGCTGATCGCGGCGCTCGCCGCGGCTCAGTGGAGCGGCTCATCGCAGTTGGCCGGCGTGGCGTTCGGCGCCGCCCTGATCTGGCTGGCCTGGGTCAGCCTGCACCCGGCTCCGCGCGAAGGCAGCGACGGACCACTCGAACAGCTCACCCTCGGGGCGGTCGATGTGACCGCGCTCGCCGCACTGGCATTCCTGTGGTCCGGCTGGCCCGGCGAGCGCCGCAGCGGGCCGCGCTTGTTGATCGTGCTGGCGGCCGTGACCGCCTTCAGCTTCCTCCGGATCGGGATGGATTACGCGGTGATGAGCGCCTGGAACAGCGCCAACTGGGACGCCCCGCCCGGAACCGGCTATCTCAGCGCCGCCGGGCTGGTGGTGGCCTCGGTTGCCGTCGCCGTGCTGACCCTGCGTCACCGCACTCCGTCCACCGAGCCTCGGCTCGCCGCCGAGGCCACGGCCCGAGTCTGAACGGCCACCGTTCCCCGGCGGCCTGTCTCTGATCGCCTGGCTCGCCCCTGGGCAGCGATCTGGCCGTGTGTGCCCGCGCTCAGCCCCGGCGGCCGCGGAAGGCGTCCATGTCGCGGCGCTCCTTCTTGGTCGGACGGCCCGCACCCCGGTCCCGGACCGCGACCTTGCCACCCATCCCGGCCACCGGCTCAGGTTTGGGCGGGGTCTTGTCGAGATAGGCCTGTTGCGCGACGGCGGCGCCGACCCGCTTGACCAGGTTCGGATCGAGCACCTCGACGACCCGCTCCTCGCCCTCGCGGCGCACCCGGATCAGGTCGCCGGTCACCACGATCTGCGCGGCCTTGGCCACCTTGTCGTTGACGCGCACATGCCCGCCCCGGACGCCGGCGGTCGCGTTGGAGCGCGTCTTGTAGAGCCGCACCGCCCACAACCACGCATCGAGTCGAGCCATATCACGACCCTACCCATCACCGGTCATGGCGAGCGCGTCCTCGCTAGGATCCGCCTCAGGCGCGCGGCGAGGCGCGCCACGAGCGAAGAAGGACCACCCGTGCACACCATCGTGGGGATCGACGTCGGCGGATCATTCATCAAGTGGGGTCGCGCGGACGCCTCCGGCGCCATCAGCACCTTCGAACGCATTCCCACCGAGCGCGAGAATCCCGACGGCGTGATCGAGAAGATCGCCACGATCATCCGCACCGAGCCGGACGCGACCCGGGTCGGCATCAGCATCCCCGGCATCGTCTCCCCCGCCGGGCAGCTGGTCACCCCGGGCGCGATCACCGGCCTGGCCGGGCGCAACGTCAAGGACGAGGTGGAGGCGCTGACCGGGCTGCCGGTGGCGGTCGTCAACGACGCCCACGCCGCCGGGCTCGCCGAGCGCTGGGTCGGCGAGGGCGCCGACAGCGACCATTTCGTCTGCGTGACCCTGGGCACTGGCGTCGGCGGGGCGATCTTCGCCGACGGCAAGCTCTATCGCGGGTTCCGTGGTGCGGCCGGCGAGCTGTCGATGGCGCCGATGGGCCCCACCCTGCCCGGCGACGCGGTACCTCAGGGCACGGCCTACTGGTGTGGTGCCGTCTTCGGGTTGAGCCGGATCTACAGCCAGGCGCAGGGACTCAGGGAGCCCTCACAGTGGTTCACCGACACCTGGGAGATCCTGCGCCGTGCCGAGGCCGGGGACGCGGTCGCCTCGGCAAGTGTCGAGGAGTTCCTCGACCACCTCTCCACCCTGTTCGTCAGCCTGCTGGCCGTGCTCGACCCCGAGCGCATCCTGATCGGCGGCGGGCTCAGCGAGTACGAGGGCTTCGTCGCCCGCGTCCGCACCCGCCTGCAGGACAAGATCGCCGACTACCCGTTCCTCGTCCAGGGCTACGCCCCCGACGTGCGCGCCTGCCGCAACGGGAACCAGGCCGGCACGCTGGGCGCGATCTACGCCGCCAGCCTGCTGTGAGCGTCATCCCTCGCGGACACACGACGAGGGCGGCCCCGACCGGGACCGCCCTCGTTTCGTCTGTGCTGGGTGTGGCTCAGGCCTCGGCCAGCGCGATGTTCACGACCTTGCGGCCACGGCGGGTGCCGAACTCGACAGTGCCAGGCTGCAGCGCGAACAGCGTGTCGTCCTTGCCACGGCCGACGTTCTCGCCGGGGTGGAAGTGAGTGCCGCGCTGGCGGACCAGGATCTCGCCGGCGTTGACGACCTGACCGCCGAAGCGCTTCACGCCGAGGCGCTGCGCGTTGGAGTCGCGACCGTTACGGGAGCTGGATGCGCCCTTCTTGTGTGCCATGTCTGGATCTCCCTCAGCTCTCGATGCCGGTGATCTTGACGCGGGTGTAACGCTGGCGGTGGCCCTGGCGCTTCTTGTACCCGGTCTTGTTCTTGTACTTGAGGATGCGGATCTTCGGGCCCTTGTGTTCGGCCACGATCTCGGCCGTCACGGACACCTTCTCCAGCTTGCCCGCGTCGGTGGTGATGGCGTCGCCGTCCACCAGCATCAGGGGGGTGAGATTGACGGTCGAGCCAACCTCAACGTCGGTGATCCGGTCGACGGTGAGGACATCCCCGACAGCCACCTTGTGCTGGCGTCCGCCGCTGCGCACGATCGCGTACACGCCTGACCTGCTTTCCTACGAATTGTCGTCGTCTTGGCCGAACACGGACGCGGTACGCCCCATTCGGTCGGCGCCGGAGCCAACGGAAAACCGCCGGCCCGCACGGGCACCGGGGATCAAGAATACGGCCCCCGCCCGAAGCGGTCAAACCAGGACGTTCCCCGGCGCGCGACACCCACCAGCGAGGTGCCCGGTGAGCGAATACGCACGCGCGTCATCATATCTTGCGCCACACGATATAATGTGCGGCATGATGACGGACGAGGTCGGCTCCCAGCTGCGCCGCGGCGTGGTGGAGTCCTGCATCCTCGGCCTGCTCAGCCGGCGTCCGATGTACGGCTGGGAACTCGCCCAGGTTCTCATCGACTCCGGCCGGATCATCGGCGGCATCGGCACCCTCTACCCGGTCCTGACCCGGCTGAAGAAGGCCGGGCTGGTCACCAGCTTCGACCGGCTCTCCGACGAGGGCCGGTCTCGCCGCTACTACGAGTTGACCGCCAGCGGACGCGACGCGCTGGACGCGTTCCGGCAGCAATGGGAGCAGTTCGTTCCCGCTGTCACCCGCCTGATCACGCCACCCGAGCCGATCACGCCATCCGTGGCGATCACCCCATCCGAGAAGGGACGCTAGCCATGCCGACCCACGCACGCCTCACCGGTGAGGCCTACGCCTATCTCGACCGCGTCCGCACCCTGCTGACCGGAGTCGATGCCGAGGTGGCGGACGCGCTGATCACCGGGCTCGCCGAGGAACTCGACGGGCTCGGCGAGGACGAGACCCGCGCCCGGATCCGGGAGATCGGCAGCCCCGAAGAGGTGACCGCCGAGGCGCGTGCCGAAGCGCGGCCCAGCGCCCCGCCGTCCTGGCCGGCCTCCACGACTCCCGCTCCCTCGTCCTTCTACGCGCCCCCTCCGCGCCAGCACGACGCCGACTGGTACACGATCCTCACGGCACTGGCGGTCACCGTGGGCGGGTTCGTGGTCCCGGTGATCGGCTGGATCATCGGCGTGGTGATGCTGGCCGCCTCACGCACCTGGCGGGTCCACCACAAGGTGATCGGCACGCTCGCGGCACCAGGGGTCGTGTTCGCCGGATTCGTCCCGTTCGCTACGCCCACCGTGCAGTCCTCCCCCGCTCAAACCTGGCCGGACGCCGGCGGGGCCTCACTGGGCCCGCTGCTGCCCGAGCACACCGAGGAGACCGGGATGCTCGTGATGGTCCTGATCCTGGCGATCCTGCCCTGCGTGGCGATCTGGCTGATCGCGTCCGCCAACCGGATCAAGAGGCAGGAACGCCCGGCGAGCAATCGATGACCACCCACCGGGCGTCCCGGGTTGCATCGGAGCCTCAGCTCGCCTGGGGCGCCAGCCAGACGGTGGTCTGAGCCGGCAGGATGCCGTTGCCGACCGGGCCGCTGGCGATCAGCACCTCCCCCGCGGGCAGCGGGTAGGGCTGGGTGCCGAAATTGGTCACCACCCGCCAGCCGTTGGGACGCCGGAAGCTCAGCACGTCGTCACGTCCGGTCTGCTCCCAGGCCAACTCCTCGCCGCACTGCAGTTCGCGGCGCAGGTGTAGGGCCTGGCGGTACAGGGTGAGCGTGGACGCCGGATCGTCCGACTCCACCTCGACGGCGGACGCCGCGAACCACGCGGGCTGCGGCAGGTGCGGGGCCGCGGACCCGAACCCCAACGACGGCCCCTCGGCCGTCCAGGGCAGCGGAACCCGGCAGCCGTCGCGTCCGATCTCGGCCCCCTCGGTGCGGAAGAAGGTCGGATCCTGGCGCTGGTCGTCGGCGATTTCGGCGACCTCATGCAGGCCGAGTTCCTCGCCCTGGTAGAGGTAGGCCGACCCTGGCAGGCCGAGCAGCAGCAGCGTGGCGGCGCGCGCCCGGCAGATTCCGCCCTCACGGTCCAGCTCCGGGGAGGCGCCGCGGCTGAGCAGCCAGGCAGCTCCCGCGCGCTCCTCAGGCTCGCCGTCGACGCGTTCAGCGGCGTCGGCCAAGGTGCCGACCGGGGGAAGCCCGTAACGGGTGGCATGCCGCACCACGTCGTGGTTGGACAGCACCCAGGTCGTGGACGAGCCGGAGCGGGAGGCCAGGTCGAGGTTGTGGTCGATCACCTGGCGGAACATGTCCGCGTCGAAGTCGGCCAGCAGCAGGTCGAAGTTGAACGCCTGGCCGAGGCTGTCGGGGTGGGCGTACCGGGGCACCCGGTCGGGGTGCACCCAGGCCTCGGCGACGGCCGTCCGCGGCGGGTCGTACTCGTTGAACAGCGCGCGCCACTCGGCGTAGATCTCCTGCACCTCGTCGCGGTCGAACAGCGGGTGGCGTCCGTCGATCGGCATTGCCGACAGTTCCGCCTTGGACGGCAGCGGCTCGCTCAGGTCCTTGGTGAGCAGGTGGGCCACATCGATGCGGAAGCCGTCGACGCCCCGGTCGGCCCAGAACCGCAGCGTGGTGAGGAATTCCTCGTGCACCTCGCGGTTGTCCCAGTTCAGGTCGGGTTGTTCCCGGGCGAAGTGGTGGAAGTACCACTGGCCGTCGGCGACCCGTTCCCAGGCGGGTCCGCCGAAGGTGGAGACCCAGTCGGTGGGCGGCTCGGAGCCGTCCTCGCCGCGGCCCTCGCGGAAGATGTACCGCTCGCGCGCGGCCGAACCGCGGCCCGCCTGGAGTGCCTCCTGGAACCACACGTGCAGGTCAGAGGTGTGGTTCGGGACGATGTCGACCACGACCTTGATGCCGCGGGCATGCAGGGCTTGGGTCAGGGCATCGAAGTCGGCAAGGGTGCCCAGACGCGGGTCGACGTCGCGGTAGTCGGCCACGTCGTAGCCGCCGTCAGCCAGCGCCGAGGGGTAGAACGGGCTGAGCCAGACGGCGTCCACGCCCAGTCCGGCGAGATAGTCGACCCGAGACAGGATGCCGGGCAGGTCGCCGAGGCCGTCGCCGTTGCTGTCGGCGAAGCTGCGCGGGTAGATCTGGTAGACGACCGCCTGGCGCCACCATTCGGCGGTGGCGGCGGCCGGACGGGATGGTGCGGAAGAGGACAAGAGGAGTCCCTTTCTAGGGTTGGTTCGAGACAAGCGGAGATGAGAAGACGGTGGCGCCGACCTGACGTCAGCGCCACCGCCTTCTCGAAATGGGTTGGATCAGCCCTTCACGGCACCCTGGGTGACGCCTTCCATCACCCAACGCTGCGTGAACAGGTAGGCGATGACGGCCGGAGCCATAGCCATCAGGTAGGACGCGAACGACACATGATAGTTGTTGCTGAACTGCGACTGGAAGATGTTCTGGCGCACGGGCAGCGTCTGCTGCGTGGCTTCCGCAATGATCAGCGACGGCATCATGAAGTCGTTCCAGGCGTACAGGAACGCGAAGATGCCGACGGTGGCGCTCATCGGGGCCAGCAGCGGGAAGATCAGCTGCGAGAACGTCTGCCAGGTGGTCGCGCCGTCAATGCGGGCGCTCTCCTCCAACTCGTAGGGGATCGACCGCAGGAAGGCGGTGAACAACAGCACGCTGAAGCTCAGCTGGAACATCGTGGCCAGGATGACCACACCACCCGGGTTGGCCAGGCCGACCAGGCCGGTCAGCTGGATCTGCGGCAACGCCACCACCGGGAACGGGATGAACATGGCCGCGAGCAGGTAGAAGAACGAGTACCGGAAGAACTTGTGGTCCCAGTTGCGCACGATCGCGTAGGAGGCGAACGCCGCCAAGACGATCGTGCCCACCACGGTGCCGGCCGTGACGAGGATCGACACGCCCGCGCCGACCGGGAAGTTCGTCAGCGCCCAGGCCTTCTCGAAGCCCTCGATGCTGAACGGGTTCGGGATCGCGAACGCTTCACCGTTGACCGCCTGCGCACCCGACTTGAACGCCATCGAGACCGTCACGTACAGCGGGATGAGGACAGTCAGCGAGGCCAGGATCAGGATGATCGTGCCCGCCCAGTTCACGCGCTCCGGCTTCATCCGGATCTTCTGCGGTGCGGACGCCGCAGGGATGGGGGTCGCGGCCATTACAGGCTCCTTCCTTGCGTCAGCCGCAGCTGCAACAGCGAGATGATGATCGTGATGATGAAGAAGACCGTGGCGTTGGCCATCTGGTAGGCGTAGTCGCCACCGTTGAAGCCGCCGATGATGGTCATCGAGATGCTTCGGGTGGCGGTACCCGGACCGCCGTCCGTCAAGCCCTTGATGATGTCGTAGGCGCCGAGGAAGTTCTTCAGGCCCAGGATCATGTTGATCACCACGTAGCCGAAGACCAGCGGAAGCGTGATGCGCATCAGCTGCCGGCTCTTGGAGGCACCGTCGATGTCGGCGGCCTCGTACACGTCGCCCGGCACCGCGAGCAGGCCCGCGATGTAGATGAGCAGCGTGCCCGGAACGGACTGCCAGGCCGTCACGATGACGATCGCGACCCAGGCGATGTTCGGGTTGGACAGGATGGACGTGGACAGCACCTCGATGCCGAGCGCCTGCCCGATGCCGGGCAACGTGTGGTTGAACAGGAACTGGAAGACGTAGGCGATGATGATGCCCGAGATCACCATGGGGATCACGAAGATCGTGCGCAGCGCCGTCTTGATCCGGATGCGCGAGGTGAGCAGTACCGCGAGCAGGAACGAGATCACGTTCACCACGATCACGGTCGCGAAGGCGAAGCCGAAGGTGAACAGGTAGCTCTGCAGCACGGCGGGATCGCTGAACAACGCCATGTAGTTGGTCAGGCCGACGAACTTCCAGTCACCGACGCCGATCGAGTCGGTGAAGCTGAAGAAGATGCCGACAGCACCGGGGATGGTGATGGCGCCCGTGAACAGGATCAGGCTGGGCACCAGGAACCACCAGTAGAGCGGTTCGACGCGACGGCGCCGATGACGCACGGCCTGTGTCTGGCCGGCTGTGGTCGAAGACATGGATGGGACTCCTTTGTTCCGTGTCACTTCTGGCGGAAGGCGAGTCGCGCCCAGTCCGCGTCGAGGGTCGCCAGGGTGGTCTTGGGATCAGCGCCGAAGACCATCGCCTGGCCGTAGTTGAAGACCGGAATCGACTTGTGCACCAGCACCGACGGGCCCTGGTAGATCTTGCCCTCCTCGTAGTAGGTCTTCATGCCGGCCACGCGCGGATCGTCGTTCTGCCGGGCGTCCGTGGTGGGCGCGAAGCCGAGCTGCGAGGCGTTGTAGGCGTCGATCACCTCAGGCGTGTAGAGGTACTCGAGGAAGTCGAGCGCCGCCTCGTGGTTCTTGCCCTTCTCGGGAATCCAGATCGCGAGGTCCATGTTGACGCGGATCTTCAGGTCGGCCGGATCCTCGGTCATCGGCAGCGGGAAGGTGCCCAGTTCCAGATCGGCCGGCGCGCTCTTGGCGATCTCACTGAACGCCCACGGGCCCTGCAGGTACATCGCGGCCTTGCCCTGGGAGAACGCCAGGTTGCCGTCACCGTAGAGCCGGCTGCCGGCGTCCCCGTTCACGTACTTGTCGGTGAGCTGGCGCATCTTCGTCATCGGCTCCAGGAAGTCCTTCTGGAAGGACACCGCGGAGTTGGGCCCGACTTGGTCCTTCTCGGCCTTCAGCTTGTCGAAGAAGTCCTTGACGTCGATCGAGCCGCCGATGGTGTAGTCGAACCAGCCCTGGCCGATCGTCCACGGGTCCATGAAGGTCGCGTAGAAGGGATCGACGCCCGCCGCCTTGAGCTTGTCGGCGGCCTTGATCAGTTCGCTCCAGGTCTTGGGCACCTCGATGTTGTGTTGGGCAAAGATGCCCTTGTTGTAGATGACCGAGGCGGCCATCACCGAGTACGGCAGCGCGCTGGTGCGGCCCTCGCACACGCCGTACTGGTCGACGAGCGGGGTCAGATCGGGGTTGATCCGCTGCGCGGCCTTGGTCTTGGAAAGGTCGGTGAGCGTGCAGCGTTCGACGAAGCGCGACACCTCCATGTTGTGGTTCGCCAGCGCGATGTCGGGCGGGTTGCCACGGACGAAGCTCGCGGAGGTGACATCCACACCCGAGGTGTCCATGACGACCTCGACCTTGTTCTGCGACTTGTTGTAGTCGGCCACCACCTGGTTCATGTGGTCGATCGCCTCACGCTTGCTGAAGGCGAACTTGATGGTCTGCTTGCCGCTGGTCGCTCCGCACCCGGTCGCGCCAAGACCAACCGCGACGACAGTGAGGACGGCGGCTGCTATTCGAGCAACTCGGCGTCGAGTCTGAGGCACTTTTGTGTCCTTTCATCCGGGCCGCACCCACGCTGGTGCACCCGTTATTTGATTCGTTAACTAGATTTTGCTCTCAAATCAAGTTGACGCTCTATGATCCAACGTGACGCCAACGGAGGTCAAGTCACTTGCCCAGGATTGCCAAAGCCACCAGGACGCCCGCACGAGCGAGCCTGGAAGCCGCCTTGCGCTTCGCCTGGGACGCCGGCGCCTTCACCAGCAGCGACGCGATGGCCGGCGTCGGCCTCACCCGATCGACAGCGATCGAGGCCATCGACGCGCTCATCGATCTCGGCCTGATCCGCGAGTTGCCCAACGCGCGGGCCGTCGGCGCCTACAGCAAGGGACGCCCCGCACGCCGCTTCGAACTCGATGGCAGCGCGGGACTGGTCGTCGGCGTGGACGCCGGGCGCTCCCACGTCACCACCATGGTCACCGATCTGCGCGGTGTGCCCCGGCACCAGGCGACCGTGGACGCCGATCCGGGCGACGACTGGGACGAACGGCGCGCGCTGATCGACACGGTCGTGCGCGAGACGGTGAACGCCGTCGGCGACGCCGACGATCGTCCGCCCGTGCTGGCCGCCTGCGTCGGTGTGCCTGCTCCGGTCGACGACCAAGGCCGCTCCCCCGACCATCGCCAGGGGTTCTGGCGCCGTTCCAACCCCGACCTGCTCGGCATGCTGCGGCGCTCGGTGCCGCTGGTGCGGGTGGCCAATGACGCCTCACTGGCCGCGGTCGCCGAGGGCGCCGTCGGCGCCGCGCAAGGATGCGACAACTACGTCGCCCTGCTGGCCGGGCTGCGCTTCGGCATGGGCGTGGTCGTCGACGGTCACCTGTTGCGCGGCGCGCACGGCGGTGCAGGCGAGACCATCGCGTTCAATCACATCGAGGGGGTGTCCCGCTCCTCCGGCGTCGGGGAACGGCTGGAGGTCTGGGCCAACGAAGCCCGCGATTCGGGACGGATGCCCGCCACGCATCCGCTCACCGATCTGCCGCGCCGCGCGATCACGGCCGAACGCGTCGTCGCGCTCGCGGCCGCCGGCGATCCGCTGATGGGCGAGGTGGTGGCCCGGGCGGCAACCATGCTGGCGCGCATCTCCGGGGTGATCGGCAGCTTCTACAACCCCGAGAAGATCATCGTCTCCGGCGCGGTGGCCGCCGGGCTGGACCAGCTGGTCGAGCAGGCGAACGCCGTCGTCGCCGAACACCTCGACCTGCCCGCCCCCACCCTGATCGCGTCGCCGCTCGGCGGCGAGATCGTGGCCCTGGGTGCGGTGTCGGCCGCACGCGAACTGGCCCGCGACGGCGTCCTTACTTTGATGCAGAACTCGACTGTCAGCCACCCGTGACATGCTGAGGCCATGGACTTCCGCAACCTCTACGATCACGGGTTCGTCCGCGTCGCCGCGTCCACGTTTCCGCTGAAACTGGTCGATCCGCAGCACAATGTGGCCGCGATCGCCGATCAGGCGCGCGCGCTGGACGCCGAGGGCGTCCGGGTGATCGTGTTCCCCGAGATGTGCGTGGTCGGCTACTCGATCGAAGACCTGGTGCTGCAGGATTCGGTGCTGGACGCCACCGACGCCGCGCTCGCCGAGTTGGCCGCCGCGTCGGCCGAGATCGGGGCGGTGCTGGTGGTCGGGGCACCGTTGCGGTCGCTGCATCGCGTCTACAACTGCGCGGTCGTCCTGCATCGCGGGCGGGTTCTGGGCGTGGTGCCGAAGGTCTACCTGCCGACCTACCGGGAGTTCTACGAGGCCCGCCAGATCGGGTCGGGGGCCGATGTCACCGGCGAGATCGCCGTCGCCGGGCAGGAGGCCCCCTTCGGCGCCGATCTGCTCTTCGAGGCGTCCGACACGCCCGGGCTGGTGCTCGCCGTGGAGATCTGCGAAGACATGTGGGTGCCCGTTCCGCCGGCCGCCGAGGCCGCGCTGGCGGGCGCGACCGTGATCGCGAACCTGTCCGGCTCACCGATCACCGTCGCCAAGGCGGTCGACCGGCATCTGCTGTGCGCCTCGAGTTCATCGCGCTATCTGTCCGCCTATCTCTACGCGGCCGGCGGTGAGGGCGAGTCCAGCACCGACCTGGCCTGGGACGGCCAGACGATGATCTACGAGAACGGAACGCTGCTCGCCGAATCGGAGCGGTTCCCGGCCGGCCCGCGCGCCAGCATCGCCGACGTGGACGTGGCCACGCTGCGCTCGGAGCGGCTGCGCCAAGGCACCTTCGACGACAACCGCCGCGCGCACGCCGCCCGGGTCGCCGAATACCGGACGGTGTCGTTCGAGCTGGGGCATCCGGCCGGCGACCTGGGCCTGCGGCGTCCGCTGGCCCGCTTCCCGTTCGTGCCCGCCGACCCCGCCCGGTTGGCGCAGGACTGTTACGAGGCCTACAACATCCAGGTCGCCGGGCTGGAACAGCGGCTGCGCTCGATCGGCAACCCGAAGGTCGTCATCGGCGTCTCGGGCGGGCTGGATTCGACGCACGCGCTGCTGGTCGCCGCCCAGGCGATGGACCGGATGGGGCGCCCGCGCACCGACATCCTGGCCTTCACCATGCCGGGCTTCGCGACATCGGATCACACCCGTAACAACGCGGTCGCGCTCGCCGAGGCTCTGGGCGTCACCTTCGAGACCCTCGACATCATCCCGGCCTGCCGGGCGATGCTGGAGGGCATCGGCCATCCGTTCGCCGAGGGCGAGCCGGTCTACGACGTGACCTTCGAGAACGTGCAGGCCGGCATGCGCACCGACTACCTGTTCCGGATCGCGAACCAGCGCGGCGGCATCGTGCTGGGCACCGGCGACCTGTCCGAGCTGGCGCTGGGCTGGTGCACCTACGGCGTCGGCGACCAGATGAGCCACTACAACGTCAACGGCGGTGTGCCCAAGACCCTGATGCAGCACCTGATCCGCTGGGTGATCACCGACGGCCACTTCGGCGCGACCGCCGGTGCGGTGCTGGCGTCCATCCTCGACACCGAGATCACCCCCGAATTGGTGCCCACCAAACCGGGCGAGAAGCCGCAGTCGACCGAGGCGTCCATCGGGCCCTACAACCTGCAGGACTTCACCCTCTTCCACGTGCTGCGCCACGGCATGCCGCCGTCGAAGATCGCCTTCCTGGCCTGGCACGCCTGGTCGGACGCCGCGCCCGGCGCCTGGCCCGAGGGTTTCCCGGACGACAAGCGAGTTTCCTACGACCTGGCCACCATCAAGCGCTGGCTCGAGGTGTTCTGCGGCCGCTTCTTCGGCTTCGCCCAGTTCAAACGCTCCGCGCTGCCCAACGGTCCCAAGGTGGTGCGCGGCGGCTCGCTGTCGCCGCGCGGCGACTGGCGGATGCCGACCGACGCCTCGGCCACCGTGTGGCTCGACGAACTGCGCCGCAATGTTCCCGACGCCGAGACCTTCGCGGAGGGCCGGCGATGAAAGCCGTCATCTTCGATGTGGCCAAGGTGATCGTCGACTGGGACGCCGGGCGTGCCGTCCGTGGCGCTCTGCCCGACGAGGTCGTGGACGCGTTTCTGGCCAGCCAGGAGTACTGGGCGATCAACGCCGCGACCGATGCCGGGCTGCCGCTCGTCGACGCCGTCGCGCGGATCGAGGCGGAGCTTCCCGAGTTCGCCGAACTGGCCCGGCTCTACTACGGCGAACGCTTCCCGCTCACGGTGACCGGCGAGATTCCCGGCACGACCGCGGTGATCGACGAACTCCTGGCCGCGGGCGTTCCCAGCTACGGGCTGTCGAACTGGTCGGCGGAGAACTTCTCCGTCGCCCGCGCCGGAGCACCGGTGATCGACCGCCTCGACGGGCTGATCGTCTCCGGCGAGGTCGGCCTGGCCAAACCCGATGAGGCCATCTTCCGGCTCGCCCTCGACCGGTTCGGGCTCGAGGCATCCGAGACCTTGATGGTCGACGACACCCAGCACAATCTCGACGCCGCCGCCCGCGTCGGCATGCCCACCCACCTGTTCACCAGTGCCGGCACGCTGCGCGACGACCTGGTGAGGCTCGGGCTCCTGGCCGGCTGAGCCGGTCCTGACTCGCCTACGCACCATCACGCGCTCACCCGGGATGAGAGGCTCGTACTCATGAAGCTGCTCCCTGAGGAACCCGCCGTCGCGGTTTGGCGGGCCATCCTGGTCGAGGAACTCTGGCAGAGCATCCGCGATCGGGCGTCTGATCGTTCGCCGCTGATCGTGGCCGTGGACGGGCGCGGCGCCTCGGGCAAGTCGACCCTCGCCGCTAGGTTCGCCACATTCGTGCCGGGACTCGTCGTCGTGCACACCGACGACCTGGCCTGGAACGAGCCGTTGTTCGACTGGTTCCACCTGCTGCGCGAAGACATCCTCGCCCCGCTGCGCCGCGGAGAGGACGTCTGGTTCACCCCGCCCGCCTGGCCCGCGCACGGCCGCGACGGGGCGATCGTCGTGCCGGCATCTGCCCCGGTCGTGGTGATCGAGGGCGTCGGAGCGGCGCACGACTCGGCGTCCGCTTTCCTCGATGCGACCATCTGGGTGCAGTCCGATCACGTCGAGGCCGAGCGGCGCGGCATCGAGCGCGACCTCGCTTGTGGCGTCAACGGCGATCGCGACGAAACCATCGCCTTCTGGCACGAATGGTGGAACGCCGAGCGCGCCTACCTCGCCGAGGACCGCCCCTGGGAGCGCGCAGACCTCATCGTCGCCGGCACCCCACCCGAACCGCTCGCGGCCGGCGAGGTCGCGGTAGCCGACGGACCTCTGAACCAGGCCTGATGCCAAGCGCGGCACTGAGTTGGCCCTCTCGAGCGACGCTACGCGTCTTGGTCTGGTCAACTCGACCAGACCAAGGCATCATGGCTTCATGGCCGTGACCGTGAACGTGCAAGAGGCCAAGACTCGCCTCTCCGAACTCCTTCATCGTGTGGAAGCCGGCGAAGAGGTCGTCATCGCGCGGGCCGGAACCGTGATCGCCCGCCTCGAGCCAGTGGCCCCACGCGTCCGGTCGTTCGACGCGCCGCTGCTCCCCGGCATTCCCCCGATCGACGTCGCAGAACTCCTGATGCCCATGAACGAGACCGACCTCCGCGATTGGGAGGACGGGCACATCGACGACCCGCTCATGGGGGCCCGGTCAGCATGACCGCCTATCTGCTCGACACTCACGTCATCGTATGGATGGCGACCGAGCCCAAGCGGATCCCGCGCAAACTGCGTTCCGCGCTCGCCCGTGCGGAACACCTGCACGTGTCACCCGCGAGCGTTTACGAAATCGTCCAGTTGGTGCGCCTCGGCCGCCTCCCCTCGGCCGCCAGCATCCTCGCACGATGGGACGAACTCGTGGAGGCCATGATGGCCGCCGAGTTGCCGCTGACCGCCGAGGCGATGGCCCGTGCCGGCTCCATGCCGTGGGCCCACCGGGACCCGTTCGACAGAATGCTGGTGGCTCAATCTCAACTGGGCGGCTTCACGCTGGTCACCAAGGACGCCACGATCCTTGCGTTCCCCGAGGTGAACTGCGCACCTTGGACGTAGCGGGGCGACAAATCACTGCACTCGTTCAGTTCGGGCTCCGGAAAACAGCAGTCCCACTGATGTTTTCCGGGCCCGCCCGCAATCGAGTGCAGTGATTTGCTCTCGTCTCGGCATGCATCGCGTGCTGGAATGTCCCCATGACTGCGCTGACCGCGATCGTTGCCTCGCTCCGGGACGACTGGGGCGTCGCGACCGAACCGGTCGGCCGCCGCGGCGTCCGATTCGCGGTGACCAGCGATCAGGGGCGTCCGCTGCCGATGATGGTGACGCTCGACCTACACTCCGAAGACGCCACCGCGGATTTCGGCACGCGCCCGCCCGGCCCGGTGCTGGATCGCCGGGGCAAGCCCCGGCAACGACAGCCCCAGGCCGCTCCCGAGGACGTGGCCCGGCACGGCATCGTGATGGCCGCCTTCACCCTGGCCGAGGCCGTCTGGATGATCGATCCGGATATCGCGCACACCTCCTGGGTGGTCCGGCTCGAGCCCACCCCGACCGGCTTCACCCTCGTCACCCACGAGGAGTGACCACCCGGCCGCCGGTCACCCGGCCGCCGGTCCGCCGAGGGGCTGGCTGCGCTCAACCAGGGGGGCCATTTCGGATCAGCGTCGGCTGTCCTTGGCTGTGCCCGTCATCGGCTTGGGAGCGGGAGTATCAAACGAATCGCCGACGCCAGGTTGATAGAGCAGGCAGAGCGCTGAGCCGTCGGTGTGATCTAGGTCACGGTAGCTGGCCAGCCAGGTCACGATGGCGAGACTCGACTCCGTTCGATCGACACCCACATAACCTGCAAACGCCGTTCGGCAATGTTCTCGCACGCGATCGTCGACATCGCCAGATTCTGGGTCCTCCGGGCGCCAGGTAGCAAAGACCTCGAAATGATGAACGGCATCGCACGACACCCGACTCGCCAGCCACGGAAACCCACCGCCGTCTCCGGACTTCAGGCAGGTACCCACAGCGTGAACTGGACCGCTACCGCAACCCGCTATCCCGAGACAGGCAAGGAGGATCCCGCCGACTCCCCATCGTCGCATCAGCCGACCCATAGGCGGGAGATTAGCAACGTCGTAGGCGTCATGGCTTCATGGCCGTCACCGTCAACGTGCAAGAGGGGGACGTCGCTAGACCTGTGATCAGAACGGCCAACCCGCGACCATGCCGGGGGCGCGGGCCGGCTCGCGGTAGAACTCGTGGCCGAAGGCGATCGCGAACGCCGCCGGAGGCATCTGCAGCATGCCCGCGGCGTCCGGCTGGCTCGCGTGACAGGCCAGCGCAGCCCGCTTGGCTTCGATGAACGGCGCGATGTCGACGTCCCAGTGCAGATCGGATTCCGGCGTGCCCATCGGGTTGCCGTCATCCATCGGGGCGTCGATGTCCCACACCTGGTCGGCGCTCATCATGCCGGCCTCGACCGCGAGCGCGTACAACGACCGCATCCGGTCACGGTTCATCGTCGTCTCCAGGTAGCGCGGACGCCGCGCCGCCACCTCGACGGCATAGCGGGTGATCCGGTGCACCATGATGTGGTCGGGATGGCCGTAGCCGCCGTGCCAGTCGTAGCCCACCACGACGTCGGCGTTCTCGGCGTCCAGCACGTCGGCGAGCGCGCGCCCGGCGACCGCCACGTCGGCCTGCCACAGCGCATCGGGGGCATCGTTCTGCTCCCAGCCGTACATGCCGGAGTCGGAGTAGCCGAGCCAGACCAGCCGTTGCGTGCCGGTGACCACAGCGGACGCCTCGGCCTCCTCACGGCGCAGGTCGGCCAGCGAACGCTCGCCCAGGTCGTCGGGGGCGGTGCCGTGGTCGCCGCCGGTGGCGTACACGCAGACGACGCGGTGGCCCAGCTGTGAGGCACGGGTCATCGTTCCCGACGTGGCGGACGCCTCGTCGTCGGGGTGGGCATGAACGAACACGATGGTTGAAGACACAAGTATTAACTGTGCCACGCCGGCGCGCTCCCGCATACCTGCAGAAGACCACGCACGCCCCGGACGGGGCTTTTCCGGGGCCGAACGCCGAGGCGGAACCCCGGATCAGCGCACCTCGCGTGGAATGCTGGAGGGGTGGATGTGATGTCGCTCTCCCCCGCCGACCAGCGCCGGCTGCAGCGCCTGCGGCGGATGAAGGCGGTCGCGCTCGGCTTGCTGGGCGCCGCCGCCGTCATCTATCTGGCCACGCTCCGCCTGGATCATTCCGGCGTGTGGGGCTACGTCAACACCATGGCGGAGGCCGCGATGGTGGGTGCGCTGGCCGACTGGTTCGCGGTCACCGCGCTGTTCCGGCATCCGCTCGGCATCCCGATCCCGCACACCGCGATCATCCCGCGCAAGAAGGACGAACTCGCCGGCTCGCTGCAATCGTTCTTCGCCGACAACTTCCTCACCGAGGACGTCGTCCGCGAACGCATCACCGACGCCCGGCTCGGGCGCCGGTTGGGCGGCTGGCTACGCCAGGAGGATCATGCCCGCCGGGTCGTCGATGAGGGCGTCCGGATCGGCCGCGCGCTGCTGGGCCGGGTGTCCGACGACGATGTCCGATCCTTGGCCCGTGACGTGCTGCTGCCGCGCCTGGACCGCGAACCGCTGGCGTCCGTCGGCGGAGCATTGCTGGAGGGGATCGTCGCCGATCGCGCCCACCAGGGGTTCGTCGACCTGATCCTGCGCGAGACCCGCACCTGGCTCGCCAAGCACCCCACCCAGTTCACCGCGATGCTGCACGACCGCGCCCCGTCGTGGGCGCCGAACTTCGTCAACCAGCGCATCGTGTCGGCGTTGTACTGGCAGGCGCTGGACTGGGTGTCGCGGGTGCTGGAGGATCCCGGGCACCCCACCCGGCGCAGCTTCGACAATCTGCTGTTGCGCATCGCGAACGACCTGCAGCACGACCCGGCCGTCCAGGCCCGCTTCGAGTCGCTCAAGGGCCGGCTGCTGACGCATCGCCAGCTCGAGGACGCCGTGGTGTCGCTGTGGGGCAGCGTGCGGGTCAGTCTCGAGTCCGCGCTCGACAACCCCGATTCGGCGCTGCGCCGGCGCGCGGCCGAGGCGGTCGAGAAGCTCGGCGAGTCCCTGCGCGAGGACGACGCGCTGGCCGCGCGCATCGACGCGACCACCTCGGATGCCGCCGCCTACCTGGTGACCAGCTACGGTCACGAGCTGAGTTCGGTGATCAGCCACACCATCCAGCGCTGGGATGGCCGCGACGCCTCACGGCGCATCGAGTTCTATGTCGGCCGCGATCTGCAGTTCATCCGGATCAACGGCACCGTCGTCGGTGCGCTGGCCGGCCTGATCATCCACGCGGTGAGCCAGCTCGTCTGACCCGGCCCACCGCGCGAGACGTCAGAAGAGCTGCTCGCCCTCGGGGGTGCCGGACGCCTCAGCCGCGGCCTCGTCCGCCGGTGCCGCAGGCGCGTCGGCCGGAGCATCGACGGGCACGGACGCCGCGGCGTCCGGGGTCTCCGACGGCCCGGTCGCGACCGGCTCGTCCGCGCGAGGCTCGGGCTCCCCCGTGGCCTCACCGGTGGGCGTAGCGGCCGCGATGGCGGCCACCGATGGCGCTCCGAGCAGTTCCTTGGTACGCGGAGCCGACGCGGGCGCGGCCGCCGGTGCATCCTGGCGGTTGCGGGCACGGCCACCGCGGGCGCGGGCGCCGCGGCGTCCGTTCGGGTCGCGGTCGCCGCCGTCGGCCGGTGTCTGGGTCGCCACCGGCGCGTCGTGCACGTGGTAGCCGCGGCCGTTGCAGGTCTCGCAGGAGACGGTGAAGGCCTCGGCCAGGCCGGTGCCGATCCGCTTGCGGGTCATCTGAACCAGGCCGAGCGAGGTCACCTCGGCGACCTGGTGACGGGTGCGGTCACGGCCCAGGCATTCGACGAGCCGGCGCAGCAACAGCTCGCGGTTGGCCGGCAGCACCATGTCGATGAAGTCGATGATGATGATGCCGCCGATATCGCGCAGCCTCAGCTGGCGGACGATCTCCTCGGCCGCCTCCAGGTTGTTGGAGGTGACAGTGGCCTCCAGGTTGCCCTGGTTGCCGGTGAACTTGCCGGTGTTGACGTCGATAACGGTCATCGCCTCGGTGCGGTCGATCACCAGCGAGCCGCCCGAGGGCAGGTGCACCCGGCGCTCCAGGGCCTTGGCGACCTGCTCGTGCACCCGGAACACGGTGAAGAGGTCGCCCTCGGTGTCGCGATCCCAGCGGCGCAGCCGCTCGGCCAGGTGCGGCGCGACGTGGGTGACGTAGCCCTGCATGGTGTCCCAGGCGTCCTCGCCCTGGCCGTTGCCGTCAACGACGAGCGCGGAGAAATCCTCGGTGAACAGGTCGCGGACGATCCGGACGGTCAGGTCGGGCTCGGTGTAGAGCTGCTGCGGCGCGGAGCCGGCCTTCACCTTCTTCTCGATGACCTCCCACTGCGCCTTGAGCCGGTTCACGTCGCGGACGAGCTCCTCCTCGGACGCCCCCTCGGCGGCGGTGCGGACGATCACGCTGGCGTCGGCGCCCACCACCTCGTCGAGGATGCCCTTCAGGCGGGCGCGCTCGCCATCGGGCAGCTTGCGCGAGATGCCGGACAGCTGGCCGCCGGGGCAGTAAACCACGTAGCGGCCCGGGATCGAGATGTGCGCGGTCAGACGGGCGCCCTTGGCGCCGATCGGGTCCTTGGTGACCTGGACCAGCACCGGCTGGCCCGACTTGAGCACCCTCTCGACCTTGCGGTCGTCGCCGGTGACCCCGAACGAATCCCAGTCGACCTCGCCGGCGTACAGCACCGCGTTGCGGCCACGGCCGATGTCGACGAACGCCGCCTCCATCGAGGGCAGCACGTTCTGCACGCGGCCCAGGTAGATGTTGCCGATCAGGGACGCCGAGGTGGCGCGATCGACGTAGTGCTCGACGAGGACGCCGTCCTCCATCACCGCGATCTGGGTGTAGTCGTCGGCCTGGCGGATCAGCATCTGGCGTTCGACGGATTCGCGGCGGGCCAGGAACTCCGACTCGGACAGGATCGGCGCGCGGCGGCGGCCGGCGGCGCGCCCCTCGCGGCGGCGCTGGCGCTTGGCCTCCATCCGGGTGGAGCCCTCGATGCCGGTGATCTCGTCGTTGGGCGACTTGGCCCGCGAGCCGCGCGGCTCGCGCACCTTCACCACCACGTCGACGCCCTCTTCGGTCTCGGCGCCGGTGTCCTCACCGCGACGGCGGCGGCGACGACGGCGACGGCCCGCGGGCACCGCATCACCGGACTCGTCGCCCTCGTCGGCCGCACCGGAGGTGGCCTCGCCCTGAGCGTCGTCGGCGGGCTCCTCGTCGGAGTCGTCCGCGTCGGACTCGGCGTCGGCCTCGTCGCCCGACTCGTCGTCGGCGTTCTTGCGGCGGCGGCGTCCGCCACGACGGCGGCGGCGCTTGCGCGGCGCGCCCTCGTCGTCGCCGGCCTCGGCGTCGTTGTCCGCGTCCTGCTCGGTCTCGGCGTCGGCCTCGGAGGGCTCGGCGTCCTCGGGTGCCGCCTCGCCGGCGCTCTCGGCGCCCGAGATGGCGGCGGCCAGGTCGCTGAGGGCCGCGGACACGTCGGTGGGCCGCGCGTCGTCGGCCTCCTCGGGACGAGCGCGCTCGGCGCTCAAGGCTGCCAGGCCTGCGGCGACCAGGTCGGCGGCGTCGGCGTCCTCACCCTTGGTGTCGCGTCCGCCACGGCGGCGGCCGCCATGCCGGCGCGCGGGGCGCGCGGGCTGTTCGTCGGGGGTGGCCTCGGCGGCCGGCGGCGTCTGGTCGTCCTCGGCCGGGGTATCGGCGACGGCCGGCTGCTCCGCGGCCACCTCGTCGCCGGTACCGTCCTGGTCGGCGGACGCGGCGTCAGCGGCTTCACTCGGCTCAGCGGCGTCGTTGCTGGTTTCGGCGGCGCCGGCGATCTCCTCCGGCGCGGGCTCGGCGTCCGGAGCCTCCTCGTCGGCGTCCTCGTCCGGCTCGGCCTCGGTCTCGTCGGCGGGCACCTCGGCGCCAGCCGGGTCTTCGGCGTCCGCTACGGCCTCGGCGACCGGGGCGGCGTCGGTGGCCTCCACCTCGGACCATTCGGCCTCAACGGATTCGGGCTCGGCGTCCAGCGGCGCGATGGCGGCGGGAGCGGCCGGGGAGGGCAGCTCCTTGGGCGGGCCGGCGGGCCGGCTCGCCGCGCGCCTGCGACGGCGGGGCGCGGCGAGCGCGCCTGCGGCGTCTTCGGGTGCACCAGTGGGTACGTCTGAATCGAGCATGCTGCTCTCCTCCACACGGCAGTCGACCTGCCGGACAGTGGTCGCGGAACGATCCTTCACGGACCGCGTGCGACGAAGCTTGCGGTATGACAGGAACCCGCCGCGGTCGTTGGATGCGTCGCGGCCTGGCTCCGGTCAGGCGCTGGGTAGCGTCCAACCTGAGCGCCATTGTGCCACATTCCGGCGCCCCACCCCAGCACCCGCGGCGGCCCCGTCGCGGTCCGCGCAGGCAGAACCGGCCTGCCAGAGGCGTATTCGCCTGGCAGGCCGGTTGAAGAAAACTGGCCGAAAGTAATCAGCGCAACGCCGGATCGGCGGCCTGGACCGCCTCCACCTCCGCCGCGGCCGGCGCGTAGGCGCCGTTCTTACTCACCGTGATGCCCGAGGTGACCACCGCCGTGTGCAGCGCCGGCTGGACGTCGGACCAGCCCGCGTCCCGCAGCCGCTGCCGGGCCTCACCCGCGCCGAGCAGGCCCGCCTTCAGCAGGCCCGAGATCAGGCCGGCCATGAACGAGTCGCCCGCGCCGACGGTATCGCCGACCTCGACGTCCATCTGATCGATGTGCAGCAGGTCGCGGTTGCCGGCCAGCAACGCGTAGGCGCCCCACGGGCCGCGGGTGACGACGACCATGGACGGTCCTGCGGCGATCCAGCGGCGCATCACATTCTCGACGGGTTCGCCCGGGTAGAGCCAGTCGAGGTCCTCATCGCTGACCTTGACCAGATCGGACAGTTCGACGATCTCCTCGACCCGGCCGCGCACCTGCTCGGGCGAGACCATCAGCGCGGGGCGGATGTTCGGGTCGTAGGAGATGGTGGCCTGCGGCTTGATCGCGCGGGCGATCTCGACGACGCGACTGCCGCCCGGCTCCAGCGTGGCCGCGATCGAACCGGTGTGCAGGTGCGTGTACTGCCCCAGGTCGCCGATCTCGGGAACGTTCCATTCGAGGTCGAATTCGTAGGTGGCCCGGCCGTCGGCGTCCAGCTTCGCGTAGGCGACCGCGGTCTTCTCGGCCGAATCCGTGCCGGGCACGATCGCCACACCAGAGTCGGTGGCCCAGGCCGCCAGGCGTGCGCCGCGCTCATCGGGCCCCCACCAGGCGCAGATCGAGGAATCGTTGCCGAGGGTGGCGATGCCTGCCGCCACATTGAGCAGGCTCCCCCCGACGTGCTCGACGCTGGAGTCGTCACGCATGACGACATCGATCAGCGCTTCGCCCAAACACAGCACCTTGTTGCTCATTCATGCCCCTTCGCAGCTCGGCCCCACGGAATCGTCCTCGTCGTGGGTGACGCCGAGCTTATCCCGCTCAGGCCCCCTCCCGGGCAGCCTTGGCGAGGTGACGGCGCCAGCCCAGCCACCCGACCACGGTCAAGCCGACGGCGGTCGCCGCGAGCCCGGCCACGGACGCCGCGACGAGCGGCGCGATGACCCCCGCGATCACCGCGTTGAAACTCAGTTGGACGAACGACTGCACCGAACTGGCCGCACCGCGGGCCTGGGGGAAGAGCTGCAGCATCTCCAGGGTGAGCACGGGGAACGCCAACGCCACGCCGAAGGTGTAGACCGGCAGCGCGAGCACCGCCCACGGCAGCCCCTGGGTGGCCGGGAGCAGCGCCAACGCCAGGTTGAGCAGACCACCCACCAGCGAGATGCGGTAGCCGAGGGAGGCCATCGCGCGCGGCGGCATCAGCCCCGCCGCCCGCCCCGACACGAAGGAGCCGGCCACCATGCCGCCGATCAGCGGGACGAACAGCACCCAGAAATCCTGCTCGCCTCCGCCGAGCAGGCCGACCACGAACAGCGGCGCGGACGAGATCAGGGTGAACATGCCGGCGAAGTTGAACATGCCGGCCAGCGCGAGCCGGCGTCCGTCACGGTGCCGCCACACCGCCCACAGACTGGTCAGCAGCGGACGCAGCCGCAGCGGGCTGCGCGCTCCGGCCGGGTGCGATTCGGGCAGGAAGAGCACGGTGAGCAGCACCAGCACCAGCCCGAAGGCGGCCAGGAACCAGTACATCACCCGCCAGTCCCCGGCAAGCAGCAGCCAGCCGCCGACGATCGGAGCCAGTGCCGGGGCCAGGCCGAAGATCATCGCGATGTGGCTCATCACCCGCTGGGCGCGCTGGCCGTGGAAGAGATCGCTGACCACGGCCCTGCTGATGATCTGGCCTGCGCCCGCGCTGGCCCCCTGGACGGCACGCAAGGCGACCAGGGTGCCGAACCCGGGCGCCAGCGCTGAGGCCACCGATGCCGCGGCGTAGACCAGCAACCCGGCGATGATGACCCGCTTGCGCCCAACGGCGTCCGAGATCGGGCCATGGAACAACGACATCACCGCGAAGGCGACCAGGTAGGCGCTCAGCAACTGCTGCAAGGCGAAGTCGGTGACGCCGAGGGCGTCCGACATCTGGGCGAACGCCGGGAAGATCATGTCGATCGAGAACGGCCCGACCATGCCCAGGCCGGCCAAGACGACCAGCAGCAGTGGCTGGGAGGAACTCTCGCGACGCGTCACCGCGCGATTGTGCCAGCACCGGCCCCCTGCCCACGCTGAGGCGTCCGAGGGGCGGTCCTTGCAGGCTCACCGGACGAGAAAGACCCAGGTAAGACAAGCGGTCATATCCCACACACCGCCGTGTTTTTTTGGTTCGATACTCTCACCGAACCTTTGACAGAAGGGGATCACCGTGGAACCCACCACACAGTCCGCCGCGCAAGCCATCGTCGATGGCGTCGGCGGGCCTGACAACATCACGTCGCTGACGCACTGTGCGACACGCCTGCGCTTCGAGCTCGTCGATGGCAGCAAGGTGGACGAGGCTGCCCTGGACGCCATCCCGGCCGTTCTCGGCTCCGTCCCGCAATCCGGCGACCGGCACCAGGTCATCATCGGTGGCGCTGTCCAGGGCATGTTCACCGACATCATGAACCTTCCCAGCATGAGCAAGGGCGGCGCGGCCTCCTCCGACGCCGACGTCAAGGCCGCCGCCCGTGCGAAGGCGCGCGGCAAGAACGCCTGGCTGGACGCCTTCTTCGAGTACCTGTCCAACAGCTTCCGCCCGCTGCTCGGCGTCCTGCTCGGCGCCTCGCTGGTCATCGCCTTCGCGGCGGTGCTGGACGCCCTCGGCGTCGTCGAGTTCCGCGCCGCCGACAAGCCCGCGGGCTGGATCTTCATCGACACCATCTGGCACGCGGTCTTCTACTTCCTGCCGCTGATGGTGGCCTACAACGCCTCCAAGGCGCTGAACATCGATCCGTGGGTCGGCTTCAGCGTCATGGCCGCGCTGATGACGCCCGACTTCGTCAAGCTGACCAAGCCGGAAGAAGTACCCAGCACCACCTGTGTGGCCAGCCCCATTCCCGGCGCCCCACCCGCCTGTACGGCCGACATCTTCGGCATCCCGATGCCGCTGAACGACTATTCGGGCGCGGTGTTCGTGCCGTTGATCATGGTCGCGGTGCTGGCGCTGGTCTACAAGCTCGCCCAGCGCCTCATCCCGGAGAACGTGCACCTGGTGTTCGTGCCCTTCTTGTCGATGGCGATCATGGTGCCGGTGTCGGCCTTCCTGATCGGCCCGCTCGGCATCTGGATCGGCACCACCCTCGGCCAAGGACTCTCCTGGCTGAACACGACCGCGCCGTACGTCTTCGCCCTGCTCATCCCGATGCTCTACCCGTTCCTGGTGCCGCTGGGCCTGCACTGGCCGCTGAATGCGATCATGCTCGCCAACATCAGCACGCTGGGTTACGACTTCATCCAGGGCCCGATGGGCACCTGGAACTTCGCCTGCTTCGGCGCCACCGCGGCGGTGCTGGTGATCTCGATGCGCGAGCGCGACACCGAGATGCGGCAGACCTCGACCGGCGCCCTGGCGGCCGGCCTGCTCGGCGGTATCTCGGAGCCGTCGCTGTACGGCATCCACCTGCGCTTCAAGCGGATCTACCCGCGCATGCTGGCCGGCTGTGCCACCGGTGGCATCATCATCGCCGGCGGCTCCATGCTGCTGAAGCTGGACGGCGTCCGCGCGAGCACGTTCGCGTTCACCTCGCTGCTGACCATCCCGATCTTCTCCCCGATGATGCTGTACGTGATCGCGATCGCCGGCGCGTTCTTCGTGTCGTTCTTCGTGATCCTGCTCACCGACTACCGCACCGCCGAGGAGAAGGCCACCTTCCGCGCCGCCCGTGACGCCCGCGAGGCCGCGGCCGCGCTCGTTCCGGCCGGTGCCGTCGCCGCCGCAGTTCCGGCCGCCGTCGCCGCTCCCGCCGCGGCCGCGCCCGCCGCCGTGGTGACCGAACCGGCCGTCCCGGCCGAGCCGATCCACGAGACCGTGGTCTCCCCCGTGTCTGGCGACGCCGTGTCGCTGGACGACTCCGGGGACGCCGTGTTCGCCTCCCGCGCCATGGGCGAGGGTGTCGCGGTGCTGCCGAGCGAGGGACGCTTCGTCGCCCCTATCTCGGGCAAGGTCGCCACGGTGTTCCCGACCGGGCACGCCTACGGCATCAAGTCGGCCTCGGGTGTGGAGGTGCTGGTGCACATCGGCATCGACACGGTGAAGCTCGAGGGCCAGCACTTCGAGGCCAAGATCGCCAAGGGCCAGCAGGTGCAGGCCGGCGATCTGATCGCCGAGGTCAACCTCGACGGCGTCCGCGAGGCGGGCTACTCCACCGCAACGATCGTCACGGTGATGAACACCAAGGCGCTCAAGCGCAAGGGTGTCGCCGTGGTTCCGGTGCTCAACTACGGCATCACCGCGGGCGAGTCGATCATCCGGGTCGACAGCGAGTGATCCACTGAACCGGGTTTCCCGGTTCATCAGCCGAGAACGTCACGCAACCAGGCCTCGTGCCACCGGGTCTCCCGGGGTTGCGTGACGTTCTCGGCATTCCAGGCCCGGGGCAACGGCGTGCCGCCCTACCTACGACACCGTAGGCCGGGTCTAGAGTGACGATCATGAGTTTTGCTGGCCGCCCCGCGACCCCCGCCACCCTCGCCGTCCGCTCCGCGCGTGACTTCCTGCTCGACCACCCGCACGACTACGACACCGTCGTCGGTGAGTTCCGCTGGCCCGAGCTGGAGCACTTCAACTTCGCCCTCGACTGGTTCGACGTGGTCGCCGGGGAGCACCCGGACCGTCCGGCCGTCACCATCGTCGAACAGCGCGACGGATCGATGAGCACCTGGAGCTACGGCGAAATCGCGCGGCGCTCCGACCAGGTCGCCTGCTGGCTCACCGACTTGGGCATGCAGCGCGGCGACACGATGATCGTGATGCTGAACAACACCATCGAGCTGTGGGAGATCCTGTTCGGCCTGCTCAAGGTGGGTGGGGTGGCGATCCCCACCTCGACGCTGCTCAGCGATGCCGACCTGGCCTGGCGCGTCGAGACCGCCGATGCCCGGTTCGCGATCGCCCCCGCCGGCCTGGCCGAGCGCTTCCACCTCGTCCGGGCGCAGACCACGCTGATCAGCGTCGGCGACGGCGCCGCCGAGGGGTGGACGCCGTGGGCCGACAGCGCGCAGGCGTCCGCCACCTTCACCCCGGATGCGCCGACCCCGGCCGGGGACACGTCGCTGCTCTACTTCACCTCCGGGACGACCGCGCACCCGAAGCTGGTGCGGCACACCCAGGTCAGCTACCCGGTCGGGCACCTGTCCACGATGTACTGGCTGGGGGTGCGCCCCGGCGATGTGCACCTGAACATCTCCTCCCCGGGCTGGGGCAAGCATGCGTGGAGCAACTTCTTCTCGCCCTTCCTCGCCCAGGCGACCGTGTTCATCGTCAACTACGACCGGTTCAACGCCGAGAAGCTGATGCAGATCATGGACGCCCACCACGTGTCCACCTTCTGCGCGCCGCCGACGGTGTGGCGGATGCTGATCCAGGCCGACCTGTCGCATCTGACCAAGCCGCCGCGCGAACTGCTCGGCGCCGGCGAGGCGCTCAACCCCGAGGTGATCAACCGGGTGCGGGACGCCTGGGGCTCGACGATCCGCGACGGCTACGGGCAGACCGAGATGACCTGCGCGGTCGGCAACACTCCCGGCCAGCCGATCAAGCTGGGCGCGATGGGGCGTCCGATGCCCGGCTACGCGGTGGTGCTGGCCGACCCGGCCACCGGCCGGCTGCTAGAGGGCGTCGCCGAGGGCGAGGTGTGCCTGGACCTGTCGGTGCACCATCTCGGCCTGATGGGCGACTACTTCGACGCGCCCGAGCTCACCGCCGAGGCAACCCGCGGCGGCCTCTATCACACCGGTGACATCGCCGCCCGCGACGAGAACGGCTACCTCACCTACGTGGGCCGCGCCGACGACGTGTTCAAGGCGTCCGATTACAAGATCTCGCCGTTCGAGCTGGAGAACGCGCTCATGCTGCACCCGGCCGTATCCGAGTGCGCGGTCGTACCGTCGCCGGACGAGGTGCGCGGCGCCGTCCCGAAGGCCTACATCACCCTCGCCGCCGGGCACGGCCCCGACCCCGACACCGCGGCGTCGGTGTTCGCGCACTGCCGCGAGCACCTCAACGGCTACCAGTTGGTGCGCATCGTCGAGTTCATCGACCAGCTACCCAAGACGATCAGCGCCAAGGTGCGCCGGGTCGAGCTGCGGGCCGCCGAGGCCGAACGGGTCGCCTCCGGCGCGGTGGCGGGCCAGTTCTTCTACCGCGACTTCCGCTGACCCCGGTGAGCGCCAACACCGACACGACCGCGCCGGCCGGGGCGCGACAGCCCTGGCTGCGCGTCGCCGCCGCGCTCGCGATGGCGGCGTGGGGCGCGAACCAGTTCGTGCCGATGCTGCTGGTCTACCGCGCCGAGCGCGGCCTGCCCGAGACGCTGGTCACCGCGATGTTCGCCGCCTACGTGCTCGGGATGGTGCCCACGCTGCTGGGCGGGGCCTGGTTCAGCCAGCGGCACGGACGCCGCCTCATGGTCCGGATCTCGGTGGTACTGATGGCGGTGGCGAGCCTGCTGCTGCTCGCCGGCGCCGACGTGCCCGCGCTGCTGTTCGCCGGCCGGATCGTCGCCGGGGCCGGCGTGGGTTTCGCGATGGGCGCCGGGTCGGCCTGGGTGTCGGCGCTGTCCTCGGATCGCCCGGCCGGCACGGGAGCCCGGCGGGCGGCGCTGGCGATGACGGCCGGTTTCGGGCTGGGCCCGATCCTGGCGGGCGCGCTCGCGCAATGGGTGCCCGCACCGCTGCAGCTGCCCTACGCGGTGCACCTGGTGCTGCAGACGCTGGCGGCCGTCGCGGTCTGGAACGCCCCCGAACCGCGCCCCGAGACAACGGCGCTGCTGCGGCTGGGCGCGGTCGCCGAGACGGTGCGGCATCAGTGGTTCTGGACGATCGTGCTGCCGAGCGCGCCTTGGGTGTTCGGCACCGTCGCGGTCGCCTTCGCCGTCGTGCCGTCGGTGACCGGTCCCCTGCCGGGCCTGCCGGTGGTGTTCGCGGCCGGCGCCGCGGCCGGCATCGCGCTCGGCACCTCCGCGCTGGTGCAGCCGCTGCTGCGCCGGTGGGCGTCCGGCCATGCGGCCACGCTGATCCTGATCGGGATGGGAACGGTCGCGCTCGGCATGCTGATGGCGATGGCGTCCGCGCTGTGGCCAGCATCATGGTGGCTGCCGGTGATCGCCGTGGTGCTGGGCTCGTGCCATGCCCTGCTGATCGTCGGCTGCATGACCCTGGTCGAGCTCAACTCACCACCCGGGCTGCTCGCGCCGATGACCGCGATCGTGTACTGCCTGGCCTACATCGGCTTCACCGCGCCCTGGGTGGTCGCGCTGCTCGCCCTGGTCGTGCCCGCGTGGGTCGCGCTGCTCGTGGGCGCCGTCGTGGCCGTGGCCACCACCGCCTGGCTGGTCAGGTGCCGCCGGCGGGGGTGAGCGTTCAGGTCTGGGGCGGCACGATCAGGGATAAGACGATGATGCCAACGCCGAGGACGCCCAGGCAGATCAGGTCCACCCAGCGGGCCCGGACGCCCAGCAACCCGACCTTGGCCTCGGGCAGGAACGCCCGCAGCACCAGGCCAGCGCAAAAGCCCATCCCGATCAGGAACGAACCACGTTTCCAATGCCCGAGCCCGGCCCAGGCGACGCCCGCGGACACGGTCACGAGCACCACCGCCAGCGGCCATTGCCCGGCTACCAGCTGATACCACGGACGCGGGGCGCGCGGCCCCTGCGAGTGGTCCCAGGCCTCGTGGCGCTCGCGGCGCTTCATCGGCGGGCCTCCATCAGCGGAGCGCGGCCAGCTTCTCCGCGCGGTCGACCACGTTGGACAGCAGCATCGCGCGGGTCATCGGGCCCACCCCGCCGGGGTTGGGGGTGACCCAGGCCGCTTGGTCCCAGACGTCGGGCGCGAGGTCGCCGACGGTCTTGCCGTCGACGCGGCTGACGCCGACGTCCACGCAGATCGCGCCCGGGGCGATCATGCCGGCGGTGATCATGCCGGGCACCCCGGCGGCCGCCACCACGATGCCGGCGCGGCGGGTGTGCGCGGCCAGGTCGCGGGTGCCGGTGTGGCACAGGGTGACGGTGGCGTTCTCGCTGCGCCGGGTCAGGATCAGCCCGAGCGGGCGTCCGACCGTGATGCCGCGGCCAACCACGCACACCTCGGCGCCGCGTAACTCGATGCCGTGCCGGGTGAGCAGTTCGACGATGCCGCGCGGCGTGCACGGCAGGGTGGCCGGCTCGTCGAGCACCAGGCGGCCCAGGTTGACCGGGTGCAGGCCGTCGGCGTCCTTGTCGGGGTCGATCAGCGACAGCGCCCAGTTCTCGTCGAGGTGCCGGGGCAACGGCAGCTGGACGATGTAGCCGGTGCAGGCCGGATCCTCGTTGAGGCCCTCGATGGCCGCGCGCACCTGCTCGGCGGTCGCGTCGCCGGGCAACTCGACCTGGATCGAGGCGATGCCCACCTGCTCGCAGTCGCGATGCTTCATCCGGACGTAGTTCTGGCTGGCCGGGTCCTCACCGACCAGTACGGTGGCCAGCCCCGGCCGGACGCCCGCCTGCGCGAGCGCCGCCACCCGGGTGGTGAGTTCGGCCTTGATCGCCTTGGCGGTGGCGATCCCGTCCAGCTTCTGCGCGGTCATCGGCGCTCCTGTCAGTGGAAGAAGTGGCGGGTGCCGGTGAAGTACAGGGCGACCCCGGCCGCCGCGCAGGCGTCGATGGTCTCCTGATCGCGCACCGAGCCGCCCGGTTCGACGATGGCCTTCACGCCGCCGTCGATCAGGATGCCGGGCCCGTCGGCGAACGGGAAGAAGGCGTCCGAGGCCGCCACCGAGCCGGACGCCCGCGCACCGGCCCGCTGGAGGGCCAGACGGCAGGAGTCGACCCGGTTCACCTGGCCCATGCCCACGCCCACCGAGGCGCCGTCGGCGGCCAGCAGGATCGCGTTGCTCTTCACCGCGCGGCAGGCCCGCCAGGCGAAGGCGAGATCGGCCAGCGTCGCCTCGTCGACCGGATCGCCCGCCTTCAGCTCCCAGTTCGCGGGATCGTCGCCGGGGGCGTCCAGCTGGTCGGGTGCCTGCAGCAGCGCGCCGCCCGAGATGGGCTGCATCGAGCGGGCCCGGTGCGTGTAGGCGGGGGCGACCAGGACGCGGATGTTCTTCTTGCGGGTGAGGATCTCCAGGGCGCCCTCGTCGTAGCCGGGCGCGATCAGCACCTCGGTGAACACCTCGGCGACCTGCTCGGCCATCGCGACGCTGACCGGGCGGTTGGTGGCGATCACGCCGCCGAAGGCCGAGACCGGATCGCAGGCGTGCGCCTTGCGGTGCGCCTGTGCGACGTCGGTGCCGACCGCGATACCGCACGGGTTGGCGTGCTTGATGATCGCCACGCACGGTTCGGCGAAGTCGTAGGCGGCCCGGTAGGCGGCATCGCCGTCGGTGTAGTTGTTGTAGCTCATCTCCTTGCCGTGCAGCTGCTCGGCCTGGGTGATGCCCGCCGGGCCCGCCGGGTAGGAGTACAGCGCGGCCGGCTGGTGGCTGTTCTCGCCGTAGCGCAGCGTGCCCTGCTTGTGCCAGGTGCCGCCGATCCAGGCCGGGAAGCCGTCACCGCCGGAGGAATCGGTGAGCACCGACCCCATCCAGGACGCCACCGCCACGTCGTAGCTCGCGGTGTGCCGGAAGGCGGCCGCGGCCAGTTCCTGGCGCTGGGCCAGCGTGAAACCGCCGGCGGCCAGCGCCTCGGCCAGGGCGGGGTACTGCTCGGGTGAGGTCACGATGGCCACGCTCGGGTGGTTCTTGGCGGCGGCGCGCACCATGGACGGCCCGCCGATGTCGATCTGCTCGACGCACTCGTCGGCGCTCGCGCCGGAGGCGACCGTCTGGGTGAACGGGTAGAGGTTGCTGACCACCAGGTCGAAGGCCTCCACGCCCAGTTCGGCCAACTGGTCGCGGTGCGAGGCCAGCCGGCGGTCGGCCAGGATGCCGGCGTGCACGCGCGGGTGCAGCGTCTTCACCCGGCCGTCGAGGCATTCGGGGAATCCGGTCAGTTCGGCCACCTCGGTCACCGGGATGCCCGCCTCGCTCAGCAGCCGGTAGGTCGCGCCGGTCGAGACGATGGCGACGCCCGCCTCGGCGAGGGTATGCCCCAACTCGAGCAGGCCGGTTTTGTCGTAGACCGATACCAGGGCGCGCCTGATCTCAGTGCGGTCGGTCTGGTTCATGCGTCCTCTTTCTGGCGGGCCTTGGCGTTGACGACATCGAGCAGCAGGGCGCGCTCGGCGACCTTGATGCGTTCGTGCAGGGTTTCCTCGGTGTCGCCGGCGGTGACCCGCACGGCGACCTGGTCGATGATCGCCCCGGTGTCGACGCCGGCGTCGACTTCGAAGACGGTGCAGCCGGTCACCTTCACGCCGTGCGCGAGCGCATCCCGGACGCCGTGCGCCCCCGGAAAGCTTGGCAGCAGTGCGGGGTGGGTGTTGATCATCCGGCCGCCGAAGCGGCTCAGGAAGGCCGCGCCGACGAGTTTCATGAAGCCGGCGCTGACGATCAGATCGGGCTCGAACGCGGCGCAGGCCTCGGTGAGGGCGGCGTCCCAGGCGGGGCGGTCGATCGCACCCGCGGCGTCCCGGTGGTCGCCGAGGCGCACGGTGAAGGTGGGGACGCCGGCGCGCTCGGCCCGGGTGAGGCCTTCGATGCCGGTCCGGTCGGCGCCCACCGCGACGATCTCGCCGGACAGGGTGCCTGCGGCTTGAGCGTCCAGGAGCGCCTGGAGCAGGGTGCCGGAACCGGACACCAGGACCAGGAGCCGGAATGTCATGCGGTCAGCCTACCGAGTCGCCTCGTCGTCGCGCGTGGGTGTCTGTTCCGACCACAGCGACGCCGGCTGGTCCGGGCTCGTCGCATCCGCCGGTTCGGACGCCGCCGCGCCGAGGATTCGGCGACGCCGCCACGCCGTGGTCACCACACCGGCCAGCGCGGCGGACGCCGCGGGCACCAGCGTGCCCCACCAGCACAGGTCGGGGAAGCGCGGCCCGATCCCGGCGAGCCTCGCCGCACCCAGATCACCGACCGCGATCCACGACGCGGCCACCCAGCAAACACCCGCGCCCATCCCGGCCAGGCCCGCACGCCAGGCGGCGGCGCGGAGCGCGGAGGGGGTCGTCTGAGCGGCCGAAGGGGCAGGCGCGGTGCGCAGCAGCCAGACACCCGCCGCGACCCCGGCGAGCACCCCGCCGGCCAGCCACGCCCAGTCGGCCGGCGCCGAAACGACCGGGACTGCCCCGAACACCGGCAGCGCGGGCAATGCCGCGGCGGTGCTGAGGCCGGGGGCGAGCACCGCGTCCGCGCCCAGGCGCACGCCGGCGCCGAGCGCGAACGATCCGGCACTCAGCAGGAGGTTCGGCAGATAGGCGGCCTGGATCAGCACCAAGGTCACCGCACCGACGGCGTCGGGGCGCAGCAGATCGCCGACGGCGCTCACCGTCGGCCAGTGCGCCACGACGGCCACCGTCAACGCCGCGACCGAGGTCAAAGCCAGGATCGCCAGACCCGTCCCGATCGAGGCAGGCAGCCGCGCGATCCACCACACACGCCCTTGGAGCGGCCGCAGTCCGAAGCCGGCCAGCGCGCCGGGCACGGCGCCCGCTAACGGCAGCAGAATCAGGCCGGGCAGCGCCCCCGCGATCTGCGCGGGAGCCGCCACCACGCCCGCGACCAGCAGCCCGGGGAGCGCGTAGCCGGCGACGGAGGCGGCGACCACCAGCGACCAGGCGCGCAGACCGGCGCGCCGTCCGCCACCGGCCGGGCGCCCGTACTGGTGGGCCGCGTGATGCGCGGCGAGCGCGCAGCCGAGGCAGAGCAGAGCCGCGAAGCCCAACGGCACCATCCGCAGCGTCACCCCCCCGAGGACGACGGTCGCCCCGTGCACGGACAACCAGGCCTGCCCGATCGTGCCGAACACCTCAGCCGGCGGCAGGTGCACGGCGGTCAGCCAGGACACGCTGATCAGCGCCCCGAGCGCGGCCCAGCCCACCACCATCGTGACGGCGTTCCAGGCGAGGGCGGCCACCAGCCAGGGCAGGTAGGGCACGCGTGGACCGGCCTGCCCGGCCTTGGTGTCGTCGGCGGGCGGCCCGGCCTCGGTGACCGTGAGCTCCGGGCGGCGGCGTTGGGTGGGTGTGCGCATGATAGGTCCATGGTCACCCATCACGCCCCACACGTCGTCGGGACACGCCCCGGTTGCTAAAGTCTCAGCAGGCCGAGGCCCCTCGGCTGCCCGAGCACAAGGGGGATTGATGAGCGAACCAGGCGACGACACGCCACGCCGTGCGCTACCGCCGACCGACGACGGTGCCGCCGCGCCGGGTTCCGGCGCCCCGCGCTCCCCGCGCAAGCTGATCGGCACGATCGCCGTGGCGGTGATCGCCGTGGTCGTGGTGGTCGCGGTCGCCTGGGGATCGGGGCTGGCCGGACGCCTGATGCCGACCCCGACGCCCACGATCGATCCGGTGGCGACCTACCTCGCGCAACCGGGCGACCTGGACGGCGTCCGCGAAGGCTCCACCTGGACGGAGGTCTCCACGAGCACGACGGTGGAGGCGACCACACCCCATCCGCAATGCCTGCTGCTGGCCGCCGACCAGACCATCAAGCCCGCCTCCACGCTCGTGCGCACCTTCGCCCCGGCGGACGGCGCCGCACTCGGCCTGCTGCACCAGGTGGACCAGTTCGAGAGCGAGGAACAGGCCCATCACGCCTACGTCGCGCGGCTGACCCAGCTTTCCGAGTGCGAACGGACGACCGCGCTCGCCCTCTCCGGCGTCGCCGTGAGCGGCCTGTCCGACGAGGCAGCCGGCATCAAGCTGGTGCTGCAGAACGCCGCGGACGAGTACCACACCATCCTGATCAGCCGCACCGGCACCCGGGTCAACATCGTCGACGCCACCGCCGCCGACGCGGCCAGCGACGCCCAGCCTCTGATCTCGGCGCTCCAGCTCGTCTCGGCGCGCCAGTGCAACAACGGCGGTACCTGCCCCAGCGACGTCGGCGTCGCGGGTTCTGCTCCGCCGGTCGTCGAGCCGCGGCTGGCTGGCCGATGTCGATCTGCCCCGGATCACCCCGGGCGCCGGCGCGTGGCGCGGCACGGACGCCAGCACGACCGTGACGACCACCGGCACGCGCTGCGAGGCCGTCGATCTGACCGCCGCGGGCACCGAGCGGCAGCAGCGCACCTACCTGCTCCGCGACGACGCCGTGGCCCCCGCCCAGTTCGGCGTGGATGAGGTCGTGTACACCTTCGAGTCCGCAGACGAGGCCAGCACCTTCTTCAGCACGCTGGCCAGCAACCTCGACAGCTGCGGGAACCGCACCAACACCGCCCAGGTGGAACGGACGCCCGGCATCACCGCCGAGTACGGCAACGGCGGCTGGGGTGCGGCGTGGATGATCACCCAGAAGACCGATCAGGAGTCGGGGACCGCGCGCTACCGCCTGGGCGTGGTCATGTCCGGCAGCCGGGTCGTCTATCTGATGGCCAACCCGTCGGCCGAGTTCGACTTCTCCGACGAGGCCTGGGCCGCCGTCGGCGGCCGCGCGATCGAGCGGGCGACGCAACTGTCGTGAATACGCCGAGGTCCTGACCGGGATACTTTCCCGGTCAGGACCTCGCCAACGCTCCGATCAGGACTTGGCCACGATGGCCCGCACCAGCGCGGCTGTCTCACTCGGCGTCCGGCCGACCTTGACGCCGGCCTTCTCCAGGGCGGCCTTCTTCGCCGCCGCCGTGCCCGACGAGCCCGACACGATCGCGCCCGCATGCCCCATCGTCTTGCCCTCGGGCGCGGTGAAGCCCGCCACGTAGGCGACGACCGGCTTGCTGACGTGGGCGCGGATGTACTCGGCTGCCCGCTCCTCGGCATCGCCGCCGATCTCGCCGATCATGACGATGCAGTCGGTCTCCGGGTCTTCCTGGAACGCCTGGAGGCAGTCGATGTGAGTGGTGCCGATCACCGGATCACCGCCGATGCCCACACAGGTGCTGAACCCGATATCGCCCAGCTCGAACATCATCTGATAGGTCAGCGTGCCCGACTTCGACACGAGGCCGACATGGCCCGTCCGGGCGATATTGGGCGGGATGATGCCGACGTTGGAGCGGCCCGGCGAGATGATTCCCGGGCAGTTCGGGCCGATCAGCCGGACGCCGGCCTCCTCGGCCGCCGCACGGAACTCCGCGGTGTCCTTGACCGGGATGCCCTCGGTGACCACCACGACCAGCGCGATCCCAGCGTTGACGGCGTCCATCACGGCCGCCTTGGCGAACGCCGGCGGCACGAAGACCACCGAGACGTCGGCGCCGGTGGCGTGCTTGGCCTCGGCCACGGTGTTGAACACCGGGATCGGGTCCTCTTCGAAGGTCACCGACTGCCCGCCCTTGCCGGGCGTGACACCGGCGACGATACGGGTGCCGAACATCATCATCCGCGTGGTGTGCTTGCGGCCCTCGGTCCCCGTCATGCCCTGGACGATGACCTTGCTGCGGTGATCAAGCCAGATCGCCATGTCAGTTCCCTCCCATGGCCGCGCTGGCGAGCTGCGCGGCGCGCGCGGCGGCGTTGTCCATCGTGTCGACCACCTCGACCAGCGGGTGACCGTATTCCTGCAGCATCGCGCGGCCGACCTCGACCGCGTTCCCGTCCAAGCGCACCACGATCGGCTTGCTCGCCCGGTTGCCCAGCTGCACCAGTGCCTCACGGATGCCCTTGGCGACCTCCGAGCAGGCGGTGATACCGCCGAAGACGTTCACGAACACCACGCTCACCTGCGGATCGGACAAGATGATGTCGAGCCCGTCGGCCATCACCTGCGCCGAGGCGCCGCCGCCGATATCGAGGAAGTTGGCGGGCTTGGGGCTGCCGGGCAGGCTCTCGCCGGCGTAAGCGACCACGTCGAGGGTGCTCATCACCAGGCCGGCGCCATTGCCGATGACACCCACCTGCCCGTCGAGCTTCACATAGTTGAGGTCCTTCTCGCGCGCACGCACCTCGAGTGGATCGTCGCGGCTCTCATCGCGGAGATCGGCCCACTCGGGGTGCCGGAAGGCGGCATTGTCGTCGAGCGACACCTTGCCGTCGAGGGCGATGATGCGGCCGTCCTCGGTGCGCACCAGCGGATTGACCTCCACCAGGGTGGCGTCCGACTCCCGGTACACCGTGCCGATCAGGGTCAGCACCCGCGCCACCTCGCCGGCGACCTCCTCATCGAAGCCGGCGGCGGCCACGATCTTCTCGGCCGCCTCGGCGTCCAGGCCGGTGCGCGGGTCGAGCGGCACCCGGGCCAGCGCCTCGGGGCGCTCCACCGCGAGCTGTTCGATGTCCATGCCGCCTTCGACGGACGCCATCGCCAGGTAGCAGCGCTGCGCGCGGTCCAGCAGCAGGGAGCAGTAGTACTCCTCCGCGATGGCGGCGCCCTCGGCGATCATCACCGCCTCGACCGTGTGTCCCTTGATGTCCATCCCCAGGATGGCGGCCGCGTGTGCCTCGGCCTCGGCGCGGCTGCGGGCGAGTTTGACACCGCCCGCTTTGCCGCGTCCGCCGACTTTGACCTGCGCTTTGACCACCACCACCTCGGTGCCCAGCTCTTCGGCGGCCGCGCCGGCCTCGGCGGGTGTGCGGGCCACGATGCCTCGCAACACCGGGACGCCGTGTGCTTCGAAAAGATCTCGTGCCTGATACTCGAAAAGGTCCATGGTTCCTGTCCTCGCCGTCCCGCGACCCTGCGGGTGAAAACGACACTATCGGCCCAGCATGCCACCAGGCGACCACCCGCAGGCCACCCCCGGGACCACGGTCCCGCCACCCCGAGACGATTTCTGAGAAACACCCAAGAACTGCTAGCCTGTTTCCGGTCGTTCACGCGGAACCCTCCGCGAACACCTTGAAGTTTTCTCAGGAAAGGCTAGTACGAGTGGCGCTAATGTTCTCCGGCTCCTCCCAGCCGCAGCGTGCAGTTGCCGACACCGACGAGGCCTTCCCGATCGCACTCGGTACGCCCCGGCGCGCGGTGACCCGCTCCCGGCTGACCCGCGGCGGCATCGGCGTGGCCGCGGCCCTGCTCGCCGGCGGTATCGCGATGGGCGTCCCCGCCCTCGCGCACGGCGCGGGCACCGTCCCCGCCGGCACGCCGGTGTTGACTGCCGACTCCGGCCGCGCGGGCACCACCGACGCCTTCGTGGCGCGCGGCGAGTCTCTCAGCAGCAGCCGCGAGGCCGCTGACGACCTGAAGGCCGCCGCCGACGCCCGCGCCGCCCAGTTGGCCACCGTCGACGAGCAGGTCGTCGCGATCCAGACCGAGGCGGCCGCCGAGGCCCGCCAGCTGGCGCTGTCGTCGATGACGAACGCGATCGACAGCGAATCCGAGCGCCTGTCGGCCATCAAGTTCTTCTGGCCGACCGAGGGCTCGATCACCTCTCCGTGGGGCCCGCGCATGCACCCGATCCTGCACTACGTGCGCCTGCACGGTGGTGCCGACATCGGTGGCGCCATCGGCGCCCCGATCTACGCGGTCGCCGACGGCGTCGTCACCAAGGCGGCAACCGGCCACAACGGCGGCTCGGGCAACAACGTCCGCATCGATCACGGAATGATCGACGGCGAGGCGCTGGAGACCGGCTACCTGCACATGAGCTCGATCGACGTCGCCGAAGGGCAGAAGGTCACCAAGGGCCAGCGCATCGGCGCCGTGGGCAACACCGGCCTGTCGACCGCCCCGCACCTGCACTTCTCGGTCTACGCCAACGGCGTGAACTCCGACCCGGCCCCGTACCTGAACCAGGGCCGCTGACCGCACGCCTTACAGCTTCTCCATCGGGGCGTGCTTGACCGACAGCTTCTTCACCCCGGCCGAGCCGAAGTCGACGACCACCTTCAGGCTGTCACCGGCGCCGTGAGTCTCGGTGACCCGGCCCATCCCGAAGGTGGTGTGCAGCACCTTGTCGCCGACGGCCAGCGCCGGCACGGCCTTCGGCTTGGGCGCTGACGCACCGAAGCCGATGGTGCTACGCCAGGACTGTTCACTGCGCCGCGACGCCGTGGACGCGTAGCCGCCCACGCTCTCGCCCAGCCGCCGCCAGTCGAGCAGGCGCCCGGGGATCTCGGCCAGGAACCGGCTGGCCGGGTTGTACTGCGGCTGCCCCCACATCACCCGGACGGTGGAGCGGGACAGGTAGAGCCGTTCGCGGGCGCGGGTGATGCCCACGTAGGCGAGCCGGCGTTCCTCGGCGAGCTCGTCCGGGTCGCTCATCGCGCGCATGTGCGGGAAGATCCCGTCCTCGAAACCGGTCAGGAACACCACCGGGAATTCGAGCCCCTTGGCGGTGTGCAGCGTCATCAAGGTGACCACGCCACGGCCGTCACCGTCGGCGTCCGGGATCTGGTCGGAGTCGGCGACCAGCGCGATCCGCTCCAGGAAGGCCGCCAGCGAATCGTCCGGTTCGGGTGATCCGGCCACCAGCAGCGCCCCGGTCGCCCCGTCGGCCGCATCATCGGTGGCCGCCTGATCCGCCGCGTCGCCCTCATTGGGTGCTCCACCGGGGGGCAGCAGCCCGGAGTTGCCGGGGCCGATGTCTTCGGTGTGCGCGGCGGCGACGAACTCGCCGGCCACCGAGACGAACTCGATGACGTTCTCCAGCCGGGTCTGATCCTGGGGATCGGTCGAGTTCTGCAGCGCGTCCAGGTAACCGGACTCGTGCAGGATCGAGGTGAGGATCTGGTCGGCGCTCAACCCTTCGGCGACCATCTGCCGGTGCGCGGCCATCATCTCGGCGAACCCCTGCAACTGCTTGGTCGAGCGCGGCGCCAGGCCGACGACCTCATCGAGCCGGTCCAGGGCGTGCCCGAACGGGATCCGCTCGGCGGCGGCGAAGGCGTCCACCATCGCCTCGGCGCGATCGCCGATGCCGCGCTTGGGCACGTTCAGGATGCGCCGCACGCTCACGTCGTCGGCCGGGTTGGCGATCGCGCGCAGGTAGGCGATCGCGTCACGCACCTCGCGGCGCTCGTAGAAGCGGACGCCGCCGACCACCTTGTAGGGCAGCCCGACCCGGATGAAGACGTCCTCGAAGGCACGCGACTGCGCGTTGGTGCGGTAGAACACCGCCACATCGGAGTAGGCACGGCCGGCGTCGGCGAGCCGGTCCACCTCGGCGGCGACGAACTGCGCCTCTTCGTGCTCGGTGTCGGCGACATAGCCGGTGATCAGGTCGCCGTCGCCGGCGTCCGACCACAGCTTCTTCGCCGGACGCCCCTCGTTGCGCTCGATCACCGCGTTGGCGGCGCTCAGGATCGTCTGGGTCGAGCGGTAGTTCTGCTCCAGCAGGATGGTGCGCGCACCGGGGAAGTCGGATGCGAAGTCGAGGATGTTGCGGATCGTCGCCCCGCGGAAGGCGTAGATCGACTGATCGGAGTCTCCGACCACCATCAACTCGGGCGGCTCGGTCTCCCCCTCGGCGCCCGAACCGGCGCCGCACAGTTCGCGGACCAGCACGTACTGGGCGTGGTTGGTGTCCTGGTACTCGTCGACGAGCACGTGCCGGAACCGGCGGCGGTACTTCTCACGAATGTCGGGGAAGGCCTGCAGCAGGTGCACCGTCGACATGATGATGTCGTCGAAGTCGAGCGCGTTCGCCGCGACCAGCCGGCGCTGGTAGTCAGCGTACGCCTCGGCGTAGACGGCCTCGTGCCCGTTGCCGCCCGCCAGCGTGGCGGCCGACTCGAAGTCGACGAGTTCGTTCTTCCAGTTCGACACCGCGTTCATCACGGTGCGCACCGGGTAGCGCTTGGAGTCCAGGCCGAGGTCACGGCACACCAGCGACATCAGCCGCTTGGAGTCGGTGTCGTCGTAGATCGAGAAGGTGCGCGACATGCCGAAGCGGTCGATGTCGGCGCGCAGCATCCGCACGCACGCCGAGTGGAAGGTGGAGACCCACATCAGCCGGGCGCGATTACCGACCAGTTCCTCGACCCGGTGCCGCATCTCGGCGGCCGCCTTGTTGGTGAAGGTGATCGCCAGCACCGATCCGGGGTGGACGCCGCGCTGCCCGATCAACCAGGCGATCCGCCGAGTCAGCACCCGGGTCTTGCCCGACCCCGCGCCCGCCACGACGAGCACCGGCGAGCCGGAATGGATCACCGCCTCGCGTTGCGGCGGGTTGAGCCCGTCGAGGAGTTCCTCGGCATCCGGACGCCTGCGCCGGCGTTCGGTGCCCGGCTCGCTGTCGGCCGCGATCAGCGGGCGCGCGTCGGCGTCCGGACGCGCGGCGGACCGGGAACGGCCGGACGCCTCGCGAGCGGGCCGCGCCGGGGCGTCCGGGGTGAAAGAGAACAGGGTGGGGAACTCACTCATGGCACCGCACAGCCTAGGCGCTCGACCCGGTTCCCTCCCGCGCGCCTGGCCGTCGGTCGCGGACGTTAGAGTGAGAGTCATGATGGTCGACCGGTTGAAGACCGCCGCCAAGGTGGGGGTGGCGGCGTTCGCCGCCGCGCAGGCGGTCACGGTCGGCGGGCTGCTGTTGCTGGACCGTCAGCGCAAGAGGCATCGCGGGCACGTCCCGTTCCCGTTCGCGGAACCCACCGAGATGCGCACGGGTGAGGACAGGGTCACCGTCTACACCAAGGGCCGCGACCTGTACGACGACATGCTCGCCGCCATCGATGCCGCCCAACACACGATCCTGCTGGAGACCTACATCTGGAAGGGCGACCGGGTCGGCATGCAGTTCAAGCACGCGCTGACCGCCGCGGTGGACCGCGGGGTGGCCGTGTACGTCTGCTACGACGTGTTCGCCAATCTGGTGGTACCGCAACGCTTCTTCCGGTTCGACCCCCGCATCCACGTGCTGCGCCACCGGCCGTGGACGGGGGCCCGCGCAGGCCCCTTCGTGCGCGCACCCGGCCTGAACCACCGCAAGATCATGGTGGTCGACGGCGAGATCGGGTTCATCGGCGGCTACAACATCGGGTCGCTGTACGCCACCCGCTGGCGCGACACCCACATGCGCGTCCGCGGCCCCGCCGCCGCCGAGCTCGAGAACGCGTTCGTCGACTACTGGAACTCCTCGCGCCGCGAGCATCCCGCGCTCCCCCAGCCCACCAACCGCAAGTGGAACTCGCCGATCACGGTGGTCCGCAACGTGCCCAGCATCGGGGTCTACCCGATCCGCTACATGTACCTGGAGACGATCGATCGCGCCCGCGAACGCATCTGGCTCACCCACGCCTACCTGATCCCCGACGATGACCTCACCTACGCGCTGGTCGAGGCCGCCGACCGCGGCGTCGACGTCCGGATCATCGTGCCCGCCGAGTCGAACCACATCGTGGCCGACTGGCTCTCGCGCGGCTACTACCACCGGCTGCTGTCGCGCGGCGTCCGGCTGTTCCTCTACCAGGACGCCATGGTGCACGCGAAGACGGCGACCGTCGACGGGCTGTGGACCACGATCGGCACCGCCAACCTCGACCAGCTCAGCCTCACCGGCAACTACGAGATCAACCTGCAGATCCTGGACGCCGACCTGGCCGCCGAGATGGAGCGCATCTTCGAGATGGACGCCGGCAACTGCATCGAACTGACGCTGGAGGAGTGGAACACCCGTCCGGTGGCGATGAAGATCTCCGAGGCGGTGCTGGCGCCGATGCGCCCGCTGCTGTGACGGGGAGCCTCCCCTAAGCCCGATCCCTGAAGCGGCCCTGAAACACCCGGCCACCACTACCTTTGACGCCGGAACCGGCCTACCGTCGAGGCATGGGTATTTTCGGTTGGATTGTTCTGGGCCTGCTGGCCGGTTCTATCGCGAAAGCCATCCTGCCGGGTGCGCAGGGTGGCGGTTGGCTCGCGACGCTCGTTCTCGGCGTCGTCGGAGCCCTGGTGGGCGGCTTCCTCGGGAGCGTCATCTTCCATGTCGGCTTGGGGGACTTCTTCAGCCTGCGAACCTGGGTCTTGTCGATCCTCGGCTCCGTGCTGGTCCTCGCCGTATGGGGCCGGATGAACAACAAGCGCGTCTGACCCCTGTTTTCGCAAGCATCCGCCACTCGACGGCACAGGCTCCCCTCCCCGGCCTCGTCGAGTGGCGGATTTGCGCGTCCGCGCGGGTGACGGACGCCTCAGACGAGCTTGCGGTCGGTCGCCCAGCGGGTCAGCTGGTGGCGGTTGGAGAGCTGGAGTTTGCGCAGCACCGAACTGACGTGGGTCTCCACCGTCTTGATCGAGATGAACAGCTCGCGGGCCACCTCCTTGTACGCGTAGCCGCGGGCGATCAGGCGTAGCACTTCGCGTTCGCGCTGCGACAACCGGTCGAGGTCCTCATCGATCGAGGAGATGTCGATGGCGCCGGAGAAGGCGTCCAGCACGAACCCGGCCAGGCGCGGGCTGAACACGGCGTCCCCGTCGGCGATGCGGCCGATCGCCTCGACCAGTTCGGGTGCGGAGATCGACTTGGTCACGTAGCCGCGGGCGCCGGCGCGGATCACGCCAATGACGTCCTCGGCGGCGTCCGATACCGACACGGCCAGGAAACGGACCTCGGGCTGGGTGGCGTGCACCGCCTTGATCACCTCGATGCCGCCCCCGCCGGGCATGTGCACGTCCAGGAGCACCACATCGGGGCGAGTGCGGGTGATCGCCTCGATGGCGGTCGGCACGTCCTCGCCCTCGCCGACGATGGTCACGAAGGGGCCGATGTCGTGCTTGACGCCGCTGCGGAACATCGAATGGTCATCGACCACCACGACGCGCCGCTGGCGGTGGGACGCCCCCGAGTTCTCGGGGGCCTGCTTGTCGGTGGTCTGCTGCTCGCTCATCGTCTCATCTCCAAGATCACCTCGGTTCCGCGCTCCGCGGAGGACCGGATGCGGGCCACCCCGTGGTGGCGCGCCATGCGTTCGAGAATGCTGCCGCGGACGCCCATGCGATCCTCGGCCACCTCATCGATGTCGAAGCCGTCGCCGCGGTCCCGGACGAACACCTCGACGACATCCTCTCCGACCTCAGCGTAGACGTCGACGAGCGGTTCGCCCGAATGTTTGGCCGCGTTCACCATCGCCTCGCGGGCCGCCTTCACCAGTTCGCGCAGGCCCGGGGTGAGCAGGACGTCGTCGCCGACGGTCACGCATTCGACGCTGACCGGAAAGTCGTCCTCGACCTCGAGCGCCGCCTCCAGCAGCGCCCCGCGCAGCGTGTCGTCCTCTTCGGCGACGCCGTAGAGCCATTCGCGCAGCTCGCGTTCCTGCCGCCGGGCCAGCCGGGCCACCCGCCGCGGGTCGGACGCCTGCCGCTGGATCAGGGCCAGCGTCTGCAGCACCGAGTCGTGCAGGTGAGCGGCCATGTCGGCGCGGGCGTCCGATAGCAGTTTCTCCTCGCGCGCCCGCAACAGCGCCCGGCGTGCGCGCAGCACCCACGGCGCCGCCAGCAGCGCCACGCCGGCGCCGGCCAGGCCGAGCCCGGCAACCAGGGTGCCGACGGTGCCCAGGCTCGGCAGCCACAACAAGGCGAGCGCGATCGCCGCGCCCATCGCCAGCAGCGCCACCGCGTGGGCGAACACGGTGGTCCAATGCGCGACCAGGGGGCGCAACCAGCCCGCCGGGCCGTGCGAGGCGTCCGGGAGCGAGGCCTGGGCACGATCGGCCTGCCACCACACCAGGGTCGCGCTGGCGGTCACCAGTCCGGTCACGGCGAGCCAGCGCGGCTCACCGCCCCAGCCGAGAAGCTGCACCAGCCACAGGCCGCCGACCGCGACCAGGCCGAGGGCGACGATCTCGCCGACGTCGCGTCCGGGCGCCTGCCGGGCCGCCTCGCCGGTGCGCATGCCCTGGCGCGTGGCGGCGTCCACCCCCGGCGCCGACGCCGGAGCCGACGCCGGCGGAATGACCAGCCAGAGCACCAGGTAGGCGACCACGCCGGCCAGCTGCCAGGCGGTGGCGACGGCGAACAGCGCCCGCAGCGCCCGCGGGGAGATGCCCAGGTGATCCCCCAGCCCCGCGGCGACACCGGCCACCTGGGCACGGTCGAGCGGGCGCACCAGCCTGCGCGGCTCGGCGAGCACGGGAATCGAAGGCTCGGCCTCGGACGCCGCGCGTGGCGTGAGGGTCGGCTCCTGCGGCATGCCGGCCAGCCTAACGCGGACGACCCGGGAGCGCTTCGGGGGAACCCTGACGGCATCGGCGTCCTCGGCGGCAAGAATGGTGCCATGGCCCACCAACCCGTCACCCGCGACCGCAGCGAGGCGCGCTTCGCCGGCGTTTGCGCGGCGCTCGCCCGCACCTGGCAGGTGGACGCCGTCGTCGTCCGGGTGGCCTTCGTGATCCTGACCTTCATCACCGGCGGCTTCGCCGTGTTCGCCTATCTCGCGTTGTGGGCGCTCCTGCCCGAGCGTGGCAGCACCACCGAACCCGTCCGCCGCCTGCTGCCGTTCACGCGGCCCTGGTCCACCGCGACGCTCGTGGTGGTCGTCGTCGCGACGGCGGCGATCGTGGGGGGGATCGCCACCGGCACTGGCGTGGGCGCGCTGGTCCTGATCGCGCTCACCTGGGTGATCCTGCGCTTCGGGCTCGCCGGACGCCGCGGCCGGGTCACCGACGAACCGATGCCTCCCCCGCCGATGCCGGTGCCGACCACGCCGTTCGAGCGGGCGTCCGCCGCCTGGCAGCAGCGCCTCGACAACATCGACGCCGGGCGTCCGGCCGATTGGACGCCCACGCCGGCCGATCCCGATCCGGCCGGCCTCTACGACCCGGTCCCGGCGGAGGCCGGCATGGCCCGGCGCGCGGGCGCCGCGGTGCGCCGTCGCGGGCGCCGCACCTGGTTCGGCATCCTGATCTGCCTGGGTGTCGTCTGGGCCAGCCTGGCGATCAGTGCCGCGGTCGGCGTCGCCGTGACCGGCCTGGCGTGGGCGGCGTCCACCCTGCTCGTCCTGGGCATCGCACTGCTGTGGAGCGCCCGGCCGCTGTCGGCGGCGTGGGGGCGTCCGCGTCTGTTGCTTCCGCTGACCACGCTGGCGGCCGCCTGCACCGCCGTGCTGCTGATCGGCACGGTCGTCGGCCCGCCCGCGGCGATCGAGCGGGGGGCGACGACGAGCCCCGCCGCCGATCGCGTGTACGTCGGCTCGCACACCATCGACGCCACCACGGCATCCCTGACCACCGACGAGACCCGGACTTACCGGGTCGATGTCGGCTCGATCGAAGTCGCCATTCCCGACCACGGCAACGTCATCGTCCGCTCCAGCGTCAGCGCCGGCAGCATCGAGACCCCCGAGCACGAGCTCGGCGGCGTCGACCAATCCGACACCTGGCAGCGGATCGACACCCCCGGAGCCCCGGTGCTGACCATCGAGGCCGTCGTCGGGGTCGGCAGCATCGAGGTGCTGCCATGAGGCCCCGCACCGATGTGGTCGCACTCGTCTCCGGGCTGCTCGCCTGCGTCCTGGCCGTGCTGGGGCTGTGGGCCGCCTTCGGCACCGTCGCCTGGTCCTCGGTCGCGGTCGCCGCACCCATCAGCCTGGTCGCGGTCGGCCTCATCGGCCTGATCGCGTCGCGCGAGAAGTCCTGACCCAGTCCTGAACAAGAACAAGCATCAACCGAAAGGAACCCATCATGGCCAACTCAATGACCCGCAGCCGATCCGACAAGGTGATCGCCGGCGTGTGCGGCGGCCTCGCCCGCCAGTTCAACATCGACTCCAACCTGCTGCGCGTCCTGTTCGTGCTCGCGGCGATCTTCCTGCAGTTCGGCTGGGTGATCTACGTGGCACTGTGGCTGCTGCTGCCCTACGAGGACGGCGGCCCCTCGGGCCTGGATTCGCTGAAGAAGCAGTTCGGCAACAACTCGTCCAACTGAGCGGACGATTACGGCCGGTGCCGCCGGTCTAGGGAGCGGGCGGAGGTGCGGACCTCCGCCCGCTTTCCACGCCCGCGAGCCCCCAGCGCACCACCGCGGTGCCGAGGCGTCCGGCCCCGCACAACAGCGGCGCCGGGTGGCGGATCCCGATCATCCGGCGCGCCCATGCGGGCAAGGCCCCCATACCTCCCGCAGCCAGCATCGCGTAGCCGGGCCGCGCCTGCCAGGAAAGCGGTGGCGTCCGCAGCAGGAATTCGATCGTGTCGGCGGCGGCCTGCGTCAACTCCAGTTCACCGCGGTACGACGCGACGGCGGCCTCCAAACCGGCCACGGTGAGCGGTGGGCGCGGCACCCCCAGCAGGGACGCCGCCCGCCCGGTCTGCGCGACGTAGGTGTCGGCGTCCTCATCGTTGAGCGGACGCGGCCCGTAGCACCGGTAGGCGGTCAGGAAACCGGCGATCTCGGCGGCATGGATCCAGCTGAGCAGGTGCGGGTCACAAGCCCGGTACGGACGCCCGCGATGGTCCTTGCCGCGGACACGGTGATGGATCGCCTTCACCCGCTCGATGGCGGCGACGGCGTCCGGGACCGTGCCGTAGGTGGTCACCGCGATGTAGTGGCTGGTGCGCTGCAGGCGCCCCCACGGGTCGCCTTTGTATCCCGAATGCCCGGCGACACCCGCCATCGCGAGCGGGTGCAGCGACTGCAGCAGCAGTGTCGCGATGCCGCCGCAGAACATGGCGGCATCCTCGTGGACACGCCAGATCGGGTCCTCAGGCGCGAACCAGCGCTCGCCGGGCCTGCCCCAGATCTGCTCGCCGGACCGTTCGGCGTCCTCACCCGCGACGCGACCGCGCAACGACTCCCCCAGCCTGCGCTGGAGGGGACGCAGCGCCGTCGCGATCACTCCCACTCGATGGTGCCCGGCGGCTTGGAGGTGACGTCGAGCACGACCCGGTTGATTTCACGGACCTCGTTGGTGATCCGGGTGCTGATCTTCTCGAGCAGGTCGTAGGGCAGCCGCGACCAGTCGGCGGTCATCGCGTCCTCGCTGCTGACCGGGCGCAACACGATCGGGTGGCCGTAGGTGCGGCCGTCGCCCTGGACGCCGACGCTGCGGACGTCGGCGAGCAGCACCACCGGGAACTGCCAGACGTCCTTCTCCAGGCCCGAGTTGGCGAGTTCCTCGCGCGCGATGGCGTCAGCCTCGCGAAGCAGATCGAGGCGGTCCTTGGTGACCTCGCCGATGATGCGGATGCCCAAGCCGGGGCCGGGGAACGGGTGGCGCCAGACCATCTCATGCGGCAGGCCGAGTTCCTCGCCGACGGCGCGCACCTCGTCCTTGAACAGGGTGCGCAGCGGCTCGATCAGGGTGAACTGTAGGTCGTCGGGCAGGCCGCCGACGTTGTGGTGGCTCTTGATGTTCGCCGCGCCCTCGCCGCCGCCGGATTCGACCACGTCGGGGTACAGGGTGCCCTGGACCAGGAATTCGATGTCCTCGGAATCGTTGATGTCGCGGACGGTCTGCTCGAAGACACGGATGAACTCGCGGCCGATGATCTTGCGCTTGGTCTCCGGCTCGGACACGCCGGCGAGCGCGCTGAGGAACTGCTCCTCGGCGTCGGCCACCACCAGTTTGATGCCGGTGATCCGGACGAAGTCATCCTTCACCTGCTCGCGCTCACCCTTGCGCAGCAGACCGTGATCGACGAAGGCGCAGGTGAGCTGGTCGCCGATCGCACGGTGGACCAGCGCGGCCGCCACCGCGGAGTCGACGCCGCCCGACAGCGCGCAGAGCACCTGCTTGTCGCCGACCTGCTCGCGGATCGCCGCGATGGATTCCTCGACGATATTGGCCGGGGTCCAGTTCGGCTCCAGCCCGGCGATGTCATAGAGGAACTGGGCCAGCACCTGCTGGCCGTGCTCGGAATGCAGCACCTCGGGGTGCCATTGGACGCCGGCCAGGCAGCGCTCCGCGTTCTCGAAGGCGGCCACCGGCGCGCCCGCGGTGTGCGCAAGGACGTCGAAGCCCTCGGGGGCGCGCTGCACCGAGTCGCCGTGGCTCATCCAGCTGGAGAAGCTCGACGGCAGGTTCCTCAGCAGCACGCCGGGGGCATCGACCGCGGTGGGCGTCCGGCCGAACTCCGACAGGCCCGTCTGCGCCACCTCGCCACCGAGCGCGGCGGCCATCGCCTGGAAGCCGTAGCAGATACCGAACACGGGGACGCCGAGCTCGAACAGCGCCGGGTCGACCTGCGGGGCACCGCCGGCGTACACCGACTGCGGCCCCCCGGACAGCACGATCGCGGCCGGCTTCTTGGCGGCCAGCGCCTCGACGGACGCCGTGTGCGGCATGATCTCCGAATACACCCGGGCCTCGCGAACCCGGCGGGCGATCAACTGCGCGTACTGCGCTCCGAAGTCGATGACAAGGACGGGCGCGTGCGCGTCCGCGGCAGCGTGGGTCATGGGCGGGAGTCTAGTGGAAGCACCCGATCTACTGACGAACACCTGCTTGAACGGCGGCCCGGTCCCGCGAGAAGCGCTTGGCCTGCAGGCCAACCGAGAAGGTTCGGGTCGGTACTCAGATCCGGACCTTCTCATGGGGTGGCTGGTTCCACCTCGCCGAGCAGGTGGGCGCGTCCGTCGCGGCTCAGGACGGCGAAAGTGGTGCGGCCGGCGTCGGTCGAGGTGGCGAAACCCACCCGCGCGGGCAACAGGATCGGCTTGGTGAAGCGGACGCTCACCGTGTAGGTCTCCGGCAGGCGCGGGCCGAGGGCGGCGAGGGCGCGCGCGTGCGTCCACATGCCGTGGATGATCGGGCGTTTGAACCCGAACGCCCGCGCGGCGAGCGCGTTGAGGTGCAGCGGGTTCACGTCGCCCGAGACCCCGGCGTAACGGCGTCCGAGGTCGCCGGGCAGGCGCCACTGCTGGCTCGGCGGGCCGTCCACCGTCAGCCCGGATTCTTCGGGCGTACCGGCGTCCGACGCACCGGTGCCGTCCAGTGTCGCGGAGGCAGCCGGCATGGCGGGCGGCGCTTCCTGCCACACCGTGGCCTCCCCAGATCCGGGCGCCCTGGCGCCACGGGCCAGGTAGGTGCTGATCCCCGTCCAGGCGGTCTCGCCGCCCACCCTGACCTCGCTGACCAGGTCGAACTCGGCCCCCTTGCGGTGGGCGCGCGCCGGTTCGGCGCGCACGATCAGCGCGAGCTCGTCGCTCACGGTGACCGGGCGGTGCAGCGTCATCGAGTTGCGGGCGTGCACCAGGCCGGCGAGGGCGTAGGGGAAGTCGCGCTGCGCCATCAGCGCCGCCTGCAGTGGGAAGGCCAGCACATGCAGCCAGGTCGGCGGGACCCGGTCGCGCAGCGTGAACCCGCACAGGCGGTCGTAGGCTGCCAGCCGAGACACGTCTTGGTTGTGCGCGGCCACGATCGCGGTGCGGTGCGGGATGGCGCCGGTGCGCACCGCGGACGCCTTCGGCGTCGCCGCCTTGACGAGCAGTCCTCCGATCGACGGGAGGTCTTCGAACACCAGATCACTCACGATTCACACCTTCCGATCCACGCGCGCTCCGTCCGGCCGCTCACGCACCGATGATGTTCTGGCCGCACACGCGGATCACCTGGCCATCCACCCCGCCCGAGGCGGGATCGCACAGGTAGGCCAGCGACTCGGCGACGTCGACAGGTTGCCCGCCTTGGGACAGCGAGTTGGTGCGCCGGAAGACCTCGCGTTGCACGAACGGGATCGCCGCGGTCATGTCGGTCTCGATGAAGCCTGGCGCCACCGCGTTCGCGGTGACCGGACGGCCGACCAATTCCTCGGCCTCGGCCCGGACCAGCCCCATCACGCCGGCCTTGGACGCCGCATAGTTCGCCTGGCCCTTGTTGCCCGCCCAGCCGGACGTGGACGCGATGCCCACGATGCGGGCGTTCTCGCCGAGGCCGCCCGGCAGCGCCGGATCGAGCAGCAGCTCGTTGATCCGCATCTCGGCGGCCAGGTTGACGTCCAGCACGGACGCCCACCGCTTCTCGTCGAGGTTGGCGAGCATGGTGTCGCGGGTGATACCGGCGTTGTGCACGATCGCCCAGATCTTCGCCTGCGGCCCATGCACCCGCGTCACCTGCGCGGCGATGCGCGCGCCGGCCTGCGGCGTGGTGATGTCGAGTTGCAGCGCCGACCCGCGCAGTTCGTTGGCGACGGCGGCCAGCGACTCCCCCGCGGCCGGCATGTCGATGACGACCAACTGGGCCCCGTCGCGGTGGAAGGTGTGGGCGATGGCCGCGCCGATGCCGCGCGCGGCGCCGGTGACCACCACGATTCGCCCCTCGAACGGGCGGGAACGTTCACCGAGCATGCCCTCGCCCGAGCGGTCACCGTCCTTGCGCGGCCGGACGCGCCAGGCCTGCCCGGACACGAACGCCGAGCGGCCCTCCAGCAGGAAGGCGAGCGTCGAGGCCAGGTCGGCGGCGTCCGCGCCATCGCTGAGCCAGACCAGGTTCGCGGTCGCGCCGCCGCGCAGTTCTTTGCCTACCGTGCGCATGATGCCGTCCAGCGCCTGGGCGACCGCGCGCGCCTCCAACCCCTCCACGTCGTCGGCGTGGGTGCCGAGGATGATCACCCGGCCCGAACCCTCCAGCCGCTTCATCACCGGCCGCAGCACCTGGCGCAGCAGCTCGAGCTGCACGATCTCCCGGACGCCAGTGGCGTCGATCACCAGTGCTCCGGGACGGACGTCGTAGCGCGGCGGCTGGGGGCGTCCGCGTTCGTCCGGCGTTCGGTTCTCGGGCAGATCGAGCAGCGGCTCACTGGCCGGAACGCCGAGCGCGGCGAGGACGGCGCGCCCGATCCCGCCGCCGGGGAGTTCGGCCAGCAGCACCGGCCCGGACGGGATCACCCGCCCGCGGCGCAGCACCGGAGGCTCGGCCAACCCGGCCCTGGCCGCCACCTGACGCCCGAGCGGGCTCTCGAACAGCGATTCCAGGATGCTCATCTCACACCGCCTCCAGGATCGCCGCGACCGCCTGACCACCGGCCGCACAGATCGAGATCAAGCCCTTCGAGCCGGGGCCGCGACGGGCAAGCATGGAAGCCAAGGAGGCGACGATGCGCCCACCGGTGGCGGCGAACGGATGCCCGGCCGCCAGCGAACTGCCGTTCACGTTGAGCTTCGACCGGTCGACCACGCCAACACCGTCGGCCTCCAGCGCGGCGATGGTTGCCAGCACGGTCGCGGCGAACGCCTCGTGGATCTCGATGTAGTCGAAGTCGTCCAGGCTCAGCCCGTTGCGCTCCAGCAGCGCGGGGATGGCGCGCCGCCCGGCCAGCAGCAGGTCTTCCTCGCCCGTGACGTGCGAGACCGCGGCCACCTGGGCGTCCACCACCCGGGCGAGCACCGGCCAGTTCCGCGCCCGGGCCACGGACGCCGCGGCCATCAGCACGACCGCCGCGCCGTCGGTGAGCGCCGTGGAGTTGCCGGCCGTCATCGAACCCTGCGGCCCTCCGAAGACCGGCTTGAGCTTGGCGAGCGCCTCGACACTGGTGTCGGGCCGCAGCGCCCCGTCGCGGGCCACGCCCAGGTAGGGCGTGACCAGGTCATCGAAGAATCCCTCGTTCCAGGCCCGCGCCAGGTTGTGGTGCGAGGCGGCGGCCAGTTCGTCCTGCGCCTCGCGGGCGATTCCCCACTTCGCGGTGGTGAGCGCCTGGCTCTCACCCATGCTGAGCCCCGTGCGCGGCTCGACCACACCGGGCGGCACCGGGGCCAGATCGGCGGGCCTCAGCGAGGCGAAGGCCGCGAGCCGGTCCAGCGGTTTGCGGGCCCGCGAGGCCGCCAAGAGCGCCCGCCTCAGCCGCTCGCCCACGACGATCGGGGCGTCGGAGGCACTGTCGACGCCGCCGGCCACCCCGACATCCGCCTGGCCCAGGCTGATCTTGTTGGCCAGGTAGACCACCGCCTCCAGGCCGGTACCGCAGGCCTGCTGCAGGTCGCACGCCGGCGTCCGCGGGTCGAGCGCCGACCCGAGCACGGCCTCGCGGGTGAGGTTGAAGTCGCGGGTGTGCTTGAGCACCGCGCCGGCGACCACCTCGTCAAGCTGTTCGCCCGCGAGCCCGAACCTGGCCACCAGCCCGTCCAGTGCGGCGGTGAGCAGATCCTGGCTGGACGCCTGCGCGTACGCGCCGCCGGCCTTCACGAAGGGGGTGCGGTTGCCGCCGACGATGACGGCCTGGCGGAGCGTCATGGGTCCTCCTCGACTCTGAAAATATGTCCAGCACTGACGGTAGCAGGTACTTGCCGTTCCGGGTACCCTGTCAGTATGGATGCCCCGCTCGACGGTCGAGCCCGACGCTGGACCCAGCACAACCAGGAGCGCAAGCGCGAACTGGTCGAGGCGACTTTGCGCGCGATCCGCAGGCACGGCCACACCCTCGGAATGGACGAGATCGCCGCCGAAGCCGGCACGTCCAAGACCGTGATCTACCGCCACTTCGGCGACCGCAAGGGCCTGTACGAGGCCGTGGTGGAATCGGTGCACACCTTCATCCTGGGCAACGTGACCGCGGCGATGACCTCGGCCCCCACGCCGGCGGCCCTGGTCAGCGGCCTGGCCGACGCCTACCTGGCCCTGGTGGAGGCGGACGGAGAGATCTACCGGTTCGTGATCAACCGCCCGGCCGGGACGGCCGACCCCGTCCTCGGCATCACCAACCGGATCGGCGATCAGGTCTCGGCGTCGTTCGCCGCCTGGCTCACCGACAACGGCCGCGATCCGGCCCCGGCCAACACCTGGGGGCACGGCATCGTCGGCTTCCTCTGGGCCGTCGCCGACCGCTGGATCGTGACCGACCTACGCCGGCCGCGCGCCGAGGTCGTCGACTTCGTCGGCGCGCTGTTCACCCCAGCGTTCGCGACCCAGTTGCCCGTCGACACCCCACGGGTCGACCTGGTCTTCCCGCATCCCGACGAACAGATCCAGATCTCGCCCGCCATCGCGGCCAGCGCGACGCTGTCCCGCCGATTCGATCGCCCGCACGAAGGAGTCACGCGACCATGACCATCACCGCACCCGACCGTCCCCGCACCGCCGAGACAGGCCCGCGCATCACCGCCACCGGCGAGGGGCTGCGCCGGGCACTCGACGGCCCCTTCCACACGCTCAAGCAGCGCTGGCGCCACGAGGTGAGCGCCGACGACTTCGTCCGCGACCCCACGCTCGGCGTGGAGGAGGCCCGGGAATGGGCGCTCGACAAGCTGGTCGCCCTTGCCGCCCGCGGTTTTGCGATCGCGGGCTTCCCCGAGGCCCAGGGCGGGCGCGGCAGCACCGCCGAGTCGGTGGCCCACTTCGAGATGCTCGCGATGGGAGACCTGAGCCTCACCATCAAGTCCGGCGTCCAGCACGGCCTGTGGGGCGGCGCGATCGTCAACCTGGGTACGTCCTGGCACCACGAGACCTTCCTTCCGGGCACCATCACCGGCGAGCTGACCGGCTGCTTCGCGATGACCGAACTCGGCCACGGCTCCGACGTGCAGAGCCTGGAGACCACCATCACCTGGCTGCCCGAGACCTGTGAGTTCGAGGTCAACTCGCCCACCCCGACCGCGGCCAAGGCCTACATCGGCAACGCCGCCGCTCACGGAAAATGGGCGGCGGTGTTCGGCCAGTTGCTCGTCGACGGCGTGAACCAGGGGGTCCACGTCGCCGTGGTGCGCATCCGCACCGACGACCTCGGCCCGGTGCCCGGCGTGGTGATCGGCGACCAGGGCCACAAGGGCGGGCTGCTGGGTGTCGACAATGGCACTTTGTTCTTCGACCATGTGCGGGTGCCGCGCACCCACCTGCTCGACCGGTTCGGCGGCGTGAACACCGAGGGCGTCTACACCTCGGCGATCGAGTCGAAGAACGCGCGCTTCTTCACCATGCTCGGCACGCTGGTCCGCGGCCGGATCTGCGTGGGCGGCGGGGCGGCGTCCGCCACCCGCAAGGCACTGTCGATCGCCACCCGCTACTCGCTGAAGCGCACCCAGTTCCGCCTACCCGGCCTCGGGGCCGAGATCCCGCTGCTCGACTACCAGGCCCAGCAGCGCAAACTGCTGCCGAACATCGCCAAGGCGTACGCGTACGGCTTCGCGATGAACGAACTCGCGCTGCAACTGCAGCGGGTGACGGACGCCGCGGGTGCCGACCCGAAGGCCGGCCGTGAGCTGGAGACGCGCGCCGCGGGCATGAAGGCGATGCTCACCCGCTGGGCGAACGACACCATCCAGGTCGCCCGCGAGGCCTGTGGCGGCGCGGGCTATCTCACCGAGAACGGCCTCACCCTGCTGCGTCAGGACGCCGACGTGTTCGCCACCTTCGAGGGCGAGAACACGGTGCTGATGCAGCTGGTCGCCAAGGCCCTGCTGCTCGACTACCAGCGCACCTGGGGCGACCTCGACCTGCGCGGGACGGCCCAGGCGACCGCGCGGATGCTGGGCGAGACCTTCTTGGAGCGGACGACGGCGCGCAGCGTCATCGACCGGATCCTGACGACGGCGAACCGGCGTCCCGAGGCTCAGCAGCTCACCTCGCGGGCCTGGCACATCCAGCTGTTCGAGGACCGCGAACGGCATACCGTCGAGGGCCTCGCCAAGCGGATGCGCGCCGCCGGCAAGGTGCCCGCCGAGGAGGCCTTCGCCGCCACCAACGCCTGCCAGCAGCACATGCTCGCCGCCGCTCGCGCGCACACCGACCGGGTGGTGCTGGAGGCGTTCATCGCGGGCATCGACGCGACCGGCGATCCCTACATCGCGTCGATCCTGTCGAAGGTGTGTGACCTGTACGCGCTTGCCACGATCGAGGAGAACCGCGGCTGGTTCATGGAGCACGAGCGCTTCGACGGCTCGCGCAGCAAGGCGATCACCGAGGCGGTGGACGCGCTCTGCCTCGAGCTTCGCCCCAAGGCGCTCGAACTCGTCGAGGGTCTCGGCGTCGAGGAGTCGTGGCTGAACGCGGCCATCCTGCGCGGCTGAACGCGCCGGCTTCACCGGGCGCCACGAGGACTAACGTTGCGCCCATGAAGCCGGTCGCCACAGCCCAGCAGATCAGGGACGCCGAACGGGCCTGGTTCGAGGCCCACCCCGGCGGCGACCTGATGGGCCGCGCCGCGGACGCCGTCGCCCAGGCCGCGGCGCAGGCGCTCACCGGGCGCGCGCATTGGGGCGCGCTCGTGATCGCCGGCCCGGCAACAATGCCGGCGACGCGCTCTTCGCCGCCGCCGAACTCCCCGCGCTGCTCGACGCCCGGGTGCCGATCTGGGTGTGGCCGGTCGCGGAGTCCACCCACGCCGACGGCCTGGCCGCAGCGCTGGATGCGGGCGCGACCGTGGTGGACGCCGCGGGTGCTCTGATGCTGGCCAATGGCTCCGGCGTCGTGATCGACGGGATCTCCGGACTCGGCGGGCGAGCCGGCGTACACAACGCCGTCTGGGCGGTGAGCCGTGCAGCGACGGGCGCGGGGGTGCCGGTGGTGGCCGTCGACATCCCAAGTGGCCTGGTCGCGGACGCCGTCGTGGCGCACCGCTGCGTTCAGGCGACGCACACCGTCACCTTCATCGCGCACAAGCTCGCCCACCTCGCGCAGCCGGCGGCGTCCGCGTGTGGTGACGTCACGCTGGTCGACATCGGCGTCGCGGCGCCGGCCTCGCTGATCAATCTGGTCGAGGACGCCGACTGCGCGGCCTGGTTCCCGTTCCCGGGCGCGGTCGCCGACAAGTACTCCCGCGGGGTGGTGGGTCTGGACACCGGTTCGGAGGACTACCCGGGCGCCGCCGTTCTGGGCGTGGCCGGCGCGCTGTGGTCGGGGGCCGGCATGGTGCGCTACGCGGGCCCGCGGCGTCCGGCCGACGGGGTGCTCGCCGCCTTCCCGAGCGTGGTGGTGCCGGTCGATCCCGGCGTGCCGGGGCGGGTACAGGCGTGGGTGTGCGGCTCCGGTTGGCCCGGGGCCGACGCCGGACGCCTCGCGCTCCGGTTGCGCGACGGCGTCCCGGTGGTGATCGACGCGGGCGCCCTCGAGGGTCTCGCCGCGCTGGTTCCAGACCTCCCGGCGGACTCGGTGCTCACCCCGCACGCGGGCGAGTTGGCGCGACTACTCGGCGTCCCTCGCGCCGAGGTGGAGGCCGATCCGATCGGTCACGCGCGCCGTGCGGCGTCCGGCTTCGGGGCGACCGTGCTGCTCAAGGGCGCCACCCAGTACGCGGTCGCGCCCGGTGGCGAGGTGCTGATCGCGCTGCCGGGCACCCCGTGGGCGGCGACAGCAGGGTCGGGGGACGTGCTGGCCGGGGCGGTGGGAACCTTCCTGGCCGCCGGGTTGCCGGGGCCTCGCGCAGCCGTGCTGGCGGCGTCCCTGCAGGCCCAAGCCGCCCTCGCGTGTCACCATCCGGTTCCGCCGGAGCGGCTCGCGGAGCGTTTCGGCGCCGTGATCGAGCGTTGGGGTCGTATGGTGGGCCGATCATGAACACCGAGATGCTGGCCCGGCTCGTGCAGGGCATCGACGCCGTCTTGCCGGAAGCCGCCTCGTTGCGGCGCGCGATCCATGCCGACCCGCATCTGGGCGGCGATGAGGGTGATACCCGCGACACGTTCACCGCCGCCGCGCCCTGGCTTGACTGGCTGCCGGTTGCCGAGACCGGCGCCTATGCCCGCTTCGGCCCGGACGGCCCCGCCGTCGCGCTGCGCGCCGAACTGGATGCCCTGCCGATCACCGAGGCGACCGGAGTGGAGTGGGCGTCCCAGCGCCGCGGGATCATGCATGCCTGCGGGCACGACGTCCACATGGCGGCGCTGTGGGCGGTGCTGAGCGCCGCCCGAGAACTGGATCTTCCGGTGGCGATGATCCCGCTGCTGCAGCCCCGCGAAGAGGACAGTCCGCCCGGGGCCACCGACGTGGTCGCCTCCGGCGTCCTCGAGGACGCCGATGTGCGCGCGATGGTCGGCGTCCATGTGCAACCGGCCGTCGAGAAGGGCGTGGTGTCGACCGGTGCCGGTGCGGTCAACGCGGCGTTCGACGCGTTCGAAGTGGTGGTGCACGGACGCGGCGGGCATGGCGCCTATCCGCACGCCGCCGTCGACCCGATCTCGGTACTGGCGGCCATCGTCACCGGGCTCGGCGAGTTGACCGCGCAGATGATCAACCCGATCCGGCCCGCGGTCGTCTCGGTGGGAATGATCCGGGGTGGCACCGCGCCGAACGTCTTCGCCGACAGCGCTCGTTGCGAGGGCACCATCCGCACCTTCGAGGAGGACGACCGGGCCACCTTGCACGAGGCGATCGCACGCCTGGCCGAAGGAACGGCCATGGCGCGCGGGGCCACCGCCACCGTCACCTTCACCCGCGGCGGTCCGGCGCTGGTGAACGACGCTCGCCTGGTCGCGCGCGCCGATCGGCTGCTCACCGGCGTCGGCGTCCCGGTGGCACCGGTCCCGTTCCGCTCCTGCGGCTCGGACGACTTCTCGGAGTACAACGAACTCGTCCCCTCGCTGATGTCGTTCGTGGGCACGGGCTCCGCGCACGGCGTGGGCTTGCATCACGCCCAGTTCCTGCCCACCAGCGGCGCACTCCGCCTCAGCGCCGTTGCCCTCGCCGCCAATTTCGCCGCCGCCGCACACCTGTTGCAGACCGAGGCCGGCCACGACTCCTGAGTGGTCGTCGGGGACGTCGCGTCCACCGTCCGCCCCCAACAGCAAGGCGTACCCCCACCGGGCACACCCACGCCGATCTCAGCGCTAGCGAGCTCGACGGAGCGTAGGCTCCATCGCCTGGCGCATCCAACCTTCGTCGCGCGCATGCTGCAACATGCGCGCGACGACCACTTCCCGGGCTTGAGCACGGAGCGTACGCTCCGTGGGCGTCCCGCGACGGCTGCGCAACCTAGCCTGGCGACCGCGAGTGTTGTCCGTTCGCGACTAGGTGTTGTCCGGACGCCGCCGGCGCTGGTCAGGCCACCGGCGTCCTGGTGAAGTGAACCCATGCCCGAGGTGCTATCGACCGCCCAACTCCTCCGCACGGGTCTGAGCCATACCGACATCCGGTTGAAGGTCACCCGTGGCGAACTCGTCCGGCTGCGGCGTGGACACTATCGGCGTCCAGGAACGATGACCTTGCGCGACGAACATCTCCTGGGGATTCGTGCTGCGCTCGCCGACTTGTCCGGCGATCTCGTCATCAGTCACGCCAGCGCCGGGATCTTGCATCATCTCCCGGTACCGAACTCAGAACTGGCGCGGATATCGGTGAGCAGAACCGGACGAGGCCACGGGCGGATCACCCACGGCGTGCATCTTCGAGGTACCCGGATCGGCGACGATGCCGTCACCCTGCTCGAGGGCTGCCGCACGACCAGCCTGCCTCGTACCGTCGTTGATCTCGCACGCACATTGCCGTTCGACTGGGCAGTGGCCGTGGCGGACGCCGCACTCGCGCGACAGCTGAGCCGTGCCGCTCTGGACGAGCAGTTGGAGCTGTCGCACGGCTGGCCCGGCAACGTCAAGGCACGTTCTGCGATCGCCTTCGCCGATCCCCGGTCGGAGTCACCCGGAGAATCTCGCAGCCGCGCCATCTTCGCCATGGGCGGCCTCCCGGCGCCGGTGCTGCAGTTCAACGTCCGGGCGAACGGCATCCTTCTCGGTCGCAGCGACTTCGCGTGGGAAGCCGCTCGCCTCCTCGGCGAGTTCGACGGCAAGAGCAAATACGGCGAACACGCACGCCCCGGCGAGTCACCATCCGACGTCCTGTTCCGCGAGAAGGCGCGCGAGGAGCGCTTCCGCGAACAAGGTTGGTCGGTCGTCCGCTGGGTATGGAGCGACCTCAACGATCCGGACGCCCTCTGCGCACGAGTCAGCCAGGCCCTCACCAACGGACGCCGCCGGGTCGCTTGGCGCAACTAACCTTCGCCGCGCGCATGCTGCAACATAGGCGCGACGACAACTTCCCACGCTCGAGCGCGGAGCGCACGCTCCGTCACACGCGGTCGGCGCCGAACCCGCCGCGTCCGCACGAAAAGCCGCCCGCGGCGTCCGGTGGGGACGAACCGCGGGCGGCTTGGTGGTCACAGAACCTGTTAGCTGGCGCCCATCAGGGCGAGCAGGACGCCGCCGGCGACGACGGAGGCGACCTGGCCGGCCGCATTGGCGCCCATGGCGTGCATCAGCAGGAAGTTGTCGAAATTCTCCCGCTGGGCTTCACCCTGGACGACACGTGCCGCCATCGGGAAGGCCGAGATGCCGGCCGCACCGATGAGCGGGTTGAACTTGCCGCCGGAGAACACGTTCATCAGCTTGCCGAACAGCACGCCCATCACGGTGTCGAGGCAGAAAGCGATCAGGCCCAGGCCCAGGATCATCAGGGTCGCGCCGTTGAGGAAGCTCTCCCCCACCATCGTCGAGCCGATGGCCAGGCCCAGGAACAGGGTCACCACGTTGGCCAGTTCGTTGGACGAGGCGCCGACCAGACGCTCGACGACCTTCGACTCGCGCATCAGGTTGCCCAGCATCAGCATGCCGATCAGCGGCGTCGCGAACGGCACCAGCGTGCCGACGACGATCGTCACGATGATCGGGAACAGGATGCGCGTGCGCTGCGAGATCTCGCGGCTGGTGTACGGCATCCGGATGGCGCGTTCCTTCTGCGTGGTCAACAGCCGCATGATCGGCGGCATGATGATCGGCACCAGGCTCATGTAGGAGTAGGCGGCGACCGTGATCGGTGCGACCAGATGTGGCGCGAGCTGGTTCGACACATAGATCGAGGTGGGTCCGTCGATGGCACCGATGATGCCGATCGAGGCCGCCTCGGGGTGCGAGAAGCCCAGGAACAGCGCCAGCAGCAGCGTGAGGAAGATGCCGAACTGTCCGGCAGCGCCGAGCAGCACCATCTTCGGGTTCTCCAGCAGCGGCCCGAAGTCGGTCATCGCACCGATGCCCACGAAGATCAGCAGCGGGAACAGCTCGTTGCCCACACCCATGTCGTAGAGAATCGACAACGCACCGTGTTCGCCGACCATCGGCGACAACGGCAGGTTCGCCAAGATGGCGCCGGAACCGATCGGGAGCAGCAGCAGCGGCTCGTATTCCTTCTTGACCGCGAGCCAGATCAGCAGCAGGCCGATCGCGATCATGGTCAGGCTCTGCCAGGTGACGTTTTGGACGCCTTGAAGCAGGTAGTGGAGGGTATCGGGGCTCATATCAGGCCTCGAACCTCACCAGAGTCTCGCCGAACTTCACCTGTTGGCCGGCCGCCACATAGATCTCCGCGATGACGCCGTCGCGCGGTGCCTTGAGCTCGTTCTTCATCTTCATGGCTTCCAGGATCATCAGTGATTGCCCCCGGGTGACCTTCGCGCCAGCGGCGACGTCCACCGACAGGATCACCCCCGGCATCGGTGCAGTCATCTTGTCCCGGCCGCCGCCCTTCGGGGCTGCGCCGGACGCCGCGGGGGCGGCCGCGCTCGGTGCCGACGGGGTAGGTGCCGAGGCCACGGGCGCGGCGCCGGACGCCGCGGGTGCGGTCGTGACCGGGGCCACCTGCTGGCGCGGCTGGACCGCGGGAGTGATGGCGGAGTGGGCGAGGTCGCGGTGATCCTCGAGTGTCACGTCGACGAGGCGTCCGTCGAGTTGCACGCGGAACAGATCAGCCCCGACCGCCTCGACGTCGACCACCTTCTGGGTGCCGTTGACGGAAATGGTGTAGCGGCGCATGTGGCCTTACCTCCGGGTGAAGGGGTTGTTCTGGAAGCCGCGGCCCACCGCCAGCCAACGGCTCGCGAAGAGCTGGCTGCCAGGGGCGTGGGCACGGGTCTCGGGTGCCGCCAGCCGCCGCCGGTTCTCGGCGTGCGTCATGACGGCGATCGTGATGGCGGCGACCTGGTTCTCGTCCAGGCCGTCGGCGATGATCCGGACGGCCGGCGCCGCCGGCTTCTCCTCGCCGTCGTCCGGCTCAGCCTCAGGCGCCGGCGCGGGGGCCGGAGCCTGTTTGGCCTCCGACGGCGGGCGGTCGAGGAATCCGATCAGCATGAGGACGCCGACCAGGACCAGCAGCAGGGCGAACACGACGCCCATGCCGACGACCATCATCATCAGACCCCAGGTGAGGTCGTCCATGGTGATTCCCATTGCAAGCAGCCCTTACACCGGGAAGAGGCCGTGCTTCTTGGGGATGGTCTGCGTCACCTTGGTGCGCAGCACCTCCAGGGCACGGATCAGGCGCGGACGGGTTTCACGGGGCTCGATGACCTCGTCGATCTGGCCGACATCGGCGGCCTGGTACGGGTTGTAGAACTTCTCACGGTATTCGGCGATGAAGCGCGCCTCTTCGGCCTTCGGGTCTTCCGCGGCCTCGATCTGGCGCCGGTTCAGCAGCCGCGCCGCACCTTCGGCGCCCATGACCGCGATCTGCGCGCTCGGCCAGGCGAACGCCACGTCGTTGTTCATCTGCTTGGAGCTGAGCGCCACATAGGAGCCACCCATCGCCTTGCGGGTGACCAGCGAGATCTTCGGCACGGTGGCCTGGCAGTACGCGTAGATGATCTTCGCGCCGTGCCGGATGACGCCGTTGTACTCCTGCTCGACGCCGGGCAGGTAACCGGGGCAGTCGACGAAGGTGACCAGCGGAATGTTGAACTGGTCGCACAGCGTGATGTGCCGGGCGATCTTGTCGGAGGCATTGATGTCGAGGCAGCCGGCCATCACCATCGGGTTGTTGGCGATGAAGCCGACGCTTTGGCCATCCAGGCGGGCGAAGCCGACCAGCGCGTTGGCCGCCCAGTCCTTGTGCAGCTGGAAGATGGAGTCGTGGTCGAAGATCCGGCCCATCACGTCGAGCATGTCGTAGGGGGCGTTGTCGTCGTCGGGGATGATCTTGTTGAGCGCGTCATCCATCCGGTCGGCCGGGTCGTAGGGCTCCAGCGGTGGCGGATCCTCGGTGTTGTTCTGCGGCAGGTAGCTGAGCAGCGCCTTGGTCAGCGACAACGCGTGCTGCTCGTTCTCGGCCATCACCTGCGCGACGCCGGAGGTGGCGTTGTGCACCAGCGCACCGCCGAGCTCTTCGGCGCTCACCACTTCACCGGTGACGGTCTTGATGATGTCGGGCCCGGTCAGGAACATATTCGAGGTCTGGTCGACCATGATCGTCACGTCGGTCAGGGCCGGGCTGTAGACGGCACCGCCGGCACAGGGGCCCATGATCAGCGAGATCTGCGGGATGACGCCGGACGCCTTGACGTTGCGCACGAACACCTCGCCGTAGGCGGCCAGAGAACGGACGCCTTCCTGGACGCGGGCGCCACCGGAGTCGTTGAGGCCGATCAGCGGGATGCCCGCCTCGATCGCCAAGTCCTGGATGCGGGAGATCTTGTTGGACTGCACCTCGGAGAACGAGCCGCCGAGCACGGTGAAGTCCTGGGCGAACACCGCGACGCGGCGTCCTTGGATCTTGCCGAAACCGGTGATGATGCCGTCGCCCGGGTAGCGGTTGTTGGCCATGCCGAAATCGGTGTTGTGGTGGGTGGCTAGTGCGCCGAGCTCCTGGAAGGACGCCTCGTCGAGAAGGATGGACAGCCTCTCACGCGCGGTGAGTTTCCCCTTCGCGTGCTGCGCATCGATGCGCTTGGCCCCACCTCCTTCGAGCGCCTGTTGCCTCTTCGCTCGCAGCGTTGCCAGTTGATCACTCATCAGGTGCAGCCTCGTCGTCTGGGGGTCGCCCCCGGACACCCCGGGAACTACTACGCACCGTAGCATTCACTCCCGGCCGCCCGAGGCCGCTTTCGGCCGAAGCTCGCCATGCGGGACTCCGCGTCCCACCAACCGGACACCGGCGCCGCCTGGGCCGTCAGGCCAGCAGATGCCCCAGCACGGAGGTCACCAGAATGGTGGTCGCGGCGAGCGCACACACAAGTTCGACGGCCATGCCCAGACCCACCGACTTCAGCGCCTCCCACGAGCTGGATGCGGCCTCGCCGACGTCACGCAGGCGCACGTACTCCGAACCGAGCAGGCCGACCGCGAACCCCAGCGCCAGTCCAGCGAACGGGATGACGACCATCCCGGCCAGGCCAACGACGACCCCGATCACGACCGAGCGACTGGGGATCTCACGGCGCTTCAGGGCGCGTCCGGTGATCAGGTACTGGGCACTCATGCCCGCCAGCACCAGCACGCCCCCGATGCCGAACACGATCCAGCCCGACGACGCTGCGCCGAACAGCGCCCACAGCAGCAGCGCACCCGCGATCGCGAGGCTTCCGGGGAGCACGGGCACCACGATGCCCACGACACCGACCACAGCGAGGATGACCGACAACAGGGCCGTGAGTTCAGGAGTCACACCGCCAGGGTAGGCGACGCCCGGAAACGCCTCCCCCGCGGGCCTCAGTAAAAAGTCTGACTTTCGCGACATTCCGCCCCTTTGCACCCCTGGCTCACTATCGTGAAAAGTGACGCGGAGCACCCGCGCCACGCCAGTTTCAGGAGTTTAAAATGAACTATCCGATCACTGAATTCCAGGGCGATTGCGGCGAATGCACCCAGAAGGGCCACCACTACACCGTGAGATCCGGCAAGGGGCTCCAGCCGAACGAACAGGCCAGCATCCAGGGCAACACCGACCTCACCACCTGCATCCGGTCCAACGACGGCGGCCGCGTCTACAGCATCATCCTGACGGGTTCGCCCGGTGTCTACGACTACGTCGTCAACGTGGACGCCGAGGGCCCGCGCGGGTTCGGGAGCGGCTCGATGTACCTCGCGTTCACCGATGAGGACAACGAGACCTACTACCTGTCCATCTACAGCAGCACCCGTTCGGTGCATACCGTGCGCTACAACAGCGACACCCCCGCGATCAAGGCCATCCATTGGTCCAACTACCGTTTCACGGCCTGAATCCATCACGGCGGTGGCCACGCACGAAGAATAGAGGTTCTTCGGCCAGGTGATCGCCGGGCAACTAGCACTCGGGTGCCCCACCGGGAAGAAACGCGGTGGGGCACCCGAGTTCACTTTCCGCCGGAATCCCGTTTTCCACCGGAATGGATGCGGCGATCCCACCATAGGCGAGCGTCCGGTCGACACGCTCACCCATGCCGCCCGGGTTGTTCAGGTGCGATGGGCGACGGCTGCTGGTGGTGCGTCCGTGCCGGCAATCGCCGATACGCTGGCTTCTGGATTCGCAAGGATCTGCCAGTCGAGGGCCCTGAACCCCCGCTTGGGTACCGTCGAGTGGCTGATTCTGGCGATCGACCGGGCGCGGAACATGACTGCCTCAAGGGCTGCGTGCGCTCAACACTCGCCCATGCCACGGGGCCGAGCCGGCGCCGGACTCACGCGCGCGGCACAGAGTTCCCACAGGATTCGCACAGCGCGGACCGCTGGACTGGGGATCACCCAGACGACGACCCCACCAAAGGACCGACGATGAAATACCTCAAGCACACCATCGCCGCACTGACCGCCTCGGCCGTACTGCTCAGCGGGTGCGCGGCCACCACGCTCGCCGCGAATCAGAGCCCCTCGGTCACCACGACCACGACGGCCACGACCACGACGACCACCGCCGCGCTCGCGGCGGGCGATTCCCCCGCCACCGTCGACTGGAGCAGTCTGCCGACCACCCAGGTGACGCTCACCGACGCCGGCCTGACCATCACCGAGGCCGGCACCTACGTGCTCACCGGCTCGACCACCGGACAGGTGATCGTGAACACCGATGGGAACGTGCGTCTGGTCTTGTCGAACGCGACGATCGCCAGCAGCGTCGGCGCGGCCATCCAGGTCGACAATGCCGAGCAGACCGTGCTCGAGTTGGCCGACGGCACCACCAATACCGTCTCGGACGCGTCCACCCGGGCTGATGAGGAGATCGACGCCACCATCTACTCCTCCGACGATCTGGTGATCACCGGCACCGGCACGTTGAACGTCACCGCGCATTTCGCCGACGGCATCGCCGGCAAGGACGACCTGTGGATCGAGTCGGGCACGATCGGCGTGACCAGCGCCGACGACGGCATCCGGGGCAAGGACTCGCTGACCATCAGCGGCGGCACGCTCACCGTGGACGCCGCGGGCGACGGCCTGAAGTCCAGCAACGACACCGACCTCGGCGAGGGGCGGCTCACGATCAGCGACGGCACCATCACGATCGTCTCCGGCGACGACGCCGTCAAGGCCGAGCAGCAGCTGTTGATCAGCGGCGGCACGCTCGACATCCAGGAGTCCGTGGAGGGCATCGAGGCGCCGGTCATCGTCATCGACGGTGGAAAGATCACCCTCAACGCGTCCGACGACGGCATCAACGCTTCAGCCTCCGCGCTCGTGACGACCGGGCTGAGCGTCACGATCAACGGCGGCGAGCTCGCCATCACGATGGGCGCCGGCGACACCGACGCGATCGACAGCAACGGCGATCTGACCATCAACGGTGGCACGCTCGCTATCACCGCGCAGTCCCCCTTCGACTTCGACGGCACCGGCGCACTCAACGGCGGCACCATCACGGTCAACGGCCAGCCGGTGACCGAGCTGACGAACCAGATGATGGGCGGCCCGCGAGGTGGCGGCGCACCCATGGGCGGTGGCCCGATGGGCGGCGGACGGCAGTAGCCGGATTCGCTTCAGATGACCACAGCCCCCGGGACCGCCGCAAGGCGGCGGTCCCGCGTCCCCACGGCGCTCAGCCGGCGGGCGCGGGCCGCCCCGGACCGGTTTCGTCCGGAAGCGACTCGGCCGGCCCGCCGGACGAAGGTTCGGCCTCGGCGCCGACATCCTCGACGATGCCGTCGGCGTCGATCGCCACCACGGTGACCTCGCGCGGGATCGCGGTGTCGGGGTCGTTCGAGATGAAGGCGTTGATCCAGCGCATCTGCGGATCGTGGTCGATCAGCAGCGCCTTGGCCAGCAGCGTCATCGGCAGCGCGAGCAGCGCGCCGAGCGCGCCCAGGACCGAACTCCACAGCAGCAGCGACAAGAACGCGACCAGGGCGGTGACGCCCACGGCGTCCCCGTTGAACTTCGGCTGGATGATCGACTGGATCACGAAGTTGGCCACCGAGTAGACGATGACCACGATCAGCGCGGTGATCGGCCCGTTGGCCAGCAGCGCCATCAGCGCGGGCGGGACGAGGCCGATCACGAAACCGACATTGGGAATGTAGTTCGTCAGGAACGACAAGATGCCCCACACCAGCGCGAGCGGGACGCTGAGCAGTTCCAGGGCGACCACGTCGACGATCGCTACGATCAGGCCGAACAGCGAGGTGACCAGCCAGTAGCGGCGCACGCCGATGATGAAGTCGGCGATCGAGTTCCAGATGCGCGGCTGGTAAGTCTTCAAGGTGCGGTTGCGGTGCGCGAAGGCGTCGGTGTCGAAGGCCATCATGAAGATCATCACGATCAGCACCACGACCACGCTGACCACGTTGGTGAGGCTGCCGACGGCGCTGCTCAGCACACCGGTGAGGCTGGCCGGGTTGACCCCGCGAATCTGCTCGAAGATCTGCTGCTCGGAGATGCCGAGGCTCTTCAGCAGGTCGACCACGTCGTAGTACAGCACGTAGAACTGCGCCTGGTACCGGGGCAACTCCTGCACCAGCGCGGTCACCGACCAGGCGAGGGCGTAGAAGAACACCGCCAGCACCGCGAACACGGTGATGGCCAGCACGACCTGGGCGAGCATCCGTGGAACGCCCTTGCGCACCAGCCATACCTGGATCGGGAAGGCGGCGATGAACAGATTGGTCGTCAGCAGCAACGGGCCGAGGATGTCGGCGAACTGGCTCATGCCGTAGAGCACCGCCACGGACGCGGTCAGCGTCAGCAGGATGACGGTGATGGTGGGCAAGAGCGGACGACGGTCGGTGACCTCCATGGTCGCCATCGTAACGACCCTTTCCGACGTTCTGTGCCCCGCAGGGGCCTCTAGGGGCGAGCGCGTAGACTCGTCCCTCGTGATTGTTGCGCGCGAGCTGACGGTGTCCGTGGGCGCCCGGACCCTGCTGGAACCCACGTCGTTCCAGATCGCCTCCGGCGACCGGATCGGCCTGGTCGGGCGCAACGGCGCCGGCAAGACCACGATGACGAAGATCCTCGCCGGCGAGGGCATGGTGGCCGGCGGCCAGATCACCAGAACCGGCACGATCGGCTATCTGCCGCAGGATCCCCGCACCGGCAATCTGACCCAGCTCGCCCGCGACCGGATCCTGTCCGCGCGCGGCCTCGACGGCATCCTGGTCCGGCTGGCCACCTACAGCCATGCGATGGCGGACGCCGCCACCGATGAGGACCGCGACGACGCCATGCGCCGCTACGCGCGCGCCGAGGCCGAACTGGCCGCCGCCGGCGGATACGCCGCCGAATCCGAGGCGGCCCGGATCGCGGCCAACGTGGGCCTGCCCGACCGCGTCCTGGCCCAGCCCCTGCAAACGCTGTCGGGCGGCCAGCGCCGCCGCGTCGAGTTGGCGCGCATCCTGTTTTCGGGCGCCGACACGCTGCTGCTCGACGAGCCCACCAACCACCTGGACGCCGACTCGATCGTTTGGCTGCGCAGCTACCTGGCCGGGTATCCGGGCGGTGTGCTGGTGATCAGCCACGACACCGGGCTGCTGGACGCGGTGGTCAACAAGGTCTACCACCTGGACGCCAACCGCGCCGAGCTGGACCAGTACAGCCTCGACTGGAAGAAGTACCTGGTTCAGCGCGAGACCGACGAGAAGCGCCGCCGCCGCGAGCGAGCCAATGCCGAGCGCAAGGCCGCGCGGCTCCTGGAGCAGGCCGAGAAGATGGGCGCCAAGGCGACCAAGGCCGTCGCCGCACAGAACATGGCTCGGCGCGCCGAGCGACTGCTGGCCGCCACCGAAGGCCAGCGTGCCGCCGACAGGGTCGCCAAGATCCGCTTCCCGGAGCCGGCACCCTGCGGCAAGGTGCCGCTCACGGCGTCCGACCTGAGCAAGAACTACGGGTCGCTGGAGGTGTTCACCGGCGTCGACCTGGCGATCGACAAGGGCGCCAATGTGGTGGTGCTCGGCCTCAACGGCGCGGGTAAGACGACGCTGCTGCGCATTCTGGCCGGCATCGAGACCCCCGATACCGGCGAGGTGCACCCCGGGCACGGGCTCAAGCTGGGCTACTACGCCCAGGAGCACGAGACCATCGACACATCACGGTCGGTGCTGGACAACATGGTGTCCGCCTCGCCGAACCTCGACGACACCGAGGTGCGCAAGATCCTGGGCTCGTTCCTGTTCACCGGCGACGACGTCGACAAGCCCGCGCGCGTGCTGTCGGGCGGCGAGAAGACGCGCCTGGCGCTGGCGATGCTGGTGGTCAGCTCCGCGAACGTGTTGCTGCTCGACGAGCCGACCAACAACCTCGACCCGGCCTCGCGCGCCGAGGTGCTGGAGGCGATCCGCACCTACGCGGGCGCGGTCGTCCTGGTCACCCACGACGAGGGCGCGGTGGAGGCGCTACGACCCGACCGCGTCCTGCTGCTGCCCGACGGCGACGAGGACCTGTGGAGCCCGGAGTACACCGACCTGATCTCGCTCGCCTGAGGTTTTCTCCCGGCGGACGCCGGCAGGCGAAGGTTCAGCGCGCAGGCTCGATGACCCCGGCCAAGCCGTCGACCGCGCGCACGATGAGGTCCCAGGCATGCCGGTAGGACTCATTCCCGCGCCGGTACGGGTCGGGAACGTCACGTTCGGCGTCGGCTGCCAGCGCGCGGTAGGCGGCCGCGAGCTTCACCGCCTCGCGCAGCCGTTCGGCGCGCGTCTCACCGGTCAAGGCCGGGAAGTCGGGGGACGTCACGATCGCGGCCAGCTCTAGGATCGTGAAGCAGCGGCGCAGCGCCGCGGGCGAATCCCGCAGCACGGCGGAGCGGTGCTCCACCGTCAGCGGAATGATCAACTCGGCGCCGGCGACGATGCCCTCGTTGATCTGCCGCGCGGCGAAGCCGGCCGTGTTCACGCCGGCCGCCTCCATCAAGGCGACCATGGGCGGGTGGATCGGGGCGCCGACCACCGCGCCGGTTCCCGCGCTCGACACGGTCACGGCGTCGCCGAACCGCTGGGCGAGCAGCCTCTCCAGCGCGGGTGAGCGGCAGATGTTGCCGGTGCAGACAGTCAGTACGGCCAGGGGGGTGGTTTCCGTCATGCCCCCACCCTATGCAACCACTGGCGTCAGAGGTTGTAACCGATCGCGCGGAGTTGCTCGCGGCCCTCGTCGGTGATGTTGTCCAGCGTCCACGGCGGAAGCCAGACCCAGTTGATGGTGACCGAGTTCACCAGGGACGCCAGCGCTGCCTGGGTGTCGTATTCCAGCCGGTCGGTCAGCGGGCAGGTGGGGGAGGTGAGCGTCATGTCGATGGTCGCGTTGTTCTGCTCGTCGACGCTGACGCCGTAGACCAGGCCGAGGTCGACAACGTTGACCATCAGCTCGGGGTCGACGACCTCGCGCATGGCCTCTTCGATGTCTTCGATCGCGGCAACTTGGACGGGCGCGCCCTCGGCGGGCACGGCGTCAGGGAACGTGTCCTTGACCAGGTCGGAGGGGCGGGGCTGTTCGGTCATCGTGCCTCCTGCACAGAATCGTCTGCCGCATCACCGCGTCCGGTGACGGCCAGGGCGTGGGCGACGGCGTCCTTCCACGCCGACCACCCGAGCAGCGCGCATTTGACGCGCGCGGGAAACTGGGCCACGCCCAGGAACGCGATGCCGTCCTCGAGAAGGTCCTCATCGGGTTCGGCCTTGCCCTGGGAGTGCATCATCTCCTGGAAGGCGCCGGCCAGGGCGAGACCCTGATCGACGGTCTTGCCGATCACCAGATCGGTCATCACCGAGGTGGACGCCTGCGAGATCGAGCAGCCGATCGCGTCGTAGGACACGTCGGCGACGGTGTCGCCGTCCAGGTGCACGCGCAGCAGGATCTCATCGCCGCAGGACGGGTTGACGTGGGTCACCTCGGCCTGGAACGGGTCGCGCAGGCCGGAGTGATGCTTGGCCTTGTAGTGGTCGAGGATGATCTCCTGATACAGCTGTTCGACGCTCACCTGATTCCTCCGAAGAAGTCGCGCGCGTAGCCGAGCGCGTCCACCAGGGCGTCGATCTCGGCCGGGGTCGTGTACAGGTACACCGATGCCCGCGAGGACGCCTGGATGCCGAGCCGCTGATGCAGCGGGCGGGCGCAGTGGTGCCCGCCGCGGACGGCGACGCCGCGGGCGTCCAGCAGCTGCATCACGTCGTGCGGGTGCACCTCGAAGCCGTCGGCGCTGGTCACGGTGAACGAGATCGCTCCCCCGCGGTCGACGGCGTCCTGCGGTCCGAGCACCCGGATGCCGTCCATGCCGACCAGGCGCGACAGCGCGTACTGCGTGATGGCGTGCTCGTGGGCGGCGATCCGCTCCATGCCGATGCCGGTCAGGTAGTCGACGGCCGCGCCGAGCCCGACGGCCTCGGCGATCGGCGGCGTGCCCGCCTCGAAGCGGGCCGGCGGGCGGGCGAAGGTGGAGCCCTCCATCCGGACGACCTCGATCATCTCGCCACCACCCAGGAACGGCGGCAGCTTCTCCAGCAGATCGTAGCGCCCCCACAGGACGCCGATGCCGGTGGGACCGACCATCTTGTGGCCGGTGAAGGCCATCAGGTCCGCCCCGAGCGTGGTGACGTCGACCGGCAGGTGCGGGACGGCCTGCGAGGCGTCCACCACCACGATCGCGCCCACGGCGTGCGCCTCGCGCGCCAGTTCGGTGATCGGGTTCACGGTGCCGAGCGTGTTCGACACCCAGGCCAGCGAGACGATCTTGGTGCGTTCGTTGACCAGGCCTTCGGCGCGCGCCTTGTCCAGGTCGAGCCGGCCCGCATCGGTCACGTCGTACCAGCGCAGCGTGGCGCCGGTGCGTTCGCACAAAAGCTGCCAGGGCACGATGTTGGAGTGGTGCTCCAGCACCGACACCACCACTTCGTCACCAGGCCCCAGCCTCAGGTGCGACCCCAGCGAGTACGCGGCCAGGTTGAGCGCCTCGGAGGCGTTCTTGGTGAAGACGACCTCCTCGGTCGCCCCGCCGATGAAGCCGGCCACCTTCGCGCGTGCGCCTTCGAAGGCCGCGGACGCCTCGGCGCCGAGCGTGTGCATCGCGCGGGCCACGTTGGCGTTGTGCTCCAGCAGGTGCGCGCGCATCGCCTCGACGACGGCGACCGGTTTCTGCGAGGTGTTCGCCGAATCCAGGTAGACCAGCGGGTGCCCGTTCACCGAGCGGGTGAGCACGGGGAAGTCCCCGCGCACCTGCTCGGCGAGCGAGGAGACCGAAGGGTTCGGGTCAGGCATTGGCCCGGGCGGCGGCGACGTAGGAGTCGTAGCCGGTCTCCTCCAGGCTCTGGGCCAGCTCGGGGCCGCCCTCGGCCACCACGCGGCCGTCCACGTACACGTGCACGAAGTCGGGCGTGATGTAGTTGAGGATGCGGGTGTAGTGCGTGATCAGCAGGACGCCGCGGTCACCGGCCGAGGTGTAGCGGTTCACGCCGGCGGCGACGACGCGCAGGGCGTCGATGTCGAGGCCGGAGTCGGTCTCGTCCAGGATGGCGTACTTGGGGTTGAGCAGCTGCAGCTGCACGATCTCGGCGCGCTTCTTCTCACCGCCGGAGAAGCCCTCGTTCAGCGAACGCGACGAGAAGGACGGGTCGAGGCCGAGGTCGCTCATCGCGCCGTTGACCTCCTTGACCCAGGTGCGCACCTTCGGCGCTTCGCCGTCGATCGCGGTCTTGGCGGTGCGCAGGAAGTTCGCCACCGACACGCCGGGAACCTCGACCGGGTACTGCATGGCCAGGAACAGCCCGGCGCGGGCGCGCTCGTCGACGCTCAGCTCGTTGATCTCGACGCCGTCGAGGGTGACGCTGCCCGAGGTGATCTGGTACTTCGGGTGCCCGGCCAACGCGTACGCCAGGGTCGACTTGCCGGAGCCGTTGGGGCCCATGATGGCGTGCACCTCACCGGGGTTGATGGTCAGGTTGACGCCCTTGAGGATCTCCTTGGGGCCGTCCTCGGTGAGAACGTCGACGTGCAGGTCGTTGATGACGAGGGACATAGGTGTTCAGGACTCCTGGTTGAGCGGGTTGGCAAGGTCGACGAGCACCTCGTCGCCCTCAATTCTGACTGGGTACACGGGGACCGGCTGGGTCGCCGGCAGGTCGAGCGGCTCACCGGTGCGCAGGTCGAACCGGCTGCCGTGGGCGAAGCACTCGAGCGTGCAGTCGTCGACTTCGCCGAGGCTGAGCATGACGCGGGCGTGGCTGCACTCGTCGCGGATCGCGAACACCTCGCCCGCGGTGGAGACCAGCGCGACGAGTTCGTCGCCCACCTCCACCGAGAGCGGGATGTCGGTCTCCAGTTCGGCGACCGCGCACGCGACGGCCCAGCTCATCAGCCCTCCAAGGACGCCGCGGGCGCCGCACCGACGGTGCTGGCGAGCTCGCGCTCCACTTCGGCGATCAGGCGGGCTTCGACGTCGTCGACGCCGATGCGGCGGATGATGTCGACGAAGAAGCCCATCACCACCAGGCGCTTGGCCTCGACGGGGTCGATGCCGCGGCTGGTCAGGTAGAACAGGTGCTCGTCATCGAAGCGTCCGGTCGTCGAGGAGTGCCCGGCCCCGGCGATCTCGCCGGTCTCGATCTCGAGGTTGGGCACCGAGTCGGCGCGGGCACCTTCGGTGAGCACCAGGTTCTTGTTGGACTCATACGTCTCGATGCCCTCGGCGACCTTGCGGATCAGCACGTCGCCGACCCACACCGAGTGTGCGTCCTTGCCCTGCAGCGCGCCACGGTAGTCGACGTTGCTGCGGGTCTGCGGCGCGTTGTGGTCGACGAACAGCCGGTGCTCCAGGTGCTGGCCGGCGTCGGCGAAGTAGAGGCCGAACAGTTCGGCCTCGCCCCCGGTGCCCTCGTAGTACATGTTGGTGTGCAGCCGCACGACGCTGCCGCCGAAGGTCACGTTGACGTGCCGGTAGGTGGCGTCGCGGCCCACCCGGGCGGTCTGCTCGCCGGCGTGCAGCGCGTCGTCGTCCCAGTTCTGCAGCGACACCACGGTCAGGTTGGCGCCGGGCTGGACGTCGATCTCGACGTTCTCCAGCACCTGGGCGCTGCCGGTGTGCCGCAGCACCACGGTCGCCTTCGAGTTCGGCTCGGCGACGATCACGTACACCCGGGCCGAGCGCGCGGAGGCGTCCGTACCGACCAGGTCGAGGCGGACCGGCTCGGTGAGTTCGGCGTTGGCCGGGATGCGCACCACGGTCGCCTCGGCGGCTCCGGCATCGGCCAGGGCCGCGGTCCGGTCACCGGGCACCAGCACGTCGCCGCGCGGCGAGGCGCCGCGGACGGCCGAGGTGACGACGACACCCTCGGGGGCCTCGACGCCGACGCGGACGCCGTCGGCGTCCGGGGCCTCGGCGAGCAGCGGCTTGATCCGGTGCAGCGGGGTGAACCGCCACACCTCCTCGCGGCCGGTCGGCACCGGATGGTCGGCCAGGTCGAAGCTGGGCTTCGGGTGCAGGTGGGACTCGATGGTTTCGATCGCCCCGGCAACGTTGGGGACTTCAGTCACGGTCACGTTTCTCGTTCCTCTCCGCGGGCTCAGCCCACGGCTCCTTCCATCTGCAGTTCGATGAGCCGGTTCAGCTCGAGGGCGTACTCCATCGGCAGTTCGCGGGCGATCGGCTCGACGAAGCCGCGCACGATCATCGCCATCGCCTCGTCCTCCTCCATCCCGCGCTGCATCAGGTAGAACAGCTGGTCGTCCGACACCTTCGAGACGGTCGCCTCGTGCGCCATGGACACGTCGTCGACCTGGACGTCGACGTAGGGGTAGGTGTCGGAGCGGCTGATGGTGTCGACCAGCAGCGCGTCGCACTTCACCGAGGACGCCGAGTGGTGCGCCTGCGGCTGCACCTCGACCAGGCCGCGGTAGGACGCCCGTCCGCCGCCGCGCGCGACCGACTTGGAGATGATCGAGCTGGAGGTGTGCGGGGCGGCGTGCACCATCTTGGAGCCGGTGTCCTGGTGCTGGCCCTCGCCGGCGAAGGCGACCGAGAGGGTCTCGCCCTTGGCGTGCTCGCCGAGCAGCCACACCGCCGGGTACTTCATGGTCACCTTGGAGCCGATGTTGCCGTCGATCCACTCCATGGTCGCGCCCGCCTCGCAGGTGGCGCGCTTGGTGACCAGGTTGTACACGTTGTTCGACCAGTTCTGGATCGTCGTGTAGCGGACGCGGGCGTTCTTCTTGACGATGATCTCGACCACGGCCGAGTGCAGCGAGTCCGACTTGTAGATCGGCGCGGTGCAGCCCTCGACGTAGTGCACGTAGGAGCCCTCGTCGGCGATGATCAGCGTCCGCTCGAACTGGCCCATGTTCTCGGTGTTGATCCGGAAGTAGGCCTGCAGCGGGATGCTGACATGGACGCCCTTAGGCACGTAGATGAACGAGCCGCCCGACCAGACGGCGGTGTTCAGCGCGGCGAACTTGTTGTCGCCGGTCGGGATCACCGTGCCGAAGTACTCGCCGAAGATCTCGGGGTGTTCCTTCAGGCCGGTGTCGGTGTCGAGGAAGATGACCCCCTGGCGCTCCAGTTCCTCGTTGATCTTGTGGTAGACCACCTCGGACTCGTACTGCGCAGCGACGCCGGCGACCAGGCGCTGCTTCTCGGCCTCGGGGATGCCGAGACGGTCGTAGGTGTTCTTGATGTCCTCGGGCAGTTCGTCCCAGGTGGTCGCCTGCTTCTCGGTGGACTTCACGTAGTACTTGATCGTGTCGAAGTCGATGTCGCCGAGATCGGCGCCCCAGGTCGGCATCGGCTTGCGATCGAACAGCTTCAGGCCGCGCAGGCGGCGCTCCAGCATCCAGGCCGGCTCGTCCTTGCGGGCGGAGATGTCACGCACGACGTCCTCGTTGAGGCCGCGGCGGGCGGACGCCCCTGCGGTATCGGCGTCGTGCCACCCGAAACGGTACTTACCGAGGGCTTCGAGGTGCTCGTCCTGCGTAGCACCGAGCCCGGGGGCCTGGGTCTGAGTCATGAAGACTTCCTCTCGACTGGGTGGGGGATGTGCGTGGTGCACACCCCGTCGCCATGGGCAATCGTCGCGAGCCGCTGGACATGGCTCCCCAGCAGCTCCGAAAACAGTCGGGTCTCCGCCGCGCACAACTCCGGGAACTCGCGTGCCACGTGCGCCACCGGACAGTGGTACTGGCACAGCTGGGTTCCCGAGGCCACGGGCTGCAAAGACGTGACGTAACCGCGTTCGTTCAGCACTTCGGCCAACGCATCGACCGGGGTGGAATATTCCGCACCCTCGGCGGTGAACCGGCGGCGCACCTCTTCCATCACCTGCTCGGCGAACGCGTTGACCGCCTCGGTGCCCCCGGAGGCGCGCAGGAACTGCAGCGCGTGGATCGCCAGTTCGTCGTAGGCGTGGTGGAAGGACTCGCGGCCCTCATCGGTGAGCAGGAACACCTTGGCCGGACGCCCCCGCCCGCGCTGGCCGTACACACGTTGCTCGCGCGAGGTCAGATGCCCGGCGTCCATCAGGACGGCGAGGTGGCGCCTGACCGCCGCCGGCGTCAGGTAGAGACGCTGGGCGAGCTCCGCGGCCGTGGACGGCCCGTGCTCCAGGATGGAGCGCGCGACGCGGTCTCGGGTCGAGGCATCGTCGCGAGCGTGGTCATTGTTGGCTTCGATGCTCAGTTCGATCATCGGACGCCCCCTTCCCATCGCTATAAAGCAACGCCATTCTTTCAAATTTCCCGCCGTGCGCAACTTGCCCAGGCTACCGCGCGCGTCGGCATACGCCGAACCTGAACTTCGCCCACACCTGACCACTACGCGGCGTAGTATCTGGCGCGGGCGTCGACGCTCGCCGCCCGCAGTGCCGACCAGCAAAGGATGTCACCGTGGCCAGCCGCAGGCTTCCCGTCCTTCTCGCGCCACTTCTGGTGGCGCTCGCCGGATGTACCGCTCCCCCGCCCGAGGCCGGCCAGGGTCACACCGGCGGTGGCGAGGCGAACCTCCACCTGCCCGATCTGGGCGCGGCGACCTTCTTCGGCGGGGCCATCAACGGCGTCGCGCTGCTGATGATCGGCCTGGTGGTGTGCGTGGGCGGCCTGGCCTTCGGCCTGAGCAGCTATATGCAGTTGCGCCGCCTGCCCGTGCACCAGGCGATGCGCGAGGTGTCCGAGCTGATCTACACCACCTGTAAGGCCTACCTGATCCAGCAGGGCCGGTTCCTGATGATCCTGTGGGCGTTCATCGCCTCGGTCATCTTCGTCTACTTCAAGTTCCTGGCCGGGTCGGGCTGGGGTCAGGTGTTCATCATCCTGGCGTTCTCGCTGATCGGGATGGCGGGCAGCTACGGCATCGCCTGGTACGGCATCCGGGTGAACACCTTCGCCAACGGCCGCACCTCCTTCGCGGCGCTGCGCGGGCGTCCGTACCCGCTGCACCAGATCCCGCTGCGGGCGGGGATGAGCGTCGGCATGGTGCTCATCTCGATCGAGCTGCTGATGATGCTGGTCATCATGCTGTTCCTGCCGGCGCAGATCGCCGGCTCGTGCTTCATCGGCTTCGCGATCGGCGAGTCGCTGGGCGCCTCCGCGCTGCGCATCGCCGGCGGCATCTTCACCAAGATCGCCGATGTGGGTTCCGACCTGATGAAGATCGTGTTCAAGATCAAGGAGGACGATGCCCGCAACCCGGGCGTGATCGCCGACTGCACCGGCGACAACGCCGGCGACTCGGTAGGCCCGTCCGCTGACGGCTTCGAGACCTACGGCGTCACCGGCGTCGCCCTGGTCACCTTCATCATGCTGGCGATCCCGCCGAGCGAGGCCGTGCTGCAGGCGTCCCTGCTGGTGTGGATCTTCTTCATCCGCGCGGTGATGGTGGTCGCCTCCGGCGCCTCCTACGCGGTGAACGCGGCCCTGACCAAGCGCCGCTACGAGGACGCCGCCGAGATGGACTTCGAGGCCCCGCTCACCTGGCTGGTGTGGATCACCTCGGTCGTCTCCATCGTGCTCACCTTCGTCACCTCGGCACTGCTGATCCCCGATCTGGGTGACGGCACCACCTGGTGGAAGCTGTCGCTGATCATCTCCTGCGGCACCCTGGCTGGCGCGCTCATCCCCGAACTGGTCAAGGTCTTCACCTCGGTCAAGAGCCGGCACACCCAGGAGGTGGTCAAGTCGGCCAACTCCGGCGGCGCCTCGCTCGACATCCTGTCCGGCCTGGTGGCAGGCAACTTCTCCTCCTACTGGCTGGGGATGGCGATCGTCGGGCTGATGGCGATCGGCTTCGCGGTGTCCACCGTGCTCGGCTTCGGCGACGACATGAAGGCGCCCGCGGTGTTCGCCTTCGGCCTGGTCGCGTTCGGCTTCCTCGGGATGGGCCCGGTCACCATCGCGGTCGACTCCTACGGCCCGGTCACCGACAACGCCCAGTCGGTCTACGAGCTGTCCACCATCGAGGAGGTGCCCGGGATCACCACCAACATCGAGCGTGACTTCAGCTTCACCCCCGACTGGGACCGCGCCAAGGGCCTGCTGGAGGAGAACGACGGCGCGGGCAACACGTTCAAGGCGACCGCCAAACCGGTGCTGATCGGCACCGCGGTGGTCGGCGCCACCACGATGATCTTCTCCATCATCATGGGCCTCACCGGCGGCCTGGAACACGGCGTGGAGATGCTATCGCTGCTGCACGCACCCTTCCTGCTCGGCCTGATCGCCGGCGGCGCGGTGATCTACTGGTTCACCGGTGCGTCCATTCAGGCGGTCACCACCGGCTCGTTCCGCGCGGTGGAGTTCATCAAGGACAACATCAAGCTGGACGACAACGCGACCCGCGCCTCTGCCGAGGACTCCCGGCGCGTCGTCGAGATCTGCACCGTGTACGCGCAGAAGGGCATGTTCAACATCTTCTTGGGCGTGTTCTTCGCCACGCTGGCCTTCGCGTTCGCCGAACCGTTCTTCTTCATCGGCTACCTGGTCTCGATCGCGCTGTTCGGTCTGTACCAGGCGATCTTCATGGCGAACGCCGGCGGCGCCTGGGACAACGCCAAGAAGATCGTCGAGGTCGACCTCGCCGCCAAGGGCACCGACCTGCACGACGCGTCCATCGTCGGCGACACCGTCGGCGACCCGTACAAGGACACCTCCTCGGTCGCGCTCAACCCGGTGATCAAGTTCACCACCCTGTTCGGGCTGCTCGCCGTCGAGTTGGCGGTGTCGCTGACCGCCGGCGGTCACGGGGTGCTGGTCGGCGCCCTGTCGGTGGTCTTCCTGATCGCCTCGGCGGTGTTCGTGTGGCGCAGCTTCTACGCCATGCGGATCGACGCCCCGATGCTGACCGCGGACGACTTCACCGACGCCTCACGCCTGTAGCGATCGCGACTGTAAGGAATTTGTGAGCGTTTGAGGGACGCCTGCACCTCCCGGGGAGGGCAGGCGTCCCCCTATTGTTTGGCAATGGCAGCCCACTCCCCCGCACACCGTCGTGTCCCGCTCGTCGTCGCCACCGTGATCGTCCTCGGCCTGGCCGGGTGCTCGATGGGCCCGACCGCGCCCGGCACCGGCCACGGCGGCGGCGAGGCCAACCTGCGGCTTCCCGACCTCTCCCAGGCCGTCGTCGCCGGCGGCGTGGACGGCCGGGTGCTGCTGATGGTGGGCATGGTGATCTCGCTGGTGGGCCTGGTGTTCGGGCTGGTCACCTATCTCGGCCTGCGCCGGCTGCCGGTCCACGAGGCGATGCGCGAGGTGTCCGAGCTGATCTACGCCACCTGCCGCGCCTATCTGGCCCAGCAGGGCCGGTTCCTGGCGATCCTGTGGCTGTTCACGGCCTCAGTCATCTTCGTCTACTTCGCGTTCCTGGTGGGGACGCCGATCGGCAACACCCTGGTGATCCTCGCCTTCAGCCTGCTCGGCATGGCCGGCAGCTTCGGCATCGCCTGGTTCGGCATCCGGGTGAACACGTTCGCGAACGGCCGCACCTCGTTCGCCGCGTTGCGGGGGCGTCCGTATCTGTTGCACCAGATTCCGCTGCGGGCGGGCATGAGCATCGGCACCGTGCTGATCTCGCTGGAGTTGTTCGCGCTGCTCACCATCCTGCTGGTGCTGCCCGGGCATCTGGCCGGCGCCTGCTTCATCGGCTTCGCCATCGGCGAGTCGCTGGGCGCCTCCGCGCTGCGCATCGCCGGCGGCATCTTCACCAAGATCGCCGACATCGGCTCGGACCTGATGAAGATCGCCTTCAAGATCAAGGAGGACGACGCCCGCAACCCCGGCGTCATCGCCGACTGCACCGGCGACAACGCCGGCGACTCGGTCGGCCCGTCCGCCGACGGCTTCGAGACCTACGGCGTCACGTCGGTGGCCCTGGTCACCTTCATCATGCTCGCGGTGTCGCCGGCGGTCGTTGGGGACGCTGTGGAGTCGACGCAGGCCACTTTGTTGGTCTGGCTGTTCTTCGTTTCGGCGATGATGATCCTCGCCTCGCTGGCGTCCTACCTGGTCAGCTCGTGGGTGACCTGGAAACGGGACGCCGGCGCCGGCGAGATGGACTTCGAGCGGCCGCTGACCCGGCTGGTGTGGACGACCTCGCTCGTCTCGATCGTGGTCACCTTCGCGACCTCGGCGGTGCTGATCCCCGACCTGGGCGACGGCACCGCGTGGTGGAAGCTGGCCGGCATCATGTCGTGCGGCACGCTGGCCGGCGCGCTGATTCCCGAATTGGTCAAGGTGTTCACCTCGGTGCACAGCAAGCATGTGCACGAGGTGGTGAAGTCGTCGCATTCGGGCGGTGCCTCGCTCAATATCCTCTCCGGCCTGGTCGCCGGCAACTTCTCCGGGCTGTGGCTCGGCCTGGCGATCGTGTTCCTGATGGCGATCGCCTACCTGGTCTCGCTCACCGGGCTGGGTGAGTTGATGGTCGCCCCCGGCGTGTTCGCGTTCGGGCTGGTGGCGTTCGGCTTCCTGGCGATGGGGCCGGTCACCATCGCGGTCGACTCCTACGGTCCGGTCACCGACAACGCGCAGTCGATCTATGAGCTGTCCACCATCGAGGATCTGCCCGACGTCGACGCCGACGTCCGCGCCCGCTACGGGTTCGACCCGCAATGGGAGCACGCCAAGGGGCTGCTGGAGCAGAACGACGGGGCCGGCAACACGTTCAAGGCGACCGCGAAACCGGTGCTGATCGGCACCGCGGTGGTCGGTGCCACCACGATGATCTTCTCGATCATGATGGGGCTGACCGACGGGATGACCGCCAATATCGACAAGCTGTCGCTGCTGTACGCGCCCTTCCTGCTCGGGCTGATCACCGGCGGCGCCATCGTGCACTGGTTCGCGGGGGCGTCCATCCAAGCGGTGACCACGGGTTCCTTCCGCGCGGTGGAGTTCATCAAGGACAACATCAAGCTGGACGGCGTCGTGAAGGCGTCGGTGGCCGACTCGCGGCGCGTGGTGGAGATCTGCACCCAGTACGCGCAAAAGGGCATGTTCAACATCTTCCTGGGCGTCTTCTTCGCCACCCTCGCCTTCGCGTTCACCGACCCGTTCTTCTTCATCGGCTACCTGGTCTCGATCGCGATCATCGGCCTCTACCAGGCGATCTTCATGGCTAACGCCGGCGGCGCCTGGGACAACGCCAAGAAGATCGTCGAGGTCGATCTGGACGCGAAGGGCACCGCCTTGCACGACGCGTCCATCGTGGGCGACACGGTCGGCGACCCGTACAAGGACACCTCCTCGGTCGCGCTCAACCCGGTGATCAAGTTCACCACCCTGTTCGGCCTGCTGGCAGTCGAGCTGGGCGTCTCGCTGCGTGCCTCGGACGCCCACACGCTCGTGCTGGTGCTCGCCGGGGCCTCGCTGGTGGCGGCGCTGGTGTTCATGTGGCGCAGCTTCTACGGCATGCGCATCGACGAGCCGATGCTCACCCGCGAGCAGGTGGCGTCCGGTCGCGGCGCCTGAGCCTGGGGCACCCCGGGCCGCCCGGGCATCCGCCCCGCCCGTCGCGCGTAGACTGTCCGGGTGCCCGCACAGTCTGCCCTCATCGTCGACGGGCTCGAGGTGTCCCTCGGCGGACGCCCCGTCCTCCGCGGCCTCACCTTCACCGCCGAACCCGCCGAAGTGACCGCCTTGCTCGGCCCCAACGGGGCGGGCAAGACGACGACGATCCGCGTGCTCACCGGCCTCATCCCGCCCGGCGCGGGCACGGTGCGGGTGCTCGGTCACGCGCCAGGCGATCCCCGGGCGCTCGCCCGGCTCGGGCTGATGCCGCAGTCGGCCGGCGCCTGGTCCGGGGTCCGGCCCCTGGAGTTACTGCGCTATCTCGCCAGCCTTTATGCGAACCCGCAGCCGGTCGAGCAGGTCGTCGAGGCGCTCGCGCTGGAGTCGTTCGTGCGGACGCCGTACCGCCGCCTGTCGGGCGGCCAGCAGCAGGCGGTCAACCTGGCCGGCGCCTTGATCGGGCGCCCCGAGTTCGTGCTGCTCGACGAGCCCACCGCGGGCATGGACCCGCACGCGCGCCGGCGCACCTGGTCGGTGATCCGCGCCTTCGCGGACGCCGGCGCCGGCGTCCTGCTCACCACGCACGCCATGGACGAGGCCGCCGCGCTCGCCGATCGGGTCTGGATCACCGACGCCGGCCGGATCACCATCAGCGGGACCGTCGCCGAACTCACCGCGGAGGCGTCTCTGGAGGACGTGTTCGTCGCCCACACCCAGGACCGTTCGTGACCGCCGCCACGCCGGCACGGCCGGTGCCTTCGCCCCGCCTCACCCAGGAGCGCCGATGACCGCCACCGTCGAGGGTCTCGACCTCACCCCCGCCGCCGGGGCCGCCCCGCGCGGGCGACGGATCCTGCGGCACGCCGCCATCGAGGCGTCCCTGCTGGTGCGCAACGGGGAGCAGTTGCTGCTCGCGCTGGTGATCCCGTTCGGGCTGCTGATCGCGGGCCTGGTGTTCGGGGATCGGGTCGGGCTCGATGTCGCGGTCTTCCCCGCCTCGGTGCTGGCGTTGGCGCTGTGGTCGACGACGTTCACGTCGCTGGCGATCTCGACCGGGTTCGAACGGCGCTACGGCGTCCTGGAACGCCTGGTCGCCACGCCGCTCACCCGCGGCGATCTGGTGACCGGCAAAGCGCTCGCCAATGGCGCGATCGCGCTCGGCCAGGTCGTACTGCTCACCGTCGCGGCCTTCGCGCTGGGCTGGCGGCCCGCACCCGCCGCGCTGCAGATCCCGATCGCTGTGGTCGCCGCGCTGCTGGCGGTCACCACCTTCGCGTGCTTCGCGCTCGCGCTGGCCGGGCGCCTCCGCGCCGAAGCCACCCTCGGGCTGGCCAACCTGATCTACCTTCTGGTCGCCGTCGGCGGCGGCCTGGTGATCCCCGTCGCCGCGCATCCCGCCTGGGCGCAGCCGGTGCTGGCGCTGCTGCCGTCGGCCGCATTGGGCGAGTCGCTGCGCGCGCTGGCGTCCGGGATCGTCGCCCCGCTTCCCTTGGTGGTGCTGGCCGCGTGGCTGGTAGTCGCCCTCGTCCTCGCTCGAAAGGCCTTCCGATGGACGTCCTGAGTTCCCCGCGCGCGCTGCGGCGCTGGGCCGTGGCCAACCTGATCGCGAACATGGTGATCATCTGGACCGGCGCGCTGGTCCGGCTCACCAAGTCGGGGCTCGGCTGCCCGACCTGGCCCCAATGCGAGCCCGGGTCGTACGTGCCGACCGGCGAACTCGGCATCCACGGGATCATCGAATTCGGCAACCGGCTGCTGACCTTCGTGCTCGCCGCGATCGCGCTGGCCGCGTTCATCACCGCCCTGCGCCTGTACCGGCGGCAGCAGGCTCCGCGGCTGCTGGTCGGGCTGACCTTCGGCGTCGGCCTCGGCATCATCGCCCAGGCCGTCATCGGCGGCATTTCGGTGCGGATGCAGCTCAACCCGTGGGTGGTCGGGCTGCACATGGTGGCATCCGTCGTGCTCATCCTGATCTGCGTGGAGATCGTCCACTTGTCCTTCGCGGTGCGGCGGGCCTATGCCGCCCCCCGGCTGGCGCTGCTGACCCGCGCGGTGTTCGTCGTCGGGCTGATCGTGATCGCGCTGGGCGTCGTGGTGACCGGCGCGGGCCCGCATTCGGGCGATGGTGGCACCCAGCGCAACGGCTTCTCCCCCGAATGGACCGCGAAACTGCACGCCTGGTCGGTATGGCTGATCGTCGGCCTGACCGTGCTCGGCATCCTGCTGGCGTGGTCGGACGCCCGCCTGCGCCGACTGTGGCTCGGCCTGCTCGGTGTCGAACTACTGCAGGGCGTGATCGGCTACGTCCAGTACTTCGCCCACCTGCCCATCGCGATGGTGATGCTGCACATGGTCGGGACGACCCTCTTCGTCGCCGCCCTCGGCCATCTCGCATTCCTGACCCGCAACGGATCATCCGTGCCTGCGTCCGCGCCGCCCCGCGTCGGAGCGCCGGGGACGTCGCACTGACCGGCGTCCACCACGTCGCGTTGGCGGTGCTCGTCCGCCGCGGATGCGTCCTGCTGGCCCACCGGAGAGCGGACCGCGCCTGGTATCCCGACTGCTGGGATCTCGTCGGCGGGCACGTCGAGCCGGGCGAGACGCCCGAGGACGCCGTCCGCCGCGAATGCCGGGAAGAGCTCGGCATCGAGGTGACCTCGCTGGCCGGCATCCGCATGATGCTGTCCGATCCGGCCGTGGTGGCGCACCCTTTCCTCGTCACCGCGTGGCACGGCGAGCCCCGCAACACCGCGCCCGATGAGCACGACGCCGTCACCTGGTTCGCCCCCGACGCTCTACCCCGTCTGCACCTCGCCGACGCGAGTTACCTGGAGTGGCTACCCGGAATCGTCAGGCGCTGCCACTGAGTGGTTTCAGGTGGAGGATCAATTCCCGACTGCGCCGTGCGCATCAATGTAGAGATATGGCGAGTAGACGCACCACATCTCTACATTCACGGGGCCTGAGCAAGACGGGAACTCGCCCGCGCACGGCTCACGGGTGGTGACGGCCGGGGAGACCACGCCAGAGACGACCCCAGCGGGTCAGCCCTGAGCGGCGCCGACGACTTGTTCGACGGCGTCCAGCTCGGTGCCGATCAGGCGGCGTCCGATGCCGGAGAAACGGGTCGGGTCGCCGGTGGTGAGGAAGCGGCGGCGTCCGGCGTGGTCGGATTCGCGGGCCAGGCCGAGGTCGGTCAGTTCGGCGTAGACCTGCTTGGCGCATTCCTCGGACGAACTCACCAGGGTGACGCCGTCGCCGAGAACGTACGACAGCAGTCCGGTCAGCAGCGGGTAGTGCGTGCAGCCGAGGATGAGCGTGTCGACCCCGACGAACTGCAACTGGGCCAGGTAGCGGCGGGCCACATCGAGCAGCTCCGGCCCGCCGGTCACTCCCCGCTCGACGTAGTCGACGAACAGCGGGCAGGTGGCGGTGTGCAGCCGGACGCCGGGGACGGCGGCCATGGCGTCGTCGTAGCTTTGCGACATCGCGGTGGCCGCGGTGCAGATCACCCCGACCTCACCGGACCGGGTCATCTTCACCGCGCGCCGCGCGGCGGGCAGGATCACTTCGATCACCGGCACGTCATAGCGCTCCCGGGCATCCCGCAGCACCGCCGAGGAGGCCGAGTTGCAGGCGATGACCAGGGCTTTCACGCCGGAGGCGTAGAGCAGGTCGAGGCATTCCAGCGCATATTCGCGCACCTGCGAGATCGGCAGCGGCCCGTAGGGGGCTCGCGCGGTGTCACCGAGATAGATGACATCCTCGGCGGGCAGCTGATCCCACACCGCGCGGGCGACCGTCAGCCCGCCGAATCCGGAATCGAAGATCCCGATCGGGGCGTCCACCCCGCGGGTGAGGACGCTCTGGTCGCCGACGGGCGGGTTCAGCTCGTTCACTCCGGTTTCGCCGACCCGATCGCCGGCACCGTGGCACGCTCGGCGCCGAGGGTGGTGTTCGGGCCGTGCCCGGTGCGCACGACGGTGTCGTCCGGCAGCGCGAACAGGACGTTGTTGATCGACTCCAGGATCGTGTCCCAGCTGGAGAAGCTGCGCCCGGTCGCCCCGGGACCACCCTGGAACAGGGTGTCCCCGGTGAACACCGTGCCCAACGAGGGGACGTACAGGCAGCATGACCCCGGCGAATGCCCGGGCGTGTGCAGCACGGTCACGACCGTCTGGGCGACCGAGATCTGCTGCCCATCGGCCAACGCACCATCCGGGTCGGTCGCATGGGTGAGCCGCCACACCGGCAGGTCGTCGGGGTGCAGCCACACCGGCGCGCCGACGGCGTCGGCGAGTTCACGGGCGTACCGGACGTGGTCGTCGTGGGCGTGCGTGCAGACCACCGCGAGTACGCGGCGTCCGGCCACCAGGGTGAGGATCGCCTCGACGTCGTGCGGGGCGTCCAGCACGATGCATTCGGTGTCGTCGCCGAGCACCCACACGTTGTTGTCGACGTCGAAGGTCTGCCCGTCGAGGGAGAAGGTGCCCGAGGTGACGGCGTGGTCGATGCGGGCGCTCATGCCGGCGCCCCCTCCAGCACGACCACCGAGCGCAGCACATCACCGTGATGCATCTTGGTGAACGCGGCCTCGATGTCGCCGATGCCGATCTCCTCGGAGACGAAGGCGTCCAACGGCAGCCGGCCCTGCAGGTAGAGGTCGATCAGCATCGGGAAGTCGCGGCTCGGCAGGCAGTCGCCGTACCAACTCGACTTGAGCGAGCCGCCGCGGCCGAACACCTCCAGCAGCGGAATGGTCAGTTCCATGTCGGGGGTGGGGACGCCGACCAGCACCACGGTGCCGGCCAAGTCACGAGCGTAGAACGCCTGCGTCCAGGTTTCGGGACGCCCGACCGCGTCGATGACGACGTCGGCGCCGAAACCGCCGGTCAGTTCGCGGACGGCGTCCACCGGGTCGCCCTCGGAGGCGTACACCGTATGGGTGGCGCCGAGTTCGAGCGCCTGGCCGAGCTTGCGCGGGTCGACGTCGACGGCGATCACCTTGGCGGCGCCGGCGAGGCGGGCGCCGACGATCGCGGCCATGCCCACGCCGCCGCAGCCGATCACGGCGACCGAGTCGCCGCGTCCGACGTTGCCGGTGTTGATCGCCGCGCCCAGGCCGGCCATCACGCCGCAGCCGAGCAGGCCGGCGGCGGCCGGGCGGGCGCCCGGATCGACCTTGGTGCACTGGCCGGCGGCCACGAGGGTCTTCTCGGCGAACGCGCCGATGCCGAGCGCCGGGCTCAGTTCCGTGCCGTCTTCGAGCGTCATCTTCTGGGTGGCGTTGTGGGTGGCGAAGCAGTACCACGGACGCCCGCGCAGGCAGGCGCGGCAGTTGCCGCAGACCGCACGCCAGTTGAGGATGACGAAGTCGCCGGGCGCGACCTCACTCACTCCGGGCCCGACCTGCTCGACGATGCCGGACGCCTCATGCCCCAACAGATAGGGGTAGTCGTCGCCGATGCCGCCCTGGCGGTAGTGCAGGTCGGTGTGGCAGACCCCGCACGCCTGGATTCTGACGACCGCCTCACCCGGACCGGGATCGGGCACGTTGATCGTGACGAGTTCGACGGGCGCGTCCTTGGCGCGCGCGATGACCGCTTTCACCTGCTGCATGGGCCCAGCATGGCCAACCTCTGCCGTCGGTGCAATGCGAGTCAGGCGTTATGCGGACGGCCCGGCGGCCTCGATCAGCGATTCGAGCACGTAGCCGAGCCAGTCGTACAGCGACACCAGCTGCGTGCGCGGGTCGCGCGCCGACAGGGCGAGCAGTTCCTCGTGGTCGTCCTCGGACTCGATGCCCAGGCGCACCGACAGGCTCAACCGGACGCCGTTGATGGTCTTCATCCAGGCCGACACGTGATCGTCGGCCACCACCAGCGGGAACCGGCCGTCGCCGGTGGCGTCCAGATCGCTCAACACCAGATGGGAGTCGTCGATCCGCGCCCGCCGCAGCGCGTCCTGCGAATAGCGCCGGTGCTCGGCCGCGGCCAGCTCGTCGTCGTAGGCGTCCGGGAACAGCCGGGCCACCACCGGATCGGAACGATCCAGCGGGGCCGGGGAAAACTCGCGGGCCCAGCGCGCGAACGGGTCCTCGGACGCCTCGGGCGCCCCCGCGTCGCCGATCAGTTCCGCGACCTGGCTGACCAGCGAAGAGACCAGCGCCACCTCGAAGTCGTCCAGGCGTGCCACGAACGCCGCGCCGTCGCGCACGAACGGCTTCACGCGGAGCGCTCCAGGGTCGACCACAGCCCGTAGCCGTGCATCGCGTTCACGTGCTGCTCCATCTCCTCGCGGGTCCCGCTCGCGACGACCGCTCTGCCTTCGGTGTGCACCTGCATCATCAACTTCTCCGCCGTGGGCCGGTCGAACTTGAAGTAGGTGACGAAGACATAGGTCACGTAGCTCATCAGGTTGACCGGATCGTTCCACACCAGTGTGACCCACGGCGTCAACTCCTGCGCGCTGACGGTAGGGCGGTCCGCAACGGCGGTCCCGGACGCCGGCGTGACGGGCACCTCGGGGGACGACATGCCTCCTATTGTGTCACGCGCCTGGGACACCACCCCGGCACGTCGACCTGGATGGTTACTCTGAGCACCATGCTTTCGACGACCTCGATGCTCACCGATCAATACGAGCTGACGATGGTGCAGGCCGCCATGGGTTCGGGCACCGCGTTCCGCCGTTCGGTGTTCGAGCTGTTCCCGCGCCGCCTTCCCGAAGGACGCCGCTACGGCGTCGTCGCCGGTACCGGCCGCGCGCTGGACGCCATCGAGGACTTCCGCTTCGATGAGGAGACGATCGCCTTCCTCACCTCGAAGAAGATCATCAACGACGAGGTGGCGCAGTGGCTGGCGGACTACCGGTTCCGCGGCAACGTGTGGGGCTACCCCGATGGCGAACTGTACTTCCCGGGCTCGCCGATCATGGTGGTCGAGGGGTCGTTCGCCGAGGCGGTCATCCTGGAGACGGTATTGCTCAGCATCTTCAACTACGACTCGGCGGTGGCCTCGGCGGCGTCCCGGATGACGGCGATGGCCGGCGACCGTCCCTGCATCGAGATGGGGTCGCGGCGCACCAGTGAGTGGGCGGCGGTGGCGGCCGCGCGGGCCGCCTACATCGCCGGCTTCGCATCCACCTCCAACCTGGAGGCCGGCCGCACCTACGGCGTCCCCACGGCCGGGACGGCCGCGCACAGCTTCACCCTGCTGCACGATTCCGAAGAGGACGCCTTCCGCTCGCAGTTGGCCGCGCTCGGCAACGACACCACGCTGCTGGTCGACACCTACAACGTCACCGAGGCGGTCAAGAAGGGCGTCGAACTCACCAACGGACGCCTGGGCGCGGTCCGCCTCGATTCCGGCGATCTGGTCACGCAGGCGATCGACGTCCGCCGGCTGCTCGACTCCCTGGGTGCGGTCAACACCCGGATCATCGTCACCTCCGACCTCGACGAGTACCAGATCGCCGCCCTGCGCGCCGCGCCGGTCAACGGCTACGGGGTCGGCACCTCGCTGGTCACCGGTTCGGGCGCGCCCACCTGCGGGTTCGTCTACAAGCTGGTCTCGCGTGCTGATTCCGACTCCTCCGATGCTCCGCTGCTGCCGGTGGCGAAGAAGTCGGCGAACAAGGGCTCGATCGGCGGCCGCAAGTCGGCGCTGCGCCGCCTGGACGACAACGGCATCGCCGAGGCCGAGGTGATCGGCGTCGGTGCCGCGCCGCATCCGGACCGCAACGACCGGGTGCTGCTGAAGCATCTGGTTCGCGACGGCGAGATCATCGGCCGCGAACCGCTGCCGGCCGCCCGCGAACGCCACCAGGCCGCCCGCGCCGAACTGCCCAGTTCGGCATTCAAGATGAGCAAGGGCTACCCCGCGATCGTCACCGTGATGCTGGACGCCGAGGGCGACCAGACGTTCAACCCGTACGCCCCCGAGAAGTAGGACGCCCGTGACCCGCGCTCTCATCATCGTCGATGTCCAGAACGATTTCTGCGAAGGCGGCTCGCTCGCCGTCACCGGCGGAGTCGCGGTGGCGGCGTCCGTCGCCGGGCTGCTGGCCGGTGAGCACGGCTATGACGTGGTGGTGGCCACCCGCGACCATCACATCGACCCGGGCGCGCACTTCTCCGATACCCCCGACTACGTCGACTCGTGGCCGCCGCACTGCGTGGCCGGGACGCCGGGGGCGGACGTGCGGCCCGAGTTGGCTGGCGTGAGGTTCGATGCGGTGTTCGACAAGGGCGAATACGAGGCGGCGTATTCGGGCTTCGAGGGGCGTGACCATGCCCTCGATGTCGGCTTGGCCGACTACCTGCGCGGCCGCGGCGTCACCGGCGTCGACGTCTGCGGCATCGCCACCGACTACTGCGTCCGGGCGACGGCCTTGGACGCCGCGGCGTCCGGCTTCGCGACTACCGTGCTGACCACGTTGACCGCCGCGGTGGCCCCGGCGTCGGTGGATGCGGTGTGCGCCGAGTGGGCGGACGCCGGCATCACCGTCCGCTGACGACCGGGACCCACCACCCTTGACGGATTATCGAAATTCGATAATGTATCGATGATCGATAACCCCCGGAGGTCCTCATGCACGTCATCGGCTTGTCCGTCCTGCTCCTCGTGATCGTCGTTCCCCTGGCACTGCTCGGCCTGTTCGTGCGCGCGATCAACACCGGCAGCCCACGGCTGCCGAAGATCGCGATCGTCGTCTGCTGGCTGTCGATCGCGGCGACCGCGATCACCGCCCTCCTGGTGATCGCGACCACCCTCTTCGCGGAGACGGTGCGCATCACCGTGCCGGTCCAGCCGTTCATGCCGGCCCTCGACCCGGGGATCGAGTTCAGCACCACCACGGCCACCGTCACCGGCGGCGGACTCGACCGAGCCACCGTCGACGCGAAGGGGCTGCCGATGAGCACTCGAGGTCTGCTGGCCGCGCACGAGATCGTCTACGCGGCGACCGCGGTCGCCATCGCGGTGATGGTGCTGCGGGTCGCCCGCTCGGTGCGCGACGGCGATCCGTTCCGGGTGACCTCGCGCGTCGTGCTGCGGGCCGCCGTGATCATCGTGGTGGGCGGGCTGCTCGCCGGCGTGCTGGGCCAGATCGGCGACTGGCGAGCCAGCAACGACCTCTTCTTCGTCAGCGGCTGGGGAGGATCGGTCGACATGTTCGGCGACCCGCCCCCCGACCTGCCGCACGAGCAGATCCTCGCCCGGCACGGGTTCGTTCCTCCGGCGGAGTTGTCGCTCACCGTGGAGTTCTGGCCGCTCGCGGCCGGGCTCGGGCTGGCACTGGTGGCCGCGATCCTGCGCACCGGCGAGCAGCTGCGCCACGACACCGAGGGACTCATCTGATGCCCGTCGAGGGCGACGGGAGGATTCACTGCCGGCTCGACGCGTTGCTCGCCGAGCGCGGCATGACCCTCACCGCGCTGTCGGAGAAGGTCGGCATCAGCCTGGTGAACTTGTCGGTGCTCAAGAACGACCGTGCCCGCGCGATCCGGTTCTCCACCCTGACCGCGCTGTGCGACGCGCTCGACTGCGAGGTCGGTGAGCTGTTGGCCCTCGCCGAGGAGTAGTCAGCGGCACCCGCCCACCGGAACGGAGAAGCCGTTCATCACCGCGGCCAGGCGTGCGGCGCGGGCGGAGGTGAAGACGTCTTCGAGCAGCAACGGTTCGCCGTCAGGTCCGGACAACGGCACCCGCCAGTTCGGGTATTCGTCGATGGTTCCCGGCTGGTTCTGGGTGCGGCGGTCGCCGACGGCGTCCACCAGCGCGGCGCACAGCACCCGTGCGGGCGAGTCGACGATGTAGCGGTGCATGGCCAGCACCTTCTCGGAGACGTCGTCGCACTCCGGATCGAGGAAGCCGCGCTCGGTGAGGATCCGGTCCCAGGTCTGGAAGCCGCGCCGGGCCAGGTCGAGTTCCTCGTCCAGGTCTTCGGTGAGGATGCCGAGGCGGTGCTGCAGCCGGATGTGATCCAGGGCCAGGTAGCCCGCGGTCGGCGGCATGTCGTGGGTGGTGACCGAGGCCATGCAGTATTCGCGGTAGTGCTCCGGCGCCAGCGGGGTGCCGTCGTAGTTGGACTCGAACCAGGCCACCGAGGTGCCGAGCACGCCGCGTCCGCGCAGGTATTCGCGCACCCAGGGCTCGACGGTGCCCAGGTCTTCGCCGACGATCAGCGCGCCGGCGCGGTGCGCCTCCAGCAGCAGGATGCCGACCATGGCCTCATGGTTGTACCGCACGTAGGCGCCGGCGGTGGGCGGCAGGCCTTCGGGAATCCACCACAGCCGGAACAGCCCCATCACATGATCGACGCGCAGCCCGCCGGAGTGGCGCAGCATGCCGGCCACCATCGCGCGGAAGGGCTGGTAGGACAGTTCTTCGAGCCGGTCCGGACGCCAGGGCGCCTGACCCCAGTCCTGGCCGAGCTGGTTGTAGTGGTCCGGCGGCGCGCCCACGCCGACGTGCTGGGCGAACGCGTCACCGAGGGTCCAGGCCTCGGCACTCTGGGTACTGACACCCACGGCCAGGTCGGTCATCACGCCGACCCGCATACCGGCCGCCTTCGCCGCCGAGTGCGCCTCGCGCAGCTGGTCGTCGGCGATCCATTGCAGCCACACGAAGAAGTCGATGTCGCGGGCCCTGCTGGCGGCGAACGCGGCGACCTCGGGCGAACTGGGCCGCCGGAACTCGACGGGCCATTCGCGCCAGTTCATGCCGTGCTCGGTGACCAGCACGCACCAGGTGGCGAACTGATCGAGGGCGCGCCCCTCGCCGCGGACGAACTTCTCCTTGGCCATGGTGCGCACCTCGGAAAGGCCCTCGTCATAGATCACCCGCAACGCCGCCATCTTGGCCTCCCACACCGGGTCGCGCCGGATCTGCTCGGACCCTTCGAGCTGGTGATCCAGGCCGGCCTTGATCTTGGCGATCCGGGTGCGCTTGTGCTCGCTGAGGGTGGCCCATTCGGGGATCAGCTCGGGGCGGATGTAGAGCGGGTTGACGTAGCGCCGCGAGGTGGGCAGGTAGGGCGACGGCTCCAGCGGCGTCATCGGCTGGGCGGCGTGCAGCGGGTTGATCAGCAGGTAGTCGGCGAAGTGCTGGGTGCCCGACCAGGTGCACAGGTCGGCCAGGTCGGCCAGGTCGCCGATCCCCCACGAGCGGGACGACCGCACCGAGTACAGCTGCGCGGCATATCCCCAGACCCGGCGCGCCCCCATGGCGCGCGGGAAGCCGAGGAATCCGGGCGTGACCACCAGGGACGCCTCGAAGGTGCGTTCACCGTTCTCCAGGACCACCCGGTGGTAGCCCAGCGGCAGGTCGCCGGGCAGTTCGAAGCTGGCCTCCCCCACCCAGGCCCCGTCGATCTCGCGATCGGGGGTGTAGTTGTCCACCTGCCAGCCTTCGCGGCGTCCGCCCTCTTCGAGCCGGACAGCCACCCAGGCCGGGCTACCGGCGGGCACATGCACGTCGATGCGGATCGGCTGGCCCGCCTGCGCGACAGTAAAGGGGGGCAACGGACGCCGCCACGGCCGCAGCGCGTGGTCGATCAGGGCGGCGCGCGCGGATTCATCGGTGGAGGCGTCCACACCCATGCCGGCCAGGATGCCGATCACGGTGGCGTCGCCGACTTCGATGTGGCGGCCTTTCCAGTCCCAGAACTCGGTGGAGACGCCGAAGGCGTCGGCGAGCTCTGCGAGCACTGGATTCGTCAACGGCATGACGGAAACCCTAACGCCTGAGCGCCGCTTGCTCCGAACCCTAGGAGTCGTTGGTTTCGAACGGCTGCACGATCCGGCGCAGCAGGCCGGCGACCGTCGCGCGTTCCTCGCGGGACAGGCCCGCCAGGATCAGCTTCTCGGCGGCCAGCAGGTCGGCCAGCGCGGCCACCACGATGTCGCGCCCCTCGGGCAGCAGCCGGACGCGGACCGCGCGGCGATCGCGCGGGTCGGGCAGGCGCTCGACCAGGCCACGGGCGGCCAGCCGGTCGATCCGGTTGGTCATCGTGCCCGAGGTGGACAGGGTCTGCTGGATCAATTGCCCCGGCGACAACTCATACGGCGGGCCGCCGCGGCGCAGGGCGGCGAGCACGTCGAACTCCCAGCCGTCCAGGCCGTGCGCGGCGAAGGCGTCCCGGCGGGTGAAGTCCAGGTGCCGGGCCAGGCGGTTGACGCGCGAGAGCACGTGCAGCGGGCTGACGTCCAACTCCGGAACCTCGTGCGACCATGCGGCAACGATCCGGTCGACGTCGTCCATGCCCCGCCCTTCGATCTCGCTATCGACAAACTTGATTCCGAGATTCTAGCGGTCGTGACATCTCGACGTACAGGGAAACGGACTGAATTAAGACGAAGAACGTAGAGAAAAGTTCCGCACGTGTCCGATTCTGCGCGCCGAGACGGCGCCGAGCGCCGCCACCACCGCCATCGCGGTCATCACGGCACCGAAGGTGACCGCGTCGGGGCCGCGTCCGCCGAGCGCGGCGAACAGCGTGCCGGCCATTCCCGCGAACACCGCGTTGCCGCTGGTCTCGCCGACCTGCAGCGAGCTGGTGTTGCGCCCGATGTCCGCCTCGGACGACAGTTGCATCGTCACCAGCGAGGTGGACGCCGACTGCAACCCCATCCCCAGCCCGGCGAACACGCTGCCCACCGCCGGCAGGATCAGGCTGCCCGAGCCGGACCACGCCGACACCGCGATCACCACCAGCCCCAGCGTCAGCCCGCAGGATCCGGCGAAGATGATCTGATCGCGCGACAGCCGTAGCCAGGGGCGCGCCTGGAGCCAGGATCCGGTCATCCAGCCCACCGATCCCACCGTGATCACCGCACCCGCCGCCATCAGGCTCGCGCCACGCGCGGTGAGCATCAGCGGCAGGAAGGTCTGCATGCCGAAGAAGCCGCCGGCCATCAGCCCGCGCACCATCACGGTGGCCGACAGCCCGGGCGCGACCGGGGTGAATCCCTGCGGCATCAACCGGGGGAAGAACACCACCAGCAGCACCACCGCAGCCACCGCCCACAGCAGCGACCAGGCCTCCAGCCGCTGGCCTGCCCACTGCAGCAGGGCCAGGCCGGCGGCGACGCCGAGGGCGGCATGGTTGGGCACGGCCGGTGGCGTGGACCGCCCCTCGCTCGCGGACGCCCCGGGCGACAGCCGGGCCAGCGTGGGCGCCATGAAGGCCAGGCCGATCGCGACCATGGGCAGCACCGACCAGAACACCCAGTGCCAGGAGAAGGTCTCCGACACCCAGGCCGCCACGGCGGGACCGACGAACGAGGGCAGCATCCAGCAGGCCGAGTACCAGGTCATGATCCGGGCGCGCTCACGCGGGTCGTAGGCGACCGCGGTGAGCACCATCAGCGACAGGTTGACCGCGCCGCCGCCCAGGCCCTGGATGGCGCGTCCGGCCAGCAGCACCGCCATGGACGGGGCCAGCGCGGCGACGATGATGCCGGCCGCGAAGATGCCCAGGCCGACCAGCAGCGGCCGGGTCGGGCCGATCCGGTCGCACAGGCGTCCGGCCAGCACGATGGCGACCATCTGCGGGATCATCACCGCGGTGAACGCCCACGCGTACAGATGCAGGTCGCCCAGGTCGGCGGCCGCGGCGGGCATGGCGGTGACGACGGCCATCGCCTCGAAGGCGACGGCCATCACGCACAACAGCAGGCCGACAGTCAGGCCACGACGCGAAGACGACACGAGGAGCTATTCCATCATGAGAACGACGATCCCCCGCACACCGGTTCGCTTGCGGAGTGTGTGCGGAGGACGGGCGGCGTGCCGAGGTTAGCTCGCCGACTCCGCGAGGTGGTCGTCGAACTTCGGCGCGGGCAGCTCCGAGTCCGGGACCAGCTTCCACTGTTCCAGGCGTGCACGGAGCTGCTCGGCAGCGTCAATGTTGAGCGGGCTGCTCACCCACATCGCGTAGGGCAGGTTCAGGTAGCGCTTCTGCTTGACCGCGTCCAGGTCTTTGGTGGCAGGGTTCGACTCCAGCAGCGCCACTTTCTCTGCAAACGTCTGCGTCCCGTAGTCGACGAAGACGATCGCGTCGGGGTTGGCCCCCGCGACCCGCTCCCACGACACGCTCGTCCACGTGTCATCGACGTCACCCATCACGTTCGCGGCACCGGCCGCCTCGATGATCGCCTGAGGGGCGCCCTTGTTGCCGCTGGTGAACACGTTCTTCGAGCCGCTGTCGAACAGCAGCACCCGCGGGACGGGGTTGGCCTGCGGCGCCGCCGTGAGCGCCGCCAGGCGCTGGCCGAGATCGGCAAGCACGGCGTCTGCGTTCGCCGTCTTGCCCGTGATCTTGCCGAGATTGCCCAGGTCCTCGCGCAGGGCGTCCCAGGGCGCCATGATGCCGCGCTGCACCTCACCCTCGGTCTTGCGGCAGCTCTCGGTCAACAGGTAGCTCGCGATGCCCTTGTCGTGGAGCTGGTCGGGAGTGACCGCGCCCTCCTTGAATCCGTAGTTCCAGCCCGCGAAGACGATCTGCGGGGTGGCCGCGATCAGCGTCTCCAGCGAGGGCATGCCGTCCGCCTTGTCCTGCAGCGAACCGAGGACGTTGCCGTAGTGCTCGGTCAACACCGCGCGGTCGCGCTGCAGGCTGGAGACAGAGCTGATCGAATCCTGGGCGCCGATGGCCAGCAGCATCGCGATGATCCCGCCGTCGTTGGCGTGGATTCGGGTGGCCGGCGACGGGTAGGTCTGCTGCACGCCACAGTTCGTCACGGTGACCGTGCCCGCAGTGGCAGACGCCGACGGCGAGCCGGCGGGCGCTGTGTTCGCGCTACAGCCGGTGGCGAGGACGGCGAGGCTAGCCGCCACCGCGACGAGCTTGCCGCGTCGGGTGAAGGTTGTCATGGGTGGTGTTCTCCTTGGTGTTCGGTCGGTCGGGGATAAGCCGGGCTGTCGAGCAGCAGATAGCGGGCCTGCGTGTGTGGGTGCCGGACGGGGGCGACCCTGATGTGGAAGGCGTCCCGCGCGGCGATCCCACCCAGCACCTCCGACGGCGTGCCCTCGGCGACGACGCTCCCCTCGTCGAGGAGCGCGACCCGGTCGAAGAAGGCGGCCGCGAGATCGAGGTCGTGGATGGCGGCGATCACGGTGCGGTCGAGGCCGCGGACCAGGTTGAGCAGCGCAAGCTGCTGCTCAACGTCCAGGTGGTTGGTCGGCTCATCCAGCAGCAGCACCGGTGCCTGCTGGATCAGGCCGCGCGCCAGCACCGCGCGCCGCAACTCGCCTCCGGAGGTCTGGTGCACCGGGCGGTCGATCAATTCGCCGAGCCCCACCCGGCCGAGCGCCTCCGCGACCAGGACGCGATCCTGGGAGCGTGGACCGGACCAGGGGTTGCGGTGCGGCGTCAGGCCCAGCGCCACCAGCTCGCCCAGCGACATGTCCTCGTTGGGCTTCTCATCCTGGGCCACCATGGCGAGGTGCCGGCCACGAGACCGGGCCGGCATCCGCGCCAGATCCCGGCCCCCGACGAACACCGCGCCGGCCATGGCCGGGCGAATGCCCGCCAACGCCCGGAGCAGGGTCGATTTCCCGGAGCCGTTGGGGCCGACCAGCGCCAAGAAGGTTCCCGGCGGTACGTCGAGATTGACACCGGTCAGCACCGGCCGCTGATCGTTGCCGCAGGTCAGGTTCTCGGTGCGGACCTCGATGCCGCCCAGCCCGGCGCTCACCGCCCGCCCCCGAAGCTGTAGCTGCGGCGTCCGAGCAGGAACAGGAAGATCGGAGCGCCCACGATGCCCGTCACCACCGAGAGCGGGATCTCGACCGGTGCCACCAGGACGCGGGCGACGACGTCGACCCAGACCAGGAAGATCGCGCCCATCAGCGCCGAGATGGGGAAGACGCGCCGGTGCGCCGACCCCACGAGCAACCGGCAGATGTGCGGGATGATCAGGCCCACGAAGCCGATGCTGCCGGCCGAGGCGACCAGGACGCCGACCAGCACCGCCTGGATGACGAACAGGCTCCAGCGCAACCGCGCCACGGGAACCCCCAGGCCCGCGGCCACGTCGGGACCGTTTGCGAGGGCGTCCATCCATGCGCTGACCAGCAGGAACGCGGTCAATCCCAGGGCCGCCCCGATCAGCGGGAACCACAGGGTCTCCCAGGTGGCGCCGGCCACGGTGCCCAAGAGCCAGAACAGCACGGCCTGCGCGGTTTGGGGTTCGCCACTGAGGAAGATCAGCAGGCTGGACACAGACGACATCGCCGAGGCCAGCACGGTGCCGGTGAGCAGCATCCGCAAGGGGGTGAGGCCGCCTTGGAGTTGTGTCACCCCGAACACCAGCGCGGTCGCCATCAGCGCCCCCAGCAGCGCGCCGGCGGTGAGGCTCAGGCGTCCGGTGGCGCCGCCGACGCCGAGCGCGATGACGGCGGTGGCGCCCACCGACGCGCCGGACGACACACCGAGCAGATAGGGGTCGGCCAGCGGATTGCGGACGAGCGTCTGCATCGCGGCACCGGCGACGGCGAGCCCCGCGCCAACGGTGGCGGCCAGGATGGTGCGGGGCAGGCGGAGCCCCCACACGATGGTGAGGGCGGTCGGGTCGGGCTGCGGTCCGCCGAACTGGTAGGCCAGCACGGCCCACACCTTGGTCAGCGGGAGCGGCTCAGCCCCGAAGGCCAACCCGAGGAAAGCGCTCAGCAGGACTCCGGCGACGCCCAGGACGCCGACCAGAACCGGCCGGGCGCGACGACGGACGGTGCGCGGCCCACGGGCGGCGCGCGGGACGGAAACCACCGTGCTGCCTTCTTTCCGAGCCTGTGGCGCGAGGCTCGATCGTCGAAAGAGTCGGCATGGCTGGTGGTCGGACTCAGGAGCGTTGCTCCCTCACCGTCGCGCGTCGGCTCTGGATTCGCACCAGATTCCCCAGCTCACGCCGCTTGTCCCCGCCACTATTCAGCGGTGATGATCCGGCCGTCAATCACGGACGCCCCGTGCCCTGATCCCCCTGAGCCCTCCTCCCAGGCGCGTGGCCGCGTTACCATGGCGCGCATGACGCAGCTCACTCCCGCACCCGGATCGCAGACGGTCCTCGACGAGCGCACCGAGTTCCGGCTCGATGAAGGCGATCACGAGCGTTTCAGCCACTATGTGCCGAAGAACAAGCTCACCGAGGCGATGGTGATGGGGACGCCGGTGGTGGCGCTGTGCGGGAAGGTCTGGGTCCCCAGCCGCAATCCCGATCGTTTCCCGGTCTGCCCCGAGTGCAAGGAGATCTGGGAGACGTTCCGCGGTGGCGGTGGTGGCGGCGGTGACGGCGCCGGCGGCAAGGGCGGCGGCTCCAGCGACGGGGGCGAGTAGCGATGGCCCCGCCGCGGCTGCTCGTCCTGGCCCGGCACGCGAAGTCCTCGTGGAAGACCAATGATCCCGATGTGGCCCGCCCGCTGTCGGGCCGCGGCACCCGCGACGGGGTCGTCGCCGGGGCGACGCTGGCCAACCTCGACATCGACCTGGCGCTGGTCTCCCCCGCGACGCGCGCGCGGCAGACCTGGCAGTGCCATCAGATGGGCGGCGCCACCGCGGCGGACGTCCGTCAGGTCGACGAGCTCTACTACGGGGATCTCGATGACGTGCTGGCGATCCTCCGCGAACTGCCCGACAGCGCACGCACGGTGCTGGTGATCGGACACGAGCCGCTGATCAGCGATCTGGCCCTCACCGTGAGTAAGCCGAACAAGCTGACCCGGGCGATCGAGCGGAAGTTCCCCACCTCGGCGATCGCGGCGCTGGCCCACCAGGGCAGCTGGTCGGACCTCGACCACGGGGTCTCGCGGCTGGCCGCCTTCGAGATCCCCCGCGGCTGAGCTGGGGCCGACCGATCAGTAGCGGTAGGAGTCCGGCTTGAACGGCCCCTGCACGGGCACGCCGAGGTAGGACGCCTGCGCCGGCGTCAGCGTGGTGAGCCGGACGCCGAGGGCGTTCAGGTGCAGCCGTGCGACCTCCTCGTCCAGGTGCTTGGGAAGCACGTACACCCCGACCGGGTAATCCTCCGGCTTGGTGAACAGTTCGATCTGGGCGAGCACCTGGTTGGTGAAGCTGTTGCTCATCACGAAGCTCGGGTGGCCGGTGGCGTTGCCGAGGTTGAGCAGGCGTCCCTCGCTGAGCACGATCACGCCGTGCCCGTCGGGGAAGATCCACTGGTCGACCTGCGGCTTGACCACACGGCGCTCGACGCCGGGGCGGGACTCCAGCCCGGCCATGTCGATCTCGTTGTCGAAGTGGCCGATGTTGCCCACGATCGCGTTGTGCTTCATCGCGGCCATGTGGTCGGCGGTGATCACGTCGCGGCAGCCGGTCGCGGTCACGAAGACGTCCGCGGTGGCGACGACGTCTTCGAGCACGGCGACCTGGTAGCCGTCCATGGACGCCTGCAGCGCGCAGATCGGGTCGACCTCGGTGACGATGACGCGCGCACCCTGGCCGGCGAGCGATTCCGCGCACCCCTTGCCGACGTCGCCGTAGCCGCACACGACCGCGACCTTGCCGCCGATCAGCACATCGGTGGCGCGGTTGATGCCGTCGATCAGCGAATGACGGCAGCCGTACTTGTTGTCGAACTTCGACTTGGTCACCGAGTCGTTGACGTTGATCGCCGGGAAGAGCAGCGTGCCGGTCTGGGCCATCTCGTAGAGCCGGTGCACGCCGGTCGTCGTCTCCTCGGTGACGCCCATGATCGAGGCGGCCAGGGCCTCGAAGTCGAGGGTGGACGCCGCCAGGGTTTCCAGGATCACCCGGTATTCGGCCGAGTCGGACGCCTGCGGTGCCGGCACCGCGCCCGCCCGGGCGAACTCGACTCCCTTGTGCACGTACAAGGTGGCGTCGCCGCCGTCGTCGAGGATCATGTTGGGCAGCTCGTCGCCCCAGTCGAGGATCCGCGAGGTGCACCACCAGTACTCCGGCAGCGTTTCGCCCTTCCAGGCGAACACCGGGACGCCGCGCGGGTCGTCCGGCGTGCCGTCGGGACCGACGACGATCGCGGCGGCGGCATGGTCCTGGGTGGAGAAGATGTTGCAGGACGCCCAGCGCACCCGCGCGCCCAGCTCGACGAGGGTCTCGATCAGCACCGCGGTCTGGACGGTCATGTGCAGGCTGCCGGCGATCCGTGCCCCGGCCAGCGGCTGGGAGTCGCGGTAGCGTTCCCGCATCGCCATCAGGCCGGGCATCTCGTGCTCGGCGAGAGCGATCTCGCGACGTCCGAAGTCGGCCAGGGTCAGGTCAGCAACGCGGTATTCCACGACGCCGAAGCCTACCCGGTGTGCGCGGACCTCAGAGCACCCGGCCCAGCCCGATCTGCAGGTACGCAGCGGCGAAGCGGCCCTTGGCCAGCACCGTGGCGTAGCGTTCCATCGCGGTGCCGCCCGCGTGGGTGAGGGTGCAGACCCGCACGTCGGCGACCCGGGCGTTGTGTTCCAGGGCCTCGTGCCGTTCGTCGTCGGCTTCGTCGCCGAAGCCGTCGTCGACCAGCACCAGAACCGGGCGTTCCTCGGTCGCGCCCTCGAAGGGGTCGGCGAACGGGTCGCGCGGCTGGGTGGAGGCCAGGATCGGCAACAGTTCGGAGGCGTCCGCCGCCAGCGCCACCCGCCCCGACGCCGTCCGCAACGACTCGGCGATGCGGCGCGAGGCGCGCGCGGCCAGCACCGAACCGCCCCACACCAGAGGTTGAGCGTCGGCCAGCTCGAGCGCGACGGCCTTCGCCGGGTTCACCGACACGTCCACCGCATGCCCGGCCTCGACCGCGACGGCGTCCATCGCCGCGGCGACCGCGGACGCCGACACCGGCGTGCCCAGGCCCATCTCCTGCAACGCCAGCAGCGCCACGATGGCGGCAGTCAGCGGATCGTTCGTCGACACCGGCAGCAGCGTCGTGGCGCGCGAGGCCGACTGGCGGGCCAGGCTCGAATCCTCCGGTGCGGTCACCAGCACCCGTGAGCCGCGCCGCAGCGCCTCGTGGGCGCAGGTGAGCGCCGCCGAGCCTCCGCCGAGCACGACGACCAGGTCGAGCGGGCCGACCCAGCCGGGAAGCCCGAGCGAGGGCCAGGCCACGAACGGCACCGGGCACACCGGCTCGAGCACGGCGCGCAGCAGGCGCGCCTCGGGACCGACCGCGACCACCGCGCGCGGGCGCGGCTCGTCGGCCAGCGGGACGATCGCCGCCTCGGCGTCCACCGCGTCGCGCCGCAGCCGGGCGCCCGCCTGGGCCAGCGGCCGGAGCAGGTGATCGGCCGCCTGAAGCACCTCGGGGTCATCGAGGCGCTCGTCGACGAACTCCGGCACGGCTCAGCCCTCCTCGGGGGCCCGCGCCTCGTCGATCACCAGGATCGGGATGCCGCCGCGCACCGGGTAGGCCAGGCCGCACGCGATCTCGGTGCAGACCAGCTCGGACGCCTCGTAGTCCCAGGTCAGCTTGCCGTGGCAGGCCGGGCAGACCAGCAGCTCCAGCACGCCGGGAATCAGATCACTCATCGTCGCCTCCTCGAATGATGGCCAGCGTCTCGTCGCGCAGCGCCGCCATGGTGTCCTCGTCGCGCGCCTCCACGTTGAGCCGCAGCAGCGGCTCGGTGTTGGACGGGCGCACGTTCACCCACCAGTCGGGGCCGGCCACCATGACGCCGTCACCGACCTCGATCTCGCCACGGCCGGCGAAGGCTGCCTGCACGCGCTCCAGGATCGGCTCCACGGCTGGCACCGTCGAGTTGATCTCGCCGGAGGGCACGTCGCCGGCGAACCGGGCCGCGAGCTGCGAACATGCTCTGGTCGCCGTGGCCGAGCATCGCCAGCACGTGCAGCGCGGCGAGCATGCCGGTGTCGGCACCCCAGAAGTCGCGGAAGTAGTAGTGCGCCGAGTGCTCACCGCCGAAGACCGCGTCGTGCTCGGCCATCTTCGCCTTCACCGAGGTGTGGCCCACCCGGCTGATCACCAGTTCGCCACCGCATTCGGCGACCGCCTCGCCGACCGCGCGCGAGGTGATGGTGTTGATCACGATGGTGCCGCCCGGCTCGCGGCGCAGTTCCTGGGTGGCGATCAGCGCGGTCACGATGGACGGGCTGACCACGTCGCCGTTCTCGTCGATGATGAAGCAGCGGTCGGCGTCGCCGTCGAACACCAGGCCGACGTCGGCGCCGTGCTCGCGCACCGCGGCCTGGGCGTCCACCAGGTTCTCCGGGATCAGCGGGTTCGGCATGTGGTTCGGGAAGGTGCCGTCCAGGTCCAGGTAGAGGCCGACCAGGTCGAGCCCGAGGGTGCCCAGGACGGCGGGCGTGGTGTGCCCGGCCATGCCGTTGCCGGCGTCCACGACGACCTTCAGGGGCCGCAGGCCGTCGAGGTCGACCAGCGCATGCAGGTGCTTGGCGTAGCCGTCCAGGATGTCGAGGGTGCGGTGGCCGCCACGCTGCTGAGCCTCGGCCAGCGGCTCGCCCAGCGCGAGGTCGCGCAGTTCGACGAGCGTCTCGGCGGTGACCGGCGCCGCCGCAGGCAGGCAGAACTTGACGCCGTTGTAGTCGGCCGGGTTGTGCGAGGCGGTGAACTGGACGCCGTGCAGGCCGAGCAGGCCGGAGGCGTACCACAGCGCATCGGTGCTGGCCAGGCCGATGTCGACCACCGAAGCGCCCTGGCCGCGAGCCCCGTCGGCGAAGGCGGCGGCCACCTCGGGACCGGTGACCCGCATATCACGGCCCATCACGAACTCGCGTCCGGCAAGGCCGAACACTCGGACGAACGCGGCGCCCACGGCACGCACGCCATCGAGGTCCCACTCGGGGTCCGGAACGCCGATGATGCCGCGAATATCGTTCGCCTTGAAGATGCCGTGCGTGATCACCCGCAAAGACTAGCGAAAGACTAGCGGCCGGGATCGGCCGGGTCCGCCACGACGCCCAGATGGCGTTTGCGCCGGGCCAGCGTCGGCGCGGGGACGGCGCCGCGGGTTTCCTCGTCCCAGGTCATCCCGACCTCGCGGACGGCGTCCGCGAGCGCGAGCAGATCGTCGTGATCGTGCTCGGGCGCGCCGTCGGTCAGCGGCAGCCGGATGAGTTCCCAGCCGCGCGGCGCCGACAGCCCGTCGCTGTGCGTGCGGCACAGGTCATGGCAGCCGGGCTCGGCGCGCAATGCGAGCGGGCCCACCACGGCCGCACGGTCGCTGTAGGCGTACGTCAGCGTGGCGACCGCGGGTGCATTGCACCCCGTCCGGGAGCACTGGCGCGGTTTCACGCCGTTCACGGTACTGGGTGCGCCGCCCGCTAGGGTGAGCGACATGCTCAAGCACCGCGATCGGCACCAGCGCGGACGCCGCGGGCGCCTGGCCTGGCCCAACCCCTACACCGGCGCGCCCGTACCGCTGCGCGCCCAGCAGTCCAAGGCGGAGTTCTTCACCCGGTGCGTCCAGGATGCGCTGCGCCAGATCATCGAACACTGCCCGCGCGCACTGGCGGCGATGGATGTCGGCATCGAGGACGTCCCCACGGTCGGCATGGGGTGGGTCGGTGACCGGGTTCCGCTCGCGGCGGCGATCTCCCCCACCCCCGAGGTGCATGGTCAGGTGGTGGTCTTCCGCCGCCCGATCGAACGGCGGGCGCGGACGCGGGAGGGCCTGCGCATCCTGGTGTTCCGCACCATCGTGGAGCAGTTGAGCGATGCGACCGGGATCAGCGTCGACGAGATCGATCCGCACGGGCATCGCGAAGACGACGAGGACGAGTGACGGCGGAACTCAGACGGCCCGGCGCTTGAGCTTGCGGCGCTCGCGCTCGGACAGGCCGCCCCAGATGCCGAAGCGCTCGTCGTGGGCGAGCGCGTACTCCAGGCATTCGGCCCGCACGTCGCAGGTCTGGCACACCTTCTTGGCCTCGCGGGTCGAGCCGCCCTTCTCGGGGAAGAACGCCTCCGGGTCCGTCTGCGCGCACAGAGCACGCTCCTGCCACAGCAGGAGCCCGTCATCGTCCAGGGTCACCATCATCAACTCGTGCACCCGGGACCTCCTCGACTCGCCGACGGCAGTGCTTGACAGGAATTACAGCCCTGTCATTCTGCCCGCGTCAAGCGAGGGAGCCAAATCCGGTACTCAAGGACGACCCGCGCCCGGCTCCTCCTGGGTGGTGCCGTCGCCGATGGCCGGCCTGCGCACCGGATGCCAGCCGACAGCCGGCGCTCCTGCCGCGGGAGCCGCCGCTCCCGGCGCGCCCGCGGCCGCCTCGCTGGCTGAGGCCCAAGCGGTTCCGGTGACCGGGGGCGGCGTCCAGGACGGCACCTGCGTAGCGGCCTCCGCGGCGACGGACGCCTCGGGCGCGGCCTGCTGCGCCGGGGCCGCCGGCCCAGGAGCCGGGATGTCGATGCGCCCGCCGCGCAGGCCGCGCAGGATCAGCCACAAGGTGACCGCCGCTCCGAGTTTGAGCACGACGTCGAGCAGCCCGCCGACGATCTCGAGCACGACGCCGAGTGTTCCGGCCGAGGCGCTCAGCCCGAGCAGCAGCGCCACGATCGTCAGTACGGTGCCGGTGGTCACCACGAGCGCAGCCGCAGCGACGATGCGCCCGGCGCTGGGGAGCGGGGCGTGGAACACGCAGAACCAGACCAGCGCGATCACCACGATGACCAGCGGCAGGCTCATCGCGTTCAGCGCCACGTTCTGCGCGGCGGCCGAGAACGGGAGCGTGTCGGTCGACACGGTGACCGCGAAGCGGACCAGCGCCAGGACGATGCTCACCGCGGTGACGGCGATGGCCGTCCATGCCGCCGGTTCGCGCAGGCGGATGAGGTTGTCAAGCACGGGGGTGTCCTCTTCTCGCCCTACACGTAGCGTGCGCCGACGGCCTCGGCGACCTGGCCGACCAGCGCCTTGATGCCCTCGGCGTCCGCGAGCGTAGTCACCAGCGTGGCGTCGGCGGTGTGCACCACGACCATGCCGGAGACGCCCGACAGGCCGACCAGGTGGTCGGGGTCGGTGCTGATCACCAGATTGCCATGGGCGTCGTTCAGCACCGCCAGCCCCTCGATGACGTTGCCGTCGGCGTCGCCGTCCAGCACCTCGGCCAGGCTGGCGAATCCGCCGACGTCGCGCCAGCGCACGGGCAGGGCCACCGCCAGCACGTGCCCGGGTGCACGCCCCTGCGAGACCGGCTCCATGATGGCGAAGTCGACCGATGTCTTGCGCAGCGCCGGGAAGATCTCCCCCAGCGCCTCGGGGCGCTCGGCGAGGTCGAGGACGGCGGCGTGGGTGGCCGGCTCGAGTGCCGCCAGCTGCTCGAGGAACGTGCGGGCACGCCAGACGAACATGCCGGCGTTCCACCAGTACTGGCCCGAGGCGAGATAGTCGGCCGCGGTCGCGGCGTCCGGCTTCTCCTTGAACTCCTGCACCGCGCAGGCCGTCGGGAAGCCGGGTACGGGCGCGCCGCGATGCAGGTACCCGTAGCCCGTGTGCGCACTGGTCGGCACCACCCCGAGGGTCACCAGCGCGCCGGGATCGGCCTCCGCGACGGCAAACGCCTCCTCCAGCGACTCCACGAAGGTCTCCACGGGGTCGATGAGCTGATCGGCGGTGAGGTGCGCGACGACCGCATCGGGGTCGCGATGGCTCAGCACGGCAGCCGGCCAGGCGACGGCGTTGAGCGAGTCGCGGCCCTCGGGCTCGCCGAGGAGGTTCTGCTCGGCGACCTCGGGCAGGTCGGCCCGTACGTCATCGAGATACGCCGCACCGGTGACGACGATCACCCGCTCGGCGGGCACGACGCGGGCCGCTCGCTCGAAGGCGAGGCGGAGCAGGCTGGTGCCGTCGATGAGCTTCAGCAACTGTTTGGGGGTGCCCTTGCGGGAGAGCGGCCACAGGCGAGTGCCCGAGCCGCCGGCCATGATCACGACGTAGCGCATGAACGGCATCGTAGTGAACCGCACCGACAATCCCGGGGACCGCCCGCGGACGGTGCGGCGCCTAAGCTGGCCCGGTGACACCGCAGCCCCACGTGAGCCTCCACCTGCAGCGACGGGCCGTCTCGGCCGGTTCGAGCCCGCTGATCACCCACTACGGGCCGCGGCGAACGCACCGAACTATCAGGCACGAGCTTCGCCAACTGGGTCGCCAAGACGGTGAACCTGCTCGATGACCTGGGCCTCGACGAGGACGACACGTTCGTCCTTCCGGTGCTCGCCGAGCGGCCCGCGCACTGGATGGCGCTGGTCTGGCCGTTCGCGTTGTGGCACGCCGGCCATCGGGTGTGCCTCGACGCACCGGACGCCGGGCTCGCCGTCGTCGGCCCCGTCGATCCGCGCCCGGTCGCGCCGATCACGCTCGCCTGTTCCCTCGACCCGTGGGCTCGCCCGCTCGCCGGGCTGGCGGCCGGCGTCCTCGACTTCGCCGCCGAGGCGCTGGCCCAACCCGACGCGGTGCCGCCGGTCGCCCCCGACCAAGGCCGGGCCGCCTGGTCCGACAGCGCGCGCACGCTCACGGCGTCCGAGATTGCGGCTTTGGATCCGATCGGCGACCGCGTCATCGACGCACCGTCCGGGCCGTGGCAGGCCGTCTCGCTGCTCGCCCGCGCGATCATCGGCGGCGGCTCGGTCGTCTTCGTGGAAGGGGACGCCGATGCCGCGCACACCGCGGCCAGCGAGCGGGCCCGCCCGGCTGGACCGGTAGCATGAGGCGCCCGTCCAGGTTCAGGAGGATCCGATGACACTGTCCCGCCGTGGCCTGCTGTGGGGCGCCGGTGTCCTCGCCCTGACCGCCTGCACCCCGGCCGCCCCGGCCCTGATCAGGCCGAGCGCCACACCCTCAGGCCCGGTCCGCGAACGGCTCCAGGCCCTGGCGGACGCCTACGCCGCCAATACCGACAAGCTGGGCCTGTCGGTGACCGACCTGCGCACGAATGCCACGTTCTCGTTCCGCGGCGACTTCGACACCCAGAGCGCCTCCATCGCCAAGGTGATGATCTCGCTGCTGGCGCTGCGCAAGGCGCGCTCGGCCGGCGAGGAGCTCAGCTTCGAGAACTACGGCCGGATCAGCAAAGCGATCCGCGACTCCGACAACGACTCGGCCGACCAGCTGTGGGAGTGGGTCGGTGGCGGTGCCGCCTACGATGCGTTGGCGTCCGACCTCGGGCTGGCGCACACGCATTCCGACCCGCGCAGCACCTTCTGGTCGTGGACCAACACCACCCCTGATGATCAGCGCCTGCTGATGCACCGGCTCGCGACCGGCACGAAGGCCATCCACGCCGACGATCGGCTCTACCTGCTGGAGCTGATGGGCAAGACCAATCCGTCGCAGACCTGGGGTGTCGGGCATGACAAGGGCGGCAAGGTCGCGGTCTCGATGAAGAACGGCTGGGTGCAGTTCAAGTCGCTCGACAACCTGTGGGCCGTCAACTCGATCGGCCGGGTGTCCGGCGAGGGCCGCGACTATGTGGCGGCGATCATGTGCCGGATGCCCAGCTTCGATGAGGGGCGCGCGCTCGTGGACGCCCTCGGTGCCGACCTGTTCGCGGCGATGGGCTCCGGAACGCTCAGCTGACACCGCAGATCTCGGCGAGATCGCCGGTCTGCCGTTCCTCGCTGAACTCGCCCACCGCACGGCCCGCTTTTCCGGACACCACCGGTTTGGCCGTCGGGCCCTCGCCACGCTTCGCGGGCTGCGCCGACCGCATCGGGGCTGGCGCGGCGCTCGGCTCGGGCGTGGGCACCGACGAACCCTCCGCCGCGCGGTCGAGCGCCTCGGACGCGGCGATATCGGCCTTGACCGTGGCGCGGATCAGCCCGAAGTCCGGCTTGACCGGTTCGATCAGCGGCGGCGCGAAGCTGGTCGACGCGATCGGCAGGCGGCGTCCGGCATCGGCGAGTTCGGCCAGCCGCATCAGGTCCGAGCCGGGGATGTCCGTGCGCACCATCGCGGTGCCCGCGTCGGCGAGTTCGTTGAACCGGGTGACGACGTTGACCGGAGTGACCTGCTTGGCGAGGGCGTTCACCACGCACTTCTGCCGCGCCATCCGCTCATAGTCGCTGGCGCCGTGCCGCGAGCGGGCGAACCACAGCGCCCGGAATCCGTCCAGCAGCACGCCCTTGCCGGGCTGGATGTAGCCTTCGACCTTCGATGATCCGCCGCCGATGGGCACGGCCTTGGCGATGTCGAGACGGACGCCGCCCAGGGCGTCCACGAGCGACTCGAACCCGCGCATGTCGACCATCGCGTAGTAGTTGATCTTCAGTCCGAGGATTTCGGCGACCACGCCGCGCAGTTCGTTGACGCCGGGGTCGGCCACCCCTTCGAACAGTTCGGAATGGTTCGCGGTCTCGGTGTGCACCGCGTTCAGCAGGCAGGATTGGTCCGGGCACCAGAATCCGCGCGGATAGATCCTGCGCAGCGGCGACGATGCGGGGAAGGGCGCCCATTGCAGATTGCGGGGCAGGCTGAACAGCACGGTGCGGCCGGTGACGGTGTCCACCGACGCCACCATCATCGTGTCGGTGCGGATGCCCGGGCGATCCACTTCGGCGTCGGCGCCGAGCAGCAGGACGTTGATCCGACCGTCCACCGCGCGCCCGTCGCCCCCGCCTGCGAACACCGTGCCGAACAGTTCGGCCTGGCTGCGGGAGGCCGCCGAGGCGCTCAACGAGCCGACGCCGACGGCGAAGGCGAGCAGCGTCGACAGCAGCGCCATCGCGTACCGGCGCCGTCCCATCGACCGCGGCCGGCTCAGCCTCCAGGCGTCCAGGAACAGCCAGGTCCAGCCGAGGCCGAGCACCAGGACCAGGACGGACGCGGTCCACTGCGTGACCGGGTGCGCGTAGACCGTCAGTGCCCAGTCGCGGCGCAGCAGCGTGAGCGCGACGAATCCCAGCACGACCGCCCAGACGCCGAGCCATACTTTGATGGCCATCTGGCCTAGTCCGCGCCCGCCCGCGATGACCTGGGCGGAGCCCGGGACCAGGACCGTCAACGCGAGCAGCGACAGCCCGCGCCGGAAAGCCAAGCGTTCGCTACGGCGCCGGACGCCGTCCGGTCGCTCGTCCATGGTCATGGCAGATCCTTGGGGAAGTGAAATTGAGCGACGACCATGGTCGCGTGCGCGACGTCGCTGACGTCGGAGGCGCGCGGCGTGCCGCCGGATCCGGTCAGCGCCCGCGGACGGCCGCACCCTTGCGGGTGGCGACCTCACGCAACTCGTCTTGGAACGCGAGCATCTTCGCGGTCAGCGCGGCATCGCCCGCAGCCAGGATGCGCACCGCCAGCAGGCCCGCGTTGCGGGCGTTGCCGATGGCCACCGTCGCGACCGGGACGCCCGCGGGCATCTGCACGATGGACAGCAACGAGTCCATGCCGTCGAGATACTTCAGCGGCACCGGGACGCCGATCACCGGCAGCGGCGTCAGCGCGGCCAGCATGCCCGGCAGGTGGGCTGCTCCCCCGGCGCCGGCGATGATGACCTTCAGTCCGCGAGTGTGCGCCTCACGGCCGTAGCGGACCATCGCCTCCGGCATCCGGTGCGCCGAGACGACATCGGCCTCGTAGCGGACGCCGAATTCGGTGAGCGCGGTGGCGGCGGCCTCCATGGTGGGCCAGTCCGAATCCGACCCCATCACGATGCCGACCTGGGGATTCTCAGCCATGGGTTCTTCCTTCCAGATGATCGGACGCCGCCCGCGCGGCGGCCTGGGTGGCGGCGATGTCGCTGCCGCAGACGGTGACGTGGCCGACCTTGCGGCCGGGCTTGACTCCCTTGCCGTAGAGGTGGACGCGCACTTCGGGGTCGGCGAGCACGACCGGGAGCGAACCGACCAGGTCGGGGTTGTCCCCGCCCAGCACGTTGCTCATCACCGCGACCGGTGCGGTCATCCGCGTGGAGCCCAGCGGCAGGTCGGCGACGGCGCGCAGATGATTCTCGAACTGGCTGGTGAGGGCGCCCTCGATCGTCCAGTGCCCGGTGTTGTGTGGGCGCATCGCGAGTTCGTTGACGACGACCTCGCCGTTGTCGCGCTCCATCAGTTCGACCGCGAGGACGCCGACGACGCCGAGTTCGCCGGCGATCCGGGTCGCGAAGGCGGCGATGGCCTCGGCGCGCGCGGCGTCCAGGCCCGGCGCCGGAGTGGTGGTCTCGTGGCAGATGCCGTCGCGCTGCACCGTTTCGCTGACCGGGTAGGTGACCGATTCCCCACCCGGGCGCCGCACCACCAGCACGGACAGTTCGCGGGTGAACGGCACGAACTCCTCGGCCACGATCACCACGTCGCCGGACGCCGCGGCGTCCGTGCCGGCGTCCACCCGTTCGGTGGGGCCGAGCGCGCGGCTCAGCGCCGCGAACGGGGCGGCGACCTCGCCGGGGCCGTCGACCTTCCACACGCCCTTGCCGTCGTAGCCGCCGCGGGAGGTCTTGGCGATGATCGGCCAGCCGATCTCGTCGCCGAAGGCGATCAGATCGGCCGGGGTGGCCACCACGCGCCAGGCCGGGCAGGGCACCCCCATCTCGCTCAGGCGCGCGCGCATCGCCGCCTTGTCCTGGGCGTACAACAGCGCGTCCGGTCCCGGACGGACGGCGACGCCGGCGTCCACGCAGGCCCGCAGCACGACCGCCGGGACGTGCTCATGGTCGAAGGTGAGGGCGTCCACCCCGCGCGCGAACGCGAGCAGCGTCGCCTCGTCGGTGTAGTCGCCGACCACGGCGTCCGGCACCACTTGGGCCGCCGACACCCCCGGTGCCTCGGCGAGCAGAGCCACCCTGAGGCCGAGCGGGGTCGCCGCCTCATTCATCATCCGGGCCAACTGCCCGCCGCCCACGATGCCGATCATCACGTCTGTCACGAGGCCTGAGGTTATCTGGCTTCGCATCAAACCCGCGCCGAGTGCCAAGATGACGCCATGACCGCACACATCGTCGCGATGGGAGGCGGAGGGTTCGCAACGTCGCACCTCGGCGCTCCCACCAACCTCGACCGCTATCTCGTCGAGCTGACCGGAAAGGCGAGCCCGAAGGTCTGCTTCGTGCCGACCGCCTCAGCCGACGACCCGCAGTACATCAACAAGTTCCTGGTCGCCTACGGCACCCTCGGTATTCGCCCGATCGTGCTGACCTTGTGGACCGACGCCGCCAACGCGGTGGCGCGCATTCAGGAGGCGGACCTGGTCCTGGTCGGCAACGGCGCCACCGTGAACATGCTCGCCCTATGGAAGGCGCACGGCGTCGGCAAGGCGATCAAGAAGCGCTATGAGGCCGGTGATGTCGTGCTGGCCGGCACCTCAGCCGGAGGCAACGCCTGGTTCGAGGGAAGTGTCACCGACTCGTTCGGCGACTTCCGGGCCTGGCGCGGCGGCCTCGGCCTGGTCAAAGGCAGCTTCTGCAGCCACTTCAACTCCGAGGACGGCCGTGTCGGCGTCTACACCGACGCCATCGCCTCCGGCGATCTGCCGGGCGGCTACGCCGCCGACGACGGTGCGGGCGTCCACTTCGTCGACGGCACATTCGCCGGCTGCGTCGCCGAAGCGCGCGGACAGCGGGTGTTCTCAATCCAGCCCTCGGATCTGCCCTCGACGTCCGGTGTCGTCGCCGAGCAACTCACCGTCGAGGTCTTGTAGTCGATCATCGCTGTTCACAGACTCCTGGCGCCGCCCGTACCGGCGCCAGGTTTTTCTGTGTGCCCCCACGTCGTTCTCCGTGCAACCCCCACGTCGCCCGGCGAACGCACAAACGCCCGGGTTACGCACAGCCGCCCGGACTGTCGCCCGGTGTAGTCCCTTTCGCCCGGGTAGGAAACCGGGCGACTGAGCGGGAGCCGGGCGACGTGAGGACGAACGCGCCAAGACCGACGCCGGGGAGGGGCCGCGCGTATAGGCGCCATCGGGCGAAAACGGTCACTCAATCGCCCGATGTGGACAAACCCGTCAAGTTCTCCACATCATCCCGAAGGCCTGGTGTTCGCACCGCCTCAAATGGTCTCCTCGGAGTCATGACCATTCATGACCTTCGCCCTACGCAGTCCTTCACCGCCGAAGGATGGACGCAGCGCCGGATCGCACAGGCGTGCGCCTCCGGAAAGCTCGACCGGCTGCGGCGTGGTGTCTACTCCGTTCCTGTCATCGGGGACGCCGAAGCGCGACACCGCCGACTGGCCGCCGCCGCGACGTCCCTACGCACGACCGGGAGCGTCGTCAGTCACACGTCCGCAGCCGTGTTTCACGGCCTTCCGGTCCGTCGCGCCGCCCTCGAACGGATCCATCTCACGCGTGCGGAGGGCGGTCACGGACGCCATGAGGCCGGCGTCCATCTGCATCACGCACCACTCGCAGCCTCGGAGATCACGCTGATCGACGGAGTGCCCGTCACCACGTTGGAGCGCACCATCGCCGACATCGGCCGGATGGAGACCTTCGCTTGGGGCGTCGTGCTCACCGACGCCGCCCTCGCGCGCGAACCGGACCGAATCCTGCTGGCGGACTATGTCGACAGCGGACGCCGACGCCGGGGCAATCGCACGCTGACCAGCGTCCTTGAGTTCGCCGATCCTCGCGCCGAGTCACCCGCCGAATCACTCAGCCGGGTGTCGATGCTCCGGGCCGGAATCCCGCGCCCCGAACTCCAGTTCGACATCGTCAACGCCGACGGCGAATGGGTGGCTCGGTCGGACTTCGGGTGGCCCGAATTGGGCGTGGTCGGCGAGGTCGATGGACGGGTCAAGTACGACTCCCCCGACCGCGGCCGTTCTCCGTCTGAGGTCATCGCCGCTCAGGTTCAACGGGAAGAACTCATCAAGCGTTGCGGATGGTGGGTCACCCGATGGGATTGGGAGACAGCTGTCGACCACCAACTTCTCGGTGAGCACCTGCGCCAAGCATTCCGGGCGGCCCACAGCTACCGCGCCGACTGAGCACCGCGTCCGTCCGGGGCGGGGCCGTCTGCCCAAGACGCGTCTGGCCGCAACAGCATCCCGAACCCGTTCCGAGGCCGCCCCAGCTGTGATCGCCTTCGTCCACCGCATCGGCTTCGTCCGCCGCCCGGTTTCCGCACCAACGCCCGGGTTACGCACACTCGCCCGACACGCCGCCCGGTGTAGTCGCTCTCGCCCTGGTAGGAAACCGGGCGACTGCACTGAAACCGGGCGACTTCGATGAAAGCGGCTGGCCGCCGCCTCAGTTTCCGAAGCCGGACGACGGTTCTCGCGTCGCGCGAGAAGAAACAGGCTCGTACTCCGACCCGGACCTTCCGACCCCAACGGTCGCTCAACCGGGACGACGCCACTCCCACTCACAGGAGAAGAAGCGGGCCGGTACTTCGACCCGAACCTTCTCATCTCACCGGCGTCGGGACCGGGCGCCAAAGGGTATAGCGACAATGTCAACGAAGATCGGCACCGTCGCGGGAACGGAGGGGACTCAGCGGAAGATGAAGGTCCGCTGCACGATGAAGTTGACCGTGGTGGCGAGGCCTTGGGCGATCACGAAGCCGGCGAACGAGGCGACGCCGGAGCCCCACCAGGCCTCGAACAACGGGTAGATCAGGGTGAAGGTGCCGACCTGTACCGCGAACGTGGTCAGGTAGAGCACGACGACGGCGGCGAAGGCGCCTTTGCGGCCGGTGGAGTTGAACGTCCAGCGCGAGTTGATCGCGTACGCGGTGATCGTGCCGAACACCCACGAGATCGCCTTGGCGGCCGAGTAGCCGAGACCGAACGCCATGCCGGCCACCAGCAACCCGTAGTCGACGACCGCGGAGAGTCCGCCGGTGAGGACGAAGCGGGTGAGCTGGGTGCTCAGCGGCAGTTGGGGGCGCGGCGCAGCCGGATCGTTCTCACCGGACGCCGTGCCACCGCCGTCGGTGGGGGCTCCCGGGACACTCCGGTCAAACGCACCTTCACCAGGCGCAGCACCGGAGGCGGAGACGGCGGACGGATCGGGCGAAACACTCACGTCTTCCATCGTCGCATACCGCCGCAGGCCCCCTCGGGCCACGCCCATACCGCCCGCGGCGTGCCACCACCACGCGGGCCCGGGACGCTGTCCCGCCGGCCAACCTTCCGCCGCCCGCTAGATTGACGCTCATGCGCCTCCTCGTTCTGCTGCACGGCCTCGGTCAGACTCCTCAGTCCTGGCAGGATCAGGTCACCGTCCTGCCCGGCGGTTTCAAAGCCGTGGCGCCGTGGCTGAAGGGCACCCGCCCCGGGCGGGCCGAGCAGTTCAGCGTGACCGGCGCCGCCGACGACGTGCTCGGGCTGCTCAACACCCACGGGGTCGAGCAGATGTCGCTGGTGGGGGTCAGCCTGGGTGCCGTGGTCGCCCTGGACGCCGCGATCCGCGCCCCCGAATGCGTCTCGCATCTGGTGCTGGCCGCCGGTCAGGTGAATCCGCCGAAGTCGGTGATGCGCGCCCAGAAGCTGGTGTTCTCGCTGATGCCGGCCCGCCGGCTCGCGGCGATGGGCGTGGAGAAGAAGCGTTTCCTGCAGGCCCTGGACGAGGCGGCGAACGTCGACTACCGCTCCCAGCTCGGCAAGGTGACGGCGCGCACCCTGGTGCTGGTCGGCTCCGATGACAAGCCCAATCAGCCCGCCGCGCAGGCGCTCGCCGCCGGAATCCCGGGCGCGCGCCTGGAGATCATCCAAGGTGCGGGCCATCAGCTCAACACGGACGCCCCGGAGCGCTTCAACGAACTCGTCTACGGCTTCCTCACCGCTGACTGACCGCAGCGAACGAGGTCTAGGCGCGGCGCAGGTGTTCCACGTCGCCGGCGACGAAGGTCTGATGACCGGTGGGGGTGGCGACGACGATGCCGCCGTGGGCGTCCACCGCCACCGCACGCCCCGTGACGGGGCCGCCGGCCAGGTGCACCACGACGTCGCGGCCCAGCGTTCCGCAGCGTTCCCGGTAGGGGGCGATGATGTCGCCGCCGGCGTCCCAGAAGGTGAACCAGCGTTCCAGCGCGACCAGGCAGGCAGCCAGGATCGCGGTCGCGGAGGCGTCCGAACCCTCGAGCCGGGTCGAGGTGGCGGTCGGCACCGGGAGCTGTTCGGTGCTCAAGGCGACGTTCAGCCCGAAGCCGAGCACCGCGTGCGGCCTGCCGGGGGCGTCGAAGACGGACTCGCACAGGATCCCGCACAGTTTGCGGTCGTCCACCAGGACGTCATTGGGCCATTTCAGTGCGGCGTCCAGTCCGGTCGCCTCACGGACGCCGTCGGTCACCGCCATCCCGACCAGCAGCGGCAGCAGCCCCCATTCGGCCATCGGACGCCGCGGCGCCACCAGCACCGAGCAGGCGAACGACGTGTCCGGCGGCGCGCCCCAACTGCGCGCGAGGCGTCCGCGGCCGGTGCGCTGATCGCCGGTGGCCAGCACCCGCCCGGACTCGGCCCCGGCGCGCGCGGCCGCGGCCAGGTCGGCATTGGTCGATCCGGTGAACGCGACTACATCCAGCTGACGCCACAGCCCACCGAGCACGGATGCGCGCAGCGCGGGGGCGTCCAGGAAGTCGGTCACGGCAACACCTTTCGGGTGAGGGTCAGGTCGGCTTGGGCAACTGGCGCCCCTTGGCATTATCGTCGCCCCATGGAGATCGACATCCACACGACACAGGGCAAGATCGCCGATCTCGGAGAGCGCATTGACGCCGCCGTCAACGCTGCCTCCCCGGCCGCCGTCGAGAAGCAGCATGCCAAGGGCAAGCTCACCGCCCGCGAGCGCATCGCCGCGCTCTTGGACGAGGGCACGTTCGCGGAGTTCGACGAATTCGCCCGCCACCGGTCCACGGCGTTCGGCATGCAAGCCAAGCGTCCCTACACAGATGGCGTCATCACCGGCGTCGGCGCAATCCACGGACGCCCCGTCTGCGTGTTCAGCCAGGACGTCGCGCTGTTCGGCGGCGCGCTGGGCCAGGTCTACGGCGAGAAGATCGTCAAGATCATCGACTTCGCCATCAAGACCGGCTGCCCGCTGATCGGCATCAACGAAGGCGGCGGCGCCCGCATCCAGGAGGGCGTGGTCAGCCTCGGCCTGTACGGCGAGATCTTCCGCCGCAACACGCTCGCCTCCGGCGTCATCCCGCAGATCTCGCTGATCATGGGTGCCGCGGCCGGTGGCCACGTGTACTCCCCCGCGCTCACCGACTTCACGATCATGGTCGACCAGACCAGCCAGATGTTCATCACCGGCCCGGCCGTGATCAAGACGGTCACCGGTGAGGACGTCACCCTCGAAGAGCTGGGCGGCGGCCGTACCCACAACCAGAAGTCGGGCAACGCGCACTATCTGGCCGCCGACGACAACGACGCGATCGAGTACGTCCGCGAGCTGATCAGCTACCTGCCGCAGAACAATCTGGAAGATCCGCCGGTCTACGACGAGACCGAGGTCGACCTGACCATCACCGATCACGACCGCGAGCTCGACACGCTGATTCCCGACAGCCCGAACCAGCCTTACGACATGCGCACCGTGATCAAGACGGTGCTCGACGACGACGAGTTCCTCGAGGTGCAGCCGCTGTTCGCCGGCAACATCGTGGTCGGCTTCGGCCGGATCGAGGGCCGGGTGGTCGGTGTGGTGGCCAACCAGCCGATGGTGTTCGCCGGCTGCCTCGACATCGACGCCTCCGAGAAGGCGGCGCGCTTCGTCCGCACCTGTGACTGCTTCAACATCCCGGTGCTGACCTTCGTCGATGTGCCCGGCTTCCTGCCCGGGGTCGAGCAGGAGCACAACGGCATCATCCGCCGCGGCGCGAAACTGATCTACGCCTACGCCGAGGCCACCGTGCCGCTGGTGACGATCATCACCCGCAAGGCCTACGGCGGCGCGTACGACGTGATGGGCTCCAAGCACCTGGGTGCCGACGTGAACCTGGCCTGGCCGACCGCCCAGATCGCCGTGATGGGCGCCGAGGGTGCGGTCGAGATCCTATACCGCAAGGAGCTGGCCGAGGCCGAGGATCCGGCTGCCCGCCGCCAGCAGCTGATCCAGGAGTACAACGACGAGTTGGCCAACCCGTACGTCGCGGCCGAGCGCGGCTACATCGACCAGGTGATCTACCCGCACTCGACGCGCGAGACGATCATCCGGGTGATGCGGCTGCTGCGCACCAAGCGCGAGTCGCTTCCGCCCAAGAAGCACGGGAACATCCCGCTGTGACCGGGGCGGAGAATCTCGACCCGGTGCAGGCGCCGGCCTTCCAGATCGTCTCGGGCCAGGTGAGCGACGAGGAGGTGGCGGCGCTCACCGCGGTGTTCGCGGTGCTGCGGCGCGGCCGCGGACGTCCGCATGCTCCCGCCTCCTCAGCGATCGCGGGCGGCTGGCGCTCCCACTGGCACCTGGTGCGCCAGCCGATGCTGCAAGGCCACGCCGCCTGGCGTAGCACCGCGCGGCGTTGAGCGTGCGCGTCGTCCTGGCGTCGGCGTCCCCGGCCCGCGTGAGCGTGCTCCGGGGCGCCGGGATCGAGCCCGAGGTGATCGTCTCCGGCGTCGACGAGTCCCGTGTCGAGGCCGCGGAGCCGCGCGAGCTGGCCATGGAACTGGCGCGGCTCAAGGCGGAGGCCGTCTTCGCGAGTCTGGACGCACCGCAGGACGTCATCGTGATCGGGTGCGATTCGATCCTCGTCTTGGACGGCGCCGTGCACGGCAAGCCGTACACCGATGATGTGGTGCGCGCCCGCTGGCAGGCGATGCGGGGGCGGCGCGGCGACCTGATCACGGGTCATCACCTGATCGTCGCGCGTGACGGTGACGGGGTGGGCCGGACGGAGGCGGCGCTCACGGCGGTGACGTTCGCCGACGTGTCGGACGCCGAGATCGAGGCCTACATTGCCACCGGCGAACCGCACCACTGCGCCGGCGCGTTCACCATCGATGGTTTCGGCGGCGCCTTCGTCGAACGGCTGGAGGGCGATCATCACAACGTGATCGGCCTCAGCGTTCCCCTGCTGCGCCGGATGCTGGCCACCGTCGGCGTGGAGTGGACAGGTCTGTGGAACACCACGGAGCAGACCGGGGGTTGAGCCGCTGGGTAGCATGGTGCGGCCATGACTGATCCCGTTCCCGTGACCCCCCGTCCCCACCTGCCCGCCTGGGTACGCGCGATGCGCCCCCAGCAGTGGGTGAAGAACGTCCTCGTCGCGGCGGCACCGGTCGCGGCGGGCACGCTGCTCGCTCCCACGGTCGCACTCAACACGCTGTGGGCCTTCGTGTCCTTCTGCCTGATCAGCGCATCCATCTACCTGATCAACGATGTGCGCGACATCGAATCCGACCGGCTGCACCCGAAGAAGCGGTTGCGCCCGATCGCGGCCGGCGAGCTGGCGCAACCGACCGCGCTGGGGCTCGCGGCGCTCACGGCTGCGGCGAGTCTGGCCCTGGGCTTCCTCGTCGCGCCCATGCTGGGCGTCACCCTGGCTCTCTACTGGCTGCTCCAGGTCGGCTACTCCTTGTTCTTGAAGAACCAGCCGATCATCGACCTCGCCATGGTGGCGTCCGGCTTCTTGCTGCGGGCGATCGCCGGCGGTGTGGCGTCCCACATCCCCCTGTCGCAGTGGTTCTTGTTGGTGGCCTCCTTCGGTTCGCTGTTCATGGTGGCGGGCAAGCGGTATTCCGAGATGCGCGAACTGGGGCCGGACGCCGGCACCCGCGCGTCCTTGGAGCGCTACACCGACTCCTACCTGCGGTTCGCCTGGACGATGGCCTGCACCGCGGTGATCATGTCCTACAGCCTGTGGGCCTTCGAGCAGCGCGGCGATGCCGAACTGTTCCAGCTGCCCTGGCATGCGATCTCGATCGCGCCGTTCACGCTCGCGCTGATGCGCTACGCCTACGTCATCGACACCGGCCAGGCGGGCGAGCCCGAAAGCGTCGTGATGGGCGATCGCGTACTGCAGCTGCTCGCGGTGGCGTGGGCGGTTCCCCTTGCCATCGGCGTATTTCTCTGACCCTGACCGGTTCGTTCCGGCTGCTGCGTCATCCCGGATTCGGAGCGTGCGCATTCTTGGTCCTAGACTCCGAACCGACACGGCTGTGTAGCCCAGGAACGGGTCTTTCAAGGAGGAAATGTGCCTATCACCAAGGTGCTCGTCGCCAATCGCGGTGAGATTGCCGTCCGCGTCATCCGTGCCGCGCGCGATGCCGGCCTGCCGAGCGTGGCCATCTACGCCGATCCGGACGCCGACGGGCTGTTCGTCAAGCTCGCCGACGAGGCATTCGCCCTCAATGGCATGACTCCCGCCGAGACCTACCTCGACGTCGCCAAGATCCTCGACATCGCCGCGCGCTGTGGCGCGAACGCGATCCATCCCGGCTACGGCTTCCTCGCCGAGAACGCGCAGTTCGCCCAGGCCGTCATCGACGCGGGCCTGATCTGGATCGGCCCGCCGCCGGCCGCGATCGACGCGCTCGGCGACAAGGTCAAGGCCCGCCACATCGCGCAGAAGGTGGGCGCCCCGCTGGTGCACGGCACCCCGGACCCGGTCTCCGGCGCCGAGGAGGTCGTCGCCTTCGCCCAGGAGTACGGCCTGCCGATTGCGATCAAGGCCGCCTACGGCGGCGGCGGCCGTGGCCTGAAGGTGGCCCGTGAGCTGGACGAGGTCGCCGAACTGTTCGAGTCCGCCACCCGTGAAGCCGTCACCGCCTTCGGCCGTGGCGAGTGCTTCGTGGAGCAGTACCTCGACAAGCCGCGCCACGTCGAGACCCAGTGCCTGGCCGACGCCCACGGCAACGTGGTCGTCGTCTCGACCCGTGACTGCTCGCTGCAGCGCCGCCACCAAAAGCTGGTGGAGGAGGCGCCCGCGCCGTTCCTGACCGCCGAGCAGATCGAGACGCTGTACACGTCGTCGAAGGCGATCCTGAAGGAGGCCGGCTACGTCGGCGCCGGCACGTGCGAGTTCCTGGTCGCCACCGACGGCCGGATCTCGTTCCTCGAGGTGAACACCCGCCTGCAGGTCGAGCACCCGGTGTCGGAGGAGGTCACCGGAATCGATCTGGTCCGCGAGATGTTCCGCATCGCCGACGGCGAGGAACTGGGCTACGGCGATCCGGTCGTGCGCGGGCATGCGATCGAGTTCCGGATCAATGCCGAGGACGCCGGCCGCAACTTCATGCCGGCCCCCGGCACCCTGGTGCAGTGGCACGCGCCGACCGGCCCCGGCGTCCGCGTCGATGAGGGCTACCTGGCCGGAATGGCCGTCCCGGGTTCGTTCGACTCGCTGGTGGCGAAGGTGATCGTGACCGGCGCCAGCCGCGAACAGGCGATCGCCCGCTCCAAGCGCGCGCTGGCCGAGACGGTGCTCACCGGCATGCCGACCGTCATCCCGTTCCACCAGGTCGTGCTGAACGACCCGGCCTACGCCGCACCCGATGGCGACTTCAAGGTGCATACCCGGTGGATCGAGACCGAGTTCGACAACAAGGTCGAGGCCTACACCGGCGAGTTGGGCGAATCGGAGGAGACCGAGAAGACCACGGTCGTCGTCGAGGTCAACGGACGCCGCGTCGAGGTCAAGCTTCCCGCCGTCCTGGGCAGCGCCGCACCCGCGGCGTCCGCCAAGGGCAAGCGGCCGACCAAGCGCGACCGCGGTGGCGCGAAGGCGGCGGCACCGTCCAGCAATGCGCTCACCTCCCCGATGCAGGGCACCATCGTCAAGGTCGCGGTCGCCGAGGGCGACGAGGTGGCCGAGGGCGATCTGATCGTGGTGCTGGAGGCGATGAAGATGGAGCAGCCGCTCAACGCGCACCGCTCGGGCATCATCAAGGGGCTGCAGGCCGAGGCCGGGCAGACCGTGTCGTCCGGCGCGGCGCTGTGCGAAATCGTCGACCCTGAATAATCCCTGATCATTGCCTCCGCACAGCGGCCCCCCAGCTTCCGGCTTGGGGGCCGCTGGCAGGATAGAGGCATGGAGTTCGTCGGCCTGCTACTCATCGTCGCTTTCGTCTCATACTTCGCGATGCGCCTGGGGCGCAATCAGCAGAAGCTGGAGAAGCAGCAGGCGGCCGAGTTGGAGGATCAGCTCGCCAGCGTGAAGCGGACGGCCGAAGAGGACGTCACCAAGTTCGGCGAGGAACTGCAGCGCCTCGACGGCGACGTCGCGGGGCATCCGCTGGACGAGGCGATGCGCGAGGACTATGGCCGCGCCCTGGACGCCTACGAGCACGCCAAGGAGTCCCTCGACGCGGTGAAGCAGGCCGAAGAGATCCGGTTCGTCACCGAGATCCTGGAGGAGGGCCGCTACGCGATCGCCTGCGTGAAAGCGCGCGTCGCGGGCGATCCGCTGCCGGTCAAGCGCCCGCCCTGCTTCTTCAACCCCTCCCACGGCCCGTCCAGCACCAATGTGGACTGGGCTCCCCCGGGCGGCTCGGTCCGTTCGGTCCCGGCCTGTCCCGCGGACGCCGAGCGCGTCCTCGCCGGTGCCGAGCCGCACGTGCGCACCGTCCCGGTCGGCGCCCGGCGGGTGCCCTACTGGCAGGCCGGCGGCGAGTACGCGCCGTACGCGCAGGGCTACTACTCCAGCTGGCAGGGCAGCAACCTGATCCGTGACATCGCGATTGGCTCGCTGATCTTCCATGGCATCGGCGCGCTGCCGCACCTGGCGGCCGGCCTCGGCGAAGGGCTGGGCGGCCTGGGCGAAGGGCTGGGCGATCTCGGTGAAGGGCTCGGGGAGGGCCTGGAAGGCCTCGGCGAGGGCATCGGCGACCTCTTCGGCGGACTGTTCGACTGAAACCGGCCCGCGCGCGGCGCGCTGAACCAGCGCCTGCGCGCGACCCGGTAACCTTGGCAGGAATGCTCAGCCACCTGACGAAGAAGGAACCTGTGACCGCCGACCATCCCTACGTCCGCCAGAAGGAAATCACCTTCGTCATCCCGTGTTACAACTCGGCCGAGTACATGGACCACTGCATCGACTCGATCCTGCGCGGGCGCGGCGACATCGAGATCATCATCGTCAACGACGGCTCGACGCGGGACGACACCGCCGAGAAGGCCGACGCGTGGGCCGCGCAGCATCCCGACGTGATCAAGGTGATCCACCAGGAGAACAAGGGTCATGGCGGCGCGGTGATGGCCGGCCTGCGGGCGGCGTCCGGGGTCTACTTCAAGGTGGTCGACTCCGACGACTGGCTCGACCCGGTCGCGCTCAACCTGACGCTGTCGAAGCTGCGGCACTTCATCGCCTCCGGTTCGCCGGTCGACCTGGTGGTCGCCAACTACGTCTACGAGCACACCAACTCGGGCACCCAGAAGGTGATCCGTTACCGGCGGATGATGCCGCAGAACCGGGTGTTCACCTGGAACGAGCTCGGCTTCTCCGGCCCCGGCCAGAACATCCTGATGCACGCGGCCATCTTCCGCACCCAGATCCTGCGCGACTCGGGCGTCGAGCTGCCCGAGCACACCTTCTACGTCGACAACATCTTCGTCTACGTGCCGCTGCCCAGCGTCCAGACGCTGTACTACCTGCCGGTGAACCTGTACCGCTACTTCATCGGCCGCGAGGACCAGTCGGTCAACGAGTCGGTGCAGATCAGCCGGCTGGACCAGCAGATGCGCGTCACCCGGGTGATGGTCGAAGCGCACAAGCTGCCCGAGGGGGCCGGCAACCGCCGCCTGGCCGGCTATATGGAGCAGTACCTGGGCCTGATCGTCACCGCCTCGTCGATGTTCGCGCTGCTGGAGGGCACCGAGAAGGGCCTGCGGATGCGCCGGGAGATGTGGGAGCACATCGACGGCATCGACCCGATCCTGAAGCACCGGCTCGGCCTGCGCCTGCCGCTGGTGCTGGGCGCCAACCTGCCCGGCCCCCTCGGCCGCAAGGCGTCCACGGTGCTGTACCGCACCGCGCAGAAGCTCTACCGCTTCAACTGATCTCGTCGCGGTCGGACGCCTCGGCGTCCGCGTCTTCGCCGGCAGGCACATAAGTGGGGTGGAAGCGGGTCAGTGCGACCACGCCGCTCACCGCGATGGCCCCCAGTGCGATCATCAGCAGCGCGATCGGGAGCGTGATGCGGGTCCCCTCGCCGAGCACCAGGAAGCCGAAGGCGACCGCCACCACGGGGCTGGTCACGTTCATCGAACCGACGACGATCTCGGGGGCACCGGTCGCGTAGCCCTGCTGGATGAACCACCCGGCAGCCACCGCCCCGAAGACCAGCGCCGCGACGATGCACCAGAACAGCGTGGTGAACGGCCACGGATGTAGCTTGGCGTAGCCCATCAGCGACTTCACCAAGGCGGCCTCCAGGCCGTAGAACAGAGCTCCGCCGGAGGACCAGAACAGGCAGCGCCAGGCTGCCGGGCCGCGTGCCCCCAGGGAGGCGAACACGAACGCGATGAGATAGACGACGAACGCGCCGAAGACGACCCGCCGGATGACCAGTTCGGAGTCCGCGGTCGCGTGGCTGCCGGTCACGATCGTGAAGGCGAGCGTCGCGGCGACGGTGACCGCCACGGCCATGCGGATGCCGGGTGGGACGGGGGTACGGCTGGCGCTGGCGGCGAGCAGGATCGACCACGGGAATGCCAGCAGCCCCAGTGGCTGCACGACAGTCAAGGGCGCGATGAAGAGCGCGCCGAACTGCAGGAAGAACGATGCCGCCATGAACACGAGGCCGATGATCCAGCGCGGACGCTGCACGGCCTCGAGGAGGGCGACGAAGCCCATGCGCTCCTTGTGCACGTTGCCGTTCAGGTGGCTGTCGACCGCGTTGTGCTGGAAATGCGCGGACAGGGCGAAGCAGAACGAACCGACGATGACCAGACCGACGGCCAAGGGGATGTTCTGACTCACGTCCACCTACGGTACCGGCTGCCGGGCTCAGTCCCGGCATCGCACGCCGTTGTCGTGCCACTTGACGTGGGAAACCCGTAGGGTGGGACCCGGATCGTCCTCCTCCAGTGCCGAAGGAACCCCCGTGACAGCATTCAACGAACTCCCCGAAGCCACGTCGGTCTCGCTCGCCCAGGCCGTGCAGCCGATCGTCCTCGCTCTCGACATCGGCTCGGGTTCGACGCGGTGCGCCCTGTACGACGGCTACGCCCGCCCGATCAAGAAGCGCACCTTCAAGGCCGAGCACCTGTTCACCGAACGCGCCGACGGAACCGCGGAGATCTACGCCGACCAGGTCGCCGATGAGGTCGCCCAGGTGATCACCCAGACGGTCAAGGGTCTGGAGCCGGGCAGCATCAGGGCCGTCGTGATGGACACCTTCGCCTCCTCGCTGGTCTGCGTGGACGCCCAGGGCGAGGCGGTCACCCCGTGCATCACCTACGCCGACGGACGCTCCGCCGCCCACCTGGCGGTGTTGCGCGAGCGCCTCGACGAAGCCGACATCCACCAGCGCATCGGCGCGCGGCTGCACACCAGCTATCACCCGCCGCGGATGCTGTGGCTGCAGGACTCCTTCCCGGGCGTGTGGGCGGCCACCACGAAATTCCTCTCGCTGGGCGAGTACGTCTACGCGAAGCTGGCCGGGATCGAGGGCGCCGCGACCTCGACGATGGCCTGGGCCAGGCATCCTGAACCGGCACACGCTCACCCTGGATGAGGAACTGCTGGACGTGATGGGCGTCTCCGCCGGCCAGTTCGCACCGATCGTGGATCCCGAGGACCCGATCACCGACGTCTCACGCGAGGTGGCACGCCGCTGGCCGGCCCTGGAGGGAGCCGCATGGTTCCCCGCCATCCCCGACGGCTACGCCTCGAACCTGGGCGTGGGAGCCATCACGCCCGAGGACGCCGCGCTGTCGGCCGCCACCTCGGGCGCCATGCGGGTGATCGTTCCCGGCACCCCGCAGGTGCTGCCCTCGGGCCTGTGGGCCTACCGCGTCTCGCGGCATTCCTCGATCGTGGGCGGCGCGCTCAACGATGTCGGCCGGGTGATGGCCTGGATGGAGCGGACATTCGCCGCGGCGACCCCCGAGGAGATCGACGCCGCTCTGCGCGCGGCGCCGGGCGCCGGCACCCCACTCGTGCTGCCCTTCCTGACCGGCGAACGCGCCACCGGATGGGCCGGCAACGCCCGCGCCGTGTTCACCGGCGTCTCGTCCTCGACCACCGGGCTCGACCTGTGGCGCGGGGCCTGCGAGGGGGTCGCGGTCTCCTACGCCCGCGTCTTCGAGCAGCTGGCCAGCGTCAACCCCGCGCTGAGCCGGGTGATCGCCTCCGGCGGCGTCACCCAGGACTACCCCGGCGTGATGGAGATCGTCACCCAGGCGCTCGGATTCCCGGTGCAGGTCGTCGACGTCAAGCGGGTCACCATGCGCGGCGCGGCCGTGATGGCGCTCACCGCGCTCGATCCGGGCCACCCGATGGCGCGCATTCCCGAGACCGCGCTCACCCTGCCCGATCCCGCCCAGCGGGGGTACTACGACGGGCTGCGCGAGCGCTTCGAGGCGGTGTACGACGGCGTGATCGCCGAGGGCACCGCGGCGTCCGGCTAGTAGACGAGGTGCTCGTCGCCGGCGCTGCCGTGCAGGCGACGAGCCGCCTCGGCGATCGATCCCGACACCGACGGGTACACGGTGAAGGCCTGCGCGAGCTCGTCCACGGTCAGCTTGGAGGCGACCGCGACGGCGAGCACATGGATCAGTTCGCTGGCGTGCGAGGCGACGATGACGCCGCCGATCACGATGCCGGTCGTCGGCAGGCAGAACACCTTCACGAAGCCGTCGCGGTTGTCCTTCATCTTGGCGCGCGCGTTCGAGCCCAGCGGCAGCACCACCGCCCGGGCCCGGACGATGCCGGCGTCCACCTCGCTCTGCGAGACGCCCACCGTGGCGATCTCGGGGGAAGTGAACACGTTCGAGGAGACCGTGCGCAGGTCGAGCGGGGCGACCGCATCGCCGAGGGAGTGCCACATCGCGATGCGGCCCTGCATGGCGGCCACCGAGGCCAGGTTGAACACGCCGGTGCAGTCGCCGGCGGCGTACACGCCGCGCGCCGAGGTGCGCGAGACCCGGTCGACCTGCACGTGCCCGGACGCCGTGGTGACGACGCCGGCGGCCTCCAGCCCGAGGTTCTCGGTGTTGGGCAGCGCGCCGACGGCCATCAGCACGTGGCTGCCCTCGACGGTGCCGCCGTCGGCCAGCGTCACCACGACGCCGTCGCCCTCGACGCGGGCCGCGATCGCGCGCGCGTTCGACATGATCGTCATGCCCGAGGACTCGAACACGTCCTGGATCACCCGGCCGGCGTCGGCGTCCTCACTCGGCAGCACCTGGTGCCGCGAGGACACCAGCACGACCTCGACGCCGAGGTTGCGGTAGGCGCCCGCGAACTCGGCGCCGGTCACGCCCGAGCCGACCACGATCAGCCGCTCGGGAAGCTCGGTGAGGTTGTACATCTGGGTCCAGTTGAGAATCCGGACGCCGTCGGGCATCGCATCGGGCAGTTCGCGAGGACGCGCCCCGACCGCGATCAGGGTGATGTCGGCCGGCAACCGCTCCTCCCGCCCATCAGGGGTGGTGGCGATAACCGCCTCAGTGCCGTCGAGGCGTCCGGTGCCGTCGATGATGCGGATGCCCTCGCGCACCAGCCGGGCGCGGATGTCGGTGGACTGCTGGGTGGCCAGCCCGATCACCCGCCGGTTGACGTGACCGAGGTCGACGCGCACGGCGTCGGCCAGGTCGGACAGCGCGGGGTCGACCGGTTGCAGCCCGAGCGAGTTCGCGCGGTGGATCTTGTTCATCACCTCCGCGGTGGCGATCAAGGTCTTGGAGGGCACCACATCGGTGAGGACGGCCGAGCCGCCCAGCCCGCGGCGTTCCACCAGCGTGACCTTCCCACCCAACTGATTCCCGACCAGAGCCGCCTCGTAGCCGCCAGGACCGCCACCGATGATCACCACGTCCGCCATGCCCGGCATTGTGGCATGCGCGTCGCCCGCGAGCGACGCCAGCGGACCCGGCGTCCCCATTATGCTCGCGCCATGAGCGAACACACCGACCCCGCCGCTGTGGCTCGTGAAGCCGCCACCGCCCTCACCGCGCGTCTCGGCGTCGGACGCCTCGATGTCGCGCTCGTGCTGGGATCGGGCTGGTCACAGGCCGCCGAAGGCCTCGGCGAAGTGATCGCCGAGTGCCCGCTCGGCGAGCTTCCCGGCTTCTCGGCCCCCGTGGTGGCCGGTCACGGCGGCGTCGTGCGCGCGCTACGGTTGCCCGGCGAGCGGGTGGCCGCCCTGTTCACCGGCCGCACCCACTTCTACGAGGGCAAAGGCGCGGCGGCGGTCGTGCACGGCGTCCGGACCGCGGCGGCGGCCGGCGCGACGCGGCTGGTGCTCACCAACGGCTGCGGCGGGCTCGATCCGGCGTGGCGCCCCGGCACCCCGGTGCTGATCGCCGACCACATCAACCTCACCGGCGCGACGCCGCTGCACGGCCCCACCTTCGTCGACCTGACCGACGCCTACTCCCCCGCCCTGCGTGCGCTCGCCCGCGGCATCGACCCCAGCCTGGACGAGGGGGTCTACGTGCAGTTCCGCGGGCCTCAGTACGAAACCCCGGCCGAGGTGCGGATGGCCGGCATCCTCGGCGGCTCGCTGGTGGGGATGTCGACCGCCCTGGAGTGCATCGCCGCCCGCGAGGCCGGCCTGGAGGTGCTCGGCATCTCGCTGGTCACGAACGCGGCCGCGGGCATGTCGGGCGAGCCGCTGTCCCACGCCGAGGTGCTCGAAGCGGGACGGGCCGCGGTGCCGCGGTTGCGCCGGCTGCTGGCTGGGCTGCTCGAGGTGCTGTGATGATCGATCCGGACCTGCTCGCCCGGGCGATGGCCTGGCGCGCCGAGGATCCCGACCAGGGCACGGTGACGGCCTTGGACGCGCTGATCGAACGCGCCGAGGCCGGCGACGAGGATGCCTCCGCCGAACTCGCGGACTCCTTCGCGGGGCCTCTCGCCTTCGGCACCGCGGGCCTGCGCGCCGCACTCGGTCCGGGCCCGAACCGGATGAACCGCGTGGTGGTGAGCCAGGCGTCCGCCGGCTTGGCTCGCTGGCTGATCGAGCACGGCCACGCCGGCGGACGCGTGCTGGTGGGCTACGACGCCCGCTACAACTCCGACGTGTTCGCCCGCGACACCGCCGAGATCCTGGCCGGCTACGGTCTGGCGCCGATGCTCACCGCCACCCACGTGCCGACTCCCGTGGTGGCGTTCGGGCTCACCCACTACGACTGCATCGCCGGTGTCGTGGTCACCGCCTCGCACAACCCGCCGGCCGACAACGGCTACAAGGTGTACGCCGGGCCGTCCCAGATCGTGCCACCGACCGACGCCGAGATCGCCGCCCACCTCGCCCGGGCCGCGCTCGCCCCGGTCTCGACGCTTCCACGCTCGGACGCCTACGAGACGATCGGGCAGCCGCTGGTCGAGGCCTACGCCGCGCGCGTCGCCTCGCTGGTGACACCGGATACTCCGCGCGACGTGCGCTGGGTGTACACGCCGCTGCACGGCGTCGGCGCCACCGTCGTGGGCCGGGTGCTCGACCTGACCGGATTTCCGGGCCCAGCGATCGTTGAGGCGCAGGCGCTACCCAACCCGGCCTTCCCCACGGTCGCCTTCCCCAATCCCGAGGAGCCCGGCGCCATCGATCTGGCGCTGACGCTGGCCGCCGAGACGGACGCCGACGTGGCGATCGCCCACGACCCTGACGCCGACCGCTGCGCCCTGGCGGCACCGATCGGCGGAGCCTGGCGGATGCTCACCGGCGACGAACTGGGCTGGCTGCTCGCCGACGACGCGCTGCGCCGGGGCACTCCCGGCGTGTACGCCTGCTCGGTGGTGTCCTCGACGCTGCTGCGCCGGCTGGCCGAATCGGCGGGGCAGCCGTTCGCGACCACACTCACCGGGTTCAAATGGATCGGCCGCGTGCCCGGCCTCGCCTTCGGCTACGAGGAGGCGATCGGCTACTGCACCGACCCCGCGGCGGTGGCCGACAAGGACGGCATCTCCACGCTGATCCGGGTGCTGGCCCTGGTGGCGTCGCTGAAGGCGGACGGGATGGGCGTGGGCGACCGGCTGGACGAGATCGCGCGCACCCACGGCGTCCACCACACGGCGCAGTTGTCCTTCCGCGTGGCCGGTCTGCCGGTGATCGCGGACGCCATGGCGCGGCTGCGCGCCGGCCTGCCCACCGAACTGCTGGGCGAGCCGGCCAGCGCCGCCGACCTGGCCGCCGGCTGGGACGGCCTGCCGCCCACCGACGGCGTCCTGCTGCAATCCGAGCGGTTCCGGGTGGTGGTCCGCCCCTCCGGCACCGAGCCCAAACTCAAGTGCTACCTCGAGGTACGACTGCCACCCGGGCATCCGTTGGGCCTGGCCGGCGCCAGAGCCGAGGCTCGGGCATCGATGGCGGCCTTGAGCGCGCAGGTCGAGGCCACCCTGGGGTGGTGACCGGTCACGGCGTCCAGTTCGCCAACTGCTCGGCCGTCGGGTAGGACGCCTGCGCACCCTCGCCGGTCGCAGCGTAGGCACCCACCCGGACCGCGAACGCGCACGCGTCGGTGAGCGCATCACCCGCCGCGAGCCGGAAGGCCAAGGCGGCCAGGAAGGCGTCCCCGCAGCCGGTGGTGTCCACCGGCGTCACCTTCGGCGACGGGATCTGGTCCGAGGCCGTGCCGGCGTCCAGGTCGATCACCCGCGCGCCGAGCCCGCCGAGAGTGACCACGACGGTGCGGGGACCGTCCTCGCCGAGCGCCGCCGCGGTGGCCGCGACCACCGCCGACCAGTCGCCCAGGGGATCGAACTCCGCCTGACCGGTCAGGTCGGCGAGTTCATGAGCATTGACCAGCAGGATGTCGACCAGCGCGAGCAGATCGGCGTCCACCTTCATGTACGGCGAGATGTTCAGCACCACCGTCGCGCCGCGTTCGCGCGCCCGGCGGGCGGCGACCTTGACCACGCCGACGGAGACCTCCAGGCACAAGGTGAGCACCGAGGAGGGGCCGGCGCTGTCGAAGAACGCGTCGGCCTGGGTCACATCATCGGTGGTCAACCGCCCATTGGCGCCGGGGCTGACGATGATGCAGTTCTCGCCGGCGCTGTCGACGGCGATCATCGCCGAGCCGGTCGCCACGCCGCTCAGCACGCGCAGGTGACCGATGTCGACCCCGGACGCCTCCAGGCTGGCCCGCAGCATCGCCCCGTTGCCGTCGTCGCCGACGCACCCGAGAATCGCGACATCACCGCCGAGCTTGCCGATCGCCGCCGCCTGGTTGGCGCTCTTGCCGCCCGGCACGATGAACAGGTCCGAGCCCGTCACCGTCTCACCCGGCTTCGGGATGCGGGCCGTGCGGACCACCAGATCCGCATTGAGAGAACCCACCACCAGCACGCGTCCGGCCACGATCATCACTCCTCATTGAATGGAACAGCTCAGCGCCGAACCTAACCTAATTCAGCACGCGAGGTCGAGCTTCCCGCACATCCGATGGGATTCGTCCATCCGTCCAGCAAGATCTCTCGCGCCAGGTTTAGCCAACGCATCGCGCAACGGCTAAGGTCTCTCGGAACCAAGCACAAGGAGGTAGCTGTGGAGCGGTTCCAAGGCGTACTCGGGGTCATCCTGATCCTGGGCCTGATGGTCGCCATCTCGAAGCACCGGAGCAGAATCAACTGGCGGATCATCGGGGCGGCGCTCGCGCTCCAGGCCGTGATGGGTTTCCTCGTCATCAAGTGGGAACCGGGCGCGCAGGCGCTCAAACAACTCGCCGAAGGCATCGCCTACGTCATTCACTTCGCCGACGAGGGCACCAAGTTCGTATTCGGCCCGCTGATGGACGACGCCCAGTTCCCGTTCATCTTCGCGTTGCGGGTGCTGCCGGTCATCATCTTCTTCGGCACCCTGATCGGCCTGCTCTACTACCTGAGGGTGCTGCAGTGGATCATCGAGATCGTCGGCACCGCGCTGAAGTGGGTGCTCGGCACCTCCAAGATCGAGTCGGTCTGGGCCTCCACCGTGGTGCTGCTCGGCATGAGCGAGGCGCCGCTGGTGATCCAGCCGTACCTGTCCCGGCTCACCAAGTCGCAGCTCTTCGTCTGCATGACCGGCGGCCTGGCCTCGGTGGCCGGCACCGTGCTGGTCGGGTACTCGCTGCTGGGGGCTCCGTTGCCCTACCTGCTGGCCGCGGCCGTGATGAACGCGCCGGGGTCGCTGCTGATCGCCAAGGGCATCTGGCCCGAGACCGAGGAGTCCGACCTGGACGCCTCAGTCCGCGACGTCCGCGACACCGAGTCCACCAACGTCATCGACGCGCTCGCCCGCGGCGCGCTGACCGGCGGCCATCTGGCCGTGATCGTCGGCTGCCTGCTGATCGCCTTCATCTCGATCATCGCGCTGGCCAATGCCGCCCTGGGCGGCATCGGTGGCTGGTTCGGCATGCCGGAGTTGTCCTTCGACATGGTGTTCGGCTGGATCTTCGCCCCCGTCGCCTGGCTGATCGGCGTCCCCTGGAATGAGGCCGCCCTGGCCGGCAACTTCATCGGCCAGAAGACCGTGCTCAACGAGTTCGTGGCCTTCTCCAACTTCGGCCCGATGGTCGCCGACGGCTCACTCACTCCGAAGACCACCCTGGTCACCACCTTCGCGCTGTCGGGGTTCGCGAACTTCGCCTCGATCGCCATCCTCGTCGGCTCGCTCGGCTCGCTGGTGCCCGAGCGCCGCGGCGAGGTGTCCAAGTACGGCCTGCTGGCGCTGCTGGCGGCCACCATGACCAACCTGCTCAACGCCGCCGTCGTCGGCGTCGTCGGCAGCTGAACGAAAGGAATCAACGATGACTCCCCGCCCCGTCTATTTCGACTGCGACACCGGGATCGATGACGCGCTGGCCCTGGTGTACCTGATGGCCTCCCCCGAGATCACCCTCGCCGGGATCGGCACCGTCAGCGGCAACATCGATGCCGCCCGCGCCGCGGTGAACACCCTCGATCTGCTCGCCCTGGGCGGCCTGGACGAGGTGCCGGTGGCCGTCGGCGCCATGGATCCGCTGGCCGGCCCGTTCAGCGGCGGCGTCCCGCACATTCACGGCCACAACGGCGTCGGCGACGTCGAGTTGCCGCACACTGCCCGCGGGCCCGAGCAGGAGTCGGCCGCCGAGATGCTGGTCCGGCTCGCGCACGAGCATCCGGGCGAGCTGGACGTGATCGCGATCGGTCCGCTGACCAACCTCGCGCTGGCCCTGCAACTCGATCCGTCGATCGCCACCCTGGTCCGCAAGGTGACCGTGATGGGCGGTGCGGCCCTGGTGCCCGGCAACGTCAGCGTGGCCGGCGAGGCGAACATCTGGAACGACCCCGAGGCGGCACAGATCGTGGTCTCCGCGCCGTGGCAGGTCGTCCTGGTGCCGCTCGACGTCACGCTGGAGAACACCTTCGAGGAGGCCGACCGGACGGCGCTGGCGGCGTCCGCCTCACCACTCAACCGGGCCCTGGCCGACATCCTCGACCTGTACTTCGACTTCTACGTGCACGAGTACGGACGCCGCATGTGCGCCTTGCACGACCCGCTGGCCGCCGCGATCGCCGTCGGGCAGATCACCGCGACCCGGGCGCCGAAGGTGCCGGTGGTGGTCGACGACACCCAGGGCCCTGGGCGCGGCCAGACGCTGTGCGATCTGCGTGGCCAGCGCGGCGGCGCCCGCGATGTCGAGGGCGCCAACGTCCGGGTCGTGCTCGACACCGACCAGCCGCTCGGGCCGGTGCTGCTGCAGCGCCTGCTGGACTACGCCGGCTGATTCACTCAGCCGTCGCCCTCGCCGGCCGCTTGCGGCTCGGCGGGGGCGATCTGCGTATCCGGGGCGATCTGCGCCGGCGGAGCCGCGGTCACCGCCGGGGTGACCGGTGCGGCCACCACACCGGCGGCACCCTTCTCCATCCGGGCCGCCTCGGCGATGGCCTGCTGCACCGAGGCCTGGGACTGCTCCTCCTCGGCACGCTTGGCGCGCTCGATCTCGGCGAACACGTCCACCTTCTGAGGCGCGTCGAACTTCGACGGATCGGCGGCACCGAAGCTGCGGGCCATCTCACCGAGGTTGCCGCCGAGGCCCTTGAGGGCGTCGTTGAGCTCGGAGGGAATGATCCACACCTTGTTCGCGCCGCCCTCGGCGAGCTTGGGCAACATCTGCAGGTACTGGTAGGCGAGCAGGCCCTGGTCGGGCTCGGCGGCATGGATGGCGTGGAAGACGGTGGTGATCGCCTGGGCCTCGCCCTCGGCGCGCAGCATGGACGCCTGCCGGTCGGCCTGAGCGCGCAGCACCGCGGACTCCCGCTCGCCCTGGGCGCGCAGGATGCTGGATTCGCGGTCGCCGGAGGCGGACAGGATCTGGCTCTGCCGCTGGCCCTCGGCCAGCAGGATCTGGGCGCGCTTCTCCCGCTCGGCTCGGGCGCCCTTCTCCATCGCGTCGCGGATGGTGGCGGGCGGCTCGATCGAGCGCAGCTCGACGCGGTTGACCTTGATGCCCCACTTGCCGGTGGCCTCATCGAGGACGGCGCGCAGCTTCTGGTTGATCTCCTCGCGGCTGGTCAGGGTCTGCTCCAGGTCCATACCGCCGATGATGTTGCGCAGCGTCGTCATGGTGAGCTGCTCGATGGCCTGGATGTAGTTCTGCGCCTCGTAGGCGGCGCGCACCGGATCGACGATCTGGTAGTAGATGACCGAGTCGATGCCGACCATCAGGTTGTCCTCGGTGATCACGCCTTGGGGCGGGAACGGGACGACGGCCTCGCGCATGTCCATCGTGTAGCGGACGCGGTCGATGAACGGCATGATCAAGTGCAAGCCGGGCTCGATGGTCCGGTGGAACTTGCCCATTCGCTGCACGATGCCGACCTGCATCTGCTGGACGACCCGGACTGACAGTCCGAGCGCGACCACCGCGACCACGGCGATCAGGATGACGAGAATCAGGAACGGATCGGGCATGGGCCGCCTCCTCGGTGCTCGGGGTTGGGTTCAGACTACCCCGGCGCCGAGAAGGCGGCCCTTGATCGGTGTCTTACTCGCCGGTGCGTTCGACGGTGTGGCCGCCGAATTGCCCGCGCAGCGCGGAGACCATCCGCATGGTCGGGCTGTTCTCCTGGCGCGAGGAATACCGCGCGAACAATGCGGCGGCGAGCACCGGCATCGGGACCGCGTGCTCGACGGCCTCGTCCAGGGTCCAGCGGCCCTCACCAGAATCGGTGGTGTACTCGCTGATCCCGTCCAGGTGCGGCGACTCCTCCAGGGCGCTCACCGCGAGGTCGAGCAGCCAGGAGCGGACGACGGTGCCGCGCGACCAGGCCTTGAAGCAGCCCTTGACGTCGCTGACCACGTCGGACGCCTCGAGCAGCTCCCACCCTTCGGCGTAGGCGTGCATCAGGCCGTACTCGATGCCGTTGTGCACCATCTTCGCGTAGTGACCCGCGCCCACGCCGCCGGCGTGCACGAAGCCCTCCTCGCGCGGGCCCTCGGGGCGCAGCGCGTCGAAGATGGGCATCAGCCGGGCCACGGACGCCTCGTCGCCGCCGGCCATCAGGCCGTAGCCGTTGTCGAGACCCCACACGCCGCCGGAGACGCCGCAGTCGAGATAGCCGATCCCGTGCTCGGCGAGCATCGCCGCGTTGGCGGCGTCGTCGCTGAACCGGGAGTTGCCGCCCTCGACGACGACGTCACCGGGCTCGAGCAGTCCAGCGAGCTCGGTGAGCACGCCCTGGGTGATCGGCCCGGCGGGCAGCATCACCCAGACCGCGCGCGGGGCGTCCAGGGCAGCGACCAGCGCGGGCAGGTCGGCGACTTCAGAGCGGGAGGCGTCCGCGTCGTACCCGATCACCTCATGGCCCGCGTTGCGGATTCGTGCGGCCATATTCGAGCCCATCCGGCCCAGACCGATCATTCCCAGTTGCATCGCAGTCTCCTTATCTCCGCTAGAGCACCAGGCTCAGGCCCATGACGCAGACCAGGCCGACGACGGACAAGGTGGTCTCCATCAGCGACCAGGTCTTGAAGGTCTGGCCGACGGTCATGCCGAAGTACTCCTTGACCATCCAGAAGCCGGCGTCGTTGACGTGGCTGAGGAAGACCGAGCCGGCACCGATCGACAGCACCATCAGCGCGGTGTGCGTCGGCGACAGGCCCACGGCCAGCGGCGCCATGATGCCGGAGGCGGTGATGGTGGCCACGGTGGCCGAGCCGGTGGCCAGGCGGATGATGACCGCGACGATCCAGGCGGCCAGCAGCGGCGGCAGCGCCGCGTCGGTGAGGCCCTGGGCGATCACCTTGGCGATGCCGGAATCGACCAGGGTCTGCTTGAAGCCACCGCCGGCGCCGACGATGAGCAGGATGCCGGCGATGGGACCGAAGGACGATCCGACCAGGTCGTTCACCTTGTCGCGGGACTTGCCGATGGAGTAGCCGAAGACGAACATCGCGACCACCGTGGTGATGGTGAGGGCGATCAGCGGAGTGCCGACGAAGACCAGCGCCGCACCGAAGCCGCTGCCCTGGTTCTTGGTGACCTCGACCAGGGTGCGGATCAGCATCAGGAAGACCGGCAGCAGCACCACACCGATGGCGGCCAGGAAGCCGGGGCGCTTGTCGCCTGCGGTGGGGCCGCCCCCACCGAGGAAGTCCTCACGCGCCGGGATCGGCACCCACGTGGCCATCATCTTGCCCAGCACCGGGCCACAGATGATCACACAGGGAATCGAGACGAGCAGGCCCAGGCCCAGGGTGAGGCCGAGGTCGGCCTTGAGGCCCTCGATGGCGATCAGCGGGCCGGGGTGCGGCGGCACCAGGCCGTGCAGGGCGGACAGGCCGGCCAGCGCGGGAATGCCGAGCAGAACCACGGGCAGCTTCGCCCGCTTGGCGGCGAACATGACGACCGGAATCAGGATGACGACGCCGACCTCGAAGAATAGCGGGATGCCGACGATGAACGCGATCAGCGCCATGGCCCAGGGCAGCCGCTGGAGCGGCGTCTTGTCCATGATGGTGTCGACGATCACGTCGGCACCGCCGGAGGAGATCAACAAAACGCCGATGATCGACCCCAGGATGATGAGCAGGCCGACACCCGACAGCGTCGAGCCGAGGCCGGAGGAGAAACTCTTGAACAGGTCGGGGTAGGGGACGCCTGCCGCGATCGCCATGACCGCGGAGCCGCCCATCAGCGACAGGAAGGGATGGATCTTGAGCCAGCCGATCAGGATGATGATCGCGGCGATGCCGGCGAGTGCGGCAAGGACGAGTTGTGTGGTCATGGGAAGTGGCGCCTCCTTAGCGCGCGAGGGGGACGAGACCGACGGCGGTGATCGCCCGCTCGGCGATCGTAGCGAGGTCGGCGTCGATGTCGATGACGACACCGTCTTCGTCGGGTTCCAGCATCTCCAGCGTCGCGAGCTGCGACGGGAGCAGGGTCGGCGGCATGAAGTGCCCCGCGCGTCCGCCCAGGCGGGAGGCGAGAAGCTCTTCGGAGCCGTGGAGATGAACGAACACCGTGCGCCCAGGGGTGATGCGCAGGCGGTCGCGGTACACCCGGCGTAGCGCCGAGCAGGTGATGATCGTCGAATGGCCGGTGATGTCCTTGGCGGCGGTCCATTCGGCGATCAGGTCGAGCCAGGGCCACCGGTCTTCGTCGGTGAGCGGGGTGCCCGAGCTCATCTTCGCGATGTTCGCCTTGGGGTGGAAGTCGTCGCCTTCGGCTTGAAGCCAGCCGGGGCCGAGCCGGGCGAACATCTCGTCGGCGACGCTCGATTTGCCGCAGCCGGCCACCCCCATGACGACGATGTGGGTCAATGTCATCTTCGACCTTCTCTCAGCGTCGCACCGTCGCGACGTTGAGATGACGATAAAACATATAGATGCTCTTAATCAAGCGAAAGAGAGTAACTCTTTGCTGGCAGGGCGTCTGCGTCGTGCCACGTATATGCTCCGAGTGCACACCGTCGAGATACAGGGGGGATTCATGGCCGGCGATGCCCGCTCCGCCGCCCTTCACCAGGGCGTGGCGCGTGAACTCGGCATCGAGATCATCGACCGCACGTGGGCCGGCGAGCGGCCACGCACCCTCGAGGACGTGCAGGACCGCTTCGGCGTCTCGCGCACCGTCGCGCGGGAGGCGTCCCGCCAGCTGGAGGCGATGGGCCTGTTGCGCATCCTGCGCCGGCGCGGCCTGGTGCCGCAGCCTCCTGAATCCTGGAATGTGCTTGACCCTCTGCTGATCGACTGGCGCCTGCATTCGGCCGACCGGGAACAGCAATTGCGCTCCCTCACCCATCTGCGGATGGCGATCGAACCCGCGGCGGCCGCGAACACCGCCGCCCACGCCACCATCCACGTCCGCGCCCAACTGCTCGCCCTGGCCTCGGAGCTGCGCCGTACCGGCGAGGCCGGCGACCTGGGCACCTTCATGGAGCATGACATCGCTTTCCATTCGCTGCTACTGACCTCCTCAGGCAACGAGATGTTCGCCGCGCTGTCCGGGCTGGTCGCCGCCGTGCTTCAGGGCCGCACCGAACTCGACCTGATGCCGGCCCACCCCAAGCAGGAGGCGCTGGCCGCCCACGAGGCGGTGGCGGACGCCGTCTTCCGCGGCGATCCGGCGGCGGCGAGGGCCGCCATGGAGGTGATCCTCGCCGAGGTGCGCGAGGCGATCGCCGAGGACTGAGCCGACGGCGTCCGGTCAGCCCAGCGGCTTGTGCTGCGGGTGGACCACGATCGTCAGGCCGTCCACCTCGATCACCTCGACCGCCACCCCTGGCGCGATCGGCTCACCGTCCCAACTGCGGGCGCTCCAGGTTTCGCCGTTGACGATCGCCTCGCCCCCGGACGCGGTGATCTCGCCGGCGGAGCGTCCGGTGCTGCCGAGGAGTTGGTCGAAAGTGCTGCGGTAGCCGCGCCCCTGATGCAGCCGTTTGAGGATCTCGGGCCGCAACAGCCCGAGCAGCGCGACCGCCACCACGGCGGCGACCAGGATGTGCACCCACAGCAGCCCCGGGAACACCAATGCGGCCCCGGCCCCGGCCAGCGCTCCGCCGGCCAGCATGAGCAGGGTCATGTCGAGGGTGAGCATCTCGGACACGGCGAGCCCACCGGCCAGCACCAGCCAGGCCACCCACCAGTTCTCCGAGAGCCACTCCAGCATCGGTCAGCCCTCGGGGGTTCCCTGCGGCGCTCCGCGCACCGCGCGCGCCGTCCAGCGTCCGTCCGCCTGGGTGACCTGCAGCGGCAGGTCGAAGGTGCGGCTCATCAGGTCGTCGGTGAGCACCTCGGCTATCGGGCCGGCCGCGACCACGGCACCGTCCTTGAGCAGCAGGGCGTGCGTCATGCCCGGGGGGATCTCCTCCAGGTGGTGGGTGACCAGGACGGTCGCCGGCGCCCATGGCTGGGAGATGATCTGGCTGATCGTGTCGACCAGGCTCTCGCGGCCGGTCAGGTCGAGCCCGGCCGCCGGCTCATCGAGCAGCAGCAGTTCGGGATCGGTCATCAGCGCACGCGCGATCTGGACGCGCTTGCGTTCGCCCTCGGACAAGGTGCCGAAGGTGCGCTTGCCCAGATGCCCGATCCGCAACTGGGCCATCAGTTCGCCCGCGCGGGCGAAGTCGGAGACGTCGTAGCCCTCGTTCCAGCGGCCCAGGACGGCGTAGGCGGCCGAGACCACCACGTTGCCGACGGCCTCCGACCGCGGAATGCGGTCGGCCAGCGCGGCGGATGTGACGCCGATGCGGGGACGCAGTTCGAAGACGTCGACCGCACCCAGCACCTCGTCCAGGATCGAGGCCATCCCCTTGCTGGGATGCATATTGGCGCTGAGCACCTGCAGCAGCGTGGTCTTGCCCGCACCGTTGGGGCCGATGACGACCCAGCGGTCGGTCTCGTCGATCGTCCAGGAGACCTTGTCCAGCAGGGTCGACCCGCCGCGCACGATCGAGACGTCCACCAGTTCCACGACAGCTGCCATGGCCACCAACCTACCGCCCGCGCGGCCCCGAAGGCCCGCGGCCACGCCCGCTCAGGCGCCGGTCGAGTGCAGCCCGCCGTCGACGTGGATCATCTCGCCGGTCGTCGAGGGGAACCAGTCCGACAGCAGCGCGACGACCGCCTTCGCGGTCGGGGTGGCGTCGGAGGAATCCCAGCCCAGCGGCGCGCGTCCGCCCCAGATGTCGTTGAACGAGTGCGAGCCGGGGATCGCCTTCTTGGCGATGGTCTCCAGCGGCCCGGCGGCGACGATGTTCGACCGGACGCCCTCCGGCCCCAGGTAGCGGGCCAGGTAGCGGGAGGCCGACTCCAGGGCGGCCTTGGCCACGCCCATCCAGTCGTAGGTGGGCCAGGAGATCCGCGCATCGAAGGTGAGGCCGACCACCGAGACGTTCTCGCTGAACAGTTCCTTGCACGCCATGGTCAGGCTGACCAGCGAGTAGGCCGACACGTTCATCGCCGTCGAGACGTCCTCGAACGGCGTGGTGAGGAACTTGCCGCCCAGCGCGGTCTCGGGGTTGGCGTAGGCGACCGAGTGCACGATGCCGTCGAGACGCTCCACCCCGGCCGCGCGCAACTGCGCGGGCAGCGAGGCCAGATGCTCGGTGTTGGTCACGTCGAGTTCCAGCACCGCGGGCGCCGGCTCGAGGCGGGAGGCGATCCGCCGGGTCAGGTTGAGCGCCCGCCCGAAGTTGGAGATCACCACGGTCGCCCCCTGCTCGGCGGCGATCTCGGCAACCTTGTAGGCGATCGAGGTGTTCATCGTGACGCCGGTAACGAGGATCGTCTTGCCTTCGAGAATTCCCATGTCTGCTCCTGCTCGCTGGTGGTCGGTGCGGTGTCTCAGTGACCCATGCCGAGGCCGCCGTCGACCGGGAGCACTGCCCCGGAGACATAGGACGCGGCGTCCGAGGCCAGGTAGGCGACCGCGGCGGCGATCTCCTCGGTGGCGCCGAGGCGTCCGGCGGGGATGGCCGCCTTGTAGCCGGCGACCGTCGCCTCGGGGAGCACCGCGGTCATCTCGGTCTCGATGAAGCCGGGAGCGACGACGTTCGCGGTGATGCCGCGCCCGCCCAGCTCACGGGTGATCGAGCGGGCGATGCCGATCAGGCCCGACTTGGTCGCGGCGTAGTTTACCTGCCCCGGCGAGCCGTACAGACCCACCACGGAACCGATGAAGATGATGCGGCCCCATTTGGCGCGCAGCATCGGGCGGCAGGCGCGCTTGGCCACGTTGAAAGCACCCTTGAGGTTGACGTCGACGACCGCGTCGAAGTCGGCCTCGCTCATCCGCATCAGCAGCGTGTCCTTGGTGATGCCGGCGTTGGCGACCACGACCTCGACCGGGCCGTGCGCCTCTTCGGCGACTTTGAAGGCGGCATCGACCGACGCGGCGTCCGCCACGTCGCAGGCGATGCCGAGCGCGCCCTCGGGCGCTTTGCCGGAGGTCGAGGCGGCGGCCACCCGGTGGCCCTGGGCGAGGAACTCCTCGACGATGGCGCGGCCGATGCCGCGGGCGCCGCCGGTCACGAGGATGCTACGAGGTGTCGGTGTCTGCGTCACCGGGTCACCGTACCGCGAGCGCCGCCGGAACGGGGATAGGCTGGCGGGTATGGCAGGACGCGCCACGACCGATCGTCCGGCGCTGATCACCAGCGCACGGGTGGGCACCAGCCTGTCGTCGGAGCAACGCATCCGCCGCTACCTGGTGACGATGGCGGTCCGGGTCATCTGCTTCCTGGCGGGCATCGCGAGCCCGCTGCCGTGGAACATCGTTCTGTTCCTGATGGCGGCGCTGCTGCCCGGGATCGCGGTGCTGCTCGCGAACGCGCGCGACAACCGGCCCGCCGCGGTGGTGCCGGCCGAGGACGAGGAGCCCCGGCTGGCGATCACGGCCGGGGAGATCGTGCAGGGCGAGGTCGAGGACGAGGGGAACGAGTGAACAAGAAGCTGTTGTTGCGCTGGGGCCTGCTGGTGGTGTTCGTCGTCGTGCTGGGCGGCACCTTCGTGAGCCTGGGCCGCTGGCAACTCGACCGGCTCGACCAGCGCCGCGACCGCAACGAGATCGCGGCCGTCCACGAGAACGCGCCGGTGCGCCCCTTCGACGAGGTCTTCACCGGCCCGATCGCCGACGCCGATCAGTGGCAGCGGGTCGAGGTGCGCGGCACCTTCCTGGCCGACCGCCAGTTGCAGGCCCGGCACCGCAGTTTCGGCGAGGCCACCGGATGGGAGCTACTCACCCCGCTGGTCACCGGCTCGGGCAAGACGGTGATCGTCAGCCGCGGCTTCATCGAACGCCCCGCCTCGCAGGACTATCCGTCGGTCTATCCGGAGCCGCCCGCCGGTGAGGTGACCGTGATCGGCTATGTACGCCGCAACGAGCAGGGCAACGCCAATGCGATCACCCCGCAGCAGCAGATGATCCGGCTGATCGATTCGCGCGCGATCGGCGCCTGGCTCGGCCGCGACGTCGTCGACGGCTACCTCAACCTGATCTCGGTGACCCCGCCGCAAACCGAAGGACTCACCCCGATCACGCCCCCGCCCCCGACCGAGGGCCCGCACCTGAGCTACGCGTTCCAGTGGTTCACCTTCGCGCTGATCGCCGGCGCCGGCCTGTTCATCCTGATCCGCAACGACCTCCGCGACCGCAAGAAGGCGGCCGCCAAAGCCGCCGCGCGTGCCGCGGACGCGGGGTCGTCGGCAGCTTCCGGTGCTCCCGGGACGTCCGGCACGGACGCCGACTGAGCCGGGGCGCCTGGTGAGTCTGGACGCCGCGCAAGGGCTGCTCGCATGCCCGGTGTGCGCGGGCGCACTGAACGTGGCGGACCGTCCGGCGTCCTGCCGCGACGGTCATCGCTTCGATGTCGCCCGTCAGGGCTATCTCAATCTGCTCGGCGGACCGCAGCCCGAGCACGCCGATACCGCATCGATGGTGGAGGCGCGCGCCCGCGTGCTCACCTCGGGGGCCTTCCACGCCGTGGACGCCGCCCTCGCCCGCCGGACCGATCGTGCCCGCACCATCCTCGACGTCGGCGGTGGCACCGGACATCACCTGGCCCGCCTGCTCGACACCCTGCCCGGCGCGCGCGGCGTCACCCTCGACATCTCGACGGCCGCCGCCCGGCGTGCGGCCCGTGCCCACCCGCGGGCGGCCTCGGTGGTGGCGGACGCCTGGGGCACCCTGCCGGTGCGTCCCGGCCGGTTCGACCTGGTCACCTGCGTGTTCGCGCCCCGCAACATGGCCGCGTTCGCCCGTGCGCTCACCCCCAGCGGTCTGCTGGTCGTGGTCACCCCGGAGCCGGACCATCTCGCCTCGGTGCGCGAGCGCCACGGCCTGCTCGGCATCGACCCCGACAAGGACGATCGCCTGCTCCGGTCGGCGTCGGGCCACTTCCAGCCGGTGGCGCGCCACCGCGTCCGTTCAGTAGTGGACGCCGACGCCGCGCTGGTGGCCGACTTGATCGCGATGGGCCCCAACGCCTTCCACGGTGTCCCCACCGAGGTGGAACCACTGACCACCGAGATCTCGGTCAGCGTCTGGGTCTTCCGACCCGCGCAAGCTCAGATGTTCTGACGTCCCTCGGCCGACGCGGAACGCCGGAAACGTCACGCAGATCCCCGAACAGCGCCCTCGCCATGCCGTTTTGTGTGACGTTTCCGGCATCCGGCCCCAGCCAGGCGGGGTAGCGGACGTGCACCCAGACCATGAGTGCCCCTCAGGACGCCGAAGGAATCTCCCGCACTCCGTCGTGGTTGAGGAGGCGTGACCGCTCCCCACCATCAGACTCCGCCTGACCAGACTTTGCCGCTCGGCGTCCTTGACTTCGTTGGGATCGAGTACGGCGAGACGCCGACCGAGTCCATCGCGGGGGCGGTCGAGGTCGCCCGCGCCGTGGAGGCAGCGAACTACCGGCGCTACTGGGTGTCGGAGCATCACAACATGTCGTCGCTGGCGTGCAGTGCGCCAGAGATCCTGATCGCGCACATCCTGACGCTGACCGGGCGGATCAGGGTCGGCGCGGCGGGCATGATGCTGCCCAACCACACCGCGTTCAAGGTCGCGGAGACGTTCCGGACGCTGTTGGCGATCGCTCCCGGCCGCGTCGATCTCGGGCTGGGACGCGCTCCGGGCACCGATCCGCTCACCGCGCATGTGCTGCGTCGCGGCACGAACGCGGACGCGGCCGCGGACTTCCCCAACCAGGTCGGCGAGTTGCTGGCCTTCCTGGGCGACGGCTTTCCCGAGGGGCACCCCTACACCCGCCTGATCGCCGCCCCGGTGGTCGAGGAGCGTCCCGAACTCTTCCTGCTCGGCTCCAGCCATTACGGCCCGCAGTTCGCGGCGGTGAACGGCATGCGCGCGGTGTTCGCGCACCACATGAGTCCCGAGATCGCCGTCGATGTGCTGCGTGACTACCGCGCACGGTTCCAGCCCGGCGTCGAGCAGCGGCCGTGGTCGGCGATCTCGGTGCTCGCCTTCGCCAGCGACGACGAGGCCGAGGTGACCCGCTTCGAGGCCGGCTGGGCGCTCACCATGGCGAACCTGCGCCGCGGCGTCCGGACCCCGATTCGCCCCGAGGAGGTGGACACCTTCGCGGCCTCCCCCGCGTTCACGCACGGCCCGCGCGATCCAGAGCGGATGGCGATCGGTCCCGCGGATCAGGTGGTCGCCCGGCTGCGCGCACTGCAGGACGCCAGCGGTGCCGATGAGGTGGTGATCGTCACCCCGGGCCTGGATCGTTCCGCCAGGATCGCCAGCTTCGAGGCCATCGCGGACGCCTGGCCGCGCTGACGGCGTCCGTCACGGCCACACGCCGCCGGGGCCACTGCCGCTCGGCCAACGGTTCCACCTCGCACCTGGTGAGATGTGAAGCGAGTTCCGGCAGGGCACGGGTAGGTTGCCGGGCATGAGTTTTCTCGAGCGGGCGAAGGCTGTGACAGAGCGCATGCGCGAGGATCTCGACACCGCCATGCAGGAGGATCCGGCGGCGGTGAGCCGCGTCGAGGTCGCCCTGATGTACCCGGGCGTGCACGCCTTGTGGGCGCACCGGGTCGCGCACCAGCTGTGGCGGCGCTCCCCCGGGTTGCGCCCGGTTGCGCGCGCCATCTCCGCGTTCGCGCGGCAGTGGACGGGCGTCGAGATTCATCCGGGCGCGGTGATCGGGCGCCGGTTCTTCATCGACCACGGCATGGGCACCGTCATCGGCGAGACCGCGGTGATCGGCGACGATGTGCTGATGTACCACCAGGTCACCCTGGGCGGGCGCAGCCGGGGCCGGTTCAAGCGGCATCCGACGATCGGCAACGGCGTCCTGCTCGGCGCCGGCGCCAAGGTCATCGGCCCGATCACGATCGGCGACCGGGCCCAGATCGGCGCCAACGCTCTGGTCGTCCACGATGTGCCGGCGGACGCCGTGGTCACCGGCATCGTCGCCGACACCCAGACCGACCCGGTCGCCTGACCGGATCTTCGAGCACGGAGCAGTCATCGTGAAGCCCTTCCTCCACCTGTCGATCCGCCACCATGACGAGGCCGTCACGGGCGAGTTCGACGCTATTCAGCGTTTCGGCCGCCTGCGTGAGGGCCAGCTCGTCCATCTGCGCGCCGAACAGGCGCCGCTGCCGCCGCTGAACCCGGACGACTATTCCGGGATCATCATCGGCGGCGGGCAGTTCAACGCCTCCGACGAGGTGAAGACCGCCGAACAGCTCCGCGTCGAGGACGACCTGGGCCGCATCCTCGACCTCGCGCTCGCCGAAGGGCTACCGCTGATCGGGCTGTGCTACGGGGTCGGGCTGGTCACCCGGCATCTGGGCGGTGTCGTGGATGGCACCTACAGCGAGACCACGTCGGCGGTCGAGATCACCCTCACCCCGGACGGCAAGAACGATCCGGTGTTCGACGGCGTCCCGTCGACGTTCATGGCCTTCGTCGGCCACAAGGAGGCCTGCACCCAGATGCCGGACGGCGCCGTACAGCTGGCCTCAGGCACCGCGTGCCCGGTGCAGGCCTTCCGGGTGAACGAGCACGTCTACGCGACCCAGTTCCACCCCGAACTGGATCTCGACGGGCTCATCCATCGCATGGAGGTCTACCGGCATTCGGGCTATTTTCCCGCCGACGAGTTCGACGAACTCGTCGAGGTCGCACGCGGCGCGGGCGTCGATGGCACGCCGGGAATCATCCTGCGCAACTTCGTGGAGCGCTTCGCGCGCTGATTACCGGCGGCGGCGCTCAGGTCTCGTCGAGGTCGCGCACGATCCGCTCGTGGTGCCGGACCACCTCGGTGACGATGAAGGTGAGGAACTTCTCCGCGAACTCCGGGTCGAGCCCCGTCTCGTCGGCCAGCCGCCGCAGCCGGTCGATCTGGGCGCGTTCGCGCTCAGGATCGGCGGCATTCAGCCCGCGTTCGGCCTTGAGCACGCCGACATTCTGGGTGATCTTGAACCGCTCGGCCAGCAGGCAGATCAAGGCTTGGTCGAGGTTGTCGATGCTGTGACGCATCGCAACCAGTTCGGTGGGGATCTCGCTCACGAATGACACCCTACCGACGAGCAGGCTCCTGCGAGGACAATGGCAGGGTGAGCGACGACGCCGATCCACCCCGCGACCTCGGTGCAGGGGTGTGGGCCGTCCTCAACCCGGTCGCCAAACGCTACGCCGTCGCCCGGCATTCGCTCGAGCGCGCCTGCGCCGACGCCGGACTGCCGCCTCCGCGGGTGCTGACCACCACCCCCGAGCAGGGCGGCTACGCCGAGGCCCGGCAGGCACTCGCCCAGGGCGCCCGCACGATCGTCGTGGGCGGCGGCGACGGGACGGTGCGCGCGGTGACCCGCGCGGTCGCGGGTACGGGCGTCGAACTGGCCATCCTGCCCCTGGGCACCGCGAACCTGTTCGCGTTCAATCTGGGCCTGCGCACCCGCGATCCCCGGCTCATGGTCGACCGGGCCCTCTTTGGCACGCCGGTCGCGCACGACGTGGGCTGGGCGAGTTGGCGGACCGTCGAGGGTGATCGCACCGGCCCGCCCACGCCCGAGCAGCCGTTCCTGGTGATGGCGGGGCTGGGCCACGACGCCGCGACCGTGCTCGCCACCGACCAGCACGCCAAGGCGCGCCTGGGCTGGGCGTCCTACCTGGCCGCCGGCGTCCGGCACCTGCGCCAGGCCCCGTTGTCGATGCGGGTGTCCATCGACAACGCCCCGGCGCGGGCGCTGCGCACCTGGACGATCCTGGTGGCGAACTGTGGCATCATCCCGGGCGGCATCGAGGTGTTCCCCGACTCGCGCCCCGACGACGGTTACCTCGACTGCTTGGAGGTTCCGCTCCGGACGCCGGCGCAGTGGGCGTCCGTCGCCTGGGCCGGCCTGACCCGGCACCGTTGGCAGGCCTCGGCGCTGCGCTATTCGCGGCTGCGGACGCTGTGGGCCGTTCCCGAGTCCCCCGCACCGCTGCACCTCGACGGCGATGTGGTGGGCGTGGTGGCCGACTTCCGGGTCCGCGTGCAGCATGCCGCGCTACGGGTGCGGACGCCTCAGGGCGCCAGCGGCTGATTCACTCGTCGATGCGGCGCACCACGGTGCCGCAGAGCTTGTCGGCGAAGGTTTGGCCGCGCCGGTCCCAGATCGGCCACAGGAAACCCAGGCCGAACGGCAGGGCATCCAGCAGATGCGCGAACCCGCGCAGGGCGACCCGCACCATCATCGCGGGTTCGCCGTTGCGGTCGACCAGGCGCAGCCGGGTGAACCGGTAGATGGGCGGCTGGCCGTTGCGGGTGAACACCGCCGAGACGAGGACGACCGTGCTGAACGCCGCGAAGCCGACCAGGTATCCGGCGAGGCCTCCGGGTGAGGTCCGGCCCGCGGTGGCCAGGCCGTACAGCTGGGCGAGGATGGCCCAGGGGACGAGGACGCCCAGGAAGTAGCCGCCCGCGCGCCGCCACCAGTGTTTGGGCGTCGACAGGATCCGGGCCACCCATGCGGGCGTGCGCTGCGCTGGGGAGTGTGTCATGGCGTCCTTTCCTCGGAAGCGTTCAGGAGGCGAAATCGAGCAGGGCGGCAGCAAGCGGGGCGGCGTCGGTGGCTCCGCTGGAGGCGTCCTCGACGAAGGCGGCCACCGCGAGATCGCCGCGGGCCGCGATCAGCCAGCCGTGGTAGCGGCCGTCGGCGTAGGTGGCGGTGCCCGTCTTGGCCAGCACGCCACCCTCGCCGCGGAACGCCGCATAGCCGCCCTCGACGGGCACGTTCGCGAGCAGATCGCGCAGCGCGGACGCCTGCGCACCGCTCAGTTCCTGCACCGGCGCGGGGGTGGCCCGGCCTTCGTCCACGAGCACCGGGGTGACCGGGTGCCCGGCGACGATGCTGGCCATCACGGTGGCCATGCCGAGCGGGGAGGCGACCACCTTGCCTTGCCCGATCAGGGACGCCGCGTGCTCGGTGGCGCCGCCGGCCGTCGCGGGCACCTCGCCGAGGAAGCCGCCCACCACGAGGTTCGGCGTCGCGGTCAGCCCGAGCGAGCCGGCGGCGTCCGCGAGTGCGGGCTGGCTGACCGCGTCGCGGGCGTTGATGAACGCGCTATTGCACGAGTGGGCCAGCGCCGTGTGCAGCGGCACCGACCCGAGCGCGGAGGCCGGGTAGCCCTGCCAGTTGTCGAACCGGTAGCCGTCCACGGTGACGCCGTCGGTGCAGTTCACCGGCGAGTCTGCGGTCAGGCCACTGCGCAGCAGGGCCAGCGAGGTGACCGCCTTGAAGGTCGATCCGGGCGCGAACCGGCCCAGCGTCGCCGTCGAATGCCCCTGCGATCCAGGCCCGGACGCCGCCGCGAGGATCGCACCGTCGGAGGGCCGCAGCGCCACCAGCGCGCTCGCCGGGACGACACCGGCCAGCAGTCGCTCGGCCTCGATCTGCACGTCCACGTCGAGGGTGGTGACCACGTCGGAGCCGTCGAGCTTCTCGACCCGGAACACCTCGCGCGGATTCTTGCCCTCGGCGTCCACGATCGCGATCACGAAGCCGGTGGTGCCGGCGAGCACGTGATTGCGGGCCTCTTGCAACCCGCCGCGCCCGGCCAAATCGCCGGCCCGGATCGTGCCGCCCGACTTCTCAACCTGTTCGGCGGTCGCCTCCCCGACCACCCCGAGCAGGGGGCGGGCAAACGACGAAGTGCGCCCGAGCGGGAAGGTGGTCGGCACAGCCCGGACGCCGATCCAATGTTGCGCCTGGTCCACCAGGTCCGCGTCGGCGGCCTCGTGCTGGCGCAGGATGCGCGCCTCGACGAACGCCCGCGGCCCGGCCCCGGCGACGCGGGCGACGAAGCGCTCCACATCGATCCCGCACAGTTCGGCCAGCTTGGCCGCCGAATCGGCCGCGGTGGCGGCGTCGGTGAGCGTCTTGTCGATGCCGAGCCGCCAGGCGGGGGTGTTGGTGGCCAGCGCGGCTCCGTCGTGGCCGCGGATCGATCCGCGCACCGGGGTGAGCCGGGTGGCACGCAGCGACTCGCCGGCGGCCAGGCCGGGCGCAACCACCGCCGGATCGACCTGGGCCCGCCACGCACCGCCGTCGCGCACCACCGTGAGCGTGGTGGTGTATTCCCACGCCGGCTTGCCCTGATGGATCACCCAGGCCCAGGCCAGCTCGGTGGCCATCGAACCGTCCTGCTGGGGCGTCAACTCGCCGACACGCGTCACGGCCGGGCGCAGTTCGCCCATCCCCGCATAGATCCGGCGCAGATCCTCGGCGGCCGGTACGGTCAGGTCGGCGTCCGGAAGCTCACCGGTACCGAGCCCGGCCACCACCCGGTCGACCATCGCGTTCAGCAGCTGCGCGGGGCGCAGCACGAACCACCAGGCGCCGCCGCCAATCAGCCCGGCGACGACGGCGACGATCAGGCCGGCCAGGACCGGGCGGCGCATCTCAGGAGTGGACGACGATCTCGACGCGCTGGAAGCCCTTGACGTCGGTATAGCCCGTGGTCGCCATTGCCTTGCGCAGCGCGCCGACCAGGTTCATCGTGCCGTCGGGGGTGTGCGAGGGGCCGACCAGCACCTCTTCGAGGGTGCCGACGCGGCCCATCTTGACCCGCTCGCCGCGCGGCAGGGTGGCGTGCCAGGCCTCCGGGCCCCAGTGCCAGCCGTGGCCGGGCGCCTCCTCGGCGCGGGCGAGCGGCGTGGAGACCATGCAGGCATCCGCGCCGCAGGCGATCGCCTTGGCGATGTCGCCGGAGCGGCCGAGCGCGCCGTCGGCGATCACGTGCACGTAGCGGCCCTCGGACTCGTCCATGTAGTCACGGCGGGCGGCGGCGACGTCGGCGATCGCGGACGCCATCGGCACCTCCACACCGAGCACGTTGCGGGTGCGGCCGGTGGCGGCGCCGCCGAAGCCGACCAGGACGCCGGCCGCGCCGGTCCGCATCAGGTGCAGGCCGGCCTGGTAGGTGGCGCAGCCGCCGACGATGACGGGCACGTCCAGCTTGCGGATGAACTCCTTGAGGTTCAGCGGCTCCTCAGCGGTCGAGACGTGCTCGGCCGAGACGGTGGTGCCGCGGATCACGAAGAAGTCGACGCCGGCCTTCTCGACGACGCCGGCGAACTCGCGGGCGAGCTGCGGGCTGAGCGCGCCGGCGACCGGCACGTCGGCGTCCCGGATCTGCCGCATGCGTTCGGTGATCAGTTCGGCCTTGACCGGCTCGGCGTACACCTGCTGCAGCCGGCGGGTGGCGGCCACCGCGTCGCTGATCTCGGCGAGTTCGGCCAGGATCGGCTCGGGGTCCTCATAACGGGTCCACAGGCCTTCGAGGTTGAGCACGCCCAGGCCGCCGAGCTTGCCGACCGCGATCGCGGTCGCCGGCGACATCACCGAGTCCATCGGGGCCGCCACGATCGGGAAGTCGAAGGTGAGGGCGTCGATGCTCCACGACAGCTTGACGTCTTCGGGCGTACGGGTGCGCCGGGTGGGCACGATGGCGATGTCGTCGAATCCGTACACCTGGGAGGCGCGCTTCGCGCGGCCGATCTCGATCATGTTGCTCAATTCTGGGAGTAGTTGGGGGCTTCGACGGTCATCTGGATGTCGTGCGGATGCGACTCGCGCAGGCCGGCGGAGGTGATCCGGACGAACCGGCCTCGCTGCTGAAGTTCGGGGACGGTGCGGGCCCCCGAATAGAACATGGACTGCCGCAGGCCGCCGGTCAGCTGGTAGGCGACGGCGGCGAGCGGGCCACGGTAGGCGACCTGGCCCTCGATGCCTTCGGGGATCAGCTTGTCGTCGGTGGTGGTGGACGCCTGGAAGTAGCGGTCGGAGGCGAACGAGCCTTGCGTGCCGCGGGCCTTCATCGCGCCCAGCGACCCCATGCCGCGGTAGCTCTTGAACTGCTTGCCGTTGATGAACACCAGCTCGCCGGGGCTCTCGTCGCAGCCGGCCAGCAGCGAGCCGAGCATGACGGCGTTGGCGCCGGCCACCAGGGCCTTGGCGATGTCGCCGGAATACTGCAGGCCACCGTCGCCGATCACCGGCACCCCGGCCGGGCGCGCCGCACGCGCCGCCTCGTAGATGGCGGTCACCTGCGGGACGCCGACGCCTGCGACCACACGGGTGGTGCAGATCGAACCGGGCCCGACGCCGACCTTGACGGCGTCCCCGCCGGCCTCGACGATCGCCTTCGCCCCGGAATAGGTGGCCACGTTGCCGCCGATCACGTCGACGTGCGCGGCGCGCGGTTCGGCCTTGAGCCGGCGGATCAGGTCCATCTCGGAGCGGGAGTGGCCGTGCGCGGTGTCAGTGACCAGGGCGTCCACCCCGGCCTCGACCAGCGACATCGCCCGCTCCCAGGCGTCACCGAAGGTGCCGATGGCGGCACCGACGCGCAGGCGTCCGTGGTCGTCCTTGGTGGCGAAGGGGTACTTGCCGGACTTCACGAAGTCCTTCAGCGTGATCAGGCCGCGCAGCAGGCCGTCGCCGTCGACCAGCGGCAGCTTCTCGATCTTGTGCCGGGCCAGCAGGGCCAGCGCATCGTCGGACGAGATGCCGGGGTAGCCGGTGACCAGCGGCATCCGGGTCATCACCTCGCCGACGGGCCGGTTCGGATCGTCCTCGAAGCGCATGTCGCGGTTGGTGATGATGCCGACCAGGCGGCCGGAGGCGTCCACGACCGGGACGCCGGAGATGCGGTAGCGGGCGCACATGTCGTCGACCTCGCCGATGGTGGCGTCCACGCTGGTGGTGATCGGCTGGTCGATCATGCCGGCCTCGGAGCGCTTGACCCGGTCGACCTGGCTGGCCTGCTCGTCGATGCTCATATTGCGGTGCAGGATGCCGAGGCCGCCCTGGCGCGCCATCGCGATCGCCATCCGCGACTCGGTGACGGTGTCCATCGCCGAACTCAGCAGCGGCACGTGCAGGGTGATCCGCTTGCTGACCTGGGTGGAGGTGTCCACCTCGGCCGGGATCACATCGGACTCGTTGGGCTGCAGCAGCACGTCGTCGAAGGTGAGGCCCAGCAGCGCGAACGGCTCCGGCACCCCCATCGCCGTCAGGTGCTCGTCTGCCATGCGCCACTCCCCTCGTCGTGTCTGCTTCTCGCCTCGCCGGACCTGCCCGATCCTACCCTCGCCGCCGGATCATCCGTGCCACATGACGGTCTGGAACGCGTTCCAGCAGACGAAGGCGATCGTGAACCCCGCGAGCCAGCGGTGCTGACGAGGCACCAGCGGGGTGAGGCCGAGCAGCGCCAGGCTCCACGGGACGTACCAGGGGTGCAGCGACTGGCCCAGGATCGCCACCGCGAGCGATCCCCAGCCGACCGCGGCGACCGGCCGGTCACTGAACCGGATCACCACCCAGGCCAGCACGCCGAGCAGCACCGCGTTGGAGACCAGCCCGACCACCGTCCGGAAACCGGCCGGGTCGGCGCCCAGATAGGCGATCAGGTCGCCGCCGTGCTGGCCGAGCAGCGCGAACGGTGCGGGGGTCCCGGCCGCACCCATCAGGGTGAGCCAGTCGATCCAGCCGAATCCCTTGCCGGTGCCCAGGCTGATCGCGACGAAGCTCGCCACCGCGATGGCCGTCACGGCCGCGGTCCGGACGCCGAGGCGCCACAAGCGAGCCGGCAGCGGTGTGCGGGCGAGTCCGGTGAGGATCGGGATGCCCGCGACCGCGAGCACGGTGAGCCCGGCTTGCTGTTTGAGCGCCATGGCGACCCCGACCAGTGCGGGCGCGACCAGCCACAACGCCAGCCGCGTCCCGAGCTCGGCCCCGTGGGCGCGGCCGCGTTCGACGGCGACCACGGTGACCCAGATCGCCAGCAGCGAGACGCCGGCCATCAGCGCGTCGTTGTGCGCGCCGCCGAGGAAGTGGATCAGCAGCAGCGGATTGAGCAGCCCCCACCAGTGCGCGCGGCCGGCGGCGTCCGGGTCACCGGGGTTGAGGTGCCGGGCGATCCGCGCGAGGGTGAGCCCGATCAGCCCGACGCCGAGGGCGGCGGGCAGCCGCATCGCCACCACCGACCAGTACGGATGAGCGCCGGTGAGGGCGACCACGAGTTGGTTCACCACCAGGCTGAGCGCCGGATAGGCAACGCCTGATCCCTGCCACAGCGGGTCGACGGACGCCGCGAACGGCCCGCCCGCAGCACCCAGGCCGGCCGCGTACACCGAGGCTCCCTGGTTCTCGATCCAGCCGGAATCGGCGTACAGGATGGCATCCCCCGACAGCACCGGCGGCGCCCACAGCAGCGGCAGCGCCCAGATCACCAGCAGCCACCCGGGCCAGGCAATGGGCGCGACGCCGGGCCGGACCCGCAACAGCCACCACAGCACCGACAACATCACCGTGCCCGCGACGATGGCGACCCGATCAAGCGGAAGCACCAACACGGTACCGATCGCGGTGACGGTGGGCTCCAGCCAGCCGGACGGATGGTAGGCGAACTCGGCGTGCGCCGACCCCCAGGCGATCAGCGCGCTCGCGGCGGCGCCGGTGGCCGCCGCCACTCCCCAGGGCAGGCCGGCATGCCGGGGAGGTGGGTTGAACATGGCGCAAAGCCTACCCATCGGCGTCCTGGCCGTTAGCGTGAAGTCATGACCAACACCCCGAGGCCAGCTGTTCCGTACCCCTCCTCGCAGGCTCCCCCGGCCTGGGCTCCACCGCCTCCACCGCCGTGGTATCTGCCGCCCGCGGCGTCCGGACGCAGCCTGGCCCCCGACCTGGCGCGCGGCCTGATGCTGCTGCTGATCGCGTGCGCGAACTCGACCTGGTACTTGTGGGGCCGCCCCAGCGGGCTCGGTTCGGCCCACCCCACCGACGGCTCGGCGCTCGACAAGGCACTGCAGGCGGTGATGGCGGTCGCGGTGGACGGCCGGATCTACCCGATGTTCGCGCTGCTGTTCGGCTACGGCATGGTGCAGTTCGCGCGTTCCCGCGCCGGCCGCGGCCTGCCGCCGGCCGCGATCAAGCATCAGCTGTTCCGCCGGCACTGGCTGCTGATCGGCTTCGGCTTCGTGCATGCCCTGCTGCTGTTCGGCGGCGACATCCTGGGCTCCTACGGGCTCGCCGGCCTGGTACTCGCCGGGCTGCTGTTCGACCGCAGCGATCGCGTGCTGCGCAGATGGCTGATCGTCTTCGCGATCCTGATCGCCGCCTGGGCGGCGCTGACCAGCGCGATGGCGGCATTGCTGATGTGGGCGCTGGACCAGGATCCGGCTCTGGCCACCGAGATCGACGCGAGCATGACGTCCTTCGGTGGCCTGGCCGATATGGCGTCCGGCCACGCCCACTATCTGACCGCCCTGCTGTGGCGAGTGCTGCTGTGGCTGGGTGGCACCCCCAGCAGCGTGCTGACGCTGATCGTGCCGTTCATGGTGGTTCTGGGCTGGCTGGCCGCCCGGCGCGGAGTCCTGGAGCATCCTGACCGGCACCGCCGGCTGCTGATCGGGGTGGCGGTCACCGGCATCACCGTCGGCTGGCTGGGAGGCCTGCCCACCGCGCTCCAGCACCTCGGCGTCCTCGGCCTTCCGGCAAGCCTCTCGTGGGCGCCGATGCCGCTGTCGACGGCGACCGGCGTGTTCGCGGGGGCCGGGTACGCGGCCCTGTTCGCCCTGATCGCGAGCCGGTTGCGTCGGCCCGGGCCGGTCAGCGGAGCGATCGCCGCGCTCGGCCGGCGCTCGCTGTCGGGCTATCTGTGGCAGTCGATCGTGATGGCCCCGCTGCTGGCGGCCTGGGGTCTGGGCATCGGCGGACGCCTCGGCACGGCCGGCATGCTGGCCATCGCGGCCGGCGTCTGGCTGGCGAGCGTGGTGATCGCGGCCCGGCTGGAGGCTCGCGGCCGACCGGGACCGTTCGACGCGCTGCTGCGCCGCCTGGTCTCCCGGCCTGGGCACGCACGCGGCTGACCGGACGCCCCCGGACGCAGCGAACGGGGCCCCCGCGTGTGCGAGGGCCCCGTTCGTGTGCCTGGCGAGTGCGCCGGACCAGCGGTGATGCTCAGTGCTGGTGGCCGGGCGCTTCGTCCTCTTCGGGCTTGTCGACCACGAGGGTCTCGGTGGTGAGCAGCAGCGCCGCGATGGACGCCGCGTTCGCCAGCGCCGAACGGGTCACCTTGACCGGGTCGATGACGCCGGCCGCGATCAGGTCGACGTACTCGTCGGTGGCCGCGTTGTAGCCGTTGCCCGGAGCCAGTTCCTTGACCTTGGCGACGATCACGTAGCCCGGCTCTCCGCCATTCTCCGCGATCCAGCGCAGCGGCTCGACGACCGCCTTCTCGACGATCCGGACGCCGGCGCGCTCGTCGCCGACCTGGCCCAGACCATCGGCGAGGACCGAAGCCGCATGGACGAGAGCCGAGCCGCCACCGGCGACGATGCCCTCCTCGATGGCCGCACGCGTGGCGCTCACGGCGTCCTCGATGCGGTGCTTCTTCTCCTTCATCTCGACCTCGGTGGCAGCACCGACCTTGATCACGCAGACACCGCCGGCGAGCTTCGCGACGCGCTCCTGGAGCTTCTCGCGATCCCATTCGGAGTCGGTGCGGGCGATCTCGGCGCGCAGCTGCTCGACGCGGCCGGCCACCTCGGACGCCTCACCCGCGCCATCGACGATGGTGGTGTTGTCCTTGGTGACGACGACGCGGCGGGCGCGGCCCAGCACCTCGAGGCCGACCTGGTCGAGCTTGAGGCCCACCTCGGGGGCGACGACCTGGCCGCCGGTCAGGGTGGCGATGTCCTCCAGCATGGCCTTGCGGCGGTCGCCGAACGCGGGAGCCTTGACGGCCACCGAGGTGAACGTGCCACGGATCTTGTTGACCACCAGGGTCGACAGCGCCTCGCCGTCGACGTCCTCGGCCACGATGAACAGCGTGCCGGACGCCCCGATGACCTTCTCCAGCAGCGGCAGCAGATCGTTCATCGCGCTGATCTTGCCGGAGTGAATCAGGATGTACGGGTTCTCGAGCACGGCCTCCATACGGTCGGGGTCGGTCACCATGTACGGCGACAGGTAGCCCTTGTCGAACTGCATGCCCTCGGTGAACTCGAGCTCGATGCCGAACGTGTTCGACTCGTCGACGGTGATGACGCCGTCCTTGCCGACCTTGTCGAAGGCCTCGGCGATCAGGGCGCCGATCTCGGCGTCGCGCGAGCTGATCGTGGCGACCGACGCCATGTCGGCGGTGGTCTCGACCTGCTTGGCGACCCGGGCCAGCTCGCCGGCCACGGCGTCCACGGCCAGCTCGATGCCACGCTTGAGGCCGACCGGGTTGGCCCCGGCCGCGACCGCGCGCAGGCCCTCGTGCACGAGCGCCTGGGCCAGGACCGTCGCCGTCGTGGTGCCGTCGCCGGCCACGTCGTTGGTCTTGGTGGCGACCTCCTTGGTGAGCTGCGCACCGAGGTTCTCGTACGGATCGGTGAGCTCGACCTCCTTGGCGACGGTCACGCCGTCGTTGGTGATGGTCGGGGCGCCCCACTTCTTGTCGAGCACCACGTAACGGCCCTTGGGGCCGAGCGTCACCTTCACGGTGTTCGCGAGGGCGTCGACGCCACGCTCCAGGGAGCGGCGTGCCTCCTCGTCAAACTGAAGGATCTTGGGCATGAGTTACTTCCTTTGTCTGGTTCAGCGTCACTTGGAGACGACGGCGAGGATGTCGCGCGCGTTCAGGAGCAGGTACTCCTGACCGTCGTACTTGACCTCGGTGCCGCCGTACTTGCTGAAGATGACGACGTCACCCTCGGCGACGTCCAGCGGGACGCGGTTGCCCTTGTCGTCGATGCGGCCGGGGCCGGTGGCGACGACCTTGCCCTCCTGGGGCTTCTCCTTGGCGGTGTCGGGGATGACCAGACCCGAGGCGGTGGTGGTCTCTGCCTCGAGGGGCTTGATGAGGATGCGATCCTCGAGCGGCTTGATCGTGACGGCCACGATGGTGCCCTTTCTTTGTATGGGCCCTCGTTTGCGCGGGCCCGGATTGGTGTCTTCCTTCGGTGCCGCCCTGGCGTCGTCGCGGTGCCGCCGGGGCTAGCAGACTCGGTGGTCGAGTGCCAGAACCGACTCTAGCCCCGCGTTGGCACTCGTTCAACCTGAGTGCTAACCGTGGACGGGTGTGTCGTCAGCGCAACCGCTCACACACGACCGCGACGGCCCCGGACGCCGTGGGCGTCAGGATCAGCGTCGCCTGTGCGCGTCCCTTCGGCTTGAGCCGTTTGCGCAGTTGGGCGGGGTCGACGTCGATGCCCCGCTTCTTGATCTCCAGGGTGCCGACACCGTGCTCGCGCACCCAGCCGCGCAGCACCTTCTCGTCATACGCCAGCACCTCGCGAACCCGGAAGGCGGTGGCGAACGGGGTCGGCATATGCCACGGCGCACTGAGGTAGGCGATCTGGTCGGCGACCCGATGAGCGCGGATCATCCGGGCGAGTTCATCGACCAGGCCGGCACGGACGACCGCCCCGTCAGGTTCGTAGAAGTACTCCTCGATAGGGCCCACCGGAGCGCCGTCGGTCGCCCGCCCAGCGACGAGTTCGGCGCCGTCCACCACCGCGGCACGGACGCCGGGCATGACGCCGGGCCCCGCCCACAAGGCGCACTCGACGACGGTGCCACCTTCGGAGGTCCATTCCGCCCATACCTGGTCGGGAATCAGCCGGTGCGGAATCCCGGGGCCGAGTTTCACGCAGGCGACCCGTGAGCCATCGAGCAGGCTTTCGACGAACGACCAGGGCGGGGTGAGGTCCTCGACACGCCAGGTGCGCCCGGACGCCGTCCGTCGCGCCGGATCGCAGAACACCGCGATCCCACTGGGAGCCACGAGCGGCTGATCGCCCCAGGCTTGGGCCAGCGCGGGCCACCGTTCCTCGGCGGCACCAACCTCCACACGCGGACAGGGTTCGAAACCGTGGGCCGCCAGCAACTCGTTGGCCTGGCCCCTGGGCGACGCGGCCGATCCCACGGTGGCGCCGGGCTGCTCGTCATCGCTGGGTTCCCACGCGCTCGCGAGGTTCGCCTCGGCGAGGATCGCGGTGACCTCATCCCGCTCGACGGCGATCACGTCGAGTCCGGCGTCGGCGAAGGCGAGGGCGTCCGCGCCGAGGCCGCAGCCGAGATCGGCGATGGGCCCGGGCGCGGTCAGCGCGCGGTGGTTGGCGGCGGCGAGCAGGTGGGCGAACCGGGAGGCCCGGCGAGCGGCGACACCGGCACGGGTGGCCTGTTCGAGCCCGTCGGGGGTGAAGAAGAGGCGTTCGGCGCGGCGTCCGAATTTGGCGACCGCCTTGCGGCGAAGCACCGCCTGGGTGAGCACCGCGGCGGCCTGCTCGGGCGTGACGAGCGCGCGCAATCGCGTCGCTGCGGCCAGGCTGGCCGGATCGGGCTCCGCGGTGGCCGCTTGGAGGGCCGGGCGGGCGGCGTCCGAGGTCAGCCAGCGCGCGGTGGCGACGTCCACGCGGTCAGACGGTGGGCGAGGCCGGCGGCGGGACGGTTCCCGGGCCCGGGACCACCGGCGCGGACTCGGCGACCAGCTGCTTGCGCACCTGGCCACGCGTCAGCACGGGAAGTCCAGCGGCCAGCCCGAGCAGGAATCCGGCCAGCACGCCGATGCCGGTCAGCATCGCCGTCGTGGTGAACGGGCTCTCGATCGCCTTGGCGGAGTCGTAGCGCTGCGCGGCGCCGATCAGTTCGCGTGCGTCCAGCGCGAACTTGGCGAGCAGATAGCCGGCCACGATCAGCGCGACGACGCCGAGGGCCGCCAACGCAATCTTGAGGATCTTCATGGCAGCAGCGTACTCACGACCGCTAGGCCCCCATGCGCCTGGCGCGACGCGACGCGACGATCGCGAAGACGGCGGCTGCCACGAACGGTGCCGGGATCAAGGCCCAGTAGCCGGGATCGAAGCCGCGCAAAGCGCCCCAGCCCACCACCCCCGCGATTCCGAAGGCGAGCGCGATCAGGGCCGCCTTGACGAGCGTTCTCGACGTGTTCGGTGTTTCCACGATCCCGCCTCCTCTATTTCGAGGATCCATACGATGAATCATGACCCTAGCCGACGCCGCCACGTGGCACGGCGCCTTGTGAGAAGGTTCGGGCCGGTACTCCAACCCGATCCTTCTCCTTTACTGCCGAACGCGCTCGTCGTTGTCAGGGCCGCGCACCTAATACAGTCCTGATCGAACCGACACCAGCCGACGAAGGAGTTCGATGAGCAAGCAGCAACGCGGAACGATCGTGATCACCGGGGTCGGGCGGCAGCGGTCGATCGGCGCCGGTATCGCGCGCGGGCTCGCCGCCGACGGGTGGGACCTGGTGCTTGGCTATTGGCGTCCCTACGACGACAGGATCGGGCTGGAGCGCGGCGCGTCCGACCCTGACGAGATCGCCGAGGAGTGCCGCGCCCTCGGCGTCCGGGTCGATCTGGTCGAGGCCGACCTTGCCACCGCCCACGCGCCCGCCACCTTGATCGAGGCGGGGGCAGCGCACGGCGACCTGTGCGGGTTGGTGCTGTCGCATTGCGAGTCGGTGAACTCTTCGGTCCTCGACACGACGATCGAGAGCTGGGATCGTCATTTCGCCGTCAACGCACGAGCCATCTGGCTGCTGATCAAGGCGTTCGCCGAGCAGCTGCCGGAGGCGCCAACCACCGAGCCGACCGGGCGCATCGTGGCGTTGACCAGCGATCACACCGTCCACAATCTTCCCTACGGTGCCAGCAAGGGCGCACTCGACCGGATCGTCGTCGCGGCCGCGGTCGAACTGGGCGCGCGCGGCCTTCGGGCGAATGTGATCAACCCGGGGCCGATCGACACCGGCTGGATGACACCCGAGATCAGGCAGTCGGGTCTGGAACGGACGCCCGCCGGACGCCTCGGCACGCCGCAGGACACCGCCGATCTGGTCCGTTTCCTAATGTCGGACGCCGGCAGTTGGATCACCGGTCAGGTGCTCTACAGCAACGGAGGTTTCCGCACCGCTCATTGATGGCGTCGGCAAAGACCGTCAAGGAGCAAGGCCTCCGTGCGGGCGCGTCCGTCCGGTCTCGGTTCAGCACCCAAGACAACCGCGACCCTCCGCGTCCGCCGCCGAATGCCGCACTAGAGTGGGTGGCGAACCGCCCACGAAAGGACACCCCCACCCATGCGCGTTCTCGTCACCGGTGGCGCCGGCTACATCGGCTCGCACACCACCCTCGCCCTGCTGGAGGCCGGCCACGACGTGCTGGTCGTCGACGATCTGTCGAATTCCAGCGAGGAGTCGCTGCGCCGCGTCACCGAGCTCACCGGGCGCACGCCGGGGTTCGTGAAGGCCAATGTGCGCGACGAAGCCGCCCTGGACGCCGCGTTCGCCGGTTTCACCCCGGACGCCGTCATTCATTTCGCGGGCTGGAAGGCGGTGGGTGAGTCGACGCAGATCCCGCTCACCTACTACCGGGAAAATCTGGGCTCCACGTTCACCCTGCTGGAGGCGATGGCCAAGCACGGCTGCCACCGGATCGTGTTCTCCAGTTCGGCGACCGTGTACGGCGACATGAGCGAGCCGCCGTTCACCGAAGACGCCCCTACTGGTGCCACCAACCCGTATGGGCGCACCAAGCACATGATCGAGCAGATCCTCCAGGACGTGGCGGCGGCCGATCCGAGCCTCACCGTGGGCGTCCTGCGCTATTTCAACCCGATCGGCGCGCACGAATCCGGGCGAATCGGCGAGGACCCGAAGGGCATCCCGAACAATCTGCTGCCGTTCGTCGCTCAGGTGGCCGCCGGACGCCGCGAGAAACTGATGATCTTCGGCGACGACTACCCCACCCCGGACGGCACCGGCACCCGCGACTACATCCATGTCGTCGATCTGGCCGCCGGCCACCTCGCCGCGCTCGGCAAGCTGGCGGAAGCGTCCGGTTACCACGTGTGGAACCTGGGCACCGGCAACCCGACGTCCGTGCTCGACATCGTGAAGGCGTTCGAGAAGGCGTCCGGGATCACGATCCCCTACCAGATCGTCGCCCGCCGTCCTGGTGATGTGGCGTCCTCGTATGCCGACCCCACCAAGGCGAACGCCGAGTTGGGCTGGTCGGCCCGGTTGACCATCGACGACGCCTGCGCAGACGCCTACCGTTGGCAGTCGTCCAACCCGAACGGTTTCGCGGACGCCTGAGCGGTGATGTCGCGCGGAACACCGCGTCGAGCATGATCTGAGAAACATCGGGTGGGTCGCCAAGCCCGTTTCCTCACCCTGGCCGCGCCATGGGTTGATCATTGTCATCTGGTCGTGATCTTCGAGACCTCTTGGTGGGGTTCCTGGCTCAGAAAATGTCAGAGCCGGGAGACAGACTGGTTTCATGAACGATCCGCAGACGGCAGGGTGGGCGTCCCCCATCCACGGCGCCGACGAGGTGCCGCTGCCGTCCATGCGCGTCCCGACCGCGGTGCTGCCGACCGGTGTGGCGTCCGGGCTTCGGCTCGGAGATCGTGCTGGGGACGTGTTCGATGAACTCAGCGAGACCGTCCAGCTCCGCTCGGTGCTGAATGCTCGTGAGCTCGTCCTGGTCGCCCGGGCATGTGACGAGTACGAGGTCACCGAACATGACCTGCACGACGAGTTGCCCCTGGATGCCGCGCTCGTCCACGGCACCCCTGCGGACGACCGCTCCGCTCCGCTGTCGGGGCGCGTGCTCGCCGGCGAACGGTGGATCCCCGGTGGAGCCGAAGGCACCCCGCACGTGGGCGAGTTCCTGGCCCTCGAACTCGCCGGCATCCTGCGTTGCACGGTCACCACGGCCAAGCTCAAGATCGCCGACGCACTCAACCTGCGCCACCGGCATCCCCGCTTGTGGGACGCCGTCGTCCTCGATCAGCGGATCGAAGCCTGGCAGGCGATCAACGTGGTCCGCGACACCACTTCGGCGGGGCTGAGCCTGGACGCCTGCCTGCGGGTGGACGCCGACCTCGCCGCGGCGGTCGGCATGCTCGGCTGGCCACGCGCCCGCCGGCTCCTCAAAGGCCTCATCCTCCGGGCCGATCCCGAACTTGCGGCCCACAAGGCGGCCGAAGCCCGCACCCGGCGCGGCGTGTGGGTGGATCCGATCATGGACGGCGTCTCCCGCGTGCACGCGTGTCTCGACGGCGGCGACGGGGTCACCCTGGACGCCCAGATCGACCGGATCGCCGAACTCCTGACCACCGAAGGCGATACCCGCGACCGGCAGCAACGCCGCGCCACTGCGCTCGCGATGCTCGCCCATCCGCATCTCGCCGCCGCCTTCTTGGAGGACCATGCGCTCCCCACACAGGAGCACGCACCCGCCAGATATGAGCCGCCGCAGTACGTGCCGGAATTGTCACTGACCACGCCGGAACGTCCGTCCGACGTGCAGGCGCCATCACCGCACACGCAGGAATCAACACAACCAGAGCAAGGAGCCCCGTCGGCCGGACTGGATGCTTTCAAGCGGGTGCGACGGATCGATCCGGACAAGCTCCGGCCGCGCGTCACCCTGAACCTCCACCTGCACGCAGATGACGTCGACCCCAGCAACAGCCGTGGCACCCGGGTCGTCCGCGTCGAAGGCCACGACCCGATCGACCTCGGATCGCTCCACCAGGTGCTGCGCGGCTGCCAGGTGGTCGTCCGGCCGGTGGTTGACCTCAACCAGCCGCCCGCCACGGACGCCTATGAGATCCCCGACCGGCTCCGCGAGCATGTCATCGCCCGCAACATGGTCGAGGTGTTCCCTTGGTCGGCGCGCTCCTCACGCGGCTGCCAACTCGACCACACGGTCCCCTACCGAGCCGTGCCTACGGACGCCGTGCCGCAGACCCGCGCGGCGAACCTCGGTCCGCTCAGCATTCCGGTCCACCGCGCCAAAACCCATGCCGACTGGCGACTGGACCAGCCGCTCCCGGGCGTTTTCCACTGGCGTTCCCCGGCCGGCTACCGCTATCTCGTCACCCCGGCGGGCACCGTCCCTCTCGGGCGAGACCCCGACCATCGCAAGACACCGAACCTCGACGGCCGCCAAGCCGGGAACCGCCCACCGCCCGCGTTGAGTCACCGAACACCGGCAGCAACCGAACAGCCCACCTCGGTCGCACGAGAGCCTTCGCCTCCCTTTTAGAGCGCGCCGGCCATCGGCTTCCTGAACCACACCGGGCCACCAAGGAAAAAAGAGAAAGAGCGTCAGTCCTCAATGATCAGCTCGGGGTAGACCGGCTGCCACATGGTGTCGAACACCTGCTGGACGGGGTCGGTCAGCGGCACCGTGGCGACGCCGTCGGCCTCGGCGGCCTTCGCGACCGCGATGGCGACGGTGGCCGACACCCGGCGCAGGTCGTTGACCTGCGGCAGCAGCGATTTGCCGGGGCGTCCGAGCCGCACCAGCGAGGCCACCGCTTCGGCGGCCGCCGCGATCATCCGGTCGGTGACCCGGGAGGCACGGCACACGGCGACACCGAGGCCCAGTCCGGGGAACACGAACGCGTTATTGGCCTGCGCGATGGTGTAGGTGACGTCGTCGTACATGACCGGCGGGAACGGCGAACCGGTCGCGATCAACGCCCGTCCTTCAGTCCATTCCAGAATGTGCGCGGGCGTCGCCTCGGCCAGCTTGGTCGGGTTCGACAGCGGCAGGATCAGCGGCTGTTCGACGTGCGAGGCCATCTCGCGGATGATCTTCTCGGTGAAGGAACCGGGCTGCCCGGAGGTGCCGATCAGCACCGTCGGCCGCACGTTGGCGACGATGTCGGCCAGACCGATCCGCTTGCGGTGGGAGTGCGACCAGGATTCGGTCTCCTTGGCCGGGCGCGCGTAGGCGCGCTGGAAGTCACGGAAGGGCACATCGGGATCATCGGTGACCAGCCCGCGGCTGGACACCGCCCAGAACCGGGCCCGCGCCTGATCCCGGGTGAGGCCCTCGGCCACCATCAGGTCGACCAGCAGGTCGGCCACGCCCACACCCGCGGTCCCGGCGCCGTGGATGACGAACTTCTGGTCGCGCAGCCGTTCCCCCTTGGCCCGGACGCCGGCCAGGATGGCGGCACCCACGACGGCTGCGGTGCCCTGCACGTCGTCGTTGAAGGTGCAGATCTCGTCGCGGTAGCGGCGCAGGATGCGGTGGGCGTTGTCGGCGCCGAAATCCTCCCAGTGCACCATCGCGTCCGGGTACACGTTCTGGATCGCGCGCACCACCTGCTCGATGAACTCGTCGTAGCGCTCGCCGCGCACCCGGGCGCGCCGGACGCCGAGGTACAGGTCGTCGTTGAGCAGCTTGAGGTTATCGGTGCCCACATCGAGCACGATCGGGATCATCCGGTCGGGATCCACCCCCGCCGCCGCCGTGTAGAGCGACTTCTTGCCGATGCAGATCTGGATGCCGCCCACGCCCTGGTCGCCGATGCCGAGGATGCCCTCGGAGTCGGTGATGATCAGCAGGTCGACATCATCGGGGCCCTTGCCGCTCGCCCGCAGGGACGCCTCGATCCGGTCGGGCGCATCGATCGACAGGAACACCCCGTTGATCTGCTGGTACCACAGGCTGAATTCCTGGATCGCGTCGCCGATGGTCGGCGTGTACACGATCGGCATGATCTCTTCGAGGTGCTCGCTCATCAGCCGGTAGAACAGCACCGTGTTGCGGTCGCGCAGCCCCTGCAGGTAGGCGAACTTGTCCAGCGCCGTCCCGGCGCGCAGGAAGCGCGTGTAGGCGCGGTGCAGCTGGCCTTCCAAGGGAGTGACTCGCTCGGGCAGCTGCCCCTCCAGCCCCAGCTTCACCCGCTCTTCCGGGGTGAACGCGGTGCCGCGGTTGAGACGCGGAATGCGGAGGATGAAACTGCCGCGCGCGTTCACGCGCACGCGCGAGCCATGGTTTCCGGGCAGGACGACGTAGGGCGCTTCAGACATGCCTTCCAGCCTAGGGCAACCTCCGCCCCGATCCCTCATGCCAAGGTCCCACGGAAACGTCCCCGGCCCCGCGTCCGCCGGCCGGAATCAGCGCTCGACGATCGTCACCGACCAGCTCGCCGGACGCCCGTCCAGGTACGGCATCACGCCGTGGAACTGGGCGATCGCATCGTCGAAGACCAGGTGCAGCCACTGCCGGTCGCCCTCCCACAGCGGCAGGTCGAGCAGCCGGTCCCGCGGCACCCAGTGCAGGGTTCCCTCCTCGTTGGCCGCCGGCGGCTCGCCGCCGAAGGCGTCCACCCGGAAGATGAACCCGAACCAGTCCTCGCCGCCGGTGCCGAACCCGGGCCAGCTCAGCGTGCCGCGCAGCCGGACGTCGGTGGCCTCGATCCCGGCCTCCTCGCGGAGTTCGCGGACGATCCCGGCCACCACATCCTCACCGGGCTCGAGCTTGCCGCCGAGCCCGTTGTACTTGCCCAGATGCTGATCGCCGTCGCGGAACGTCCGGTGCACCATCAGGACGTCCTCGCCGCGCGTCACGTACGCGAGCGTGCCCAGGATCGGCGTGTACGGCATCTCAGCTCCCCTCCCGGGCAGGTACGGACGCCTCCGCCTCGCGTTCGGCCGCCCGCTCGGCGCGGGTGGGCACCTGCGCGAGCAGGATGCCGGCCAGCATCAGCCCGGCCCCGATCAGGCCGGGGACGGTGAGCCGCTCGCCGAGCAGCAGCGCACCACCGACCGCACCCCACATCGCCTCCAGCGACATGATCATCGCCGCGATCGAGGCCCGGGCGTGCCGCTGGCCGAGGATCTGCAGCGTGAACCCGACCCCGGTCGACATCACCCCGGCGAACAGCACCGCGCCCAGGGCGGGCATCAGCCCGCCGAACGGGGCCGGCTCCACCACGACGGCGACGGCCGCCGAGGCCGAGGCGAGCACCACGAACTGTGCCACCGACAGCCGGATCGGGTCGACGTGCCGGGCGAACCGGCCGATGCCGAGAATGTGGAAGGTCCAGAATCCGGTGCCGATCAGGCAGAGCAGGTCGCCGGCACCAATCCCGGTGCCGGTCCAGGTGAGCAGGAACAGTCCCGGCACCGCCAGCGCGATCCCCAGCCAGGTGAAGCCACCCGTGCGCTGGCCGAACAGGCGTCCGGCGATGGGCACCAGCACCATGTAGAGGCCGGTCACGAAGGCCGCGTTGCCGGCGGTGGTCTGCTCGACGCCCAGCTGTTGCAGGCTCTGCCCGCCGAAGAACATGGCGCCGATGAACAGCCCCGGCCCGGCGACGGCCTTCCATTCCCGACGCCGCTGTTCGGCGCTGAGTCCCGTCCGGGCGTCCAGGAACCAGACCAGCGGCACCAAGGCGAGCGCGCCCAGCAGGCCGCGGGACGCGTTGAACGACCAGGCACCCAGGTGTTCGGCGCCCATCCGCTGCGCCACGAAGGCGAAGCCCCAGATCGCCGAGCACAGCGCCAGCAGCAGGTACGACCGCGTGGTCTTGCTCACCGGCGCTCAGACCAACACGGTGGAGACGGGCAGGCCGGGGTTCGCGCCGATGCTCAGCGAACTGGGCCGGTGCCCGCGCCGGACGACCTCGGCGCCGAGCGCCGCCATCATCGCGCCGTTGTCGGTGCACAGGCCGGGGCGCGGACGCCGCACGGTCACTCCGCGCGTCTCGGCGCGCTCGGCCAGCAGCCCGCGCAGCCGCGAGTTGGCGGCGACGCCGCCGCCGAGCAGGATCGTGTCCAGCCCGAAGTGGTCGCACATGTCCATCGCCTTGGCGGTGAGCACGTCGGCGACCGCCTCCTGGAAGGAGGCGGCCACGTCCGCCTCGGGAATCGGACGGCCCGCGCGCCGCTCGGTCTCCACCCAGCGCGACACGGCGGTCTTCAGCCCGGAGAAGGAGAAGTCGAAGCGGTGCTTGGCCAGGTCGCGCCGGCTGGTCAGCCCGCGCGGGAACGCGATCGCCCGGGGGTCGCCCTGGGCCGCCGCGCGGTCGATCACCGGACCGCCGGGGTAGCCCATCCCGAGCAGGCGAGCCACCTTGTCGTAGGCCTCGCCGGCCGCGTCGTCGATGGTGGAGCCGACCTCGGTGATGGACGAGGTGATGTCGTCGATGACCAGCAGCGACGTGTGCCCGCCCGAGACCAGCAGCGCCCCGAACCGCTCCGGCAGCGGGCCATGGTCGAGCAGGTCGACCGCCACATGCCCGACCAGGTGGTTGAGCCCGTACAGCGGCTTGTTCAGCGCGACCGCGAGCGCCTTGGCCGCCGACAGCCCGACGACGAGTGCCCCCATCAGCCCGGGACCGGCCGTCACACACACCCCGTCGATCTCGGACAGGTCGACGTCAGCGCTGGCGCAGGCCCGGCGCAGCGTGGGCACCATCGCCTGCAGGTGTGCGCGCGAGGCCACCTCGGGCACCACGCCGCCGAAGCGGACGTGCAGATCGACCGAACTGGCCACCTCGTTGGCGAGCAGTTCGCGCCCGCGCACCAGCGCCACCCCGGTCTCGTCGCAGCTCGATTCGATGCCGATCACCAGCGGCTCACTCATGCGCGGCCTCCTTCGTCCGTGCCATCACCAGGGCGTCCCGCCCGGTTCCGTAGTAGTCGCGGCGCCGCGCCAGCATCACGAATCCGCGACCCTGGTACAGCGCGATCGCCGGCGCGTTGCCGGCGTCCACCTCGAGCATCACCTGCTCCGCGCCTGCGGCGTCCGCCCAGGTCAGGCCCGCATCGAGCAGCCGGCCGCCGATCCCCTGCCCGCGCAGGCCGGGCGCGACCACGATCCGGTCCAGGTCGGCGGTCTCGGCCACACAGCGGAACGTCGCCACCCCGCAGAGTTCACCGCGAGGGTCGCGGGCGGTCAGGACGCGCCCCTGATCGTTGGCCAGTTGCTCGGCCCAGGACGCCTCGCTCCAGCGCGCGTGCTCGAAGCAGGCCTCGAGCGCCATGATCGCGGCCAGGTCGGCGCCGGTGGCGACACCGACGGTCACCGCGTCCTCCGCAGCGACAGCTTGGGCGCGGGCAGGGTCGATTTGATCTTGGTGGACACCTCGGCGTCCGGACGCCGCAAGTACAGCGGCTCCAGGCCCGCGTCGGGCAACTCGGCGGCAGCGAGCCAGCCGGCATCCAGCGCCTGAGGACCAGCGACATCGCCGATCAGCGCGGCACCCGGCCCAGCCAGCGGCAGGGCGGGCACCTCGGCAGGCGCGGTGACGTGCGGGCCGTCGAGGCGGCGTCCGGACGCCTCGTAGCGCGCCCAGTACACCTCCTTGCGGCGGGCATCGCTGGCAACGACGAACTCCTGCGGGGCTCCCGCGGACGCCCAGGCGGCCGCGATCGCGTCCAGCGAGCAGGCGCCGCGAACCGGCACCCCGAGCACTTCGGCGAGCGTGGTCGCGGTGACCACGCCGACGCGCAGGCCGGTGAACGGGCCCGGGCCAACCCCGGCGACCAGCCCATCGATGTCGGCGAGCGCGATCCCGGCCTCGTCGAGGACCCGGACGACCAGCGGCATCAACTCTTCGGCGTGCGCGCGGGAGTCCTCGATGCGCGCCGAGGCGACGATGCCGCCGCCGGCGGCCAGGCCGACCGCGACCACGGTCGAGGTGTCCACAGCCAGGATGGTGCTCACGTCTCCTCCTTCGCGACCGCGGCGAGCGCGACGCGGTTCCAGCGCGGCCCGATCGGGGTGAGGAACACCCAGCGGGTCTCGTCGTCGGGGTCGATGCCCCGGCGGATGTCGATCTCGAGCCGGTCGGACGCCAGCGCCTCGGCCACCCCGGTTCCCCACTCGACCAGGGTGACGGCACCCTCCATCGAGTCGTCGAGGCCGAGGTCGTCCAGTTCGGCGAAGCCGCCCAGGCGGTAGGCGTCCACGTGCACCAGCGCCGGGCCGTCGGTCCGCGTCGGGTGGACGCGCGCCAGCACGAAGGTGGGCGAGATCACCGGCCCGTCCACATCGAGGCCGGCCCCGATGCCCTGGGTGAGCGTGGTCTTGCCCGCGCCCAGGTCGCCGGAGGCGATGATCAGGTCGCCGGCGCGCAGCAGGTGCGCCAGCCGAGCGCCCAGCGCGCGCATCGCGTCGGCGTCCGGCACCTCGATCGCGACGGGCAGCGCGCGCGCCATCACCACACAGTTGCCCTCGACGATGCCCTGGGCGACGAAGCCGTGCTTCTCCCACCAGGCCTGTAGCGCCGGGAACTCCTGGCGGGCCAGCAATTGCACCCGCTCCTCGCCGCGCGCGGCGAGATCCTCCAAGACCACCCCGATCACGAAGGACGCCACGCCCAACTGCCGGTATTCAGGCAGGACGCCGACCCGGCCCAGCCGCAGCGCGCCGCGCTGCCGGGCGACCATGACGACCGCGATGGGCTCGCCGTCGAGCAGGGTCAGATAGCCGTGGCCGTATTCCAGGCGCGCCTCGACCGAGCGCAGGTCGTCGCTGAGCGCTTCGGGTTTGTCGCCGACCACCGGGCGCGCGGTGAACGCGCGATGCACGATGGCGAGGATCGCCGGCGCGTCCTCATGGGCGGCCCCTCGGACGATGAGTTCGCGCCCGTCGGGCAGCGTGGCCGCGGCGAGCGCGGCAGTAGCAGGCATCATGTCCACTCCCTCCTCAGCCCTCGCACACCACCATGGCGACCGCCACTCCGGCATCGTGGCTGATCGACACGTGCAGCCGGGTCACGCCCAGCTCGTCGGCGCGCTCGGCCACGGTGCCCGCGATCACCAACGACGGACGCCCCGTCTCGTCGCTGAGCACCTCGCAGTCGCTCCAGCGCAGCCCCGCGGGGGCGCCGAGCGCCTTGGCGAGCGCCTCCTTGGCCGCGAAGCGACCGGCCAGCGTCTGCTCGCTGGCCGGCTGCTCCGAGAGGGTGAACACCCGGTCGGTGAATCCGGGACGCCCGCAGGCGTCCTTGATCCGCTCGATCGAGCAGACGTCGACTCCGATACCGAGGATCATCTAGCTCACTCGACGGTGACGGACTTGGCCAGGTTGCGGGGCTGGTCGACGTCGTGACCGAGCACGGTCGCCACCTCGCAGGCGAAGATCTGCAACGGCACCGTGGCCAGCAACGGCTGCAGCAGCGTCGAGGCGCGCGGCAACTCGATCAGCACGTCCGCGTACGGCGCCACCTCGGTATCGCCTTCCTCGACCAGGACGACGGTGTGGGCCCCGCGGGCCCGGACCTCTTGGATATTGGAGATCACCTTGTCGTGCAGCTGATCGCGGCCCTGCGGCGGCACGATCACGAATACCGGGATGCCTTCGTCGACCAGGGCGATGGGCCCGTGCTTGAGTTCGCCGGCCGGGAAGCCCTCGGCGTGCAGGTAGGCGATCTCCTTCAGCTTCAGCGCACCCTCGAGCGCCACCGGGTAGCCCACATGGCGGCCCAAGAACAGGAAGGAGCCCCGGTCGGCCATCCCACGGGCGAGCTCCACGATCGCGTCGGTGCCGTCGAGCACCTGTTGGATCTTGCCGGGCATCGACTCCAGCTCCGCCATCACCGCGGCGATCTCGTCGCCGTACTTGGTGCCACGCACCTGCGCCAGGTAGAGACCGAGCAGGTAGCAGGCCGCGACCTGGGTCAGGAAGCCCTTGGTGGACGCGACCCCGATCTCGGGACCGGCGTGCGTGTAGAGGACGGCGTCCGACTCGCGCGGAATCGTCGAGCCGTTCGTGTTGCAGATCGCGATCACCTTGGCGCCCTGCTCGCGGGCGTGCCGCACGGCCATCAGCGTGTCGGCGGTCTCCCCCGACTGCGAGATCGTGACGACCAGGGTGCGGGCGGTGATGATCGGGTCGCGGTAGCGGAACTCGGAGGCGATCTCGACCTCACAAGGGATCCGGGTCCAGTGCTCGATGGCGTACTTGGCGACCAGGCCGGCGTAGAAGGCGGTGCCGCAGGCGACGATGACGATCTTGTCGATGGTGCGCAACTCCGCCTCCGAGATCCGGATCTCATCGAGGGTGAGGCGGCGGTCGGCATCGAAGCGGCCCAGCAGGGTCTCGGCGACCGCCTGCGGCTGCTCGTAGATCTCCTTGCGCATGAACCAGTCGTAGCCGCCCTTTTCGGCCGCCGACAGATCCCAGTCCACGTGGTACGGCTTGCCCTGGGTCTGGTTGCCGTCCAGGTCGGTCACCCGGTAGCCGCCGGCGGTCACCTCGACCACCTCGTCCTGGCCCATCTCGACGGCCTCGCGGGTGTGCTCGATGAACGCGGCCACATCGGAGGCGACGAACATCTCGCCGTCACCGACGCCGACCACCAGCGGGCTGTTGCGGCGGGCGGCGACCAGCAGGTCCGGGTTGTGCGCGTCGATCGCGACCAGGGTGAAGGCGCCCTCCAGGCGGCGGGCGACGGTGCGCATGGCGTCGGCCAGCCCCGCTCCAGCGGTGACCTCACGGCCGACCAGCTGTGCGGCCACCTCCGAGTCCGTTTCCGAGACGAACGTGATCCCCTCGGCCTCGAGCTCGGCGCGCAGCGTCGCGAAGTTCTCGATGATGCCGTTGTGGATCAGCGCGACACGACGATCCGCCGACAGGTGCGGGTGCGCGTTGGCGTCCGTCGGCGCGCCATGGGTCGCCCACCGGGTGTGCCCGATGCCCAGGTGCGCGTCGGCGATCGGGGAGGCCGTCAGCTCGTCCTCGAGATTGGCCAGCTTGCCCGCCTTTTTCGCCGAGACGAGGGATCCGTCCGACACCAAGGCGATGCCCGCCGAGTCGTATCCTCGGTATTCCATCCGACGCAAGGCGTCCACGAGAACCTTCTGGGCGCCCTGCGGCCCGACATACCCGATAATTCCGCACATGGTCTTCAGCCTATCGCCCACCGGCATGCCCACCCGTTCCTCGTCCGGGCTGGACGAGTACGGGCCCTACGTGCTCGCCGACCGGCGCATGTGGGCGGATCTCGCCGGGCAGATGCCGCTGCAACTCACCGAGGAGGCGCTGCGCCGGGCGCGCAGCCGCGCCGACTTCATCGACATGAGCACCGTCGAGCAGGTGTACCTGCCGCTGGCCGAGTTGATCAACCTGTACGTGATGCACACCGGCCACCTGTATCGCAGCACGCACGAGTACCTGGGCCTGTCCGAGCGACGCACCCCGTTCGTGATCGGTGTCGCCGGTTCGGTGGCGGTGGGCAAGTCGACCACCTCGCGACTGCTGGAGGCCCTGCTCGCGCAGCTTCCCGGACGCCCCCGGGTCAGCCTGGTCACCACCGACGGCTTCCTGCTGCCCAACGCCGAACTGGAACGCCGCGGACTGATGCAGCGCAAGGGATTCCCGGAAAGCTACGACCGGCAGGCGTTGCTGCGGTTCGTGATGGACGTGAAGTCCGGCATCGAGGAGGTCAGCGCCCCGGTGTACAGCCATCTGGTCTACGACATCGTCCCCGGCGAGCGCGTGGTGGTGCACCGGCCCGACATCCTGATCGTCGAGGGACTCAATGTGCTGCAGCCGGCCCGGGCGCGTCAGGACGGCAGCCTGTCGCTGGCCGTCAGCGACTTCTTCGACTTCTCCGTCTACGTGGACGCCGACGAGAACGACCTGCGGTCGTGGTACCTGACCCGGTTCATGCGCCTGCGCGAAACCGCCTTCACCGACCCGCGCTCCTACTTCACCCGCTATGCGAGCCTGGACGCCGACGCGGCGCTCGCCTACGCCGAGCAGGTGTGGGACACCATCAACCGGCCCAACCTGGTCGAGAACATCCTGCCGACCCGCGGCCGGGCGACCGCCATCCTGCGCAAGGACGCGCAGCACGACATCGAGTGGATCAGGATCCGCAAGACCTGACCGGACGCCTCAGCCCAGACGCCGTCCGGTCGCCGACTGGACGGCGAGCAACGGCAGGCCGGCGAGCACCATCACCCCCGCCAGCACCCAGGGCTGCGCGAAAACGCTGGTCAGGCCGTGCACCACGGCGCTGGCCCAGACGACCAGCGCGCCCCACAGCAACGCCAGCCAGGACCCGGTCCCCCAGGTCTGGGACGCGCGCGCCAGCCCGGACGGCAGCAGCGCCGCGATCGCCAGCACCACGGCCAGCAGCGCGCCGGACACCGGGCCGATCAGCGGTGGGCCGGCGACCGCGTAGACCAGCAGCAGCAGCGCCAGCCCGATCAGGACGGTGCCCCGCCGGCTGGAGGCGTCGGGCTCGGCGTGGGCCGGGAATCCGAGCAGTGCACGCTCGCGGAGCGCGATCACGAAGAACGGCGCCGCTACCGATACCGACGCCACCAGCGCCACCCACCAGGGCAACGGCGACGCGGGAACTGCGGCCCCCCACACCAGCACCAACGCGTAGGGAAGCAGAAACACCGGGCCGTGGACGGCCCGCCACGGGCCCGCCACGGCGCGCGCGGCGGCCAGGACCGGCCCGATGCCGGCGGCGGCCGCCGGGGCGAACAGCGGCAGCAGCGCCGGGAACTGCGACTCGAACCGGAAGGCGGGCAGCACCGCGACCAGCGAACTGGCGAACACGAACGAGGCCACGGCAACCGCCAGAACCAGACCGGTGCCCGCCGTCCGGGCCGGGGCCACGCCGCTCACAGGGTCAGGCGATCCCGCACGACGTCGGCGAGACGCTGCGCGACCTCGCCGGCCTCCTCGGCCGTGGACGCCTCCACCATCACCCGGACCAACGGCTCGGTGCCCGAAGGGCGCAGCAGGACGCGTCCGGTGCCGGCCAGCTCGCGGCTGGCCGCCGTCACGGCGGACTGGACCACCGGGTCGATGCCCGCCCGCGCCTTGTTGACGCCGCTGACGTTGATCATCACCTGAGGCAGCCGGCGCATCACGCCGGCCAGATCGGCCAGCGACCGTCCGGTGGTCACCATCTGCGCCGCGACGTGCAGCGCGGTGAGGACGCCGTCGCCGGTGGTCGCGAACTCGCTCATGATCACGTGGCCGGACTGCTCGCCACCGAGAGTGAAGCCGTTAGCGTTCATCGACTCCAGCACGTAGCGGTCGCCCACCTTGGTCTGGTCGACCCGGACGCCGTGGCGTTCCATCGCCTGCAGGAAACCGAGGTTGCTCATCACGGTCGCCACCACGGTGTCGGAGCGCAGCGCACCCGAGTCCTTCAGCGCCAGCGCCAGGATCGCCAGGATCTGGTCGCCGTCGACGAGGTTGCCCTCGGCGTCCACGGCGAGGCAGCGGTCGGCGTCCCCATCGAAGGCGAAGCCGGCGTCCGCACCGTAGTGCTTCACGGCAGCTTGCAGGCCCTCCATGTGCGTCGAACCCGCGTTCTCGTTGATGTTGAGACCGGTCGGGGCGGCGTTGATGGTGATCACCTCGGCACCCTGAGCCTCGAACGCCGCAGGGGCGGTCATGAAGGCGGCGCCGTGGGCACAGTCGAGCACGACCTTGAGGACGGCCAGGCTGCCGTGGGAGCCCAGCGAGCGCACCAAGTGCGCCACATAGGACTCGACCGCGGCGGGATCGTCGCTGACGCGCCCCACCGAGGCGCCCACCGGGCGCTTCCACTCGGCCTCCAGCTGGGCCTCGATCATCTCCTCCAGGGCGTCGTCGAGCTTGACGCCGCCACGAGCGAAGAACTTGATGCCGTTGTCGGGCATCGGGTTGTGCGAGGCGGACAGCATGACGCCGAGGTCGGCGTCCAGCGCGTTGACCAGGAACGCCGCCGCCGGGGTGGGCGCGATGCCGACCCGGACGACATCCACGCCCGCGGAGGCGAGGCCGGCCACCACGGCCGCCTCGAGGAACTCGCCGGAGGCCCGGGGATCACGCGCAACGAGGGCCACCGGACGGTGACCCTCGAAGAGCCCGGACTCGCCGAGCACGTGCGCGGCCGCCACCGAGAGCTCGAGCGCGAGCTCCGCGGTGAGATCCACATTGGCCTTGCCCCGGACCCCGTCTGTACCGAAGAGCCGCGGCATCGGCGTCAGCGCTTGCTGTACTGAGGCGCCTTGCGGGCCTTCTTGAGACCGGCCTTCTTGCGCTCCTTGACGCGGGCGTCGCGGGTGAGCAGCCCGGCCTTCTTCAGCGCGGGGCGGCTGGCCTCGGCGTCCACGGCGTTCAGCGCGCGGGCGATCGCCAGGCGCAGCGCACCGGCCTGGCCGGTCACACCGCCGCCGACGATCTTCGCGACGACGTCGTAGGAGCCCTCGACAGCCGCGGTCACGAACGGCTCGTTGACCGTCTGCTGGTGCAGCTTGTTCGGGAAGTACTCCTCGAGCGTGCGGCCGTTGATGGTGAACTGGCCCGAGCCCGGCACCATGCGCACGCGGGCGACGGCTTCCTTGCGGCGGCCGGTCGCGGCGCCCGGCGCGACGACGGCGGGGCGGACGCCCGGCGCCGCCGAGGACGCGGTGCCCTCGGAGCGGTAGGCGATCTCGCGGTCAGCCTCGTCGGTGAACGGCGTGATCTCAGCGAGGACTTCTTCGTTGGTGGTGTCGGTCACGGTGCTTCCCTGTCGTGTCACTGGGCGATCTGGGTGATCTCGTACGCCTGCGGCTGCTGCGCGGCGTGCGGGTGCTCGGGGCCGGCGTAGACCTTGAGCTTCTTGAGCTGCTGGCGGCTCAGCTTGTTCTTCGGCAGCATGCCCCACACGGCGGCCTCGACGGCCTTGCGCGGGTCGGTGGCCAGCAGGTCACCGTAGGAGACGGCGCGCAGGCCGCCCGGACGGCCGGAGTGGCGGTAGGCCATCTTGGTGGTGGCCTTGTTGCCGGTGAGCGCGATCTTGGAGGCGTTGACGACCACGACGAAGTCGCCGGTGTCGACGTGCGGCGCGAACACCGGCTTGTGCTTGCCACGCAGGAGCGTCGCGGCGGTCACGGCGAGGCGACCCAGCACGACATCGGAGGCATCAATCACATGCCAGTTCCTGGTGATCTCGCCAGGCTTGGGGCTGTACGTAGACACGGTCGTGGACCATCTTCCATTCAGAGCTGAACAAAACGTGAGCGTCGGCGCGGGTCACCACAAGGGCGCACTCCAGCGCAACAGCGGTTCAGATTACCCCGGGGCAACGCAGGGGTCAAAAACAGGCTCAAACCGCACATGCGAACCCGGCGCGTGGCAGGGTTGGGCCATGAGTTCAAAGGTGAACACTGCACTGGTCCAGGTGAACAATCCGGACGATGTCCGCAACGTGGTGCTGATCGGCAACGCGGGGTCAGGGAAGACCTCGCTGTTCGAGCAGTTGCTGCGTGCGCGCGTCGCCGGCTACAGGGGCGAGAAGGACGACGCCGAGCGTCTTTCCCAGCTCTATCTCGCGTCGCTGGTTACCGGCGACGTCTTCGTGAACCTCCTCGACGCGCCCGGTCATCCCGACTTCGTCGGCGAGCTCCGGGCGGGTATCCGCGCCGCGGACGCCGCGATCTTCGTGGTGAGCGCCGCCGACGGCATCGACGGCGCGGCCCAAGCACTGTGGGAGGAATGCGCCGAGGCGAACCTCCCCCGGGTGATCGCGCTGACCAAGCTGGACGCCGCGCACTCCGACTTCGACACGGTGGTGGAGGAGTTGAAGCAGAAGTTCGGCGAGGGCGTCCTTCCGGTCCACGTCCCCGTCGGCGAGGGCGCGGGCATCCACGGCACCGTCGGCGTCCTGTCGCGGCGCTTCCGCGACTACTCCGGCGGCGGTGAGCCGGTGCTGCACGAGGGCGACGGCAGCCACGACGACCTCGTCGAGCTGCACCGCGGCCCGCTGATCGAGGCGCTGATCCAGGAGGCCGAGGACGACGCCTTGATGGACTCCTACCTCGAGGGCACCGATCCCGGGCGCTCCTACCTGCTCGACGACCTGATGAAGGCCACCGCGGGCGCCAACCTGTTCCCGGTGGTGCCCGTCATCCAGTCCAGCGGCCTGGGCACCGACGAGCTGCTCAGCCTGATCGAGCACGGCTTCCCCACCCCGAGCCTGCACCCCAACCCGGTCATGGTGAAGCTCAACGGCGACGAGGCCGGCCCCGCCCCCTCCGACCCGTCGGCTCCCCTGTGCGCCCAGGTGATCCGCACCACGACCGACCCGTTCGCGGGCCGGCTGTCGATGGTGCGCATCTTCTCGGGCACCCTGCGTACCGATGACGTGGTGCACCTGTCGGGCCACCGCTCGTTCTTCCTCGCCGAGGAAGACGAGGCTCATCCCGACCACGACAACGAGGAACGCATCGGCCAGATCCAGCAGGCGCACGGCACCGAGTTGAAGCCGAAGACCTCCGCCATCGCCGGTGAGATCGTGATGCTGCCCAAGCTGACCACCGCCGAAACCGGCGACACGCTGTCCTCGCGCGATCACGTGGTCGTGGTCGGCAACTGGAAGACGCCGCAGGCGCTGCTGCCGCTGGCGATCAAGGCCGCCACCCGCAACGACGAGGACAAGCTCGCCGGTGCCCTGCAGCGGCTCGCGGTCGAGGACGCCACCGTCCGGCTGGCGCGCGGGGCGTCCGATCAGCTGGTGCTGTGGACCACCGGCCAGGCGCACGCCGACCTGCTGCTGGCCCGCTTGCGCAACCGCTACGGCGTGAACGTCGAGCAGGAGCCGGTGAAGATCGCGCTGCGCGAGACGTTCACCGCCAAGGCCACCGCGCTCGGCCGCCACGTCAAGCAGTCCGGCGGGCACGGCCAGTACGCCGTGGTCAACATCGAGGTCGAGCCGCTGGAGCGCGGCGCGGGCTTCGAGTTCGTCGACAAGGTGGTGGGCGGTGCGGTGCCGCGGCAGTTCATCCCCTCGGTCGAGAAGGGCGCCAAGGCCCAACTCGAGCGCGGCGTGATCGCCGGGTTCCCGATGGTCGATGTGCGGGTGACCCTGTACGACGGCAAGGCCCACTCGGTGGATTCGTCCGACATGGCCTTCCAGATGGCGGCCGGTGCGGCGCTGAAGGAGGCCGCGCAGGTCGGCAAGAACGTGGCCCTGCTGGAGCCGCTCGACCTGGTCACGGTGGCCGTCGGCGAGGAGTACATGGGCGCGGTGATGACCGACATGTCCGGACGCCGCGGGCAGCTCCTCGGCACCGACACCGACGGCCGCAAGGTGATCATCAAGGCGCTGGTGCCCCAGCTGGAGCTGGCGCGCTACGCGATCGATCTGCGCGGCATCGCCCACGGCACCGGCAGCTTCAGCCGGGCGTTCCACGGCTACGAGCTGCTGCCGGCCAACCTGGTGGAGCCCTTCACCAAGAAGGCCTGAGCCTCACGGCCGCAGGATCACGATGCCGGCGCTCCCTCGGGGGCGCCGGCATCGGCGTCCTCGGGCCCAGGCGGGCCGGGCAGCACGCCGTCGTCGACGCCGTCGGCGTCCAAGGTGTGCCGCGGGAACACCCAGAACCGCAGCATCAGGTAGATGTAGACGCCCTCCAGGCAGGCGGCGGTGACCCGGGCCACCTGCAACTGGACGCCGAACCAGTCCAGCAGCGAGCCGAAGCCGACGATCCAGATCAGGTAGTTGCTGACGATGACGAAGGTGTACTTCGAGGTCTGCTTGCCCAGGTCGCCGTGCTCACGGAAGTTGAGCCACCGGTTCAGGATGAACGCGTACACCGACGCGAGGGCGTACCCCATCGAGAAGGCGATGGGGTACGGCAGATCCCAGAAGTGCCCGATCAGGGTCAAGAAGCCCATGTCGAGCACGAAGGCGCTGCCGTTGATCATGGCGTAGCCGATGAAGGTCACCGGCAGCAGCGCCTTGAGCCACTCAGGCAGCGCCGCCCGTAGCCGGGCCGTGAAGGCGGCAAACCACAGGGCCGCTGCCCCGTCCTCGCCGTCTGTGCGCATGCTGAGAACAATAAGGGGTCCTCGCGGCGACGCGCACCGTTTCAACTCAGAGCGTGAAGACCGGGCGCGTCCCGGCGGGAATCGCGTCCGAATCCACGATCTGCTTGCCGAACGGGAAACAGGTCACCGGGATCATCTTCACGTTGGCGATGGCCAGCGGGATGCCGATGATGGTGACCGCCTGCGCGGCTGCGGTGGTCAGGTGCCCGATCGCGAGCCACAGGCCGCCAATGACGAACCACAGCGCGTTCATGATCGCCGATCCGGCGCCCGCGCCCGGCTTGTTGACCACGGTCTTGCCGAACGGCCACAGCGCGAACGAGGCCATCCGGAAGGAGGCGACGCCGACCGGGATCGTCACGATGAGCAGGCAGGCCAGCAGGCCGAAGAGGAAGTAGCCCAGGGACAACCAGATTCCTCCGGTGACCAGCCACACGATGTTGAGGATTGCGCGCAACACGGATGTCTCCCTTCGTCGACGGGCGCCCACCGGGCGCTCGTCTCTCACTGTACCCGCGCCCCGCTAGCATGTTCGGGTGCCTGATCGATCCTTGCGCGTCCACCGCGAAGTGGTGTCCTATGTGCGCCGCTCCGAGCGGATGAACCCCTCGCAGGAGAAGGCCTGGGCGGCCCACGCCGACCGGCTGCTGATCCCGGTGCCCTCCCGCGGCCTGGACACGTCCGTGCACCCGGACGCCCGGATCGACTGGGCGTCCGCGTTCGGGCGCGAGGCGCCGCTGATGGTCGAGATCGGTTCCGGACGCGGTGAGGCGCTGGTCGCGCTCGCGCTGCGGCACCCGGACGCCAACGTGGTGGCCTTCGAGGTGTTCGCCCCCGCGATCGCCTCGACGATGTCGCGGATCGCCCGGCACGAGGTCGGCAACGTCCGGATCGTCAAGGCCAACGGCGCCGAAGGCCTGAAGCATCTGTTCGCGGATTCCGCACTGGAGCAGGTGTGGACGTTCTTCCCCGATCCCTGGCACAAGGCACGCCACCACAAGCGCCGGCTGGTCAGTCCCGAGTTCGCGGCCCTGGTCGCCGCCAAGCTGCGCCCGGGCGGGCTGTGGCGGCTGGCGACCGACTGGGAGGACTACGCCCTGGCGATGCGCGAGGTGCTCGATGGCGCGCCCGGCCTGCAGAACGTGCACGGAGGCTGGGCACCACGCTGGGCCGAGCGCCCGGTGACCAAGTACGAGGCTCGCGGCCTGGCCGCCGGCCGGAGCGTCTTCGACCTCACCTACCAGCGCACGCCCACCGCGAACGGGGACGCCCCCACCGTCGGTGACCTGCTGCACCGCACGCCGCGACCGGACGCCCACGGCGAGGCCGCGCTGTGACGACGCGCTACCGGATCGATCTGGCCTACGACGGCGCCGCCTTCCACGGCTGGGCCCGCCAGGACGGACTGCGCACCGTGCAAGGCGTCCTGGAGCACTGGATCACCACCGTGCTGCGCCTGGGCGCCCCCGCCGAACTGACCGTCGCGGGCCGCACGGACGCCGGCGTGCACGCCCGCGGGCAGGTGGCGCATCTGGATCTGCCTGATGAGGATCTCGCCCCGGAACTGCTCCGGCGGCTGGGCCGGGTGCTGCCCGGCGATGTCGTCGTGCACGCGGTCAGCGTGGCGCCCGACGGGTTCGACGCACGGTTCGCCGCGATCTGGCGCCGCTACGTCTTCCGGTTGTGCGACCGCTCCCCCGACCCGCTGGAGCGGCATCTGGCCGTGCGGGTGCGCGGCGCACTCGACGTGGCCGCGACCCATGCCGCCGCGAGCAGCCTGGTCGGGCTGCACGACTTCGGCGCGTTCTGCAAGCAGCGCGAGGGCGCGACCACGATTCGCGAGATGCTGGAGTGCCGCGCCGAGCGGGCCCCCTCAGGCCTGCTCGAGGTGACCCTGCGCGCGGACGCCTTCTGCCACTCGATGGTGCGCTCGGTGGTGGGGGCGCTGGTCGACGTCGGCACTGGACGCCGCGACGCGGCCTGGTTCGCGGGATTGATCGACCGGCCCGCGCGGGCGGGCGAGGTGACCGTGCTGCCCCCGCACGGCCTGGTGCTCGAAGAGGTGGGCTACCCGGCCGACACCGACCTCGCGGCACGGGCGCGCGCCGCCCGGGCCCGCCGCGACGAACCGGCGCCCACAGATCCGGCACAGCAGGAGGACCGACCGCGATGACCCACTACTTCGAGACTCCGTCGGGTCCCGGGCGCGAGCGCCAGGTGCAGGCGCGGTTCTGGGACACCGAGTGGACCTTCACCACCGCCGCGGGCGTTTTCAGCGGCGAGGGGCTCGACCAGGGCACCGCGGTGCTCTTGCGCGCGCACACTCCGCGCGCGGGTTCGCGGCGGATGCTCGATCTGGGCTGCGGGTTCGGCGTCCTGGCGATCGCGCTGGCCTCGGCGGCCCCGCAGGCGCACGTCGACGCGGTCGACGTCAACGCACGCGCCCTCGACCTGACCGCGCGCAACGCCGCCGCGCTCGGCGTCGGCGACCGGGTGAGCGCCTGCCTGCCCGACGAGGTGGCCGACGGCGTCCGCTACGACGAGATCTGGTCCAACCCGCCCATCCGGATCGGGAAACAGGCGCTGCACGACCTGCTGCTGCGCTGGCTGCCGCGGCTGGCGCCCGGCGGCGTGGCCCGCCTGGTGGTGGGCCGGCATCTCGGCGCCGACTCACTGCAGCGCTGGCTGATCGGCCAGGGTTACCGCTGCGATCGGACCGCCTCGGCGAAAGGCTTCCGAGTTTTTGAGGTCGCACCCCTTGAGTCGTGAGCCAGACCGGTTTACCGTAGGGCCATCGGAGCGGCGGTTGGACCGTCGCGGAGAGGAGTGAATATGGGTAACCCTGACACGATCTCGACAAAGGCCGGAACCTAAGAGCCGGCCATCATCCAACAACCCAACCGGGGCGTACCTGCGTGCGCCCCGGTTGCTCGTTCCCGGGACCGAAAGGTTAGGATGCGGCCTGACCATTCGCCGCCTCCGTGAGGACCACCATGTCTCGCCTGCTCAGGCCGTTCGTGACGGCGCTCGTCACAGTCCTGCTCGCACTCACCGCCGTCGCCGTCCCGGCCCGCGCCGCCGATGTCACCGCCGCGCAGAAGGCGGCGCGCTGGCTCGCGCAGCCCGCGCAGATGCAGGACGCGTTCGAGTTCGCGTCGTCGGCGTCCGACATGCTGATCGCCTTCGCCGCCGCACAGGACCCGTCGACGGCCGACGAGGTCGCCGCGCTCCTCACCTCGCTGAAGACCACCGGCCCTGACTACGTGGAGGGCACGCCGGAGGCCGCCGCCAAGCTCGCGGTCGCGCTGTCGGCGGTCGGGGAGAACCCGCGCACCTTCCTGCCCGGGATCGACCTGATCAACGCGGTACGCGACGGCATCGAGGCCGACGGCAGCATCGGCGCCTGGCCGGGGCCGTTCAACTCCGGTTTCGCCGCCATCGCGCTGGCGCGGGCCGGCGTCGAGGTGCCCGCCCCGCTGCTGGACTACGTGCTGCAGTTCCAAGACGAGACCGGCGGCTTCGAGGCGACGCTGGATGAGCTCGACTGGAACGGCCAGCCGGTCGTGCCGGACGCCGACAACACCGGCATGGGCCTGCTCGCCCTGCTGGCGGCCGGCGAGATCGGCGACGAAGCGGAAGCCGCGGCCGCGTGGGCCGCGGACCATCAGGCCGCGAACGGCTCCTGGGCCGGATACAACCCGGTGAACTCCACCGCGATCCTCGGATCGGCGCTGGCCACCGCCGGGTTCGACATGGACGCCGCCGTGGCGTTCCTGCTGTCCCAGCAGACCGCCTCCGGTGCGTTCCTCAACGGCGACAGCCCGGACACCATGGCCACGACCCAGGCCGTCCTGCTGCTCGCCGAGGTTTCCTACCTCGACGTCGCGTGGGACCTGGCGGTCGGCCCGACCCCGTCCGCCACCGCGACCCCCTCACCCAGCACGACCCCGTCGCCCAGCGCGACGCCGAGCCCGAGCGCCACCGCGACGCCGTCCCCCGCCCCGTCGGTCACGCCCACGGCCACCGCCACCCCGGCGCCCACGCCGACCGCCGCCCCGCTCCCCTCGCCCAGCGCCACCGCCGCTCCCGTCCCCGGCCACAACGGCGGCACGCTACCGCAGACCGGAACGGCGACCGATCCGTGGTTCGTCGCGGCGGCCAGCGCGCTGGTCCTGGCGGGTGCGGTGCTGCTGATCGTCCGCCGCCGCGCGACGCGATGAGGCTGATCGCCCGCATCGCGGCCGGACTCGCGGCCGCCCTGCTCGCGACGGCGGGGCTCGTCCCGGCCTCCGCCGTCGCGGCGCCCGCGCTCGCCGACACGTCCTGCGCGGGCGTGTGGGTCGTCGTGGCCGGACAGGGCACCGCGTGCGCCACCGCGCACGGAACCGGCAAGCAGGCATTGCAGAGCGCGGGCTTCACCGTGCGGGACAAGACACCTGGCTTCCTGTGCCAGATCAACGGTTCCCCCTCCACCTGCGTGATCACGGTGGACGCCTACTGGTCCTACTGGCACGCCAGCCGAAACGCCGACGGCACCTGGGGCCCGTGGACCTACGCCCAGCTCGGCTACACCAACCGCAAACCCAAGCAGGGCGACGCCGAAGGGTGGGCGTTCGGCAACGGCTCGCAGCGCCCACCGAGCCCGCCGACGGTGAAGGCGAAGCCGTCCGAGCCCACCCAGCCCCCCACCCAGACGAAGCCGACCACACCGTCACGACCGAACACGCAGGCGCCCGCGCCGCAACCGCCCTCCGGCGGTTCGTCCGGCACCTCGAACCGTGCCGCCCAAGCGCCGGCGCCGGGCACGAAGGCGCCGGACGCGCCGCGCCCCCAGGCCTCAGCCAGCACCGGCGCAGAGCCGTCGGCGCCGGTAGCCGAGGCGTCCGCCACCCCTGAGCCGTCCGCTGAGCCGATCGACGAGGCGACGCCCTCCCCCGAGCCTGGCCCGGAGACCTCCGCCGCACCCGCGGCTGAGCCGACGCTCGCCACCCAAGACGGCGGCCCCACCGGCGTCCTGGTCACCGTGGGCGTCCTGGTCGCCGGCGGCGCCGCGCTCGGCGGATGGTGGTTCGTCAAGCGGCGCGGCGCCTGATCCCATGCACCCCTGGGCGTGGTGGGCGTGGGCCCTCGGCGTGGCGACCGCCACCTCGATGACCACCAACCCGCTGCTGAACGTCCTGGTCGCCCTCGCCGTGGTCGCGGTCATCCTGCTCCGCCGTACGGACGCGCCCTGGGCGCGCTCGGTGTCGGCCTACTTCATACTCGCCGGCATCATCATCGGCATCCGCTTGTTCTTCCAGGTGCTGCTCGGCGGCGGTCTGGGCAGCACCGTGATCCTCACCCTGCCCGAGATCAAGCTGCCTGCGTGGGCCGCCGGGATCAGGCTGGGCGGGCAGGTGACCGCCGAGGGCGTCGCCTGGGCGGTGTACGACGCGCTGCGCCTCGCGGTGATGCTGCTGTGCCTCGGCGCGGCCAACAGCCTGGCCAACCCCAAACAGGCGCTACGGAGCGTCCCCGCGGCGCTGTATGAGGCCTCCGTCGCGGTCGTGGTCGCGTTGTCGGTCGCGCCGCAGCTGATCGAATCCACCCAGCGGGTTCGGCGCGCCCGCCGGCTCCGCGGCGGCGCCTCCACCGGTTGGCACGCTGTATCAGCGGTCGTCATTCCCGTACTCGCGGACGCCATCGACCGTTCCCTGCGCCTGGCCGCCGGCATGGAGGCCCGCGGCTTCGGCCGCACCCGCGGCATTGCGCGCCCCTCGGCCTGGCTCACGGCCGGCCTGGTGTTCACCGCGCTGCTCGCCACGCTCGGCGTCTTCGTGCTGCTCGGCGCCCCCGAGTTCACCGGGTGGGGTGCCGGGATGCTGGTCGCGGGCGTGATCGGCACCGTGCTCGGCCTGCGGCGGTCGGGGCGCGCGCTGGGCGTCACCCGCTACCGCCGGCAACCCTGGACAGCCCGCGACACCGCGCTCGCGCTGTGCGGGGCCGGCGCGCTGGCCACTCCCGCCTTGGCGAATGGCGGCGCGCTGCCGGGGCTGTTCGACGCCTTCAATCCCTCGTTCGACCCGCTGGTGTGGCCGGCCCTGCACCCCGCGATGATCCCGGTGCTGGCCATGGTGCTGGCACCGCTGGCGCTGACCCCGGCCCCCGGAGCACCCGGCAGGAGGACCTCATGATCCACTTCGACGACGTCAGCCTCAGCTACGCCGGCGCCACCGCGCCCACGCTGGAACAGGTCAGCTTCACCCTCGAGGAGGGTGATCTGGCCGTCGTGGTAGGACGGACCGGCACCGGCAAGTCGACGCTGCTCGGCGCCATCAACGGCCTGGTGCCGCACTTCACCGGCGGCCTGATGACCGGCGAGGTGACCGTGGACGGCCGCTCCACCCGCACCCACCGGCCGCGCGATCTGGCCGACGTGGTCGGCTGGGTGGGCCAGGATCCGCTGGCCGGATTCGTCACCGACACCGTCGCCGACGAGATCGCCTACGGCATGGAGCAGCTGGGCGTCGACCCGGACGCCATGCGCAAGCGGGTCGAGGAGACCCTCGACCTGATGGGCATCGCCGAACTGCGCGCCCGGCCGCTGGCCGACCTGTCCGGCGGCCAGCAGCAGCGGGTCGCCATCGCGGCCGTGCTCGCCGCCCAGCCCCGGGTGCTCGTGCTCGACGAGCCCACCTCGGCACTCGACCCCACCGCCGCACAAGACGTGCTGTCGGCGATCACCACCCTCGTCCACGAGGTCGGCCTCACCGTGGTGCTGGCCGAACACCGCCTCGAACGGGTGCTGCACCAGGCCGACACGCTGGTGTGGCTGCCCAGCGGACGCCGCGACGCCGTGGTCGGGCCGCCCGCCCAGGTGCTGCTCGACTGCGACGTCCGGCCCCCGCTGGCCCAGCTCTCCTCCGTGCTGGGCTGGGACGCCGTCCCCGCGTCGGTCCGGGACGCCCGCCGCCGCGCCCAGCGCGAGCGCCTCACCGTGGCCGCTCCCACCGAGAAGCCGGTCTCGGCCGGTCCCGTCCGCGCCCACCTGGACCACCTGCGGGTCGCCTACGGCGCGACGGTGGCCGTCAACGGCGTGAGTCTGGATCTGCACGGCGGCGAGGTGACCTGCCTGATGGGCCGCAACGGCGCCGGCAAGTCGTCACTGTTGTGGGCGATGCAAGGGGGGACGCCGAGCACCGGCACCGTCACCGTCGACGGAACCGACCCGCGGCCGCTGCCGGCCGCGGCGGCCCGCGCCCTGATCAGCCTCGTCCCGCAGACGGCGGCCGATCTGCTCTACCTGCCGCGGGTCGCCGATGAACTCGCCCAGGCCGATCGCGAGTCGGGGCGTCCGGCCGGGACCGCCGCCGCGCTGCTGGCCGAGCTGGGCGCCGATCTTGCCCCGGACGCCGACCCTCGCGATCTCTCCGAGGGGCAGCGGCTGAGCCTGGTGCTGGCCATCCAGCTGGCGGCCAGCCCTGGCGTCCTGGCTCTCGACGAACCCACCCGCGGCCTCGACTACGCCATGAAGGACCGTTTGGCCGTCATTCTCGCCGGGCTCGCAGCACGCGGCCACGCCGTGGTGGTCAGCACGCACGATGTCGAGTTCGCGGCCACGGCGACCCAGCGCACGATCGTGATGGCCGACGGCGACATCATCGCCGACGGTCCCACCCGTCAGGTCTGCGTCAGCTCCCCGACGTTCGCCCCCCAGACGGCCAAGGTGTTCGCGCCCGTGCCGGTGCTGATCCCGGCTGAGGTCCGGGTGATGACACCATGACCGGCGCCTCCGTCGCGGCGACGGCGGTCAGCGTCCGGGCACGAATCATGCTCGCGCTGGCGGCGGTGCTCGGCCTGCTCGCCTTCGCCTGGCCGCTGTTCCTGCGCCCGGACTCCGCGGTGGACCCGATGCAGGCGCCACTGCTCTTCGCGCTGGTGCTGCCGGTGGTGCTCGCCGTGGTCGTCTCGGAGCTGACCGGCAACGGGATGGACGTCAAGGGTCTCGCCCTGCTCGGCGTCCTGTCCGCGGTCGGCGCCGTGCTGCGGCCGCTCGGCGCGGGCACCGCGGGCATGGAGCCCATCTTCTTCCTGCTCGTCCTCGGCGGGCGCGCGTTCGGGCCCGGGTTCGGCTTCGCCCAGGGCGCGGTCACCCTGTTCGCCTCCGCCCTGCTCACCGCGGGCGTCGGCCCCTGGCTGCCCTACCAGATGGTCGCGGCCGGCTTCGTCGGCCTGGGCGGCGGCCTGCTGCCGCGCGTGAGCGGACGCGGTGAGCTCGCCTGGCTCTCGGTGTGGGGATTCGTCTCCGCGTTCGTCTACGGCTGGCTGATGGACTTCGCGTTCTGGCCGTTCGGGATCGGCCCGGCCACCCAGTTCTCCTTCGACCCCCATGCCGGGGTGTGGGAGAACCTGCACACCTTCGCCCTGTTCAACCTGGCCACCTCGATGGGCTGGAACCTCGGACGCGCCCTCACCACCGTCGTCCTGCTGCTTGTCCTGGCCCCCGGGCTGCTGCACGTGCTCCGCCGGGCCGCCCGCCGCGCGGCCTTCGCTCCCCGCTGAGAGACACCTCGGCATTGGGCCGCGGCGCGTCGGGGAATAGGGTGGAGGCGGTGTCAGTTGCACCGGACACATCCGACGGAGAGGAAGACCCGATGACGTACACCCTTCCGGAGCTCGACTACGACTACGGCGCGCTGGAGCCGCACATCAGTGCGCAGATCATGGAGCTGCACCACAGCAAGCACCACGCCGCCTACGTGGCCGGCGCCAATACCGCGCTGGACAAGCTGTCCGAGGCGCGCGAGTCCGGCAACTTCGCCGCCATCAACAAGCTCGAGAAGGACCTCGCCTTCCACCTGGGCGGCCACCTGAACCACTCGGTGTTCTGGAAGAACATGTCGCCCGACGGCGGTGGCGAGCCCGACGGCGAGTTGGGCGCGGCCATTGATGAGTTCTTCGGCTCGTTCGACGGCTTCAAGAACCAGTTCAACGAGGTCGCCAACGGCATCCAGGGCTCCGGCTGGTCGATGCTGGTCTGGGACACGCTGGGTCAGCGTCTCAACATCAACCAGCTCTTCGACCAGCAGGGCAACCTGCCGGTGGGCCAGCTGCCGATCCTGCAGCTCGACATGTGGGAGCACGCCTTCTACCTGCAGTACAAGAACGTGAAGGGCGACTACGTCAAGGCGTGGTGGAACGTGGTGAACTGGGCGAACGTCACCGATCGCTTCGCCGCCGCCCGCGGCGCCGCGATCGCCTACTGAGCGCATCCGGCCCCACCCGCACGCCGTCCCCGGTGCCCCGTCACGGACGCCGGGGACGGTCCGCGTCGGGGCATCCTTCACAATTCTCCTGATGAAAGCCTGAGAGCCAGCTTGCGTTTTTCTCAGCTTTAGCGGATAGTTGATGACGCAAGTCGTTGTTACACCGTCAGGAGTTCGTAGTGCCCCTCTCAACCAAGATCGTGGCGATCGCCGCCAGCACCCTCGTGCTCGGCAGCGGGGCAGGCATTGCCCTCGCCTACTCTCAAGGTCAGGCCACTCCCGCTCCCGCCCCGATCACGCAGTCCGCTGCGCCGACGACGTCGGTGCGCATCTGGGCCGACAACACGATCCACGTCGCCCAGCTGTCCGAGCCGGGCACCGTCGCCGCCGCCCTCGCGGCAGCCAACATCACGCTGTCCGAGACCGACCGCGTCATGCCCGAGCTCGACGCCACCGCCGACGCCTCCACCATGGTGTCGGTCGTCCGGGTGAGCGTCACGCAGGAAACGACGGTCGTGCCGCTCGCCTTCACCAGCACCGAAGTCAAAGACTCCTCGCTGAACAAGGGCGAGAAGAAGGTCAAGACCAAGGGCGAGCAAGGTACCCGCGAAGACGTCATCGAGACCGTCACCGCCAACGGCGTCGTCGAGTCCACCAACACCGTCTCGCAGACCGTCACCAAGGAGCCCGTGAACGAGGTCATCCTGGTCGGCACCAAGACCGAGGCCGCCAAGACCGAAGCCCCCAAGACCGAAGAGCGGCAGGCCACCTCGCGCTCCACCGAGCGCACGAAGGCACCTGCCACGTCGAAGCCGAAGACGGACGCCGCCCCGGCGCCGGTCGAGAACTCCGGCTCGAGCTCCAGCGGCAAGGCCCTGGACCTGTCCCGCGCCGACATGTGGGACCGCATCGCCAAGTGCGAGTCCGGCAACCGCTGGAACATCAACACCGGCAACGGCTACTACGGCGGCCTGCAGTTCAACCTGGGCACCTGGCGCTCCGTCGGCGGCACCGACTTCGCCGCCTACCCGCACCAGGCCTCCCGCGCCGAGCAGATCACCGTCGCGAACCGGCTCTACGCCAAGCGCGGCCTGCAGCCCTGGGGCTGCCGCCACGCTGCCTGATCCCACCCCACATGCCCCGGACGGCCGAACTCCTCCCCCCTTGGCCGTCCGGGGCATCCTTTTGTCCTCAGCTCCGCCCTCAGCGGACGCCGCGTCGCTTGAGCCACCACGGTCACGCCAGCGACACCCACGTGCCACCGCAGAACAACGCAACGAAGAGGCCCGGCCCCACAGGGGGACCGGGCCTCTTCGTTGTCTGCGCTCAGGGCGCCAGGGCTCAGGCCTGGGCGTCCTCGGTGCTCGCCTCGGCAGCGGCGGCCTCCGGGGCCGCCTCCTCGACCGCGGGCTCCGCGACCGGCTCGGCCTTCGGAGCCGGCTTGGCGGCGGGCTTGGCCGCCTTCGCGCCGGTGCCCTTGGCCTTCGCCTTGCGGGACTCCTCGACCGTCTCGGTGACGATCTCGATCACGGCCATCGGGGCGTTGTCGCCCTGACGGTTGCCGATCTTCGTGATGCGGGTGTAGCCGCCGTCACGGTCGGCCATCTTCGGCGCGATCTCGGTGAACAGGACGTGCACGACGCCCTTGTCGGTGATCGTGCGCAGCACGATCCGGCGGTTGTGCAGATCGCCGCGCTTGGCCTTGGTGATCAGCTTCTCCGCCAGCGGACGGACGCGCTTGGCCTTGGCCTCGGTGGTGGTGATCCGGCCGTGCTCGAAGAGCTGGCTGGCGAGGTTGGCCAGAATGATCCGCTCGTGGGCCGGGCTTCCGCCGAGGCGGGGACCCTTCGTGGGCGTGGGCATGATGACTATCTCCTAAAGCGGTATCAGAACTGGTCGTTGTCGGCGGCGAAGTCGTCGGCCTCGTCGTCGTAGCTGCCGAGGGCGGCCAGCGGATCGAAGCCGGGCGCCGAATCCTTCAGGGACAAGCCCATCTCGTGGAGGCGCAGCTTGACCTCCTCGATCGACTTCGAGCCGAAGTTGCGGATGTCGAGAAGGTCCTGCTCGGAGCGGGAAACCAGCTCGGACACCGTGTGGATGCCTTCGCGCTTGAGGCAGTTGTAGCTGCGCATGGTCAGCTTCAGCTCCTCCACCGGAAGCGCCATATCGGCCGCGTACTGCTCGTCGACCGGCGACGGGCCGATCTCGATGCCTTCGGCGTCCACGTTGAGCTCGCGCGCCAGGCCGAACAGCTCGACCAGGGTCTTGCCGGCGGACGCCATCGCGTCACGCGGGCTGATGGCGGGCTTGGTCTCCACGTCGACGATCAGGCGATCGAAGTCGGTGCGCTGCTCGACGCGGGTGGCCTCCACCTTGTAGGTGACCTTCAGCACCGGGCTGTAGATCGAGTCGACCGGGATGCGGCCGATCTCGGAGTCCACGCTCTTGTTCTGGGCGGCGGACACGTAGCCGCGGCCACGCTCGACCACCAGCTCCATGTCGAGCTTGCCGGTCGCGTTCAGCGTCGCGATGTGCAGATCCGGGTTGTGGATCTCCACGCCGGCGGGCGGGGCGATGTCGGCGGCGGTCACCGCACCGGCACCGGCCTTGCGCAGGTACATGACGACGGGCTCGTCCTCCTCGGAGGAGAGCACGAGCTGCTTCACGTTGAGGATGATCTCGGTGACGTCCTCGACGACGCCCGGAAGCGTGGTGAACTCGTGCTGGTTGCCCTCGATCTTGATGCTGGTCACGGCCGCGCCCGGGATGGACGACAGCAGCGTGCGGCGCATCGAGTTACCGAGCGTGTAGCCGAAGCCCGGCTCCAGGGGCTCGATGACGAAACGCGAACGGTTGTCGGAGACAACCTCTTCGGTCAGCGTGGGGCGCTGTGCGATGAGCATGAATCATTCCTTTCCACCGCCCACTATTTGACGGTGTCAAAGTGGGCCCGGCTGTTGCCGAACCCTTCAAACCTAGTGTGTTACTAGCTGTGGTGCTGTCCGGCGGTTCGGGACCAGCGGCCGGCCAACGGCCAACCACCCTGCGGCGCGTGCGCGCCGCAGGGGGCCAGGCCCATCCACGGCCTTATGGCCGGCCGCTGGTCCCGAACCGCCTCGCAACGTTGGTTGCCGTGGGGCGGGTGTCGGGTGCGGGTTGTTCTACTACTTGGAGTAGAGCTCGACGATCAGCTGCTCGTTGACGTCGACCGTGATCTGTTCGCGCGTTGGCAGCTGGTGGACGAGGATCCGCATCCGGTTCGGGCGCACGGTGAGCCACGCCGGGACGACGCGCTCGTGGTGCAGCTCGCGGGCGATGATGAACACGTCCAGGTTCAGCGACTTCGGCTTGACGTCGATGATGTCGTAGGCCGACACGCGGAAGCTGGGGATGTTCACCTTCTTGCCGTTGACCAGGAAGTGGCCGTGCACGACGAGCTGACGCGCCTGGCGGCGGGTCGAGGCGAAGCCGGCGCGGTACACGACGTTGTCGAGGCGCGACTCGAGGATCTGCAGCAGAACCTCACCGGTCTTGCCCTGCTTGCGCACGGCCTCTTCGTAGTAGCGGCGGAACTGCTTCTCCAGCACGCCGTAGGCGAAGCGCGCCTTCTGCTTCTCGCGCATCTGGAGCAGGTACTCCGACTCCTTGATGCGGCCGCGGCCGTGCATGCCCGGCGGGTAGCTGCGGCGCTCGAACGCCTTGTCGTTGCCCACCAGGTCGGTGCCGAGCCGGCGGGACTTCTTGGTGATGGGGCCGGTGTAACGGGCCATGGTTGATCAGTCCTTCTTTCTCGGGCTCAGACGCGACGGCGCTTCGGCGGACGGCAGCCGTTGTGCGGCACGGGGGTCACATCGGAGATCGGGCCGATCTCCAGGCCCAGCGCACCGAGCGAACGGATGGCGGTCTCACGGCCGGAGCCGGGGCCCTTGACGAAGACGTCCACGCGCTTCATGCCATGGTCCATGGCACGACGCCCGGCGGCCTCGGCGGCCATCTGGGCGGCGAACGGCGTCGACTTGCGGGAGCCCTTGAAGCCGACGGTGCCGGCGGACGCCCACGAGATCACCGCACCGGTCGGGTCGGTGATCGTGATGATGGTGTTGTTGAACGTGCTCTTGATGTGGGCCTGCCCGGAGACGATGTTCTTCTTCTCCTTGCGGCGAATCTTGCTCTTCGCTGCGGCGGCGGCCTGAGCCTTGGTACGACCTGCAGTGGCCATTGCTTGTGTTGTTCTCCTGGTCTCTCAGGCGCCGCGTCAGCGGGCCTTCTTCTTGCCGGCGACAGCCTTCTTCTTGCCCTTGCGCGTGCGGGCGTTCGTCCGCGTGCGCTGTCCGCGGACCGGGAGGCCCATGCGGTGGCGGCGGCCCTGGTAGGAGCCGATCTCGATCTTGCGGCGAATGTCCGCGGCGACCGTACGGCGCAGATCGCCCTCGGTCTCGTAGTTCGCCTCGATGAAGTCACGCATCGCGACGAGCTGCTCGTCGGTCAACTCCTTCACGCGGACGTCGCCGCTCACGCCGGTAGCGGCCAGGATTTCCTTGGCACGGGTGCGACCGATGCCAAAGATGTAGGTGAGGCCGATCTCCACGCGCTTCTCGCGGGGCAGATCGACACCGATGAGACGTGCCATCAGGCGGTTCCCTTTCCATTGTCCAGCCCGAGGTGGGCTGCGAAGGTGTGTGGCGTGCGGCGTCCCGTGCGCCTGAGCGCGGGCCCCGGCCTTCGTCCGGAGGTGGTGTCGGGAGGGCTGGCGTGCGGAGCAATGCTCCGCGCCCGTCCCGGGTGTGCCGTCACGTTATTTCAGTTGTTGTTGGAGGGGCTCCAACGGTGATTGCGTCCCTCCGGCCACGCGTCGGGGACTCAGCCCTGGCGCTGCTTGTGGCGAGGGTTCTCGCAGATCACCATCACGCGACCGTGCCGGCGGATCACCTTGCACTTGTCGCAGATCTTCTTCACGCTCGGCTGAACCTTCATCGAGCTACTTTCTCTCGGTGCTGGGCAGCGCACAGCGCTGCGTCAGCGTGGATGGATTCGTTGAGAACTTCGGTCACTTGTGGCGGTAGACGATGCGACCGCGCGTGAGATCGTAGGGTGACAACTCGACGACCACACGGTCAGCGGGGAGGATGCGGATGTAGTGCTGCCGCATCTTGCCGCTGATGGTCGCGAGAACCTTGTGCTTGTTGGTCAGCTCCACTCGGAACATCGCATTGGGCAACGCCTCGACGACGGTGCCCTCCATCTCGAGGGCTCCTTCTTTCTTGGCCATGATCTCCTTGGTACAACGGTGCTTCGCCACCTGAGAACACAGGTGACCGACATCCCATGTTACTCCAGGCCTCGCAGGGCTCCCAAATCAGGCCTGACCGGTCACCCGGCCGCGCTACAGCAGCGCGACCAGCAGGATCACGATCGTGGTGATCAGCACCGCCGCGGCGATCCCAGCGGCGGCGGTGAGCCGGCGCCCCACAGGCCGCGCGGGAGCCAGTTCACCCGGAGCCCCCTGTCCCACCGGCACGATCGCGGGCACCTCGTGGGTCGTGACCGGCGGCAGCGCCTCGACGACCTCGGCCACCTCACCCAGCGTGGACGCCGCGAACACGGCGTCCAGATAGGGGCGGTAGTCGTCGGCGGAGACCTCGCCCCGCTCGTAGGCGGCGTTGAGCCGCTCGATCAACCGGGCGCGCTCATCCTCGGGCAGCGGCGCGCCGGGCGTTGCGCGGTACTTCGACGAGCGAGGCAGTTCGGCCATGGGCTCAAGCCTAGCCACTCGCCGATATCACTGAGATGTGCCCCGCGGACGGGCCGCCCTCGCTAGGGTGTGCGCGTCATGTTCGGCACCGTCGCCGTACCGGCCACCCGGAAGGATTTCCTCATGAAGCGCACCGTCATCGCGGGGCTCGTCGCCGCGTTGTCCGTCTCCTTGGCCGCTTGCGCGCCGTCGGCCGGCGGCGCCCCCAGCCCGTCGGCGTCTGCGGCGAAGTCCTACAAGGTCGGCATCACCCAGATCGTCTCGCACGACTCTCTCGACGCCGCACGTGAGGGCTTCAAGAAGGCGTTCACCGACGCCGGGCTCACCGTCACCTTCGATGAGAAGAACGCCAACGACGACCAGTCGACCAACGTGTCGATCGCCAGCACGCTGGCCAGCGCCGACCTCGATCTGATCCTCGCGGTCTCCACACCGTCGGCGCAGGCGCTGACCCAGGTGGTCAGCAGCACCCCGGTGCTGTTCACCGCCGTCACCGACCCGGTGACGGCCGGCCTGGTGACCAGCATGGACGCCCCCGGCAAGAACGTGACCGGAACCTCCGACATGAACCCGGTCGCTGAGCAGATCGCGTTGATCAAGAAGATCAAGCCGGACGCCACCAGCGTCGGCATCCTGTACAGCTCCGGCGAGATCAACTCCGAAGTGCAGGTGAAGGCGGCGCGCGAGGCGGCCGCCAAGGAGGGCCTGGCCGTCACCGAGAAGGCGATCGCGGAGACCCGTGACGTCCAGCAGGCCCTCGCCTCGTTCGATGTGGACGCCCTCTACGTTCCCACCGACAACAAGGTCGTCTCCGCGCTCGGCGCGGTGATCCAGGTGGCCGAGACCAAGAAGATCCCGCTCGTGGTCGGCGAGGGTGACTCGGTGCGCAAGGGCGGCGTGATCACCTACGGCCTCGACTACACCAGGCTCGGCCACCAGACCGGCGAGATGGCGATCCGGATCCTGACCCAGGGCGCCAACCCCGCGACCATGCCGGTCGAAACCCAGAAGGACCTCACCGTCTACGTCAACAAGGCCGCCGCCCAGCGAATGGGCGTGACCATTCCCGAGAGCCTGCTCGCCGGCGCCGAGATCGTGGACTCCGCCGAGGCCGAGGGCACCAAGTAACACCATGCTGTCCGCTCTCGATCTGGGCCTGATCTACGGGCTGATGGCGCTGGGGGTCTACATCACGTTCCGCGTGCTGGACTTCCCCGACCTGACCGTGGACGGCAGCTTCACCACCGGGGCGGCCGTCACGGCGTCCGCCATCATCGCCGGTCAATCGCCGTGGCTGGCCACCGCGCTGGGTGCGGTGGCCGGCGCGGCGGCGGGCCTGGTCACCGGGCTGCTGCACACCAAGGGCTCGATCAATCCGCTGCTGGCGGGCATCCTGACCCAGATCGCGCTGTACTCGATCAACCTGCGGATCATGGGCAAGGCGAACCTGCCGCTGCTGCGCACCGACACGATGCTGTCGGGCCTGCGCGACGCCCAGCTGCTGGCGACATGGACGTCGGCGGCTCTCTTCGCCGCCGTCGCGATCGCGTTCATGCTGGCCCTGGACTGGTTCCTCAATACCGACCTGGGGCTCGCGCTGCAGGCCACCGGCGACAACCAGCGGATGATCCGCGCGCAAGGGGTGTCGACGGATGCGACCAAGATCCTCGGCCTGGCGCTGTCCAACGCGCTGGTCGCGCTCGCCGGCGGCCTGATCGCGCAATACCAAGGCTTCGCCGACATCGGCATGGGCATCGGCCTGATCGTGGCCGGGCTGGCGTCGGTGATCATCGGCCAGGCGCTGCTGCCCAGCCGGCGCTTCATCTTCGCCACCCTCGCCGTCCTGATCGGCTCGGTGGTCTACCGCATCGTGATCCAGCTCGCGCTGCAGGCCGGCTTCGATCCCAACGACACCAAGCTCATCTCGGCGGTGCTCGTGGTGGCCGCCCTGCTGCTGCCCCGTCTCGCGGTCTTCCGGCGCCTGCGGGCGCGCCGGCGCGAAGCCCTGCTGGCCCGCGCGCAGACGGGAGAGGCTCGTGCTTGAGGTCAACGGCGTCCGCAAGGTCTTCTTCGCGCACACGCCGAACGAGAAGATAGCGCTCGACGGGGTCGACCTGCACCTGGACGAGGGCGACTTCGTCACCGTGATCGGCTCCAACGGCGCCGGCAAGTCGACCCTGCTCAACGTGGTGGCCGGCGAGTTCCGTCCCGACGCAGGCACGATCACCATCGACGGCCACGACGTCACCCGGCTGCCGGACTACAAGGTGGCCCGCTGGGTCGGCCGCGTCTTCCAGGATCCGATGGCGGGCACCGCGCCGCACGGCACCATCGAGCAGAACCTCGCCATGGCCTACGCGCGCGGCAAGACCCGCGGGTTGCGCCGCGGCGTCACCAAGGCCAAACGCGAGTTCTTCCGAGTGGCTCTGGCCGGGCTGGAGTTGGGGCTGGAGGAACGCCTGCGCACCGACGTCGGCCTGCTCTCAGGTGGCCAGCGCCAGGCGCTCTCGCTGCTGATGGCCACCTTCAGCGGTCCCAAGATCCTGCTGCTGGACGAGCACACCGCCGCCCTCGACCCGGCCCGCGCCGCGCTGGTGCTGCGCCTGACCGAGGAGGCGGTCGCCCGGCACGGCCTGACCACGCTGATGGTGACCCACAACATGCACCAGGCCCTCAATCTGGGCAACCGGCTGATCATGATGCACGAGGGCCGGATCATCTACGAGCTGGCCGGTGAGCAGAAGAAGCGCGCCACCGTGGAGGACCTGCTGCACCAGTTCGAGCAGATCAAGGCCGTCTCCGACCGGACGCTGCTCGCCTGAGCACGTCGCTCAGACCAGGCCGACGATCCGTCCGTCGGCGTCCAGATCCATCCGCTCGGCGGCCGGATGCGAGCCCAGCCCAGGCATGGTTTGCATGGCGCCCGCGAGCGCGTACACATACCCTGCGCCGGCGGCCAGGCGCACCTCGCGAATGGGCAGCCGCCAACCCTTGGGCGCGCCCCGATCGCTCGGCGTCGCCGTGGTCGACAGGTGGGTCTTGGCCACCAGAACGGGAAGGCTCCCGAAGCCGAGATCGGTGAGCCGGCGCAGTTCGGCGGCCGCGACCGGCGCGATATCGACGCCCGAGGCGCCGTACACTCCGGTGGCCAAGGCCTCCAGCTTGCCGGTCAGCGGGGCGTCCAGCTCATAGCTGTAGCGCAACGTGGTTCCGTCGCCGCAGGCCGCCAGCACGGCGCGGGCCAGCTTCTCAGCGCCCGCCCCGCCCTCGGCGACGTGCCGGGTGGCCGCGCACCGGACGCCGCGCTGCGCCGCGAACCGGGTGATCACCGCGTGCTCGCTGGCATGGTCATCGGGGAACACGTTGATCGCGACCACCGCGGGCACCCCCGCGGCGGCGACCACGTCGAGATGGTGGGCCAGGTTGACCAGACCGGCGGCGACGTCGTCCGGGTTCTCGGCCAGCAGTCCTTCGGGCAACGGACGCCCGGCCACCACCTGGTACCGGCCGGAATGCACCTTCAGCGCGCGCACCGTCACGACCACGACCGCGGCGTGTGGCACCAGGCCCGAGGTGCGGCACTTCACATTGATGAACCGCTCGAAGCCGAGATCGGCGCCGAAGCCCGCCTCGGTGACGACCACGCCCGCCCGGGCGAGCCCCACCTGGTCGGCGAGGATCGACGAATGCCCGGTCGCGATGTTGCCGAAGGGGCCGGCGTGCACCAGAGCCGGCTGGCCTTCCAGCGTCTGCAGCAAGTTGGGGCGGACGGCGTCGGTGAGCAGCACGGCCATCGAGCCGGCGGCCTTCAGGTCCTCGGCCGTGACCGGGGCGCCGTCGGCGTCGAAGCCGATCACGATCCGGCCCAGGCGCTCGCGCAGATCGGCCCGCGACGTGGCTAGCGCGAGGATGGTCATCACCTCGGATGCCGCCGTGATGTCGAAGCGGGATTGGCGCGGCACGCCGTCGAGGCGTCCGCCCAGACCGAGAACGAGGTTGCGCAGCGCGCGGTCGTTGACGTCGAGCACGCGTCCCCAGGTGATGCTGTGCGGCGCGAGGCGCAGCGCGTTGCCGTGCTGGAGGTGGTTGTCGATCATGGCCGCGAGCAGGTTGTGCGCGGCGGTCACGGCATGGAAGTCGCCGGTGAGGTGGAGGTTCATCGTCTCCATCGGCAGCACCTGCGACAGCCCGGCCCCCGCCGCGCCGCCCTTGATGCCGAACACCGGTCCGAGCGAGGGCTGGCGCAGCACCGCCACCGGGCGCTCCCCCAGCCGGGCGAGCCCCTGGGTGAGGCCGATCGTGGTCGTCGTCTTGCCCTCGCCCAGCGGCGTGGGGGTGACGGCGGTGACGACCACGTACCGCGAGCCAGCACCCGGCGGTTCCGAGGTCGGTGCGATCTTGGCGACGTGGCGTCCATAGGGCTCGAGTTCATCCTCGGCCAGGCCGAGGGCCGCGCCGATCTCGGAGCTCGGCTTCAGCGTCGCCGCCTGGGCGATCTCCAGATCGGTCGGCACGTCAGTCGGCGAGCGGACCAAACGGGAGACCACGCGCCGCAAGCTCCGCCTCGCCGCCGTCGAGCGCGGTAAGCACCCACAGGCCGTGCTTGGTGGCGGTGACGGTGTGTTCCCAGTGCGCGGCGCGTGAGCCGTCCTGGGTCACCACCGTCCACTCGTCGTCCAGGGTGATCCCGATCGAGGAACCCAGGGTGATCATCGGCTCGATGGCCAGGACCAGGCCTTCCACCAGGCGCAGGCCGCGCCCGGGGCGTCCGGTATTGGGCACATCGGGCGGCTGGTGCATCGCCGAGCCGATCCCGTGACCGGTGTAGTCCTTCAGGATGCCGTAGTGCTCCGGGCGGGACCGGATGCTGCGTTCGATGGCGTGCGAGATGTCGCCCAGGCGTCCGTTGAGGCGGACGGCGCCGATGCCGGCCCACAAGGACTCGCGGGTGACCTCGCTGAGGCGGGCGTCCGGTTCGGCGAGGTCGCCGACGCCGAAGGTGATCGCGCCGTCACCATGCCAGCCGTCGACGATCGCGCCGAAGTCGACCGAGACCAGGTCTCCGGACGCCAGCACCCGGTCGCCGGGGATGCCGTGCACGACCTCTTCGTTGACCGAGATGCAGGTGACCGCCGGGTAGGGCGGATAGCCCCAGTCGGCGCCGTAGTTCAGGAAAGAGGATCCGGCCCCGTGACGCGCGAGAATGCCGCGCGCGATCTGGTCGAGTTCCCCGGTGGTGACGCCGGGTGCGGCGGCATCGCGGACCGCCGCATGCACCTGCGCCACGACCAGCCCCGCCCGGCGCATCACGAGCAGCTGGTCGCGGTTCTTGAGCTCGATGCCCCGTCCTCGGATCATCGGGTCGGCAGCGCCTCGAGCGCCGCCACGATGCGGTCGCGTACCTCGTCGACCGTGCCGATGGCGTCCACCTCGACCAGCACCCCCAGCGCACGGTAGTGCTTGATCACGTCGGCGGTCTCGGCGTGGTACACCTTGATGCGATGGCGGATCGAGTCGGCGTTGTCGTCGGCTCGCCCCTGCTGCTGAGCGCGCAGCAGCATCCGCTCCACCAACTCGTCGGGGTCGGCGGTGAGCGCGATAACGGCGTCCAGCTTGGTGCCGGTCTCGTTCAGGACGATATCGAGCGCCTCGACCTGGCCGAGCGTGCGCGGATAGCCGTCGAGCAGCCAGCCGCGCCAGCAGTCGGGCTCGGAGATGCGCTGGAAAATGAGGGAAGTGGTGATCACGTCGGGAACGAAGTCGCCGCGGCCGATGATCTCCACGATCCGCTCACCCAGCGGGGTGTGGCGTTTGATGTTGTCGCGGAACAGGTCGCCGCTGGAGATGGCCGGAACGCCGTAACGCTGGGCGATGCCGTCGGCCTGAGTGCCCTTGCCCGCGCCCGGCGGGCCGGTGATCAACATTCTCATCGCAGGAATCCTTCGTAGTTGCGCTGCTGGAGCTGGCTTTGGATCTGCTTGACGGTATCAAGCCCGACGCCCACCACGATGAGAATTGAGGTACCTCCGAACGGGAATTGTTGCCCGCCCGGGAGGAACATGAAGGCAAAGGCCGGCAGCAGCGCGATCAGGCCGAGGTACAGCGAGCCGGGTGCGGTCAGCCGGGACAGCACGTAGCCGAGATAACGCTCGGTCGGCTTGCCGGCACGAATGCCCGGGATGAAGCCGCCGTACTTGCGCATGTTGTCGGCGACCTCTTCGGGATTGAAGGTGATCGACACATAGAAGTACGCGAAAGCGATGATCAGCGCGAACATCAGCAGGTTGTGCCACAAGCCCTGGCCGCCCAGGTTGGCTGCGATCCAGCTCGACGCCGCGCTCTCGGGCGCGAACTGCGACAGCATGATCGGCAGCGAAAGCAGCGAACTCGCGAAGATGACCGGGATGACACCGGCCTGGTTGACCTTGATCGGGATATAGGTGGTGCTGCCGCCGACCAGGCGGCGTCCGACCATGCGTTTGGCATACTGCACCGGGATGCGTCGCTGCGCCTGCTCGACGAAGATGACACCCAGCATGACCAGGGCTCCGACCGCGAGCACAGCCAGGAAGGCCAGCCAGCCAGCCGAGTTCGGCAGCGTGAAGCCGTTCCACTCGATGGTGCCGGCGCTGATCGCGATGCCCCACACCTGCGCGGGGAAGGCAGCCGCGATCTGGGTGAAGATCATCACCGACATGCCATTGCCGACGCCGCGCTCGGTGACGAGCTCGCCCAGCCACATGACGATGCCGGTACCGGCGGTCATGGTCAGCACCATGGTGAGGATCGGGAAGATCGTGGCGTCGTACACCAGGGCCAGCCCACACCCCGGGAACAACTGACCGCCGACGGCCATCGTCACGAACGCGGTCGACTGCATGACAGCCAGCACCAAGGTGAGGTAGCGGGTGTACTGGGTGATCTTCTGCTGGCCGGCACCGCCCTCCTTCTTGAGGGTCTCCAGGCGCGGGATCACCACGGTGAGCAGCTGCAGGATGATGGAGGCGGTGATGTAGGGCATGATGCCGAGCGCGAACACCGTCAACTGCAGCAGAGCGCCGCCGGAGAACAGGTTGATCATCGAATACAGGCCGGCGGACGCACCGGTGCTCGCCTGCACCGTGCATTCCTGGACGTTCTGCATATTGACGTTCGGGGTCGGCACGACCGAACCGAACCGGAATACCGCCAGAATACCGAGGGTAAACAGGATCTTGCGGCGCAGGTCGGGGGTCCTGAGCGCGTGGGCGAAGGCGGAGAGCATCCGGATCCAATCGAAGGGGACAGCACGAAGCCGGGCCACAGGGCCCAACCTCCCAGACTCTACCAAGCCTCGGCTGACCACGCGCGCCCGCTGGGGCGGGCTGGACGCATATCGCCGGCGCCTGCCGCGTCCGCCGGCCGATCAGTCCAGCGGGCGGACCAGATCCGGGCCGTTGTTGCGCACGCTGTTCACCAGCGGGGCCACCATGAACGTCTCGATCTCATCGGCCGCCGGCGTCCGGAGCAGCGCGTGGGCGTCCGCCGGATCGTGGGCGTGCGGGTCGAGCCAGGCCGCCCAGTCGCCGGGGGCGATCATCATCGGCATCCGGTCGTGCACGTGACCGAGCGCGTCGATCGCAGAGGTGGTGATCACCGTGCAGGTGACCAGCCACGGTGCCGCCGCACCGAGGGAGCGGTCTTTCCAGAACTCGTACAACCCCGCCATCGCGAGCACTCCCCCGCCCACGGGCCGGATGAACCAGGGCTGCTTGACCGGTTTGCTGCCCGGCCCGGGGAGCGTCTGCCATTCGTAGTAGCCATCCGCCGGTAGCAGGCAGCGCCGGGACGCGAACGCCTGGGCATAGGCGGGCTTGGTGGCGACGGTCTCGGCACGGGCGTTGATCATCCGCGCTGCTCCGCGGGCGTCCTTCGACCACGACGGCACCAATCCCCAGCGCGGCGCGACCAGCTTGCGCACGATGGCGTCGGTCTCCTTGTCGATGCGCTCGACCACCGCCGGCACCGGATCGGTGGGCGCGACATTGAACGACGGCGGCACGATCTCGTCGACCTCGTCGACGATGAAGGTCGCCACCAAGGCGTCCGGATCAGCCGATGACGCGTACCGTCCACACATGTCCGCACCCTACCCGGCGCTATCCGTCCACCGCCGGACAACGGGGACAACGTTTCGGCGTCCTGGTCCATCCCCGGACGGTCAGGGCGGCCGCCACCTCGGACGCCACGCGGCAGGGCTGGCCCCGAATGTCGGCCGAGTCGTAGCGCAGCGTCGTCTCCTGGCGTAGGGCGTGCGCGTTGTCGCGCCGGGCATCGCGGTCGGCCTGCCGGAGATGATGCGCGCCGTCCACCTCGACGATCGTGAAGAACGAGTCATAGCGCACGTCACACCGCCAGCGTCCGACCACGCGCACCTGCCTGCTACCCTCCGGCAGTCCGTGAGCGCGCTCCACATCGCGGCGGTAGACCCATTCGAGCGTGCTCTCGATGCCCTCCAGATCGCGGACGACCTCCGTCAGCATCGTGCGTTGCCCCACCCGTGAGCGGGCAGCGAGGCGGTCATGGACGCGAGGCAGCGCGACCAGGCCACGGCGTGCCGCTTCTGCCAGCAGACCGACCCAGTCCTCCACCTCCAGCGTCTGTCCGACGTCGATCAGCGCTTCCTCCAGACGGATGCGAGGAAGGCTCCCCACCCGGTGATCGAGGCGTCCGCAATTGTCGACGCGGAAGAACAGGCCGTCCCGGTCCTGACGCCGCCGTCCGCGGGGTATCCAGACCTCCGCCTCCCGGCGAGAGGCCGCTCCTTCGCAGCGAAGCTCCGCCAGCCCCGCCTGGGCCAGCGCTGACCAACCACCCAGCGCCGAACCTCGTCCACCGATCAGGTGCCCTGCCCACCACCATTGCACGTCGGCAGGCTCGTTTCCGCCGACGGCGTAGACACCCGGCGTGATCATCCGCCAGGCGCCCGCGCCCACCAGCCTGCGCAAAGGCGAGCGCCCAAGATGGGCATCGATCTGCGCTCTGGTCAGCACGCCACCCTGAGTCGAGGCGAGCGCCAGCAAGGATTCAGGAACATCTTGACGAGGTTTCACGCCCAGACATTAGGCAGCGCCTGTCACCTCGCGGCTTCTATCACTGGCAGCCTCCGTCACCAGTAGCGACGGTCACCCCGGCCCTGTCAGCGGCAGCCTTCGTCCCCGAGCGCGTATCACCGTCGGCCCTTGCCACCCGTAGCGCCTGCACCAGCACGCCGGGGACGAAATGAGAAGTTCCGGGACGAAATACCCCGGATTCCTCTCTCATCCAGTCGCGAGACCAAGCTCGGGGCTCGACCTCGGAGATAGGAAGATCCGGGTCGGACTACCGGCCCGATTCTTCTTCTATCTTCGCCGCGCACGGCTCGCGGGCTCGGCGCGGCGAACAGCAAACGCCGCGAACGCGTTGATGGGCGCCCCCAACAGGGGACGCCCATCAACAGGAGAACTCGAAGTCAGAGTTCGTTGGCCTTGCCGCCAGCGGCTTCGATCTTGGTCTTGGCCGAGCCGGTGTACGCGTGCGCGTCCACGTCCAGGGCCACGGAGACCTCGCCGGTGCCGAGGATCTTGACGAGCTTGCCCTTGCGGACGGCGCCCTTCTCGACCAGATCGGCCACGGTCACCTTGCCGCCCTCGGGGAAAAGCTCGCCGAGCTTGCCCACGTTGACGACCTGGTACTCAACCCGGAACGGGTTCTGGAAGCCACGCAGCTTCGGCAGCCGCATGTGCAGCGGCATCTGGCCGCCCTCGAACGCCGCGGGGACGTTCTTGCGCGCGCCGGTGCCCTTGGTGCCACGGCCGGCAGTCTTGCCGCCCTTGCCACCTTCACCGCGTCCCACGCGGTGCTTATCGGTCTTGGCCCCGGGGGCCGGACGCAGGTGGTGAGCCTTCAGCGCCATGTCAGTCAACCTCCTCGACGGTGACGAGGTGGATGACGGTGTTGACCATGCCGCGGTAGTGCGGGAGGTCCTCCTTCTCCACGACGTCGCCGATCTTCTTCAGACCGAGGGTGCGAAGCGTCTCGGCCTGGTTCCTCTTCACGCTGTTCGCGCTACGAACCTGGGTCACACGAAGGGTCGCCATCAGGCCGCGCCCTCCTTCCGAGCACGGAGCAGCGCCGCCGGGGCGACGTCCTCCACCGGCAGGCCGCGGCGACGCGCCACCTGCTCGGGCTCTTCGAGCTGCTGCAGGGCGTCAACGGTGGCATGCACCACGTTGATGGCGTTCGCGCTGCCCAGCGACTTGGCCAGGACGTCGCGGATACCCGCGCACTCCAGCACGGCGCGGGCGGAGCCGCCCGCGATCACGCCGGTACCCGGGGACGCCGGACGCAGCAGCACGACGCCTGCGGCCTTCTCGCCCTGGACCGGGTGCGGGATGGTGCCCTGGATGCGGGGAACGCGGAAGAAGTGCTTCTTCGCCTCCTCGACACCCTTGGCAATCGCCGCCGGCACCTCTTTGGCCTTGCCGTAGCCGACACCCACGGTGCCGTCGCCGTCGCCCACCACGACCAGCGCGGTGAAGCTGAAGCGGCGGCCACCCTGGACGACCTTGGCGACCCGGTTGATCGCTACCACGCGCTCGAGGTACTGGCTCTTCTCCTCGCGGGAGTCGTTGCGGCCACGTCGATCATCGCGGCCGCGACGATCGCCACCGCCGGGGCCACGCTGGCCACGAGCGTTCGCGTTTTCGTTCGGCATTGTCTTCCTTTCCGCTCTGATCAGAATCCGAGGCCGGATTCGCGCGCAGCGTCAGCCAGCGCGGCGATCCGTCCGTGGTACTGGTTGCCGGCGCGGTCGAAGACGACGGACTCTACGCCCGCCTTCTTCGCACGCTCGGCGACGAGGGCCCCGACCTGCTTGGCCTTGGCGCTCTTGTCGCCGGACGCCGCGCGCAGGTCGGCCTCCATGGTGGACGCGGACGCCAGGGTGTGACCCTGCACGTCGTCGATCACCTGAGCCACGATGTGGCGCGAGGACCGGGTGACCACCAGGCGCGGACGCTCCGCGGTACCGGTGATCTTCTTGCGGCCACGCGCCTGACGGCGCAGGCGCGCCTTGGCGCGCGCGGCCATGCCCTTGTTGTTCGACAGGGAGATAGCCATCGTCACTTACCAGCCTTTCCGACCTTGCGGCGAACCCGTTCGCCGGAATAGCGAACACCCTTGCCCTTGTAGGGCTCGGGCTTGCGGAGCTTGCGGATGTTCGCCGCAACTTCGCCCACAACCTGCTTGTCGATGCCCTGCACCGAGAATGCGGTCGGCTTCTCCACGACGAACGTGATGCCCTCGGGGGCGTCCACGATCACCGGGTGGCTGAAGCCGAGCTGGAACTCGAGCTGCTGCGGGCCCTTGCTGATCACGCGGTAGCCAACGCCCACGATCTCGAGCTTCTTCTCATAGCCCTCGGTGACACCGATGACCATGTTGTTGACCAGCGTGCGGGTCAGGCCGTGCAGCGAACGCGAGATGCGCTCGTCGTCGGGCCGGGTGACCTCGATCTGGCCTTCGTCGTTGCGAGCGACCTTGATCGGCTCGGAAACGGTCAGCGACAGCGTGCCCTTGGGGCCCTTGACCGCGACATCCTGACCGTCGAGGGTGACCTCGACGCCGGCCGGGACCGCGATGGGGAGCTTTCCAATACGCGACATATTTACTCGTACCTCCCGCTCACCAGACGTAGGCGAGCACTTCGCCGCCCACGCTCTTGAGGGATGCTTCCCTGTCGGTCAGGAGGCCCTGCGAGGTCGAGATGATCGCGATGCCGAGGCCACCGAGGACCTTGGGCAGCGCTGTGCTCTTCGCGTACACGCGCAGGCCGGGCTTGCTGATGCGGCGCAGGCCCGCGATGGAACGCTCGCGGGAGTTGCCGTACTTGAGGGTGATCTTCAGGGTCTTGGCAACCTCACCCTCGCCGGGCTCGATCACTTCATACGAGGTGATGTAGCCCTGCTGCTTGAGGATCTCGGCGATGCCCACCTTGATCTTGCTATGCGGCATGGAGGTCGAATCGTGGTACGCCTGGTTGGCGTTCCGCAGACGCGTCAACATGTCCGCGATCGGGTCCGTCATTGTCATGGCTTGTAGGGCCTCTTTTCTCGCAGGGGTTTCCCCGGACGTCCGTCCGGGGACCTACCGCGTCAGGAATCGTGGGTGGTGGTGTCGCTCACCAGGAGGACTTGGTCACGCCGGGCAGTTCGCCGCGGTGAGCCATCTCGCGCAGGCAGATGCGGCACAGGCCGAACTTGCGGTACACCGACTTGGGGCGGCCGCACTTGTTGCAGCGGGTGTAGGCGCGCACCGCAAACTTGGGCTTGCGGCTCTGCTTGACCTTCAGGCCAGTCTTTGCCATCTGTCAGCTCACTTCTTCCTCGACGACAACTGCTTCTTGATCTGGCTCTTCGAGCCGGTGAAGGCGCGCTTGCGGGCGACGGCCTTCTTCGGATCGTTCTCGGGAGCCTTGAACGGGAAGCCGAGGTGCTTCAGCAGCGCGCGGCCCTCCTCGTCGGTGGTCGCCGAGGTGACGAACGTGATGTCCATGCCGCGCACGCGATCGATCCGGTCCTGGTCGATCTCGTGGAACATGACCTGCTCGGTCAGGCCGAAGGTGTAGTTGCCCTGGCCGTCGAACTGGTGGGCCGACAGACCGCGGAAGTCGCGGATACGGGGCAGCGCCAGCGTCAGCAGACGGTCGGCGAACTCCCACATCCGGTCACCGCGCAGGGTGACGTGGCAACCGATCGGCATGCCCTCGCGCAGCTTGAACTGCGCGATCGACTTGCGGGCCTTGGTCACGGTCGGCTTCTGGCCGGTGATCGCGGTGAGGTCGCGGACTGCGCCGTCGATCACCTTCGAGTCACGCGCGGCCTCGCCGACGCCCATGTTCACCACGATCTTCACCAGACCGGGGATCTGCATGACGTTGTCGTAGGTGAACTCGGCGTTCAGCGCGTCCTTGATCTCGGAGCGGTACTTCTGCTTCAGGCGGGGCAGTTCCTTAACGGACGTGTCGGCCATCTCAGATCTCCTCTCCGGTGGCGCGGGCGATGCGAACCGAACGGGTCGCGGTGTACTCGGTGCCGTCGGGACGACGCTTGGTGACCTCGACGCGCTTGTAGCCGACGCGGGTCGTCTTGGCGTTCTTGCCCTTGCCGGACACGACGAGCGCCACATTGGACGCGTGGATCGGCGCCTCGGTCTCGACGATGCCGCCGCTGTTCTGGCCGGCCTGCGGGTTCGCGGCCTGGTGCTTCTTGACGACGTTGACGCCTTCGACGATCACCCGGTTCTCCTTGGGGAAGACGGCGATGATCTCGCCCACCTTGCCCTTGTCGTGACCGGCGATCACCTTCACGGTGTCACCCTTCTTCACGTGCAGCGAGTTCGCCATGTCAGATCACCTCCGGAGCGAGCGAAATGATGCGCATGTAGCGCTTGTCACGCAGCTCGCGGCCCACCGGACCGAAGATGCGCGTGCCGCGGGGCTCGCCGTCATTCTTGAGAATGACCGCCGCGTTCTCGTCGAACTTGATGTAGGAGCCGTCGGGACGACGGGTCTCCTTCACGGTGCGGACGACGACCGCCTTCACGACGTCGCCCTTCTTCACGTTGCCACCGGGGATGGCGTCCTTGACCGTGGCGACGATGGTGTCGCCCAGGCCTGCGTAGCGACGCTTCGAGCCACCGAGCACACGGATGCACAAGATCTCCTTGGCACCAGTGTTGTCGGCGACCTTCAGTCGCGTCTCCTGCTGGATCATGTCTTCTCCTGTAGTTTCGCCGGTTCCCTCACCTGAAGGGCCTGGCGGAACGGTTGACCGGTTTCGCGCTCCAGGCGCGAGAGGTGCGAAGGTTTCCACTGGTCGGGTTTCCAAGCCGGGGTCAGCTGGCCTTCGCGCCTCCGGTCGGGCTTACTTGGCCTTCTCGACGATCTCGATCAGGCGCCAGCGCTTGGTCGCCGACAGCGGCCGGGTCTCCATGATCCGGACGCGGTCGCCCTTGCCCGCCGAGTTCTCCTCGTCGTGGGCCTTGAGCTTCAGCGTCTTCGTCATGACCTTGCCGTACAGGGCGTGCTTCACGCGCTGCTCGATGGCCACCGTGATGGTCTTGTCCATCTTGTCGCTGACCACGACGCCTTCGCGCACCTTGCGCGCGTTGCGCTCAACAGTCTCACTCATCAGGTTCGTGCCTTACTTCTGGAGGTCGGGGTCTTCGACGATGCCCAGGTTGCGCTCCTGGATCACGGTGTAGACGCGAGCGATGTCCTTGCGGACCTCACGCAGGCGTCCGTGCGACTCGAGCTGACCGGTCGCGGCCTGGAAGCGCAGCGTGAACAGCTCCTCCTTCAGCTCGACGACCTTCTTGTCCAGCTCCTCGCGGCTCAGGCCGCGCAGGTCCGCGGCGACGAGAGACTTCGCCATCAGATCTCACCTGCTTCCCGCTTGATGAAGCGTGCCTTGAACGGCAGCTTGTGGATGGCCAGACGCATGGCCTCACGGGCCACGTCCTCCGGCACGCCGGAGAGCTCGAAGAGCACACGGCCCGGCTTGATGTTCGCGATCCACCACTCGGGCGAACCCTTACCCGAACCCATGCGGGACTCCGCGGGGTGCTTGGTCATCGGACGGTCGGGGTAGACGTTGATCCACACCTTGCCGCCACGCTTGATGTGACGGGTCATGGCGATACGAGCGCTCTCGATCTGACGGTTGGTCAGGTACGAGGACTCCAGCGCCTGGATGCCGTAGTCGCCGAAGGCCAGCTTCGTGCCGCCCTTGGCCATGCCATCACGCTTCGGGTGGTGCTGCTTACGGTGCTTGACGCGACGGGGAATCAGCATGGGTCATGCTCCTTCGCTCTGCGCCGCCTCGGCCACGGGGGCCTCGGCAGCGGCTTCGGCGCGGCGGCGTCCGCCACGCTCGGGACGATCGCCACGGCCACCACCGTCGCGGCGCGGGCCACGGCCCGGGCGACGCTGGCCACCGGTGGCGGCGGCGCGGGCGGCCTTCTGGGCGGCGCGCTCGGCGCGGGACCCGGAGACGTCACCCTTGTAGATCCACACCTTCACGCCGATGCGGCCGAACGTGGTGCGAGCTTCGTAGAAGCCGTAGTCGATGTCGGCGCGCAGCGTGTGCAGCGGGACGCGACCCTCGCGGTAGAACTCCGAGCGGCTCATCTCGGCGCCACCGAGACGGCCCGAGCACTGGATCCGGATGCCCTGGGCGCCGGACCGCATCGCGGTCTGCTGCGCCTTGCGCATCGCGCGGCGGAAGGCTACGCGGGCGCCGAGCTGCTCGGCAATGCCCTGGGCGACGAGCTGGGCATCGATCTCGGGGTTCTTCACCTCGAGGATGTTCAGCTGCACCTGCTTGCCGGTCAGCTTCTCCAGCTGGCTGCGGACGCGTTCGGCCTCGGCACCGTTGCGGCCGATGACGATGCCCGGACGCGCGGCGTGCAGGAAGATCGTGACGCGCTCGGAGCGGCGCTCGATCTCGATGCTGCTGATGCCGGCACGCTCGAGGTTCTTCGTCAGCCACTCACGGATCTTGACGTCCTCGGCCACCAGGGCCGCGTAGTTCTTGTCCGCGTACCAACGCGTCTTGTGATCGGTGGTGATGCCCAGGCGGAAGCCATGGGGGTTGATCTTCTGTCCCATGCTCAGGCTCCCTTCGTGCCCTTGGGCTCGACGACGACGGTGATGTGCGATCCACGCTTCAGGATCCGGCTCGCGGAGCCCTTGGCCCGCGGGCGGATCCGGCGCAGCGTGACGCCCTCATCCACGAACACCTGGGAGATGAACAGGTCGTCGACCCGCAGGCTCTCGGTGTTCTCTGCGTTGGCGGCCGCGGACGCGACCACCTTGTAGACAGGCTCCGAGGCGGCCTGCGGTGCGAACTTCAGCACCGCGAGGGCCTCGTTGACGCCCATGCCGCGGACGACGTCCACGACACGACGCACCTTGGTCGGAGACATCCGGACGTGACGCGCGATGGCGTACGAGCCGGGACGGTCCCCGAGCAGCGCAGCGCGACGGCTCGGCCGCGATTCGTTGTTGCTCATGAAATCTCGTTCCTCTTCTCGTTCGTCAGCGCCGGCGCGACTTCTTGTCGTCCTTCACGTGTCCACGGTAGGTACGCGTCGGGGCGAACTCGCCCAGCTTGTGACCCACCATGGACTCCGAGATGAAGACCGGGACGTGCTTGCGGCCGTCGTGGACGGCGATGGTGTGACCGATCATGTCGGGGCTGATCATGGATCGGCGCGACCAGGTCTTGATGACGTTCTTGGTGCCCTTCTCGTTTTGCACATCGACCTTCTTGGCCAGGTGCTCGTCGATGAAGGGGCCCTTCTTCAGGCTGCGTGGCATCTCTTCCTACTCCCCGATCAGCGCTTCTTGCCGGACTTGCGACGGCGGATGATGAGCTTGGTGCTCGCCTTGTTCTTGTTGCGGGTGCGGCCCTCGGGCTTGCCCCACGGGCTGACGGGGTGACGGCCACCGGACGTGCGGCCCTCGCCACCACCGTGCGGGTGGTCGATCGGGTTCATCACGACACCGCGGACGGTCGGGCGGATGCCCTTCCAGCGGTTGCGTCCGGCCTTGCCCCAGTTGATGTTGCTCTGCTCGGCGTTGCCGACCTCGCCGACCGTCGCGCGGCAGCGGACGTCCACCATCCGCATCTCGCCCGAGGGCAGACGCAGCGTGGCGAAGCGGCCCTCGCGAGCGACCAGCTGGATACGAGCGCCGGCCGAGCGGCCCATCTTGGCACCGCCGCCGGGGCGCAGCTCCACCGCGTGCACCGTGGTGCCGACCGGGATGTTGCGCAGCGGCAGGTTGTTGCCGGGCTTGATGTCAGCGCCCTCGCCGGCCTCGACCTTCGCGCCCTGCTTGAGGCCCTCGGGAGCGATGATGTAGCGCTTGGCGCCGTCGACGTAGTGCAGCAGCGCGATGCGGGCGGTGCGGTTCGGGTCGTACTCGATGTGAGCGACCTTCGCCGGGACGCCGTCCTTGTCGTACCGCTTGAAGTCGATGATGCGGTAGGCCTGCTTGTGTCCACCACCGATGTGACGGGTGGTGATCCGGCCCTGGTTGTTACGGCCGCCGGTCTTCTTGATCGGGACGGTCAGCGACTTCTCCGGGGTCGAGCGCGTCAGCTCGGCGAAGTCCGAGACCGACCCGCCGCGGCGACCCGGGGTCGTCGGCTTGTACTTGCGAATAGCCATGTCTTCTCAGTCCTTCTGCCTCAGGCGCCCTGGCCGAAGATGTCGATCCGCTGGCCCTCGGCCACCGTGACGATCGCACGCTTCGTGTTGGGACGCTTGCCCGTGCCGTAGCGCAGGCGGCGGGCCTTGCCCTGGCGGTTGATGGTGTTGACCGCGGTGACCTTGACGCCGAAGACCTTCTCCACGGCGATCTTGATCTCGGTCTTGTTCGCATCCGGCGCCACGAGGAACGTGTACTTGTTCTCGTCCAGCAGGCCGTAGCTCTTCTCGCTGACCACGGGCGCGAGCAGGATGTCGCGGTGGTCCTTGATCTTCAGGGCGTTGCTCACTTCTCGGTCTCCTTGGCTTCGGACTCGGTGGCGACAGCCTTGACCGACTTGCCCTTCGCCGGGCCGGCCACGAAGGCCTCGAGCGCGGCAGCGCTGAAGACCACGTCGTCGGCGACGACCACGTCGTAGGCGTTGAGCTGGTCGGCGGCGATCAGGTGCACCGAGGCGACGTTGCGCAGGCTCAGCCAGGCGAGGTCCTCGTCACGGGCGAGCACCACCAGGACGCGCTTGCCGGCGACGGTCTCCATCGCCTGCAGGGCGGCCTTGGTGGACGGCTTGTCGCCGGCGACGAACGACTCCACGACGTGGATGCGGCCGTCACGAGCGCGGTCGGACAGCACACCGCGCAGGGCGGCGGCGACCATCTTCTTGGGGGTGCGCTGCGCGTAGCCGTGCGGCTGCGGGCCGTGCACGATGCCACCGCCGGTCCACTGGGGCGCGCGGCGCGAACCCTGGCGGGCGCGGCCGGTGCCCTTCTGGCGCCACGGCTTCGCGCCACCGCCGCGGACCTCGCCGCGGGTCTTGGTGGAGTGCGTGCCCTGGCGGGCGGCGGCCTGCTGGGCCACCACGACCTGGTGGATCAGCGGGACGTTGGTCTGGACGCCGAACAGCGCTGCGGGCAGCTCGGCGGTCTTCTCGGTGCCGATGATGGCAACGTTCAGCGAGTCGCTCATGCCTGGGCTCCCTTCTTGGCGGCGGTGCGCACGACGACCAGCGCACCCTTGGGGCCGGGGACGGAGCCCTTGACCAGGATGAGGCCGCGCTCGGCGTCCACCGAGTGGATGGTGAGGTTCTGCACGGTGACCTTCTCCACGCCCATGCGGCCGGCCATCTTCATGCCGGGGAACACGCGCGAGGGGGTCGAGGACTGGCCGATCGAACCCGGGGAACGGTGCTTGCGGTGCACACCGTGGCTGGCGCGCAGGCCGTGGAAGCCGTGACGCTTCATGACGCCCGCGGTGCCCTTACCCTTGGTGACGCCGGTGACGTCGACGATCTGGCCGGCGTCGAAGACGTCGGCCGCGGCGACCTCCTGGCCCAGGGTGTACTCGGAGGCGTCCGCGGTGCGGAGCTCGACGAGGTGGCGGCGCGGTGTCACGCCGGCGGCGGCAAAGTGGCCGGTCTCCGGCTTGTTGACGCTCTTGGGCTTCACGGCGCCGAAGGCGAGCTGGACGGCCGAGTAGCCGTCGGTCTCCGGGGTCCGGACGGCGGTGACCACGCAGGGTCCCGCCTGGATGACGGTGACGGGGACGACCTTGTTGTTCTCGTCCCAGAGCTGGGTCATGCCGAGCTTGCTGCCCAGGATGCCTTTGACGGTGCGTTCGTTGTTCATGGCAGCGGACCTCACGGAAGCTTGATCTCGATGTCCACACCGGCCGGAAGGTCGAGACGCATCAGCGAGTCAACCGTCTTCGGCGTGGGGTCGAGGATGTCGATGAGCCGCTTGTGGGTGCGCATCTCGAAATGCTCGCGGCTGTCCTTGTACTTGTGGGGCGACCGGATGACGCAGTACACGTTCTTCTCGGTCGGCAGGGGCACCGGGCCGGCAACCTGAGCGCCGGTACGGGTGACCGTGTCGACGATCTTCTTCGCCGACGTATCGATGACCTCGTGGTCATAGGCCCGGAGTCGAATCCGGATCTTCTGTCCCGCCATGGATATCCTTCTACTGAGTCGTGGCCAGGCCGCATCTTGCCTGCCCTCGGGTGGGGCCTCTCGGTTGAAAAACCCCTAGTCACTCCGACCCCCGCGCTCGGGCGTGTCGCGCTTTTCAGGGCCGCACAAGATCACGATCTCGTCATCTTGGTAGGGCCCGGCGGTGACCACCGGAGCTGCCGGAGAGGCTTTCCGGCGGAGCCAGGAGGGCCGGACGGCCTTTCCCAACCTTGCCGCCACCAGCGTCAAAGCAACCCCACTATCTTGTCACGGACGCCTAGCAGCGGCAAATCTGCGCCCCCCGGGCACTTTTCGTCCAGTGACCGCCTGCGGGCGCAGGCGCGCGGTGGTGGGAGACTGAGGGTCATGCGTGTCTACAACTTCTCCGCCGGCCCGGCCATGATGCCGCTCGAGGTGCTCCAGCGAGCCCAATCGGAACTGCTCGACTGGGGTGGTTCGGGCATGTCGGTGATGGAGGTCTCGCACCGCGGCAAGGCGTTCGTCGCCTGCGCGGCGCAGGCCGAGGCCTCCCTCCGCCGCGTTCTGGGCATCAGCGACGACTACGCGGTGCTGCTGCTGCAGGGCGGCGCGCTGGGCCAGTTCGCCGCGCTGCCGCTCAACCTGACCGCCCCGGGCCAGCGGGCCGCCTACCTGAACACCGGTGACTGGAGCAAGAAGGCCATCGCCGAGGCGCGCCGCTACTGCGAGGTGGACGTGGCCGCCGACGAATCGGCGTCGAACTTCACCCGCACCCCCGAACCCGGTTCCTTCACGGTTGACCAGGCGTCCGCCTACCTGCATTACACGCCCAACGAGACGATTCGCGGCGTGGAGTTCGGCTATGTTCCCGACGCCGGCGCGGTGCCGCTGGTGGCCGACATGAGCTCGACGATCCTGTCCCGCCCGGTCGACGTGTCCCGCTTCGGCGTCATCTACGGCGGCGCCCAGAAGAACATGGGCCCCTCCGGCCTGGTGGTCGTGATCGTCCGCCGCGACCTGCTCGGGCGGGCCCGGCCACAGACGCCGACCGTGTGGGACTACACCGTGCAGGCCGGCGCCGACTCGATGATCAACACGCCACCGACCTTCGCGATCTACCTGTTGGGCCTGGTGCTCGATTGGATCACCGAACTGGGCGGCCTGGACGCCGTCGCCGCGCGCAACAAGGCCAAGGCCGACGCGCTGTACTCGTTCATCGACGCGTCGGGCTTCTATTCCAACCCGGTCGCGCCCGAGGCTCGCTCCTGGATGAACGTCCCGTTCCTGGTGGCCGACCCGTCGCTGGAGAAGACCTTCGTCGCCCAGGCCGAGGCCGCCGGCCTCACCAACCTCGCCGGCCACCGCTCCGTGGGTGGCATGCGCGCCAGCATCTACAACGCCATGCCGCCCGAAGGCGTGGCGGCCCTCATCGATTTCATGAAGGAGTTCGAGCGCACCCACGGCTGAGGCCGTCCGCTCACATGACCATGACGTACCGCATTCGCACCCTCAACGCGATCAGCCAGGCCGGACTCTCCCGGCTGCCCGCCGACCAGTTCGCCGTCGGCCCCGACATCGCCGACCCGCACGCCCTGCTGCTGCGTTCGGCCAGCCTGCACAACCAGCCCATCCCGGCGTCGGTGCTCGCCGTCGCACGGGCCGGCGCGGGCACCAACAACATCCCCATCGCCGAGTACTCCAAGCGCGGCATCCCGGTGTTCAACACCCCCGGCGCGAACGCCAACGCGGTCAAGGAGCTGGTGGTGGCCGGCATCTTCCTGGCCGCACGCAATATCGTGGACGCCGCGGCCTTCGCCCACCGCCTGGAGGGCGACCACGCCACGATGGACAAGATGGTCGAGGCCGGCAAGCGCAACTTCGTCGGCTTCGAACTGCCGGGCCGCACCCTGGGCGTGATCGGCCTGGGCGCCATCGGTGTCGAGGTCGCCAACGTCGCCATCTCGCTCGGCATGCGCGTGCTGGGCTACGACCCGGCGATCACGGTCGAGCATGCGTGGAGCCTGTCGGCTCAGGTCGAGCGGGTGACCAAGCTGGAGCAGCTGCTGAAGCGCTCCGACATCATCACCCTGCACGTCCCGCTGGTGGACGGCACCCGCAACCTGATCGGTGCGCCCGAGTTCGCGGCGATGAAGTCCTCGGCGGTGCTGATCAACTTCGCGCGCGGCCCGATCGTGAACGAGCAGGCGCTGATCTCGGCCCTGGAGGGCAATGAGCTGCGCGGCTACGTGTGCGACTTCCCGACCCCGACGCTCAACAAGCGCCCGAGGGTGGTCACCCTCCCCCACCTGGGTGCGTCCACGCGCGAGGCCGAGGAGAACTGCGCCCTGATGGCGGCCGACCAGCTGCGCGACTACCTGGTCAACGGCACCATCCGGAACTCGGTCAACTTCCCGCGCGCCGAGCTGCCGCGCGCCGAGGGCCGCCAGCGGATCACGATCGCCAACGCGAACGTGCCGAACATGGTGGCGCAGATCTCGGCCCTGCTGGGCGAGGCGAGCCTGAACATCGCCGACCTGCTCAACGGCTCGCGGGGCGAACTCGCCTACACGCAGGTGGACGTGGACGGGCCCGTTCCGGGCGCACTGGTGGAGCGGCTGCGCGCCGTCCCCGGCGTGCTGTCGGCCCGGGTCATCTGAGAAGTCACGCGCCGCGCCGGCGTTCGTCGCGCGCGGCGCGCTTCTCGGCCCATTCGACGTAATCGATGAGGGCCTGCTTCGTTTCGGGGCGCAGCATCTTGTTGTCGTTCAGCATCTGAGTCACCCGCAGCCGGATGAACTCCAGGTACTCGGCGTTGCGGGTGCGCTGGTACTGCGTCTTGGCCTCCTCCAGATCGGAGAAGTCGCGGCGCACCTGGTTCTCCAGCATGCGGCGTCCGGCCATCGCGACGATGGCCACCGACACCGCCACGATCGAGCCGATGCCCTGGGTGAGCGGGTAAAGCACGATGGCGAGCACCATCAGGCCGGTGACCACGTAGTGGGTGCCGTAGGTGAACCCGGCCGGGCCCGCGGTGCCCAGCGCCCATTCCTTGACATCGACGCGGCCATGCGTCCGGTTGCGGGTCATCCAGTCGGAGATGCGGCTCATCGGGTTTCCTCCAGCAGTCGGTCGATCAGGTCCTCGGCGCGCGCGACTTCGGACTCGCAAACCGACTTCACCTCGTCGGGAGAATAGGTGAAACAGACGGCGTGGTCGGCGTTCTCGTGCATCGGGATGTCGTTCCACGAGTCGCCCAGCGTCCACAGTTCGACGGCCGTGCCGCCGAACTGCCCGTCCAGCAGACGGCGCAGCCCCGCGCCTTTGTCGGCGCCCGGCGGCACGATGTCGAGGAAGGTCTGGTTGCGGTGCACCTCGAACCGGCCGGCGTAGTCGGTGCGCAGCATGGCTTCGATGCGGTCGCGTTCGGCATCGTCGGTGATCAGCATCGGAATGCCGATGAACCGGTGCTCGGCGAACTGCTCAGGCGCCAGCGGGGTGAACTTCGACAGGATCGGATCCACCCACTCGGCGTTGTCGCTCAGCAGATAGTCGTTGTCGATCGTGGTGGCATAGGTCGCCACCCCGGGCAGGTCCTTCAGCCGGGCATGGATGTCGGTGACCAGCTCCACCGGAATGTAGGAGGCGTCCACGACAGCGTAGGCGCCATCGGTGATCACCGCCCCCGAGTAGCAGACGCAGTAGTCGAATTGCAGACCTGAGGGCCGCAGGACGTCGTCGGTGGCGAAGATCGACTTGCCGGTCGAGATGACCAGCAGGTTGCCGGCCGCGCGCCAACGGTCCAGCGCCTGTTTGGCCGCGGGCGGCACGGCACGATCGAACACGATCGTGCCGTCGAGGTCGGTCGCCAACAGGCGTCGGGTCATGGATGAGTCCTTACTCGAAAAAAACGAAGGTGGGGCGGCGACCGGGTCGCCACCCCACCCTTAGTTCGGGCCGATCAGAGGCCGAGCCAGCCGAGGCCGTAGCCCACGATACCCACGACGAACATGCCGAGGATGATCCAGATAGCGTTGACCTTGCGGCGCAGCAGCCACATGCACAGGAACGTCAGCAGCAGGGCCGCGACGCCGGGCAGCAGCGAATCGAGGATGCCCTGCACCGTGGTGACGACCTCTTCTCCGGCGGAGTTCGTGTACTCGGACACGATGCCGGGGAACTTGATCGACGTCCACTTCGACACGAGCGCGCCCATGACGAACAGACCGAGGATGGACGCCATCTGCGTGATCTTGCGCAGCTGGTTGCCCCCCACCTCGGCGACGATGTTGGTGCCGCGGTCATAACCCAGCTTGAAGCCGTACCAACGGGTCAGGATGCGCAGCGCGTTGATGCCCACGAAGAACAGCAGCGGGCCGGCGATATTGCCCGACAGCGCCAACGCCGCACCCAGCGCGGCGAGCACCGGACGAAGGGTGCCCCAGAAGACCGGGTCGCCGACACCGGCGAGCGGGCCCATCAAGCCGACCTTCACGTTGGTGATGGCCGCCTCGTCGAGTTCGTCGCCACGGGACTTGGACTCTTCCATGGCCGCGGTCACGCCGAGGATCGGCGAAGCGACCCACGGCTGGGTGTTGAAGAATTCCAGGTGACGCTTGAGAGCTTCGGCCTGGTCTTCCTTCTTGGTGTAGAACCGCTTGATCGCCGGGATCATCGAGACGCAGAAGCCGATGGCCTGCATGCGCTCGAAGTTGAACGAGCCGAGCAGGAACGACGAGCGGATGTAGATGTTGCGCAGATCACCCGCGGTGAGCTGCTTCTCGGGTGCCTTGGTTTCCGTAGTGGTCATGAGAGCTCCTTCAGTCCAGCTCGTCGTCGAGGTCGTCGTCCAGATCCGCCGCGCCGCCACCGGCCATCGCCGGCTGACGCGCCGGGAGGGTGACTGAGTCGTGGAACTGCGGGTTGAGCTGGATGTAGATGACGGCGAGGCAGGCGCCGATGATGCCGAGCGCCACCAGGGTGATACCGGTGTTCAGGGTCGTCATGAAGGTGGCGACCACGAAGCCCAGGAAGAAGAACGGCATCAGCGCGCGCGCCTTCATCATGTTGATGACCATCGCGTAACCGACCACGACGATGAAGCCACCGGCCACCTGCAGGCCGCCGGTGATCACCGGCGGGATCGCCTCGAGGGCGTTCTTCACCGTGTCGCCGGAGGCGATCACGGCCACGACGGCGGTCGGGATGGCCACGCGCAGGCCCTGCAGCAGCAGCGCCGAGAAGTGCATGATCTCGATGCCTCTGAAGTTGGCGTTCTCAGCGAATCTGTCGGCTTGGTGCTGGAAGAAGACCGCGATGGTACGGACGAAAATCGTCAGCGCCTGGCCGGCGACGGCCAGCGGGATCGCGACCGTGATCGCTTCCTGGGCGGACTGTCCACCCTGGATCACGATGACGGTCGAGACGGTGGAGGCGAGGGCGGCGTCGGGAGCCATGGCGGCGCCGACGTTCATCCAGCCGAGAGCGATCAGCTCGAGCGTGCCGCCGACCATGACGCCGGTGGTCACGTCGCCCAGCGCCAGGCCGGTGAGGGTGCAGGCCACCAGCGGACGGTGGAACTGGCGTTCGTCACACACGCTGCCCATGCCGGCGAGCATGGCCACGAGGATGACGAGGATCAATGCCACGGGGGACATTAGTTCTCCTAGAGGTGAGGGGGAAGGTGGCCGGTCAGACCAGACCCTTGGCCTTGAGCGCGGGCATCAGGTCGCTGCGCTCGGAGCCGGGGATCTGCTGGAGGTACGTCTTGATTCCGCGGCGCTCGAGCTCCTGGAAGGCCTCGACGTCTTCGGGGAAGACCGAGACGGCCTTCGAGATCTGCGTCTGGCCCTGCTTGAAGGTCATGCCGCCGACGTTTACCTCGTCGAACTCGACGCCCTCATCGAGCAGGCGCACGACATCGGCCGGGGTCTCGACGATGAAGATCGAATCCATGGTGTCGTACTTGGGGTTCTTGAACACGCGGGCGGCCTTGGCGACCGTGAGCACGTGGGTCTTCGTCGGAGCGGAGCCGACCTGCAGCAGCAGCGTCTTGCGCAGTTCGTCGTTGGCCGCGGCGTCCGAGGCACAGATAATGGTGTTGACGCCCAGGAAGTTCACCCAGTTGTTCGCGATCTGACCGTGCACGAGGCGCGAGTCGATACGCATCAGCTTGACCTTCATTACAGTTCATCCCCTTCGTCGGAGTCTTCGGTGGTGGTAGCGGCCGGCTTGTAGACCTCGGAGAAGACCCGGACGCCGACCGCACCCGCCTTCTTTGCGGTGGCCACGAGCTTGGCCAGGTCCGCGTTGCCCCGGCGCTTGCCGAGCACCTCGATGAGCATCGCGAGGCTGACGCCGGTGACGATGTCGGTCCCCTCGCGGTTCGCCGCGAAGCGCGCGGCGGCGTTGTAGGGGCTGCCACCGAAGAAGTCGACGAGCAGAAGAGTCTCGCCCTCGGCGGCATCGGCGTACTTGGCCAGCAGGTCGTCCGGACCTTCGGTGGTGTCGAACGTGACGGCCTTCACGCCGTCCTGCTCGCCCATGATCATCTGGGACGAATCGATGAGCGCCGGCGCCAGATGCCCGTGGGCGGCGATGATGACGGTAACCATGAATGTTCCTCTCGTGGCGGATCGGCCCGCCAGACCAGCTTCGATCGTAGGGGACGGACGTCTCCGACCGCCCCCCTTTAGTCGATCTATGGACTTAACACCCAACACACCCCAACATCGGCGCCGCGGTCGCGGGCGGCCTGTGCGCGCCGCCGCGCAGCCCTCGCGCCGGACGTCATGCGGGGTGGAACGCGCGGCACGAATAGGACGACCGCCACATCCGGTGCGTATACTACCGAACGTAGGAGATTCTCGGTCGGCGTCCCGGACCCACGCATCCGGACATCGGCCTCGGTGTCTTCACGAGTGTGCGCAACACGGTCCGGTCGCGCGGCCGGACCGATCCAACGAGTGAATGGTAGGTCCCCATGACGGCTGACCCCGAACAGCTCACCTTGGCCGGCTTCTTCCCGCAGGCCACGGACGAAGACTGGGAGCGAGAGGTCCTCAAGGTCCTCAATCGCGGGCGTCCCGAAGGAAAGCAGCTCGACACTGCTACCGGCCTGAAGAGGCTGACGAACACGACCCTCGACGGCATCGACATCGCCCCGCTGTATGTGGCGCGCGATGACGACGGGCCGCTCGGCTACCCGGGCGCGATGCCCTTCACCCGCGGCGCCACGGTGCGCGGGGGGGACGCGATCGCCTGGGACGTCGCCCAGTTGCACGAGGACCCCGACGTGGCGGCCACCAACAAGGCCGTCCTCACCGACCTGGAGCGGGGCGCCACCTCGGTGTGGTTCCGCGTCGATCCGGACGCGCTGCCCGCCGGCCGTCTCGCCGACGCCCTGGACGGCTTCTTCGCCGACCTCGCGCCGGTGCGGGTGTCGTCGAACACCGATCAGGACGCCGCGGCGTCCGCACTGGTCGGCTACTGGCGCGCCGCCGGTGACGCCGCGCAGGTGAGCGGCAACCTCGGGATCGACGCGCTGGCGTTCGCCGCCTTGCACGGCACCGAGCCCGACCTGTCCTCGCACCGGCGCTGGGTCGCCGAGGTCGCCGGCATGCCGAAGGTCACCCCGCTGACCGTGGACGTGCTGCCCTACCACGGCGCCGGCGCCACGGACGCCCAGGAGCTCGCGTTCGCGATCGCCACCGGCGTGGAGTATCTGCGTGACCTGGAGGACGCCGGTATCGCGGCGTCCGAGGGCGTGAAGCTGCTCGAGTTCCGGGTGGCCGCGACGGCCGACCAGTTCGCCACCATCGCCAAGCTGCGCGCGCTGCGCCGGCTGTGGGCGCGGGTCGCGGCCGAGTGCGGCGTCGGCGAGGCCGACCGCGGCGCACGCACGCACGCCGTGACCAGCCCGCGGATGATGTCGCGGGTCGACCCGCACGTGAACATGCTGCGCTGCACGATCGCGACGTTCGCCGCCGCCGTCGGTGGCGCCGAGGTCGTCACCGCGCTGCCGTTCGATCACGCCGCCGGCCTGCCGACCCCGTTCAGCCGCCGGATCGCCCGCAACATCCAGGCGATCGCGGCCGAGGAGAGCCACGTCGGCCGGGTGCAGGATCCCGCGGGCGGCTCGTGGTACGTCGAGTCGCTGACCGACGATCTCGCACAGGCGGCCTGGGCGCTGCTGGGTGAGATCGAGGCGTCCGGTGGCATGGTGAAGGCGCTGGCCGGCGGCGACGTCGCGGCCCGCATCGACGCCAGCAATGCCGCCCGGGCCAAGCAGTTGGCCACCCGCAAGATCGAGCTGACCGGCGTGAACATGTTCCCGCTGGCCGGCGAGAAGCCGTTCGAGGCCAAGGCGCGTCCCGAGGCGCCGGTGCTGGCCGGGTTGAAGCAGATCCGCGACTCGGAGGTCTTCGAGGGGCTGCGCAACCGCGCCTGGGCCCATGAGGCGGCCACCGGTGCGGCACCCGACGTGCTGATGGCCTGCCTGGGCGCCCAGCGCGACTTCGGCGGACGCCAGGGCTTCGCGCTCAACGTCCTGCTGGTGGGCGGCATCAACCCGACCCAGAGCCACGGCGGCACGCCTCAGGAGATCGCGGCGAAGGCCGTCGAACAGCGCCAGAAGATCGTGGTGCTCGCCAGTTCCGCGGCCATCTACGCCGAGCAGGCCGTTCCCGTCGCCCAGGCGCTGAAGGACGCCGGCGTCGAGAAGGTCTACCTGGCCGGCCAGTTGAGGGAGGCCGGGGACGTCCCTGAGGGCCTCTTCGACGGCACCATCGCCTTGGGCATGGACGTCGTCACCTACCTTGAATCCGTCTTCGAGACCCTGGGAGTGGCCCGATGATCCCCCGTTTCGATTCCGTCCCGCTGGGTGACGGACGCCCGTCCGAGCAGGCCGCGGCCGCCTATGCCGCCGCACTCGCCTCGGCGGGGGCGTCCGACGCCTCGTGGGAGACGCCCGAGCAGATCGCGGTCAAGCCGTTGTTCGGCGACACCGACCTGGCGGGGCTGGACTTCCTGGACACCCGCCCGGGCATCCCGCCGTTCCTGCGCGGCCCGTACTCGACGATGTACGTGAACCGGCCGTGGACGATCCGCCAGTACGCCGGCTTCTCCACCGCCGCCGAGTCCAACGCCTTCTACCGCCGCAACCTGGCCGCCGGCCAGAAGGGCCTCTCGATCGCGTTCGACCTGGCCACCCACCGCGGCTACGACTCCGATCACCCGCGCGTCTCCGGCGACGTCGGCATGGCGGGCGTGGCGGTCGACTCGATCCTCGACATGCGCCAGCTGTTCGAGGGCATCCCGCTGGACCAGATGTCGGTCTCGATGACGATGAACGGCGCGGTGCTGCCCGTGCTCGCCTTCTACGTGGTCGCCGCCGAGGAGCAGGGCGTCAAGCCCGAGCAGCTGGCCGGAACGATTCAGAACGACATTCTGAAGGAGTTCATGGTCCGCAACACCTACATCTACCCGCCGACGCCGTCGATGCGGATCATCTCCGACATCTTCGCGTTCACCTCCGCGAATATGCCGAAGTTCAACTCGATCTCGATTTCGGGCTACCACATGCAGGAGGCGGGCGCGACGGCCGACATCGAGATGGCCTACACGCTGGCCGACGGGGTGGAGTACATCCGCGCCGGCCAGGCGGTCGGCCTGAACGTGGACAAGTTCGCGCCGCGGCTGAGCTTCTTCTGGGCCATCGGGATGAACTTCTTCACCGAAGTCGCCAAGATGCGTGCCGCGCGCATGCTGTGGGCCCGCCTGGTGAAGGAGAACGGCGCCAAGAACCCGAAGTCGATGTCGCTGCGCACGCACAGCCAGACCTCGGGCTGGTCGCTGACCGCTCAGGACGTGTTCAACAACGTGACCCGCACCTGCCTGGAGGCGATGGCGTCCACCCAGGGCCACACCCAGTCGCTGCACACCAACGCGCTGGATGAGGCCATCGCGCTGCCGACCGACTTCTCCGCCCGGATCGCCCGCAACACCCAGCTGTTCATCCAGCAGGAGTCGGGCACTTGCCGTCCGATCGACACCTGGGGCGGCTCGGCCTATGTGGAGCGGCTCACCAACGAGTTGGCCAGCAAGGCCTGGGCGCTGATCGAGGAGGTCGAGAACGCCGGCGGCATGGCCAAGGCGATCGAGGCCGGCATCCCGAAGATGCGCATCGAGGAGGCCGCGGCCCGTACCCAGGCGCGCATCGACTCCGGCCGCCAGCCGGTGATCGGCGTCAACAAGTACGAGGTCGAGGACGAGGAGCCGATCGAGGTGCTCAAGGTCGACAACGCGACCGTGCGCGCCGAGCAGATCGCCAAGCTGGCCAAGCTGCGCGCCGAGCGCGACGAGCCGGTCACCCAGGAGGCGCTGAAGCGGCTCACCTGGGCGGCGGCGAACCCGGATCCGACCGATCCGGACCGCAACCTGCTCAAGCTGGCCATCGACGCGGCCCGCGCGCGGGCGTCCCTGGGCGAGATCTCCGACGCGCTGGAGTCCGAGTTCGGGCGTTTCACCGCGCAGATCCGTACCATCAGTGGGGTGTACAGCAAGGAAGCCGGCAAGACCGAGGCGACCGAGGCGACCCGGGCGCTGGTGGAGAAGTTCGAAGAGGCCGAGGGACGCCGTCCGCGCATCCTGGTCGCCAAGATGGGCCAGGACGGCCACGACCGCGGCCAGAAGGTGATCTCGACCGCGTTCGCCGATCTCGGCTTCGACGTCGACGTCGGCCCGCTGTTCCAGACGCCGGAAGAGGTGGCCCGCCAGGCCATCGAGGCGGACGTGCACGTGGTGGGCGCGAGCTCGCTGGCGGCCGGCCACCTCACCCTCGTCCCGGCGTTGCGCGAGGAGTTGAACAAGCTCGGTCGCGAAGACATGCTCATCGTGGTCGGCGGCGTCATCCCCGCCCAGGACTTCGCCGAGCTGCGCGAGAAGGGTGCGGATGCGATCTTCCCGCCCGGAACGAAGATCCCCGAGTGCGCCCAGGAACTCCTGGAGATCCTGTTGCAGCGTCAGGGAGCGGCCCCGGCATGAGACAAGCACTGGACCCGGCGGCCCTCGCAGAGCAGGTGGTCGCCGGGTCTCGTGCCCATGTGGCGCGCGCACTGACCCTGGTCGAGTCCTCACGTCCCGACCATCGCGCCCAGGCACGCGAACTGCTCACCCTGCTGCGCCCGCACACGGGCTCGGCGGTCCGCGTCGGCATCTCGGGGGTTCCCGGTGCCGGCAAGTCGACGTTCATCAACGCGATGGGCGTCCGGTTGATCGAGCGCGGCCACAACGTCGCGGTGCTGGCGGTCGACCCGAGTTCGACCCGCTCGGGCGGCTCGGTGCTCGGCGACCGGACCCGGATGTCGGACCTGGCGATGACCGATCACGCGTTCATCCGTCCCTCCCCCACCGGCAATCACCTGGGCGGCGTCGCGCGGGCCACCCGCGAGGGCATGCTGATCATGGAGGCGGCCGGCTTCGACACGATCATCGTCGAGACCGTCGGCGTGGGTCAGTCCGAGGTCGCGGTGGCCGGCATGGTGGACACCTTCCTGCTGCTGATGGTGGCCCGCACCGGCGACCAGCTGCAGGGCATCAAGCGCGGCATCCTGGAGTTGGCCGACGTGATCACCGTCAGCAAGGCCGACGGCGACAACCAGGGCGAGGCCCGGGTGACCGCGCGCGAGCTGAAGATCGCGATGCGGCTGATCAAGTCCGACTCGGAGCATCCCACCCCGGTGCTGACCTGCTCGTCCTATACCGGCGACGGCCTGGACGAGGTGTGGCAGGCCGTCCTCGACCACCGGGCGACACTGGCCTCCGAAGGCGAGCTGGACGTCCGGCGCGCCGAGCAGCAGCGGGACTGGATGTGGGCTCTGGTGATGGACGAGCTGACCACCTCGCTGCGGCGCAGCCCGCGGGTGAAGGCGATCACGAAGGATCTCGAGGCGGCCGTCTCGCGCGGCGAGCTGAGTGCCGTCGAGGCGTCCGGGCAGATTCTGGACGCCTTCCGCGCCGACTTCTGACCGGCATTCCTGACACAGACCACACCACGGCCACACCACGGCCACACCACGGCCAGACACGCCACGGGCGGCGGTTCCCCGAGGGGAGCCGCCGCCCGTGGCGTGTGTGGGATCAGAACGGGAACTGGCTGATGTTGTCCGGGGTGACGATCACCGGCTCGCCCAGCAGCACGACGCCGTCGGCACCGACGGTGAACTCGCCCAGGCCCTCGACGGTGTACTTGGTGCCCGTCTCCGGCTTGATCTTGCACTGCGCGAACTGGTGCGCGGTCTGGAAGGCCAGCGTGCCCAGGTCGCCGACGTTCCACCAGACGGCCTCGACCTGGCCGGTCTTGATGTACTGGCTGATCAGGGTGACCGGCGCCAGGCCGGTCAGCTTGATCTTGCCCAGGTCGCCGCTTTGCGACAGCGCCTCGGCGGCGGCCGGCAGACCGATGCCCGGCGGGCACCATGATGCCCTTCAGGTTCGGGTAGGCCTGCACGAGCTCCTTGGCCTTCTGGGCGTTGACGTCGGCCTTCTCCTCGCCGTAGGCGACGGTGACGAGCTTCATGTTCGCCAGGGCCGGATCGCTGGCCAGCTGGTTCTTGATGCTGTCGATCCAGGCGTTCTGGTTGACCGCGGTCTGGGTGGAGGACAGGATCGCGAACTCGCCCTCGTTGCCCATCATCTGCGCCATCGACTTCAGCATCTGGTTGCCGATCTTGGCGGTGTCGGCCTGGTTGAGGAAGAACGAGCGCGAGGCCGGGGCGATGTCGGAATCCCACGAGATGACCTTGATGCCGGCTTCCTTCGCCTTGGCGAGGGCGGCCGAGGTGCTGTTCAGGTCGCTGCCCGAGATCATGATCACGTCGACGTTCTGCGAGATCAGCTGGTTGACGAACGGGATCTGGGCGGCGCCGGTGGCGTCGCTGGGCGAGGTGTAGATCACCTGCGAGCCGTCGGCGGCGGCGGCCTTCTCGGCGGCGTTCTTGACCGTCACCATGTACGGGTCGGTGCCCAGCTTGGGGATGATGCCGACCTTGACCGGCCCGGTGACGCACCGCTCCTGCCCCGCGCCGGCACCGGCGGAGGGGGCTGCGCTGGGAGTGGACGAACAGGCGGCCATCGTGACGGCCATCGCGGCCACCAGGCCGATGGCGGACGCCCTGACGAGTTTCTTCACGGGACTGCTCCTTACTTTGTGGTTGATCGTTCGGCGGTGGTGCGGCTCGAAGCTCAGGCGGCCTTCGCCTGGGCGTTGCGGCGACGCTCCTGCAGCGACCGGATGATCGCCGCGGAGATGTTGGTGATCAGCAGTGACCCGATCAGGACGCCGCCGATGGCGATGCCCTGGGTGTAGCCGCTGACGTTGAGCAGTTGCAGGCTCTTGCGGAGGGTGAGGATGAGCGTGGCCGCGAGCACCACCCCGGTGATGTTGCCCTTGCCGCCGAGGAAGCTGATCCCGCCCAGGAAGGCGACCGTGATCGCGTCCAGTTCCATGCCGAGCGCGGCGTCGGGCGCGATCTGGCTGGTGATGCCGGTGTTGATCACCCCGGCCAGCGCGGCCACCATGCCGGACACGACGAACAGGCCGAAGGTGATGCCGGTGACCTGGACGCCGCTGTAGTAGGCGGTGTCGGGGTTGCCGCCGATCGCGTAGATGCGCCGTCCGACCACACCGCCCTGCAGGACGACGGCGAACACGATGGCCAGGATCACGAACGGCACGATCGCCCACGGGACGATCATCCCGGGCACGTTGTCGTTGCCGAGCACGGTGAAGAAGTCGGGCACCGGCGAGATCGGGCTGCCGCCGAGCAGCACGTAGCACAGGCCGCGGAACAGGGCGAGGGTGCCGAGGGTGACCAGCAGCGCGGGCAGCCCGAGCACCGCCACGAACACCCCGTTGATCGCGCCGCACACCATGCCGGTGACCAGTGCGGCCCCCAGCGCGACCGCGACCGGCGCGCCGGCCTGGAGCGCCAGTCCCGCCGCCACCGAGGACAGCGCCGAGGTGCTGGCCACCGAGATGTCGATGTGCCGGGCGATGATCAGCAGCGCCAGCGGCAGCGCCATCAGCGCCGCGGGGGCGAAGGTGGCCAGCGCGGTGGAGATGCTGAACGGCTGGGTGAAGCCGGGTACCAGCGCGGACGCGGCCCCGACGACCACCACGACCAGCAGCAGCAGGACGGCCTCCCACGACTTGAGTTGCTTGATCAGCGCGGACTTCATGACCGGACCTCCTTGGCGCGGCGGGCGTTGCGGCTGGACACGACGACGTCGATCAGGACCGTGAGCAGGATCGCGCCGCCGAAGAACGCCTGCAGGTAGGACGGGTTGATCCGGGCGATGGTGATCGCGTTCTGGATGATGATCAGGGCCAGGGTGCCCATCACGACGCCGGTCACCGACCCGGCGCCGCCGCGCAGCGACACGCCGCCGACGACCACCGACGCCACCAGCGTGGTCTCCAGCCCGTAGGCGAGCTGGCCGTCGACGGTGGCGTAGTGGGAGGCCCACATCGCTCCGGCGAGGCCGGCGAGGGTGCCGGAGATCACGAAGGAGGCGAAGATGCGCGACTTGGTGCGGATGCCGATCAGCGCGGCCCCGTCCGGGTTGGATCCGGTGGCGTAGATGTCGCGGCCGAACCGGGTCCAGCGCAGGAATCCGCCCATGATCAGCGCGAGCGCGAGCCCGATCCAGACCAGCAGCGAGATGCCGAGCAGGCGTCCGGACGTCCAGGCCAGCCATTCCGGCGGGACCATGCCCGAGGAGATCTGGCGTCCGTTGGACAAGATGGCGTCGATGCCGCGGAAGATCGCCAAGGTGCCGAGGGTGACCACGATGGAGGGGACGCCGCCGTAGGCGACCACGACGCCGTTGATCGCGCCGCAGGCGAGACCGACGCCGACCGCGACGGCGATGCCGAGGAAGATGGACGCGCCGGGCGTGTCGCTCATCGTGGACGCCGCCACGTAGGCCGACAGCCCGATCACCGAACCCAGCGACAGGTCGATATTGCGGGTCAGCATGACCGCCATCTGGCCCAGGCAGGCGACGCCGTACAGTGCCGTGGTGACCGCGAGGTCGGCGAGGTTGGAGCCGCTCAGCACGTTGGGGTTGATGATGCTCAACGGCACCAGGATCGCGATGATCGCGCCGAGCAGGCCGAACTCGCGGCGCGAGACCAGCCGGCGCCACCAGGACGGATGGTCCGCGCCGATGGTGACGACCTCCTTCTTGGCCTCCTCGATCGCCTCGGCCTTCGTCTCGCCCGGCTTGCGGTCGATGCCGACCACACCGGTGGCGGCCAGGCCGATGTCGATCTGGTTGGCGTGCTCGGCATCGAACTCGGCGCTCACCTCGCCCTGGTACATGACGTAGATCCGGTCGCAGGTGCCGAGCAGTTCGGGCATGTCGGAGGAGATCATCAAGATGGCCAGGCCCTGCTGGGCGAGGTCGGCGATGATGCGGTGCACCTCGGCCTTGGCCTGGATGTCGATGCCCTGGGTGGGTTCGTCCAGGATCAGCAGGGTCGGGTTGGTCGCCAGCCATTTGGCCAGGACGACCTTCTGCTGGTTGCCGCCCGACAGGCTGCTGATCGGCTGCTGGTAGTTGGTGAACTTCAGCCGCATCTGGGTGAGCGGCCCGTCGACGAGGGCGTATTCGAGCCGGCGTTGGATCAGCCCGAGCCGGGACGCCTGGCGCACCCTGGGCAGGGTGGCGTTGTCGAGGATGGAGAAGTCCTCGATGATGCTCTGCCCGCGCCGGTCCTCGGACACATAAGCGATGCCGTGCGCGAGGGCGTCCGCCGGTGAGGCCACCTTGACCGGTTCGCCGCGTAGCGAGATCGTGCCCGCCGACGGCCGGTCGACGCCGAACACGGCCCGGGCGACCTCGGTGCGCCCGGCGCCCACCAGGCCGGCGATGCCGACGATCTCGCCGGCGCGCACGTTCAGCGACACGTCTGTGAAGTTGCCGGGCACGGTGAGGTGCTCCAGCCGCAGCACGACCTCGCCCGGCTCGCCGCTCTTGGCCGGGTAGATGTCGTCGAGTTCGCGGCCGACCATCAGTTCCACGATCTGGTTCTCGGTGGTGCCCGCGGTGGGCAGGTCGGCCACCCAGCCGCCGTCGCGCATCACGGTGATCCGGTCCGAGACGGCCAGGATCTCCTCAAGCCGGTGCCCGACGAAGAGCATCGCGACGCCCTGGGCCTTGAGGTCCTCGATCACCCCGAACAGGCGCTCGGTCTCGCCCATGGTCAGCGATGCGGTCGGCTCGTCCAGGATCAGGATGCGGGCGTTGAAGGCCAGCGCCTTCGCGATCTCGACCAGTTGCTGCTCGGAGGTGCTCAGCAGGCCGGTGCGCATGCCCGGGTCGGCGCGCAGGCCGAGCTTTTCCAGGTATTGGCGGGCCTGCTCGCGCATCTGGGCGTGGTCGAGCAGCCCGAGTTTGGTGGTCAGCGGCTGCCCGGCGAAGACGTTCTCGTAGATGGGCAGGTCGGGGAACAGTCCCGGGTGCTGGTGGACGACGGCGATGCCGAGCTTCTGCGCGTCCAGCGGGGTGCGCAGCTCGACGGTCTCGCCGTTCACCCTCACGACGCCGTCGGTGGGGTGGTAGACGCCGCCGAGCATCTTGACGCAGGTGCTCTTGCCGGCTCCGTTCTCCCCCACCAGGGCGAGCACTTCGCCGCGGCGCAGCGCGACCGACACGTGCCGGACGGCGTAGATGGTGTCGAATCGTTTGGAGACGTCGACGAGTTCGGCGAGGACCGCCGGATCGGCCGTCACGGTGGCCCCGTCGCCGGCGGCCGCTACGGATGGGCTGGTCATGGAACCCCTTTCGTTCGGAAGGTCGGGCTGGTCAGGCCCGCTGGGTGCGGAGGCTCTCGACCACCACGTGGAAACGGTCGCGACGCTCGGTGAGCCGGTCGTGGTGGTCGGGGCGGGGGGTATGGAGGGCTCGCTCGCCGGCGGCGTCCGCGGGCGGCGTCCAGAAGCCGTCGGTGTCGTCGGCCGCCTGCGCGCCGAGCATGGCCGCGCCGCGGCCCGAGGCGTCCGGCACCGAGACGACGTGGAGCGCGCGCCCGGTGACGTCGGCCATCAGCTGGCACCATCGTGGGTCGTTGCTGCTGCCGCCGCTGAGCCATAGCCGCTCGATGCCGGCCAGTCCGGGCAGGCTGTCCAGGGCGTCGGCGGCGGCGAACGCGACGCCTTCGAGGCTGGCGCGGAGCAGGTCCGCGCGGGTGTGGCCGGCCGAGAGCTCCACCCAGGAGCCGCGTAGCGCCGGGTCGAGGTAGGGCGTCCGCTCGCCGGTGAGGTGGGGCACGAACAGCGGCTGGGCGGACGCCGGTTCGCCGTCGAGTGCTCCGTACAGCTCATCCCAGTCCGCGCGCAGCACGTCGAGGACCCATTGCAGGGCCAGGCCCGCGTTCTGCACCGCCGCCATCGCGTAGTACCCCTCGCCGGTGACGTCGCGGTAGAGGTGGGTGACCGGCTGGTCCGATAGGACGGCGGGCGGCCCGGCCAGGCGGGACACCACCTGCGCGCCGGTCCCGACGGTGATCTGGGCGGTGCCGCGGGCGAGCCCCGAACCGTGCGAGGCGGCGGCCGCGTCGGCGGCTCCGGCGGCCACCGGCAGGCCTGCGGGCAGGCCGAGCGCGGCGGCGGCGTCCGGGGTGAGGCCGCCGGCGAGCACTCCCGCGTGGTCGAGCAGCGGGGGCAGCAGGGCGGGGTCGACGCCGAGCGCGCCGGCGACATCGGCGTCCCAGCCGCCACCGATCAGGTCGAACAGCAGGGTGGCGGAGGCGTCGCTGGGTTCGGAGGCGACCTGGCCGGTGAGCCGCGCGCGCAGCCAGTCCTTCGGCTGCAGCGCCCACCGGGCCCGCGCGAGCAGTCCGGGCGTATGCCGTGCGGTCCAGCCGAGCAGGGGTCCGGCGGCGCCGGGCATCAGCGGGTTCCCCAGCCGGCGCCGGACGCCGTCGGGCAGGGCGCGGTAGGCGTCCAGTTCGCGGGTGGCGCGCGAGTCGGCCCACAGCATGGCCGGGTGCAGCGGCTCCAGGTCGTCGCCGGTGAGTACCACGCCGTGCATCTGTCCCGACAGGCCGATGCCGCGAACGTCCACGCCGCCCTCGGCGACGGCGGCGCGCACGGCCCGGACGACGGCGTCCCACCACAACGCGGCGGGTGTCTCGGCGTGGGCGAGTTCGGGGTGTTCGACCGGGTAGGGGTGCGAGGCGCGGGCCAGGACCGTCCCGTCGGCGAGCGCGACGACGGCCTTGACGGAACTGGTGCCGAGGTCGATCCCCAGGTAGCCGGGGTCGCTTCCCACCGGTCGGTCTGCCGTGACCATGCCTGCTCCTCACTGAGCGTGCCCGCGTTGTGCGGTGGCACTGAGGCTAGCGGCGTGCAATTCATTGCGCAATAGATTGCGCAACGTGCGTGGTAGCATCCGGGGCATGGTCGGTCGGAAACCTGGCAAGGGCCCGACCATGGCGGACGTGGCGCGCAAGGCCGGCGTTTCCGTCACCACCGTCTCTCACGCGCTGAACGGAAGCCGCGCCGTCGCGGACGCCACCCGGGCGCGCATCGTCAGCGCCGCCGCCGAGCTGGGCTACGTTCCCGACGACCTGCTGCGCGAGTCGCGCACCCGCGGGCTGCGCACGGTGGGATTGGCGATGTCGGCCATCTCCAACCCCTACTTCGGCTATGCCGTGCAAGGCATCGAGGAGACGTTGTCGCGGGCCGGCTACTCCATCCTGCTGGCCGAAACCCACGACGACGAGGAGGGACAGTCCCAGGCGGTGACGCAACTGCTGCGCAAGCACGTCGACGCCGTGATCCTGGCGCCGGTGGGCGATGCCGGGCGCGTCTTGGGATTCATCGAGTCACGCGAGGTGCCGGTGGTCGCGATCGACCGTCCGGTCGCGCACGATGTCGACCAGGTCGCCGTCGAGAACACCGAACCCACCGCGCGCCTGGTCGACCATTTCGCCGAACTCGGCCACCAGCGGATCGCCCTGATCGGCGGACGCGACCGGCTGGGCACCACCGTCGAGCGCGAGGACGGCTACCGGCTCGGGCTGCGGCGCAACGGCCTCGACTGGCGCGCCGACCTGCACGAACGCGGCGACTCCACGATCGATGGCGCTGCCGCGGCGCTGATGCGGCTGCTCAGCCTGTCCCACCCCCCGACCGCCCTGATCACCGCCAACAACTCGATGACCGTCGGCGCGCTCCGCGCCGCGAAGGTGCGCGGCGTCCGCATTCCGTCCGACGTGGCCCTGGCCTCCTTCGACGACTTCGAGTGGGCCGAACTCGTCTCCCCCAGCCTCACCGCGGTGTCCCAGCCCGCGCGCAGCCTCGGGGCCCATGCTGCCGAACTGGTCCTGTCCCGGTTGGCCGATCCCGGCTTGCCGCCGCGCCAACTGCGGTTGGCCACCACGTTCGAACACCGCGAGTCCTGCGGTTGCGCCGTCCCGCCCCCGGGCTCCGGGCTGCTGGCGAATTCCGCGCCGCCCACGTTCAGCGCGTCACGGTGACCGAACCGGAGGCGTCCAGATTTCTGGCACGGCTCGCGACACCCACGCCCGGATTCGAAGAACTGGCCATCATCGTGACGCGGATTCACGCCGCTGCCCACCGCGACTTGCCGTGGTGCGGACCGCTCGACAGCGACCCGTCGCATGTAGGTCAGCGCACCGACGAGACCTCCCCGCAAACCAGATGGTGCGGACACCGAAAGTTGTCCATGGCTACGGACAACACCTTCCCGTAACGGACAACACCATCTGCCCTCAACCCCTAGGGATCGTACATTCGTTCTAATAAAATGGGGGCATGCCCACCACCTCCGGCCTCCAGCTCACCAGCGTCTCCGACGCGCTGGCCGCGCTGGAGCACGCCAGCGAGGCCATCCGGGCGGGCGAGATCGCCCAAGCGCTCGCGATCGCGGCGGTGTGCGACCTGCACCGGGTCGATGAGAGCAAGCTCGTCGAGGGGTGCGAACGCTGGGTGCCCGGCGGCGCCGACGGCACGCCGCGGATCGGCGAGTTCATCGCCGCCGAGATCGGTGCCCTGCTCGGTGTCAGCCCGGCGGGCGCGATGATCCGGATCGCACGGGTGCTGAACGTCCGGCACCGGCACCCCGTGCTGTGGCAGGCGTTCGCCGGCGGTGCCCTCCGCTTCTACGAGGCCACCCAGGTCGCGGACGCCTGCGCGAGCGCCGGCCTGTCGGCCCAGGCGTGCCAGTGGGTTGACCGTCAATGCGCCATCAGCCTGGCGATGCAGCCGTGGTCGCGGGTCCGCACCAAGATCGACCGCTGGATCCTGCTCGCCGACCCGGGCTTGGCCGCCGAGCGCGCCGCGCGCGCTGCCGAGGCCCGCGATGTCGGCGTCGGCCAGATCAAGGACGGCCACTGCGACCTGTGGGGACGCCTCGACGCCGCCGACGGCATCGCTCTCGACCAGGCCCTCACCACCATCGCCGGCACCCTCACGACCAACGGCGAAGACGACAACGACGCAAACACCGCCGATGGACGTCCGTCGCTCGGCCATCGGCGGGCGACGGCGCTCGGGATTCTCGCCCGCAACGCACTGGGCCAACCCGAACTCCCCCGCCCGGCGGAGATCATCATCCGCATCGATGCCACACCCGTGGCGCAGGATGCCATGCCGAGTCCTATCAGCGGGCGCTCGCGAGCCGAGTCCGCGCCGACCCCGAGCCCACACACCACCCCCAGCGCTGAACTGGCACCACTCCCTTTGTCGCCGGTCGCCGAGGTTCAGGGATGGGGAGCAATCCTCACCAAGGAACTCCCGGAGTTCCTCAGCGGCTGCAACGTCACCATCCGGCCTGTCGTCGATGTGCGCGGCTTGCCGACGGCCGGCGGCTACCACATTCCCGACGCGATGCGTCTGGCCGTCACCGAGCGCTGGCCAGTGGACGCCTTCCCCTACGGCACCCATCGCTCGGCCACCTGCGATCTCGACCACAGCACACCGTACGGCGAGGGCGGAGCCACGCACGTCGACAACCTGGCACCGCTACGGCGGTTCAGCCATCGCGCCCGCACCCACGGTGGATGGGAACTCACTCAGCCTCAGCCCGGATTGCTCGTCTGGACATCACCCCACGGTTACGCCTACGCGACCACCCCGTCGGGAACCATCAGAATCGGACGCCAAGCCCGCGAGCACCGATGGTGGCAACAAGAACCACCCGACTGGCTCGACCATCAGGTTCGTCCGGCTACTACCTCTGCCCGCGGGCGTCCTGCACGGCCCCACTCTGAACTGACGAGTTGACCGGACGCAGGATCTTCGCGGGAACTCCTCCGACGACGACTCCGGCCGGAACGTCCTTGGTGACCACCGCACCAGCGGCGATGATGGAGCCGTCCCCGATGGTCACACCGGGAACGACGGTGACGTTGGCGCCGAACCAGACGTTGCGCCCGATCACGATCGGGGCGGGCGTGATGTTGCCGCGTTCGGCCGGGTCCTCGCTGTGGTTCAGGGTCGCGAACGTGCAGCCGTGCCCGATCAGCGTGCCGTCGCCGATGGTGATGCCGCCGGCGTCCTGGAATCGGCAGCCCATATTGATGAAGACCCCTTCACCGAAGCGCAGGTTCTTCCCGAACTCGCTGTAGAACGGTGGGAAGACCGCCAGCGACTCGGGAACCTTGTGCCCGGTGAGTTCCGACAGCAGGGCGCGGATCTCGTCGGGCGTGCGATAGGCACCGTTGATCCGGGCGGTCACCTGGAGGGCTTTCTGCGCATACTCGTTAATCACTTGATGCGCTGGCGACCCCGCCTGCACCAGTTCATGCCGTGCCATCAGCTCGAGAAACTCGGAAAGATCCATAGACCCACGCTAGCGAAGCTGCCGGGAGGCAGGCCCGACCGCCGCCACACGGTAGATCTTCGAGGGCTTCTCCTCCTTGCCGCACGACTCCGGCAGGGGTGCGCCGGTGATCGACTCGACACGCAACGCCCAGGACCGTCCGTCGCCGTGACGAACCACCCAATGATCGTCGGCACCCTCGACGTTCAAGGCCGCGAGCGAGGTCTCGCCCGTCTCGGCACGCACCCAGGACTCGGCGGCCGCGGCGCGCGGGTCGAGGTGGCTGCGGCCGCGGTCGTGCCGCCAGCCGAACGTTTCCACCGCGAGGCGTCCGGACGCCGCGGCGTCCAGCGCTGCCGCCCCCAGTTCGGGGGTGACCCGCGCGAGCACCTGGCCGGACGGCAGCACCACTCCGGTGGGCGCGAACCGGTGGCCGCCGGTGTGCGTGCACTCCCATACGTCCCGCCCGGCGGCGGCCAACTCGGTGAGCACCGGACGCCCGCGCAGCGCACAGCAGCGGTCGCGCTTGGCATTGGTGCAGACCAGCAGCACCGGCCCGGACTCCTCGAATCCGGGCGCGTCCAGCGGACGCGAACCGGCCAGCTCGTCCCACGGCAGCCCGAGCAATTCGGCCGGATCGGACACGTCCACCCGCCGCAACCACGGCGACGACGACAACCCGCCCGCGACGTAGGCCACCCGGTGCGGCGTGGTCTGCTGCGCATGCCGTCCCGGACGCCGGATCAGCAGGATCTTGCCCCCCGCCGCCCCGGCCGCCGCCGACAAGGCCGCCCCGATCTCGGGATCGAGTCCCGACTCGACGAGCGCATCCCGCCCCCACGAACCGTTCTGTTCGAGCGCGACCCAAAACGACGCCCGCCCGGCCGTCCCCCACGCCGACAGCGTGTCCCACAGCGCGGAGCACGAGGCCGTCATCGCGGCATCCTTCGCCAGATCGCGCGCGGAACGAACGGTGCCACTGAGAACATCACCCGTAGTTGCCAGGGGATCCACAGCACCGATGCTCCGCCGCCGCGCAGGCGGGTGACGACGGCGTCCGCTACCTGGCCGGGCGTCGAGGCGAACACGGCGGGCTTCATGCCGCGGGTCATCCGGCCGACCACGAAGCCGGGCCGGGCGATCACCACCTCCACACCGGTCCCGTGCAGGGCGTCGGACAGGCCGGACGCGAAGCCGTCCAGGCCGGCCTTCGCCGAGCCGTAGACGTAGTTGGCGCGGCGCACCCGCACGCCGGCGACCGACGAGAACGCCACGATCCGGCCCCGGACGCCGTTGGTCCCGGCCGGTCGCGCGCGCATCACGCCGGCGAGCACCGTCAGCAGGGACGCCTGCGCGACGAAGTCGGTGTGTAGGACGCGCACCACCTCGGCCTCGTCGTGTTCGGCGGCGTCCTGGTCGCCCAGGATGCCGAACGCCAGCACCGCCGTCGCGATCGGCCCGGCCACCTGCTCGATCCGGCGCACCACCTCACGATGTGCCGCGACGTCGTCGGCGTCGAAGTCGATCACCTCGATCCGCGCGGCACCCGCCGCACGCATCGCATCCACCCCGTCCGAGGCATCGGCCCCGGGCCGGACGGCGAGCACGACGCAGGAGGCGTCCGCCGCGAGCCGCTCAGCGATCGCGAGACCGATCTCGGAGCGGCCACCGAAGACCGCGACGACCCCGCTCACAGCGCCGAACGCAGCGCCCGGATGCGGGCCAGCGAGGAGGCGCGGCCGAGGATCTCCATGGACTCGAACAGCGGCGGCGACACCCGTGACCCGGTGATCGCCACCCGCACCGGCCCGAACGCGAACTTCGGCTTCACGCCGAGGCCCTCGACCAGGCTGGCGCGCAGCGTCGCCTGAATGGAGGCGTGCTCCCAGAACGGCAGCGCCTCCAGGGCGGACGCCGCGGCGTCCAGCACCTCGGCGGCGTTCTCGGGAAGCGAGGCGCGCGCGGCATCCTCGACCACCAACTCGGCGTCGGCGGCGAACAGGAACGCCAGCTTGCCGAGCGCCTCCGACAGCAACACCAGCCGCTCCTGGATCAACGGCGTCGCCGCATGCAGCTTCGCCACCTCGTCCTCGCTCGGATCGGCCCACACGCCGGTGAACCGCAGGTGCTCGACGATCCGCTCGGCCAGCGCCTGGGGCGCGAGCGAACGGATGTAGTGCCCGTTCAGCCAGTTCAGCTTGTCCAGGTCGAACACCGGCCCGACCGTGTTCACCTTGGCCCAGTCGAAGCCGGCCACGAACTCCTCGAAGGAGGACACCTCGGAGTCGTCGTCGGCCGGCGGATAGCCCAGCAGTTGCAGGAAGTTGACCAGCGCCTCGGGCAGGTAGCCCTGCTCGCGGAACCACAGCAGCCGCGCGGCCGGGTTCTTGCGCTTGGAGATCTTCGACTTGTCGGTATTGCGCAGCAGCGGCATGTGCGCGAACGCGGGCACCTGCCAGCCGAGCCAGCGGTAGAGCAGGATGTGCTTGGGCGTGGAACTGATCCACTCCTCGCCGCGCACCACATGCGTGATGCCCATCAGGTGATCATCGACCACGACGGCGAGATGGTAGGTCGGGAACCCGTCGGTCTTCAGGATCACCTGGTCATCGGGCACCGGGGCACTCACCGGGCCACGCACCAGGTCGCCGAAGGCGATCTCGACATCATCGGGAATCAGCATCCGCACCACCGGGGTCTCGCTGAACCCGGGCAGCGCGGCGCGCTCCTCACGGGTCTTACCCAGACACATCCGGTCGTAGCCGGTCACCGCCTGCTTGGACGCCTGCTGCTCGGCCCGCATCTGCGCGAGCCGCTCGGTGCTGCACCAGCAGTAGTAGGCGTGCCCGGCGGCGATCAGCTGGTCGACGTAGGGACGGTAGGTGTCCAGGCGCTCCGACTGCCGGTAGGGCGCATACGGTCCGCCCTTGTCGGGGCCCTCGTCCCAGGTCAGCCCGAGCCAGCTGAGCGTGCCGAAGATCTGCTGCTCGGAATCGGCGACGTAGCGGGCACGGTCGGTGTCTTCGATGCGCAGCACGAATGCACCGCCGGTCTTGCGGGCCCAGGCCAGGTTGAACAAGGACATGTACGCCGTCCCGACGTGCGGATCACCGGTCGGGGACGGCGCCACGCGCAGGCGCGCGGGCGTGGAGGTGGCATCAGTCATGGTGGCCCCAGACTACCGCCCGAGCACGCCAGCGCGGTCAGGGCTCCCGCAGGCGTCCGCGCAGCTGGATCAGCCCGGCCTCGTCGGCCACCTCGATGTGTTCCAGGACGCCGGACACCTCCACCGACCAGCCCATCGGCCGCACGTCGGTCACGCGGGCTCCCGCCCAGGTGCCGGACGCCGCCGGTCGCGGCCCCCAGTCGGTGTCGAGGAACTCCGCCGCCGCGAACGGCCCGCCCGGCGCCGGGCCGAGCCCGGCGAACACCTCGACCAGACGCCGCTGCGCGGGGGTCAGCACCGCCACCACGAACCGGGCATCCAGAACCAGCAGGTCGGCCAGATCGGTGTCGGGATCGACCAGGCCCAGCACGCGCGGCGGCTCGCCGGGCACCACCAGCGTCGAACTCACCGTCAGCCCGGCCCGGCCGGCACCGCGTCCGGACGCCCACAACGTCACCGGGGCAGCCAACCGCCCGCGCAGCCGGCGGGCGGCGTCGCGGGCGGACGGCGGAACGGCGAAGGGGTGTTCGCGATGAATACTCACGAAGCCGATCGTGCCACCTTGGTGAAGGCCCAGCCGACCACGATCAGGGTGAGGCCGATCCCGATGGCGAACAGGCAGACACCGTAGGACAGCACCGAGGTGAACAGCGACGCGCGCAGGAACGAGCCGTTCATCGCGGTGGTGCGCTGCTTGGTGAACTCCTCCGACTGGGCGGTCAGCTCCTCGGCCTTGGCCAGGTCGCCGGCCTCCTTGGCCTTGGTGGCCTCGTTCTTGGCGGCGGTGGCCGCCGCACCCAGTTCGGCGTAGGTGAGGCCCTTGGACCCCTTGAGGGCGTGCATATTGATCGCTTCGGCCTGCGCGTAGGCCGAGATCGGGTCCTGCACCTGCGATCCGCCGGCGAACGGGGCGTCCGCGGACACGGTGATCTTCTCGGCGGCGAGCTGGCTGGTGACCAGTCCCCACACGACACCGCCGGTGATGGTGAACAGGATGCCCATGATCATCGAGACGACGCCGGCGAACTTCAGCGGCTTGAGGTTCATTGGTTGCTCCTTGCATCCGAGTGGAAGGGACGTGGCCGGATCGTGAACGCTCAATCATTGATCCGGATACGACTGAAATTTCTACTACTACAGATCGTAGCAGTAGAAGGCCGCGATCGCGAGAGCACGACCATCACGCGTGCGAGCATGCGAAAAGGCCCGCCCCTCCGAAGAGGTGCGGGCCCTTTCAGGCTTCGCGTGACTCAGTTCACTTGATGATCTTGGTCACGTTGCCGGCGCCGACGGTACGGCCACCCTCGCGGATCGCGAACTTGAGGGCTTCCTCCATCGCGATCGGCTTGTTGAGGTGCACGGTCATGCCGGTGTTGTCACCGGGCATCACCATCTCGGTGCCCTCGGGCAGCTGGACCACACCGGTGACGTCGGTGGTGCGGAAGTAGAACTGCGGGCTGTAGTTCGAGAAGAACGGCTTGTGACGGCCACCCTCCTCCTTGTTCAGCACGTAGACCTGCGCCTCGAAGTCGGTGTGCGGGGTAACCGAACCCGGCTTGCACACGACCATGCCGCGCTCGACGTCGTCCTTCTTGGTGCCGCGGAGCAGCAGGCCGACGTTCTCGCCCGCGCGACCCTCGTCGAGGATCTTGCGGAACATCTCGACACCGGTGATGGTGGTCGACTGCTTGGTCTCGCGGATACCGATGATGTCGACGGTCTCGCCGGTCTTGACGATGCCGCGCTCGATACGACCGGTGACGACGGTGCCACGACCGGTGATCGTGAAGACGTCCTCGATCGGCATCAGGAAGGGCTTCTCGGTGTCGCGCTCCGGCTGCGGGATGTACTCGTCCACCGCGTCCATCAGCTCGAGGATCGAGTCGGCCCACTTGGCGTCGCCCTGCATCGCCGGGAAGGCGGCAACGCGAACGATCGGCAGGTTGTCGCCATCGAACTCCTGAGCGGACAGCAGCTCGCGCAGCTCCATCTCGACGAGCTCGATGAGCTCCTCGTCGTCGACCATGTCGCACTTGTTGAGCGCGACGACGATCGCCGGGACGCCGACCTGACGGGCCAGCAGGATGTGCTCGCGGGTCTGAGCCATCGGGCCGTCGGTGGCGGCGACCACGAGGATCGCGCCGTCCATCTGAGCGGCACCGGTGATCATGTTCTTGACGTAGTCAGCGTGACCGGGGCAGTCGACATGGGCGTAGTGACGCGCCTCGGTCTGGTACTCGACGTGCGCGATCGAGATGGTGATACCGCGCTGGCGCTCCTCGGGGGCCTTGTCGATCTGGTCGAAGGCCGACACAGCGTTCAGCTCGGGGTACTTGTCGTGGAGCACCTTCGTAATCGCCGCGGTGAGCGTGGTCTTGCCGTGGTCGACGTGCCCGATGGTGCCGATGTTGCAGTGCGGCTTGGTCCGCTCAAACTTGGCCTTTGCCACTTGGGCTCCTCTTTCTGTCGCTCCGGCGGGGCTCGCGCGGAGCAGGTCGAACTTGCTTACATCTGGTCGGCCCGCGAAACGCGGACCCAACCAAGTCTTGTCGAGTGAGCCGGGAGAGTCAAACTGACTCCCCCGGGACCACCACTCGGCCTAGGTGAGCCGCCCGGCGAGGATCACTCGCCGCCGCGGCCCTTCTCGATGATCTCCTCGGCCACCGACTTCGGCACCTCGCCGTAGGAGTGGAACTCCATGGAGTAGGAGGCCTGGCCCGAGGTCTTCGAACGCAGGTCGCCGACGTAGCCGAACATCTCCGACAGCGGCACCAGCGCGCGAACGATCTGGTTGCCGTGCGCCTCCTCCATGCCCTGGACGTGGCCACGGCGGGAGTTGATGTCGCCGATCACGGTGCCCAGGTAGTCGTCGGGGGTGGTGACCTCGACGGCCATCAGCGGCTCGAGCAGGGCCGGGTCGGCCTTGCGGGCGGCCTCCTTGAAGACCATCGAACCGGCGATCTTGAAGGCGAGCTCGGAGGAGTCAACATCGTGGTAGGCGCCGTCCAGCAGCGTCACCTTGATGTCCTCGACCGGGTAGCCGGCCAGCGGGCCGAAGGCCATCGCCTCCTGGATGCCCTGGTCGACCGCCGGGATGTACTCGCGCGGGATGCGCCCACCGGTGACCCCGTTGACGAACTCGTAGCCCGCGCCCGCCTCCTGCGGCTCCAGCGCGATGATGACCTTGCCGTACTGGCCCGAACCACCCGACTGCTTCTTGTGGGTGTATTCGACCTTCTCGACCTTGCGGCGCAGCGTCTCACGGTAGGCCACCTGCGGCTTGCCGATGTTGGCCTCGACCTTGAACTCGCGGCGCATCCGGTCGATCAGCACCTCCAGGTGCAGCTCGCCCATGCCGGCGATGATCGTCTGGCCGGTCTCCTCGTCGGTGTGGACGCGGAAGGTCGGGTCCTCCTCGGCGAGCCGCTGGATGGCGGTCGACAGCTTCTCCTGGTCCGACTTCGTCTTCGGCTCGATGGCCTGCTCGATGACCGGGTTCGGGAACTCCATCGACTCCAGGATGATCGGCTTGGCCGGGTCGCACAGCGTCTCGCCGGTGGTGGTGTCCTTCAGGCCCATCACCGCACAGATCATGCCGGCGCCGATCTCGGCGATCTCCTCACGCTTGTTGGCGTGCATCTGGTAGATCTTGCCGATCCGTTCCTTCTTGCCCTTGGTGGCGTTCAGCACCTGCGAACCCGCCTTGAGGACGCCGGAGTAGACGCGCACGTAGGTGAGCCGGCCCAGGTGCGGGTCGGCGGCGACCTTGAACGCGAGCAGGCTCAGCGGCTCGTCGCTGCTCGGCTTGCGCAGCAGCTGCACCGACTCGTCACCGGGCTTGAAGCCCTCGATGGCCGGCACGTCCAGCGGGGACGGCAGGTAGTCGATGACCGCGTCCAGCATCGGCTGCACGCCCTTGTTCTTGAACGACGTGCCGCACACGACGGCGGTGAACTTGTTGCCCAGGACGCCGCGGCGGACGGCCGCCTTGATGGTGTCGACGTCGATCTCCTCGCCGGAGTCCTCGGCCAGCAGCCAGGTCTCGGCGAAGTCGTCGTCGTGGTCGGCCAGCGTCTGGATGAGCTCCTCGCGCGCCTCGGCAGCGGCGTCGGCCAGGTCGGCCGGGATCTCCTCGACGGTGTAGTCCTCGCCGATGGCGGTCTCGCCGCGCCACATCAGGGCGCGCATGCCGACCAGGTCGATGACGCCCTGGAACTGCGCCTCGGCACCCACCGGCAGCTGCAGCAGCACGGCGGTGGCGTTCAGGCGCTCGCGGATCGTCTTGACGACGAAGTCGAAGGACGCGCCGGTGCGGTCGAGCTTGTTGACGTAGCAGATGCGCGGCACGCCGTACTTGGTGGCCTGGCGCCACACGGTCTGGCTCTGCGGCTCGACGCCGGCGACACCGTCGAACACGGCGACCGCGCCGTCGAGGACGCGCAACGAGCGCTCCACCTCGACGGTGAAGTCCACGTGGCCGGGGGTGTCGATGATGTTGATCTGGTGGTCGTGCCAGTAGCAGGTGGTGGCGGCCGACGTGATGGTGATGCCGCGCTCCTGCTCCTGCTCCATCCAGTCCATGGTGGCCGCACCCTCGTGCACTTCACCGATCTTGTAGTTGATGCCGGTGTAGAACAGGATGCGCTCGGTGGTGGTGGTCTTGCCCGCGTCGATGTGGGCCATGATGCCGATGTTGCGGACCTTGGCCAGGTTGGTCGTGATGTCAATGGCCACGGGATGTTTCCCCTCTTGTTACGTAAAGTTTCGTGCGACTCGGGACAGGCAGGAAGCTCTTCCCCGCTCCAGGGCGGGGAAGAGCTTCAGCAGATCACCAGCGGTAGTGGGCGAAGGCGCGGTTGGCCTCGGCCATCTTGTGCGTGTCCTCGCGCTTCTTCACGCTTGCGCCGAGCCCGTTGCTCGCGTCGAGGATCTCGTTCATCAGGCGCTCGGTCATGGTCTTCTCACGACGCTGGCGGGAGAAGCTGACCAGCCAGCGCATCGACAGCGTGGTCGCGCGGGCCGGCTTCACCTCGACGGGCACCTGGTAGGTGGCGCCACCGACACGGCGGGACTTGACCTCGACGGCGGGACGGATGTTGTCCAGCGCCTTCTTGAGGGTCTGCACCGGGTCGACGCCGGTCTTGGCCCGGGTGCCCTCCAGCGCGCCGTAGACGATGTTCTGAGCGGTGGTCTTCTTGCCGTCCAGCAGGATCTTGCTCACCAGCTGGGAGACCAGCGGCGAGCCGTAGACGGGATCGACGACGATCGGCCGCTTCGGGGCCGGACCCTTGCGAGGCATTACTTCTCCTTCTTCGCGCCGTAACGGCTGCGGGCCTGCTTGCGGTTCTTGACACCCTGGGTGTCGAGCGAGCCGCGGATGATCTTGTACCGAACGCCGGGCAGGTCCTTCACACGACCGCCGCGCACCAGCACCATCGAGTGCTCCTGCAGGTTGTGACCCACGCCCGGGATGTAGGCGGTCACCTCGACGCCGGAGGACAGGCGAACGCGCGCCACCTTGCGGAGCGCCGAGTTCGGCTTCTTCGGGGTGGTGGTGTACACACGCGTGCACACACCCCGGCGCTGGGGCGAGCCCTTGAGGGCAGGCGTCTTGTTCTTGCTGACCTTGTCAGTGCGGCCCTTGCGGACCAACTGCTGGATGGTGGGCACCGGCTGGTATTCCTTCGTTGTTCGGTTGTTGACCCCTGGTGGGCCACGCTGTGACGCGCTGACCTTGCGGCGAACTCGGCGAGGAGTCCGGCCGTGTCGGCCTGTCGCGGATGTGAGTGCCAGGCGAGCCGCTGCGGGCGCTGTGGCATGCACGGTCGGTTCGGCTACCCGAACACAACGACAAAGGCTAGTGGTTAGACCCTGGGGCGGTCAAAATCAACCGTGGATGCCCCGGGCCATGACTAGCCGAAGAACGCACCGACCATACTAGCGCGCTACCCCGCGATCCCCCAAGACGGACGCCCGCCGCCCCTGGTCCGGGCATGCGAAAGCCCCGCCACCACCACCGGTGACGGGGCTTGCGCAGGTCTCAGCTCAGCTGAAGTCGCCCAGGTCGAAGTCGTCCCCGCCCGCGGCACCGCCACCGGCGATGTCGTAGTCGTACGGGTCATAGCCGAGGTCGTAGGCCGCAGCCCGTGCCTCGGCCGTCGGCTCCACCCGGATGTTGCGGTACCGGTCCAGACCGGTACCCGCCGGGATCAGCTTGCCCAGGATGACGTTCTCCTTCAGGCCGACCAGGGAGTCCGACTTGGCCTGGATGGCCGCGTCGGTGAGCACCTTGGTCGTCTCCTGGAAGGACGCCGCCGACAGCCACGATTCGGTGGCCAGCGACGCCTTGGTGATGCCCATCAGCACCGGACGCCCCTGCGCGGGGGTACGGCCCTCGGTGATCGCCTTGCGGTTCTCGGACTCGAACAGCGCGCGGTCCACCAGGTCACCGGGCAGGATCGTGGTGTCGCCCGACTCGATGACCGTCACCCGGCGCAGCATCTGGCGGATGATGATCTCGATGTGCTTGTCGTGGATCGGGGCCCCCTGGGTCCGGTACACGGCCTGCACCTCCTCGACCAGGTGCTCCTGAACCCGCCGCAGGCCGTTGACGCGCAGGATGTCCTGCGGGTCGAGCGTGCCCGCCCACAACTGCTGACCGGCGATGACGCGATCGCCGTCGTTGATGGAGTGCTTGACCATGGCGGCGTCCTCCCACTCCAGGCGCACACGGCGCGGGAGCGGGTACTCCAGGTCTTCCTCACCATCGTCACGGACGATCACCAGCTTGCGGGTGCGGTCGCCCTCCTCCATCCGGATCCGGCCGGCGGCCTCGGCGATCGGGGCCTTGCCCTTCGGCGTCCGGGCCTCGAAAAGCTCGCCGACACGCGGCAGACCCTGGGTGATGTCGTCACCGGCCACACCACCGGTGTGGAAGGTACGCATCGTCAGCTGGGTTCCGGGCTCACCGATCGACTGCGCGGCGACGATACCGACCGCCTCGCCGACGTCGACGAGCTTGCCGGAGGCCAGGGAGCGGCCGTAGCACATCGCGCAGGTGCCCAGCGCCGACTCACACGTCAGCACCGAACGCACCTTCACCTCGGTGACCCCGGCCTCGATGAGGCGTCCGATCACCTCGTCGCCCAGGTCGATGCCGGCCTGCGCCAGCACTTCGCCCGAGGCGCTCACCACGTCGGCGGCCAGGGTGCGCGCGTAGACCGAGGTCTCCACGTTGAACGCCGCGCCGACCCGGCCGTCGCGACCGACGGCCACGATGGTCTTGGTCAGGCCGCGCTCGGTGCCGCAGTCCTCCTCGCGGATGATCACGTCCTGGGAGACGTCCACCAGACGACGGGTCAGGTAACCCGAGTCGGCGGTCCGCAGCGCGGTGTCGGCCTGGCCCTTACGGCCACCGTGGGTGGAGATGAAGTACTCCAGAACCGACAGGCCCTCGCGGAAGTTCGACTTGATCGGACGGGCGATGATCTCGCCCTTCGGGTTGGCCACCAGGCCACGCATGGCGGCGATCTGGCGCATCTGCGTCATATTTCCTCGCGCGCCCGAGTTCACCATCATGAAGATGGGGTTCTCGGTGGTGAAGTTCGCCTCCATCGCCGCGGTCAGCTCGGCGGTGGCGTCGGTCCACAGCTGGACGAGCTCCTGCTGGCGCTCTTCCTCGGTGACCTTGCCGCGCTCGAACTGGCGGGTGATCTTGGCCGCACGCGCGTCGTAGGACGCCAGGATCTCCGGCTTGCTCGCCGGGGTCTGGATGTCGGCGATCGACACGGTCACGCCGGAGCGGGTCGCCCAGCGGAAACCGATGTCCTTGAGCCGGTCGAGGGTGCGCGCCACGGCGACCTTCGGGTAGCGCTCGGCGAGCTCGTTGACGATCTGGCCCAGGCGCTTCTTGCCCACCGACGCGTTCACGTACGGGTAGTCCGAGGGCAGCGCCTCGTTGAACAGGGCGCGGCCCAGCGTGGTCTCGATCAGGAAGGAGCCGTCCTGGCGTGCCTCGACGCCGCGGCGGCTCGATGCCCTCCATCCGGATCTTGATCAGCGAGTTGATCTCGATCTCGGCCCGGTCGAAGGCCATGTAAGCCTCGTCCTTGCTGACGAACACGCGACCCTCGCCGGTCTGCCCCTCACGCGCGGTGGTGAGGAAGTAGTGGCCGATGATCATGTCCTGCGTAGGCAGGGTGACCGGACGGCCGTCGGCGGGCTTGAGGATGTTGTTCGTGCTCAGCATCAGGACGCGGGCCTCAGCCTGAGCCTCGGCCGACAGCGGCAGATGGACGGCCATCTGGTCGCCATCGAAGTCGGCGTTGAACGCGGTGCAGACCAGCGGGTGCAGCTGGATCGCCTTGCCCTCGATCAGCTGCGGCTCGAACGCCTGGATGCCGAGGCGGTGCAGCGTGGGCGCACGGTTCAGCAGCACCGGGTGCTCCATGATGACCTCTTCGAGGACATCCCACACCACCGGGCGCTGGCGCTCGACCATGCGCTTGGCCGACTTGATGTTCTGCGCCAGGTTCAGGTCGTCGAGGCGCTTCATCACGAACGGCTTGAACAGCTCCAGCGCCATGTTCTTCGGCAGGCCGCACTGGTGCAGCTTCAGCTGCGGGCCGACCACGATGACCGAACGGCCCGAGTAGTCGACGCGCTTGCCGAGCAGGTTCTGGCGGAACCGGCCCTGCTTGCCCTTGAGCATGTCGGAGATCGACTTCAGCGGCCGGTTGCCCGGGCCGGTGACCGGACGCCCACGGCGTCCGTTGTCGAACAGCGAGTCGACGGCCTCCTGCAGCATCCGCTTCTCGTTGTTCACGATGATCTCGGGCGCGCCCAGGTCGAGCAGTCGCTTGAGGCGGTTGTTGCGGTTGATCACCCGGCGGTACAGGTCGTTGAGGTCGGAGGTCGCGAAGCGGCCGCCGTCCAGCTGCACCATCGGGCGCAGGTCCGGCGGGATGACCGGGACGGCGTCCAGCACCATGCCGGTCGGGCTGTTGGTGGTGTTCAGGAACGCCGAGACCACCTTGAGCCGCTTCAGGGCGCGGGTCTTGCGCTGGCCCTTGCCGGTCTGGATGATCTCGCGCAGCCGCTCGGACTCCAGGGCGAGATCGAAGTCGGACAGGCGGCGCTTGATCGCCTCCGCGCCCATGAAGCCCTCGAAGTACCGGCCGAAGCGGTTCTTCATCTCGCGGTAGAGGATCTCGTCGCCTTCGAGGTCCTGCACCTTGAGGCCCTTGAAGCGTGCCCAGACCGCATCCAGGCGGTCGAGCTCGCGCTGCGCGCGGTCGCGGGTCAGCTTGACCTCGCGCTCGCCGACGTCGCGGACCCGCTTCTTCTGATCGGCCTTGGCGCCTTCGGCCTCCAGGGCGGCGACGTCCTCCTCGATCTTCTGCATGCGCGCCTCGATGTCGGCGTCGCGGCGGGCGGCGATCTGCTTGCGCTCGACCTCCACCTTCGCCTCCAGCGACGGCAGGTCGCGGTGGCGGGCGTCCTCGTCGACCGAGGTGATCATGTAGGCGGCGAAGTAGATGACCTTCTCCAGGTCCTTCGGCGCGACGTCGAGCAGGTAGCCCAGACGGCTCGGCACACCCTTGAAGTACCAGATGTGCGTGACCGGGGCGGCCAGCTCGATGTGGCCCATCCGCTCGCGGCGCACATTGGAGCGGGTGACCTCGACGCCACAGCGCTCACAGATGATGCCCTTGAAGCGCACCCGCTTGTACTTGCCGCAGTAGCACTCCCAGTCACGGGTCGGGCCGAAGATCTTCTCGCAGAACAGGCCGTCGCGCTCAGGCTTGAGGGTGCGGTAGTTGATCGTCTCAGGCTTCTTGACCTCGCCGTGGCTCCATTCGCGGATCTGATCGGCCGTCGCCAGACCGATGCGCAGCTCGTCGTAGAAGTTGACGTCCAGCACGTTTGTTCTCTCTCTCCCTGTGGGGGACTCGTACGGACCGGTGGCCGCCGATCCGGACTACCGTCCAAGGCGCCTCGGACGGGGTGGGGGCTGATCGGCCCCCGGCGAGTGATGGGTGCGGGACTCCGGTGGGAGCCCCGCACCCCTCAAATCAGACTTCCTCGATGTCAGCGAACGAATCCGCACCCGGACGGCGGGACAGGTCGATCCCGAACTCCTCCGCGCGATGGAAATCGTCCTCGGAGTCACGCAGTTCGACGACCGTGCCGTCGGAGGAGAGCACCTCGACGTTCAAGCACAGCGACTTCATCTCCTTCACCAGCACCTTGAACGACTCAGGGATGCCGGGCTCGGGGATGTTCTCGCCCTTGACGATCGCCTCGTACACCTTCACGCGGCCGGGGACGTCGTCGGACTTGATCGTGAGCAGCTCCTGCAGCGCCCAGGCGGCGCCATAGGCCTCCATCGCCCACACCTCCATCTCACCGAAGCGCTGGCCACCGAACTGGGCCTTACCGCCGAGCGGCTGCTGGGTGATCATCGAGTACGGGCCGGTCGAGCGGGCGTGGATCTTATCGTCGACCAGGTGGTGCAGCTTCAGCATGTAGATGTAGCCGACGCCCACGCGCTCGGGGTACGGCTCACCGGAGCGGCCGTCGAAGAGCTGGGCCTTGCCGCCGGCGTCCACCAGGCGCAGGCCGTCGCGCTGCGGCAGGCCGTGCTCGAGCAGACCGGCGATCTCCTCCTCGTTGGCGCCGTCGAACACCGGGGTGGCCAGGTTCGACTTCTCCGGGACGTGACCCAGGCCGACGTCCTTGAGGCGGTTCGCCCACGGCGCGTCGATGTCGGTGATGTCCCAGCCCGAATGCGCGATCCAGCCCAGGTGCGTCTCCAGCACCTGGCCGACGTTCATCCGGCTCGGGACGCCGAGCGGGTTGAGCACGATGTCGACCGGCGTGCCGTCTTCGAGGAACGGCATATCCTCCACGGGCAGGATCTTCGAGATGACGCCCTTGTTGCCGTGGCGTCCGGCCAGCTTGTCGCCGTCGGAGATCTTGCGCTTCTGCGCCACGTACACGCGCACCAGCTGGTTGACGCCCGGGGGCAGCTCGTCGCCCTCGTCACGGTCGAAGACGCGGACGCCGATGACGGTGCCGGTCTCGCCGTGCGGCACCTTCATCGAGGTGTCGCGCACCTCGCGGGCCTTCTCGCCGAAGATGGCGCGCAGCAGGCGCTCTTCGGGGGTCAGCTCGGTCTCGCCCTTCGGGGTCACCTTGCCCACCAGGATGTCGCCGGTGCCCACCTCGGCGCCGATGCGGACGATGCCGCGCTCGTCGAGGTCGGCCAGCATGTCGTCACCGATGTTCGGGATGTCCCGGGTGATCTCCTCGGGGCCGAGCTTGGTGTCGCGGGCGTCGATCTCGTGCTCCTCGATGTGGATCGAGGTGAGGATGTCGTCCTGCACCAGGCGCTGGCTCAGGATGATCGCATCCTCGTAGTTGTGGCCCTCCCACGGCATGAACGCGACCAGCAGGTTGCGGCCGAGCGCCATCTCGCCGTTGTCGGTGCAGGCGCCGTCGGCGAGCGGGGTGCCCACCTCGACGCGATCACCGTCGGCGACCAGCGGGCGCTGGTTGATGCAGGTGGTCTGGTTCGAGCGGACGAACTTGCTCATCCGGTAGCTCGTCTGGGTGCCGTCGTCGTTCATCACGTCGATGATGTCGCCGGAGACGGACGTGACCACGCCCGCCTTCTTCGCGACCGTCACCTCGCCGGCGTCCACCGCACCGCGGTACTCCATGCCGGTGCCGACATAGGGAGCCTCGTTGCGCAGCAGCGGCACGGCCTGGCGCTGCATATTGGCGCCCATCAGGGCCCGGGAGGCGTCGTCGTGCTCGAGGAACGGGATCAGCGCGGTCGCGACCGACACCATCTGGCGCGGCGAAACGTCCATGTAGTGCACGTCCGTGGCCGGAACCTCGTCGGCGTCGCCGTGCTTGACGCGCACCAGGACGCGATCCTCGACGAAGCGGCCGTCCTCGCCCACCTTGGCGTTGGCCTGGGCGACGATGTAGCGGTCCTCCTCATCGGCGGTGAGGTAGTCGATCTGATCGGTGACCACGCCGTCGACGACCTTGCGGTAGGGCGTCTCGATGAAGCCGAAGGCGTTCACGCGGGCGAAGGAGGCCAGCGAGCCGATCAGGCCGATGTTCGGGCCTTCAGGGGTCTCGATGGGGCACATGCGGCCGTAGTGCGACGGGTGGACGTCACGGACCTCCATGCCGGCGCGATCACGGGACAGACCACCGGGGCCCAGCGCCGACAGGCGGCGCTTGTGGGTGAGGCCGGCCAGCGGGTTGTTCTGGTCCATGAACTGCGACAGCTGCGAGGTGCCGAAGAACTCCTTCAGCGCGGCAACGACCGGGCGGATGTTGATCAGGGTCTGCGGCGTGATCGCCTCGATGTCCTGGGTCGTCATCCGGTCACGGACGGTGCGCTCGAGGCGTCCCAGGCCGATGCGGAGCTGGTTTTGGATCAGCTCGCCGACCGTGCGCAGGCGGCGGTTGCCGAAGTGGTCGATGTCGTCGGTCTCCACCGGCACATCGCCCAGGGTCTCCTTGCCCTCGTGCAGCGCGACCACGTAGCGGATCGAGCTGACGATGTCCTCCATGGTGAGGACCTGCTGATCGAACGGCTGCTCCAGCCCCAGCTTCTTGTTGATCTTGTAGCGGCCGACCTTGGCCAGGTCGTAGCGCTTGGAGTTGAAGTAGTAGTTCTCCAGCATCGCCTGCGCTGCCTCGCGCGTCGGCGGCTCGCCCGGGCGCAGCTTGCGGTAGATATCGAGCAGCGCCTCGTCGGTGGTCGCCGTGTTGTCCTTCTCCAGGGTGAGGCGGATCGACTCGTACTCGCCGAACTCCTCCAGGATCTGCTCGTTGGTCCAGCCGAGGGCCTTGAGCAGCACGGTCACGTTCTGCTTGCGCTTGCGGTCGACGCGGACGCCGACCATGTCGCGCTTGTCGACCTCGAACTCCAGCCACGCGCCGCGGCTCGGGATCATCTTGCAGGTGAAGATGTCCTTGTCGGACGTCTTGTCGGGGGTCTGCTCGAAGTAGACGCCCGGGCTGCGAACCAGCTGCGACACCACGACGCGCTCGGTGCCGTTGATGACAAAGGTGCCTTGGGGCGTCATCAGCGGGAAGTCGCCCATGAACACGGTCTGGCTCTTGATCTCGCCGGTCTCGTTGTTCACGAACTCGGCGGTCACGAACAGGGGCGCGGCGTAGGTGACGTCGCGGTCCTTGCACTCCTCCACCGTGTACTTCGGATCCTCGAAGCGATGGTCGCGGAAGCTCAGCGACATCGTCTCCGACAGGTCTTCGATCGGCGAGATCTCCTCGAAGATCTCCTCCAGACCGGACTTGGTGTTGATGTCCGTCCGACCCTGCTCGAGCGCCGCGGCGACCCGCTGGCGCCAAGCGTCGTTACCGACGAGCCAGTCGAACGAGTCGACCTGCAGATCGAGAAGGTTCGGGACCTCCATGGGCTCATGGATCTTCGCGAACGAGATCCGGCCGCTGGGGGAGATGACGTTGGTGTTCTTCGACGCAGTGCGCGAGACGGCCAAGACTATGGTCCTTCCAAAAGAAACCCGGCTGGGAGGTTCTTTGCATGCAAAACGCCCCGCGTCAAGTTGTCACGGGTCGCCAAATGAGCCAGAGTGTCATGTTAACCGACATCGCACGGGGTACGCAAGTCGGCGTGCGCGGCATCCTCGCCGCCCGGGGCCGTCTTTGCCCCCTGGGCGTTTCTCAGTGTAGCGGGCACGGACGCCGGCGTCACCGCCTGGACACGCCGGTTGTCCGGACATCTCTCGGCCACCCCGTCCGCCCCGGGAACGACGAAGGGCCCCCGGAACGAACCGGGGGCCCCACGCAGGTGATCTCAGCAGATCAGGTGCGTCACTTGAAGCTGACGGTGGCGCCGACAGCCTCGAGCTGCTCCTTGGCCTTCTCGGCAGCGTCGCGGGCGACCTTCTCCAGGACGGCCTTGGGGGCGCCCTCGACCAGGTCCTTGGCCTCCTTGAGGCCCAGCGACGTGAGCGCGCGCACCTCCTTGATGACCTGGATCTTCTTCTCGCCGACGGACTCGAGGATGACGTCGACCTCGGAGGAGACCTCCTCCTCGACGACCTCGACGCCACCGGCGGCCGGGGCGGCGGCCACGGCCACGGGGGCAGCAGCGGTGACGCCGAAGGCGTCCTCGAACTGCTTCACGAACTCAGAGAGCTCGAGCAGGGTCATCTCCTTGAAAGCCTCAAGGAGCTCTTCGTTGGTGAGCTTCGCCATGGTGGGCGTTCCTTTCAATTACTCCGCAGCCTCAGCCGCGTCATCGGTGGCCTCGGCAGCGGGCGCTGCGTCGGATGCCGAGGCGACCTCGGCGGTTTCGGGCTCCTGGTCGATGGCGGCAGCCTGGCCGGCTCCGCCGATAAGGGCCGGGTTCTCCCCCGCCGCAGCCTCCAGCGCGCCGAGGACGCGAGCGGCCTGCGACAGCGGAGCGGCAATGAGGTAGACGGCCTGGCTGAGGTTCGCCTGCAGGGCGCCCGCCAGCTTGGCGAGCAGAACCTCGCGCGACTCGAGGTCGGCGAGCTTCTTCACCTCATCGGCGCCGAGGACACGACCGTCCATGACGCCACCCTTGATGACCAGAAGCGGGTTGTCCTTCGCAAAGTTGCGCAGACCCTTCGCAACGGCGGCAACGTCGCCGTTGATGAACGCGATCGCCGTGGGGCCGCTGAGCTGCTCGTCGAGCCCCTCAATGCCCGCCTCACGAGCGGCGATCTGGGTCAGAGTGTTCTTCGCGACGGCGTACGTGGCGTCCTCACCGAGAGCACGGCGCAAGTCCTTGATGCTCTTCACGGTGAGACCACGGTATTCGGTCAGCACAGCGGCGTTCGACGCGCTGAAGGCTTCCTTCAGCTCCTCGACCGCGGCTGCCTTGTCCGGCCTCGCCATGGGTCTCCTTCCCACTTCTGTTGGTTCAGGCCTCAGACATGGAAAAACCCCGGGTGCGCGGCACCACGGGGCAAACTGGAGAACCAGTCGTTCGTGACACCTGCGCGGGATTTGCACTCGCTCACGCGAGATACCAGCGGTCTTCGGCTTCACGAACAAGGGTAGGCGACGAACGCGCACACCACCAAATCGGCGCTGGCTCATCAGCCACGCCTCGGCGACGGACACCGCATGGCGAAGGCGCCCAGCGGGCGCACCTCACGACTGCCAGAGAGCGCCGATCGGCAGCATCGTGAGGCGCTCGCCGACCAGACGCGCCCGCGGCGCTGTGCATGCGATGTATCCGCCGAGGAAGCGATCGCCAAGGCGGTCACGTAAGTGAGACAGTCCCGTGAGGTCCTTTCGCTGGATCGTCGCGGACGCCTTGACCTCGAGTGCCACCACTCGGCCGTCGGGTGACTCCAGGACGATGTCGACCTCGGTGTTTCTACTGTCGCGGTAGTGCCCCATCGTGGGCTGCTGCTCACTCCAGCCAATCTGGCGCCGGAGCTCTCCCACGACGAACCCCTCCAGGAGCCCTCCGAGTTGCGCGTACGCGGGTGCCGTGGTGGCGGTTTCAGGGGTCAAGCCCAACAAGGACGCGGCGAGTCCGCTGTCGGAGAGGAACACTTTCGGCTGCTTCACTTCGCGCGAGGTGAGGTTGGCCGACCAAGCAGGAAGAACGTTGATCAGGTAGAGCGTCTCCAGCAGACGGATGTACGGCTCGAGGGTTCGTCGAGGGATCTCGGTGTCGTTGGCCAACGACGACCACACCATGGTGGCGCCGCTGCGCGCCGCGATCAGCCGCAGGATTCGAGGTAGCTCCGCAAGCCGTTGAAGACCGGTGATGTCGGCGGCATCACGCCGGACGATTTGCGAAAGATAGTTGTCGTACCAGGCCTTCCGCCGAGGTGCGCTCTCCCTCTGCAACGCTTCGGGGTACCCACCGGCGCAGGCCCTATCGATGTAGTCGCGCCTCGTCAGCGCACTCTCGAATCCAGTGAAGGAACGGCCGGCAAAGGTTGCGTCGATGAACGAACTCCGGATACCACTCAACTCACCCTGGCTGAACGAGTGCAACTCGACGCTCTCGGCGCGCCCGGCCAGCGACTCGTGCGTAGCCGCCAGGTCGAGCAGGTTCGCCGATCCCGTCACGAGGAACTGCCCTGGACGTTTGTCCCGGTCAACAGCGGCCTTCATGGCAATCACCAACTCGGGCACACGCTGGAGTTCGTCGATGACGAGCAGCTTTCCGGGCGTCTGTGTCACGAAACCGACTGGATCAGTCTCGGCAAAGACCCGCGCGTCCGGATCGTCCAAGGTCACCACCAGCGCTTCCCTTGGCCTTGCGACGACTTCCGCGAGCGTCGACTTTCCCACCTGACGCGCTCCCTGGAGGACGACGATCCGTGTGTCCGCCAGAGCCTCCACGACGCGCCGCCGTACGAACCTCTCCAGAGTCACCGATGTGTCCATGCCAGCGACTCTAGGCCACGGCTCGCCGTTTCACCACTACGATCTCGCCGTTTTACCAGCCTCTGCTCGCCGTTTCGCCACCACCTCTTCGCCGTTTCACCACCATGCTGGTACCAAGACAGGCATGGCCTACCGCTCCTCCTCGTAGAGGACCTCGAACTCACTGGCGGGAACAGGCCAGGTCGTGCCCTGGGCGGCGGTGACGATCCAGTCGCCCGGATCGGCGACCGCGGCGCTCTTGAACCGCCGCACGCCCTCGCCGGACGCAGAACGGTCGCCTCCTATGTCAGCCATGACCCAATCGTCCACCATCTGCTCGGGTGGGCCGCCCGAGCAGGACCGGCGGCGTCCGGCCCATCGACGTCCATACCCACCCGGCCAGATCCGCCTCAGGATAGAAGCACCACTGCCTGGCGGCCGCCCACCCTTCACCGAAACGTCCGCTGGCCACCAGACCTGCCGCACGCTCGAGCTCGGTCGCGATGACCAGGCCTTCGTCGGTTCGCAATCGCGGTGTTCGTACCAGCCGGACGCCGATCCCGGCCGCATCACGCCCACGCCGCAAGCTGTCAGCGTCGCGGCTGTGCCGGCAGATCCTCGCTAGGAGAACAATGGCCTCCACCTGCTGGCGAAGACTCCCCTGCTGATTTGAGGCCAGCACCAACCGCTCCGCAGCTCGGCGTGCGTCCTGGAGTTTGCCGTCGGCGTCGGCGGCCAGTACCTCGGCGCCCAGGGCAGCGAGCATGACGTCAGCGTACTGCGTCCTCGTCACCGTGTGCGGGTATAACAAAGGAGGGCCTCATTGCTGAGGCCCTCCTTTGTTTACCCTGTTGGGTGTGTTCGGCGGTGTCCTACTCTCCCACACCCTGGCGGGTGCAGTACCATCGGCGCTGTCAGGCTTAGCTTCCGGGTTCGGGATGGGACCGGGCGTTTCCCTGACGCTATGACCACCGTAACAATCTTGAGTTGTCTTCCCACACCCGCAAGCATGGGGGAATTACCGAACGTTGTTTGTTGGTTGGGATATCGTATAGTGGACGCGAGCAGAGCTGTTAAGTAGTTTGGGTTGTCAACCAGTTGTTGGTGGTGTGACAAGCCCTCGGCCTATTAGTACCAGTCAGCTCCACACATTGCTGTGCTTCCACGTCTGGCCTATCAACCCCATGGTCTGTAGGGGGCCTTACCCACTCGATGGTGGTGAGAGTCCTCATCTTGAAGCATGCTTCCCGCTTAGATGCTTTCAGCGGTTATCATTTCCCAACGTAGCCAACCAGCCGTGCACCTGGCGGTACAACTGGCACACCAGAGGTTAGTCCGTCCCGGTCCTCTCGTACTAAGGACAGCCCTTCTCAAGACTCTAACGCGCGCAGCGGATAGGGACCGAACTGTCTCACGACGTTCTAAACCCAGCTCGCGTGCCGCTTTAATGGGCGAACAGCCCAACCCTTGGGACCGACTCCAGCCCCAGGATGCGACGAGCCGACATCGAGGTGCCAAACCATGCCGTCGCTATGGACGCTCGGGCAAGATCAGCCTGTTATCCCCGGGGTACCTTTTATCCGTTGAGTGACGGCGCTTCCACATGCCACCGTCAGATCACTAGTCCCGACTTTCGTCCCTGCTCGACCTGTCGGTCTCACAGTCAAGCTCCCTTGTGCACTTACACTCAACACCTGATTGCCAACCAGGCTGAGGGAACCTTTGGGCGCCTCCGTTACCTTTTGGGAGGCGACCGCCCCAGTCAAACTACCCATCAGGCACTGTCCCTGAACCCGATCAGGGTCCTAGGTTAGATAACCAGAACGACCAGAGTGGTATTTCAACGATGACTCCACCCGAACTAGCGTCCGGACTTCACAGTCTCCCACCTATCCTACACAAGTCGTACCGATCACCAATACCAAACTATAGTAAAGGTCCCGGGGTCTTTCCGTCCTGCTGCGCGTAACGAGCATCTTTACTCGTAATGCAATTTCGCCGAGTTCGTGGTGGAGACAGCGCCCAAATCGTTACTCCATTCGTGCAGGTCGGAACTTACCCGACAAGGAATTTCGCTACCTTAGGATGGTTATAGTTACCACCGCCGTTTACTGGGGCTTAAGTTCACCGCTTCGCCTTGCAGCTAACGGTTCCCCTTAACCTTCCAGCACCGGGCAGGAGTCAGTCCGTATACATCGTCTTACAACTTGGCACGGACCTGTGTTTTTAGTAAACAGTCGCTTGGGCCTGGTCTCTGCGACCATCACCGCTACCAACCGCAAGGGTTGTCACGGGTCAGGTCCCCCTTATCCCGAAGTTACGGGGGTATTTTGCCGAGTTCCTTCACCACGATTCTCTCGATCGCCTTGGTATTCTCTACCTATCCACCAGTGTCGGTTTAGGGTACGGGCGGCTCACAACTCGCTCACGAAGCTTTTCTAGGCAGCATAGGATCACCCACACCACACCCAAAGGTGCAGTGCCATCAAGTCTCAGCCTGCATGGCACGCGGATTTGCCAACGTGCCGGCCTACGCTCTTAGCCCACGACAACCATCGCGTGGGATGGGCTACCTTCCTGCGTCCCTCCGCAGCTTGCCTACTACCAGTTCAGGTCACAGACTCAAACACCCACACACCCCGAAGGATGCGACGGATGCTCTTGCATGCTTAGTATCACCAGCCTCAGCACGGGCGTTGTTTCGCCGGTACCAGAATATCAACTGGTTGTCCATCGACTACGCCTGTCGGCCTCGCCTTAGGTCCCGACTTACCCAGGGCAGATTAGCTTGACCCTGGAACCCTTGGATATTCGGCGGACGGGTTTCTCACCCGTCATTCGCTACTCATGCCTGCATTCTCACTCGTGTGCCCTCCACGGCTGGGTCACCCCGCCGCTTCACCGGACACACGACGCTCCCCTACCCACCCACACACCTGGCGGAAAACCGCAGGTTCTTGTGTGAATGTCACAGCTTCGGCGGACTGCTTGAGCCCCGCTACATTGTCGGCGCAGAATCACTTGACCAGTGAGCTATTACGCACTCTTTCAAGGGTGGCTGCTTCCAAGCCAACCTCCTGGTTGTCTCAGCAACTCCACATCCTTTTCCACTTAGCAGTCCCTTAGGGGCCTTAGCTGATGATCTGGGCTGTTTCCCTCTCGACTATGAAGCTTATCCCCCACAGTCTCACTGCCGTCCTCTCACTTACCGGCATTCGGAGTTTGGCTGATTTCGGTAAGCTTGTGGGCCCCCTAGACCATCCAGTGCTCTACCTCCGGTAAGAAACAGACGACGCTGCACCTAAATGCATTTCGGGGAGAACCAGCTATCACGAAGTTTGATTGGCCTTTCACCCCTATCCACAGCTCATCCCCTCGGTTTTCAACCCAAGTGGGTTCGGGCCTCCACGACGTCTTACCGTCGCTTCACCCTGGCCATGGATAGATCACTTCGCTTCGGGTCTAGAGCATGCGACTCAAACGCCCTATTCGGACTCGCTTTCGCTACGGCTCCCCCACACGGGTTAACCTCGCCACACACCACTAACTCGCAGGCTCATTCTTCAAAAGGCACGCCGTCACCCCATTAAAGAGGCTCCGACGGATTGTAGGCGACCGGTTTCAGGTACTATTTCACTCCCCTCCCGGGGTACTTTTCACCTTTCCCTCACGGTACTTGTCCGCTATCGGTCATCAAGGAGTATTTAGGCTTAACGGGTGGTCCCGCCAGATTCACACAGAATTTCAGGGGTTCCGTGCTACTTGGGATACCAACCACGAGAACAACACATACACCTACACGACTATCACGCACTCTGGTCCGCCATTCAAACGGTTCGGCTTCGTATTGTTTTTATCACTCGTTCACCACAAGGCAGTATGGTGAGGCTGGTCCCACAACCCCCAGCATGCAACGCCTGCCAGCTATCACACACACCAGGTTTGGCCTCTTCCGCTTTCGCTCGCCACTACTCACGGAATCACAATTGTTTTCTCTTCCTATGGGTACTGAGATGTTTCACTTCCCCACGTTCCCTCCAACCACCCTATATATTCAGGTGGAGGTCGCCGGACATAACTCCGGTCACTTCGAGGTTTCCCTATTCGGACATCCACGGATCAAAGCTCGTTTACCAACTCCCCGTGGCTTATCGCAGGTTACAACGTCCTTCATCGGCTCTTGATGCCAAGGCATCCACCGATCGCCCTTAGTAGCTTGTCACCAAACAAAACGATCAACAACAAAAATCTACTTAAAGATGCTCGCGTCCACTATACAATTCTCAAACAACAAACAAACACACACCACCACACCAAACAAACCATCCGGTGCAATGACGAGCATCGTTCAACAGAACCAACACCCTCACACACAACAACCCCAAACCCGAAAGTCTGGGATTGTCACTAGAGTGTGTGGGTGGAAGTTCCAGAACCCAACAACGTGCACACCCCACACACCCCGACTACACCACCCGTTCCACACCAACACCCCCAAAAGGAAGGTTGGTAGTACTAGACATGATGCTTAAAGAGTGCATGAGACTCGATCAATGCTTCCACAAAAGTAAACCCGGCCACCCCACAACACGAACGGCTGTGCTAGATGGACAGTCCCCACGCCCAGTAAAGCGTGATGAACATGACGGGCTCCTTAGAAAGGAGGTGATCCAGCCGCACCTTCCGGTACGGCTACCTTGTTACGACTTAGTCCTAATCACCGATCCCACCTTCGACAGCTCCCTCCACAAGGGTTGGGCCACCGGCTTCGGGTGTTACCGACTTTCATGACTTGACGGGCGGTGTGTACAAGGCCCGGGAACGTATTCACCGCAGCAATGCTGATCTGCGATTACTAGCGACTCCGACTTCATGGGGTCGAGTTGCAGACCCCAATCCGAACTGAGACTGGCTTTACGGGATTCGCTCACCCTCACGGGATCGCAACCCTTTGTACCAGCCATTGTAGCATGCGTGAAGCCCTGGACATAAGGGGCATGATGACTTGACGTCATCCCCACCTTCCTCCGAGTTGACCCCGGCAGTCTCCCATGAGTTCCCACCATAACGTGCTGGCAACATAGGACGAGGGTTGCGCTCGTTGCGGGACTTAACCCAACATCTCACGACACGAGCTGACGACAGCCATGCACCACCTGTCAACCGGCCAAAAAGGCACACCCATCTCTGGATGCTTCCGGCAGATGTCAAACCCAGGTAAGGTTCTTCGCGTTGCATCGAATTAATCCGCATGCTCCGCCGCTTGTGCGGGCCCCCGTCAATTCCTTTGAGTTTTAGCCTTGCGGCCGTACTCCCCAGGCGGGGCACTTAATGCGTTAGCTACGGCACGGAGAACGTGGAATGTCCCCCACACCTAGTGCCCACCGTTTACGGCGTGGACTACCAGGGTATCTAAGCCTGTTTGCTCCCCACGCTTTCGCTCCTCAGCGTCAGGAAAGGTCCAGAGAACCGCCTTCGCCACCGGTGTTCCTCCTGATATCTGCGCATTCCACCGCTCCACCAGGAATTCCGTTCTCCCCTACCTTCCTCAAGTCTGCCCGTATCGAAAGCAAGCCCACAGTTAAGCTGCAGGTTTTCACTTCCGACGCAACAAACCACCTACGAGCCCTTTACGCCCAATAAATCCGGACAACGCTCGCACCCTACGTATCACCGCGGCTGCTGGCACGTAGTTAGCCGGTGCTTCTTCTCCAGGTACCGTCCAAATTCGCCCCTGGCGAAAGCGGTTTACAACCCGAAGGCCTTCATCCCGCACGCGGCGTTGCTGCATCAGGCTTTCGCCCATTGTGCAATATTCCCCACTGCTGCCTCCCGTAGGAGTCTGGGCCGTATCTCAGTCCCAGTGTGGCCGGTCGCCCTCTCAGGCCGGCTACCCGTCAAAGCCTTGGTAGGCCATCACCCCACCAACAAGCTGATAGGCCGCGAGCCCATCCCCCACCAAAAAATCTTTCCACCCCACAGCATGCGCCATAAAGTGAATATTCGGTATTAGCCACCGTTTCCGGCAGTTATCCCAAAGAGGGGGGCAGGTTACTCACGTGTTACTCACCCGTTCGCCACTAACCACAAAAACCGAAGTCTCTGAAGTCCGTTCGACTTGCATGTGTTAAGCACGCCGCCAGCGTTCGTCCTGAGCCAGGATCAAACTCTCCATCGAAAACTCGACAAAAAAGTATGAAACCCAACCCTTATAAAAAGGTTGAAAAATTTCAACTACTCAAAAGAAACCAACACAAGTGTTGGCAACGAGGACACACAAACCAATATGACATGATTCATGTGCAAAAAATACAACCACAACCAACCAAACAAAATCGGCTAGCCATGATCGACTGGCATTGACCTAAGCACGCTGTTGAGTTCTCAAACTTCCACCACCAAACCGAAACCCAGAAGTTATTTTCCTCTGGCCTTCCGTAAGGCACTCGATAAATCTTAGAGGAGCATTTCCACCGAGTCAAATCGGGGATTTACTTCCCTTCAGGACTTCCGTTCCGACTGAGCAATCAAGCCCATCCCGGATCTTCGATCCCGGCCCTCGAAGTCCTTGAAGCTTCTAGCTTCCTGGCCCCCGAGCGCCTGGTAAACATTACACGTCCTCTAGCGCCGATGCAACTCCGAGGTACTACGTCCTTGTGACTAGGCCAAACACGCTCCAGGACCGGAACCAGGCATGGCGGCGTCCCAGCAGACGCGACACCTTCACCGTGCAGCCGGCGGCATCGAGTCGTTCGCCCACCCGACCCCGTCCTGGATGCACGCCTTGCTCACACCCTGCGGAGCTCCTTGATCATGCGCGCGAGGGCCCAGGCGCCATCCCGACATGACAGCACAGCTTCCGACGAGACACAGCAGCACCCTGGAGGCGTGCACCTGACCCGGTGTTCCCGGCCCGGTGCAACCAACCGGGCTGACGGAGCGTAGGCTCCGTGCTCGCGCGCTAGAAACTGTGCTCGCGCGCGTGCTGCAACATGCGCGCGGCACCAACTTCTCGGGCCGCGCGGCGGAGCGTACGCTCCGTCGTCGGAGGTGACGCTCCACAGGTGTGCTGTTCGACGCACCTGACACCTCAAAAGGGCCCGACCTCAAGGGGTTGGGGTTGAGACAGGTCACCCCAGCCGGGCTGGTTCGTCCTGGTGCGGATCGACGCAGCTCCCGCCGCGGGGGCGAGCCAGATGCCTGGGCCGGGACGCCTGCTGGTGCAAGATCCGCACACCTCTTGCCGAATGTGGGAGTCCGGGCGGTGACGTCCCGCTGAGTGGTGTAGTTCCCTTGGTGTTGGGTTCGTCGTGTTGCCGGTGAGGTAGGCGGCCATCGTGCGACGGTCAGTGAGTACTTGCGACGGAAACTCACAGATAGGACACGAAGCACGATGGCCTTGGACAATGCTGCACTACTTGAGGTGTTGGAAGCTATGCAGGCGGGCGGGGTCGAGGACCGCGTCCGGATCGCGGCTCAGACGATCTACCAGGCGTTGATCGACGCCGAACTCACCAGCGTGATCGGCGCCGGCCCCTGGGAACGCACTGATCAGCGCACCACCCAGCGCAACGGATCACGGGCACGGACGCTGTCCACGACAGCAGGGGATCTGGAACTGCGGATCCCGAAGCTGCGGGTCGGGTCGTTCTTCCCGTCCTTGCTGGAACGCCGGCGCCGTGTCGATCAGGCGTTGTTCGCGGTCGTGATGGAGGCCTACCTCCACGGTGTCTCGACGCGGAAGGTCGATGATCTGGTCAAGGCGCTGGGTGCCGATACCGGAATCAGCAAGTCCGAGGTCTCTCGGATCTGTGCCGATCTTGACGAGGAAGTCGGCGCGTTCCGCGACCGTTCCCTGGGCGATATCGCCTACCCCTACGTGTTCTTGGACGCCACCTACTGCAAGGCCCGGGTCAATCGGCGGGTGGTGTCGCAGGCGGTCGTGATCGCTACCGGAGTCACCGCCGATGGCCGCCGTGAGGTTCTGGGTTTCGATGTCGGTGACAGCGAGGACGGCGCGTTCTGGACCGCGTTCCTACGCGGACTGAAGGCCCGCGGCCTGGGTGGGGCCCAGCTCGTGATCAGTGACGCCCACACCGGGCTGAAACAGGCCATCGCGTCGGTGTTCCTCGGTGCTGCCTGGCAGCGGTGCCGGGTGCACTTCATGCGTAACGTGCTCGCGGTGGTGCCGAAGGGCAACGCCGAGATGGTCGCCGCGGCGATCCGCACGATCTTCGCTCAGCCCGATGCCGAGCATGTGCGCGAGCAGTTCGACGTCATCACGGTGATGCTCGGCAAGCAACTACCGAAGGTTGAGCAGATGCTCCACGATGCCCACGACGACCTGCTCGCGTTCACCGGGTTCCCGGTATCGCACTGGAAGAAGGTCTGGTCGACCAACCCGCTCGAGCGGCTCAACAAAGAAGTCAAGCGCCGCACCGACGTCGTCGGTGTCTTCCCCAACCCCGCCGCGCTCCTGCGTCTGGCAGGCGCCGTGCTGGTGGAAGCACACGATGAATGGCAGGTCACCGCCGAGTGAACCGTCCCGGGTTCTCTGCCGCTTTTATGCGGGGAGCAGCTCTTGGGTGAGAGTGCTGTAGTAGTCGGCCTCGTACTCGTTGGGGCTGACCATTCCGAGGCTACCGTGGAGCCGGCGGTTGTTGTACCAGTCGACCCAGCCCGCGGTCGCGTACTCGACGTCTGCGATGGTCTTGTACGGGCCGTCGTGGAAGATCGTGGTGCGGACGCACTCGGTCTTGTACAGGCCGTTGATCGTTTCCATGAGCGCGTTGTCGTAGGCGTCGCCGACCGACCCGATCGATGGGGCGATCCCGTCGAGGGCGAGTTTCTCGGTCCACACCAGCGACGTGTACTGCGACCCGGCATCCGAATGCGTACGGAGCTGCTTGGGCTGGACCGGGTGGCCTTGTCGGCCGCGTTCCCACAACGCTATCCGCAGCGGGATCATCACCAGGTCGACGTGCTTGCTGGTTTGGGCATGCCAGGCCACGATGCGTTGGGAGTACACGTCGAGGATGAACGCGACGTACACCCAGCCCGCCCACGAACGGACGTAGGTGAAATCGGTCACCCAGGTGTGATCAGGGCGTGGAGCGGTGAAGTCCCGGTTGAGGAGGTCCCCGGCCCGAGTCCCGTCTTTGGACTGGATCGTGGTCCGGATCGCCTTCGCGCGGGTGATACCCGACAGGCCCAGCGTCCGCATCGCCCGGTCGACAGCACCACTGGACCCGTCCGGGATCGCGGTGCGTCGGATGAGCGCGGTCATCTTCTTCCGCCCGTACAAGCCCTCCGGGGTCATCTTCCGACGCTCGACACCGGCAGCGTCGACCACGGTCGTCCAGGCTGCGTCACGGACCGCGTCGAGGACCATCGCGTCAGTCACGACCCGAGCAGCGATCCGGGGCTTGCGCCAGGCCCGATAGGTGCGTGCAGCGATCTTCACGCCCTGCTCACGCAGGACACGAACGACCGACTCGACTGCATGGCCCTCGGCGCGCATCTGATCGATGAACCCCATCATCAGCGGTTGCGGGGGTCGAGTTCCCCGATGCTCCTATGTCAAGCAACCAGTCGCAATGGCTCTGCGGAAGCTTCGGCGACATCGGCCTGGAGGTCGGCTCGCTGTGCGGCGAAGACGACGTCAGACAGCCGGCGACGCAGCAGCCGAAGGCCGGCGACGCGGTCCTTGCCACGCGCCAGCTGCTTGTCGAGGTAGGCCTTGCCCGGACCCACGCCGCGCGCCTGGGTGACCGCGATCATGTGCAGCGCACAGTTCATCGAGCGGTTCCCGCCACGGTTGAGCCGGACCTTGCCCTTGCTCGAACCGGACCACACCGGCACCGGTGCGGTGCCGGTGAACCGCGCATAGGCGTCCTTGTCGCGGAACCGGTGCACACCGGCAGTCTCGCCCACAATCACCGCTGCGGACAATACCCCACAGCCGGGAATCTCGAGCAGCGACGGAGCAAACCGGCAGACGAGGATGCGCAGCTCCTTCTCGAGGTCGTTGATCTGGGTGTTCAGTTCCTGGCAGCGCTCGAGCAGGCTACGCGCAAGCCGGGCCACAACGCTGTCGAACCGATCGAGTTCGGCGAGCAGGTCGCGCACCACGCAGTGGCGGCGTAGGCCTCGGCCGGGAACCTGCAGATCGGGATCGAGCTCGTGCAGGTGCCAACGGACCTGGGCAGCGATCCGGGTGCGCTGAACAACCAGGTCACGGCGGTGATCCGACAGCAGCTTGACTTCCCGAGCGGGGCCGTCTAGTTCGGCGACTGGCAGGTCCGGGTGCCGCAGCGCCGCGAGTGCGACCGCCTCGGCATCTATCGGGTCAGACTTCCCTGGCTCCCGGCTGGACTGTCGCACGCTAGCCATCAGCCGGGTCGGCACTCGGATCACGGACTGGCCCGCGGCCAGCAGATCCGACTCCAACCGCCGCGTCAGGTGGCGACAGTCCTCAAGCGCGAACCGGACACCATCGTCATCATGGTCGGCGAACGTGCTCGCCCACTCGACCATCGCGAGATGTCCCTCGCTGTTCGTGCGCACTGTCTTGGTGCCCAGCCGTCGCCCAACCTCGTCGAGTGCGACCACGGTATGGGTCCGCTTGTGGGAGTCGGTGCCGATCATGACCATGCGAAGAACCTCCAGATGCTCGGATGCAATCGGGTGTCCTGGCGCCCGCGAGGCGGGCACGCCTCAATGCAGCGCGAACCGTGGTCGCAAGCAGGCTCCTATCAAGCCACGCACCCGCGGATGCCAGGACACCCGACCAGGGCCGCACATCGAGGACAAGCCACCGACCCAGCGAACCAGGCCGAGGCAGCAAAGAAAGGAGCGAACCCCAGTCGGGCAGCAATCACTGTGGCATTGACGCGAAGAAAATCGAGGCCGCCTTCAAGATCTCGTTGTCCTCACGCAACCTACGGTTCTCCGCCTTCAACCTACGGATCTCGGCATGTTCCTCACTGGTCTGGCCATCACGGTTACCCGCGTCGATCTCCGCTTGGACCACCCACCGACGCAACGACTCCGCGCCGACGCCCTCCTGGCGGGCAACGGCAGCGATCGCCTTCGCGGTCGACGGGTACTCAGCCCGATGCTCCACCACGAGCCTGACAGCTCGCTCACGGAGCGCGGGATCAATCTTCTTCGGCATGACGCCATCCTTCCAACTCGAAAGACAGCGGCATCAAACCTGGGACGGTTCAGAGCGCCGCTACCTGTCCGAACACTCCATGGAACTCATCACCGGCACCAGCAAGAACACCAAGGAGGTAGCCAAACCAGAACTCATGACGGCATGATCAGAACCACTGACCCGCACGGTACCGAGAAACCCCACCACAACACGGGACACCACCCCGGGACGCCTCCTGGCGCGAGATCCGCGCGCCCCCAAGCACCGCTGGGGTTTTGGAACCTGGGCTCCGCCATCACCGCGTTCCCCGGCCGCAGACCATCCTCGACCTATGACGGGGTCTCCGACGCCACAGGTCGGACGCGCACCGCGATATGAGAAGAAGCGGGTCTGACTACCAACCCGATTCCTCTCCCATCACGGCTCGCGCCGGGCCCCTCGAAGAGTCAGCGCATGACACCGCAAGGGTTCGGGTGGGATGCGGCGGTGCGGGCGCCTATCCCTTTTTGACGCAACCCACCGCCCAACCGCGCCCGAGCAACACAACAGGACACAGCGCGCCCGCACCGCCGCATCCCACCCGAACCCGACCGCCGGCAGCCCACATCCCGGACCCCGCCGCCGTCCCCGGGATGATGCCGACACAGCACCACCCGTAGCCCTCGATGCCGCTGGCGACGCCATCGTCTCAAGCGTGGCGTCCCACGGTCCGGTGATGCACGTGTCCGCGCCCTCGATGCAGGCGGCGATACCCTCGTCTCGAGCCTGGTCTTCGCGCCGGGCACGGGCAGGAGTCCCGGCGCCACCGGCGATCTTTGCGGCCATCGAGGCGTTCCTCAATCGACGCCCGCGGCATGCTCCGCGTCGAGAAGTCCCTCCGTCCGGGCATGCGAAAGGGCCCCCACCGGAAATCCGGTGAGGGCCCTCGCAGAGAGGTCAGGAGACGGCGTCCGCCGGCTTGAGACGCTGCGGATCGACGGCGACGCCGGGACCCATGGTCGAGGCGACGGTGATCTTCTTCAGGTAGCGACCCTTGGCCGCGGACGGCTTGAGACGCAGAACCTCGTCGAGAGCGGCGAAGTAGTTCTCGGCCAGCTGCTGCTCGGTGAACGACGCCTTGCCCACGATGAAGTGGAGGTTGGCGTGACGGTCCACGCGGAACTCGATCTTGCCGCCCTTGATGTCGGTGACGGCCTTGGCGACGTCCATGGTGACGGTGCCGGTCTTCGGGTTCGGCATCAGGCCGCGGGGGCCGAGGATGCGGCCGATCCGGCCGACCTTGCCCATCATGTCGGGCGTGGCCACGACGGCGTCGAAGTCGAGGTAGCCGCCGGTGATCTTCTCGATCAGGTCGTCGGCACCGATTTCGTCGGCGCCGGCCTCCGCGGCGGCGGCGGCCTTCTCACCGGTGGCAAAGACGAGGACCCGTGCCGTCTTGCCCGTACCGTTGGGAAGGTTCACCGTGCCGCGGACCATCTGGTCGGCCTTGCGCGGGTCGACGCCGAGGCGCATGGCGACCTCGATCGTCTCGTCGAACTTGGCCGAGGCATTGGCCTTGGCCAGTGCCAGGGCCTCCTCGGCGCTGTACAGCTGGGCGGCGTCGATCTTCTCGGCTGCCGCGCGGTAAGCCTTGCTGCGCTTCATGTCTGGTTCCTTTCACGACCCCGGAAGGTCTACCAGGTGTGGTGTGCGGGCCGCGCCGGCCCTACCACGGTGTTGATGAGTGAGTGTGCGCTCAGCCGTCGACGGTGACGCCCATCGAGCGGGCGGTGCCCTCCACGATCTTCATCGCGGCGTCGATGTCGTTGGCGTTCAGGTCGGGGAGCTTGGTGGTGGCGATCTCGCGAACCTGGTCGCGGGTGATCTTGCCCACCTTGTCCACGTGCGGCTTGGCGGAGCCCGACTTCAGGCCGGCGGCCTTCTTGATCAGCTCGGCGGCCGGCGGCGTCTTCGTGATGAAGGTGAACGTGCGGTCCTCGTAGATGGTGATCTCAACGGGGATGACGTTGCCGCGCATGGCTTCCGTCGCGGCGTTGTACGCCTTGCAGAACTCCATGATGTTGACGCCGTGCGGACCGAGGGCGGTACCGACCGGAGGTGCGGGGGTAGCCGCGCCCGCGTTCAAGGCAACCTTGACGAGCGCTGCCACCTTCTTCTTGGGAGGCATGTTTGGGTCCTTGCTACATCGCGGCACGCTCGGGACAGCGCGCCTGGGTTTGTCTCGTGACCCCGGGAGGGGTCGATGCGAACGGTTGCGCTCAGCCCTTCTGGACCTGCGCGAAGGTGAGATCCACGGGGGTCTCCCGCCCCAGAATCTCCACCAGTGCCTTGAGGCGCTGGTGGTTCGCATTGATCTCGGTGATGGTCGCGTGCACGCCGGAGAACGGCCCCTGCACAACCATGACGGAGTCGCCCACCGCGAAGTCGGCGACCTCGACCTTCTTCTTCTTGGGCGCCGCGGCACCGGACGCCGCCTGCGCGGCCTTGGCCAGCGCGGCCGGGGCGAGCATGCCGACGACTTCGTCCAGCGACAGCGGCACTGGCTGGTTGCCGAACGCGACGAAGCCGGTGACCGACGGCGTCTGCCGGACGGTGGACCAGGACTCGTTGGTCAGCTCCATGCGCACCAGGACGTAGCCCGGGTGCGAGGTGCGCGTCACGTTCTTGCGCTGGCCGTTGCGGATCTCGACGGTCTCGATGGTCGGCACCACGGACTCGAAGATGTAGTCCTCCATGCCGAGGGTCTGGATACGGGCATCCAGGTTCTGCTTCACACGGTTCTCCATGCCGGAGTAGGTGTGAATGACGTACCAGTCGCCGAACTGGCCGGCCAGCTTCTCGCGCAGTTCCGCGATCACCGCGTCGTCGTCGGTCGAAGAGGCCTCGGGCTCCGGCTCGTCCTCGTCGTCATCGCCGCCCAGGTTGAGCAGGATGTCGGCGTCCGTCACGTCGGAGGAAGTGTCGTCGCCGAAGTCGAGGTTGAGTTCGATGTCGTCGGTCGACTCCTCGGGCGCGCCGAGGTCGATCTCGATGTCGTCGGGGGTCGCGTCGTGCGCGTCCAAGTCAGCCATGCGTGTGATTTACCTTCCGTCTGCGTCTCAGCCGAACAGCTTCAGCATCAGCCAGCCGAAACCGAGGTCAAGCAGGCCAACGTACCCCATCACGATCAGCACGAAGACGAGGACGGCCCAGAAGTACTGCTGCACCTGAGGCCAGGTCGGCCAGACGACCTTCTTCAGTTCGTCGACCGACTCGCCCACGAACTGGACGGGGCCGGCGCGGTGAGCGTCGTCTTCGTCATGGGTGGCGCGCCGGCGCGGTGTGGCCGCGCCCTTCTTCGCCACCTCGGCGGTCGCGGCGCTCTTGCGTACCGGGCGTGCTCCGCGTGCCTGCTCCGCCACGGAGGGGGCGGTTGCGGGGACGCCGTCGGCGTCAGTGTTCTCGTTCAGCGCGTCGTCGTCGTTGGCAGGGGACGCCAAGGACTCGTAGGAGTCGTCGTTGGGTGCCACTGCACAACCTCACATCTGCTGATCGTCGCCTTCCAGGCCCCGGTGGACCCAGCAGGGCAAGAGGGACTCGAACCCCCAACCTGCGGTTTTGGAGACCGCTGCTCTGCCAGTTGAGCTATTGCCCTTCGGTGTCACCAACCCTACCCGAGTGCCCCGAAGGCCACCCGCAGCGTTGGACCAGCGCCACCAAGACCGAAAGCATACGCATTCGCGCGCCCCGAGTCGAACTGGGCGGCTCTCAGTCCAGCGAGACGCCCACGAACACGGGTTCGGGGACGAGCGTCACGCCGAACCGGTCCCGGACGCCGTCGCGCACCTCGCGGGCGAGCGCGAGGATGTCGGAAGCCCTAGCCCCGCCGCGATTGGTGAGCGCCAGCGTGTGCTTGGTGGACAGGGTGGCGGGCGGCGTCCCGTAGCCCTTGCCGAAGCCGGCCCGGTCGATCAGCCAGGCCGCGCTGGACTTGACCCGTCCGTCGCCGGCCGGGAAGCGCGGCGCCCCCTCGGGGAGGGCGTCGGCCTGGGCCTGGGTGAGCAGCGGGTTGGTGAAGAAGGAGCCCGCGCTCCAGGTGTCGTGATCGGCGGCGTCCAACACCATGCCCTTGCCGCGGCGCAGGCCGAGGACGGCCGCGCGGACGTCGGTCATCAAGGCCTTGCCGCCGGCCTCGATGCCGAGGGTGCGGGCGAGTTCGGCGTAGCGGACGGGCGCGCTCAGGTCTCCTTGCAGGAACTGGAAGGTGACGGTCAGCACGACGTAGCGTCCGGGTTCGGCCTTGAACCGGCTGGTGCGGTAGCCGAACCGGCAGTCGAAGTTGGCGAAGGTGGCGTACTCGCGGGTCTGCCGGTCCCAGGTGCGGACGCTCCAGATGGTCTGGCTGACCTCCTGGCCGTAGGCGCCCACGTTCTGGATCGGCGTCGAGCCGACCGCCCCGGGGATGCCGGACAGCGCCTCGATGCCAACCAGTTGCTGGCTGACCGCCCAGGCGACGAAGTCGTCCCAGGACTCCCCCGCCTGCACCTCGACGATCACCCCGCCGCAGGAGGCGGGACCGGAGACCAGATCCATCGGGTCGGCGTCCGCGTCGATCTCGCAGTAGTTGGCGCCCTCGGTCTTTACGCCCTTGGTGGCGACATGCACCACGACGCCGTCGAAGCCCTCATCGGCGACGACGACGTTCGATCCGCCCGAGAGGATCAGCACGGGCTCGGCTGCGGCGTCCGCTTCGGCCACGGCGGCGACCAACTCCTCGGTGGTGGTCGCCTCGACCCAGCGCCGGGCCGGGCCGCCGACCCGCAGAGTGGTGTGCTCGGACAGCAGTTCAGTCAACGCGCACCTCGGCCTTCGCCGAGCCGAGCACCTTGACGCCGCCGTCCAGGGTGGCGTTGATGGCGATGGTCGCGACGCCGCCGTCGACGGCGGTGATGGTGGCGGTCACCTCGACGTCCACGCCCTCATCGTCGTCGGGCACCGGTACCGGCTTGGTGAAGCGGACGCCGTAGCTCAGCACGCGCGCGGGGTCGCCGCACCAGTCGGTGACGATCCGCAGAGCGCGGCCCATGGTGAGCATGCCGTGGGCGATCACGCTGGGCAGGTTCAGTTTCGCGGCGGCACGGTCCGACCAGTGGATCGGGTTGAAGTCGCCGGACGCGCCGGCGTAGCGGACCAAGTGCTCGCGGGTGAACGTGAGGGTGAGCGGGGGCAGTTCGGTGCCCACCTCGGCAGTGATGCTCATGCCTCCTCCTTCGGCCAGGTGTGCAGCAGGGTGGACGTGGCCTCGCAGATCGCCTCGCCGCCAGTCGTGGTCAGCGCGACCGCGACGGTGATGAACGCCGAGGCGCCGCGGGCGCGGATCTTGTCGATCCGCAGGGTGGCGGTGACCTCGTCGCCGGCGCGCAGCGGGCGCGTCCAACTGAACGACTGGTCGCCGTGGATGGTCTGCGACAGCTTCATGTCGAGGTCCGGGTCGCCGAACAGGCCGTCCCAGGCGCGCGCGGCCAGCACGGCGGCGAACGTGGGCGGGGCGATCGGCGTCGCGCCGCGGTAGGCCGGGTTGGCGTCGCCGAGGGCGTCGGCGAACTCGGCGATCTTCTCGCGGCTGACGAGGTAGGGGTCGGTGGCCGGGTAGGCCCGGCCGAGGTGGGCGTCCGTGATCGGCATGCCCGCAGGCTACCGCGTGCCGTAGGGTCGCGGTGTGACGCTGCGCCTGCTCTTCGTGTCCATGCACACCTCGCCCGCCTCCGCGCCGGGGGCCGGCGACGCCGGCGGGATGAACGTGGTCGAGATGCACCAGGCGCTGGCGCTGGCCCGGCTCGGCTATTCGGTCGACATCGTCACCCGGCGCTCGGCTCCCGATCAGCCCGACGTGATGGAACTGGACGGCGGCGTCCGGCTGCTGCATCTCAACGCCGGACCGCAGACCGACCTCGCCAAGAGCGCCATCGACGCCCACATCGAGGAGTTCTCCGCCGGCCTGGCCCGGCTGGAGCCCTACAACCTGATCCAGTCGCACCACTGGATGAGCGGGGTGGCGGCGCTGCCGATCGCCCGCGCCTGGAAGGTGCCGCACGTGCAGAGCTTCCACTCGGTGGCCGCGCACCCGGGGCGTCCGCTGGCCGACGGTGAGCCGCCCGAATCGGACGCCCGCGTGGCCGGCGAGGCGCTGATCGCCCGCGAGTCGGACGCCATCATCGCGGTCAGCACCGCCGAGGCGCGCACCGTCGTGGAGCGGTGCGGCGCCGATCCCGACCGGGTGATCGTGATTCCGCCAGGGGTCGATCTGGACACCTTCCGGCCCGCTCAGCGCACCGACACCCCGCCGGTCTGCCCCTGGTGCGGATCGCGGGCCGGCTACGTGCTGATGGCGGCCCGGCTACAACCGCTCAAGGGCGGTGATCTGGCGATCCGGGCGCTGGCGCAGCTGCCCTCGCTGTTGCGGCCCGACCTGGTCATCGCCGGGGACGTCAGCCACGACTTCGCCGACTACCGCGACGAGGTGGAACGGCTGATCGACGACCTCGGCATGCGCGACCACGTCCACTTCGTGGGCGCCCAGTCCCGCCCCGACCTGGCCCGGCTGATGCGGCACTCGATCGCGCTGATGGTGCCCTCGCATTCGGAGACGTTCGGCCTGGTCGCGCTGGAAGGGGCGGCGTCCGGGGTGCCGGTGCTCGCCTCGTCCACCGGCGGCCTGCGCGAGGTGGTCGTGCATGAGGAGACCGGCTATCTGATGCACGACCGCGACCCGGTGAGTTGGGGACGCACGCTCGGCCGGATCCTCAACGACAACACGCTGCGCGCCCGCCTGGGCGTAATCGCCCGGGTACACGCCCGCCGGTTCCGCTGGCACGACATCGCCGTCCGGCTCGCGGAAACCTACGAACAGCTCGCCGGGCGATAGCCGGACGCAAAGCACGAGGCCGGTCCCCGGGGTGGGAACCGGCCTCGTGGCGTCCGTAGGTAACGGTGACGTCAGCCTGACGGTTACTTCAGCGCGGCTTCGATCTTCGGCACCAGCTGCTCGATGGCGTACTTCGAGGCCCGCGTGGTGCCCAGCGAGTACGCCGAGGCGATGTCGCCGTCGATGACCACCGCGCGGCCGGCGGCCACGGCCGGGAGCGCCTTCCAGGCGGCATCCTCGGTGAGCTTGTCGGTCTCGATGAAGATCGGGAAGGCGATGATCAGGTCGGCGTCCGCATCATCGAGGGTCTGGTGCCGACGGATGGATCGTGGCGCTGACGGACGCCTCCGGCGTCCGCGCCGCACGCGCAAGAACGGGCCGCCCTGAGGGACGGCCCGTTCTTCGGGTCAGCGTGCGAGGATCAGCGGGTCTCGCGGTGCGCGGTGTGCGACTTGCACTTGGGGCAGAACTTCTTCAGCTCCAGGCGGTCGGGATCGTTGCGCTTGTTCTTCTTGGTGATGTAGTTGCGCTCCTTGCACTCGGTGCATGCGAGCGTGATCTTCGGGCGGATATCGCCAGACTTCTTGGCCATGACAGCCCTCTCCTCATCCGTAGGTCACCAGCAATGGTAGCGGGGACGGGACTTGAACCCGTGACACAGCGATTATGAGCCGCTTGCTCTACCTAGCTGAGCTACCCCGCCGTTTGCCGCCGGCCTGAACCGGCGATCAGAGCCCCCATGCGGAATCGAACCGCAGACCTTCTCCTTACCATGGAGACGCTCTGCCTACTGAGCTATAGGGGCCGGACAGCGACGAACAACTTACAACAGGTTCGGGCCGATCCCCAAATCGGGCCGCCGGTGGGCGTCCGTGGCTCAGAAATCGATGCATCCGATGTCGCCGCATCCGCCCCCACAACCGTCGCCGCAGCCGGAGGTGAGCGGGTCGAGCACGTCGAGGGAGCCCATGAAGTCGCCGATGCCGGCGGTGAGGTCTGCGATCGCCTCGCCGATGTCGGGGATGCCGTCACCGGCGTCGGCGATATCTGCTCCCACGCCGGGGACGCCCTCGTCCGCACCACCATGCAGCAGCGAATCGGTGAGCCAGGCCAGGTCGCCGATGCCCTCGGCGAGATCGAACGCGGGCGAGACGTCGAACCAGGTCAGGTCGGCGGCGAGCCAGGCATCGCCGGCGTCCAGATCGCGCAGCAGGTCGCGGAACACGCCCGCCCAGTGACCGGCCACACCGAACGCCATCGCCCAGGGCAGGTAGCGGGTGAAGACGCCCATCGCCTCCTCCACCCGGAACTGGTCGGCCTCCGCGGTCTGAAGATAGCGGCGGAACCCGAGCGCCTGAATCCGCGCCGCTGTGCCGGCGGCCGTGCGGGGCGTCCGGCCGCGGGCCACCATCAAGGCAACACCGGACGCCGCGAGCACCGCGAGCCCGGTGAGCGCACCCACCAGGTCGGTGGCGACCGCCACGCAGGCCCCGGCACCGAGGACGCCGAGGATCGGGGGCAGGCAGCCGAGGCGTCCGCGCTGCTGCGGGTGGCGGGGGTACCAGCCGCGGTCGACGACCTCGCGGTACAGGCCCAGTTGAGCCTCGCGCAGGGTCTTCATGCCGCTCTCGTCGAGTTGCCCCAGGCGCACCTGGCCGCGTCCGCCGAACAAGCCGTCAAGGAGCCCGAGCTCCCAGGTGGTGGCACTCACCCCTTCCCGGCTGCTGGGAGACGCACGGGTCAGCAGCCAGTCCACGAGCTTGCCCTCGGCGGGGTCGGGACGCCGGCCCCACAGCTTGCGCGCCCGCGACGGCGCGGCGTCCGCGGGAACGGCGGTGATCCGCAGGTAGCCACGGATCGCGAGGTCGACCAGGGCTGCGGTCAGGTCGCGGGAATCCACCCGGCCGTCCACGACCACGCCTGCCAGCGCCGGACCGACCCCGGCCGGTGGCGCGAACGCGACCGCGATCTCACCAGCCCATTCGTCACCCTTCACCCGTTCAGTGCTGGCAGGCGCCCCCGGCTCGGGGAGCAGACCCGGAGTGATCCCGGCGAACACCTCATCGCGGGAACGGCGGCGGACGACCAGTCCGGCGACGCCGGCCACGATCCAGGCGACCAGGGCCACGCTGATGACGGCGAGGTGGGAGGGGCTCATGGGACCTCAGTATTCCGGACCCGCTCAGGCGCCCGGGACAGGCCAGTTCCCGGCCCTCCCACATCCGGCGTCCAGATACGCAGAAACCCGGCTTGACAAGCCGGGTTTCGCGGGTGGCAGGTGTAGGATTCGAACCTACGTAGGCTGTGCCGACGGTTTTACAGACCGCTCCCTTTGGCCGCTCGGGCAACCTGCCGTGCTGATTGCTCAGCGGGTGGATACTCTAGCAAGCCACCTACCACCGATTCCAAATCGAGAGGGACACCATGGCATCCGACAGCTCGTTCGACGTTGTCAGCACGTTCGACGCCCAGGAGGTCGAGAACGCGCTCAACATGGCCGCCAAGGAGGTCAACCAGCGTTTCGACTTCAAGGGAACCGAGTCCTCGATCCGCAAGTCGGGCGAGGCGATCGAGATGGAGTCCAGCGGCGAGGAGCGCGTGAAGGCCGTCCTGGACGTGTTCCAGGGCAAGCTGATCAAGCGCGGCATCTCCCTGAAGGCGCTGGACGCCAGCGAGCCGCGGTTGTCGGGCAAGATGTGGAAGATCACTGCGACGATGAAGAAGGGCATCTCGACCGAGAACGCCAAGAAGATCGCGAAGATGATCCGCGACGAAGGCCCCAAGGGCGTGAAGACGCAGATCCAGGGCGACGAAATGCGGGTCAGCTCGAAGAGCCGCGATCACCTGCAAGAGGTGCAGCGCCTGATCAAGGCGCAGGACTACGATTTCGCCGTCCAGTTCACCAACTACCGCTGAGGTTCTCAGATGCCCGCCATCGCAGCCAATCTTCCCGTCGCGATCAGCACCGGCCTGGCCGCCACCGCCTGGTACGCGCTACCCGATGCCGTCCGTAGCCGTGGCGCCCGTGGGGTCCTGAAAGTCGGGATTCTCTGCGCCGCCGGGGCGGCCTGGGCCCTGCTGCGGGTCAAGCCGGTCCAGGAGCCAGGCCCGGACGGCTTCGACCAGACTTTGGCGGCGATCCGTGAGAATCCCGGCAAGGCGGCTGCCATCGCCGCGGTGGTGGTCACGGCCGGCACCGCGGTGTCGGTGATCGGCGAGAAGGCCACCTTCGCGTTCGGCGAGCGACGGCGCGCCCGCGGCGTCCGGTTCGCGCACACCGTGCCGGCGCTGGTGCTCGGCGCGCTGACGGCTGTCGCCGCCCTCGCCGAGGAGCAGCGCGACCAGCCGTCGTCGGTCGCCGGGTAGCGGGCATCGCGCGCCGCTAGGGTGTCGGGGTGCTTCGCGTAGCTTCGTTCAACGTCAACGGGATTCGTGCCGCCCAGCGCCGCGGAATGCCCGGGTGGCTGGCGTCCACCGCTCCCGACATCGTCGCGGTGCAGGAGATGCGCTGCCCGGCCGACCTGGTGCCCGCCGACGCGCTCGGCGGCTATCACCTGAGCTATCACCCGGGTGAGCTGGCCGGACGCAACGGGGTCGCCCTGCTGACCACGCGGCCGCCCGAAGCGGTCCGGATCGGATTCGGGCATCGCTCCGACTCCGAGGGGCGCTACATCGAGGCCGATCTCGACTTGAACGGCGTCCGGCTCACGGTGGGATCGGTGTACGTGCCCAAGGGCGCCACCTGGGACGGCCCAGACGCCGACCCCGCGAAGTACCAGCGCAAGATGCGCTTCCTGAGTTCGTTCCGCGCCTACCTGACCAAGGCACGTCGCGAGGCCGCGCGCCAGGGGCGCGAGTTCCTGGTGATGGGCGACTTCAACATCGCGCACACCCGCAACGACCTGCGCAATTGGCGCTCCAACCAGCGCTCGGAGGGGTTCCTGCCCGAGGAGCGGGAATGGTTCGGCTCCATCCTCGGGCCGCGCACCCTGATCGACGTGGTGCGCCACGTGCACCCGGACGCCGAAGGTCCCTACTCGTGGTGGAGCTGGCGCGGCCAGGCCTTCGCCAACGACGCCGGCTGGCGGATCGACTACCACCTGGCCACCCCGGCGCTCGCGCGGGCCGCCGTGGTCGCCGGAACCCACCGCGACGCCAGCTACGAGGAGCGGATGAGCGACCACGCCCCCGTGGTCGTCGACTACGCGCTCTGATCGCCGCGGGACGGCTCGGTTCAAGCGACGGCGCCGTCACGCCCCCACCGGCCGGGGCGTCCGGAACCTCGCGATGATGCCCGGTACACGCCTTGGACAAGGTGAATCGTAAAAAGGTGATACATCCGTGACTTAAATACTGAAGGCGTGGTAGCGTCGCCCACGCCGTCCGGTTCTCGTGTCACGAGGCCCTCGGCGCCCACGCGTGAGGATAACCCGACCACCTTCGAGGAGAGGACTATCCCCATGGTCACCGACCACACCCTCCAAGCAGACCCCCCTGAGACGACGCCGCAGCGGACCACTCCCGTGACCCCGCCCCGCGCGATCACTCCTCCCACCTCCGACCACCTGCCCGCACTGGGCCTGTTCCTGGTGCGCGTCGTGGTGGCGGCGATCATGGCCGTCCACGGCGCCCAGAAGCTGCTCAACCTTCAAGGCACCACCGGCATGATGACCTCGCTCGGATTGCCGCAACCCGGGCTGGCCGCCCTCGCCCTCGGCACGGTCGAGGTGCTGGCGGGCGCCGCACTGCTCTTCGGCGTACTGACCCGCCTGGCCGGCCTCGGCGTCCTGGTGGTGATGGCCGGCGCGCTGGTGATGGTGCTCGGCTGGCCCGCGTCGATGATCGGCTACGAGGGCTACGGCTTCGCCGCCGAGTTCGAGGTGCTGCTCGCCGCCCTCGGCATCATGTTCATGTTCGTCGGCGCCGGCCGCTGGTCGGTGGACGCCCGCTTCGCAAGGCACCGCGCAAGCCGTCGGGCCAAGTGAGCGCGCGGTTGCACGGTCGCGCACGACTCGTTCGCCTGCGTGGCGTTTAGGTTCCTTCGCGCGCACGATATGAACCGTTGCGCACGATATTTCGTAGGCAACGGTTCATATCGTAGGCAACGGCGAGGACACGGGGTGCGCAGGCACACAGGGTGAAGAATCTTCACTCGCCGAAGCAGGCGAGCACCTCGGCTCGGGTGACGTCCTCGATGCGGGCGTGCTGCCAGCGCGGGGTGCGGTCCTTGTCGACGAGTTGGGCGCGGACGCCCTCGAGGAAGTCCGGGGCGGGGATCAGGGTGCGGGCCAGCTGCAAGTCCTGGGCCAGCACCTCCTCCACGGTGGTCATCGCGCGGGCGCGGCGGATCGCCTCCAGGGTGACCGCGACCGACAGCGGCGAACGCTTGCGCAGGTCGGACGCCGCCGCGCGGGCCGGCTCGTGCTCGCTGGACTCCAGCGCCACGATCACGGCCGCGGGATCGTCCGAGGCATAGCACTCGTCGATCCAGGCTCGCCAGCCCTCCAGTTCGCCGGCGGGTGCCGGAGCCTCGGTGGTGTCCACCTCGTCGGCGAGGCCGACCAGGACGGCGTCGGTGGCGTTGATCGGGTTGCCCGTCAACGCGACGTGCGTGCCCAGCTCTCCGGGTGCCTGGGCCAGGTACAGCAGGATGCCGACGTCCGGTTCGAAGCCGATGATCGTCTCGGGCATGGCGAACACCGCGCCCGGGTAGGCGATCCGGCGCGAGCCGTGCGCCGACACGCCGAGCCCGCCGCCCATCACCACACCGCGCTGGTGCGCGATGTAAGGCTTGGGGAAGTTCTTGATCGCGCTGTTCATCGCGTATTCGGTGGTGAAGAAGCCCAAGAACCCCTCCCCCTCGAGCACTGCCTCGCGTAGCGCGCGCACGTCGGCGCCCGAACACAGCCCGCGCTCCCCCGCGCCCGCGATCTCGACGCTGGTCACGGAATCATCCGACGCCCAGGCGTCCAGGGCCCGATGGATGCCCGAGAGCATGCCGGGCGTGAGCGCGTTGATCGCGCGCGGGCGGTTGAGCAGCAGGTGCCCGACCCCGTCGCGCACCTCGACGATGAGTTCGTCGGTCATGGTCGTCCTTCTTCGTCGTCGGATTCGCCTCCGGCGGCCGCTTCGCCGCCCACCGCGAAGTCTGCCGTCTCCGCACCGTCAGTGGCCAACGGCACTGCCTGAGGGACGGCCTGCGGATCAGTGCCGCCATCCCCAACGGACGCCCCGCCATCCGGACGCGCATCCGCGACACGTAGCGCCTCCAGCCGGGCCGCCTCGGACGCCAGCATCGCCTCATACGGCGAACCGACCGGCACATAGGACGCCGGGTCGCGCGGGCGCGCCGAGGGGCGCCGGCGTCCAGTGCGGCTGAGCAGCCAGCCGCTCGCGGCCGCCACCGCGGCCAAGGCGAGCGAGACCGCGTCGTTGCGCCAGGCCAGATTGCCCGCCCCGTAGACGAGCAGCACCGAGGTGAGGCCGGCCGCGACCCGCAGCGTCCGGTCGCTGGTGCGGGCCAGGGGCAGGAACAGCGCCCCCCACAGCAGGTACCAGGTGTGCAGGGCCGGCCCGAGGATCGCGAAGGCCAGATAGGCCCAGGTCATGAACGACAGCGGGCGGGTGCGGACGAAACGGACCAGCATCCAGCCGATCAGCGCGACCATGATCGCCAGCGAGACCGCTTTCGCCACCGGCATCGCCCAGGCGGCCGCGGTCAGCAGCCCGGCGAGCTCGAGCAGGTGCTGCAGCCCCCAGCCGATCAGGCTGAACGGGGCGAGGGTGACGATCATGCCGGGCACGGTCATCGCCGAGATCCAGCCGAAGCCCAGGCCGGTCAGCATCGTCACGCCGGCGAACACGCCGATCACGCCCAGCAGTGTCACCAGCGCCCGCGGCGCGAAGCGGAGCAGGTCGGGTGCCCGCCACGACGCCCAGCCCGACCCGATCACGGCCACCGGGACGGCGGCCAGCAAGGCAGGCTGTTTGATCGACATCCCCACCCCGACGGCGATCACGGCGGGCCAGAACCAGCCCCGGTAGGCGAGGTGGATCGCCAGCGCGGCCAGGCCGAGCATCAGCGCGTCGTTGTGCGCGCCGCCAACCAGGTCGATCACCATCAGCGGATTGATCGTGGCGAACCAGGCCGTCCGGCGCGGATCGAGGCGCAACTGGACGGCGATGCGGGGCAGGAAGTGCACCAGCAGGCCGACGCCGATCAGCGCCGGGATGCGCTGCGCCACGGCCGAGTAGTACGGGTTGAGGCCGGCCAGCTCGACCAGCCAGTGCGAGATGGTCAGCGACAGCGGCCCATAAGGCGAGGGCGTGTAGCGCCACAGCCAGGCGACCTGGTCGGCGAACGCGCCCGGCAGCACCGAGGGGGACGCCTCGTAGGGGTTGAGCCCGTTGTGCAGCAGCCAGCCGTGGGCGGCATAGCTGTAGGCGTCGTGGCTGAAGATCGGCGGCGCGACCAGCAACGGCAGCGACCACCACACCAGCACGGCCCAGTGCTTGACGTCGCGGTAGATCGCGCCGCGAATCCGGAACCAGGCGATGATCAGCAACCCGATCGCGCCGATCACCATCGCGGTGGCCAGCGCCCGGGCCCACCACGAGTCCAGGCCGAGGGCGCGCATCGTCGGCCAATACGGGGACGCCTGCGGCAGGTAGGCCGGTGACAGCGCGCCGAGCGCCAGCAAGGCGGTGCCGGCCAGTCCCAGCCACACCGGGCCCACCCGGAGCGCGGCCCAGAAGTCGACCCAGCGCTGGCGCACCCGCGCGAGCACCGTCGAGATCACCGCGCATCCTCCTCGCCTCGCACCTGTCCCGCAACAGCCTACTTGCGTGCGGCCGCCGCGTTCGTGGACCGAACCTCGTGCCGGGATGCCCGATGCAGTAGCCTCGTGCGAAGTGACACGGGGTGCCGTGAAAGCCGGCTGAGAGTACACCCGTCGAACCTGATCCAGTTCGTACTGGCGAAGGGATTGTCTCGATCTTCGCCGCGTACGCCGGGGTGGTGGCCTGCCCCGGCGTCCGCGCGTGGCGGCGCCGCCGATTCTCCCTTCGCAAGAAAGGAGCATCCGATGACCTCCCCCACTACCTCCGCCCGCGGCGTCCGACGCCCCCGGTGGGCCCGCGGCGTCCGGGCCGCCCTCGCCGTCGCGACCGTGCTGACCCTGGCCGCCTGCGGCGCGGCTCCCGGCTCACCGTCGGCGAGCCCGGAGCAACCGAAAGCGAAGGTGCGGTTCGCGCTCGATTGGACGCCGAACACCAACCACACCGGCCTTTATGTGGCCATCGACAAGGGCTATTTCGCCGAGGCGGGCATCGAGGTGGAGGTGGTGCCCTACAACAGCAGCAGCCCCGACGTCCTGGTCGATTCCGGTCAGGCCGAGTTCGGCATCGGCTTCCAGAACAACACCTCGATCTCGATGGCGGCCGGGGCCGATCTGCGCTCGGTGCTGGCGGTGCAGCAGAACTGGACCACCGTGATCAGCGTGCTGGCCGAGCGCGACGACATCCAGAGCCCGGCCGACCTCGACGGCCTGATCCACGGCGGTTTCGGCGATGTCGCCGAGCGTGAGGTGATGAGCGCGGTGATCGAGAAGGCCGGCGGTCACGGCACCTTCGACACCGTCGTGCTGGGCACCACCGCCTACGAGGCGCTGTACGAGCGCAAGGTCGACTTCACCGTGCCCTTCGTCGCCTGGGAGGGCATCGAGGCCGAGCACCGCGGCGTGAAGCTGAAGAACTTCGCCTACACCGACTACGGCTTCCCGGCCAGCTATCAGGTGATCGTGATCGGCAACGGCCGTTGGCTGGACGCGAATCCCGCGCTGGCGTCCGCGTTCGTGAAGGCGCTGGCCCGGGGGTACGAGGACGCCGCCGCCGATCCCCGCGCCGCCGCGACGATCCTGCAGCGACTCAACGGCGACGTGCTCACCGATCTGGACTTCCTGGTCGAAAGCCAGGAGATGCTCTCGAAGAACTACATGCTCGACCAGAACGGGAAGTTCGGCCGGCAGACCGAGCAGCAGTGGCGCGACCTGGGCCGGTTCCTGTTCGAGGCGGGCCTGCTCGCCGACGGGGCCGGCACGCGACTGACCCAGGAGCCGGACTGGTCGCGGTTCTTCACCAACGAGTACCTCGATCGCTGACCTGCCCGGACAACGATCGACGAAGGGAGACCAGATGCCGTCCTCGGACGCCGCCGAGCGGCGCGAGCCGGCCGGGCTGCGGGTATGGGCGCCGGTGGTGTTCGTGGTGGTGGCGATCACCGTGTGGGAGTTCTCCGTGCACGCCACCGGGGTGCGCCCGCAGGTGCTGCCGGCGCCCACCCGGGTGCTCGCCCAGGGCTGGGAACAGCGCGCGACGATCCTCGATCACACCCTCGCCACCCTCACCGTGACGGCCGCCGGCTTCACGCTGTCGCTGATCTGTGCCTGGATCATCGCGGTGGCGGCCGACTTCTGGCCGGTGCTCCGGATCGGGCTGATGCCGCTGCTGGTGGCGTCCCAGACGATCCCGGTGGTGGCGATCGCGCCGCTGATGGTGATCTGGTTCGGCTTCGACCTGTGGCCGAAGATGCTGGTGGTCGCGCTGGTCACCTTCTTCCCGGTCGTGGTCGGGCTGGTCGAGGGTTTCGCGGCGGCCGACGGGGAGGCGTCCCGGCTGTTGCGCAGCATGGGCGCCAGCCGCATCCAGGCCTTCCGGCTGGTCCGGCTCCCCTCGGCGCTGCCGGGCTTCTTCACCGCGCTGCGCATCGCGATCACCTACGCGGTGACCGGCGCGATCTTCGCCGAGTACGTCGGCGCACGCCAGGGCCTGGGCATCTATATGAGCGTGCAGAAGAACGCCTTCCGCACCGACCTGGTGCTCGCCGCGGTCGCCATCACCGCGCTGGTCAGCGTGGCGCTCTACCTGTCCACCTACCTGATCGAGCGCGCGATCATCCCGTGGAACGTCAAGCAGAGGAGAGCCGCCGATGAGCACTGAGCCGTCACCGTCCGGGCTTCGGACGCCGCCCCGGCTGGAGCTGACCGGCGTCTCCCGCAGCTTCCCGCTGCGCGGCCGGCGGACCTTGCCGGTGCTGGACCAGGTCTCCCTCTCGGTCGCCCCCGGCGAATTCGTGTCGATCGTCGGGCCCTCGGGGGCCGGCAAGAGCACGCTGTTCAACCTGATCGCCGGGCTCGACCGGCCCACCTGTGGCCGCATCGCCATCGACGGTGACGTGATCAACGGCCCGCACGCGCACACCGCCTATATGCCGCAGAACGACCTGCTCTTCCCGTGGCGCACCGTCGCCGCCAACGCCGCCCTCGGCCTGGAGGTGCAGGGGGTGCCGCGGCGGCGCGCCCGCGACCAGGTGCGGGAACTGTTCGGCCGGTTCGGGCTGGCCGGTTTCGAGGACGCCTACCCGTTCGAGCTGTCCGGCGGCATGCGCCAGCGCGCCGCGCTGTTGCGGACGGTGGCGCAGCGCCGGGAGACCCTGTTGCTGGACGAGCCCTTCGGCGCGCTCGACTCGCTGACCCGGATGCAGATGCAGCTCTGGCTGCAGCAGGTCTGGGCCGAGCATTCCTGGACGGCGCTGCTGGTCACCCACGACATCCGCGAGGCGCTCATCCTCTCCGACCGCGTCGTCGTGCTCAGCCCGCGGCCCGCCTCGGTGCGACTGGTGCTCGAGGTCGACCTGCCGCGCCCGCGCGACGCCGCGGTGACGACGACCCCCGCATTCGCCCGTCTGGAGCGTGCCCTCCTCGCCGCGGTGACCGACGATCCGCCCGCGGACGCCGGTCTTTCCGCCTGGTGAGAGCGGGTTCACGACGGTCCAGACTCCGAGATTAGGGTTGCCTAAATAATGGACGCCCTCTGGCGGCCGATTGGTGCGATACGGAATCATCGGCTACCGTTTCGATCCATGACGAACCGGACCGCGCTTCTCCTCGTGGGCGATGCCCCCGTGGATTTCTTGCGCGTCCGTTCCTCGCAGTGTTGTCGCGGCTGCTGACGCGCCCGCACACTCTGATCTGACCGCCGGGCCGCGTCGCCCGGCATCACAACCCGTAGCACGCGTGCCCTCTGTACGCCTACGTGGCCGGTCGACGGGGTCCCACACCACGAGGAACCCGATCCATGACCAGTACCCCCACCGGTGCACGCGTCCGTCCGCCCCGCGAGGGCCGCAGCAACGGCCAGTGGCTCGTCGACGGCCAGGCCCCACTCAACCCCAACGAAGCCTTCAAGGCCGCCGACAACGGCCTCAATGTGCGCGAGCGCATCGAGCAGATCTACTGCCACCAGGGGTTCTCCTCCATCCCCGAGGACGACCTGCACGGCCGGATGCGCTGGTGGGGTCTCTACACCCAGCGCAAGCAGGGCATCGACGGCGGCCGCACCGGCAAGCTGTCGGCCGACGAGCTGAGCGACGAGTACTTCATGATGCGGGTCCGCCTCGACGGCGGCGAGCTCAGCCTGGAGCAGTTGCACACCGTCGCCCAGATCTCGGTCGAGTTCGCCCGCGACACCGCCGACATCTCCGACCGGCAGAACATCCAGTACCACTGGATCCGGATCGAGGACGTCCCCGAGATCTGGCGCCGGCTGGAGTCGGTCGGGCTGCAGACCACCGAGGCCTGCGGCGACACCCCGCGCGTCGTGCTCGGCTCGCCGGTGGCCGGCATCGCCGCCGACGAGATCCTCGACCCGACCCCGCAGATCCGCGAGATCGTCGACACCTACATCGGCGACCCCGAGCTGTCGAACCTGCCGCGCAAGTTCAAGAGCGCCATCACCGGGCATCCGAGCCTCGATGTGGTGCACGAGATCAACGACATCTCACTCGTCGGCGTCCGGCACCCCGAACTCGGCGCCGGCTACGACCTATGGGTCGGCGGCGGGCTGTCCACCGCGCCGCGGCTCGCCGAGCGGATCGGCGTCTTCGTCGCCCCCGAGCGCGCCGCCGAGGTCTGGTACGGCGTGATCCGGATCTTCCGCGACTACGGCTACCGCCGGCTGCGCAACAAGGCGCGACTGAAGTTCCTGCTCGCCGAGTGGGGCCCGGAGAAGTTCCGCCAGGTGCTGCAAGACGAATACCTCGGCTACGCGCTGCCCGACGGCCCGGCCGCGGTCGCCACCACCCCGAACCCCGACCATGTCGGCGTCTACACCCAGCGCGACGGACGCCGCTACGTCGGCCTCGCCCCGCGGGTGGGCCGCTCGTCCGGCTCCAAGCTGCTCGCACTGGCGGACGCCGTCGAGGCGGCCGGGTCGGGCCGGATCCGGCTCACCCCGCACCAGAAGCTGATCGTCCTCGACGTGCCGGAAGCGAACGTGGACGGCCTGCTCGCCGCCGCCGAGGAACTCGACCTGACCGCGAAGCCCGGTCTGTTCCGCCGCAACACGATGGCCTGCACCGGCATTGAGTACTGCAAGCTCGCCTTCGTCGAGACCAAGGCGACCGCCACCGCCGCCGCGCAGACCCTGGACAACCGGCTCGCTGATCTGGGCCTGAACGTGCCGATCACGCTCAACGTGAACGGCTGCCCGAACTCCTGCGCCCGGATCCAGACCGCCGACATCGGCCTGAAGGGGCAGATCGCCAAGAGCCCTGACGGCGGCGACGAGTTCGCCTTCCAGGTGCACCTGGGCGGCGGGCTGGCCTCCTCCGACCGCGACGAGCCCGGCCTGGGCCGCACCCTGCGCGGCCTGAAGGTGACCGCCGAAGACATGCCCGACTACGTCGAACGCGTGGTGCGCCGGTTCGCCGACCAGCGCGACGCCGACGAGTCGTTCTCCGCCTGGGTGCACCGGGCCGAGGAAGAGGCGCTGCGATGACCGCCGTCGCAGCCTCCGAACTCGGGCCGATCCCGGCACCGCACGGCCCCGGCCGGCGCCGGTCGGCGTCCGAACTCGAGGCGATCGCCCACGAGGCGACCGTGCGTTTCGCGGACGCCTCGGCCGATGAGGTGCTCGCCTGGGCCGCCGAGACCTTCGGTGATTCGCTCGCGGTGGCCTGCTCGATGGCCGGCGACACCGTGGTGCCGCACCTGGTCTCGAAGCATCGCCCCGGCGTCGATGTGCTGTTCCTGCAGACCGGCTACCACTTCGCCGAGACCATCGGCACCCGCGACGCGCTGGCGGTGACCACCGACATCCGCCTGGTCGAGGTGATGCCGGTGCAGACCGTCGCCGAGCAGGACGCCCGCTTCGGCGCCCAGCTGTACGAACGGGACGCCTCGCAGTGCTGCGCGCTGCGCAAGGTCGAGCCGATCAACCGCGAACTGGCCAGCTACGAGGCCTGGGTGACCGGCCTGCGCCGCGAGGACTCGCTGCTGCGCGCCGACACCCCGATCGTCGAGTGGGATTCCGCCCACCAGATGGTCAAGATCAACCCCATCGCCGCCTGGTCCTTCGACGAGCTGCTCGATTACGCCACCACCCACGGGGTCGTGGTCAACATGCTGCTCAGCGACGGCTACCCGTCCATCGGCTGCGAACCCTGTACCCGCCGCGTCGCGCCGGGTGAGGATCCGCGCGCCGGACGCTGGGCCGGCCTGGCCAAGTCCGAGTGCGGCCTGCACGTGACCAGCACCCATCCCGAGGAGGAGCCCGTGACCACGCCCATCACCACCGCGGCGTTCGTGAACCTGACCCTGCCCACCACGGCGTCCAACACCCCCGCTCCCGCCGAGACCGGCGAGACGGCCGCTCCCGCCGAGACGGTCGCTCCGGCCGAGGACGGGCCGGCACGCACCCTGCCGCACCTGCGCGAACTGGAGGCCGAGGGCATCCACATCATCCGCGAGGCGGTCAGCGAACTCGAGCGGCCGGTGCTGCTGTTCTCCGGCGGCAAGGACTCCATCGTGATGCTGCACCTGGCGATCAAGGCATTCTGGCCCGCGCCGGTGCCGTTCCCGGTGATGCACGTCGACACCGGGCACAACTTCCCCGAGGTGATCGACTACCGCGACGCCACCGTCGCCCGGCACGGGCTGCGCCTGGTCGTCGCCTCGGTGCAGGACTACATCGACGACGGACGCCTGCTGGAGCGCGCCGACGGCACCCGCAACCCGCTGCAGACCCAGCCGCTGCTGGACGCCATCGCCGAGAACCGGTTCGACGCCGTCTTCGGCGGCGGGCGCCGCGACGAGGAGAAGGCCCGCGCCAAGGAGCGCGTGGTCAGCCTGCGCGACGAGTTCGGCCAATGGGATCCGCGCAACCAGCGCCCCGAGCTGTGGACGCTGTACAACCCGCGGCACCGGCCCGGCGAACACGTGCGGGTGTTCCCGCTGTCGAACTGGACCGAGCTCGACGTGTGGCGCTACATCGAGGCCGAGAACATCGAGCTTCCTGAGCTGTACTACGCCCACGAGCGCGAGGTGTTCCAGCGCGACGGCATGTGGTTGGCCGTCGGCGACGTCACCCAGCCCCGGCCCGGCGAAGAGGTCGTGACCCGTCGCGTCCGCTACCGCACCGTCGGCGACATGAGCTGCACCGGCGCCGTCGAATCCGACGCCACCAGCGTCGCCGACGTGATCGCCGAGGTGGCCGCCACCCGGATCACCGAACGTGGCGCGACCCGCGCCGATGACCGCCTCACCGAGGCCGCCATGGAAGACCGCAAGAAGGAGGGCTACTTCTGATGAGCCAACCCACGCTGCTGCGCCTGGCGACCGCCGGGTCCGTCGACGACGGCAAGTCCACCCTGGTGGGCCGGCTGCTGTACGACTCGAAGTCGGTGCTCGCCGACCAGCTGGACGCCGTCGAGCGCGTCTCGGCCGCCAAGGGGCTGGGGCACGTCGACCTGGCGCTGCTCACCGACGGCCTGCGCGCCGAACGCGAGCAGGGCATCACCATCGACGTCGCCTACCGCTACTTCGCCACCGCGAAGCGCACCTTCATCCTCGCCGACTGCCCCGGGCACGTGCAGTACACCCGCAACACGGTGACCGGCTCCTCGACCGCCGACCTGCTGGTGCTGCTGGTCGACGTGCGCAAGGGCGTCCTGGAACAGACCCGCCGCCACCTGGCCGTGGGCCAGCTGCTGCGGGTGCCCACCATCCTGATCGCGGTCAACAAGATGGACCTGGTCGACTACGACCAGGCCCGCTACGAGTCCGTGGCCGCCCAGGTGCTGGCGGTGGCGGCCGAACTGGGCGTACCGAATGTGCACACCATCCCGGTCTCGGCGCTGGAGGGCGCCAATATCGTCGAGCGCTCCGAGCGGACGCCGTGGTACCAGGGCCCCTCGCTGCTGGAGTTCCTGGAGGCCGCACCGGCCGGCGCCGAGCTGACCGCGCTGCCGTTCCGGTTCCCGGTGCAGCTCAGCCTGCGCCCCCAGGACGCCAAGCCCGAATACCGCGAATACCGCGGCTACGCCGGGCAGATCGCCTCGGGCGTGGTCCGGGTCGGCGACCCCGTCGTCGTCCTGCCCGCCGGGCGCCGCACCACCATCGCCGGCATCGACACCTACGACGGCCCCCTTGAGGAGGCGTTCGCGCCGCAATCGGTGGCGCTGCGGCTGGCCGATGAGACCGACGTCAACCGGGGCGACCTGATCGCGGCCGCCGACGGCGCCCCCGAAGCCAGCCAGGACCTCACCGGCCTGGTGTCGTGGCTCGCCGAACGCCCGCTGCGCGCCGGCGCCCGCGTCCTGGTCAAGCACGGCACCACCACGGTGCAGGGCATCGTGCGCGGCATCGGCGGACGCCTCGACCTGGACACGCTCGCCCCGGTGCCCACCGAGACCCTGGAGCTGAACGACATCGGCCGGGTGCACGTGCGGCTGTCCGCGCCGGTGGCGTCCGACGACTACACCGTCTCGCGGCGCACCGGATCGTTCCTGCTGATCGACCCGCAGACCGGCGGCACCCTCGCCGCCGGCATGGTGCGCGGCCGGACGCCGTTCGACGAGGCCGCCGAGGCCGCCGAGACCCTGAACTGGTCGATCTGATGCAGCGACTCCTGCTGCTCGGCATCGTCGGGTTCGCCGCCCAGCTCGTCGACGGTTCGCTCGGCATGGGCTACGGGGTGACCTCGACGTCGCTGCTGCTCATTGTCGGGCTCAGCCCGGCGATGGCCAGCGCGTCGGTCCATCTGGCCGAGCTGGGCACCAACGTCGCCTCGGGCATCTCGCACTGGCGGCTCGGCAACGTCGACTGGAAACTGGTCGGACGCCTCGGCGTCCCGGGAGCGATCGGCGCCTTCGCCGGCGCCACCGTGCTGTCGAACCTGTCCACCGAGGCGGCCAAGCCGGTGATGGCGGTGATCCTGGGCGTGCTCGGCATGTACATCCTGATGCGGTACGCGTTCAAGCCGCCGGCCGTCGCGTCCGCCCGGGTCTCGCCGCACGGCAGCCGGTTCCTGGTGCCGCTCGGCCTGGTCGGCGGTTTCGTGGACGCCACCGGCGGCGGGGGTTGGGGCCCGGTCTCGACCACCTCGCTGCTGTCGGCGGGCAAGACCGCGCCGCGGACGGTGATCGGGTCGGTGGACACCTCGGAGTTCCTGGTCTCGATGGCCGCCTCGCTGGGTTTCGTGATCAACCTGGGCCTGCTCGGCATCGAATGGGGCATCGTCATCGCGCTGCTGGCCGGCGGCCTGCTCGCCGCCCCGATCGCGGCCTGGCTGGTCTCCCGGATTCCCGCGCGGATCATGGGCGTCGCGGTGGGCGGGCTGATCATCATGACCAACCTGAAGACGCTGTTCGACGCCACCAACCTGACCGCCGAACAGATGACCGTCGGGTTCACGTTCTTCGCCGCGATCTGGCTCGGCCTGACCGCCTGGACCGCATTCCGCCACGAGAAGGCGCGCCGCGCACGCGAGGCCGCCGAAGGGGAGTATTCGATTTGAGCACCGCCGACACCCTCGTCCTGGCCTGGCACGGCACCCGCAATCCCGCCGGGCACGCCGTGATCGCCTCGATCACCGACCGGGTCCGCACCCTGCTGCCGGGCGTCACCGTGCACACCGCCTGGGTGGACGCCCAGACCGCCGGCGGCGCGCACGACCGGCACCGCGTCCTGCCCGAGGCGCTGGCCGCCGCCGGGGACTGCACCCTGGTGCCCTGCTTCCTCGCCGAGGGCTACCACGTCACCCACGACATTCCCGAGGCGGTCGCCGCCTCGCCGTACACGGTGCAGGTCGCCCCGCACCTGGACGGGGTCGCCGACGGCGCCCTCGTGGAGCGGGTCACCGAGGCCGGCGGCCCGGGCGACGCGCTGGTGCTCGCGGTGGTCGGCTCGCGCCGGCTGCGCGCCCAGGCCGAGGTGGCACGGGTGGCGTCCCGGCTCGGGCGGCACTTCGGAGTCAGCGCTTACGTGGGTGATCTGTTCGGGTCGCCCTCGGTAACCGACCAGGTAGAGGCCGCCCGCGCGGCGGGCGCGTCCGACGTCGTGGTGGTGCCCTACACCCTGGCTCCGGGACTGTGGATGAACCGCGTCGCGGGCCTCGGCGTCCGGATCGCGGAACCACTCGGCCAGCATGCGAGCATCGCCACGGCCATCGCGGCACGCCACCGCGCGTTCTTGTCCCTCCCAGCGGCTAATCTTGGTCGTTGAGTCCCCCTTTCACCGAAAGCCTTGTGTCGTGACAGACGTCCATTCCCTCGACCGTGTCGTGATCCGCTTCGCCGGCGATTCCGGCGACGGCATGCAGCTCACCGGTGACCGGTTCACCTCCGATACCGCCACCCTCGGCAACGACTTCGCGACGCTGCCGAACTTCCCCGCCGAGATCCGCGCCCCCCAGGGCACCATCGCGGGCGTGTCCAGCTTCCAGCTGCACTTCAGCCATGACGAGGTGAAGACGCCCGGCGACAAGCCGGACGTGCTCGTCGCGATGAACCCGGCCTCGCTGAAGGCCAACCTCGGCGACCTCAAGCGCGGCGGCGTCCTCATCGCCGACAGCAACGAGTTCAACCGGCGCAACCTGGCCAAGGTCGGCTACACCTCCGACCCGCTCACCGACGGCTCGCTGGACGACTACCAGCTGCACGCCATCGACCTCACCGGGATGACCGTGGGCGCGGTGTCGTCGTTCGGGCTGGGCCGCAAGGAGGCCTCCCGCGCCAAGAACATGTTCGCGCTCGGGCTGCTCACCTGGCTGTACACCCGCCCGGTCGAGCACACGCTGTCGTTCCTGGATTCCAAGTTCGCGCACCGTCCCGAGATCCGCGACTCCAACAAGGCCGCGTTCCTGGCCGGGCATGCGTTCGGTGAGACCACCGAGACCTTCGCGGTCCGCTTCGAGGTGGCCGCCGCCGAGGTGCCGCCCGGCGAATACCGGCAGATCACCGGCAACAAGGCGCTCGCGCTCGGCCTGATGGCCGGTGCGGAGCGCTGCGGGCTGCCGTTGTTCCTGGGGGCGTACCCGATCACGCCGGCCTCCGATGTGCTGCATGAGCTGAGCCGCGCCAAGGAGCACGGCGTCACCACCTTCCAGGCCGAGGACGAGATCGCCGCCGCCGGTGCCGCGCTGGGCGCCTCGTACGCGGGTCACCTCGGGGTGACCACCACGTCCGGGCCGGGCATGGCGCTGAAGAGCGAGACCATCTCGCTGGCCGTCATGCTGGAGCAGCCGCTGGTCGTCTGCGACATCCAGCGCGCCGGCCCCGCCACCGGCATGCCGACCAAGACCGAGCAGGCCGACCTGTTCCAGTCGCTGTACGGACGCCACGGCGAGGCCCCGCTGCCGGTGCTGGCCGCCCAGTCGCCGGCCGACTGCTTCGCGATCGCCGTCGAAGGCGTCCGGATCGCGGTGCGCTACCGCACGCCGGTGATCATCCTCACCGACGGCTACCTGGCCAACGGCGCCGAGCCGTGGCTGGTGCCCGACCTGGCCTCGATCGAGCCGATCGAGGTGAACTTCGCGACCGAACCCAACGGTCCCGACGGCACCTTCCTGCCGTATGCGCGCGACGAGAAGCTGGCCCGGCCGTGGGCCATCCCCGGCACGCCCGGGCTGGAGCACCGGATCGGCGGCATCGAACGCGCCGACGGCACCGGCGCCATCTCGTACGCCCCCGACAACCACGACCGGATGGTGCGGCTGCGCCAGGCCAAGGTGGACGGCATCGTCGCGGACATCCCCGACCTCGAAGTGGTCGACCCCTCGGGTGAGGCGGACGTCCTCGTGCTCGGCTGGGGCTCGACCTGGGGCCCGATCGACGCTGCACGCCGGCTCGCCACCAAGGCGGGGCGCAAGATCGCCACCGCGCACCTGCGCCACCTCAACCCGCTGCCGGCCAACACCGGCGACGTGCTGCGCGCCTACAAGCGCGTCATCGTTCCCGAGATGAACCTCGGCCAGCTGGCCACCGTCCTGCGTGCCAAGTACCTGGTGGACGTGCACTCCTTCAGCCGCGTGCGCGGCCTGCCGATCAGCCCCGCGGAGCTGTCGGACTACCTGATCAGCGTCGCGGACGAATTCGCCGCGGCCTCCGCGCTCGCCGGAAAGGAAGCCTGATGAGCACCGGACTCGCCAAGGTCCCCCTGTCGCTGACCCCGCTGAACCGCAAGGAGTTCGTCTCCGACCAGGAGGTGCGCTGGTGCCCCGGCTGCGGCGACTACGCCGTGCTGGCCGCATTCCAGTCGCTGATGCCGCAACTCGGCATCAAGCGGGAGAACACCGTCATCGTGTCGGGCATCGGCTGCTCGTCGCGGTTCCCCTACTACGTGGACAGCTACGGCCTGCACTCGATCCACGGGCGCGCCCCCGCCATCGCGACCGGTTTGGCCATCGCCCGAGAGGATCTCGCGGTCTGGGTGGTCACCGGTGACGGCGACGCGCTGTCCATCGGCGGCAACCACCTGATCCACGCGCTGCGCCGCAACGTGAACATCACCATCATGTTGTTCAACAACCGGATCTACGGCCTGACCAAGGGCCAGTTCTCGCCGACCTCCGAAGAGGGCAAGGTCACCAAGTCCTCGCCGACCGGATCGCTGGACCACCCGTTCAACCCGGTCACCCTGGCGCTCGGCGCGGAGGCGTCCTTCGTGGCGCGCACCATCGACTCCGACCGCAAGCATCTCACCGAAGTGCTGACCGCGGCGGTCAACCATCGCGGCGCCTCGCTGGTCGAGATCTACCAGAACTGCCCGATCTTCAACGACGGCGCCTTCGACGGGCTCAAGGAGGTCGACTCCCCCGCGGTGATCCCGCTGGTGCACGGCCAGCCGATCACCTTCGCCAAGGGCGAGCTGGGCGTGGTGCGCGGCAGCGACGGACGCCTGCGCGTCCGGGCTGTGTCGGATGTCGACCCCGCCGACCTGATCGTGCACGACGCGCACGCGAAGGACGCCACCTTGGCGTTCGAGCTGTCGCAGCTCACCGACACCCAGGCCCTGTTGGCGTCCCCGATCGGCATCTTCCGCGACATCGATCGTCCCGCGTTCGATGACCAGGCTCGTCGCCAGGTCACCATGCCGCTGGACCGGACGTCGGAGTTGCAGAAGCTGATCACCGGCCGCGACACCTGGACGGTGCTGTAGTCCTTCGTTTCGCAAGAATCCGCCACTCGACGGTCGCTGGGCGCCCCCCTGGGCCCGTCGAGTGGCGGATTCTCGCGATGTGGCGTCCGCTCGCCCCGCATCGCGTAGGGTGACGGCCGAGCCCCAGCCCAAGGAGTGAGCGCGATCATGAAGCCCGGCACCACCCCCACGCCAGACACGTGGTTCGTTGACAATGAAGCCAACTGGGACGATCGCGCCGACCTCCACATGGGCGGAGGGTATTCCGGAATCGACGGGCTGATCGCGGACAAATCGGCGATCAGCAACGAGTTGGCCCAGGATCTCGCTCGCTTCGGCGACCTGTCCGGCAAAGACGTGATCCACCTCCAATGCCACCTCGGCACCGACACGATCGGGTTCGCACGACGCGGCGCGAACCGGGTCGTCGGCGTTGACCTGTCGGCGAACTCACTGCGCGATGCACGGAACATCGCGGACGCGGCGGGCCTCAGCGTTGAGTACGTGCACGCCAATGTCTACGACGCCCGTGCGGCGGTGGAGGGCGACTTCGACCTGGTCTACACCTCGCTGGGAGTGCTGTGCTGGCTCCCCGACATCGACCGCTGGGCACGAACCGTGGCCTCGCTGCTCAAACCGGGTGGTGCGTTCTTCATCCGTGACGACCATCCGATGTTCATGACCATCTGGGATATCGGCGACGACGCACCGGACGATCTCCTGGTCAAACAAAGCTATTTCCAGCAGGTGCATCCCTTGACGTGGGAGGACGAGGGCAGCTACGCCGACGCTCCCGGAGCACCTCGGATCAAGCGCACCACGAACCACCAGTGGAACCACTCCCTCGCAGAGATCATCACCGCCCTGATCCGGGCAGGCCTGGTGATCGATGTGGTCGAGGAGACCCCGTTCTCGGCCTGGTGTGCCTGGCCGCATCTCATGGTTCAAGAGGCTGACGGCCGGTGGAGACTCCGAGATAATCCCGAGCGCCTTCCTCTGCAATTCGTCATAGAAGCGCACAAGAACTGAACACGCCTCGTCCTGGACGCGCGGCACTGGGAAGTCGCTTGAGGGGGTGAGAGAGAGACGGCGTCAATGTAGAGATGTGGTGAGTAGACGCACCACGAATTTACATTGAGGGTGCTGGAGATCGGCGGATCGGGACACAACGTACTGCTCAATCCGGGCAGGACCAGAAAAACATCAGTCGGACTGATGTTCTCGGCACTCGGCAGGAATTGAGACGCACGTTTTACTTCGCACAGTGGCCCCACCTCCCGCACCGTGGGGGTCACCGCCAACTCTGCTGAGACACCATCCGACCACGCCGCCCGGTGTCGTCACGTTCGCCCGGGTTAAGCACCCTCGCCCGCCACGTCGCCCGGGGCGAAAACCTCAGGAGGCAGTGATCAGGCGCTTGAGGGCGTCCACGTCGGCGGGGAGGTCGGTGACGTGGCGGGGCAGGTCCTCCAGGCCGGCGAACTTGGCGGGGCGCTCCACGTCGTGGCCCAGCGCCTCGACGATGGTCGCGGAGAACTTCACCGGGAGCGCCGTCTCCAGCACGATCACGGGCGGGCGCACGGCATCCGCCTCGAGCAGGTCGCGGGCGACCTTCACGCCGTCGGCGGTGTGCGGGTCGACCACGTAGCCGGTCCGGGACGCCTCGGCGGCGATGGTCGCCAATCGGTCCGCGTGCGTGGAGGAGCCGGCGACGAAGCCGAACCGCCCAGCCAACGACGCGAAGGCGTCCGTCGCGCTGAGGTCGAAGCGGCCCTCGCCCGGTACCTTGACCGCGAACAACTCGGCGGTGGCGGCGGCATCACGGCCGAGCAGGTCGAAGATGAAGCGTTCGAAGTTGGACGCCTTGGAGATGTCCATGCTCGGGCTGGAGGTCTCGTGCGTCTCGGCGGTGCCGCGCACCCGGTAGATGCCGGTGCCGAAGAACTCGGCCAGCACGTTGTTCTCATTGGTGGCCAGCACCAGGGTCTCGATGGGCAGGCCCATCTCGCGGGCGATGTGGCCGGCGCAGATATTGCCGAAGTTACCCGAGGGCACCGCGAAGCTCACCTTCTGGCCCGGCTCCGTGGTGGCCTGCAGGTAAAGCGCGATGTAGTAGACCACCTGGGCGACCAGGCGGGCCCAGTTGATCGAGTTGACCGCGCCCAGATGGTGTTCGGCCTTGAACCCCAGGTCGGCGTTGAGTTCCTTGACCAGATCCTGGCAGTCGTCGAAGACACCGTCGACGGCCAGGTTCACGATCGCCGGATCGTCGATGCTGAACATCTGCGCCTGCTGGAACGGGGTCATCCGCCCCGCGGGAGTCAGCATGAAGACGCGGACACGGTCCTTGCCGAGCATCGCGTACTCGGCCGCCGACCCGGTATCGCCTGAAGTGGCACCCACGATGGTGAGCCGCTGGTCACGCCGGTCGAGCTCGTACTCGAACAGTTCGCCGAGCAGCTGCATCGCCATGTCCTTGAAGGCGGCCGTGGGGCCGTTGCTCAGGTGCCCGATCAGGACGCCGCCGCCCAGATCGGTGACGCCCACCACCGCGTCGGAGCCGAAGTTCGCCGCCGAGTAGGCGCGAGCGCAGAGCGCGCGCAGATCCTCGGCCGGGATGTCATCAATGTAGAGCGCCAGCACCTCGGCGGCCAGCGCCGCATAGCCCTGCTCGGCGAGCAGCGTCCGCCAGCGAGTCAGCGTCGCGGCGTCCAGAGCCGGGTAGGACTCGGGCAGGTACAGGCCACCGTCGGGCGCGAGACCTTCGAGCAGGATGTCGCAGAAGGGCAGCCCGGCCGCGCCCGAGGCATCGCGGGTGGAGACGTAACGCATTCGCCCAGCCTAGCGAAGCGGCCTGCGCCTGAGTCCCTGTGCCCAGGGGGCACGGGCCCAGCTCTGGGCCCGCCGGCCCTCGCCCGCCCCTCCCCAGGCTGCCAAGGTAGTGGTGCGGAAAGACAACCTGCCCCCAGGAGCCGCCCGCCGCGGCACGCCCGTTCTGACCGCCCGTCCGGCCGGTGCCGCGACGAGCCGGCACCAGGGCGCCCGTGGTGGGCAGGCGACCCGAAGGAGGACGCCATGAACGTCGCGCGACGGACCATCGCGCCCATGGCCCTGGTCATGGCGATCACGCTGCTCGCCGGATGTGCCGCCGATCCTCATCAGCACGCGCAGAGCGGCGCGGCCGCCATCGAACGGCGCGAAGGCATCACCCGGAGCGAGCGCGCTCTGCGCGCCTTCGAGGCCCTCGGCGAGATCGTCGCCCGGCGTCCCGCGGACTGGTGTGTCTCCAAGGGCGAGAGCACCCCCTGGCAGCGGGCGCCGCTGAAATGCCAGGTCGAGCGTCATGTGCTCGTCGAGCCTCAAGCCGCGAGCGTCACCGACGCGGTCGCCGCGATGCGGCAGGCGCTCGCGGCCGCGGGCTGTACCGGCGCGCAACTGACCGACGAGCAACTCGGCCGCGATGTCGCCCACGGCGGCGGTGGGGTCTACGTCGCGGGAGGGTGCTCCGGCATCAACCTGACCGTCCGTTGGTTCACCAGCATCGACGAGGCTCGCCGGCTCAACGCGCCCCCCACCCCGGGGTCGTCGAGGTTCTGGCTGCAGGAGGGATCCTTCGACGAGGAGGCGCTGAACCACGTGACCACTTCCGAGCCCTTCCTCTGGTGGATCGGGACCAGTTACGCCTACCTCAGTGAGAGCCGTTGATCGCCCGGAGTAGCCGGAGTGGGCCCGCGGCCGGTGAGGACGGGCCCACCGCTGGGCCTCAGGGCCCTCGGCTACCGGGCGCGATCGCTCCTATGCTACCGGCGGAGACGAGTGTCGACGCGGCGAGAGGTGGTGAGGTGCCATGGGCGAACGGTCCTCGATCGGCCTCGCGCGCACCGCGATCGCCGGCACGCTGACGGCCACGCTCGCACTCCTCACCGGATGCGCGAGCGGTACCCCGGAGACCCCGGCCGTTCCGACGCCCGCCCCCGAGGACCAGCCTCTGCAGCCCACCGAGCCTCCGCTCGACTACCGCCGGGTGAGCGGTGCGGGCTTCCGGCTCGGCGTCCCGTCCTCCTATGAGGAGGTCATCACCGCCTTCCCCAACGGCGTGACCGTGAGCCAGTGGCGGGCGCCACACCCGGGCGAAGCCCTCTCCACCGCGATCACCGTGGTGCGGGAGGCGGCGCCGACCCAGTCGGCCGAGCAGCAGGCCGCCGCGCTCGTCCGCCGCCTGCGCGACGAGGACGTCGACGCCGCACGTGTGGGGCTCACCTGGCCGGGGGCCCGCTCGGCGCAGTTCGTAGTGTGGCAGGAGGCTCCTCGCGGCGGAGGCGAGGCGCGCCGCATCGAGCAGCTGATGGTGCAGGCCAACGACGGCGTGATCTTCAGCGTCGTGGCGTTTGCGCCCGACGCCCTGTTCGAGACCACCGACCTCCCCCGTTCCTCCTCGACCTTCTCGGTCATGAGCTGAGGTCGTGCCCATGCCTGTTCTCCCCTCTCGCGCCGAGCGCGGCGTCAGCGTGCTGCAAACCGTCGGCATGGTGGCCCTGTCCGGCGTGCTCGCGGCGAGCCTGCTCGCCGTCGTCTCCGAGGGGCGGGTGGCCGCGACGGCCTCGTACGGCTTCTGCACGGTGACCGGCGGCTCGTGTGTCGATCCACGTGTGCCGGCCGGGTTCGAGGACGCCGCGCGCTGCACCGTGCCCACCACGGGTCCCTCGGGCGCCACCCGGCTCAGCTACCGGGTCGATCTGGGCGCCGGAACACCGGTTGTGGTCGCGGAGTCCGCCGGCGGCGCCTACACCGTCACCGCGGGGGACGCCGGCACGATCACCCCCGCGCTGGCCGCCGCGGCGGCGGGACCGCGGGCGAGCGCGTCGCGGGCTCGCGTCTACACGGCGGCCTCGCAGGCGGAGCTGGGCACCCTGCTCGCCGGCCTGCAGCGGCAGCAACGGCAGGAATCCTGGTTCGGGGCCGGCGGTCACCCGGCGGCCGATGTCTGGGCGGCGACCGGATCGCTGCTGTTCACCGCCGCCGGCGAGCCGGCGGCGCCCGTTCCGACCGGGGTGTGGGAATCCTCAGGCCCCGGGCTGATGCCCTCGTCCTACGCCTATGACCTTGCCCAGGCCGTCACCGCGCAGGGCACGGCGGTGAGCGTCGGCACCACCACCTGGCAGGGTGGCGGCAGCACCGAGCTGCTCGTCGGGGGGATGACCAGCGCCGATCGCGCGGGCGTGGTGATCGAACTCGACCGCGACGCCGGCGGCTTCGTCACCGAAGTGCGCGCGACGCGCACCGGCGTGGGCGGCCAGGTCAGTTCATTGCCGGTCACCTCGGACGCCTCCGCGAGCGACGCCGAGGCGCTGCTGACCGGACTGGGCGTCGCCTCTGAGCGGCGCTACGCCTACGCGCCGGGGCCACCGGCCGGTCCGCTCGCGGACGCCGGCCCACTGGACGCCTTCCGTGCGGCCGCCGCCGAGGCAGGCTACGTGTCCCGCGCCCCGGGCGCCGGGCTGGCCGACGGCGGATCCCCGGTCGCATTGGCTGAACTAGGAGCGACGATGAAGCAGGCGCGCAAGGATGCCCCACCGGCCCAGTACTGGGACGGCGATTCCTGGCAGACCTGGACGGGGTGCGAATAATGATGGCCGTCACGGGCGCCGGCTTTCTGGTCGGCCTGATCGCGGGGATGGGCGCGGACGTTTGGCTGCGCCGCCGCCGCTACCGCTACGACGACGAACGCGATCTGAGACTGCTCAACACAGGATGGCTGATCGCCGTGTTGCCGTTCGCCGTCGGGCTCATCGTGGCCGGCTGGTGGCAGCTGTCCATCCCCACCGCCATCCTGCTGTCGGGCTACTGCATCGTGCTCGGCGTCCTCGCCGCGATCGACCTCGACGTGCGGCGGCTGCCCGACGCGATCACGCTGCCGCTGATCCCGGTCACCCTCGCGGGCGTCGTCGTGGTCGCCGTGATGGAGAACGCGCTCGGCGACGCGTGGCGCGCGGTGCAGGCCGGCCTCGCGCTCGGTGCCTTCTATTTCGTTCAGGTGCTGATCGGCCGCGGAGCCGGCATGGGCCTGGGCGACGCGAAGCTGGCGGTCAGCCTCGGCCTGGCCTGCGGTCTGCTGTCATGGCCGCACGTGTTCGTCAGCACGCTGGCCGCCTATCTCAGCGCACTGCTGCTCGGAGGAATCCTGATGCTCGCGCGGCGGGCGGGACGTAAGACGGAGATCGCCTTCGGCCCGCACATGGCGCTGGGCGCCGCCATCGTCTTCTGCGCGCCGGGCGCGTTCGCGCTGGTCACGGGGGCGCTCGGGTGAGCGGCGGAGGTTCAGGCGCGGTGCTGGCCGCGGGCGCGGGGATTGATCAGCAGCGCCAACCCGAAGCAGCCGACGCCCGCGATCACCACCGACAACGGCGTGGTCGACATGAACGGCAGCGTCGGCAGCAGCCACACCTCGCCGTCATCGAGCGCGAGACCCGCGCACGCGAGCTCGGTGCCAGCCCCGGTGCGTCCCACGTCCAGCACCGGGCTCAGCGACACACCGCTCTTCACGCGCGAGCCGAGGCGGTCCGCATCGGCGAGCCGGGCCAGCGGGGTGACTACGCCGTCCGGCGTCCGCAGCGAGCAGTTGAGCTGCTCGGCGGTGGGCATCGCGGTGGGACGAGTCACCGCGAAGATCGTGGTGCCGGGATCGAACCAGGGCGTCGGGCGCACCGGCACCCAGACCTCGCGGCTCAACAGTGCGGGATCCTGGCGAGGCGACGACCAGGCGATGACGCCGACGGTCACCAGGCTGAGCCCGAGCACGGCGAGAACGAGCGACACGACCGCCGCGATCCCGCGACGCCGGCGGAAATCGGCGCGGCCGTGGCGCTTCTTCACTCTGCGCAACGGTCGGGCCATAATCACCCATTCTGGCACCAACAGCGCTCAAGCTCGCACCCACGCGGATTTGAACGCCCTCCGGCCCCGCGTCGCGATCCCGCTACCGTGGCCCCCACTCAACGACAGGAGTCGCAGCCATGAGAATGGCCGTTGCCTGGGTTGATCCCGGCCTCGCCCCTCAGCACCTCGCGCCGTGGCCCGACGGGTCCGACGGCGCGACGCTCGTCGTGGGCCCGCACGCCGGGCCCGAGATGGTCGCCTGGCTCGACGAGCGGCAGATCGGCGCTGTCCTCCTGGTGGGCCGCACGACCAGCAAGCGCCCGCTGCACTACGTGGCGAACGTGATCACCGGCGCCCGCCGCAACATGCTCGTGGCCACCCGGACCGTGCCGTGCAGCGCGCTGGCGGCGCTCGCGCACGCCTCGCGGGTCGTCGGACTCGACACCGACCCGAGCTCCCGCATCGCCGCCTTCGACACCCTCGCCGCACGCGACTGGTCCGGGGCCTGGCTGAAGTCGGTGGTGTCGATGAGCGGCCCGAACCCGGGTTTCGGTCAGTATGTGCGTTCGATGTTCCCCGGCGGCCCACGCTTCGTCGCGGTGCTCGGCCCCGAACCGGGCATTCACAAGGCCGCCGTTGCGATCGCGGACGCCCCGGCGTCTGGTCGTCTGCTGGTCGGGCCGGGCGCCGAGGAGACGGTCGTGCACGCGCTGCGTGCGACGTTCCCCGGCCTGGAGCTCCAGGAGCGTCCGGGGCCGCCCATCCGGGACGCCTACGGCAGCGCGGGCGTCGAGTTCGTCGTCGACGACGGCGCCCCCGTGCCGCTGCCCGGGCCTGCCGCGGTCGCGTGCCGGGTGTGCCGCCAGCCCCTTCATCAGAGCGCTTGCCCGTTCTGCCATGTCGTCACCGCAAGGAGTGTTCACGAGTGAATCCACGCCAACGCCGAGGTCTGCTGTTCATGGCGGTGGCCCTCCTGATCGCTCTCGGCACCTTCTTCGCGGTGTCGACGTTCGTCGCTGACGTCAACAGCCAGGTGGGCCAGCGGGTGACCGTCTACCGCGCCAAGACCCCGATCGACCCGTACACGCCGCTGTCGGCCGACAACATCGAGCCCGTCGAGGTGCCGCGCCGGTGGGCTTCGGAGTCCTCGATCGTGAGCCTCAGCGAACTCACCGGACGCCGGGTCGGCTTCCGCCTGAACGCCGGCAGCACGATCAACTCCGACATGTTGATCCCCAACTCGTCGCTGTCGTCGACCGAGCGCGAGCTGGCGATCAACGTCAATCCCGTCACGGGCGTCGCCGGCCGCGTGCGGCCCGGCGACCGCGTGGATGTCTACGCGGTGTTCAGCGAAGTCCCCGGCCTGCCGAAGCAGGTGCGGATCCTGCAGCGCAATGTGCGCGTGGTCTCGATCGCGGGCCAGCAGACGGTGACCCAGCAGAACGCCCAAGGCGTCCGCGAGGATCAGGTGATCCCGGTGACGCTGGCCCTCGAACCGGAGGCGGCGCTGTCGGTGAGCTACGCCGCGGCGTTCGCGCAGGAGGTCCGGCTGGTAGCGCTGCCGTCCGACGTCGGCGTCAACCGCACCGACGAGATCGACGTGTTCGATGCGAGCCACCTGGGTGGCGAGGCGATTCCGGAGGGTAACCGATGAGCACCAAAGTCGTGATCGGCATGGCCAACGAGAACCTGGTCTCCGATCTCAGGTCGCTGCTGGACGAGCTGCCGGACGTGGAGGTGTCCGCGGTCGCGGCCGACACCGGCCGGCTGGCCGAGTACGTGACCCGGCTGGAGCCCGACCTGGTGCTGCTGCACGACGAGCTCGGCCCCGAGCCGGCCACGGCGGTGATCCGCGACCTCACCATCCGGCACCCCGCCTCCGCGATCATCCAGGTCTCGCCCGAACGCTCCAGCAGCACCGTCATCCGGGCGCTCGAGGCGGGCGCCCGCGGCGTGGTGGCGTTCCCCTTCGCCTTCGAGGACTTCTCCTCCCGCGTCCAGGACGCCCTGGACTGGTCCCGGCAGATGCACAGCATCCTCGAGGGCGCGGCCGCCGCGGCCCAGCGCGAGCGGGGCACCGTCCTCACCTTCGTCGGCGCCAAGGGCGGCGTGGGCGTCACCACGATGGCGCTCCACCTGGCCATCGACCACCACGCCAACCATCCCCGGTCGCGCGTCTGCGTGGTCGACCTGGACATCGAGAAGGGCGACGTGAGCGCGCTCCTCGACGTTCGCCAGTCGGTCTCGGTCGCCGACCTGGCGAAGGTCTACCACGACCTGTCGGCCACCACCGTCAGCGATGCCGTCATCGAGCACGAGAGCGGGATCCACGTGCTGCTGGCCCCGATCGACGTGCGCCAGTCGGAGGCGGTCACCCCCGAGGCCCTGCGCGCCATCGTGGCGCTGCTCCGGCGCGACTTCGACCTGATCATCCTGGACGCCGGCGGTTACGTGTCACCGGCGCAGGGCGCCGCCATCGAGCTCTCCGACGACACGGTCGTGGTGACCACCCCCGACGTGCTCACCCTGCGGGCGATGCGCAAGCGGATCCTGGCCTGGGAGGCCCTCGGCGTCCGGCACGAGGCCGAACTGCGGGTGCTGGTCAACAAGGTGGACCGCTCGTCGATCTTCCCCGCCGATGCGGTGCCCAAGCTGACCACGGCCGCCGTCCTCGGCAGCCACATCCCGCTCCTCACCCGCGTGCTGGAGCCGGCCGTCAACGAACGCGACCCTCAAGCGGTGGCCGACACCAACTGGTGGAAGCTGATGGCGCGCGTGCGCACCGAACTCGCCACGATCGGCGCCCAGCCGACGGCACGGCGGGCGATCGCACCGCTCAGCGACCCCGAGCCGGCCGAACCCGGCAAGCGCCGCCGGTTCTCGCTGCGCCGCAGCAAGGAAGCCGGTGCCATCACCTTGGAGAACGTCGCGGTGATCCCGATGGCGCTCGGCATCGCCGTGGTGATGTGGCAGGTGGCCGTCCTCGGCCTGGGCGCGCTCTGGCTCGGGCAGGCCTCGACCGAGGCGACCCGCAGCTACGCCATCTCGGGCAATATCACCCAGGCCACCCAGGCCGCACGCAGCACCATCCCGGAGCCCTTCTCCAGCGGCGTGGCCGTCTCGGGCGGCTCGGGCACCGTCCGCGTCACGCTCCACCTGCCGCCCGGGATGTCCCTGCTGCCCAGCATCAGTTCCACCCACACCGTGGTCCAGGAGCCGTCATGAGCAAGCACCGCACCCTCCGCGAACGCGGAACCGCCGCCTTGGAGTTCGTCGCCGGGGCCCCCATCCTGATGCTGGTCGGCGCGATCGCCCTGCAGTTCGGCCTGGTCGGCTGGACCGCGCTCTCCACCCACGACGCCGCCCGCGCCGCCGCCCGGGCCGCATCCTTGGGCCACAGCCCGCAGGCCGCCGCGGCCGGTGCGCTCCCCGGCGGCCTGTCTCCGGTGTCGGTGACCGGCTCACGCGTCGGCGACGGGTACTCCTACACGGTGACGGTGTCGGTGCCCTCGATCGTGCCCATCTTCAACCTCGGCCATGTCAGCCGCACCGTTGACATGCCCGCGTACCGATGAGCGCCCGCAGCTACGCGTCCTTCGTCGGCGCGAGTCCGGGCGACACCGGCCCCCAGGCGGAGGACGACGGCCTGATCATGACCTTCCGGCGGATGCTGCTGGAAGAAGTCGACCTCAACGAGTTGAGCAAGCTCGACGCGAATCAGCGGCGCGCGCGCCTGGAGCGCGTCATCGCCCACCTGGTGTCGCGCGAGGGCGTCATCCTCTCGACGTCGGCGCGCAACCGGCTGATCCGCCGCGTGGTGGACGAGGCGGTCGGGCTCGGCGTCCTGGAACCGATCCTCGCCGACGCCTCGGTCAGCGAGATCATGATCAACGGCTACCGGACGATCTACGTCGAGCGCGCCGGCGTCCTCGAACGCTGGCCGGGCGCCTTCACCAGCGAAGAGCAACTGATGCAGACGATCGACCGGATCGTCTCGACGGTGAACCGCCGCGTCGACGAGTCCAGCCCGATGGCGGACGCCCGCCTGCCGGCCGACTCGCGGATGCCGCGCGGAGCCCGCGTCAACGTGGTGCTGCCTCCGCTGGCACTCGATGGCCCGACGGTGACGATCCGGCTCTTCCCGCAGGCGATCTCGCTGGAGCGGCTGATCGAATGGGGCAGCGTCACCGAGCCGATGGCACGCTTGCTCCGCATCTGCGTGCAGTCCCGGTTCAGCATCGTGGTGTCGGGCGGCACCGGCTCGGGCAAGACGACGATGCTCAATGCGCTGTCGTCGTTCATCGATCCCTCCGAGCGCATCGTGACGGTCGAGGACGCCGCCGAGCTGAGCCTCAACCAGCCGCACACCGTGCGCCTGGAGACGCGCCCGCCCAATGCGGAGGGCCGCGGACAGGTGACCATCCGCGACCTGGTCCGGAACTCGCTGCGGATGCGCCCGGACCGGATCGTCGTCGGCGAGTGCCGCGGCGGGGAGGCGCTCGACATGCTGCAGGCGATGAACACCGGCCACGAGGGCTCGCTCACCACGGTGCACGCGAACAGCGCCGAGGACGCCCTGAGCCGGCTGGAGACGCTGGCGACGATGTCGGACGTACAGATCCCGTTCCAGGCCGTGCGCGACCAGGTGAACTCCGCCATCGACCTGATCGTGCAACTGGGGCGCAGCTCCGACGGACGCCGCCGGGTCACCGAGGTGGCCTACGTCGCCTCGCGCCGGCACGAGCCATTCCGCCTGGAGCCCGTGCTGGAGTGGAACGGCTCCCATCGCAACCGTGACGGCCGCTTCGTGCACCACCCCCTTCCCGAAGGGCTGCGGCGACGGCTCTCCGCCGAGCACGACGACCTCGACGAGTGGTGGGGGCATCAGGCATGACGTTCGCCCCCCTCATCCCGGTGCTCGCCGCCGCCGTCGCGGTCACCCTCCTGCTCGGCATCCGCGAGCTGCTCCGCATCGCCCGCGACCGGCGCCGCTATGTGGCCGCCGCCGAATTGGAGAGCCAGGAGGAGCAGGTCACCTCCGCGCTCCGGGCGTGGGACGCGCGGTTCCGCAGGACCCGGCCCGGCCGCTGGTTCGCCGGCGAACTGGATCTCGCCGGCCTGTCCTTCCCGCCGCTGGTGGTGGCGCTCGTCACGCTCGCGGTCGGGGCCGGCATCACCTGGATGATCTGGAGGTTCCTGGCGCCCGCACTGGCCATCCTCGGCATGGTCGCGGGGTTCGTCCTGGTGCGGGCGTACCTGCACCGCGCCCAGCAGCGGCGGCAGGACGCGATCGTCGCGCAGATGCCGGAGCTGGCCCGCATCCTGGCCAACGCCTCCTACGCCGGGCTGTCGCTGCCCACCGCGCTGGCCGTCGCGAGCCGTGAACTGGCCGAACCCGCGCGGGGCGAGCTCGCCCGGATCGCCGACCGGCTCCGGTTCGGGGCACCGCTGGAGTCCGCGCTGCAGGAATTCCGGCAGCGCGTCCGCTCGCGCGAGGCCGGCGTGCTGATCGCCACGCTCATCGTGTCCTCCCGCAGCGGCGGTTCGCTGGTCACCGCACTGCGCGACATCGCCCGCAGCCTGGAGCAGCGCAAGGAGACCCGCCGCCAGATCAAGACGACGCTGAGCGGCCCGATGGCCACGGCCAACGCGATCCTGGTGATCGGCATCGCGCTGCTCTTCGTGCTGAACCTGATCCAGCCCGGGACGGTGCAGGCGATGACCCAATCACCGGCCGGCGTGCTGTCGCTCGCGGCGGCCGGGCTGTTGTTCTCGGTCGGCTACCTGGTGATCCGGGCGATGGCGAAGGTGGAGCCGTGATCAACCTGCTGATCGGCGCCATTCCCGGCCTGGTGGCCGCGCTGGCCGTATGGCTATTGGCGGTCGGCCTCCGGGGCTGGCGCTACAACCCCGTCGATGCCATCGACCCGGCCGAGCTGATCGACGCCAGCGTGCTGCGCTCCACCTCGCCCGGAACCAAACGCAATGTGTTCGCACGGCTGGGAACCCGGTTCGTGCCGCTGGTCCGGCGCGCGCTGCCCGCCACCGCACTGCGCCGCCTGCAGCGCCAGATCGACCTCGCCGGACGCCCGGACGGTGTCACCGTGGACGGCGTGCTGGCACAGCAGGCCGGCCTGCTGCTGGCCGCGCTCCCGCTGGCGCTGATCTACGCCCAAGCGGGCTTCGGGGCGCTGATCTTCGGGGTGGTGGCCCTCGCCGTCCTGTGGCCGCTGATCCGGTTGACCACGCTGGCACGCAAGCGCCGCGAGCAGATCGACCGCGACCTGCCCGACTTCCTCGACGTTCTCGCGGTCACGGTGAGCGCCGGCATCGGCTTCCGGTCCGCCATCGCGACCGTCGCCGAGCGGTTCGGCGGCCCGCTCGGCGAGGAGATCACCACCTCCCTGCACCAGATCGCCAACGGCGCCACGGTGCGCTCGGCGTTCAAGAACCTGCGCGACCGGTCCGGGTCGGAGGCCATGGAGGAGTTCGTCACCGCCTACCTGCAGGCCGAAGAGCTCGGTGCCCCGCTGGTGGAGGCGCTGAACCAGATCGCGGCGGACATGCGCCGCGCCGACGCGCAGCGCGCCCTGCAGCGCGCGAACGGGGTCACCCCGCGGATCACCCTGGTCACCACCATCGTGATGGTGCCCGCCACCCTCATCCTGATCGTCGCCGGCCTCATCCTCGGCTCCGGGGTCGACTTCGGAGCGCTGTTCGGTGGCTAGGAAGGGATCCGCAGACGTCGCGGTCGAGGTGACCCGGGTCGCGCTGGTGCTCCGGCTCACCTCGCTGCTGCTGGTGCTCACCTCGCTGGGGCAGGTGAGCGTGCCCGCCCTGCTCGGCCAGATCGCGATCGGCGTGATCGCGCTGTGGCTGCTGCTGTCGCGCCGGGGCGACTCGCTGGTCAGCCGCCACCCCTGGCTGGTGATGGCCGACACGCTGCTGCTCGCCGGCGTGGCGGTGCTGTCCGGCGGCAACAGCCCGTTCGTCCTCACCTTCATGACCACCGCCATCCTCGTCGGCGTCTGGGCGCCGCCGCTGATCGGTTTCGCGACCATCGTGGTCACCATCGTCCTCTACCTCATGCTGTGGACCGAGAACTGGGGCATCGCCGGGATTTCGGCGATGGCGATCCCGTTCTGCTACCTCGTGCTGTGGTGGCTCGGCTTCGCCGTCCAGGAGTCCTCGCGAGCCGAATCCCGCGCCCGCGCCGCGCTGCAGCGGGCCGTCAGCGTCGCCGCTGCCAGCGAGGAGCGCGACCGGCTGGCCCGCGACCTGCACGACACCCTGGCCAAGTCGCTGCAAGGCCTGCACATGATGGCGGTCGCCCTGCCCACGCTGGTGGCCCGCGACCAGCAGGCCAGCACCGCGCACGCGCTCGAGATCCGCGACCTGAGCGCGCACGCCATCGGCGAGGCCCGCGCGCTGATGACGCACCTGCGCCGCCAGCCCGCAGGCGACTCGCTTCCCGACATGCTGCAGCAGTTGTGCGTCAGCTGGGAGGAGAGCACCGGCACCTCGATCGTCACCGAGATCGATGAGAGCATCGAGGTGACCGACGAACTCGTCCGCTACGAATTGCTGATGGCGGTCTCCGAGGCGCTCGAGAACGCCCGCCGGCATGCCGGCGCCCGCTTGGTCCGGGTCAGCCTCGACGGCACCAGCGACGACGTGAGGGTGACCGTCGCCGACGACGGGGTGGGTGTCAGCGATGAGCGCCTCCTCGAGGCCGAACGCGACGGCCACTACGGGCGTCGCGGCATGGAAGAGCGCCTGGCCAAGGTGGGCGGCACCGCCGCCCTGGTCAGCACGCCCGGGCGTGGCACCACCGTCACGCTCTCCGCGCCCCGGCGCGGTCTGATCGAGGTTGAGGGGGTTTGGAATGCCCAACAGGCTTAGGACTCTGATCGTCGACGACAGCGCCGTGATGCGCCGCGGCATTCGCACGTTGCTGGAGTTGGACGACGGCATCGAGGTGGTCGGAGAGGCGGGCGACGGGGACGCCGCCTTGGCGATGGCGGCGCAGACCTCGCCCGACATCGTGCTGCTCGACGTCCGGATGCCGCGGCGCGACGGTCTGTCGATCGTCGCCGAACTGACCCGGACGGCGCGCGTGCTGATGCTCACCTTCTCCGACGAGTCGCACGTGGTCCGCGAAGCCATGGCCGCCGGCGCCACCGGCTACCTGGTGCACGGCACGTTCGACGCCGACTCCCTGGCGGCCACGGTGCGGAGTTCTGCGTCCGGAATGGCGGCACTCAGCGGTCCGGCGCTGACGGCGATGATGGCCGGCGACCAGCCTGCTGCTGGCCCACGGCCGGGCAAGGCGTCCGCATGGGGACTCAGCGTCCGGCAGGCCGAGGTGATGGACCTCATCTCGCAGGGCCGGTCCAACCGGGAGATCGCCCGCGAGCTCTTCCTCACCGAGAAGACCGTCAAGAACCACATCAACCAGATCTTCATGAAGCTGTCCGCCAGCAACCGCGGACAGGCGATCGCGACCTGGCTGGGCACCGGTCCGGGCACCCAGCCCTAGCGAGCGGGGGCCCCGGGTTGGGCCCTACCTGGGCCCGTCGGCCCTCGGAGGACACCCCGCGCGGACCGTAGATTTCTTCTTGTCAACGAGATGGGCAACCCGCCCCACCCAGACCCAAAGGAGACACCAATGTCGGACCTGATTCTTGCTTCCGCGGTCAAGGCTGAGATCGCCCTCAACGAGCTGCAGGCCAAGCTGGCCGAGCGCCGTGAGCGCGGCGCGGACATCCTCGAGTACGTGGGCATGGTCCTGCTGGCCGCCGTCATCATCGGCGGCGTCTTCGGCATCGCCGGGGACCTCGACCTCGCCGAGAAGTTCTCGACGGCGGCCAACAAGATCCTCGGCATCGGCGGCTGAGGATAGTCCATCCGCTGAACGACCAGCAGTTGTTCTCCTGAGAAGCGTGTGGCACCATCGCCGGTGCCACACGCTTCTCAGGATCACAGGGAGACGGGAAGAGACGATCGAATGGGCCGAGACACCGGCAAAGAAGCGGGCATCGCCACCACCGCGATCATCATCATGGCCAGCGTGCTACTGCTGGCGCTCGGCTTCTGGTACACCCAGCGGGTGGCCAAGATGGAGGATCAGGCGGGGGCGCTCCAGACCGCTGCGGACGCCGCGGCGCTCGCCGGCGCCCAGATGATCGTCGCCGACTCGCCCACCCTGCTGCGCCGGCTCGTCAACGGGTACGGCCTGCCTGCCGGAGGCGAGGGCCAGTCCGCGGCCAGCACCTTCGCCGCCCGCAACGGCGCTTCCCTGGTCCACTACCACTACGCGGCGTCCACCGGACGGCTCGAGGTCCGCGTCCGCAGTTCGGCTCGACTCGAGTCCGGCCGTCGTGAGGAAGCCTCCGCCACCGCCCGCGTCGGCCTCCGGCTCGGCGCCTGTTCACTGCCGGACAAGCCCAAACCCAAGCCCACGCCCGCCCCGACGCCCCACCCGGACGAGCCGCCCGCGCCGCCGGTTCCCCCGCCGGATTACTCAGGGAACGCGTCCTGCGGCGAGTTCACCGTGCCCGTCAAGGTCGACGGCGAGGACCAGCAGGTGACGGTGCAGATGAGCGACGCGCAGATCAAGTCTCACTTCGCCCCGGCGCTGGCCCGCTGACCCGAAGGGGCGCGCCATCCCCCGCTGTAGGATGGAGGACGGCTCGTCCCGCCCCAGAGAGGATCCCCGCTCGTGAAGCTCCGTCTGGCCGCCGTCGCGTCCCTGGCCTCGCTGTCCCTGGTGGCGTGCGTGCCCACGAACGGCGACCACACCCCCTCCCCGACCGTGCCCGCCCCGTCCACGCCCACCGGGGCCGCCGAGGCGGCGACCGCGCTGGTTCGCGCCGGCGCGCGCGAGGCGACGCCGGTGGCCAGCGCCCCGATCACCGCCGAGGGCGAACTCCAAGGCGGCACCTTCCATGTGTATTCGGTGCGCGCCACCGGCACCTCCACCCGCCTCGACTACGTGATCACCCACCCGAGTGCCAAGACCGCCAGCGGCATCCTGGACGACCGCGTGCGCTCACCGTGGCTCCCGACGCTGAAGGCCGGCGAGGTCACCTACTCGATGACGCAGTACCAGATGGCGTCCGGCGTCTGGGCGCCGGTCGCGGCCAACCAGTACGAACTGCGCCCCGACCCCTCCCCGCTGTTCGGCAGCTACGGGCCGCTGCCCGCGACCGTGACTGAGGTCGAGGTGGCGACGCCGCTGATCGACGCGCCGCTGACGATCCCGGTCGACCGGGTCGCCGAGACGCCCCCGTCCGGCAGTGCGGACGTGCCGGTCCTGGGCCGCGCCGTCTACCGCGACCAGTTCGACGCCGGGCACGCCGATCCGCTCATCCTCAGCCTGCACGGCGTCCGCCGCCTCGACAACGCCACCGCCCTCTACTATTCGGCGGTCTTCCCCGAGGGCGTCACCCCGGTGCGCCTCACCTGGTGGGGCGGCGGCAGCAACGTCCTCAACCAGCGCTTCGCGGGCAGCTTTCCGTTCACCAAGAACTTCGGCCTGCTCGACCGCGCCGCGATGAAGGGCTACAGCCAGCTCGGCCCGACCACCTTCGACTACGGCTGCACCTACGACGCACTGGGCCCGGCGGTCGCCGGGGACCAGCTCGCCCATCTGTGCTGGGCGCTGCTGCCGGCGCTGGATCCGGCCACCCAACAGGTCGATGTCGTCCTAGGCGGTAAGGCGCTGCTGCAGGACGTCCCGGTCAGTTCCGGCGCGATGACCCCGGTCTCCACCGAGGAGGCGCCCGCGCTCGGGACCGGCTGGCCCGAGATCCCCGCCGACCGCCTGGCGAAGGTGACCGCCGACCTCGCGACACTGTCGACCGGCGACCTGCGCAACGTGGCCAAGGAGGGGGCGATCACCTCCTCCGGCGAACAGCTCGACCTCGACTCCACCGTCCTGTTCGACTACAACCAGGCCACCCTCACCCCCGGCGCTCAGGCCGTCCTCACCGCGACGGCGGAGAAGATCAAGGCCGCCGGCAGGTCCGGAACGGTCAGCGTGACCGGGCACACCGACTCCGACGGCTCGGACTTGGCCAATCTCGACCTGTCCAAGCGCCGCGCCCGGGCCGTCGCCGACGCTCTGGCACCGCTGCTGGGATCGGGCTACACGTTCACCGTCGACGGCAAGGGCGAGGCTGAGCCTGCCATGCCCAACGAGACCGAGACGGGCAAGGCGGCCAACCGCCGGGTCACCGTCCTCCCGCCCCAGTAAACAACCTCCGACGGCGGCCTCAGGCCTTCGCGCGGAACGTCTCGATGGCAGCCAGGATGCCGCTCTCCTCGAAGTCATCGACCGGTGCTGCCCCCACCACCGTGACGAGCAGGGACGGGTTGACCTCGATCATCAGCTGGCGGTAGCGAAGCTCGGGGGCCTGGGGCCCGCCCGCCTTCTGCCGCCAATCCAGGATGATCGCGCGCTCGGCGTCCGGCCAGGCCACCTCACTACGGGTGATGCCGGTACCGCCGCGGGAGCGTAGCCCGACCTCGGTCACCTTCGACTGCTCGATCACCCCTGATCGCGGCTGCTTCTCCACGACGATCCCCAGCAGCATCCGCTCGTTCGCCGCGGCCTTGTACACCTTCTGCATCGGCGAGTTGCCGACCGGTGCCTCAGCCCAGCCGGAAGGAATGCTCAGGGTGAAGTGGTCCCCGGCGACTTGCTGAAAGCCGCCCGGTGCCGCCGCGGTCGGCGACGGCAGCACCTGGGTGGGACGGATCTCCTCCAGGCGGTCGGGCAGGCGTTCGCCGCCCGGTGCACAGGCGGTCACACCAAGACCGACCGCCGTGACGAGTCCGAGGCAGACCATACGTCGCTTCATCATTCCTCCATCATGCCGCGCCAGCGGCGGGTCGCAGTACGGCCGGCGCCGGGCCGGACGGCGTCACTTCGGGAAGCACTGAGCCCAACGCGTCCAGTCGTTGCCGTCCCAGTACTCCGCCTGGGTCGGGCGGTTGCTGATCCCCTCGGCGGTCAGCTCGACACCGACCTCCGCCAGGAACCGTCCGCCCACGACCAGCGCGCCGTCCCAGCCCTCTTCGGCGTAGGTGACCCGGTTGACCTGGCCTTCCTTCATCGCCAGATCCTGGAAATCACCGAAGTAGAACGGATCCCACATCAGGCGGGTGGCGGCGTCCTGCTGCGACTGGTTCGTGATCGGCAGGTGGTAGGAGGTGATGGTGTTGTCGTTCGCGCCGTCGCCGGTGTAGTTCAGCGTGATGCCGGTGCGGTTGCCCTGGGGATCGAAGGTCTCGACGGTGTACATCTCGCCGGTTCCCCCGAGCTGGCCGGACTTCGGGCCCACGTTGCCCGACACCTGGGCGGTGCCCTGGATCTTGGTGACCACCTCGGTGCTCCCGTCCGCGTACTGCGTGTAGCCCAGGATCGAGCCCGCGCCCAGTTCGCCGTCCGCGCCGAACATCGCATAGGTGGTCAGGTGCGCGCTGGCGTCAGCGGTGAGGCCGCCGTAGTAGGTGACCGCGGCCGGTGTGGGCGGTGCCTGCATCCCCAGCATCGAGGCGATCCCGTCGCTGACCCAGCCCAGCGGGTTGCCGCTGCCGAGGACGAGGTCGCGCGAGTGCTGGTAGATCGCCCACTCCTGAATGGCCTCGGCCTCCTGCGCCGAGGACGCCGTGTAGACCTGGGAGGTGCTGCCCTCCAGGTGGGCCTGTGCGCTGGCGCTGGCGTCGTGCCCATAGCTCGACCCGTTCCACTCCACGCGCGCGTCCCACCCGATGCCCGTCTCGGCACCGAGCTTGCCTCCGCTGAGCACGGTCACCCGATAGGTGCCATCGCTGAGCTGCTCGGTGACCACCGACACGTCCCGGCCCACGCTGACCCCGACGGCCACGTTGAGCGAGCCGCCCCAGCCGCTTTGGGAGATCACGCAGGGCTCGGTCGGCAGGTGTGAGTCGGTCTCGGTCCCGCCGGCGCACTCCATTCCGAGGATCGCGCAGACTCCCTCGCGGAATCGATCGCCGAGCTGCGTCTGCGCGCCGCTGAGGAAGACGCCCCCGATCAAGACCGCCGCCAATGCGACGATGCCGACGCTTTCGAGCGTGGCCACGCCTCGATCGGGCCGTCGTCGCATGGGGTCCTCCTGGCTCGGGGTGGTGACCATGCCATTCTCGCCTGGCGCCCTCACCCGATGCATGAGGCGACAGGCCCAACCGGGCTGGGCCCCCAGGCCCTGCGCGGCGGCGCCTCCGAGCGCCTACCCTGGTCGTACTACCCCATCGGAAGGAGCCCACCATGCCCACCGTCCCCGGGACGGCCACCGCGCCGGGGCCAGGTCGGCTGGTCCTGCTGGCGCTGGCGAGCGCCGCCGGCGTATTCCTCGTCTCGTTCCTCGCCGCCACGGTGGGAGTCATCCAGGGCTTGGTCGGCGTGGCCGTGCTGCTCCGCGGCACCGCCGGGTCGTTGATGATCGTGCTGATCGCCTCCCAGCATGCCGCACGGTGGCGTCCGGCCTCGCTGCCGCCCTACGCGGCCGTCGGGCTGGTCTCGTACCTGATCAACCCGTTGTCCTGGTCGGGCCGGGCCTTGTTCGGCCAGGTCACCGGGAATCCGTTCGCGGCTTTCGCGCTGGACGCGGTGTGGTGGGTCGGCCTGTTCGTCGGCGCGGTCTGGCTGCGGACGCGAATGTCCCGGTCCGCGCCGTCGCGCTAAGCCTGCCGTCGGCCCGGATCCCGGGCCACCCGGCGGCGCATCGCGAACCCGATCAGTGTCATGAGCACCGACACCACGGTTCCGACGGCGAGCATGACCGCCAGCACCCCATGCATGGTGCTCTTGTCGGCGATGACGCGCAGTTCCCCGAGCCCCGCCCCGGTGCAGGTCACCGAGTCGCCGCTGTCCAGGAACCTGATCGTGGCCACCGGCTGCCAGCTGACGCCGTCGAGCGAGAAGGCCGGCTTCGTGACCGGTTCGGGACCGAAGCGGTACGGCGTACCGTCCGCGCCGCGGGCCGTGCAGGTCACCGCGCGCGGTTCCACGGGTGTGCTGGAGGCGATGAGCAGGTCGGCGCCACGGTTGTCGCTCCTGTTCCAGACCACCACGAGCGGGGTGCCCGCCGCGCCTTCGGCGACCGTGTCGCGGGACGCGAACACGGCGACGAAAGGCATGATCACCGCGCCGATCAGGAACAGCACGGCGCCCACCGCGAACATCGGCGCGTAGACGGGAAGCGCGGCGACGGGCCCGTAACGCTGCACGTACGGGTGGTCGCGGTACCAGGACGCCATAACGCCCACGCTACGCGATCGGCGAGAATGCCCGCCTCCTGCCCGTGGTCCGGACTCAGCCGACCGGCCGCACCAGGGGCCACGGGTGAGCCGCCTCCAGCTGGGCTGCCAGCGAGATCAGCACCTCGTCGTGGCCGAGGACGCCGGTGAGCATCACGCCGAGAGGTAGCTCGACACCGTCGATGAGCGCGCGCACCAGCGGCAGGCTGACCGAGGGGCGTCCGGTCAGGTTCGCGATCGACGTCCACGGGGTGTAGTCGATCTGTGCGGCGAAGTCGGCAGCCGGGTCGGCGTCGTCGCGCAACTCGCCCACGCGCGCCGGCGGACGGGCCAGGGTCGGGGTGAGCACGACGTCCAGGCCCGCCCAGTTCCAGGCCACCTCGTGTTCCAGCAGCTGGATGGCCGCGATCGCGCGGGCGTAATCGGCACCCGATACGGCACGCCCGCGGGCACGCAGCCAGGCCGTCATCGGCGTGAGCGCCGCCTCGGCCTGCTCCGGCAGCGGCAGGGACGCCGCTCCGGTCGTCCATACCGCGTCGAAGGCGGCCCAGCGCTGGGCGGGGAAGGCACGCGGGGCGTCGACGATCTCGTGGCCCAACTCGGCGAGCCAGCCCGCGACCTGCTCGACCGCCGCGACGCACGCCGGATGCACGATCGCGGTGTCCGAGATCACCGGCACCGTCGTGACACCGATCCGGAGCCGTCCCGGGTCACGGCCGACCGCAGCGCTCAATCCCGCCCGAACACCGGACGCCGCACCGTCCGGCCCCGCGGGGACACCACCCGCCATCACCGCGAGTCCCAACGCGGTGTCGGCGACCGTCCGCGACACCACGCCGTCGCAGGCCAGTCCCGGGCCGGGCGCGCGGAACGGCAGCGCCGAGACCAGGCCGCGGGAGGGTTTGAGGCCGACGATGCCGCAGGAGGACGCCGGGATCCGGATGCTGCCGCCGCCGTCGGAGGCGTGCGCGATCGGGACCACTCCGGCGGCCACCGCCGCGGCTGCCCCGCCCGAGGAGCCTCCGGCGCCGCGGTGGCGGTCCCACGGGGTGACCGTCGGGGGCCGCCCGGCGGGTTCGGTGTAGCAGGGGAAGCCGAACTCGGGCGTCGCGGTCTTGCCGAGGGTCAGCGCGCCGGCGGCGATCAGCCGCGCCGCGACCGGGTCGGTGCGCTGGCCCACGTTGCCGGCCAGCGCACGGCTGCCGGCCTGATAGGGCAGCCCGTCGACCTCGGCGAGGTCTTTGATCGGGCAGGGAACCCCGGCCAACGGGCCGAGTTCCTCGCCGCGGGCGCGGGCGGCGTCCACGGCCGCTGCCTGCGCCAAGGCCCGCTCGGGGGTCAGCGCGGCGAAGGCGGCGATCACCGGTTCGGACGCCTCCGCGGCGTCCAGCGCCGTCTGGGCGACCTCCACCGCGCTCCATTCGCCGGACCTGACCCGGCACGCCACCTCAGCGGCGCTCGCGTGTGCATCGACACTCATGCCGGCCACCGTAGTTCACCGCGCGGCGGAAACCTGGAATGGTCAGCGCGAGCGGTTGGCCACCTGGTCGCAGAGCGCCTCGAGCCCCGCGCGCGCCGGCCCCTGGGGCAGCACGGCCAGGTGGGCCTTGGCGAGGTCGGCGCGCCGCGCCACCTCGGCGCGGGCGGCGTCCATCACCGGGTGGGCGCGTAGCAGCGCCAGCGCCTCGGCCACCTCGTCCTCATCGGTCAGCGGGCGGGAGGTCAGATCCAGCAGGCGCGCGTCGCAGGCCTCCGCGTTCCGGCGCAGCATGAGCACCGGAAGGGTGGCCACGCCTTCGCGCAGGTCGGTGCCGGGCCTCTTGCCTGAGGAATCGGAGTCGATGTCGAGCAGGTCGTCCGACAGCTGGAAGACCGCGCCGACCTCCTCGCCGTAAGCGGCGAGCGCATCCAGTACCTCGGGCGAGGAACCGCAGACCATGCCGCCGAACCGGGCCGAGGCCGCGATCAGCGATCCGGTCTTGTCGGCGATCACGCCGAGGTAGTGCTCCAGCGGGTCGTCGCCCGGCTGCGCGCCGCGGGTCTCGGCGATCTGGCCCTGGACCAGGCGGGCGAAGGTCTCGGCCTGCAGGTAGACGTACTCGGTGCCCAGCGTGGCCACCGTCGAGGAGGCGCGCGCGAACAGGAAATCACCGACCATGATCGCGACGGTGTTGTCCCACCGGCTGTTCGCCGACGGGACGCCGCGGCGCACCTGCGCCTCGTCCATCACGTCGTCGTGGTACAGGCTCGCCACGTGGGTGAGTTCCATCACCACCGCCGCGCGGTCGATCGCCGAGGCGTCCGCACCTTCGTGCAACTGCGAGGCGAGCACCACCAGCAACGGCCGGAACCGCTTGCCGCCGGCGTTGAGCAGGTGCTGCGCCGCGTCGGTCACGAAGGCCGTCTGGGCCGCCGCCGTGTCCTGCAGCAACGCCTCGATCGCGTCGAGGCGGCCACGCACGGCCGTCTCGAACGCGTGGTCGACGGCGTCCAGGGAAAGGTCGGTCACCGCAGGAAGCCGCCCGCCATCGACGCCCACTGCATCACCTGATCGGGGAGCAGGCCCATCCACACCGTCGCTGCGGCGCCGATCGCGACCGGAACCCAGGTCCAGCCACTGGCCCGGCCCACGAAGGTGCCCGGGGCCGATTCGGTCGCGAACATCACCGCGATGACACGCAGGTACAGGTAGGCCGCCACGATGCTCACGATAACGGCGACCACGACGAGCCACCAATAGCCACCGCGCCAGGCGGCGGTGAACACGGCCCACTTGCCGATGAAGCCGCCGGTGAGCGGGATGCCCGCGAAGCTCAGCATGAACAGCGCGAACAGGCCGGCCACCCACGGGCTCTTGCGGCCCAGGCCCGCCCAGCCCGCCAGCCCGTTCTCTTCGCCGGCCGCATTGCGGACCATGGTGACGATCGCGAACGCGCCGATCGTCGCGAAGCCGTAGGCGACCAGGTAGAACATGATGGACGCCGCCGAGGTGGCCTGGCCGGCCTGCACCAGCTGGCTGGCGCCGACGACGGCGGTCAGGATGAAGCCGGCGTGCGCGATCGAGCTGTAGGCGAGCAGGCGCTTGATGTCGGATTGGGTCAGCGCACCGACGACGCCGATCACCATGGTGAGCACGGCCAGCACGGCGAACAGCGGCTGCCAGGTCCAGCGTTCACCGTCGAGGGCGACGTAGAACACGCGCATGGCGGCGCCCACGGCCGCCAGCTTGGTAGCGATCGCCATGAAGCCGGTGACCGGGGTCGGGGCGCCCATGTACACGTCGGGCGTCCAGCTGTGGAAGGGCACCACGCCGACCTTGAACAGCAGGCCGACCGCGAGCAGCCCCAGCCCGATGAAGACCAGGCCGCGCGTCGTGGTGGCGCCGGCGGTCGCGTCGTGGATCGCCGACAGGTCCAGCGATCCGGTCACCACGAACAGCATCGCGGCACCGAACAGGAAGAAGGCCGAACTGAACGCGCCGAGCAGGAAGTACTTCAGCGCGGCTTCCTGGCTGAGCAGGCGGCGGCGGCGCGCCATCCCGGAGAGCAGGTACAGCGGCAGCGAGAAGACCTCCAGGGCCACGAACATGACCAGCAGATCGGACGAGGCCAGGAACACCATCATGCCGGTGAGGGCGAACAGCACCAGCGGGTAGACCTCGGTGTGCTCGTTGCGGGCGGCGGACGCCTCGGCCTCATCGCGCGAGCCGGGCACCGATGCGGCCGAGGCGGCGAACGCGGACGCCCCGCCGTTGAGGCTGCGCTCGGAGAACACCATCAGCGCCAGCGAGCCGAACACCAGCAGCGCGGCCCACATGAAGTAGGTGGGGCCGTCCAGCATCAGCGAGCCCATCGCGACGTTGCCGCCGTGCAGGGTGCGCACGTTCAGCACCAGGAACGCGAGCGCGAACACCACACTGACCGCGGCCAGCACGATCTGCGCGGTGAAGCGGTAGGCGCGCGGCAACACGGCCTCCACCAGGATGCCCAGGCAGGCGGCGCCGAACAGCAGCAGCACCGGCGCCAGTGCGCGCCACTCCAGGACGGGGGCGGCCATCTCCAGCAGCATCGGGTAGGTCATCACTTGGCTCCCTTCACGACCGGCTCCAGGTCGGACACGCCGACGTGGGTCAGGATCGCTTGTGCGGTGGGCTCAACGAGCTGCACGGCCGGTGCGGGCACGAAACCGAGGAACAGCAGCACCCCGAGGATCGGGATCATGATCGCCCGTTCCAGGCCGGTCAGGTCGCGCCCGGTGAAGTGCGTGGCCGTGGCGTCGGTGACCGGTCCGGTCATCGTGCGCTGGTACATCCGCAGCACGTAGACGGCGGCGAGCACGACGCCGATCATCGCCACACCCGTGACGACCGGGTAGCGGCTCCAGGTGCCCGAGATCACCATGAACTCGCTGACGAAGGTGGACAGACCGGGCAGCGACAGCGCCGACAGGCCCGAGACGAGCAGCAGGCCCGCGGCCATCGGGGCGACCTTCTGGACGCCGCCGAAGGCGTCGATGTCGTAGCTGCCGCGCCGCTTGGCGAGGAAGCCGACGACCAGGAACATCGCCGCGGTCGAGAAGCCGTGGTTGAGCATGTAGAACATCGATCCGGCCAGCGAGCTGGTGGTGAACGCGTAGATGCCGAGCACCATGAAGCCGAAGTGGCTCACCGAGGTGTAGGCGACCAGGCGCATCAGGTTGCGGCTGCCGATGGCGCCGAAGGCGCCCCACAGGATCGAGAGCACCGCGAACCACACCATGAACGGCGTCACCCACACCGAGGCCTCGGGGAACAGCCCCAGGCAGAAGCGGATCATGCCGAAGGTGCCGATCTTGTCGAGGACGCCGACCAGCAGCGTCGCCGTGCCGGGCGTGGAGTGCTCGGCGGCGTCCGGCAGCCAGGTGTGCAGCGGGACCATCGGCGCCTTGATGATGAAGGCGATCAGGAAGCCCACCATCATCCAGCGGCCGAGTTCGCCCTCGATGCCCAGCGCGGCGAGGTCGGCGACCAGGTAGGACGGGGTGCCCTGGGCGGCGCTCACTGCGAACAGCCCCACCACCGAGGCGAGCATGATCAGGCCGCCGGCCAGGCTGAACAGCAGGAACTTCACCGCGGCGTAGCGCCGGCGCTCGCCGCCGAAGCCGACGATGAGGAAGTAGGTCGGGATCAGCGTGGCCTCGAAGAAGAGGTAGAACAGCAAGACGTCGCCCGCCATGAAGACGAACAGCGACAGGCCCTCCAGCACGAGCACGAGCGCGAAGAACGCCTGCGCGCTCCAGCGGCAGGCCGGCGGGTTCCACTCGGCGAGCAGCACCACCGGGGTGAGCACGACGGTCATCAGCACCATGGCCAGGCCCATGCCGTCCACGTCGAGCGCCCACCAGGCGCCGAACGCGCGGATCCAGGGCACCTGCACCGCCAGGTCGGCGCCCGTGCTGGCCAGGCCGGCGACGGCAAGGCCGATGCCGAGCGTCAGCAGCGAGGCGCCGAAGCCGAGCACACGTGCGGCGCCCTTGCCCATCGGCAGCAGCAGGAGCAGGCCGCCGACCAGCGGCACCAGCCCGAGGATGGTCAACCAGGGGAAAGTCATCTCAACTCCTCCCTCAACCCAGCTGGCTGAGGATTGCAACGACACCCACGAGCAGCACGCCGCCCAGCATGGTGAGCGCATAGCTGCGGACGTAGCCGGTTTCCAGGCGGCGAACCTGCGTGGACAGGCCGGCGAACGCGTCGGCCGACGAATCGGCGGCCCGGTCGATGCCGCGGGCGTCCGTGGTATCGACCGCGGCGGCGACCGCGGCGGCGGGGCCCACGAACACGGCCTGGTTGATCTGGTCGCCGAACAACACCTTGCGGCCCGCGATCGTGATCGGGTTGCGGGTGGCCGGTGCCGTCACCGGGATGGAGCCGCGGCCAAATGCCAGGTAGGCGACGGCCACGCCGAGCGCGACGACCGCCATGGTGGCCCAGCCCACCGGCGTCGGGATCAGCGACACCTCATGGGCGTGGTTGCCGACGGCCGGCTCGAGCCAGCCCTGGATCCAGTTGTTCATCACCAGACCGGACGCGATCGACAAGATCGCCAGGATCACCAGCGGGACGGTCATCACCCGCGGCGACTCGTGCGGATGGACGCCGGGCTGCCAGCGCTTGGAGCCGAAGAAGGTCATGATCATCAGCCGCGTCATGTAGAACGCGGTGACACCGGCACCCAGCAGCGCGCATGCACCGATGACCGTGCTCTCGTGGAAGGCCGTCTCGATGATGTGGTCCTTGGAGAAGTAGCCGGCGAACAGCGGGAAGCCGATGATCGCCAGGTAGCCCATCGCGAAGGTGCCGAAGGTCCACTTCATCGCCGAGCTCAGCGCACCGTAGTGGCGCATGTTCACGTCGTCGTTCATGCCGTGCATGACCGAGCCGGCGCCCAGGAACATGTTGGCCTTGAAGAAGCCGTGCGTGAGCAGGTGGAAGATCGCGAACGCGTACCCGGCCGGGCCGATGCCCGCGGCGAGCATCATGTAGCCGATCTGGCTCATGGTGGAGCCGGCGAGCACCTTCTTGATGTCGTCCTGGCTGGTGCCGATCCAGGCGCCGGCCAGCAGGGTCACCGTGGCGACGACGACGACCGCGAGCTGCGCGGTGGCGGACGCCTCGAAGATCGCGTGGCTGCGGACAACCAGGTAGACGCCCGCGGTGACCATGGTGGCGGCGTGGATGAGCGCCGACACCGGGGTGGGGCCCTCCATGGCGTCCAGCAGCCAGGCCTGCAGCGGCACCTGCGCGGACTTGCCGCAGGCGGCCAGCAGCAGGAACACGCCGATCAGGGTCGCCCACAGCGGGTCCAGTCCGTGCGCGCCGGCATTGACCGAAGCGAACGACGAGCTGCCGAACATGGCCAGCATCGAGCCGATCGCGGCCAGCATGCCGAGGTCGCCGACGCGGTTCATCACGAACGCCTTGGTGCCGGCGGCGGCCGCGGACGGCTTGTGCTGCCAGAAGCTGATCAGCAGGAACGACGCCAGGCCGACGCCCTCCCAGCCGACGAACAGCACCAGGTAGTTGTTGGCCAGCACCAGCACCAGCATCGCGGCGATGAACAGGTTCAGGTAGGCGAAGAACCGGCGGCGGCGCGCGTCGTGCGCCATGTAGCCGATCGAGTAGATGTGGATCAGGCTGCCCACGCCGGTGATCAGCAGCGCGAAGAGGATGGAGAGCTGATCGACCAACAGGCCGACCTCGAAGGTCCACTCCCCCACGCTGAACCAGGTGTACAGCGGCACCTCGACCGCGCGGTGCGCGGCGTCGGTCGTCAGCTGGGAGCCGAACAGACACGCGGCGATCGCGAACGAGAACAGCACGGCCGCCGTCGCGAGCAGGTGACCCCAGGCGTCCGACAGCTTGCCGGCCAGCAGCAGGACACCCGCCACGACCGCCGGTACGGCGATCATCGTCCACGCCCACGTGAACATCCCGGTCGCGGCGACCGGTTCGGCGATGGTTTCGAGAAGAATCACGTCGCCCACCTCAGAGCTTGAGCAGGTTGGCGTCGTCGACCGAGGTCGAGCGGCGCGTCTTGTAGATCGACACGATGATGGCCAGGCCCACCACGACCTCGGCGGCGGCCACCACCATCACGAAGAAGGCCACCACCTGACCGTCCAGCACGCCGGTGATGTGCGAGCCGGCGACGAACGCCAGGTTGCAGGCGTTCAGCATCAACTCCACGCACATGAACGCGACCAGCGCATTGCGGCGGATCAGGACGCCCACGGCGCCGATGGCGAACAGCAGCGCCGCGAGGATGAGGTAGTTCTCGGGGTTCATCATCACTGGTCCACCTCGTCCTCGTCACGGATCGCCTCGATGGCAGCGAACGTCTGGCCGGTGAGCTGCTTCAGCGGCAGCGGGTCGACCGCGGCGCCGCGCAGCACCAGGGTGCGGCTGAGCGACTTCTCCGAGACCGAGCCGTCCGGCAGCAGGGCCGGGGCGCCGATGGCGTTCGTGGTGGCGTAGACGCCCGAGTTGGGCAGCGGGCCGGGGTGCTCGCCGGCGTCCGCGTACGCCTTCATCCGGGCTTGGGCCTGCTCACGCTGGCCGAGCTTCTTGCTGACCCGCTGGTGATGCGACAGCAGCATGGCGCCGACCGCGGACACGATCAGCAGCGCCGAGGCCAGCTCGAACACGAACACGTAGCGGCCGAACATCAGGTTGGCCAAGCCCTGGACGTTGCCGCCGAACTGGGCGTTGGCCTCGGTGACCGTGGCCGGCGCGGCGTGGAGGGCACCGCCGATGCCGAAGAACAGCAGCGAGGCGACGCCGATGCCGATCAGCGCGGCGAGCGGGCGCTGCGCCTTGAGCGTCTCGACCGCCGAGTCCGGGGTGTCGATGCCGACCATCATCAGCACGAACAGGAACATCATCATCACCGCGCCGGTGTAGACGATGATCTGCGTCATCGCCAGGAACGGGGCGCCCAGCGAGGCGTACAGCACGGCCAGCGCGATCATGGCGACGGCCATCGACAGCGCGGCGTAGACGGCCCGGCGGCTCAGCACCAGGCCGAGCGCGCCGAGGACGGCCAGCGGCCCGGCGATCCAGAAGGTCACCTCCGCCCCGGTGACCAGGGGAAGCAGTGCGGTGTTCACTTGACGACCTCCTGAGTGCGCGCGGTGCCCGTGCGCGTATCCGGGACGCCGGTGGGTGGCAGGCCGAGGAAGTAGTCCTTCTCGTCGTCGCCCAGGCGTCGCGGGTGCGGAGGCTCCTCCATGCCCGGCAGCAGCGGGGCGAGGAGCCGGTCCTTGGTGTAGATCATCTTCTCGCGGCTCGTGTCGGCCAGCTTGAAGTCGTTGGTCATCGTCAGCGCGCGCGTCGGGCACGCCTCGATGCACAGGCCGCACAGGATGCAGCGCAGGTAGTTGATCTGGTAGACCGCACCGAACCGCTCCCCCGGGGAGTAGCGGGCGTCCTCGGTGTTGTCGGCGCCCTCGACGTAGATGGCGTCCGCCGGGCAGGCCCACGCGCACAGCTCACAGCCGACGCACTTCTCCAGGCCGTCGGGCCAGCGGTTCAGCTGGTGACGCCCATGGAAGCGCGGTGCGGTGACCTTCTCACGGCCCGGGAGCGGATACCCCTGGGTGAAGGTCTTGCGGAACATGGTGCGGAACGTGACGCCGAATCCGGCCCAAGCATCGAACAGACCCATGGCTCAGCCATCCTTCCTGTCGTCGGACGCCGCCGGCGCGGCCTGGTCGTCGTCCGCGCTGGAGCCGGGCACCACGTCGGCGAACTCGGGTAGCGTCTGGCCGGGTCTGGGCGGGACGGGATAGCCGCCGGCGAAGGCGTCGAACGGGCCCTCGATCCATTCGGGCTCGGGCTCGGCCTTCTCGCCGCCCAAGAAGGCGACCCCGAGCACCGCCATCGCGGCGACGCCGAGCACGATGAACAGCACCGGGCCCTGCAGCAGGCCGTGGTTGGTGAGGCCGCGCAGCAGCGAGACCGCCATCACCCAGGCCAGCGAGATCGGGATCAGCCACTTCCAGCCCAGGGTCATGAACTGGTCGTAGCGCAGACGCGGCAGGGTGCCACGCAGCCACACGAACAGCGAGATGAACAGCTGCACCTTGATCGCGAACCACAAGAAGCCCCAGTACCCGGTGTCGGGGATCAGGAAGCCGAGCGGCCAGATCGCCTTGTATCCGCCGAGGAACAGCGTGGTGGCGACGGCGGACACCGTGGCCATGTTGATGTACTCGGCGAGGAAGAAGATGGCGTACCGGAAGCCGGTGTACTCGGTGAGGTGGCCCGAGACCAGCTCGGACTCGCACTCGGGCAGGTCGAACGGGGCGCGGTTGGTCTCGCCGACCATCGAGATCACATAGATCACGAACGACGGAATGATCATCGTCCAGTACCACGACTGCAGGCCGAGGCCGCTGAGGCCGAACAGGGACAACGGCTGTCCCTGCGCCTCGACGATCCGCGAGGTCGACATCGAGCCGGCCATCAGGAACACCGCCACATAGGACAGGCCCATCGAGATCTCGTAGCTGATCATCTGCGCCGAGGAGCGCAGCGCGCCGAGCAGCGAGTACGGCGACTGCGAACTCCAGCCGGCGAGCACGAAGCCGTAGATGGCCACCGAGGCGACCGCGAGGATCAGCAGCGCGGACACGTCCATGTCGGCCACCTGCAGGCGCGTGGTCACGCCGAACATGTTCACCTCGCCGCCCAGCGGGATCACCGACCAGGCGGTGAACGCGCAAGCGCCGGCGATCAGCGGGGCGATGGTGAACAGCACCTTGTCGACCATGCCGGGGGCGAAGTCCTCTTTGAACAGCAGCTTCATGCCGTCGCCGAGGGCCTGGCCGAGGCCGCCGAGCTTGATCGGGTTCATGATCGGGCCGAGGCGGTGCTGCATCTTGGCGACCAGCCGGCGCTCGAACCACACGTTGAAGATCGTCCAGGTCAGCAGCAGGATCACCACGCCGACGACCTTGATCAGCACGATCCACCAGGGATCGTTCATGACGACTGAATCGGGAGTCATGCCGCACCTCCGGTGACAGTGACGGTTGCGCCGGGTGTGACGCGAAGCTCGCCGAGCCCGCGTCCGGAGACGTTGCTGGGAATCCAGACCACGCCGTCGACCATGGAGTCCTCGACCAGGAGGGTCAGCTCCGGGCCGGCGGCCACGGTGACGGTGTCGCCCTCGCTCACGCCGAGGGCATGCGCGGTGGCCGCGCTCATCCGGGCCACGGGCGGCTTGGCGGTGGCCAGCAGGAAGTCGGCCCCGTCGTTGCTCGCCGAGCCGTCGAGCAGCTGGCGCCAGGAGGCGAGGACAATGCCCTCGCCCAGGTCGAGCGCGGGCACCGGCACGCTCGGTGCCGCGGCGCGCGCGCCGTCCCAGGTGCCGATCTCGTCGATCTCGGCCTTGGCCTTGGCCGCGGTCCGGACGCCGAGGTCGGAGCCGAGCGCGTCGGCCAGCATGGCCAGCGCACGCAGGTCGCTCATCGAGGTGGGAGCCTGCTTGATCACCCGGTTGACCCGGCCCTCACGGTGCTCCCAGCTGAGGAAGGTGCCCGCCTGCTCCTCGAGCAGGTCGATCGGCAGCACCACATCGGCGCGCTCGGTGACCTCGGAGGACCGCTGCTCCAAGCTGAGCACGAAGCCCGCCTTCTCGAAGGCGTCCCGGGCCAGGGCGGCGTCGGCGAAGTCGGTCGGCTGCACACCAGCGACCACGAGGGCGTCCAGGTCGCCGAGGGCGGCGGCCTTGAGCATCGCGTCGGCGTCCAGGCCGATCTGGCTCGGCAGCCGGTCGACGCCCCAGGCGGCGGCCAGGTCGACGCGCGCGCCGGCGTCCGCCATCGGGCGACCGCCCGGCAGCAGGTTCGGCAGGCAGCCGGCCTCGATCGCGCCCCGGTCGCCCGCGCGGCGCGGCATCCACGCCAACGCGGCGCCGGTGCGCTCGGCCAGATCGAGCACCGCGGTGAGCGTGCCCGGCAGGGTGGCCGCGCGCTCGCCGACCAGAATGATCGTCTCGGCGTCGGCGGCCAGGGTGCCGACCACCTCGGCCTCGGTGCCCGGGACCGTCGGGATCAAGGTGGCCTTCAGCTTGTGCGCGCCGTTGGTCAGGTAGGGCGCCAGCGTGGCGACCTTCAGGCCCTTCTTGCGGACGGCCTTGCGCAGGCGCAGGAAGACCGCGCCCATCTCCTCCTCCGGCTCGAAGGCCACGCAGATGACCTGCTTGGCGTGTTCGAGGGCGGTGTAGGTGACGCCGTCGCCGACGCGCTTGCCGGCCACGGCGTGCGCGAGGAAGGCGGCCTCTTCGGCCGAGTGGGCCCGGGCGCGGAAGTCGACGTTGTTGGTGCCGAGCACGGCCCGGGCGAACTTGGCGTAGCCGTAGGCGTTCTCGACGGTCAGGCGTCCGCCGGTGAGGACGCCGACCCGGCTGCCCGCCGCCGACAGGCCCGCCACGGCGGCGTCGATGGCCTCGGGCCAGGACGCCGGGCGCATCACGTCGCCGTCACGCACCAGCGGCGTCCGCAGCCGGTCGCCGACGCGGCCGGAGTAGAAGGCGAACCGGCCCCGGTCGCAGTTCCACTCCTCGTTGACCTCGGGGGCGTTGCCGGCCAGGCGGCGCTTGACCTGGAAGTGCCGGTGATCGGCGCGCAGCTGGCAGCCGCCCGCGCAGTGCTCGCAGGTGACCGGCGTCGACACCAGGTCGAACGGGCGGGCCTGGAACCGGTAGTCGGCCGAGGTGAGCGCACCCACCGGGCAGATCTGCACCACATTGCCGGAGAAGTAGCTGTCGTAGGGGTCGTCGGCATACATGCCGACCTGCTGCAACGCGCCGCGCTCGACGAGCGCGATGAACGGGTCGCCCGAGATCTGCTCGGAGAACCGGGTGCAGCGCGCGCACAGCACGCAACGCTCGCGGTCGAGCAGGATCTGCGCCGAGATCGGCACCGGCTTGGGGAAGGTCCGCTTCACGCCGTCGTAGCGCGACTCGGCGTGACCATGGCTGAGCGCCTGGTTCTGCAGCGGGCATTCGCCGCCCTTGTCGCAGATCGGGCAGTCCAGCGGATGGTTGATCAGCAGCAGCTCCAGCATGCCCTCTTGGGCCTTCTTGGCCCGCGCCGAGGACAGCTGGGTCTGGATCTGCATATTGGGCGCGACCTCGAGGGTGCAGGACGCCTGCGGCTTCGGCATGCCGCGGCCATTGCCCATATCGGGCACCTCCACCATGCACTGGCGGCAGGCACCGGCCGGGTCGAGCAGCGGGTGGTCGCAGAAGCGCGGGATCTCGATGCCGATCATCTCGGCGGCGCGGATCGCGAGGGTGCCCTTGGGCACCTGCACCTCCGTGCCGTCGATGAAGACCGAGATCAGATCCGACTTCTCGACGGCGCCGGGCTTGGCTTGAACGCTCATGCGTGGCCTCCAGCGGTCTTGACGGGGAACAGGGCACTGCGCTCGTAGGGGAACAGCTCCCAGGCCGGGGTGTGGTAGCCGGCCTCGAACTCGGAGCGGAACTGCTTCACCGCGGAGGTGACGCACGCCACCGCGCCGTCGGCGAGCGCGCAGAACGACTTGCCGCCGATGTTGTCGGCGACATCGAGCAGCTTCTCGATGTCGCCCTCGGCGGCCTGGCCGGCCTCGAACTTCTTCAACATCTGCACCAGCCACCAGTTGCCTTCGCGGCAGGGGGTGCACTTGCCGCAGGACTCGTGCTTGTAGAACTCGATCCAGCGCAGCGTGGTGCGCACCACCGAGGTGGTCTCGTCGAAGATCTGCAGCGCCCGGGTGCCGAGCAGCGAGCCGGCCGCGGCGACCGAGTCGAAGTCCAGCGGCATGTCGAGGGCGTCGCCGGTGAGGATCTGGGTCGACGACCCGCCCGGGGTGAAGAACTTCAGCTCGTGCCCATTGCGGATGCCGCCGGCCAGCTCGATCAGCTGGCGCAGCGTGATCCCCATCGGGGCCTCGTACTGGCCGGGCTGGGCGACGTGGCCCGACAACGAGAAGATGCCGTGCCCCTTGCTCTTCTCGGTGCCCATCAGCCCGAACCAGGCCGCACCGTTGCCGATGATGCCGGGCACCGAGGAGATCGATTCGACGTTGTTGATCACGGTCGGGCAGGCGTACAGGCCCGCGACGGCGGGGAACGGCGGCCGCAGCCGGGGCTGGCCGCGGCGTCCCTCGAGCGAGTCGAGCAGCGCGGTCTCCTCGCCGCAGATGTACGCGCCGGCGCCGGCGTGCACGATGATGTCGAGGTCGTAACCGGTGCCGAGGATGTTCTTGCCGAGGTAACCGGCCGAGTACGCCTCGCGCACCGCCTGCTGCAGGCGGCGGATCACGTGCAGCACCTCGCCGCGCACGTAGATGAACGCATGGTGGGCGCGGATCGCGTAGGAGGAGATGATGACGCCCTCGACCAGGGTGTGCGGGCTGGCCATCATCAGCGGGATGTCCTTGCAGGTACCCGGCTCGGACTCGTCGGCGTTCACCACCAGGTACTTCGGGTTCGGGTTGTCCTGCGGCACGAAGCTCCACTTCATGCCGGTCGGGAAGCCCGCGCCGCCACGGCCGCGCAGGCCGGCGTCCTTGACCTCGCCGATGACCTGGTCGGGGGTCATCTGCAGCGCCTTGCGCAAGGGCCGGTAACCGCCGCGGCGCTCATAGTTGGCGATCTTCCAGGCGCGCTCGTCGGCCCAGTTGGCCGAGAGCACCGGGGTGAGCGTGTCGGTCACTGCTCCTCCTCCTTCACCGGGGCGGGCGCATCCGGGGCGCGCCAGCCGCGCTCGGTCGCGATGGTGAGACCGGCGAGCGAGGCACCCGCCGCGGTCGGGCCCTCATCGGCACGCCCGTCGGGGAAGCCGGCCAGCACGCGCTCGGCCTCTTTCCAGCTGGTGATGGTGGCCCCGCGGGTGGCCTGCACCTCGCGGCCGCAGCGCAGGTCGTCCAGCAGCTGATCGGCCTTGCCGGGGTCCATATTGTCCATGAACTCCCAGTTGACCATCATCACCGGCGCGAAGTCGCAGGCCGCGTTGCATTCGACGGCCTCCAAGCTGAACTTGCCGTCGGCGGTCGTCTCGCCTGGCTGGACGCCCAGCTGGTCGCTGACATGGTCCATCAGGGCGTCGCCGCCCATCACCGCGCACAGCGCCGTCGTGCAGACGCCGATGTGGTGCTCGCCGGCCGGACGCCGCTTGTACATCGTGTAGAAGGTGGCCACGCCGGACACCTGGGCCGCGGTGATGCCGAGCACCTCGGCGCACGCCTCGATGCCGCGGGGCGAGACCCGGCCGTCCACCGACTGCACCAGGTGCAGCATCGGCAGCAGCGCCGAGCGGGCCTGCGGGTAGCGCGAGGCCAGCTCGCGCATCTCCTCCAGGGTCGCCTCGGTGATGTTGGTCGAGGTATCGGTCATGTCGACCGTCCCCGAGGAGGGGAAGAAGCTCTGGAACTCGTGACCGCTCACCGGTCCACACCTCCCATGACGGGGTCGATCGAGCCGACCGCGACGACGACGTCCGAGATCATGCCGCCCTCGCACTGGAGCGGGACGGTCTGCAGGTGGTGGAACCCGGGGTCCCGCATGTGCGCGCGGTAGGGCCGGGTGCCGCCGTCGGACACGACATGGCAGCCGATCTCGCCCTTGGGCGACTCGATCGGCACGTACGCCTGGCCGGCCGGCACCTTGAATCCTTCGGTGACCAGCTTGAAGTGGTGAATCAGCGCCTCCATGGACTCACCCATGATGTGCTTGATGTGCTCGTGGCTGTTGCCCTGGCCGTCGGGGCCGACGGCGAGCTGGGCGGGCCAGCCCACCTTGGCGTCGGTGACCATGACCGGCTGCCCGGCCGAGGCCTCCAGGCGGTCGGCACACTGCTTGACGATCTTCAGCGACTCCCACATCTCGTCGAGGCGGACGCGGAAGCGCGCGTAGGAGTCCGAGCTGGCCCAACCGTCGGTCGGCTTCCAGTAGTGGGTGTCGAAGTCGTAGGTCTCATACCCGCAGTAGGGCTGCTTCTTGCGCAGATCCCAGTCATAACCGGTCGAGCGCAGCATCGGGCCGGTGACGCCGAGCGCCATGCAGGCGCTCAGGTCCATGTGGCCGATGCCCATCATCCGGCCCTTGAAGATCGGGTTCTCGTTGCAGAACGCCGCGTACTCGGGCAGGTGATCCTCCAGCCACTTGATCACCTCGCGCAGCTGAGCCAGGCCGTTCTCGGGCAGGTCGTTGGCGACACCGCCGGGACGGATGTAGGCGTGGTTCATCCGCAGGCCGGTGAGCGCCTCGAAGAAGTCGAGGATCATCTCGCGCTCGCGGAAGCCGATCGTCATCACGGTGAGGGCGCCGATCTCCATGCCACCGGTGCCGATGGCGACCAGATGGGAGGCGATCCGGCACAGCTCCATCACCAGCACCCGGATCTCGTTGGCGCGCTGCGGGATCTGGTCCTCAATGCCGAGCAGGCGCTCCACCGACAGGCAGTAGGCGGCCTCGTTGAACAGCGGCGCGACGTAGTCCATCCGGGTCACGAACGTGGTGCCCTGGGTCCAGGTCCGGTATTCCATGTTCTTCTCGATGCCGGTGTGCAGGAAGCCGATGGCCGGGCGGATGCTGATCACGGTCTCGCCGTCGCACTCCAGGATGAGCCGCAGGACGCCGTGCGTGGACGGGTGCTGCGGGCCCATGTTGATCACCAGGGTCTCGTCGCCGCGCTCGGCGTGCTCCTGGGCGATGTCGGCCCAGTCGCCGCCCATCGCGGTGTACACCGGCCCGGTGGTTTCCTCGCCGGGGCCTGCGTAGAAGTCGGTGTTCGATGCACTCATCGGTAGTTCCTCCGCTGGTCCGGGGGCGGGACGACCGCACCCTTGTACTCGACCGGGATGCCGCCGAGCGGGTAATCCTTACGCTGCGGGTGGCCGACCCAGTCATCGGGCATCAGGATGCGGGTGAGCGCGGGATGATCGTCGTAGATGATCCCGAACATGTCCCAGGCTTCGCGCTCGTGCCAGTCGGCGGCCGGGTAGGTGGCGCACACGCTGGGGATGTGCGGGTCGGCGTCCGGGCAGGTCACCTCCAGCCGCAGCCGGCGGTTATGGGTGAACGATTGCAGGTGGTACACCGAGTGCAGTTCGGCGCCGGTGTCGCTGGGGTAGTGGACGCCCGACACGCTCAGGCAGCCCTCGTAGCGCAGGTGCGCGTCGTCACGCAACGCGGCGACGACCTCGAGCAGCTTGGCGCGCGGCACGAACACGGTCAGCTCGCCGCGGTCGAACAGGACGTGATGGAAGGGCTCCTCGACGAGCTCTTCCAGCCGGCCCAGCACGCGCTCGTGCTCATCATCCAGCGGGCGCTCGGTGTAACGCTGGGGCAGGTACGGGCGGACGATGCCGCCGTAGCCGGACACGTCGGGCGATCCGTCGGCCCACATGCCGGTGCGGGTGGCGAGCACCGGGGCCGGCTCGGCGTCCTCGCGTCCGACGCCGGCGGGAAGCTTCTCGTCGCTCATCGCATGAGCCCCTTCTGTTCCAGGGTGGGCGTGGCGATCAGGGCCAGCTCTTCGAGATCGGCCAGCACCTTGGCCTGGTGCTTGCCCATCGGGTGCTTGATCACCAGCTCGCGCAGCTTGAACATGCCGTCAATGAGCATGTCGGGCCGCGGCGGGCAGCCGGGAACGTAGATGTCGACCGGCACGATGTGATCGCCGCCCTGCACGATCGCGTAGTTGTTGAACATGCCGCCCGAGCTGGCGCACACGCCCATCGCCATCACCCACTTCGGGTTCGGCATCTGGTCGTAGACCTGGCGCATCACCGGCGCCATCTTCTGGCTGACCCGGCCGGAGATGATCATCAGGTCGGCCTGGCGCGGCGAGGCGCGGAACACCTCCTGGCCCCAGCGGCCGGCGTCGAAACGCGGGCCGCCGTAGGTCATCATCTCGATGGCGCAGCAGGCCAGGCCGAAGGTGGCCGGCCAGAACGAGGTGCGGCGCATCCAGCCGGCGACGGCCTCGACGGTGGTGGTGAGGATTCCCTCTTCGGGAAGGGCGTCTTCGATACCCATGAGTCGATTCCTTTCCTACCCGCTCAGTCCCACTCCATGCCGCCGCGCTTGTACTCGTAGTAGTACGCGATGCACAGCAGCAGGAGGAACACGATCATGGCGACGATGACGAACATGCTCAGTTGGTTGAACGCGACCACCCAGGGGTAGAGGAAGGCGATCTCGATGTCGAAGACGAGGAACATCATCGCGGTGATGTAGTACTTCACCGGGAAGCGGCCGCCGCCGGCGGCCTTCGGCGTGGGGTCGATGCCGCACTCGTAGGGCATGTACTTGGCGCGGTCGTAGCGCTTGGGACCGATGACCAGGGAGGCGATGACCATCACCCCCAGCAGAGCGGCCGCGAAGAACAGCACCCCGAGGATAGGAATGTAGGGGCTCATCACACCCTTCCCTTCTGGTGGAGCGTCATGCCGACGGCACCACCTTCGTCAACGCGGTGATCGTTTTGTCCATCCAATCACCATCGTTGGTGTCGTACAGGTGAGCCAACAGCTTCATGACGAATTTCATCAACGTGGGCCTGGGCAGGCCGTAGCGGGTGCACAGGTACATCACCTCGGGGCGCTCGATCAGCGCCACGAAGATCTGGCCGAGACGGAAGTAGCCGCCCCACTCGTGCTCGAGCCGGGAGACGTAGCCCTGCAGCGCCTTCTCCGCCGATCGGGTGCCGAGGCCGCGCGCGTGGGCGTCCGCAATCGCGTCGGCGGCGAAGTCGGCCGCCTCCATCGCGTACGGGATGCCCTCGCCGTTGAACGGGCTGACCATGCCGCCGGCATCCCCGACCAGCACCAGGCCGCGGCCGTAGGCGGGCTTGCGGTTGAAGCTCATCGGCAGCGCGGCGGAGGAGATCTGGCCGATCATCGTGTCGCGGTTGAACTCCCACTCCGGCGGGGTGTTGTCGAGCCACTTCCACATCAGTTCGCGGAACTTCAGCTTCTGGCTGGACGCCGTGGAGCCGACCGTTCCGAGACCGACGTTGACGGTGCCGTCGCCCATCGGGAACACCCAGCCGTAGCCGGGCAGCAGGTTCGACTTGCCGGGGACGCCGTCCCACAGCTGCAGGTGGCTCTCGATCAGCGGATCGCCGGTGCGCGGGCTGCGGAAGTAGGCGCGCGCGGCGACGCCCATCGGGCGCAGCCGGTTCTTCTCCAGCCCCATCGCGAGCGCGAGCCGGCTGGAGTTGCCGTCGGCCGCGACCGTGATCGGGGCGCGGAACTCGGCGCCGTTCTTGGCACGGACGCCGACGATGCGGTCGCTGGCCTCATCAAGAATGGGTTCGGCGACGTTGGTGTTCTGGTAGAGCGTGGCGCCGGAGGCGACCGCGAGGTCGGCGAGCATCGCGTCGAATTCCGACCGCGGCCGGGTCAGGCCGTAGCTCGGGAACTGCTCCAGCTCGGGCCAGGCGAACTCGAAGGGCGTCGGATGCCCGGCGTAGGTACGCAGGCCGCGGTTGTGCACCCATCCTGCCTCTTCGGACACGTCGACGCCGAGGCGGATCAGCTGCTTGGTGGCGCGCGGGGTGAGGCCGTCGCCGCAGACCTTCTCACGCGGGAAGGTGGATTTCTCCAGCAGGCTGACACTCAGCCCGCGATCGGCCAGCCATTTGGCCGTGGTCGCCCCACCGGGGCCGGCGCCGACCACGATCACGTCGGATTCGACCACCGTGCGCACCTCGCGCTCCTCGGCCATCGAACCCCACCTCCTGAGCCCCACCCTGGGTCTCACTCCGCGCAAGTTTAGGGACTCCTCACGGGGTTGGCCATTCGGCCCCACCCGCGCGTCCGCCCAAGCCAGAGCGGAATTTACGTCATGTAGTAGTTCGCTAAATCAGGGTTGGTGCGGGTGGCGCGTCAACGCCGGGCCGCCTTCACCTCGTCCAGTTGACGGCGGCTCTGTTTCGCCTCTTCGGAGAGGTCCTCCCAGTTGATCCCGGCGCGCATGAACAGCAGCACCGCGGCGCCAATGCCCAACGACCAGATCGGCGCAACGCCGAGCAGCAGCGGCGCGGTGATCAGCGCAGCCACGTCGAAGCCGCGGATCAGGTTGAAGATCAGGGTCGGCGGCAGCGCACCCCCGGCGGTGGCCATCATCGGGACCCCGAAGTCGACCGGCTTGGCGTTCTGCCAGCGGACGGCCGCCGCCAACCCGGCCAGTGCGCAGGACAGCGCCATCGCCGCGGCCACGCCCAGGTCGCGCGGGGTGGCGGCGACCACCCCCGCGAAGGCCGGCAAGGTGGCGCCGGCCCAGATCACCGCGAGCGCAGCGGGCACCGCGGTGCAGGCCACCCGCAGGTCACCGGTGGACAGCGGGAAGGCGCGGGCCAGCCCGCGGGTGCGCGACAGCACCCGCAGCGTGCCCAGCATCGGGATGAGCGCGACCATCAGCGCGACCGCCGCCAGGAACGGGGTCATCGCCGCGAGGCCGATGGCGTCGCACGCGTACGGGGCCAGCGCCGCGCCGGCCAGGCCGAGCAGCGGGCGCGGAAAGCGCAGCAGCCGCTGCGCCTCGCGCCAGATCAGCGCGCGCGAACCGGTGCCCCGGCCCCGCACCGGCCGCACGTGGCCGCGGGCGATCGCCTCGCGGTCGACCAGGATGTCGCGGGCCAGGCCCAGGTCGAGGGCGAACATCGCACCCTGCAACCCCGACACCAGCGAGCCGCCACTGGTCAGGCGGGACCGGTTGAACTCCTCCAGCCGCCGGTACGCCGCGGCCAGACACACCACCGTGCCGATGCCCCCAGCCGCCGCGAGCGCCCACGGCACCAGGCGCAACCATGACGGCGGGTCGACATGGGTCAGCGCGGCAGCGACGGCCACCATCAGCAGCAGGGTTGCCGCGGCCGCGATCGCGAACCCCGCCTGGGCGATCCGCAGCAGCCGGACGCGGTCGCGCGACTGCTCCCAGGCGGCCCAGCCGACCAGCGCGGACGCGGTCACCCCGGACGCCGCGCTCCAGGCAGCGATCACGTCCACCGGCTCGCCGGCAACCCCGGTGACCACGGCGGTCAGGGCGGCCGCCACCACGGCGGCGCCGGCCACGGCGGCCCACAGGCGTCCGCGCAGCACCGGGCGGCGCGCGATCGGCGCGTCCAGCAGGAAGAATCCCTCCGCGGCCGAGGCGAGCACCGGCCCGAACAGGCGGGCCGCCGACAGCACCAGCGCGCCGAGGGCGAAGTACAGCCCCCACGGCACCAGCATCCGGCCGTTGAGGCAGGCCGCCGTCTCGCAGGCCGCCGAGGCGTGCTGCGATCCGATGATCACGTTGACCACCATTGCGCCGATCATCACCACGCTGAACAGTGCGATGTAGGCGTCGCTGAGCACATCGCCGAGGGTGCGGGTGGCCCGGCCGTGACGCCACTGCTTCACCAGGGCGTGCAGCGCGCCCTCGTTCACCACCTCGGCTTCGGCGTCCGGAAGCCAGGCGAAGCCCCACTCGCGGCCGCCGAACTCGGCGTACGGGTCGGCGGGCACCTCGACGGGCAGCTCCGGTTCGGGCTGCGGGGCGGCGTCCGGTTTGCGCTTGCGGCGGGCGCGGGCCATTAGGCCTCTCCCCCGGTCTCGGTGGCCGCCTGTGCCGGGTCGGGCGCCAGATCGCCGACGCGGACGATCCGGGTCGCGACCTGCTTGACCAGGTAGGGCTCGTGCGAGGCGAACACGATCGCCAGCCCGCGGGCGCGCTCGGCGCGCAGCCGGGCGGCCAGCCAGGCCACCCCTTCGACGTCGAGGCGCTGCTCGGGCTCGTCCAGCACCAGCAGCCGGCGCGGGCGCACGAAGGCGGTCGCCAGCGCGAGCCGGCGGCGCTGGCCCGAGCTGAGCGTGCCGGGCAGCTGGCCCGACTGCGGCACCAACTGCACCTCTTCGAGCACCTCGTCGACGGCCGGCTCCGGGTCGGGGACGCCGTGGGCGCGGGCCAGCAGGTCAAGGTGCTCGACCACCGACAGGTCGGGGAAGAAGTCCAGGTCGTCGATCACCGACGCCATGCCGCGGCGCACGTCGACGTCGGTCTCACTCATCCGGCGTCCCTCGAAGGTCACCGTGCCCTCATCGGGCCGCACGGCGCCGACCAGCATCCGCAGGATCGTCGACTTGCCCGCGCCATTGCGCCCGGTGAGGGCCACCGCCTCCCCCGGTCTGACCTCGAGAGAGAAGTGATCCACGATGCGGACAGGACCGAAGGACTTGGCCAGGTCGGTAGCCGAAAGGACGGGTGCGCGGGACGCCATGCCCCCAGTCTGGCAGGATCGTCAGGTGCAGAAGTTCGATGCCCGCGCGACGCTGGCCAAACGACGCGCCGACGTGGCCGCCATGTTCGACGGTGTCGCCGGCCGCTACGACCTGATGAACGACCTGATGACGGGCGGTTTGCAGCGCCTGTGGCGCATCGAGACGGTGCGGGCGATCGACCCGCGCCCCGGGCAGCGGATCCTCGACCTGGCCGCCGGGACCGGTTCCTCCTCGCGTCCGCTCGCCGACGCGGGCGCGCTCGTGGTGCCGGCCGACCTGTCGTTCCAGATGCTCGCCGAGGGCCGCAAGCGCCAGCCCGACCTGGGCTTCGTGAACGCGGACGCGCTGCAGCTCCCCTTCGCCGATGCCACCTTCGACGCGGTCACGATCAGCTACGGGCTACGCAATGTCGAAGACACCGCGGCGGCGCTCGCCGAGATGCGCCGGGTGACCGCGCCGGGCGGCGTCCTGGTGATCGCCGAGTTCTCCGCGCCCACCTGGCGGCCCTTCCGGACCGTCTACCAGGAGTGGATCATGGCCGCCCTGCCCGGGCTGGCCCGCCCCTTCTCGTCCAACCCGCGCGCCTACAACTACCTGGCCGAGTCGATCCTGGCCTGGCCCGACCAGCCCACGCTGGCACGGCTCATCGCTGAGGCCGGCTGGCGCGACGTCGAGTGGAAGAACCTGTCCGGCGGCATCGTCGCGCTGCACCGGGCGGTGGCCTGAGCCGTCTGAGCCTGAGATGAGCTTCGTCCTGGACGCCTACGCGGCGCGCTCGTGTCCCCTCAAGACGGTCAACGCGTTCTCACCGCACGTCGATCCGCCGCTCACCGAGCGCGCCGATCCGCCGTTCTTCCGGGACGCCGACGCCATCGAGGCGTCCGTCTTCGGCGCGATCCTCGCCGGCCGCGGCACCATCGTCGACCTGCGCCCGCAGCGCGCCGTGGGCGGCACCGAGTGGGCGCAGGCCAGCCTGGAGGCGATGGCCTCCGGCGCCGACACGATCATCGCCCCGGTGCTGCCCCGCGACGACGCCCATCACCGGGCTGGGCGTCCGTCACTGCTCGTGCGTGCCCGCGACGGTGACGGCTACCACCCGGTGCAGCTGAAGTTCCATCGCGTGATGGAGAGTTGCCCGCCGGACGCCGAACCGCTGCTGGTCTCCCGCCTGCACGCGCCGCGCTCGCCCCGGCATGCCTCCGGACGCCAGTTCCGCTGGGCGACCCGGCTGAACGCCGCCCTGCAGGTGGCGCACTACTGGCGGATGCTGCAGGCGTGCGGCTACGCGGCGCCGCTGCCGTGGGCGGGTCTGATCGGGGTCGACCGGCTCAACACCGCCCCGTCCGGCCGCCGCGCGAAGGTCGAGCCCGTGATCGCCTGGCTCGACCTCGACCAGCCCCGCGTCCCGCCGAACCCGCGCACCGTGCCGGTGCCTGCCGAAGCCGCGCCGATCTCGGCGCTGGCCCGCTACGACGCCGAGCATCGCTACCGCGTCGACATCGCCCGCGCCGCCCGCGCGGGCATACCGCCGCAGACGCTGATCACCCCCGTCATCTCGGCCGAATGCCGCGGCTGCGTGTGGCAGCAGCACTGCCAGGCCCAGCTGGATCCCGACGACCTTTCGCTGCGGATCACCAAGGCTCCGCTGGACGTGCACGAACTGCGCGCCCTGCGCGAGTTCGGCATCACCACGGTGGCTCAGCTGGCGGCGTCCGACCTACCCTCGCTCACCGAGCGCTTCCTGCGGCGCACCAGCCACCGCGACGGCGGTGAGGTGCGCCTGCAGCGCGCCCATCACCGCGCCCGGCTGCTCAGCGCCGGCATCGAGGTGGAGCGCCAGACCACCGGCCCTCTTCACCTGCCCCAGCACGACCTCGAGGTCGACATCGACATCGAGACCTCCGCCAGCGACCGGCTGTACCTGTGGGGTTTCCGGGTGCACGACCGCACCCGCGGGGAGTCCTTCACCCGTCAGTTCGGCGCGTTCACCGATCTGGACGCCGCCGGCGAGGCCGCGCTCGCGGTCGAGGCGCTGCGCTGGCTGCGCGGACTGGTCGACGGCCGGGACGCGGCCGCCTATCACTACTCCGACTACGAGACCATCCGGCTGGCCCGGCTCGCCCCCAAGCTGGGCGAACTCGGCACCTGGGCGACCACCTGGGCCTCGGCGCATTTCGTGGACCTGTTCCCGATGATGCGCGCCCACTTCTTCGGCGCCAACGGGCTCGGCCTGAAGGCCGTGGTCACGGCCGTGACCGGCTTCGCCTGGCGCGACGAGGATCCCGGCGGGCTCAACTCGCTGAGCTGGTTCGCCGAGGCGGTCGGCGACCCTGATCCCGAGGCGCGCGCCCGGGCCCGCGTCCGCGTGCTGGAATACAACGAGGACGACGTGCTCGCCACCTGGCATCTGCGCCGCTGGCTGCGTTCGCTGACCTGAGCCGGCCCCGGTGCGCCTCGGCGCCTCCGGCCCCCGGTGAGCTACCGGCCGCCTCAGGCCCCCGGCAGGTCGCGGTCGTCGCCGCGGACGCCGACGGCGTCCAGGCCCGCCTCGCGGGCCACCTTCTCGGCGAGCCGTCGCGCCAGGCCGTTCGTGCCACCGAACCAGCCCAGGCCGTCGAGAGGCACCTCTTCGACCAGGCGTCCGGCGTGCATCGTGATCACCGGCATGCACACCAGCCCGGGGGCGAGGTCGACCGCGTCCACCTGATCCCAGCGCACGTGGCCGCGGCGCGGTAGCCGCAGGCCGGTCTCGTCGTAGGGCACCCGCAACGAACGGGCCAGCCATCCGGTGCCGAGCGCCCCGGCGACGGCGGCGCCGCCGATCACCCAGCCCGTCGGCGCGGGCGCCGCGGTGAGAGCGAAGACGGCCAAAGCCACCCAGCCGGCGGACACCACCCAGCTGATCACCGCCATCGGCCCGGTGAAGGCTCCCGAGCTGGAGGCCATCAGCCGATCACCGCCCCGAGGGCCAATCCGGCGGCGGCGGCCAGTTCCGCCAGCCCGGTCCACTTCAGCGCGACGATCAGCGCCCGCCCCTGGGCGCCGCCGAGCACCGCGCGCAGCGGCGCGAGCGCGAGCGCGAAGCCGAGCAGGCCCAGCAGCAGCCACCACGAGGTGAGCGCGGCCACCGCCACGACGGCCACCCCGCCCAGCGCGATCAGGCCGGCGTACAGCATCCGGGTGCCCTGGTCGCCCAGCCGGACGGCGAGGGTCCGTTTGCCGGCAACCTCGTCGCCGGCGCGGTCGCGCAGATTGTTCGCCACCAGCACCGCGGACGCCAGCGCTCCCGCGAACACGCCGGCGGCGATCGAGGCCGGCGGGGCGGTCAGGGTCTGCACGAACGTGGTGCCCACCACGGCGACCAGACCGAAGAACACGAAGACGAACACCTCGCCCAGCCCCGCATACCCGTAGGGACGGCGCCCGCCGGTGTAGTACCAGGCGGCGAGGATGCAGGCGACGCCGACGGCGAGCAACCACCACTGCGCGGTCACCACCACCAGGGCGAGACCGGCCAGCGCGGCGACGCCGAAACTGGCGAAGGCGGCCGCCTTGACCGCGCGCGGGCTCGCCGCGCCCGAACCGACCAGGCGCATCGGGCCGACCCGGTCGGCGTCGGTGCCGCGCACACCGTCGGAATAGTCATTGGCGTAGTTGACGCCCACCTGCAGCGCGAGGGCGACCACCAGCGCGAGCAGGGCGCGTCCGGGCACGAAGGAGCCTTCATGGCCGGCGATCGCGCTGCCGGCCAGCACCGGCGCGAGGGCCGCGGGCAGGGTCCGCAGCCGTGCACCCTCGACCCAGTCAGAGGCTGTCGCCACCGCCCACCCCGCTTCTCTTGCTCGTCGGCCCGCCCTGAGGCCGAGCCCATTCTCCCACGCCAGGCAGGGGGTAGATTGGACGTCATGCCCCGAGTCCTGGCCGTCCTCATCCTCGTCGCGATCATCGTGTACGCGCTGGTGGACGCCTCCCAGGCCAGTCCCGGCCGCGTCCGGCTGATGCCGCGCTGGCTGTGGATCGTCGCCATCGTCCTGCTGCCCGGGATCGGCGCGCTCGGCTGGTTCGCACTCGGCCGCCCTCGGGGCCAAGGACCGTCCGAGGGCGGGCCTCGCCGCACCATCGCCCCCGACGACGACCCGGACTTCCTGCGCAGACTGTGAGGCGCACCTTCGCCTCGCTGGCCGTCGGGAACTACCGCCGCTGGTTCCTCGGTGGGCTGACCTCCAATATCGGCACCTGGATGATGCGCACGGCGCTGAGCTGGCTGGTGCTGGTCGAACTCACCCCGGGGAATATGAGCGCGCTCGGGCTCGTCACCGGCCTGCAGTTCGTGCCGTCGCTGCTGCTGTCGGTGTGGGCCGGCACGCTCGCCGACCGGTTCTCCAAGCGGCGCATCATGGCGTTCACCCAGACCATGCAGCTGCTCGACTCGTTGGTGCTCGGCCTGCTCGTGGTCAGCGGTCACGCACAGCTGTGGCATGTGTTCGCGATCGCTCTGCTCGACGGCACCGCGACCGCGATCGACGCCCCCGCCCGGCAGGCGTTCGCCTCCGAACTGGTCGAGCCCGAGATGCTCGGCAATGCGATCAGTCTCAACTCGACCTCGTTCAACGGGGCGCGGCTGGTCGGTCCCGGGCTGGGCGGCATCCTGATCGCCGCCGCCGGATCGACCGGCCCGGTCTTCCTGCTCAACGCGGTCAGCTTCATCGTGCTGCTGGTCATGCTGGCGCGCATGGACGCCGGCGCGCTGCATCGCTCGCCGCGGGTGCCGCGGGGCAAGGGCCACCTGACCGAGGGCATCCGCTACGTCGCGTCACGACCGGACCTGAAACTGCTGCTCGCGGTCGGTTTCGTGATGGGCAACTTCGGCTTCAACTTCGCGATCACCAACCCGATCATGACCACCGCCGTCTTCTCGCGCGGCGCCACCGAACTGGGCCTGGTCGGCACCCTGATGGGACTGGGGGCACTGGCGGGAGCGCTGACCGCCGCCTCACGGCGGCGGCCACGGCTGCGCTACCTGCTCGCCGCCCAGGCGGGCTTCTCGGCGTTCTCGCTGGCCTCGGCGCTGGCGCCGTCGTTCTGGGTGTTCGCGCTGCTGATGATCCCGATCGGGTTCTGCGCGATCACCACCCTGGTCACCGCCAACACCCTGGTGCAATCATCGCTCGACGCGGCCGTCCGCGGACGGGTGATGGCCTTGTGGGCGCTGCTGATCATGGGCGGCACCCCCATCGTCGGCCCGCTCGTCGGCTGGATCGGTGAGGTCGCCGGCCCCCGGATGACCGTGATGGTCGGCGTGATCGGCGTCGGCGCCATGGCCGTCGCCTCCACCTGGTGGGTGATGCGCAGCGACCACCTCAAGGTCCGGATGGCCTGGGAGGGCGCCCGCCCGCACTGGGTGGTCATCCGGGAACTCGACGAGGACGTCGACGACCCGCACCGGTGAGGCCGCTCAGCCGGCGATGACCTGGTTCGTCATCGCCTCGGCCGGATCGACCGGGCTGGCGATCAGGCCCTTGTCCAGCATGAAGTCGGTCATCGCCTTCCATGCCTCGGGGTCCAGATCACCGCTGACCTCGCCGTCGGCGTTCGTCCACAGCGGGATGGTCGCCTCGAGGGTCGCCTGGGCGGATTCCTTGGCCTTCTCGTCCGCCAGACCGCCCGGAATATGCCGGGCGGAGGCGGTCAGCGCAAGGTCGGGATTCTTCACCGTGCGCTCGATGCCGGCCACCATCGCCTTCGCGACGGCCGCCGCCTCGGCCGGCTGCGCGCGCAGATGCTCGTGGGTGGTGACCAGCACCACGCTGACCAGCGGCACCTCGCCGTCGGAGGTCAGCGGCACGTCGCGGGTGAGGATGTCGGACAGGGCGAACTGCACCGAGTCGTTGTTGGAGAAGCCGACGACCGCGTCCACCCGGCCGGTGGGCAGCGCGACCTGAGCGGTGTACTGGATCTCGACCACCTCGATATCGGACTCGGTCATTCCCGCGTCGGCGAGGGCTGCCTGCAGCGCGAACCAGGACGCCCCGTAGCGGCCCGGCACGCCGACCTTCTTCCCGCGCAGGTCGGCGGCCGACTGCACCGGGGAGTCCTCCGGCACGATGATGACCACCGGGTAGCGCTGGTAGTACTGGGCGATGCCGACCAGGTCCATGCCCTGGGAGCGCGCCTGGACGAGTTCGTCGCCGGCGGCGATCACGTACTGCTCCTGGCCTGCGGCCAGCGCGGTGAACAGCCCCTCCTGGGCCCCATGGTGGCGCAGCGTGGCGGCTACCTGGTGCTCGGCGAACGCGCCCTCAGCCTCGGCAACATAGAAGGGCGCGAACTGCACATTCGGGATGTAGGTCAACCCGAGGGTCGGGGTGAACAGGATGTTTGCCGACGACGGAACCACCGTGGGCGACGGCGTGCCACTGCAGCCGGTGACGAGCAGCGCGAGCATCGCCACGGCCGCGATCAGGCGACGGATACGGGACATCGGATGGTTCCTTTCGATGGAAAACAGGAAGTCAGCGGTCGGAACGGCGCAAGGCCGCCAGGGTCGGGGAACGGCGCTCGACGAGATAGACCAGGCCGTAGAGCCCGGACGCCAGCGCGCACAGCACGGCGATGGTCGCGAACATGCCGGCGGTGTCGACGGCGTCACGCTGGACGGTGAGCAACTGCCCCAGCCCGGCGCCACCCATCACCATCTCGCCGACGACCGCGCCGGTGACCGACAACGCGAAGCCGTTGCGCAGGCCGGCCAGGACGTTCGGCAGCGCCAGCGGCAGTTCGATGAAGGCCAGCAGCGCGAGGCGTCCGGCACCGTCCATCCGGGCGGCGTCCACCACGTCGGGATCGACGTGGCGCAGGCCCACCACCGAACTGACCAGGATGGGGAAGAACACCATCAGCGCGCACAGCAGCACGATGGGGCCGAGCCCGTAGCCCACCCAGATCGCCAGCAGTGGGGCGATCGCGATCGCCGGGATCGCCTGGGTGGCGCCGAGGAAGGGCGTGATCGCGGCCGACAGGAACCGGCTGCGGTGGATGCCGATCGCCATCGGCAGGGCGACGGCCACCCCCAGCGCGCAGCCACCGAGCGCGGCGGCGAAGGTGGTGCTGACGTACGGCCAGAATCCGGGGTTGGCCAGGGACGATGCGAGGCGTCCGGCGACCGCGGCCGGTGACGGCATCAGGTAGGGCGGCGGTGCGGCCAGCGCCACGAAGAGCGCCCAGCCGAGCAGGAGCGCCGCGCCGAACAGCCAGGGCGCGGCGGCGAGCAGGCCGGTCGGCCGCGGACGCCGATGCGTCCGGCGACTGCTGCCGCTCATCATCCCTCCCCCGTGCGCGGTGCGCCGGGGTATGGGTGCGGGAGGTCACGCGTGAGACGGCTCCGCGCGGATGCGCGAACACGCCGATCACGTCATCGTGCTGCCTCCCATCCGGACTTTCACCGTCGGTCCCGGAATTTCACCGAATCAACCGTTGGCCTTGCGGCCAGCGGGTCGCGGACTGTCACCGCCGGTTCGGAATTGCACCGACCCCGGAGCACGTATGTGTTCTGGCGCCCAGCCTACCCCAGCCCCGAGGCCTTCAGGGCCGGACCAACGACCCGATCCCGACGCCGCACGGGCTTGCCAAACCCACGCCTCCCGACTATCGTTTTTCGATATATCGAACAACGATAGGTTGGCCATGCGGAAGATGACGAGCGTCGGCGTGAAGATCGCCCTCGCGTTGCTGGTGGGATTCACCGTCCTGATCGAGGCGCTGTTCGTGCCGCTCGGCATCGAGCAGATCACACAGGTCTACCCCGAAACCGGGAGGGTCGCCGTCCCCGCGTTCGTCTGGGCGGTGCTCACCCTCGCCTGCGCGCAGGCCATCCTGGTGATCCTGTGGCGGCTGACCGCGCTCGCCTCCGGCGACGGCATCTTCACCGAGACGGCCTTCACCTGGGTGCGGGCCATGATCGGTTTCGCCTACGCCATGGCCGCACTGCTGGCCGCGGCCTGGCTCGCGCTCGCCGCGCTGACGTGGACGCCGCCGCTGGTGATGTACGGCCTGCTGGGCGCCGGCCTGCTCGCGGTCGCCTTCGCTCTCGTGGTGGCCGTCATGCTCGGGCTGCTGCGCCGCGCGACCGCCCTCGCCACCGAGATGGCCCAGGTGGTCTGATGATCGAGGTCGACCTCGACGTGCACCTGGCCCGCACCGGCATGACCGTCGCCGAACTGGCGTCCGCCATCGGCATCACGCCGGCCAACGTGTTCGTGCTGAAGAACGGCCGCGCGAAGGCCGTCCGGTTCACCACCCTGGACGCCCTGTGTCGCGTCCTCGGCTGCCAGCCCGGGGACCTCCTCCGGTACACCGACGATACGGACGCCGTCCAGGAGGAGGACCTACCAGCGCCAGCCAGCCGCGCGTAGCTCCTCGTCCAGGATCGGCGCGAGCGTGCGCGCGTAGGTGGCGGTGAGATGGTTGGGGTCGAGGTAGACGAACACGTTGCCGATCAGCGGGACGCACTGCCCCTCGGGGCAGATCCACGGAGTGAGATCGACCGCGCGGAAGGCCCCGCGGCCGGTCGCGGACTTCACCAGGGCATTGTTGGGCTGCTTGGGGTCGAATATCTTCGCGGCGGGAACCGCGCACGCGGACTCGCCGCGGTCCAGAAGGCAGGCGACCGGCGAGGACGCGAACCGCGGCTGGTCGCGCAGGCCGATGACGTCGATCCCCTCGGCCGTGAGCTGTCCGACCATGTCGCTCACGCCGCCCAGCACGGCTTCGGGCCCACTCTTGGGAATGAACGTGGTCGTGCTGATCAGCGCGCGCGGGCGCACCTGGCGCACATAGTCGACGACGGCGCGATTCCAGTCACGGCAGAACTCGGGGACCCCCTCGAAGCCGAGCGGGCATCCGCCCTTGAGCAGGGTGACCAGGGTGTAGCCACGCTGCTCGGCCAGCGGGCGTACGGCCGCGGCCAACTGCTGCATCCGCGAATTGCCGACGACGACGAGCAGCTTGCCCGGCTCACCTTCGGCGGATTGCTCGCAGGCCTCGGCGAGGCCGCGGTCGGCCGGCACGAAGCGCCCGGTGCAGGGGCGGTCGGCCGGCGTCCAGTCGTCCTCGAGCTCGGTGACCAGCGGCAGCGGTTCGGCGTCGGGATCCACCGGGCGCAACTCCGGGTTGAGCAACACGGCCGCGCCCGGATTGTTCTCCGCGGCGCCGGCGATGATCGCCGCCGCCCGCGCATCGAGGGAAGCCTGGGCGCCGAACACCGGCAGCACCACCAGCAGCAGGCAGGCACCGATCACCACCAGCCCGCGCGCCGCCTTGGGCGCGAAGGCCGCCGCGCGGCGAATGGGCGCGTCCACGTTCTTGGTCAGCACCCAGGCCAGCCGCAGCGACAGTGCCAGGATCACCACTCCCTCGAGCGGGCCCGCGACCGGCCGGTCCTGAATGACCAGCAGGGTGACCAGGATCGGCCAATGCACCAGGTAGAGCGCATACGACATGTCGCCGAGCCGGTCGAGGATCGGCGAGGACAACCAGTGGTCGACACCCCAGCGCTTCCCGGTGCGCCCGGCGGCGATGATCAGGCAGGCGGCCCCCAGCGGCCACAGCGCGATCCAGCCGGGGAAGGAGCGTTCCACCTCGATCAGGAAACCGCACGACAGCAGTGCGATCATGCCCACCCAGCCGAGTACGGCCCGGACGCCGGCATACCGGCCGGGAGCCCGTAGCGGCCCGAACACGAAGCGGGCCTCGATGCGGGGCAGATGGACGGCGAGCAGCGAGCCCAGCGCGAACTCCCACAACCGCGCGAAGGTGTCGAAGTAGGCGAACGCCTGGAGGTTCGCCGTCGACCAGACCGACCAGGCCAGCGACGCGGCGAAGACCGTGCCGAAGACGAGGGTGAGCGCGCGCCGCACCCGCCAGCCGCCCCTGCGGACCAGCCGGCCGGCCAGCAGGAACAGCAGCGGCCACAGCAGGAACACCTGTCCCTGCACCGACAGCGACCAGAAGTGCTGCAGCGGGCTCGCTTCGGCCTTGTTGCCGGCGTAGTAGTCGACGGCGGACGCCGCCAGGTGCCAGTTCTCGGCGTAGAACACGGTGGCCAACGCCTGAGTGAGGATCTCGCGCCACCGGAAGGCCGGGAAGAAGAGGTACATCAGCACCAAGGTGCCGAGGATGGTGATCACCGCGGGCGGCAGCAGCCGCTTGAACGCCTTGACCCAGTAGCCGCCGACGCGTAGCGGACGCCCCCGCTCCAGCCGGTCGGCGAACGAGGTGGTCATCAGGAACGACGAGATGAGCAGGAAGACGTCGACGCCCCCGCTGACCCGGCCGAAGTAGACGTGGTAGACCACGACCATGCCGATCGCGACCGCGCGCAGGCCGTTGAGTTCGGCTCGATACCCGGGCCTGCGAGAATTGACCACCGGCCGTCCCTTGCGCCGGGGGGCGGGACTAGGCGCTACAGCGCCCCGTTCGGGCGTCGAAGCAAGGGTGGACGTCATCGTTCTCCTCCCCGCGTCCGGCCGGCCGCGAAGACGGTAACAAACGCGCCCAGTGAGGACGGGGCGACACCCCGGACGATGCGTCAGCTCAGCCGAAATCCACCTTTTGGGCCAATTGGACCGATCCGGAGTAGTTGATCGTGTTGGTCGCGCGGCGCATATAGGCGCGCCAGGCGTCCGACCCGGATTCGCGTCCGCCGCCGGTCTCCTTCTCTCCGCCGAACGCCCCGCCGATCTCCGCCCCCGAGGTGCCCACGTTGACGTTGGCGATGCCGGTGTCGGCGCCCTCGGGCCCCAGATACTTCTCGGCCTCCAGCACATCGGAGGTGAACAGTCCGCTCGACAGGCCTTGCGGGACGGCGTTGTGCAGGGCCAGCGCCTCGTCGAAGCCGTCGTAGACGAGCGCGTACAGCACCGGTGCGAAGGTCTCGGTGAGCACGACGCCGTCTTGGGCGGGCATCCGGACCAGCGCCGGGCGCACCCAGTGACCGCCCATGCCGGTGTCGATCCGCTCCCCACCGGTGATCACCTCGCCGCCCTGGGCGCGGGCCGCGGCGAGGGCGTCCTGCATCGCGGCGAAGGAGCGAGCGTCGATCAGCGGGCCGAGCAGGACGCCGCCGGCGAACGGGTCGCCCGCCACCAGCGAATCGAAGGCGCGCGCGACGCGTCCGATCACCTCATCGGCGATGTCGCGGTGCACGATCAGGCGGCGGGTGGAGGTACAGCGCTGCCCGGCGGTGCCCGCGGCGCCGAAGACGATCGAACTGACCGCCTGGTCCAGGCGGGCGCTGGGGGTGACGATGACCGCGTTGTTGCCGCCCAACTCCAGCAGCGAGCGGCCGAAGCGCGCCGCCACCCGGGGGCCGACCTCACGGCCCATCCGGGTCGATCCGGTCGCCGACACCAAGGCCACCCGCGGGTCGTCGACGAGCACCGCGCCCGCTTCGCGCCCGCACACCACCAGTTCGTGCACGCTCGCCGGCGCGCCCGTCTCGGCGATGGCGCGGCGCAGCAGCGCGTCGCAGCCGAGCGCGCACAGCGAGGTCAGCTCCGACGGCTTCCACACCACGGTGTCGCCGCAGACCAGCGCGATCGCGGTATTCCACGACCAGACCGCAACCGGGAAGTTGAACGCCGAGATCACCCCGACCACGCCCAGCGGCTGCCAGGTCTCCTGCAGCCGGTGACCCACCCGCTCCGAGGGCATGGTGCGCCCGTACAGCTGGCGGGACAGCCCGACCGCGAAGTCGCAGATGTCGACCATCTCCTGCACCTCGCCGAGCGCCTCGGCGTGGATCTTGCCGGCCTCGATGGTGACCAGCGTCGCCAACTGCTCGGCGTGTTCGCCGATCAGCTCGCCGAGGCGCTTGACCAGCGCGCCGCGCACCGGCGCCGGCGTCACCCGCCACGCCCCGAAGGCCTCCTGCGCGCGCGCGATCGCCTCGCGCACCTGGTCAGCGCTATGGGCCCGGACGCCGCACAGCTCGGCATCGGTCAGCGGCGAGCGGGCGCGGACCGCGCCGTCGTCGTCGCACCAGCGGGCGCGGTCGACGCCGAGGGCGTCCAGAGCCTCACAGACCAGCTCGATCAGTTGTCCGGTGGTCTTCATCAACGCTCCCCTGCTGCCGTATGCCGTATTTCGATGCCCAGAGCGGACGCCGCGGCGTCCAGCGAGGCCTGCCGTTGCGCCGCGTACAGCGCCATCGGATCGTGCACGGTGCGCCCCATCGCCGCGGCCAGCCAGTCCTCGTCGCGGTGCGACCCCGCCCGGGAGACGTCGCGGCTGCCGGCCGAATCCAGGTTGGAGGCGAAGATCCCCGCCGCCGAGCGCGGCAGGAAGTCCTCGTACACGATGGGGGTGGCCACCAGCCAACCTCCCGCGACCAGCGAGACCAGGTCGCTGGGCGGTTCGCCGCCCGGGCGGACGGACGCGGCCTGGTAGCTGAACCAGGCCAGTCCCGCCTGGGCGAGCGCCGATTCGGAGGCCGGCAGGTGGGCACGCCAGACGTCCTTCTTGACGGCGTCCTTCTGCTCGGGCGAGACCCCCGCCGCGCGCGCGTCGACCTCGGCGATCATCCGGTCGTACAGGTCGCGGCCGGCCGGGGTGAGCGCGATGCCGCGCTGCTCCACCTCGCCGAACCGGACGCTGAGCGTCCCGTCGGCCACCGACCCGTCGGGCTCGCGGAACCGGCGCCGCTCGGCGAGCGCCTTGAACGAGGTCTGCCGCAGCAGCACGTCGGGCCCCTCCCAGGCGGGCGGGCCCTGGATCTCGTCGATCATCACGATGCCCTGGGCGCTCATCCGCGCGTACAGGTCGTCGATGTCGAGCACCCGCGGGGTGAGGTGGTTGATGTGGGTGCGCGGGACGCCGCCGATGTCGGCGGCCACCCCCGAGATCGCCGCGAGCTGGGTGTACCAGGCCCGGTCGACCGGCTCGGCGGTGAGTTCGAAGCAGGCGGTGGCGGCGCGCAGGAATTCCTCGGCGTCGGCGTCCGGCAGGCCGCCCTCGGCCTCGGCGCGCGCGGCGAGCGCGACCACGTCGTCGCCGAACAGTTCGCGGCCGGCCAGGAAGGCGTCCAGTTCGGCCTGCAAGGCGGCGTCGAAGTAGCGGCGGTCGTCGGTGACCAGCACCGAGGTGAACACCCGGAACGGGTTGATCGCCAGCGCCTCGGGGGTGGTGGGCCGGAAGGCGGTCGAGACGATCGGCAGCGAGGTGGCCTCGTCGCCGCGCAGGTCGTAGAAGCCGACCGGCTCCATGCCGAGCGCGGCGAAGATCTGCGCCACCCGGGCGAGTTCGCGGGCGGTGCCGACCCGGATCGCGCCGTGCCGCTCGGCGGTGACCCGGTCGATCCGGCCCAGCCGTTCGGCGGTGTCGGGGTGGGCGGCGACGTAGTCGGCGTTCACCGCGGTCGAGGTGTCGACCAGGGTGGTGTAGGCGGGCACCTCGCGGCCGTACATCGCCGAGAGCGAGCGGGCGAACGCGGCCCGCAACTGGTGGGTGTCGTACATCGGTCCTCCTGGCGGGTCAGCGGGTCAGCGGGCGAGCGCGGTCAGCACGCGGTCGAGGGCGTCCAGCGCGTGGTCGAGGACGCCGCGGGTCACGGTCAGCGGCGGGCGCAGCCGCAGCGAGCGGACGCCGCAGCCGAGCATCAGCACATGCTCGTCGGTGGCGAGCCGGCGGATCGCCTCGTCGCGCACCGCCCGCTCGGGCAGGGAGATCGCGCACATCAGGCCGATGCCGCGCGGGTTGGTGACGATCGGGTGCCGATGGCTGAGTTCTTCGAGGCGTCCGAGCAGGTAGCCGCCCTCACGGCGGGCGTTGCCGATCAGGTCGTCGGCCTCGATGATCTCCAGGATCCGGCGCGACCGCACCATGTCGGTCAGGTTGCCGCCCCAGGTCGAGTTGATCCGGCTCGGCGTCTCGAAGACGTTGCCGCGCACCTCGTCCACGCGCCCGCCGGCGGTCAGGCCGCACACCTGCAGTTTCTTGCCGAAGGCCATCACGTCGGGCGCGACGCCGTAGTGCTGCCAGGCCCACGGCGTCCCGGTCATCCCGCCGCCGGTCTGCACCTCATCAAGAATGAACAGCGCATCGTGGTGGTGGCACAGTTCCTTCATCGCCGCCAGGAAACTCGCCCGGAACCGGTGATCGCCACCTTCACCCTGGATCGGCTCCATGATGAACGCCGCGATGTCGTGCGGATGCGCCTCGAAGGCGGCTTCAGCCTGGGCGAGGGCGGACGCCTCGACGGCGTCCATATCGCGCTCGGAGGCCCAGAACGGCGATTCGATCCGTGGCCAGTCGAACTTCGGGAAGCGGTCGGTCTTGTTCGGGTCGGTGTTGGTCAGGCTCATCGTGTAGCCCGACCGGCCGTGGAAGGCGTCGGTCAGGTGCATGATCCGGGTGCCGAGCGCCGGCGAGCGGCCCTGGGACTCGTTGAGCCGCGACTTCCAGTCGAAGGCGGTCTTGAGGGTGTTCTCCACCGCCAGGGCGCCGCCCTCGATGAAGAAGTAGTGCGGCATCGCCTCATCGCCCAACACCTGGGCGAAGGTCTGCACGAAGCGGGCGAGCGCGACGGTGTAGATGTCGGAGTTGCTGGGTTTGTTGAGCGCGGCTTCGAGCAGTTCGGCTTTGAACACCTCGTCCTCGGTGAGCCCGGGGTGGTTCATCCCGAGCGCGTTGCTGGCGAAGAAGGTGAACATGTCGCAGAACTCGGTTCCGGACGCTTCGTCGACCAGCGTGGTCCCGTGTGAGCGGGCGAGGTCGAGGACGAGCGGAAGCCCGTCCAGCAACAGGTGACGGCCCAGGACCTCCTGGACCTGATCGGCCGTGACCGCCCGGCCGGTAGCGGTGCTCATCGCTCCCATTCGCCGATGCTAGCCGGGTTTCGCCGAAGAATCTATGCCTCTTTCCGCCAATAGGCGAAAGATTCTCCGCCGGCGCTGCGCGATCCCCGGCCCCGACGGGAGGCCGCCGGGGCCTAGTGCGCGACCCCGTAGAGCCGGTCCCCGGCGTCACCGAGGCCCGGCATGATGTAGCCGTGCTCGTTCAGCCGCTCCTCGACCGAGGCGACCACCAGGTCGCAGCGGATGCCGAGCTTGTCGGTCAGTTCACGCATATAGGCGATCCCCTCGGGGGCGGCCAGGATGCAGATGCAGACGATGTGGTCGGCACCCCGCGCGGCCAGGAACTCCACCGCGCCGCCGAGCGATCCGCCGGTGGCCAGCATCGGGTCCAGCACGTAGCACTGGCGTCCGGACAGGTCGGCCGGCAGCCGCTCGGCATACGTCATCGGCTGCAGCGTCTCTTCGTCGCGGATCATGCCCAGGAAGCCCACCTCGGCGCTGGGCACCAGCTGCATCATGCCCTCCAGCATCGCCAGGCCGGCGCGCAGGATCGGCACCACCAGCGGACGGGGGCGGCTGAGCGCCACCCCGGTGGTCGTGGTCAGCGGGGTGGTCACCTCGCACGGGGTCACCCGCACGTCGCGGGTCGCCTCGTAACTGAGCAGGTTCACCAGCTCACTGGTGAGGGCACGAAAGGTCGGAGAGTCGGTGTTCGCGTCGCGCAACAGGGTGATCTTGTGCGCGATCAGCGGATGATCAGGTGCATGCAGGTCCACGCCTGACACCTTCGCACACCGTTGATTCGATCACCACCGATCACCGACACTAGGCTGGCGTTGCGTGACCAGCGTAATCAGCCGGCTTGTCAGGGAATGAGGAGCGATGACGCCACACGACGAGTCGGGCACCCCCCATCCCCGCCGCGGCACCCGGGAACGCCGGCTGCGGATGGCCCAGTTGGTGGCCGAACAGGGCAGCCCGATCTCGCTGCACGAACTCCAGGACCGTTTCGATGTCTCCGAAGCGACGCTGCGGCGTGACCTGGCCGCCTTGTCGAAGGACGGCAAGCTCGTCCGCGTCTACGGCGGCGTCGCCCCGGGGCGTCCGGCCGAGACCACCTGGCGGGAGAAAGCGGCCGCCCACGCCGACTCGAAGATGCGGATCGCCCAGTTCGTCGCGAGCGAGCTGATCTCCCCGGGCGACGTGGTGTTCATCGACTCGGGCACCACCCCCGCCGCCGTCGCGCGCCAGCTGGCCCACCGCGAGGACGTCACGGTCGTGGTCGCCGGCCTGGCCGCCCTGCTCGAGCTGGCCGACGGCGCACCCAACGTGATCGTGCTCGGCGGGCGGTTCCGGCGCCGCAGCGCCAGCTTCCTGGGCCAGGCGGCCGACCTGCTGCTCGATATGGTCTCCCCCGATGTCGCGATCCTCGGCACCGACATGCTCGACCCCCACCTGGGCGCCAACTATCCCGAGCTGGGCCAGGCCATCTTCAAGGCCCGGGTGATCGGCCGGTCCACGACGAGCTGGTTCGTCGGTGACGAGTCGAAGATCGGCCACCCGCCGCCGTTCCGGCACTGGACGCCGATCAAGGCGCCGGCCGGGATCGTCACGGTCCGGCCGTCCCATCAGGCGGGCCTGGACGCGATCGAGGCATTCCGGGGCGCCGGCGTCGGAGTGCACGTCGTGGCACCACAGTGAGCCGTGGCAGCGGAGTGAGCCGGGGCCTGCGGGCATGACGAGGGGGCCGTGCTGTCGCCCGCACGGCCCCTCGTTTTCTTCAGCGGATCGGCTCGTCAGGCTCCGAGCGCCGCGCTGAAGGTCTCATAGATCCCCTGCTCGTCGAGCACCCGGTAGAGCGTGCGCCGGCGCTCGGTGACCTGTTCGTAGATCACGTGCGCCTCCGGGTCCGGGGCATAGGTCACGCTCTCCTGGGGTGCCACCTCGGCGAAGGCGGCCTCGTAGGAGTCGACCTGGCCCAGCGTCACCATCGCCGACATGACCGCGCCCAGCGAGGACGCCTCGGCGTTCTCGTGCCGGACGACGTTGCGGTGCAGCGCGTCCGCCTGGATCTGGTTGAACGTGTCCGAGCGGGCCATCCCGCCGGCCACGCTGAGGGTATCGATCCGGCCGATCAGGCCCTCCATCAGGCGCAGGTTCTCAGTGAGCTCCAGGGCGACGCCCTCAAGGATGGCGCGCGCCATGTCGCCGCGGGTGGTGCCGATCGAGAGGTTGAAGAACACACCCTTGGCCAGCGAGTTCCAGTTCGGCGCCGCGCTGCCCTCGAAGTGGGGCAGCATGACGACGCCGTTGGCGCCCACCGGGGACGACGAGGCGGCCTTGTCCAGCTCCGGGTAGGAGGTGGCGCTCTCGCCGCCGAGCAGCTCGCGGAACCAGCGCAGGATCGCGCCGGAGTTGAAGATGCCCGCCTCGGTGATCCACTTGCCGGGGATCGCCGAGGCGCTGCACAGCACGCGCTGCTCGGGATGATGGACGGGGGCGTCCGCATGGGCGATCGCGAAGGAGCCCGTGCCGGTGTTGGCCTCGGCCTGGCCGGCCGCGAGCACGTTGAGCGCCAGCGCCGCGCACTGCTGGTCCCCGCCGCCGATGATGACCGGCAGGCCTTCGGGCAGGTTCACCGACTTGGCGATGCTGCGGCGCAGCCCGCCTTCGACGGACGTCCCCGGGGGCACCAGATCGGCCAGTTTGTTGACGTCGACCCCACTCGCCTCCAGCAGTTCCGGAGCCCAGGAGAAGGTGTTGATGTCCATCAGCATCGTGCGCGCCGCCTGCGTCCAGTCGGTCACGAAATGCCCGGTGAGCAGGTAGATGAGATAGTCCTGGACGCCGATCAGCTTCGCCGCGTCGCGATAGATGCCGGGCTCCTGCTGCGCGAACCACATCATCTTGGGTGCGGAGAAGTACGGGTTCGGGCGCAGGCCCGTCTTGCGGTAGAGGCCTTCGAAGGTGAGCGCGTCCACCAGTTGCTGCGTCTGCGGCAGGCTGCGCTTGTCCTGCCAGGTGACGGCGTGGTGCAGCGGATAGCCGGTCGAGTCGACCGGGATCACCGACGCCCGCTGCGAGGTGACCGCGATCGCGGCCAGCTCCAGCTTGTGCTCGAACACGTAGGAGCCGGCGCTACTCAGGATCGTCAGCAGACCGATCCGCCAGTCCGACGGGTTCTGCTCGACCAGGCCCGGCGGGCGGAAATTGGCGCTGTACTCGTAGGCGGCCTCGTGCAGGATCTTGCCCTGGGGTGTGTAGATGATGGCGCGAATGCTCATCGTGCCGGCATCGATGGTGAGGAAGTTGGTCATCGTTGACACCTCGTTCGTGTGAAGGAGAAAGGACGCGGGTGGACCCTGGGGGCGCTGGGCCCACCCGGAGGGGAGCCGGTCAGAAGACGAGGTCGAGCGCCAGCGTGCCGACGAGCGCCACGACGGAGGCGATCGTCGTGGAGGCCGTCCAGCTACGGAAGGTGTCGGTCAGCGTCATGCCGAAGTACTCCTTCACGATCCAGAAGCCGGAGTCGTTGACGTGCGACAGGCCGATGCCGCCGGCGCCGATGGCCAGGCAGAGGATCGCCGGGTTGGCGTCCGGAATGGTGGCCAGCAGGGGCAGGACGATGCCCGCCGAGGTGACCATGGCGACCGTGGTCGAACCGACGGCGAAGCGCATGATCAGGGCGATCAGCCAGGCCATGATGACCGGGTTCATGTGCAGGTCAGTGAGCACCTCGCCCAGCACCTTGCCGATGCCGCTGTCCTGCAGCACCTGGTTGAACGCGCCGCCGGCGCCGATGACGAGCAGGATGCTGGCGACCGGCTTGAAGCACTCCTCGGTGATCTTGCCCATCGCGTCCATGGTCATGCCGCGGGCCAGGCCGAGCGACCAGTACGAGAACAGCGCTGAGATCAGCAGGGCGGTGATCGGGTTGCCGAGGAAGGCCACCACCGGCATGAAGGAGGCTTCCTTCGGGAAGACCAACTCGAGGATCGTCTTGGCGACCATGATCAGCATCGGCAGCAGGATGGTGAACAGGGTGATGCCGAACTTGGGCAGCTTCTCCTCGGGGATGACCTCGTCGATGGTCAGGCTGGCCGGCGGGTTGGCGACGGCCTTCTTGGCGGCGATGCCACCGTAGATCGGGCCGGCGATGATGGCGGCCGGAAGGCCGGCGACCAGGCTCAGCACGATGACGGTGCCGATGTCGGCGCCCAGCTGGTTGACCACGGCGAGGGCGGCCGGGTGCGGCGGCACCATGGCGTGCACGGTGATCAGGGCGGCCACGACGGGGACGCCGATCTTCACCAGCGACATGCCGGTCTGCTTGGCGATCGAGAAGATGACCGGGATCAGCAGGACGAAGCCGACCTGGAAGAACACCGGGATGCCGCAGATGAAGGCGACGATCATCATCGCCCAGTGGGCGTTGCGCTCACCGAACGACTTGATCAGCGTCTGCGCCAGGCGCTGGGCGCCGCCGGAGATCTCGAGCATCTTGCCCAGAATCGTGCCCAGGCCCAGCACGGTGGCCAGGAAGCCCAGCGTGCCACCCATGCCGTTCTGGAAGGAGACGGCCACCTTGTCCAGCGGCATGCCCGCGGCGATGCCGAGGGCCAGGCCCGAGATGGTGAGGGCGACGAAGGCCTGCAGTTTGACCTTCATGATGAGGAAGACGATGAGGGCGATCGCGGCGATCAGGACCCCCAGGAGATAGACCACGCTCATGGCAATGGCACCTCTCTCAGCCGTAGCTGTGCAGAAGGAAGGGAAAAGGGTTGGTGTCTGGCCCGGCGCCGGGGTCGTCGATGACCCCGGCCTCCGGGTGTTCGGCGGACGATCCGCCGGACGGCGTTCAGCAGCGCCGCCGCTGCGGGGTTCAGCGGCTGAACTGCTGGATGTAGCCCGTCACCGACGCGGTGACGTAGTCGACGATGCGGCCGGAGATCACCGAGAGGTGAGGGGTGGATTCCGCCAGCGACTCCTTGAGCCGGGTGGCCGCATCGAGGGAGATCTCCGTGTTCACGTTGATCTTGGTGATGCCCCCGGCGATGCAGGCGGCGATCACGTCGTCCGGAGTGCCCGAACCGCCGTGCAGCACCATCGGAGTGTCGAGCTTCTCCCGAAGGCCGGCCAAGATGTCGAGGCGGATGTTCGGTTCGCCCTGGTAGGAGCCGTGCACCGTGCCGATCGACACCGCGAGGGCATCGCAGCCCGAGCGGGCGACGAAGCCGGACGCCTGGGCCGGATCGGTGTACACCTGCTGCTCGTTGTCCTCGCTTTCCTGGGAGTTGGCCCCGGACGCCAGCGAGCCGAGCTCGGCCTCGACGCTCACGCCGAGGGCGTGAGCCACCGTGACCACCGCGGCCGTGTTGGCCAGGTTCTCCTCCAACGGCAGCGCCGACCCGTCGTACATCACCGAGGTGAATCCGGCCTTGATGGCGCGGTAGACGTTGTCGAGCGACTTGCAGTGATCGAGGTGGATGGCGTACTCGACGTCCAGGTTGGCCGCCACCGTCTGGCAGATCGCCACGACGGTGCCGAAGCTCATGTTCTCCAGGTAGCGCTCGCCGAAGGCGACGATGACGGGCCGGCCCGTCGCCGCCCCCGCCTGCAGGACACCCCGAATGGTCTCGTAGCTGTAGACGTTGAAGTTGCCGACGGCGTACCGGTCGCGCTGTGCGCGCGCCAGCATCGCGGTCATATTGGTCAGCATCGCCTCAGCCCTGCTTGACCGACTCGAGCCACGCGGCGAAGCGGGGATCCTGCAGCACTTCGGGGTTCTTCAGGAAGCGGGGCTTGCCGCCGGTGAGCAGCGCGGCGATGTCGGCCATCAACAGGAACGGGGAGTTCGCCAGGGCATCCGCGGTGGTGCCGGCCAAGTGGGTGGTCAGCGTCACGTTGTCCAGGTCCAGGAACGGGTGGTCGGCGGGGATCGGCTCGGTGCTGAACACGTCGAGGGCGGCGCCGGCGATCTTGTTCTCGCGCAGGGCCTCGGCCAGGGCGGGCTCGTCGATCAGGCCGGCGCGGGCGGTGTTGACCAGGATCGCGGTCGGCTTCATCAGCGCGATCTGCTCCGCACCGATCATGCCCTTGTTGTCGTCGCTGAGGCGGGCGTGCAGCGACACGATGTCGGACTCGCTGAGCACCGTCTCCAGAGAGGCGGGCTCGACGCCGGCCTCGGTGAGCACCTCGGCGGCGGTGTAGGGGTCGTAGACCAGGACGCGGACGTCGAAGCCGGACAGCTTCTTGGCGACCAGCGAGCCGATGTAGCCGAAGCCGACCAGGCCGATGGTACGGCCGGAGATCTCGGGCACGATCGCCGAGTTGGAGAAGGTCTTGCGCCATTCACCGGTCTTGATGGCGTGGTGCGCGCGACCGATGTTGCGGGCCTCGGCCAGCATCATGCCGATGGCGAAGTCGGAGACGGCGTGCGCATTGCGGCCCATCACGTGGAAGACCGCGATGCCGCGCGAGGTCGCCTCGGCCACGTTCACGTTCTCGACGCCGGCGCGGGACACGCCCACGACGCGCAGGTTGGGCATGGCGTCCATCACCTTGCTGGAGACGGGCACGAACAGGCCGGCGAGCAGTTCGCCGTCGGCGCCGTCGGCGACGATCTGGTCCGGCACGGTCTCGTGCTCGGGTCCGGTCTTCTCGACCTCGAGGCGGCGGTACTGCAGCTTGCTCCAGTCGGGCTCCCATTCGCCCACGACCAGCGGCTCGCCGAAGGCGCCCAGATGCTTGCGCCAGGCCTGCTCGAAGCCCGGGGAAGGAATCATGGCGTCGCCCAGCAGGACGGCTTTGATTGATGCGGTCATCGTTGATCCTCTCAAGAGCTGGTCCACCCCGATCGGGAGCGGCTACCCCAAAGATGATCGAACCTGAGCAACTTGTCAAGCGCTTTCATGATCTTTTCGATCATGTCTTGCTCACATCTGGTCATCTTGTCGGTGCCGCTGGGTAGGGTCGTCGCCATGACGACCACCACCGCCGCAGGCCCCCAGGCGCCGAGCACGGTGCGGTGGGTGTCCCCGCTGCTCTACCTGGCGGCGATCGGCGTCCTCTACGTCAACAACCTTCCCCAGTTCATGCAGCACTGGCAGTGGGCGCTGCAGCTGGTGCTGGCGCCCTGCGTGATCGCCGCCGTCCTGCTGCGGGTCCGGTTCCCCTACGCGCTCGCGATCCTCGGCATCCTGGCGACCCTTGCTGGGACGACGTCGGTCTTCCTGGTCGGCATGATCAGCCTGGCGGTGCGCCGCACCGGGCCGCTGGTCTGGGTGGTCGCCGCCGCCGGGGGCGCGGTCGCCGCCGTCCAGCTGACCCTGCGCGACGCGTCCGGGAGCCCGCCCACCGCCGAGGTGCTGGCGTTCGCCCTGCTCGGCTTTTTCGTCTTCGGCCTGGCCCCCACCCTGGTCGGCCGCTACGTCCAGGCGCACCGCCGGCTCGAGGCGTCCGTCGCCGAGCGCGCCGTGCGCGCCGAACTCGACCGGGAACTCGCCTCGCGCCAGGCCGCGCAGAACGAGCGGGAGCGGATCGCCCGGGATATGCACGACTCGCTCGGGCACGTGCTCGCCCTGCTCACCATGCAGGCGGGCGCCCTCGAGATGAGCGCGAAGGACCCGGAGGTGGCGGCATCCGCCGAGGCGATCAGGGTGACCGCCCGGACCGGACTGGCCGACCTGCGCGCGGTGGTCCGGGCCCTCGGTGAGGACGATCGCCGCGACCCGGCCCCCGGCCTGGCCGCGATCCCGCAGCTGGTCGAGGCGAGCCGGAGCGCCGGTGCCACCGTCGGCTTCCTGCACGAGATCGACGAGCACGGCGCCCGGCTGCCGGCCTCGCTGGGGCGGGTGCTGTACACCCTCGTGCAGGAGGGCCTCACCAACGCGCACCGGCACGCGCCGGGGGTGGCCGTCGACATCGCGCTGTCCGGCCGTCCGGGCGACGGCGTCGAGGTGACCATCAGCAACCAGCTCGGGCCTGGCGGCGAGCGCGGCGCCGGCACCGGGCTCGACTCGCTGCGCAACCGCGTCCAACTGCTCGGCGGCGCCTTCGAGGCCCGCGCCACCCGCGGCCGCTTCGAACTGCACGCCCACCTGCCCTGGGAGGACTCATGATCCGTGTCGCCATCGTCGACGACGACGCCCTGGTGCGCGCCGTGCTCACCACGATCTTCTCCTCCGCCGACGACCTGATCGTGGTCGGCGAGGCCGAGGACGGCGCCGACGTGCCCGCCCTGGTCGCGCGCGAGCACCCCGACGTCGTCGTGATGGACATCCGGATGCCGAAAGTCGACGGCATCGAGGCCACCCGGCGGCTCGCGGACCACCCCGGCGTGCGGGTGCTGGTGCTGACCACCTTCCAGCTCGACGAGCACGTGTTCGCGGCCATTGAGGCCGGCGCGAGCGGGTTCCTGCTCAAGGACACCCCGCCCCGCGACCTGATCGAGGCGGTGCGCGTCGTCGCTGCCGGCGACGCGATGCTCAGCCCGTCACACACCCGCGCGCTCATCGAGCACTTCGCCGACTCGGGCCGCGACCGGCGCCGCGACGACGCCCGCGAGGCGCTCGACCGGCTCAGCCCGCGCGAGCAGGAGGTGGCCCGTGGCGTCGCGGAGGGGCTGTCGAACGCCGAGATCGGCGCGCAGCTGTTCTGCTCCGAGGCGACGGTGAAAACCCACCTCACCCGGGTGTTCGCCAAGATCGGCGACACCAACCGGGTCCGTTTGGCATTGCTGGTGAGGGACGCCGAGGGCTGAGGCGCCGGCCAGGTGACCGGCGCCCCTGGATCACTGCAATTCGGCGCCCTTGCGCTCCTCGATCAGGAACACGGTGACGACGATGTCGAGCAGGTAGATCGCGGCCAGCAGCGCGATCGCGCCCGGGAATCCGAGCGCCAGCGCCGCCGCGCCGACCACGATCGGGCCGAAGCCGCCGACGCCGCGTCCGATGTTGAACAGCACGTTCTGCGCGGTGGCGCGCGCCTGGGTCGGGTACAGCTCGGCCATCAGGGCGCCGTAGCCGCCCATCATGCCGTTGACGAAGACGCCCATCACCGCGCCGCCGATCAGCAGGGCGGTCGGGTCGCTGAGCTGGCTGTAGCCGAGCACGCTGGCCACCGCGCCGACCTGGAAGATGATCAGGATCGGGCGGCGTCCGTACCGGTCGGCGAGAGCGCCGAACACCCAGATGCCGGCGGCCATGCCGACGATCGTGACACCCGTCCACACCGCCGACTGGGTGAGACTCATCTCGTAGCGGGTGGCCAGGTAGCTGGGCAGCCAGATCATCACGCCGTAGTAGCCGAAGTTCTGCACGCTGGTCAGGGTGATCATCGCGATCGACGACTTGAACGCCTGCGGGGTGCTGAACAGCATCGCCAGCGGGGACGGTCCTTGGCGCTTGCCGGTGCGCGCGGCGATCTTCTTCTTGAACAGTTCCGGCTCATCGACACCGTGGCGGACGAACGCGGCGACGATCGCGGGCAACACGCCGATCAGGAACAGTCCGCGCCAGCCGATCAGCGGGATCGCGACCGCCGACACCACGGCGGCGAGCAGGACGCCCAGCTGCCAGCCGAGCGCCACATAGCTGGTGGCGCGGGCGCGCATCCTGGCCGGCCACGCCTCGGCGGCCAGCGTCATACCGACGCCGAACTCCGCACCCAGGCCGATGCCGGCGATGAACCGGAAGATCGCCAGCGACACGAAGTCGGGCGCCAGGCCGGTCAGGCCGGTGAACACCGCGAACACCACGATCGAGTAGGTGAGCACCCGGACGCGGCCGATGTAGTCCGACGCGATGCCGCCGACGAAGCCGCCGAGCACCGCACCCACCAGGGTGATGGTGGCCAGCGAGCCCGCCTGCACCGGGCTCAGGCCGAACTCGGCCGTGATCGCCGGAAGCGCGAAACCCAGGATGAGAAGGTCGAATCCGTCCATGGCGTATCCGACGATGGACGCTCCGATCGCCTTCCAGGCGTAAGCGTCAGGTTTCACGGGGGCTGATGGCGCGCTCGTGGGCGCCGGGTGGTGAGTCATGCCGGTTGTCTTCCTCGTCTGATCAATGCCGCTGCCAGGCTCGGGGCGCCTCATCGACCAGTACTGGCTCATCGCCACCGGACCTCGCCTACTTTGGCACACTCCACAGGCCGCCCTTTGCCATGAACAGATGGCGGGCAGGTGAACGCCGGGCGCAGAATAGACCTATGCCGAACATCACCGTGGTGCAGGGCGACATCACCAAACAGAACGTCGACGCGGTCGTCAACGCGGCGAACAACGCGATGCGCGGGGGCGGTGGTGTCGACGGTGCGATCCACCGGGCGGGCGGCCCGGCCGTGCTCGCCGACTGCGTCGCGCGCTTCCCCGACGGCCTGGCTACCGGAGATGCGGGCTGGACCACCGCCGGCAATATGCCGGCCCAGTGGGTGATCCACACGGTCGGGCCCAATCATGCCGCCGGCGAGCGTGATCGCTCGCTGCTCGAATCCTGCTACCGGCGCGTGCTCGAGGTCGCCGACGAACTCGGCGCCCGCACCGTCGCGTTCCCGCTGATCAGCGCAGGAACCTACGGCTGGCCGCGCCAAGACGCGATCGCAGCCGCCGTCGACACCATCGCCGCCACCCCGACCCAGGTCGAGACCGCCATCCTGATGGCCTTCGACGAGGACGCCTACCGCCAGATCCGCGGCGTCCTGCGTTCACGCGCCTGAGCGCTGAGCCCCGTCACTGCCGCAGCCCCAATCACCGCCGCAGTCCCCATCACCGCCGCCGCTACGCTGAACGACGCTCGGCACGAGCCACCTTCACCTCCGCCATCACTGCCGGGAATGTCACACGAATCTGGACGCTGAGCGCCTCGGGGTCCGATTCCTGTGACGTTTCCGGCACTTGACGACCCCCGTCACGGCCGTAGCCCCGTCACTGCCGCAACTACGCCGAACGACGCTCGGCGCGAACCGCCTCCACCTCCGCCATCACCGCCGTAGCCGCCGCCACCGCCACAGCTGCGCCCAACGACGCGGCACGAGCCACCTTCACCTCCGCCATCACTGCCGTAGCTGCCGTAGCTGCCGTAGCTGCCGTAGCTGTCGTAGCTGCCGGGAATGTCACACGAATCTGAGCGCTGAGCGCCCCAGTGGCAGATTCCTGTGACGTTTCCGGCACTTGAGACCCCCGTCACGGCCGTAGCCCCGTCACTGCCGCAGCTACGCCGAACGACGCTCGGCGCGAACCGCCTCCACCTCCGCCATCACCGCCGCACCTGCCGTGCCTGCCGTGCCTGCCGTGCCTGCCGTGCCTGCCGTGCCTGCCGTGCCTGCCGTACCTGCCGTGCCTGCCGTGCCTGCCGTGAATGTCACACGAATCTTGGCGCTGAGCGCCCCGGTGGCAGATTCCTGTGACGTTTCTGGCACTTGGCGGCCCCCACACGCAGGCCGGGGCGGCGTCCACATCGATATCGGCAGTACGGCCGTGTGGCGGCGCACGCGCACAGGCCGGGGCTGTGGACAACCGCGAAGTTATCCCCCAATCGCGCCAAGCACCTGGCCGAGGCCGGGGGCGTCCGGTTCACTGGCGTGATGCGCACCCCACTGACCCAGGCGCTCGCCGACGGACGCGGCGTCGTCACCCGCGACGCGTACCCGCACCTGATCCACGTCATCGAGCATGCGGCACGCCGAGGTGAACTCGTCCGCTTGCTCCCCGGCGTCTATGTCACCGCAGACGACGCCGGCGACGTCCGCCTACGTGCCCGCGCGGCGTCCGTCGCCGATCCCGATGCGGTGATCACGGGAGTGTCCGCCGCGATCATCGGTGGTTGGGACGGCTTCGCGACCCCGGACGCCGTGACCGTCGCATGCCCACGCCAGCGGCGTCCGCAAGCCGGATTCGCGTTCGAACGCCGCGTGATCGACCGTGCGTTCATCAAGAGGGTCGACGGCATCCCGGTCACGACGTTCCCGCTCACCGCGCTCGATCTCGCCGCCGAGTTCGGCGACGATCGCATCGACGACGCCCTGCGCCGGGGCGTCGATCCGGCCAAGCTCAAACAGGCCCTCGCCTACAGCGGCAAACGCCGCGGGTTCGCGGCACTGAGACCCGTGGTGGAGTCTGTCCGCGACCGGCCTTGGTCAAAGCTGGAACGCCTCGCCCACGAGCAGCTTCGTGCCGCCGGCGTGACCGGCTGGCGGGCCAACCGTGCGATCTACGCCACCCACGATCAGCGGGTCGGCTACGGCGATCTGGTCTTCTACGACCTCTCCCTGATCATCGAACTCGACTCGGTCGCCCACCACGGCTCATACGACGCACGCGCCCGCGACACCATGCGCGATCGTCGCCTGCAACGCCTCGGATGGGAAGTCATCCGGGTCCCCTCCGACCTGGTGCTGCACCATACGGACGAGTTCGTGGCGATCGTCCGCGACATCGTCACCTCACGGGCGTCCCGGCGAGGGGAGACGCAGCGACCCGACGACTACTGGGGCCGACCCTGACGCATGAAGACACGATGGCGACTGCCACAACATGCGTCCGCGATAGATGGGCCGCCCCTGACGCGGGAGGGCGCGGTGGCTCGGTCCGCCCTGCCCACGAATGCCGAGAACGTCACAGGAATCGGACGCCGCGGCCGTCGGGGGCCCGATTTGTGTGACATTCCCGGCAGTTCGCCCACCGGACGCGCTGCGCGGCATGGCTCGGGCCTGGGTCAGTTTCGACGGCCTCGTCCCCGGCGTGAGCGCGGTGGCTCCTGGGGATGTGCGACCCAGGCGGAGAAGACCGGAATCCCCGCCCAGGCGCCGGCGTCCGCATGCGGGGTGGTCATCGCCACGACCGCGTAGGGGTGAGCGAACCGTAGCGTGGCGAGCCGGACGCGGCGCCGCTCGGGAACGAACGCGGAGGCGCGCATCGCGACGCCGGTCACGGCGGCGGCCTCGAAACCGTGCTGGTGGTAGCGCGCCATCGCCGATTGGGCGGCGTCCAAGGCGAACTCGCGCCGGCCAAGCAGCGAGGCGAGGAGTTGGCCGGCGTCACCGAACGCCGGATCGCCGCTGAGACCGAGGTCGTTGCGAGCCTCCCACGCCGGTAGATGGACGCGCTCGATGCGGTCCTCACCGAATCCGGTCTTCTCGGTCAGCGTCCACGAGTGCCCCTCGCCCAACGGCAGATCGGCCAGCGCCAGCCGGCTGAGCGGCCCGCCCGCCAGCGCATGGGCGACATCGAGCACGACGGCCGGTGGCACCTCGGGTGCCGCGCTCACCGACCACACTTCGAGGTGCTCACTCTCGGCGACGTGCACCGCGACCGGGCCGATCCCGGTGATGCCGGCGTTCATGCCGACCCCGGCGACGCCAGCATTCACACCGACCCCGGCGACGCCAGCATTCACACCGACCCCGGCGACGCCGGCGTTCTTGCCGGTCCCGGTGACGTCGGCGTTCTTGCCGGTCGCGACGGATCCCGAACTCGCCTCGGCCACCGTGAGACCCGCGGTGCCGGCGATCCAGGCGCGATGGCCGAGACCGGGTTCGGCCGAGAGCACCCGCTTGACCGAGCGGGCGAACGGTCCGGGGCCGAGCACGTCGGAGGAAGCCAGGTCGAACGCAGTAGTCCAGTCGACCTGGGTCGCAAGCGCGCTGGCGAGGGTGATCCAGGTGCCGGGGTGCAACGAGACCGGATATTTCGGGATCAGCCCGCCGGTCGAGCGGGAAGCCCAGGCGTCCGCTTCGGCCTGGCTGGGCAGCGCTCCGCGCTCGACCTGGGCGGGAAGGGCACGCAGGAAGGCGCCGAGCGGCCCATCGAGCAGATCGGCGCGCGCCCAGGCCGCGTAGGCGTCCTTCACCGCGGGATGCCCCTGCCGCATCAGGGCGTCCGCCAGCGCGACCGCGTCCGCGCGGGGCATGCCGAGCGCCTCGTCCAGCGCGGGCAGCGGCTGCCGGTCGTCGGCGGCGCGGGCGATCAGGGCGAGCAACAGCCAGACGCCCAGCGCCGAGGTGACCCGGTGTTCGTCCCCCGGAAGCGCATGCAGCCGCCGCGCCAGGGACGCGAGCCCGCGGTTGATCGGAGCCATGCCTCCACTCTCCCCCACCGGACGCCCGCCGTCGAGCACCCCGCCTGCACGATCCGATGTCTCCATGTCTCGATCATTGCGGCATCCGGGCCGGACGAGCCGATGTCCTTATGATTAAGACATAGCGACATCGGTGCGTCCCCCGTAGTCAAGTAGCGTTCGAGGTCAGCCGAAGGCGGCGATGTCGATCTTCTTCATGCCCATCAGCTTGGCGTAGGAGTCCGGCTTGGCCATCAACTCGCCGAGGTCGGCGGGGACCAGCTGCCACGACAGGCCGAACTTGTCGGCGCACCAGCCGCAGGCTTCGGCTTCGGGGACGGCGCTGAGCCGGCTCCAGTAGTGGTCGAGCTCGTCTTGACCGTGGCATTCGACCATCAGCGAGACGCCGCAGGTGAAGGTGAAGTCCTGGCCGGCGGCGTCCATGGTGGTGAACCACTGGCCGAGCAGCTGGAAGTCGGCGAACATCACCTGGCCGGCCACCGGGCCCATCTGCGGCGGATAGGGCACGAAGACGCCGGGGCGTCCGTCGAAGACCGAGGTGTAGAAGTCGATCGCCTCCTTCGCGCGGCCCTGCACTGTGTGCCCAAACATGATGCTCGGGATGATGAACGGACGCGGGTCGCCGTCGGGATTGGTGAGCATGAGCTGCCAGCTGACGCCGTAGCGGTCCTCGATCCAGCCGTAGCGCGGGCTGTGCGGGTAGTCCTGCAGCGGCATCAGGGCCTGGCCGCCGTCGCCGAGTTTCGCCCAGAGCTCGTCGAGGTGGGCGCGGGCGTCCGGATCGACCGAGGGATCGAAGTTGACGAAGAACGACACCGACGGGTTGGGACGGAACTCCGGGCCCGCGTTGATGCCCATCATCCGGTAGCCGCCGATCTCGAACACGACCGTGAGCACCTCACCGGCCATCTCGGCCTGGAAGTCGAGCAGTCCCTCGGCGGGATAATGCTGCGTCTCGATCACGCGCGCGTCGCGGAAGGCCGAGGCGTAGAACGCGGCGGCTTCGGCCGCGTTGTGGTCGAACCAGATAGTGGGAACGATCCGCTGCATGTGCGGCTCCTCTCGTCGGACGCCCGCGGTCGGCTGCGGGTGAACCCGAGCGTAAGGGCCGCCTCCGACAAAAAAGAAGGCCCAGCCCTCCCCCGTCCCGGTGCCGCTCATCGGACGCCTACGGCAGGCGCTCGCCGCGCACCTGCCGCGCGGCGTACACCGAGTTCACGATGTCGCCGGCGAAGAACGTGGTCAGCCGCTCGGCCTCTGCCTGGAGTGCATCTCGCGCCTGAGCACCTGGATCCGACCGCAGCACCAGCCGGACCCGGGCGTCCGGATCCTGCGTCCAGCTACCGACGATGCGGCCGTTCCACCACGCGGTCGGACCGCCGTTGCCGACGCTGTCGAACAGGTACGGCACGTCGTCCGGGTCAAGGTAGTGGTCACGCTGCTTCCAGCCCATCGTGGTCGGATCGAGCGCGGGCAGCAGCGCCGCCCACGGCGCCACCTCGGGCTCAGGCAGGTCATCCCCGGGCAGCACCCAGCCGGTGTCGCCCGAATCGAGCGAGACCGGCACAGCGTCCACCGCGGCCAGCGCCCGCCGCGCGGCGGTCTTGGTCGAGCCCAGCCACCAGACCAGGTCGGTCTCGGTGCCGGGCCCGAACGCCCACAGCCAGCGGCGCACGAGTTCGGCGTAGCCGGACGCCTCATCGAGGGTCGCGACCTCCTCGCCCAGCCAACTGCGCATCGGCGTCCAACTGGGCCTGGCGATGCGCCAATGACCGTTGTTCGGGCCGCGCACCAGGACGCCGCGCGCGCCGAGCAGCAACAGCAGATGCCCGCCGACGAACTGCTCCTGAGCCCAGCGCCCCGACCCCCAGACCAGCTTGGTGGCCGCGACCGGAACCCGTTCGCGGACGGCGGCCGTGTCGAGTTCCGCACCGCTGCCGAACTCGTCGAGGACCGCGAGCAGCGCGTCCTCCACCCACCGGACGCCGTCGGTGGTGACGCCCGCCTGCACCGCGACCGAGGCGATCCGGCGAAGCTGCGCCTCGGCGACGCGGGCGCTCGCGCTGGCCAGCGTGGCCGGCATCAACTCGCGCGGGAACGCGAACAGCGTGCGCCGCATGGCGAGCTGTTTCACCAGGGTCCGTTCGCCGTAGAGCGCCGTTTCCACGTCGTCGATCGTGATCGGGTCGACGCGGGCCGCCAGCGACAGGTGCACCGAGGGCGCCTCGGTGGCATGCAGGACGACCATGGCCCGGGTCGCGGTCTCGGCGTCCGGGTGGCGATGGCCGGGGTGGACGCCGTGGCGCCGGGCCAGTCTGATCCTGCGCTGGTCGTCGGAGATGTGCCGCACCCGCCCATCCTCACGATCGGCGGCCGCGCCGTCCAGCCTGGGGGAACATCTCGGACGCAAAAACGTGGGCCCGGAGTCCTGCCAACTCCGGGCCCACGAGGCGTACTGTCCCCTGCAGGCCTTGCCCATTCGATGCCACGTCCCCTGACGCCCTCCCCCGAGTACGTCACTCCATGTGGCATCGGCCTCCCGACCACGCTGCCTGCAGTACGACCCTCTCCCCAAGGCCGCCTACTCAACAAGACCCGCCAGGGAGTGGATGATGACGCGAACCTCCCCAGTTTTTCTGGATTTTTTTCCGATGCTGCGAATCCCGTAGTCAAGGCGCTCTCCCCAGCCCACGATGAAGGGGCCGGACATGACGTTGGCCCGGAGTTGAGTCACTCCGGGCCAACGAGGCGTACCGCCTGCTACAAGCCTTGTCCTTCGATGCCCCTCCCCGGACGCCCCTCCCCCGAGTGCGTCACTCCTACGACATCGGCCTCCCAGCCACACTGCCTGCAGTACGACCCTCCCCCGAAGGTCGCCTATCCATGAAGACCCACCAGGCCGCCGATGATGACGCGAAAGCCGGACGAATTTAAGAGAGATCTTTCGCCGACTGTGAAGGACGCTCTGACTAAGGACGACGCGCCGGTCACGCCCGGGGATGCGCGGCGGCCGACGCGATCACCAGGTCCTGCCAGGACATCCCCACCGTCTTGAACACCCGCGGGCGATCGGTGGCCGGCCTCACCTCGCCGGTCACGATCTGCCGGATCGTGACCAGACCGGATGCCGCGAGCGCGCCCTCCTCGATCGCCATCACCACGTCGCCCGCCTCGCGGAGCGCGGTGCCGGCGTCCTCGACCACCACCTGGGCGCGGCCCATCAGGCTGCCGTCGAGTTCGCGCCGGTCGGGCTCGTGCGAGCCGATCGCGACCACGCAGGCTCCCTCGCTGACCAGCGAGCCGTCGAACAGGGGTGTGGCGGCCGAGGTGCAGCACAGGATCAGGTCGGCGTCCGCCACCACGCCGGGCACCGCGGCGCTGGCGATCGCCGTGGCGGGCAGGCCGAGCGCGGCAATCGCGGACGCCGCCGCCTCGGCCTTCGCCGCGGTCGGTGAGTGGACCAGGCAGCGCCGGGGCCGGCGGATCGCGAGCAGGGCTTCGGCATGCGCGATCGCCTGCGGTCCACTGCCGAGGATCAGCACATGGTCGATCTCGGCGGGCGCGAGAGCGTCCGCCCCGACCATCGACATGCCAGGCGTGCGCAGCGAGGTGAGCGCGACCCCGTCCAGGAGCACCGAGGGGGTCAGCGTGGCAGCATCCATCAGCACGTACCAGGCCTGGATCCGCGGCAATCCGCGGGCAGGATTGTCCGGGGCCACCGACAGCACCTTGACCCCGACGGCGTCATCGAGCGCGGACGGCATGATCAGGAGTTGGCCGGCCCCCGCACGCGGCCCCGAACGCGGCGGGTCGGTGGCCGGATCGAACCCGTCGGCCAGTGCCTGGCGCAGCAGCTGGCGGGCAGCGTCCGGCGAGACCCGTCGCAGGATCTCGCCGGCGCCGATCCATTCAGGCGAGCTCGTCGGCATGGTCCTCGACGATGGCGATGTACTTGGCGAAGTAGGCGGAGACGAACGAGATCGCGCAGATCACCGCCATGTAGATGGACACCGGCACCCAGCTGCCGTTGTAGGCCTTCACCAGCGCGACGGCGATCATCGGGGCGGTGCCCGAGAACAGCGCCGACCCGATCTGGTAGCCCAGCGTGACGCCCGTGTAGCGCACCTCGGCGCTGAACGTCTCCGACATCATCGTGCCCAGCGTGGCGGTCACCGGCGCCCAGGCGAGGCCGAGGCCGAGAACGGACGCGAGGATCAGCAGCGGCACCTCGCCGGTCTCGACCAGCATGAAGTAGACGAAGCCGACCACGCCGAGTACGGCCACGCCGGTCATGTACATCGGACGCCGCCCCGTCGTGTCGGACCAGCGGCCGAAGAGCGGAACCACGATGCTGGCGACCAGGGCGCCCCACAGCACGGCGCTCAACGCGTCACCGCGGCTGTAGTTGAGCGGTTCGCCGATGGCGTAGCTGATGATGAAGGTGACGAAGATGTAGAACGGTGCGGTCTCCGCGGCCTTGGTGCCGACCGCGACCAGCACGGCCCGCCAGTGCTTGGTGAAGGCGGTGACCAGCGGGATCTTCTCGACCTTGTCGGTCTTCTTCATGGCCCGGAACGCGGGGGTCTCGTCGAGACCCTTGCGGATCCACAGGCCGATGAACACCAGCACGATCGATGCGACGAACGGGATGCGCCAGCCCCACGCCTCGAACTGGTCTGCGGGCAGGAGATTGGCCAGCAGCACGGCGCCGTTACCCATCAGCAGGCCGACGGTGACACCGATCTGCGGGATGGAGCCGAAGAAGCCACGCCGGTTCTTGGGCGCGTACTCGTAGGCGAGCAGCAGCGCACCGCCCCACTCACCGCCGATGGCCAAGCCCTGGATGACGCGTGCGGTGTACAGCAGCACTGGCGCCGCCATGCCGATCTGGGCGTAGGTGGGCAGCAGGCCGATCGCGACCGTGCCCAGACCCATGATGGTCAGCGTCGCCACCAGGGTTCCCTTGCGGCCCACGCGGTCGCCGATGTGGGCGAAGATCGCGCCGCCGAACGGGCGGACCACGAAGGTGAGCAGGTTGCCGAAGTAGGCCAGCATCAACGCCAGGAACGGGTCGTCCACCCCGAAGAACTGCTTGTTGAAGATGATCGGCGCCACGGACGCGTACAGCAGGAAGTCATACCACTCGATGGCACTGCCCGACAGCGAGCCGATCAGGACGCGCCGGTTGGTGACCGTCTTGTCGACCGGCTCCACCGGGGGCGAACTCTTACTGGACATGGCCATTCCTCTCGTCGGTGCTGCCTTGTCGTAGCCGGCGTCAGCCTAGGAGTCCACCACCCGCGGCGGGTCTTATCTTGAGTTTTGCCCGGGGCCGGCCGCCAACCGTTACACGTCCGTGACCGGCTCACGCCAGCTTGAGGACGCGGGACTCCCACGGCGCCAGCGTCGGCGCATCGGACGCCTCGTGCGTGCCGAGCAGCAACGCCGCGCCGGACACGTCCGGGAGCCCGGCCGGGAACTCCACGGCCGCAGAGGAACAGTTCGCCACGACCAGCACCACCTGATCGCCCAGCGTCCGGGTGAACGCCCAGATCTGCTCGTGCTCGGGCAGCAGCAACGCGAAGCGGCCCTCTTGGACGACCTCGCTGCCGTGACGCAGCGCGATCAGCTTCTGGAAGTGCGCGAACACCGACTCAGGATCGCGGCGCGCCGCCTCGGCGTTGATCTCGAGGTAGTTCGGGTTCACCGGCATCCACGGCGTCCCGGTGGTGAAGCCGGCCTGCGCGGAGGCGTCCCATTGCACCGGCGTCCGGGCGTGATCGCGGCTCTTGCGGTTCAGCGACGCCAGCACCTCCGCCTCGGGGACGCCGTCGGCGATCGCCAGCCGGTAGTGGTTCAGCGATTCCACGTCCTGGTAGTCGTCGATGGTGACCAGCGGCGCGTTCGTCATGCCGAACTCCTCGCCCTGGTACACGTACGGGGTGCCCTTGTGCAGGTGCAGCACCGTGGCCAGGGTCTTGGCCGACATCACCCGGAACTCGGGTGAATCGTCACCGAACCGCGACACCGCCCGCGGCTGGTCGTGGTTGTCGAAGTACAGTGAGTTCCAGCCCGACTCGGCCAGCCCGTCCTGCCAGGAGGCCAGGTTGCCCTTCAGCACCGGCAGCGGCAGGTCGGCCAGATCCCACTTGCTTGCCGAGGCCTGGTCGAGGTTCATGTGCTCGAAGGTGAACACCATGTTGAGCTCGTGGCGCGCCGGATCGGTGACCCGCTGCGCGACCTCCACGGTGGCGCCGGGCATCTCGCCGACGGTGATCAGGTTGAGCTCGTCCAGGCCGACCTCGCGGTTCATCTCGGCGAGGAACTCGTCCAGCCGCGGCCCGTTCGCGACCCGCCGAACACCACTGGGCGCCGGGTCGATCGGGCCGCCACAGGTCAGCTCCGCCGGCTTGGAGATCAGGTTGATCACGTCCATCCGGAACCCGTCGACGCCGCGGTCGACCCACCAGCGCATCATCGCGTAGACGGCCTCACGGACGTCCGGGTTCTCCCAGTTCAAGTCGGGCTGGCCGGGGCTGAAGATGCCCAGGTAGTACTCGCCGCTGACCGGATCATAGGTCCACGCCGACGGCGCGAAGGCGGCGCGGCTGTCGTCGGGCTCAGCGCCCGGGGCACCCGGCTCGCAGCCCGCACGGGCCGGGCGCCAGTAGTACCAGTCCCGCTTCGGCGAGGCCGGATCGCGCGACTCGACGAACCAGGGGTGCTGGTCGGAGGTGTGGTTCACCACCAGGTCCATCACGATCTTGAGACCGCGTTCATGCGCGGCGTCCAGGAGGGCGTCCATGTCGGCCAGGGTGCCGAACAGCGGGTCGATGTCCTGGTAGTCGCTGATGTCGTAGCCGTTGTCGACCTGCGGCGACCGGTACACCGGCGACAGCCAGATCACGTCCACGCCCAGTTCGGCCAGGTAGTCCAGCCGCGAGGTGATGCCCGGGATGTCACCGATCCCGTCGCCGTTGGAGTCGGCGAACGAACGCGGATAGATCTGGTAGACCACCGCCGACCTCCACCAGCCATCAGGTCGGGCGGCGAGCGCGGATTGGCGAGGTTCAACGGTCATGCAAAGGCTCCTTGGCGCGGTGGTGGCGAACTCGCCATCTATTCCATCACGCCCACCGATGTTCGCCTATGGCCAACGCTTCACCGGACGCCGTTGGGTTGTCAGACCTGCGGACTAGGCTGACATGGCACGCACCGACAGGAGCCGTCCCATGAAGCAGTCCCGCCCGCGCACACCCTGGTCGCGCCGGCGCCGGGTGCTCACGATCGGGGCCGTCCTCGTCGTGATCGCGCTCATCGCGGGCGTGGTGTGGTGGAACGCTTCGCGCGCCCCGGCGCCGCAACCAACCGAGGTCGTGCGTGCCGCGCGCACCACGGAGACGACCACGGTGTCACTCACCGGTGTCCTCGCACCGCAGCAGCAGGCGAACGTGTCCTTCGCCGTCGCGGGCACGGTCACGTCCATCGCCGCGCGCGTCGGTGAACGGGTCGGCCGAGGGACGGAGCTGGCGCAGATCGACGACCGCGACCTGCGCAACGCGGTCACGCTCGCCGAAGCCCAACTCTCCGCCGCGCGCGCCCAACTCCGGACGGCGCAGGAGGCACGCGCCGTCACCGCCGCCCAACTCGCCGCGGGCCGCGCGGCGGTCGAGGCGTCCGAGGCATCGGTCGAGCAGGCACGCTCCCGGCTCGCGGACGCCAGCCTGACCAGCCCGATCGACGGCGTGATCGCGCAGGTGTCGATCGAGGTCGGTGATCAGGTGTCCGGGTCGGCGGGGCTCGCGGGCGGCCCCGACCTGTCCAGCCTGGGCGGCGGCCTGTCCGGGCTGTCCGGTTTGTCGGGGCTGGCCGGATCGCTCGGCGGTGCCGCCGCACCCGCGGCGTCCGGGGGTGCCCATATCGTCGTGATCGCCCCGGGCGCCTGGAAGCTCGACGCCCAGGTCGGCACCGCCGATCTGCCCAGCATCAAGCCTGGTCAGGACGCTATCGTCACCCCCACCGGCACTTCGATCAACGTGGCGGCAGTGGTCGACACCGTCGGAATCGTGGCATCGGCCTCCGCAGGCCAGGCGGCCACCTTCCCGGTGACGCTGAAGATCACCCAGCCCTCCGACGCGCTGTTCTCGGGGTCGGACGCCGACGCGCTCGTCACCACCGGCACCGTCGAGGGGGTGCTCACCGTACCCGGCGAGGCGATCTGGCTGGAACAGGGCGAATCCACGGTGCGGCGTCCGAAGGGCTCGACTCATGAGGTGGTCACGGTCACCACCGGACGCCGCTTCGGCGACCGCGTCGAGATCCTCAGCGGGATCGGTGACGGCGACGAACTGATCGCCCGGCGCAGCGTGGTAGTCACCCGGCCGCCACGTCCTCAGTTCGGTCCGGGCGGGGCGTTGGCCTCCCCCGACGCGACCCCGACAGCCCCTCGATGAGCACGCTGCTGAGGATGCGCGGCGTCCGCAAGACCTACGACACCGGCGCGGTCGCCGTCGAAGCCCTGCGCGGCATCGACCTCGATATCGACGAGGGCGACTTCGTCGCCATCATGGGTCCCTCCGGGTCGGGCAAGTCGACGCTGATGCACATCCTCGGCTGCCTCGACGTACCCACCGCGGGCACCTACGAGCTCGGCGGGATCGATGTGAGCCATATGAGCGAGGCCGAGTTGGCGGTCGTCCGCAATGCGCAGATCGGCTTCGTGTTCCAGCAGTTCAACCTGCTGCCGTCGATGACGGCGCTGCGCAACGTCGAGTTGCCGCTGATCTATGCCGGTGTCGGACGCGCCGAGCGCCGCGAGCGCGCGCAGGCGGCCTTGGCGCGGGTCGGTCTCGCCGACCGGGTCGAACACCGGCCCGGCGAACTGTCCGGCGGCCAGCAGCAGCGGGTATCGGTGGCGCGCGCGCTGGTCACCGACCCGACCCTGCTGCTCGCCGACGAGCCGACCGGCAACCTCGACTCGGTGTCGACCCGCGATGTGCTCGCCCTCTTCCATGAGTTGCACGACGCCGGGCGCACCATCCTGCTGATCACCCACGAGGCTGAGGTGGCCGGCGAGGCGCGCCGCACGCTGCGCATCGCCGACGGCCTGCTCAGCGAGACCGCCCTACCCACCGGGGGGCGCGGATGAGTTGGGCCGAGACCTTCCGCACCGCCGCCGAGGCGCTGCTCGGACGCCGGATGCGGTCCATGCTGACGATGCTCGGCATCCTGATCGGCATCGCCGCGGTGATGCTCACGGTCGGGCTCGGCGACGGCGCTCGCCGTCAGATCAGCAAAGAGATCAACAACCTCGGCTCCAACTTGCTGATCGTCATGCCGGGCTCGCCGTCCAGTTCCGGGGTCCGCACGCTGGGGCCATCAGCGATGCTCACCCTCGACGACGCGGCGCTTATCGCCGACCCGTCCGTCGCGCCCGACGTCGTCGGCGTGGCGCCGATCATGGCCAACCGATTCAGCGTCGCGCACGACACCCTGCGCACCACGACCGGCGTCTCGGGCAGCACCATCGACTGGCCGGGCGTCCGCGCCCGCAAACTGGTCGACGGCCGGTTCTTCTCCGACGCCGAACAGGCCTCCGCCGCGCAGGTGGCCGTCCTGGGGCCGATCACGGCGTCCACCTTGTTCCCGGACTCGCCCGCGGTCGGGGGTGAGGTGAGCATCGAAGGCCAGAGCTTCCTGGTGGTGGGCGTCCTCGACTCGGTGGGGGCCAGTTCGCTGAGCAACGACGACGACACCGTGATCGTGCCGATCACCACGATGGCTCAACGGCTGACGGCGCCGGCGTCCGCGCGGATGCTGTCGACGATCTACGTGACTGCCCGCGATGACGCATCGATCAGTTCCGCACACCAGCAGATCACCCGCGCGCTGACGGTCAACCATGCGACGACGGCCGCAGACCAGGGCTTCACCATCATGACGTTCCAGGCGCTGCTGACCGCCGCCGACACCATGACGGGCGTCCTCACCACCCTGCTCAGCGGCCTGGCGGGCATCTCGCTTGTCGTCGGCGGCATCGGGGTGATGAACATCATGCTCGTGTCCGTGACCGAGCGCGTCCGCGAGATCGGCCTGCGCAAGGCGCTCGGAGCCACCCCGGCCCTCATCCGGCGGCAGTTCCTGGTCGAGGCCGGCATCCTCGGCCTGCTGGGCGGCGCGATGGGCGTCGCGCTCGGCGTCGTCGGTGCCGCGATCCTGACGCCGTTGCTCGCCCTCGAGGTCACCATCTCGATCCCGGCGACGCTGCTCGCCCTCGCGGTGGCCCTCGGCGTCGGCCTCGGCGCCGGGGTGTATCCCGCGGCCCGTGCCGCCAATCTTCCCCCGATCGACGCGCTGAGGAGCGAGTGATGAAGCGCACCCGGCTGATCGCCGCCGCCATCGGCGTGGTGGTACTCGCTCTCGCCACCTGGGCGCTGTGGCCGCGCCCGTCGGCGTCCGCCGCCTACGTCACCGCTCCGGCCGCCCGCGGCTCCGTCACCCAAACGCTGACCCTGGTCGGCCCCGTGACGCGCACCGGCCAGGCCGCCGCCTCCTTCGGCACGAACGGCCTGGTCACGGCCGTCAACGTTCGCGTCGGTGATCACGTGGACGCCGGCCAGCAGCTGGCCACCCTCGATCCCGCGCCGCTGCGCCTAGCTGTGCTGCGCGCACGCGCTGACGTCGCCGGCGCCGAGGCTCAGCTGGATGCCAACCTGACCGCCCAGCGCGCGGGAACTGGTTCAACACCGGGCGCGGGCGGGCTGGGTGGTTCCGGTCTGGGTGGTTCGGGTGGTAGCTCCGGGCTGGGCGGAGCCGGCCTCGGAGGGCTGCTCGGCGGCCTGGGAGGCCTGCCCTCCTCCGCCCCGTCCTCAGGTGGGAAGCCATCAGCGGGCGGATCGGGTGTGGGCGGCCTCGCCGGGCTCGGCGCGGGCCTGGATCGTCCCGCTTACCTCGCCGGCATGGAGTCGGCGCTGACCGAACTGCAGGCGGCCGTCGGCGAGCAGCAGACGCAGTGCACGCCCGTGTTCAGCGCGCTCTCCCAACTCAAGGAGTTGCGCGACGGTCTGCCCACGGTGGTGCCGACCGCGCTGCCCAGCGGATGGCCGAGCGCCCTCCCGACCTCGCTCCCCAGCACCTTGCCCACGTCGCTCCCCAGCACCCTGCCCACCTCGCCGCCCAGCACAGGGCGGACAGCGCTGCCCAGCACCCCGTACGCCTCTGCGGCTACTCCCCCGGCCGAGACACCGGACACGTCACCGCCGGCCGGGGCGAGCCCGTCGGCGTCCGTCTCACCAGGACCGAAGCCCAGCACGCCCCCGGGACCGACGCCTTCCGCGAGCATCCCGGGAATCCCCGAGGAACTGCTCGACCAGCTGGTCGGCATGGCCGACCAGGTTCAGGCGTGTTCGGACGCCATGGTCGGCCTGGCGCAGGCCGAGGCGAAGGCCGGGCAGGCGATCATCACCGCCACCCAGGGAATGGCCGCCAGTACCCAGCAGATCGCGGCGGCGCTGGCCGCTGCCCAGGCTGAGATCGAGCAGGCGGCACGCGAGGCGTCCGAACAGGTGCTGCGCGAGGCGCAGGCTCAGCTCGAGAAGCAGCTGGCCGCTCTCGGCGGCTCGGTGACCGACGCCACGATCGCCGGCAACCGGGCACAGCTGCTGCAGGCGCGCCAGCAACTCGAGACCGCCGAGGCGAACCTGGCCGGGGCGACGCTGGCCAGCCCGATCAGTGGCACCGTGGGCGCGCTCGACCTGGTGACAGGCGAGAACTCCTCGGGTCGCTCGGCCACCATCGTCGGCGAGGGGGCGGCGCAGGTCACGGTGCAGGTGCCGCTCGCACACCGCGGTTCGGTGGTCCCCGGAATGGCGGCACGGGCCGGAAACCTCGCCGCGAGCACCTCGCTCGGCGCGCGGGTGAGCCAGGTCAGCGTGTTGCCCACCGGCGAGGGCACGCCGACGTTCGCCACCGAGGTGCTCGCCGACGACCCGGCCGGAACGATCCCCTCGGGTGCCTACGCCGAAGTCACCCTCGAGTTGGGGCAGGCGAAGGACGTGCTGACCGTGCCGGCGTCCGCGGTCACGAAGCTGACGGACACGACGGCGACCGTCGAGGTGGTCACGAACGCGCGCGACCAGGAGGCGACCACGACCATGGTGGTCACCGGACGCTTCGGTCAAGGCAGGGTCGAGATCGTCTCGGGGCTCGCCGAGGGCCAGCTCGTCGCACTGGCCGACCGGCGCCTGCCGGTGCCGGGCGGCATCGGGCAGTACCAACCCGCGCGGGCTGCCAGCCCGGCTCCGGCCCGCCGATGAGTCGCCGCCGTCCGGACGCCGCGGCACTCGATGCCGCCTCCCGCACCGCCGCCCGGATCTCCTCGGGTGACACGGTCGCGCGCCCGGATCTTGCGGCCGCCGTCCGCGTCACCCTCGCCGAACTCGCCCACCGCAACCCCGGACGCCTCGTCGAGGTGCGCGTTCCCCCGTTCGCGGCCGTCCAGATCGGAGCCCCCGGCGCGAGCAGCGTGCACACCCGCGGCACTCCACCCAACGTGGTGGAGACCGACCCGGCCACTTGGCTTGCGCTCGCGAGCGGACGCCTCGGCTGGGATGATGCGCGCGCCGCCCATCAGGTGTCGGCGAGCGGCACCCACGCGTCTCTTCATGGGATGTTGCCCGTTTTCTGAGCAGCACGCCTCGATCGGTGACGAAGTTTCAGACGCCAACGGGTGGGATGTGCGCCGCGATATGAGAAGAAACAGGCCTGACGACCAACACGATTCTTCTCACATCACAGTTGCCGGTCCTCTGAGCGGCTCGGCACACGGACTGAGCCTCTCGACAACACTGCCGGCGACCTGGCGAACTGAACCAAGGCACATTTCCCGTGCTTGGGCTAGGTAGTGGTCGTTTACAGGGCGCTGGCCCGGGCAGAAACAGACAAGGGCCAAGGTGTGGTCGTTCTGAGCCCCTTGACATGGCTTCAGAACGACAACATCTCGGCCCTTACCGCTTCAGCGGGTTCCGCCGCCTCTGAAAACGACACTTTCTTAGCCCGAAGCCGCGGAACGGCTGTTCTCGCCGGAAACTCCCGCGTGAGGTGGCGCTGACGAAGGTGTGCCCCCCGGAAGCGAGCTCGGGCGGGCGTCGAGATCCCACGTGGGGGCGGCGCTAACGAAGGCGGGCTCCCCGGAAGCAAGTTCTGGCAGGCGTCGAGGTCCCGCGGGGGCGCCTCGTTCAGTCGATCTTCAGCTCACCCATCTCATCCCAGCCGGAGCCTTCGACCTTCCGGGAGACGATCTTCGGGGTCGCGACGAGCAGCGGGCGCATCGCGTCGAGTCCTCGGGCGAAATGGGGTGCGTTGACGTGTGCGCTCGCGGCGTCGTCGTCGGCGAAGGCCTCGACCAGCACGTACTCGTTCGGGTCCTCCAGCGAGCGGCTCCACTCGAACCAGAGGTTCCCGGGCTCGGCACGGGTGGCCGCGGTGAACTCCGCGGTGCGCTCGGGGAAGACCTCGGCGAACTCGGGCTTGACCTGGTATTTCACGACGATGAAGTACATGGCTCAAGCCTAAACTCAGCGACGCGACGCCAGGTCGATCACGTCTGCGTCCGGGCGCTTGTCGAGACGGCACAGGATGCCGTCAGCGTTCGCGAACACCACTCCGGGCAGGACGAAGTCGGTCGAGATCTCGCGGAACCCGAGCGCGGCGTGCAGGGTACGCGACGCCCGGTTGGAGGCGCTGACCACGTAGTAGATGTCGTCGTTGCGTTCCAGCGCCCACGCCACCCGCGCCTGGGTGAGCCGACGGCCGATGCCGCGCCGGCGAAGGGCAGGGACGACGACGATGCCGCTGAGGTACCAGCCGTCGGGAGCGCCACGCCCGCCGTCGTCGACGGGGGTGAGCCAACTCGCCCACGCGTAACCGACGATGCCACCCTCGAACTCGGCGACGAACAGCCGCTGGCGCTCGTCGGCAAGCCGCCGGCCGTGCACCGCGACCCATTCGGCGACGTCGCCGCACTCACGTTGGGCCGCGAGTTCCGCGGTGGCGGGAAGGTCATCCGGAGTGCCCGGGCGCACCACCAGTCCCGCCAGCGGCTGACCGCCGGCGTCGGGGGCAAAAGGGGCGAAAAGTGCGTTCACGATGCATCCACAGTGACATACGCTCGCTCACATGCCGGACGCGTCCCACGTCGCGGCGCAGGTCACCCGGGCGTGGTACACGTGGACGCCGCATCACAGGATTCACCGCCATGGACAGCACCCAACCCGTCGCCGTCCTTCCCAGGGTGGGAGCGCTACCCGCAGGCATCACAACAGCATCACTCACGAACCGCACCCGGCGGAACCACAGCCCCGCTCTCCGGGGCGAGCAAACGGGATTACAGCGACGGCAGCAGCTTGCTCAGTTCCAGCGGGGTGACCTGCTGGCGGTATTCGGCGTACTCGGCGCGCTTATTGCGCAGCACGAAGTCGAAGACGTGCTCGCCGAGGGTGTCGGCGACCAGCTGGCTGGACTCCATCGCCCTGACCGCCGAATGCAGCGAGTGCGGCAGCGGCCGGATGCCCAGCGCCTGGCGCTGCCGGTCGGTGAGGGACCACACGTCGTCCTCGGCCGGATCGGGCAGCACCATCTCGTTCTCGATGCCGGACAGGCCCGCGTTCAGGATCAGCGCGTAGGCGAGGTACGGGTTGACCGAGGCGTCCAGCGAACGCAGCTCGACGCGGGCCGAGCTGGCCTTGGTCGGCTTGAACATCGGGATGCGCACCATCGCGGAGCGGTTGTTCTGGCCCCAGCAGATGTAGTTGGGGGCCTCGCCACCGCCGGCGAGGCGCTTGTAGCTGTTCACCCACGGGTTGAGCACCGCACTCAGCTCGGAAGCGTGGTGCAGGAGGCCGGCGACGAATTGGCGTCCGGTCTTGCTCAGGTTGTATTCACCCGCGGCGTCGTAGAAGGCGTTGGTGTCGCCCTCGAACAGCGACACGTGGCTGTGCATGCCCGAGCCGGGGTGGTTGGCCAGCGGCTTCGGCATGAAGGACGCGAACAGGTTCTGGGTGAGCGCGACCTCTTTGACCACGACGCGGAAGGTGGTGATGTTGTCGGCCATGGTGAGCGCGTCGGCGTAGCGCAGGTCGATCTCCTGCTGGCCGGGGCCGGCCTCGTGGTGGCTGAACTCCACCGAGATGCCCATCTGCTCCAGCATGGTGATGGCACGGCGGCGGAAGTCGGTGCCCGCGGTGTCGGTGGTGTGATCGAAGTAGCCGGACGTGTCGACCGGGGTCGGCTCGACGCCGGGCACGATCGGCCGCTGGAACAGATAGAACTCGATCTCGGGGTGCACATAGAAGGTGAAACCCATGTCGGCGGCCTTCTTCATGGCGCGCTTGAGCACATGCCGCGGGTCAGCGAAGGACGGCGAGCCGTCGGGCAGCGCGATATCGCAGAACATGCGCGCGGTGCCGCCCTGGTCGCCACGCCACGGCAGCAGCTGGAAGGTGGACGGATCGGGGTGCGCCACCATGTCGGCCTCGTACACGCGCGCGAACCCCTGGATCGCAGACCCGTCGAATCCCACGCCCTCGCTGAGCGCGCCCTCAAGCTCGGCGGGCGCGATCGCGACCGACTTCAAGGTGCCCAGCACGTCAGTGAACCAGAGGCGGACGAAACGAACGTCCCGCTCCTCCATGGTTCGCAGGACGAATTCAGTCTGCTTGTCCATGCAACCATCCTGCCGCGAGTCGTGTTACGTGCGGGTTACGCGGGCTGCCGCCTGGACGCCGAGGGTCGCCCGCGGTGAAGGCCCACCCTGAATTGTCAGTGAGTGAAGATACGATCTTCACATGAACCATGACGCGAGCACCTCGGTCGCCCTGCTGGGCGACCTGGTCGACTCGCGCGCCTCCAGCGACCGGGTCGCGCTGCACGCCCGGCTCTCGGACGCTCTCACCCTCGCCAACCGGCGCCATCACCCGCTGGACGCCCTTCGGGTGACGGTCGGGGATGAGTTCCAGGGTGTGTTCGGCACGCTGGGCGACGCGCTGGCGGCGTCCTACACCGTGCGCTTGGCGCTCGGCGACGACGTGCGCTTCGGGATCGGGCGCGGCGCCGTGTCGGTGATCGACACCACCGGCAATGTGCAGGACGGCAGCGCCTGGTGGTCGGCGCGCGCCGCCATCGACGACGTGAAGAAGCGGGCCCGCGGCTCGCACCGCGCCCTGCGCACCGGCCTCGGCACCGCCGAGGGAATGCCACCGGCGCCACCCACCCTGGTCGCCGCGGTCGAGTTGGCCGACGCGATGCTCACCGGCCTGGACGCCGAATCCCGCGCGATCTTGACGCTTCTGCTCCACGGACGCCCGCAGGCTCAGGCCGCCGAACAGATCGGCGTCTCCCGCTCGGCGGTCAGCCAGCGGGTCGCCCGCAACGGGCTGGCCATCCTGGCCGACTCGCTGCTGCGGCTCGGGGAGGCCGAATGATCTGGCTCACCTGGCTGATCCTCGGCGTCGGCGTAGCCGAATGCGTGGCGGCGGCGTTCCCGCGGCGTCCGGTGGCGGCGTTGGTTTCGGGCATCGTCGCGGTCGGGGCGCTGGGCGGCTTCGCCACCGTCGCCGACTGGCTCGCCACCGCCTTCGTCGCCGGGGCGGTGGTCGTGTGGCGCTGGCTTTCGGTGAACGGCGAGCGGGACGCCTGGCATGCCCGCGGCGCTCTGCTCGGCCTGGTGATTCCGGCGGCGGTCCTGGTCGGGTTCTCCGGTTTCGCCGGGCCGGTGTCGGCGCCGCTGGCGTCCTGGCTGACCTGGATGGACCTGCCCGGTCCCGACCAGCCGCCCGAGCGCCTGCTGCTGCTGTTCGCCCTCGCGGTGGCCAACACCTCGGCCGGCAACCGGATCGTCCGGCTGGTGCTGATCGCCAGCCATGCCCGGCCGCCCCGGCTACCGGGCCGGACGGCCGAGGCGTCCTCGGCGGACGCGGTGGCGCCGGCGTCGGAACGGTTGCGCGGCGGACGCCTGCTCGGGCCGCTGGAGCGGCTGATCATCCTCGGCTTCGGCGCCGCGGGCTACCTAGAGGCATCCGGGCTGATCATCGCGGCCAAGGGATTGCTGCGCTTCCCCGAGTTGCAGGCGGCGGCGAAGTCCGGCTCGGCCGAGGCCGACGAGGTGACCGAGTACTTCCTGGTCGGCACGCTGACCAGCCTGCTGTTGGCGCTGGCCTCGGCCGTGCTGTTGATGTGAGACGGGCGGCACCGAGGTCAGGGGCGGAAGGTGTCGAACGCCGAGGTTCCGTAGTCGTCGTCGTCCTCGTCGGGATCGTTGAAGCGGGGGTCGTTGTCCCAGGCGTCGTTGCGCGCCTGGGCGTTCGCGAGGGCTTCAGCGGCGTCCTCACGGGTCGGATAGGGGCCCAGCCGCTGGGCGGCGCGGCAGGCCTCGTAAGGCTCGACGGCCTTGTGGACCAGGCAGTAATACCAGCCGTCGTTCCACATCCGTGCACCTCCACCCCGCCAGGCTCGTGCCGCCACACTATGATCGGCGGGTGACTCCCATCAAGCCTTTCCCAGTCTCCGCGCGCCGTCCGGTGCCCGCGTCCATCCCGCGCCCCCACTACGTGGATCGCCCCGCGCCGGATCGTTACACGGGCTCGCACGTGCAGTCCGCCGAGACGATCGAGTTGATGCGCGAGTCGAGCCGGATCGCCTCCGGCGCCATGTACGCGGCCGCCGCCGCGATCGCACCCGGCGTCACCACCGACCAGTTGGACGCCGTCGCTCACGAGTACATCTGCGACCACGGCGCCTACCCGAGCACACTCGGCTACCGCGGCTACCCGAAGTCGACCTGCACCAGCGTCAACGAGGTGATTTGCCACGGCATCCCGGACGCCCGCCCGCTCGAGGACGGCGACCTGGTGAAGATCGACGTGACCGCCTTCAAGAACGGCGTGCACGGCGACAATTGCGGCACGTTCGGCTGCGGCGATCTCGACGAGGACTCCCGGCTGCTGATGGAGCGCACCAAGGAGGCGATGATGCGCGGCATCCGCGCGGTCAAGCCCGGGCGCGAGATCAACGTGATCGGCCGGGTGATCGAGGCCTATGCCAAGCGGTTCGGCTACGGCGTGGTGCGCGAGTACACCGGGCACGGCGTGCACACGGCGTTCCATTCGGGCCTGGTGATCCTGCATTACGACTCCACCGCCTACCGCGACGTCCTCGAGCCCGGAATGACCTTCACGATCGAGCCGATGCTGACCCTCGGCGATCCGTCCAGCAACGTCTGGGACGACGACTGGACGGTGGTCACCAACGACCGCTCCCGGTGCGCGCAATGGGAGCACACCCTCGTCGTCACCGACACTGGCGCCGAAATCCTCACCACGGCCCCCGAGGACCGGGGATGAGCGTCCGCCAGCTCGTCGCGGTGCTCGGGCGCGGCGTGGTGCCGGCGACCGAACCGATCGTGCGCGCCGACGATCTCGGCATCAACCGCGGCGACGGCATCTTCGACGCGGCCCGCGTGGTGGTGGACGCCGGCGGCGTCCGCGTCGATCATCTCGCGCCCCACCTGGCCCGGTTCGCTCGCTCGCACGCCGCGATGGAGATGCCCGCCCCCGACCTGGACGCCTGGCGCGCCCTGATCGATGAGACCCTCGGCGCGTGGGACGTGCCGGGCCCGGCGATCCTGAAGCTGATCGCCACCCGCGGCCAGGAGCATGACCCCTCGGTGCCGGGGTCGGCGTTCCTGACCATCACCGAGAACGACTCCCCCGCCTGTGTGCCGTTGCGGGTCAGCCTGCTGCCGCGCGGCTACGCCTCGGACGCCTTCGCCGCCGCCCCTTGGCTGCTCGGCGGGGTGAAGTCGCTGGCGTACGCGATCAACGTGGCCGCCGCCCGCGAGGCCGCCCGGCGCGGTGACGACGACGTGCTGTTCACCTCATCGGACGGGTTCTGCCTCGAAGGCCCGCGCTCGGGACTGATCGTCCGTTTCGGCGCCGACTACGCCACCACCCCGGTGGCGGGCACCGGCATCCTCGACTCGGTCACGGTCGGCGTGGTCGCCGATGGATTGCGCGCCCGCGGCGTCCGGTTCACCGAACGGTTGATGACGCCCGCCGAGGTATCGGACGCCGACGGCGCCTGGCTGCTGTCGGCCGGGCGCGGCGTGTGCGAGATCAGCCACCTCGACCACCACCCGCTGCGCACCGATCCCGAGGTGTCGGCGCTGCTGCGCAGCCTGGCCGGCTTCTGACCGCCGCCACCGAAACCGCACCACATACTCCGATCCGCCCCCGCTCAGCCCTGGAGCAAACCTTCGCGCGCACGAGTTGCACCGTTGCCTACGAAATTTCGTGCGCAACGGTGCAACTCGTGCGCGCGAGCGGAGCAGCCCTGGCATGAGAGGACGAGCCGGCCTGTAAGCCGGATTTTGTCGCCGCCGAAGCGACGGGTGATCATCCAACTGTGACCGCCGTTGCCGACGGCCTCCGACGCCGGCTTCCACCGACGCCGCGCGACCTACCCGGATGCCTCGCGCGGGCAGCGCTCGAACGGCATCCGCGGGCCGAAGCCCTTCTTGGTCTTGCTCCGGGTGGGGTTTACCGAGCCACCCCCGTCACCGAGGGTGCTGGTGGTCTCTTACACCGCCGTTTCACCCTTACCTCCGCGAGCGGAGGCGGTCTGTTTTCTGTGGCACTGTCCCGCGGGTCACCCCGGGTGGGTGTTACCCACCACCCTGCCCTGTGGAGTCCGGACTTTCCTCAGCACCTCACGGTGCCGCGATCACCCGGCCGACTCGTCCAGCAGCCAACACTACCGGACGCCGTGCTTCGTCACTCACCGTCGGGATCGATGCCCAGTTCGGCCACGACCTCCGGAACGAACTCGACCTCGCCCGTGGTCAGGTCCGCCTTGATCAAGACGACATCGATCTCCGCACCCAGGGCGGGGGTGCCGCCGACCAGCGGGGCGGTCACGGCGGGAGATTCCAGCTGCACCTCGCCGCGTCCGGAATCGCGCCAATCGACCACCGTGCCGCGGAACGTCTCGCCGATGCGCCCACTCAGGGCCAGCGCTTCGACCAGACCGACGATGCCGCGCTCGTAGGCGTTGGAGCGGCGAAGATCGCCCTCCATCGTCGCGGGCAATGCAGGCAGGGCGGCGCGCACCCAGTCCGGCACCGGCCGTCCGGCGCAGATCGCCACGCAGATCTCGCCGGCGTAGCGGTCGGCCAGGCGGCGAATGGGCGCGGTGCAGTGCGCGTAGGCGGCGTTCATCGCCCCGTGCAGCGGCTGCTCGGGCAGCTCACCGTCGAAGGCGGCATACCCGGCACCGCGGAACAGCGACGTGCAGGCATTCAGCATCGCCAGATGCTGCGGGTGGGCGGCGTCCAGGCTGCGAACGAACTCCGGATAGCCCATCGACGCCGGCCAGGAGATCCGCAGGCCGCGCGCGATCCGGCGCAGTCGCGCCACACCGTCGGCGGGGGCCGGCGGCAGCGTGCGCACCACCCCGATCTTCGCCCCGAGCATCAGCTCGGCCGCGGCCATGCCGGTCAGCAGCGACATCTGCGCGTTCCAACCCTCGACCGGCAGGATCGAGCGCAGCACAAGCTCCCAGCAGTCGCCGGCGACCTCGACCTCCTGCGCGGGGATCGGCAGGCTCACGCCGCCGCGCTCGGCCTCCAGGGCTTCGCGCAGGCGTCCGACCTCACGCAGCAGCATCAAGGATTCGGGGGCCGTCCCGGCATCCAGCGATGCTTGGACGCCGGCGTAGCTGAGCTGTTCCCGGTTGCGCACCCGCGCTCGCCGCACCCGCGACGACACCCGCTCACCGCGGGCGTCCAGCCGGTGCTCCCACAACAGCGCGGGCCGCACCTGCCCGGCGAGCAGGGACGCCGCGTCCTCGCTGAGCACGGGCGGGTGCAGCGGCGTGCGGCCCGCGGGCGAGTACAGGGTGACCCCGCGGGCATGGGCCTCGCGGTCCACCGCCCCGCCCGGTGTCACGAACGAGGCCAGATCGGCGATCGCGTACCAAACCACGTAGCCGTCGCCGTCGCGCTCCAGGCACAGCGCCTGGTCGAGGTCGGTGGCCCCTTCGGGGTCGATCGTGACGAAGGCGAGATCGGTGCGGTCCAGTTCGGGCAGCACCACAGCGGACGCCGCCCGCGCGGCCTCGGCCTCCACCTCGGCGGAAAAGGCGTCCGGAATGTGCAACGACGCGCGCAGCCGCTGAATGCCGTCCCGGATCGGGCTGGGGACCACACCGGCCAGCTGCGCAGACGGCACGGTTACAGGCCGGATTCCTCGGTGCGGACGAGGATGCGGTTGCATTCCTCGCAGCGCAGCACCTCATCGGAGGCGGCCTCGCGGTAGCGGGTCAGATCGGCGGAGTTGGCCTCCAGTTGACAGCCGCCACAGCGTCCGCCGCGCAGCAGCGCGGCACCGACGCCGCCCGCCTTCTGGGCGATCCGGGTGTACAGCGACAGCAGTTCCGGCGGCAGCGCGGCGGCGATGGCGTCGCGCTCGGCCTCACGGCGTCCACGGTCGGCGGCGATCTCGGTGAGCTTCTCTTCACGCACCTTGAGCACGGCGCGCATCTCGTCCTCGATGACGCCCTTCGCCGCGACCGCCTCGGCCGCGAGTTCGCGGGCGTCCTCCAACTCCTGCATCGCGTCCAATTCGGCGTCCTCGAGCTCGCTGATGCGGCGTCCGAGATGGTCGATCTCGGCGAGCAGGCCCTGCAGCGCCTTCGGATCGCCCACCGAGCCGTCCTGGACGCGCTTCTGGTTGCGCTCGCGGCGCTCGCGGACCGGAACGAGATCGGCCTCCGCCTTGGCGAGGTCGGCTTCCAGATCAAAGACCCGGGTCTCCACCTCGATGACACGCTCGGCGGCGTGCGCACGCTGGGCCTGCAGCGCGCGCGCCTGAGCGGTCTCGTCGAGGGTGTTCTTGCGGTGGTCGAGCTGCGCGATCGCGGTGTCGACGGCCTGCAGGGCGAGCAGCCTCTGCTGCGCCTCGGCGGCAGCCTTCATGAATCCTCCTGGTTCAGGCGTCAGCGGCACGATACCGCAGGGCGCACGCGACGGCTTCCCCTCCGCGAGCACGCGCATCCTGCCATGATGGCAGCCATGACGACCCTGTATCTCGTCCGTCACGGCCAGACGGAGTGGAGCAAGTCCGGGCAGCACACCTCTTACACCGACCTCGACCTCACCGATACTGGCGTCGAGCAGGCGAAGGCGCTGCGCGAGCGCCTCGATCCGTCCGAGTTCGGGCTGGTGCTGTCCAGCCCGCGGTTGCGGGCCCGGCGCACCGCCGAACTGGCCGGGTTCACCGACTATGAGGTCACCGACGACCTCGCCGAGTGGAACTACGGCGACTTCGAGGGCATCACCAGTCAGCAGATCCGCGAGCGGCACCATCCGGGCTGGAGGCTGTGGTTCAACGGCGTCCCGAACGGGGAAACGCACGACCAGGTGCGCACCCGGCTGACCCGCGTCGTGCACCGCGTCCGCGAATCAGGCGTCGAGAAGGCGATCTGCTTCGGGCACGGCCACGCCAGCCGGGTGCTGGCGTTGTGCTGGCTCGATTTCCCGCTGATCTTCGGCCAGGCGTTCCCCGTCGAGACGGCGTCGGTTTCGGTGCTCGGCCGCGAGAAAGAGTCGTGGGCGGTCCTGCGCTGGAACAGCTGACGCGACGGCGGGGAGTAGCATCGCTGCATCACCGATGAGGGGGATCAGCATGCACGACAAGCCCGCCGCGCAGCCCGAGGCCGCGCCCGTCGAAACTGCCGAGCCGCGCACGCCGGGGTTCTCACAGGCCTTCATCGACTTCATTCCCACCGGCTGGGCACCCTACCCGGGCCTTCCGCCGCGCTTGCCCGCCGCCGATCACACCCAGCCACGCCGGGACGCGGTGAGCGCCGCCTTCCCGGGCGAGCGCCTGGTGATCCCGGCGGGCGGGTTGAAGGTGCGCTCCAATGACACCGACTTCCGGTTCCGCGCGCACTCGGCGTTCGCGCACCTCACCGGCCTGGGCTCGGATCGCGAGCCGGACGCCGTGCTGGTGCTGGAGCCGACCTTCACCGGGCAGCCGAGCGAACTGACGGCGTCCGGGCATGCCGCCACCCTCTACTTCAAGCCCCGCGCCCCCCGTACCGACCGCGAGTTCTACGCCGATGCCCGCTACGGCGAGATGTGGGTCGGGCACCGGGATTCGCTCGACGAGATGACCGCGCGCACCGGCCTGGACTGCCGCCCGATCGGCGAGTTGACGCAAGCGCTGGCGTCCGGCAGCGACCGGATCGGGGCGCGGATCGTCCGGGACGCCGATGAGCAGCTCACCCGCCTGCTGGACCAGATGCGCCGCGCCGGCGGCCCGGTCGAGACCGACGCCCTGGAGGCGTCCGACCGTGAGCTGGAACGGATGCTGTCGGAATTGCGCCTGATCAAGGACGACTTCGAGCTCGCCGAGATGCAGCGCGCCTGCGACGCGACCGCGGCCGGCTTCGCGGCGGTGGCGGCCGACCTGCCCACGGCGGTCGCCCAAGGGCGCGGCGAGCGCTGGTGCGAGGGCGTGTTCGCCCTGCACGCCCGCCACCTCGGCAACGACGTCGGCTACGGCAGCATCTGCGCCTCCGGCGATCACGCCAACACGCTGCACTGGATCCGCAACGACGGCGACCTGCACGACGGCGACCTGATCCTGCTCGACATGGGCGTCGAACTCGACAGCCTCTACACCGCTGATGTCACCCGGACGCTGCCGGTCAGCGGCACGTTCACCGAACCGCAGCGCCGGGTGTATGACGCGGTCTTGGCCGCACAGAACGCCGGCATCGCGGCGGCGCGCGCGGGCGCCACTTTCCACGCGGTGCACGACGCGGCGATCCGGGTGATCGCCGAGCACCTGCATGCCTGGGGCCTGCTGCCGGTATCGGTCGAGGAATCCCTCGACCCGGCCCGTGGCGGCCAGCACCGGCGCTGGATGGTGCACGGCACCTCGCACCACCTCGGCATCGACGTGCACGACTGCGCGCAGGCCCGCAACGAGTTCTACCGCCAGGGCACCCTGCGCCCAGGCATGTGCATCACCGTCGAACCGGGCCTGTACTTCCGCTCCACCGATCTGCTGGTGCCCGAGGAACTGCGCGGCATCGGCGTCCGGATCGAGGACGACATCGTGATCACCGACGGCGACCCCGTGATCCTGTCAGCGGCGCTCCCGCGCGAGGCGGACGCCGTGCAGGCCTGGATGGCCGGCCTGCGGGGGTAGCGGCGCGCCGGATAAGCGTCGGCATTTGCGTCATCGGGCAACCAGGGCGACACCCGCGGTCTAGGCTCGAGACGCGGGCGCGGAACCCTTGAGCGTCACGCGTCCGGGCGCACGATCGGAGCATCGTCCATGGCGATTTCGCCGCCACAGCACACCGGCGGACCTCGGTCCGCCGCACGTCCGTCTTTCCCCAGCCAGGCATGGAGGTACCTGCTCGCGTGCGTCGTCGGGCTCATGGTGGCCTGCGCGTCCGTCGCACCGGCCGCTGCCGAAGTCGCCGCGGCTGGGCCCGCAGGCGCACCGGTGGCAGCCGCGGCGGCCACCGGCGGCGTCCCCACGCTCAGCATCACCATGGACCGCGGCCAACTCGCCGACGTGCACCGGGACAAGGAGGTCACGTGGCCCTCGGTCACGTCGATCGTTGGCGCGGCCGATCCGGCGCACAATCTCGCCTCCACCGCCGTCGAGTTCAAGGGACGCGGAAACACCAGCTGGACCTGGCCGAAGAAGCCGTACCAGATCAAGTTCCCGAAGAAGACCTCGGTGCTGGGGATGCCCAAGGCCAAGGCCTGGGTGCTCCTGGCCAACCATGCCGAGGCCAGCCTGCTGCGCAACCACACGGCCCTGTCGGTGGCCAACGGGCTCCGCCTGGCAGGTACCCCTCACGAATCGCGTCACGTCAACCTCGTCGTCAACGGGCACAAGCTCGGGCTCTACCAGATCACCGAGAAGATCGAGGTCGGCGAGAACCGGCTGGAGCTCTCCGATCCCGCGGGAATCCTGGTGGAACTCGACAACATCTGGGCGCATCTGGAACCGCCGGCGCTGCGCTTCACCTCGGCTGCCTCCAGAACCGAGTTCGTCCTCAAGGACCAGGTGGGCGAGGTCGATGACGACCACGTGATGGACGCCGACGTGCGCCGGGGCTGGAACGACATCCAGCAGACGATCACGACCCTCGATCGCGCCCTGCACGTCGACAAACCCGACTGGAACACCATCGCGTCGCTGATCGACGTCGATTCCTTCGCCCGCTTCTATCTTCTCGACGAGTTCACCGGTGACATCGACGCCTCCCGGTCCTCGCGCTTCTTCTACAAGGACGGCCCTGACGATCGTCTCCACGCCGGACCGGCCTGGGACTACGACCTTTCCATGGGCGGCTATGGCGACCCGGATCGCATCCTGCCATGGTCCTATTCCGTGGTGAACGCGGACTGGTACGGATCGGCGCCGGCCAACGACTGGTACGTCCAGCTGTTCCGGCACCCGCAGTTCATCCGCCGCATCCATACCGAGTACGACCGGATCGGACGGCAGGCGATCGCCTCCGCCACGGCGTCCATCGCCCCCACCGCCGCCCAGATATCGACGGCGGCGAACGAGAACTTCACGGTGTGGCCGAACTCGCTGAACTGGCCGACGCCGGTCGCCTCCCACGCCCAGGCGGTGAACGAACTGCGGGCGTGGGCCTCGGCCCGGTCCGCATTCCTGGACGCCGTCTACGGCGACCCGTCGCGTCCGGTGCTCACCTCATCGGTGTTCACCGAAGCAGGACGGTGGAGCCCGGCCCACTCGTCCGGTGCCATGCAGGGCAACCGGGAGGGCCGCGACCTGGAGGCGTTCACGCTCGCCCTGCTTCCGGGTGCCCAGGGCACGGTGGTCGCCGGGTCAGTCGAGGCGGACGCCCGCGTGGCCGGCGGCGGCTGGGTGGGGTGGAAGCCGGCCGGCACGACGGTCGGAAACCCCGGCGGCGCGGATCTGCAGGCCATCAGGATCCGGCTGACCGGAGGCCTCACCTCCCGCTATGACCTGCACTACCGGGTCCGGACCCACTCGATGGGCTGGCTGGACTGGGTCAAGAACGGCCAAGAGACCGGACTGGCGGGGGCGACCCAGGCGATCGAGGCGATCCAGGTCGTGCTCGTGGACAAGCCTGCCGCGGGGGCGAGCCTGATGCCCGCGCCGCGACGGGGCTGGGTGGAGGCCGGTCCTGGTCACTGGTTCTGCTACGCCGCACCCGGCGTCCTGCATACCGGATGGCTGCTCGACCAGGGCAGCTGGTACTACCTAGCATCCGACGGCCTGATGGCGACCGGGTGGGTGAAGGACGGCTGGCACTGGTACTACCTGAACTCCAGCGGCGCCATGGCCACCGGCTGGCTGAACGATCATGGCACCTGGTACTACCTGCATCCGGGCGGGGCGATGGCCACCGGATGGCTCCACGACGGCCAGCACTGGTATTACCTCGACCCCGCGAGCGGGGCGATGGCCACCGGATGGATCCGCGTGCACGGCACCTGGTATCACCTGAATCGCAGTGGGGCGTGGATCGCCTAGACGCGTCGCCCTCCGATGAGGGCGAGATCGTTCTAGAGTGCGGTCATGGCTGAACCCACCAAGGTGTTCCTCGATGAGGACGACATCCCGACGCACTGGTACAACATCGTCGCCGACTTCCCGACTCCCCCGCCGCCGCCCTTGCATCCGGGCACGAAGGAGCCGCTGCAGCCCGATGATCTGGCTGCGCTGTTCCCGATGGGGCTGATCGCGCAGGAGGCGTCCACCGAGCGTTGGATCGAGATCCCGCAGCCGGTGCGCGACATCTACAAGCTGTGGCGTCCGGCGCCGCTGCACCGCGCCCACCGCCTCGAGGCGGCACTCGGCACGACCGCGAAGATCTACTACAAGTACGAGGGCGAATCCCCGGTCGGGTCGCACAAGACCAACTCGGCGGTGCCCCAGGCGTACTACAACGCGCTCGAGGGCCGGATGCGGATCACCACCGAGACCGGTGCGGGCCAATGGGGCTCGGCGCTCGCGTTCGCCACCCAGATCTTCGGCCAGACCTGCGACGTGTGGCAGGTGCGCAACACCTACGAGTCCAAGCCGTACCGGCGGATGCTGATGGAGACCTTCGGCGCGACCGTCACCCCGAGCCCGTCCGACCGCACCGATGCCGGACGCGCCCTGCAGGCGAAGTTCCCCGGCACTCCGGGCAGCCTCGGCATGGCGATCTCGGAGGCCGTCGAGGAGGCCGCGAAGGACTCGGGGGCGTCCTATGCGCTCGGCTCGGTGCTCAACCATGTCACCCTGCACCAGAGCGTGATCGGCTTGGAGGCGCTCAAGCAGCTGGAGAAGTTCGGCGAGAAGGCTCCCGACTACCTGTTCGCGTGCGCCGGCGGCGGATCGAACCTGGCCGGCATCGCCTTCCCGTTCCTGCGCGAGAACATCGAAGGCCGAGCGTCGACCCGGATCATCGCCTGTGAGCCCGCCGCGGCTCCTTCGCTCACCCAGGGCGAGTACCGCTACGACTTCGGGGACGCCTCGGGCATGACGCCGTTGCTGAAGATGTACACCCTCGGCGCCGAGTTCGTGCCCGACCCGGTGCACGCCGGCGGTCTGCGCTACCACGGCATGGCGCCGCTGGTCAGCCACGCCTACCACGAGGGTCTGATCGAGGCGATCGCCGTCAAGCAGCGGGCCGCCTTCGCCGCCGGCGTGGAGTTCGCCCGCGCCGAGGGCATCGTGCCCGCCTCGGAGTCCTGCCACGCCATCGCGGGCGCCCTCGATCAGGCCCGCAAGGCGACCGAGGACGGCGCCAGCCCGGTGATCCTGATCGGCGTGTCCGGCTCGGGCCAGCTCGACCTGCCGGCCTACTCCGAGTTCTTGTCGGGGTCGATGCTGGACGCCTGATCGTCCTTCGGCTGCGGCGCGGCGGCCGGCTGCTGGGGAGCGGCCGGCTGCTGCGGGTAGCTCTGCTGTGGATAGCCGCCCGGCTGCGGGTGAGGCGGCTGGCCGTAACCCGGCTGCCCGTACGGTCCCTGACCGTAACCACCCTGCCCGTACCCGCCCGGCTGGCCGTACCCGCCCGGCTGGCCGTAGCCCCCCGCCGGGTAACCGGCCTGCGGCTGTGCGGGCTGCGGCGGCAGACCGCCGGGAGTCATGTTCGGCCCGAACTGCGCCGCCCGTGCCCCGGGCGCCTTCGCGAGCATCTCGCGGGCCTGGGCCACGACTTTGTGTTCGCACAGGATCTCGTACTTGGTGGCGATCGTCTGGCTGACGGAGGTGAAATCGCGCTGGCCACGACTCACCGCGTACCCCAGGACGGCGAACAGCAACCCGATCACGACGCCGATCACCAAAGCGGTGAGCAACTGGCCCAGGAAGTTCTCGCTCGGGAACAGGATCATCATGAAAATGGCCACGATGAAGCCCGTCGACAGACCGCTCATCACCCCTTGTCCCAGCACCGTGCCCCAGGTGCGGCGTCCGGTCACCCGTTCGACCAGCCGCAGGTCGGTACCCACGATGGCCAGGTTCGACACAGGGAAGTTCTGGTCGGCGAGGAAGTCGACCGCCTTCTGGGCGTCCGGGTAGGAACCGTAGACGCCGAGCGTCTGCGGATACTCCAGCTTGAACAAGCCCTGGTTGGTGTTGTCCGCGTTGAAGCCCTGCTGGGTCATGATGCGTCCTTTCCTGCCGCCAGACCGGCGGCGATCCCCCGCGCCAGCAGCGCGGAGGCGAGTTTCACGCCTGCTTCGTCGACCATCTCGTCATCGACCACGATCGCGCCCGTCGCTCCGCCGGCCAGCGAGGTGGCGGCGGCGTAGGCGTCCATGATGCGCTGGGCGCGCGCGAAGTCGGCGGACACCGGGGTGTAGGCGGCATTACCGGGCTCGACCTGATTGGGGTGCAGTACCCATTTGCCGTCGTAGCCGAGCGCCGCAGAGCGCGCCGCGGACGCCTCGAAACCGGCCGTGTCGCGGATCGCCACGAACGGGCCGTCGATCGCCTGCAGGCCGTGCGCGCGAGCGGCGACCAGGATCGACATCAGCACATGGTGGAACGCGTCCGCGGGATACCCCGCCGGCTGCGCGCCCACGTTGAGGCCACCCATACCCATCGACGCCATGAAGTCACCCGGACCGAAGACCAGCGACTCCAGGCGTGGCGAGGAGCCCGCGATCTCGGCGACGTGCAGCAGACCGAGGGCGTCCTCGATCTGCACCTCGAGCCCGATCTTGCCCAGCGGAAGGCCAGCCTCGTGCTCCACCTGGGTGAGCAGCAGGTCGAGCGCCTTCACCTCGGACGCGCGCGTCACCTTCGGCATGACCAGGCAGTCGATCCGCGCGCCGGCGCCCGAGACGACGTCGACGACGTCGCGGAACGTCCACGGCGTCGACCAGTCGTTGACCCGCACCGTGACGGTGGCCGCGGCGAACCCTTCGCCAGAGTTGAGCGCATCCACGATGCGCGCCCGCGACTCGGCCTTCACCGGCGGAGCGACGGCGTCCTCCAGATCGAGGAACAAGGCGTCCACCTCGAGCCCGCGTGCCTTCGCGATGAACCGGTCGGACGACCCGGGCACGGCCAGCACCGTGCGCCGCACCCGGGCGGGACGAGTCGGAGAAGTCATGCGTCCAGCCTAGTCGCCGGGTGGGACATTCCCACCCATCGTCGCGGCGTGCATGATGGCCCCATGACGGATACACCGACCCACGCCGTGACCCTGACCCGGGTGAGCGAAGGCGTTTACCAGGCCAGCAACGGACGCGGCGCCGCCCTTACCGTGAACGGCGACGGCAACTTCTCCGCCGTCGAACTCCTGCTGGCCGCCCTGGCCGGCTGCACCTCGGTCGACGTCGACGTGATGACCGGACGCCGCGCCGAGCCCGAGGTCTTCGAGGTGGTCGCCTCGGGCACCAAGTCCGCCGAGGGCGGCAACCACATGACCGGCCTGCAGGTGAGGTTCCGGCTCCGCTTCCCCGAGGGCCCGGACGGCGACAAGGCCCGCGCCCGCATCGCCCCCGCGGTGAAGGCGTCCCATGACCGCGACTGCACGGTCTCGCGCACCATCGAGTTGGGCACCCCGGTCACCTTCGCGATCGAGACCCCCTGACCCCCTCCGCGTCCCGTCAGCCCTTGCGCACGAGTTGCACCGTTACGCACGAGATCTCGTCGGCAACGGTGCAACTCGTGCGCACGAGGCTCCGCGGTCGTGATCAGCATGACCGATGCCTGATCCGCCGCGCCGCCGGATCCTCGAAGGCGCCCCGGACCAGGATCGCCAGGGCGGACGGGGTGAACGCGGTCGCCCAATCCCAATGGACCGGCCACCATCCGGCCTGCCGGATGCGTTCATCCCGCGCCTTCTCCGCCATGATCGCCTCCTCCGCCGTCTGCCCCGGTTGCAGCAATCGTCCGTACTTGGACTTGCCGTCCACCTCACCGACCACGCCCTGGTCCAGCCAGGCAAAATCGGAGGTGGCCTCCCACCCGTAGGGACTCATCACCTCGAACTGCAGCACGGGTGCGGGCAAGCCCGCACGCGCGATCGAGACCCGGCTGGCCGACTCCGCCGGAGACTTCCCACCGATGTCGGCGAACAACGCCGCCTGCCGCAGCACCGGAACCCCGTGACAACCCGGATGCTCATCGGCATACGACAGCATCGCCTCGCGCGACACACCCTGGTTGAGCGCCCAGTCGGCAGCGATCACCGCCCACAGGTACGGCGACGACCGCATCACGTCGATGACTGTGCGTTCCAACGAGGTCACCAGGATTCCGTGCATCGACACCACCTCGTCCGCGTCAAGGGCGGCGCCATGCGCCTGATACCCCGGTCGTCGGCGTCCGCGCACCGGCGGCGCCACGGTGAAATGCACGGTTGCCGGGTTGCGTTGCGGCAGCGGCAACCCGTGCGCCACCGCGGCGGACGTATGCGACAGCACCGCCGAGGCCGACTGCCGCATGAGGATCGCGCGGGCGCGATTCAGGTGGGCGTCGGCGTCGGTCACCTTGGTCGCGGCGGCGTACATGCCGTAGGTGGGCCTGATCAACTGCCCGTCACGGACGGCCTGCGCGACCCGCCGCGTCGACCATCCTTCGGCTCGAAGCTGGGTCAGTGTCCTGGGGCTGAGGTCCTGCATGGCAGGACTCCACCACATCAGGAACCACCTGACGAGAGCGATCTGAGCAGATGTGGATAACTCGCCAGGCCGTGTCGCCATCATCCACAGGCATCCGGATGCCCTCCGCGCCCTCACGCGCACGAGTTGCACGCTTGCCGACGAGATTTCGTGCGCAACCGTGCAACTCGTGCGCAAGAGCGCGGCGGGCCGCAATGCGGCCGTCCAACTCGTGCGCGACGGTGCAGATCGTGCGCGCGGGCGGACAAGGCGTCGTGAAGGCAGCGCGAAAAGCGCGTCAGTTCACCATCAGGCTGAGTTTGCGGCCGGCCAGGCCGCGCTTGCGGGCGATCAGGCGCTCGGCCAACTCGTCCAACGCGGCGGCGGCGGGACGCGAGGCGTCGGTGGCCACCAACGGGACGCCGGAGTCGCCGGCGACGCTCATCTCGGCGTCCAGCGGGACTTCGGCCAGCAGCGGCACCTCATAACCCAGGCGCAAGGTCAGCGCCTCGGCCACGCGCGCGCCACCGCCGGAGCCGAACAGGTCGATCCGGTAGGTGTGGCCGGTGTCGGGGGCGGTGAAGTCGAGGTAGGCCATGTTCTCGACGACACCGAGCACCTTCTGCTCCACCATGGACGCCATCGTGCCGGCCCGCTCGGCGACCTCGGCGGCCGCCTGCTGCGGGGTGGTCACCACGATCACCTCGGCGTTGGGCAGCTTGGTGCCCAGGCTCATCGCGACGTCGCCGGTGCCCGGAGGCAGGTCGACGAGCAGGTAGTCCAGATCACCCCAGTACACATCGGCGAGGAACTGCTGCAGGGCGCGGTCGAGGATCGGCCCGCGCCAGGCGATCACCTGCTCGCGGGACTGCTTGAGCATGCCGACCGAGATCACCTTCATGCCGCTCACCGTCACCGGCAGGATCATGTCGTCGATGCCGGTCACGTCGGCGTCGGCGATGCCGAGCATGGGCGGGATGGAATGGCCGTAGATGTCGGCGTCCAGGATGCCCACCTTCTTGCCGCGCGCCGCGATCGCCTGGGCGAGGTTGACCGTCACCGACGATTTGCCGACGCCGCCCTTGCCGGAGGCGATCAGCAGCACCTGGGTGAGGTTGCCGTCACGGCTGAACGGAATCTCGCGCTCCCGGACGCCGCCGCGCAGCTGGGTCTTCAACGCCGAGCGCTGCTCGTCGCTCATCACGCCGAACTCGAGTTCGAGCCCGGTCAGGCCCTCCACACCCTGCAGGGCGGCGTGCACGTCGTGCTCGATCGTGCCGCGCATGGGACACCCGGTAATGGTGAGCAGCACCTTGACGAACGCCTGGCCGGTCTCGTCGACCTCGACCTTCTCCACCATGCCCAGTTCGGTGATCGGGCGGTGGATCTCGGGGTCGTTGACGCGCGCGAGCACGTCCCAGACAGCTTGGACCAGATTCGTCTCAGACATAGGGGCCACTCTACCGAGCGGCGCGGCGCCGCCCGGGGGGAGTCTGGTCCTCGTCGCCGTCGTCGTCGCGGTTGAGCTCCTCCAGCAGATCGCGCAGCTCGCCGCGCAGGAAGTCGCGGGTCGGCATGTCGTTGATCCGCATCCGCAGGCTGGCGAGCTCGCGCGCCAGGAAGTCCATATCGGCGCGTGACTGGGCGGCGACCCGGCGGTCGTTCTCAGTGGTCACCCGGTCGCGCGCCTCCTGCCGGTTCTGCGCGAGCAGGATCAACGGCGCCGCATAGGACGCCTGCAATGACAGCAACAAGGTGAGGAAGATGTACGGGAACGGATCGGAGAACATGCCCGGCCAGATGTTGTTGATCACGATCCAGGCGACGATGAACACCGTCATCCAGAACAGGAAGCTGGCCGTGCCCATGAAGCGGGCGAACCCTTCGGCGAACGAGCCGAAGGCGTCCTCGCGCAGCTTGAAGCGCGGCAACCAGGTGGTGCGGCGCCCGGGCGTGTTGAGGCGATCAGACGGTCGCGCCATCGCTCACTCCCTCCGCGAGCTGGAGCCGCCGCCAGTCGGCGGGCAGGATGTGGTCGAGCACGTCGTCCACGGTGACCGCGCCGACGAGTTGGCCCTTGTCGTTGACGACGGGCGCGCAGACGAGGTCGTAGGTGGCGAAATAGCGGCTGACCAGCGCGACGTCGGCGTCCGGGCGCAACGGTTTGATGCCCGAGTCGACCAGCGAGGCCGCCAGCAGCGACGGCGGTTCGCGCAGCAGGCGCTGGATGTGGATGGCGCCCACATAGCGGCCGGTGGGCGTGTCCAAGGGCGGGCGGCAGATGAACGCCAGGGCCGCCAGCGCCGGCGTCACCTCCTCGACCCGCAGTTCGGCGAGGCAGTCGGCGACGGTGGCGTCCGGGCCGAGCACGACGGGTTCGGGGGTCATCAGGCCGCCGGCGGTCGCGGCGTCATAGTTGAGCAGGGTGCGGACGTCCGCGGCGTCCTCGGGCTCCATCCGCTCCAGCAGCGTCTCGGCGAGCTCCGGGGCGAGTTCGGCGATCAGGTCGGCCGCGTCGTCGGGATCCATCTCTTCGAGGATGTCGGCGGCACGCTCGGTGTCGAGCGCGACGATGACGCGCACCTGCTCGGCCTCGGGCATCTCCTCCAATGCCTCGGCGAGCATCTCGTCGTCGAGCGCGGCGACCACGCTGGCCCGGCGCTCGGGGCTCATCTCGTGCAGTTCGCGGGCGATGTCGGCGGGCTTCATCTCGGCCAGTTCGGCGAGCACCTGCGCGGTGCCCTGCCCGGACACCCCGAAGAAGTCGGGCACCTCGTTCCAGTCGACGACGACGACATGGCCCCGTGAGAACGGCGAGCGGCTGGTGACCTCTTTGAGCGCGACCTCGCTCACCTCCCAGGCGCGGGTTCGGGTCTGGCATATCGCCACGTCGAAGATGGACGCCGGCGCCGCACCCGGGCGGTCGACGCGCTTGTCGAACAGATCGGACACGACGAGCCGTTCGGCTTCCCGGCGCTGGAACACGATCGTGTTCACCACACCGGCGATGATCACCTGCTGGCCGTCGATCGAGCGCACCCGTTCCATCGGCAGAAAGACCCGTCTCAGGCGCAACAACTCCACCACCAGGCCTTTCACCCGGGGTGGCCTGGCGTTGATCCGGTTCTGGACGACGACGTCGCGCACCTTACCGACCTGATCGCCACTGGCGTCGAGGACGGGCAGGCCTTTGATGCGCGAAACGAAGATCGAGGCAGCGGTTCCGCTCACCATCGAAGGTTAGCGCACGGGAATCAGGTCGCCTCGGGGTCGAAGCGAACAATCGGTGAATCCTGCGCCGAGACCGTGGCCGAGAAGGCCGTTCCCCCGTCGGGGACGCCCGCGGCCTCGTCGAGCGCGTCCTTCATGATCCGCCCCTCGGCCATCGCCTCGTCGCGGATCTGGCGCAGATCCGACACCTCCTCGGTCGAGAGCAGGTGCCGGGCGACCAGGTTCTTCGGGTTGAGGTCGGACAGCCGGATGTCGTCGTATTCGGGCCCCAGTTCCTTGCGCAGCTGACCGCGCGCGTCGTTGCCGACGCGGCGCAGGTAGGCCAGGATGCGCGCCGCCTTACGCGCCAGTTCGGGCAGTTTCTCGGGACCGAACACGATGATCGCGAGGATCACCAGGCCGATGATCTCCGACATGGACATGTTCACAGGGTGACTCCCGGGGGGGTGGGTGTGAGGTGGCCGGGCCTACAGGCCGGCCGCCTCCAGGAGTTGCACGAAGGCGCGCGCCTGCACCGGGGTGGCGGGCTTGAGCGGACGACGCAGCGCCGCCGGGCCGAAGCCGCGGGCCGCGAGGCCTGCCTTGACCAGCATGCATCCCTGGGTCGCGAACACACCGGTGTAGACCGGGAGCAGTCGCCGGTAGAGGGCCAGAGCGTCACTACGCGCACCGTCCGCGAGCAGGTCCATCCACTCGCGGGTCGCCGCACCGGTGAAGTGCGTCGAGGTGCCTACCACGCCGACACCGCCGACCGACATCAGGGGCAGCGTCACGGCGTCGTCGCCGGAGTAGTAGGCCAGGTCGGTGGCCGCCATCACCTTCGCGGAACTGACCAGGTCACCCTTCGCGTCCTTGACCGCCACGATGCGGGGGTGGCGCGCGAGCTCGATGATGGTGTCTTCGGGAATCGGGATGGCCGAGCGACCGGGAATGTCGTACAGCATCACCGGGAGCTGCGTGGAGTCGGCGACGATCAGGAAGTGCTCGAGCAGCGCGTCGGCCGGCGGCTTGCTGTAGTACGGCGTCACGACGAGGACGCCGTCGCACTCGGCCTCTTCGGCGTCGCGGCAGCGTTGGATCGTCGCGGCGGTCTCGTTGGTGCCCACGCCCGCGATCACCTTGGCGCGATCACCGACCTCGGCCTTGACGGCGCGCAGCAGCGCCAGCTTCTCTTCGTCGTTGGTCGTCGGCGACTCGCCGGTCGTCCCGTTGATCACCAGCGCGTCGTTGCCCTGTTCGTCCACGAGGTAGGCCGCTAGCCGGCGTGCCTGATCCAGATCGAGAGAACAATCGGAGGAGAACGGCGTCACCATGGCCGTGATGAGCCGTCCAAAAGGAGCATGAGCCATGAGCGACAGTCTAGGCCACCCCACCGGCGGCGCCCGCTGTAGGCTTGCCGCGTGAACCCTGCACCGAACAAGCAGCCGGCCTCCGCCGTATCCGCCTCGGCCGCTTACGCCGAGGCTTTCATCCCCGAGAGCGACGACGCCCGCCAGGCGCGCGCGGCGTCCGCCGAGTTGGGAATCCAGCCCGTCTCCCCCGGCACCGCCACCCTGCTCCGCTTCCTCGCCGAGCTGATCGGCGCGCGCGCGGTCGTCGAGGTGGGCACCGGCACGGGTGTGTCCGGGCTGGCCTTGCTGGAGGGCATGGTCGCCGACGGCATTCTCACCTCCATCGACATCGAGCCGCAGCACCAGGCCGCGGCGCGCACCGTGTTCGCCGGCGCCGGGATCGCGCCCCGCCGCGCCCGGCTGATCGCCGGCGAGGCGCTGCAGGTGCTGCCCAAGCTGAGCGACGGCGTCTACGATCTGGTGCTGATCGACGGCGATCCCCTGGAATACGTGGAGTACGTCGAGGCGGCGCTGCGCCTGCTGCGCCCAGGCGGCCTGCTCGCCATCCACCGCGCGCTGGCCGACGGCAAGGTGGCCGACGCCGCCAACACCGACGACGACACGGTGATCATCCGCGAGGCGCTGACGGCCGTGGCCGACTCCGAAGACCTGACCCCCGTGCTGCTGCCGGTCGGCCAGGGACTGCTGGTGGCGCGCCGCGCCTGACCACCGCCGGCAACGGACGCCGCCGCGGCCACGCGTCGCGTGCCGCACCGTCCCATATCAAAGGCCCCGGGGACGAATCCCCGGGGCCTTTGATATGGGAGTCTCAGACGGTGACGCGTCCGCCCTTGCTGACGGTGGTCACGCCCGCCTCGGAGACATCGAAGCCACGGGCGCGATCGTGATCATGGTTGACACCGACCTCGGCCCCGTCCTCGACGACGACGTTCTTGTCGAGGATCGCGCGGCGCACGACCGCGTTACGGCCCACCTTGACGCCGGAGAAGATGACCGACTCCTCTACCTTCGCCCACTTGTCGACCACCACGTTGGGCGACAGCACCGAGCGGTCGACATCGCCGCCGGAGATGATGCAACCCGCCGACACGATCGAATCCTCGGCCGTGCCGCGCAAGGTGAACTTCGCGCCCGGCGCCTGCGCCTGCTGGGTGAAGATCGGCCACTTGCGGTTGTACAGGTTGAAGTCGGGGTCGACGCTCACCAAGTCCATGTGGGCCGCGTGGTAGGCGTCGATGGTGCCGACGTCGCGCCAGTAGTTGCGGTCCTTCTCGGTGGAGCCGGGCACATTGTTCTTGGTGAAGTCGTAGACGTTGGCCTGGCCCTTGTTCACGAAGAACGGCACGATGTTGCCGCCCATGTCGTGCTTGGAGCTGTCGTCCTCGGCGTCGGCCTGCAGGCACTCCACGAACGCCTTGCGGGTGAAGATGTAGTTGCCCATGGACGCGAAGGACTCATCGGGGCTGTCGGGCAGACCGGGCGGGTCGGCCGGCTTCTCCAGGAACTGGAGGATGCGGCCGTCGTCGGCAGCGTCGATGATGCCGAAAGCGGACGCCTCGGAGCGCGGCACGCGGATGCCCGCGACGGTGCACTCCGCCCCGGAGGCGATGTGCGCCGCCATCATGGCGTCCACATCCATCCGGTAGATGTTGTCGGCCCCGAACACGACGACGTAGTCGGGATCCTGATCGGTGATCAGGTTCAGGGACTGGTAGATGGCATCGGCGCTGCCCATGTACCACTGCTTGCCGGTGCGCTGCTGCGCCGGGACGGTGGCCACGAAGCTGCCAAGCAACGTGGACATGCGCCAGGTCTGGGCGATGTGGTGATCCAGAGAGTGCGACTTGTACTGGGTGAGTACCGCAATCTTGGTCAGGCCAGAGTTCGCCAGGTTGGACAAGACGTAGTCGATAAGGCGGTAGGTTCCGCCGAAGGGAACCGCCGGCTTGGCCCGGTCGGCAGTCAGGGGCATCAGCCGCTTGCCCTCGCCACCGGCCAGGACAATCGACAGGACGTTCGGTCGATCGCTCATGTGCTCAACCTAGGCCACAACGGCCGTGTTCGGCCATCGAACCCGGACAATCGTGGACGACGAGGGCGGCCCTGCCCACGGTCTGGGGCGATCCCTCGCAGAGCGCAGTGATGTGTGACACGATCGGCCCATGCGCGTATCGATCTTCACCCGCGAGTACCCTCCCCACATCTACGGCGGCGCCGGCGTTCATGTGGGGCAGCTGGTGCCTCAGCTCGAAAAGTTCACCGACTCGGTCGACGTCCAGTGCATGGGCGAGCCTCGCGAAGGCGCGACGGCTCATGCCGAGGACTTCCCCGAAGGCGCCAACGGCGCGCTGCGCACCCTGGGTGCCAACGTGTCGATGGCCGCATCCGTTCCCGAGGTGGACGTCATCCACGCCCACACCTGGTACGCCCAGTTCGCGGGCATCGTCGCCTCCGAATACCAGGACGTGCCGCTGGTGGTCACCGCCCACAGCCTTGAGCCCGACCGACCGTGGAAGGTCGAGCAGTTGGGCGGCGGCTATCGCGTCTCCAGCTGGATCGAGAAGACCGCCTACGAGAACGCGGACGCCGTCATCGCCGTCTCCGCAGCCATGATCAAGAACATCCAGGACGCCTACCCGTTCGTGGAGACCGAGCGGATCCATGTGGTGAAGAACGGCATCGATCCTGAGGAGTTCAAGCCCGATCACAACACCGATGTGCTGGAGAAGCTGGGCATCCCGCAGGGCTCCCCGCTGGTCGTCTTCGTCGGCCGGATCACCCGCCAGAAGGGCCTGATCCACCTGGTCCGCGCGGCCCGCCAGTTCGATCCCGACACGGTGCTGCTGCTGCTCGCCGGCGCGCCTGACACCCCCGAGATCGCCGCCGAGTTCAACGAGGCCTTCGCCGAGCTGAACAATGAGCGCCCCGGCAAGGTGTTCTGGGTGCAGGAAATGCTGCCGCGCGAGGCCGTCCGCCAGGTCAACACCGCGGCCGACGTGTTCGCCTGCCCGTCCATCTACGAGCCGCTCGGCATCGTCAACCTTGAGGCGATGGCCTGCGAGACGGCCGTCGTGGCGTCCGCGGTCGGCGGCATTCCCGAGGTCGTCGTGGACGGCGAGACCGGCCTGCTGGTTCCCTACGACCCGGCTCAGGCCGGCGACGCCGAGTACGTGGCGGCGTTCGAGTCGCAGTTCGCGGCGAAGGTCAACGAGCTGACCCGCGACCTGGACCGCGCCAAGGCGATGGGCATCGCCGGACGCCAGCGCTGCATCGACGAGTTCAGCTGGGAGAAGATCGCCCAGGAGACGGTCGAGGTGTACAAGGCGGCCGCGGAGCACCGCAAGGCCAAGACGGCCAAGTAGCCCCACACACGAACGAATCCCCCGGACGCCGAGCGTCCGGGGGATTCGTCACGTTGCGAGCGAGGCGGAACCTCAGCCGACCACAGCCTTGAGTGCTTCCAACAGCTCGGCTGCCTCGGTGGCGTTCATCTCGATGACCAGGCGGCCACCACCGTCGGCGGGAATGCGCATCGCGATGACGCGGGACTCCTTCGCGACCTCGATGGGGCCCTCACCGGTACGGGGCTTCATTGCTGCCATGTTCTCCCTCTCTGCCTGGTTGCGAGAACTCGTTCGTCGTCCATTATCGCAGAACGTCAAAATCCGTGCGTTCGATCCGCTGTGGACGCCTGGGGCGGAGCGTCGTCGTGGGTGCCGGCGTCCGCCTGACCATCCGACGGCGCCGGCCACCCGGACGTCTGGGCGGCGTCCAACTGCGCGGCGAGCCGCCCGAGCACCTCGTCCACCTGCGCGGGGGCGTAGCCGCGCACACCGTTGGCGAACCGGAGCGCGCGCAGATCGGCCCCGCCCAGCGCCCCCGCGGGCAGGTCGAGCACGGGCGTGTCGTGGACGGGCGGGGGCAGTTCGCCGAAACGCCCGCTGCCGGCGAGCGCGGCCAGGCCGAGCACGGCGAACGCGCACAATCCCAGGAACCAGACCATCAGTTCGCCCCGGTGTGCTTGCGGATGATCGCGACCGCTTCGTCCACATCGTCGACCACGTGGAACAGCTGCAGGTCACCGGGGCTGATGTATCCCTGTTCCGCCACGGTCGCGGTCAGCCAGTCGACCAGGCCGCCCCAGTAGTCGGAGCCGAGCAGCACGATCGGGAACCGGGTCACCTTGCGGGTCTGGACCAGGGTGAGCGCCTCGAACAGTTCGTCGAAGGTGCCCATGCCGCCGGGCAGAACCACGAAGCCCTGGGCGTACTTGACGAACATCAGCTTGCGCACGAAGAAGTAGCGGAAGTTGATGCCAAGGTTGACGTACTGGTTGAGGCCCTGCTCGAACGGCAGTTCGATGCCCAGACCCACCGAGGTGCCGCCGGCTTCATGTGCGCCCAGGTTGGCCGCCTCCATGATCCCGGGACCGCCGCCGGTGATCACCGCGTACCCCTCGTTGACCAGGGCGGTTCCCAGTCGGCGCGCGGCATCGTAGGACGGGTGATCCGACGGCGTCCGTGCCGAACCGAACACGGTGACCGCGGGCCCGAGCGGGGCGAGGGTGCCGAAGCCTTCGATCACCTCGGCCTGGATGCGGAACACCCGCCACGGATCGGTGTGCACCCAGTCGCCGCCGTTGCGCGACTCCAGCAGCCGCTGATCGGTGGTGGTCTCCTGCACCTGGTCGTCGCGGCGGATCACCGGGCCCTGGTACTGGTCGCGCTGGCGCTTCTTGGCGCGCTTGCGGGCCGCCTTCACCTTGCCGGTCTTGGACTTGTCGGCGGCCTTCGCCTTGTCAGCCATCGGGGTCTCCTTTCTCAGCTCAGCCAGCGGCGGATAGCCGCCGAGCAGATGTCCAGGTCGGTCGCGGGGCAGAACTCGTCGTCGGCGTGGGCCTTGCCCGGGTCGGCCGGGCCGAAGTTCACCGCCGGAATGCCGAGCGCGGAAAATCGCGCCACATCGGTCCATCCGTACTTGGCGCGCGGCTCGCCGCCGACGGCCGCCAGGAACTCGGCCGCCGCAGGCAGGTCGAGCCCGGGGCGCGCCGCGGGTGACTCGTCGGTGAAGACGAGTTCGTGGCCGGCGAACACGTCGCGGCAGTGCTGTTTGGCGTCCTCGACGCTGCGATCGGGCGCGAAGCGGAAGTTGACCACGATCGTGCACCGGTCCGGGATCACATTGCCGGCGATGCCGCCGCTGATGCCGACCGCGTTGAGGCCCTCGCGGTATTCCAGGCCGTCGACCACGACGGTGCGCGGGCGGTATTCCTCGAGGGTGCGCAGCAGCGCGCCGGCGTCGTGGATGGCGTTGTGACCCAGCCAGCTGCGGGCCGAGTGCGCGGCGCGTCCGGTCGTGGTCACCTCGAAGCGCAGCGTCCCCTGGCAGCCGCCCTCGATCCGGGCGCCCGTGGGCTCCATCAGCACCGCGAACTCCCCCTCGAGCAGGTCGGGACGGGTGCGGGCGAGGCGTCCGAGACCGTTCTTGGCGGCCTCGACCTCTTCGTGGTCGTAGAAGATCCAGGTGACGTCGTGGCGGGGGGCGCTCAGCGCGACCGCGGCGTCCAGCATCACCGCGACGCCGCCCTTCATATCGCAGGTGCCCCGGCCGTAGATCAGGTCGCCCTCGCGCCACGAGGGCAGGTTGCCGGCGACCGGCACGGTGTCGATGTGCCCGGCGATCACGACGCGGGAGGGGCGGCCGAGATCGGTGCGTGCCACCACGGCGTCCCCGTCGCGGTGGATAGTGAGGTGAGCGTGGCCGGCCAGCGTCGCGACGATCGCGTCCGCGAGGGCCGTTTCGTTGCCACTGACCGACTCGATGTCGGTGATCTGCTGCAGGAGGGTGGGCAGGTCAGCGGTGAGGTCAAGCGCCATGCACGCCACCCTACTGGCGAGGCACGCTCACCGCGGCATGGCATCATGGCATGTGGTCGACCCCGAGGAGGACACCGTGGACCAGACCGATCCCACCCCGTCGAAGGCAACCCCCGAGCCTGCCGACACCCCCGCCCCACCCGCATCCGCCACCGAGGACCAGCCCGCGAAACGCTCGCGGCGTCCGCTCGTGATCGCGGGCTCAGCGCTCCTGGTGGTCGTGCTCATCGCCGTCGTGGCGTGGGCCGCGATCTCCACCAGCACCACAGCCCGGCTCAACGCCATCAAGAATTCGGCGATGACATACCTGACCGCACTCTCCACCGCGGACGCCGACGCCGCCCTCGACTCGCTCGCGGAGCGCCCCGCCAACACGGCACTGCTCACCCGCGGCGTCCTGGAGGCGTCCCTGCGCGACGCGCCACTCACCGGCATCGAGGTGAGCGACGCTCAGGAGAACGGCGACCAGGCGACCGTCCGCGCGACCTACAAGCTCGGTGATCGCGAGGTCTCCACCCAGCTGCAGATCGTCGGCAAGGCCGGCCGGGACTGGAAAATCGCCGACGGCACCGCCGATCTGAGCGTGCCCGTGGTCGCCGGCGTCGCCATCAACGGCGCCTCGCTCACCGAGACGGTCAACCCGGTCTTCCCGGGCGTCTACACCGCCGCGGCGTCGAGCGAGTTCCTCAGCGTCACCGGCGAGCAGACGCAGGCGGTCGTCACCGATCCCGCGCAGGAGGGCGGCACCATCGCGGTGACCGCCGCGCTGTCGGACGCCGGCCGCGAGGCCGTGCTGAGCACGGTGAAGACCCGTTTCGATGAGTGCCTGGCCTCGACGGTGTCGCGGCCGGCCGACTGCCCGTTCGGTTTCAGCGAGGACGGCGTCGAGATCGCTCCCGATTCGGTGCGGTTCTCGCTGACCAACGATCCGTGGGCGGACTTCGCGCCCACCGTGGACCCGGCCACCCTGCTCGCCAGCGGCACCTTCCACTTCGAGGTGACGGGCACCGCCACCGCGACCGCGTTCGGCCTCACCGGTGACGTTTCCCGGTCCCAGGTGGCCGACCGCGCGTACGAGGTCGACCTCAGCAAGGATCCGCGCGTCGTCGTCTGGCGCTGATCGTCCCCAGGTACCGGCCGCCGCGAGGACTGTCTGCGGCGGCCGGTACGCTGAACGCCATGACGAATTCCGCGCGCACGGCCTGGGGCTGGGGCCTCGCCACCACGACCCTGTCCGGAGACGTCCTCGACGTCTGGTACCCGTCCCCCGCACTCGGCGTCTCCGACGATTCGGACGCCCCCGCCTCGCTGCTGGCCGCCGTCGGCAGCGATGAGGACCGTGGAGTGGTCCTCGATGTGGTGTTCACCGAGATCGATCTGGACGCCGCCCCGGCGAGCGTCCCGGACGCCTACCTGCGCCTGCACCTGCTTTCGGCGCGGCTGTGCGCGCCGCGCACCCTCAACCTCGACGGCATCTTCGGCGTGCTGCCGAACGTGGTGTGGACCTCGGCGGGCCCGTGCGCCGTCGAGGGCTTCGAGAACGTGCGTGCGGCGCTGCGCGCCCGCGGCCCGGTGACCGTGTTCGGCGTCGACAAGTTCCCGCGCATGGTCGACTACGTGGTGCCCTCCGGCGTCCGGATCGCCGACGCCGACCGAGTCCGCCTCGGCGCACACCTGGCCTCGGGCACCACCGTGATGCACGAGGGCTTCGTGAACTTCAACGCCGGCACGCTCGGCGTCTCGATGGTCGAGGGCCGGATCTCGGCGGGCGTCGTCGTGGGCGACGGCTCCGACGTCGGCGGTGGCGCGTCCATCATGGGCACCCTGTCGGGCGGCGGCAAGGAGCAGATCTCGATCGGCGAGCGCTGCCTGCTGGGCGCCAACAGCGGCGTCGGCATCTCGCTGGGCGACGACTGCGTGGTGGAGGCCGGCCTGTACGTGACCGCCGGCACCAAAGTCACCCTGCCCGAGGGCGGCGTGGTCAAGGCCATCGAACTGTCGGGGGCGAAGGGCCTGCTGTTCTACCGCGACTCGCTCACCGGAGCGGTCGCGATCCGTCCGCGCGCGGGCAAGACCGTCGAACTGACGGCCGCGCTGCACGCCAACTGACGCAGGGAGCTGGATGAGGGCGCTGGGCCGGGTCGCGATCGGACTGCTGATCCTCGCGGTGATCGCGGTGGGCATGGTGGCCGGGCTGACCATGCTGTACCGGTACCAGAAGGCCCCGCTCCCCCTGCAGGACCAGTGCGTCGCGCGGGTCGCCGAGATGAGCGCGGCGTTGGACGCCGAACAGGCGCACAATGCCGCGATCATCGTCGGGGTCGCGGTGCAGCGGGAGTTGGCGCCGCGGGCGTCCACCATCGCGCTGGCGACCGTGTATCAGGAGTCGGGCCTGTACAACCTCGACTACGGCGACCGTGACTCGCTCGGACTGTTCCAGCAGCGCCCCTCGCAAGGCTGGGGCACGCCGGCGCAGGTGCGGGATCCGGTGTACGCGTCCAACAAGTTCTATGACGCGTTGCTGAAGGTCAACGGCTGGCAGAGTGGCGACGTCAACGACGTTGCCCAGGCCGTGCAGCGCAGCGGACACCCCAAGGGCTACGTGCGGCACGTCGAGAACGCCCGCCGGATCGCCAGTTCGTTGACCGGCGAGACCCCGGCGTCCTTCAGTTGCGTGGTGAAGAACCTGCCCCAGGCGGATTCCGCCGGCATGGCGGCCTTCTTGACGAGCGCGCTGCCCGCAGGCACGACGGTGAGCCAGACCGGGGACGCCGTGACGGTGAAAGCCACCAACAGCCGCACCGCCTGGGCCGCCGCACAGCTGGCCGTGGCCACCACCGCGGTCTACGGCACCTCGAGCGTCGAGGTCGGCGGACGCAGCTGGACCGTCGCCGGTGACTCATTCGCGTCCTGGACGGGCACCCCCGACAACGCGACGACCGCGACCATTCGTTTCGCCGCTCCGGTCACCCCGACACCATCGCGCTGAACTCGGTCCGGCCAAGGGCCGATGCTGGGAAGAAATAGTCGGCCACGCTCGCCCGGTCTAGTCACGCCGCCCGGTGTAGTCACGTTCGCCCGGGTTAAGCACACTCGCCCGCTAAGTCGCCCGGTTTGAGCACACTCGCCCGCGCAGGAAACAGGGCGACTGCGCGTACACCGGGCGACGGGGGCGAGATGGACGCTCCGCTCCGGTCTCAGGCGCCTTTGAGGCTACTTCGATTTCCGCGCGGAGATCAGTGACTCCGCCTTGGTGATCGCCTCGGAGAGTTCGACCACGTGCATCGCTGGGTCGAACGCGTTGACGGCGACGACGGTGCGCAGTTGGGCGTCCGTCATGCCTTGGGCGATCACGCGGATGCCGCGGCGGCGGAGTTGGCGGACGGCGTCCTTGAGGGCTTCGCCGCCCGAGGCGTCCAGGATCTGCATGCGGTGGAAGCGGATGATCACCACGTCGACGTCCTCGACGCCGGTGACCAGGTCGGTGAAGCGGTGTGCGTCGCCGTAGAACAGGGCGCCGTCGACGCGGAACAGCGCGATCCGGGAGCGTAAATGCTCCTGGGCGGAGGTGTAGTCGATGACGCCCTCGCGGGTGTCGGCGGGCAGGTATTGGCGCCGCACGATCGAGTATTTCGCCATGTGCCGCAGGCTCATCACCGCGGCCATCGCCACGCCCAGCAGCACGGCCATCACCAGATCGAGGAAGACGGTGGCGAACAGGGTCAACAAGAAGGTGTTCCGGTCGGCGCGGGTGGTGTGGAAGATCGTCCGGAACACGCCCGGGTCGACCATCCGCAATGCCACCACCACCAGGACGCCGCCGAGTGCGGCGAGCGGGATCCGGGACACGATCGGTCCCAGCGCGGCCATGATCACCAGCAGCACCGCGGCATGGGTGATCGAGGCGAGCCGCGTCCGCCCACCCGAACGCACATTGACCGCGGTGCGCGCGATGGCGCCGGTGGCCGGCAGCCCGCCGAACAGGCCGGACGCCACATTGGCCAGTCCTTGGCCGACCAGCTCCCGGTCGGACTGGGTGCGCTCGATGTCGGGCACCATCCCGTCGGCGACCCGGGCCGACAGCAGCGACTCCAAGGCGGCCAGCGCGGCAACTGCCAACGCGGGCGCAGCCAGATGGCGGACGGTCGCCCAGTCCAGCGCCGGCAGTGCCGGGGCGGGCAGGCCGGCAGCGCGCCGATCCGGTCCACCGGCAGCGCCACCAGTTCGACCACGACGGTCACGACGATGATCGCCAGCAACGAGATCGGCAGCTTGGGGAACTTCAATCCGGGCAGATGCAGCACCGCGGTCAGTGCGGCGACCAGCAGCGGCGCCCAGGCGTGCGACCAGTCGGTGTGCTGCAAGGTCTGCGCGGTGGCCACCAATGTGGACTCCGATTCGCCCTTGGGCGCCCCCAGCAGCAACGGGAACTGCTGCAGCAAGATGATGATGCCGATTCCGGTGGTGAACCCCTCCACGACCGGGAAGGGCACCATCTCGACGGCGCGGCCCATCGCGGTGAGCCCCATCAGGATCACCATGATCCCGGCCATCACCGCCAGCAGCGGAACCTGCTGGACGCCGTACTGGGCGATCACCGGCAGCAGCACCACGGTCATCGCGCCGGTCGGTCCCGAGACCTGCAGGTGGCTGCCGCCGAACACGGCCGCGACGATGCCGGCCACCACCGCGGTGACCAGGCCGGCCGCCGCACCCGCGCCGGAGGCGACGCCGAAGCCGAGCGCGAGCGGCAGCGCGACGATGCCGACGGTGACGCCGGCCAGCAGATCACGGTTCCAGCTGCGGCGCAGCCCGGCATAGTCGGAACCGCGCGGCCACAAGCCCTTGAGGCTGATCAGGTGCTCCCCGACCACCCCGAAGACCCCGGCCAGGCTTTCCTGAGCGCTGGAGCGGCGCGGCTCGATCCGGTAGTCCCGTTTCATGGTCAGTGGGCGGTGAGCCGCTGTGCAGCGCTGGCGATCCGCTCGTCGGTGGCGGTGAGCGCCACGCGGACGTGGAACCGCCCGGCTTCACCGTAGAAGTCACCCGGCGCGGCCAGGATGCCCCGCTCGGCGAGCCAGGCGACAATCTCGCGTCCGGTCTCTTCGCCGCGGCGCACCCACAGGTACAGCGAGCCCTGGGAGTGGTCGATCGTGAAACCGGCCGCGCGCAGTGCGGGGGCGAGCAGGGCACGGCGGGCGAGGTAGCGCCGGCGCTGCACCTCGACATGCTCCTGGTCGCCGAGCAGCACCGTCATCGCGTCCTGCACCGGACCCGACATCATCAGCCCGCTGTGCTTGCGCACGGCGAGCAGTTCGGTGAGCAGGGTCGAGCAGCCCGCCAGGAACCCGGCGCGGTAGCCGGCCAGGTTGCTGCGCTTCGACAGCGAATGGGCCGCGATCAGGCCCTCCGCGCTGCCCCCGCAAATGTCGGGGTGCAGCACCGAGAACGGTTCGGCGTCCCAGGCGAACTCGCCGTAGCACTCGTCGGAGGCGAGCACCGCACCGGTGGAGCGTGCGGCGGCCACCCAGGCCCGCAGTTCGCCGGGCGAGGCGATCGCGCCGGTCGGGTTGCCGGGGCTGTTGATCCAGATCAGGGCCGGACGCGCCGCCGCGGCCTCGCCCGGATCGTCGGTGGCGAGCACGTTCGCGCCCGCGATGCGCGCGCCGACCTCGTAGGTCGGGTACGCCATCGTGGGCAGCACCACCGTCTCGCCGGGGCCGACACCCAGTTGCAGCGGCAGATGCGCCACCAGCTCCTTGGTGCCGACCACGGGCAGCACGTTGCGGTCGGTCAGCGGCACGGTGCCCCAGCGGGACTCCAGGTAGTCGCGGATCGCCGCCCTCAGCGCGGGTGTGCCCCACACGGTCGGATAGCCGGACCAGGACGCCGCGGCGTCCGCCAGCGCGCGCACGCCCGCCTCGGGCACCGGATCGACGGGCGTCCCGACCGAGAGGTCGCACAGTCCACCGGGGTGTGCCTGCGCTCTCGCGCGTGCGTCAGCGATCGTGTCCCACGGGAAGTCGGGCAGCTTGCCCGACAGCCCGCCGCTCACTCGCCCTGGGGCGGGAGTGCCGCGACCATCGGGTGGTCGGCGTCGATCTTGCCCTGGCGGGCGGCGCCGCCGGGGCTGCCGATCGTGTCGAAGAACTGGACGTTGGCGTCGTAGAACTCGCTCTGATCGCCCGGGACGTCGTCCTCGTAGTAGATCGCCTCCACCGGGCACACCGGCTCGCAGGCGCCACAGTCCACACACTCGTCGGGGTGGATGTAGAGCATGCGGTTGCCTTCATAGATGCAGTCGACGGGACACTCCTCGACACACGCGAGGTCCTTGACATCGACGCAGGCCTGGGTGATCACATAGGTCATGAAAACTGCTCCTTGAGTGCGGCCCCGGATGGGGATACCGGCTAACAATACAACCGTGGAGGTCCTGTGCCCCAGCCGATCAGTAACCCCGGGAACGCGTGGGCCCCCCTGGCGGTGGGGATGCGTGCCAGCCTGCGCGTCCGTACCCCCGGCGGACGCCGCGAGGTGATCGGATTCCTCACCTCGCTGTCGGCCGATCAGGTCGGCATCGTCGACCGCCGCGGCACCGAGCATCTGCTCGCCACAGCCGATGTGGACGCCGTCCGCCCGGTCGCCGTCGCGCTCGGGCGCCGTCCCGAATCCACCCCGCGCGACCTCCTGGACGCCCTGGCCACCCGGGCCGGCGTCCGCGGTGCCTGCTGGGTGGGCCGGATCAGCACCCTGCTCGCCGACCGGACGCCTCCGGCGTCGGTCCCCGCCTGGGGCGAATGGGCCGAGTTCGGCGGCGTCCGCGCCCGGTTCGAGGGCGAATGGGTGACGCTCCCCCTCGCGCCGGTCGAGACGATCGTGGAGGCCGCCTGGTGGGCGACCCGGATGGGCGCCCGCAGCGTTCAGATCCGCGCCGAGGAGGCCGACGACCCAACGACGGACGACCTCACCGCCGCCGGGTTCACCCGGCTGGGCTAAACGTCAGCGCTCGATGCGGTCGGCGCGGGCGTTGGGGTTGGTGCAGATCACCGGGGTGAGCGAGTTGTAGGTCCAGTGGAACGGCTCGGTCTTCACCAGTTCGCCGTTCTTGTAGAACAGCCGGTTGTAGTCGACGCGGAAGCCGGTCATCGCACTCTGCGGGCTGCACACCGCGGAGTTGTTCCGGATCGCCGCGCCGGGGGCGCGGAAGGCGCTCCGCACCGGGTCGGACGCCTTGACGTCGTAGATCTTCGTCGACCACACCCGCACGGTGACCGAGCCGCGTCCGCCCACCTTCGGGTCGTTGGTGAACGCCTGCAGCAGGACGCCGTGGTCGGTGTTGTTGCGGAACTTCATGTCGACCGAGTGGTAGTCCAAGGTGGCTTCGCGGCCCATCGGGTAGCGGCTGAAGTACAGCGAGTGCGGCTTGTGGTAGACGTCTTCGAGGCCGGCGAAGAAGATCGCGTTGAACAGGGTCGTGGTGGTCTGCGAGATGCCGCCGCCCATGCGTTCGACAACGCGTCCGCCGTCGATGGCGCCGCCGGCCATCCAGCCGCGGGCCAGCGTGCGCGGCCCGAGGACGGTGTTCAGGCTGAACGTCTCGCCCGGCTTCACGTAGACGCCGTTGATCAATCCGGCCGACTTGCCGATGTTGTTCACCCGGTAGGCCGTCGCCGGGAAGTGCGTGGTGAACTCGCCGGTGATCTCCTTCACTCCGGCCTTCTCGGCCATCTCGGTGGTGAAGGACGCCTTGAGCGGCGCGATGGTCACGCTGCCGGTGCGGCCGGACGCCTTGACCATCGCCTGCGACACCTGCGCGGCCAACTCCTCAGGCGCGATGCCGGTGCCGTCCTGAGACGGCACGATCGACGGCGTGCCGTCGGTGAAGGTGAACCGGGCGTCCTGGGGCTTCTTGACGCCGAGGTCCTCCAGCGCGGGCGCTGCCTTCTCGGCGAGCACAGCCGGGTCGAGCACCGGCTTGAGGTCGCCCTCGGCCTCTTCGAAGGTGAGGGCGGCGCCGATCATCGCGGGCGTGATCTCGAACGACTTCTGCCCGGCGGTGAGCGTCACCGGCGCCGACAGCGCCGGGGTGGCCACCTCGTCGAGCGCCTTGCGCGCCTCGTCGGTGGTGATCTCGGCCGGGGTCTCGGTGACGACGGCGGGCACCTCGGTGGCGTCCAGGAAGGCCGCGGCGACGGCGTCCGCGGTGGCGGCCCGGTCGACCGAACGGCCCGGCACCGCCTCGTTGAGCACGGCCTCGCCCTGGTTGATCACCAGCATGGCGTTGACCGGATCGCTGTCGGCCAGCTGGCCCAGCTCGTCGGCGGCGGCCTGCAGCGCGGCATCGTCGCGGGTCAGCACCGCCTCGTGGGCGCGCCCGCCGGTCAGGTTGTCCCAGATCGTGACCGGGTTGAACGACTTCTCCGCACCGGCCGCGCGCACGGACGCCGCGGCGTCCACCGCGAGGCCGAGTTCGGCGGGCGTGCGGGTGAGGGTCTGATCGGCGGCGGTCAGCGTGATCGGCGCCTGGACGCGCTCGGCGAGTTCGGCGTCCAGTTTCGCCACCGCCTGGTCGGCGGTCAGCCCGCCGACGGCGACACCCTCGATGGTCGCGTTCGGGGCGAGCGTGTTGCCCGAGAGCGCGTAGGCGATGCCGTACGCGCCACCCAAGACGACCACGACGGCGCCGGCGAGGATCGCGATGATGCGTCCTCGCCGGCGCCGAGCGGGATCAGCGGTGCCGGGATTCGCGGGAGTCTGAGACATAGGGCTCCTGGTTCACGTCGTCGTCCGCCCCATCGTAGGCGCACCGGACAACCGTGCACAGCAGCCCCGCTGCTCGGCCGGATTGCTCAGCCGAGCAGCGCCTTCGCCTTCGCGACGGCGGCCTCGGCGGTGATCCCGAACTTGTCGTACAGCACCGTGCCGGCCGCGGACGCCCCGAAGTGGTCGATGCCGACCGCCTCGGTGTTGCCGCCCAGCAGGTCCTTCCAGCCGACGGTGACGCCGGCCTCGATGACCACCTTCGGCACGTCGGCGGGCAGCACCTCTTCGCGGTAGTCGTCGCTCTCGGCGGCGAACCACTCCACGCACGGCAGCGAGACGACGCGCGCAGGCACGCCCTCGGCCTCCAGCGCCTCGGCGGCCGCGACCGCGATCTCGACCTCGGAACCGGTGCCGACGAGCACGACCTGCGGCGCCGCGGATGCCTCCTTGAGCACGTAGCCACCGCGCGCGGTGCCCTCGGCCGGGGCGAAGCCGCCGGTCTCGGAGCGGTCGAAGGTGGTGACGTTCTGCCGGGACAGGATCAGCGCGGAGGGCCGGTTGTCGGTGCGCAGGATCCGCGCCCAGGCGTGCGCGGTCTCGTTGGCGTCGCCGGGGCGCACCACGTCCAGGTTCGGCATCAGGCGCAGGCTCATCACGTGCTCGACCGGCTGATGGGTCGGGCCGTCCTCGCCGACGCCGATCGAGTCGTGCGTCCACACGAAGATCGACGGCGCATGCGACAGCGCGGCCAGGCGCGGCGTGGTGCGCATGTAGTCGGAGAACACCAGGAAGGTGCCGCCGTAGGCACGGCTGAGGCCGTCCATGGCGATCGCGTTGAGGATATTGCCCATCGCGTGCTCGCGGATGCCGAAGTGCAGGGTGCGGCCGCCGGGGGCGCCGGTGAAGTCGTGGCTGCTGCGTGCGGCCGGGATGAAGGACGCCACCCCCGACATCGTGGTGTTGTTCGAGCCGGCCAGGTCGGCCGAGCCGCCCCACAGTTCGGGCGCGACCTCGGCGAGCGCGCCGAGCACCTTGCCGGACGCCGCACGGGTGGCCAGCGAGCCGGGCTCGAAGGCGGGCAGGGCGGCGTCCAGGCCCTCGGGGGCCTGACGGGCGACCACGCGGTCGAGCAGCGCGGCGCGCTCGGGGTTGGCGGCGCGCCAGGCCTCGAAGCGGGCGTCCCATTCGCCGCGCACGGACGCCGCACGCGCGGCCGCGTTGGCGCGGGCGTAGCCGACGACCTCCTCATCAATGGCGAAGGGCTGATCGGCGAAGCCGAGTTCGGCCTTCAGCGCGCTGATCTCGGCGGCCCCCAGCTTGGCGCCGTGCACCGAGTGGTGGCCGGCCAGGGTGGGCAGCGGCCAGCCGATCACGGTGGTGACCTTGATGAAGGACGGACGGTCGGTGACCGCCTGGGCGGCCTCGATCGCCGTGTGCAGCTCGGCGAGCTTCTCCTCATAGCCGGTGCCGCCGTTGGTGAAGTCGACGTGCTGGGTGTGCCAGCCGTAGGCGTCGTAGCGGGCCGAGACGTCCTCGGAGAACGCGATCGAGGTGTCGCCCTCGATCGAGATCCGGTTGTCGTCGTAGAACAGGATCAGGTTGCCCAGGTTCTGGGTGGCCGCCAGCGAGGACGCCTCACCGGAGACGCCTTCCTGCATGCAGCCGTCGCCGGCGATGCAGTAGACGAAGTGGTCGAAGACGGAGGTGCCCGGGGTCGCCTCGGGGTCGTACAGTTCCTGGCTGCGGCGCGCCGACATGGCGAAGCCGACGGCGTTGGCCACGCCCGCGCCGAGCGGGCCGGTGGTGCATTCCACACCCTTGGTCAGGCCGAACTCCGGGTGGCCCGGGGTGAGCGAGCCCCAGGTGCGCAGCGCCTGCAGATCGGACAATTCCAGCCCGTAGCCGCCCAGGAACAGCTGGGCGTACTGCGTCATCGAGCTGTGCCCGGCCGACATCACGAACCGGTCGCGGCCCAGCCAACGGGGATCGGCCGGATCCGACGCCATCACCTTCTGGTACAGCAGGTAGGCCAGCGGTGCGAGCGAGATCGCCGTGCCGGGGTGACCGTTGCCGACCTTCTCGACCGCATCGGCCGCCAACACGCGCGCGGTGTCGACCGCCTTGGAGTCGAGATCGGTCCAGGCCAGTGCGTTCATGTGCATCCTCACAGGTATGACGTCGTGTGTTCGTGCCTCAGCGACGAGGGATGCAACCAGCCTAAGGGATGCCCGGCCGTCCGCCCCGACGATCCGCATGACTGTCACCGGTGAACCTCGCCCGGCCATCTACCTAGCCCCTCACCTGCGCCAACGAGACAGGGATGGACACCGGGTGGCTCCCATCACGACATTGTTTGATAACGGTTCTCATTCATGATGGGATGTCGCCATGTCTCTGCTCACACCACGCCTGCTGCTGACCGGCCTGGCGCTCACCACCTGCGTGACCCTGGCCGCCTGCTCCTCCGCCCCGCCTGCCACCACCCCGCCCGCCCAGAGCCCGGCCAGCGCCGCGGCGACACCGGAGTCGCGCGAGGTCTCCTCGCTCAACCCGCGACTGCTGTACGCCCACGCCGGCGGCCTGGTCCTGCTCGACACCGTGACCGGTGACGTCGTCCACTCCGAGGACCGCTCCGGATTCCTGCGGCTGAACAGCGCCGGTGACGGACGCCACATCGTGGTCACCGACGGCGACACGTTCCGCGTCTTCGACGCCGGCATCCGCGCCCGGGGCCACGGCGACCACGACCACTACTACGAGTCCGATCCGCAGATGACCGCGCAGACCTTCGCCGCCCCGCGCGCCGGGCACGTCGTCGCCCACGACGGCTGGACCACCCTGTTCGCCGACGGCACCGGCGAGATCTGGTCGATGCCCAGCGACCAGATCTCCGACCCGGGCCCGCTGGTGCGCACCGCGCGCACCGAGGCACCGCACCACGGCGTCGCGGTCGTCCTCGCCGACGATTCCCTGCTCACCACCCAGGGCACCGAGGAGGCGCGTTCGGTCGTCCAGGTGCTCAAGGACGGCGCGGTCGTCACCCAGACCGACGCCTGCCCCGGCAGCCACGGTGAGGCGGCGGCCAAGCCCACCGAGGCCGGTGACGTCATCCTGGTCGGCTGCTCCGACGGCCCGGTCGTCTACCGCGACGGCGCGTTCCACAAGGTGACGCCGCCGGACTCCTACGCGCGCACCGGCAACGCCGCGGGCAGCCCGGTCTCCCCGGTGGTGCTGACCGACTACAAGTCCGACAAGGACGCCGAGTTCGAGCGCCCGACCCGGGTGGCCCTGGTCGACACCCGCACCGAGAAGCTGACCCTGGTCGAGTTGGGTTCTGCCTACTGGTTCCGTTCGCTGGCCCGCGGCCCGCAGGGTGAGGCGTTGGTGCTCACCTACGACGGACACGTGAACGTCATCGACCCCGACAGCGGCAAGGTCACCGCCCAGATCGACGCCGTCGCGCCCTGGACCGAGAACACCGAATGGCAGCAGCCCGGCCCGGCGATCAAGACGGCCGGAAACTTCGCCTACGTGACGGACGCCGCCAACAAGAAGCTGGTCGTCATCGACCTGACCAGCAAGGCCGTGACTCGCACCTTCGATCTGGCGCACGCCCCGGTCGAGATCGCCGTCGCCACCGGTAAGCCGGACGCCCACGGCGAGGCGGACGACGACCACGACGATCACGACCACTCGGCCACGCCGCACGCCCACGGCTGAGACCGCAGGAGGGCTATCGGCAACCCTCGACCTGCCTCAACGGTGAGATTCTCCGCGTAACGCCGGTTGGAGATGCGAGAAGGACCGGGCTGAACTACCAGCCCGGTCCTTCTCACTTCATCCTCGCTCCATCACAGAGGCCCCCGACCCCGGGGATATGAGAACAATCGGGATGCACGACCAACCCTGTTTTTCTCTCACATCTTCGCCGCGCGCCAGCACTGACACACGACCAGCGGCGCCAGTCGCCCCTGGCGGCGTCCACGCACACCCACGCCAGTTCCCCCGTGACGGCGTCCACGTCACCCTGCCCCAGCCGAGGGCGACGGAGCGTACGCTCGGTGACGTTGCCCTACTTACCCGAGCGTGGCGCATGTTGCAACATGCGCGCGGCGACCCTTTCCCACGCGCGGCGACCGAGCGTACGCTCCATCACCCGCCCATCGGGCAGACGCGACCACGGGGCCACCAAAGCGGCCGTCCCGGACGCCGACGCCCCGGCCGCACGTGCCGCACACCGCCCGGTCTCCGCACTGTCGCCCGGTTTCCTACCCGGGTGACAGCGACTACACCGGGCGACTTGCCGGGCGACTGCGCTTAACCCGGGCAGATGCGACCAACCCGGGCGAACGTGACTAACCCGGGCGAACACGCCCAGCCCCGCCGACCACCTCCGTTGGGTGGGACGGGATCTTCGCTTGCTCTCAGGGATTCCGCGGTCCCGGCGTCCGGGGCTTCGCCGTGGCGCCGGGCTCAGGCCTCGACGAGCTCGGTGCCGGCCCGTTCGGGCAGCGCCAGCGCCGCACCCGCGGCGATCAGGAACGCCACGCCGAAGACGCCGAAGACGAGCGCCATGCCGCCGGCGCCCATCATCACCGGCACCAGCAGCGGGGCGATCATCGAGGCGATCCGGCCGAAGGCGGCCGCCGCGCCCGTGCCGGTGCCGCGGATATTGGTCGGGTAGAGCTCGGGTCCCACCGCGTAGAGGGCACCCCAGGCGCCGAGGTTGAAGAAGGACAGCAGGCAGCCGGTGACCAGGATCATGCTGGGGTCGGCGGCGAAGCCGAAGGCGGCCGCGGCCAGCGCCGATCCGGCCAGGAAGACCGACAGCGTGATGCGGCGTCCCCACACCTCGATCAGCCAGGCGGCGACGATGTAGCCGGGGATCTGGGCCAAGGTGATGATCAAGGTGAACTCGAGGCTCTTCACCAGCGGGAACCCGCGGGTGACAAGCAGGCTCGGGATCCAGATGAACGCGCCGTAGTAGGACAGGTTGATGCAGAACCACACCGCCCACAGCGCCAGGGTCCGCGAGCGCAGATCCTCGCGCCAGATCGAAACCGTGCCCTTGCGCTTCGGCGCAGGCGCCACATCGGGGCTGGGCACGGACTCAACCCCGGAGCCGTCCTCGAAGCCGCGTACGGACGCCTCGGCCTCGTCGAAGCGGCCCTTGCTCTCCAGGAAGCGGACGGATTCGGGCAGGCCGTAGCGGACCACCAGCGCGTACAGGGTGGGCACGATGCCCACTGCGAGCGCCCAGCGCCAGCCGTCGCTGCTGGCGGGCACCAGCAGGTAGCCCAGCAGCGCGGCCATCGCCCAGCCGAGCGCCCAGAACGCCTCCAGCGCCACCACGATCCGCCCCCGGATCTTGCGCGGCGCGTACTCGCTGACCAGCGTGGACGCCACCGGCAACTCCGCGCCCAGGCCGAGACCGACGAAGAAGCGCAGCACGATCAGCGCGGCGACCGAACCGGCCAGCGCGGACGCCCCGGTGGCGATGCCGTAGACGAGCAGGGTGAGCGCGAACACCTGGCGGCGTCCGATCCGGTCAGCGAGCAGGCCGCCGAGGCTGGCGCCGAGCGCCATGCCGACGAAGCCGATCGATCCGATCCAGCTGAGCGTGGTCGCGTCCAGTTTCCACTGCACGGCCAGCGCCGCCATCACGAAGGAGATCAGCCCGACATCCATGGCGTCCAGGGCCCAGCCGATTCCGGAACCGACGAGCAATTTCATGTGCCGGCGGCCGAAGGGCAGCCGGTCGAGGCGCTCTGCGCGCGTCATCGTGGTCATGGTGGTCATGCCCGCTCCACTGACTCGGATCCCCGGGGTTCGGGAAAGCTGGGCACATGTTAATCAGACCAAGACCCGACTTCTAGTAGTGATCACCAAATTATGAGATGCGGGGGCGGACGAACACCGCCGCCGTCCGCCCTGGCACCGCCAGCACGCCGTCGTCGGCGCGCGCGGCCTTGACCACCGCGTCCGCACCGTCGCGCTGAACCGGGTGCAGCGACCAGGCCGGCCCCACCAGGGCGAACACCACCTGGCGCACCGGCCAGGGATTGGCGTTCACCGCGACGGCGACCGCGCCGAACCGGTCGTCGACCGGTTCGCCCAGGGCGTCGTCGATCACCATCACGATCACGCCCGGCTGCTGCGCCCAACTGCCCGAGACCGGGAAGCTCAGCTTGCGGCGGATCTGCTCGGCGTCTCCCAGCCGGAACAGCCGGGTCGAGGAGCGGATCCGGAGCAGATCCAGCGCCATCCGGTGCGCGCGCTTCATGTGGCGCGGCCGCGGCTTGAGCGCGGGATCGGCCAGCAGCGGCCGCATGTATTCCCACTTGTCGGCGTTGTCGGCGGCCGGCGGCAGCCCGGCGGCGAAACCGTTGTCGGTCAGCGAGAAGTCGAGGTAGTTGAACCAGTCGCCCGAGTCGTAGCTGTTGCGGTCCAGCGACTTGCTGCGCAGGAAGTCGGTGCCGGCATGCCACATCACCGGGTTCTGGCTGAAGGTGGCCAGGGCGAGCGCGAGCGTATTGGCCCGGACCCGCTCGTCCATCGGCACCCGGACCGGCAGCTTGAGGGTGAGCGCGTCGAACAGGGTCTCGTTGTCGTGCGCGTCCACGTAGGCGATCGCCTCGTCGGGCTCGGTCGCGTACCCGGCGAAGGTGCCCGCTTTGTAGGGCACCTCGTCGCCCCGCGCGCCCCGGCGGGTGAACGCCGAGGTGAACGAGAAGTCCTTCAGGTGGCCGGCGAGGCCGACCTGGATCAGATCGGTGTCACGCAGCAGCTGCTCGCGCTGGGCGTCCGCGTCGCCGTTGACCGGCGCCTCGTTGGGCTCCCCGGCCAGGCCGGTGACGAAGCCCTGCACGCGCGGATCCTCGTCGAAGGGGGCTCCGCCACGGACGGCGTCGCGCAGCCGGTCGGCGAAGGTCGAGATCTGGGTGCCGGCCAGCTGCCCCTGGGTAGCCTGCACGAAGCGGGCGTTCCCGGCGACCTCGCCGAAGTCCCAGCCCTCGCCCCACAGCGTGATCGCCCGGCCGTCCACTCCGTCGCGCGCCACGGTGAGCGCGTCCAGGCCGGCGCGGACGGCCAGCATGTTGTCGCGGCTGTGATGCCCCATCAGGTCGAAGCGGAAGCCGTCCACCCGGTAGTGCCGGGCCCAGTGCACCACCGAGTCGACCATCAGCTTCTGCGCCATCGCATGCTCGGTGGCGACATTGGGGCAGCAGGTCGACAGCGCGACCGCCCCGCTGACGTCGCGGCGATGGTAGTAGCCGGGCACGATCCGGCCCAGCACCGAGGTGGTCGCCTGCCCCTCGCTCACGGTGTGGTTGAACACCACGTCCAGCACCACGCGCAGGCCGAGCCCGTGCAGGGCGCCCACCATCGCGCGCACCTCGCGGACGCGCTCGCGCGCGCTGTCGGCGGCCCGCACGCACAGCGACCCCTCCGGCACCTGGTAGTGCCAGGGGTCGTAGCCCCAGTTGTAGCCGTCCCGGGCCGCGGCGAGCCGGCGCTGCTGCTCGTCCGAATCCGGGGGTGCGGCCTTGAGCGCGGCCAGATCGTCGCGCAAGCGCGCGGCGCGTTCCTCGTCCACCGAGCTGTAATCGGAGATCGGCAGCAACTGCACCGAGGTAAGCCCGGCCTCGGCCAGCGCGCGCAGGTGCCGGGTGCCTTGGGAGTCGCAGGCGAAGGCGGCGAAGGTGCCGCGGAGTTCGTCCGGCACCGTCTTGTCGGCCTTGCTGAAGTCGCGCACGTGCAGTTCGTAGGCGACCTGGTCGACCGGGTGGGCCAGCGGGGGGCTCGGTGTCCGCTCCCACTGCTGCGGGCGCAGGTCGGCGTCGCCGAGGTCGACCAGCACCGAATGGGTGGAGTTGACAGTCAGCGCCACCGAGTACGGGTCGGTGACCCGGTTCTCGACCACCCGGTCGAAGGTCGGCGCGTAGACGGTGACCGCGTACTGGTAGCGGGCGCCGCGCCAGGAGCGGTCGCCGCGCACGTCCCAGGTTCCGTCGGGCGCCCGGTGCATGCGGCGCCGCTCGGGGCTGTCCTCCAGCGACAGCCCGACCGGCCACAGCAACAGATCGACCGCGCGGGCGGTGGGCGCCCACACCCGGACGGTGGGTGCGCCGTCGGCCCAGTCCGCGCCCAGGGTGGCGTGCACGGCGTCCGGGTAGAGCGCATCGAGCAGCGGGGCCATCTGGACGCCGCTGGCCTCCACCAGCCGGCCCGAGCGGTGCTGGGCGGTGACGACCACCTGGCCGGCCAGCACCCCGAGCAGATCGGACACCTCCGGCACGTCCAACCCGATGGCGCTCCTGAGGTAGGGACGGCCGGCCACGATCGCCTCGGGCAGGCCGGCGGGCCGCACGGTCAGCGGCACGTTCGCCCACGGGTAGGGTTCCCGCCGGCTCAGATCGATGCGGCCGTCCGTGGCGGTGTGCAGCACCCAGTCCAGCGAGCCCGGGTCCACATCCTCGGGGAGGGCGCAACTGGGCCAGGCGATCGCCTCGGGGGTCAGCCACAACCCTCGCGAGAAGGCGAGATCGGTCGACGCCCCAGTCATGACCCCACCCTACGACGCCAGCGCGGCGTACCGCCCGCCCGCGGCGAGAAGCTGGTCATGGGTGCCGCGCTCGACCACCCGGCCGGCGTCGAGGACGAGTATCTCGTCGGCGGCCCGGATCGTGCTGAGCCGGTGCGCGATGGTGAGCGTGGTGCGGCCGTGCGCAAGCGCATCCAGGGCGAGCTGGAACTCGCGCTCGGTCTCGGTGTCGAGCGCGCTGGTGGCCTCGTCGAGGATCAGCACGCACGGGTCGGCGAGCAGGGTGCGCGCCACCGCGATCCGCTGCCGCTCGCCGCCGGAGAAGCGGTGCCCGCGCGCGCCGACGACGGTGTCGAGGCCGTCCGGCAGCGCCTGGACTGTCTCGGCAACCTGGGCGGCGGTGAGCGCGGCCCACAGCGCGGCGTCGCCGGCGTCCGGCCTCGCCTGCAGCAGGTTGGCGCGGATGGAGGCGTGCGCCAGGTAGGTCTCCTGGCTGACCACGCCGACCAGCCGGGCCAGATCGGCCGACGCCAGGTCGCGCAGGTCGACGCCGTCGAGGGTGATCCGGCCGCGGGTGGGATCGGCGAGCCGGCTGCACAACGCGGCCATCGTCGACTTGCCCGAGCCGGTCTCGCCGACGATCGCCACGGAATGGCCGGCCTCGATGACCAGATCGATGTCGCGCAGCACGTCGGCGTCGCCGTCGGGGTAGCGATAGGACACCTGCTCGAAGCGCATCTCGCCGCGGGCGGCGTCCGGGGCCAGGCGCACCGGAGCGGCCGGTTCAGGCACCTCGACGGGCAGGTCGAGGTAGCCGAAGATGCGGCTGAGCAGCGCCATCGACCCGATCCACTGCGCGCCCATGCTGAGCAGGCCCAGCACCGGCCGGAAGATCTGCGCCTGCAGCGCGGTGAACGCCACCACGGTGCCGATGGTGAGGTCGCCACTGAGCGGAGGGAACCCGGCCGCTAAGTAGATCAGCGCGGGGATGACGGCGAACACGATCTGCATGGTCGCCATCCGCCACTTGCCGGCCAGCTGGCTGCGGATCTCGAAGGCGACCAGCCGCGACGAGGTGGCGTCGAAGGCGTCCATTCGTGCCTGCGCGATGCCGAGAGTCTTGGTGAGCATCGCCCCGTTGATGCTGAGCGCCTCATCGACCTGGGCGTGCAGATCGGCCATCGCCTCCTGCCGTTGCCGGGTGACGTCGCGGCGGATCAGCGCGACCTGGCGGGTCAGGATGATCGCCGGCGGCAGCACCACCAGCGAGAGCAGCGACAGCCGCCAGTCGAGCACCGCCATCGCCACGGCCGTCCCGATCGCGGTGGTCAGGTTGGACGCCACCGCGGTGGCCGTCATGGTGATCACCGATTGCAGGCCGGCGATGTCGTTGATCAGCCGCGACTGGATCTCGCCGCCGCGGGTGCGCTTGAAGAAGGCGATCGACTGCCGTTGCAGATGCGCGAACACGTCCGAGCGCAGCTTGCTCATCACCCGCTGCCCCATCGTGGTGGCGAGCCAGGTCTGCACCACGCCGAGGACGGCCGTGGCGATCGCGACCCCGATCATGCCCGCGACCAGCGCGGCGAGCAGGCCGACATCGCGCTGCGGCAGTGCGACGTCGATCACGGCGCGCAGCAGGAAGGGTTGCGCCAACCCGACCACGGACGCCGCCACCACCGCGATCATCACCACGGCGAGCGGGCCTGCGTGCGGACGGAACAGCGCCAGCACCCGGCGCGCCTCGACCGGCGATTCGGCCAATTGGGCGCGATCGCGCGGATCGATCCGCTGTGGGCCGCGCTCGGGACCACCGCCTCCGCCGAATCCTCCGCCCAGGAAATCCGTCATCGCCACCTCCTCCCCTGCCGAGGTTATCTCGGAGGCTGAGGAGGGTGGAGTCCACCGTCGCCGCGCCGTTTGAGAACGATTATCAGTCGATCTAGAATCGGGGTATGCGTCTTCTCCCCGCGGTTTGTGCCGGTCTCGGACTCCTGCTCGCCGGATGCTCGGCGGCCCCGGCCGGATCCCCGTCGGCCAGCGCGCCCGCGGCGTCCGAACCCGTCGCGATCGCGACCACCACCCACCTGGGGTCGCTGCTGGGCGATATCACCCAGTGCGCGGGCGCGACCTCGGCGACGCTGATGGGCCCCGGCGACGACCCGCACGACTTCTCGGTGTCGTCCAGCCAGGTCGCGGCGATGATCAAGTCCGGGCTGGTGATCTCCAGCGGACTCGGCCTCGAAGGCGGCCTGACCTCGGTGCTGGACGGCGTCCAGCGCGAAGGGGCGACCGTGTTCGAGGTGGCCCCCCGGCTCGACCCACTAAAGTTCGCCGACATCCATACCGAGCGCGAAGGCGAGCGCGCCGAGGACGAGCACGGTCACGACGACCACGCTGACGACGATCACGAGCACACCGGTGCCGACGACGGCCATCACCACGGAGAGTACGACCCGCACGTGCACATGGATGCCGCCCGGATGGCCACCGCCGCCACCCTGATCGGCGCCGAACTGGCCACCAAGACCGGCGACCAGGCCTACATCGGGTGCGCCGAACAGGTCGCGGGCAAGGTGCGCGAGGCGGACGCCGAGGTGCGCCGGATCCTGTCGGCGATCCCCGAGCAGAACCGCGTCCTGGTCACCGACCACGAGGCGTACAACTACTTCGCGCGGGCCTACGGCTTCACGGTGGCCGCCGTGGTGATCCCGGGCGGCTCGACCGATGCCGAGCCCAGCTCCGCCGAACTGGCCTCGCTGGTCGAGACGATCAAGCACGACCACATCAAGGTGATCTTCAGCAACAACACCGTCAGCCCGCGGATGATGGAGGCGCTGGCCCGCGAGTCGGGCACCGAGGTGAAGATCGTCGAGCTGTTCGAGGGGTCGGTCGGCCCGCAGGGCTCGGGTGCGGACACCTACACCGGCATGATGATCACCGATGCCCAGCGCATCGCCGACGCACTGAAGTAGCCTGACCAGTCGTGGATTGGTGGACTGAACCGTTCCTGCTCGGACTGCAGCAGCGGGCCCTGATGGGCGGACTGGTCGCGGCCCTGATGAGCTCGGTGGTCGGCGTCTGGCTGGTATTGCGCGGCATGAGCTTCTTCGGCGACGCGTTCGTGCACGGCGTGCTGCCCGGCATCGCCGCGGCGATGATCGCCGGCTTCAACCCCTACCTGGGTGCGGCGATCGCAGCACTGGTGATGGTGGGCGGCATCGAGCTGATCCACCGGCAGACCGCGCTGAAGGAGGACACCGCGATCGGCCTGCTCTTCGTCGGCATGATGGCGCTGGGTGTCACCATCATCAGCAAATCGAAGTCGTACACGGCCGCACTCAACACGATCCTGTTCGGTGACATCTTCGGGGTCACCCCCGAGACGCTCGCCACGATGGCGGCCCTCGGCACGCCCGTCCTGCTCGGATCGCTGCTGCTCTACCGCCCGCTGCTCGCGCTGTCGTTCTCGCCGACGAAGGCGAGCACGCTCGGGATGAACCCGCGGTTCACCCACGCCGCGCTGCTGGTGCTGATCGCCACCTCGGTGATCGCGAACTTCCAGGCCGTCGGCACCCTGCTGGTGTTCGGTCTGCTGGTCGGGCCGCCCGCGACCGCGGCGCTGATCTCGCGCACCGTGCCGCAGATGTTCGTGGCGTCCATCGCGCTCGGTGCGCTGTCGGTGTGGCTCGGGCTGGTGCTGAGCTACCACCTCGACACCGCCGGCGCCGCGACGATCACGCTGGTCGCGATCACGCTGTTCTTCCTCACCCTGGCCGTGACCCGGGTGTTCGGTTCGGCGCGCGAGGCGCGGGCGCACCGCGCGCAGGCGGACGCCGACCGCGACGAGGCCGGCCACGACCAGGCCGGGGCGGTGGCATCGTGACCGGGACCGAATGGCTCGCCCAGGCGTCCGAACTGACCCTCGGCTACGGCACCAACGTGGCGGTGCGGCCGTCCAGCTTCACCATTCCCCACCGGCAGGTGACCGCGATCATCGGCCCGAACGGGTCGGGCAAGTCGACGCTGCTGAACGCGCTCGCCGGGGTGGTCACCCCGCGCTCGGGACGCCTGTCGGTGCTGGGCCGCACCCCGGGCGGACGCCGCAGCGCCGTCTCGTACGTGATGCAGTCGCTGGCCTTTCCGGCCGGGACGCCGATCACCGTCCGCGAGGCGGTCGGGATGGGGCTCTACCCGGTGCTGGGCTGGTTCCGGCGCCCGGACGCCGCCCAGCGCCAGCGCGTCGGCGACGCGATGGAACGGCTGCGGATCACCGACCTGGCCAAACGGCACCTCGACGAACTGTCCGGCGGGCAACGGCAGCGGGTCTACGTGGCGCAGGGGCTCACCCAGCCGCACGAGGCGATCCTGCTCGATGAGCCGCTCACCGGCCTCGACCTGGTCTCGGCACGCACCATCGACGAGATCATCCATTCCGAACGCGAACGCGGGCACGCGGTCGTCCTCACCACGCACGACCTCGACGAGGCGCGCGCGGCCGACTGGGTGATCCTGATGAACGGACGCGTCATCGCCGCCGGCCCGCCCTCGGTGGTGCTCACCCGGCGCAACCTCGAGACCGCCTACGGGCTGGGCTCCCTGCACGCCAGCGAGGGCACCTTCGTGGACGACCCGCACGCCGACGGCGCCCACCCCCAGCACGACCACGGACGGCACGCCCACCCGCACTGACGCTGTCGGCGTCCGGGCGCGGGGTCTGGGCCGGAATCGGCGCGGGCCGTGGCGAATCCCTTTAGGGTGGGGGCGTCTACTACGCATAGTCGGAGGTCTCCCTCATGGCGTCAGCGCCACGATCCGCCATCACCCTGTTCCGCCTCGGCGCGCTGTTCGCGCTGCTCGCCAACATCGGCGGGGCCGTCGTCGCGGCCACCCATTCCGGCTTCGAGTGCGGCGACTGGCCCGGCTGCACCGCCGACGCGCTGCTGCCCGGCGGTGTGGTGAACGAGCTGCTCTACCGCAACCCGTGGATCGAGATGATCCACCGTACGTCCGCCGCCCTCACCACGCCCACCGTCCTGATCGCGGCGATCGTCGGGGTGCGGTTGCGCGGGGTGCACCCGCTGGTGCGCATCCTGCCCTGGTTCGCGGTGGTCGGCGCGCTCATCGCCGGCTTCGTGGGCCGCGGCCTGGTGCTCGGCGAGACCTACCCGATGTGGGTCAGCGCCCTCGACTTGACCGCGGCGCAGGTCACGATGGCCTCGATGGTGATCGCGGCGATCGCGCTGGAACGGGCGCCCGTGCGCTGGTCGGTCACCCGTGTGGGCGTGTTCGGGTGGGGAGCGCTCGGCAGCCTGTACCTGATGCACGTCGCCGGCCTGTACGGCGCTGGACCGAACTCGTACACCCGCGTGGTCAGCTGGCCGGTGTGGCGCATCCTGGACGCCGACCTGCACGGCAGCCTGGCTGCGCAGTGGCTCCGGTTCCCGCTCGCCGCGCTGGCGGCCGTCCTGATCGTGCTCGCCATCCGCGAGGCCTGCGCGAGGGGCACCGCCCCGGTCGCGCGCACGGTCGCCGGCGTGCTGATGGCTGTCTGCCTGGCCAGCGGCGCGGTCATCGCGTTCACCGCGACCGACGCCCTCGGCGTCCCGATGGCGGTCTCGGCGGTCGGCCTGCTGTTCACCCTGCTGCTGATCGCCGGGCGGGCCAGCCTGCACACGATCCCGTGGGATGAGGAACCGACCAGCCCGCAGGCGGAAGCGCCCGCGCGCCAAGCCTCGTAGTCTGGCGGGGTGACCCGTGCATCCTGGCGCCCGCCCGCGCCGCGTCTGGAGGACGTCGTTCTGGCCCTGGGCGTCGCGCTGCTGGTGTTCTTCGGCGGACTGTTCGCCGGGTACCCGTTCGGCGTCGCCCCGCTGACCGGCGTGGTGTGGGGCGCCCTGTACGTGCTGCCCGTGCTGTGGCGCCGTGCCGACCCCGACCTGAGCGCACTCGCCCTGATCCCGGCCCACCTGCTGCAACTGGCGCTCGTCCATGTGCCCACCCCCGGCAATGTCACCGTCCCGCTGGCCCTGTTCACCGTCGCCGCGTACGGACGCCGCCGCTGGCGGGTCTGGTGGCTGGTGTTCGGCCTGGCCGCGGCCGTGATCGCCGTGCTCGACTGGCGCACGACCAGCGAGCCAGTGAGCGTCCTGGTCGGGATGGTGGGAATGGCCCTGCTGGTCGCCACCTCTTGGGCCGCCGGAGCCTACGTCGGCGCCCGTGGCGAGGCGAAGGTCGCCACGGCGGACGTCGCCCAGTCCCACCAGGTGCAGTACGCGCAGGCGGCGCAGCTGGCCGCCACCCAGGAACGCCAGAACCTCGCCCGCGAGATGCACGACATCGTCGCCCACAGCCTGGCGGTCATCGTGGTGCAGGCCGACGGCGGCGCCTACGCGGCGTCCGCCGAAGGGCCGCTGGAGCAACGCCTCGCCACCGCCGAGCGGGCCCTCACCACGATCCGGACCACCGCGCACGAGGCGCTCTCCGAGACGCGGCGGCTGGTCGGCGTCCTGCGCTCGGACCAGCCCACCGAGATGGCCCCCAACGCGGGCCTCGGCGACATCTTCGCGCTCGTGCAAGGCCTCTCGACGGCCGGGCGCGACGTGCGGATGCGGGTGACCGGCGACGTCACCCTGCGCCGTCATCTCAGCCCGACGCTCGAACTGGCGGCCTACCGCGTCGTCCAGGAGGCGCTGACCAACGCCGTGAAGCATGCCGGCGACGATGCCGCCGTCCTGGTGCACCTGCATCATTCCCCCGACCTGCTGTCGGTCACCGTGCGCGACACCGGCCGCGGCACCCAGCCCAGCGATGGACGCGGACACGGCCTGATCGGTATGAACGAGCGGGTCACCGCGCTCGGCGGAACGCTGAGCGCCCACGACCACCCCGACGGCGGCTTCGTCGTCACCGCCCACCTGCCCACCCCGCAAGCGGGGGTGCTGTGACCCCGCCCGGCCCTTTCGCCGTCACGCGGCACCTCTCGCCGCGACGAACGCCCGGGCACCGCATCCACTGTTCACCCACCGCCCACCACCTCACCAGGAGCATCTCGTGACCTCACCGATCAGGCTCGTCCTCGCCGACGACCAGGAACTCGTCCGGCTCGGCTTCCGGATGGTGCTCGACGCCCAGGCCGACATGACCGTGGTCGCCGAAGTCGGCACCGGTGCGGACGCCGTCCGTGCCGCCGCGGCGCCCGGTGGGTGCGATGTGGTGCTGATGGACATCCGGATGCCGGTGATGGACGGCATCGAGGCGACCCGGAAGATCGCGGCGTCCGGCTCGACGGCGAAGGTGCTGATCCTGACCACCTTCGACCTCGACGAGTATGTGTACGCGGGGCTGCAGGCCGGGGCGTCCGGTTTTCTGCTCAAGGACGCCGGCCCGGCCGAACTGCTCGCCGGCATCCGCGCCGTGCACAGCGGCGAGGCGGTCGTGGCGCCGACCGCGACCCGCCGCCTGCTGGAGCGGTTCATGCCGACGCTGCCGGCGTCCGGGCCCGCCGGCGAGCAGGCCAAGGAGAAGTTGCGCGTGCTCACCGAGCGCGAGACCGAGGTGCTCACCGCGATCGCCCAGGGGCGGACCAACTCCGAGATCGCCCAGCAGCTGTGGCTCGCGGAGGCCACCGTGAAAACCCATGTCAGCCACCTGCTGGCCAAGTTGAACGCGCGCGACCGCGTCCAGCTCGTCGTGCTCGCCTACGACGCGGGGCTGGTGCGCCCCCAGCCGTGATGGCCCGCACCGGCGCGACACAACGTACTGCTCAACCCGCGGGGGCTTCAGTCCCACTGATGTTCCTGAAGCCCCGCGCCGGTTGAGCAGTACGTTTTCCCCTGCTACTCCTGAGCCAACGCCGCGGCCGGCGCGACCCGGGCGGCCCGGCGGGCCGGAACCACCGAGGCCAGCCACGCGGACGCCAGCGTGATCGCCGCCACCAGGCCCACCTGCCACCAGGGGATGTCGATCGTCAGCGGGGTGCGCCCACCGAGCAGGACCGAAACCCCCGCGAGCCCGTAGCCGATACCGAGCAGGACCCCCAGGCCTGCAGCGACGCCGCCGAGCAGCAGCGCCTCGAAACCGAGCAAGCGCCGCACCTGGCGCCGTTCCAGGCCGAGAGCGCGCAACAGCGCCGTCTCGCGGGTGCGCTCCAGGACCGAAAGCCCGAGGGTGTTGCCGATGCCCACCCACGAGATGACCACCGACACCGCGAGCAAGCCCAGCACCGCCTGCAGCGCCATCGTCACCGAATCGTTGATGCTGGCCCGCACCTCGGCGGCCGACGACAGGAACAGGCCGTCCCCGGGCAGCGCCTGGCGCACCTGTCCCAGGGCCACGTTCGGGTCGGCGCCGGGGGCCAGCTTGACGAACAGCAGGTGCCCGGGCTGGTCGGTCAGCTTCGCGACGGTGGCCGGGGTGACCGCCACCAGACCGGCCTGCGGAATCGACGAGACGGTGAGCGTCACGGTGCCCGCTCGGCCGGTGACCTTGATCCGGTCGCCGTCGGGGTACCCGGCGGAGCGGGGCAGCACGATCGTGTCGTCGGTCAGCCCGGCTCCCGCCTGCTGCCAGCCGAGCGCGGCCACATCGGCCGGGGTGAGGCTCATCGCCGACTCCCACCCGCTACGGCCTTCCAGTTCGACGTCCACGGCCGAGGACAGCACCGCCGCGCTCACCCCCGGCACCGCGGCGGCGGCATCGCGGTCGGCGGCGGTCACCTGCCCATGGACGAGGATGTCGGCCGGGTAGCGCCGGTCGATCGTCGCGGTGACGGTCGTCTGCGCCGTCGCCGCGCCGACCAGCACCAGGGTGACCAGCGTGGTGCCGATCAGCAGCGCTCCGGCGGTCGCGGCGGAGCGGTGCGGGTTCCGGCCCGTGTTGTCGACGGCCAGCCGGCCCACGATGGTGGTCCGCCACGGGCGCGCCGCCCACCGGGTCAGCGCCGGCACCACGACCGGCCCCAGCAGCAGGACGCCGAGGAAGCTCGCCACGCCGCCGGCCAGGCCCACCAGCAGCGCGACCTGATCGGACAACCGCAGGCCTGCGATCAACATCCCCGCGCCACCTCCGGTGAACACCAGGCCACAGATCAGCCGGGCGCGGCTCATCCTGGTCCCGCCCGAGGCCGCCATCGGCGTCGGGCGCAGGGCGGCGAGCGGGGCGACCCGGGTGGCTGCCCGGGCCGGAACGAGCGCCGCGGCGGTGGCGACGACGACGCCCGCGGCCCAGGGAACGATCAGTCCGACCGGGGTCGGGGCGACCACCGAGTAGTCGGCGATCCCGGGCGCGAGCTTCGGCAGCGCCGCGACCAGGCCGATGCCGAGCGCCACACCGGCGACACCGGCGACCGCCGCGGTCAGCGCCGCCTCGCGCACGACCTGGCCGAACACCTGACGGCGCGAGGCGCCGACGCAGCGCAGCAACGCGAGCGCCCGCGTCCGCTGGGCGACCAGAATCCCGAACGTGTTGGCGATGACCAACGCCGTCACCGTGAACGCGATCACGCTGAAGGCCAGCAGGAGCGAGGTGATGGCGCGGGTGCCCTGGGTGAATTCATAGACCTGCCGAGTGGTGTAGTCCGCGGCACTCTCGATCAAGGTGCCCTCGGCCCGCAGCGCAGGCACGGCGTCCCAGCCATCGGCGACCGCACCGCGCACCAGCACCACGTCGTAGCCGCCGGACACCGCGAGCAGGTGCTCGCCCGGCGCGTACGCCTCGGGGAAGTCGGGGCTGTCGCTGGCGTCGTAGCCGGGCTCCAGAATGCCGACCACCGTGAACGTCTCGGCGGGAGATGCGGGTTCCGATCCGCCGTCCGCGCCGTCCGCGCCGTCCGCGCCGTCCGCGCCGTCCGCGCCGTCCGCGCCGTCCGCGCCGGGCATGGTCTCCGGCGTGAGCGTCGAACCGATGTCGAACGGGCCCGCGTGGGCGAGGGCCTGGTTGATCACGATCTCACCCGGGGCGGTGGCGAGCCGGCCACTGACCAGGCGCGTCGATTCGGTGAGCGCGGGCTGGGTCCGCACATGGGAATAGGCGCCACCGGTGAACATGACCCAGTGGTCGACCCGGGGATCCACCGCGGTGACCCCCGGGACGGCCGCGATCTGGGGCACGGCGTCCGCGGGCAAAGCTGCGGACGGGGTGATGATGACATCGGCGCCGCCGAGCCAGCCGGCCACCCGGTCGGCGTAGCCGCGTTCCAGGGAACTGCCCAGCAGCAGGGTGGCGCAGGTGAAGGCGACGCCCAGCGCGATGGCGAGGGCGGACGCCACCAGGCGGCGAGGTTCGCGCAGCATGCTCAGCCCCGCTCGTCGGAGACGATCCGGCCATCGGCGAGCCGGATGATCCGGTCGCAGGAGGCGGCGGCGTCCGCGTTGTGGGTGACCATGACCACCGTCTGGCCCAGATCGGTGACCGCCCGGCGCAGCAGGCCGAGCACGTCGGCGCCGGCAACCGAGTCCAGCGCCCCGGTCGGCTCGTCGGCGAAGATGACCGTGGGCCGCATCACCAGCGCCCGCGCGACGGCGACCCGCTGCTGCTGCCCGCCGGACAGCTCCGCGGGCCGGTGGCCGAGCCGGTCGGACAGCCCGAGGCTCTCCACCACCTCGGCCTGCCAGGCGGCGTCCGGACGCCGGCCCGCGAGGCGCTGCGGCAGAGCGATGTTCTCGGCGGCGGTGAGGGTGGGCACCAGGTTGAAGGACTGGAAGACGAAGCCGACCCGGTCGCGGCGGATCTTGGTCAGGCCGGCGTCATCGAGCGAGGTCAGCTCGGCATCGCCCACCCACGCCTGCCCCGAGGTGGGGGTGTCGAGGGCGGCGAGCAGGTGCAGCAGCGTCGACTTGCCCGAACCCGAGGGTCCCATGATCGCGGTGAACTCCGCCGAGCGGATGTCGAGCGTGACGCCGTCGAGCGCCCGCACGGCGGTCGGTCCGTCGCCGTACACCTTGGTGAGGTTGACGGCGCGAACCGCCGTGGCGAGTGGCGCGGGGGCCGGTGGGGCGATGGGCATGGGGAGGCTCCTCGGTTCTGGTCGGGGCACCCAGCCTTTCGGTGCGCGCCCTCATCGGGGAACCTCCCGCGGTCCCGGCTCGGCGCTCCTCCCCCGGGACGACCCCCTCCACCCGTGGGATGACGGCGGCCGGCTGACCAGATCGTGCTGCTCAATGCGCGACATCTTCAGTCCCACTGATGTTCTGGCCGGCTCCGGCGGATTGAGCAGTACGTTGTGCCCCGTGCTCACGGCCGACCGGAGGACAGATCACTTCGCTCGATTTCTGGCGGCCCTCCAGAACATCAGTCCCACTGATGTTTTCGGCGCGGGCCGCGAATCGAGTGAAGTGATTTGCTCTCACGACGGCGGCAACACCGGCGGAGGCGCCGGAACCGGGGCGTCCTGGCGTCCGGCACAATGGCCCGGTGATTGTTGCTGCCGCTGACGGATCGTCGCTGTCCAACCCCGGCCCCGCGGGGTGGGCCTGGTTCGTGGACGGGGACCGCTGGGCGGCCGGAGGCTGGAAGCACGCCACCAACAACAAGGCCGAACTGATGGCGGTGCTCGATCTGCTCCGGCAGACCAAGGACGCCGGCGACGACCTGCTGGTGCTGTGCGACAGCCAGTACGTGATCAACGCCCTGACCAAGTGGATGCCGGGCTGGAAGCGCAAGGGCTGGAAGAAGGCCGACGGCAAGCCGGTGCTGAACGTCGACCTTCTCGCCGAGCTTGATCGCGAGTTGGCCGGACGCCGGGTCACCTTCGAGTGGGTCAAGGGGCACGCCGGCCACGACCTCAACGAGGCCGCCGACACCCGCGCCCGCGCCGCCGCGACCGCCTATCAGCAGGGCACCGCGGTCGATGCCGGCCCCGGCTTCTCGCCCGATGCGCCGCGCCCGCGCGACGAGGTCGCGATCCCGCGCACGCCCACCCACGAGCCCGACCTGTTCGAGGCCTCCCCCGATCCGGAGCCGCCCACGGACGAACACCCCGTCATCGCCCTGCAGCGCGCCTGGGTATCGGACGCCGTCCGCGGTGACCGCGCCGAGGCCGACGCCCTGCTGCACCCCCGGTTCATGGAGCACGATGCCCGCGGGCGCGCCTCCGGCAAGGGCCGCACCCTGGCTTCGCTGGCCCCGCTGGAGGATCCGGTCACCGTCGAGGTCGAGGGTGTCGACGAGTTGGCCCCCTGGGTGGTGCTGCTGCGCTGGCGGGCGCGTTCGCGCTCCGCGGTCACCCTGCGCAGTTCGATCTGGGTGCGCCAAGGTGACACCTGGCGTCTGCGGTTCGAGCAGCAAACCCCGGCGGTCCGCTGAGCAGCCCTCCTCGCAGGTTCAGGACAGGGGACGGCTGCGCTGCTCGATGCCTGCGGCGCCGTAGGGCCAGGGCGAGGGTTCGGGGTCGCTGGCGGCGTCCAGCATGGTGATCTCCTCGGGGGTGAGCCTCAGGTCGGCGCTGGCGAGGTTCTCGGCGAGCTGCGCCGGGGTCCGGGCGCCGATGATCGTCGATGCGACGCCGTCACGGGCGTCCAACCAGGCCAGGGCCACCTGCGACCACGGCACTCCGCGGCGAGCGGCGATGCCCTCAACGGCGGCCAGCACTCGCCAGGTGCGCTCCTCGCGGCCACGCAGACCGTACGCCTCCACGCCGCGCTCCGGGTCCTCCCCCAACCGGGTCGCTCCGGTGGGCGCGACGTCGCGGCGGTACTTGCCGGTCAGCCAGCCGCCACCGAGCGGCGACCACGGCAGCACGCCGAGACCGGACGCCCGGCAGGCGGGCAGGATCTCCCACTCGACCTCGCGGGCCAGCAGGTTGTACTGCGGCTGCATCGACACCAGCGGCACCCGTCCGCGCGCCGCGGCGGCGGCCATCGCGATCTGCCATCCAGTGAAGTTCGACAGTCCCACATAGGACACCAGGCCGCCGCGGACGGCGTCCTCCAAGAACCCGAGGGTCTCCTCCCAGGGGGTGAGCGGATCCCAGGAATGCACCTGGTACAGGTCGAGATGCTCCACGCCGAGCCGGCGCAGCGTCGCCTCGAGCGCGCGGCGCAGGTGCCGCCGCGACAAGCCGGCGTCCCGCGGGGTCACCCCGACCGGGAATCTCCCCTTGCCGGCCAGGATCACCTCCCCTCGCGACGACGCATCGAGGCGTCCGAGCCAGCGTCCGACGATCTCTTCGGAGCGCCCACCCGCATAGACATCGGCGGTCTCGATCACGGTGCCGCCCGCGTCGAGGTACGCCCCCAGCATGACGGACGCCTCCGCCTCGCCGGTCTCCGCGCCGAAGGTCATCGTGCCCAGCGCGAGCCGCGAAACCACCAGTCCCGAGCGGCCCAGCGTTCCGTACCTCATCGCACCATCCCCCGATCGCGAGGAGCCCACGCAGCCGGCATCATCGGGCGGTCCGCAGGTCGCGGGGACGGTAGGCGTCCACGAGCAGGTCCATCAACCGGTCGTAGTGCGGGTCGACCGCTTGGGCTTCGGGGTGGGCGTCGTGCCAGGCGATGATCTCGCGCGCACCCTGCTCGAAGGGCACCCGCGCGCCGAAATCGGGCACCAACGACCGCAGCTTGGTCGTGTCGAACACCATCGAATTCGCCTTGTCGCCGAGCAGTGCCGAGCCCCATTCCGGATCGACGGCGGCGACGGCGTCCGAGGGCACGTGCACCAGGCGCGGCTCAACACCGGCGGCGTGGCCGATCAGGGTGTAGATCGCGTTCCAGGTGGGCGCCTCGTCCCCCATGATGTGGAAGGCCTCGCCGATCGCCTCGCGGCGTCCGAGCAGGCCCACGAAGCCGCGGGCGAAGTCGGTGTGGTGGGTGATGGTCCACAGCGAGGTGCCGTCGCCGGGCACGACGACCTCCAGGCCGCGGCGCATCCGGTCGACGACGGTCCAGCCGCCGTCGAAGGGCACCATGGTCGGGTCGTAGGTGTGCGACGGGCGGACGATGGTGACCGGGAACCCCGAGCGCCGGTATTCGGCGACCAGCGCGTCCTCGCAGGCGATCTTGTCGCGCGAGTACTGCCAGTACGGGTTGCGCAAGGGCGTCGACTCGGTGACCGGCAGCCGGGTCGGCGGGGTCTGGTAGGCCGACGCCGAGCTGATGTAGACGTACTGCTCGGTGCGTCCGGCGAAGAACGCCACATCGGCCAGCACCTGTTCGGGCACGAACCCGAGGAACTGGCAGACCACATCGAAGCTGAGGTCGCCCACGGCCGCGGCGACCGAGGCGGCGTCCCGGACGTCCGCCCGGTGCACGACGACACCCTCGGGCACCGGGCGCAGCGTGGACGCCCCCCGGTTGAGGACGTGCACCTCGTGGCCGCAGGCGAGCGCCTGCGCGACGCAGGCCGTGCTGATGATGCCGCTGCCTCCGATGAACAGCACGCGTAGGGGATTCACTTGACGCCTCCGGCGGTCAGGCCGGAGATGATCCGGCGTTGGAAGATGAGGACGAGCACGATGAGCGGGACGGTGACGATGACACCGGCCGCCAACTGCGTACCGTAGGGGGTTTCGTACTGGGAGATGCCCGAGAACTGCGCGATGGCGACCGTGACCGGCTGGGAGGCCGGGGTGACCGACATCGAGTTGGCGATCATGAACTCGTTCCAGGCCGAGATGAACACCAGGATCGCGGTGGTGAACACCCCCGGCACGGCCAGCGGCAGGATCACCTGCCGGAAGGCCTGCCCGCGGGTGCAGCCGTCCACGCGGGCGGCCTGTTCCAACTCCCACGGCATCGCCCGGAAAAAGCTGGTCAGGATCCATACCCCCAGCGGCAGCGAGAAGCTGATGTCGGGGATGATCATCGCCTGATAGGTGTCGATCCAGCCCAGGTTCGCGAACAGCTGGAACAGCGGCGTCAGGATCGCCACGCCGGGGAACATCGACGTGGCCAGGAACAGCCCGAGCACCACGTTCTTGCCGCGGAAGTCGAGCCGCGCGATCGCGTAGGCCGCGAACACGCCGAACACCAGCGCCACGACGGTGACGGTGCCGGCGATGATCAGGCTGTTGCGCAGCGCGAACACGAAGGTGTTCTGCGCCCCGAAGACGGCCTCGTAGTTCATCAGCGTCGGCGCGCGCGGAACCAGGGAGTTGTCGAAGATCGCCTTCGGGTCCTTCAGGCTGGAGACGACCATCCAGTAGAAGGGCGCCACGCAGAAGAGGATGATCGCGGCGATGCCCAGGTACAGGCCGGCATCGCCGAGGCGGCGGCGGGTCAGCGGTGTCATCGGACGCCCTCCTTCCGGCCTCGGCGCGCGGGCCGGGGACGCTCGGCACCGGTGTCGACCGCGTTCACCCCGAGGAGACGGACGAACAGGTACGCGGTCAGGAAGATGAACAGAAAGGTCAAGGTGGCCAGCGCACCGCCGTAGCCCGGCTTGAGCTGGCTCAGCGTCGACTGCACCACCAGGATCGACAGCGTGGTCGTCCCGTTGGCGCCGTTGGTCAGGATCGCCGGCAGGTCGTACATCCGCAAGGCGTCCAGCAGCCGGAACAGCACGGCCACACCCAGCGCGGGCGCGACCAGCGGCAGCGTCACGTTCGTGAATCGCCGCCAGGCGCCGGCCCCGTCGATCTTGGCCGCCTCGTAGACCTCTTCGGGGATCACCTGCAGGCCGGCCAGGATGAGCAGCGCGATGAACGGCGCCGTCTTCCAGGTGTCGGCGATGACGATGGCGACGAAGGAGGGCAGCTCGGAGCCGGTCCACACGATCTGCTGGCCGATCAGCGCGTTGACGATGCCGGCCGGGTCGAAGGCCCACTTCCACAGCACGGCCGCGACGGCGGTCGGGATCGCCCAGGGGACGAGGACGCTGGCGCGCAGCAGTCCTCGCCCCCGGAACGCCCGGTTCATGATGAGGGCCATGCCCAGCCCGAGAAGGGTTTCCAGCACGATGGTGATCGCGCCCATGCCGTAGGTGAACCCCGTCGCGCCCCAGAACTCCTTGGCGCCGGTGCCCCACAGGGCGCTGGCGTAGTTGTCGAAGCCGACGAAGGGCACCTCGCCGATGCCGTCGCCGAAGAAGGAGCGGACGAGGCTGGAGGCGACTGGATAGCCGATGACGACCGTCAGCACGACGATCGACGGAATCACCAGCCAGAAGGCGGTGCGGTTGTCATTCTCGGGCTTGGCCATGGCTACTTGATGGCCTGCTGCAGGTCGGCGGCCATCGCGGTGATCGCCTCATCGACGCTCACCTTGCCCTGAAGCGCGGCGTAGCCGTTCTTCTGGATGGCGAGGCTGACCGCGTTGTAGTTGGGCGTCCGCGGGCGCGGGACGGCGGTCAGTTCGGACTTCTGCAGGGTGGGCAGGTACGGCGACACCTTGACCAGGTCGGCATCGGTGTACAGGTCGGTGAGCACGGACGCCTGGTTCATCACGCTGACCAGCACCTTCTGCGCCTCCTCGCTCTGCATCCATTCGGCCCAGGCCTTCGCGGTGGCCTTGTTCTTGGAGTAGGACGACACGGCCAAGTTGATGCCACCCAGCGACGAGGTCGCGTAGTCGCTCTTGCCCGGGATCTGCGCGACGCCGAACTTGCCCTTGATCGCCGAGTCATCGGCGCCGGCCAGCGAGTAGACGTAGGGCCAGTTGCGCAGGAACAGCGCCTTGCCCTCCAGGAACGCGTTGGCGCTCTCCTGCTCCTTGTAGGTGATCGCCGCCTCGTTGATCTGGCCCGACTTGAACATCTCGACGAGGTGGCCGAGGCCCTCGCGCGCCTCGGGGCTGTCGACGGTGACCGTCTTGCCGTCCTCGCTGAGGAAGGAGCCGCCGGCCGAGGTGATCGCCTCGGCGACGTTGACGGTGAGGCCCTCGTACTGGGCGAACTGGCCCGCGTAGCAGTCCATATTGTTGGCCGTGGCGACCTTGCACGCCTCGTTCAGCTCGGCCCACGTCTTCGGCGGGGTCGGGACCAGGTCGGAGCGGTAGAACAGCAGGCCGGCGTTCGTCATGAACGGGGCGCCGTACATCTTGCCGTCGTACATCGCGGTCGCCTTGGCGGCGGGCAGGACGGCGGGGCCGCCGACCTTGGCCTCGTCCATCGCCTCGATCCAGCCGCGGGCGGCGAATTCGCTGGTCCACACGACGTCCATCCAGACGACGTCGTACTTGCCGCTCTTGGCCTGGAAGTCCTGGATGAACGAGTTCCGCTGGTCGTCCGGCGAGGCGGACAGCTCCAGGAAGGTGACCTGCTGGTCGGGGTGGGCCTTGTTCCACACCTCGATCAGCTGGGGCATCGCCCCGGTGAGGTCCTTGCCGGAGGCGAAGGTAATCGGGCCCACACCCTCGGCCGCGGCGGAGCCGCTGGGGGCTGCCGGAGCGCCGGAGCATCCGGCGAGGGCAAGGGCGAACATGCTGGTCGCGGCACCGGCCGCCACCACGCGTCGGTTGATACGCACGGCACTCTCCTCTGAGTTCTTGCGATGCCCGGATCAGGACCGCGGCCCCGATGCCGAGGACACCCTGCGGTGACCCGGCCAGCGTGCACCCGGGACGACCGCTTGTCAAGTAATCGGTTTCTCATTCTCGGGAATCCACCCGAAAAGGGACGCCTTCAGTAGCGCCCTCTCATCCCCACGCGTTGAGCAACCGTTTTCACACTTCGTCGGTGTAGTGTCCGTGGTGCTGAAGGAGGCCTTGTGAGCGTCACGGTGCGGGATGTGGCCCGACTCGCCGGTGTGTCCACCGCGACGGTGTCCCGCGCGCTGCGCGGCTTCCCCACCGTCGGCGAGGACATCCGCGCGCAGGTGCTGGACGCCGCCGACCGGCTCGGCTACGTCGGCTCCCACGCCGCCGCCGCGCTGTCGACCGGGCGGACCGGATGCGTCGGCGTGATCACTCCCTTCGTCAACCGGCTCGCCTTCCAGCGGATGCTCGCCGGCGTCGAACACGAGCTGCGCGCCGAACGCGTCGACCTGATGCTGCACTGCACCGGCGACCCGAGCGACCCGCACCCCGTCCCCCCGCACAAGCGCCTGGCCCGCCGCGTCGACGGCTTCATCGTGCTGTCGCTGAGTGCCGAAAGCCCCGACCTGGCCGAGATCCTCAAGCTGCCGCTGCCGACGGTGATGTTCGGCCCGCAGGCGCCGGGGGTGGCCGGCGTCGAGACCGACGACCGGGGCGGTGCGGCGTCCGCCACGCAACTGCTGGCCGACCGCGGGCACCGGCGGATCGGGGTGATCTACGGACGCGAATGGGACAACCCGTCGGTGCTGGAATACCAGCGCCGCCAGGGCGTCGAGGACGTCCTGGAGCGGCTCGGCCTGCCGCTGCCCGAGGAACGGCGCCGCCCCGGCGGCTTCATCATGCGCGGCGGGCACCGGGCGATGCTGGAACTCCTCGACCGGCCCGAGCCGCCGACCGGCGTGTTCGCGTTCTCCGACGAGATGGCCTACGGGGCCGTCCAGGCGCTCCGCGAGCGCGGCCTCACCCCCGGGCGCGATGTGGCGCTGATCGGCTACGACGGGCACGAGATGTCCGACATCGTCGGGCTGTCCACCATGCACGTGCCCTTCGAGCAGATCGGGGCCGCGCTGGCCCGGCAGATGCTGGCCGCCCTCGGCCTCGGTGGCCCGGCCGAGGCGCACATCATCGTGCCGCCGGTGCTGATCGAGCGTGCCTCGACGCGTCCGGACGCCGCACTCTGAGCATCCCTACCCCACCCTCGTCAACCCCGGTTCGCGGACTGAGCCGCCCGGTACCTCCGCCGAGGCGTCCCTAGTCTCCGACCATGGCAGAGGCATTGAAGATCAGCACCGAGCAGGTCACCCTCGACCTGCCGATCACCGACGGCACCATCAAGGCCACCGACCTCAAGGCGGTCCCCACCTCGGCAGGCCCGCTGGCCACCTACGACCCCGGACTGATGAACACCGCGTCGTGTCGCAGCGCCATCACCTACATCGACGGCGACGCCGGCGTCCTCGAATACCGGGGCTACCCGATCGAACAGCTGGCCGGCAACGCCAGCCACCTGGAGGTCGCCTACCTGCTGCTGTACGGCGAACTGCCCACCACCGAGCAGCTGGCGGCCTGGGAGAAGGAGATCAACACCCACCGGTTCGTGCACGAGAACGTGCGCGGCATCATCCAGTCCTTCCGCTACGACGCCCACCCGATGGGCAAGCTGATGTCGGGCGTGGCGTCCATGCAGACCTTCTACCCCAGCGCGCGCCGGATCGACGATCCCGAGGCCCGGCGAATGAACATCGTCCGGCTCATCGCCAAGATGCCCACCATCGCGGCCTGGTCCTACCGGCAGTCGATCGGGCGCCACTACGTCTACCCCAACGACGAACTCGGCTACGTCGACAACTTCCTGGCCATGCTGTTCCAGAGCCAGCAGCGCGTCTACCGGCCCGACCCGCGGGTGTCGCACGCGATGGAGGTGCTGTTCGTGCTGCACGCCGACCACGAGCAGAACTGTTCGACGAACGCGGTGCGGGCGGTCGCGTCCGCGGGCAACGACGTCTACACCTCGGCCGGGGCGGGGGTGGGCGCCCTGTTCGGTCCCGCTCACGGCGGCGCGAACGAGGCGGTGCTGAAGATGCTGCGCGAGATCGGCTCGGCCGACCGGGTCGGCGAGTTCATCGAGGGTGTCAAGGCCGGCAACGCGCGGCTGATGGGCTTCGGGCACCGGGTCTACAAGAACTACGACCCGCGCGCGAAGATCATCAAGAAGGCCTGCGACGAGGTGTTCGAGGTGACCGGGGTGAACCCGCTGCTGCAGATCGCGGTCGAACTGGAGAAGGTCGCGCTCGAGGACGAGTACTTCGCCACCCGGCGCCTCTACCCCAACGTCGACTTCTATTCCGGCCTCATCTACGAGGCGCTGCGCTTCCCGCCGGAGATGTTCACCGTGCTGTTCGCCGTGCCGCGCACGGCCGGCTGGTGCGCGCAGTGGCTGGAGGGGGTCACCGATCCCGAGCAGAAGATCATGCGTCCCAAGCAGATCTACACCGGCCACCGCCGGCGCGCGTTCGTGCCGCAGGACGCCCGGGCCTGAGGCCGGCGGCCGCGTTCCCGGACGCTCCGGGGGCGCGGCCGGCGTCAGCGCTCGACGGCCAGGCTCGGCCAGGTGCCGGTGCCGAGCGGCTTCTCGCCGACCCATTCGATCTTGCCGGAGCCGTCGTCGCGCAGCCGTACCAGCAGCGCGTGCGGGGCGTCCAGGGCGACCATGTGACCGACCCAGTGCCCCCATTCCACCCACGCGCCGGACGCCGCCACGCGCAGCGTCCGCTTGCCCCAGCGCATCGCGCCGATCTCCCACGACTTGTGCCCGACCGTGAGGGTGTTGTCGCCGCCGAAGGCGTCGATCCAGCGCAGCGTCCAGCCCTCGGGGGCATCGATCAGCCGCCAGCGGTTGCGCCGGTTCTCGAAGGACAGGTGGACGAACCCGCCCCGCTCGCCGCCGACGGTGCGCAGCGAGGCGCGCCCCAGCCGGGCGGTCAGGGCGTCGGTGTCGGCCGCGGACGCCGGGGCGTCGAACGCGGGCAGTAGGTGGTCCCACGCCGCCTCCAGGACGCCCTGCATCGAGTCGGTGCGCGCCGTGGTGACCAGCAGCGCGTCGTGGGCGGGCATCAGCAGACCGAACTGGCCGAGCGCCCCGTCACCGCGGTGCCCGCCGTGCCGGTCGAGCCACACCTGCCAGCCGTAGCCCTGCGCCCAGTCGGGATCGGTCTTGACCGGTGCCGTCTCCACCTGGCGCTGCCGGTAGCGGGTGATCCACTCGGCCGGCAGCAGCTGCTCGCCGTCATGGACGCCCTCATCGAGCAGCAACTGGAAGAAGGCGGCGATCGACTCGGGAGCCAGATGCAGCCCCGAACAGCCCAGGATCCGGCCGCGCTGATCGGTGTCCCAGCTGGCGTGACCGATGCCGAGCGGGCCGAACACGCGCTCGCGGAGCAACTCCAGCACCGTCATACCGGTGGCGTGCCGCACGATCTCGGCCAGCGTCCAGGTGGCGATCTGGTTGTAGCAGAACGTCACGCCCGGCTCGCCGGGCGGCTCGGTGGCCAGCCAGGCACGCCACGGTTTGCGGCCCGGCATCGCCGCCAGCTTGTCGCCGGGCCACACGTCGGTGGTGTGGCCGGTGGCCATCGCGAGGCAGTCGCGCACCCGGATCCGGGACGCGACCGGCCCGGCGTCCTCGACCACATCGGCGAACAGATCGACGAGACGGTCGTCGTAGCCGAAGGCGCCGTCGGCGACCACGATCCCGGCCGCGGCCGAGACGAACGTCTTCGACAGCGAATACAGCAGCGGCGCGTGATCGAGCCGGTGCGGATACCAGGCACCCTCGGCGCACACCCGTCCGTGCCTCACCAGCATCATCGTGTGCAGTTCGATGTGCCGGCGCGCCAGCTGATCGAGGAAGGCGCTCACCCCGCGCGCGTCCACCCCGACTGCCTCCGGGCGGCCACGAGGAAGAAGGCGATGGGGTGACATCTGCCCAGTTTGGCACGCTCGCCGGGCTCGCGCGGAGGTATCCGGAGGACGACCCTGCCACCCGGGTGGGCTGCACAGGACGACGACGGCCGTCGTCTCGCATCAGGTCAATGACCACGACCGCGACGGCGGCAACCCTGGGTCCGCTACTGTGAGGACACCCAGTCGGACTAGCTCAAGGAAGACCTGCGCGCGATGGCCAAGATCATTTACACGCTCACCGACGAAGCCCCGCTCTTCGCCACCTACTCGTTCCTTCCGATCGTCGAAGCCTTCACCGCGAGCGCGGGCGTCGACGTCGAAACCCGCGACATCTCGCTGGCCGGCCGCATCCTGGCCGCGTTCGCCGACCGGCTGCCCGAGGAGCAGCGGGTCGCCGACGCGCTGTCCGAGCTGGGCCAGCTCGCGAAGACGCCCGAGGCGAACATCATCAAGCTGCCCAACATCTCGGCGTCCGTGCCGCAGCTGGAGGCCGCCATCGCCGAACTGAACGCGCTCGGCTTCGGCCTGCCGTCCTATGCCGACGCCGACGCGGACGCCACGGCGCGTTACGACGCCATCAAGGGCTCGGCGGTCAACCCGGTGCTGCGCGAGGGCAACTCCGACCGGCGCGCGCCGCTGGCGGTGAAGAACTACGCCCGCCAGCACCCGCACTCGATGGGCACCTGGTCGGCCGACTCGAAGACCGAGGTCGCCACGATGGGCCGCGACGATTTCCGCTCCAACGAGTTGTCGGTGATCCTGCCCGAGGACGACACGCTGCGCATCCAGCTCGTCGATCATGAGGGTGACGTCACCGTGCTCAAGGACGGCTTGAAGGTGCTGGCCGGCGAGGTCGTCGACGGCACCGTGATGCGCGCCGCCGCCCTGGACGCCTTCCTCACCGAGCAGGTCGCCCGCGCGAAGGAACTGGGCGTGCTGTTCTCGGTGCACCTGAAGGCCACCATGATGAAGGTCTCCGACCCGATCCTGTTCGGCCATGTGGTGTCGGCGTTCCTGCCGAAGACCTTCGCGCAGTACGGCGACGACCTGGCCGCGGCGGGTCTGTCGGCGAACAACGGCCTGGGCGCGATCCTCGCCGGCCTCGACGCGCTGCCCAACGGTGCCGAGATCAAGGCGTCCATCGACGCCGAGATCGCCGACGGACCGGCGCTGGCGATGGTGAACTCCGACAAGGGCATCACCAACCTGCACGTGCCCTCCGACGTGATCGTGGACGCCTCGATGCCGGCGATGATCCGCATCGGCGGCAAGATGTGGGGCCCCGACGGCCGCGAGGCCGACACCCTCGCCGTCATCCCCGATTCGTCCTACGCCGGCGTCTACCAGGCCGTGATCGACGACTGCAAGGCCCACGGCGCCTACGACCCGGTCACCATGGGTTCGGTGCCGAACGTCGGCCTGATGGCCCAGGCGGCCGAGGAGTACGGCTCGCACAACAAGACCTTCGAGATCACCACCGCGGGCAAGGTGCAGGTGGTCACCGCGTCCGGTGAGGTGCTGATGGAGCACGACGTCGCCCCCGGCGACGTCTGGCGCGCCTGCCAGACCAAGGACGCCCCGATCCGTGACTGGGTCAAGCTGGCCGTCACCCGCGCCCGGGTGTCCGGCACGCCGGCGATCTTCTGGCTCGACCCGGCCCGCGCCCACGACCGCAACCTGACCGGGCTGGTCGAGAAGTACCTGGCCGACCACGACACCGAGGGGCTGTCGATCGAGATCATGTCGCCGGTCGAGGCGACCAAGAAGTCGGTGGAGCGCATCCGCCAGGGCTTGGACACCATCTCGGTGACCGGCAATGTGCTGCGCGACTACAACACCGACCTGTTCCCGATCCTCGAGGTGGGCACCTCGGCCAAGATGCTGTCGGTGGTGCCGCTGATGAACGGCGGCGGCCTGTTCGAGACCGGCGCCGGCGGCTCGGCGCCCAAGCACGTGCAGCAGCTGCAGGCGGAGAACTACCTGCGCTGGGATTCGCTCGGCGAGTTCCTGGCCCTGGCCGAGAGCCTCGCGCACCTGGCGCGCACCTCCGGCAACGAGCGGGCGGCCGTCCTCGGCACCGCGCTGGACGCCGCCACCGGCACCCTGCTGAACGAGAACAAGTCGCCGGCCCGCCGGGTCGGCCAGATCGACAACCGCGGCTCGCACGCGTGGCTGGCGGTGTTCTGGGCCGAGGAACTGGCCAAGCAGACCACCGATCCGGAGTTGGCGGCGACGTTCGCGCCGATCGCCGAGCAGCTGCGCGCCAACGCGGACACGATCTCTGCCGAGCTGATCGCGGTGCAGGGTTCGCCGGCCGACCTGGGCGGCTACTACCGCCCGGTCGCGGAGAAGGCGTCCGCGGTGATGCGTCCCTCGGCGACGCTGAACGCGATCATCGACGCGCTGCGCTAGTCGGAACCGATCACCGGCCGTCCGGGGTTACGCGTCACCAGGCGCGTAACCCCGGACGTTCCGTTTCCTGCGGCCGGCCCGTTCACCACGGCTCGGGCGGCTGCCGCCCGGTTCGCCTGGCGGACCTGGCCCTCGTCGCCGTGACGCGGCCCCTCACCGGCCGGGGAGGAGGCGTCCCCGTTGCCGGGCGGGCGTGGCGGGCATAGCGTGGATCAGCTCTCACTGGCCCACGGGAAGGGGGCGTCATGCACATCGAGGACATCCGGCTCGCCGACGGCGGGCACGTCGTGTTCCGGCCGCTGGTGGTGCCCGCGTCGATCGACGACGCGGATGCGGGCGACTTCCTCGCGTTCACCGACGTCCGCAACCGGATCGCGCGCGAGATCACCGGGCACGACGACCACGCCTACACTCCGGCGGCGCTGCTGGAGTACTTCCGGCCCGACCCGCACTGGCATCGCGAATCCTGGTCGATCCTGCTGGACGGCGAGCTCGTCGGCCGGATGCTGATCGCGGTTCCGCTGGAGAACGGCTCGAACAACTTCGAATGGACCATCGAGTTGCTGCCCGCAGCGTGGAGGCGCGGCATCGGTGGCGCGGCCTATCCGCATGTCGAGGCGTCCGCGCTCGAACACGGGCGCACGGTGCTGCAGTCGTGGGCCGATCATCCCGAGTCCCCCGGTGAGCGCTTGGCGGCGCCGACCGGGTTCGGGTCGGTACCCAGGAGCGATCGCGCGGCGCGGTTCTTCCTGCGCCACGGGTACACGCTGGCGCAGGTCGAACGGTTCTCCCGGCTCGACCTGACCACCGCGCGCCCGCGCGTCGAGCGGCTGCACGCCGAGGCCGTAGCGGCGGCGTCCGGCTACCGGGTGGTGCAGTGGCAGCTGCCCACTCCGTCGGAGTTCGTCGAGGGCTACGCCTGGATGAAATCGCGGATGTCGACCGACAGCCCGGCCGGCGAGTTCGAGTGGGACGAAGAGATCTGGGATGCGGCCCGGCTGGCCCGGATGGAGGCCCGCTACCTCGGTGGCGGTCAGACCGTGCTGGTCACCGCCGCGCAGCACGAGGCGTCCGGCAGGCTGTGCGCCTTCAACGAACTGGTGATCGGCCCCGACCACTCCCAGGTGACCCACCAGGAGGACACGCTGGTGCTGCGCGAGCACCGCGGCCACCGGCTCGGCATGCTGGTCAAGTGCACCGGGCTGCTGGCCTGGATGCGGTTGATGCCCAGTTCATCGCACGCGGTCACCTTCAATGCGGAGGAGAACCGGCCGATGCTCGACATCAACGAGGCGATCGGGTACGTGCCCGTGTCGTATCCGTCGGGCTGGAAGAAGGTCCTCGACCCGGCGTAGCTCACCCACGAGCCGGGTGCGCGCGGGGGGCGCACCGAGCGCGGGGCGGCGGCCGGGTTCAGCCGCGGTGCAGGCGCCTCCAGGCGAGTTCGGCGAGGAAGGCGGCCTGGTCGGGCAGCACCGCGTCGTCGTGCAGCACCAGGGCGGAATGGTTCCAGGGTTCGGTCTGCCAATCCCGCTCAGGCGGGGTGCAGCCGAGGAACACGAAGGCTCCCGGCACCTGTTCGAGCACGAAGCTGAAGTCTTCCGATCCCATCAGCGGATCCGTCCAGGCCTCGAAGCGCTCGTCACCGAACAGTTCGGCGGCGACCTCGGCGGCGAAGGCGGCCTCGGCGTCATCGTTGACGGTGACCGGGTAGATCACCCGGAACTCGGCCTCGGCGGTGCAGCCGTGCGCGGCCGCGATGCCGTCGGCGAGACGCTTGGTCTCGGCGATCATCGCCTCCACCGATGCGTGCGACAGCGTGCGCACCGTCGCCCCGAGACAGGCCTGTGCCGGGATCACGTTGTAGGCCTGCCCCGCCTTGAGGCGCGTGATGGTGAGCACCACCGGGTCGAATACCGAGAACCGGCGGGTCACCATCGCCTGCAGCGCGGTGCCGATCTCCAGCAGGGCGGGCACCGGATCGACCGAGGTGTGCGGCTGTGAGCCATGCCCGCCGCGGCCGTGCACGGTGACGTCGAGGTTGTTGGAGCCGGCCATCAGCACGCCGGGCTTGGTCTCGAACCGGCCGTGGGCGCCGGTGGCGACATGCACCCCGTAGGCCGCGACGACCCGCTCGCCGGCCGCGTCGAGCACACCCTCCTCGACCATGATCTTCGCGCCGCCGTAGCCCTCCTCACCCGGCTGGAACATGAACACCACCGATCCGGGCAACTCGTCGCGGTGCGCCGCGAGCAGGCGGGCGGCGCCGACCAGCCCGGCGACGTGCAGGTCGTGGCCACAGGCGTGCATCGCACCATTGGTCGAGGCGTAGTCGAGCCCGGTCTCCTCCACGACGGGGAGCGCATCCATGTCGCCGCGCAGCAGCACCGCAGGCCCCGGGTGCCCGCCGCGCAGCACGGCGGTCACCGAGGTGCAGCCGCGGCCCAGGGTGATCTCCAGGTCGAGGCCCTCCAACGCCTCCAGGATGCGCCGCTGGGTGCGGGGAAGGTCCAGGCCGACCTCGGGGTCGCGGTGCAGGTCGCGGCGCAGGCCGACCAGGTCGTCGCGCAGGGCAAGGGCGTCGTCGCTGAAGCTCATGTCTTTCTCCTACGCCGTCGGCGCGCGCGGGGCAAGCCTCGGCGACGGCGTGGTCGTTTTCTATGTCCAGATTCACCCCGCCGCGCGTTCGCCCTTGTCGTGAGAGGCCGCCAAGAATCTGGACATAGAAATGGGACACCACCGGCGTACTACCCTGAAGGGGTCACCGTCGAAGGAGCATCGTGGCGAGCACCCCCGAAGCACCCGCCCCCGCGCCGCTGCGCGTGAACGCGCCCGGCGTGGCCCTGATCTTCGAGGGGGGCGGCATGCGCGCCGCCTACACCTCGGCCGTCGCGGTGCGGCTGATCGAGTCCGGGATCGTGTTCCCGTTCGTCGCCGGCATCTCCGCCGGGTGCACGAATACGATCAACTACCTCTCCAGTGACGTCTGGCGGGCCAAGACGGCGGTCACCACGTTCGCGGGCGACCCTCAGTTCGGTAACTGGCGCACCTTCCTGCGCGGGCAGGGCTTGTTCAACTCCGACTACATCTACCGGCGCACCTCACGCCCGGGCGAGGCGCTGCCACTGAACTTCGACGCCTTCGGGGCCCACCCGGGCGAGGTGTCGATGACCGCGTTCCGCACCCGCGACGGGGCCACCGTGCGCTGGGGCCGGGCCGACATGCCCGACTTGGAGGCGCTCAGCGTGCGCGCGCAGGCGTCGTCGACGATGCCGGTGATCATGCCGCCGGTCACTATCGACGGCGAGACCTACGTCGACGGCGCGCTGTGCACCACCGGCGGCATCGCGATCGACGCCGCCCGTGAGGCCGGCTACCGCCGCTTCTTCGTGGTGCTCACCCAGGAGCGCGGCTACCGCAAGAAGCCGCCGTCGAACCCGTGGTTCTTCCGCCGGCACTTCCGCGAGACGCCCGCGGTCGCCGATGCCCTCAACGACCGCTGGCAGCGCTACAACGCCACCCGCGAGGAACTGTTCGACCTGGAGAGCTCGGGAGAGGCCTACCTGTTCGTGCCCGAAACCATGGCGATCGGCAACGGCGAGCGCAGCGTGCCGCGCCTGCTCGCCGCGCACGCGCGCGGCCTGAACCAGGCCACCCGCGAACTCCCCCGCTGGCGGGAGTTCCTCGGTCTCTAGTGGCTCGGTCTCTAGTGGCTGGCCCAGCCGCCTTGGTCACCCCCGGGTCGAGATGAGGTAGGTCAGATAAGCCGCGTAGCCGATCACCATCAGCGCCCCTTCGCGGCGTGACAACCTCTGCCCGACCACGAACAGCGGGAAGCACAGCAGTGCCACCGCCGTCATCACCGGAAGGTCGAACCGGAGCAAGTGCGGGTCGATCGGCCCTGAGCCATGCGCAACGAGGACCGGGACGCCCAGGATCAAGGTCAGGTTGTAGGTGCTCGAACCGATCAGGTTGCCGATGGCGATGTCCCGGTCGCCGCGCGCCGTGGCCACGATGGTGGTGACCAGTTCGGGGGCCGAGGTGCCGATCGCGACGACGGTGAGGCCGATGAAGGCATCCGACACCCCGAATTCCCGGGCCATCGCGACGGCGCCCTGCACGAGCCAGTCGGCACCGACCACGATCACCACGATGCCGGCGATCAGCAGCACCACGTACCACCAGGCCTTGCTGAGCGGGGACGGACGATCCGGCTCCGGCTCGGCGTCATCCACGATGTCACTGACGGCCATCTCGGCCTTCTGCTTCCACATCCACCAGCCCAGCGCCGCCGTGTAGAGAATCGCGCCGAGCAGGAGCGGAATCCCCTCCCAGAACTGAAGCTGCCCATCGAGGCTGAAGACCAGCACGAGCACGGCGGCCAGCGCCATGGCCGGCAGGTCGAGGAGCTTGGTGCGGCGCCCGAACGGGATCGAGCGCACCGCGGCGCTGAGCCCGAGGATGAGCAGCAGATTAACGATATTGGTGCCCGCGATGTTGCCGACCGCCAGCGATCCCGCGTTCACGTGCATGGCGTCGATGCCGACGGCGAGCTCAGGAGCCGAGGTACCGATCGAGACGATGGTGAGGCCGATGACCATCGGCGGGACGCCCATCCGCGCGGCGAGCAGCGAACCATACCGGACGACCAGTTCCGCTCCGGCGATGAGGGCCAACAGTCCGGCGATCAACTCCGGGAGTGCGTGCATGGTTCAGTCCGCTCCTTCAGGATCGAGGCTTCGCCGGTGAGGCCTTTCGTCTATTTTGCCGGAATTCAGCCTTGTCCGCAGGCTTTTGGCCAGGGCGAACCCCTCGCGCGGGACGCCTGCACCAAGCACGCCGAACCGCCTCTGTCAAGACCTTCGGGCACCGAAACGGGCGCCAGCGGCGCCCGACAACTACAGTGCGTAGTGAGCCGTCGGCATCCCAGATGCATGGAATCCGGTGAGAATCCGGGGCTGACGCGCAGCGGTATGGGGAACGAATCCGGCAACACGGCCACGGGGAGGCGACTCCCGGGAAGGCGCCGGAGGAGGACGAACCCGAGCCCGAAGACGAGGCGGCTCACGTTCTGGCAACGACCCCGCGTCAAGGGTCTGACTGAAGAGGTGACTTCCATGTCCGCACCGCGCACCCGTCTCGCACGGGCGCTCGCCGCCGTTCTCGTGCTCTGTCTCGGCCTCCTGGCCGGCTGCACGCCCGCCCCCACCGAGAGCAGCCCGCCCGCCTCGGGGAACAAGACCCTCCGGTTCGTCACGGTGTATCCGCCCAACACCACCAACGCCCACCTCGTGGGCGCGGCGTTCGTGCTGAACTCGGGAGCCGTGGAGTCCCTGGTCGGCATCGATGCGGAGACCCTCAAGCCCTACCCGTGGCTCGCCGAGAAGTGGGAGACAACAGACGCCCAGCACTGGACCTTCACGATCCGTCAGGGCGTCACGTTCCACAACGGCAAGCCGCTCACCGCCGAGGCCGTCCGCGCCAGCCTGGCCGACGCCATCGAGGTCAATCCGGGCGTCAAGGCCGCGCTGAAGATCCAGGAACTGCGCGCCATCGACGATCAGACGCTCGCCCTCACCACCGAGAGCGTCTATCCGGCCCTGATCTCGAACCTGATCCACTTCAACGCGGTCATCACCGATGTGACCGATCCCGGCGAACTGCCGGTCGGTACGGGGCCGTTCAAGTTCGAGAGCTTCGACCCCAACACCGAAGCGGTCCTGGTCCGTAACCCGGGCTACTGGAACGGCCAGGCCAAGCTCGACAAGGTGATCATGGCCGCCAACCCGGACGCCAACGCGCGCATGCTCGCGATCCAGGCCGGTGACGCCGACGTCATCTACCGGCCCTCGACCGAGTCGATCCAGACATTGTCGAAAGATCCGGCGATCACGGTGGAATCGGTGCCCGGCAACCGGGTGTACCACCTGATGTACAACTACCGCGGGCAGAACGCGGCGCTGTGGAACAACAAGGACTTCCGCCGTGGCATCGACGCCCTGATGGATCGCCAGGCGATCGTGGACGGCATCATGGCCGGTGAGGGGACGGTCGCGTACAACCCGTTCCCGGGCAACTGGCCCTTCTCCCCCACCCCGCTGGCGCATCCAAGTGGCACCGAGGAGGCGCTGAAGAACTTCGCGGCCGCCGGGCTTGACGTCACCGACGGCAAGGTGACCCGCAACGGCCAGCCGCTGACCTTGAAGGTCGTCACCTACATCGCCCGCCCCGAACTGCCGCTGATCGCCCAGCTACTGCGTGACTCCGCGGCCAAGGTCGGCATCACGATGGAGATCCAGGTCGCCGACAACATCGACGACTACGTGGAGACCAACGAGTTCGACATCATGACCTACTCGTTGCTGACGATCACGCGCGGCGACGGATCATTCTTCCTCAACGGCACCTTCGGCAAGGGCGGCGCGCAGAACCACGGGCACCTGAACAACCCCACGCTCAACGCGATGCTGGACGACTACAACTCCGAACTGGATCCCACCACCCGCAACGAGAAAGCCAAGAAGATCGCGGCGTGGCTGGAGGAAGAGTCGATCTACTCCTATCTGGTGGTGCCCAACGAGACCTCGGCGTACAACAAGAAGGTCACCGGGTGGCGGACGCCCGCCAACGAGTTCGAGTTCCCGATGATCACGAAGGATCTCGACATTGCCTAAGGTGCCAGCCGCGATCCGCTGGATCCTTCAGGGAGCCGGCTTCTTCTTCGTGCTGACGCTCATCAGCTTCCTGGTCCTGCAGCTGGCTCCCGGCGATGCCGTCTTGTCGATGCTCAGGATCGACACGGTGGCCGTCACCACCGAGGAGATGCAGGCGCTCCGCCAGCAGCTCGGTCTCAACAACCCGGTCTGGCAGCAGTACGGACGCTTCCTCGGCGGCGTGCTGCGGGGCGACTTCGGCACATCGCTGATGACCGGCAAGCCGGTCATGACCGAGCTGTCGCGGGCGTTCCCGTACACGCTGCTGCTGGCGGGCGTCACGATGCTGGTGGTCGTCGTGATCACCTTCGTCCTGGGCGGACTGGCCGCGCGTTACCCGAAGACGGTCATCGACAAGGCGGTGGGCGTGTTCTGCATGGCGGGTGCGGCGGTGCCGACGTTCTGGCTGGGCCTGCTGCTCATCGACCTGTTCTCGGTGCGGCTGCATCTGCTGCCCTCCTCAGGCCTCGCCACGTCGGCGGGCCTCGTCCTACCAACGGTGGCGCTCGCGATCGCCATCGCTCCGCCCTACATCAAGATCCTGCGCACCAGCCTGATCGAGGCGTCCGGACGCGAGTTCGTGCGGGCCGCGCGAGCGCGCGGCGTGGCCGAGCCGGTGATCTTCGCCAAGCACACGCTGCGCGATTCGCTGATCCCGTTGGTGACCATCCTCGGCGTGAGCCTGGGCAGCCTGCTCGGCGGCACGGTGATCGTCGAGATCACCTTCGGCATCCCGGGGGTGGGCAAGCTCGCGGTGGAAGCGCTCGCCCGGCGCGACTACGGCGTGGTGCAGGCCTTCATCATCGTCGTCGGCATGGGCGTCTTCGTCATCAACATGCTCGTCGATCTCTCCTACCGGATCCTCGATCCGGCCATCTCCTTGAAGGGAGCCGAGCGCCGATGAACAAGCGCCGCATCCCCTGGGGCGTCGTGGCGGCCGCCGTTTTCCTGGCCCTGCTGATGCTGGGTCCGCTCCTCGCGCCCCACGATCCCGAACTGGTCGACCTGGCGAGCAGGCTGCGTCCCTCGTCATCGGAGCACTGGCTGGGCACCGACAATCTGGGCCGCGACCTCCTCTCGCGCGTCCTTACCGGCGCGCAGGTCACCGTGGGGCTGAGCCTGCTCGCGCTCGCCTTGTCCATCCTGGTCGGGGTGCCCTTGGGGCTGCTGTCCGGCTGGATCGGCGGTCGCTTCGACTGGGCCGTGATGCGCGTCGTCGACACCTTCATCGCGCTGCCCGACTACATCGTGGCGATCATCCTGTCGGGCCTGCTCGGCCCTGGATTCGTGAACATGCTGGTCGCGATCCTGGTCGTCAAATGGGTGGGCTACACCCGGCTGACCCGCAGCCTGGTGATGCAGGAGAAGAGCCGTGACTACCTGATGATCTCCAAACTCGCCGGAGGCTCGACCTGGCGCATCCTGCGCCAGCACATGGTGCCCCACATCGTCGGGCCGACGCTGGCGCTGGCGACGATGGACATCGGCAAGGTCATCTTGCTGGTGGCGTCGCTGTCGTTCATCGGCATGGGCGTGCAGCCGCCGTCGCCGGAGTGGGGCGCGATGCTCAACGACGGACGCGCCTACTTCGCCCAGGCACCGCAGCTGATGATCATTCCCGGGCTCGCGATCTTCCTCGTCGTCGCCCTGGCCAGCTGGCTGGGCGACCAGCTGATGAAGCGCTACACGATCAGTGCCGAAGACGAGAGGCTGACCAATGTCCTTGCTTGAGGTCTCGAATCTCACGATCCGCACCCGGCACGGGCGGGAGCTGGTGAAGGGCATCGACTTCACCGTCGAGGCCGGCGAGTGGTTCGCGCTCATCGGCGAATCCGGCAGCGGCAAGTCGATCACGGCGAGCGCGCTCACCAACCTGACCGCAGCCAATCTGGTGCGTACGGCGGACGCCCTTACCTTCGACGGCATCGACCTGCTGACCCTGAGCAAGCAGCAACTCCGCACGCTCCGCGGCGAGCAGATCGCGTACGTGTTCCAGGACTACCAAAGCGCGTTCACGCCGTACTACACCGTGGCCAATCAGATGCACGAGATGCTCAAGGCGCACCGGTCGTTCTCGGTGGCGGAGCGGCGCGAGCGGATCGCGTCCAGCGTCGAGGCGGTCGGGCTCGATCCCGCACTCGTCGAGCGCTACCCGTTCCAGGTCTCGGGCGGGCAGTTGCAGCGGCTCGCGCTGGCGTCCGCCGTGCTGCTCGAGCCCACCCTGCTGATCGCGGACGAGCCGACCACAGCTCTGGACTCGTGGAGCTCGAGCGTAGTCCTGGACGAGCTCGCCGCCATCAAGCAGGCGACGGGCTGTTCGATCCTGTTCATCACGCACGACCTGCGCATCATGAACCGCTACGCCGACCGGGTGGCAATCATGCAGCAGGGACGGATCGTCGAGCACGGGTCGAAGGACTCCCTCGTGCTGCGGCCCGAGCATCCTTACACCCGCGATCTGCTGGACTCCATCCCGCCGCTGCGCAGCGACGCATCCCGGCTGCCCGTGCTGGGTGAACCGGCACGACTGAACGTGACGGTGCGCGACCACCTACGGACGTCCACCGCCTCGTCCGCCCCCGTGCTGCGCGCGGAGAACCTCGTCAAGGTGTACGGCTCCGGCACCCGCGCGGTGGACGGCGTGAACCTCAGCCTGCCCGCGGGCAGCTGCCTGGGGCTGGTGGGCGAGTCGGGCAGCGGCAAGTCGACGCTGGCGCGCTGCCTGCTCAGCCTGGAGCGGATCACCAGCGGTGAGCTGTGGCTGGGTGAGCAGCATGTGAACACGCTCAGCGGTGCCGCGCTCCGTTCGGCCCGGCAGCGGATGCAGCTGGTCCTGCAGAATCCGAACGCGTCCTTCAACGAGCGCCTGCCGATCCTGGCGTCGCTGATGGAACCGCTGGAGTGCCTCGGACGCCGTGCGCCGAGCTTCCTCGATGTCGGCGACGACCCGCGCACGGTCGCCGCGGCGCTCCTCGACCTGGTACAGCTCCCTGCGGACTACCTCGACAAGCTGCCCACCCAGTTGAGTGGCGGCGAGAAGCAGCGGGTCTCGATCGCGCGCGCGATCAGCACCGAGCCGAGCTTCATCGTCCTCGACGAGCCGACGGCCAGCCTCGACGTGTCCACCCAGGCGCGCGTGCTCAATCTGCTGAAGGATCTGCAGGACGCCCTCGGGTTGTCGTACCTGTTCATCTCGCACGACCTGAGTTCGGTGCACTTCATCAGCCAGCACCTGATCGTGATGAAAGACGGCGTCGTCGTCGACGACTTCGATCGCTCCCAGCTGTTCGACCCCGGCAGGCACGACTACACCCGGCAGCTCATCGAGCTGTTCGAGGACCTGCCGCAGCGCGTGGCATGAGCGGCGATCAGGCCCGTGGTGTCGAGGCGGGGTCCGTCCTGGTGGCAACCTCGGTCAAGGACCACGGGCAGGTCCCCGAGGACCGCTGGCTCGTCGATGCCCTCACCCACCAGGGGGTCGCGTCACGGCTGGCGGCCTGGGACGACCCGCACGAGAACTGGGACGCCGGCGCGGTGGTGATCCGGTCGACGTGGGGCTACCAGCACCGCCTGGCGGCCTTCCACGCCTGGCTCGACCGCGTCGAGCCAGGCGTGCAGAATCCCGCCGCGATGGTGCGCGCGAACATCGACAAGGAGCGGCAGTTCGCCTGGCTGGATTCGGCCGGCATTCCGCGGGTGCGCAGTTCGCTGGTGAGAGATCCGCTAACGGCCGCCGACCTGGCTGCGCTCGCGGCGTCCGTGTTTCCGGACGCCGCCGGCTACGTGATGAAGCCCACCATCTCGGCGAGCGGCCATCACACACTGTTGCTGGATCCGCACCGTCGGCCGGGCCGCGCCACCGCGCGATTCTCCGACGCCGAACGTCTCGTGAGCGAGGTCATCGCGCGCCCGGGGCGTGGGGCGGTGCTGCTGCAACCGTTCCATCCCGAGATCGATGACGGGGAACTCGCGCTGGTGTATTTCGGCGGCAGCTTCAGTCACGCGTTCCTGCGGTTCCCCGCGGTGTTCCGGGCCCGGGCGCGGGCCGATCATGTGCCGCATCCGCCCGCCGCGGCGCTCGCGCTCGCCGACCGCATCCTGGAGTCCCTGCCAAGGACCCCCACCTACGCGCGCATCGATCTGATCGAGGTGGGGGGCCGGCCGGTCGTGATGGAGGTCGAGCTGGCCGAGCCGGGACTCGGCTTGGCCTACCTTCCGCCCGAGAACCGTCAGCGGGCGTTGACGTTGTTCGCCCGGGCGATCGTGCGGGCCGCGGCGCCGGCGATGTCGGCGGCGGTGAGGCCGTAGTCGCCCATCAGCCAATCCGTGGTACCGACCTGTCCGAAGCGCTCGCGGACACCCACCCGGTACAGCGGGGTGGGCTGGTGTTCGGCCAGCAGTTCGGCGACCGCCGAGCCGAGACCGTTGATCACATTGTGGTTCTCGGCGGTGACGACCGCCCCGGTGCGCCGGACCGAATCGAGGATCACCCCGGAATCCAGCGGCTTGATCCGGAACACGTCGACCACGTCGGCCGAGATGCCCTGGGCCGCGAGCAGGTCGGCGGCCTGCAGCGCCTCGGCCACCTCGACGCCGCAGGCGAGCAGCGACACGTCGGTTCCCGCGCGCAGGATCCGGGCGCCGGCATCGCCGAAGTCGGTGCCGGCGGGATAGATCGCCCGCGCGGGCAGCTTACGGATGGTGCGCACATAGGTGAGCCCCCTGCGGGCGTGGGCACCGCGCAGCACGGCGGCGAACTGGACCGGATCGCAGACCTCGTACACGTGCACCCCCGGGATCACCCGGACGATGCCCATGTCCTCGAAGGTCATGTGCGTGCCGCCGTTGTGCTCGGCGGTGACGCCGGCGTCCGAACCGACCAGGCAGGCGCTGAGCTGGGCGTAGGCCAGCGAGACGAAGATCTGGTCCAGCGCGCGCCGGGCCAGGAACTGGCCGAACGAGTGCACGAACGCGAACCCGCCGCTGACGTTGATGCCGGCGGCGGCGCTGACCATGTGCGCCTCCATGATGCCGACGTTGACGTAGTGGTCGCCCATCACCTGGCCGAGCCCGCCGGTCGCCATCGCGCTGGACAGGTCGGCCTCCAGGGCGAAGATCTCGTCCGGGTGCTCGCGAAAGAGGTCGGCCACCACCGTGGCGTACGCCTTGCGCATCTCGAGCCCAACGACCTCACTCATGGATGATCCCCGCCTTCATCAGTTCGGCCTCCAACTCCTGCAACCGGGACGCGATCGTCGCCAGCCCCGCCTCGTCCAGGCGCATGTGGTGGTTGTCGGACGCCTGCGCGACGTAGTCCACCCCCGCGCCCTTGGTGGTGTCCAGGACGAGGCAGACCGGACGATCCGAGGCCGACCGCGCCCGCTGCAGGGCGTCCGCGATCGCCTCGGCGTCCTGGCCGTCGACCCGCTGTGCCGCGAAGCCGAAGGCGGCGAACTTCTCGACGAAGTCGAAGGTCTCGCAGATGTCCTTCGTCCAGCCGTCGAGCTGGCGCAAGTTGGCGTCGACCATCACCACCAGGTTGGTGAGGCGCTGATGGGCGATGAACTGGGCGGCTTCCCAGCACTGACCTTCGTTGAGTTCCCCGTCGCCGACGATGGTGTACACCCGGTTGGCCCGCCCCTGGGCGCGCAGCCCGTAGGCGATGCCCGCCGCCGCCGAGATGCCCTGGCCCATCGAGCCGGTGGTCATCTCCACCCCGGGGATCTTGACCCGGTCGGGGTGCGAGGGCAGCAGCGTGCCGTTGTCGTTCAGCGTGTACAGCCGCTCGATCCCGAAGAATCCCCGGGCCGCCAAGGTGGCGTACAGGGCCGGGCCGCCGTGCCCCTTCGACAGGACGAAGAAGTCACGGCCGGCCCACAACGGGTCGTGCGGGTCGACACGCAGCTCCCGGCCGTAGAGGGCCGCCAGGGCCTCCACGATCGACAGGCTGCCACCGAAGTGGCCATAGCCCTTGGCATGGAGCATGCGCGCGGTCAGGAATCTGATCTCTGCGGCGAAGACGCTCAGATCCTTATCCATGAAGGTCTTTCCCTTTCGGTCAGTGCTGGGTCCGGACGCCGCTCAGGCGGCGACCGCCTCGGCCTTCGGCGACTTCTTGACGATCGAGTAGGCGATCATCGCCAGGTAGATCACGGCGAGGCCGATCACCACACCAATCTGGCTGAAGGAGTTGCCCAGCCAGCCGAAGTAGATGCCGGCGATCGTGAAGTCGAAGTCGGAGAAGGTGGTGTTGGCGAAGCCGAGCGACCCGAGCACCGGCATCAGCGCGATGGGCAGGAAGCTGATGGCGACACCGTGGGCGAACGAGCCGACCACCGCACCCCGCAGGCCGCCGCGCGAGTTGCCGAACACGCCGGCGGTGGCGCCGCAGAAGAAGTGCGGAACGACGCCGGGGATGACGACCGGCAGGCCGGACAGCACCATGATCGGCATCGAGATGATGCCGCCCACGAAGCTGGACAGGAAGCCGATCAGCACCGCGTTCGGGGCGAACGGGAACACGATCGGGCAGTCCAGGGCCGGGATGGCGTTCGGCACCAGCTTCTCGGAGATGCCCTTGAAGGCGGGGACGATCTCGTTCAGGATCAGCCGGACGCCGGCCAGGATGATGAACACGCCGGCCGCGAAGGTGGCACCCAGCGTCAGCGAGTAGACCACGTAGTTGCCCGCATCGGGGTACTTCTCCGACATCCAGGCCGGCCCGGCGAACAGGGCGACGATGACGTAAACCACCATCATCGTGATCGCGATCGCCACGGTGCTGTCCCGCAGGAAGGCCAGACCCTTGGGGAAGTTGACGTCCTCGGTGGAGGTCACCTTCTCCTTGTTGCCGCGCAGCGCCTGACCGATCGCGCCGGCCATCCAGTAGCCGCCACCACCGAAGTGCCCCAGCCCGACGCCGTCGTTGCCGGTCATCGTCCTCATGTACTTCTGCAGGAAGAACGGCGACAGGCTCATGATCGCGCCTAGCGCCAGCGAGCCGACCACGACCAGCGCGGCACCGTTGAAGCCCGCCACGGTGAAGATGACCGCGAGCATGGCCGCCATGTACAGCGTGTGGTGGCCGGTGAGGAAGATGTGCTTGAACTTGGTGAAGCGCGCGATCGCGATGTTCGCCACCATGCCGAAGAACATGATCAGCGCGGTGGTCGTGCCGTACTCCTGAAGAGCCTGGGACACGATGGCCTCATTGTTGGGCACGACGCCCTGGACGTTGAAGGCCTGCTGGAACATGTCGCCGAACGGTTCGAGCGAACCCACCACGACGTTCGCGCCACCGGTGAGCACCAGGAAGCCGACGAACGTCTTGAGCGTGCCCTTGACCGTGTCGCTGGCGTTCTTCTTCTGAAGCAGCAGACCGACGAGGGCGATGAGCGCGACCAGGATGGCCGGGGTGCTGACAATGTCGAGCAGCACCGAGACGAATGCGTTCATACGAGTCTCTCTGTGAGGAGTGGGAAGTGACTACGTGAAAATCGGCTCGCGGCCTACTTGAGGCCGAGTTCCTCGACGGTCTGGGTGACCTTGGTGCGCAGCTCGTCCATGTCGATGATGCTGTCGAGCACGACGATCTTCGCGCCTTCCAGGCTGACACCCTCGGCCACGTCGCGGGCCAGGAAGAACACGTCGGCCGCACCGGGGTGCAGGCTCGACACGTCGGAGTGCTCGACCTCGACGCCCGAGACGCCGAGCTCGCTGAGCACCTTGTTGATGTTCATCTCGACCATGAAGCTGGAGCCGAGACCGGATCCACAAGCAGCCATGAACTTCATCGTTCCTACCTTTCGATTTCTTTGGTGTGGGGATGGGGCTTTGGTGTGGGGATGGGGTGGGTGATCACTGGTCGCCGAAGATGGCGAGGACCTGCTCCGGGGTGGTGGCGTCCTTGAGTTCGGCCACCTTGCCGGCATCGGTGAGGACGCCGGCGAGCATGCGCAGCACGCCCAGATGCGCCTTGTTGTCGATCGCCGCGAGCATGATGAACACCTCGATCGGGTGATCCTCGCGATCGAGGAGAAGGACGGGGGTGCGGGTGCGCAGGTAGGACAGGGCGATCTGGTTCACCCCGGCCTCGGGACGCGCGTGCGGCATCGCGATGCCACGGCCCAGGTCGAAGTAGGGGCCTTTCTCCTCCGCGATCCGGATGGCGTCCTCGATGTAGTTCTCGGTCACTGCCCCTTCCTCGACCAGCGGACGCCCGGCCAGCCGGATGGCGCTGCGCCAATCGAGTTCCTCGTCGGTGAACTGGATGCGCGAGGCAGCGAGCCGGGCGACGTCGCCCGATCCGTTAGGTTCCGTCATTGGATCCTCCGATTCATCATAACGTTATGACGTCGGTCAGCATATCCCGCCACCGTTGAGCCCGCCAGAGATCTGACGAATTCGCCTCACCGGCATTCATCATGACGTATATGCTGGCCTCACCAGGCCATGGTGGCCCGAGAACCGACAGGGGTGAAGGACATGCGCGGGCGCATCCCCAAGTACGTGGCTGTGCGCGACATCCTCGTCCGCCGCGTCCGCGCCGCCGCGCCCGGCGACCAGTTGCCGACCGAGCCCGAGCTGTGCGCCGAGTTCGGCGTCTCGCGCATCACGGTCCGGCGCGCGGTCGAGGACCTGATCGACGAGGGACTCCTCGTCCGGCAGCAGGGCCGCGGCACGTTCGTCACCGAACCCTCGAAGGCGGCCGTGTTCACCGAGTCGTTCGCCAATCGGGTGGTCGGCTTCTACCGCCAGCAACTCGAGGCCGGCTACACCGTCTCCAGCCGGGTGCTCGCCAACCGGATCGTCGTCAACGCGGACGCCGCGGCGTCCCTGCGACTGCCCACCTCATCCGCCCTCATCGAGCTCACGCGCATCCGCTACGTCAACGGCACCCTTCAGCAGTGCTCGACCACCTGGCTTCCCGCGCTCACCTACCGCGGCGTTCTCGAGCATGACTTCTCCGAAGGATCGCTGTACGAGTTCATCGAGCACGAGACGGGCATCGTGCTGGCGCGCAACGACCTCGTCGTGCGTCTCGCGCGCGCCGACAGTGACGTGTCGCTGGCGCTCGGGCTGGCCGAGGGCGAGCCGATCCTGGCGATGACCTCGACCGTGTTCGATGCCGCGGACGCCCCGGTCGCGCACGGCATCACCAGCTTCACCCCGCGCAACAGCCAGATCACGATCAGCCTGCGCGACCTCGGCGGCCCGTCACCTCAACTGGCCGCGCGCGTGTCAGAGGCGATCGCGCACGATTGAGATCACCAAGCCACGGTCGAGGCTTCCGCTCGGGGCCCGGGCCGCTGAGCTGCCAGTCGGGGCCAAAGCGGTCGGCACCCTGCCCGGCGGCTACCGCTCGATGGCCCCGCGCGGCACCACGATCACGGGCACGGGTGAGTGCCGGGCGATCTTGGACGCCGTGCCGCCCAGGAACACGTGCGCCACCCGCGCCGTCCGGCTCGAGCCGACCACGAGGACGTCGCCCGCCGACCATGGCACGCTCTCGAGCGCACTGATCCAGGTCGGGCCCCGCCCGATCACCGGATCCTCCTGGGCGGGGGCCTGCGCCAGCGCGGCGACCTCGCCTTGCAGGCCAGCCGCCGCCTCGGCGAGCCCGGCTGCCCAGACGTCGATCACATCGTCCTCGGCATGCAGACCGATGCCGCTCGTCTCAGGACCTGGGGGGCGCGCCGCGAAGGACGCCAGCCGCAGCCGCGCCCCCACCGAGGCCGCCATCTCGGCGGCGTTCAGCACGAGCGCCGACTCGTCGGGGGCCGCGACGAAACCGACCGAGACGCGCTCGAGGCGAGCATCCGGCCCCGCGGTGAATCCGCGGGGCGCCACCGCAACCGGCACGGGCGCGCTGTGCAGCAGCCGTTCGGTAACGCCGCCCAGCGCCACCCGCCCGAGCAGCCCGGCGGTCGAGGAGCCGAGCACCAGCCACGACGCCTCGAAGTGCTCGATGGCCTCGAGCAGTCCGATCGACACCGACGGCGACTCCAGCACCACCACGCGCCACCGGAGATCGTCGGGGATCACCCGGGTCAGTTCGTCCACCGATGTCTTGGCCCGCTCGGTGAGGAGGTCGAGGTGGTCGCGATCGATGCCGACCCCGCGCTCCTCCCAGGGCGACGGGATCACGCACACGATGACCAGGTCGGCGTCGACCGATCGGGCCAGCAGCGCTCCGAGGTGAATCCCCTCCGCGGTGTGGTGAGTGGGCGAGGTTCCGACGACGACCGTCACGACCCGGCCTCTTCCGCCGCGCCGGGGTGGGCGAGCGTGGAGTGCTTGCGTCCATAGAAGAAGTAGAAGACGAGCACGATCGCGGTCCAGCCAAGGAAGACGTAGATGGTGACCGGGCGCAGGTCCTTGATGATCCACAGGCAGCCGAGGATCGACAGGATCGGGGTGACCGGGTACAGCGGCACCTTGAAGCCGCGGGGCAGGTCGGGCTCGCGGCGCCGCAGCACCATCAGGCCGATCGACACCACCAGGAACGCGACCAGCGTGCCGATGCTCGTCATCTCCGCGAGGAAGTTGAGCGGGATCAGGCCGGCCATCACGGCGATGATGGCGCTGACGATGAGCGTGTTGGGGACGGGTGTGAGCGTCCGCCGGTTCACCTTCTGGAAGATCTTCGGCACCATGCCGTCGCGCGACATGGTGAACAGGATGCGGGTCTGGCCGTAGAGCACGACCAGCGTCACGCTGAAGATGGAGATGATGGCGCCCGCCGCCACGACGGTGCCCGGCCAGGTGGAGCCGGTGACGTGCTCGAGGATCGCCGCGAGACCGGACTGCTGGCCCTCGAACTGCTGCCACGGCTGCGCCGCCACCGCGACGATCGCGGTCAGGAAGTAGATGCCGGTGACCACGAACAACGCGCCGATCAGCGCCAGCGGCAGGTTCCGCTGCGGGTTCTTCGCCTCGCCGCCGGCGGTCGCGATGACGTCCAGGCCGATGAAGGAGAAGAAGATGATGCCGGCCGCCGCCGTCACCCCGGCGGCGCCGAAGGGCGCGAAGTCGGCGAGATTATTCGTGTTCCAGCCTTGGAAACCGACCGCGGCGAAGACCACCAGCACCGTCAGCTTGATGAACACCATGACTGCGTTGACGGTGGCCGACTCGCTGGCCCCGCGGATCAGCAGCAGCATGCAGAGCAGCACCAAGATCACGGCGGGCAGGTTGATGATGCCGCCCTGTTCCGGCGACAGCGACAGCGCGTCGGGCAGCCGGATGCCGAAGAGGTTGCCGAGCAGGCGGTTCAGGTACTCCGACCAGCCGACGGCGACGGCCGCGGTGGACACGCCGTATTCGAGCATCAGGCAGGCGGCGACACCCATGGCCGGCAGTTCGCCCATGGTCGCGTACGCGTAGGAGTAGGACGACCCCGACACCGGCACCGAACTCGCCATCTCCGCGTAGCACAGCGCGGTCAGGCCCGCCACGATGCCGGCCACGATGAACGAGATGATGACGGCCGGCCCCGCCACCGGCACCGCCTGGTTGAGGACGAAGAAGATGCCCGTGCCCACCGTGCCGCCGATGCCCAGCATCATCAGCTGCACCAGCCCGAGCGTGCGAGGCAGCCCCCCTTCGCCTGTGTCGCCTTCAGTTGCGTAACTGCCCACGGGCTTGCGACGCCAGAGTTGTGTGGAGAGACCTGCCATCGGTGCACCCTTTTCTGTCCGGAGCGGGATGCGCCGAGTCTGGCACGCGCGGACGCCTCGCGCGGGCAGATTCACCAGGTGCGGTCCGAGTCGTGACGCAACGGTAAGGTTTCGCGCGAGCGGCGCTGCGACGATGGACGTCCGGCGAGAATTCCCTCAAGGAGGCAGCACGATGGCAAACACCCCGACGATCGCGGCGGATCAGGCGAGCGGCGCACCAGCGGCCGGCCCGGTGGCGCTGGTGCGGCGTCCGAGCCCGCGCCTGGCCGAAGGCCTGGTCACGCACGTCGAGCGCAGCGACGACGTCGATCCCGAGCGGGCGCTGGAGCAATGGCAGGCCTACGTCGCCGCGCTGCAGGACGCCGGGTACACCACGCTCGAGGTCGAGCCCGCGCCCGAGTGCCCCGACGGCGTCTTCATCGAGGACACCATGGTGGTCGCCGGCGGGCTCGCCGTGATCTCCGCTCCGCCCGCGCCGTCGCGCGCCCCCGAGGTCGACACCGCGCGGGTCACCGCGAAGGCCGCCGGGCTGACGGTCGTCGAGTTGGCGGACGCCCCGGTCGACGGCCCGGTCGCGCTCGATGGCGGCGACGTCCTCAAGGTGGGCACCACCGTCTACGTGGGTGTGGGCGGCCGGACGAACGAGGCCGGCGCGCTGGCGCTGAAGCACCACCTGGCCACAGTGGGCCGCGAGGTCGTCGCCGTGCCGATCGCCAAGACGCTGCACCTGAAGAGCCAGGTCACCGCCCTGCCCGACGGCACCGTGATCGGCTACGAACCGCTGGTGGACGATCCCTCGTTCTGGCCCGGCTTCCTCGCCGTGCCCGAACCCGAGGGCAGCCACGTGATCGTGATCGGCGAGGACACGGTGCTGATGTCGGACCAGGCTCCGCTCAGCGCTGAGTTGTTCCGCTCGCGCGGATTGACGGTCGTCGAGGTTCCGATCAGCGAGTTCATCAAGCTGGAGGGCTGCGTCACCTGCCTGTCGGTACGCCTGCACGACGCCGACTGAGCGATCGGCGTGTACGCCGACCCGGACTACCCTGACGGTATACCGATTGGTAACTCACTGGCATGGCGACCACGACGATCAAGGTTCCGGTCGAACTCCGCGACCGGATCAACAAGGATGCGCACGAACGCGGTCTCTCCGCGGCCGGCCTGCTGGAGAACCTGCTGGACGCCTACGAACGACGTCGGCGCCTGGAGGCCTTCGGACGGGCGTTCAGGGACGCCGACGCCGGCTATTGGGACGAGTTCCGCTCCTGGGATGTCGCCCTCGGCGATGCTCTCGATGAGTGAGCTCCGCCGCGGATCGGTGGTGTGGGCCGACCTCGATCCCGTCCGCGGGCGCGAGCAAGCCGGACGCCGGCCCGTCCTCGTCATCGCGAGCGATCTCTATCTGGAACAGGCCGACACGCTCGCGATCGTCCTGCCCGCGACCACCACCGACCGCGGTTGGCCCAACCATGTGCTGCTGCGCGGCAAGGGCCTCGATCTGGAGCATCCGGCCTTCGCTATGACCGAGCAGCCCCGCACGGTCACGCGCGACCGGTTCGTAGGCATCGCGGGTATGGTCGACGCCGCGACCATGCGCGAGGTCGATCGTTGGCTCGGCGATTTCCTCTCGCTGAACTGAACTCCACGCAGCCATCAACGCTGACCATGCGCGTTGATGAGAAGGATCAGGCATGAGTACCAACCCGATTCTTCTCTGGTCCGCGTCGCCCTCAGTACAGACGGACGCCGAGGGCCGCGGCGAAGGATGCCGCGTGCTGGGCGGCCTGGAGCTCGGTCATCGTCGCCCCGCGCAGGCCGGCGGGATCGGCGAACGACAACGCGTCGAGGCCGCGCAGATCGACCTCGGTGGCGCGCAATCCCCGGGTGTCGACCTCATCGGCGCGGCAGTCCTCGAACGCGACGCGCTCGGCGCGGGCGTCCGGCAGGTCGATGGCACCGATGACGCAATCGACGAACCGCACATCGTCCACGGACGCCGAGGCCAGCGAGACGTAGTCGATCCTCAGCCCGCGCAGTTCGACGCCGTCGAGTTCGGCGCGGAGCAGGTCGAGCGTCCCGATCCGCCCGCCGGTGAACAGGACGTTGCGCCAGCGCCCGTCGCGGGCCGCCAGGGTGGTCGCGCGCACCCCGCTGAGGCGGACGTCGGTGAGGGTGGCGCCGCACAGATCGATCCGGTCGACGGAGGCGTCCTCGATCACACAGGCGTCGAGACGGCCGTGCTGGGCGTCCACCTCGCCGACGAGGCCGGCGATGCGGGCATCGGCAAGGTCGTCACCCGGGTTCAGCGTGGTGACGTCATCCAGGTGCACGGGCAGGTCGGGCGCACAGGTGCGCGGCGGAAGCGGTCCTTTGCTGCGCCTGGCCATGCTCGCCACCCTAGCGGCCGGCGAGGATCTCGCCGTGCGGCAGCAGAATCCACCCGTCGGGGTCGGCGGCCCACTCCCGCCAGGCGTCCGCGATGCGCTCCAGCATCGCCTGATCGGCGAGCCCGAGCCGCTGGGCTGTCGCGGCGAAATCTGACGCCACCACCCGCTCAGCCCACATGCCGCCCCACCAGGCGCGATCCTCGTCGTTCTCGAACAGCCACCCAGTGGCGGTCGAGGCGACGCGGGAGAATCCGGCCTGCCGGGCCCAGGTCTTGAGGTAGCGGCCCGCGGCAGGCTCACCACTGGTGCCGCGATGCACCCGCAGGTAGAGCGCGATCCACTCGTCCAGCCCCGGCAAGCGTGGCGCCCAGATGACGCCCTCGTAGTCGACGTCACGGGCGGCGACGATCCCGTCCGGTTGGGTGACCCGGCGCAGTTCGCGCAGCATCGCGACCGGATCACCAACATGCTGCAGCACCTGGTGGGCGTGCACGACGTCGAAACTCTCGTCGGGAAACTCGAGGTCGTAGGCGTCGGCGGTCTCGAAGCGCAGGTTCGCCAGCCCGAGCGGTGCGGCGTCCGTACGCGCCTTGGCCACGATGGCGCCGGACGCGTCGACGCCGACCACCTCGCCGGGCGCGACCAGGCGGGCGAAGTCGGTGGTGATCGTGCCCGGCCCACACCCCACATCGAGCAGGCGGACTCCGGGCTTCAGCCGCGGCAACAGATAGGCCGCCGAGTTCTCGGCCGTGCGCCAGGAATGCGAACGCAGCACGCTGGCATGGTGCCCGTGGGTGTACTCGTCGGCCATTGCGGCACCCTACTCCGGAGGCGCGGTGCCGAGAACGTCACAGTCATTGCCCGTCCGACCGGAATCTCGGGAGATTTGTGTGACATTCTCGGCAGTCGAGTCCGATCCGCTCGAAGGAGCCATCCAGCATGCGCGCAGTCGTCATCGATACAGTTCAGGGCCGCACCGAGATTCGCTCGGTGCCGAGGCCGGACGTGCCGGCTGACGGCGTCCTGGTGCAGGTGCGGGCGACCGGCATGTGCCGCAGCGACTGGCACGCCTGGGCCGGCCACGACGACATCGTCTTTCCGCACGTGCCGGGCCACGAGTTGGCCGGCGTCGTCGTCGAGACCGGGCCGTCGGTGCGGCGCTGGGCGGTCGGCGACCGGGTGACCGTGCCGTTCGTGTGCGGCTGCGGACGCTGCGACTGGTGTCGCGCGGGACAAGCCCAGGTCTGCCCCGCCCAGGAGCAGCCCGGCTTCACGCACTGGGGCTCGTTCGCCGAATACGTGGCGCTGCACGCCGCCGACGTGAACCTGGTCGCCCTGCCGGACAGTGTCGGCTTCGCGACCGCGGCCAGTCTCGGCTGCCGGTTCGCGACCGCGTTCCGGGCGCTGACCGCGCGCGCCCGCGTCCGCGAGGGCGAATGGGTGACGGTCGTCGGCGCCGGTGGGGTCGGGCTGAGCGCGGTGATGATCGCCCGCGCCCTGGGCGCCCACGTGATCGCGGTCGACCGCAATCCGGGGGCGCTGGCGGTCGCCGAACGGTTGGGATGCGAGCACACGGTGGTCGCGGACGGTCGCGACGTTCCGGCGGCCGTTCGTGAGCTGACCGGCGGCGGCAGTCATGTCGCGGTGGACGCCGTGGGCAGCGAGCAGACCGCCTCCGATGCGATCCTCGGCCTGCGCCGGCAGGGGCGCCATGTTCAGGTCGGACTGCTTCCGCCGGTGGAGGGCCACCCGCGCGTCCCGATGGATCGGGTGATCGGCTGGGAACTCGAACTGCTCGGCAGCCACGGCATGGCGGCGTCCGACTACCCGGCGATGATGTCCCTCATCGAACAGGGCGCCCTGCAGCCGCAGCGCCTGATCGAACGCACCATCGGCCTCGATGAGGCGGCCGCGCTTCTGCCCGTGTTCGACACCGCGTCGGTAGCCGGGATGACGATGATCGACCCGTCTCGGTAGAGCAAGCCGACAACTCCTCACGCCCGCCCGGCCCGGCGGAGTCTCTGCCCATTCGTGCGACATGATCGCCGCGCCGGGAAGCCGGCACGGCCGTTGCCGGACTCCGATGGTCAAAATCTATGTCCAGATTCAGAGCGGATCCCAGTGACAAGGGGAGACACGAACCGGCTCCGATCTGGACATAGATTTCGACCACATCAAGCACGCAACGACGTCGCACCCGGTGTGATGGGGTGGTCGTCGTCCTGGGGAATCCCCACCGCCCGGCTCCCGCACCGTTGCCCGGTTTCCTGCGCGGGCGGCTGTGATTGCCCCAGGCGTGAATCCCCCAGCGGGAACACCCCGGCGCCTGCCGAAAACGTCACACGATTCAGAGCCGACCGGTCCACACATGTCGATTCGTGTGACGTTTTCGGCATGGCGGTGTCATGAAGACGCTTCGCCGAGGTGCAGCACACGCCCCCCAAGGCCGACCGCGATCAGCCAAGGCGTCAGACTCGTTCGCCATCTGGGGTCCGCTTCCCTGGGGTATAGGGTCCTCCGCAGACGCACGATCGGCGAGAAGGAAGGTGCCTCCATGAGGCCGGAGCGACAGTGGATCAGAACGTCGGGAGTCCTGGCGGTGACCGCTGCGATGGTGGCCACCATGGTCACCACGGCGACAGCCGCCGGGCCGTCCGAGGTGCGAACGCCGGACGCTGCCACCGCCATCGCCACCGCGACAACGACCGGCTGGCTGGAGCGTCCGGAGGGCCGCTACTACCTGAACGCCGACGGCACGAAGAAGACCGGATGGGTCAAGAGCGGCGGCGCCTGGTACTACTTCGGCTCGGGCGGTCTGATGCGGACCGGATGGGTCAAGGACGGTGGCGCCTGGTATTACCTCAAGGCGAGCGGCGCCATGGCCACCGGGTGGGTCCGGGTCGGCGGGTCGTGGTACTACCTGTGGGCGAACGGGGTGATGGCGACCGGCTGGGCGAAGGTGGGCACGTCCTGGTACTTCTTCAACAGCAACGGCGCCATGCAGACCGGCTGGCTGCAGCTACGCAGCACCTGGTATTACCTGAGTGCGAACGGGCCCATGCTGACCGGGCAGCACCGGATCGAGGGCCGATTGCAGAGCTTCCGCAACGACGGCACATGGCTCGGGCTCGGCGTCCTGCCGGATCATCGGACCGGGTCGCAGTTGACCAAACCGTTCGTCGTCAACGGCGTCGCCCTGATCAACGCGCACCACCCGATATCGCGGGACTACATCCCCACGATCAACAAGGAATTCCTGCTCGCGCCGGACGCCCACGACGCCTACGCACGGATGGTGAAGGACGCCAAGCGCGCCGGGCTGACCATCGTGTGGCGCTACGGGTACCGCAGCTACGACACCCAAGCCAAGCTGCTGGCATCGTCCATCGCGAAACGCGGCAGTCGCCAAGCGGCCCTGCGGTACACCGCCGCGCCCGGGACCAGCGAGCATCAGCTCGGGCTCGCCGTGGACGTCGCCGCGCCCAGCGCGCGCGGCGAGGCGTTCGCCAAGACCAAGGAGTTCGCCTGGTTGCGTGCCCACGCCCACGAGTACGGGTTCATCCTGCGCTACCCCGCGGGCAAGGAACACATCACCGGCATCGCCTACGAGCCGTGGCATTACCGCTACGTGGGCGTCACCCACGCGGCTGCGTTCGCGGGGGCCTCCGGCCTGACGCTCGAGGAGTACCTCGGCGGTCGCTGAGCCTGCCGAGCGCGTCGGCGGTCGACCGTAGTCAGGGCGGACATCGCGAGGGTAGCGTTGCGCGGGTCCGGTCTTCTGGCCGGACCCGCTCCCGACCGAAGGACAGCACTGATGAAGCTCGATGATTTTCCCCGCTACCGGCTGACCTTCGGCGCGAGCCCGGTGCATCACCTCAAGCGTCTCAGCCAGCATCTCGGCGGAGCACAGGTCTGGGCGAAACGCGAAGACGTGAACAGCGGGCTGGCGTTCGGCGGCAACAAGGTCCGCAAGCTCGAGTACATCGTGCCGGACATTCTCGCGTCCGGCGCCGACACGATCGTCTCCATCGGCGGCTACCAGTCGAATCACACCCGGCAGATCGCTGCGGTGGCCGCGCACCTGGGGCTCAAGGCCCGGCTCGTCCAGGAGAAGTGGGTGCCCTGGGAGGATCCGCTGAACGACAAGGTCGGAAACATCCTGCTGTCGCGCATCATGGGCGCCGATTCCCGGTTGGATGATGCGGGGTTCGACATCGGCATCCGCGATTCGTGGAAGCAGGCTTTGCAGGAGGTCGAGGACGCCGGCGGCAAGCCGTACCCCGTTCCGGCCGGCGCTTCGGAGCATCCTCTCGGCGGGCTCGGGTTCGCGAACTGGGCATTCGAGGTCGCCGAGCAGGAGAAGCAGCTGGGCGTGTTCTTCGACACGATCATCGTGTGTGCGGTGACGGGCTCGACGCAGGCCGGGATGATCGCGGGTTTCGCCGCCTTGGAGGAGTTGACCGGCGTGAAGCGCCGCGTGCTCGGCATCGACGCGTCCGCCACGATCGACAAGACCCGCGACCAGGTGGCGCGCATCGCCCGCAACACCGCCGCCCTGATCGAACTCGGCCGCGATCTGCGCGACGACGAGATTCAGGTGCTCGACGGGTGGGCCGGTGACCTGTACGGCATTCCGGTCGACTCCACGATGGACGCGATCGCGCTCGGCGCTCGGCTTGAGGCGATGATCACCGACCCTGTCTATGAAGGAAAGTCCCTCGCGGGCCTCATCGACCTGGTCAAGAGCGGCGACATCCCGAAGGACTCAACCGTCCTGTACGCACACCTCGGTGGCCAACCGGCGATCGACGCCTACCAGTCACTGTGGAATTAGCCGTCGCGAGATTCGGGCTTGTTTCGTCAGCAAGCACTCGATCACCGGGTTATCGACGCCTGATGGCAGAAGTCGAGTCCGACCACTTCATGAAGACGTGAGAAGGACCGGCTCGGTACTCCAGCCCGATTGTTCTCACTTCTCCGGATACCGGAGCCAACGTCACGCGCTGAGGCTGACGCGAGAAGAACCGGGTTGGTAGTCACGCCGATCCTTTTCAGATCCGGTCCTCCCGCAGTTCGTCAAGAGTATGGGCGCTGTTCTCAACCACCTCTCGGTTGATGCCCAACTCCGCCCAGCCACCTCGACGCTGGGCCGGACGCAAAAGCGTCAACCCAGGGGCGGGATCATCGATCGGCACGATCCTTCCCACGCGTACACCACCGTTCGTCAGGATGAGGCTCTGCCCCTCACCGACAGCGCGCGAGACCCGCTCGGCCTCGCTGCGCGACTCGTGGCGCGACGAGCTTTCTTCCTGGGGATCAGTGACGCTCATGCAACGAATGTAGATGCTCGGACGGCAGCACCTCCAGCATTCAGGGCGTTCACGTCGTCACGGACGCCCGTCTGCCGCAGCATCACCGCCGAAGCCCGCAATCCAGCCCGTCGAACAGGCGCCGAGCCCATCCGCTACCCTTGCGCCATGGGCATCTGGAGATACGTCGTCAGTTGCGCGAACGCGAAGGATGATGACGGATTCGAATGGGAGATCCGCGAACTTTACCCAAGCGATGACGGATCGTTCGGATACACGGAGAGCTCCGTGAAGCCTTACGGAAAATCATTCGAGGAACTGGCCCGCGACCTCGAACACATGCGCCAAGACAGCAGGCTTGATATTCTCGATATCCGGTCAGAAGGCGCCCGGCTTGTTCCCTTGGAAAGTCTCCTTGAGGAGCTATCAGACTGCAACCCCCATCTCGACCAGGATGAGGATGCCACTCAAGAACCACACGGAAATCAACACGCATCACTCGTGGACGACTCGGACATGGCCGCGATCGTGCGGAAGGCAACAGAGGACCGCCCTCGGATAGTCTGCATCTGCGGGTCGACCCGCTTCCGCGACGAGATCATGGAGGCCAACCAGCGGCTGACCCTGGCCGGGGTCATCGTCGTGGCGCCAGCCTTGTTTCAGCACCGTGGCGACACGATCACCGACGAGCAGAAGCAGGTGCTCGATGAGCTTCATCTGAAGAAGATCGACCTTGCGGACGCCGTGCTCATCGTCGACCCGGGCGGCTACATCGGCGAGTCGACCTCGCGCGAGATGGCGTATGCCCGGTCCAGCGGCAAGCCCGTGTTCAGGCTCTCAAGCATCAGTGAGAGTGCCGCCTGACCGACCCCCTACAAGTGGGTGAGGACGCCGTCGTCGTCCTGGGTGGCGAGCACCAGGAAATCGATGACGAGTTGCGCCACGCGACTTTGCGCGTCCAGGCCCCAGTAGGCCGGATATCCGCCGTCGCCGTATCCGGAGTCGAATGCGACGCCCACATTCTGGTTCCCGAGCGGGAATTCGAACACCGCTGGGAGCGGGGCCGCCGTGAGCTGGTCGAATACCGCCGCCTTCGCACGCGGCGTCATCTCCGAGTAGGCGACATAGTCCACGACGCAGGCACAGCCGGCGTCCACACCGAACACGTGGCCACCGCCAGTCCGCGAGGCCGCGTGCCACGAAACGGGTACCTCGTCGCTGAACCGGACGCGGATGGCGGCATTGCGCTCGAACCCGGTCACTCGGTCGACCGGATAGGACCCCGGCGCGACCGTGCGCGCCAAGGGGCGGGCGTCGTCGTTGTCATATCCGAAATCCAGGACGGACAGCGCTCCCGTGCTGGTGACGAGCGTGCCGATCTGGGAGATCTCCGTCTGCGCGATTTCGCCATCGCGAGGCCGGCGCACCTCACGGGCGGTGAAATTGAATACCTCATCCAACGGGGCCTGTTCTGCGGGCACCTCCTCCAGGGGCGCGTCCGCCGAGCAGGAACTCAGATATTTCTCGATCGTCGCCCGGTCCGCGAAAGGCTGGGTGGGATCGTTGAAATGCTGGGCGATCGCCGCGATCCGCCACTCCCCGCCCTGCGCGTGCAGCGTGTACTCGTAAAACTTCGTGATCGGCGATTCGACCCGTGTGAGCACATAGGCGACCTCGCCGTCGATCTCCGAGCGGACGAGTTGCTCCGCCTCAGGCCCATGATCGGGGGTTCCGCTGAACGACTGCGCAAGGTCGACAGCGGACGCCTCCGTGCAGTGATTCCGCTGCGTCTGCGCCATCAACTCGCGCCAGAGATCGAACCGGTACCGCGGGTTTTCAGGATCCCGCTCCCGGAACGCCACAGCGGCGATCCGCCACTGCGCGTCGAACTCGATCCCGAATTGCAGCACCCGCTCCTCGGCGGCCTTGCGCGACTCGCTGTCAGCACTCATGACGGTCAAGATACCCCGACGACACGCGCGACCTCCTTGCGGCCATGAGCGAGGTGGTAAAAGAGCGCGGCGGCCACGACGAGGATGGCCAGCAGCGCGAACATCGAGCCGTATCCCCAACTCGACACGAGGAAGCCGAGAAAGACCGGGCCGAGGCCGACACCGGCGTCCACGAGCAGCAACAGGGTCGAGATTCCGGTGCCGAGCTGGTGCGACGGAACCAGGCGGACGGCGATCGCCTGCGAGGCCGGCATCAGCGTGCCGTAGCCGAGCCCGGTGAGGGCGCCGGCGAGCACCACCTGCCAGTCCTGGGTCGCGAAGGCGAGCACCGCGAGCGCGATGGCGAAGCTGACCAGGCCGAGATAGACCACCACATTGTCACCGCGGCGATCCTGGAGTTTGCCGAGCACGAAACGCATCACGAACATCGCGGCGGCATACGCCAGAAAGAACATGCTCGCGCCGACCACCAGGCCCCGCTCTTGCGAGTAGGCGTTCAGGTAGGTGATCACTCCGGCGTAGCACAGGCCCACGATCAGCATGAACGTGCCGATCGGCACCACCGCCGGGTGCGCGATGTTCCGCAGCGAAAATCCCTGCTTCGCGGACGCCGCCGGCGCTGGTGCGGCGTCCGGAATGGGCTGACGGGTGTAGCGGTGCAGCAGGACGCCGAACAGCAGGCCCACGATCGCGGTGCCGAGCGACGTCCAGAACAACACCCCGTAATCGAAGTCGTTCACGATCATCAGCCCGACCGCCGGACCGATCGCGGTGGCCAACGTCGACCCCAGCGCGAAGTAGCCGGTGCCCTCGGCGCGCCGCTCGGGCGGGATCGCCGATTGCGCCAAGGCCATGGTGGCCGTGCTGGCGAAGGCGTAGCCGATGCCGTGAAGCATGCGCACGGCGATCAGCAACGGCAGCGATCCGGCCGGAAGATAGAACCCGCAGGCCAGCACGACGACGAGCAGGGACACCACCAGCGTCCGGCGTTGGCCGAAGGTGTCGACCAGGTATCCGGCGAAGACGCGGGCGACCGTCGCCCCCACCACGAACGCGCTGGACGCCAGACCGCTCGCGGCGTCCGAGGCGGCGAACTGCTTGACCGCGTACAGCGCCATCGTGGTCACCAGGATGTAGAACGCGAGGTACTGGCAGAAGTTCACCAGCCAGGCCAGCGCGAAGGGCGGCGTGACGAGCGGTTGCCGCTTGGCGAGCCCCTCCGCGTGAGCCGTGACCCCTCGGCGGGACCGTTCCTGTTGGTCAGTCGCCGTCAACTCGGCCACCTTCCTTGAGATTTGTACGATGCAATTTTGTATCATACAAACAACGAGCGTGACGACAGGGATCGCTCACCGGAACAGTGGGAGTGACGATGCCCGACGACCTCGACTCCTTGGTCTACGAGCAGATGCTGCTGCAGCGGCACGCCGTCCACAAGACGGCGCCGCACGGACGGCAGGCCCATCTCGACCGGAGTGCGACCGTCCTGCTCGCCCGCCTCGAAGCAGAGGGGCCGATGACGGTGGCGCAACTCTCGGACGCCTTCGGGCTCGACGTGTCCACGGTGCATCGGCAGCTGACCGCGGCGATCAGGCACGGGCTCATCGAGAAGTTCCGCGACCCGCGAGGCGGTGCCGCCTGGCTGCACCAGCCCTCTGCGGAAGGCCGGGCCCGGCTCACCGAAGAGCTCGCGGCACGACGGACGGCCTTCGCGGCAGTCCTCGACGGTTGGAGCCCCGCCGACGTGCGCCGGTTCGCGGAGCTGATGCGGCGGTTCAACGAGAAGGTGGAGGCGCAGCGCTCCCAGCCCTGGCCACGCGGCGATTGACCGTTGCTCGCCGCTCAGCCGGCGTCCACCTGAACCTCGTCGTGCCGTGTTGATCGGACGCCGCGGCTCAGCGCCCGTCACCGAGTTCGAGCGGGCACTCGCCGACGGTCCGCCAGCGATAAAGGTGGCCGTCACGACGCAGTTCGAGCAGGGACAGCGTCGGCCGCGTCAAGACGACACCATCGAGCCCGGCCGCCTTGACCCCGTCCAGCAGAGCGGACTCGTCAACCTCACCGTCGTAATAGGCGAGCGTGACATGCGGACGCGCCCGGTGCCATGCGCGAGGCCCACCGAGGAGATCCTCCACCGCCTGCTCTTGCCGCTGCCTGAGCAGGATCAGCCAGTCCGGCGCCTGCCCGGTGAGGCTCAACCCGTCACGCCCGAAGTAGAGCGTGTCGAAAACGATCGGGGGCTGCCCATCGATGCGGCGGGCGGCGTCTGCGAGGACTCGCTCACACAGGGCATCGACGATCTCGTCGGACACCTCGGCGGCATGCCCGACCCCGGTCATCGTGAGGTGCAGCCAGGGCACCGGAACCGGATCGAGGTTCGCGAGCGAGTTCAGCACCCCCGAGTAGCGCTCGGCCGTGGCCGCGAGTGCGGGCTCTTCGGTGAACGTGAGATGGAAGGTGAGATAGCGGGTCTCCGGTCCCCACCCCGGTCGCCACCACCAGTGAGTGGTGGTGCGCTCGAATTCACCCCGCTGTATCTCCATGCGTGGAACCTATCGGGCTCGGAGTCACGCGAGACAGGACGCGCAGGGCGAGGCGCCCACTCCCCCGCGGGCGGACGACCCGTGGCGAGCGCCGCGCACCTTGGTCAAAGCGATGGAATCACCCTCGAATCGTTGGCATCGACGCGCAGTGCTTGGTCGTCGCGCAGCAGAAGCAGCGGGTAGCGGTCACCGTAGGTCGCGACGATGCGCTCAATCAGTTCCAGCGGATAAGGCGGGATCTGGCCGTCGGCATGCGGGATGATCACATCGTCGATGAGTTGAAGTCCGTCATCGCTGCGCAACCCCGGAGCGAGTGCTCGGTCGTCCAGCAGTTCGACGGGAGCGATCGACGGCCCCGTGATGACCGACCCGGCGCTGCATCCGATGTAGGGCAGCCCCGCGCGCACGCGCTCGACGAGAACATCACCCGCACCGTTGGCGCGCAGCGCTTCGAGCAGCACGAACGTCTCGCCGCCCGCCACGTAGATCGCATCGAGCGAGTCAAGCAATGCACCGAACGCTTCACCGCCGGCATCACGCACGCGGATCTCCACGACCTCGTGGCCGAGGGCTTTGACCCCGTCGAGTTCGACCCCTGCGAGCGGCATGCCCTCGGCGGCGTCCGTGATGTAGCCCAGCCGGAGAGGACGGCCGAGGTCTCCCACGCACTCCGCGAGAAAACTCGGTACGGCACTGAGACTGATCGAGAGCAGCAGGAGATTCATATCCTGACTCTATTCCGCCCTCGCTGGGTCGACGTCAGCCGAGCGGAGATACCGGCGAGTCCGGCCCCCAGCAACAGGAGTTCAGCGCGGAGCGATGACGTCGAGCCCGAGAACTCGAGCAGCCTCGCTGAGCCTGTGGTCGTAGGTCAGAATCGCCGAAGCATCGAGCCGAACAGCGGCGTCCAGATGCGGCGCATCAAGGGTTCGCAGGTACGGCATGGGTAGGAAATAGACAAAGCCATCTGCCTTGGAGCGGCCTCCTGTTCGCCTGTCAGGCGACCTGGACGCGCTCGCCACCCATCACGTACTCGACGGCGAGCCCACCACCAACGGCCTCCAGGTAGCGGCGGATGGTGCCGATCTTCGCGCTGTCGAGGTCGCCGCGCTCGATCTTGGAGACCTGGCGCTGCCCGACACCGATCCGCTCGGCCAGCTGTGCCTGTGTGAGCCCGGCCTGCTCGCGCAGCTCGCGCAGGCGGTACGCACGCACCTCGGCGAGCATGCGGGCCTTGTGCGCGTCGATCTCGGCGCGATCTTCGGCGCTCACGGGATGCTTGGTGAGGTACTCCTCGTAGCTCAGTGCCATCCCCTTCACTCTCCTCTCAGTCTTTGGTGGTTCTCAGCCTGTGCAGGTGGTCGTCGAACAGGTCGTCGGCCACGGGGAGGTTCTTCCTGTACCAGCGCGTCCAGTTCCCAGCCTTATCCCCGGCGACCAGCATGATGGCCGACCGTTCAGGGTCGAACGCGAACAGGATGCGCAACTCGGACCGACCGGACGAGCCTGGCCTGAGTTCCTTCATGTTCTTGTGCCGAGACGCCGTCAGCGTGTCCACAAGCGGACGGCCGAGCCGGGGCCGATCTCTTGCAGTACCTCGACGGCGGCCATTACCTGCTTCCATGACGCCTTGTCGAGCGAGTCGAGCCACTCCTCGATCAACTCGACGTCGACATTCCACATGGAACCATCGTAGACCATACAGGTTCTGCAAGGAACAGGATCGCGCTGCGCCTGTGCGAACCGGCCTACGAATCCGGGACCAACTGACTCAGCGTTCGACGCCCCCGGGACACGGTCTAGCAATCGGGGGACGGGACGATGGATTAGACGTTGAAGCGGAACTCCACGACGTCGCCGTCCTGCATGACGTAGTCCTTGCCTTCGAGGCGCATCTTGCCGGCGGCCTTCGCGGCCGCCTCGGAGCCGGCCTCGACCAGGTCGTCGAAGGAGACGATCTGGGCCTTGATGAAGCCCTTCTGGAAGTCGGTGTGAATCACACCGGCGGCCTCGGGGGCGGTGGCGCCCTTGCGGATCGTCCATGCCCGGGCCTCCTTCGGGCCGGCGGTCAGGTAGCTCTGCAGGCCAAGGGTGTCGTAGCCGACCCGGGCGAGCTTGTCGAGGCCGGGTTCTTCGACGCCGGCGTCCGCCAAGAACTCGCGGGCCTCGTCGTCGTCCATTTCGATCAGTTCGGATTCGAACTTGGCGTCCAGGAAGATCGCCTCGGCGGGTGCCACCAGCGACGACAGACGGGCTTGCAGGGCGGCGTCCGTCACCTGGTCGGCGTCGCAGTTGAACACGTAGATGAACGGCTTGGCGGTCAGCAGGAACAGCTCGCGCAGCGGCTCCAAGTCCAGACCTGCGGCGAAGACGCCGCGTCCCTCGGACAGCACCGAGTAGGCCTGCTTCCAGGCGGCCAGCTTGGGCTGGGCCTCCTTCTTGATCCGCGCTTCCTTTTCCAGGCGCGGCAGCGCCTTTTCGAGGGTCTGCAGGTCGGCGAGCACCAGTTCGGTGGTGATGGTCTCGATGTCGGAGGACGGGTTGACCGCGCCGTCGACGTGGGTGACGTCGTCGTCGGCGAACGCCCGGGTCACTTGGCAGATCGCGTCCGCCTCACGGATGTTGGCCAGGAACGCGTTGCCCATGCCTTCGCCCTGGCTGGCGCCCTTGACGATGCCGGCGATGTCGACGAACGACACCGTCGCGGGCAGGATCTTCTCCGAGCCGTAGATCTCGGCGAGCTTCTCCAGCCGCGGCTCGGGGACCCCGACCACGCCCACGTTGGGTTCGATGGTCGCGAACGGGTAGTTCGCCGCGAGAACATCGTTGCGGGTCAGCGCGTTGAACAGGGTCGACTTGCCGGCGTTGGGGAGTCCGACGATTCCAATGGTGAGTGCCACAACCCGACATCCTACTGGGGGTGCCCGCGGCGTCCCTGGTTCGGGCGCCCCCGCGAGAACCGGCAGCACCCAGAAGCCAGGCACGGGCACGCCACCGCAGCAACGACGGACGCCTCAGGCGAACAGCACGAAGCTGGCCGCGACCACCGCCATGCCGACGAGCATGCCGTAGACGGTCTGGTGTTTGTCGGTCTGATAACGCCAGGCGCCCGGCAGCAGTTCGTCGAGCGCGAGGAAGACCATCATGCCGGCGACCAGTCCGTAGAAGAGGCCGAAGAGGGCCTCGGGGATCACCCAGGTCACCAGCCCGGCCGCGATCAGCGCGCCCAGCGGTTCGGTGAGACCGGACGCCGTCGCCCAGCCGAGCGCTTTGCCACGGGAGCCGGTCGCCGCGTACACCGGGGCGGCGACCGCGATGCCCTCGGGAATGTTGTGCATGGCGATCGCGGCGGCCAGCGGCAGGCCGACCGACAGATCCGAGTAACTGGAGAAGAAGGTCGCCATACCCTCGGGCAGGTTGTGCAAGGCCAGCACGACCGCCACCAGCATGCCGGAGCGCAGCAGCGCCCGCGTCTGGTGCACCTCGCCCGCGACGACCTCGCCCTCCCGGCCCTCGGTCTCGTTCGGGTTGAGCGAATGCGGCAGGAACCGGTCGATGGCGAGCACCGATCCGATCCCGACGAAGAACGACAGATAGCCCAGCGCGGCGGCCGTCCGTGGCTCGAACTGGTGCTCCAGCGACGCGATGCCGAGCGGCATCAGCTCGACCAGGCTGACCACCAGCATCGCCCCGGATGAGAAGGCGAGCGTGACCGCGAGCCGGGAGCGACGGTGCGCGCCCGGACCGAGCGCGATCAGGCCACCGATGGAGGTGGCCAGTCCCGCCAGCAGCGAGATGAGGAGTGCGATGTGCATCGGCGGCTAGTGTCAGGCGCCCGCGTAGTAGGCGGCCAGGGCTCCGGCCAGCCAGCCCGGGTCGCGGACGCCGGACAGCTCGCGCGTCGAATGCATGCTCAGCAGCGGGACGCCGACGTCGCACATCACCACGCCCAGGCGCTCGGCGTTCATCGGGCCGATCGTCGAGCCGCAAGGCACCGCGTTGTTGGACACGAAATCCTGCACCGGGACGCCTGCCGCCGCGCACGCCCGCCGGAACAGGGCCGCGCCCGCGGCGTCCGTGGTGTAGCGCAGGTCGGCGTTGTATTTGAGCAACGGTCCCGCGTTCAGCAAGGGGCGATGCTCGGGATCGTGCAGGTGCGCGTAGTTGGGGTGCACCGCATGCCCGGCGTCCGCCGAGATACACGAGCTGCGGGCGAGCATCCGGTGCCAACCGTCGCCCCGGACGCCGAGGGTGCCCGCGATGCGGCGCATCACCTGCTCCAGTAGCGGTCCGGCGCCGCCGGAACGGGACGCCGACCCGACCTCCTCGTGGTCGAAGCAGGCCAGCACGGTGACGTCCGCGCCCTCTTCGGCGGTCAGCAGCGCGGTCAGCCCGGCGTGCACCGAGGACAGGTTGTCGAGCCGCGATGAGGCGAAGAACTCCCCCGTCGGGCCGAACACGGCCGGCGGTTCGGTGACGTAGCAGTACAGGTCGTGCCCGGCGATATCGGACGCCTCCAGCCCGGCCTGCTCGGCGACCAGCGCGAGCAGATCGAGGTCGGGGCGGCCCACGGAGTAGACCGGCTTGAGGTGTTGTTGCGGGTCGAGGTGCAGGGTGTCGCGCACCGACCGGTCCAGGTGCGGCGCGACCTGCGGCACCCGCAGCCAGGCGGGGGTGGCGACCAGAATCTGCTCACCACTACGGGTGATGACGCGTCCGGCCAGGCCGAGTTCGCGGTCGAGCCACTGGTTGGGCAGCGGTCCGCCGTAGACCTCGACGGCCGCCTGCTGCCAGCCGAAGGCGGACGCCGTGGGCTGCGGTTTGAGCTTCAGGCTGGGACTGTCGGTGTGCGCGCCGACGATCCGGAAACCCGCGCGCTCGGGGTCGATCCCCTCGGGCACCCACCACGCCACGATCGCGCCGTCGCGCAGCACGTAGTGCCCGCCGGGAGTGTCGCCGAAGGCGTCCGTCTCGCGCTGTTCGGCGAAGCCTGCCTCGGCCAGCCGGCGCGCCACGTCGGCGGCGGCATGGAACGAGGACGGGGACGCGGTCACGAAGGCCGCGAGGTCAGCGATGTGCGAGCGGGCGTCCATGACCCCCATCCTGCCGTAGGTCGCCTCTCCCCCGCCCGGGGACCAGCATCGACACGTCGGTGACCCGTCACACCACGGCATCGGACGCCTCCCGGCGCGGGCTCGGCAAAAATGTCGGAGCCGGTTGAGAGGATCAAGACATGGATTCCCTCGGCATCATCCTGCTGACCCTCATCGTCGGTATCGCGCTCGGCGCACTGGGCGCGTGGGTGGTGTTGCGCCGCAGCACCGCGCAGGCGGTGACGGCGGACGCCGCGGCGTCCGACCGGCTGCGTGCGGCCGAGGCGAGCGCGCGAGCGGACGCCGAACGCGCCCGCGCCGACCTGGCCGCCACCGAGTTGCGGGTCAAAGACGCCGAGGTGCGCCTGGCCGAGGCCCACAGCGAGGCCGAGCGGGCCCGGCGCCTGATCGCCGAGGCGCACGCGCAGGTGTCGGACGCCCAAAGCGACGCCGCCCGCCACCAGGCCGAGACCGCGCGCTGGGAGGCGAAGGTGGTCGCGGCCGTCGCCGAGCGCGACGCCGCGCTGGCCCGGGCCGCCGAGATCGCCGCCGACCGGGATGCGGCCGTGAAGGAGTTCAAGCTGGCCTCGGGGCATGCGCTGGATGAGCAGCATCGCAAGGCGGAGGCGTCCGCCGAGCAGCGGCTGAAGGCGACCGAGCAGTTGATGGCGCCGATCCGCGAGGGGCTGGCGCAGTTCAACGCGCGCCTGGCCGAAGTCGAGAAGTCACGGGTGGAGATGTCGACCCAGTTGCGCGACCAGGTGGCGGCGGTGCGGGTCACCGGCGAGGAGTTGCGCCGGGAGACCTCCGCCTTGTCGAAGGCGCTGCGCAAGCCGCAGGTGCGCGGCACCTGGGGTGAGATGCAGCTCAAGCGGGTCGCCGAACTGGCCGGCATGGTGGAGCACTGCGACTTCGCGCTGCAGCAGACCTCAACCACCTCGGAGGACCGGACGATCCGGCCCGACATGAAGGTGATGCTGTCGGAGGGCAAGTTCGTCTACGTCGACTCGAAGGTGCCGCTGACCAGCTTCCTCGACGCGCACGAGACCTCCGACGAGGCCGAGCAGCAGAAGCTGCTGGCGTCGTTCGCCAGAAACGTGCGCAGTCATGTCGATCAGCTCTCGGGCAAGAACTACTTCAAGGCCGACACCAGCACGCCCGAGTTCGTGGTGCTGTTCATCCCCAGCGAGGCGCTGGCCGCCGAGGCACTCGCCCAGATCCCCGACCTGCACGAGTACGCCGCGGGCAAGGGCATCGTGCTGGCCACGCCGACCACGCTGATCGCGATGCTGCGCGCGGTCGCCTATAGCTGGAAGCAGGCCGCGCTGGCCGATTCGGCCGCCGAGGTGTTCCAGCTCGGCCGCGAACTGTACGACCGGCTCGGCACGATGGGCGGCCACTTCGACCGGATCGGCCGCTCGCTCAGCTCGACGGTCAAGGCGTACAACGAGGCGCTCGGGTCGATGGAGTCGCGGGTGCTGGTCAGCGCGCGCCGGTTCCGTGACCTGAAGGTGGTGGAGAAGGAGTTGTCCGCGCTGAAGCCGTCGGAGGAGCATCCCCGGTCGATCACCGCCCCCGAACTGGTGGAGGACGCGACCGCCACTCCGACGCTGGTCGGCCGCACCGAACGGTCTGCTGCAGAGGCCCGGCCCGCCGCGGAGATGCTGCCCGAGGCGTCCGTGTTGCGCGCCGAAGACCCGAGTGTGGACGCCCTCATCGAGGTGACCACCGCGCCCGCTCCCGCACGCGCCACCGGACGACGGCACGCCTGACCGGTCCCGGTCCTGCACACGTCCCCGCGTCGCGCACTCCACGACCACGTCGCGAGCAGCGTGGTCGTGAGGCGCTGGGGGCGGGGTGCACAATTGAGCGGTGAATCCGTCGACGACCGAGACCCGCACCATCCCGCTGAGCGCGTCCGACATCAACGCGGCCGCCTCACGGCTGGGCGGCGTGATTTCGGAGACCCCGCTGCAGTACAACGAGCGCCTGTCGCTGGCGACCGGCGCCGAGGTCTGGCTCAAGCGCGAAGACCTGCAACCGGTCCGCTCGTACAAGATTCGCGGGGCCTACAACCTGATCGCCCAGCTCACCGAGACCGAGCGCGCGGCCGGCGTGATCGCCGCGTCCGCGGGCAATCACGGCCAGGGCGTCGCGATGGCGTGCGCCAAGCTGGGCATTCGCGGGCGCATCTTCGTCCCGTCCACCACCCCGCGCCAGAAGCGCGAACGGATGCGGCATTTCGGCGGCGACATCGTCGAGTTGGTGGTGACCGGCGACTCCTATGACGACGCCTATGCCGCCGCACGCGCCGCCTCGCAGGAGACCGGCGCGATCCTGGTGTCGGCGTTCGACGACCCGCGCACCATCGCCGGCCAGGGCACCGTCGCCAAGGAGATCGTCGAGCAGTTGGGCCGCGAACCCGACCGGATGGTGATCCCGGTCGGCGGGGGCGGCCTGGTCGCCGGATGCCTGGTCTGGCTGCACGAGTACAGCCCGCGCACCAAGGTGATCGCGGTCGAGCCCTCCGGTGCGGCCTGCCTCGCCGCCGCCCTGGACGCGGGGCGTCCGACCACGCTGCGCAGCATCAACACGTTCGTCGACGGCGCCGCCGTCCGGCGCGCGGGCGACCTCACCTTCGCGATCGCCGACCGGTACCAGCCGAAGCTGGTCTCCGTCCGCGAAGGCGCGATCTGCACCGAGATGCTGCAGCTGTACCAGACCGAGGGCATCGTCGCCGAGCCCGCCGGGGCGCTCGCCTCCGCCTCGCTGCGCCGCTACCCGCCCCAGCCGGGCGAAGTGGTCGTGGTGATCGTTTCGGGCGGCAACAACGACGTGTCCCGCTACGCCGAGATCATCGAGCGCTCGCTGGTGTTCGAGGGCCACAAGCACTACTTCCTGGTGAACTTTCCCCAGGAGCCGGGGGCGCTGCGCCGCTTCCTCAACGACGTGCTGGGGCCTGATGACGACATCACCCACTTCGAATACGTCAAGCGCAGCGACCGCGAGATGGGTCCCGCTCTGGTGGGCCTCGAACTCGGTGACCCGGCCAGCCTGCCCGACCTGCTCGCCCGCCTGGAGCGCAGCCCGATCAGCGCCGAGCGGGTCGACCCCGACAGCCCGTTCTACCGCTTCCTGATCTGAGGACCCTCCCGTGAGCGAACCCCGCCGCATGCATCGCCCCACCATCCGCGAACCCGCACGGCTCGAACCGCTGGGCGAGAGCTCCGACCCGATCGCCGCCCTGCACGCAGCCCACGAGACCGCGGCGGTGCTGCTGCGCACCGGCCAGGCCGCCAACGATCCGGCCGTCACGCAACGGCTGGTCGCCCTGGTCGAGGAGACCGGGCTCTCGACGCTGGCCGACCTGTGGGCCGAACGCCCGGCGCATTCGCTGCCCGGCGCACTGTGGCGGCTGTACCTGCTGCGCGAGTGGATCCGCAACGACCCCGACGGGGTCGCCCGCGAGTACGCGGCGGGCGTCCGCTTCACCGAACCCAACCATGCCGTTGCCGGCGCCGAACCCCCCGGCCCTGAGGAGGTGCTGCGGGTCGCCGACGAGATCCTGCGCGGCGCCTTCACCGGCGACTTCGCGGTCGCGCTCGAGCGGGCGGCCTCCTTCTGCCACGTCGTCGCCTGCGGACGCGCCGACGTCTCCGCCGGTCAGCGCGCCGTCGATCTTGCCGGACGCCTCCAGCACACCGCCCGCGACCTCACCGCCTGCGCCGAGTTGTGGCGGTCCGGCAAGCTGATCTGAGCAGGCCCGCAGCCGTCCCTCAGTCCGCTTGCGCGGACGGATCCGGCGTGAGCAACGAGAGTCCGGCGGGAAGCAGCGGTGTCAGCACCGCGTGCAGCATCTCGGCGAGTTCGGCCTGCCGCCGGTCGGTCATCCGGTCCTCCGGCGCGGTGATCGAGATGGCGGCCACCGCGTGGGAGCCGCGCAGCACCGCCGTTCCCACGCACGCCACGCCGGGTTCGTTCTCCCCCCGCTCCACCGCGTAGCCGAGCCGGCGAGCGCTGAGCACCGCCTCGGCCAGCCGGTCGAGGGTGACCTCGCGCCGCTCCGGGATGTCCAGGTAGCCGCCGAGATGGCTCAGCGGAACCCCGCGGGCCGCGAGCAAGGCCCGTCCGAGGGCGCTGCTGGCGACCGGGACGAGTTGCCCGACGGCCGACCAGACCCTGATCGCGCGCTCGGGTTCCACCTTGTCGATGTAGACCACGTGCCCGCCCGACAGCACCCCCAGGTGCACGAGTTCCTGCGCGCTCCTCGACAGCGCGACCAGCGCCGGGTGCAGCGCGAGCGCCAGATCGCGAGGGGTGTCGAGCTGCTGGGCCAACGAGATGGCCGCCAGCCCGAGCCGGTAATGCCCGGTCGACTCCGACTGATCCGCATACCCGCGCAGTCTCATCGTGCTCAGCGCACGGTAGGCGGTCGGTTTCGGGATCCCCGTCTCCTCGGCGAGCGAGGCCAGCGAGGCGCCCTCCGGACCTGCGCCGGCGAGCGCGGTCAACAGCAGCAGCGCCCGGTCGATCGCCTCCACGCGCGGCCCACTAGCGACTGAGCCCACGTTTCCCTCCTTGCAGGACCTTGACAGCGACCGACATCACCCAGGCGAGCTTACCGCTGCGGGAGGCACCTAGGCCGATTCCGGGTTGCCAAGCGGCCCGCCGCATGTCAGACTCATTTCACTACATGAACCGTTACGTTTCAATGTCAGAAACGCTAGCTCGAGGTAGGTCGACGATGAAGTTGAGTGACTTTCCGGTGATCCCCGTCGCGGTGGTGAAGAACGCCGAACGGGCCGATGCCCTCGGCGCCGCGCTCGTCGAGGGAGGCTTGCCGGTCGTCGAGGTCACCCTGCGCACGCCGGGGGCCGTCGACGTGATCCGGCGGATGGCCACCAACCCCGGACTCCTGGTCGGGGCGGGCACGGTGCTCACCCCCGCTCAGGTCGAGGCGTCCGCTAAGGCGGGGGCGCGATTCATCGTGTCTCCCGGTTTCAGTCAGGCGGTGGTCGACCGTGCTCGGGATCTGGGCCTGACGGTCCTTCCCGGTGCGGTGACTCCCACCGAGATCATGGCCGCGCTGGACGCCGGCCTGACCACCTGCAAGTTCTTCCCGGCCCATGTCTACGGCGGGGCCGCCGCGATCAAGGCGCTGGGCGGTCCCTTCGGCGCGATGCGGTTCGTGCCCACCGGCGGCATCACCGCCGCGAACCTCGCCGACTACCTCGCGCTGCCCAACGTGGTGTCGGTCGGCGGCTCCTGGATGGTTCCCGCGGACGCCGTGGACGCCGGCGATTTCGCGTTCGTCCGCGAGCAGGCCCGGGCCGCCGTCGCCCTCGCACGTTCCCTGGAGGCCTGACATGCCGGTTCTCGACATCCGCCCCGCGCACGAGTGCCGCTACCAGGCGGTCGCCCTCGGCGAGGTCATGCTCCGCCTCGACCCCGGCGAACTGCGGATCAGGACCGCGCGCACCTTCGCCGCCTGGGAGGGCGGCGGGGAGTACAACGTGATCCGCGGCCTCGCCCGGGTCTTCGGCCTGCCCACCGCCGTCGTCACCGCCCTCGTCGACGACGAGGTCGGCCACCTGGTCGAGAGCCTGATCATGGCCGGAGGCGTCGACACCGGCCGGCTGCACTGGGTGCCCTCCGACGGGGTCGGGCGGCAGGCGCGCAATGGCCTGAACTTCACCGAACGCGGCTTCGGCGTCCGCGGCGCCAAGGGCGTCTCCGATCGCGGGCACACCGCCATCGCGCAACTGCGCCCCGATGAGGTCGACTTCGACGAGTTGTTCGGCGTCCAAGGCGTCCGCTGGCTGCACACCGGCGGCATCTACGCCGCGCTGTCGGAGACCGCCGCCGAGACGGCGCTGGCGGCGATGACCGCAGCCCGTAGACACGGGACCCGGGTCTCCTACGACCTCAACTACCGCCCCAGCCTGTGGAAGGCGATCGGCGGGCAGGAGCGGGCCCGGGAGGTCAACCGCGAACTCGTCCGGCACGTCGATCTCTTGCTGGGCAACGAGGAGGACTTCACCGCCGCCCTCGGTTTCGAGGTCGACGGGCTCGACGAGCATCTCACCCGGTTGCCGCTCGAGGGGTATGCCCGGATGATCCGCGAGGTCGCCGGCGCCTATCCGAACCTGGCCGCCATCGCCACCACGCTCCGGCAGGTTCATTCAGCCTCCGACAACGACTGGAGCGCGGTGGCATGGTCACCGGAAACCGGCCTGATCGAGGCCACCCAACGCAGGCACCTGGAGATCCTCGATCGCGTCGGAGGTGGCGATTCCTTCGCTTCGGGGCTGATCTACGGCCTGCTCAGCGGCCAGGATCTCGCCACCAGCCTCGAGTACGGCGCCGCTCACGGCGCCCTCGCCATGACCACGCCCGGGGACACCTCGATGGCCACCAAATCAGAAGTCCTCAAGCTCGCCTCCGGCGGCAGCGCCCGGGTCGACCGATAGGAGAACAGGCAATGACGCAGAGAATCACATCCGCCGATGTCATCATCACCAGTCCGGGCCGCAATTATGTGACCCTCAAGATCGTCACCTCCGACGGCGTCGTCGGGTGGGGCGATGCCACCGTCAACGGGCGCGAGCTCGCCGTCGCGTCCTATCTGGCCGATCATGTCGTCCCGTTGTTGATCGGCAGGGAAGCCGACCGGATCGAGGACACCTGGCAGTTCCTCTACCGCAGCGCGTACTGGCGCCGGGGCCCGGTCACCATGGCCGCCATCGGCGCGGTCGACCTGGCCCTGTGGGACATCAAGGGCAAGTCGCTCGGCGTCCCGGTCTACCAGCTGCTCGGCGGAGCGGTCCGCGACCGGATCCTGACCTACACCCACACCACCGGCCGCGACATCGCCGAGTTGAAGGAGTCGGTCGCAGAGAAGCTCGAGGCCGGCTTCCGGGCCATCCGCGTCCAGTCAGGCGTGCCCGGGCTCAACCGGGTCTACGGCGTGAACGACCGGGGAGGCGCCTACGAACCGGCCCAGCGCTCGGCCGTCGCCCCGGAAGAGGACTGGGATTCGGATCTCTACCTCAAGACCGCCCCCGCGATGCTGGAGGAGATCCGGGCGCATGTGGGTCCCGACATCAAACTGCTCCACGATGTCCATCACCGGCTCACCCCCATCCAGGCGGCCCGGCTCGGCAAGGCGATCGAGCACGTCGGCCTGTTCTGGCTCGAGGACGTCACCCCGGGTGAGAACCAGGAGATCCTGCACCTGGTGCGCCAGCACACCACCGTGCCGCTGGCGATCGGTGAGGTGTTCAACACGATCTGGGACGTCAAGGACTTCATCCTGACCCAGAGCATCGACTTCATTCGCACCTGCGTCATGCACGCCGGCGGGCTCTCGCATGTGCGGAAGATCTTCGACCTCGGCGATCTCTACGGAATCCAGGGCGCCCCTCACGGGCCGTCCGACGTCTCCCCGATCACCATGGCGGCCTCGATGCAGCTGGGCCTGGCGCAACGGAACTTCGGGATCCAGGAGTACATGGGCTACCCCGATCTCGCCAAGGACGTGTTCACCACCTCCTACACCTTCGCCGACGGCTACTTCACCCTCGGCGACGCCCCGGGCCTCGGCGTGGACTTCGACGAGGAAGCCGCCAAGAAGTACCCCTACGAGGCCGCCTACCTGCCGTACGCCCGCCGTCTGGACGGGACCGTCGCCGACTGGTGACGGACGCGGCACCACCCACTCGATCGCCCGGCGACGATGCCGGGCCTTTTCAGAAAGAGGAATCCATGTCAGCAAAGCTGTTCGACCTGTCCGGACGCCTCGCGCTGGTCACCGGCTCGTCGCGTGGCCTGGGCAACACCCTGGCCCGCGGCCTGGCCGCCGCGGGCGCGGACCTGGTGCTGCACGGTCGCGACGCCGACCGCGTGCGGCGCGAAGCGGCCGCGATCGCCGGTGACTACGGCGTAAAGGTGTCCACCACACTGTTCGACGTCACCGATCGCGACGGCGCCGCCCGGGCACTCGACGGCGTCCTCGACACCGTCGGCGTGCCGGACATCCTCGTCAACAACGCCGGCATCCAGTCCCGGGCGCCGTTCAACGAGATCGAGGCGAAGAACTGGGACGCCGTGCTCGCCACCAACCTCAGCTCGGTCTTCTACGTGTCCCAGCCGATCACGCGCCGGATGGCCGAACGCGGCTCCGGCAAGGTGGTCAACATCGGCTCAGTGGTCACCCTGCTGGCGCGCCAGACCGTCGTCCCCTACACCGCCGCCAAGGGCGGCGTCGCCATGCTGTCGAAGGGCATGGCCGCCGATCTGGCCCGCTTCAACGTTCAGGTGAACACCATCTCGCCGGGCTACTTCGCCTCGGAGATGAACACCGCGCTGATCAACGACCCGGAGTTCGACGCCTGGGTCAAGGCGCGCACGCCGGCCCAGCGCTGGGGCGACTTCGAGGAGTTGGTGGGGGCGCTGATCTTCCTCGCCTCGGACGCCTCGTCGTTCGTCTCCGGCCAGAACATCTTCGTCGACGGCGGCATGACCTCGGTGGTCTGAGCGGCGCCCCCACCCATTCAAAACGGAGACCACCATGAAAACACTCAAGATCCACTCCGCCGAAGACATCCGGTGCGAGGAAGCCGACCTGGTCCAGCCCGGCGACGGCGAGGTGCGCATCCGCGTCGCCTACGCCGGCATCTGCGGCTCCGACATCCACTACTACTTCGAGGGGGCCAACGGCGCCTTCGAGATCCGCGAGCCCTTCACCCCCGGTCACGAGTTGTCGGGCACGGTCGACCTGGACCCCTCCGGCGCTCTCGGCCGTGGCACGCCGATCACCATCCATCCCGCGCAGTTCGGCCCGCACACCCCCGGGTTGGAGTCCGCGCCGCACCTGCGCCCCGGAGGCAACTACCTGGGCAGCGCCTCGACCTGGCCGCACACCCAAGGCGGGATGAGCGAATACCTCATCGTGAAGGACTTCATGGTCCGCCCGCTGCCCGCCTCGCTGTCGTTGCGGACGGCCGCGCTCGCCGAACCGCTCGCGGTCGCCCTGCACGCCCTGAAGCGCTCCGGCGGTGTCGAGGGCAAGGACGTCCTCGTCATCGGGGCCGGCCCGATCGGCCAGCTCGTCGCCGCCGCGGCGGTGGCCAAAGGGGCGGCCAGCGTGGGGATCGCCGACCTGCTGGACGGACCGCTGGAACGGGCCGAGCATCTCGGCGCCGGCCGGACCTTCCTGATCGGGAAGGCCGACATCCCCCAGGCGCGATTCGGGATCGTCTTCGAATGTGCCGGCGCCGGGCCGGCCATCAGCCTGGCCATGCAGACGGTCGCCCCCGCCGGAACCGTGGTCGAGGTGGCCATGCCGGCCAACCGCGAGCTCCCGGTCAACCTGGCCCCGCTTCCCGTCCGCGAGGTCACCTTCACCGGCTCGTTCCGGTTCATCGACGAGATCGACGAGGCCATCACCCTGCTGGATACCCGGCCCGAGATCGCCGGCGTGATCACCCACGTGTTCCCCGCCGCCGAGGTCGTGAACGCGTTCGCCGTCGCCAAGGACGCCGCCGCCTCCGGAAAGGTCCTCGTCTCCCTGTGGCACGACGCCGATCCCGGCGAGCGCTGACCCCGATCCACTCCCCTCGTTAGAAGAAAGACAAAACATGGCAACCGATCCATCCACCGCAGAACAAGGTGCCAACCGACCGCGCGTCGTCGAACGCAGCACACGGGATCTCGCCCGCGCAGCCGTCTCCGGCTGGCTGGGCACCGCGCTGGAGTTCATGGACTTCCAGTTGTACTCGCTGGCCGCCGCCCTCGTGTTCAGCCAGCTCTTCTTCCCCGACGTCTCACCGGCGATCGCGGTCGTGGCCGCGATGGCGACCTACGGTGTGGGCTACGTGGCCCGGCCCATCGGCGCCTGGTACTTCGGCCGCATGGGTGACCGGGTCGGCCGGACGAAGGTCCTGGTCTACTCGATCTCGCTGATGGGCATATCCACCACGCTGATCGGCTTCCTGCCGTCCTACCAGACCATCGGCATCATGGCCCCGATCCTGCTGATGGTGCTGCGGCTGGGCCAGGGCTTCGGCGCGGGCGCCGAGATCGCCGGTGCCGGCGTGATGCTCGCCGAGTACGCCCCCGCGCGCCGGCGCGGCATCATCGCCTCGCTGGTCGCCCTCGGCACCAACAGCGGCACCCTGCTGGCGTCCGCCATCTGGTTCGTCCTGATCGCCGCGCTCAGCGAAGAGGATCTGCTGACCTGGGGCTGGCGCATCCCGTTCGTGGGTAGCTTCGTGGTGCTCCTCGTCGCGCTGTGGATCCGCTCGCGCCTGAAGGAGAGCCCCGTCTTCGAGGCCGCACAGCAGGACGCCGTGGTCGCCGAGACGATCGCCACCGGCACCACGGCCGGCGACGCCGTGATGACCGCGAAGGACCTCCACACCCCGTCCGCGCGCTACCTGGCCAAGCACGCCGACCGTGCCGCCCGGCCGAAGGCACCGTGGAAGGCGGTCGCGATCGCGTTCTTCCTGCGATTCGGCCAGGCCGGCAACTCCGGCATGATCCAGACCTACCTGATCTCGTTCCTGACCATCACGCTGATGATGGACCGTTCGGTGGGCACCTCGGTGGTGATGATCTCCTCCGCGCTCGCCTTCATCACCGTTCCGGTGATCGGGGCGCTGGGTGACCGGTTCGGGCGCCGCACGATGTACATCATCATGTCGTCGATCTCCCTGATCCTGGTGGTCCCCATGGTGCTGTTCATGATCTCCGGATCGATCCCCACGGTCTTCGCCGGCTACATCATCCTGCACAACGTGTCGGTGATGGCGCTGGCCTCGTTGGAGAACCTGACGCTGCCGGAACTGTTCGGCTCGCGGAGCCGTTACGCCCGGGTCGCGGTCACGCGCGAGATCTCCTCGATCATCGCCACCGGGATCGGCCCCGTGGTCGCCGCCGCCCTGGTGGCCGCCACCGCGGGTTCCGTCTGGCCCGTCATCGTCATGATCGGCTTCTTCACCGCCACCGCCTTGATCGCGGCGATCTTCATGCCGGAGGTCGCCGGCCGCGACCTCACCGACCCTGAGGATGCGATCTAGAACCGCCCCCCGAGCAACGAGGCCGCGACTCATCCCGGGTCGCGGCCTCGTTCGCGCTCAGCGGAGCGACTCGCCGGATCGGGATCGAACGCGTACCCTGGTGCAGGCGTCGGGCTGCGGTAGCCCCGGGCTCCACTTTTAGCCGCCACGAGCGGCCACGCGCCGAGAGGCGCTCCCAGCCCGACGCCCTTACTTCTCCGCGAACAGATCAGGCGCGCGGCTGGCGGTCAGCCCACTCGGACAACTCGACGCGCGGGCCGGTGAAGAACGGGGTCTCCTCGCGCACGTGCAGGCGCGCCTCGACGCCGCGCTGGGTGCGCATGGCGTCGGTGAGGCGGTGCAGTTCGTCGGCCTCGAAGGCGAGCAGCCATTCGTAGTCGCCGAGCGCGAACGCCTGGGTGGTGGAGCCGAGCACGTCGGGGAACTCACGGGCGGCACCGCCGTGGGTGCGCAGCATGTGCGAGCGCTTGGCCGGGTCCATGTAGTACCACTCGTAGGAGCGCACGAACGGGTAGACCGTCAGCCACGGGCGCGGCGCGATGCCAGAGAAGCAGGCGGGCGTGTGCGAGGTGTTGAACTCGGCGGGCCGATGGACGCCGACGACGCTCCACACCGGGGCGAGGCGTCCGCCCAGCTCAGAGCCGCGCAGCGCGTGGTAGGCGGCCTGCAGCGCGGCCGGGTCCTCCGACAGCGTCCAGACCAGCAGGTCGGCATCGGCGCGGAAGCCCGCAACGTCGTACCAGCCGCGCACGGTGACGCCGGTCGCTTCGACGGCGGCAACGGCCTGGGTGACCTCGTCGGCGCGCTCGGCGTCCTCAGCCGGCAGCGGCACCACCGAGGAGAAGACGCTGTACATCACGTAGTGCGAGGAGGCGTTGATCTCCTCGGGCGCAACGTACACGTCACGAGGGTCGCCGCTGAACGGGGCGCCGGGAACTTTGCCGTGCGGTGTGTGAGACATCTCTCTCCTCCCCCGCGTCGACGCGGGATCGTCCATCAGGTGGGGTGGTAGGTTATCCAGCCACGCCGGCGGTGCGGTCGGCCAGCGAGCAGGCGGCCGGACGCGGCGGTCCCGGATGCCCGGAAGCGCAACAGTTCACCCCGCAGGTCGGCAGCCCGCCGACCTCGCCGGGTGCGGCCTCGACGATCTTGTCGGCCAGCATCGCCACGAAGGCGGGGTGGACGCCGACGGTCGCGGCCCGCACATAGGCCAGGCCCTGATCGGCGGCAGTCTCGTTGGCCTGGGTGTCGAGGTCGTAGACGACCTCCATGTGGTCGTTGATGAACCCGAACGGCACGGTCACCACCGACCCCACCCCCTCGCCGGCGAGTTCTTCCATCCGGTCGTTCACGTCGGGCTCCAGCCACGGAATGTGCGGCGCACCGGAACGGCTGCAGTAGGCGATCTCCCACCCATCAGCGTCCAGACCGGCCCGCGCGGCCACCTCTTCGGCGACCCGGCGGTGCTGGTCGGAGTAGCGGTTCTCGCCGCCGGGGCCTGAGGCCGCGTCCATCGCCAGCGGGATCGAGTGGGTGACGAACAGCACCCGCGGCTCGCCCTCGGCGACGGCCAGGGCCGCGCGGACGGCGTCGGTATTGGCGGTGAGGAAACCCTCGGTCTCGGCGAAGGGACCGATCTTGGTCAGCTCCAGCGAGGCCCCGGTCTCGGCCAGCGCGGCGGCCAGGTCCTCGCGGTACTGGCGGCAACCCGAATACGACGCGTAGGCGGCGGTGGCCAGCACGAGCACCCGGCGGGCACCGGACGCCTCCAGCTCCCGCACGGCGTCCGACACATAGGGCGTCCAGTTGCGGTTGCCGATCACGATCGGCACCGTGATGCCGCGGCTGGCCAGTTCGGCGCCCAGGGCGTCCATCAGTTCGGCGTTGCGTTCGTTGATCGGCGAGGCGCCGCCGAACATCTGGTAATGCCCGGACACCTCCAGCAGCCGCGAGTCGGGGATGCCCCGGCCGCGGGTGGCGTTGCGCATGAAGGGCAGCACATCGTCGGGTTCGCGCGGTCCGCCGTAGGACACCACGAGGATCGCGTCGTAGGGGAAGGTCACATCGCCTCCAGGTGAGCGGGTTCGCCCAGGTCCACCAGGCCGAGCCCGGTGATCGGGCAGGTCGCGCAGTCGAGGGCGTCCGGTGACACCGCCGGCGCAGCGCGCGCGACGTCGAGTTCGAGATTGCGCAGCAGCGGCCGCACCTGGGGTTCGATGCCCCACAGCTCGCTGAGCGCGGTCAGGTATTCGCCGGTGCGGCCCTCCTCGGCGGCCTTGCGGGCGCGCACGCTGGGCACGTGCACCAGGCGGGCGGCCAGCCGGCGCAGCGCGTGCGCGGCCTCCTCACCGGTGATCGGACGCCCCTGCGGCAGCCGGTCGATCTCGTCGGACACCATCTCGTTGACGGTGTCGCGCAAGGCCACCACGGCCGGGTCCATCTGGCGCCCCTTCAGCCGGGCCACCAGGTCGCGGACGCCCTGGTCGACCAGCGAGCGGGCCCGGTCCACCTCGCGCTGCGAGGCGTCCGGCACGTGATGCTGGATGGTGGGCAGGTCGAGCAGGACGACGCCCTCCAGCCCCGCCGACTCGGGTTCGACATCGCGCGAGACGGCCAGATCGACCAGGAACAGCTGGGCGTGGTCGCGGCGTTCCATCACCTCGGCCAGCGCGGACGCGGTCAGGATCGGCCGGCCCAGCCCACGGCAGGTGACCACCACATCGGCCGAGGCCACCGCCTGCAGCAGGTCGGCACCGGCGTCCTGGGTGCCGGGATGCGTGCCGACGAACGCGGCCGCCCGCCCCGAGGACGAGAACACGGCCAGGTCGCGGACGCCTCGCTGGTGCAGCGCGGCCACCGCGGCGCCCGCGTAGGCGCCGGTGCCGATCAGCAGCACGCTCGTGGACGGCCAGTCGCGGCGCAGCAGGTCGAGGCCGACGTCGACGACCGAGCGGCCGGTGGTGGCAAGTCTGGTCAAGTGCGACACCTTCCGGGACGTCCGCAGCGCCTGTTCGATGGTCTCGATCAGCAGGCCGCTCGCCGTGCCGTCGTCACGCGCCTCGCGCAGCGCACGGCGCAACTGGCCGGCGATCTCGCGCTCGCCGACGACCATCGAGTCGAGGCCGGCGCCCACGTCGAAGAGATGGTGCAGCGCCTCGGTATCGGCGCCCATCGACACCCGCACGCGCACCGGCGCGGGCAGCCCGGCGAGGATCGCCCGGCGCACCTGAGCGGCCACGAAACCGACCGGCGCGTCGGCGTCCACGTAGACCTCGAGACGGTTGCAGGTGGCCAGCACCACCGCGCCGCGTACCTTCTCGGCGCTCTCCACGACCCGGCGGCCGAGCCCGGCCACGGCAGGGGTCACGGCCTCGACCGCGGCGAGCCCGTGCTCGGCGTGGTGAATCGAGATCAGATGAAGCCCCATGACCACCCCATTGAACCACCTTGTCTGGAGTTATTCGAACGCTCCACGCCCATCGGCGCGCACCGGCCTATGATCGGGGAGTGACTCCCGACGCGACGACGCCCCCTCTGCTGCGTGCCCTGGCGGGCGAGCGTCCCGCGACCTATCCGGTGTGGTTCATGCGCCAGGCGGGGCGTTCGCTGCCTGAATACCGTCAGGTGCGCCGCGGCACCGCGATGCTGGAGTCCTGCCTGATTCCCGAGCTGGCCGCCGAGATCACCCTGCAGCCGGTGCGCCGGCACCGGGTGGACGCCGCCATCTTCTTCTCCGACATCATGGTCCCGCTCAAGCTGGCCGGTGTCGACGTCGACATCGCGCCCGGCGTCGGTCCGGTGATCGCCGAACCGGTGCGCACGGCGTCCGATGTGGAGGCGCTGGTCGCGCACGAGTTGGGCGACACTTCGGCGATCACCGCCGCGATCAAGCTGATCACCGCCGAACTCGCCTCGACGCCGTCGGGATCGGCCTCCTGGACGCCGCTGATCGGCTTCGCCGGGGCGCCGTTCACCCTGGCCGCCTACCTGGTCGAGGGGCGGCCGAGCCGGGACCATCTCGCCGCCCGCCGGCTGATGCACGCCGACCCGGACGCCTGGGCGCGGCTGATGGCCTGGTGCGCGGAGATCTCCGGGGCGTTCCTGCGGGTGCAGGTGGACGCCGGCGCCTCGGCCGTCCAGTTGTTCGACAGCTGGGCCGGTTCGCTGACCGCCGGCGACTACGCCGCCCACGTGGCGCCCTGGTCGCGCCGCGCCCTGGCCGCCGTCGAGGGCCGGGTGCCGCGGCTGCACTTCGGCACCGGCACCGGGCACCTGCTGGCCGCGATGGCCGAGGGTGCGGACGCCGTCGGCGTCGACTACCGCACCCCGCTCGACGTGGCCGCCGCGCTGGTTCCGGGAGTGCCGTTGCAGGGCAATATCGATCCGGCCCGGCTGGGTGCCGGCTGGCCGGCCCTCGAGGCGCATGCGCTCGACGTGCTGCGCCGGGGCCGCTCCGCGCCCGGGCATGTGGTCAACCTCGGTCACGGCGTCCCGCCCGAGACCGACCCGGGCGTCCTCACCCGGCTGGTGGAGTTGGTGCATCAGGCATGACCCATGTCGAATCGCTCGTCATCGGCGGCGGAATCGGCGGCCTCCAGGCCGCCCACACGCTGGCCAAACTCGGCCTGTCCCCGCTGCTGCTGGAGCCGCGCGGCAGCTGCGGCGGCCTGATCTTCGGTGCGCCGATCGGCGGCGTCTGGGTCGACCTGGGTGCGGAATCGTTCGCCAAGCGCCAGCCGGCGGTGGCCGCGCTGTGCGCCGAACTCGGCCTGGAGACCGTCGACCCGGCCGGCGCCTCCTGGGTGTGGTCGCACCGCGACGGCGGCTTCGCCGTCCGCATCCCGCACGGCATCCTCGGCATCCCGGCCGACCTGGACGACCCCGACGTCGCCGGCCTGCTGTCGGACGACGGCCTGGCCCGGGCCCGCGAAGACCTCACCATGGGCCCCGGCCCCGGGGCGGACGCCGCCGACCTGGCCAGTCTGGTCGAGACCCGGCTCGGCCCCGAACTGCTCACCCGGCTGGTCGAGCCGATCGCCGGAGGCATCCATTCGGCGCGCCCGTCGTCGCTGGCGGTCGACGTCGTCGCTCCCGGGCTGCGCGAGGCGCTGGCCCGCGAGGGTTCCCTGGTCCGCGCCGCGGCGGCCGTGCGGGCGTCCGCACCTCAGGGCGCCGTGGTCGCCTCGGCGTCCGGCGGCATGTTCACCCTGCCCCGCGCCCTGGTGAGGCGGATCGGCGAGCTCGGCGGGCAGATCGCCACCGGGCGGATCGTCACCGCGATCGCCCGCGACGGCGACACTTGGCGGGTCACCCACTGCGCGGCCGGGCGTCCGGCCGATCCGGCGGGCACCCCGGTGCCGGACGGTGACCCGGTCGAGCTGACCACCGCACGCCTGGTGATCGCCCTCGACGGCCGGGCGGCGCTCGATCTGCTGCGCACCGTGCCGGAGTTCGAGGCCGGCGATTGGACGCTGCCGCGCGGCGCCGACCTGGCGCACGTCTGCTTGGTGCTGGACGCCCCCGAACTGGACGCCGGACCGCGCGGCTCGGGGCTGCTGGTCGCTCCCGACACCGAGGGCGCGCCCGCGAGGGTGGCCTGCAAGGCGCTCACCCACTATTCGATCAAATGGCCGCGGGTGGTGGCGGGCACCGGCAAGCATGTGCTGCGGGTCAGCTACGGCCGCGCGGACGGCCCGGCCCCCGAGCCGACCCTCGCGGGGGCACTGGCGGACGCCTCGACCCTGCTCGGCGTCCACTTGACCGAGGACCAGATCGCCGGCCACGCCGTGATCCGCTTCCCGAACTCGTTGCCGCCACAAACCCCCGAGCATCGCGCGCGCGTCGCCGCGCTGGCGGAACGGGTGGACGCCCTGCCCGGCGTGGCGATCATCGGTTCCTGGTTCGCCGGAACCGGGCTGGCCGCGGTGATCCCGCACGCCGAGGTCGCCGCCCACCGGCTCGCCGACCAGACCGCCCCCACACCAGGCGGCGACGCCGCGCCCGCCGCCACCGAGCCGTCCGCCGGCCAGACCACGTTCACGAAGGTGCGCAGCGCATGAAGTTGAGACTGGGCACCCGCGGATCGGAACTGGCGCGCACCCAATCCGGGCACGTCGCCGCGGCACTGGAGGCGCTCGGCCACGAGGTCGAGCTGATCACCATTCGCTCCCAGGGCGATGTGACCACCGGATCGCTGCTCGACTCCGGCGGGCTGGGCCTGTTCGCCGCCGCACTACGGGTGGCGCTGCTCGAAGGCGAGGTCGACCTCGTCGTGCACTCGCTGAAGGACCTGCCGACCGCACCGGTCGACGGGCTGGTGCTGGCGGCCATCCCCGAACGCGAACTGCCCTTCGACGCCCTGTGTGCCCGCGACGGGCTCAGCTTGCGCGAGCTGCCGTCGATGGCCCGCGTCGGCACCGGATCGCCCCGCCGGGCGGCCCAGTTGCGCGCGCGGCGTCCGGACCTGACCGTGGTCGAGATCCGCGGCAACGTCGGCACCCGGCTCGCCCGCGTGCACGGGGACGCCGCCACCGCCGGCGACCTGGACGCCGTGGTGCTGGCCCGGGCCGGCCTGGCCCGGCTGGGCCGCTTCGACGCGATCACCGACACCCTCGACCTGCTGCCCGCACCCGGGCAGGGGGCGCTCGCGGTCGAATGCCGCGCCGGCGACGAGGCGGTGCGCGCGGCGCTGGCACCGCTCGATGACGAGGCCACCCGGCTGTGCGTGACCGCCGAGCGGGCGGTGCTCGCCGAACTCCAGGCCGGCTGCGCGGCGCCGATCGCTGCCTTCGGGCGGATCGTCAACGGCCACCTGGAGTTCACCGCGTCGGTGTTCAACGCGTGCGGCACCCGCCAGGTGACCACCCGGCTGTCGCAGGCGCTGCCACTGGATGCCGCAGCGCTCGGCGCCACCGCGGCCGCCGATCTGCTGGCGCAGGGCGCCGCCGAGGTGACGCCGCTGGGTGCGAGCCGCGAAAGCCAGCTGGAGAGCTTCCACACCGACCATCCCCCAACTGACCAGGTCTTTCACCACGAGCGCGCGCTGTGGGCGCCCGGCACCGCCGAGGCGCTGGTCGGACGCCGCGTGCTGCTGCCCCGCGCCGAGGGCGCGCTGGCGCGGGCGATCCGCGCCGCCGGCGCCGAAGTGGACGCCGTGCGCGTCACCGAGCCGCGCGCGCTGCCGTTCGAACTGCCCGGGCGCGCCGACTGGCTGGTGCTGACCTCGGCCGCGGGCGTGGTCGCGCTCACCGACGCCGGCGTCGACCTCACCACCCTCTCGGTCCGGATCGCCGCCGTGGGCCGCGCCACCGCGTCCGCCATCGAGGCCGCCGGAGCCCCGGTCGACGTGGTGCCCTCGGGGCGCTCCGATGCCGGGACCCTGCTCGACGCCCTGCTCGAGGCGTCCGGACACACCCCGGCCTCGGCGATCATCGCCGGTTCGGCGCTGTCCAGCCCACGGCTGGCCGACGGGCTCACCGCCCACGGCTGGCAGGTCGAGACCGTGCACACCTACACGACCGCGCCGCTCGCCGAGGCGTCCGCCGCCCGGCCGTGGCCCGACTACGACGCGCTGGTGCTCACCTCCGGCTCGATCGCCCACGCCGTCGTGTCGCTGCTCGGCCTTCCACCCGAGCAGGTGGCCGTCGCCACGCTCGGCGACCCGAGCGCCCGGGCCTCAGCCGAAGCAGGTTTCCGCGTGGACGCGGTCGCCGCCACCCAGGACGGCCCCGGGGTCGTTGACGCACTCATCCGCGCCCTCAGCAAGGAGCAGCCATGACCCTCGTCCGCCCGCGCCGCCTGCGCACCACGCCCGCGATGCGCACCCTGGTTCGCGAGACCCGCATCCATCCCGGCCAGCTGGTGCTGCCGGTGTTCGTCGCCGACGGCATCGACGCGCCCAAGCCGATCGCGTCCATGCCCGGCGTCGTGCAGCACACGCTGGATTCGCTGCGCCGCGAGGCGTCCGCGGCGGTCGAGGCCGGGCTGGGCGGGCTGATGCTGTTCGGCGTCCCGCTCGACTCCGACAAGGACGCCGCCGGTTCCTGCGGCGCCGACCCCGAGGGCATCCTCAACCGCGGCCTGCGCGCCGTGCGCGAAGAGGTGGGCGACGCGATCGTGGTGATGGCCGACACCTGCCTCGACGAGTTCACCGACCACGGCCACTGCGGCGTCCTGGACGCGACCGGTGCGGTCGACAACGACGCCACCGTCGAGGCCTATGTGCGCCTGGCGGTGTCCCAGGCGGACGCCGGCGCGCACGTCGTCAGCCCCTCGGGAATGATGGACGGCCAGGTGCTGGCCATCCGTGAGGGCCTGGACGCCGCCGGTCACGCCGACGTGTCGGTGCTGGCCTATTCGGCGAAATACGCCTCCGCCTTCTTTGGTCCCTTCCGCGAGGCGGTGGCGAGTTCGCTGCAGGGCGACCGGCGCGCCTACCAGCAGGATCCGGCCAACCGCCGCGAGGGCCTGCGCGAAACCCTGCTCGATCTCGCCGAGGGCGCCGACCTGGTGATGGTCAAGCCGGCCGGCTACTACCTGGACGTGCTCGCCGACGTCGCCGCGGCATCCGATGTGCCGGTCGCCGCCTACCACGTGTCGGGTGAGTACGCGATGGTCTGCGCGGCCGCCGAGCGCGGCTGGATCGACCGTGACGCCGCCCTCGCCGAAGCCGTCACCGCCATCCTGCGTGCCGGCGCCGACATCGTGCTCACCTATGCCGCGTTGGAATTGGCCCGCCGGAGTCACTGAACCACCGGCCCAGGATTCCAGCGCCTGATTCGGCGGCGCCCGGCCCGGAACGGGTCCTTCGCGGTCCGTTCTGCCACCTCTGGGCTTGGCACATGGTCAGCCCGGCGGTGAGAATGAACGGTCAACGAAGGAAAGGACGCCATGCCGCAGCACCGCCTGTCGATGGAAGAGGTCTACCGCACCGCCTGCGAGGTGATCCCGGGTGGGGTGAGTTCGCCGGTGCGCGCGTTCGGCTCGGTCGGCGGCACGCCGGTGTTCCTGATGGCCGCCAGCGGCGCGCACGTCTTGGCCGTCGACGGCTCGCGTTACGTCGACCTGGTCTGCTCGTGGGGGCCTGCTCTGCTCGGGCATGCCCATCCCGATGTGGTGGACGCCGTGAAGTCGGCCGCCTGCCACGGACTGTCCTTCGGAGCACCGACCACCGCCGAGGTGGACCTGGCCGGGATGATCCGCGCGCGGGTACCGTTCGCGGAGAAGGTGCGCTTCGTCTCGACCGGCACCGAGGCGACCATGACCGCGATCCGGGTGGCGCGCGGCGCGACCGGGCGCGACGTGATCGTGAAGTTCGCTGGCTGCTACCACGGCCATTCCGACGCCCTGCTGGCCGCCGCCGGTTCGGGGGTGGCCACCGCGGGCCTGCCCGGCTCGGCGGGGGTGACCGCGGCGTCCGCGGCCGACACCATCGTGCTGCCCTACAACGACGTCGCCGCGCTGGAAGAGGTCTTCGCCGCCCGCGGCGCCGAGATCGCGTGCGTGATCACCGAGGCCGCCCCGGCGAACATGGGCGTCGTCACCCCGCTGCCCGGCTTCAACGAGGCGATCCGCCGGATCACCCGCGAGCACGGCGCACTGATGATTTTCGACGAGGTGCTGACCGGGTTCCGCGTCGGCCCGGCCGGCTGGTGGGGACTCGAAGCCGGTGTCGACGCTCCCAGCTACACCCCTGATCTGGTCACCTTCGGCAAGGTCGTCGGCGGCGGCATGCCGCTGGCCGCGCTCGGCGGCCCCGCCACCCTGATGGACCTGTTGGCCCCCCTCGGCCCGGTGTACCAGGCGGGCACCCTGTCGGGAAATCCGCTGGCCACCGCCGCCGGCATCGCCACCCTCGCGCTCGCGGACGCCGACGTCTACACCCACGTCGACCAGGCCTCCCTGATCCTGCGGCACGCCGTCGGCTCGGCCCTGACCGCCGCCGGGGTTCCGCACCGCATCCAGACCGCGGGCAGCCTGTTCAGCGTCTTCTTCGGTGAGGACGCCGCCGCCCACGGCGTCCGGAACTACGACGAAGCCAAGGCCGCCGACACCTTCCGCTACCCCCCGTTCTTCCACGCGATGCTGGACGCCGGGGTCGCGTTGCCGCCGAGCGTCTTCGAGGCGTGGTTCCTGTCCGCCGCCCACGACGACGAGGCTCTGGAAGACATCATCGCCGCCTTGCCGAAGGCTGCCGCCGCCGCGGCGTCCGCCACCGCGTAGCCGCACCTCACGCGACAAATAGATACCCCCGGGGGTATAGTCGGGTCATGCGAGTGATCATCATCGGAGGAGTCGCGGGCGGGATGAGCGCGGCGACGCGGTTGCGGCGGCTCGACGAGCAGGCGTCCATCACCGTGCTGGAGCGTTCGGGGTATGTGTCGTTCGCCAACTGCGGACTGCCGTACCACGTGGGCGGCATCATCGAAGAGCGCGGTCAGCTGCTGTTGCAGACCCCCGAGTCGCTGGCGGCACGCTTCGCCCTGGACGTCCGGGTGCACACCGAGGCGACCGCGATCGACCGCGACCGCAAGGTCGTCGGCGTCCGCAACACCCAGACGGGCGAGACGGACGAACTCCCCTACGACAAGCTGATCCTCTCCCCCGGCGCCCGTCCGGTACGCCCGCCGATCCCGGGCATCGAGCGCGCTCTCAGCCTGCGCGACATCGAGGACACCGACGCCCTGGTCGCCGCCACCGCCGATGCGACGACGGCCGTCGTGATCGGCGGCGGGTTCATCGGCATCGAGGTCGCCGAGAACCTCATCCATCGCGGCCTGCAGGTCGCGCTCGTCGAGGCGCTACCGCAGGTGATGGCGCCACTCGATCCCGAGATGGCCACTGGGGTGCACGACGCGATGCGCGCCGCCGGCATCGATCTGCGCCTGGGCTCGGGCGTCACCGCGATCAACCAGAAGTCGGTGACCCTGGCCGACGGCAGCGAGATCCCGGCGGACGCCGTGGTCGCCGCGATCGGCGTCCGGCCCGACACCACCCTCGCCGCCACGGCCGGCCTCGCCGTGGGCGCGCTCGGTGGCATCGCGGTCGATGAGGCACACCGGACGAACGATCCCGACATCTACGCGATCGGCGACGCCGCCGAGAAGGTCGACGCGCTCAGCGGCGACGCCTGCCTGGTGCCGCTGGCCAACACCGCCAACCTGGCCGGACGCCGCGTCGCCGACCACATCGCGGGCCTGCCGTCCTCGAACCGGCCCGTGCTGGGCACCGCGATCGTCAAGGTATTCGACCTGACCGTGGCCACCACCGGCTGGAACGAGAAGCGGCTGCGCGCCGCCGGACGCCCCTACCGCGCGATCCACACCCACCCGGCCTCGCACGCCGGCTACTACCCGGGCGCCCAGGGCATGGCGCTGAAGCTGCTGGTCGATCCCGAGACGGACGCCATCCTGGGCGCCCAGGGAGTCGGCGGCGAGGGCGTCGACAAGCGGATCGACGTGCTGGCCACCGCGATCACCGGCGGCCTCACCGCGTCCGCCCTGGCCGAACTCGAACTCGCCTACGCCCCGCCGTACGGCTCGGCGAAGGATGCGATCAACATGCTGGGCCATGTCGCCGACAACCTGCGCCGCGGCACCACCCGCGCGCTGCAGTGGCACGAGCTGGACGCCGCCGTGGCGGCCGGCGCCACCGTGCTCGATGTGCGGACGCCGGGCGAGCACGCGCGCGGATCCATCCCGGGCGCGATCCTGGTCGGCGTCGACGATCTGCGCACACGCGCCGCCGACCTGCCCGCGGGGCCGCTGGTGGTGCACTGCGCGGTCGGCGTCCGCGGCCATACCGCCGCCCGCCTGCTCACCCAGTTGGGCCGCGACGCCGTCAACCTGGACGGCGGCTACGCGACCTGGGCGGCCGGGCGTGCGGCGCAGCAGGCGGCTCGCTGATCCATCACGCCAAGGACAGAAAGAGTTTCTCCAGCTTGGGCACGTCGACGTCGGCGGTCTCGGGGTCAGCGGCACACTGCCGCAGGCCGGTCGCGATGGTCTGGAAACCGGCGCGGTCGATCGCCTTGGAGACCGCGGCGATCTGGGTGACGATGTCTTCACACTCGCGGCCCGACTCGATCATGGTGATGATGCCGCCGATCTGGCCTTGCGCGCGCTTGAGGCGGGCGATCACGGCCGCCATCTCGCCGGGTTCGATCTTCATCGGATGCCTCCTCGTCCGGCAGGCTGGGCGCCCGCGCGAATCCAGAGTACCCCCGGGGGTATTTCTACGCTACCGGGCCGTCGTCGTCGGCCAGCTCCACGCCGGCCGCACGCAGATGGTCCACGACGCGTTGCAGTTCGGCCTCGTCGGGAAGCTCCCGGGTGATGCGCAGATACTCGGCCCCGACATCGACGCGGTTGGCCGGCACCAGGCCCGACCCGCGCAACCGGTCGGCCAGCACGGTGAGCTCGTCGGCCGACAGCCGCCGCTGCAGCAAACCCAGCAAGGGGACGAAGTCGGCCTCGGGAATGCCACGCGGATAGCCCGCCTTGAGCCAGCTGAACACGCGCTCGGCCCGGGTGGGCGGACGCAGGGGCTCGGGGGCCGGAACTGGCCTGGGCTGGGGCGCGGACGCCGACACCGACGGCGCGGGAGCCGGATCGAGAGGCGCCACCGGCGCCGGTAGGGCCGGCGTGGCCGGAACCACCGGCGGCGCGGCCTGGGCGGCCACGCCGGGCTCGGCGTCCGGAGCAGACCCCGGGGACGCCTCGGGCTCGAGCGGTACTTCAGGCTCGGGATGAGCGGCCGCCAGCGAGGCCATCGGCACCAGCGGCCAGCCACCGAGCGCGAGCCGGCTGGCGACGCGCCGGACATCCTCGGCGGTCGGGTCCTGATGGACCGTGTGCCTGATGATCTCGCGGATGCGCTCGGCCGGGATGTTGGAGTCGAGGCCGCCCTCGCCCTCATGCAGGGCGCGGGCGATCTCCTCGATCTCGGCGTCCGTCAGCGAGCGGTGCAGGATGCCGAACAAGGCAACGTAGTCCTGCTGCGGAATGCCCTGCGGATAACCCGCACGCAACCAGCGGAGCATCCGCTCGAACAGGCTGGATCCGACCGCGGGGGCCATGGGTCACTTCTTGGTGAAAGCCGGCAGGACGCCGTCGAAGGAGACGTGGTAGCCGAAGCCGGACGAGACGATCACGGCCAGGCCGAGCAGGATGATGGCCACCACCAGCACGAAGCAGGCGATGCCGACCACCTTGCCGATCAGATGATGCGGGCCGCCATCCACGACGGCCGCGCCCCCCTCGCCATAGGCGTAGGCGCGCATGCCGAACGCGAAGAGCGCAGGCAGCCCCGCGCCAACGAGCAACGAGATGACCAGCACTTCGCCGACCGCAGTACCGAACAGTTGCAGCATGGCGACCTCCTCAGGCGTCCAGAATAGCGGGAGACGGGGCCGAACCCGCCGGAGGCGTGGCGGTCACGTTTACGGTGGACGCGGTCTCGGCCGACGGCGCCGGCGTGGCCCCCTCGCTCCACTCGGCGTTCACGTTGCCGGCATGGACGGGCGCCTTCTTCGACTGCCAGATGATGGCACCGGTGAGGCTGAGCAGCACCGCCAGCACGAGCAGGACGCCGGCGTAACCACCGACCCCGTTGCCCACGAAGTAGCACAGCGCGCCGACCAGGGCCGCGGCGGGCAGCGTGGTGAACCACGCCATCACCATGCGCGCGGCGACGCCCCAGCGCACCTCGGCGCCCCGCTTGCCGAGTCCTGAACCCAGGATCGAACCGGTGGCGACATGGGTGGTCGACAGCGCGAAGCCCATGTGGCTGGACACCAGGATGACCGCGGCGGAGGAGGCCTCGGCCGCAAGGCCCTGCGGCGAGGAGATCTCGACCAGGCCCTTGCCCAGGGTGCGGATGATCCGCCACCCGCCCGAGTACGTGCCCGCGGCGATCGCGACCGCACAGGCGACCTTCACCCACAGCGGCACCTGCGTGGTGTCGGTCCACACGCCGTAGGCGATCAGGGCCAGCGTGATGACGCCCATCGTCTTCTGGGCGTCATTGGTGCCGTGCGCGAGCGAGATCAGGGACGCCGTGCCGATCTGCCCCCAGCGGAATCCCGCCTCGCGGTGCTTCTCGACGACGTTCGCGGTGATCCGGAACACCAGCCAAGTGCCGACGGTGGCGACGATGCCGGCCACCGCGGGCGAGGCGAAGGCAGGCAGGATGACCTTGCCGACCACGCCATCGATCTTGGCGCCATTACCGAACCAGTTGACGCCGTTGAAGCCCAAGGCGGCCAGCGTCGAGCCGATCAGGCCACCGAAGAGGGCGTGCGAGGAGCTCGACGGCAGGCCGAGAAGCCAGGTGAGCAGGTTCCACACGATGCCACCCACCAGACCGCAGAACACGATGAGCAGCAGGGTGTGGCCGCTGTCGGCCAGGAATTCCGGCCGCGGCGCGCCCGAGGCGTCCTGGATGCGGATCACCGCGTTCGTCACGGTGAGCGCCACCTCGACGGAGAGGAAGGCGCCGATGAGATTGAGGATGGCCGACAGCGTCACTGCCGCCTTGGGGCTGAGGGCACCGGTCGCGATGGAGGTAGCCATCGCGTTGGCGGTGTCATGGAAGCCATTGGTGAAGTCAAAGGCGATCGCCGTGACGATCACAAGGATCAAGAGCAGGAGTTCAAGGCTCACTCTGAACAGCATGGCACAGCCCGGGAAACAGTCAACCTCGAAGGTGAACTCTAGGAAAACAACGTTTGAACGTTTGTGGCGACACGCCGGTGAGACCCTGAATCGACGCTGCAGACTCCCCGGATCGGGCCATCCGCGGCCCCCGATAAGATGGGCGGGCCCGACGTCAAGGAGTCCTGATGGCACCCTCCGCCGACCAGCACGCGCGACGACTCAAGGAGTTGATCTCCCAGGTCAAGAAGCTACGCGGCTGGGTGGCGTCCGATCCGAGCAAGGCCGAACCGCTGGTCGACGCGCTCAACGAGCTCACCGCGCGCCGCCTGGTCGCGCACCGCTCCCTGGACGCCGCAGCCGACGCCCAGGACGCCCTCACCCGCGCCAACAAGCTCGTCGCCGAACACGGTGCCGTCGGGCCGTTCACGCCCGTGGACGACGGCGTCCGGTTCGTGGCCGCGACGACCCACCTCGCCTGCGCGCAATCCGGTGCTGGCAACGCCGTTCAGGGCGCGCAGATGGCGCAGGCCGCACGCGGCTGGATGACGTTGCTGCCCCACGTCGACCTCGTCCCCTATCTGGGGCCGCGCACGGCCGTGTGGCTGCTGGCGGCGCAGGCGTCCGGAGCGGCGGCAGCCGGCGATCTCGCGACCGCCAACGCGTACGCGGACGCCGCCCTCGCCCGCGCCACCGAGGGCGGGCTGTCCTCGGGCGAGGACGCACCGGTGCTGGTGGATGCGCTGCGCCTGGTCGCCGACGTCCGCTGGTCGGCCGGTGTCGTGACGGACGCCGTGCAGGTCAGCCGCGAGGCCGTGGCGGCGTCCGCCGAGGTGGCCGCCCCGGTGCTGCACGGCGATGCGCGCGTCGCGGACGCCTGGACACAGCGGGTGCTGCCGCCGTGGATCGCCAGTCGTCGCGACCTCGCCGACCGCCTGTTCGGCACCGGCGACACCGAGGGTGCGCTGGCGGAGCGCCGCCATCTCGCCGACCAGCTGGGCGTGCACGTCACCCGGCTCGGCGCTCCGGCACGGGCAGGCCTCGCCACCACGCTCGCCGACCTTGCCTGGGATCTGCTCGCCCTCGATCGCCCCGACGAGGCATTGGACGCCGCCGGCCAAGCCGCCGAGGCGGCAGGGTCGCTGGCCGCCGCCGAGGCTGTTCCGGGCGAGCATCTGGACGCCCAGTTCGCCGCCGTGACCGCGCTCGCCCGGGCGCTGGTGGCCGCCGGCGAGCCGTCCGAGGCCGCCGAGGCGCTCGCCTCGTTGCAGGACCGCTACGCCTCGCTGCGTAAGCCGGCCGGCTTCGACGCCTGGCTCGCGGTGACCGCGCTCACCCAAGCCGACGCCGAACGTGCCCTCGGCGACGAGCAAGCGTCCGAGGAGTCCCTGCGCACCTTCCACACGCTCATCGCTGGCCTGCGCGCGGCATCCGGCACCGCCGCCGCGCTGTACGCGGACGTGCCCAACCTGGTCTATGCGCGCGATCGCGCGCGCGGGGTGGCGACCCGCTCGCCGCTCCCGACCCCCTCGTGGTCGAACCTGTCCGATGCCCTCGCGCTCACCGCCTCAACCCGGTCCGCGCTGCCGCTGCCCGAACCCGAACCGCCGGTCACTCCGAGCACGGGCACTCCGATTCCGGCGCCCGCGCCCGCGCCCGCTGCGGCTCCGGCTCCGGCTCCGGCTCCGGCGATCACACCCGCCCCCATCGCGGAGCCCGCACCGGTCTCGGCACCCACACCGGTCGTGGAACCGGCGTTGGCAGACGTCGAGCCGGAGCCCGTCGGCATGGTGGCGCCCGAGCCCGTTGCGGAGGCGGCGCCTGCGGCCGAGTCCACACCACGCCGCGCGGCCGAACCGGCTCCGGACGCAGCGGCCACCTCGTCCGAGTCCGCGCCACGGCGCGTAGCAGAGCCCCTTCCCGCGGCCCACGCCGAGCCCACTCCTGCCTGGGAACACCGGGACGAGCCCGCGGCGTCCGCTGCCGAACCAGAAACCACGGCTGCGGTGGAGCCCGGGACGGTTGCGACGTCCGCTGCGCCGGCGGGGCCCCCGGCGCTCGCGGAACTGGAGTCGGCGCGTTCGGAGTACGCGGCCGCGCGGGCGTCCGGCAACCGGCAGCAGGTGCTGGCAGCGGCGACCGCGCTGGTGGAGGCGCTCCGCCCGCTCGGCGATGCCGACCCCGCCGGCTACGGGGCCGAGTTGGTCGCCGCTTTGGAGAACCTGGGCGACGCGAAGTTCCGCGCCGGTGACTGGTGGGGTTCACGCGCACCGAAGAAGGAGGCCAAGCAGCTGTCGAAGCAGCTCGGTCTCTGAGCGGCGCCCGATCTACTCGGCACCGATCCTCGGCGCGTGGATGGATCGGCGTCGGGCGCGCGGGCGGCGTCCTTGTACCCTGGAACGCATGACCAAAAGCGTTGTCGTCGCCGCGCCCCGCGGGTATTGCGCGGGCGTGGACCGTGCTGTCGTGACCGTCGAGAAGGCGCTCGACCTGTACGGTCCTCCGGTGTACGTGCGCAAGCAGATCGTGCACAACAAGCACGTCGTCGAGAACCTGGAGGCCCGCGGCGCGATCTTCGTCGAGGAACTGGATGAGGTGCCTGAGGGTGCCACCGTGGTGTTCTCCGCGCATGGGGTGGCGCCGACGGTGCATGTCGAGGCGGCGCAGCGACAGCTGAAGACGATCGATGCGACCTGCCCGCTGGTCACCAAGGTGCACAACGAGGCGAAGCGGTACGCGCGCGAGGGCAATCAGATCCTGCTGATCGGGCATGCCGGCCATGAAGAGGTCGAGGGCACCATGGGCGAGGCTCCCGACCGGACCATCCTGGTGGAGCGTCCCGAGGACGTCGAGCATGTCGAGGTCGAGGATCCTTCGAAGATCGTCTGGCTGTCGCAGACCACGCTGAGCGTCGACGAGACGTGGGACACGGTGTCACGACTGAAGACCAAGTTCCCGCTGCTGACCAGTCCGCCCTCGGACGACATCTGCTACGCGACGCAGAACCGGCAGTCGGCGGTCAAGCAGATCGCCCAGGACGCCGACCTGGTCATCGTCGTCGGCTCGCGTAACTCGTCCAATTCGGTGCGCCTGGTCGAGGTGGCCCTCGAGGCGGGCGCGAAGGCGTCCTATCGCGTCGACAACGCCGGCGAGATCGACCTGGCCTGGCTGGACGGTGTCGGCAAGGTGGGGGTCACCTCGGGCGCCTCGGTGCCGGACGAACTGGTGCAGGGCGTCCTCGATCTGCTGGTCGAGAACGGGTTCCCCGAGGCGGTCGAGGAGCGTCTCACCGAAGAGAACCTGACGTTCGCCCTGCCGCCCGAGCTCCGCAAGGACCTCAAGAAGAAGGCGTGAAGCCCCGCGCCGAAAACGTCGGCGGCGCACTCTAGGGTGGGTGCCATGCCGTTGACGTCCTCTCCCGAGCAGCCCCAGCCGCTGCGCGAGGTGGTCACGCTGCTCAAGGGCTGGGTGGAGCGCACCGGGCCGGTGTGGGTCGAGGGTCAGGTGATCCAGCTCAAACGCCGGGTCGGGTATTCGATCCATTTCCTGACGCTGCGCGACAAGCTCGCCGACGTGAGCGTTCAGGTGGGGGTGAGCACGGCGGTGCTGGACGCCGCGGGCCCGCTCACCGAGGGCACGCTGGTCGTCGCCTGGGTGCGGGCGACGGTGTTTCCTGGCAACGGATCGTTGCGGTTCGAGTGCCGCGAGATCCGCCCGACTGGTGAGGGACGCCTGCTCGCCCATCTCGAACAGCGCAAGCGCGCGCTGCAGGCCGAGGGCCTGTTCAGCCCCGACCTGAAGAAGCGACTGCCGTTCCTGCCCCGCGCGATCGGCCTGGTCACCGCCAAGGCGTCCGCCGCCGAGCGTGACGTGGTCGAGAACGTCCGCCGCCGCTGGCCGGGCGCCCGGATCGAGATCCGGCATGCCCTGATGCAGGGCCAGCAGTGCGCCGAACAGGTGACCGACGCCCTGCGCGCCCTTGATGCGCACCCAGACGTCGAGGTGATCATCGTCGCCCGCGGCGGCGGCTCGCTGGAGGATCTGCTGCCCTTCTCCGACGAGTCCCTGGCCCGCGCGGTGTTCGCGTGCCGGACGCCGGTGGTGTCCGCGATCGGGCACGAGACCGACACCCCGATCCTCGACCTGGTCGCCGATGTGCGCGCCTCCACCCCCACCGACGCCGCCAAACGCGTGGTGCCGGACGCCGCCGAGGAGGCCCGCGTCATCGCCACCGGGCGCCAGCGGCTGCGGGACGCGATCGTCCGCAAGGTGCGCACCGAGCAGGACTGGCTCGACTCGCAACGCTCCCGGCCGGTGCTGCGCGACGCGAGCGGCGCGATCGCGCTGCAGAGCGAGCGCATCGCCGACCTGGCCGGACGCCTCGACCGCGGCATCCGGCGGGCGATCGTCCGCGAGCAGGATTTCGTCACCTCCAGCCGGGCGCGCGTGCGCGCGCTGTCGCCGCAGGCGACCCTGCAGCGCGGCTACGCGATCCTGACCACCGACGACGGCCGCACCGTGGCGTCCATCACCGACGTCGAGCCCGACGAGGCGATCATCGCCCGGCTGATCGACGGCGACATCGCCGCCGCGGTGATCGACGTCGAACCCCACGACCACGACCAGGAGGAACGATGAGCGACGAGAAGCTCAGCTACGAGCAGGCCCGCGAACAGTTGGTCCAGGTGGTGCAGAAGCTCGAATCGGGCAGCGTGCCGCTGTCGGAGTCGATGGCCCTGTGGGAACGCGGCGAGAAACTGGCGGCGCTGTGCCAGACCTGGCTCGACGGAGCCAAGGCGACCATCGACGCCGCCCGCAACCGGACGGACGAGGCACCTCAGCCCTGAGCAGAGCCGGCCGAACCCAACTTGGGGCGTCCGCGGGGCGTGCACTATGCTGAACCCGGCCCTGTCCCCATCGTCTAGTGGCCCAGGACTCCGCCCTTTCACGGCGGCAACACGGGTTCGAATCCCGTTGGGGATGCCAACGCGAAGGCCCTGCCCGACCACCTCGGTCCGGCAGGGCCTTCGTCACCAGCACACCGACTGAAGCCACACCCACGTGCGCTCCGGGCGACGCCGGCGTGCCATGCTGCGGTTTCGGGCGCGCAGCCTTCAGCCGGCGACCCATAGACAGAACGGGTGCCCGGCGGGATCGATGCAGACCCGGACGTTGGCCTGCGGCTGGTTGCCGGCCATCCGGGCTCCGCATCGCCGGGCGTGCTGCAGGCCGGATTGCAGATCGTCCACCTGGATCTCCAGGTGGACCTGCATCTGCTGATCGCCGGGCGCGCCGGGCCAGGTCGGCCGGACGTGGTTCTTCTCGAGTTGGCAGGCGATGCTCACGCCGCCGTCCGGGTTCCACACCCCAACCCAGGCCGGGTCGTCGGTCGGCCCCAGCGTCCAGCCCAGCAATCGCGCGTAGAACCGCGCCAGCGTCACCGGGTCGGAGGTCCCCAGCGTGACAGTACTCAGACGGATTCCCTGCATGGGCATAACCTCTCACAATCCCGTAATGCGCGACGACCCGCAGATCGCCTCGGACGGCCTCTCGCGGCCTTGGCGCGTCACGCATCCCCTACCCCATGCTCACGCGCACGAGTTGCACCGATGCGCACGAAATTTCGTAGGCAACGGTGCAACTCGTGCGCAACAGCGAAACCCGACCCGTTCCACCCGCCAAGCCCTCTCGGACCAGGCCGTCGAATGGGTTAGCCAACGCCCCATTCTCAAGTATCACCCCTAGCCGATCCCAGAACACGTGTGGTTCAATGACCATGCCTGACCGCACGAAGCAGTGCGCACACCCCCACAACAGGAGATCGCATGAACACTCCCTCGACAGGCTTCCGCGCCCTCGATCATTGGTTGGTCGTGATCGACCCGCAGAACATCTTCGCCGCACCCGATTCCGACTGGGCGTCGCCGTTCTTCGACGACGCGGTCGCCAATATCCGGCGGCTGGCCCCGGCTTTCGGCGACCGGGTGCTGATCACCCGCTGGCTGCCCACCGCCGACCGCGACACCTCGTGGGGTGAGTACTTCACCGACTGGCCGTTCGCGGACCGTCCGCCGACCGACCCGATCTTCGACCTGGTGCCCGCCGTCCAGGACCTGACCACGCGTCCCACCCTCGACCGGCCGACGTTCGGCAAGTGGGGCCCGGAGATGGAGGCCATCGTCGGCCACGCCCCGCGGGTGGTGCTGACCGGCGTCTCGACCGACTGCTGCGTGCTGTCCACGGCACTGGCCGCAGCGGACGCCGGCGCCTACGCGGTCATCGCCGCGGACGCCTGCGCCGGCTCGACCGCCGATAACAACGCGGCGGCGCTGCAGGTGATGGGCCTCTATCCGCCTCAGCTGACGATCTCCGACACGGCGTCCATCCTGGGCAACTGAGGCCACCAGGGAGCTTCTGGATAGTGGGCGGATCTTGGCACCAACTGCTGTGCCGAGATCCGCCCGCTATTCGTGATTCGGAGGTGGCGAAGGCGGCCGTCGAGTTCGACGATCACCCCGTGGTCAACCCACAAGTGCACGAACTGGCGCCCCAACGGCAACAGCCCATGAGCCTGGATCTCGATCCAGGTCTCCGTCAATGTAAAGATGTGGCGAGTAGACGCACCACGATTTTGCATTGATGACCCGGAAACCGTCGTCGTGAATTGGCGCAAGGCATGAGAGACGGCCCGGCTCAGGTCAGCATCGCCCAACTCACGAAGCGGACACCTCCAGCAGCCACTCGACGTCCTCGGCAGCGACCTCGTAGGCACCCGCACCATCGATGTAGATCAGGAAGTGCCGGATCTTCCAGTGACCCCCGGTCTCACTCGGCTCGGCCGCGAGCAGTTCGCCGACCCAGTCCGAACCCTCGACCTCAACGAGGGTGTCGTAGGCGTCTTCGATGTGCCAGAGCGTGCAGTGCCCCTCCGCTCGGAATCGGTAGGCACGGACCCGCCGGAACCGCAGGCCGCCGATGAACAGCTCGCCGTCGCGCTCGTATGTGCACCGCAGCTCTGCGTCGCCGCCAGGGTGGGTGAATACCGCGTCCTCGGTGTACGCGGACGGTGGCGGTGAGAGAGGCCCGATCACCCGCTTGACCGTGGTTGAACTCACGGCAGTGCCGTCCCGTAGCCTGCCGAGGACCCGGCTCATGCCGGTCTATCCATCGGCACGCTCCAGGATCGCGTCACGCACCACCGGGGGCAGGCCCTTGATGGTGGAGAGTTCCTGAGCCAACGCCAGTCCGCGCAGTTCCTTGACTGCCTTCCAGGCGGCGTCCTTGGCGAGGAACGGCATCTCGGCGGCGTCCAGCACCGCGAAGGCCTCGGCGACCACGTCGACCGGGGCCCACCTCACACCGCTGATCAGCACCTCGTTGCGCGTGGTGAAGTCCATCGACCGCACCGGGATGTGCAGGGCCGGCGACAGGATCTCATCGGTGCCGACCAGAATCGCCTGGCGCACGCGAGGATCGACGTCGCCGCTGATGGCGGCGCTGGTGAACCCAGCCACGCCGACGATGTCGAGCGCGATATCCCGCCGCACCACGGCGTCCGGCCCGGTGGTCGGTTCGATCACCAGGTGCAGGTCGACCGAACCGTCGTCGCGGGTGATGAGTTCCTGCACGAACCGGGTCACGTTCCGGTCGGACGCCTCGGGCGCACCCTGGCCACGGTCCTCGATCAGGTGCGAGACCCCGGTGCCGGGGAAGACGCGCAGCGTCAACGACTCGGGCGCATCGACGATCGGCGCCAAGGCGTCGGCCAGCGGCAGCACCGACCCGGCCCGGGCCAGCACCGCGGACTGCTCCAGCGGGCGATGCAGGGTGACGTGGCGTCCGCCGGCGTAACGCTGGCCGGTGAACAGGTCGTACCAGGCGCCCTCGGGCAGCCAGGCGCGCGCCGAGCCGAGCTGCGCGGCGGCGTCCTCGGGGGCGGTGATCGGGGCGAGCAGCAGGTGCTCCCCCATCATCGCCTGGTTGGGGACGCGGAAGGCCTCGCGGGTCAGCGGGTGGTCGTGGTACATCGGGCGCACCACCGACACGCCGTCCGTATGCGCTTGCCAGGCGGCGGTGTACAGCGACGGGATCAGCCGGTGCCGCAACCGCAGGAAGCGCGCCATGATGCCGTGGGCGCGCGGCTCGAAGCTCCACGGCTCCTTGCTCATGAACGGGCTCAGCGTCGAATGCAGCCGGTTGATCGGCGAGAACACGCCCAGCTGGAACCAGCGCACCACCAGTTCGGTGTCCTTGGCCCCGAACATGTGCCCGCCGACATCGTGCGACCACCAGGTGTAGCTGACGTTGGCCGCGGTCGCGGTGAAGTACGGCTGAAAGTCGAGCGAGGCCCAGGTGACCACCGAGTCGCCGGAGAACCCGATCGGGTAGCGGTGGCTGCCCAGGCCCGAGTAGCGCGAGAAGGTGAGCGGACGCCGTCCGTCACGCCCCGAGTCGAGGTAGTGGATGTGGTTCAGCATCCACAGCGGGTCGAGGCCGTCGATGGCGGTGGCCCCGCCGGACTGCCAGTCGAGCCACCAGAAGTCGACGCCTTGCTCTTCCAGCGGATGGTGCAGGTAGCGCAGGTAGGCGTCCACGAACTGGCGCGAGGTGACATCGAACGGCACCGGCAGCCCGCTGTCGGGATCCATACCCATCGCCTCGGCCATCTGCGGGTAGGCGTCCTCGTGGCGCCGGACGCCGTCGGCCGGGTGCACGTTCAAGGTGACCGCGAGCCCGCGGGAATGCAAGGCGTCCAGGAAACGCTGCGGGTCGGGGAACAGCTCCGGGTTCCAGGTGTAACCGGTCCAGCCGGTGCCGATCTCGGGATCGACATCGACGATGTGCCAATCCATGTCGATGACCGACACCGACAAGGGAATTTGCTCGGCGGCGAAGCGGTCCATCAGGTCGAGGTATTCGGTCTCGCTGTAGGGCCAGTACCGGCTCCACCAGTTGCCGAGCACGTAGCGCGGCACCAGCGGGATCGGCCCGGCGAGCCGGTGGTAGTCGGCGATCGTCGCGGCGTAGTCGCGGCCGTGCCCGAACAGGTAGAGGTCTTGGCGGGGCCGCGATCCGGCGTCCGGACGGGCGGCGATCCAGCCGTCGGAGGTGAGCAGCGCCGAGGTGGAATCGTCGAGCGAGGTGAACCCGAAGGTGGACAGCACGCCCTGTTCGAGCGGGACGGCGCCATCGGCCAGGTCGACGGTGCGCGCGGTGCCGAACAGGTTGCCCCGCATCGGCAGCTCCTGCGGGTAGGCGTAGCCGTAGCGCCACACCGAGTAGTGGTTGTCGGTCGCGCCGCGGCGCAGCGTGACGGTCAGCCCCGCCGAGGAGAACTCCTGGCCGTCATAGGCCAGCACCAGGTTGTCGGTGACGATCTCCAGCCCGCCCTCGGGCCGGTGCGTCACCGTAAAGTCGGGCACCGGGAAGTCGCGGCTCACCACCAGCTGGGTGCGCTCGTCGACGAAGACGCCGTTCTCGGCCCACTCCATCCGGATCAATCCCGCGCTGAGCACGGTGAACCGGTAGGTGTCCCCGCGGACGACGGCATCCGGGTGCGCGGGCGCCAAACGCCCGTCCGACATGGCGATCATGAGTATTTCCCTTCGACGGTCGAGGCAGCCGCACATCCGTGCGGAAGGACGCCTCCGCGCGTGACCCCACCCTGACGGGGCACGGGATGGACCGATCTACTGTCTTGATTCTCGACCAAACCACCGCCGGCCGCAAACGATTATCCTCAAGCATGACGAAACCGTGGTGGCGTGACGCCGTGATCTATCAGGTCTATCTGCAGAGCTTCGCCGACGGCAACGGGGACGGGTACGGGGATCTCGCCGGCCTTCGGTCTCGGCTGCCCTACCTCCGCGACCTCGGCGTGGATGCGATCTGGATCACGCCCTGGTACCGGTCCCCGATGGTCGACAACGGCTACGACGTCGCGGACTACCGCGACATCGATCCGGCGTTCGGCACCCGCGAAGAAGCCGAGCAACTCGTCGCCGAGGCCCACGCACTGGGATTGCGCGTGCTTCCCGACATCGTGCCGAACCACACCTCCGACCAGCATGCCTGGTTCCAGGCCGCACTGGCCGCCGGCCCGGGCAGCCCCGAGCGGGCACGCTACCTCTTCCGTCCGGGCCGCGGAGCCGACGGCGAACTGCCGCCCAACAACTGGCCCTCGCGCTTCGGCGGGCCCGCGTGGGAGCGCGTCATCGAGGCGGACGGACGCCCCGGCGAGTGGTATCTGCACCTCTACGCACCCGAGCAGCCCGACCTGAACTGGGCGAATCCTGAAGTGCACGCCGAGTTCCGCGACATCCTCCGGTTCTGGTTCGATCGCGGCATCGACGGCTTCCGCATCGACGTGGCGCACGGCAACATCAAGCAGGAGGGCCTGCCCGACGTTCAGCCGGGGGCCGACGAGGCGCGCGACGGCAGCCATCCCTACCGCGACCAGGACGGGCTGCAGGAGATCTTCGCCGAATGGCGCAGCGTCGCCGACGAGTACGACGGTGACCGCACCTTCGTCGCCGAGGCCTGGGTTCCCTCCACCGACCGGCTGGCCCGCTACGTGCAACCGGGCAAACTGCACACCGCCTTCAATTTCAACTTCCTGCGCACCCCCTGGGAGCCGGTGGCGCTGCGTGCGGTCATCGACGACACCTTGGACTCGCTGGGTGCCGTCGGCGCCCCGTCCACCTGGGTGCTGTCGAATCACGATGTGGTCCGGCATGTCAGCAGGTTCGGGCGCCCCCCGAAGGGGTGGGGCAATGGCGGGTACTACGCCATCGAGGGCCCCCTCGATCTGGAGTTGGGCCGGCGGCGGGCGCGGGCGGCCGCCCTGCTCACCCTCGCGCTGCCCGGCGGCTGCTACATCTACCAGGGCGACGAACTCGGCCTGGCCGAGGTCGAAGACCTGCCCGAGGACGCCTTGAGGGACCCGATCTGGGAGAACACCGGTCACACCCGCCGCGGACGCGACGGCTGCCGTGTTCCGCTGCCCTGGTCGGGCGACCGGGCACCCTACGGCTTCGGGACGGCCGCGCCGGCCTCACCCTGGCTGCCGCAGCCATCCGACTGGGCCGGGCACACCGTCGCCGATCAGGCCGGTGATCCCGGCTCGACCCTGGAGTTGTACCGGGCCGCGCTGAGCATCCGCCGTAGCCACCCCGCGCTCGGCGACGGCACGATGGCCTGGAACGAGTCCGGGGCCGAGATCCTGGACTTCAGCCGGGCGCCCGGATTCCGCTGCATCCTGAACTTCTCCGGCCGAGACCTGTCTCTTCCCGGTGACGCGACGGTGCTGCTGTCGAGCGTCCCGCTGACCGGGCATGCGTTGCCGCCCGATGCCGCGGTCTGGCTGGACACCTGAGTGACCACGGGGTGATCCCGGCGGCTATGCCCCGCCCGGGATCACCCCGTTTACGACGCACGATCAGGCGCGGCCGTCCAGGTAGGGGTCATCGGACGGCAGGGCGACGATCGCCTGCCAGGGGGCCAGTTCGGTGACATCGTCGAGACGGACGCCCCCGGTGCCGCCGAGCGCGACCACCAGGCCGCGCCCGGCGTGGCGGGCGGCGACGGCCGAGGCGTCGGTGGCCTCACCCGACAGGTTGGCGATCATCACCGCGCGGCGTCCGTCGAGGTCACGGACGACCACGTAGAGCCGCTCGTCGTCGAGGTCTTCGAGGTGGCAGTCGCCCAGGGCCACCACCGGGCTGGTGTGGCGCAGGTCGATCAGCGCGCGGTAGTGCGCGAACACCGAATCGTCGCGGCGGCGATCGTCCTCGACGTTGATGGTGGCGTGGTTGGCGTTCACCGGCATCCACGGCGTCCTGGTGGTGAACCCGGCGTGCGCCTGAGCCGTCCACTGCATCGGGCTACGGGAGTTGTCCCGGGCCATCGGCCGGATCCGCTTCAGGATCTCGTCGTTGGGCGCCGAGCCCGCCTCCTTCTCACCACGGAAGAAATTGCGGGACTGGACGTCCAGCAGGTCGTCCTCGCTGCGGATGTCGATGTTCGTCATCCCGATCTCTTCACCCTGATAGACATACGGCGTGCCACGATGCAGGTGCAGCACGGTCGCCCAGGCCTTCGCGGACGCGACCCGGCCGTCCTGATCGTCGCCCCAGCGAGAGACGGCGCGAGGCTGATCATGGTTGTTCCAGTAGAGGCTGTTCCAGGAGCTCTCCAGCCCACGTTGCCACCGGTCCATCGTGCGCTTCAGACTCGGCAGTTCCAACGGAACGGGATTCCACTTGGAGCCGACTTGGTCCACGTTGACGTGCTCGAACGTGAACACCATCTTGAGCCCGCCGACGCCGGGATCGGTGATCTTCCTCACCGTGTCGAGTTCAATGTTCGGCGTCTCCCCGACGGTGAACAGGCATCCTTCGTGTGCGTCGAGCACCGCGCGGCGCATCTCGTCCAGGTACTCCAGCAGGCGTGGCCCGTTCGAGTACAGCGCACGCCCATTCGCCAGGCTCTGCCCCGGCTGGGCGGGCGCATCGGGAAGACCGTCGGGCTTGGAGATGAGGTTGATCACGTCCATCCGGAACCCGTCGACCCCACGATCGAGCCACCAGCGCATCATGGAATAGACAGCCTCGCGCACCTCGGGGTTCTCCCAGTTGAGGTCGGGCTGTTTGGAGGAGAAGATGCGCAGATACCACTGCCCGGTCGTCTCGTCGTAGGTCCAAGCCGGGCCGGAGAAGTGGGACTCCCAGTTGTTGGGCGGCACGAGGCCGTCCTCGCCCTTGCCATCGCGCCACACATACCAATCGCGCTTCGGATTGTCGCGGGAGGCGCGCGACTCGACGAACCAGGGATGCTCATCGGAGGTGTGGTTGACCACCAGATCCATGATCAACCGCATACGCCGCGCGTGCAGCGCCGCCACCAACTCGTCGAGGTCGGCGAGGGTGCCGTAGTCGGGCTCGATGTCGCAGTAGTCGGAGATGTCATACCCGTTGTCATCCTGAGGTGACGGATAGATCGGCGACAGCCACAGCACGTCGATCCCGAGGTCACTCAGATGGTCGATGTGATCGATGATGCCGCGCAGATCCCCGATGCCGTCACCGTTGCCGTCGGCGAAGCTGCGCGGATAGATCTGGTAGGCGACCGCCGCCTGCCACCACGGCGCATCGGACGCCTCGAGCGAGGGCTGCTTGTTGATCTGCGGTGCTTCCTTGCACATGTCAGACTGCTCCTGGAACGACTAACTAGAACGATCCACCAGCCTAGGTGTTCCGGCGGATGAAAGGTAGGAGGGAGCGACAAATAGGCACCCGGGACGAAGTGCCCACACTTCTCGGCCAGCCAGACACGCGCGATGCCGCAGAGGCGGCGCTGGCCTATCCTCGGGACCATGGTCAAGCGAGTCACCCTGAACGACATCGCGGCGCACGCAGGCGTGTCGCGGTCGGCGGTGTCACTGACCGTGCGCGGGGACGGCCGACTGGCCCAACAGACCCGCGAGCGCATTCTGCGCTCGATGGACGAACTGGGCTACGTCTACAACCGCTCGGCCGCCGCCCTTCGCGAGAAGAACCGCCGCCTCGTCGGAGTCGTCCTCTCCACGCTCGACAACCCCTTTTACACCCAATCACTGCAGGCCATCGAGGTCGAGTTGGCCCGGCTCGACTACGGTGTGATCACCGCGTCCTCACTGCGCAGCACGATGCGCGAGCAGGAGGTCCTGCGCTCAATGCGCGAGTTCGGCGTGACCGGCGTCATCTTCGCATCCGTCGGCGACGCCGTCGCGGACACCTCGGCCCAACTGGAGGCGGCCGGCGTCGCATGCCTGAGCTACACCCGCTACGACCCAGCCGTCGACTACGTCGGACCCAACGACGTCGAAGGGGGCCGTCTGGCGGCGGAGCACCTGCTCACTCACGGCGCGAAAACCCTGGCCTTCGTCGGCGGGCAACGCCCTTCTTCGGTGTCCCACATGAGGCAGTCCGGGATCCGCAGCGTGCTCGACGAAGCCGGCATTCGCACCCCCCTCATCTCGACCACCTGCGAAGCCTCGATGCGGGGCGGTTACGAAGCCGGCCACGCCCTGCTGGAGGCCGGACCGCTCCCGGATGCGATCATCTGCCTGAGCGACGCGATCGCGTTCGGGTTCATCCGCGCCCTCCGCGAGGCGGGCCTCAGCACGCTGCCACGCATCGTCGGGTTCGACGACGTCGAATTGGCGTCCTACTGCGACCCGAGCCTGACAACGGTGTCGTCGCATCCCGATCGCATGGGACGCCTGGCCGCCCGGCTGCTGGTGCAGCGCCTCGAAGGACAGCGACCCGCCCCCCAGGTGCACTACACCGAGCCCGACCTCGTCGTACGCGAGTCGTGCGGCTGCGGGCGCACACGCGGGGCAGCGGCACACCTCTGATTCATTTCGCCGCGAGCCGTTGACACAGCCATCTCGGCGTGCGACTCTGACGCCACTGCTGCATCGATCCAGCAGCCAATTTGCGGAGGCGTCCATGACGGTCGCCAGTTACAAGGAAGTGATCTGCGAATGAAGTCGAATACCCGCGCCAGCCGGCGCCGCATTACTCCGTTCATCGCCGCCGCGGGTGTCGCCGCGCTCGTCTTCTCCGGGTGCAGTTCCCCGGGTGCGGCTCCTTCGGCCGCCGGAGGCCAGGCGCCGCAGGCCCGCGCTCCTCAAGCACCGATGCTCGCACCCGACGCCGACAAAGGCGCGACCGGCGACATCGTCTTCTGCGGCGGCAAGGACACCGGCATCCGCGAGGCGACCGCCAAGCGTTTCAACGCCATGCAATCCGCGATACGCGTGAGCTATCTCGAGCTCGGCGCCGACACGAGCGCCGCGCGTACCGCGGCCATCCAGCGACTCGAGGGCGGCTCGACCGACTGCGACATCTACATGACCGATGTCGTGTGGACGCCCGAATGGGCCCAGCAGGGATGGCTGTACGACCAGACCGACCTGGTCAAGGCGGTCGGCGGCGAGATCATCCCGTCGATTCTCTCCACCACCGAATACGACGGCCGCAACTGGGCGATGCCGTTCTACACCGATTCCGCGCTCATCTACTACCGCACCGACCGCGTCAAGGCCCCCACCTCGTGGAAGGATCTCTACGCGCAGGCGGCCGCCGACCCGGAGCACAAGCTGCTGCTGCAGGCCAAGGCCTATGAGGGCCTCACCGTGAACTTCCTCGAGTTGCTCTACTCGGCCGGTGGCAGCGTCATCGACGAGCAGGGCAAGGTCGTCATCGACTCGCCCCAGGCGCGCACCGCACTGACTTTCATGCGTGACGGCTTCAAGAACGGTTCGATCGATCCGGCATCGCTCACCTACGACGAGACCGGTGTGCGCCGCGCCTACGAGTCCGGCCTCGGCGGCTTCCAGCGGAACTGGCCGGGCGCGTGGAACGGCACGCAGGCCAGCGAGGCCGGCCCCAAGACCGCCGTGGCGCCCCTGCCGTCCTTCGACGGGACGGGTAAGCCCGCCGGCGTCCTCGGCGGATGGAACCTCGCGGTCGCGCAGAAGGCGAAGAACCCGGGCGCTTCGGTCGCGTTCATCAAGTACGTCGCCAGTGAGGAAGCCCAGAGGCAGATGGTGCTGGAGACCGCTCAGTCTCCGATCCGCGCGGCGCTCTACTCCGACCCGGAGGTCGTGGCCAAGATCCCGTTCGCACCCCAGCTGAAGACCTCTCTGGAGAACGCCAAGCCACGCCCGAAGTCGCCGGTCTACGCCCAGATTTCGCGGGCCATCTATGAGAACGTCTACGCCGTCCTCAGCGAAGGCTCCGATGTGGACGCCGCCATCAAGAAGATGGCCGACGAGATCCAGAAGGCGCAGGAGACCTTCTAAGCCATGACGGCCACCACTTCCTCACGCGGGGAAGCGGCAGCCGGAAAGGCCCGGCGGGCAGGCAAGATCGATGCCGATGCCCGCCGGACCGCCCGGCTGTTCGTCGCCCCAGCGATCATCTTGATGATCGTGGTTGCCGCGGCACCGATCGCCTACGCGATCTGGCTGTCGCTCCACCAGTACAGCGTCCGGGTCCAAGGCCTGAGCCGCTTCGTCGGGCTCGACAACTACATCGCCGCGCTCACCTCCGGACAGTGGTGGCAAGCCGTGTCCACCACGTTCACGATCGCCTTCGTGTCGGTCACGATCGAGGTCGTGCTCGGGACCATGATGGCGATGCTGCTGAACCTGGCATTCCGTGGGCGAGCGGTACTCCGGTCGGTGCTGTTGGTGCCGTACGCGGTGCTCACCGTAGTGAGCGCCATCACCTGGCAGAGCATGTTCGATCCCCGCCTGGGTCTGGTAACCAACGTGCTGCAGACGCTCGGTCTACCCGCGGGCGACATCATCTGGCTGGCCGAGCCGGGCTACGCGATCACGATCGTGATCATCGCCGAGATCTGGAAGACGACACCATTCGTGGCGCTTCTGGTGCTGGCGGGACTCCAGGTGATCCCGGCGGATGTCTACGAGGCCGCCGCGATCGACGGCGCGACCAAGATGCAGACCTTCTTCCAAGTCACCCTGCCCTTGATCAGGCCTGCCATCTTGCTCGCCGCGATCCTGCGGCTGCTGGATGCGTTGCGCATCTTCGACCTGCCCTTCGTGCTGACCCACGGCGCGAACGGAACCTCGACGATGTCGCTGATCTCCTACGTGCAACTGCGCGAGAACCGGCTGATCGGCGAAGGCTCGGCGCTGTCGATCCTCACGTTCGCCACAGTGATGCTGGTCGCCATGGTCTACCTGCGCTTCGCGGGCGGAAACCTGCGCGACGTCTCGAAGGGGGAGAAATGAGCCGCCGCCGCACATCGCCGACCGCCGTGTACATCCACCCGCTGGTGTGGGTGCTGATCGCACTGGTGATGATCGGGTCCCTGGTGCCCGTCTACTGGCTGGTCAACACCTCGCTGAAGTCCGGTGCGGGCCTGTCGTCGGCCGACCTGTGGCCGGCCAGCCCGACATTCCAGAACTACGTCGAGGTCATCAATACGCCCAAGTTCGGGTTCGCTGTCCGTAACTCGATCATCGTCAGCGTGTCCGTGACCTCGCTCGCGCTGCTGTTCGGGGCGTCCGCCGCCTATGCGCTGGCCCGGCTGCCGCTGAGCCGTAAGGGATTCCTGCTCACCATGGTGATGTCGATCTCGACGTTCCCGGTGATCGCGATCGCCGCGCCGATCTTCAACCTGTGGAGCCTGATCGGGATCTACGACACTCTCCTGGGCCTGATCATCCCGAAGCTCACGTTCGCGTTGCCGCTGGCGATCTTCACGCTGACGTCGTTCTTCCGTGAGATCCCGATGGAGTTGGAGGAGGCCGCCTCGATCGACGGAGCCTCCGCGTGGCGGACGTTCTGGCAGGTCATCCTGCCGGTCGCCATGCCGGGCATCGCCACGACGGCGATCCTGGTGTTCATCTCGTCGTGGAACGAGTTCCTGCTGCCGGCCACGTTGAGCTCGACGATCAACGCCCAGACCATTCCGGTCGCGATCGCGATGTTCAGCGGCGCCAACGAATACGACATGCCGATCGGCACGATCAGCGCGGCGTCCGTCATCGTCACACTGCCGCTGCTCATCGTGGTCATGGTCTTCCAGAAGCAGATCGTGAGCGGCCTGACCTCAGGTGCCGTCAAGGGCTGACCGACGGCCGTCCGGCACCGGAGGACCGAACGCGAATCGGGTGAGTGGGGATCATGCCCACTCACCCGATTCGCGTTCGACGTCTCAGTCACACCCTTCCGGACCGCAGGCCGCTCCCCCGCCGAAGCCCTCCAGGCCGGGCACGGCGAGCGGCTGGACGACCGGATGGAGTTCGTCCCACACCTGCGTCAGCGCCTGGCCGAAAACCTCCCGTGGCTGCGCGCCGGAGATGCCGTACTTCTCGGCCAGTACGAAGAAAGGCACGCCGCGAATCCCTAGCCGGGTGGCTTGGGCGATGTCAGCGGCGACCTGCGCGTCTCGCTCCGGATCGTCAAGGGCCGCGCGCGCCGCCTCGGCGTCCAGGCCCGCCTCGACCGCCAGGCGCACCAGCACTTCGGCGTCGGCGATGGACTCGCCGTCGGTGAAGTGCGCCCCAAACAGTGCACGTTCGAGGTCCCACGCCGCCTGAGGCGAGACATCGCGAGCCGCGTGCAGCAACCGGTGGGCGCGGCGCGAGTTCGCCACCGACAGCGCGTCGAAGTCCATGGTGAGACCGTCACCGGCTGCGGCTTCGGCCACCTGCGCGAACATCTGCCGCGCCTGCTCGACGGGAATCCCCTTGCGGGAGGCGAGGTACTCGGCCTCACCGCCCTCGTAGACCTCGGGCAGGCCGGGGTCGAGCTGGAAGCTGTGCAGCCGCACCTCGACACCGTCACGATGCGCGAATGATGCGAGGGCCTGCTCGAACCGGGCCAGCCCGATGTAGCACCACGGGCAGGCGATATCGGACCAGATGTCAATCCTCATGCCGGGCCAACGCCGGGCCGGCCGGCGGTTGTTCCCGGCTCCACGCACCGTCACGATCCTCGCATGGTCATTTTCTATGTCCAGATCGAAGCCCTCCGCCATCACCCCTAGTCACAGACCACCCCCTCGAATCTGGACATAGAAATCGACCATCCACCCGCCGAGAGTCGTTGACAACCCAAGCCAACTGTATATAGTGCATATAGACAGTAAGGAGGTGTGGGGTGGTCGACATCGTGCTCGCGAACACCGGCGGCGTGCCGATCTACGAACAGATCAAGGCTCAGCTCAAGGCCGCGATCCTGCGGGGCGACCTGGCCGAGGGTGCGATGCTGCCTTCGATCCGCGGACTCGCCCGCGACCTGCAGGTCAGCGTGATCACCACCACCCGCGCCTACTCCGACCTCGCCGCCGAGGGCTTCATCACGAACGTTCCCGGCAAGGGCAGCTACGTGCTCCCGCGTGACAGCGCGCTCGTGCGCGAGCAGATCTTGCGCGAGGTCGAGCAGCACTTCGCCGACGGCGTTCGCCAAGCCCGCCTCGCCGGCCTGACCGACGCCGAACTCCACGCCGTGCTCGATTCCCTGCTCAGCAACCCCGAGGAGCCGTGATGCACTCGCCCACCACCACCGATCCATTCCGGCTGCACGCGGTCACCAAGCGGTACGCGCGCGGCAAAGGCAAGGACACCACCACCTTCGCCCTGGGCCCCCTCGACCTGACCGTGCCGCGCGGCTACGTGACGGGCTTGGTGGGGGCCAACGGCGCGGGCAAGACGACCGCCATCAAGATCGCCCTCGGCCTGGTCCGGCCGGACAGCGGGGAGGCGCACCTGATCGACAAGGCGCGCATCGGGGTGGTGTTCGATCAGCCGAGCTACGTCGGCGACTGGACAGCCACCCACGTGGGCCGCGCGCTGGCGCCCTTCTACCCGGAATGGGACGCCGACCGCTACGCCGAACTCCTGGCCTGGAGCGGCATCGAGCCGTCGAAGAAGGTCAAGGAGCTGAGCCGCGGCATGGGGATGCGGCTGCAACTCGCCGTCGCACTCAGCCATGGCGCGGAGCTTCTCGTGCTCGATGAGCCGACCGGTGGCCTCGATCCACTGGCCCGCAGCGAGTTGCTGGAGATGATCGCCGACTTCATGACCGACGCGTCACACTCGGTGCTCTTCTCGACCCACATCACCTCCGATCTGGAGAAGGTGGCCGACTACATCACCGTGCTACACGCGGGGCGTGTGGTCAGCGCCACCACCCGCGACGAACTGATCGACGGCTACCGCCTCGTCCGCGGCCCGGCTGCGGAGCTGGACGCGGTGCGCCCGCTGGTCCTCGGTCTGCGCGAGCACGGTGCCGGATGGGAGGGCCTGATGGCTACCGACGACACGGTGGCGCTCGGACGCCGCACGCTCGCCGAAGCGCCCACGCTGGAGGAGATCGTCGTCCATCTCGGAAAGGAGCCGAGCCATGTCTGAACTCACCCCGATGCTGCGCCTCGACCTGATGTCGCTAGTCTCACTACGCCGGGTTCTGCCGGCCTATCTCGGCTTCACCATCGTGTACATGGTGGCCTTGGGCACCCAGATGGGCTTGACGATGGTCGGCCTGGCCGGGGTGATCGTCAGCATGAACCTGTTCAGCGTCGGCGAGAGCAACCGGCTGAACCTTCTCTTCGGAACCCTTCCGCTCCGGCGCCGGACGGTCGTGCAGGCGCACTACCTGATCTCCGGAGGCGTCGTGGTCGCAGCGACGGCACTCGGTTGGCTCATCGCCGCCGCGACCTCGGCCTTCCGCGGGGAGCCGGTCGCCGAGTTGGGCCTGGCCACTGCGGTCACCACGGCCTCCTTCCTGACCATGATGGCCATCATGCAGCCGTGCTATCTGCGTTGGGGAACCCGCTTCGCTGGCTTCGCCTTCCTGTTCTTCGCGTTCGGCCTGTCCGGGATCGCGATCCTGGCGGGACAGTTGCCGATCGGCCTCACCCTCACCCGAGTGCTGGAAGGCAGCGAGTCCTGGCTGCCCTGGGCCGGACCGGCCGTTGGCATCCTCGCCTACCTCGCGTCCTACCCGATCGCCGCGAGAATCTACGAGAACCAGGATCACTGACATCACCTCCGCCCCTCGCACGAGTTCAGGCCTACCCAGCGGCTCGATTTCACATCGGCGCGAGGGGCACGCTATGCTTCTCAAGCTGCCCGCGAGGGGAGCGGCCTTCAAAAGGCCCCGTAGCGCAGTTGGTTAGCGCGCCGCCCTGTCACGGCGGAGGTCGCGGGTTCGAGTCCCGTCGGGGTCGCTGTTCTGAAGAGAACAACCGGCCAGGTAGCTCAGTTGGTACGAGCGTCCGCCTGAAAAGTGGAAGGTCACCGGTTCGACCCCGGTCCTGGCCACCCAGAGTTTCCAAAAGGGATCACGTCGCGCGTGATCCCTTTTTTCATGCCCGACCGCCCCGGCAACCAGGACGCCGTGGCCTAGCGTTCGCGCTCGATCCTCGGAGCGATATAGCCGTCCGAGACGGCGTCCACGGCCAGGTTGAGGATGTGGTCGTAGCCGGTCTTGGCCAGCATCTCGGAAATGCGGCGTTTGACGGTCCCCTCGCTGAGGTACAGCTCGGCGGCGATCTCCTTGCGCGACTTGGCCTCGCAGGCCAGGCGCAGGATCTCGATCTCATCGTCGGTCAGGCCCGCCGCACCGAATCGAGTGGGGATCGTATCACGTGGGTAGGTCGAGTAGCCGTCGCGGGTCGAGCGGAGCACGCCGAGGAGTTCCCCGGTGCCGACGTTCTTGTAGATGAAGCTGTCCGCGCCGGCGTCCCGCGCCTGTCGCACGAAGGTGATCTCGGGCATCCCGGTCATGATCACGACGTAGACGCCCGGCTGCGAAGCCTTGATCCGGCGCGCGGCCACGATGCCGGAGGAGCCGTGGTCGGTGTAGACGTCCATCAGCATCAGGTCGGGGCGCAGCCGCTCGGCCAACTCGACCGCGTCGGCGGCGTCCGCCAGCGAGGCGATCACCTCCAGGTCAGGTTCGCCGTCAATGGCGGCGACCAGCGATTCGCGCAGGATGGTCTGGTCTTCGACGACGATGATCCTGGTGGGTCGCTCACTGCTCTGCGGAGCGTTCATACGGCCGCCTCGTGGGCCAGGATGCTCTCGGCCACCGCCTCCTCGACGCTGCGCCGGCGCGGCACGGCTACCTCCACGGTGAACGGCGCATTCGGCATCACGCTGAGGGTCCCGCCCAGCTCGCACACCGCGTGGCGCATGCCGCGCAGGCCGAGGCCCTCCCGCGTCACCGCTGCGGGACTGGTTCCGTCATTGCTCACCGACAGGCGCCAGGCGTCCTGCGCGGCCGTCATCACCACCGTGATCGCGCGCGCCTGACCGTGCCGGACGGCGTTGGTCGCCGCCTCGCGGATCACCTGCACGAACGTGTCGGCCGCAGCAGGCGCAGCGGGAAGCTCACCCTCGACGCTCACCCGGACGTCGATCAGCGAGAACGAGGTCACGATGCCGTCCAGTTCGGCGGCGCTCTCGGTACGGCCGACCTCGGACAGGTCGCACAGGATCGCGCGCAGCATCGGCTCCAGCGAGGCGAGCGAAGCGTCGGTGATCTCGTCATCCTCCAGGTAGCGGTGCAGGATCGACAGTCGCTGCCCGATCACGTCGTGCACGCGCGCCCGCGCGGCGAGCAGCGCCTCGCCCCTGGCCACGTCACGCACGTTGGCCAGCGATGCGCGCAGTTCGGACGCCGCGCGCGCGAGTTCGTCGTTGGTGCGGGCCAGACGTCTGATCAGGCGGTCCTCGTCGGTGATGTCGCGGGCGAGCAGCCGCCAACAGGGGGCGCCGCCCATGTCGAACGAGTCGAGCGAGAACAGGAACATCCGGTCGTCGGGGAGTCTGAGCACCACGCTGTCTTCAGCGATGACGTCCTGCTCGTCGGCGGCCTTCGCCCGCAGCGCCGTCCACACCTGGCGGGCGTCGGCGAGGTCGGTCGGGAAGCCGAGGGCGATCAGGCACGCGCGCATGGCGTCGTTCATCAGGCGGATGCGGCCGCTGTCATCGGCGAGCAGCAGTCCCTGCGGCAACCGCACGATCGCCTCTGTCGTCGACCATTGCGACAGCTCACGTCTCGGCCGCCCGAGATCGAGCACCAGCTCGCTCGCCACCCGGGCGGCGAAGAAACACAACACCACCAGAAGGACGATCCACGCGCCGTCGCCGGACAGGCGCAACACCGGTGGCGTGCAGGCGAGCAGCACACCGAGTTCGAGCAGCGCGATCCGGCACCCCCTCCACCGCAGGGCCGCACCCAGCACGGCCACCACCGCGTTGCCCCACAGCAGGGGTTCCAGCGGCACGTGGAGGCCGAGGGTATGCAGCGTCCACCACTCCCCGTGGGCCGCCGCAGTGATGATCGCCGCGGTGACGATCAGGTGCCCGACCAGCAGCACCTCATAGGCGAGGACGCCCGCACGCACCTGTCTGCGCGCGGCCACCACGTGCACGTGCAAGGTCTGGCCAGCGATCAGCAGGCACACGGCCACCAGCGCCACGGTGAGTGTGGCGAGGTTCAGCGTGGCGAGCACACCCATCAGCGGCCACCTCCGCCCACGGGAGCCAGGATGCGCAGGGTCAGCGCGCCTGGTTCCCCCTCGACCTCGCAGGTCAGGTTGTCCTGCTGTAGGCGATCGGACCAGTCGGGCGAGGCCACCAGCGGGGCCACCAGGCACGACCCTTCACACTGGTGGGCGATGCGGAGTTCGGCCATCCCCGGCTCGCGGTCGTTGAAATGCGCCATGAGCGCGGAGTCGCCGCCGAGGAAGGACGCCATCGCGATCTCGTAGAAGCAGTCGTACAGCGCGCTGCCAGGCGCGGGCGGGAGCGGCGAGGTCAGGTCGACCGTGGCGGCACACCGGACGCCACAGCTGCGCAGATCGGCGACGGTCTGCGCGACGATCAGCTGCATCCGCTCCCGGTCCAGGACGGCATCCTCCCGCTCGGTCAGGATCAGGCTGCCCTTGGTCTTGCAGTAGGCGATGAGCAGTTTGATCGCGGTCAACAGCCGCTTCCGCTCTGCGTCACCGGCCGGGGATTCGAGGGTCGCCAGCTCCGCCAGGAGTTCTCTGATGTTGTCGGCCGTCGCGGCCAGCGTCCCCTCCACTTCGTCGAGCAGATCGTGCTCGTGGCACAGCTTGTGCAAGCGGGCCAGCACGAGCTGGTCCTGCTCCAGCAACAGGTTCTGCCGTTGCAGGCGGCGCCGCTTGGCGTCCAGCAGGCTGCGGCGCGCGGTGATCCGCGACACGTCCGTGGCCAGGAGCGCGACGCCCCCGTCGAGGCCGTAGGCCAGATACTCGGTGTTGACGTCGCCTGGGTCACTGAACGACACGGCACCGTGTCCGCGGACCCGGAGCGCGGCGACCGTCGTCGCCACGTAGGCGTCCAGGTCACCGGCGCGCGCGGTCGCGTACGCGATCCGGCCTTGCCGGGTGAGCACCCACAGGGACAACGGCAGCGTGCGGAAGGCTTCCTGATCCCAGGCGTAGGCGGGCAGGACGCCCAGCCGCAGCGAGACCTCGGTGGCCAGCACGAAGATCAGCACGTAGATGAGCGCCAGGTTGCTCGCGAACACCGACGGCATCCCGAAGGCGTAGAGGACCGAGTAGAGGACGCCCACCCCGATGAGGGCGAGCAGCAACAGCGTCGCCGGCCGTAGTTGCCGCCGGGCGAAGGCGAACAGGATGGTGCCGGATACGCCGAGCACCAGCAGCGTCCAGGCGGCGATCACCCAGTACACGGCCCCGTAGCTGTAGTGGGTGACGAACCCCGGATCCGCACGGTCGAACAGGAAGGCCGCTTGGTGTAGCCCGTTGGTCAGCACCAAAGTCGCGCACAGGACGCACAACACGATCGCGGCGCGCATCATCGCGCGCACCCGCGGCCCGTCGTCCAGCGCCGCCGCGCGTAGCACGCCGAACATCACCAGCAGCGGAAGGAACAGGATCGGGATGTAGTACAGGTACCAGCACGCCTCCACGATGAGCGGTTCTCGCGCGGAGCTCTTGATCAGCGCCACGATCATCCACCACACCGCCAGCGCAGTCGCCCAGGCCACGTAGCGGCGGATCGTCGCGTCGGAGCAGCGCTGATAGGCGGTGACTCCCCAGGCGCTGAGGGCGCTGACGAGCATGATCATCACCCCGACCGTGCCAGATGCGTCTGGGGCCCAAGCCCGCCCCGACGGCGGTTCCGAGGGAGCCCACCGCTGCAGCGCAATGAGGAGGACAGCGAAGAAGGCCGCGCCCGCAGCCGCCGCGAGGCGCACCCCACGCCGGCCGGTCACCGCGCCTTTCTGTCGCACGTTCACCCTCTCCGTAGGCAATTCGACCCTATCGAAGGGGTTGATGGCGCACAGCAGGAACCCGAACATTGCGCAGGCGCGCGCCCAGTCCCTGAATGTGGGACTCGCGTCCCAAACCCCTGCGGCACGAGGCCCGCGAGGGCCTCCTCTCCGGAGCGCCGGCCGGCGAGAATAGATACGCCGCATCGACGGGCCGCTGGCCGATTCCGGGGGGAAGTCGGCCAGCGAACATCGGGGGGATCAAAGGTGGCCGCGCCCGCCCCGCTCTGGGGGCGCCAGGGCGGGCAGCGGCACCGATCCTCACCCGAAGCGCCCGGGCTCCCGCTCTCCCGTTGCACACTGGAGCCATGCAGACGTTCCGCAAGCACCGCCATCGGGCCCCGGACGGTTTCTTCGCCGTCGAGGCCGCCGGGCTGAACTGGCTCGCGTCCGCCCGCGCGGTCAAGGTCGCGTCCGTGATCAGCGTGGACGCCGACAGCATCGTTCTCGAACGCCTCCCGACGGCCTCCCCCACCCCAAGCCACGCTCGCGATTTCGGGCGGGCACTCGCGGCGATGCACGACGCCGGCGCCGCCGCGTTCGGGTCGCCGCCCGACGGCTGGGCAGGCGACGGCTTCATCGGCGACGCCCCGCTCCCGCTACGGCCCGAACCCAGCTGGGGCGCCTTCTACTCCCGCCACCGCGTGCTGCCCTACGCCGACGGCGCCCACCACCGCGGCGCGCTCACCCTGGAGCAGTACCGGCCGCTCACCGCGCTGTGCGCACGTCTGGAGCGCGGCGACTTCGACGATCCGGCACCACCCGCACGCATCCACGGCGACCTGTGGAGCGGCAACGTGATGTGGACGCCCTCAGGTGCGGCACTGATCGATCCCGCCGCCCACGGCGGCCACCGGATCACCGACCTGGCCATGCTCGCGCTGTTCGCCGTCCCCTACCTGAACGAGATCCTGGACGCCTACGCGCGGGCCAGCGATCACCTGCCGACGGATTGGCGCGCGCTGATCCCGCTGCATCAGGTGCATCCGCTGCTCGTGCACGCGATGCTGTTCGGGGGCGGCTACGGGGCGCAGGCCGCGCGGGCGGCGTCCGCGGCACTCACGCTCTGAGGCCGTTTCACGGTGCGGGGACGTACCCGCGCAACCAGGCGGTGACCGCCTCGAAGAAGCGCTCGCGCGCGGGTGAGGGCGATAGCGACAGGTCATGGGTGCCGCCCTCGATCCTCGCCAGCGCGACGACGTTGCCCAGTCTCCAGGAGACCGCGGCGATCCGGTCCACATCGAGCACGATGTCAGACTCGCGTGCCGATTCCAGCGAAGGCCGTAGCCACGCGTCCTTGGTCGAGGTGGTGACCAGGACGGGGCAGTCGAGGTTCAGTCCCCGCGCGACGCGACGATGACCCTGGATCACCGCGCGCAGCCAGCCCACCCTCGGGTGATCGGCGCGCTCCAGCTTGAGGTCGAGGGAGTAGTTCCATTCGCCGCCGTAGGCCGAGTGCATGGCTTGGGCGTAGAATGGGGTCTCGTCGCTGTCGGGCAGCGGCAGCGGCAAGGTCGGGTTGCGCCGGCTCCATTGGGACAACACCGGGCGCAGTACCGAGGTCAACGCCGGGGTGACCCACATATCGAGCCAAGGCGAGTTCAGCACCAGCCCGGCCAGCGTCCCGGGATGATCCGAGGCGTACAGGGTCACCACCAGCCCCCCGGTCGAGTGCCCGCCGAGCAGCACCACCGGATGGCCGGCACCGATCACGCTGAGCGCAGCGGCGAGTTCTTCGGTGTAGTCCGACAGATCGGTGATGAAACCGCGCAACTGGGGCTCAACCCAGCTGCGCCCGTAGCGGCGCAGGTCGAGCGCGTAGAACGCGATGCCTTGGGCCTCGTAGAACTCCGCGACATGCCCGTGGAAGAAGTAGTCGTTCCACCCGTGCACGTGCAGGATGGCCCGTGCATGGGCGCGCAACGCGGGATCGCTGCGGCGGATCAGGGTGCCGACCAGCGGAGCGCCGTCCTCTTCAGGAAGGGGGTCGGCTGCCAGGGGAAGCCTCAGACACTCGAAACCCGCCAGGTGCTCGTCAGGCGACCACCCCTCGGCGTGACCAGGACGACCGTCAGGAGGTTCGCCCATAGGAGGGGTAGTCCTCCTCCTCGCCGTCGTCGGAATACGCGTCGTCGTACTCGTCGGAGTCGGGCTGGTACACCTGGTAGGAACTCTCACCGCGGAGCTCGCGCTCCAGTGAGGAGAAGTCCGTATTGAAGGTACGGTACTTGAGATCGCGAGCGACCTTGGTCTGCTTCGCCTTTGCACGGCCGCGCCCCATATCCGGGTCGACCCCCTTAGCGTTGTGGCGGTCTAGCCGCGTGAGGATGTATCTGTCGTGAGGCAGATGCTACCCGAGTTCCCACCCCGGACAAAGCAGAACCGTGGACGCGGGCGCCACGGCCGTCCGTCCTCAGGCGGAGGCGTGCTCCCCCACCACATCCACGCGGGCCGCTGCGCCGGACGCCGTCGCGCGGCCGAGCACCCAGGCGTCCAGCCCGCGCGCCGCGGATTCGCGCAGCAAGGCGCCCACGGACGCCTCCGGGGCCACCAGCACCATGCCGACGCCCTGGTTGAGGGTCGCCTCGATGTCGGGGCGGCTGACCGCCCCTACCGACTGCACCAGCGAGAAGATCGCCGGCGGCGTCCACGAGGACCGCTCGACGGTGACGGTGATGCCCTCGGGCAGCACCCGGACCAGGTTGTTGGCCAGCCCGCCGCCGGTGACATGGCTGATCGCGTGCACCTCGGCGGCCTCGATCAGGGCCAGGATGTCGCGGGCGTACACCGTGGTGGGCGTCAGTAGCGCCTCACCGAGGGTGGTGCCCAGCTCGTCGACGTGTCGCTCCAGCGACCAGCCGGCCTGCTGCAACAGCACGTGGCGCACCAGCGAGTAGCCGTTCGAATGCAGGCCCGAGGACCCCAGCGCGATGGCCACGTCGCCGGGGCGGACCCGGTCCGGGCCGAGGATCTTCGCCCGCTCCACCACGCCGGTGGTGGCGCCCGCGATGTCGTACTCGCCGGCGTCCAGCAGGCCGGGATGCTCGGCGGTCTCGCCGCCCAGCAGGGCCGCACCGGCCTTCTCGCAGGCGGCGGCGATGCCGGAGACGATCGCGGCGATCCGCTCGGGAACGACCTTGCCGCAGGCGATGTAGTCGGTGACGAACAGCGGTTCGGCGCCGACCACGACCAGGTCGTCGACCAGCATGCCGATCAGGTCGAAGCCGATCGTGTCGTGCTTGTCGAGGGCTTGGGCGATGGCGACCTTCGTGCCGACACCGTCGGTCGAGGTGGCCAGCACCGGATGCTCGAAGTTCTTCAACGCGCTGGCGTCGAAGAAGCCCGCGAAGCCGCCCAGGCCACCGAGCACCTCCTCACGCCGCGTGCGCGCCACGTGCGCCTTCATCAGTTCGACCGCGCGATCGCCGGCCTCGATGTCGACGCCGGCCGCCGCGTAGGCGGAGGTGGGCTGCTCACTCATCGTCGTCGCTTTCCTGCGCGATCAGGCGCATCTTCTCGGCCGTGCCCTCGGGCACGGGGATCGGGTACTGCCCGTCGAAGCAGGCCCGGCACAGGCGCCGCTTCGACACGCCACTGGAGGCGACCAGGCCCTCCAGGGAGATGTAGGCCAGCGAGTCGGCGCCGATCGAGCGGCAGATCTCGTCCACGCTCATCCCGGGCGCGATCAGTTCGGCGCGGGTGGCGAAGTCGATGCCGTAGAAGCACGGCCACTCCACCGGCGGGGAGCTGATCCGCACGTGCACCTCAGCCGCGCCCGCCTCGCGCAGCATCTTCACCAGCGCGCGCTGGGTGTTGCCGCGCACGATCGAGTCGTCGACGACGACGAGCCGCTTTCCTTCGATGATGTCGCGGATCGGGTTCAGCTTGAGCCGGATGCCCAGCTGGCGGATGGTCTGGCTCGGTTCGATGAAGGTGCGCCCCACGTAGGAGTTCTTCACCAGGCCGAGCCCGTAGGGAATGCCGGACGCCTCCGCGTAGCCGATGGCGCTCGGGATGCCCGACTCGGGGGTCGGGATGACCAGGTCGGCGTCCACCGCCGACTCCATCGCCAGGGTGCGGCCGATCTCCACCCGGACCGAATGCACGCGGCGTCCGGCGATGATCGTGTCGGGACGGGCCAGGTAGACGTACTCGAACAGGCACCCCTTCGGGTTGGCCTCGGCGAACCGCGCCGAGCGCAGCCCGCCGTCGTCGATGCAGATCAGTTCGCCCGGCTCCACCTCGCGGATGAAGGTGGCGCCGACGATGTCGAGCGCGGCGGTCTCGGAGGCGACCACCCAGCCGCGCTCGAGGCGTCCGAGCACGAGCGGGCGGACGCCTTGCGGATCGCGGGCGGCGTACAGCGCGCCGGCGTCCATGAAGGTGAAGCAGAACGCCCCTTGCAGCCGCGGCAGCACCTGGAGGGCGGCGTCCCAGGTGGAGCCCTGGAGACTAGCCAGCAACGCGGTGACCAGCCAGGTGTCGTTGGTGGAGTCCATCCGGTCCTTGGCGGCGACCCGGGCGTGTGCGTCGCGCTCGCGCAGCCAGGCCTGTAATTCGCCGGTGTTGGTCAGGTTGCCGTTGTGCGCGAGCGCCACTCCGCCGTTGGGGGTGGCCCGGTAGGTCGGCTGGGCGTTCTTCCACACCGACGCGCCCGTGGTCGAGTAGCGGTCGTGGCCGATCGCGATGTGCCCGGTGAGCGAGTTGAGGGTGGGTTCGTCGAACACCTGCGAGACCAGGCCCATGTCTTTGTAGACCATGATCCGGTCGCCGTCGCTGACCCCGATGCCGGCCGACTCCTGCCCGCGGTGCTGCAGGGCGAAGAGACCGTAGTAGGTGAGCTTGGCGACCTCCTCGCCGGGAGCCCAGACGCCGAAGACGCCGCATTCCTCTTTGGGCTTGGGGTCGCCGACCGGATCCAGCAGGTGCAGGGCGTGACTCACTGCAGCAGTCTACCCGGGCGAAGGTCCCCTTCGGGCCGCGGTCATCGAACGATGCGCAGGCTGACCGGATAGCGCACCGTCCGGCCCGCGGCCGCGTGCACGGTCGCCCACAGCCGGGCCACGATCCACAGCACCCACACGGGCACCACCCACAGCACCGATCCGGCCGTCTGCAGCCCGGCGAGCGCGACCACCAGCATCACCAGCGCGATGGTCACCTCGAAGTTGAGCGACTCCTTGGCGTGCTCGCGCACCCGCGGATGGCTCTCGCCGACGGTGAGCAGCACCACCAGCGGCCCCAACCAGCTGCTGATCAGCGCCAGCCAGTGCGCGGCCGGAACCCAGAACCGCTCCGCACCGACGAGCCTGCGCGGCGCCTTCGGGTCGTACGGGGGCCACGCCGGCGTCGTGCCCGGGTGGGGCCAGGGCTGCGCCGGCGGCCACGGCGGCCCGGGCGTCTGGCTCCACGGGCCCGGGGCCTGCGCGCCATACGGCCCCTGCGGCGGCGTCCCGTGCTGCGGGTGCGGCTGACCGTAGGATTGCTGCGGCTGCCCGTACGGCGGCGGATAACCCGGCGGCGCACCGTAGGGCGGCTGCGGCTCTTGGGTCATGATCAGTGGGCGGTCATCGCGTCGCGGATCGGCGCCTCCCAGCGCGCCCGCACCTCGGCGAGGCCGAGCGTGAACTGGCCGCGCACCTCGATCACCGGCTCGGCGACGACCTCGCCCAGGCGCTCGATGGGGACGCCGTGCTCGCGGCACAGCGTCTCGAACGCGGCGTAGTGCTCGGCGGAGACCGACACCAGCCCGCGGGCGGGCGACTCCGAGAACAGCGCGACCGTCGGGTCGCCCTCGGGCAGGGTGAGCGCGACGCCGAGGTTGCGGCGCAGCGCCGACTCGACCAGCGCCTGGGCGAGCCCGCCGTCGGCCAGATCGTGCGCCGAGCTGAGCAGGTGACCCTTCGCGGCGGCGATCATCACCCGGCCGAGCGCCATCTCGGCGTCCAGGTTCGGCTGCGGCGGCACGCCACCGAGATGGCCGTGCACAACGTCGGCCCACGACGAGCCCGACAGTTCTTCCTTGGTGTCGCCGAGCAGCACCACGGCGTCCCCGGCGTGCACGAACCCCATCGGAATCCGGTCGGCCACATCGTCGATCACGCCCAGCATGCCGACCACCGGGGTCGGATGGATGTTGGTGCCGTCGGTCTGGTTGTAGAAGCTCACATTGCCGCCGGTGACGGGCGTGCCGAGCGCCCGGCAGCCGTCCACCAGGCCCTTGATGGCCTCCTGGAACTGCCACATCACCTCGGGATCCTCCGGCGAGCCGAAGTTGAGGCAGTCGGTGATCGCCACCGGCTCGGCGCCCGTGGTGGCCACATTGCGGTAGGACTCCCCCAGCGCCAGCTGCGCACCCAGGTACGGGTTGAGCAGGCAGAACCGCGGGTTGTTGTCGGTGGCCAGCGCGATGCCGAGGCCGGACTCCTCGTCGAGGCGGATCATCCCCGAGTCCTCAGGCTGGGCGAGCACGCTGTTGCCGCGCACGTAGCGGTCGTACTGGTCGGTGATCCAGCTCTTGTCGCACAGGTTCGGCGAGCCGGCCAGGGCGAGCACCTGCACGCCGAGTTCGTCGCCGGACGCCGCCCGCGGCAGCTTCTCAGCGGCGTCCGCATTGAGGGCGTCGATCCAGTCGGGGCGGGCGATCGGACGCTGGTAGACCGGGCCGTCGTCGGCGACGGTGCGCGGGTCGACGTCCACGACGCGTTCGCCGTGGTAGTCGATCAGCAGCCGGTCACCCTCGATCACCTCGCCGATCACGGTGGCGAGCACATCCCACTTGGCGCAGATCGCCATGAAGGCGTCCACGTTCTCGGGGGTAACGACCGCCATCATCCGTTCCTGGCTCTCGCTCATCAGGATCTCTTCGGGCGACAGCGTCGGGTCGCGCAGCACCACCTTGTCGAGGTCGACGTGCATGCCGCCGTCGCCGGCCGCGGCCATCTCGGAGGTCGCGCACGAGATGCCGGCGGCACCGAAGTCCTGGATGCCGACGATCAGGTCGGCGGCGAACAGTTCCAGGCAGGCCTCGATGAGCAGCTTCTCCATGAACGGGTCGCCGACCTGCACGCTGGGCCGCTTGGCGGGGCCGTCGGCGTCGAAGGTCTCCGAGGCGAGGATGGAGGCGCCGCCGATGCCGTCGCCGCCGGTCGCCGAGCCGAACAGGATCACCTGGTTGCCCACCCCGGTGGCCGCGTTGGTGTACATGCCATCGTGGCGCAGGACGCCGACGCACAGGGCGTTCACCAGCGGGTTGCCGTAGTAGGTCTCATCGAAGATGACCTCGCCGCCGACGTTGGGCAGGCCGAGGCAGTTGCCGTAGCCGCCGATGCCGGCCACCACGCCGGGCAGCACGCGGGCAGTGTCGGGGGCGTCGAGGGGGCCGAAGCGCAGCGGATCCATCACCGCGATCGGGCGGGCGCCCATCGCGATGATGTCGCGGACGATGCCGCCCACGCCGGTCGCGGCGCCCTGGTAGGGCTCGACGTAGCTGGGGTGGTTGTGCGATTCGATCTTGAAGGTAACCGCCAGCCCGTTGCCGACATCGACCACGCCGGCCTGCTGGCCGATGCCCGCCAGCAGAGGCCCGCGCGGGGTGTGCGGCTCGAGCACGCCGAAGCGGCGCAGGTGCACCTTGGAGGACTTGTAGGAGCAGTGCTCCGACCACATCACCGAGTACATCGCCAGCTCGCAGCCGGTCGGGCGGCGCCCGAGGATCTCGCGGATGCTCGCGTACTCGTCCGCTTTCAGCCCGAGTTCGGACCAGGGCTGCGAGGCGTCCGGGGTGGCAAGGGCGTTTTCTACGGTGTCGACCACGCACACAATCTAGCGCGAGACGGCGCGGGCGGGCGCCGGTGCCCGAGCGCGCCCGGCCATCTTTCCTCGCCGGTTCGCCCCGCCGCGGGCGCCCCGCAGGTAGTCTGGGGAATGTCGCGGGCACGCCCGTCATCGGGCGGGCCACGAAAGGGGTTTCCGTTGGCTGACAAGGTTCGTCTCGCACTTGATGTCGGTCAGACATCGACCAAGTGGCGTATGTCCGCCGCCACCGGCGGTGCTGGTGTGCGCGCCGAGGGTAGGGCCGCCGGCGTCAACACGGCCCAGCCGCTTCCGCAGCAGTGGCGGGCGATCGTCGACAGCGTCGTGGCCCAGCAACCGGGCATGAGCGTGGATTCGGTCGCGATCGGATCCTCAGGGCTGGGCCGGGAGACGGCGCACGACCTGATGTGCCTGGTCGCCGACGACGGCGTCCACCACATCATCGTCGCCCACGACTCCATCACCTCCTACCTGGGCGCGCTCGGCGATCAGCACGGCTGCGTGATCGCGGCCGGCACCGGATCGATCTGCCTGGCCGTCGGCCCCGATCACTGGGCCCGCGTCGACGGCTGGGGCCACCTGCTCGGCGATGCCGGTTCCGCGTACTGGATCGGGCGCACCGGCATGGAGGCCGCCCTGCGCGGTCACGACGGACGCCGCCAGATGACCGCGCTCACCGGCGCGTTGACCGACCTGTATCCCGACCTCGAGCTGGCCTACCTTGACCTACAGTCGGCACCCGACCGGGTGGCGCGGATCGCCGCGTTCGCCGAGACGGTGGCCGCGATGGCCGAGTTCGACCGGGTGGCGGGCAACATCCTCGACAAGGCCGCCGCACACCTGTCCGAGGCGGTGCAGGCCGGCATCCGGCGCGCGCACCTGCACGGGCCGGCCGCGCCGAAGGTCGCCGCCCTCGGCGGGGTGTTCGCCTCCGACCGCGTCCTGCGCCGGTTCACCGAATACCTGACCCTGCACTGGCCCGAGTTCGCGCTCACCGAGCCGATCGGCACCGGGATCGACGGGGCGGACGCCTTGTTCGATCTGCCGCCCGGCCATCCGCTGTTCCCCCAGCTCTCGATCGCCGAACGCTAGACCGCCCGCCACGGCGAACCGTGACGGGCGGGGAAGTGTTGCTGGAGCGGTTCAGCGGGCGGCGGCCACCACGAAACCCATCACGCTGTCGAAGAAGAGGCGTCCGTCGGTGGAGGGGCCGGTCAGTTCCTCCACATTGTGCTCGGGGTGCGGCATCAGGCCGACGACGTTGCCGCGCTCGTTGGTGATGCCGGCGATGTCGTTCATCGAGCCGTTCGGGTTGACCTCCAGATAGCGGAAGACGACCTGGTTCTCGCCCTCGAGGCGGGCCAGCGTCTCGGCGTCGGCGATGTAGCCGCCCTCGCCGTTCTTCAGCACGATGGTGATCTCCTGGCCCTCGGTCATCGCGCAGGTCCAGACCGTGTCGCGGGTCTCGACGCGCAACTTCTGGTCGCGGCACACGAAGGTGCGCACGTCGTTGCGGATCAGCGCGCCGGGCAGCAGGTGCGACTCGCACAGCACCTGGAATCCGTTGCAGATGCCGAGCACCGGCATGCCCTTGTTCGCCGCATCGATGACCTCGGTCATGATCGGGCTGAACCGGGCGATGGCGCCGCAGCGCAGGTAGTCGCCGTAGGAGAACCCGCCCGGCAGGATCACCGCGTCCACACCCTCCAGATCATGGGAGGCGTGCCACAGCGGCACCGGCGTAGCGCCCGCGAGCGAGACCGCGCGCGCGGCGTCGTGATCGTCGAGCGAACCGGGGAAGGTGACGACGCCGATGCGGGTCACTGCTGTTCCACCCGCACGTCGAACGCCTCGATGACCGTGTTCGCCAGCAGCTTCTCGGCCGCCTCGCGCACCTGATCGAGCCGCTCGTCGGTCAACTCGCCTTCGACCTCGACCTCGAACCGCTTGCCCTGGCGCACGGTGAGGCCATCGAAACCGAGGCGCCTGAGCGCGCCGGTGACGGCCTTGCCCTGCGGGTCAAGGATCTCGGGCTTGGGCATCACGTCAACGATCACTCGCGCCATGCCCGCGATCCTATCCGAACCGGCCGGCGCGCCGAGCCGGCCCATCTCAGTTGAACGGACGCCCGGTCAGCCGGGTGTACGCCTCCACGTAGCGATCGCGGGTGGCCGCGATGACCGACGCCGGCAGCGGGGGCGGCGCGAGGTCGGAGCTCTTGTCCCAGCCCGACTCGTGCGCGAGCCAGTCGCGGACGAACTGCTTGTCGAAGCTGGGTTGCGCGCCTCCGGGCCGCCACTGCTGGGCGTCCCAGAACCGCGACGAGTCGGGCGTGAGCACCTCGTCGGCGAGCACGAGGGCGCCGTCGGGGCGGCGCCCGAACTCGAACTTGGTGTCGGCCAGGATCACGCCCCGCTCGCTGGCGATCTGCTCGGCGCGCTCGTAGATGGCCAGCGAGGTGTCGTGGAGTTGCTCGGCGGCGGCGAACCCGTGCAGATCGGCGATGGTGCTGAAGGGCACGTTCTCGTCGTGTTCGCCGAGTTCGGCCTTGATCGCGGGGGTGAAGATCGGCCCCGGCAGCCGGTCGCCGTCGCGCAGACCCTCGGGCAGCGGGATGCCGGTCACGGTGCCCGACTTCTGGTATTCGGCCCAGCCCGAGCCGGTCAGATAGCCGCGGACGACACATTCGACCGGGATCATCTCCAGGCGCTCGGTGATCACCGCGCGGCCCTTCACCGGGGCCGGCACCTCGGTGGAGACCACGTGATTCGGGACCACGTCGGCGAGTTGCTCGAACCACCACAGGCTCAGCCGGGTCAGCACCGCACCCTTGTCGGGGATCGTCGAACTGAGCACATGGTCGAACGCCGAGATGGCGTCCGTCGCCACCATCAGCAGCCGGCCGGGAGCCCGGTCGCCGGGATCCTCGGCGTCGGGCAGCGCGTAAAGCCGCCGCACCTTGCCGGCATGGACGAGCGGGAGGTCGAGGCCATAGTCGTCGATCACGCGTCGATCCTAGTGTGCGGGCCCGGCCGGACAGCAGCCTCGGTCCGGTGGTCGAAATCTATGTCCAGTTCGCCGGGGGTCGTTCGCGACAAGGGGCGATGCGCGCGGGCGTGAATCTGGAATGGGATTTCGACCATCCGGTAGCGTCGAGCCATGGGACGACCTCTCGCTTCGGCCGCCCTGGCGGCGGCCCTGGCCACGCTGAGCGCCTGCACGGGCTCCGCCCCGACGCCCGCGCCGAATCCGGCCTCGATCCCGGCATCCTCACCCTCCGCACTCTCCTCGCCGGCTCCGGCGCCCGGTGGGCGCCCTTTCGCGGTCACGGCTCAGGATCAGTTCGGCGATCCGTGGGCGATGAGCTTCCTGCCCGGTACCCGCTGGCTGGCGGTCACCGAACGCACCGGCACGCTGTGGCTGCGCGACCAGGACACCGGCGCCCGCGTCGAGGTGACCGGAGTGCCCGCGGTGGTCGCGGCCGGGCAGGGCGGCCTCGGCGACGTGGTTCCCGCTCCGGGTTTCGCCGAGAACGGCCTGCTCTATCTGAGCTGGGCCGAGCGCGGCGACGGTGGCGTGGGGGCCGCGGTCGGCCGGGCCAGGCTGGTCGCAGACGGGGCGACCGCCCACCTGGAGGGGCTGTCGGTGATCTGGCGCCAGGCCCCGAAGACCGACGGCAGCGGGCATTTCAGCCACCGGATCGCCTTCTCCCCCGACGGCGCGCACCTGTTCGTGTCCTCGGGCGACCGGCAGAAGATGGAGCCCGCGCAGGATCTCGGCACCACGCTGGGCACCATCGTCCGGCTGACGCCCGAGGGCGCGCCCGCGCCCGGCAACCCGTTCGCCGATCGCGGCGGGGCCGCCGCCGAGATCTGGAGCTACGGTCACCGCAACCCGCTCGGGCTCGCCTTCGACACCGACGGGCGGCTGTGGAGTACGGAGATGGGCCCCCAGGGCGGCGACGAACTCAACCTGATTACCCCGGGCGCGAACTACGGCTGGCCACGGGCCTCGCAGGGCTCGCACTACGGCGGCCGCGCGATCCCCGATCATGCAGCCGGTGACGGCTTCATCGCCCCGGTGGCCTGGTGGAATCCGTCGGTCTCGCCGGGTTCGCTGCTGATCTACTCCGGCGACCGCTTCCCGGCCTGGACCGGCGACGCGTTCGTGGGAGCCCTGTCGGGCCGGGCGCTGATCCGGATCGACCTGGACGGTGAGCGCGCCACGATCGCCGACACGTGGGATCTGGCCGCCCGCATCCGCGCGGTCGCCCAGGCCCCGGACGGCTCCCTGTGGCTGCTCGAGGACGCGCCGAGCGGACGCCTGCTGCGCCTCGACCCGGCGGGGTGACCACACCGAGACACCGTGCCAGGATGGCCGGATGAACCACGCCGCCCGCGGGAGACGGCGTTCGCCGTTGCCCCAGCAGCACGGGCTGGAACGCCGTCTGGGTGCGCACCCCCGCCCGCGTCGGCGACGAACCCGCGCCCTGGCCGACCCTGGACGCCTTCCTGCGCGACCGGCTGCCCGCGCGCGTCCCGGTGGAGCACTGGCTGGCCGAGGGCCGGTTCGTGGACGCCGCGGGCACCCCGCTGGCGCCTGGTGCGCCGTACACCCCGGCGACGTTCGTGTGGTTCCACAAGGACCTTCGCCCCGAGCCCGCGTTCCCCGGCGAGGTGCCGGTGCTGTATCGCGACGAGAGGATCGTCGTGGTCGACAAACCGCACTTCCTCGCCACCACCCCGGGTGGGATGCATGTGCGCGCGACCGTGCTGATCATGGTGCGCACCGCGCTCGGCCTTCCGGAGCTCGCCCCCGCGCACCGGCTGGACCGGCTCACCGCGGGCGTCCTGCTGTTCACCACCACGCGCCAATGGCGCGCCACCTACCAGCGGGTGTTCCAGGAGCGGGCCGCATCCAAGACCTACGAGGCGCTCGCGCCCGCCCTGCCCGGGCCGTGGCCACGCACGGTCCGCAACCATCTGGTGAAGCCGCGCGGCAGCCTGCAGGCGATCGAGGCGCCGGACGCCGCACCGAACGCGGAGACCCAGATCACCCTGGTCGAGTCCCGCGGCGACCTGGCCCGGTACCGGCTCGAACCGGTCACCGGCCGGACCCACCAGTTGCGCGTACACCTGGCCGGACTCGGCGCGCCGATCCTCGGCGATCCCCTCTACCCGGCAGTCTCGGACGCCCCCGAGGATCCGGCCTCGCCGCTGCGCCTGGTCGCCCGCACCCTGGCCTTCACCGATCCGGTCGACGGCGTGCCGCGATCGTTCGCGTCCCGGATCGCGCTGGACTGGCCCTGACCATCCGGGCCATCACGGCCCTGCAGGCGCGGGCCGCTCGCGGACGATCCTCGCGGGAGGCTGTCATTCGGTGACGGCGACGATGCCGTGGGCGCCGCGTTCGGCGTCCACCATCGCGTGCGAGACCACCGCGTAGTGACCGGCCTCGGGGAAGGTGAGTTCGACGAAGCCGCCCTGGGCCGGCGCGAGCGGCAGCACCTGGGCGCCCGTGCGCGGGTCGCCGCGCAGGGTGTAGGCGCCCTCGGTCCAGACCGTGTCGAACTGGCCGCCGACGATGTGGAAGGCGCTGGCCCGGTTGGGGCCGGCGTCCAGCACCCAGAACCGGACCCGCTCCCCCACCTTCGCGGCGAAGGGCGCCAGGTCGTACTGGTTGGCGATGCCGTTGAAGACGACCCGGTCGGGGCGCTCGGCGTTCACCTTGTCGGCGTCCACCTCCTGGGCCTGCTCGGCCGTGGTGGCGGCGTTGGCGAGGAAGACCTCGGACTGCACCAGGGCGTAGCTGCGGTCGACGGGCGCCAAGCCGTCCGGTTCGATGATCACCGCGCCGTGCATGCCCGCGGCGATGTGGGTGCTCATCGGCATCGTCGAACAGTGGTACATCCAGATGCCGGCCCGCTCGGCGGTGAAGCGGTAGACCAGGCTCTCACCAGGGGCGATGGTGCGCATCGGCACGTCGGGGGCGAGCGCGCCGGCGTGGAAGTCGATCGAATGCCCGATGGTGCCGTCGTTGATCAGGGTGACCTCGAACACGTCGCCGACCCGCCCGTGCAGCACAGGGCCGGCGCTCGCGCCGTTGTAGGTCCAGCGGGTCTGCCACAGTCCGGGCGCCACCTCCAGCGGCGCCTCGGTGACGGTGAGGGTGACCTTGCGGACGCGGTCGCCGGACAGCGGCGGCAGCACCGGGTCGACCGTCCGGCTCACGACATCCGACGGATTGGGCGGAATGACCGCCCCGGTTCCGGACGAGGCACCGCTCGTTCCGGCATGCAGGGCATGCCCGGCGGCGGGATCGTTCGGGGTTCCCGGCTCCGGGACGCTCGCGCCGGGGGCGCCTTCGACGACGACCTGCAGCGTCATGCCCATCTGGCGGTGGCCGGCGACCGAGCACCAGCCCTGGGTGGAGGCGGCCATCACGCCGGCGTCCAGCTCTGTGGTCTCGCCCGGGAACAGCCGGGCCGTGCGGGCGGCGCCGATGATCAGGTCGTGGGACATCCGCGGGTCCGCGTTGCGGACCACCACGATCAGGCGGTCGCCCGCGGGAACGGTGATCCGGTTGGGGATGAACGCCACGCCGTCGGCGACCACCTCGACGCGGGTGGTGCGCCCGGTGGGCGCCACCGTGGCCCCGGCGCCGGCGCCCGGCAGGACGATCCCGGCGGCGGTGGGGTCGAGGCCGATGCCGAGCCCGGCGGCCAGCGCCAGCGCGGTCAGCCCGCCGACGAGTTGCCGCGACGACCACACCCGGGGTTCGGCGACCTCGGGTGCAGGCGCTCCGGTCGCGATGGCGCGCCGCGCCCGCGCGGACGCCTTCGCGCCGCCGATCAGCAGCGGCAGGAAGGAGGCCAGCGCGACGAGCCCGGCCGTCGAGACGGTCACCTTCACCCAGGACGGCACCGGCAGCAGGAACAGCAGCAGCCCGGCATTGATCACCACCAGGCGCCCGGTGGCGGCGCGGTCGAACCAGGCCCGCCCGGCACGCACCACCGACGGCCCGCCGCCCATCACCGACGGCACCAGATAGGACAGCGCCCCGGAGAGCAGTTGCGCGGCGAATCCGGCCGCGAACACCCCGGCGACGGTGGGCACGGCGTCCGCGAGCGCCGCCCACGAACCGGCCGAGACCAGCAGCCAGCCGACCCAGACCAGCCCGACGCCGCCCCAGCTGAGCGCGGCGAGCACGGACGCCGGCGCGAACTCGCGCAGCCCCTTGGCGCGCAGCGGCCGGGCGAGCGCCCGCCCCCACCACAGCAGTCCCAGCGCGAAGATGACCAGGCCCGCGACCGCGAGCGGACGCCAGCCCAACAGCGCGCCGGCCACGACGGTCGCGATGCCGCCGAGCTGGATCGGGAGCGCCTCGCGGGCGAGTTGCTCGGCACGGTCGTCCATGCGGGCGCGCAGCATCGTCGGCCAGAAGGTGACCAGGGTGCCGGTCACGGTGAGGCCGATCCAGCCGAGCAGGTTGGTGACCATGTGCGCGATGAGCAGGCGTCCGTGCCACTCCTCGGACAGCCCGAAGGCGAGCGCCACCCCGAACCCGGCGCCGATCGGCAGGCAGGCGGACGCCGCCACGTAGGAGTGGGTGACCACCCGGAACCGGTTGGGCAGCGCCCGGCGCAGCGTCGCGACGAGATGGGCGCCGTGCCAGCCGATCGCGACCGCGACCAGGCTCGCGCCGGCCACCACCAGCCACCACCATTGCCCCGGGACGCCGGCGAACACGGCCAGCGCGCCGAGGGCGTTGAGGCCGACCCGGGCGTCCTGGCGCCGGCTGGTGGACTCATCGGGCGGCGTGCGCAGCAGGGTGTGCGCGAAGTGCTCGCTCCACACCAGCGCCGAATGGGTGAGCGCGCCGAGCAGCACCAGGTGGATCATCAGCCAGGTGGACGCCTGCACCCACCGGTGCACCAGCGCGACGATGACTGCCGAGGCCAGCCAGACGATGGCGACATGGTCGCGCAGGCGGCGCCGCCGCGGACGCCGGCTCATCGGACCCCTCTGGCCCGCGCCCGGTTGATCAGGGCCGGCCGGCCGCCCGTGGCCGTCACGATCATCGGCGGAACCGGCCGGTCGGGGAAGGTCCGGACGGGACATCAGAGGTCTCTCCTCACTGCACGGGGCAGGGCGTGGCGGCGGACGGCGTCCGGGCGTGGCGGAGGGGTCGCCCCCAGGGTGAATTCGAGCAGGGCGACCCCTGATCAGATTGTTACATAGTTCTATGTATTTATTCCAGTAAGATTCACCCGTGACCTCGGATCCCACCCCTGAGGACTGGGGGCCCGCCCCCGTCCCAGCCGCGCCCGCGATGCCCGCCGCGCGCGCCCGGGTAGCGTCCGCGCTCGCCGAACTCGGCGGCACCGTCACCCTCGCCACCCTCGCCCGCCACCTCGGCGGCCACCCCAACGCCACCCGCGCCCACCTGGAACACCTGGTCGCCGACGGGCACGTCTCAGCCTCCCGGCTGCCGCCGGAGGGCCGCGGGCGCCCCGCGCTCGGCTACGCGCTCACCCCGTCGGGGCAGCGCAGCCTCGCCGGCGACCCCACCCGGGACGCCTACTCCGAACTGGTCTCCGCGATGGCCGCCCACCTCGCCGACGAACCGGACGCCGCCGGCCTCGCCCGGCGGATCGGCCGCGAATGGGGCCAGCGGCGCGGCGGACGCCCCTCGCGCGCGAACGCCCTCGCGATCCTCACCGACCTGGGCTTCAACCCGGCCGAGGACGCCGACGCCTTCCACCTGCGCTCCTGCCCGCTGCTCGGGGCCGCCACGGCGCACCCCGAGGTGGTCTGCGCGATCCACGCCGGCCTGATCGAGGCCGCCTCCGGCGAATCAGAAGTACGCCTGATCCCCTTCGCCGAACCCGGCGCCTGCCGCGTCGAGTTCGAATGACCATTCAGCCCCACCGAACCACGAGGGTTATCGGAACCTTCGTTTGGGGGAAGTGGTCCGACCACACCGCCCGGGCTAGTCACATTCGCCCGGGTTAGTCACACTCGCCCGGCATACCGCCCGGTGTAATCACTGTCGCCCGGGTAGGAAACCGGGCGACAGAGCGGAAACCGGGCGGCGTGCGGCACCTCCGACCAGAACGTCGGCATTCGCGACATCGCCTTGCTGCCACCGTGGTCACATCTGCCCGATTGGCTGGCGAGAAAGGGGCACCACGCGCATGCTGCAGCATGCGCCAGGCCGAGACCGTAGGACAGCAGAGAGTGGTGCGACACACGAGCCCGGAGGAGTCAATCAGGTCTCTGGTAAACTGGGGGTCCAACCTCCGCTGACTGCCGAGCACGCGCCAGCAGAGGATCACTTCCGGAGCAAGGAACTGAATATGACAACTGTCGACCGTACTGAGCTAATTCGCTCCGCATTCGAGGCAATGGTCCGCGAATTCGGAAAACCGAGCCGCCGGCCCATCCCGTACAGGAATCCGGCGGGTAGCACGGTGATGATCCCCATGCCTGACAACCCGGAGAATGACGAGATCCACCCGGTGTTCGTTCTCAGCCGCCACTTCCGCAGCCGTGACGACTACGAACGCGGTTACACGGAAAACCCCTACCGGGGAGATCACATCAGCATCCCGGCATACCTGGGGTTCTCACAGGAGATCGCGATCTTCGAAACCTCCTTCCACAAGGGGCAGGCGTTTATCGAGGTAGTGACTTTCCCGGAAGCAGACCGGGACTCGGCTCTCTACAAGGCCGCCTTGAACCTCCTAGATGCCGAAGAGACGCGCTGATCCGAAAAAGATCCCGGGGTGATAACGCAAACCAGCAGCCCCCGCGGCGGGCCGCAGCGGGGTTGGCCTATCTTCAGTTGATTGTGGGCGGCTCCATCTGGGTGTGTCGGGACAGGGACGGCTGCTCGCCCGGGGGGACCTGAGGTAACAGCGAATCTCGTGCTCGTGACCTGGCGGTCACGGCAACAGTGAAGGGCGCATGGCCGGTCCCCGCGTTCTGGCTAGTCCACGGCCTCATCACGGGCCAAGGGCGATACGACGTCGACCGGGCGAGCACAGCCCCATTTTCCTCCGAGAACGGGCGCCCTGCCAGGGGCACGGTGGCTAGCCCTAGGGCTGTCTCCTTATTCACGGAGCCAGATTGTGACCGCGCGTAGGACGACCCCACCCCGGTAGACGTTGGCGAGTTTTTCGTAGCGGGTGGCGATGCCGCGCCATTGCTTATGATCGTTGAACGAGCGCTCCACGGTGTTGCGTTGCTTGTAGGTGACCGCCCTAGACCCAATGCCGTCAACTTACTAAGCAGCGCCACGCCACCGGGCCTGCGCTCCGTCACCATCACTGAGGCAGGCTGGCCTGAACACCGCCGCGAGGGACTGGCATTAGGCATCGATCTGCGTAAACGCCGCGATGGGCAACTGGCGTCGTCGGTCGCGCGTCAGTGCTGGCACTCGGCGAAGACCTGAGAACAATCGGGCCGGCAGTCCAACCCGATTGTTCTCACATCCCCGGGCTCTGGGGCCTGCCTGATGGAACGAGGACGAGGTTGGAAGGATCGGGCTCGCACTCATGCTCGATCCTTCCCCACCCAACCACCGCGACACGGAAACCCCACCGTATACGCAGATCCAGGATTTCCGATAACCCCGCCAGAGAAACGCCTACCCGAAGCACCTCACCCCCAGGAAACCACCACACCCTCCCCGGTCCTGCACGCCGAACCGAACTAACGACCGCAGGAGATCAAACCTTAGGACAGGGCAGCAGCAAGCATCAAGGCCTGTGCCTCGTCGGGCACGCCCAATACACGTTCCAGCCCACCGCCAAAAAGGAGCGTGAAGAGTACTTCTTCCCCTCGGCCAGTTGGCCTCACCTCTACGACAGATAGGTGGGATCGATTAATCGCCGGCCAGGACCCGTCCCTCTCGATTATCAACAGTCGCCGATCGGTAGCTGCAATCAACCGTCCGTGCTCTTCATCCTCGACCACAACCGACAGCGTTTCACCGTCCGAAAGGGCTCGCCGAATTTTCATCCGGCTCTCAATACTCGCAGAATGCGCCATGGAAGCATCTTAATTGAAACCATCACAGCAAGACCAGAAACGGAGGAGCCTGCCCCGGGCAAGCTCACCACCCGAACCTCGCACAGCAGACACACTCTGATCGATCAGTCGTCAATCACGTCGCCAACGAAGCCATCCCACACCTCGGCCTCGCCGGAGGCGCGCCACTCCTCATCGGCCTCACGGTAGGCGTCCTCCAGCGACATCGCTTGAGCGGTTTCGTTCTCAGCGGCGTCCACGATTCCAGTGTGCAGGACGAGCCTGCTTGGTGCCACGGGTCTTCGCCGGCGCGGGCTTCGGTGTCTTGGCTCGTTCCTGGGCGCTGCGGGAACTGTTGGCCGTCCGGCCCCTGACCACGCCGATGAACTCGTCGATCCAGGGGTTGTCGTCATCGACGCGCCAGGCCAGGCCGATCCGGGTGGTGGGGGCGTCGGTGATCGGGCGGTAGATCAGGTCGCGGCGCGAATGGGTGCGGGCGATCGACATGGGCACGACCAGGACGGCGTCGGCGAACGCCGCCTGCTGAAGGGCGTCCGGGGTGACCTCGGTGAGCACAACCTCGCCGTCCAGATCGTCGAGGGCGAGGTCGTCGACCGCGGCGATGGCGTGGTCCTTGGACGTCCACGCCACCGGAATCTCCTCGTACAGCGGGATCAGGTGCAGGCCGTCGGTGTCCAGGGGAAGACGGACGAAGCACAGGTCGGCCTCGCCGGCGTCCAGCATGCGGCGTTGTTCGTTCTGCGGCACCTCGACGACGTCGAGGTCGACGCGGCGGAAACGTTCCTCCCAGATCGTCCGCCACTTGCGCAACGTGACCCCGGGCACGAACCCGACCCGCAGGGCCGTCCGCTCGGCGGGTTGCTCAGTGCTCATGGGAGCAGGCTACGCGGGGGCTCCGTCGGACGCCCCTGGGGTGTGCGGTTCGGTGCTGCATGACCTGCCCGCTGGGGTACGAAAAGCAGCACCAGGGCGCACACGCTCGGGCTACAGCACCTCGCCCGGCGCGTAGGAGGCGCCCTCGGGGTGCTTCACGGCCAGCTCGCGGACGCGTCCGACCAGGGCATGCACCTGGGCGGCGGCCGATCCGGTGAGTTCGAGCGGGTTCGCGACGGCCCGGTCGAGCTGCTCGCGGGTCATGCCCAGGCGGGGGTCGGCGGCGAGCCGGTCGAGCAGGTCGTTGTCTTTGCGGCCGCTGTGGCGCATGTCGAGGGCGACGGCGACCGCGTTGGTCTTGATGATCTCGTGCGCCTCCTCGCGTCCGGTGCCCGCACGGACGGCGGCCATCAGCACCTTGGTGGTGGTCAGGAACGGCAGGTAGCGCTGCAGTTCGGCCTCGATGACGGCCGGGAACGCGCCGAACTCAGCGAGCACGGTAAGGAAGGTCTCGAACAGGCCGTCGAGGGCGTAGAAGGCGTCCGGCAGTGCGATCCGGCGCACCACCGAGCAGGACACGTCGCCCTCGTTCCACTGGTCGCCGGCCAGTTCGCCGACCATCGACAGGTAGCCGCGCAGCACGACCGCCAGGCCGTTGACCCGCTCGCAGGAGCGGGTGTTCATCTTGTGCGGCATCGCCGACGAGCCGACCTGGCCCTCCTTGAATCCCTCGGTGACCAGTTCGGCGCCGGCCATCAGCCGGATCGAGGTGGCCACGTTGGACGGTGCCGCCGCCACCTGGGTGAGCGCCGACAGCACGTCGACGTCGAGTGAACGCGGGTAGACCTGGCCGGTCGAGGTGAGCACGCGCTCGAAGCCGAGATGGTGGGCGACGCGCTCCTCCAGGTCGGCGAGTTTGGCGGAGTCGCCGCCGAGCAGGTCGAGCATGTCCTGCGCGGTGCCGACCGGGCCCTTGATGCCGCGGGCCGGGTAGCGGCCGATCAGGTCGTCAATGCGGTCGTAGGCGATCAGCAACTCGTCGATCGCGGTCGCGAAGCGCTTGCCGAGGGTGGTCATCTGCGCGGCGACGTTGTGCGAACGCCCGGCGATCGGCTGGTCGCGGTACTGCACCGCGAGCCGCGCCAGCGACACCAGCACGGTGACGACGCGTTCGCGGACCAGCTTCAGCGAGGTGAGCACCTGATACTGCTCGACGTTCTCGGTGAGGTCGCGCGAGGTCATCCCCTTGTGCACCTGCTCGTGCCCGGCGAGGTCGTTGAACTCCTCGATGCGCGCCTTCACGTCGTGCCGGCTGATCCGCTCGCGGGCGGCGATCGAACCCAGATCGACCCGGTCAAGCACCGCACGGTAGTCGGCCAACACGGCCTCCGGGTCGGCGCCGCCGAAATCGACGCCCAAGTCACGCTGGGCCTCGATCACGGCCAGCCAGAGCTTCCGCTCGGCGACGATCTTGTGCTCGGGGCTCCAGATGTCGCGCATCGCAGGCGACGCGTAGCGGGTGGCCAGCACGTTGGGCACGGTCATGGTTCTCCTCGGCAGGACGACGGCCCGCCCATTCTGGCACTCAGCGGGCTCCCGGCGCCCACCCGTCGGATGCGGCGCCGGCATCGCGTGGTCGTTTTCTATGTCCAGATTCGGAGGGGGGTCTCACGACAAGGGGAAACGCCGAGGAGCGTGAATCTGGACATAGAAAACGACCACGCCCGGGCGCGACCTCGCCCGGCGCCCACCACGCCGAGATCGGTGCGGAGCCGACCCTCAGGCCACACCGCCTCATTCCGCAGGCTTCATCCCGCACCGGCACCGCTCCGTGGACACCGGCGGCTCACGGCGCGGCACGGGGGTAGCGTCGCCGGGGAGGTTTTCATGGCCAGGCAACGCCAGGCCGACCTGCTGCTGATCGTCACCACGATCCTGGCGGCGTTCGGCTGGGTCTTTTCGCGCGAGGCGATCTCGGGCATGCCCACCTATGCGTTTCTCGGCATCCGGTTCACCTGCGCCGCGCTGATCATGCTGCCGTTCTGCCGCGGCGCCGGCCTCCGCCGTGAACACTGGCGCCCGATGCTGATCAGCGGAGCCCTATTCGCACTCAACCTGTGCCTGTGGGTGTTCTCGCTGTCGGTCTCGCCGACCCTCAGCGAGGGCGCGTTCATCATGAGCTTGTCGATGGTGTTCGTGCCGCTGACGGCCTGGGCGATGATGAGGACGCGCCCCTCACGGGCCTACTGGGAGTGCCTTCCGGTCGCGATCGTGGGTCTGGCGCTGCTGAGCCTGCAGATCCCGATCCATACCCATCCCAGCCAGGGCTGGTGGCTGCTCACCGCGGCCGGCCAGTCGATCTGGTTCGTCTACAGCAGCAACCGAGCCCGCGAGGTGCCCCTGCTCCCGCTCAGCGCGGTGCAGATGGGCATGACCGGCATCGCAGGAGTAACCATCTCGCTGACCACGGAGACCTGGACACAACCCATGACGCTCCCGGTGTTCGGATGGCTGGCGGCATCGATCCTGATCACCACCTGTTTGCGGTTCGCCGTGCAGTTGCGCGGGCAGAAGTACGCCGCCGTCGCCAACGCGGCGATCATCATGATGCTGGAGCCGGTGTTCACCGCCCTCGCGGCCACCCTGTGGTACGGCGAGCAGCTTCCGCCACAGAAGATCGCCGGCGGCGTGCTGATCATCGTCGCGCAGGTGTGGTTCCGCTGGCGGGTCGTGCGCGAACAACGCCGGAGACCGTTCCTCGAGTGACGATCACGGTCTCGTGCGGGCAACCCGCCCTGCAGGCCGGCTGCCCCCACACATGGCGCCACTCGCACCTGGCACACAGGATAAGCAAGGGCCCGAGTGAGCACCTTCCGAACCGCTCTCGACTCTTCAGGATTTGCGTATTACATTAAACCCATGTCGATGAACGAGACGATCAACGGCGTGCCCGTGACCGAGGAGCAGATTGCGGGTTGGGTCGCAGAAGCCGAATCCGGCTACGACGTCGAGGCACTGAAGCGCCGCGGCCGTGGCCGCCCCGGCCGCGGCGCCGAACCGTCCCTGGTCGTCGCACTGAGACTCACCCCGGACGAACTCGCTTCGCTCGACGCACGGGCCAAGCGCGAGGGCAAGACTCGCTCCGAAGTGATCCGCGAAGCACTAGCAGCATCAGCGGCGTGAAGGTCCACCCTTCGGCACTCAAGCACGGAGTGTCCGCCGATGACGCAATTCAGGCAGCGACATGGTCACTGTGGATTGAGGACCTCGACGACGAGAGCCCATCACGGCAGCTCAGGCTCGGCTTCGACACTCGTGGGCGCCTCCTTGAAACCATCGTGCTCGTCTTCGACAGCGGGAACGAACTCGTGATCCACGCGATGAAAGCACGGCCGCACATGCTCGACCTCCTTCCGTAGGAGCATTCATCGTCCTCCGAGGTACTCCTCCAGCGTCAGGGACGACCAGGGCCCGAAGGCGCGGGCGTGGTCGACGCCGAGGTAGCGGTAGTGCCAGGGCTCGTAGGCGATGCCGGTGATGTCGCTCTTGCCGTCGGGGTAGCGCAGGATGAACCCGTACTCGTGGGCGTGTTCCCGCATCCAGGCGAACTCCTGGGTGTCGGCGAATGCCAGGCCTCGAGCTTTCGGCGCGGCGATGTCGACGGCCAGGCCGAGTTGGTGCTCGCTGCACCCCGGTTCGGCGGTGTAGGCCAGCGCCGCCCGGTAGCTTCCGCGGGTTTCGATCGAGGACGCCAGCACCTCGGCCTGGGTGTCGTAGCTGCGGTAGCCGACCCTCCAGACGATCGTCCGGCCGGCCTTCTTGGCGGCCTTCACCATCGCCACGTACGCCCGGTGCGCCGCGGGCGTCAGCTGGTGCGGTTCGGCGAGTTCAGGCACGTACTCCGGCGCGACCGGATGCCGGGCGTTCACCAGCACCACCCCGTTCACCTCGAACGGCCGGGCATGGCCGCTCGATGCCCGGTCGTCGGGGAGCACCGGCAGTCCGCCGGGCTGGCCGAAGCCGGTCGACGCCAGCGCCTGGACGCCGCCCCACACCCCGAGCAGGCCCACGATCAGCGCCCCGATCAGGACGATCGCCCTTCTCATCGCGCATCCCGCACGCTCGCGCCGGACATCTCCCGACGGACACCTGCTACGCCGCGAGGATCGCCGATATCGAGCGCCGGTTCGCCGAGGACACCGCCGGTGCGGTCCGGCGCCACCTCACCCTCCCCGGAGATCCGGAGGCACTCATCCCGACCGCGCAAGCCGGACGCCGACCCGGAGGCGGCAACTCCGCGGACGGACGTCCGCGCGAAGGCGAGCACCCCGAGGGTGATCAGCGCGAGGATGGTCCACGAGTCTTGGGTGAGCTTGCCCACCAGGCCGTGGGCGTATTCGGCCTCGCCCCCACTGGGGAACCACCAGGTCACCCGCCCCACCAGCAGGATCGACCAGGCGAGGGCGAGCCGGCGGCGTCCGTTCGTCACCGACCACAGCACCAGCGGCAGCACCCAGATCCAGTGATGGACCCACGACAGCGGCGACACGAGCAGGCCGGCGATGCCGGTCACGACAAGCGCAAGGATGTCGTCGATGTCCGGACGCCGCAGCACGGCCGCGCCCACCAGGACGACCGCGACGGTCAGCGCCGCCCCCATCAGCGGGACACCGCCCGGCCCGGCGGCGCGCCACAGCGCCCCGGTGAGCGACTGGTTCGCCGCGTACGAGGTGCCGATCCGTTCGGTGGCACCGAGAAACAGACCCGACCAGAACTCCCCGGACGCCGCCGGTGCCACCACCCAACCAAGACCGATCGTGCCGGCCAGCCCGGCAGTGGCCAGCCCAGCGCCGCGCAGGTCACGGCGGACCAGCAGCGGCAACAGGAACACCAACGGGGTCAGCTTGATGCCCGCGGCCACGCCGATCAGCCAGCGCTGCCGCCCGAGGAAACCCTCGGCGACCAGCCAGGCGATCATGAGGTTGACCTGCCCGTAGCCGAGCGTCGCGTACACCGGCTCGGCGACGACGGCGCCGGCGAGCGCGACCAGGGTGAGCTCGGGGTGGCCGAGCCGCGCCATCACCAGGTGCAGCAGGCGGGCCAGCGCGGCGGCGGACGCGAGCGCCATCGCCATCGCCGCGACGGGGAACGGCAACGCCAGCAGCGGCACGAAAAGCGCGGCCGCGAACGGCGGGTAGAACCAGGGCAGTTCACCGGGCGGCGTCAGGTTCGGATCACCACCGGCGGCCACCGCCTGCGCCGCGCGCAGATAGACGGCCAAATCGATCGATCCCGCCCCCAGGGAGATCGCACAGGCCGCGATCACCACCCACGCGATCAGCCAGCCATGGACCCGGCGGGAGGGCGGACGCAGCAGCACGGGAAGCATGCTTCAACCCTCGCGGCGGACGGCGTCCGGTCGCGCCGGGGCGAGCCACCGGAGACCGGGGGGCTATCCCCCGGCTGCCGTCGCGGCGACGCAGGTTCAGGGGGCGGTGACCACGTCCACGGGAACGCGCGGATCGAGGTCGGTCACGTCGGCCCCCGCACGCTGGAGGATGGTGACCCGGGTGCCGCCGTCGGGAACCATCACGTTCACCCAGATCGCGCAGCGGCTCAGCGGCGTCGGGGTCTCGCACCGCGCGACCACGCCGGTCGGGGTGCCACCGGCCAGGACGCGAGCCAGCGTCGCCCGGCCCTCGACCTGGATGTAGGGCGCCGAGCCCCGCTCCACCCGCACCCGGACGCCGTCGCCCGCGTCCACCTCCACCACCGGCGGGATGAGGTAAGGAGGGTCGGGGAACCATCCGCCGCTGCCCTCGACCCAGGTGGTCTCGGTGCCGTCCACCATGCGGAGGGTGAAGCTGCGGTAGACCTGCTCGACGAACAGGTGCCGCTGATTCCACACCCCGGCGACCAGCAGCACGAGCACGGACACCGCCGCGGCGGCCTTCACCGCACGGGCCCTCACGAGGCGTCCCCACGCAGGTAGGCGAGCACGGCCTGGACGCGGCGGTGCTGGCCCTCGGCGACACCCAGGTCGAGTTTGGCGAAGATGTTGGTGACGTGCTTCTCGACCGCCCCTTCGCCGATGAACAGCTGGGCGGCGATGCCGGCGTTGGAGCGTCCCTCGGCCATGCCGGCGAGCACGTCGCGTTCGCGCGGGGTGAGCCGGGCCAGCGGTCCGGTGTGCCGGCTGCGGGCGACGAGCTGGGTGACCACGCCCGGGTCGAGCGCGGTGCCGCCCGCCGCGACCCGCGCCAGCGAATCGGAGAACTCGGCCAGGTCGCCCACCTTGTCCTTGAGCAGATAGCCGAGCCCGCGGGCGCCTGCGGCCAGCAGTTCGGTGGCGTAGCGCTCCTCGACGTACTGGCTGAGGATCAGCACCCCCAGGTCAGGCCAGCGCTTGCGCAGCACCAGCGCGGCGCGCAGCCCTTCGTCGGTGAAGGTCGGCGGCATCCGGACATCGACGATCGCCGCGTCCAGCCGCGGCGTGGACTCGACGGCGCGCAGCAGTTGTTCGGCGTCCGGCACCGCGGCCACCACCTCGACGCCCCGGTCGATCAGCGCCCCGGTGAGCACCTCCCGGAGCAGTCCGGAATCCTCGGCGAGCACTACGCGCATGGCACCTCCACGGTCACGACGGTTCCCCCGCCGGGCGGGCTGGACAGGAACAGGCGGCCGTCCACCCCGGACAACCGGTCGGCGATGCCGCGCAATCCGGTGCCGCCGGCGACGTCGGCGCCACCAGGACCGTCGTCGGCGACGGTGGCGCGCAGCAGTCCCCCGTCGCGTTCCAGGGTGACGGACGCCGTGGCTCCGCCCCCATGCTTGGCGACATTGGTGAGCGCCTCGGTGACGGCGAAGTAGAGCATCGCCTCCAGCGCCGGGTCGGGGCGCTCGGGCAGCCGGATATCGAGCCCGACCGTCATCGGCAGCCGCGCCGCCACCGCGGACAGGGCGGCGTCCAGGCCGCGCGCTTCCAGGATGGGCGGGCGCAGCCCGCGGGTGAGCGTGCGGAGTTCGTCGATGGTGCCGGTGGTCTCGGCGCGGGCGCGGCGGACCAGCGCCAGCGCGCCGTCGTCGGCCTCGGCGTCCGCGAGCCGCGCCTCGGCCTGGCCGAGCAGCACCGACAGCGCGATCAGCCGCTGCTGGGCGCCGTCGTGCAGGTCGCGCTCCAGCTTGGCGCGTTCGGCGTCCGCGGCATTCACCGTGCGGGCGCGGGCGTCCACCAGCTCACCGACCCGGCGTTCGAGCTCCTCGGCGTCCACGCTGCCCAGCAGCGCCCGGCTCGCCCACGCATCCAGCCAGGCCAGGCCGCGGATGACGAGCGGGGTGGCGATGGTCACCAGGCCGATCAGCACCGGGACGCCGACCACCATGGTCTGCGGATCCGGGATGTAGTAGGACCTGCCGTGCGGCTGGTAGCCGATCACCACGGACGCCACCAGCGTCGCGAGCAGCAGGGCGGGAACCAGCGCCACCGCGGTCAGCACCCATCCCTGCAACACGGCGAGCGCGACCCGGACGACCGCATAGCCGGCCGCCCGCTGATGAGCGGGATCGGCGAGCACCGCGCGCACGCGCGCATGGGCGTCCGCGGCATCGGGCAGCGTCAGCGGGACGCCGACCTGGCGGTCGAGCAGCACGGCGAACCGGGCGCGATCGAACCCGATCAGCGCGTCGAACAGCCGGGTGAGCAGCAGGAACGGCGAGGTCACGAAGACCGCGAGCGGCGTCACCAGCGCGACCGCCACCCCGGCCAGGGCGAGCACCGGCGCCAGCACGATGCCGAGGGCCAGGTGCGCCAGCGACCACCATGGGAACGGGCGGAGGACGTGGCGCATGACCTCAGCCTGCCACGGACCGCGCCGCAAGGAGGAAGCGGTCATGACGCCACCCGTAATGCGTCGATGGGTTCGATCCGGGCCGCCCGCGAGGCGGGGTAGGCGCCGGCGGCCAGTCCGATCACCGCGCCGATCAGCGGGGCGGACGCCGGCACCGCCGGCGGCATGGTGGGCGGCCAGTGCTGCGCGAGCGCGACGCCGGCGGTCACGATCAGGCCGAGCGCAGTGCCGGCCAGCGCCCCGAGGAAGGCGGTGACGACGCTGGAGAGCAGGAATTGGGCGACGATGTGCCGGCGGCGGGCCCCGATGGCGCGGCGCAGCCCGATCTCGGCGGTGCGCTCCAGGACGGACACCAAGGTCATATTGGCGATGCCGATCCCGCCGATGACCAGGCTGATCAGGCCGAGCACCAGGAAGAGCGCCTGGGTGTCGCCGGCCACCTGGCGCCGGGTCGTCTCGGGCGACGGCGGGATCTCGGCGTTCAGGAGGTCCGGCTGGTCGGGCCGCACCGCCAGGCCGAGTTGCCCGCCCACGACCTCCGCCGCGCCGACCTCGGTTTCCACGTGCAGCGCCTCGGGGCCGGCCAGCCCCAGCAGGGCGTGGGCGTAGCCCTGCGGCAGGATCACCGCCCGGAGCAGGCTCGGGTGCCGCGCGGCCGACTCCAGGATGCCGATCACCACGACAGGGCGGTCGTCGAGGAAGACGACCGGACGCCGGGTGACGTCGTCGATGTGCAACCGGTCGGCCGCGTCGCGCCCGAGGACGGCGACCGGCTGCCGGGTTTCGTCGTGCCAGTCGTTGAGGAAGGCTCCGGTCACCTCGCCGTGGACGAGCCGCGCCAGCCCGGGGCTGCTCGCGAACACCGCCAGGTCGGTGCTGGCCGGGGCCGCCGGGTCGTAGCCGGGCGTGCCGGTGACCCGGGTGATGCCCCTCACCTCCGACAAGGTGGCGGCCGCCACGGCGCCGTCGATCCGGAGGGCGTGCCGGGCGGCGTCCGCGGGCAGCGCCGGGGGCAGGCCGGGGTCGGCCGAGCGCGCCCGCACGGTCACCTCGGTGGCGGTGAGCGCGTCGAAGCGCGCGGCGATCTGGGCGTCCAGGCTCGCGGCCAGCCCCAGGGTGCTGACCAGCACCGCGATGCCGATCAGGGTGCCCACCGCGGTCAGCGCGGCGCGCGCCGGGCGCGAGCGCAGGTCGAGGACGACCTCCCGGATCGCATCGCGCGGTGTCAGCGTGGAAGCCTCGGTCATGATTCCTCCGTCAGGACGCCGTCGGCCATGCTCAGCCGGCGGGCCGCGCGGCCAGCCACCTCGGGACTGTGGGTGACCACGACCAGGGTCATCCCGTCGGCGCGGAGGTCGTCGAACAGCGCGAGGACCCGGTCACCGGTGGCGGAGTCGAGGTTGCCCGTCGGCTCGTCGGCGAGCAGCAAGGAGACCTCGGAGGCCAGCGCGCGAGCGATGGCGACCCGCTGGCGTTCGCCGCCCGACAAGGTGGTGGGCCGGGCGTCCAGGCGGTGCTCCAGGCCGACCCGGGCCAGCGCCCGCCGGGCCCGGTCGCGGCGCTCGGCGGGCGGGATGCCACGGTAGATCATCCCGAGTTCGACGTTCTGGACGGCCGTGCGGCTGGCCAGCAGGTGGAAGGCCTGGAAGACGAAGCCGATCGTCCGCCCGCGGATGGCCGAGCGCGCAGGGTCGGGCAGGTCATCGACCGGCTGGTCCCGCACCAGCACGCTGCCGCAGGAGGGCCGGTCGAGCAGTCCGAGCAGGTTGAGCAGCGTCGACTTGCCCGAACCCGACGGGCCGCTGATCGCGAGATAGTCGCCGCGGGCGATGGCCAGGTCGGTGGCGCGCAGCACCTCGAGTCCGTCGAATGCCCGGCGGACGCCGCGCAGTTCCAGCAGTGCGCTAGCCACCGACCACGACCTCGTCCCCCGCGTCCAGGGTGCCGGGGTCGACGGGGGCGATCTCGACGTAGCCGTCGGCCACCAGCCCGGCGCGCACCTCGATGTCGGTGCGCCCGTTCGGGCCGCGCCGCTGCACCCGGGCCAGGCCGTTCGCCGATCCGGAGACCGCCGCGAGCGGCACCACCAGCACCTCGCCCTCGGTGGCGCCCACCTCGATGGCGACCCTCATGCCCTGGCCCTGTTCGGCGGCGTCGAAGGCCTCTTCGGGAGCGATCTCGACCCGCGCCCGGCCCTCAGCGGCGCTGACGGCGGTGACCGTCCCGGTGCGCTCACTGGTCTGGGCGTCGGTCCGGAACCGGACCTGCGCCCCCGCCGAGATGAGCGCGGTCTCGGCAGTGCTCACCTCGGCGAGCAACCGCAGTTCGCCGGACGCCACCCTCACCCAGGCCTCCGACGCCCCCGCGCCCGGGTCCGCCCCCTCGGCCGCCTGCCCCGCGGCGGTGGTATCGCGGACCTGCACGACCCGGACCGGCATCGTGGGCAGGAAGACCACCTCGCAGAACGGCACCGACACCCCGGTGCTGGCGACGAGCGCGGCGTGGTCCTCCTGGGCGCGGGCGAGCGCCTGCTCGGCCGCGGCGACGGCCGCCCGTGGCTCGCCGAGGTCGATCGCGCGCAACTCCTTGTCCTGGGCTTGTGCGAGCTGCAACTGCCGGGTGGCGGCGGCGCGTTCGGCGTCCGTGGTGGCGGCGCGCACCGCTTCGCGCGCCTGCGCGAGCGCGGATTCCGAGGCGAGGACGGCGCTGCGCGCGGGGCCGGCCTGCGCGGTGCGGAGCGCGCGCCGGGCGGTCTCCACCTGCGATTCGGCCTGCGCGACTTGGTCGCGGGCGGCGCGCAGGGCAGCGGACGCCTCCGGCGCCGGCTCGTTCGCGGCGAACCCCACCTCGGCGTACCAGCGGCTGACCGCCTGCCGGGTGCTGGGCCCGAGGACGCCCTCGGCGTCGGTGATCGTGTGGCCGAGCCGCTTCAAGCCGGCCTGAAGCTGTGCGACGTCGGCGCCCTTCGCGCCGGGAAGCATGGTGCGGAAGGCCGGCGTCTCCCCTTGCAGCGCCAGGACGGGGCGTCCGTTCACGGCGGCGAGCAGACCGCCCTCGGCGACCTGCGCACCGGCCTCGGGGCGGCGGGTGAACACGGTGGCGTCCCCGCCGGCCGAGGACGGCAGACAGCTCACCGGGACGTCACCGACGCTGCCAACCGTACCGCGGGTGACCACCGTCGAGGTCAGCGCACGACGCTCCACCGGCACGGTGAGTTCGGTCGGCGGCGGCTTGCGCTGGTCGAGGGTTTGCGGCGGGCGCAGCAAGGCGAGCGCCGCGATGACCGCGACGACGAGGACGCCCACGCCGGCCGCGGTGACGGCATGGATCCGCCGGCGCGTGGCCGGGGTCTTGGCGGCGTCCGCCTCGGCATCAGGCCGTGCTCGGGGAAGCCTCCACCTCACCGCCGGCCTTCGCGGTGCCCGTGACGACGAGTTCCAGGTAGCCGGTGATGACGCCTTGTTCGGTCTCGCTCACCTTCTTCTCGTGGACGGCCTGCACCCGCGCATAGGTGTCGGCCATGCCGAGCTTCTTCTCACACGTCGCGGACGCCACCGCGACCTCGCGTTCGTGCTTCGCGTCGGCGGGGTCGACCGGCACGACCGTGTCCGGCTCGTACACCCGTCCACGCCTGTGTTCCTCCGACAGCAGCTCGGACGCCTCGACTCGGCTGTCCGTGGCGTAGCGCGCGTAGCCGGCGTCCGTCATGCAGGACCGCCAGTCGGCCAACGCCCGTTGCCAGGCAGGGTCGCTGTCGGTGCCCTGGCGGACCAGGTGGTCGAGTTCTTCGAACGAGACCTGGGCCACACGCCACGCTCGATAGTCGCCGTAGAGGGCCTGCTGACTCTCGATGTCGCACCCTTCACCCGGACCCTCACTGACGCTGCCGTCGCGGTGCTCGATCCTGATCCGGTTCGGTGAGTCCATGTCGCCGAGCAGTGCCCTGAACCAGGCCTCCTTCTCTTGTGAGGAGAGCTTCGCTGTGTCGTCGGGAAGGGAGTCCTGCCGCCCGCGCCGGTCCTCCTCGGGCGACAGGCCGAAACCGTACCGGGACGCGTGCTCGATATCCCCGAAGCGCTGGAAACGCTGCTCGCGCTGCCAGAACGGAAGGGGCGTGTAGGTGAATCCCTGGGCCGCCATGCACCGGACGGTCTCGGCCTCCACCCGGTCGTGCCGGTCGCGCGCATGCTCGTCCACGGTCGCCAGCACGGCGGCGAACGGTTCAGGGATGATCCCGCCGCCGGTGCTGATCGGGCGCGCGGAGGCGTCCGGTTCGGCCGGTGCGGGGCCAGCCCCGCACCCGGACAGCAGGACGCCGGCGGCCACGACCGCGCTGATCCACACCAGAAGTCGACAAGGATTCGAGGGCGCGCCATTCACAGGTGTCAGCCTCGCCGAGCGCCCGCGTCCGCCGCGTGGGGCCGGGCCGCCGACTTGAGGTGGGGATAACCCCCGGTCCCGGACGGCCGCCGTGCCGCCACCGTCACGGGTGGACCAACTCGGCGCCCTCACCCAGCTGCGCATCATCAAGAGGCCTGCGTCCTGACCTCGGCCCAGTCGTCGCGCTATCGGTAGAAACCGCGCCCGGGCGCGGCGTCCGGATTCTAGGGTGGATGTATGACCACCACCGCCGGCCGAGCCCACACCGATCCGCACGCGGAGGCCGGCGCGCACGATGACCTGCGCGTCCAGTTGGACGCCCAACGCGCGGCCTGCCCGGTGGTCCGGGCCGCCGACGGCACCGTGACCCTGCTGGCGCATGCCGACGTGAAGGCGGCCGCGCTCGATGCAGCGACCTTCTCCAGCGCGGTGTCGGCGCACCGGGCGTTGCCCAACAGCCTCGACGGCGCCGAGCACCGGGCCTACCGCGCGCTGATCGACGCCTACATGACTCCCACCGAGGTGGCCGCCCAGGAGCCGCAGTGCCGCGAGCACGCCCGTGCCATCGTCGGCGCGCTGCCGCGCGGGGTCACCGTCCGGACGGTGCTCGACATCGGCACCCCGTTCGCGGTGCGGGCCCAAAGCACCTGGCTGGGCTGGCCGGCCGCCATCGAGGACGAGCTCGTCGCCTGGGTGGCCGACAACCGCGAGGCGTCCCGCTCGGGCGATCGCGCCTGGCTGGCCGAGGTGGCCGATCGTTTCGACGCGATCATCACCCGGCTGCTGGACGCCCGCCGCGACGGATCCGCCGACGATGTCACCGCGCGGCTGATGCGCGACCGGGTCGACGGGCATGCCCTGCCGGACTCGGAGATCGTGTCGATCCTGCGCAACTGGACCGCCGGTGACCTCAGTTCACTGGCCGCCTGCGTCGGCGTGATCGTGCACCACCTAGCCAGCGACGTCGCCCTGCAGGATCACCTGCGCGCGCTGATCACCGCCGGGCGCACCGGTGATGTCGAGGACGCCCTGGAGGAGATCCTGCGCATCGACGACCCGTTCGTCTCCAACCGCCGGGTGACGACGCGCGACGTGACCGTCGGCGACGAGACCATCAAGGCCGGCACCCGGGTGGTGCTCAACTGGACGGCCGCCAACCGCGATCCCGAGGTCTTCGACAACCCGGACGCCTTCAACCCGGCCGCGCACGCCGAGGACAATCTCGTCTTCGGCATCGGCCCGCACGTCTGCCCCGGCCGCGCGCTCACCTTGATGGAATTGCGCGTCATCATCGGGGAGTTACTCGCCCAGACCACCCGGATCACGATGTCGCGCGAGCGCGGCCCGATCCGCGAGCGCCCGCCGGTGAGCGGCTGGGCAAAGGTCCCGATCGTCCTCGACCCGGCGTGACTCAGCTCAGGCCGGGCAGCGGTTCGGTCGCAGGCGCCGGATCGGTGACCAGCCGGCTCATCAGCGTGGTGTCGTAACGGACGCCGTCGATCTCGAGCTCCGAACGCATGATGCCCTCGGGAATGAAGCCGGCCCGCTCGGCCACCCTGCGCGCGGACACGTTGACGAGGCGATTGGCCACCTCGAGGCGGTGCACATCCTGGCGGAACAGATGGTCCGCCAGCGCCACCGTTGCTCGGGAACCCAACCCCAGGCCGCGGGCGTCCGGCAGCAGCCAGTAGGACACCCAGGCCGTTCGCATCACGCGGTCGATCCGCGCATGCACGCCGCCCAGCACGATGTCGCCGTCCTCGTCGTCACGGACGATCGCGAACGCGATCAGGTCGTCGTCGCCGGCCAGCTTGGCGACGTAGGCCTTGGCGTCGGCGAGGTGCTGCAGCGGAGGCAGGTCGCGCGCGAACTCGGGCTCGGCGACGCTGCGCAGCAGCACCGGGGCATCCGCCGAGCGCCAGGATCGCAGCCGGTACTGGCTCATAGCGTCGGCGTTTCGATCAGGCCGGACGCCGCCCGCGCGGCGATGTCGCGGCGGCAGAACAGGCTAGGCGCGTCGAGCGCGTCGACGGCGGCGTAGGCGTCCGCTCGAGCCGCATCGAGGTCGGCGGCCCGGGCGACCACCCCGAGCACCCGGCCACCGGAGGCGACCAGGTCGTCGCCGTCGAGCGCGGTGCCCGCATGCACGAGGTGAACGTTGTCATCCGATGCGAACAACCGGGGGCCGGCGATGCGTCCCCCCTGGTCGGGAACGCCCGGATACCCGTTGGCGGCGAGCACGACGATCACGGCCGAGCCCGGTGCCCACACCAGCTCGCCGACCTCGGACAGCCGGCCGGTCGCGGCGGCGTCCAGCACCTCGCCGAGCGGGGATTCGAGCAGGGAGAGCACCGCCTGGGTCTCGGGATCACCGAAGCGGCAGTTGAACTCGACCACGCGCAGACCGCGCGAGGTAAGCGCGAGCCCGGCGTAGAGCAGGCCGGTGAACGGGGTGCCGCGGCGGCGCATCTCGTCGACGGTGGGTTGCACCACGTCGGCCATGATCGCCTCGACCAAGCCCTCGGGCGCCCACGGCAGCGGCGTGTAGGCGCCCATCCCGCCGGTGTTGGGGCCTTCGTCGCCGTCGAGGGCGCGCTTGAAATCCTGGGCGGGCTGCAGCGGCAGCGCGGTGATCCCGTCGGTGACGGCGAACAGGCTGACCTCGGGGCCGTCGAGGTACTCCTCGACGATCGCGGGCAGCGCGCCTTCGGCGTGCGCGAGGGCGGCGGCGCGGTCGGAGGTGACGATGACGCCCTTGCCGGCGGCCAGGCCGTCCTGCTTGACGACGTAGGGCGGGCCGAACTCGTCGATGGCCGCGGCCACCTCGGTGACGCTGGTGCAGTAGACAGAGGCGGCCGTCGGCACGTCGGCGGCGACCATCACCTGCTTGGCGAACTGCTTGCTGCCCTCGATCTGCGCGGCTTCGGCGGAAGGACCGAAGCAGGCGATGCCGGCTTCGCGCACCGCGTCCGCCACGCCCGCGACCAGCGGCGCCTCGGGACCGACCACGACCAGGTTCACGCCGAGTTCGCGGGCGAGCGCGACCACCGCGGCGCCGTCGGAGGCATCGACGGCATGGTTGGTGGCCATCGACGCCGTCCCGGGATTGCCGGGCGCGCAATGCAGGGCGACCACCGAAGGATCGCGGTGCAGCGCGAGCGCGAGTGCGTGCTCGCGGCCGCCATTGCCAAGGACGAGAACGTTCAAATCACGGGGCACCCGCACAGAGTATCCGCCCGAGCCCGCTTTCGGCCCACCGAGCGCCGGCCGACAGCGTCGCGGCGCCGGGTCAGCGGCGGCACGAGAGTAAATCGCTTCACTCGTTCTCGGCCGGTCCCGAAAAACATCAGTGGGACTGATGTTCTGGCGGCCTCTTCAAAATTGAGTGAAGCGATTTACTCTCCCGTCGACGATGACCCCGGGTCGCGGCGGCGAAGTAGCCCAGGCGTTCGAACTGCACCACCTCGCCACCGGCGGCTTCGGCTGACTCGCCGGTCGGCACCTAGCGATCGCACGTAGGGTGGGTTCATGGCACGCATCCTCATTCTCGGTGGACACGGCAAGGTCGCTCTCATCGCCTCGGCGATGCTGACCCGGCGCGGCGAGACGGTGACCTCGGTGATCCGCAATCCCGATCACGCCGCCGATGTCGAGGCGACCGGAGCCACCCCGCTCGTCGCCGACCTCGAACGCCTCGACGTGGCCGGCATCGCCGGCTTGATCGCCGATCAGGACGCCGTGGTGTGGTCCGCCGGTGCCGGTGGCGGCAACCCGGCCCGCACGAAGGCCGTCGATCAGGATGCCGCGATCCGCTCGATGGACGCCGCCGCGCTCGCCGGCGTACGTCGCTACGTGATGGTGTCCTACTTCGGCGCCTCCCCCGACCATGGGGTCGCGCCCGACCACCCGTTCTTCGCCTACGCCGAAGCCAAGGCAGCCGCCGACGTCTACCTGGCCGCGACGGATCTCGACTGGACGATCCTCGGCCCGAGCACCCTCACCCTCGAGGCGCCGACAGGCCGCATCGACACGCGGACCACCCAATCGGGCCACGTCCCACGAGCGAACGTCGCCGGCGTCATCGCCGCCGTTCTGGAAGACGACTCCACCATCCGCCGGACGATCCGTTTCAACGACGGAGACGAGTTGATCCCGGAGGCCGTGCGCGCCTGACGCAAAGACCCCGGCACTCAGCGGAGCCGGCCGAATGCCCGAGGCCTGGCCTTCGCCGGCACCAGGAGACCCCCGCGATCAGCGGAGCCGGCCGAATGGCCGAGGCCTGGCGTTCGCCGACACCAGGAGACCCCCGCGATCAGCGGAGCCGGCAGGCCCCGGTACCACCCGGAAGGCTATGTCGGTTGCGCGCTACCCAGCCGTAGACCATCCCCGCGCCCCAGTGAAGCCCGGGAACGCGCAGCAAGAACGCTCCGACGCGCGCCCACCAGGGCCCAGACGCCAGCGCGGCCGCAACAGCATCCGCGCCATACACAACTGCCCCGGAGGCGAGAACAGCCGGCATCTCACGCTCGGCCCGCTCCGGTGACACACCGAGCGCCCCCAAGTCGGCCGCCTGCAACGGCTCAACCCGCGCCGCAGTGATCCGAGCGAGCCACTGAGACGACCGAGTGCAAAACCCGCAGTCGGAGTCGTACAGCACCAACGAGCAGAGGTGAGGGTGGCGGGGGCCGTTCAGGGCGTGGTCGGGCATACCGGCCGCGATGCGCGAACGCGCATCGCCAGGCCGTGGGCGGGAACGGCCCCCGCCACCCTCACCGGACGCAACCCCACTCTCACCGGACGTCACCACAGCAAACCTCCCCCAGCAAAAAGCCGACGGCGACCCCGCACAAGCAGGATCGCCGTCAACAACCATCAGATCAGCTCGTTGATCAAGATCGTCTGCTCGCGGCCCGGGCCGACGCCGATGCCGGAGATCCGGCAGCGGATCAGCTCCTCCAGGCGCTTCACGTAGGCCTGGCAGGTGGCGGGCAGTTCGTCGAAGGTGCGGCAGTCGGAGATGTCCTCGGTCCAGCCGTCGAGGTATTCATAAATCGGCTTGGCCGCGACGATCTCGTCCATGATCACCGGGTAGTGCTCGACGCGGCGTCCGTCGACGTCGTAGGCGACGCACACCGGGATCTTCTCCCATCCGGTGAGGATGTCGAGTTTGGTCAAGAACACGTCGGTGACGCCGTTGTAGGTGCAGGCGGCTTCGACGACCAGCGGGTCGAACCAGCCGCAGCGGCGCGGACGCCCGGTGGTGGTGCCGAATTCGCCGCCGGCCTGGCGCAGGGTCTCGCCGTCGGCGTCCAGCAGTTCGGTCGGGAACGGGCCTTCGCCGACGCGGGTGGTGTAGGCCTTGGCGATGCCGACGATCCGGTCGAGGCGGTTGGGCCCCACCCCCGAGCCGGTGCACGCGCCGGCCGCGATCGGGTTGGACGAGGTGACGTAGGGGTAGGTGCCGTGGTCGACGTCGAGGTGGTGCGCCTGCGCGCCCTCGAAGACGACCAGCTTGTCGGCCTCCAGCGCGTCGTTCAGTTCGCGGGCGACGTCGCGCACCATGGGCCGGATCCGGTCGGCGAAGCTGAGCAGGTGGTCGGCGACCTCGCCGGGGTCGACGGCGAGCTGGTTGTAGACCTTGACCAGCAGCTGGTTCTTCTGCAGCAGCGAGGCGGCGACCTTGTCCCGCAGCAGCTGCTCGTCGAGCAGGTCCTGGATGCGGATGCCGACGCGGTTGATCTTGTCGGCGTAGGCGGGACCGACGCCGCGTCCGGTGGTGCCGATCTTGCGCTTGCCGAGGAAGCGTTCGGTGACCTTGTCGAGCACCTTGTGGTAGGGCGCGATGATGTGGGCGTTGGCCGAGATGATCAGGCGCGAGGTGTCGATGCCGCGCGCGTTCAGCGCGTCGATCTCTTCGAACAGCACTTCGAGGTCGACGACGACGCCGTTGCCGATCACCGGCACACCCTTGTTCAGGATTCCGGACGGCAGCAGGTGCAGCGCGTACTTCTCGCCGTTCACCACCAGCGTGTGGCCGGCGTTGTTGCCGCCCGAGTAGCGAACCGTGTAGTCGACGGCGTCACCGAGTTGGTCGGTGGCCTTACCTTTGCCCTCGTCCCCCCATTGGGTTCCGATCACGACGATGCCTGGCATACGTTGCCCCTCTGCGCATGGACAAAGCCCGGCACCTAGTTCTCAGCGCCCGGGCTCTTACCACGGCATTCTAGCCGATGGGCGCCCGCAACGCCGATCCGGCCTCTCATCGACGAGGTGCGGACGCCTCAGCGCCGCTTGCGCCGCTTGCCACGCGCATGCTCGTCGGCCTGGGCCAGCGCGGTCAGCTCGGCATGCGCCTCAGGGGACGCCTCGGCCAGGAAGTCGACGCAGCGCTGGTATTCGCTGGTCTCGCCGATCCGCTGCGCGGCGCGGGCCAGCGCCCATAGCGCCCGCAGGAATCCCCGGTTGGGTTCGTGCGCCCACGGGATCGGCCCGGTCCCCCGCCAGCCGGCGCGGCGCAGCGCGTCGAGGCCGCGGTGGTAGCCGGTGCGGGCGAACGCGTAGGCGCTCAGGTCGCCTTGCAGCGATTCGGCGCTGAGCGCGCCTTCGGCGAGCAGCGCCCAGCCCAGTGACGAGTCGGGATGGCGGGAGACGATTTCGAGGAAGTCGCCTTGGTCGCCACCGAGGATTTCGGCCAGTGCGGGGTCCTCGGGCAGCTCGGTGCGCCCCACCGCGGGGGCCAGCAACAGGGTGCGCGCATCGTCCGACATGCACCCCAGCCTACGCGTCCCGGGGCCGGAGGCCGCGAAGCGAAGGTCACCGCGGGACGGGTCGCGGTGGGAGGATGGGATGGTGCCCATCCCTGCGTCCAGCCATGGCGGGTGGCTTCCGGACGACCCGCAGTACCGGCGCATCACCGTGTCGTTGTTCCTGGCGGGTTTGGCGACGTTCGCGCTGGTGTATTGCACCCAGCCGTTGCTGCCGGTGCTCGCGGCGGGTTTCGAGGTGACGCCGGCGGCGTCCACGTTGTCGCTGTCGGTGACCACGGTCGCGATGGGGGTGGCGCTGCTGTTCTACGGCCCGTTGTCGGACGCCGTGGGCCGGCTCGCGCTGATGCGGCTCACCTTGCTGGCGGCGGCGTTGCTGGCGATCGGGTCGGCGTTCGCCTCCTCGTGGGTGCTGCTGCTGGTGTTGCGTGCGGCGGTCGGGCTGGCGGTGGCGGGCCTGCCCGCGGTGGCGGCCGCCTATCTGCGCGAGGAGATCGCGCCCGCGTGGGCGTCCGCCGCGACCGGCCTCTACATCGGCGGCACCGCGATCGGCGGCATGTCGGGCCGGCTGCTCACCGGGCTGGTCGCCGAGTGGTTCGGCTGGCGGACGGCCTTGGGTGCGGTCGGCGCGATGGCGCTGCTGATCGCGGTCGTGCTGGGACTGCTGTTGCCGCCGGCATTGCGGTTCGAGCCGACGCCGTTGCGGCACGACGAGTTGCGCGCGAATGCCCACCGGATGCTGGCCGACCGTGGCCTGCTCACCTTGTACGCGATCGGTTTCACCACGATGGGCGGTTTCGTGGCCGCGTTCAACGGGCTGGCGTTCCGGCTGGTCGGACCGCCGTTCGGGCTGGGCGTGGGCGCGGCCTCGGTGGTGTTCGTCACCTACATCGTGGGCTCGTTCAGTTCCCCGCTGGCCGGACGCCTCGCGGCCCGGCACGGCTCCCGGACGGTGGTGCCGCTGTCGCTGCTCGTCTTCGGCGCGGGCGTCGCACTCACGCTCGCCGACAGCCTGCCCACGATCGCGGCCGGGGTAATGCTGATCACCTTCGGGTTCTTCGCCGCGCACGGCACCACCTCGGGGTGGGTGACCGCGCGGGCTGCCGCGAAGGGCCGCGGCACCGGCATGGCCGGGTCGCTCTATCTGGCGTTCTACTATTTCGGCTCTTCGGCGTGCGGGGCGCTGGCCGGGCAGGCCTGGTCGTCGGGTGGCTGGCCGGCGGTGGCCGCGCTGGCCGGCGGGCTGGTGCTCGCCTCGCTGGCGCTCGCGGTCTCGATGCATTGGGTGCCGACGGTGCCGTCGCGTCCGTTCACCCCGCCGCAGCCGTGAGACGGACCCACCCCCGCCGGTGGGCCGCGCATTAGGCTCGCACAAACCTCACCGGGAGAAGGGAGACCTCGTGAGCGTGAAGCTGCCCGCCTTGTGGTCGCACGCCTCCTCGCGCGAAGCGGCACGCCTGGGCTGTGCCGAGATCGACCTGCCTCACCTCTATCTGGGCCTGTTCCTGTTGGGCGGGTCGGCGGCCCGCCTGCTGGGACGCCATGGCATCACGTTGGCGTCCGCTCGCCGTCGCGTCCGCGACGTCCTGGCGGTGGGCGACACCGTCGATCTGCCGCCGCTGACGATCCGGGAGCTCGGCGAGGGCACCTGGCCGGCGACCCCGCGTGCCGAGGAGCTCATCGCGGCGGCGTCCAAGGCCCCCGACACCTTCGGCCTGCTGATCGCGCTGCTCAAGGAGCCCTCGGCGACGGTGCGGCGCCTGGTCGGCACCGACGGCGTCCTGCCCCAATCGCTGGTGCCCGAGCTGCGTCAGGGCTCCGACGACCTGTACTCGACCGAGCGGGTGGCCGTGGACGACCGCATCCTGGCGGCACCGGCCCGCGCGCACCGCGCCCGCATCTTCGTGGCGGCGCCGCCGTCGCTGGTGGCCGGGGTGCTCTCCGAGCCGGGCACGCTGGCGCTGTGGGCGGCCGATCCGGCCAAGTCGGAGTTGAGCGATGACGGCGAGACGATCCGGCACCGCCGCGGTGACCGTACCCTCACCCTGCGCTATCACCACAAGCACGAACGCACCGGCGACATCGAGACGGTGACCTGGATCGCCGAGATGCTCGATCCGCCGCACGCGGGCCAGGCGCTGTTGTACGACACCTTCACCTGCACCCCCGCGCCGGGCGGCACCGAGCTGACCCGCACCGCGGGCCGGCGCCGTTTCGGCATGGCCGGACGCCTGCTCGCTCCATTGTGGGATTCGTTCGCGAACTGGGGCATGGTCCAAGGGCTGCCCGGGTTGTCGTTCGGCATCGCCGACCGTCAACCATCCTGACCTCAGCCGGCCGCACCGCCAACGCACGCCCGCACCGCCCGCGGCGCTCGGCGTCCGCACACGCGGCGGCGCCCCGCCCTCCGCAGAGGACGGGGCGCCGCGTGCTTGTCAGCGAGAAGCGGACCGGATCAGGCGTGGGTGCCGACCGAGCCGAGGTTCTCGCAGGCCTCGACGACGCGCGCGGCCATCGCGGCCTCGGCCGTCTTGCCCCAGGCGCGCGGGTCGTAGGTCTTCTTGTTGCCGACCTCGCCGTCGATCTTGAGGACGCCGTCGTAGTTCTTGAACATCCAGTCGGCCACCGGACGCGTGAACGCGTACTGGGTGTCGGTGTCGACGTTCATCTTCACGACGCCGTACTTGACCGCGTCCGCGATCTCCTGCGGCGAGGAGCCGGAGCCACCGTGGAAGACCAGGTCGAACGGGCGGTCCTTGCCGTACTTGGCGCCGACGGCGTCCTGGATCTCCTTGAGCACCTCGGGACGCAGCTTGACGCCGCCGGGCTTGTACACGCCGTGCACGTTGCCGAAGGTGAGCGCCGTCAGGTAGCGGCCGTTCTCGCCGAGGCCGAGCTTGGCGACCGTGGCCATGCCGTCCTCGACGGTGGAGTACAGCTCGTCGTTGATCTCGTGGGCGACGCCGTCCTCTTCGCCACCGACGATGCCGACCTCGATCTCGAGGATCTGCTTGTTGAAGGAGGTCTTGGCGAGCAGTTCCTCGGCAATGTCCAGGTTCTCAGCCATCGGAACGGCCGAGCCGTCCCACATGTGGGACTGGAACAGCGGATCCTGGCCGGCGCGGACGCGCTCGGCGGAGATCTCGAGCAGCGGACGGACGTAGGTGTCCAGCTTGTCCTTGGGGCAGTGGTCGGTGTGCACCGCGATGTTGATCGAGTACTTCTTGGCCACCACGTGGGCGAACTCGGCGAGGGCGACCGCACCGGTCACCATCTCCTTGACGTTCTGGCCGGAGGCGTATTCCGCGCCACCGGTCGAGACCTGGATGATGCCGTCGCTACCGGCGTCCGCGAAGCCCTTGATGGCCGCGTTGAGGGTCTGCGACGAGGTCACGTTGATGGCCGGGTAGGCGAAGCCCTTCGACTTCGCGCGGTCGATCATCTCGGCGTAAACGTCGGGTGTTGCAATAGGCATGTCACTCCTTGGTGGGTGCTCGGCGACGAACACTCACCATTCAACCGCAAAACGGTGGCGCGCGTGCCATCTTCGATCCAGGTGGTGGACGCCGCACCGCCCGCCCCCTAGTGAGGGCGTCGTCGGCGGTGGAGATTCAGGCGTCCAGCGGATCGAGGTCGATCCGGAACCGGTTGCCGGACAGGGCACGGACGGCCCCGTCGACGGCGGACGGCGCATGGCTGAGCCAGTCGATCGGCAGTTCGCGCCAGGCCCCGTTGCGGGCCACCACGATGAGGCGTCCGCTGCCGCGCCCACCGCCGGGGACGGCGACGAGATGGTCGACGTCCTCCCAGGCCAGGTAGGTGTCCAGGTGCAGCCCGCCGCGGCCGATGCCGAGCGCCAGGCCCTCGTTGAGCCGTTTCACCGCCCGCTTGGCGCGCACGGTGCGCACGATCGCGACCACGAGGGTGACCAGGGTGATCGCCAGGCTGACCGACAGGATCACCCAGAAGACGGTGTCGAGGTTGTCGCGGTTGAACCAGGCGATGACGCCCCAGATCACCGCCGAGATGCCCAGCCCGATGATCCGGCCGATCATCACCCGGCGGTGCCCCCGCCACCAGGCGACGGCGGGTGCCGGGTCGTAGAAGACCGGGAAGTCGAGCGCCTCCCGCGGCGGAGGCGTCCAGCGCGGGGCGGACGCCGTCGCCGGCGCGAGGCCCGGTGCCGGTGACCCGTCCGCGCCGGGGCCTGCGGGGCCTGCCGGTGGCGCGGGAGTGGGCTGGCTCATGGCGGCGATCCTACCCGCGGAACCAGCGCTCACCCTCGCCGTGCTGCAGGGTCCAGTGGTACATGGCGATCGCCGCGGCCGCCCCCGCGTTGAGCGAGCGGGTCGAGCCGGTCTGGCTGATCGCGACCAGGCGCGCGCACCGCGCGACCACCTCCTCGGTCAGGCCGGGGCCCTCGGAGCCGAACACCAGGCAGCAGGAACGCGGCAGTTCGGCGGCCTCCAGCGGCACCGAGCCGGGCAGGTTGTCGACCCCCACCGGGGTGATGCCGCGCTCGGCCAGCCAGGCGGCGAAGGCGTCCGCGTCGGCGTGATGGTGGACGCGCAGGTAGCGGTCGGTCACCATCGCCCCGCGCCGGTTCCAGCGGCGGCGTCCGAGAATGTGGACGCCGGCCACGTTGAACGCATTGGCCGTGCGCACCACCGAACCGATATTGAAGTCGTGCTCGAAGTTCTGGATCGCGACATGCAGGGGCGCGCGGCGGGAATCGAGATCGGCGACGATCGCCTCCATCCGCCAATAGCGGTAGCGGTCGATCACGTTGCGCCGGTCGCCCTGCTCCAGCAGACCGGGGTCCAGGCGCGGATCGTCCGGCCAGGGGTGCGGGTGCGACCCGACACCCACCGTGGGTGCGGTCGGGTCGTCGGACTCGTTCATGGGCCGCAACCTTAGCCTTGTACCCTGAACGACGGACTTGGACCCAATCGAGAGAGCACGGATGACCGACCAGACCCCCGACCGCCCCAACCCGGCGAACGCCACACTCCCCGACGAGCGCGGTATCGGCGCCTGGCTGGTGCGCCTGCTCAAGGGCATCGCGATCGGCATCGGCTTCATCCTGCCCGGCCTGTCCGGCGGCGTCCTGGCGGTGATCTTCAAGATCTACGACCCGCTGATCAAGTTCCTGGCCAACCCGTTCAAGAACTTCGTCACCCAGGTGCGCTACTTCCTTCCCGTCGGCATCGGCGGCATCGTCGGCGTGGTGCTGTTCTCCTATGCGGTGTCGGCGGCATTCCAACGCTACGAGGCGGCCTTCGTCTGCCTGTTCATCGGTTTCGTGATCGGCACCTTCCCGTCGCTGTGGCGTCAGGCCGGCAAGAACGGGCGCGCCACCAAGCACCTGGTGATCCTCGCGGTGTCGGCCGTGGTGATCTTCGCGATCATGATGGCCGGCGGCGGGCTCAACCTGCAGGTGCCGCCGTCGATCCCGGTCTGGCTCGGCTCGGGCGCCCTGATCGGCCTGGGCGTGATCGTGCCCGGGATGAGCCCGTCCAACTTCCTGATCTACTTCGGTCTTTACTCCAAGATGACCGACGGCATCAAGGACTTCGACCCCGTCGTGTTCATCCCGCTGTTCCTCGGTCTCGCGCTGTGCGTGGTGCTGTTCGCCAAGGCCGCCAACTGGGCCTTCGAGACGCACTACGCCGGCATGTACCACTTCATCCTGGGCATGGTGGCCGGCTCGTCGCTGGCCATCTTTCCGACCGTGGTGTTCACCGCCGAGGCGATCGACAAGGCCGGCCTCGGGCTGGGGATTTTCCTGGCGTTCTGCGCGGTGATGCTGGTGCTCGGCATCCTGGCCTCCTGGGGCTTCAGCAAGATCGAGGACCGCTACTCCGACCAGCGCGAGGCGATCGAGTCCGGGCGCTGACGAGCCCCTTCCACCCCGGACGACCGGGTCGCCTCAGCGCACGAACGGGGTGATCCGCACGCCGGCGTCCTCGAGCAGACGGCGGATCTCGCCGGCCATCGCCACCGATCCCGGGCTGTCGCCGTGCACGCAGATCGACTGCGCCGACAGGGCGACGTCGGTGCCGTCGATCGCGCGGACGACGCCCTCGTGCGCCAGCCGCAGCATGCGCTCGGCCACCACGGCCGGGTCGTGCAGGACAGCCCCGGGTTGGGTGCGCGAGACGAGTTGCCCGTCCGGAGCATAAGCCCGGTCGGCGAACGCCTCGGCGGCCACCTCCAGGCCCGCGGCCCGGGCGACGTCCAGCGCGACGCCGCCGGCCAGGCCGAGCATCACCAGCGTCGCATCGAAGGCCTTGATCGCGGCGACGACCGCCTTGGCCTGGCGTTCGTCGCGGGCGATCGTGTTGTACAGCGCGCCGTGCGGCTTCACGTAGCGCACCCGGCCGCCCACCGCGCTGGCCAGGCCGGCGAGTGCGCCGAGCTGGTATTCGACCTCGGCCTGCAGCGTGGCCGAACCGACCTCCATCGGCCGCCGGCCGAAGTTCTCATAGTCGCGGTAGCCGGGGTGGGCCCCGATGGTGACGCCGTTGGCGACGGCGGCGGTCAACGTGGCGCGGATGCCCTCGGGGCTGCCGGCGTGGTAGCCGCAGGAGACATTGGCGCTGGTCACGATCGTGAGCATGCTCTCGTCGTCACCGACCACCCGGTCGGGCACGTTCTCGCCCAGATCGGAATTGAGATCGATCGCGGTCATGGTCGGGTCATCCTCTCGACTCGGCGTCCGTTTCGTCTTCGTCGTCGAGCAGCCAGTAGCGGGCCGCGGCGTCCGCCACCAAGGCCGTGTCCAGCATCCACACGGCGCGGTTGAGCGACCGGACGTCGACGCCCTCCACACTGGCCAGCCGCGGTTCGGTGGCGGGCGAGGGCTCGTTCACGTCGGCGGCCCGGGCCGCCACCCGGGTCGCGATGTCGTCCAGGCGCGCGGTGAGCCCGGGGCTCAGCATCTGCTCGCGGCGTCCGAGCGCCGACAGTTCGACCGCGAAGCGCTCATGCTCGTCGATGACGTCGGGATCCTCGGCGAGCAGCATCGTCGCCGTCGAATGCAGCAACCGGACGCCCCGGGCCAGGTCTCCCCCGCCGAACTCCGCGACCGCGGCACGCAGGATCTCGTTGCCGCCACGCGAGGCGTGATCGGCCAGCAGGATCAGGTGGGCCGCCATCATCCGCTCCTTGCCGCGCGCGTGATGAGCCGCCGCGGTCTGGATGGTATTCGGGTCGGCATTGCTGCGCGTGGCGGCCTCGAGACCGCGTTCCTCGGTTCCTTCGAACGAGTCCCGCAGCGGGATGGCGCGGATCGCCAGCGTGGCGGCCAGCACCACGACGCCCAGGAACGGCAGCAGCAGGTAGACGCCGTGCATCGCCTCGGCCAGCGCCAGCTTGAGCACCTGCGCGACGGGCTCGGCGAGTGCGAGGAGCGCATCGTGGTTGAGCACCACGTTCGGGTCGAGACCCTCGGGCGGAAGGTGCTCGCGTACCTCGTCGGTCATCCGCGCGTCGATGCCTTGCACCAGATGCGAGGTCATCAGCGTGCCGGCCACCGCGGTCGCGAGGGTGTTGGCGGTGTTGCGGAAGAACTGCAGGGACGCCGTCGCCGGGCCCAGGTCGCGGCGCTGAACCGCGTTCTGCACCACCAGCGTGTAGAGCTGGAAGGTCATGCCCGTACCGAGCCCGAACAGCAGCGTGTAGCCGCCCAGTTCCCACGGCGACGAATGGCTGTCGAGCCGCAGCAGCAGGATCGACGCCAGGATCACCAGGGCTGCACCGCCCACCATGAAGGACTTGTAGCGCCCCGTCCGCGTGACCAGGTTGCCGATGACCACGCCCATCAGGAACAGCGCCACGTTCATCGGGATCAGGATCAGCCCCGACACCGTCGCGGTAACCCCCAGGACGCCTTGGGCGTAGACCGGCGTGTAGATGATCAGCACCATCAGCGCAGCGTTCATCAGGCAGGCGGCGATCACCGACCAGGTGAAGATCGAGTTGCGGAACAGGTACATCGGCACGATCGGCTCGGCGGCACGGCGCTCGATCATCACGAACAACGTGAGCCCGACCACGCCGATGAACAGCAGGCCGACGACGAGCGGGTCGAGCCAGCCCCGGTCGGGGCCGAAGCTGATGCCCAGCAGCGCCGCGGTGACGCCGATCGTCATGGTCGTGATGCCGCCGTAGTCGATCGTGCGCGGAATGTCGAGTTCGGGCACGTGCATGAACCGCACGATCAGGAACAGCGCCGCGAGGCCGACGGGAAGGTTGATATAGAACAGGACCCGCCAGGTGAAGGCGTCGGTGACCACGCCGCCGATGAGCGGGCCGGCCACCTGCGCCGCCCCCATCATCGCGCCCATGTAGCCCGCATAGCGGCCGCGCTGGCGCGGCGGGATGACGTCACCCAGGATCGTCTGCGACAGCGCCATGATCACGCCCATGCCCATCCCCTGGAAGGCGCGGGACACGATCAGCCAGGTGAAGCTCTGCGCGACACCGGAGAGCATCGAGCCGAGCATGAACACCACCAGCGCGATCACGTAGAACCGCTTGCGGCCGAACATGTCGGCGAGCTTGCCGCTGATCGGGGTGATCACCGCCGAGGTGAGCATCACGATCGTCGACAGCCAGGCGTAGTACTGGACGCCACCGAGGTCGGAGATGATCCGTGGGATCGCCGGGCTGACGATCGTCTGGCTGATGGAGGCGGTGAACATGCCCACCATCAGGCCGTAGTAGATCCACCGCACCTTCGCGAACTCGAACGGTGCGGGCGTGGGGTACGTGGTCACTCCAGGTCAGCCTTGGGCGTCGTAGTTCGGCGGACGGTAGGGCTCATTGGACGGCGGCGGGGTCGCCTGGGAGCCGTAGCTGGGCGGCTGGTAGGGCTGCTGCGCCTGCGGGAACGGAGGCTGGGCCGGCTGCGCCTGCTGCTGCGGCGCGGGAGCCTGGTACGGCACCTGTTGCGGGGGCTGCGGCGCCGGGAGTGCCCCGGGCTGCTGGCCACCGCCGACCGCAGGAGCACCCGGCGCGTCACCGCGGTAGCTGATCTCGCCGAAGTTCACCTCGGGCGCACGCCGCACCTCGGCCTCGTTCACCTCGAAATAGGTGGCCTTCTCGAACTTGAACGAGTTCGCGATCAGGCTGGAGGGCACCGACTCGACGCGGGTGTTGTAGTTACGCACGTTGGCGTTGTAGTAGCGCCGGCCCGCAGCGATCCGGTCCTCGGTCTCGGCGAGCTGGCGCTGCAGCTCGAGGAAGTTCTGGTTGCTGCGCAGCTCGGGGTAGGCCTCGACGCTGACCATCAGGCCGCGCACCGCACTGGTGAGCTGTTCCTCCAGTTGGGCGCGCTGCGCCGACGGGACGGCGCCGCGCTCGGTGGAGGCCAGCTGCTGCGCCTGGGTGCGCAGCCGGACGATGCCCTCGAGCGTGTTGCGCTCGTGCGCCGCGAATGCGCGCACGGTTTCGAGCAGGTTGGGGATGAGCTCGTAGCGCCGGTTCAACTCGACGTCGACCTGGCGCCAGGACTCCTGGATCAGGTTGCGCTGCTTGATGAACCCGTTGTAGGCGCCGATCGCCCACACGACACCGCCGACGGCGACCAGCAGGATGACCACGAGGATGATGGGCAGGAACTCCATGCTGGCCACCCTAACCCCTCCCCCTGACAGAAAACATGGGGCGGACGGGCGAGATTGCCTCGCGACCGGCGGCGGCGCCGCCGGTCGTCCGGATCAGGCGAGACCGAGGTCGGTGAGGTCGACTGCGTAGCGGTAGGGCAGGCCGGCGGCCTCGATGCGCTCACGGACGCCGGTGTTGCGGTCGACGATCGTGACCACGCCGACCACTTCGCCCCCGGCGGCCTGCACGGCCTCGACGGCCTGCATCACCGAACCGCCGGTGGTGGAGGTGTCCTCGACGACGAGCACGCGGCGTCCGGCCACCTCGGTGCCCTCGATCTGGCGCTGCAGGCCGTGCGCCTTGCTCGCCTTGCGGACGACGAAGGCGTCCAGGCGCTCGCCCGCGGCGGCCGCGGCGTGCAGCATCGCGACGGCGACCGGGTCGGCGCCTAGGGTCAGGCCTCCGGCGGCCTCGAAGTCCCAGTCGGCGACCAGCTCGCGCATCACGCGTCCGACCACCGGGGCGGCGGCACCGTCGAGGGTGACCCGGCGCAGATCGATGTAATAGTCGGCCTCGCGACCCGAGGCGAGGGTGACGCGGCCGTGCACGACGGCCAGATCGAGAATGTGGGTGATGAGCTGCTCGCGGTCGGACATGCCGCCGAGCCTAGTGCCCCGCGATGCCTTCCACGCGCGGGTGTTCGCCGGTGTCGTGACGCGTACCGGTCCCCCGGAGAGCGTGCGGCCTCACTTGGACCGGGTGTCGGCGAGGACCCCGAAGGCGATCATCCGGCGCGGCGAGCGGAACAGGTCGTTGCACGTGGTCAGCGTGATCAGCGCCTCGGTGGGCTTCACCTCGGGGCGTCCGGGCACCGGCTGGATCACCCAGGTGTCGGTATCCATCACGGTGGTCTCGGCGGGGTCGTTGGTGAGCCGGTAGGTGTGGACGGCCTCGCGGGTCTCCACGACGACCTCGTCGCCGGCCTTCAGCTCGTGCATCCGCGAGAACGGCCCGGTGGCGCCGCGGTGGCCCGCCACCGAGAAGTTGCCGACCTCGCCGGGCGCCGCGGTGCCGGCGTACCAGCCGAGCCCCTTCTTCAGGGTGCGCTGATCGGTGCCCGCCAGCACCGGCTGCTCGAAGTCCGCCCCGAACGCGGGGATGCGCAGCAGCGCCACCGCGTCCCCGGGCAGCGGACGGGCCGCTTCCGCAGGTGCGGCCCACTCCTCGCGCAGGCCGGACGCCTGCGCGGCGGCCACGCCGGGGTCGACCAGCGGGTTCCAGAACAGATCCCAGGCAGACCAGCCCAGTCCGCCGAACCCGAGCACCAGGCACAGGACGCCCGAGATGAGCAGCCCGCGTCCGCGCCGACGCTCGGCCCGCCGCGGGGCGGCGTCCGGCGCGGATTCGGTGGTCATGGGCGCCAGTATGCCAGCGGACCGACCGGCCTCCTCGCCGCGCGGGTCGAGGGGCTCCGGCGTCGCGGCGTCCCGGCGTCCGGGTCCAGGGGCCAGGGGCCGGCGTCCGGCGTCCGGAAGCACACCGGCCAGCCCGGCGTCCGCCACCGACACGAGATCGGAACACGGACGTATCACCGGCATCACACGCCATTCGTAGCGTCAGGCAACAACCGGACCACCGGGACCTTCCCCCACCACCTGCGGAGGCAGTGATGAAATTCCTCAAACACCCGGCGGCGCAGATCGGCGGCGCGGCCGTCCTCGGCATCGTCTTCGGCCTCATCGTCGGTGACTGGGCCGGCAACATCAAGTTCGTCGGCGACCTGTTCATCCGGTTGATCCAGATGTCGATCGTGCCCCTGGTGATGACCTCGGTCATCGTGGCGACCGGCTCGATGACCGGATCCGGCATGGGGCAGATGGCCTTCCGCACGTTCAAGTGGATGATCGGCTTCTCTGTGGTCGCCGCCATCGTGGCGTGGCTGCTCGGCACCGCGATCCAGCCCGGCGCCGGCATCACCTTCGACGGCGGCGTCGACCCGTCGCTGTCCGACCAGGCGGGTGCGGCGACCGGGTGGCAGGCGACGATCCTCGGGTTCGTGTCGACCAACGTCTTCGCGGCGATGTCGAGTGCCGCGATGGTGCCGATCATCGTGTTCTCGCTGCTGTTCGGCGTGGCGCTGAACAGCTACGTGAGCAAGACCGGCAACCGTGCGGTCGTTGACCTGCTCGACCAGGTGCAGCAGGTGGTGCTCACCATGATCCGCTTCGTGATGCACCTGGCCCCGATCGGCGTGTTCTGCCTGCTGGCGCCCATCGCCGGCGAGGTCGGCATCGCCGTCGTGACGACCGGGTTGAAGTACCTGGGGGCCACGCTGGCTGGCGTCCTCATCGTCACCGCGCTGTTCGTGCTGGTGGTGTGGTTGCGCACCGGCATCAACCCGGCACTGCTGCCCGGCAAGCTCACCGAGCAGACCCTGATCGCGATCACCACCACCAGCTCGGCGGTCACCTTCCCGACCGTGCTGAAGAACACCATCGAGAAGATCGGCGTCAGCCAGCGGGTGGCCAACTTCACCCTGTCGGTCGGCCTGACCATGGGGTCCTACGGTGCGGTGCTCAACTACATGCTGGTGGTGATGTTCCTGGCGCAGTCGGGCAACGTCGAGCTGAGCGTCGGGCAGATCTTCATGGGCATGGCGCTGGCGATTCTGCTGAACATGGGCACCATCACCGTGCCGGGCGGTTTCCCGGTGGTGGCGATGTTCCTGGCCACCTCGCTGGGCTTGCCGTTCGAGGCCGTCGGCCTGCTGATCGCCGTCGACTGGTTCGCCGGCATCTTCCGCACCTTCCTGAACGTGAACGGCGACACCTTCGTCGCGATGATGGTCGCCAACGCGAACGGCGAACTCGACAAGGACGTCTACAACGGCACCAAACTGGTCTCGGCCGAGGATGTCAACGTGGCTGCGCTCGAAGCGCAGTTCGCCAAGGCCGACGCCGCGGACTGAGCTTTCATCCGATCCACCGGGGGTCCCGCGGTTCGTCGCGGCGGGGCCCCGGTGGCTTCTCGTCCGGGGGCGTCGCGATCGGTCCGGTCTCAGGAGAACCAAGTGCCCTTGCGCGGCACCGGTGAGGGCTGCGGCTCGCCGTCGGTGAACGGCTCAGCCCCGCCGACCCAGTCGGCGACCTCGCGGCCGGCCAGCACACGGTAGGCGAACGCCGCCCGCGCGGCGTGCCGCGACAGGGCCGTCGTGGGTAGCGCGGCATCCGAGGCGACGACGACCAGGTTGCCGTAGCGGCGGCCCTTCCAGACCGGAGCCTCGGCGCTGACGATCACATGCCGGTGCACGGCGCGGACGCCGGCCACAAAACGCCGCGCCCACGCGAACGGCGCCTTGTCGGTGACGTTGGCCGCGAACAGGGCTCCGGGCCGCCGCTTGGCGGCGACCTCGTCGAAGAACTCGGCGGTGGCGAGCGACGCCGGCACCCGCGGGCCGTCGAAGGCATCCAGCACGAGCGCGTCGATATAGCCGGCCGGCATGGCCGCAAGACCCCCGCGCCCATCGACCGTGCGCACCTTGATCCCGGAGTGCCGCGGCAGCGGCATCAGCCGGCGCACCTCGTCGATCAGGTCGGCATCCGGCTCGCACACGATCTGCGCGCTGCCCGGGCGGCGCGCCGCGACATACCGCGGAATGGTCAGCCCGCCCCCGCCCAGGTGCACGACGCGGACCCGCTCCTCGGGCGTCCGGGCGAGCACGGTGGCATCGAGGGCCTCGCAGATGCGCTGCACGTACTCGAACTCCAGCCGGAGCGGGTCGTTCGGGTCGACCCACGACTGGGCCGTGTCGCCGGCCATGACGCGGAAAGCCCCGAGGTTGAACGGGTCGGCCTCCACGCGTGCTGGCATGCGGCGACCCTATCGGCCCTGGGTGAACTCCCCGGCGCGCACCTCGGCGTGGGCGCACCCCTGCGTGGGCGTCACGGGCGTCGCGTGTCCATTTTCTATGTCCAGATTCATCGCCGCGCGCATCACCCCTTGTCGCAGCACCCCGCCTCGAAACTGGACATAGATTTCGACCACGCGAGCGCACACACCTCCGCCTGAACGGCCACGGCTGAACGCGATGAAGCCCCGCGTGAGGGCCACGCGGCACCAGAAAGCCCAACACCACGACGGTGCCGATGTACTGAACACGATGTAGCCCCGCGTGAGGGCCACGCGGGGCTACATCGGTCATTGTCGGGTTTGGGAGACGCGCCCCATGAGGGGGCCGTCGGCGGGGAGGCGTCTGCGGCCCGGGTGGATTCAGCGGGGCCAGGCGTCGGCGAGCTTGCCGAGCAGCGTGGCGAGTTGTTCGCGCTCGGCGTCGGTGAAGCCATCCAGCGCCCGCTCGACGGCAGACATCCGTTCGCCATGGGTGCGCTCCACGATGGCGCGGCCCTCGTCGGTGAGCACCACCTGAGTGCGGCGGGCATCGGCGGGATCCGCCTCGCGGCGAACGTGCCCCGCCTCGACGGCGGCCTGCACCAAGCGGCTCGCACGCGGCTGATCGACGCCCATCGACACCGCGAGTTCGCTCACGCTCGGTGGAGCGGAGGCGGCGGCGAGCACCTCGAGCAGCCGGAAACGCGCGGCCATCCGGCCGAGCGGGCCACCCTCGTGCCAGGGTCCGCGCGGCCCGCGCCCGGCACCGCCAGGACCGCCAAAACCGCGCTGAGGCTCGAAACCACGCTGGGGCTCGAAGCCGGGCGGAGGCCCTCCACCTGGCCCACGACCGGCACCCCGGCCTCTCCCATCCGGGCCACCCTCGAAGGAGGGATGCGGTCCCCTACGTTCGGGACCATCGAATCCACTGCGTTCGGGACCACCGAATCCGCGAGCCTCGCCGCCATGGTGGCCGTGATGCCGGCCCCATCCGCCCCCGGGACCACCGGGGCGAGGGCCACGGAGACGCGCGAGCGCGGCGGCGATGCGCTCGGCGGAGCTGGCAGCAGTTGACTCACTCACGGCAGCAGACTACATGCGACATGACATGCATCGACGCATGCCAACGCCTCGCCTGATGCCGATGCCGATGCCAATGCCAATGCCAATGCCGAAATCGTCACACTCACCGGCTCCAAACCTGTCCGCGACGACGATTCCTGTGACGATCCCGGCAGTCCACCCTCACGATCCACCATTACATGCCACTTGACATGCATCTGAACTCATGTCACTCTACATATACATGCTGCATGACATGCAATGCGCCGCACCGGGTGGCGCGACCAGACATCCGAGGAGCACATCATGACCACCGAGAACATCAACGAACACGACACCCACCCCAGCGAGCCGGACACCGAGTCCCCCTGCCCTGAGTGCGCGGAACGGCGCGAGCGCCGCACGGCACGCAAGGAGCGCCGCGGCGAGCGCGAGCACCGCGGCGGCGGACGCCGCCGCGGTCCGTGGGATAGCCACCCCGAGGGCGACTCCGACTCTGCTCCGCAGTTCGGGCGGCGCCGCGGCCGTCGCGGCCCACGGGAGGAACGTCCCGAGGGCGACGCGGGCCTGCACTCTCCGTTCGATCCCCGTCCGGAGTACGGCCCGGGCACCGACTTCGCGCCCCGCCGGCCATTCGGTCCCGGCGCTGACGTCGGCCACCATCACCACGAGCACGGTCCGCGCCATGGGCGCGGCCGCGGGCACGGCCGCAAGATCCTGCGCGCGTACGAGCGTGGCTTCGCGGCAGGGTTCGCGCAGGGATTCAACGCGCGGCGGCCCGAGGACGCCGGGGCGACCAGCACCGCCGAGTGATGCGGTCGCACAGCAACGAGGGCCCTCCTTCCCTAGCGGGAGGAGGGCCCTCGTGTGTGTAGCGCCACCGGGCCCGCAGAACCCGTAGCCGACAGGGCTTCGGGATCATTCAGGCCGCGCCTGGGTCAGGCGAGCCCACGGCGTCCGACGAGCGGCGGCAACCAGCTTGTCAGGCGGGCAACCCGGCCAGGAAGGCGAGCAGCGCCTCGTTGAACTCGCCGGCGTGGGACACGTTGAATCCGTGCGGCCCACCCTTGACCACGTGCAGCGTCGCGGACGGGATCATCGCGGCCGCGCGCTTGCCGGAGGGCTCGAACGGCACGTTGTTATCGGAGTCTCCGTGGATGACCAGCGTCGGCACGGTGAACTTCTCAACATCGGCGCGGAAGTCGGTGGCCCAGGCGATGATGCACTGCAGCAGCGCGTCGTCCGAGCCTTCGGCGGTGATGGCGAGCACCTGCTCGAACTGTTCGGGCGTGATCGCCAGCTCGGACGGGTTGGAGAAGAACCAGGTCATGAACTTGCGTAGGAACGCCTCGCGGTCGGCGGCGCATTCGTCGCGCAGTCCCTCGAACCCTTCGATCGGCATGCCGCCGTCGGGGTTGTCCTCGGTGATGCACAGCGCGGGCGTGATCGCACCGGCGAGCACGGCTCCGGCCAGGCGCTCTTCGCCGTAGCTGCCGATGTAGCGGGCGACTTCGCCGCCCCCCATCGAGAAGCCGACGATCACGGCGCCGGTGAGGTCGAGTTGGGTGATCAGCACGTCGAGGTCGGCGGCGAGCGTGTCGTACTCGTAGCCGGACGCGGGCTTCTCCGAGCGCCCGAAGCCGCGGCGGTCATAAGCGATCACCCGGTAGCCGGCCTGCGCCAGCGGCCCGACCTGCGTCTGCCACGCCGCCGCGGACAGCGGCCAGCCGTGGATCAGGACGACGGGGCGTCCGTCACCGCCGGAATCCTCGTAGTACAGCGTGATCGGGGTGTCGCCGGGAACGGTCAATCGGGGCATGGCTTCCTCCTCGCTGCGGAAAATGTCCTCTGGCCATGACCCTATCCAGCCGCCGACGGCGGCGGAAGCGATTGCCTCTCGGAGTTATCCACAGCTTGGCTGCGGGTTGGTGGCCCCGCTCAGATCCACCTCGGAAGACTGGTCGCATCCCAAGGAGGCCAGCCCCATGAACTCATCTCGCGCCACACATCCGCTCACGAACGTCCCGGCCACTGCCGCTTGCGTCGCCACCTTCTTGCTCGCAGGATGCTCGTTGTCGCCGCTCACCCCACCCGGCACTCCCCCGGCGCCCGCCAGTCCCACACCGGCGGCGGACACCTCGACCTGGGGAGTCGAACAGCGCCTCATCGACGAGACGCGTGAACTGTGTTCGCCCGGCCCGGGCAAGACGATCGAGATGCTCCGCGACGAGACCATCCCGGCGGTGCAGTGGTCCCGGGTCTCCGAGCCGGAATGGCGCGTCGGTCGCGTGGTGGTGCCGGCCATCGACATCCCGGCCGTCAGCATTCCGTCCACGAAAGCCGAAGCCGGCTGCATCGTCACCTATGACGCCCCCGCAGGATGCCTGCCGGCCGTGACCATCTCCGGAGCGTGGATCCCGGCCGCCCGGATCGATGGGTATTCATTCCGCGACGCGGGCGGACGCCTCTTCGAGCGAGCCGGCCTCGACCTTCCCGCCATCACGGAGGAAGCGACCTCCACTCCGCAGTATTGCCAGGTCGAGCAGGACGGCTCCGCGGCCAGCGTCACCCGGCCGAGCATGACGCGCCCCAGCATGACCCGCCCCAGCGACACTCGGACATCCTCATCCCGTGACAGCGTGAATGAGGACGGCGAGTATGTGCCCCGCGTCTACATCCCCAGCTTGTATGTGCCCCATGTCTACCTGCGCCACGCATACGTCCCGCACGGCTACTTGCCTTGGCGCAAGCTCACTTCAGCGGTCAGCGCGGTCGATGCCGAGGATTCGGTGACGTACGAGGCGTCCGAGTCGGTGCTGTTCGAGTACAACAAGGCGATCCTGCTGCCGAACGCGGCACAGGCATTGGACGCGATCCTCGCCGACGCGAAGGACAAGGGTTTCGACGGCCAGGTGCGCATCGAGGGCCACACCGACAACACCGGTGACGACGCGTCCAACCAGCGGCTATCCGAGGAACGGGCTCATGCGGTGGCCGGCTATCTCGGCGAGCACGGCATCGCGAGCGGCCGCCAGCAGGTCACCGGACGCGGCGAGTCGAGCCCCGCCTACCCGAACGACACCGAACAGAACCGAGCCAAGAACCGGCGCGTGGTCATCGAGTTCCGCCAAGAGTGACATCCAAACCGAGGACTCCCCGGACACCACGTTCGATATCAGCCAGGAGGTGGGGTGGAACGTCTCCGACAGGATGCGGATCGAGATGGCGCCGGTCAACCGTCATGAGCGCGGTGACGTTGGCGACCGAATCCTTCGGCAATCCCGTGGCATGCGCGGGAAGGAAGACGTTGCCCGGCATTTGCGACAACGCGGTGTTCGAGGTGATCACTACGACGATCGTGGTGGCGAGTCTGCTCTGATTGAAGCTGTCGGCCTGAAGGATGAGCACTGGACGCCTTTTCACGGGCGCACTACCCCAAGGATCACCGAGATCACTCCAGTGGATGTCGCCGCGCCTCACCATTCGTCGTCGGCCCCCACCACCAGCCGGTGCGCTGCGGCGACAGCGAACTCGTTGGAATCGTCGGCGTTCACCAGGTCGGCGACCGCGTTGATCGCCGCCGTGAGGTCAGCGGCTTCGAGCTCATCCACATAACGGGCGGCGGCCGCCGCGTAGAACTGCGACCGGTTCATCCCATGCTTCTTGGCCACCTCATCGACCCGGTCGAAGAGGTGGTCGGGTACAGAGATCGCCGCCTTCATGCGCCAAGTATGACCCGGTCATACCGTCGGCTCAAGCCTTCTTGGCGCGGAGCTTTCTCACCATCATCTGGCCGAGGATGAAGGCCAGGTAGAGCGAGAACATCACGTTGCCCCAGAACGGATCGACCCAGCCGGCGATGAAGGTGCCCAGCGGCACGCAGATGCAGGCGGCGAGGCCGACCCAGACGGCGGCGCGCAGGTCGACGTTGTCGCGGCGGATGTTGCCCAGCGTTCCCGAGATCGATCCGGGGATCATCATCAGCAGCGAGGTTCCCTTGGCCTGCAGGTCGTTGGCGCCGAAGAAGAACATCAACACCGGCACGACGATGATGCCGCCGCCTACGCCGAGGACGCCCGACAGGATGCCGGTGACGAAGCCGATCACGGCGAGCAGGACGCCACTGAGGACGTCCAGTTCGAGGCGGTCGGCCCGCGACGGCACCACGAACCACAGGCTGACGATCACGAAGGCGAGGAACACCATGAACGACCATTGGATGACGCCGGTGGGCAGCTTGGCGAGCAGCAGCGTGCCTACCTGCGCACCCCCGATCACGCCGGCGGCGATGCAGAGGGCCGCGATCCAGTCCACGTGCCCTTGCAGCGCGTAGCTGGTCGCGCCGACGACCGCGGTGGGCAGGATCGCCGCCACCGAGGTGCCGGCCGCCAGTTTCTGCTGCATGCCGAGCCACAGCACCAGGGCCGGGACGATGATCGTGCCGCCGCCGATGCCGAACATGCCCGACAGCAGGCCCCCGGCGACGCCGACGAGAAGGAGTGGCAGTACGCCCGGGCGCACAGGCTGGTCCATGGAAGAAAACCCTCCGCGTTCTTCGTGATTCGTGATTCGTTGGGTGACGTTTCGTGGTCGTGCGACCGTCCTCGACGGCCGCCGGTGTGTTGACATGCGTTGCCGGGGCGGCCGTCGATGGTCAGCCGCCCCGGCAAACTTACTCGTGTTGCCGGTTTCCCGTGACGCTCAGTGCAAGGCGCCGGGACCCTTCGCACGAGTACCTTCGACCCGGTCGTCCGGCTCGTAGGAATCAGGATCCAGCGTGCCACCGGCACGCAGGATCTCGGACTCGGCCTGCTGCACGCGCAGCGCCGGGGCGGCGGCGAAGCCGCTGGGATCCTCGGGCTTGCCGGGCAGCAGGACGTTGAAGAACAGGTTGAGCAGCACCGCGACGACAGCCGCCGCGCTGATGCCGGAGTGGAAGATGGTCACGAACCAGGTCGGGAACGCGTGCCAGAAGTCGGGCGACACGACGGGGATCAGGCCGAAGGCGATCGAGGCCGCGACGATGACCAGGTTGTTGTTGCCCTGGTAGTTGACCTTCGCCAGGGTACGGACGCCGCTGGCCGCGACAGTGCCGAACAGCACGATGCCCGCGCCGCCGAGCACCGGGCCCGGGATCAGGCTGAACACAGCCGCCGCCATCGGAGACAAGCCGAGCACCACCAGGATCACGCCACCGGCCGCGACCGCGAACCGGCTCTTGATGCCGGTGAGGGCGACCAGGCCGACGTTCTGGGCGAAGGCGGACGCCGGGAAGGCGTTGAACACCGGCGCGAACAGCGTCGAGATCATGTCGGCGCGCAGGCCGTCGGCGACGCGGCGGGAGTCGACCTTGGAGCCGATCACCTCGCCGACGGCGAGCAGGTCGGCGGTGGTCTCCACCATGATCACCAGGATCACGATGGTCATCGAGATGATGGCACCGAGTTCGAACAGCGGCATGCCGAAGGCCATCGGCTGCGGGAACGCGAAGACCGAGGACTGGGTGACGACCGAGGCGTCCGCCATGCCGAGGATCAGCGCCACGATGGTGCCGACCGCCAAACCGAGCAGGACGGCCAGCCGGGACAGCGTCTGGATCTTGCTGAGCACGATGACGACCGCGAACGTGAACAGGGCCAGACCGATGTTGGACAGCGACGCAAACGACGGGTTCGCCACGCTCTCACCGTTGACGACGATCATCTCGTTGCCGGTGATCCAGCGGGCGGCCACGGGCATCAGCGACAGGCCGATGATGGTGATGATGGAGCCGGTCACCACTTCGGGGAAGAACCGGACGACCTTCGCGAAGAACGGTGCGATCACCAGGCCGATGATCGCCGAGACGATGATCGCGCCGAAGACGTGCTGCAGCCCTTCGGCGCCGTTGTCGCCGATGATGGCGAGCATCGTCGACACCGCCGCGAACGAGGTGCCCTGCACCAGCGGCAACTGGGCGCCGAAGAACGGGACACCCAGGGTCTGCAGCATGGTGGCGAGGCCGCTGACGAACAGGCCGCAGGCGACGAGCAGGGCCTTCTCTGCCGTGTCGAGGCCGGCGGCGCCGCCCACGATCAGCGGCACCGCGATGACGCCGCCGAACATCGCAAGAATGTGCTGGACGCCGTAACCGACGGTACGGCCCAGCCCGAGGCTCTCGTCTTCCGGCCGGGTCGTCTTGGCGCCGGGCGGCGCCTCCACGACGGGGTTGGTGGTCTGAGTCATGGGTCGATCTCCATTTCGATCGGTCAGCTGCGGCTTACCCGACAAAGTTATGACTCGAAGATCGACGGCCGATTTCCGTCGCGTTAAAATCGCGTTTCAGACCACCGGAAACCTCACGAAGGATCAGCTGCCGCGGTAGGTCGAATAAGCGAACGGGCTGAGCAGCAGCGGCACATGGTAATGCGCCCGCCCGCCGACGGTGAACGCGACGCTCACCTGAGGGTAGAACGCTTCCACACCGTGGGAGGAGAAATAGGCTCCGGTCGCAAAGACGAGCGCATAGTCGCCTTCGGCGAGCACCTGGGGGCCGAGCCCGAGGCGTCCGTCGGCGTCGGTGAGGCCGCGCGCGATCTCGTCGCCCGAGGTGGTGGTGAGGACGACCTCGACGCCGCTGGCGGGCATGCCCGAGGTGGCGTCGAGGATGTGGGTGGTGAGGTGGCTGATCATCGTGCTCCTATCGTCGCGCCGCCGGCCCGGACGCCGGCACCGAGGGCCTGCCGCAGCCGCAGCACGGCGATCTGCGCCAGCTGGCCGAGGGCCTCGGCCGCTTCGGCGGTGGGGTCGTTGCCCAGCCGGCGGCGGGCCTCGGCGAGCATCTCCTCGGGCGTCCGCCCCGCCGCGCGGATCAGGAAGACGCGCCCGAACCGGTTCTCATAAGCGGCGTTGGCCTCGGCCATCGCTGCGCTGAGCTCATCGGACGCCGCCCCCATCGCGGACTGTTCCCGGCGGGAGGCCGCGGCTTCGGCTCCGCCGCCGGTGGGGCGCTGCCCGATCCGGGGGTGGTGCGCGAGCGCGGCATCGAGGTCGTCGACGGTCCAGGACGCCGCCCCCTGTTCGGCCGCCGCGGCGGCGGCGTCCACCGTCGGGTAGGGCCGTCCGGCCACGAGCGCATCGGCCCAGGCCGGGATCGCGGCCCACACCATCGCGACCGCGCGGGCGTCGGCGGGCGGGGCCAGGTTGAACTCGTCGAGGTCCATTCGCCCGAACTTAAGTGGTGGACATTTCAGGCGTGTAACAACCACGTTCCGAAATCGGCCGATCCACGGTAAGGCGATCGAAACACGCACGCAATATGCCCGGATTAGCCTGCTGGACGACACGACCGACACATCAGGAAAGAGGCACGAGATGGCCTTGGCGCGCCCTTTCGCGATCATTGCACGGCACGCCTGGATCGACGGTGATTTCCGTCCCGCACGCCTCGATATCGACGACGGCGTGATCACCGAGATCACGCTCGCGCAGCGCGCCTTCGATGAGCCCGGTGACGGGGATTCCACCGATATCGTCCATATTCCCGACGATGCGGTGCTGCTGCCTGGATTGGTCGACTCGCACGTGCACGTCAACGAGCCCGGGCGCACCGAGTGGGAGGGCTTCCGCTCGGCCACCCTGGCCGCCGCGGCCGGCGGTGTCACCACCATCGTCGACATGCCGCTCAACTCGTGGCCGCCGATCACGACCGCGGACGCGCTGCGGATCAAGCGGTTGTGCGCGGGGCGGTCGTCCTACGTGGATGTGGGTTTCTGGGGCGGCGCGGTGCCGGAGAATCTGGGCACGCTGGCCACGCTGCACGACGCGGGCGTGTACGGGTTCAAGTGCTTCCTGTCCCCCTCCGGCGTCGACGAGTTCGGCCACCTCGACCGCGAGCAGTTGCTGCGCGCAATGACCGAGATCACCGGGCTGGGCTCGCGGCTGATCGTGCATGCCGAGGATCCGGCGCTGCTCGCCGGCGAGGGCGCGCTCGGCGCCAGCTATGACGGGTTCCTGCGCTCGCGTCCGCCCGAGAGCGAACGCTCGGCGATCGAGACGGTGATCGACGGCGTCCGGCGCACCGGCTGCCGCACCCACATCCTGCATCTGAGCGACGCGAGCGCGCTGCCCGCGATCCGCGCGGCCAAGGCCGAGGGCCTGCCGCTGACCGTGGAGACCTGCCCGCACTACCTGACCATCGTCGCCGAGGAGATCCCCGACGGCGCGAGCGAGTTCAAGTGCTGCCCGCCGATCCGCGAGGCCAGCAACCGCGATCAGTTGTGGGAGGGCATCGTCGACGGCACGATCGACGCCATCGTCAGCGATCATTCCCCCAGCACCGTCGATCTCAAGCGCGCCGGCGACGGCGACTTCGGGCTGGCCTGGGGTGGGATCGCCGGCCTGCAGGTCGGGCTGGCGGCGACGTGGACGGAGGCCCAAAGCCGCGGCATCCCGCTCGCGACGGTGCTGCCGCTCTACACGACCGGCCCGGCGGCGGTGGCCGGGCTTGACGGCGTCGGCGTCATCGCCGAGGGTCGACGGGCACACCTGACCGTGTTCGCCCCCGAGGAGCCGATGACCGTGAACGCCGAGCAGCTCGAGCACCGCCACCCGATCAGCGCCTATGACGGCCGCACCCTCGCCGGCCGCGTCCGCCGCGCCTGGCTGCACGGCGAGGTCGTGTTCGACGCCGCCCTCGGCGAGGCCGGCGAGGCACCGCACCTGCGGCGTCCGCCTGCGGGGCATCTGCTGCGCGCGGGGACGGCGGCCCCGGCGTGACCGACACCGCGCCCAACACCATCCTGCAGCGCGGTACCGGCCCGATCCCGGGCGAGGTCTACCTTCCCGCGACGCCCGCGCACGTCCTGTGGGGCCGGCTGCCCTGCCGCACGGACGCCCCGGTGCTGACCATCGCCCCCGGCACGACGGTGACGATCGACACGGTCAGCCACGAGGGCATCCTCGAAGACCAGGGACGCGACCCGCTGGCGTATTTCACCGGGCACGGGGTGCCCGCGGCGTCCGTGCTCGGCGACGCGATCGAGATCGCCGCCGGCCCCGGACACGATCCGGCGACCGACGGCCCGCACGTGGTCACCGGACCGATCCGTATCGAGGGCGCCCGCCCGGGCGACCTGCTCAAGGTCACCGTGGTCACGCTCACCCCGCGCGTGCCCTACGGCGTCATCTCGAACCGGCACGGACGCGGCGCGCTCGCCGGCGAACTGCCGCGCACCCCGGGCAACGTCAGCGTGTTCTGCCCCGTCGAGGAGCGGGCCGGCCAGCTGGTCGGGCTGCTGCCGGTGACCGAGGGCGGCCCGCGGATCGTCGAGTTCCCGCTCGCGCCGTTCCTCGGCACGATGGGCATCGCCGTCGACGACGACATCCGCCCGCATTCGGTGCCGCCCGGCGCGCACGGCGGCAATATCGACATCAACCTGCTCGTGGAGGGCAGCGTGCTCTACCTGCCGGTGCAGGTGGACGGCGCGCTCGCCTATGTCGGTGACCCGCACTTCGCCCAGGGCGACGGCGAGGTGGCGCTCACCGCGCTCGAGGCGTCCCTGCGCGCCACGCTGCGTTTCGACGTGGTGCCGCGCGACGAGGCACTGGCCGAGTTCGGCGAGGTGACCGGCCCGCTGGTGCGCGCGGCGGGCTATCTGGTGCCGACCGGGCTCGATCCCGACCTGAACGAGGCGATGCGGGCGTGCGTGCGCGCGGCGCTGTCGCTGCTGCGGGCCCGCTGGGGCATGGACGAGCATCTCGCCTACGCCTATCTGAGCGCGGCCACCGATTTCGACATCTCGCAGGTGGTCGACATCACCTGCGGCGTGCACGCCCGCATCCGTGAATCCGACTTCGAGGAGGTGCTCCGTGACCGAGCGCAGTGACTCCGCCGGCCCGCTGAGCGGCGTGCGGGGGGCGTCCGAGGTGCCGCCCGACCTGCTGGAGGCGTTCTGGCGCTACGAGCGGGCGATCATGGAGGACGACCTCGACGTGCTCGACGACTCGTTCGCCGACACCCCCACCACGATGCGCGGCGACGCGGCGGGCCTGCTCGTCGGCCATGATGCGATCTCGGCGTTCCGCGGCACCCGAGGCGGCGTCCCGGCGCGGCGCATCGAGCGTCTGGAGAGCCGTCCGCTCGGTGAGGACGCCGTGCTGCTGGTGTCGATCTCCCGCTATGCCGCCGGCGGCACCGGCCTGCAGACGCAGCTGTGGCAGAAGATCGACGGGCGCTGGCTGATCACCGTCGCGCACGTGACGCCGCGCTCCCAGCCGCTGGACCGTTCGGTGTGGCGCAATGTCGGCGACCCGTTCTGGCACGCCCAGGCGGAGGGCCCGCTCAACGGGCTCACCTTCGCGGTGAAGGACCTGTTCGCCATTCAGGGACGCCGCATCGGCGCCGGCAATCCCACCTATCTGCGGCATGCCCGCCCCGAGGGCACCACCGCGCCCGCGGTCAGCGATCTGCTGTTCGGCGGCGCCTCGCTGCGCGGCATCGCGCGCACCGACGAGTTCGCCTACAGCATCGCCGGCGACAACCCGCACTACGGGACGCCGCCCAACGGCGCCGTGCCGGGCGCGCTGCCCGGCGGCTCCTCCAACGGGCCCGCGAGCGCGGTCGCCACCGGCCAGACCGAGATCGGCCTGGCCACCGACACGGCCGGCTCGATCCGGGTGCCGGCGTCCTATCAGGGCTTGTGGGGGCTGCGGACCACGCACAATCTGGTGCCCCGGCAAGGGCTGCTACCGCTCGCGCAGTCGTTCGACACCATCGGCTGGCTGACCCGTGATTCGGCGACGCTGCAGCGGGTTGCCGACTGGTGCCTGGCCTACGACGGGTCGGCGTCCACCGAGCGGGTCTACGGCTCCTCAGGGGAGGATCTGCCCTGGCGTTTCCTGGTGGTCGCCGAGGCGGTCGAGGCAGCCGAACCGGCCACCCGCGAGGCCTTCGGCGCGCTGCTCGGCCAGCTCGCCGACGCCCCGGGCGCACCCGAGATCCGCACGGTGAACATCGGCGATCTCGACCGCTACTACGAGCCGTTCCGGATCGTGCAGGGCGCCGAGGCGTGGCGCAACAACGGCGAATGGATGCGCGAGCATCCGGGCGCGACCGGTGCCGCCGTGGCCGAACGGTTCCGGGCGGCGTCCGAGATCACCCGCGAGCAGGAGACGGCCGCCCGCGCCGAACTGAGCCAGTTGCGCGATTCGCTGCGCGAACTCGTCGCCGACGCCGTCCTGATCATGCCGACCGTGCCCGGCCCCGCGCCGATGCGCACCCGGTCGGGTTCGCAGGTGGACGCCGTCCGCGCGGCCACGCTGCGGATGACCACGCCCGCCGCGATCGGCGGACTGCCGTCGCTGTCGGCGCCGCTGATGACCGTGATGTCTCAACTCGGCCCGGCCCCGGTCGGCGTGGCGCTGATCTCGGGCGAGGGCACCGACATCGCGCTGGTGCGCCTGGCCCGCCGGATCGAGGCGTTGCTGGCATGAGTCCGCTCGTCCAGCGTTCCGGCCGGCCGCGGTGAGCCCCGCCGCCACCGCCCCGACCTCATCACCCCGCTCCCCCTCAGGAGGAACCCACATGACCGTCCCCGGCCCCATCGATCCGCCGGCCCGCCTGCTGATGGGCCCCGGCCCGATCTCGGCCTACCCGAGCGTGCTGCGCGCCATGTCGGCGCCGCTGGTGGGCCAATACGACCCGTTCATGACCGCGATGATGAACGAAACCCAGCAGCTCTACCGAGGCGTGTGGGCGACCGCCAACGAGGCAACGCTGTTGGTGGACGGCACTTCGCGCTCGGGCATCGAGGCCGCGCTGGTGTCGCTGCTGCGGCCCGGCGACCGGGTGCTGGTGCCTGTTTTCGGCCGGTTCGGGCATCTGCTCGCCGAGATCGCCGAGCGGGCGATGGCCGAGGTGCACACCATCGAGACCGACTGGGGCCAGGTCTTCCCGGTCTCGGTGATCGAGGAGGCGATCGTCCGGGTCAAGCCGGCCGTGCTGGCGCTGGTGCACGGTGACACGTCCACCACGATGGCGCAGCCGCTGGACGAGATCGGCGCGCTGTGCGCGCGTCACGGCGTCCTGTTCTACTCCGACGCGACCGCCTCGCTGGGCGGCAATGCGTTCGAGACGGACGCCTGGGGCTTGGACGCCGCCACTGCCGGCCTGCAGAAGTGCCTGGGCGGGCCGTCGGGTTCGTCGCCGATCACCTTGTCGGAGCGCGCGGTCGAGGTGATCCGTTCCCGCGGCCGGGTCGAGGCGGGCATCCGCGAGGACGGCGACCCACAGGCGTCCGATTTCATCCGGTCGAACTATTTCGATCTCGGCATGATCCTCGACTACTGGGGACCGCGCCGGCTCAACCACCACACCGAGGCGACCTCGATGCTGTACGCGGCCCGCGAATGCGCCCGACTGATGCTGATCGAGGGGCGCGCGCAGGCGATCGCCCGGCACCGGCTGGCCGGCGCGGCGATGCTGGCCGGCGTCCAGGCCCTCGGGCTGGGCGTATTCGGCGACATCGCGCACAAGATGAACAATGTGGTGGCCGTCGAGATCCCCGAGCGGGTGAACGGGGACGCCGTCCGCGCGATGCTGCTGGACGACTTCGGCATCGAGATCGGCACCTCGTTCGGCCCGCTGCACGGCCGGGTCTGGCGGATCGGCACCATGGGCTACAACGCCCGCCCGGACGCGGTCTACACCACGCTGGCCGCACTCGAAGCGGCGCTGCGGCGCTTCGGCGTCCCGGTTCCGAGCGGAGGTGGCGTCCAGGCGGCGAGCGACGTGTACCGGGCGGGGTGAGTCCGGTGAACGAGCACCAACGCCTGGCCGACGTCAGTCCCGACCGTATTTTCGCCGCCGCGCGCCGCGTGGTGGCGCGTTGCGACGAGCTCGCGCGGGCCACGGCGACGCCGGGTGCCGGCATCGAGCGGGTCTACTTGTCGCCGGAGCATGCCCGGGTGAACCGGCTGGTCGCCGAGTGGATGCGCGAGATCGGCATGGCCACCCACCAGGACGCCGCCGGCAACCAGGTGGGCCGGATCCTGCCGTTCTACGGCGATCCCGAGGCGCCCGCGCTGCTGCTCGGCTCGCACCTGGACACCGTCCCGAACGCGGGACGTTTCGACGGCATCGCCGGCGTGCTGATGGCGCTCGAGGTGGTCCGGTTGTTGCGCGCACCCGCCGGTTCGGGACGCCCCGCGCGGGTGCCGCTGCCGTTCGCGCTGGAGGTGATCGCGTTCTCCGACGAGGAGGGCACCCGGTTCGGCAAGGCGCTGCTCGGCTCGGCGGCGTCCGCGGGCGGCTGGCACGACGAATGGTGGGGGCTCACCGATGAGAGCGGCGTGACCCTGCGCGAGGCCTTCCTGGATTTCGGTCTCGACCCGGGACGCATCGGCGAGGCCGCCTACCGTCCCGACCAGCTGGTCGGCTACCTGGAGGCGCACATCGAGCAGGGCCCCGAACTCGATGCGCGCGGGGAATCGCTCGCCGTAGTGTCATCGATCGCCAGCGCGCGCCGGTTCCAGATCACCATCGAGGGCGAGGCCCGGCACGCCGGCGGCACCCCGTACGAGACCCGCCGCGACGCCCTGCTGGGTGCCAGCGAGGCCGCACTCGCCGTGGAGCGGATCTGCCGCGCCGAACACCACATCATCGGCACCGTCGGACAGCTGGAGACCTTCCCCGGCGCGGTGAACGTCGTGCCCGGCGAAGCCCGGCTCAGCCTCGACCTGCGCGGCGAGTTCGACGATTCGCGCGACAAGGTCTGGGACGCGATCGCCCGCGACCTGGACGCGATCATGGGACGCCGCGGCCTGCGCTGGCGCGCCCGCGAGATACACAGTGCGCCGGCCGTGTTCTGCGCTCCCCTGCTACAGGACGTGGTGCGCGCCGGCATCATGGCCACCCTGCCCGCCGGGGTGGACGCCCCCGCCACCTTGTTCAGCCGCGCCGGCCACGACGGAATGTCGATCGCCGACATCACCGACGTGGGCATGCTGTTCATGCGCAACCCCGGCGGCATCAGCCACCACCCCGACGAGTTCGTCAGCGTCAACGACGTCGCCGCCGGCATCTGGGCCTTCGCCGAGGCCGTCCTGCACCTGGCCGGCGAACACCACTGACCAGGGCAGTTCCGGTTCCTGCGGCCGCGTCTGACGACCAAAGTTATGGGAGTTGGCTACACGATCGAAGCTCACTCACGCTGTCGAATTCGCCCTGAGAACCTCCTCCGGACAAGGATCTTCTCCGGAGGGAGCGCAGTCGCAAACAAGCCTCAGCGGCTCGATAACCAAAGTTTTGGGAGTTTAGCGGGAGTCCTCCCGGGCCACCTGATCACACTGTGGCGAGTGGCGCCAACGCGAGGAGCGGTTGCTGTGGCCCGGGGTCATCTTGGCGATCGGATGCGCGCAGCATCATTCTGGACGACGGCGCTCGCGCCGACGACGATCCGATCGATTCGGGTGTGGCGGTGCCGGGGTCGATCCAGTCGGGTGGTTCTTGTTGCCACCACCGGTACTCGCGTGGGGATGGCCTGCCGATCCGGATGGTTCCCGATGGTGTGGTGGCGTAGGTGTAACCGTGCGGCGACGTCCAGGTCAGGACACCCGGCGCCGGCTGGTCGAGTCGCCATCCGCCATGGGTACGGACGCGGTGACCGAAGCGCTTCAGCGGTGCGAGATTGCCCACCTCGGTTCGCCCGCCGGCTCCATAGGGCTCCGAGTGGTCGAGGTCACACATGGTCGAGGCGCTCATTCCGTACGGGAAGGCATCGACCGGCCAGCGTTCGGTGACCGCCAGCCTCATCGCGTCGGGAATCTGATAACTACTCGCGACGGGAAGGGTGCGCGCATCGACCACGGGCCGGACGGTGACCTTGCAGCCACTCAGCAGATCGCGGAGTTGCCCGGCGAGCACGGCACCCCAGCCCTGGACGGTGGCCACAGGCGCGAGCCGCGGAGTCTGATTGCAGTGGTCGGGATGGATCGGGCGTCCGGACGCCGCATGGCCAGCAGCCGCCGCGATCCGCAGATTCTCGTCGCGGCCGACATCGCCCGCCACCGTCGCGTCGATACGCACGATGATCTCGGCCGCGCGCGGAAGTTCGGCTTGACCGAGCGCCTGACGGGCCAGGACGCCCACCGCTGCGGCGCGGCGATGATCCAGCGACCGACCGGCGCCACCCAGCCCGAGATCCCCTCGGCCTTCGGTTTCGCCCGGGCAGACACGGTCACCGCCATCACCGCCGGCGCGTGCGTCAAGGTCACCGGCCGGCAGCGTCTGCGCGATCACGGTGAGAGCCTGGTCGAAGGCGATGGCGTCCGCAGCGTCCAGACGACCCCACAGGTCGCAATGACCGTCGACGATGGCCCCGATACCGACTCGCCTGGCTTCGGCGGCCCGGGTGGCGCGTTCCGCGGCGAGGGCGGGATCGGCCATCAGAATCCAGCCGTCGATCTGGTTGCGCACCCGCGCCCACGGCTGAGTGAGCAGCGCGACCGCGCACTGCCGGTCGACCCACCCGCACGCCCGCGCGTCGAGCCGGGCCTGCGCGCAGGCGTCCGCCACCCGTGCGGCCTCATGGAAACGAACGTCACCGGCGAGAACGGACGCCCACAGCACCGGATGCCGGTGCCGCACGTTCAGCACCCGGGCGATGCGCACCATCGCGCTGCCGGGACTCACGCCCAGCAAGGCACCGATCTCGGCCGCGATGAACTCGCCGATCTTCGGCGTACCGTCCGCACCACCGGGCACCCACCGCTCACACCCCTCGACCAGCACCGTTTCATCGACCTGATGCAGGTCACACACCGCCGCGATCGCCAGCACCTGCGCGACCTCGCCGGCAACGATCATGCCGGTCGCATGATCGAGCGCCGCAAGCGCGTCAGCGACGCTGGCGAGTTCGATGCCGGGGGTGGTGGACATGCCTCAATTCTATTCGAACACAGGTTCCCAACCAAGGGAATCACCCCCGGAAAGTGTTGTCCGACAAGCGAATATGTTGTCCGTCGCAGACCCTCATCCTTGCCGCTTCCCAGATGATCACTTAAAGTAGTCAGTGCAACGGGCAGTAGCCCCGCGAAGCGAGCCTGGCAGTCTTCCGGACGGTCGACGAGCCAGGCTCACGCCATTTCCGGACACGCAAGCCGCCCATATCAAGGTCGTCCGGACGGGATCGAACCCGATGTCAGTGCCGCAGCATCGCCCGCCATCCTTCCGCTGGCATAACCGAGGGAACATACCGGGCTCCTCCGACCGTTTCGTTCTGCGAATCGAAGCCCAGCCACCCCAGTGACCGCCGCCCCTCTCCGCGACCTGAAGCCTAGACACCGAGAAGCGCAGCCGGGACGACGGCAACCCCGTCCCTGCGGCGGTAAGCATCCGGCCCAGTGGTCACGATCACTGCGTCCTTGAGTTGCGGACCAAGCCGTTCCCGAAGCCAGATCAGGTGACGGACATCCTCATCGCGGACGATCGGGGACAGCTTCACCTCGAACGCGACAGTCGAGCGACCAAGCTCCACGATGAAGTCGATCTCGTGGTCACCGTTTCGGGTCCGCAGGTGCGAAACACGCGCACCTGCAGCTTGGGCGTAGGTCTTGAGACTCAATGCGACCAACTGTTCGAAGAGACGGCCGGCGATGCGGCCTTGTCCGTCCGCAACCGCTTGCACGACCGGATCACGATCCGCATCACCATCAAGGAGGTCGTCAGCAGTCACGTCCAGCAGGACCGCGGCGAGTGCCGGGTCAGCCAGGAAGTGTTTGGGAGATTCGGCGAGACGTCCCAGCGGCTCCACTCCGGGCATCCACGCAGGGATCGAGTCGAGCAACCACAGGCTATCGAGGACGTCGCGGTAGGCGGCCGCGGTCTTCTTGGCCGGGTTGAGTTCACCGGGCATTGCCGCGTTGAGAATCTTCGCGTAGCTCGCGGTCGTCCCTGCCGCCGCCGCGTATGAACGCAGCCAGCGCCGGAGGGTGTCGGGCGCTCGTAGTTGATAGCCCTGCTCGGGGAACTCGCGATAGATGATGTTCTCGACATACGAGGCCAGTTGACTCGCCCGGCCGCGGCCTGACAGGCGTCGAATACCAGGGAAACCCGACGCCAGCGCTTCTTCAACGTAGTCCGGCAGCACAAGCGGGCTCGCCCCCTCAATCGTGGCAGCGCCGGCGAGCAGGCTCGTGAGCCCAACCGTCGGGCTCACGAGCCTGCGCTCTGCGAGTGCCATGGGGCGCATCCTCAGCGAAATGATGCGTCCGGCACCGGAATGAATCACGGCGTCCCTCGGATGCGCGCTCCCGGTGAGGAGGAATCGACCGGGGGTCGGGCCATCATCCACGCTACGGCGGACGGTGTCCCACACCGACGGCATGCGCTGCCACTCATCGAGAAGGATGGGGGTGACCAGGGAGGGAAGAAAACCGGGATCACCCTCGATCCGCAGACGCGCGGCCTCGCTGTCGAGCCGCACCATCGAACCCGCTCGCCGAGAGGCAGTCGCGGTCTTTCCCGTTGCCTTGGCGCCGGCGATGTGGATCGCAGGCATCTCGGCCAGCAGCTCAGAGAGCTCCGCGTCCAAAATCCTGGGGATGTACTCGATGCTCACGGGCGACTCCTACCTGACTAGGACACGTCCACCCTACTATCCCATTCGCAGGCGTTCTAGTATCCCATTCGCAGGACCTTAACTACCCCATTCGCAGATGCCTCGGCAGCCACGTGCCCATACGCACGTTCTGCACCGTTGCGCACGAAATTTCGTGCGCAACGGTGCAGAACGTAGGCGCGAGCGACCTCTCCCGAGGTCACAGCCTCCTCAGCGTGCGCCGTCTCCCCCGAGACGGTCCTCAGACGAGGATGCCGCCTCCCAAATTCACGGGGCTGTCGACGATGTTGCCGACGATGCCCTTGATGATGCCCGCGCCGTCGGTGCCACGCAGGCTTGCGTACCAGGCGTCCGTGGCGGCCTTGTCGTAGGCGTGCGTCTCCTCGCCGCGCTTGCGGGCGCGCAGCACGAGGTCACCGGCGCGCTCGGCGCGGATCTTCTCGTAGCGCAGCAGGGTGTCCTCGACGCTGACCGTGTTGGTGGACACCGCGATCGCCAAGGCGAACGAGTCCTCCAGGGCCGAACAGGCACCCTGGCCGATGTCGGGAGCGGTGTTGTGCGCGGCGTCCCCGAGGATCGCGACGCGGCCCTTGACCCAGTTCGGGAACGGGGTGATGTCCCAGATCTCGACCCGGTTCAGCGACTTCTCGGCATCGATCGACTCGATGAGCGCTTGCACGCCCGGCGCCCATCCGGCGAAGGCCTCTTCCAGCGGAGCCTTGCCCTCCGAGCGGTCGTACGGCAGCCCGGACGGCTGAGTGACGTCGAACCAGAAGTAGAAGCGATCACCGGCGACCGGCATCACGCAGGCGCGCTTGCCATCGGCGACATAGCTGGTCCACTGGGTGGCGGGGCCGATCGCCTCGTTGACGGGAATGAGCCCGTTGAAGTTCGTGTACCCCGAGTATTCGCGTTCGATCGCCGGCGCCCCGTCGGGGGTGACGTAGTCGCGGGTGAGCGAGCGCGCGCCGTCCGCACCGATCAGCATGTCGGCGGTGTCGGTGGAGCCGTCGGCGAAGGTCACCGTGACCGTTTCGCCGTCGTCGGCGATGCCTTCCATGCGCATGCCGAGGTGGATATCGTCCATGCCGAAGCGTTCCATCAGCAGCGCCTGCAGGTCGGCGCGCGCCACCGGGTAGGGCTTCTGGCCGGTCTGTTCGGTCACCGGAGCCAGCGAGAACTGGCACAGCGTCTCGCCGGTGAGGCCGTCGACGTAGGACATGTCGGCCATGTCTCCGCCGAGTGCGGCGACCTCGTCGGCCAGCCCCAGCCAGTTGAGCACCTTGACGCCGTTCGACCACAGCGACAGGGCTGCACCGACTGGCTTGTTCTCGCGCATCTGGTCGTAGATGACGACTTCGTGCCCCAGCCGCTTCAACGCAATGCCCGCGCTCGCCCCGCCGATACCCGCTCCGATGATGATGATCTTCATGGCACGGACGCTATGGGCGCCTTGTCACCAGTCAGTTTCCCGTGCGCTACCGCCTTGTTACGGTTTCAATCACGCTCAGGATCAAGATCCGGCGGTCAGGCGATCTCACCCCTGGTATATCACAGCGGACGCCGCGGCCGCGGGCTAGCATCGCGGGCATGAAGGTCGGTTTCGCTGCACCCCTGTCCACGCCGCAGAACATGAGGGATGTGTGCGAGGTCGCCCGGCGCTCCGGCTACGACTTCTTCGAGTTCCCGCTCGCCCCGCTCGGCCTGCACGAGGGACGCCACGCCGAGGCCCGCGCGCTGATGGGTTCGCTGTCGCTGCCCTGCACGGTCGCGCAGTCGTTCCTGCCCCGCGAACTGCCGGTGAGCGGCCCCGCGGTGGACGAGAACCGGGTGAAGACCTATCTGGGCCGCGCCGCCGAACTGTGCCAGGCCGTCGGCGCCACCAAGGCGGTGTTCGGCGCCGCCTGGTCGCGCAATGTGCCTGAGGGCTGGGATCGCGCCCGCGCCAAGGAGCAGCTGATCGACGCCTTCACCTGGACGGCCCACGCGTTCGAGGGCTCCGGCTGCACCGTCGGCATCGAGCCGCAGAACCTCAAGGAAGCCAACATCGTCCGCACCCTGCCCGAGGCCGTCGAGTACGCGGTCGCGGTCGATCACCCCTCGATCAAGGTCGTCCTCGACTTCTACCACCACGACGAGGAAAAGGTGCCCCTGCAGGACATCGAGACCTACGGCGACTGGATCATCCACATCCAGACCGCCGACACCGGACGCCGCCACCCCGGCACCGGCGCGTACGACTACCCGGCCTTCGCCCGCCATCTGGCCGCGATCGGCTACGACGACACCCTCTCGGTCGAGGTGATGCACCAACTGACGGGCGCCGAGATCGCCGAGTCCAAGACCTTCCTGCGCACGATCTGGCCGCGCTGACGGTTCTCGGATTCGCGCCCCGGCGCGTCCTCGTTCACCCCTTCGCCGTCTGAGGCCCGCGAACGACGACGGTGAACGCGCCGCCGGGCTTGATGTCCACGGTGCTGCATGCCAGCGCATCGTCCCGCTCGCCGATCACGGGCGTTTCCGCACCCGCCGCGCCCAGCACTTCACGGACGACCCGATCGGATTCGCGGGCTTGGACTTCGGCGATCTTCCGGGCGTCGGTGAGGTTGAGGCAGCCCTCGCTGATGCCCGTCCTGAGCGCCTCCCTCATCGACGCCGACTGAGCATCGATGCGGGCGTACTTCGGATCTTCCGTCGCCTTCGGCTGTTCCGGAACATTCCTCTCCAGCTCCGCCGAATCGCTCCTGAGCCGAATCACCGGCTGCGCGCCGTCGGCCAGCGGCCAGACACATTCACCGGATCCTTCCACCTCCGCATCCACGGTCCATCCGGTCAGCCCCGTCTCCCTCAACGCGAATGCCGCGAAGGCGCGGGCCTGCTCCGCCGTCATGCAGCCGGCCGGGCGATCGACCAGATCGTCGAGCGCCTGAGCGAGTCGGACGCGGTCACCCGCGGCGGCGTCCGAGGCGGGAGCATCGTCACCCAAGCCAGGGATGAGCAATCGTTCGGCGCCCTGCGGCACCTGATCCGCTGGAGCGACCACGAGGAATCCCTTGTACCGGAACGCCACCGGATCCTTGATCGTGGCCACCCCCGCCTCGCGGGCGTAGGTGACGCAGTCGGCGACGGGGTCGGCGGTCAGCTTGACCCCGCCGAACGTCGGGTTGTTCGCACGGTCGAGGGTGTCGGGGTCGACGAAGGCCGCCATGCAGGTGAGGCCGTCGCTGGCACCGCCGGCGAACATGGTCGAGTAGGTGGCGTACGCGACGCCTCCGCCGAGCACCGTCGTGGCCGCCGCGATGGCGACGATGCGGCGTCCGCGCTTGGTGCGGGGAGTCTGCGGCGTGGTTCCTGGGGTCATGGTGATGGCCTGTCTGAGCGTCTCGAACGCCCGGTCGTCGACGGCGTCGAGGTCGACCCGTCGCGCCGGATCGGCGAGCTTCAGTGCTGCCAGCGGATCGCGCTTCATGCCGTCTCCTCATTGCCGGAGCCGGCGGGTGACGGCTCACTCATCACATGTCCGGACGCCGCCCAGCGTTTCGTCGGCGCCGCGGACTTTCCATCGGGTTCTCGCGTCTCCTCGGCCTCGATCCGTTCCATCGCGGCCGCCAGGCGCCGGCGCGCGCGATGCAGCCGGACCCGGACGGTCCCTGGCGCGAGATCCAGCACCACGGCGATCTCGGACGGGGCCAGTTCCTCCCAGGCCAGCAGGCGCACGATCTCCGCGTCACTGTCGCTGAGCAGCCGCAGCGCACGGACGACCGTCGGCGGCTCCGGCTCGGGCGCCGGGATCCAGACCCGCCCCCACTCGTTGCCCAGCCGTCGCGCGAGCCCCGTCCGGCGCGATTCGCCACGATGCACGTTCGCCAGCACTCGGCGCGCGACCCCGAACAGCCACGGTCGCACCCCCTCACCCGGCGGCACCTCATCGATCCGCCGCCAGGCGACCAGGAAGGTGTCCGCGACCACATCCGCGGCATCCTGCGGATCGGCGACTCGCCGCACGGCATAGCTCATCAGCGCGAGCCGGTGGGCAGCGAACAGCGCGTTGAAGCGCTCCTCGGGCGAGGGTGGTGGGTGCACACCCTCATCATGTCCAGCACCGCACGCCGCGTTACATGCCGGACGCCCCGGCCATGCGACCGGGGCGTCCGAACCAAACAGCGCCAGATCAGGCGACAATCAGACCCGAGGAATCCGGGTTGACGTCGAAGGTGATCGTCTCGCCGTCGTGCAGTTCGCCGGCCAGCATCCGCCGGGCGAGGGCGTCCTCGATGGTGGTCTGGATCAGCCGCTTCAGCGGGCGCGCGCCGTAGACGGGGTCGAAGCCGGTCGAGGCGAGCCAGGTCTTGGCGGGGTCGGTCACCTGGAGGGTGATCCGGCGGTCGGCGAGGCGATCGGCGACCCGGCGCAGTTGGATGCCGACGATGTGGGTCAGGTCGTCCTGGGTGAGCGGGTCGAACATGACCACGTCGTCGAGACGGTTCAGGAACTCGGGCTTGAAGGCTTGCCGCACCACGCCCATCACCGCCTCGTGCTTGGTTTCGGCACTCAGCGCCGGATCGGCGAGGAACTGCGAACCCAGGTTCGAGGTGAGGATCAGAATGACGTTGCGGAAGTCGACCGTGCGGCCCTGGCCGTCGGTGAGGCGTCCGTCGTCGAGCACCTGCAGCAGGATGTTGAACACGTCCGGGTGCGCCTTCTCGACCTCATCGAGCAGCACCACCGAGTACGGACGCCTGCGCACCGCCTCGGTCAGCTGGCCGCCCTCCTCGTAGCCGACGTAGCCCGGAGGGGCTCCGACCAGGCGCGAGACCGAGTGCTTCTCGCCGTATTCGCTCATGTCGATCCGGATCATGGCGCGCTCGTCGTCGAACAGGAACGCGGCCAGCGACTTGGCCAGTTCGGTCTTGCCGACGCCGGTCGGGCCGAGGAACAGGAACGAACCCGTCGGGCGGTTCGGGTCGGAGATCCCGGCCCGCGAGCGGCGGACGGCGTCGGAGACGGCCTGGACGGCCTCACGCTGGCCGATCAGCCGCTCGCCCAGATGGTCTTCCATCGACAGCAGCTTCTCGCTCTCGCCTTGCAGCATCTTGCCGACGGGAATGCCGGTCCAGGCGCTGACCACCTCGGCGATGTCGGTGGCCGAGACCTCCTCGGCGACCATGGGGGCGCGCGAGGCGTCCTCGGCGGACGCCTTCTCCAGTTCGCCCTCCAGGGCCGGGATCTGGCCGTAGAGAATCTCCGAGGCCCGGGTCAGGTCGCCTTCGCGCTGGGCGCGATCGGCGTCCGCGCGCAACCGGTCGATCTCGGCCTTCACCTCACCGACCCGGTTCAGGCCCTGCTTCTCGGCCTCCCAGCGCGCCTCCAGGCCGCGCAGTTCTTCTTGCGCATCAGCCAGGTCGGACGCCAGCCGCGCACGCCGTTCGGTGCTGGCGGCGTCCTGCTCCTTGTCGAGGGCGAACTGCTCCATGGTCATCCGGTCGATCTGGCGGCGCAGCTGGTCGATCTCTTCGGGACTGGAGTCGATCTCCATCCGCAGCCGGGACGCCGACTCGTCGATCAGGTCGATCGCCTTGTCGGGCAGCTGACGCGAGGTGATGTACCGGTTGGACAGCTGGGCGGCGGCGACCAGGGCGCCGTCGGTGATCCGCACCTTGTGGTGCGCCTCGTAGCGTTCGCGCAGGCCGCGCAGGATGGCGATGGTGTCCTCCACCGACGGCTCCCCGACGTAGACCTGCTGGAAGCGGCGCTCCAGCGCCGGATCCTTCTCGATCCGCTCGCGGTACTCATCCAGGGTGGTGGCGCCGATCATCCGCAGTTCGCCGCGGGCCAGCATCGGCTTGAGCATATTGCCGGCATCCATCGCGCCCTCGCCGGACGCCCCCGCGCCGACGACGGTGTGCAGTTCGTCGATGAAGGTGACGACCTGGCCCTCGGATTCCTTGATCTCGTTCAGCACCGCCTTGAGCCGCTCCTCGAACTCGCCGCGGTACTTGGCGCCCGCGACCATGCTGGCCAGGTCGAGGGAGACGACGCGGCGTCCCTTCAGCGAATCGGGCACATCGCCGGCGACGACGCGCTGGGCGAGCCCTTCGACGACGGCGGTCTTGCCGACGCCCGGTTCGCCGATCAGCACCGGGTTGTTCTTGGTGCGGCGGCTGAGCACCTGCACCACGCGGCGGATCTCGGCGTCGCGGCCGATCACCGGGTCGAGCTTGCCGTCGCGGGCGCGCTCGGTGAGGTCGACCGAGTACTTGTCGAGGGCCGACTCGCCGCCCTCGGCCTCGGCCGAGGTGACCCGCTTGCCGCCCCGGGCGTCGTTGAACGCGGTGGTCAGCTTCTCGGGCGTGATGCCGGCCCGCCGCAGCACCGCTTGCACATCGGACGCCACCGTCGCGAGCGCGATCAGCAGGTGCTCGGTGGCGACGAACTCGTCGCCCATCTTCGCCGCCCGGGTCTCGGCGTCGGCGAGCACGCGCGCCAGCGAGCCGGACAGGCCGGGCTGGCTGACCGAGCTTCCGGTCGAGCTGGGCAGTTTGGCGATCACGGCCTGCGCGGCGGAATCGATCGCGGCCGGGTCGGCGCCGGCGGCGCTGAGCAGCGCGCCGACCGTGTTGTCGGGGACCATGAGCAGCGCGTGCAGCAGGTGGCTGGGTTCGGCCTGCGGGTTGCCCTGGGTGAGGGCGTGACGCAGGGCGGCGCTCACGGCGTCGCGGCTCTTGGTGGTGAGCTTGGCAGTGTCCACGAACGGTCCTTCCCTAGGTTCGGGGCGAAGTTGATATCACCAGACTCAACTTGCTTCCGAGGTCCAGTATTCCACCGTTCCGCAGCGCGCGCCGCCCGCACGGCAACACCGTCTCGCCGACCCCACGCTGGCCCCGGACGCCGCCGCTCAGCCCCGTTCGGCGAGCGCGAAGCGGTATTCGTCGGCCAGCTCGGCGATATCGGCCCGGTAGACCCGCATCCGGCAGCCGCGGCCGTCCGGGCGCACCTCGATGCCCTCGCGTTCCCAGTGCGGGCGCGCCTTCTCCAGCGGGGCCAGCACGCCGTCGTGCCCGACGATCCGCCACCAGGGCACCCCCGGACCGCAGGTCGCCATGATGGCGCCCACTTGGCGCGGGCCGATCCCGACGATGCGCGCCAGGTCACCGTAGGACGCCACCCGCCCCACTGGCACCAGGCCGGCCGCGAGCAGGACCCGGCCGCGGGCGTCCTCGGTGCGCATCGGCTACCTCGCCCCGGCATCCACGGCGGAGGCCTGGGCGAGTTCGTCGTCGACGAAACCCGGACCGGCCGCGAGCAGCCCGGCGATCAGGAACACCACCGCGCACCCGAGCAGGAAGATCATCGGGGCCGTCCACGAACCGGTGACCTGCAGCAGCACGCCCACCAGCAGCGGGCCGGCGGCCGAGAGCAGGTAGCCCGCAGATTGGGTGAACCCCGACACCTGGGTGGTGATGTGCAGATCCCGGGTACGCGCGGTGATCAGCGTCATCGCGAGCGGGAACGCGCAACCGGCCAGGCCGATCAGGATCGCCCACAGCCACGGCATGGTCGTGGGTGCCAGCCAGACCCCCAGGTAGCCCGACACCATGAAGACGAACAGCGCGACCACGAGCGGGCGCGGATCCCGCACCCGGGCGGCCACCCACGGCATCACGAACCCGGCCGGGATGCCCAGCGAGGCCAGCAGCGACACCATCGCGCCGGCGTAGGTCGGTGGCAGACCGCCGTCACGGTAGAGCTGCGCGATCCAGCCGAACTGGATGTAGGCGTGCATCGACTGCATGCCGAAGAACAAGGCCAGCGCGAGCGCCTTGCGCGAGCGGATCACCGCGAACACCGACCCGGACACCCGCGGGCCGATCTCGCCGGACGCCCGCCGCCGGCGCTCCCGCACCGCGAGCACCAGCCACGGGACGGCGGCCACCGCCGCGACCACCCCCCACATGCCGAGCGAGACCCGCCAGCTGCTGCCCGGAAGATGGGCGATCGGCGCCGACAGCATCGTCGCGCTCGTCGCCCCGATCGCCAGGCTCACGGTGTAGGCCGACATCACCGAGGCGATCCGCGACGGGTAGCGGCTCTTGATGTAGGCCGGCACCAGCACGTTGCCGATCGCCATGCCCGCGAACGCGACCACGGTGAGCAGCAGGAACAGCGGCACCGAGCCGACCACCGAGCGGCCCAGCAGTCCCACCGCCGCCGCGATCGCCCCCATCGTCAACCCTGCCGCCAAGCCGACCCGGACGCCGAGGGCGACCGCCGTCGCGCCGAAGATCGCGAACCCGAACCCGGGCGCGCCGGTCAGCATCCCCGCCACGGCCGCGTTCATGCCCAGGTCCTGCTGGATCTCGGCGAGCACCGGCCCGAGCGAGGTGGCGCCGGGGCGCAGGTTGATCGCCAGCAGCACCACCGCGAGGACGCCGAACGCCGGCGACAGTCGTCCGGCCACCGTCGGCGTGCCCATTCGCTCGCCCGAGGCGTCCGCGCCCGTGTCTGCGCGCTTCTCCGACTGCATGACGCTCCTCTTCCCCGGGCTCGGCCCAAAGAACCCATTGTCGCACCGAACGATGCCGCGTGCCCCTGACCGCTCGTCGCCGCCGTGGGTAGGGTGGGCGCGTGACAGACCTCACCCCCCTCACCCTGCCCGCCGCCGACGCCTACCACCCCTGGATCACCCGCTCCAGCGACGAGGCCCTGGACGCCGCCCGCGCCGGGGCCGCCGCGCTCAAGGCCGCGCCGCCGGCGTCCGCCCTCGACGCGCTGACCGCGTGGAATGAGGTGTCGGTCGCGCTGAGCAATACCGCCGCGCGCGCGTCCTTGTTCAGCGAGGTGCACCCGGACGCCGAGGTGCGCGCCGCCGCCGAGCAGGCCGCCCTGGCCGCACGGCAGCTGTCCAGTGAGTTGGGTCTCGACACCGAGCTGTACGCCGTCTTCGCCGGGCTGGACGCCGAGGGCTTGGACGCCGACGCGGCCCGGCTGCTGAAGCACACGCTGCGGTCGTTCCGGCGCTCGGGTGTGGCCGCCGGCGAACAGGTGCGGGCCCGGATCAAGGAGATCGACGACCGGCTCACCGTGCTCGGCCAGACCTTCGCGCGCACCATCCGCGAGGGCACCCGCTCGATCACCGTCACCCCCGGCCAGCTCGCCGGGATGCCGCAGGACTGGATCGACGCCCACCCGGCCGCCGACGACGGCCTGGTCACGATCACCACCGACTACCCGGACTCGATCCCGTTCCGCACCTTCGCGCACGACGCGGACGCCCGCCGGGCGCTGCACGAGGCGTCCTTGACCATCGGCTACCCCGACAACGTGCCGGTGCTGCACGAGTTGTTCGCCCTGCGCGCCGAGTACGCCGCGTTGCTCGGCTACGCCAACTGGGCCGATTTCGACGCCGAGGTGAAGATGATCGGCTCCGGCGAGGCGATCGCCGCCTTCATCGACAAGATCGCCGACGCCGCCGAGGGCCCCGCTCGCCGCGATGTGGCCGTCCTGCTGGACCGGTTGCGCGCCGACCGCCCGGACGCCGCCCGCGTGGAGGCGTCCGATGTGGCCTACTACGCCGAGGTGCACCGCCGCGAGCGGCTCGACGTGGACGCCCAGCGGGTGCGCACCTACTTCGACGCCGCCCGGGTGCGCGCCGGACTGCTGGAGGTGACCGGACGCCTGTTCGGCCTGGCCTACACGCCGGTGCAGGTGCCGGTGTGGCACCCCAGCGTGGTCGCCTTCGACGTCGCCCGCCGCGACGACGGCGCGCCGCTGGGCCGGATCTACCTCGACCTGCACCCCCGCGAGGGCAAGTTCAAGCACGCCGCCCAGTTCACGCTGAGCAACGGGGTCGCCGGGCAGCAGCTGCCCGAAGGCGTCCTGGTCTGCAACTTCCCGACCGGGCTGATGGAGCACAGCGATGTGGTCACCCTGTTCCACGAGTTCGGGCACCTGGTGCATCACCTGGTCGGCGGCGCCCAGCAGTGGGTCGACTTCTCCGGCGTGGCGACCGAATGGGACTTCGTGGAGGCGCCGAGCCAGATGCTCGAGGAATGGGCCTGGGACGCCGGCGTGCTGCGCACCTTCGCGCGCGACGCGGCCGGTGAGCCGATTCCCGCCGACCTGGTGGACCGGATGCGCAGCGCCGACGACTTCGGCAAGGGCTACATCGCCCGCACCCAGATGTTCTACGCGGCGCTGTCCTACTACCTGCACCTGGAGAACCCGGAGGATCTTCCCGGCCGCACCGCCGAGTTGCAGGCGCGCTATTCGATGTTCGACTACCTGCCCGGCACCTGCATGCCGGCCAGCTTCGGCCACCTGACCGGCTACAGCTCGGGCTACTACACCTACATGTGGAGCCTGGTGATCGCCAAGGACCTGTTCAGCGCGTTCGACCCCGATGATCTGTTCGATGTGGACGTCGCGACCCGGTACCGCGACCGGATTCTCGCCCAGGGTGGGCGCAAGGACGCCGCGGATCTGGTCGAGGACTTCCTGGGGCGTCCGTACAGCTTCGACGCCTACGCGGCCTGGCTGGCGTCGTAGCGGACTACTCGCTCTCCCAGGTGTGGGCGACGATCGCGTCGACGCTGATCCCCGAGACCAGGCAGCGGTCCTTGCGGTTGCGGGTGAGCGACTGGGTCCAGGTGACGAAGCCGCCGTCGCCGAGTTCGACACTCTGGCCGTCCTCGTCGAGGACGAACCGGAACGCGGCGGTCGCGTAGGGGTTGCGCCACGGCGTCCGCTCGGAACTGGTGCCGCGGGCGTCACCGTCGATGACGATGATGCCGTCGCAGGTGCCGCGCTCGGCGACCAGCGCGGCGAGCGTCGCATCCCACACCGACAGCTCGATCCGGCCGCCGGGCACGATGGCGCCGATCGCCTCGCGCCAGAAGTCGAGGTGCAGGTCGAGGAGTTCGGCCTCGGTGCTCAGCCCGCCGCCGTCCGGTGCGCTGGAGACCAGGGAGAACCGCAGCTCGTGCGAGGACTCCTCGGTGGAATCCCAGGCGTGGGTGCAGCGGGCGTGCGTGGCGAGATGGACGCGGGAATGACCGTTGCGCCGGCGCCGGGACGCCTCCAGCGCGAGCCCGTGCACCGGGTCGGCGAGCACCTCGGTGAGCCGCATGGTGCTGATCACCCGGTTCTGGCCGCGCCCGCCCAGGTGGACGCCGGAGCCGAGCGAGGTGAGCTGAGACAACGTCACCCCGACGAACTCCTTGGGCGTCAGCTCCCACAGCTTGCCGGTGATCGGCAACGCCTCGCGCGGATCGAGCAAGGACGGAGCCAGCAGGCGGTCCTCACGCCAGCGCTTGATCATGTCGGCCGGGGTCTGGTCGAGGGCGCGCGAACGCGCGACATCGGCGAGGATGGCGCGGAGTTCGAGCGGGGCGAGTGACTTCAACAGGGCGTCACGAGCGAGCGACCCGATACGTCGCCATACCTTCGCTGACGCCGCCGTTCCACTCATATGGTCCCCTTCTCGACGCGGGCTCGCCGAATACCGCGAGCCTGTCCCCCAGGGCAGATTCAACCACACCGATCGGAGTTTCCCCACCGGGTGAGCGGGCAGATGGACCAATCGTGACGTGACCGTCGCCTTTGCGGTATTGCACCGGTGCTCGCCTCGGCTGGCGTCGCCCGATTTGCCCGCCCCGGCAAATCGTCGGTGCCGCATCCTAAGGTCGTCGATGACGAGGATGAACCGAAGACAGGCCGAAGAGCGGAAGACACGAGGGGGCAACCATGGCGAAGCCGACCATCGCCGGCGTCGGGCGTCCAGTGCGCCGGGTCGAGGCGCGCACCGGCGCGCAGTGGCACCGCAAGGCGTGGCCCTACCGGATTCCGGCGGTATCGGCGCTGCTGGCCGACGGGCTCGACCTGGGCCAGGCGACGGTGCTGGTGGGCGAGAACGGGTCGGGCAAGTCGACCATCCTGGAGGCGATCGCCGAGGTGTACGGGCTCAATCCCGAGGGCGGCTCCACGGGCGCCCGATTCTCGACGGCACGCACCGAATCGCCCTTGGCCGAATGCCTGCAACTGGTACGCGGGGCGGGCGGCAGCCGGGGTGGGTATTTTCTGCGCGCCGAGACGATGCACGGGTTGTTCACCTATCTGGCTTCCTCGGGTCCTTCGTTCCATCATCTGAGTCACGGGGAATCGTTCCGGGCCGTGCTCGAGGACAAGACGCGTGACGGACGCGGCCGCATCCGCCCCGGTCTGTATCTGCTGGACGAGCCCGAATCGGCGCTGTCGTTCACCTCGAGCCTGCACGCGCTCGCGATTCTCGTCGACCTGCTGGCCGACCCGGGGGTTCAGATCGTGATGGCCACGCACTCCCCCGTGTTGTCGTCCCTGCCGGGCGCGACCATCGTGCAACTGGACGGCGACGGCCTCAGCCGGTGCCCGTGGGAGGACCTGGATCTGGTGGTCAACGAGCGCTATTTCCTCGCCGATCCCGGCCGATTCCTGCGCCACCTACGCTGACCGGCACACCGCGCCGGGCTGGGTCTCCGGGTCCGGACGTCAACGCCCCGAGGTGAGCGCCCGCGGCGAGCGGGCGCGGACAGTGCGGCCCAGATGGACCGTGCCATAGCCCGCGGTAAAGGTGCGCGCGCCCTCGCGTGGCTCCTCGGAGCGGGAGGCCACGATCTCGATCAGCCGGGCGATCTGGGCCTGAGCGTCGTCGAGTTCGGCCTCCAGCGCCAGGATGCGCCGGATGCCTTCCAGATTGATGCCCTCGTCTTGGGACAGCGTCTGGATGTGCCGCAGCCGGGCGACGTCGCGCAGCGAGTACCGGCGTCCGCGGCCCTTGGAGCGGGAAGGCACCACCAAGCCGAGGCGGTCGTAGCCGCGCAAGGTCTGGGGGTGCATATCGGCCAGCCGGGCGGCGACCGTCACCGTGAACAGGGGTGCGTCCACGTCCATCCGGGCGGGCAGGAACTCCGACATGTCGCTCACCCGCGGAACAGCGCGGCCCGCGGATCGGTGGCGCCCACGGCGTCCGCGTAGGCGCGCAGCGCCTGGGTGGCGTCGCTGGACAGCGTGGCCGGCACCTGCACCTCGACGGTGACCAGCAGGTCGCCGTGCTCGCCGTTGGACTTGCGCACCCCCTTGCCCCGGACGCGGAAGGTGCGCCCGTTCGGGGTGCCCGGCGGCACGCGCAACCGCACCCGCGGCCCGTTCAGGGTGGGCACCTCGATCTCGGCGCCGAGCGCGGCCTCGGTGAAGGTGACCGGCACCGTCAGGGTCAGGTTGTCGCCCTTGCGCCCGAACAGCCGGTGCGGGCGCACGTTGACCAGCACGTACAGGTCGCCGGGCGCGCCGCCGCTCTCACCGGCACCGCCCTTGCCCTTGATCCGGATCCGCTGGCCGTCGGTGACGCCGGCCGGGATCCGCACCTGCATGGTGTTGGTGGAACGGGCGCGGCCCGAGCCGAGGCAGTCGGGGCAGGGATCGTCGACGACCAGGCCGCGGCCACGGCAGTCGGGGCACGGTTCGGCGATCGAGAAGCCCGACGACGAGCGGGCCTCCTTCATGCCCGAGCCCTGGCAGGACGTGCACACCTTCGGGACGGTGCCCGCCTTTGCGCCGGTGCCACGGCAGGACGCGCAGGCGGCGTCCGACACGGTCTGCATGGAGACCGTGGTGCCCTCGACCGCCTGGGTGAAGTCGATGCTGACCTCGCCCTCGATGTCGGTGCCGCGGCGCGGCTGCCGGGTGGTGCGCCGGCTGGTGGTGTTGCCGAACAGGTTGCTGAACAGGTCGGAGATGTTCTGGTCGCCCGCGGTCGCATTGCGGAACACGTCCTCCATCGACGGCCCGGACGCCCCACCGAACCCGCCCGGACGCCCGCCGCCACCCGGGAAGCGGAAGCCCGCACCGAACAGCGAACGCTGCTCGTCGTACTCCTTGCGCTTCTTCGGGTCCGAGAGCACCGAATTGGCCTCGGAGACCTCCTTGAAGCGGCGCTCGGCCGCCTCGTTGCCCGGGTTCTGGTCGGGATGGTTCTCGCGCGCCAGCTTGCGGAACGCCTTCTTGATCTCTTCGGGTTTGGCGTCCTTGGAGACGCCCAGGACCTTGTAGTAGTCCTTCTCAAGCCAGTCCTTGGTGCTCATCGGCGCCTCCTCTCCTGGTTCGTGGGACGGCTCAGTTCGGGTCGGCGACGCCGACGCGGGCCGGGCGGACGATGCGCTCGCCCAGCTTGATGCCCTTCTGCATCACCGCCGCGACGACCTGCTCGGTGTGGTCGCCCTCCATCGGCATCGCCATCAGCGCCTCGTGGACCGTCGGGTCGAACACCTCGCCGACCTCGCCGTAGGCGACCAGGCCGTACTTGCCGGTCACCTTCTCCAAAGCGTCGACGACCAGCTTGAAGCCGCCGTCGAGCCCCTCGTGCTGCTTGGCCATCTCGATGGCGTCCAGCACCGGCAGCAGGTCGTTGACGACCTGCTCGACACCGCGCTGACGAGCCACGTCGCGGTCACGGTCAACACGACGCTTGTAGTTGACGTACTCGGCGTGCAGGCGCTGCAGGTCGGCGGTGCGCTCGTCCAGCTGGGCGCGCAGATCACCATCGGCGGACGCCGGCGGCGCGGCCTGGCCGGCGGCCGGTTCGACGGGGGCGCCCTCTTCGGTCAGCGACGACAGGTCGTCGGGCACCTCGAAGGTGGTTTCCTCGGCATCGCCGGCGGACTGGTCGGGGGCGTCGAAGTTCTCACCCGTGGGGTTCTCGGTCACAGTGCTGCTGCTCCTCGTTCGAGTGCGGCGCCGGCTGGGTAGGCGTCCTGGCATCGGAGCCTACCCAGCCGGCCGCGCGTCACTTCTTGTCGTTGTCCTCGTCGACGATCTCGGCGTCCACCACGTCGTCATCACCGGCCGCACCGGCATCGCCGGAGCCCTCGCTGGTGTAGGCCTGGTCGTCGCCGGCGCTGGCCTGCGAGGCCTGGGCGGCGGCGTACATCGCCTGGCCCATCGCGGACGCCTTCTCGTTCAGGTCGTTCATCGCGGCCTTCACGTCGTCGTCGTTGTCGGTGCCCTTCAGGGCCTCCTTCAGCTTGTCGAGGGACTCCTGGACCGGGGCCTTCACGTCGTCACCGATCGACTCCTCATTGTCCTTGAGCAGCTTCTCGGTGCGGAACGCGAGGGCGTCCGCCTCGTTGCGCATCTCGACGGACTCGCGGCGCTTGCGGTCCTCCTCGGCGTGCGCCTCGGCGTCCTTCATCATCCGGTCGATGTCGTCCTTGCCGAGCGCCGAGCCGCCGGTCACCGTCATGGACTGCTCCTTGCCGGTGGCCAGGTCCTTCGCGTTGACGTGCACGATGCCGTTGGCGTCGATGTCGAAGGAGACCTCGACCTGCGGGACGCCACGGGGGGCGGGCATCAGGCCGGTCAGCTCGAAGTTGCCCAGCGACTTGTTGTCGCGGGCGAAGTCACGCTCGCCCTGGTAGACCTGGATCATCACCGACGGCTGGTTGTCCTCGGCGGTGGTGAACACCTCCGACCGCTTGGTCGGGATGGTGGTGTTGCGCTCGATGATCTTGGTCATCACGCCACCCTTGGTCTCGATGCCGAGGCTCAGCGGGGTGACGTCGAGCAGCAGCACGTCCTTGACCTCGCCCTTCAGGACGCCGGCCTGCAGGCTCGCGCCCAGGGCCACGACCTCATCGGGGTTGACGCCCTTATGCGGCTCCTTGCCGCCGGTCAGCTCCTTGACCAGGTCGACGACGGCCGGCATGCGGGTCGAGCCGCCGACCAGGATGACGTGGTCGATCTTGCCGACGGTGGTCTTGGCGTCCTTGATCACGTTGTTGAACGGGGCGCGGCAGCGGTCGAGCAGATCCTGGGTAAGGCGCTGGAACTCCGCACGGGTCAGCTTCTCGTCCAGGTGCAGCGGGCCCTCGGCGCCGGCGGTGATGTAGGGCAGGTTGATCTGGGTCTCCTGCGCGCTGGACAGCTCGATCTTGGCGCGCTCGGCGGCCTCCTGGAGGCGCTGGCGGGCCATCTTGTCCTTGCTCAGGTCGATGCCGTTGTTGTTCTTGAACTGGGTGACCAGCCAGTCGACGACGCGCTGATCCCAGTCGTCGCCGCCCAGGCGGTTGTCGCCCTTGGTGGCCTTCACCTCGAACACGCCGTCGGCGATGTCGAGCAGCGACACGTCGAAGGTGCCACCACCCAGGTCGAACACGAGCACGGTCTGCTCGATGTCACCCTTGTCGAGGCCGTAGGCCAGCGCGGCCGCGGTCGGCTCGTTGATGATGCGGTCAACGGTCAGGCCCGCGATCTCGCCGGCCTCCTTGGTGGCCTGGCGCTCGGCGTCGGAGAAGTAGGCCGGGACGGTGATGACCGCATTGGTGACCGGCTCGCCCAGGTAGGCCTCGGCGTCGCGCTTCAGCTTCTGCAGCACACGGGCGCTGATCTCTTGCGGGGTGTACTTCTTGCCGTCGATGTCGACGGTCCAGTTCGTGCCCATGTGGCGCTTGACCGAACGGATGGTGCGGTCGATGTTGGTGACCGCCTGGCGCTTGGCGACCTCGCCGACCAGGACCTCGCCACCCTTGGCGAAGGCCACGACCGACGGCGTCGTGCGGGCGCCCTCGGCATTGGGGATGACGGTGGGCTCGCCGCCCTCAAGAACGGCGACGACAGAGTTGGTGGTGCCGAGGTCGATACCGACTGCACGGGCCATGGTGGGTTACCTCCATTGATCGGGTGGTTCGCGTTGAGCCTAGCAGACTCAATCGACAAGTTGAGTTCACCCGACTCAACTACGGGAACACCGAGGGTATTCCCCGGGGTGCGCCCCGGTCCGCGTCCGCGTCCGCGTCCCGATCACCTCGCCCACATCGCGTCCCGATCACCTCGCCCGAGTTCACGATCGCCTACGCCGCGCCGCCCGGCCCCGGCACGTTCGCCCGGGTTACGCACACACGCCCGGCGTAGTCCCATTCGCCCGGGGAGGAACCCGGGCGAATGCACGGGAGCCAGGCGGCAAAGGACGCGTCCTCCAAGGCACCCGCGTGGCTGGCCCACGGGCACCGTCCTCACGACGCCCCAGCCGGTGGTGACCCCCGACCCTGGTCACGACCAAGTCCGCGGCTATCACCAACCCAATGGCCCCGACGGGGCCATCAAACCCCAGGCCAACACGGGCCGAAGCCTGCGATCGTGCCTGCTGTGGTGGCGACGGAGCGTACGCTCCGCGCTCAAACGCGAGAAGTTGTCGTCGCGCATAGGTTGCAGCATGCGCGTGGAGCGAATAAGCAGGGCGCGACGACGGAGCCTACGCTCCGTCGTCGTCGCGCTCACCCCGGGTGAGATGGAGGCGTCCCTTGATGCCCGGAGGCCCAGTGCGGGATTTTGGTTTGCGTTCGGACCAAGAGCCTGCACTGGGCGTGATGGGGGCCGAAGAAGCGGTGGCATCCGGATGCGGGGTGACGCTGTCGCCTGGCCGCGGCTTTGTCGCCCGGTTTCCGCGCTGTCGCCCTGTTTCCTGCCCGGGCGACTGAGCCGGAGCCGGGCGGTGTGACGGGCGTCCGTGCATAACCCGGGCGTCGGTGCGGACCCCGGGCGGGACGCCACCCCCTACTGGCGATCGGACTTGCTTGCGGCAAGAGGAAGCGCACCCATGTGGATCACCACTGCGGATGACGGCGTCCGCTGGTGATCGGAGGCGCCTGCGACAAGGGTAAAGAGCACCCCTTGAAACCGAAGTGAGAAGTATCGAGCGTGGGTACCGACCCGATACTCCTCACATCCCCGCGAGCAAACGAAAACCGGCACAACCCGAGGGCGCCGAACCGACGGGGATCAGCTCGCGGCAGGGGTGATGTTGAGATGCCAGGCGATGCCGAAACGGTCGATGAGCTGGCCGTACTCGTCGCCCCAGGGGGCGACCTCCAGCGGGACGACGGTCTGGCCGCCCTCGCCGAGCGCCGCCCAGATCGCGCGCAGCGGCTCGGGCTCGTCGCCGGACAGGCTGATCTGGATGTTGTTGCCGTGGACGTACTCCGGGCCCATGCCGGGCATGTCGTCGCTGGCGAAGAGATGGAAGCCGGACTCGGTGTCCACCGAGGCGTGCATCACGCCGTCCATGTCCATGCCGGACTCGCGGAACGTGGTCAGGGTGAGCGTGCCGCCCAGGGCGTCCGCGTAGAACCTCATCGCGTCGGCGCAGGTGCCCGGGAAGGTGAGGTAGGGATTGAGGATCTGGGACATGGGGTGACTTCCTTTCGGTCATGGCCCGCGTGTCACGGACGTCAGCATCGTGACAGCCGCGTCCGACATTTCGACAGGACCAGGCCTCACCCCGCCCGGGCGCCACACTGGGGCCATGAGCAATCCCGTGTTCGGACATCTGGACGCCGTCCCCGCACTCACCCGGCCCGACCTGCTGGCCGCACCGGTCGCGGCAGCCATCGAGGCGATCGGCCTGGACGCGCTGGTGGCGGCCATCGATCCCGAGCACGCCGACACCGAGACGCTGTGCGCGACCTACGGCGTCCCGATGGACGCCAGCGCGAACGCCGTCGTGGTGCGCGGCACCCGCGCGGGCGTCGAGAAGCACGCCGTCTGCATGACCCTGGCCACCCATCGCGTTGACGTGAACGGCCTGGTCCGGCGCCGGTTGGACGCGCGCAAGGCGTCGTTTGCGCCGATGGACTACGCCGTCGAGGCGACCGGCATGGAGTACGGCGGGATCAATCCGGTGGGCGCGCCCGCGGACTGGCCGGTGTGGGTCGACGGCGCGGTCGCCGACACCACCTGGCTGTGCATCGGCTCGGGAATCCGCGGCTCGAAGCTGTTCCTCACCGCGGCGTCCCTGCTCAGCCTGCCGAACGCCGAACGCGTGGACGGCCTCGCCCGCCCGGCGGCCTGAACCGCCCGCGGACGAACCGCCCGGGCCAGCTCAGTCGATCGTATGGTCGGCCCGCTTGAGGACCATCTCAGGAATCGTGATCCCCATCCGCTGCGCGGCGGCCGGGTTCACCGACAGCTTCATATCCTTGACCCGCTCAACCGGGACGCTCGCCGGGGTGCGGCCCGACTTCAGCATGTCCGCGGCCATCCGGCCGGTCTGGACGCCTTGGGCGCGGTAGTCCACGGCGTAGGCCGCGGCGGCACCGCGCGGGACCGAGTCCGGGTCGGACACGATCAGCGGGATCTTGGCGGTCTCGGCGACCTGCACCACCGACTCGATCGCCGACACGATGGTGTTGTCGGTGCCGACGAAGAAGACATCCACGTCACGAAGCGACTCGGCGGCCTGGGCGACCTCGGACGAGTTCGCCACCGTCGCCTCCTTCACCTCGAAGCCGAGCGTGGGCGCCACCTGGTTGACCAGCTCGGCATGGATGTGGCTGTTGGTCTCGGCCGAGCTGTAGAGCAGCCCGATCGTCTTCGCGTCGGGGGCGATGTCGCGGATCAGCGCCAACTGGTCGGCCACCGGCGGGTAGTCGGACGTGCCGGTGACGTTGCCGCCGGGCGCCTCCAGCGATTCGACGAGCTTGGCGCCGACCGGATCGGTCACGCCGGCGAAGAAGATCGGCTTGTCGGTGATGCTCTGCGCCATCGTCTGGGCGGTCGGGGTGGCGATGGCCACCACCAGGTCCTTGGCCTCGAACGACGCGGCAATCGAGGTGAGGGTGCTCATGTCGCCGGCCGCATTGCGGCTCTCGTAGCGCACCTGGATGCCGTCGGCGTAGCCCGCCTGGGCCATGCCCTCCTTGAAGCCCTCGCGCAGCGAGTTCAGCGAGGGATGGTCGACGATCTGCGCGATCCCGATCTCCAGCACCTTCTCGGCGGGCGCGGCGGCACTCGGGGACGTCCCGCCCACGGTCGGGGCCCCGGCACAGCCGGACAGGACGACGCCCGCGGCGGCGAACAGGGCGATCGCGCCGCGGCGTCCGATGGTCTTCTTCATCCGGCTCACCGGTCCCTCTCCTTGGATTTCTTGTCGGCGCCCGCCAGGACGACGGCGAACGCAGGCGCGCGCCGGGCGCGCGCGACGAAGACGTCGGCCAGCGACGACCACACCGCGGCATGCTCGTCGGCGAAGGCGGCGCCGCGCGCCCACACCACGACGGTCTGCGGCTCGAGGCGTCCGAGTGCGGCATCGAGGGCGCCCGTGTTCAGGACGGGATCGGCCGCGCCGAGCGCGCGCCCCAACTCCAGCAGCACCTCACGGCGGGCGTGGGCGCCGAGTTCGTCGGGCAGCCGCAGCACCTTCGGCGTCCAGCCGGCCAGCCGCCAGTCGCCCGACACGGACGCGGCGTCGGCTGAGGTCGTGTAGAAGCCCGGAGCGAAGGCGGCAGTCATGGGGGTCAGCCTAACGGTGCGGACGCCCCGGAACCGACGCCGTCTACCCTGGAGCGATGAACAATCCCTGGGCCCGCTACACCCCGCGCATGGTCGACCCGCGCGTCGCGCTCCCCGGGCGCGATCAGCCGATCCTGCCCGCCGGCGTCCGTCACGAGATCTTCGGCTGCGACATCCTGGCCACCCCCGCGGGATCCGAGGTGGTGCATCTCGCGCTCGGCTGCTTCTGGGGCGCCGAGAAGCTTTATTGGACGACGCCCGGCGTCACCAACACCGCGGTCGGCTACCAGGGCGGCTTCACGCCGAACCCGACCTACGCCGAGGTCTGCTCGGGCCGCACCGGCCATGCCGAGGCCGTCCGGGTCTGCTTCGATCCCGCCCAGGTGAGCCTGGAGCAGCTGCTCGCGGTGTTCTTCGAGAACCACGACCCCACCCAGGGCATGCGCCAGGGCAACGACATCGGCACGCAGTACCGGTCGGCGATCTTCGCCTCACCCGGCCAGGCGGACGCCGCGGCGTCCGTGCTCGCCCGCTCCACCGCGGCCTTCGCCGAGGCAGGGTTCGGCCCGGTGACCACCGAACTGATCACCGGGCCGATGCCGTTCTATCCGGCCGAGGCCGAACACCAGCAGTACCTGGTCAAGAACCCGCACGGTTACTGCCCGGTGCACGCCACCGGAGTCACCTGCGGCTGAACTCGCGCGGGAACCTCAGCGCTGCTCGCCGTCCTCGGGCGCTCCGGACGCCTCGGGTGCCGTCTCCGGGGCGGCCTCGGCGGCATCTTCCACCGGCTCGTCCACGACCGGCTCCTCGGGCGCGACCGCGTCCGCCGCCTCGGCGTCCGCACCCGCGTCGTCGTTCAGGTCGAACACACCGACGGGCTCCGGCTTCTCCGGCTTGGCGTCACGCGCCGCGGCCACCTGGTTCTGCAGATCGGCGACGGCATGCCGGCCGCGCTCGGCCATCTCGTGGTAGGCCTTGGTCGCCTCGTCGAGGAAACCCTTGAACTGGTCGGGCATCGAATCCACCATCTTGCGGAAGTTCGGGTCGACCCCCTCGGGCGTCTTCTCCGCGATCTGCGCACGCTGGATCTCGTACAGCTCGCGGGCCTTGGCCGCGATCATGTCGGCGACACCGGCGGCCGCGTACACGGTCTCGGCAGCGAATTTGAGCGCCGCCTCGCCCAGCTTCTCGGGGGTGAACTTCTCACCGGCGGTCAGGTGCTCGTCCGCCTCCGGGGCCACGACGGCGTCCTCGTCGGGACGGGGCGTCTCGTTGTTCTGCTCGGACATCTCACTCCTCCTGCTCGGATGCGTTCCAGTCTGGTGCGTGCTCCCCGAAGCGACAACCGTTCACAGACGACTCGTGACCCTGAACCGTCCCCCATCCCCGATCGGGGTGGGCTCTCGTTCAGCCGCGCGGCGGGCGCTGCCGTCCTCGCGCACGGGTGCCTTAGGCTTGCCCTCATGCCTTCCTTCGAGCCCTTCCGCGCCCATCGCTACGCCCCGGGGACCGACCTGGACGCCGTAATCGCGCCTCCCTATGACGTGCTGAGCGACGCTGACGTGGACGCACTGGCCGCACGCGACCCGCGCAATATCGTGCACGTGGACGTCCCGCGCGGCGGCGAGGACCGCTACGAGCAGGCGTCCGCCACCTTGAACGCCTGGCTGGCCGAGGGGGCACTGGTGACCGACGACCAGCCCAGCTTCACCGTGTACCGGATGTCGTTCACCGACGCCACGGGGGCTGCCCGCGAGATCGTCGGCGTGCTCGGCGGGCTCGAGGTGGTCGACGAGGGCGCGGGCGGCGTGCTGCCGCACGAGCGCACCACGCCGAAGGCGAAGACCGACCGTCTCGACCTGACCCGCGCGACCGCGGTGAACCTCTCGCCGGTGTGGGGCCTGTCGCTGGCCCGCGGTCTGACCGACGCCCTGCGCGCCCCCGGTGAGCCGGTCGGATCGCTCGTCGTCGACGGTGTGACGCACGCCGTCGAGCGGATCACCGATCCGGAGCGGATCGCCGAGATCCGTGCCATCGTCGGCTCCGACGACGTCCTGATCGCCGACGGCCACCACCGCTACGCCATCTCGCGCACCTACCGCGACCAGGTGCGCGCGGCGTCCGGCAGCAACCAGACCGACGCCGAGCTGACCCTCACCTTCGTCAACGAGCTCGTCGAGGAGCAGCTGTCCATCGAGGCGATCCATCGGATCTACACCAACACCACCGCCGAGCAGCTGGCCAGTGAGCTGGCCTCGACCTTCGAGTTGACGCCGGCCGCCGATCCCACGCCGGCGACGCTGGCCGAGATGACCGCCACCGGACGCCTCATCCTGCTCACCCCCGGCGGCGCGCACTGGCTGACGCCGCGCGCGGGCGCCTTCGACGGCGTCCGGGCCCTCGACGGGGCCTGGCTGGAGCACACGCTGGCCGCCAGCAGCGCCGAGGTGAACTACCAGCACGGCCTCGACGAGGTGTCCGCGCTGGTGCGCTCGGGTGCCGTCGCCGCCGCGGTGCTGATCCGCCCGACCTCGATCGAGGAGATCGAGCGCACCGCCCGCGAAGGCCTGCTGATGCCGCCCAAGTCGACCTTCTTCACCCCGAAGTTGCGCACCGGACTGGTGCTGCGCCCGACCGCCGCGCTCGGCTGATCCGCGACCGCGAAGACCGGCCCCCGAAAGGTTTTCCCTACGGGGGTGCACGGCCCTCTGCGGAGGGCTAGGGTCAAGGTTCAAGGACAACGAGGAGGTCTTTCCAATGGCGTATGAGATCACCACGAACCCGCTTCGAGGCGTCGAGGCCAAGCCGGGTTCCGGGCATTACGGCGTGTTCGAACACGGCGCGCAAGTATGGTCCTGGCAACCTGACGGCGCGGCCCCGGTGCTGTGGCTGAGCGAGAAATCGTGGTTCGCCGATGGTCAGCCCGTCCGCGGCGGCGTCCCGGTCTGCTTCCCGTGGTTCGGCCCGGGCAGCAGCGGCGACCTGCAGCCGTCGCACGGCTTCGCGCGCCTGCACACCTGGCATCTGTCCGACACCAAGGACACCCTCGATCGTGACGGCCGTCTGATCGTCGAATACAGCCTCGATGAGGCGATGACCGGCCAGCAGGACAACTGGCCGCACCCGTATCGCGCCTACGTGCGGGCCAAGTTCACCCCCGAGTACGTCCGGGTGGAGCTCGAGGTGACCAATGTCGGCGACGAGCCGATCACCTTCGACGGCGCGCTGCACACCTACGTGGCCGTCAGCGATGTCCAGAACGTGACCATCACCGGGCTGGAGGGCTCCAGCTACCTCGACAAGCTCACCGGGCAGACCGAGACCCAGGACGGCCCGCTCACCCTCACCGGCGAGACCGACCGCGTCTACTCCAGCACCGCCGATGTCGTCGTCGACGATCCGGGCCTGGGCCGCAAGCTGGTGATCAGCAAGTCGGGTTCGGCGAACACCATCGTGTGGAACCCGTGGGCCGAGAAGGCCGCCGAGGTGGCCGACATCGGTGACGACGAGTGGTCGAAGTTCGTCTGCATCGAGGCTGGCAACGTCCTCGGCGACGCGATCACGCTGTTGCCCGGGCAGGTGCACTGCCTCAAGCAGCGCATCACGCTCGCCTGACCCACGTTCAAGGGCCGCCCGCGGCGTCCGGACTCACGGATGCGCACACGCGGGCGGTCTTTGGCTACTGTGTGCCCACCGAGCATTTCAGGGAGGAAATGGATGTCACGCATTGCTAGCGACAAGTACCGCTCCAAGGTGATGTCGGCCGAGGAGGCCGCCAAGTTCATCAACAACGGTGATCGTGTCGGGTTCTCCGGCTTCACCGGTGCCGGCTACCCCAAGGCTCTTCCCGATGCCCTGGCCGCCCGCATCAAGGAGGCGCACGACCGGGGCGAGGAGTTCAAGATCGCCTCCTACACCGGCGCCTCGACCGCACCGGAGCACGATGGCGCCCTCGCCGCCGTCGACGGCATCTCGATGCGCATGCCGTACCAGTCGGATCCGATCATGCGGAACAAGATCAACGCCGGCGTCTCGGAGTACAACGACGTTCACCTGTCCCATTCAGGGCCGCAGGTGCGCGCCGGCTTCTGGGGCGAACTGGACGTCGCCGTCATCGAGGTGACCGCGATCACCGAGGAGGGCACGGCGATCCCGTCGTCCTCGGTCGGCAACAACAACGTGTACCTGGAGAAGGCCCAGCGGATCATCCTCGAGGTGAACGCGTGGCAGTCCCTCGATCTGGAGGGCATGCACGACATCTACTCCATGGGCCTGCCGGGCTCCAACAAGGCCATCCCGATCAACTCGCCCGGTGAGCGGATCGGCTCGCGCTACTACGACATCGACTGGGATCGCGTCGTCGCCGTCATCGAAACCGACGCCGAAGACCGCAACACCCCGTTCAAGCCGCTGGACCAAGACTCCAAGACGATCGCCGAGGAGTTGCTGGACTTCCTGGCCAACGAGGTCAAGCAGGGCCGGATGCCCAAGGATCTGCTGCCGATGCAGTCCGGTGTGGGCAACATCGCCAACGCGGTGCTCGTCGGCCTCAACAACGGCCCGTTCGAACGGCTCACCTCCTACACCGAGGTGATCCAGGACGGCATGGTCGACATGATCGACTCCGGCAAGCTGCTGGTCGCGTCCGCCACCGCGTTCTCGCTGTCGCCCGAGGCGGCCACCCGGATGAACGACAACGCCAAGCACTACGGACGGCACATCGTGCTGCGCCCGCAGGAGATCTCGAACAACCCGGAGGTCATCCGCCGGCTCGGCGTGGTGTCCTGCAACGGCATGATCGAGGCGGACATCTACGGCAACGTGAACTCGACCCACATCATGGGCTCGCGGATGCAGAACGGCATCGGCGGCTCGGGCGACTTCACCCGCAACGCCTACATCTCCTGCTTCGTGTCGCCGTCGTTGGCCAAGAACGGTGACATCTCGGCGATCGTGCCGATGGTCAGCCACCACGACCACACCGAGCACGACGTGCAGGTGATCATCACCGAGCAGGGCCTGGCCGATCTGCGCGGCCTGTCGCCGAAGCAGCGGGCGAAGAAGATCATCGCCAACTGTGCGCATCCGGACTACCGTCCGCTGCTCGAGGAATACCTCGAGCAGGCGAACGCGAAGGCGAACGGCGCGCACACGCCGCACGACCTCGCCGAAGCGCACGGCTTCCACCGCCGCTTCCTGGAGTCCGGCTCCATGAAGAAGGCCTGACCTACCCGGTCGTTTGACGGCCGGCGCGGCTGCCCATCGCGGCACCGCGCCGGCCGTCGGCGTTCCCGGACCCAGTAATCTGGCGCGCATGAGCGATCAGACGGCTGCCGAGGCACCCGCGATCGCGACCCTGCGTGCGCCCACCGACGCGAGCATCGACCCAAAAACCGGCGAGCCGCGGCGTCCGATCGCGGTCTGGGCCGCGTCGGTCCTGCTGCACCTGGGCGTCGCGCTGGTGATGGCCGGGCTGCTGTGGGCCTTCTGGCTGAGCATCGACACCTTCGAACAGGCCGCCTGGCTGCATGGCGTGGTGCCGACCGAACCCGGCGCCCTGCTGCGAGTGCTGATGGTCACCGCGCTGTTCACCATCGCGATGCTGATCGCGGTGGCGAGCGTGATCGCGGCTCACTATGCCTGGCACGGCTACGGCTGGACGCGGCGGGCCGGCCTGATCGCGGTCGCCGTGTCGCTGTTGGCGCTGATGATCAACCCCCTCGCCACGTGGGGAATCCTGCCGATCGCCACCGGAGCGGGACTGCTGTGGCTGCCGTCGGTGCGCGGCTTCTTCCAACGCTGGCATGCCCGCCGGCACCCCGAACCACCGCCGGTCACCGAGGCGTCCGGCGTGTTCTACGGCCCACTACCGAGGTATCGATGAAAACACCCTCGCTCACGGGGCTGGTGCGCTCCGTCCTGCGCACCCTGCTCTCGCCCACCCCGGCGCCGGTCAACCGCCGCGCCCCCGGCCCGGCCCGGCCTCAGCGGACGGAGCCCCGCCGCTCGGCCACCTACCCGGGTGATTACCAGGGCATGCCGCGGACCAGCTACGGCCCGCGACGCGACGCCGCCGCCGATCCGGGCGAGATCGTGTGGACGTGGGTGCCGTACGAGGAGGACCACGCCCAAGGCAAGGACCGTCCGGTCCTGATCGTCGGCGTGGATGGGCGCTGGCTGCTCGGCCTGCAACTCACCAGCGTTGATCACGACCGGGACGCCGCCCAGGAAGCCCGGGCCGGCCGCTACTGGGTTGACATCGGCACCGGCGACTGGGACCAGAAACGGCGGCCCAGCGAAGTGCGCGTCAACCGGGTCATCCGGGTCGATCCGGACGCGGTGCGCCGGGTCTCGGTTCACATTCCGCAGGCGGCCTTCGACCGTGTGGTCGCCGGCATGCGTACTCATCTCACAGGGGGAAAGTAATGGAAGACGTTGTCATCATCGGTGCAGGAATCGTCGGGCTCGCCACGGCGAAGGCGATCCTCGACCAACGACCCGGCAGCCGGGTCACCGTCTTGGAGAAGGCCGACGATGTGGCCAGCGGCCAGACGTCGCACAACTCGGGCGTGATCCACGCGGGCCTGTACTACGCGCCCGGATCGCTCAAGGCGCGCCTGTGCCGCGCGGGTGAGGCCGCCACCAAGCGCTACTGCGACGAGCACGGCATCTCCTACCAGGTGGTCGGCAAGCTGGTGGTGGCGACCAACCCCGTCGAGGTCGAGCGCATGCACGCGCTGGAAGGGCGCGCCGCCAGCAATGGCATCGAACTCCGCCGGGTGGACGGCTCCGAGCTGCGCGAGATGGAGCCGAACGTCGAAGGCACCGAGGCGCTGCTGTCACCGGCCACCGGCATCGTCGACTACCGCGAGGTGTGCCGGGCGCTGGCGTCCGACGTGAAGGCCGCCGGCGGTCAGGTGATCACCCGGGCCCAGGTGCGGTCCATCGACGAGCGCTCCGGCGCGGTCCATGTCGAAGCCGACTGCGGCACGATCACCGCCCGCACCCTCGTCGCGTGCGCCGGCCTGCAGGCCGACCGAGTGGCGCGGATGGGTGGGCTCGAGGTGGACTTCCGCATCGTCCCGTTCCGTGGCGAGTACTACCAGCTGCCCGCCGACCGGCGCGGCATCGTGGAGCGCCTCATCTACCCGGTGCCGGACCCGGCGCTGCCGTTCCTGGGCGTCCACCTCACCCCGATGATCGACGGACGCGTCACCGTCGGGCCGAACGCGGTGCTGGGCCTGGCCCGCGAGGGCTACCCGAAGGGCTCGATCAACCTGCGCGACGTCGCGAGCCTGGCCACCTTCTCGGGCCTGTGGAAGTTCGCGCCCGGCTACGTGGGCACCGGCCTGACCGAGATGCGCAACTCGCTGTCGAAGCGCGGCTACCTCGAGCTCGTCCGCAAGTACTGCCCGTCACTGACGGTGGCCGACCTGCTGCCCTACCCGGCCGGCATCCGCGCCCAGGCGATCGGCCGCGACGGCACCTCGATCGAGGACTTCCTGCTGCGCGACTCCCGCCGCCAGCTGCATGTCTGCAACGCACCCTCGCCCGCCGCGACCTCGGCGCTGCCGATCGGTGAGACCCTTGCCGAGCAGGTGCTCGGCAAGCTCGACTGAATCAGATCGCCGCCCGGCGCAAAGACCTTGCCTCCTTGCGGAAGGTCCCATCTATTCGGCAGCGTGCCTCACGCCTCTGACAAAACGTGGGCATCGGAATGTCAGCCCCGATGCCCACGCACGTGTCGCTGTCTTCTACTTGAAGACGCTCAGCTTCCCGAAGTGATCGGCGAGCAGGTAGTAGACGGTCAGGCGGCTCTTGCGGCTGGCGCCCTTCATCTTCGCTCCGACCGCGGCGATGCCGGCGTCCAGATCGTCGGAAGCGGTCAATCCGAGCTTCTTGATCAGGAAGTTCTTCTTGACCGTCTCCAACTCCTCAGGATCGCTGAACGCGACCACCGCCGAGTCGGTCTTGCTCAGCACCAGACGATAGGTCTTCGCCATCGCCTCCACCGCGCTCTCGTCGACGGTGTCGGTGTACTTCTTGATGTCGGCCACGTAATCCATGGGGCTCCCTTCCTCCAACGCGGCCGCCCAGCAACTCCGCTGGGCGCGTCCACGACCTGCTCCCATCCCCATCATGGCCCTCACCGGGGCGCGGGCACAGCAGGCACGGGTTTTATCTCATGGAATGTTCGCTGAAGGACCAAGGATCGGCCCGGTCTGGAGCGGGCGACGGGAATCGAACCCGCGTGTCCAGCTTGGGAAGCTGGCGCTCTACCATTGAGCTACGCCCGCGATGCCGCTCGCGCGACCTGCGTCAGTCTAGCCAACAACCGCGAGCCCGCGCATGTTGAGCCTCGCCTGCCATCAGTGGCTCAGGGGGTCCCCGGGTCGCTCCCCGTTCTACGGTCGGTACGCTCGCGGGCTCGCGCGCGGAAGGTTAGCGTTGAGGTCATGAACGCTCCCGTCCCCGATACACCCCGCTTCCCCGGCCATATGCGCGCCGGCGACAGCGACCGCGCGATCGTGTCCGACCTGCTGTCGGCGGCCTACGCGGAGGGACGCCTCACCCGCGACGAGCACGATGTCCGCCTCGCGCAGGCGTTGGAGGCCAAGACGTTCGACGACCTGCGTTCCCTCACCGCCGACCTGGTGCCCGGCACCAACCAGGGCCGCGCCGTGGGGGCGTTCAGCGCGGCGGCCGGACCGGCCGTCGACCGGTCGAACAGCAGCCAGGACGCCGAGACCACGTTCGCGATCTTCGGCGGCATGGAACGCTCGGGCACGTGGCGGGTGCGCCGCAACGTGTCGAACCTGACGCTCTTCGGCGGTTCGAAGTTCGACTTCCGCGACGCAACTTTCACCTCCGACGTCGTCGAACTCAATGTGTTCTGCGCGTTCGGCGGCGTCGAGATCCTGGTGCCCGAAGGGGTCAACGTCCGCAACGAGACCATCGCGCTGTTCGGTGGCACCGAGGTCAAGAAGATCAGCCCCGCCCCGGGTGCACCGACCATCGTGCTCAAGGGCGTGGTGATGTTCGGCGGCGTCGACGCGAAGTGCAAGCGGAGCCGATGAGCGAGCCGACCCCCTACCCCGACCCGGCGCCGCAGGCGCCGTCCCCACTCATCAGCACTGACCCCGCGCCGGCTTCCTTCGACGCGACCGAGCAACCGCCGAGCGCGGGGCGTCCGCCGTTCCTCCCCGACCCGAGTCTCGACGGCATGCCCGCGGGCATCGAGGAGCCGTTCGCGCCGCCATCGGACGCCTGGCGCCGGGTGTCGCCCAAGCTGACGACGGTCAAGCGCATTAACGCGTCCGCCTGGCTGCTGCCGCCGACCGTCGCCGGCTCGCTCGCGATCTGGTTCCTGCTCGACTCGGTCAAATGGGCCGCGTTCGGCGTCGCGGCGGCCGGCCTGATCTGGTGGCTGTGGCTGTGGCTGCGCGCGCCCCGTGTGGTCGCGGCCTACGGCTGGGCGCAGCGCGACAACGACCTGTGCGTCGTCTCCGGGCTGATGTTCAAGTCGCTGACCATCGTGCCGTTCGGCCGGATGCAGACCATCAAAGTCACCGCCGGGCCGCTATTGCGCGCCCGAGGCCTGGCCAACGTCGAGTTCGTCACCGCCAGCGCCTCCACCGATGCCAGCGTGCCGGGCATGCCCGCCGACGAGGCCAAGGAACTGCGCGACCTGATGATCGAGCTCAGCGACGCCGAGGGTTCGGGCCTGTGACCGAGCAGAAGAAGCCGGCGATCGAGGAGCGGATGCATCCGCTCAGCCCGCTGGTCAACCTGTGGATCGGCGTCGTCGCGATCGGATGGTTCGCCATCACTTCGCTCCCGCAGGGCGATCCGTGGTGGGAGGATCTCGGCTCCCCCGCCGAGCTGCTCCAGCAGGTGCCGCTGGCCCTGCTGATCCCGGTCGGCGCGCTGCTCATCGCACTGGGCGCCGGGTACTGGGGCTGGTGGACGACCAAGTTCATCATCGACGACCACGAAGTGCGCCGCGAGAACACCGGCGCCTTCCATGCCAGCCAGCGGATCGCGTTCAGCCGCATCCAGTCGGTCGACATCACCCAGCCCTTCGCGGCACGCATCCTCGGCTTGGCCCAGGTCAAGATCGATGTGGGCGTCGACGAAGGCATCACCCTGTCATTCCTCAGCCGCGCCCGGGCGACGGCCGTCCGCGACTACGTGATGGCGCGCGCCCACGGCCGGCACACCACCACCGCGGACTCCTCGCGCACCACGTCGGCCTGGGACGATTCCGGCGTTGGCGACCGGATCCTGATCCGCCTCACCCCGTCGGAGATCCTGCTCAGCACCCTGCTGTCGCTGCAGCTGGCCTCTCTGCTGATCGGCCTGGGCATCACCGCGCTGGGCACCCTCGTATTCGACTGGCCGATCGTCGCCATCGGCGGCGGCGTGATCGGCCTGGGCCTCGCGCTCGTCGGCTACCTGTCGAAGCAGCTGATCGGCCAGTTCAACTACACGCTGGCCGCCACCCCCGCCGGCCTGCGGATCACGCGGGGCCTGGCGACGTTGCGCTCGCAGACCATCCCGGTTCACCGCGTGCAGTCGCTGACCATCGAGCAGCCGCTGCTGTGGCGCTGGATCGGCCGCGCCCGGCTCAAGATCAGTATTCTCGGCATCGGCGACCTCACCTCCTCCGACGAGCCGTCGACCTCGACGGTGTACCTGCCGATCGGGACGCCGCAGCAGATCCAGATCGCGCTCGCGGCCTTGTGGCCTGGCCTGCATCTGGAACGGCTCACCTTCACCCGGACGCCGGAGCGCGCCCGCTGGCTGGACCCGCTGGCCTGGCGCTGGCAGGGATACGCGCACGATGATCAGGTGTTCGCCGCCCGCGCCGGATGGATCACCCGCACCCAGACCGTGGTGCCGCACCCCCGGGTGCTGTCGGTGAAGGTCAAACAGGGCCCGCTGGAACGCCGGCTCGGTCTGGCCGGGATGAGCGTCCTCACCGCCGCCTTCATCGACGAGCCCGGCATCGCGCATCTGGAAGCCGGCCACGCCCGGCGCCTGGCGGTCAGCCAGCTCGACCGGTCACGCGAAGGCCGCCGGCGCGAGCAGACCGGCCGTCCCGAGCTCCGGGATGCGCACGGTGACGTGTGGGCGCAAGGGTTCGCGTCCGTGCCCGCCCCGGGTGAGGTATGGACGCCGTCACTCGCCGCAGCCGCGCCGCCGCCACCGCCGGCGTGGTTCCCGCCGCCTCCTCCTTACCCGGCGGAGGGATACCCGGCTCCCGCTACGGCACCCACCGCGTCCTCACCCTATTGGGGCCATCTGGCAGAGGAATCCACGCCGGCCCCACCCCCCGCGACGTCCTCACCGGCTCCCGCATCGTCACCTGCTGCGCCTCCCGAGGGTTGGACGCCGCAAGGACAGCCTCCGCAGGGATCGGCTCCGCAAGGATGGGTTCCGCAGGGGTGGACTCCTCCGCCACCGCCGCCTCCCCAGGAGGAGACGCCGAGGTCCTGACAGAAGAACCTCGCGGCCCTGACCATGAGGACGGCGCGGCTCTCGCGAAGTGGCGGCTCTCGCGGACGACCTCCCCTCGGAGGCGGGCAGCCTCCCATCCGCGCAAGGCTGCTTCCTTTCCGCTGCGGGCGACCCAGTACTCGATGGCCCGCGTGTTGGTCACGCTCATCGTCTGGGGCGTTCACGTCCGTCGCAAGGATCGACCACTCGGCGGGGCCAGAGTGCCCTGCGGTTCACCTCGAGTGGCTGATTTTCGCGATCACGGCACTCCTGGCCTCGGGCAAGGCGCCCCTGCCCTCACTCGAGGAACTCCCTGCCTCCGTGCGTGAGTCGAATGTAGCGCTCGACGGCTTCTCCCCCGCTTCCGAGCGCGTCGAGCGCTACAGATGACTCAAACCGGGCGGGAGTCCACACGCAACAGGCCGGAGTCGCGATGCGCGGCGCCCGAACCGAACCAATCTGAGCGGAACTGAGCTGAACTGAGAAACTCCAACACCACGGCTCCAGTGGCGACGAGGTGCCGGTCGTGGTCGATGCCGTGCGCGGCGTTCGGGCCGAGCAACTCCCACCGCAACGCGGAACGCCCCCTCGCGCGCACGAGTTGCACGGTCGCGCACGACTTGTCCGCCTGCATGGCGTGTGGGTTCCTTCGCGCGCACGATATGAACCGTTGCGCACGATATTTCGTAGGCAACGGTTCATATCGTAGGTAACGCCGAGGACATGGAGTGCGCAGACCAGGGTCAAGTCCCTGGTGGCGGCGATACCCCAGGGGTGAGGGAGTGAACTCTGAAAGTGTCGGCGAAGAATCGGCGTCCGGTCACGTCATCATCGCGGGGAGGGCGTGTCTTTCTGAGTGGGCGGCCTTCGGGGGAGGCGCCGTCCGAGAGGGAAGCGCAGGGCTTCATGCCGGACGCGACGCACTGGGGGGACGTCGCGAGGCAGGACGACAGAGCGTGAGCGACAGACTTGGGGAGGATGTCCGCACCGCATGTCGATCAGCTACTGCGCCCCGATGGGGTGGTACTGGCCGGGCCCGGGAACGCATGACGTCCCGGGCCCACGGCCGTAGCACCACTCACCTCCGGTCGAAAGCTTCGATGCGCGCCCGGCGGCGTCCGGACTCGGCGCGTTCAGCGAGGAGCACCACTCACATCTGGTCGGGGGCCTCGATGCCGAGCAGGCCCAGGCCGGTTGCGAGCACCTTCTTCGTGGCGGCGCACAGCGCCAGTCGGGAGGCGCGCACCTCGCCCTCGCTCTTCAGCACCGGGCACTGCTCGTAGAACACGCTCATCGCGGTGGCCAGCTCGAACAGGTAGGTGCACAGCTTGTGCGGCTGCAGGTCGGACGCCACCAGCGCGACGATCTCGCCGAAGCGGGACAGCAGCAGCGCCAGGTTCTGCTCGGCCGGCTCGGCGAGCACGGTGACCTCGCCCCAGGTGATGCCTTCGGCCTCGGCGCGGCGCAGGATCTGGTTGGCGCGGGCGTGCGCGTACTGCAGGTAGGGGCCGGTGTCGCCGGTCGTGGCGGTCATCCGCTCGACGTCGAACACGTAGTCCTTCTGCAGTTGGTTGCTCAGGTCGGCGTACTTGATCGCGGCCAGCGCCACCGGGCGGGTGACGTGCTCCTCGGCGGCGTCCAGCAGGTCGATCAGGTAGGCAGCGGTGCCCTCACGGGTCGAGAACGGACGCCCGTCGCGTCCGAGCACCATGCCGTAGCCGACATGCTCGGTCGCGATCGCGTCGGTCACATAGCCGGCCTTGCGCGCGACGGCGAAGACCAGCTCGAAGTGGTGGTGCTGGCGGGCGTCGGTGACGTAGATCATCCGGTCCGCGCCCAGGGTCTGCGCACGGTACTTCAGGGCGGCGACGTCGGTGACGTCGTAGCCGTAGCCGCCGTGCCGGTTGCGCAGGATCGCGGGCGCGTCGAAGCCGTCGGCGAACACGACGAGGGCCTCGTCATCGATCACCGCGATGCCGCGGGATTCCAGGTCGGCGCAGATGCCCTCCAGCATGGCGTTGTAGAACGATTCCCCGGCGATGTCGTCGTCGGTGAGCAGGACGCCGAGACGGTGGTAGGCCTCGTTGAAGCCCACCTTGGAGACGTCGATGAGCCGCGACCAGATCGCGCGGGTGTCCTCGTCGCCGGACTGCAACGCGACCACGCGGGCGCGGGCCCGGTCGGCGAACGCCTCGTCGGCCTTGAGCCGCTCATTGGCCCGCTTGTAGAGCTCCTCGGCGCCGTTCAGGTCGAGACCGTCCAGGTCGAGGTTCTCATCGAGAATCTGCTCGATCAGCATGCCGAACTGGCGGCCCCAGTCGCCGACATGGTTCTGCGGGATCACCGTGTGCCCGGACGCCGTCAGCACCCGGTTGAAGCAGTCGCCGATGATCGTGGTGCGCAGGTGGCCCACGTGCATCTGCTTGGCGACGTTCGGCGAGCTGTAGTCGATGACGATCTTCTGCGCGCGTTCGGCCTGGTCGATGCCGGTGTGCGGGTCGGCGAGCAGTTCGGTGGCGGCGGCGGCCAGCACCTCGGGACGCAGCCGGAAATTGATGAAGCCGGGTCCGGCGATCTCGAGCGGCTCGCACAGGTCGGCCACCTCGATGCGCTCGACCAGGTCGGCGGCGATCTGGCGCGGTGGGCGTCCCTCGCTCTTGGCCAGGCGCAACGCCACGTTCGACTGGAAGTGACCGAACTGGGGCTTGGTGGCGGGCCGCATCTCCGGGTCGATCCCGGCGGCGGCCTCGACCCGCGACGTGAGCAGCGAGGCAAGGGAAAGCATGTCGCCGATTTTCCCACACCCCGGACGCCGCACCGCGTGCACGGCCTACGCCGGACGGCCCAGCGCGCCCGGGCCGGCCGTGATCTCAGCCGGACGCCAGCGCGCGGTGCACCGCGTCCGGATCACCTTCGAGGGAGGGCGCCGGCCGCGTGACCAGGTCGGCGACCATCTTGAGGTTGGCGCCGAGCTCGCGGCGAGAGAACTCGTCCCAGCGCTTCGAGGTGCGTTTGACCGACACGTCGCCGACGCCGACGGCGTCCACCCCGACCGCGCGGCAGGTCGCGACGGCACGGTGCAGGTGGTAGCGCTGGCTGACCAGCAGCGCGTCGGTGAGCCCGAACACCTCGCGGGCGCGGACGCAGGTGGCGTACGTGTCGAGGCCGTGCTCATCCTCGACGATCCGGGACGCCGGCACGCCCTGCGCGACGAGGTAGCGCTTCATGTTGCTGGCCTCGCGATTGTGCTCGGCCGAGTTGTCGCCCGAGACGATCAGCACCCGCGCCTTGCCGTCACGGTAGAGCTGGACGCCCAGGTCGAGGCGGGCCTTCAGGTACGGTGACGGGCGGCCCGAGGGGTACATCTCGGCACCAAAGATGATCGCCACATCCTTCGGCGGCGCCTGGGCCGCGGTCAGCACGCGATTGCGGGCCTGCCAGCGCGTCCACAACGCCGGGCCGCCGATCAGCAGTGCGCCCAGGAAAGCGACGCCCAGGATCAAGGCGAGGATGCGCAGGACGCGGCGACGGGTGATCACCCGTCCGAGCATAGGCGCACCCCGTCACCGCACCATCGTGCGGTGACGCGTGTCTCCGCGCCCTCCGTATGCCCGCCCCGGACGCGAGAACTCCGGGTTCGGGGCCACGACATCCGCCTCGGCCGGGAACCCGGAGTATCGCTCAGATCGTTAGGCGCGGTTCGCGCGGTAGTACTCGATGAGAGCCTTCGTCGACGGATCCTGGTCGGCCAAGGCCTCCTCGTCGCCGGCGATGGCCGGGGTGATCTGCTTGGCGAGCACCTTGCCGAGTTCGACACCCCACTGGTCGAAGGCGTTGATGCCCCACGCGGTCGCCTGGGTGAACGTGATGTGCTCGTACAGGGCGATCAACTGGCCCACGACGGACGGGGTGAGCGACGGCGCCATGATCGACGTCGTCGGGCGGTTACCCAAGAACACCTTCGCGCTGACGAGGTCTTCGGCGACGCCGTCGGCACGCACCTCGTCGGCGGTCTTGCCGAAGGCGAGCGCCTTGGTCTGGGCGAAGAAGTTCGCCAGGAACAGCTCGTGCACGTCCTGGCCGCCGTCCTGGATCGGGCGGTGCGGGGTCGCCACGGCGATGAAGTCGGCCGGGATCAACTGGGTGCCCTGGTGGATCAGCTGGTAGAAGGCGTGCTGGCCGTTGGTGCCCGGCTCACCCCAGAACACCTCACCGGTCTCGGTGGTGACCGGGGTGCCGTCCGCCTTGACGCCCTTGCCGTTGGACTCCATGGTGAGCTGCTGCAGGTAGGCAGCGAACCGGTGCAGGTACTGCGCGTACGGCAGCACGGCATGGCTGCCGGCCTTGAAGAAGTTCACGTACCAGACGTTGAGCAGGCCCATCAGGGCGGGCACGTTGTCGCGCCACGCAGTGGTGGCGAAGTGCTCATCGATGGTGTGGAAGCCCGCCAGGAAGTCGGCGAAGTTCTCGGGCCCGACCGCGACGGCGACGGCGGTGCCGACGGCCGAGTCCACCGAGTAGCGCCCGCCGACCCAGTCCCAGAAGCCGAAGGCGTTGGCCGGGTCGATGCCGAACTCGGCGACCTTGTCCAGGGCGGTCGACACCGCGACGAAGTGCTTGGCGATCGCGTCGGCCTGCGCGGCGTCCGAACCGTCGATGGCGCCCTGGGAGGCGAGCGCCTCCAGCAGCCAGGAGCGCGCCATTTTGGCGTTGGTGATCGTCTCCAAGGTGGTGAACGTCTTGGACGCCACGATGAACAGCGTCGTCTCGGGATCGAGGCCGGCGGTCTTCTCGTACACGTCGGTCGGGTCGATGTTGGAGACGAAGCGGCACTCCAGGCCGTCCTGCTTGTACGGCTTGAGCGCCTCGTAGACCATGACCGGCCCCAGGTCGGAGCCGCCGATGCCGATGTTCACCACGGTGGCGATCGGCTTGCCGGTGACGCCCTTCCACTCCCCCGAACGCACCTTGTTCGCGAACGCGTACACCGCGTCCAAGGTGGCATGCACATCGGCGACCACGTCCTGGCCGTCGACGGTGAGGCTGTCGGTGCGCGGACGCCGCAGCGCGGTGTGCAGCACCGCACGATCCTCGGTGTTGTTGATGTGGACGCCGGCGAACATCGCGTCGCGCTTGGCCGCGAGACCGATCTCGTCGGCGAGCGCGATCAGCGCGTCCAGAACGGCCGCGTCGATCAGGTTCTTGGACAGGTCCACATGCAGGTCGCCGGCCGTACGGGTGTACTCCGCGGCACGACCGGGGTTGGCGGCGAACCAGCCGCGCAGGTCGGGGGTGAAGGACTCGTGGAGTTCGGCGAGCCGCCTCCAGGCTTCGGTGGTGGTGACGTCACTCATGGTCGCCAGCCTAACGGCGCAGACCGGCCCTCGGGCCCGATTGCACCCGAGGGCCCGCACCGCGAGACCGATCCCTAACTAACAATTGGACGGGGTTCTACCTAACATCTGGACGGACTCAGCCGCTTCACAACAGGGATGCCAGCACGTGCGCGCCCAAGGTGCGCACCGTCACCACGGGCACCGGGGATCCGGACTCCGCGCAGGCGCGCCGGGCCGCGGAGGCGGCCTCGCGGCCGTAGCCGGCACAGTCGAGCACCACCAGATCGGAGGATGCCGCGAGCGAGGCCGCGGCGTGCGCGATCGCCTGGACCGAGTCGGTGTACGGGCTGGCCACGGCCGTCCCGCTCACCTGGGCGCCGGCGCGATCCCGCCACCGGACGACGGCCTCGTCGACCTGTTCGGCCAGCGGAGCCACCACCCCGAGACGGCGCCCGGGGAACCCGCTGAGCAGGCCCCGCATCGCGGCGCAGGCCAACGGTTCCAGGGTGAACAGCGGCCGGGCATGCGGGAACTCCGGGAAATGCGACCCGCAGATGATCAAGGTGGCGTCCGCGCCGTCGGCCTCGCCGCGCGCGATGGCGTCGGCGAGCAGGGGCTCCACCCCGGCATGGGTGAAGACCGCGTGGCTGCCGTCGCGCAAGCGCGAGGTGAGGACGCCTTCGGTCGCGCCCGCGGGCGGGGCGAGGGCGGCGATCGCGCCGGCGTCGAGCGGGTCCAGGGCCCCGTGCTCAACCAGGCGCACCCCCTCACCCAGGATCGCGGCGAGTTCGGGGGTCACGTCGACCCGCGGCGCCTGCCCGATGGTGATCACGGCCAATGTGCTCATCCGAGCGCCTCCTTCAGTCGCGCGTACAGCGCCTTGCCGTCGGCCCGGATCCCGTCGTGATGATGTTCCGCGCTCACCACCGGCCGTAGCCCATCGATCAGCGCGGCCGTCCGTTGCTGCGAGGCGAACGGGACGAACATGTCGGGGGTGTACATCGCCGCCGCCACCGGAACCCGGTTGCCGGCCAGCGCTTCGAGGTCATACAGCTCGCCCCAGTCCTCGACGTGCGCCAGCAGATCGGCCGCGCCTCGCAGCGGGACCAGCGCCGGATCCTGCTCGAACTGCCAGGGGAACATGTGCTCGCCCACGAAGCAGAACCGGTCGCCCAACTCCTGCGGCGGGGTGGCGAACACCTCGAACCGGTTCCGCACCCGGTGCGCCGCCCACGCGGTCGGGGGCAGGCCGGGGCGTCCGTAGATGGTCTCGTGCATGACGGCATACAGCGGGTTCTGCGCCATGCTGAGCCGGACGCCCCACTGGGCCAGGCTGTGCGCCTTCAGCCGCCGGGTGCCCCCGGCGACGGTGAAGGGATCCTCCAGCGCATAGTGCAGCGCGTCGAAGTCGGACGCCGTGCCGAGCCCGATGCCGAGCTTCTGGAACCGCTCCGGGGTGAGCCGCTCCCCGGTGGGCAGCCGTTCCTCGACGTCGGCCAGGTGCCGGGCGACCAGGCCGCACACCTCGCGGTCGCCCGGGTAGCGGGCGAAGAACTCGTCGTTGCGCCGCGCGGTGAGCGGGTAGGTCTCGGCATAGACGTCGTCGGCGGACGCCGTCCGGCCGTCCTCGGTGACCAGCGGGGGCAGCCCGGCGGTGATCATCACCCCGGCCAGCGAGGCGGGCGCCGTCGTCAGGTAGCGGGTGAGGATGAAGCCGCCGAAGGACTGCCCCAGCGCCCACCAGGTCTTCACCCCGAGCACCTCCCGGACCGCTTCGGCGTCCGCCACGATCGAGTCGGCGCGGAAGTGCCGCAGATACTCGGCCTGCTCGGACGCATCGAGCCCGGCCAGGCTCTGGGCGTCCGCGGGGGTGGAGCGTCCGGTGCCGCGCTGGTCGAGCAGCACCACCCGGTGCTCGTCGAGGGCGGCGTCCAGCCACCCCGAGACCGACTCCGGCCGCTGGGCCCGGTTGCCGGGCCCGCCCTGGAACCAGACCAGGTGCGGGGCGTCCTCACGCCCGTGCCTGACCAGTTCGCGGGCGAACACGGTGATCCTCCGGGGATCCTGCGCCCCCCAGACCAGCGGGACCTCGATGAGGTGTTCCCGGTGGTCGATGCCGTCGGCGCCGGCCATCTCAGTACCCGCTGACGCCCAGTTCGCGGCAGATCGCGACCAGATCGGGATGGACGTACTTGCCGTTCTCCTCGATCGCCACGCCGTCGCAGTAGATCGACGGCAGCACGTTGGAGCCGTCGGTGTGCGCCGCGGCCACCCACGGTTCGCCGCCGATCCAGGCGCCCTTGGTCCCGATGCCGAACTCGACGCAGCCGAAGACCCGCTCGTCCTCGACGATCCGGCCGGTGGAGCGGGTCACGCCCGGGTTGAAGCCGAGCGACCAGTGCGCCACCCGGTACATGTTCGGGTCGCCGTGGCTGGCCATCCAGTTGCGGTAGATCGCGGCGTCCGAACCCTGGCCGGAGATGTCGGTGACCACGCCGGACTCGACGGTGAGCGTGATCGGGTTCGCGATCAGGCCGTTCTCATCCGGCGGCCAGGCGGCTCCGTCGAACACGATGGTGCCGTTCTGGGTCTGCTCCAGCGGGTTGAAGGAGATCTGGCCGGCCAGCATCACCGACATGCCCGGCTTGTCGGCGGGGATGCCGCGCAGATGGATCGGGCGGTCGCCGCGCTCGGCGGAGATGTCCATGCCGTTGGCCGAGGTCATCCGGATCACGCTGGCGGATTCCAGCAGTTCGACCAGCCGGTTGCCCAGCCGGGTCACTCCGGCGTAGTCGACCCGGCCGACGGTGTCGACCAGCATCTGCACGTCCAGCCCGGTCAGGCAGGTGTAGCGGGTGCCGCGCTCCATGGCGGCGCGGAACGCGTTGCTGTGCATGATGTAGCCCAGTTGCAGCTCGATCCACACGTCCGCGCCGAGGGCGGCACCCGCCACCGGCTTGGGCGGCTCGATCGCCGAGGCGTACCGGGTTTCGTAGCGGACGATCACCGGGTGCGCGCCGACGCCGAGCGCCGCGCCGGCGAGCAGTTCGGCGACCCGCATGTCCGAGGAGGTGTCGGCGGTGATCAGGACGTCCTCGCCGGCCCGGACGCACATGATCTCCTCGATCAGCTTGCGGGCGGCGTTGAACGCCTCGAAGGACAGGTACTCGTTGCGGGACTCGACCCGGTTGGTGACTTCCATGGCTCCCTAGCTCCTTTGCTTACTTCACCTTGAAGAGATTGGCCGCGGACGCCAGCGCGTCGCCCGCGATGAATCCGGCGCCGACCAGGGAGAGGTTCTCCTCGGCCTGCTCGCCCTTCCAGCGGCGGACGGCGACGCGCACCAGCAGTGCGGCGAAGATCGCCCAGCAGGCGTTGGGGGCGCTGATCAGCAGGCCGGTGGCCAGCATGACGCCCATCTGCCGCTTCGGCCCGCCGAGGGCCTGGATGATCGCGCCCGGGATCGCCCAGGTCAGCATGTTCTGCAGGGTGTGCGGGTTGGTCAGGCCGGCCGCCACCGTGTCGGCGTACACCTTCGACACCGGCGGGATCTGGCCGTTCTCGAAGTAGGTCCGCCACAGCAGCAGCACGCAGACCGCGGCCACCACCAGGCCCAGCACGCTGCTCTTGAACTGTTCCCGCTTGCCCTGCAGGTCGTAGCGGGCGTAGTCGGGCTCGAAGGAGGCGTCCTTGCGCAGCAGCCAGCCGGCCTTCAGGTCGTAGCCCATGTCGGCGAACGCGGGCCCGGTCGCCGAGCAGTAGGCGACCAGCACGATCATCGGGATGTCGGGGAAGCCCATCAGCAGGCCGAGGACGAGGAAGATCAGGGTCACCGCGAAGGCCGGGAACCAGCCCGAGTGCATGGCGGCCAGGCCGACGATGATCTCGTGGACGAACGCGGCGACGGCCGCGAACAGCACCCAGAGGATCAGCATGCCGAGGCTCATCTCGCTGAGCAGGCCGGTGACCAGCGCCAGCGCCACCGCGCAGCCGAGGAACAGGCTGTAGCCGATCAGCAGGGTACGGCGCAGCGTCGAGGCGTCCACCGAGGTGGCGTAGGCCGGGTCGGCGCTGTGGTCCGCGCTCGCGCGCCCACCGGACGCCGCACCGACGGACGCCAGCCGGGCCTCGGCCACCTTCGCCTCCGCCTCGACCTTCTTCTTGGCCGCGCGGTCGGTGAACAGGAAGAAGGCCTGGATCAACGACACCACGCCGGCGCCCACCATCACGCCGTGCGGGATGAACTCGGCGTTGATGTTGAGGCTCTCCAGGCCGGGGACGAGGTTCACGTATTGGCGGGTCATCAGGCCCAGGCCCCACATCAGCAGCGCCCAGATGTTGCCGATCAGGGCGACGCCGGCCGCCGAGAACGGGAGCGCGAAGAAGAAGGTGCCCAAGCCTGCGACGATTGTCGAGCCGAACAGGATGACGGCATTGCGGCCGCCCTCGTCGCCCGCCTTGATCGTCTCCGCGGCGGCGACGCCGGGCGGCCACGGGTTGGTGGCCGGCAGGAACTGCGAGCCGAAGCAGCGGTACAGCACCCAGGCGTCCACCAGCAGGCCAAAGACCGCACCGAAGAAGATCGGCCAGATCAGGTCGACCCGGTTGAAGGCCCAGGCGACCGCGATCGGGGCGAGCAGCGCGTTCGCGGCGCCGAAGGTGGCCGACGAGATGGCGGTCTGGGCGAGGTTCTGCCGGTTCTTGTCGCGGAACCGGCCCAGGCCGAAGATGGCCACCCGGCCGAGCGCCATCGCCACCAGCGCGCCGATCACGGAGGTGTTGGCGCTGATGCCGAGGGTGGTGATCAGGCGGATGCCGATGAAGGCACCGACGATGGAGAGCAGCAGCGTCACCACGAAGGTGAGCGGCTCGAAGGCACGGGGATGGTTCAGGCCCCCTGAAGCGGGGGCTTGGGTGTCCGGGGTCATGAGCGTCCGATCGGATCGAGGTCGTGAGGAGCCGGGCGTGAGAGCACACCGCTGAGGTCGGCGGCGGCGGCCCGTACGAGGGCGAGGAGGTCGTCCACATGGTGATCGAGTGCGGGGGGCGGCCCCACCACACCCAGCGAGGCGATCACGGCGCCGTCCAGCAGAACCGGGGCGGAGATCGCCATCACGCGGGGATCGAATTCCCCGCGCGAGATCGAGTAGCCGTCCTCGCGGGCGGCGGCGTGCCGTGTGCGCAGGGTCGCGGCGTCCAGGACGCTCGCCTGATCCTGGTCCTGGTCGGCGACCAGGCGCTCGGCGATGCCGGGGTCGGGGTGGTGCGCGAACAGCAGATGCCCGTTCGCGCCGGCCGAGCCGGGGAACCAGCGACCCAACTCGGTGGCGAAGCGCAGGTCGCTCGGCCCGTCCGCGGAGGCCACCGTGCGGTAGCCCAGCCTGTCCATCACGCACACCACCACGGATTCGCGCGCGGCCCGGGCGAGTTCGTCGACGATCGGCTGGGCCGCCCGGGGCAGGACGCCCTGCCGTGCGGCCCGCTCCCCCAGCAGCACCAGGGTCGGGCCCAGGACGTAGCGGCGGGAGCGGGGCACCGACACCAGCAGCCCGCCCGCGGCCAGCGAGCTGAGCAGCCGGTGCACCTTCGACTTGTCCATGCCGAGTTCCTGGGCCAGATCGGTGACCCCCCGTTCCGGCATGGCGTCGGTGAAGGCCCCCAGCACCTCGATCGCGCTCGCGACGGTGCCCAGCCGCTGCCCTGAGGGCCGATCAGCCTGCGCAAATCCGCTCATCTGCCAACTTTCGTCAAATAGTGAGAAACGTTTCTCACTGTGTGATGTTGGTAGTGATCATGACCCCACGCCAGGGCTGTTGACAAGACTTTTCGCGGCGCCGTTTCAAACCCGTAACCGGGCCGCGACGGGCATTACCCGATCAGTTCTCCTCGGCCGGACCACCCACGCCGGGAGTCTGCAGGACGGCGAGCGAGCCATAGCGGCGCTGCAGTTCGTCCCATTCGGCGGCGTCGAAGAACTGCAGCCACCCCTCGCCGAAGGCCTTGGCGACCTCGATGCAGAAGCGTGCCGCCTCCTCGATATCGACCTCCCGCGAGGCCCCCGTCGCCGAGCCCGCGACCGCGGTCTGGGCGACCAGCGCCACCCCCACCACCGGGGCGTCCGTTGCGCAGGCGGGCTGCAGGATCGAGTTGAGGTGGTACAGGCCGTTGGAATACGGGGTGATGTCCTGGGTCGACAGCGGGAACACCTGGGCCGGGATGCCGCACACCGTCTCGTAGACGGCGATCAGGTCGGGCGCCACCGGCAGCAGGTAGCCCTGGCGGGCGGTGTTCGAGATCGCCATCCCGCGATGGTTGATCACCTTGTTGCCCTTGGTGGTGTCGACCGACAGGATCGCCTCCATCGCGGGCAGCACCTCATGGGCGTTGGCGGTGTCCATCGAGATGGGCGAATCCATGAACGGCACCGGCTCGTGCGGACGCGTCGGCGCACCCGGACAGATGTGGGTGGACACGATCACGTCGCCGGGCAGCCGGTCGCCGCGACGGGCCATGTCGATCAGTTTGGCCGCCACCGCCAGCGCCGTGCAGGCGCCGTCGCCGTCGGAGACATAGCCGATCCGCTCCGGACGGGCACCGATCCCGCCGAGGCGTCCGACCACCCCGAGGGTGCGAGCATCTCCACCCGCGTCGCGTCCGCGCATGCCCGGGATCAGCACCCGGACGAAGTCGGTGTGCCCGCGGTCGCCCGCCACCCGCTCCACTTCGAAACGCGCATCGAGCTGCGGCGCGAGCCCGCGCAGATGATCGACCACCGTCGCCCCGTCCACGGCCGGATCGTCGAGCAGATCATGGATGGCCAGTACCTGGCTGAGCATGGGAGCCTCCTGAGGGTCATGGATGACGAACGCCCGAGTTGGCAGGATGGGCGTATGCGTCTGATGTTGCTATCGAACAGCACCGCGCCCGGTCGCGGCTACCTGGAGCACGCCGCCGAACCGCTGGGCGATCTACTCACCGGAGTCCGCGAGCTCGCGTTCGTCCCGTTCGCACTGGCCGATCACGAGGGCTACACCGCCACGGTCGCGGCGGCTTTGGCGCGGTTCGGGGTCAGGGTGGCCGGGGCGCACACCGGCGAGCCGGCCCAGGTCGTCGGCCAGGCGGACGCGGTGTTCGTCGGCGGCGGCAACACCTTCCGCCTGGTGTCCGCGCTGTATCGCACCGGGCTGATCGAGGCGGTACCGGCGCTCGTGCGGGAGGGCATGCCTTACCTGGGGTCCTCGGCCGGAACCAACGTCGCCACGCCATCGCTGCGCACCACCAACGACATGCCGATCGTCGAGGTGCCCTCGTTCGCCACCTTCGGCCTGGTGCCGTTCCAGATCAACCCGCACTACCTCGACCCCGATCCCACCTCGACGCACCAGGGCGAGACGCGCGACGAGCGGCTGCGGCAGTACCTCGAAGAGAACGACGTCCCGGTGCTGGCGATGCGGGAGGGCACCTGGCTACGCCGCGACGGCGACAGCTTGAGCTTCGAGGGAGCCGATGCGGGCGGGCGGCTCTACCGCCAGGGCACGGACACCGTCGAGATCCCCGCGCCGACGGATGTGTCGTACCTCCTGAACGGCTAAAGCCCGGCGCATCGTTGCGGAGCACGGACGCACGAAGGCCCGCACCGGCTTCCCGGTGCGGGCCTTCGGCGACGGCTCAGCTCAGAGCTTGACCGAGACGTGCACGTGGTCGTAGTGGTTCTGGGTGATCGAACCGCGGTTCTCCATCGGGCGCCAGTACGGCTTGTACGGCGTCCAGATCTTCTGCTCGAAGATGACGTGGTCGATGCCGAACGCGGCGGCGTTCGCGGTCACGTAGTTGGCGACCGCCCAGCCCTTGGCCGAGTCCTTGCCCGGGGTCAGCATGAAGTCGATCGCGCCGCCGTACTGGTGGTTTGAGCGGGACGAGGCGCGGTAGCCGCCGATCGCGTTGAACGACCAGCGTGCGGTGACGGCGTTGTAGACGACCATCGCCTTCGGCTTGAGGCCGAGGACGGACTTGCCGGTGTAGTTCGTGGAGCCGTTGTAGCTCTCGGCCGGGGCGGACGGCGCCGCAGACTTGCCGCTGGAGGCCTTGGAACCGGACGTCTTGGAGCCGGAGGCCTTCGCGTTCGACGGGGCGGACTCCGCCTTCGCGGGCGCGGCCGCCTTCGGCTCCTCCTTCACCGGCGCGGCATCGCCGAGCTTGGAGTTGAGGATGTAGGCGATCTTGCCGTCGAAGCCGATCTGGCGGAAGTTGCCCTCGACCTTGTCGGTGATCCAGACCTTGTCGCCTTCCTTCACGCGACCGAGTTCGGTGGCGCTGCCCGAGGCCTGGGCGCGCACGACGAGGTCGCCCTGGGCGAACTTCACACCCGCAGGGGTACCGAAAGCGGAGGCCCACTCGCCGCCGACGAACTCCTCGGAGCCTTCGGCCGGCTCGGCGTCCGCCTCGGCCAGTTCGGTGGCCTCGCCGGTCGCCTCGGCGACCGGCTGCGGGTCGGCCAGCGTCCGGACGGTGTCGCGGCTGATCGTGTCATCGGTGCGCGCCGGCGCGGGCGCCGCGTCGGCCGGCTGCGAGGAGCCCAGGCTCACCGCGAAGGCGCCCGAGGTCGCCAGCAGGGCCACCGATGCCGCGACGGGCACGATCCGGGTGGCGAGCAGCTTGACGCGCGGCGACGCTCCTCGGCGCGGGGTGACCTGGAAGGCCTCCGCACGGGTCTCGGAAGCGGTGCTCTCGCTTGCGCGGTTCGAGCGGCGCGGTTCGTACATCATGTCTCCGTAGCTTTCGTCACACTGAGGACGACATCCAAAGTAGCTGAGATTTTCTCAGGGTCAAAATTCAGGGAGTCACCGGACACCGGAGACAAGCCCGCGGAAGGCCTCCGCCCGGCGCGCGATCTCGTCGAGCGAACCCTCGCGTTCGTCGCCGGCTTGCCTCAGGATCGCGTCCGATACGACGACGGCCTTGGCGCCCGCGTCGAGCCACATTGAGCACTGGTAGTGCTCGAGACGGCCGGCCACCACCAGGCCTGTCTCGGGGAACAGCGGCGGAAGCGTCCTGGCGTAGGACATCCCCAGCGCGTCCGAGGGGGTGACCAGCACCGTGCCGGCGCCCGCCCGGGCGAGCGCGGCGATCTCGGTCGGGGTGAGCGCCCCCGGGATCAGCGGAACCTCCCCCGCGGCCTCGGCCAGCGAAGGATCGCCGACGGCGGCCAGCAGGAACTGCGCCCCCACCTCGGCGGCACGACGGACGCCCGCGGCGTCCACCAGGCCGGTCACGCCAATCCGGGCGCGGCGCCCGAACAGGGCGAGCACCTCGGGCAGGCAGTCGATCAGCGACGGCGGGAGCGCCCAGGCGGACAGGCCCTCCTGCAGCAGCACTTCGGCGACCGCGACCCAGTCCTCGACGCCGGCCGCGGGCACCTCGACGACGACGCTGCGCCCGCCGAGCGCCGCCTCCAGCACGCCCCCCGCGCCCGTCACAGCGGCGTCCTGGTGAAATTCTCGTAGCTGCGCGACGCGGTCGGCCCGCGCTGCCCCTGGTAATGGGAGCCGCGTCCGCGCGCACCATAGGGGTGAAGGGCCGGCGAGCTGAGCTGGAAGAAGCACAGCTGACCGATCTTCATGCCCGGCCACAGCTTGATCGGCAGCGTGGCCACGTTCGACAGCTCCAAGGTGACGTGGCCGGTGAAGCCCGGGTCGACGAAGCCGGCGGTCGCGTGGGTGAGCAAGCCCAGGCGTCCGAGGCTGGACTTGCCCTCGACGCGGGCGGCGATGTCGTCGGGCAGCGTCAACTCCTCCAGCGTCGAGGCCAGCACGAACTCGCCCGGGTGCAGGATGAACGCCTCCTCGGCGTCCACCTCGACCAGCCGGGTCAGTTCGGGCTGCGGCTGCGACGGATCGATCGAGGGGTACTTGTGGTTGTCGAACAACCGGAAGTACCGGTCGAGCCGGATGTCGATGCTGGACGGTTGCATCATGGCGGCGTCGAACGGGTCGAGGCGGACGCGGCCCGCATCGATCTGCGCGGCGATGTCGCGGTCTGACAGAAGCACGCCAAAACCCTAGCGTCTGCCGGGTTCCGGCGGCGGCGCGGGCGTCCGCGAAAAACGCGGGGCCGGCGCGGGCTGCCAGATTCCGTCCACCTCCACCATCACCTGGCGGGCGGCGTTGTGCGCATCGTGACGCACCTCGCTCATTCGCAGCACCGGCTCCAGACAGGCGTCCGTGCCGCGGGCGGCGTCCGCCCAGTAGGCGCGCGGCCGGGACCCGATCGCGGCGCCGATCGCCGCGCGCAGTTCGGGCCAGCGCGCGCGGTCATGCTGGCCGGGCAGCGCGTCGGCGTCCAGTCCGAGCACGCGCAGCAGTTCGGCATAGAACTTCGGCTCCAGCGCGCCCACCGCCATCCATTCGCCGTCAGAGGTCTCGTAGCAGTCGTAGAAGGGCGCTCCCGAATCGACGAGGTTCACCCCCCGGCGGTTCTCGTCCCACAGCCCGCGCTGCGCGAAGCCGTGGAAGGCCGTCGCCAGCAGCGCCGCGCCGTCGACGATGGCGGCGTCCACCACCTGACCGCGCCCGGAGGTATGCCGCTCGTGCAGCGCCGCCAGGACGCCGAAGGCCAGCATCATCGCTCCCCCGCCCAGGTCGCCCACGTACGCGAGCGGGACCGTGGGCGGCTGGCCGGCCCGGCCGAGTGTCGACAGGGTTCCGGACGCCGCGACGAAGTTCAGGTCGTGCCCGGCCAGCGCGGACTTCGGGCCGGTCTGGCCCCACCCGGTCACCCGGCCGTAGATCAGCCGTGGATTGAGGGCCAAGGCGTCCTCGGGACCGATGCCGAGCCGTTCGGCGACACCGGGCCGGTTGCCCTCGATCAGGATGTCCGCGTCCGCGATCAACGCCAGCGCGGCCGTCAGGCCTTCGGGCGACTTGAGGTCGATCTCGACGCTGCGCCGGTTGCGGTGCAGCGCGTCCGCCGCGCGATCGCCGATCGGCCCCACCGCCGGGACGCCGCCGGGCCGGTCCACGTGCACCACCTCCGCGCCGTGGTCGGCCAGCATCATCGCCACGAACGGCCCCGGACCGATCGTGCCGAACTCGACCACCCGCACACCCGCCAGCGCACCCTCGCTCATGACGCCCATCTCAGCAGATCAGGCCCACCTCGTGCCCGGCGGCTGGCACGATCTGCTGACGGCCTGCGCGGATGCGGGCGATACTGGGGTTCTTGTTGCCGCTGTCGGCGGCCCACCGCGGAGAGGGGGTGCACGGGTGCGAGCCGAAGAAGAGGCCACCGTGTTCAAGCTCCGGGCCGCCCCCGCGCCCGACGACCCCGCGAAGGTGCGCTGGCCATGGCAGCTGAGCGCATCCTCGTGGCGTTACCTGCTGCGCCGCGGCTGGTCGGAGTTCTGGTACCGCCAGGTGCTCGACCATGCCGGCAACCTGGCCTACATGTCGATGCAGTCGCTGTTCCCGGCCCTGCTGGCCGTCATCACCGTGCTGACGATGATCGGCCAGGGCCCGGCGGCCGTCCAGTGGATCATCGAACTGCTCGAAGCCACGGCCCCGCCGCCGATCGTGAGCCTGATGCGCGAGCCGCTGAACAACCTGGTCCATCTGCAGGACCTGGGCATCGTCCTCGGCATCGCGGTGGCCGTCTCACTGTGGGGCGCCTCCGGGTACATCAGCGCCTTCGGCCGGTCCAGCAACGCGCTCTACCAGGTGGTCGAGGGACGCCCGTTTTGGAAGGTGATTCCCTACTACCTGCTGCTCACCGTCTCGCTGGTGGCCTTCGGCGTCCTGCTCATGCTGAGCGTGCTGCTCTCGGCGGGGCTGTGGGACACCCTGCTGGCCCTGGTCGAGGTCGACGACGCGCTGCTGCAGGATCTGCGGCAGGCGCGCTGGCCGGTCCTGGTGGTCGTCGCGCTGGTGCTCATCCTGGTGCTCTACCGTGCCACCCCGAACGTGCGGCCGCCGAAGCTGCGCTGGACGATGCCCGGCGCGCTGCTGGCGATGGTGCTGCTGGTGCTCGCGGTGTGGGGACTCTCGTTGTGGGTGCAGGTCTTCGGACGGCTGCCGGCCGCCTACGGCGTGGTCGGCTCGGTCATCATCATGCTGCTCAGCCTGTGGGTGATGAACATCATCCTGCTGATCGGCGTCCTGCTGAACGCCGAGGTTGAGCGCGCCCGTCTGCTGCAGGCCGGCTTCGCCGCCGAAATCGAACTGCTCGTGCGCCCGCGCAGCACCCAGATGATCCATGCGCGTGCCGCTGAGGAAGGCATGCTGGCCCGCTGGGGCGCGGCGATCCGGGCCGAGCACGCCTTCGACGACGACTGGTAACGGAGGCCGCCGGCCCCACCGCGCCCGGCGACGAGATGACGGCGGGGCGGAGCACCAGGAACGTCCATCATGGGGGGACCGACCCGGACGTCCATCGACGGGCGCGCGGGCCGGTCTCGACCAACCGAAAGGCCCCCCAACCATGCCCCGCATACACCGCCTGGCCGCCGCAGGACTCGGCCTCGCCCTGACCCTCACCCCCTTCGCCAGTACCCCCGCCCAGGCCGCCCCCGCCCCCCGGTCGGCCATCGTCCGCACCGCCGACCGGATCGAACAGACCTTCCTCGACAACTGCACCGACGGCAGGGACGACTGGGTCTGCACCGACAGGCTGCTCACCGAGGCCATCATCGGGTTGGCGGCGACCCAGGACACCCGCTACGCCGACACGCTCGGCAAGATGAGCATGATCCTCGCGAACGAAGTCGACGCTGCGACGACGCAGGACGCCTTCTACACCGCGCAGAGCATCATCGCCGTGGACGCGCTCGGACTGAACCCGAGGAGCTTCGGCGGCATCAACCTGGTCGAGCGGCTCGTCCGCGAATGGGCCGCGCGCCCCCGGCTGATCGCCGGATGGGCCCCGAGCCTGTCGGTGATCGCGTTCGCGCGCGCCGGAGAACCCGTTCCCGCCGCGGCGCTGAACGCCGTCCTCGCCCAGCAGAACGCCCAGACCGGAGCACTCGGCTCGATGTCGGGCGGTCAGTGGATCCCCGACCACCTTCTCACCGCGCTGGGAATGGTCGCCCTCAGCACACAGGCGAGCACCAAGCCCGCCGCGGCGACGGCGCTGGCCAAGGCGGTGGCCTGGGCCAAGTCCCCGGCCAACGCCACCACGGACGCGACGGGCACCTATTGGGGCAAGCCTCGTGCCACCCATGGCGGGCAGGCGGCCTACACCGCATACATGCTCGCGGCGATCGAAGAGGTCGGCACCACGAACATCGACACCTCCCGTCAGTTGTCGTGGCTGATCGGCCAACAACGGCCCGACGGCGGTTTCGCCTCGACGGTGGGCGGCACCATCAGCTCGCCCGAGATCACGGTGATGGCGCTCCCCGGCTTGACCGGCGCCGGCTACCTGAAGGCGTCCGCGGCGAGCCCGTTCACCGACATCACCCGTGACAACCAGTTCTTCCGCGAGATCCAGTGGGTCTTTCTACGCGGCATCGCGAAGGGGTGGAGCGAGCCGGACGACACCCGCACCTACCGGCCGCTGTCCGCGATCAACCGGGACGCGATGGCCGCCTACCTGTACCGGATGGCGGGCGAACCCGAGTACATCCCGCCGGCGACCTCGCCGTTCAGCGACGTACCGACCACCGCTCCGTTCTACAAGGAGATCACCTGGCTGAGCTACGCCGGCATCACCACCGGCTGGCCCGACGGCACCTACCGTCCGCACGGCACCGTGAACCGCGACGCCATGGCCGCCTTCCTGTACCGCTATGCGAACACCCCCGCCTTCACGCCTCCCGCGAAGTCCCCGTTCATCGACGTGCGGCCGGCCGACCAGTTCTACAAGGAGATGTCCTGGCTCGCCTCCCAGCGGATCAGCACCGGATGGCCCGACGGCAGCTACCGTCCGCTGAACCCGGTCGCGCGTGACGCGATGGCGGCCTTCCTGCTGCGGCTCGACCATGCGCTGACACCCGCGCAGCCGTAGACCCGGACACGACAAAAGGCCTGACCGCCCGGGGGATTCCCCTCCGGGCGGTCAGGCCTTCAATGACCAACGGCGAACCGGTCAGCTGGCCCACTCGGCGAGCCGGTAGAGGAACGCCGCCATCGCGTCACGCGCGACCGGGTTCAGCGGACGGTAGCTGCCGTCGGACCAGCCGGTCGAGATGCCAGTGTCCGCCAGCCACGCCATCTCCTTGTAGAACTGCGTGCCCACCGGAACATCCTTGAACGGCGGCGTCGAGGGCGCCTGGAAGTTCGGCGAGCCCGCGAAACGGTACAGGAAGGCGGCCATGGCGTCCCGGTTCACGCTGTTCAACGGACGATAGGTCCCGTCGGGCCAGCCTGTGGTGATTCCCTCCGACGCGAGCCAGGTGATCTCCTTGTAGAACTGGGAGTTCGTCGGCACATCGCTGAACGGCGAGGTCGCCGGCGGGGTGAACTCAGGCTCATCCGCCATCCGGTACAAGTAGGCCGCCATCGCATCGCGTGCGATCGGCCGAAGCGGACGGTACTCGCGAGTGCCGTCGGGCAGCTCCCAGCCGGTGCTGATCCCGTAGAAGGCCAGCCAGCTGATCTCGTCGAAGAACTGGTCGCCAGGGTTCACGTCGATGAAGAAGGGAATCTCCGGCGCATCCGAGAACTGCGGCGGTGCGGAGGGCTTGCGGTTGTTGGCGGTCAACACCACACTCACCGCGCGGTTGACGTTGTGCCCGTTCGCCTCGGTACCGGGAGGCAGCCTCCAGGCATCGTCGCCCGCATCCCAGGTGCCCCCGGCGTCCACGGGGATCGTGCCCGTGCCGAACGTCCAGAAACCCTGGGACGGGTTGGCGGAGCCGGCACGCCCTCGACCTCGATGATCAGCCCGCTGGCGTTCGTCTCATAGTCGAAGCCGGCCGCGATCAGCGCCCCTTGCAGGTCGGTGCTGGCGGCCACCGCCTTGGTCAGCTCCTCCGGCGGAGTGATGCAGCGCACCTCCCACCCGTCGCCGTCCTTGGCGTAGTCCGGCCACTGCGCCTCGGGTGCCTCGGAGAAGTCGACGACGACCGCGACTCCCTCATCGACCACGCACCAGCCGTCCTGCCAGGTCGCCCCGGCAGCCTGTGCCTGCGCCGGCGCGAGGAGGGCCGAGCCCACCGCGAGCACGCCGGCGAGGACCCCGGTCAGCGTCCTCTTCAAAGAACCGTTCATCATCATCCAATCCGGGCGTTCACCGCCGCCGGCGAGCCCTCATTACCTGATGACAGAAATCTAGTGCGGACGCCGACGGCCGTCACCCGATTGGCCACTCCCAACCGTCCAGGCGTCCCAGAAAGTCATCACACGGGTCCCCGTCATAGCCCTCGGCGAACGGCGCGCACTCGGCGGCGGTGAGCACCTGCAGCGCGTTGTACACGCCGGAGGCGTACTCCTCGGCGAACAGGATCGCCACCGCCTCGCGTTGGTCGTCGTTCAGCGAGGCCAGCACCCGGTTCATCACCGCCTGGTGCGGTGACACGTCGGACGCCGCGTCGGCGTTGTCGTTCCACACGCCCACCCGCACGCGCCCGGCCGACACTTGCCCCGCACCCGCGCATGAGATCACCATCGCGTCGATCATCTGCCGGTACATCCACCGCGAATCGTGCTCGGTCATGGCTCCATCATGCCCGCCCGAGCGGGCTGGGGGAGGCTCAGCCCCGCTTCCAGTCCTCGATCGGCCAGTACAGCCGGCTGGCGGCCCGGTACAGCGGCAGGTCGGGGTTGACCGCGACCGGGCGTCCGAGCAGCTGCAGCCACGAGGCGTCCGCGATCGAGTCGCCGTAGCCGTGCGAGCGGGACAGGTCGATGCCGTGGCGGACGGCGTAGTCCTTGAGCCATTGGGCCCGCGCCTCGTCCACCAGCGGCGGGGTGGCCAGGTAGCCGGTGAGGACGCCGTCGCGCACCTCCATCCGCGAGGCGACCACCTCGTCGAACAGCGGGACCAGCGGCGCGGCGAACAGGTCGAGCGATCCGGTCACCAGCACGGTGCGGTGCCCGGCGGCCCGGTGCTCCTCGATGCGCGCCAGCGCGCCGGGGCGGATCGAGCGGACCAGGTTCTGCCCCCAGTCGCCGGCGACCACGCGCTCGATGTCGGCGACCTTGGTGCCGGCGTAGCGCCGCGAGAACGCGCGGACGAATTCGCCGCGGTCGCGCCGCTCGGCCTGCAGGTACACACCGGCCTTGCCGACCAGATCGGCCATTTCGCCGGGCAACTGCGCGAGCGCGCGCAACTGCCCCATCACCGACAGGTATTGGGTGACCAGCGAGGACGCCACCAGGGTGCCCTCCAGATCGAACACGGCCAGCACGTCGGTGCCCGACTCCAGGCGCCGGGCCTGCGACCGGGACGCCTTCTTCGCCGAGGACGCCCGCGCGTGCACCTTGGCCAGCGAGGTCATCGCGGGCAGGTGCACGCTCTGCCAGTAGTGCCCCCATTCGATGTCGCGCACATCGAAGGTCTGGTCGGCCGGCGTACCCGCGGGCAGTTGGGCGCCCAGCGCCCGGGTCTGCTGGTCGTCGAACAGCATCTCGGTGCGGGTGTAGCTCTGGTAGAGGTCGACGTAGGTACGCAACGACCCGAGCCCGCGCTCCATCCGCGACAGCGAACTGGCCCATTCGCGGGTGGCCTTGGTGGCCGGGAGCGAGGCGCCGATCCGGGAGCCGAGCGAGGACAGCCGCTCCTTCAGGCGTAGCGAGCGCTCGGCGGCATTGTTGGCCGGGAACTTCCAGGTCGGCACCACGATGGGGCGGCCCTTGTCGTCCTCGAGCGGATGCGCCAGGAAGTACTCGCGCACCTCGCCGTACATCCGGTGGAAGGGCAGCGGGTTCGAGGCCCCCGAGCAGACCTGGTAGTAGCCGGCGTCCGAGGCCTCGGGCCCCTGATGGCCGAGCCGGGCCAGGGCGAGGATCACATTGACCACGTAGTCGACCGGAATCACGTCGAGCACCGAGTCGGGCAGGCCCGGGAACTCGGGCAGCGCGCCCTTGGCGTAGGCCATGATCAGCGGGTCGGCGACCTTGAAGCCGTCGATCCAGCCCGGGTACGGGTAGCGCAGCGCCGACTCGATGATCGCCGGCCGGACGATGGACAGCCGGTGCCCCTGGCCCGCCCATTCCTGCTCGGCGACGCGCTCGCCGAGCGCCTTGGAGAAGGTGTAGACGTCGGTCCAGCCCACCGAGCGGGCCCGGGTGCGGCCCAGTTCGACCATCCGGTCGACGATCCACGCCTTGCGCGCCTGCTCCGACGCCTTCGCCACCGACTTGGGACCCTGCTTGCCATGGTCGCGGGTCGCGGCGTCGATGAAGGACTGCAGCCGCTCCGGCGTCCGGGATTCAGCCTCGGCCTCGGCGCGCGCCACCCGGGCGGCGGCGAGTTCGGCGCGCCAGTCCACGTCGTGGTCGACGGACGCCTCGGGCCGCAGTCCCTTCGCGATGCCGCCCACGTAGCAGGTCGACACGTGGATGACGTGCGGGTCCAGCCCGGAGCGGGCCAGCGCGCCGTAGAGCGCCTCGGGGCCGCCCACGTTGTTGGCGAAGCACTCATCGATCGGCGCATCGAACGACACCGTGGACGCCGAATGGATCACCACGTCGACGGGCCCTTCGAGGTGCTCCAGCGTCGACAGGTCGGCCTCCAGGACGTCGGTGCGCTCGGCGAAGACACGCTTCGCCTCGGCGTCGCCGACCGCGTCCCGCCAGGTCTTGAAGACAGGCTTGCGCATCAGCCGGTCGAGGCGCTTGCGGGCGCTCTGGCTGCCCTTCGGCCTGATGATGGCGGTGACGTGGGCGTCGGTCGAGCTGAGCAGACGCTCCAGCACGGCTTGACCGAGAAATCCGGTCACGCCGGTGAGCAGCACGCGGGTCGGCTGAGGCACGGGGTCTCCTTCCGGTGGCGCGGTGTACGCCTGATCCGTGGACCGTAATGTAGCGTCCTCTCCCATGCAGTTGGCGCTCATCACCGGCGGGACGTCCGGGATCGGCCTCGAGTTCGCGCGCGCCCTGGCGCGCGACGGCGTGAACCTCGTGCTCGTCGCCCGCGACCCCGCACGCCTGGACGCCGTCGCCGCCGGCCTGAGCGGCACCTTCGGCGTCGCCGTGGAGACCCTCGCCGCCGATCTGGCCTCCCGCGACGACCAAGAGCGGGTCGCCGGACGCCTACGCGCCGGCGATATCGACGTGCTGGTCAACAACGCAGGCTTCTCGCTGAAGAATCCTCTGGCCGGCGGCGACGACGCCCTGGCCGACCGCGCCTACGAGGTGATGGGCCGGGCGCCGCGCGTGTTGGCCGGCGCAGCGGCGTCCGTCATGCGGGACGCGGGGCGCGGCTGGATCCTCAACATCGTGTCGGTCTCGGCGCTCACCCGCCAGGACTCCTACTCGGCGCTCAAGGCGTACGCGCTCGCGCTGAGCGAGGTGCTCGCGCTCGAACTCGTCGGCACCGGCGTCCAGGTGACCGCCGTGCTGCCCGGCTGGACCCGCACCGAGTTCCACGACCGGGGCCGCTCGAAGCGTTCCAAGGTGCCCGGCTTCCTGTGGTTGTCCCCCGCGCGCGTCGCCGCGGACGGATTGCGCGACGCGCGGGCCGGCCGCGTGATATCGATTCCTTCGAAGCGCTACAAACTGATCGCAGCCATCCTGCACGCACTACCCGCCGGGGCCGTGCGCGCCCTGTCCCGCAAGGTCAAGGGCTCCAGGCCCGCCCCCAACTCTCAGGAGGATCACCGATGAAACCGCTCGTCAAGCGCATGAAGTGGTGGGGCTGGGGCGAGGAGGGCGTCTTCTTCAACTACGCCAACAAGCCAGCCTTCGCCCCGTTCGTGAAGAGGGCGGTCGGCATCGACCTGCGCCCGCGCCAGGCCGACACGATCCAGTTCGATCCCACCACCGTGCCCGCCTCCCCGCTGCCGGACGCCCTCCGCGAGGCCCTGGTCGCGGCCACGGCGTCCGACCGGGTCAGCACGGATGCCCACGACCGCGTCGTGCACGGCCACGGCTCCTCGGTGACCGAGCTGCTGCACGTGTCGCGCTTCGACTACGGCCGCCTGCCCGAGGTGGTCGTCTATCCGGTGGACACCGACGAGGTGGCCGCGGTGCTGGCGGCCTGCGTCGAGGCGGACGCCGTGGTGGTGCCGTTCGGCGGCGGCACCAACATCTCCCGCTCGCTGCAGCTCGACCCGGACGAGCCGCGCCCGATCGTGTCGCTGGACACCGGCCTGATCTCGGGCGTGCACGAACTCGACGAGGAGTCGGGCCTGGCCCGGATCGGCGCCGGCATGCTCGGCCCCGACCTGGAGGAGGAGTTGAACGCGCGCGGCTGGACGCTGGGCCACTTCCCCGACTCGTTCACCCATTCGACGCTCGGCGGCTGGGCGGCCACCCGCTCCTCGGGCATGCAGTCGGACAAGTACGGCGACATCGCCGACATCATCCGCGGCATGACCGTGGTGCGGCCGTCCGGCATCGTGCGGCTGCGCCCGGTGCCGGTCGAGTCGACCGGCCCGTCGCTGCGCGAGATGTTCATCGGCTCCGAAGGACGCCTCGGCGTGATCACCGAGGTGTGGGTGCAGGTGCACCGGATGCCCGAGGAGCGCGTCGTGGTCGCCTACATGTACCCCGAATGGGCCGCGGCGCTGGAGGCGATCCAGGCGATGGCCGCCGAGGAGATCCCGACCACGTTCGTCCGCATCTCCGACGCGCACGAGACCGCCTTCTCGCTGTCGACCCAGAAAGAGGCCCTCACCCTCAAGAAGAAGGTCGAGGCCAAGGGGCAGGAGGCCTTGTGGGCGCTGATGCGCCGGCGCGGCTGGGACACCGACGCGATGTGCATTTCGTACGTCTGCTTCGAAGGGTCGAAGTCCGACGTGGACGAGCGGCGGCGCCGGGTCGCGCAGCTGGCGAAGAACCACGGCGCACTCGTGCTCGGCACCGGACCGGGGGCGCTGTACGACCAGAAGAAGTTCGACACCCCGTACCTGCGCGACTTCCTGCTGGAGCAGAACGTGCTCGGCGACGTGTCCGAGACGGCCGCGCCCTGGTCGAAGCTCACCGACGTACACGACCGCGTCTACGACGCCGCCGAGGACGCCTTCGCCTCGCTCGGCAAGCGCGGCTGGATCATGTGCCACCTGTCGCACAGCTACCACACCGGCGCCTGCCTGTACTTCACGTTCGCGTTCCAGGCCGGGGAGGATCCCGACCGCGAGTACGCCACCGTGAAGATCGCCATCCAGCAGGCGTTCGTGGATGCGGGCGCCACCTTGTCGCATCACCACGGCGTCGGCATGGAGCATGCGCCCTGGATGGAGCAGGTGGTCTCGGCCGAGGGTGTGGCGATCATGCGCTCGCTGTTCGACAGCACCGATCCCGGGCGTCACCTGAACCCGGGCAAGATCCTCGACGCGCCGCTGTCGCTGTACGACAAGCTCAGTTGAGCCGCCCCGGCGGGGCTGCGGCATCCCGGCGGGGCCGCGGCGTCCGCCGGTCAGGCGACGTAGTCGAGTGCGGTGAGCGCGACGGCGAGCACCACCCACAGCGTCACCAGGGGCAGGTGCAGTTTCCAGTTCTCCTTCATCACCGCCACGAACTCGCGGATGAAGGCGCTCGGCACGAAGTAGGCCGCCGTCTTGGCGCCGACCACGCGGGCCTTCCTCATGCCGAGGGCCCGGGTGAGCAGCGCGGTGCGGAACACGTGGTAGCTGTTGGTCACCACGGCGACCGGAGCCTCAGGGTCGGGCATCAGCGCCCGCGAGAACTGCAGGTTCTCCCGGGTGTTGCGGGCACGGTCCTCGACCACGATCCGGGCGTCGTCGACGCCGTGCTCGCGTAGGTAGCGCGCCATGGCGACGCCCTCGGGCAGTTTCTCGTCGCTGCCCTTGCCGCCGGTCGGGATGATCACCGCGGGCGGATGCTGGGCGTCGGCCGCCGCGATGCCCGCGTCGAGACGGGAGGCCAGCAGCGGCGGCACCCGGTCGCCGATCAGGCCCGAACCGAGCACGATCACGTGGCCCACCGGGAATCCCCCGGGGATCCTGCGGTAGGCGACCGCGGCGGACAGAAAGACGAGGAAGCACAGCCCCGCATAGACGCCCAGCCCACCCAGCAGGGCGATCAGGCCGTCGACGGCGTTGGTGATCTGCGGCGGCAGGTCGAGGGCGTGGACCAGCACCGGCACGAGCGGCCAGGCCAGCATGGCCAGGCCGGTGAGCAAGGAGAGCAGGTTGCCGAGGCTGCGGGACTCGCGCCGCACCATCGTCACCCCGTTGGCGATCAGGAAGAACGTCAGCACCGGATAGCCCAGCACCGGCAGCACCAACCCGGCGGCGAGCACCAGCAGGGGCAGCCCACCGAAGCGCCCGTCGTCGTTGGCGAGGATGAGCAGCGCGACCCCGCTCACGAAGCCGCCGGCGAGGATCACCGCGAGCGGCCACAGGCGCCGCCGGTCCCGCCAGAAGCCGGCGACCCCGCCAGCCAGCAGCAGCAGGCCGACGGCGAGGATGACATCGATCGGTTGCATGGCTTCCTCCGAGAACAGGGCGTGCCGCCCCACTCTAGGGGCGCGCCTCCACACCGCCGCCCCCCTCAGGAGGGCCCGCACGCCGCCCGCGTGGTCGAAATCTATGTCCAGATTCGGCCCCGCACGCGTTTGCCCTTGTCGCCGGCACCCCTGCTTCAACTGGACATGGAAAATGACCACCCGCCGCCTGTTAGGGTCGTGCTCCCACACCGATCCGGACGGAGAAACCCGATGATCACACCGCCCGTCGTGCTCGCCGGTGCCGCCGAAGGCACCGACGCCGACCGCTCCCTCGCCGATCTCGCCGGCCGCGTACGCGCGCTGCTGCCCGGCGTTCAGGTCGAGGCCGGACTGGCGCGGTCCGCCGGTGACACCATCGAGGCCGCGCTCGGCCGGGCACTGGCCGGCGGCGAGGAGGCCGTGATCGTGCCGCTGACGCACGGCGCGACCGATCCCGCCGACGCCGCGATCGCCGGCGGCGTCGCTGATGCCCGCGCCGCCTTCCCTGACGCCACCGTCGCCCGCACCCGCCCGCTCGGTACCCCGCGCCCGCCCAGGGAGGGGTCGACGCCCGCCGACGAACTGGCCGAGGCGGTGGCCCGGCGCTACCGCGAGGGCGCCATGCGGGTACGCGCCGCCCGCGGCTCGCACGTCTACCTGACCGGCCTGCGGCTGACCGGCCGCGCGGTGGTCGTGGTCGGCGGCGGCTGCGTGGCCCGCCGCACCGTCACGAACCTGCTCGAGGCCGGCGCCGTCGTCACCGTCGTCGCCCCCGAACTGCACGAGCGTCTCGACGAACTGGCCGCCTCCGGCGCGATCACCTGGCAGGCCCGCGACTACGCCGACGGCGACCTCGACGGCGCCTGGTACGTGCTCGCGGCCACCGAGGATCCCGCCACCAATGCGCGCGTGGCGGCCGACGCCGAGGCGCGGCACACGTTCTGCGTGCGCACCGACGAGGCCACCTCGGGCACCGCCTGGACCCCGACCACCGGCGACCACGACGGAATCCAGATCGCGGTCGTCACGCCGCGTGACCCGGGGCGTTCGCGCCGCGTGCGCGACCGGGTGCTGGCGCTGGTCGAGCAGGAGGGTCTGTGACCCGCGAACTGGTGCTGATCGGCGTCGGCGCCGGCCACCCGGACTGGGTGACGCTCGCGTCGGTCGAAGCCATCCAGCGGCTGGACGTGCTGTTCGTGGTGGTCAAGGAGGGCGAGTACGACGACCTGGTGGACTCCCGGCGCGCGATGATCGCGCGCCACCGCTCCACTCCGCTGCGCACCATCGAACTGCAGGACCCGCCGCGCCCGTGGCGCACCGCCCCCGACTACCCCGCAGCCGTCGCCCGCTGGCGCGCGCAGCGCCTGGAGAGCTGGGGGGCGGCCGTCGCCGCCGAGCTGGGCGAGGGCCAGGTCGGCGGCTTCCTGGTCTGGGGCGACCCGAGCCTGTACGAGAGCACCCTCGCGATCGCCCAGGAGCTGATCGCGTCGGCCGCCTGGCCGATCGAACTGCGCGTGTTGCCCGGGATCAGCTGCGTGCACGCCCTCACCGCCGCGCACCAGATCCCACTGAACCGGCAGGGCCGGGCCGTGCAGATCGCGCCGGCCCGGCTGCTGGCCGGCGGCATGCCCGATTTCGTCGACGACGTGGTCGTCATGCTGGACGGCCGCCTGACCTTCTCGCTGATCGACCCCGAGGGCCTCGACATCTACTGGGGCGCCTACCTCGGCACCCCCGACGAGATCCTGATCGCGGGCGACCTGGCCAGCGTGCGCGAAGAGATCCTCACGGTGCGCGAGGACGCCAAACAGCGCCTTGGCTGGGTGTTCGACACCTACCTGCTGCGGCGCCGCGGCGACCGCTGAGACGCTACATCTAGTGCCACTTGCCCGCCGGCGACACAACGTGTAGGTTTCCCTGCACCACCCAGGGGAAACTACACCGGTGTGAGCCGGTTGGCATCAGGAGGAATCAGTCGTGACGATCAGGGTCTTTTCGAAGCCGTCGTGCGTGCAGTGCACCGCTACCTACAAGGCCCTCGACAAGCACGGACTCGACTACGAGGTCGTCGACCTCTCCGCCGACGAGCAGGCCCTCGCTGAGGTGCTCGCCCTGGGCTACCAGCAGGCTCCGGTCGTCATCGACGGCGACGAGCACTGGGCCGGTTTCCGCCCCGACAAGATCAAGGCGTCCGCCACCCGCGCCCAGGCCGCCTGAGCCGTCGGCGTCCGGTTTGCGTCACGGGGAGGGCAACCACCGATGGTCCACGTGGTCTACTTCTCGTCCGCGTCCGAGAACACCCACCGGTTCGTCACCAAGCTCGGGATTCCGGCCACCCGGCTCCCGCTGCGGACGGCCGAGCCGGCGCCGATCGTCACCGAACCCTACGTCTTGATCCTGCCGACCTACGGCGGCGGGAACACCGGCGGCGCGGTTCCCAAGCAGGTCATCCGGTTCCTCAACATTCCCGGAAACCGCGCGTTGATCCGCGGAGTAATCTCCGGGGGCAACACGAACTTCGGTCGGGCCTACTGCCTGGCCGGTGACATCGTGGCCGCGAAATGCCACGTACCCCACCTGTACCGATTCGAACTGATGGGCACGCTCGAAGACGTCGAGTGCGTCCGTGAAGGGCTCACCACATCATGGCAACAACTCTGCTCACCGACACCGGAGTCGAACCTGTCGGAGAGGTCGACTACCACGCTCTCAACGCGCTGCTGAACCTCTACGACGAGTCCGGCAAGATCCAGTTCGAGGCAGACCGCAAGGCCGCCCACCAGTACTTCCTGCAGCACGTCAACCAGAACACGGTCTTCTTCCATTCGCTGAAGGAGAAGCTGGACTACCTGGTCGAGCACGGCTACTACGAGTCCGAGGTGCTCACCCAGTACGACTTCGGCTTCGTCAAGGACCTGTTCAAGCGGGCGTACGCGGTGAAGTTCCGCTTCCCCACCTTCATGGGCGCCTTCAAGTACTACACGTCCTACACGCTGAAGACGTTCGACGGCTCCCGCTACCTGGAGCGCTTCGAGGATCGCGTCTGCATGGTCGCGCTCACCCTGGCCGCCGGCGACGAGGCGCTCGCCGAGAGGATCACCGACGAGGTGATGGGCGGACGCTTCCAGCCCGCGACGCCGACCTTCCTCAATGCTGGCAAGGCGCAGCGTGGTGAGCTGGTGTCCTGCTTCCTGCTGCGGGTCGAGGACAACATGGAGTCGATCGCGCGGGCGATCAACTCCTCGCTGCAGCTATCCAAGCGTGGCGGCGGCGTGGCCTTGTCGCTGACCAATCTGCGCGAGATCGGCGCGCCGATCAAGAAGATCCAGAACCAGTCCTCGGGCGTGATCCCGGTGATGAAGCTGCTGGAAGACTCGTTCTCCTACGCCAACCAGCTCGGCGCACGCCAGGGCGCCGGCGCGGTGTACCTGCACGCGCACCACCCCGACATCCTGCGCTTCCTCGACACCAAGCGCGAGAACGCCGACGAGAAGATCCGGATCAAGACGCTGTCGCTGGGCGTCGTCATTCCCGACATCACCTTCCAGCTGGCGCGCGACAACGAGGACATGTACCTGTTCAGCCCCTACGACATCGAGCGCGTCTACGGGGTGCCGTTCACCGAAATCTCGGTCAGCGAGAAGTACCGCGAACTGGTCGACGACGGCCGGATCACCAAGACCAAGATCAACGCGCGCAAGTTCTTCCAGACCCTCGCCGAGATCCAGTTCGAATCCGGCTACCCCTACATCGTGTTCGAGGACACGGTGAACCGCGCCAACCCGATCGACGGCCGGATCACGATGAGCAACCTGTGCTCGGAAATCCTGCAGGTGTCGACGCCGTCCACCTACAACGAAGACCTCAGCTACGACCAGGTCGGCAAGGACATCTCCTGCAACCTGGGTTCGCTCAACATCGCGCTGGCGATGGACTCGCCCGACTTCGGGTCCACGATCGACACCGCGATCCGCGCCCTGACCGCGGTGTCGGACCAGTCGAACATCTCCTGCGTGCCGAGCATTGAGCGCGGCAACGCGATGAGCCACGCGATCGGCCTGGGTGCGATGAACCTGCACGGCTACCTGGCGCGCGAGGCGATCCACTACGGATCCGAGGAGGGCCTCGACTTCACCAACATGTACTTCTACACGGTGACGTTCCACGCCATCGCGGCATCCTGCCGGATCGCCCGCGAGCGCGGCGAGAGCTTCGACGGCTTCGAGCGGTCGAAGTACGCCAGCGGTGAGTACTTCGCCAAGTACATCGAAGGTGAATGGACGCCGCGCACCGAGAAGGTCGCCGGGCTGTTCGAGCGTTCCGGGATCCACCTGCCCACGCCCGAGGATTGGCGCGCGCTGGCGTCCGATGTGGCGACCTACGGCATGTACAACCAGAACCTGCAGGCGATCCCGCCGACCGGGTCGATCAGCTACATCAACCATTCGACCAGCTCGATCCACCCGATCGTGTCCAAGATCGAGATCCGCAAGGAGGGCAAGATCGGACGCGTGTACTACCCGGCGCCGTTCATGACGAACGACAACCTGGAGTACTACACCGACGCCTACGAGATCGGCCCCGAGAAGATCATCGACACCTACGCCGAGGCGACCAAGCACGTCGACCAAGGCCTGTCGCTGACCCTGTTCTTCCCCGACAACGTGACCACGCGCGACCTGAACAAGGCGCAGATCTACGCGTGGCGCAAGGGGATCAAGACCCTGTACTACATTCGCCTGCGCCAGCTCGCCCTCGAAGGAACCGAGGTCGAGGGCTGCGTGAGCTGCATGCTCTGAGACCGAGGAGAACCGAACCGATGACCGACAAGGTGAAACTGCTGCACGGCGTCCAGGCGATCAACTGGAACCGCCTGGCCGACGACAAGGATCTCGAAGTCTGGGACCGCCTGACCGGCAACTTCTGGCTGCCCGAGAAGGTGCCGCTGTCCAACGACATCCCGTCGTGGCGGACGCTGAAGCCGCACGAACAGCTGATGACGACCCGGGTCTTCACCGGCCTGACCATGCTCGACACCATCCAGGGCACGGTGGGCGCGGTGTCGCTCATTCCTGACGCCCGGACGCCTCACGAGGAGGCCGTCTACACGAACATCGCGTTCATGGAGTCGGTGCATGCCAAGAGCTACTCGTCGATCTTCTCGACGCTGATCTCGACCACCGAGATCGACGACGCGTTCCGCTGGAGCGAGGAGAACGAGCACCTGCAGCGCAAGGCGAAGATCATCCTAGACTTCTACTACGGTGACGACCCCGAGAAGCGCAAGGTCGCCTCGACCATGCTGGAGTCGTTCCTGTTCTACTCCGGCTTCTACGCGCCGATGTACTGGTCGAGCCACGCCAAGCTGACCAACACTGCCGACCTGATCCGGCTGATCATCCGCGACGAGGCCGTGCACGGCTACTACATCGGCTACAAGTTCCAGCAGGCCGTCGCCGAAGCCGACCAGGCCCGCCGCGACGAGCTCAAGGACTACACCTTCGAACTGCTCTACGAGCTGTACGACAACGAAGAGTCCTACACCGAGGACCTCTACGACCCGCTCGGCCTGACCGAGGACGTCAAGATGTTCCTGCGCTACAACGCCAACAAGGCCCTGATGAACCTCGGCTACGAAGCACTGTTCCCCAAGAGCGCCACCGCGGTGTCCCCGGCCATCCTGGCCGCGCTGTCACCCAACGCGGACGAGAACCACGACTTCTTCTCGGGTTCGGGTTCGTCGTACGTGATGGGCAAGGCCGTGAACACCGAGGACGAGGACTGGGCGTTCTGAGTTCGCCGGGCGGCGGCGTGACACCTCGCGCCGCCGCCCGGCGCGGATCGACACCCAGCCACGCCGATATTGTGCCTCGGCCTCAACGTCGAACCTGAGCATCCCCGGGATCCGAACTGCCGGAATCGTCACACAAATCGGAGGCCAACCGCCGCCAGGCGTCGATTTGTGTGACGTTCTCGGCGCGACAACCTGCCAAGAAGCGCGGCAAGAACCTGGACAAGCTCTTCAACGTCATCGGCCGACTCGCCAGCGATGAGACTCTCCCGCCCGCCAACCGCGACCTTCGACTTCCTCACTCTGACCACCGTGCTGCCCTTCGACGCCGCCGCGGCACAACACGCCGGCGAGATCCGCGCGAAGCTCACCATCGCAGGGCAGACCATCGGCGGGTACGACGTTCTGATCGCCGGGCACGCCCGCTCGGCCGGTCTCGCCGTGGTCACCAACAACACGCGCGAGTTCATGCGAGTCCCGGGTTTGGAGGTGCTCGACTGGACTCTCGGCGACCACCAGCCCTCCGCCCCAGGCAGAGTTGATGAGATCAATTAGATGAGCCCCAGGTGTATCAACGAGCACAATCGACCGCAGCACGCACGAACTGAGAAGAACCGGGTCGGTAGTCAGACCCGATCCTTCTCACGTCGCCAGCAGCGCTATCGCTCAGGCGGGCGGGTGTCCTTGAGGTCCTCAACCAGACCCCCCATGACTCCACAATCGGCACCCCCGCGACGCTCGGCTGTTACGATCGTTCAGACGGTTCGAGCACGCCATGCGGCGAAGGGAACCCGGTGTGAATCCGGGGCTGACGCGCAGCGGTGAGAGGGACGAATCCGGCACTGGCCACTGGGCGTCCGCGTCTGGGAAGGCGCCGGAGGAGGATGATCTCAAGCCCGAAAACCTATCGGGCCGTCCGCTAGAGCAGGGGCCTCGCGATTGGGCCTTGGCTGTCGGTTCGTTCCCCCGCAACCTCACGAGGACTTCTTCCGATGTTCGTGCTCCTGGAGCAGCACCCGTTGCTGCTGCTCGCCCTCCTCCTCCTTCTTGGCTCGCTGCTCGGCCAGATCAAGATCGTCGGCGTCCAACTCGGCGCTGCGGCCGTGCTGTTCGTCGCGATCGGGGTCACCGCGTGGGGCACCACGCAAGAGGTGACGCTCACCATCCCCGAGATCCTGGGCAACTTCGGCCTGATGGTGTTCACCTACACGGTGGGCATCACCTCGGGCCCGAGCTTCTTCGGGTCGCTGAAGCGCGGCTGGCCGGTCATGTTGGTCACCATCGCCGCGCTCGGGATCGCTGCCGTGTCGGCGTTCCTGGTCGGACGCGGCCTCAACCTGCCGACGCCGGTGATCGCCGGCACTTTCGCGGGTGCGCTCACCAACACGCCCGCGCTGGCCGCCGCCGGCCAGGCCGCCGGGGACGCCGAACTACCGGCGGTCGGCTATTCGATCAGCTACCTGTGGGGCGTGATCGGGATGATGCTGGCGTCCGGTTGGGTGCTAGCCAAGGGCGCCCGCGAGAGCAAGCCCGCCCGCGCTCAGCGCCTGGAACAGCGGACGATCCGCCTGGATCGCATCGAGCCGGTCACCGTCGCCGAACTGCTGGAGCGCCACCATCATGAGTCGCTGACCATCACCCGCGTCCGGCACGGTTCGGCGACCGCACCCACCGTGGTGGCCAGCCCTGAGGAGGTGCTCGCCACCCACGACCTGATCAGCGTCGTCGCTCCCCCGGCCACGATGGCTGCCCTCATCAAGGAGTTGGGGCACGTCTCGTCCCACGACATCATCGGCGACCGCACCCACCTCGACTCCAACCGGGTCACCTTGTCGGTGGCGTCCATGGCCGGCAAGCATTTGGACGAGCTCGAACTCGACAAGCGCTTCGGGGCGCACGTGTCCCGCGTCCGCCGCGGCGACCTCGACATGGTGCCCGATCACGACTTCGTCGTGCAGATGGGCGACCGGCTGCGCATCGTCGCACCGCGCGACCAGATGGCGCCGATCCGCCGCTACCTGGGCGACTCCGAGCGCGGTTTCGCCGACATCAACCCCAGCGGCTTCGCGCTCGGCCTGCTGATCGGCATCGCGATCGGCATGATCCCCATTCCGCTGCCGACGGGCACCTTCGTGCTGGGCACCGCCGCGGGCACCCTCATCGCCGGTCTGGTGTTCGGACGCCTCGGCCACCTCGGTCCGCTCCCGATCACCATGTCGTCGCCGGCCGCGCACGCGCTGTCGAACTTCGGCATGCTGGTCTTCCTGGCGTTCGCCGGCTCGAAGGCGGGACTGCTGTTCGCCGAAGCCGTCACCTCAGAACCTGGGCTGGCGGATCGCGGTCCTCGGCTTCGTGGTGACCGTCGTCGCCGCCGTGGCCGTGATCGCCCTCGCGCGGGCCTTCCACCGCACCGACTGGGTGCAACTCTCGGGCCAGTTGGGCGGAACCCAGACCCAGCCCGCGGTGCTCGCCTACGCGAACACCCGCTCGGGCTTCGACAACCGCGTCGCCCTCGGCTACGCGCTGGTCTACCCCGCGGCGATGATCGGCAAGATCCTGTTCGCCCAGTTGCTGGTCATCCTGGGCTCGTAAACCGCACCAGCCTGAGCTGGTCGCGCTCGCGCCTACGAGTTGCACCGTCGCGCACGAAATTCCGTGCGCAACGGTGCAACTCGTGCGCGTGAAGGTGGATGACGTATGCGCAGCAGTGTCAGCGCGGGTCGAGCATGGTCAGCATCAAGATGGCGGGTTCGGAGGCGCGGACGGCGTGCGGGACGCGGGCGTCCAGGTGCATCAGGCCACCGGGCACCAGGTCGTCGGTGCGGCCGTCCGCGGTGATCGCCAACGCACCCGACAGCACCTGCAGCAGGACGGGCATCGCGGCAGTGTGCTCGGTGAGTTCCTGCCCCGCGTCGAAGGCGAACATGACCACCCGGACGCCGGCGGCGCGGAACACGGTCCGCGACACGGTGGACTCCGGCTGCACCTGCACCAGGTCGGTGAGGTCGGCCAGGGTGGTGAACGGGGCGTCGGTCATTCTTCGTTCTCCTTCTCGGTGTCGTCACCCAGCGGACGCCGAGCGACCATGGCGACCGCGGTGAGCGTGTCGCGGTGGGTACGGAAGACCCGGCGCATGCCCAGCACGCGGGCCCGGGCGCGGCGGTTGCGCAGCACGTTGACGATCATTCTCAGTGCACCACGCACGCCTTCGTCGGCGACCACCCGCTTGGGGTCGAGCAGCGCCATCGGGGCGGTGCCGGCGAAGACGACCTCGAGGCCGTGCGCCTCCAGCGCTGCCCGCCATTCGACGAGCGTGAGCGGGCGCGCATTGACCTTGATCGCGCGGGCCAGATCGACCCGGACCGTGTTCTTGATGTCGTCGCTCACGTCGTCCGGCTTCAGGCCAAGTTCGTGAATGGCGTAGTGGCCGCCCGGTCGCAGCACCCGGCAGGCTTCGCCGATGATCGCCGACTTGCCGCGGTCGGTCTGCATGGTGAGCATCGCTTCGCCGACGATGACGTCGGCCGAATCATCGGGCAGGCCGGTGTGCGCGGCGTCCCCGTTGACGACCCGGCCGAACGGTTCGACCACACTGCGGACGATCGTGGCCGCCTCGGGATTCTCATCGACGCCGGTGTAGCTCGCCGGTCCGAGATCGAGGATCGCCCGCGCGGTCAGCCCGAGGCCGGGCGCGAGTTCGACCACGTCGCGCCCCTCGACGGGGACCGCACCCAACATGCGTTCGGTGAGTTCCCGGCCGCCGGGGCGCAGGACCTTCTTCCCCATCCGGGCCAGCACCCAATGCCCGGCTACGTTCTCGATCGGGCGCGAGCCCATCGGCAGTTCGGTGTCGTGAGTCATGAGTCACCTTTTTTCTACTACGTTGTGTAGAAATTAGCATGCCCTCACCTCTGAGGCCACCGCAGGCCAGGTTCAACCCCGCAGGCCGGCCTCAGAAGCCCAAGCATCCCAGCAGGATCACATGAACCACCGACGGGAGCGTGTCGGCGTACTCGGTGCCGGTGCCGACGGCCATGAACGCCGGCCCCTCGTGGGTTCTGCAACAGTTCCGTCAGCTGTTCTGCAACGGATCTATCTGTACTTTTGCAACGGTTTTACCTGCGACTCTGCAACTCCGCAGGTCACTGCGGGCCGCCGAAGTCGAGGCCCGGGAGCGGGATCTCGGCGTCGGCGACGACGAGGCGGTCGCCCTCGGCGATTCCCTCGATCACCTCGGCGTGGGAGTCGCCGATGCTGCCGAGCTTCACCGGCACCTCGGTCACCTCGTGGCCTGACAGCACCTTCACCACGCCGTCGCTGCCGGTGCGGCGGACGGCCGACAACGGCACCACGACGACGTCGGTCGCGTTACTCACCTCGATCTGCACCGAGGCGCGGACGCCGGATGCGAAGGAGTCCGCACCGCTACCGCTGCTCAGCAGGGTGACCGCGTAGCCGTCATCGGTCGGCACGAGCGCCTTGCTCATCACGGACGCGTTCGCCTCGGCACCGCCCGACGCGCGCAGGGTGGCCTGCTGGCCGTTGCGGACATAGGGGAAGGAGGCCGCCGGGATCGCGATGGTGACCTGCACCGCACCGGGCGCGGTGATCACCGCCTGATCGGTCTCGGACGCCTGGGCGCCTGCGGTGAACGGCAGCGCCGACACCACGCCCGCTATCGGTGCGCGCAGGGTGGCGGCCTCGAGGTCGTCCTGGGCCGCCGCCAGCGCGCGCTGCGCCTTGGCGTGGGCCACCTCGGCCGAGGTGATGCTCGATCGATCAAGGCCGGACGCCGCAGGCACCGGTCCGCCCGCCGCACCAGCACCAGCACCACCACCGGCACCGGCACCGGCACCGAGCGACGGTGACACGCCGCCCCCGGGAGTCCCCGTACCAGGGTTCCCGGCGGGTGTGCCCGGCGTCCCGAGAGACGCGACCGCCTCGACCACTGCGGCGAACCACGCCTGCACCGCGCCGATCACGCCGCCGACCGCCGCGCGGGCCTCATTCAGGATGCCGCCGCCACGCTCCTGCGCGGCCGACAACCGGGCCTGAGCCTCGGCGACGGACGCCTGCGCTTCGGCGGCCTTGACCAGGGCAGCACGGCACGCTTCGGGATCGGCGTCCGTCGTCGCCTTCGCCGCCGACCCCGAGGTGCGGCTCGCGCCCGCTCCCCGCTCGGCAACCGACGGAGACGGCGAGGCAGCGGGAACCGGAGACACTGTCGGCGACGGCGAACCGCCAGGAGCGGGAGTCGCCGTGGGAGACGGCAACGCGGTGGGAGACGGCGCCACGCTAGAAGACGGAGACACCGTAGGCGACGGCGACACGGTGGACGACGGCGTCACCGACGGGGACGGCGCTGGCGTGCCTGCGGGGCAGACCTGCGCGACCACGGTGAGTGCGGCGTCCGCCGCGGCACGACGCTCGGCGACCAGCACGGCCTCGGCGTCCGCGGCCGCGAGCGCACCTTCCAGGGTGCTCACGTCGACCGACGGATCGGGCGGCGCGGGGATCGAGGGCGCCACGGGCTGCCCGCCCCCCTGTTGGGGCGGGGTGCCACTGCCGCCACCGCTCCCCGGATCGCCACTCCCCGGATCGCCAGTACCCAGATCGCCAGTACCGGGGTCGCCGGTTCCCGATCCACCCTTGGCCGCCTCGCGGGCTTGCTCCAGGGCGAGGGTGGCGGCGTCCGCGTCGGCTTGGGCTTGCAGCAGTGCGCGCCGCAGCTGCTCGGGATCGAGGACGGCCAGCACGTCGCCGGGTTCCACGGTGTCCCCGACGGCGGCCCGCACCTCGGCCACCCGCCCGGCGGCCGGGAAACGCACCGCCATCTCGTTGACCTTCGCGACCGTGCCGCTGGAGTTGAGCAGCTGGGTGACCGCGCCCCGGGACGCCTCGACGGTGGTGTAGCGCTCGGCACGCGTGCCTCGCTGCATGGCCTGGGCCACACCCCAGGTCGTCCCGCCGGCGACGAGGACGCCGGCGGTCACTGCGGCGACGACCCGCCGGCGGCGCCGGACGCGCGCCACGCGCGGCGAGCCCCCGTCGGGAACGGCGTCCAGCACCCGTGCGGGCGGCAACGGGACTGGCGGCAACGGGGCGGGGGTGGTCGGTGTGGGCTGATCGGTCACGGTGACTCCTGATTCACTCGCGCCGCAGCGCGTCGATCGGGGCAAGACGGGCGGCCCTCGCGGCCGGGTAGACGCCAGCGACCAGGCCGATGGTGGCCGAGACGCCGAGCGCGAGCAGGACGGTGGGCAGCGACAGCGGCACCGGGAACTTCGCCAGGCTTGAGATCAGCCAGGCCACCCCCGCGCTGAACAGCAGCCCGAAGATGCCTCCCAGCAGCGCCAGGACGGCCGCCTCGATGAGGAACTGCATCAGGATGGTCCGGCGCCGGGCGCCGAGCGCCTTGCGCAGGCCGATCTCGCGAAAGCGCTCCGAGACCGAGACCAGCATGATGTTCATCACGCCGATGCCACCCACCACCAGCGAGATCGCGGCGATGCCGCCCAGCAGCAGGGTGAGGATGGTGGTGATCTCGGCCATCGCGTCCACCAGCGACTGCTGAGAGATGATCGTGAAGTCGGCGCTGCGGGCATCGGCGATCCCGCGCCGGGCGAGCAGCAAGGATTCGGCCTCCTGGTGGGCCTGGCTGAGCCGGTCGGCCGAGGCGGCCTGCAGATAGATGGCCGACAGGCCCTCCGCGCCGTAAGACAACCGCTCGTGGTAGGTGGTCATCGGGACCACCACCCCCTCACTCATTCCCATCATGCCGCCGTCGCTGTCGAGCACGCCGGTGACGGTGAAGGTGGTGCCGAGCACCGCCACCGGACGCCCGACGGCGTCCGAGGCATCACCGAAGAGCTCGGTCGCGGCGTCCGTGCTGAGCACGAGCACCGGCGCGGCGTCGGCATATTCGGCTTCGTCGAAGAACCGGCCCCCGGCGAGCGCGCGACTGCGGACGCTCAGCCAGTCGGCCGTGCTGGCTTCGACCGACAGCGACGACACCTTGTCACCGACGCGCAACTCGGTACCGGCCTGGATCACCGGCGCCACGCCGGCGATGTCGGGCGCGATCGCACGGTCGGCCAGCGCGTCGGCGTCCGCCATCGTCAACGGCGCCGGCTCGACCCGCATCGCGCCGCCATCGGACGAGGGGCGCCCACCGGGCTGCACCATCAGCAGGTTGGAGCCCAGGCTGCCGATCTGGTCGCTGACGCTCGTGGTGGCGCCTTGGGCCAGCCCGACCGACAAGGTCACCGCGGCGATGCCGATGGTGATGCCCAAGGTGGTCAGCAGCGAGCGGACGCGGTGCGCGAACAGGGCGTCCAGCGAGATGCGCAGCGTCTCCCACAGGCTCATCATCGGCGGGCCGTCTCGTCGATGCGGGCGATCCGGCCGTCGAAGACGTGCACGATCCGGTCGGCTCGGGCGGCCACGTCGGGCTCGTGGGTGATCAGCACGATGGTGCGCCCGGCGGCGTGCAGCTCGTCGAGGAGTTCGAGGACGTCGGCGGTGGAGACCGAGTCGAGGTTGCCGGTCGGCTCGTCAGCCAGGATCAGGGCGGGGTCGGTGACCAGCGCCCGCGCGATCGCCACGCGCTGCTGCTGGCCGCCGGACAGCTGTCCCGGCTTGTGATGGGCGCGATCGGCCAGGCCGACGCGGGCCAGGGCGTCCAGGGCTCGCTGTTTGCGCTCGGTGCCGCGGACGCCGGCGTACCACAGCGGCAGCTCGACGTTGCGCCAGGCCGCCTGACTGGGGAGCAGATTGAACTGCTGGAACACGAAGCCGATCCGCTCGTTGCGGATGTCGGCGAGTTCGTTGTCGCTCAGCCGGGCCACGTCGCGCCCATCGAGGACGTACTGCCCGCGGCTGAGCACGTCGAGGCAGCCGATGATGTTCATCAGGGTCGACTTGCCCGACCCGGACGGCCCGATGATGGCCACGTATTCACCGGCACGCACGTCAAGGTCGACGCCGCGCAGGGCGTGCACATGCACGTCGCCCTGGGCGTAGGTCTTCCAGACCTCGCGCAACTGCAGCACCGGGATGGGGCCAAGTTCCTGTTCCGCGACGCTCATCGGGGCGGCTCCGCCTCGCCGGGGCCGGCTCGGCCCGAACCGGCCCGCCGCCGCCGGTTCCGGGCATTCCGGAGCCGGGGTCGAAGCCCTCGTAGGCGACGATCGTGTCGCCCTCCTCCAGGCCGGAGACCACCTCGATCTGTTCGCCGGCGGTGATACCGACCTTGATCGCAACCTCTTCGATGGCGTCCCCGCGCTTGACCATCACCTGGGCGTCCGTGTCGCGGTGCTCGATCAGGGCGGACAAGGGCACCGCCAGCACCCCGCGCTTGCCCTCGCTGTCGATCTCGACGGTGGCCGCGGAGCCGGTGAAGACGCCCTCGGGCTCGCCGTCGATGGCGATGGTGACGGCGAAGGTCGCCGCGCTCGCCCTCTCGGTCGTCTCGGCTGCCTGGGCGACCACGCCCACCGCCGTCACGGTTCCGCGCAGCGGCGTCGCCGAGGACGAGGTGGTGATGGTCGCGCTCTGCCCCTTGGCGATGCGGGCGCGCTCGGCGGATCCGACCGACGTCTCCACCTGGAAGGTGCGGGAGATGACGACCACGGCCGCCCCACCACCGGACGCCGCCGGGTCACGCCCGGTGCCCGATCCGCCCAGGCCGCCGCCCGAGCCGCCGGCCATCTCGCCGGGCTTCACGTTCACCGCGGCCACGACGCCGTCGATCGTCGAGACGAGCGTGGCCTTGTCGAGCGCGGCCTGGGCGTCCTTGAGCGCCTGCGCCTTGAGATTGTAGGCCGAACGCATCGCGGTGGCCTGGGCCGAGGAGCCGGCCTTGCGGGCGTCCTGGTAGTCCTTCCAAGCGGCGTCGTTCTCTGCCTTCGCATCGGTGAGGGCGCGGCGCAGCTCCGTGTCGTCGATGGACGCCAACTCGGTGCCCTTGTTGACCGGGTCGCCGGCGGCGACATTGACGTCGGTGATCTCACCTTCACTGCTGAAGTCGAGGTCGAGCCGCTGGGTGGGCTGGATGGTTCCGGACAGGGAGACCGATTGGGTCAGGTCGGTGCGCACGACCGCGACCTCCTGCGTCCCGGGGAGACTGGCGCCGTTGTTCATCGTCATGAACAACACCAGCGGCATCACCACCGCCGCCACCCCGATCAGAGCGAAGACTCCTCCGACGACGATCAGCAGGATCTGCCACCATCTCAGGCGCCGTCGCGACGGCGGCGCGGGAGAGGGAACAGGGGCGGGGTCGGTCACAAAGCTCACATCCTCGGGCAGATACTCCCTACTACCCTTGCGCAGATTGCGTCCGAGCGCGTCCACCTTCGGTCGAAGGTGCCTACACCCTGAGGATGACCTTTAGGCGCTGCAGACTCCGGAGACCTCGTGGCGTGAATGGGTGGGGCGCGGTCCGGCGACCAACCATGAGGGTGTGCCGCGACCACCGACCGGCACGGCACACCCTCGATTCCCCTTCCCAGGGACGACCTCAGCGCAGGTAGTGGCGCTGAGGTGCGCGGTTACGCAGGTGCTCGGCGTAGGCCGCCTGCGTGGTCTCGATGCGGGACACCTCCGACACCGGCACGTCCCACCACGAGGACGACGGCGGATTGGGGCCGTACAGGTCGGTCTCGATGTGGATCATCGTCGGCCGCTCAGACGCCTCGGCCTGGCGGTAGGCGTCCTTGAACTCGGCGATGGTGTGCACCTCGATCACGTCGATGCCCCACGAGCGGGCGTTCGCGGCGATGTCGACGTCCAGCTTGGCGCCGTCGGCGGTGTGCGAGGCACCCTGGCCGCCCTGGCGGTAGCGGGTGCCGAAGCGCTGCGAGCCGCGCGACTCCGACAGGGCGCCGATGGAGGCGTAGCCGTAGTTCTGCAGCAGCACGAAGATGACCTTGATGCCCTCCTGGGCGATGGTGGCCAGTTCCATCGGCAGCATCTGGTAGGTGCCGTCGCCGACGATCGAGACGACCTCCGAATCCGGCAGCGCCAGCTTCACGCCCATGGCCGCGGGAATCTCGTACCCCATGCAGGAGAACCCGTATTCGACGTGGTATTGCACCGGGGTGCGCGCCTGCCACAGGGCCTGCAGGTCGCCGGGCATGGAGCCGGCGGCGTTGATCACCACGTCGTTGTCGCCCATCAGCTCGTTCAGCGCACCGAAGACCTCGATCTGGGCCGGCAGCGGCTGGTGGCCCAGATGGGTGAGCTGGTGCACCTTCGCCTCCCAGGCGGCCTTCTCGGCGGCGACCTCGGCGGCGTAAGCCTCGCTGACCTGGTGACCGGAGAGGGCTTCGGTGAGCGCGACCAGGGCCTCGCGGGCGTCCGCGACCAGCATCTCGCCGGCGTTCTTGACCGCGTCGAACGCCTTGACGTTGATGTTGACGAACGTCACCTCAGGGTTCTTGAACTGGGTGTGGGACGCGGTGGTGAAGTCCGAATAGCGGGTGCCGATGCCGATCACCAGGTCGGCCTGGTCGGCCAGATGGTTGGCCGAGTCGCCGCCGGTGGAGCCGACGCCGCCCACCGACTGCGGGTGGTCGAAGTTGATCGCGCCCTTGCCCGCCTGGGTGTCGGAGACCGGGATGCCGGTGGCCGCCGCGAACGCGCGCAACTCCTGCGAGGCCTCGGAGTAGATGGTGCCGCCGCCGGAGACGATCAGCGGACGCTCGGCGGCCTTGATCAGCGCCACCGCGCGGTCCAGCGCGGCCCGCTCCAGGGGCGGACGCCGCACGTGCCAGACCCGCTTGGCGAACATCTCGACGGGGAAGTCGAACGCCTCGGCCTGCACGTCCTGGGGCATCGCGATCACGACCGCACCGGTGTCGGCCGGGTCGACCAGCGTCCGCATCGCCTGCATGAGCGAGGGCAGGAGCTGCTCGGGACGGTTGATCCGGTCGAAGAAGGCCGACACCGGGCGGAATGCGTCGTTCGCGGTCGTATCGAGCGTCTGGGCGTTCTCGATCTGCTGCAGAACGGGATCGGGGTAGCGGGTGGCGAACTGGTCGGAGGGGAACAGCAGCACCGGCACCCGGTTGGTGGTCGCCAGCGCGGCGCCGGTCACCATGTTGAGCGAACCGGGCCCGATGGACGCGGTGCACATCAGGGTCTGCAACCGGTTGGTCGCCTTCGCGAACGCCGCGGCGGCGTGCACCTGGCCCTGCTCGTTGCGGGGCATGATGTAGGGCAGCTCGCCGCCGTCAGGTTCGGGGTCGAGTTCGTTCTGCAGCATCGCCTGACCGAGCCCCGCGACGTTGCCGTGGCCGAAGATGCCGAAGGCGCCGGCGATCAGCCGCTGCTCGACGCCGTCACGCTCCGAATACTGGTTGACGAGGAACCGGATGGTCGCCTGCGCGACGGTGAGGCGCACGGTGGGGACGGGAGAGGTGGTCATATGAGTTGTTCTTCCTGTGGTTCCGAAGGTGATCAGGACGGTCAGTGCGTGGGCGTCATGGGCAGGCGCGAGTCGACCTCTTGCCCCTCCCACGATGGGCGGATCCAGGTGTGGTGCGGGTCGTCGGTCATCAGCCACACCGAGTCCTCGGCCGGGCCGGCCATCACGTTGAGGTAGTACAGGTCGTAGCCGGGGGCCGCGACGGACGGGCCGTGGTAGCCGTAGGGCATCACCACGACGTCGCCGTGCCGCACCTCGGTGCACACGTCGATGTCGTGGCCGGGCGAGGGATAGATCCGCTGGATCGCGAACCCGTCCGCCCCGTCGGCGCCGGGGCGGATCTCGTAGTAGTAGATCTCCTCCAGGACGCGCTCCACCTCGGTGTGCTCGTCGTGCTTGTGCGGCGGGTAGGACGACCAGTTGCCGCCGGGGGTGAGCACCTCGCAGGCGAGCAGGTGCGAGGTCTCCACCTCGTTGCCGAGGGCGTAGTTGTTCACCTGGCGCGAGGACGGGCCGGCCCACGCAGCCCGACGTTGACCTCCGAGCGCGGGCAGTAGCGCAGCGGCAGGTCCTGGGTGGCCTTCGCGCCGGGCAGGGCGACGCGCGCGCCGGCGTCCGAGGTCACCACGATGTCGGTATTGCGCGGCACGTAGAGGTAGTCGGTGATGTCGGTGAACACCGAGGCCCGTCCGGTCAGTTCGAACACCTCACCGCCGGCCTCGACGGTGCAGCCGCCGGTCAGCGGCAGCACGAGGAACTCCGCCTCGCCGCCGGGGACCGTGACCGGGACGCCCGCCTCCACGGCGAGGACGCGCAAGGACGACCACTCCCACCCGGCCTGGTCCGGGCTGAGGTCCAGCTCGTAGGCCTGATGGGCGGTCCGGCCGGCCCGGATGATGTATTTCTCGTTGTTCACAGCAACTCCACAGCACTATCGACGGCCGCCGCGACATCGTCATCGGGCGGGAAAAGCAGGGAACGGCCGATGACCAGACCGCGGACGTTCGGCAGGGCGAGCGCCTCCGCCCAGCCGGCCAGGGCCGAGTCGGGTGAGGACGACACCTCGCCGCCGAGAATGAGGCTCGGCAGCGTCGTCGCTTCCATCACGCGCTCCATCTCGGGGACGCACGGCAGCTTCAGCCAGGTGTAGGCCGAGGTCCGGCCCATACCGGAGGCGATCGCGATCGAGCGGATCACCGCGTCCGGCGTCAGGTCGTTGACGATCCGGGTGCCCTTCCATTGCGAGATGAACGGCTCGACCATGGCGTTGAGCCCCTCGGCGGCCAGGTCGTCGACGGCGTTCGCGCAGGCGACCATGGTGGGCGCGGTGAGCTTGTCGGTGAAGTTGTAGCGCAGCAGCATCTTGCCGCCGTTGAGTCCGGACGCCTTGATGCCGGCCGTGTCGTAGCAGTTGAACCGGTCGTCCATCTCGAAGGCAGCGCCCTGCAGGCCGACCCGGTTCATCGAGCCCCAGACCACCTTGCCGTCGAGGGCGCCCAGCAGCGCCAGATCCTCGATCATGTCGGCCGCACCCAGGAACCCGTTCACACCCGGGCGCGACAGCGCGGCGACGCAACGCTGCAGCACGTCTTCCCGGGACGCCATCGCGAGCGGGTCCGGGCCTGCACCCAGCGCCCCTCGGGCCGGGTGGTCGCAGGCGATCACCATCAGGCGGCCGGCGGTGGCCAGATCGGCGCGGGGACGCTCGGCCATCACCTGGGCGATGCGGCCCGGATCGGTGGCGCGAATCTCGGACAGTCGTTCGATGTAGCTCATCTCGTCCTCCTCAGCGCTTCTCGACCACGGGGGCCGATTCCGGGTGCGCGCCGATCATCCGCTCCACCTCGGCCTGGGTGGGCATCGCGGTCGAGCATTCGAGCCGGGACGCCACGATCGCGCCGGCGGTCGAGGCGAACTGGACCGCACGGGCCAGATCCCAGCCCTGCAGCAGGGCGTGGCAGAAGGATCCGCCGAAGGAGTCGCCGGCACCGAGGCCGTTGCAGACCTCGACCGGGGTGACCGGGACGACGATCCGCTCCTGGCGGGTCTTGGCGAGCGTGCCGAGCGGGCCCTGCTTGACCACGGCGATGTCGACGCCGCGCTCCAGTAGCGCATCGGCGGCGCGGTCGGGTTCGGTCTCCCCCACCGCGATCCGGCATTCCTCCTTGTTCCCGATCGCGACGTTCACCTTGGCGAGCATGCGTTCGACTTCGGCGTGCGCGGTGGCCTCGTCCTCCCAGAACATCGGCCGGTAGTCGAGGTCGGCGATGGTGAGCCCGGTGCGCCCGCGGGCGTCCAGGGCGGCGTGATGGGCCGAGCGCGACGGTTCGACGCTCAGGCCGGTGACCGACAGCCAGAAGATGCGGGCGTCGCGCACGGCGTCCATCGGCAGTTGGTCGGCCGACAGTTCGAGGTCGGGCGCGGACGGCTGCCGGTAGAAGTAGAGCGGGAAGTCGTCGGGCGGGAAGATCTCGCAGAAGGTGACCGGGGTGCGAAAGTGCTCGTTGGTGACAATGTAGTCATCGGACACCCCGAGGCGGCGCAGTTCGCGCCGGACGAACCGGCCGAAGGGGTCGTCCCCCACGCCGCTGATCAAGGCGGCGCTGTTGCCCATCCGCGCGGCCGCGACGGCGACGTTGGCCGGCGAGCCGCCGAGGAACTTGCCGAAGCTCGTCACGTCCTCAAGGCCGACGCCGATCTGTTCGGGGTAGATGTCCACGCCACTGCGGCCGATCGAGAGTAGATCGAGCCGCGGCGCAGCAGTGCTGGACATAGGGTCTTCCTTCCACAACGACGGGGATCGGGTGACGGGTTCCAGTCTGGGCAGTGATCGCCCGCAAGTCAAGCAATTGTTCTAACAAAGAGACTTTTCCTGCCTGCCCTAGAATAGGAGCCGTTCTCAACCCAAGACTGCGCCGAGGAGCACAGGCATGCCCGACCCCGCCGGCTCGCTGGACGAACCGTTCGTCCTGCCCGTCCGCCTCGAACGCTCCTCGCCGACCCCGCTCTACCACCAGATCGCGCAGCCACTGGAGAGCATGATCCTGGCCGGCCAACTGGAGCCGGGCCGGCTGATCGAGGACGAAGTCTCGATGGCGCAGCGCCTGAACGTCTCCCGCCCGACCGCCCGCCGCGCCCTGCAGGATCTGGTCAACCGCGGCCTACTCACCCGCCGCCGCGGCGTGGGCACCCGGGTCACCCCCTCGCACGTACGCCGCCCGCTCGCACTCACCTCGCTCAACGAGGATCTCGTGAAAGCCGGGTTCGACCCGCGCACCGAGGTGCTCAGTTACCAGGTCAAGTTCGCCGACGAGGAGGAGGCGCTCCACCTGGGCTGCGAGGCCGGCGCCGAGATCGTCCGGATCGAACGCCGGCGCTGGATCGACGACCGCGTCCTGGCCATCCTGCGCAACCTGCTACCGGCCGACAGCGCACCGTCGCTGACTCAGCTGTCGGGCAGCGGCCCGCGCCACGGCCTGTACGCCTGCCTCGAGCAGCGCAACATCCACCCCGCCTCGGCGCAGCAGTCGGTGGGTGCCCGCGCAGCGGACGCGGCGGACGCCGACCGGCTCGACGTGAAGCCGGGATCGGCGATGCTGACCATGCGGCGCACGGCCTACGACTCCGACGGCCGGATCATCGAGTACGGCTCGCACATCTACAACGCCGACCTGTACTCCTTCCAGTTCACCCTCGTGGCGGAGTGACCCACCCTGCCCCTTTGTGCGAACATTTGCTTGACATTGTCTTTTGTGTGCTCTTGACTGGGTAATGTCCTATCGAAGGCACGGCCAAGGACGGCCGTGCTGCCCAGACCGAATCAGGAGCACCCAGTGAGCAGCCTCACTCAGACCCCAGGCCCTCTCCTCACCGCCACGCAGAAGTTCCCCACCGTGCTGTGGAACGACTCGTCCGACCTCGACGAGCTGCGCCAGTCCATCTCGTTCGGCGGCGTGGGCGCCACCTGCAACCCGGTCATCGCCTACACCACCATCTCCAAGCACCCCGACATCTGGGCGCCGCGCATCAAGGCGATCGCCGAAGGCAACCCCACCTGGACCGAATCCCAGATCGGCTGGCAGGCCGTCAAGGACATGTCGGTCGAGGCCGCCAAGCTGCTGGAGCCGGCCTTCGCCGAGCACCAGGGCCGCAACGGACGCCTCTCGATGCAGACCGACCCGCGCTACTACCGCGACGCCCAGGCGCTGTCCGACCAGGCGGTCGAGTTCTCCGAGCTTGCCCCGAACATCGTGGTGAAGGTTCCCGCCACCGCGACCGGCATCGAGGCGATCGAGGACGCCACCTACCGCGGCGTCTCCATGAACGTCACCGTGTCGTTCTCGGTGCCGCAGGCCGTCCGCTCGGCCGAGGCGATCGAGCGCGGCCTCAAGCGCCGCGAGGCCGAGGGCCTGGACGTCAGCACGATGGGCCCGGTCGTCACGATCATGGTCGGGCGCCTCGACGACTGGATGAAGTCGGTCGTGGCCCGCGACGGCATCTACCTCGACCCGTCCGCGCTGGAATGGGCCGGCGTGGCCGCGTTCAAGAAGGCCTACGGCATCTTCCGCGAGCGCGGCTTCCGCTCCCGGCTGCTGTCGGCGGCGTTCCGCAACGTGCTGCAGTGGTCGGAGTTCCAGGGCGGCGACGTCGTGGTCTCCCCGCCGTTCGCGTGGCAGAAGATCATCAATGCCTCCGACTACGAGCCGACCGCCCGGATGGACGAGCCGGTGGACCCGCACTACATCGAGCAGCTGCGCCGCATCCCCGACTTCAACCGCGCCTACGACGAGGACGGGATGACGCCGGAGGAGTTCATCAGCTTCGGCCCGACCGCCAAGACGCTGCGCCAGTTCCTCGGCGCCGACGAGCAGCTGGACCAGCTGGTCCGCGACCTGCTCACCCCGGCCCCGTGAGCCGCTGACCGCGCCGCGCTCCACACTCCGACGCGCCGCCCGCCCCGGATCCCACGCATCCGGACGCGGGCGGCGCTTCGGCGTCCGGGCCCCGGCGCACACGCCAGACCGGTGCTCGCGCTGGCGCACCGGCGCTCGGTGCTCGTGGGCGCACCAAAAGGGGCGCCCCCTCCCAGCAGAGATCAGAGGGGGCACCCCGGCCTGGTCAGCGGCCGCTCGCGCGGCTCACAGCGACATGTCGACCACGCCGCGTCCGCGCACCTCGCCGCGGCGCAGCAGTGCGTAGCCCTCGGCGACCTCATCGAGGCTGAAGCGCCGGGTGACGATCTCCTGGTAGCGGATCGTGCCGTCGGCGGCCATCCGGATCACCTCGGGCAGGTCCTGCCGGGTGCGGGCGCCGTAGCTGCCGAGGATCGACTGGGAACGGCGGACGGTGCGGTTGATCTCGACCTCGGCCGTCTGGACGCCCGCGCCCAGGCCGATCGGCACCATCCGGCCGCCGTCGCGCAGCGCGTTGAGCGCGCTGTTCCAGGTCTGCGGACGCCCGAGCGCCTCGAAGGCGACATCGACGCCGCGGCCGCCGGTGAGGCCGAAGACGGTCTCGCGGACGTCCTGGGTCATCGAGTTGACCACGTCGGTGGCGCCCAGTTCGCGGGCGGCGTCCAGTTTGTCGTCGGCCACGTCGATCGCGATCACCTGGCGGGCGCCGAAGGCCCGGGCGATCTGGATGATGTTCGAGCCCACGCCGCCGGTGGCGACCACCGCGACCGTCTCGCCGTAGCGCAGGTCGGCGACGCGGCGGACCGCGCCGTAGGCGGTCATCGCCGCGCAGCCGAGGACGGCACCGGCGACCGGGTCGATCGAGTCCGGCACCGGCGCGACCGAGGTGGCCGGGATCACGCAGTATTCGGCGAGCCCGCCCATCGAGTACATCGCGATCGGCGCACCGTCGAGGTCCGCCAGCCGGGTCTCGCCGTCGTAGAGGGTGCCGTTGAGCCGGTTCATGTCGAAGAAGGGCCCGCACAGGTCGTCGCGGCCCTGCGCGCAAGCCGGGCACTGGCCGCACGGCATCAGGAAGGCGCCGGCCACCCGCTGCCCCACCGCGAGCCCGGTGTGTTCGACGCCCGGGCCGACCTCGACGATCTCGCCGGCCACCTCATGACCGAGGACGCACGGCAGCGGGAAGGCGATGGCTCCGCCGATGACGTGCAGGTCGGAGTGACACAGGCCGCAGGCGCTGACCTTGACCAGCACCTCGCCGGCGCGCGGGCGGGGGGTACGGATCTGCTCGATCTCCAGTCCGCGCTCGCTATCGCGCAGGACCGCAGCCTTCATCGTGGATGGTATTTGTGCTGTCATTTATGGGGCCTCCATGCCTTCCGACGCAGCTTGCTGCACGCAAGTGCATGGCCCCATCGTACCGAGAAAGTGAGCCAGTGACATCTATTTGTCCTGACAAATATTCCGAAGCTTGGGCCTGAGGACGCCTCAGGGGCGCGCCGCGTGCTGCGGCGCGCCCCTGAGCGATCGGGCGGGTGCTTGACTGAGGATCAGGCGTAGAACGCCGGCTTGGCGATCATCGAGACCTCGACCTCACGTCCGCCGTTCTCCAGCGACTCGAGGCCCGCGTCCACGACACAGGTGGCGGCATAGCCGTCCCAGGCCGACGACCCCGTGTGCTCGTCACGCTCGACGGCGCGAATCCACTGCTGGAACTCCTGGTTGAAGGCGGCGTGGAAGCGGTCGATGTGGCTGCCGCAGATGGCGTTGCGGTTGCCGTGGCCGTCCCGGATCACCGTCTTCTCCTGGTCGCCGAGGCGGATGGTGCCCGCCTCCATCACCAGTTCGCACTCGATCGAGTAGCCGAACTGGATGTTGACGTTGACCTCGTCGTCGATGAGGACGCCGGACTCGGTGGTCGCGACCAGCACCAGCGGATCCTGCAGATGCGGGAAGCGCTTGGAGGTGGCGCGCGGGGCGTCCACCCGCACCTTCACGATCTCCTCGCCCAGCAGGTAACGGCAGATGTCGATCTCGTGGATCGCGGTGTCGTCGATCATATTGCGCGTGGTGTAGTTCTCGGGCACCGAGGGGTTGCGGTGGCGGCAGTGCACCAGCGTCGCGTAGCCGAACTCGCCACTCTCCAGCGCCTTGCGCATCTCCTGGTAGCCGGCGTCGAAGCGGCGCATGAAGCCGACCGTGACCAGCTTCTTGCCGACCCGCTGCTCGGCCTCGAGGATCGCCAGTCCGTCCTCGGCGGTGGTGGTCATCGGCTTCTCGCACAGCACGTACTTGCCGGCCTCGATGCAGGCCAGCAGGTCTGGCGCGTGCACCTTGCCGAAGGTGGCGATCACCACGGCGTCCACGTCGGGATCGGCGATCAGTTCTGCACCGGACCCGTAGGCCTTCGCGCCCAGCGGCTCGGCGACGGCCTTGGCGCCGTCCAGATTGATGTCGGCGATCGCGACGACGCGAGCACCGGCGAGTTCGTTCTCGATGCGCTCGACGTGCGCACGGCCCATGCCGCCGGCGCCGATGAGTCCGATACGGAGTGTCATGGAGGGGTTCCTTTCCTTCAGGAGTGAGAGGCGTCAGGCCAGACCGAGACCGCACTCGGCCAGGTAGTTGCGCATGTTGATGGCGTTCTGCTTGGGGAAGGTCGGCTCGCAGGGGTAGCAGTCCTGCTCGCAGATGCAGTAGATGTCCTTGTCGAGGGCCGCGAGCGCGTCGATGAAGGCGTGCATCTCGGGCAGGCCTGCCGGCGGGCAGACCGAGGCGCCCTTGGCGACGGCCTCGCCGAACGGCCAGTCCTTCTCGTGCGCCTCACGGGTGATGTCCTCGTCGAAGGCCTTGATGTGCACATAGGTGATGCGCTCGGGGTACTGCCGGACCAGTTCGACCGGGTCGCCGCCGCCGTAGACGACGTGGCCGGAGTCCAGGCACAGGTTGACGTACTTGGGGTCGGTCGCGTCGAAGATGCGGGCGATCTCTTCGGGCGTCTCGATGTGGGAGTCGCCGTGCGGGTGCAGCACCATCTTCAGCCCGTACTCGTCGAGCAGCATGGTGCCGAGACGGTTGGCGTTCTCGACGTAGAGATTCCACGCCTCGGGCGACAGGACGCGGTCGTCGGTCCACTCCCAGGTCTTGTCGTCGCGGTACAGCGGCGGCAGATGGACGATGTACTCGGCGCCGACCGCGGCATGAGTCTCGGCGATGGCGCGGAACGTCTTCTCTGTCTCCGCCCAGGCCTCGGCCTTGTGCAGGATGCCCCAGCCGGTACCCGCGACGACCTTCAGCCCGAACTCCTTCGTCCAGCGCTCCAGTTCCTTGGGATCCTTCGGGAAGTAGCCGAACGGCCCGGTCTCGATGATCTCGAAGCCGGCCTCGGCCATCTCCTGCATGGCCCGGCGGGGATCCATCTGCTTCTCATCCTCGGGGAACCAGACGCCCCACTGATCAGGGCAGACACCGATCGAGAGCTTCGAGTACTTCGGGTCGTTGATATTGCGTGCCTTCGAGGGCATGAGCCTTGCCTCCTCGTCGTTGAAGACTCCGTGATGGAGATTGCTTCCATGCTAGCGCCGGCCCCAGCTTTGTGCAGTCAAATGAGATCGGCTCTCTGACAAATTTCTCGGCACCCATCCGGCCACCCAGCACGGACGCCGCCGGGCACGACAAAGGGGCCGCCGCACGGCATGCATGCGACGGCCCCCTGGCGTGAGTGAGGGTCAGTCCTCGCGCTGGAACGACATCGTGGCCGCGTAGGTGCGCTCGGACGGCCACCGCGACGTGATCGCCTTGCCGCGGGTGTAGAACCGGACGCCCTCGGGGCCGTGGATGTGGTGGTCGCCCAGCAGCGACTCCTTCCAGCCGCCGAACGAGTAGTAGGCCACCGGGGTCGGGATCGGCACGTTGACGCCGACCATGCCCGCCTCGACGTCGAGGGTGAAGCGCCGCGCCATGCCGCCGTCGTTGGTGAAGATTGCCGCGCCGTTGCCGAACTCGGAGGCGTTCACGATCTCGATCGCCTGGGCGTAGCTGTCGGCGTGCACGATGGTGAGCACCGGCCCGAAGACCTCCTCGTAGTACACCGGCGCTTCGAGCGGGACGCCGTCGAGCACCGTCGGCCCGAGGAAGTGACCGTTCTCATGCCCCTCGATCACCAGCGAGCGGCCGTCGAGGACGACGCTCGCACCGCGGGACTCGGCATCGTCGATCAGCCCGACGATGCGCTTCTTGGCGGCGGCGCTGATCACCGGCCCCATCTGGACGCCGTCCTCCATGCCCGGGCCGACCTTGATCTGCTCGGCATGCGCCTTGACCTTCTCGGCCAGAATCGGGCCGACGCCGCCGACGGCGACCACGACGGGCAGCGCCATGCAGCGCTCGCCGGCCGCGCCGAAGGCCGCCGCCGAGATGTGTCCGGCCGCGAAGTCGAGGTCGGCGTCCGGAAGCACGATCGCGTGGTTGTTGGCACCGCCGAGCGCCTGAACCCGCTTACCGTGGGTCACTCCGACGTTCTGCACGATGTGCGCGACCGGGGTCGAGCCGACGAAGGAGATGGCGTCGATGCCCGGGTGCTCCAGGATCTTCTCCACGGTGGTGCGATCGCCGGAGACCACGTTGAAGACGCCGTCGGGCAAGCCCGCCTGCTTGTACAGCTCGGCGGTCAGTAGGCTCGCGGTCGGCGTCGGCGAGGCCGGCTTCAGGATGAAGGCGTTACCGGTCGCAATGGCAACCGGGTGCATCCACATCGGCACCATGGCCGGGAAGTTGAACGGGCAGATGCCGGCCACCACGCCGACCGGCTGGCGGAGGGTGTGGATGTCGACACCGCGGGAGATGTCGAAGGAGTGCTCGCCCTTCAGTGCCGCGTTGATACCGCAGGCGAAGTCCAGGGTCTCGCGACCGCGCTGCAGCTCACCGATGGCGTCAGAGTAGTTCTTGCCGTGCTCGGCCACGATGGAGCGGGCCAGTTCGTCGGAGTGATCCAGGACCAGCTGCCGCATCTTGAACATGATGTCGACGCGCTTGGCCAGCGGGACCTTGGCCCACTCCTGCTGCGCGCGGCGGGCCACCTCGACGGCATGGTCGAGGTCGGCCGCGGACGCCTGCAGCAGTTCGGCCTCGATCTCGCCGGTGGCGGGGTTCTCCACGCCGATGCGTCCCGTCGGTGAGCCCGTGTAGAAAGCTCCGTCCACCCAGTGTTCGATCGTCTTCATCGTCTGGTTACTCCTTGTCGCCGTGTCGTCGTTGATGGGTCCGGCCCCGCCCGGCTGAGGCGAATGCTCCCGGGCATGTTCGCCAGGGTAACCCGCGCGAGCCCTTCTTGTCATGACAAGACTTCGTCGCAACTGTCGGCAACGCCTCGTTCACACGCCCCACATCGCGGGAGATTGCCTTGGAGCACCCCCTCCACACACGGACAGGCCGCACACTAGGGCGGATCGCCCCGGAGGGCGCAACCCCTTACGTCAAACATGGACATGATTTGAGCGAACTTTTGATGGGTTTCTGTTGACATGCTACTGACATATGAATAGCTTGAGAGGGCGCCGCCACCCGACACTGCGTCGACAACCGCGACCGCGGGGTTCCACCGAAGGGCCCGCGCGAGCTAGGCGCCCCGGTACAACGCCGACCCACAAATCGAAGGAGATGAGTGTGTCACACCAGTCAGTTCAACCCATCGGGGGCAAGCTGCCACCCCTCGGTGACGGTCCTTATAACAAGCGGCTCGGCCTCGTAGCGGTCGTCGCCACCTTCGGCGGCCTCCTCTTCGGCTACGACACCGGCGTCCTGAACGGCGCCATCGGCTTCATGCGCGTCGATCAAGGCCTCACCGGAGGCGCGCCGGAGCTGACCGCCTTCCAGGTCGGCCTGATCACCTCGATCCTGCTCGCGGGCTGCGCCATCGGCGCCATGGTGGGCGGACGCCTCTCCGACGCGCTCGGACGCCGTAAGCTCATCTTGATCCTCGCGGTCATCTTCTTCTTCGCGGCGATGGGCGTCGTGTTCTCACCGACCTTCCCGATCCTGCTCACCTGCCGCTTCCTGCTCGGCCTCGCGGTTGGTGGCGCGTCCGTGACGGTGCCCGTCTACCTGGGCGAGGTCGCCCCGTTCGAGCACCGCGGCTCCATCGTCAGCCGCAACGAGCTGATGATCGTCACCGGCCAGTTCGCGGCCTTCCTGATCAACGCCATCATCGGCAACGTCCTCGAAGCCAACCCGTTCACCTGGCGCTACATGATGACCATCGCCGTGCTGCCGGCGGTCGCACTGTTCTTCGGGATGCTCCGCATGCCCGAGAGCCCGCGCTGGCTGGTGCTGAAGGGCCGCGACGACGAGGCGCTCAACGTGCTCCGCCAGGTCCGCAGCGAAGAGCGAGCCCAAGCCGAGATGACTGAGGTCCGCGCGCTCGCGGCCGAGGCCGCGGCCGAGCAAGAAGGCAGCCTCCGCGAGGTGATGGCGACCCGCTGGATGCGCCGGCTGCTGTTCATCGGAATCGGCCTGGGCGTGTTCCAGCAACTCACCGGTATCAACTCGATGATGTACTACGGCGAGCTCGTGCTGCAGGACGCCGGCTTCTCCCACCAGGTCGCGCTGATCGTGAACGTCTTCAACGGCGTCGCTTCGGTGTCGGCGATGCTGATCGCGCTGAAGTGGGTCATCGACCGGTTCAGCCGTCGTGGCATCCTGCTGTTCGGCTTCGTCGGTACGACCACGGCCCACCTCCTCGCCGGCCTGGCGGGCACGCTGATTCCCGAGTCGAGCGAGGCCCGGCGCTGGGTTCTGCTGATCATCATCGTGACGTTCGTATTCATCATGCAGGCCACGATCGGCCCGCTGGTGTGGCTGATGGTCTCCGAGATCTACCCGCTGAAGTCCCGTGGCGCGATGATCGGCGTCACCGTGTTCCTGCTGTGGGTCACGAACATGCTGGTCGGCCAGTTCTTCCCGATGCTGACCGAGGCGATCAGCTTCGGCACCTTCTTCGTCTTCTTCGGAGTCGGGCTGCTGGCCATCGCGTTCATCTACTTCAAGGTTCCCGAGACGAGCGGCCACACCCTCGAAGAGCTCGAGGACGTCTTCAAGCAGAAGCTCAGCTGATTCACCCTCAAGCAGGCGGGCCGTTCCCACACCCGGGAGCGGCCCGCGCTGCTTTCACCCCCAAGCCGCGCCCGGCGCCGCCGGCGTCCGGATGGGACTCCCCCACCTCCCTGCCCAAAGGAAAGAACCATGCAGCGTTTCGCCCTGCTCGGCGCCGGATTCATCGGTTCGGTGCACGCCCGGAACCTGGCCGAGAACCCCGACGTCGCCTTCGTGTCGGTCCATGACACCTCGCCCGAGCGGACCGCGGTCATCGCGGACCGGTACGGCGTTCGCGCCGCGGCGTGTGTCGAGGAGGCCCTCGACGGTGTCGATGCGGTCTTCATCGCCTCCTCCACCGACGCGCACGCCGGTCACCTCACCGCGGCCGTGGACGCCGGCGTGGCCGTCCTGTGTGAGAAGCCGATCGACCTGGACATCGAGCGCGCCCGCGAGGTCGTCGCCCACGCCCGCGGCGCCCGGGTGATGATGAACTTCAATCGCAGATTCGACCCCGACCACGCCGAGTTGAAGCGCCTCGTCGACGACGGGGCCGTGGGCGGCGTCGAACTGATCCAGCTGACCAGTCGCGGACCGGCCGTGCCGCCGCTCGACTACATCAAGGTCTCCGGCGGCCAGTTCCGTGACCAGGCGGTGCACTTCTTCGACCTGGCCCGGTGGATCGCCGGCGCCGACCCCGTAGCGATGTTCGCGGCCGGCTCTCGCGCTGGCCGATCCGCGCCTGGCCGAGTACGGCGATGTCGACACCAGCGTCTGCACTCTCACCCTGCCCGGCGGCGCGCTCGTCCAGGTCGACTGCGCCCGCCGCACCGGCTATGGCTACGACGAACGGATCGAGGTGCTCGGCTCGTCCGGGCTGGTCGAGTCCATGCGTCACCGCGTCCGTGCCGTCACCCGCTACGGCGCGGGCCACGCCGTGACCGGCGGCATGCCCGAGGGCTGGTTCGACCGGGCCCGCCCCACCTACGCGCTCGCCCTGGCCCATTTCGTCCGGCTGCTGCAGACAGGGGCCCCGATCGAGCCCAGCCTCGACGACGGCTGGAAGGCCCAAGCCATCGCCGAGGCCGCGGTCCGCAGCCTGGCCTCGGGCGCCAGCGAAACCATCAACTACTCATGAAAGGAACAGTTATGCCTCGCGACATCGGAGTCGGAGTCGTCAGTCTGGGATGGATGGGACGCCTGCACTCACGCGGATACCGGGGAATCCGCGAACACTTCCCCGAACTGGACGCCCGTGTTCGCCTGGTCAGCGCCTGCGACACGGTGCCCGCCACGCGCGAGGCGGCCGTCGGTGAGATGGGCTTCGCGCGCGCGGTCGAGGACTATCGCGCGCTGATCGAAGACCCGGAGGTGGACGTGGTGTCCATCTGCTCGCCCAACTTCCTGCATCGCGAGGTCGCTCTGGCGGCCGCCGCCGCGGGCAAGCCGTTCTGGATCGAGAAGCCGATGGGCGTCAATGCGGCCCAGTCCCGCGACATCGCCCTGGCCGCCGAGCAGGCGGGCCTGATCACCTCGGTCGGCTTCAACTACCGGCACACCCCCGCGATCGAGAAGGCGCGCGAGGTGATCCGCGCCGGACGCCTCGGCCGGCTCTACCACGTCCGCTGCTGGCTGATCGCCGACTACGCGGCCTCCCCCGACGGCCCGCTGACCTGGCGGGACAGCCGCACCACCGGCGGCAGCGGCGTCATCGGCGACCTGATGAGCCACGGCGTCGACCTGGTGCAATACCTGGTCGGCCGAGTGGAGTCGGTGATGGCGAACACCGGCCAGTTCATCACCGAACGGCCGATCCCGGCGAAGGTGGGTGTCGGCCATTCCGGCTACGAACTCTCCGACGAGAAGGGACCGGTCGAGAACGAGGACTACCTCGGCATGCTCGCCCGTCTCGACGGCGGCATCCCCGCCAGTTTCGAGGCGAGCCGGGTCGCGGTGGGCCCGCGGGCCGAGTACGTCGTCGAGGTGTACGGCAGCGAGGGTTCGCTGCGGTGGAACTTCGAGTTCATGAACGACCTCGAGCTGTGCCTGGGCCGCGGCAACGAGTTCCCCGGGTACACCCGGGTGATGGCGGGGGCCAACTTCCCGCACTTCAGCAGGTTCCAGCCCAGCCCCGGCACCTCGATGGGCTACGACGACATGAAGACGATCGAGGCCGCCCAGTTCATCGAGTCTGTGCTGACCGGACGCCAGATCGCCCCCTCGGTCGCCGACTGCTGGTCGGCCGCCGAGGTCAACGAGGCGGCCCTGCGCTCGGCCGCGCTGGGGATCTGGCAGCCAGTGCCCGAGGTCTCGGGCCTTCTCACCTACGACGCTTGATAAGGAAAGTCATGAGAATCCTGAAGTCGGCATGGTCCGCGATCCTGTGCGTGCTGGTGCTGGTCTTCGCCACGGCCTGCACGCCGCCCGCGCCGAACGAGCCCTCGGCCGGCGATGCCACCGATCTGCGCTTCTACCTGGTCCGGCACGGCCAGACCTACACCAACATCAAGGAGATGAGCATCGCGTCGGCGGGCAGCGCCCCGCTGACCGAGAAGGGCCGCGCCTTCGCCTACTACGCCGGACTCGGACTGGCGCAGGAGAAGGTCGAGTTCCTGGCGACGTATTCCAGCCCGCTCAACCGCACCCACGAGACGGCCGAATACCTGCTGGCCGGCCTCGGCGTCCAGATGCCGATCACGGTCGAGGAGAACGTGCGCGACATCAACTGGGGCGTCATGGAGGCGGCCTACCCGGAGGAGTACCCGGAGCGCTATGGGCACGAGGGGAACGACTACAACTACTTCCTGGGCAAGGTGGACCAGAAGGACTTCGTCTCACCGGTCGAGGGCGCGGAGACGACCTATCAGTTCGCGCAGCGCTATGAGGAAGGGCTGAAGAACATCGCCTCGCAGCACCAGGGCAAGAAGGGGAACATCCTGGTCGCGTCGCACTCGACCATCGGGTTCTACGCCACCAAGTTCACCGGCGCCGACCCGCACGGCGTCCCCAACACGAGCGTGACCATCGTCGAGTACAAGGACGGCAAGTTCTCCCTCGTCGAGGAGGGCATCACCTCCTTCATGGAGAACGGCGAGAAGCTCTACGGTGCGAAGAAGGATCTGGAGATCCACCTGGTGACCTCGCCGCAGACCCTGCTGCAGGGCAAGAACCTGATCGAGGGCGGCGTGGACTCCAACCTGGTCGAGGCCGGCGAGAAGGCGGCCGCCAAGATTCCGGACGCCGTCGGTGGCACCCCGGCCGCGATCTACAGCAGCGACCAGGGACGTTCGCGCGCGGCCCGCGCGATCGCCTACCCGGATCAGGCCAAGGACGCGGTCGAGGACGCCCGGCTCAACGAGTTGTTCCTCGGGTACTGGGAAGGCGAGAAGATCGCGACCCTGCAGAACAGCGCCGCTGCGGATCTCGCGTTGCTGCGCTCCCCCGACGGCATCCTCCGCCTCACCCCGCGCGAGGGTGAGGGCGAGTACCCGATGCTCGCGGCCGGGCGCCTCCAGTCCATGCTGAAGGACATCGCTCTCAGGTATCAGGCCTCCGAGGGCAAGGTCGTCGTCTTCACGCACCCGTACCTGATCAAGAGTTACCTCAACGCGTTCTTCCCGGACTACCGGGTGCCGGTGTCGGACAAGGCGCAGGTGCTCAAGCTGACCTACAAGAGCAACCAGTTCAAGGTCGGCGGCATGACCGAGATCGAGCCGTAGCCGGATACGGCTCCCTCCGTCGGTCAACCGGGGTGGCGAGCGGACCCCACGAACCGCTCACCACCCCGTCCAACTATGTCCTATCAAATCCGTTGACAGGCCTTCGGGTAGGTGACAAACTCGACGGTGACGTCACACCCACCGCAACGAAGCGAGGAGATCTCCGTCATGTCCTTGAGTCCGGGCGCGGTCGGGAACTGACCAAACAGACGTAAGGCGAGCGGAGGCGACGCCTCCGGAGAGGGTTGTGAACTGTGGTCGAGATTGTCTTGGATCCCAACATGTACTACCGGTCGATGTCGACCGCCGACACCTTGTTCAAGGCCAAGGAACTGGGCTTCGACGGAGTGGAACTCTCCCCCAACACCGAGTTCCACTTCTGGCACCGCTACCCGAAGGCCGACGACGGCTTCGTCGCGGGCCTGAAGAAGGCGTCCCAGGAGTCGGGCATCCCGATTCGCACGCTGAACCCGGTGTTCAACTGGTCCTCCACCGATGAGACCGAACGCCAGGCGCAGGTGCGCAACTGGCGGCGGCTGCTGGAACTGGCCGACCAACTCGGCGTCCGCGAGATCGTCTCGGAGTTCTCGGGCAACCCGAACACGCCGCGCGAGTGCGAGGCGCAGTGGTACCGCTCGATGGAGGAACTCATCCCGGCCTTCGAGGGCTACGGCATCCGGCTCACCATGGAGGCCCACCCCTACGACTTCATCGAGACCCACGACGAGGCGATCAGCCTGATCCGCGGCGTCAACAAGCCGTGGATGGGCTACGAGTTCTGCGGGCCGCACACCTTCCACCTGTCCGAAGGGGCCGGCGATGTCGACCGGATGATCACCTCGTCCGCGCCGTGGCTGCGCGAGGTGCACGTGGCGGACGCCTTCAACCACCTCGCCAACGACGGCAACCGCTACATCATCAACCCGCCCGGGGTGGACGCCCGCGTCCACCAGCACAACGAGGTCGGCCTGGGCGAGGTGCCATGGGAGACGCTGTTCGACTCGCTGCGGAAGGTGGGCTTCGACGGGGTGTTCTCGGTGTGCATCTTCGGCTGGCACGAGCGTGCCGACGACGCCAACCGGCGGGTCCTCGAACGCCTGAGGGCGGAGTTCCCCGCAAACTGAGGCGGGCATACGACCCAAAGACAAGGAAAGAGGGGCGGCACCTGTGGGTGTCCGCCCCTCTTACTCAAACGGTGGCCGTGGGACCAGCCCGGCCGCTCCCCGGCGACATCGCGGCCGCCGAGAGCCCCGAGCGCTCACTTGCCGCTCGTGGGAACGACCGGCGAGAACAGGGCGAAGGACAGCCCCAGCAGGGCGGTGGCGACACCGGCGGTCAGCAGGACCGGGGCCGACAGGGTGACCGCACCGTAGACGGCGACGACGAAGGTGATGGACATGATCCCGAGAATCACGTCGCTGACACGGTTGCGGGCGGCGGGACGAACGGACGCGGCAGCCTCGGCGGCTTCGTGGGCAGCGGTGCGGGCGACGGCGGTGATGGTCATATGAGTGCTCCTTGACATGTGATGTGCAGGAACACTGACCGTGCCCTGCACGGCTGTGTGCACCCCCAACCGGGGTACGTGCTCAATTGTAGTAACAAAGACTACAAACTGCAAATGGTCGTCCGTTCAACCTCACGATCCCGTCACACCACCCCTCGAGCAGGCCAGCACGTCCGTCCGCCGGCAATAGACAACCCCCTCGTGCGCTCATTGATAGCGTCGCCGATCATGCCGCCCAGCCTCGTCGTCACCGCCACCGTCGACCACGTCGCACGGGTCTCGCCCACCTTCGTCCGGGTGTGGTTCACCGGCCCCGGGTTGAGCGAGTTCGGCACGCCCGGGCAGATCTACGACCAGCGGATCAAGGTGGTGCTGCCCGGCCCCTCGGGGCTGCTGCCCGATCTCGGCGACGGAGACGACTGGTGGCCCCGCTGGCAAGCGCTGCAGGCGGGCGAGCGCGGTGCGATGCGCACCTATTCGATCCGCGACATCGAGGGCGAGGGCGACGACACCCGCCTGGTCATCGACTTCGTGCTGCACCTCGCCGACGGGGCCACCGGTCCGGCGTCCGCCTGGGCGAACGCCGCCACCCCCGGCGACCGGGTGCTGCTGGTCGGGCCGCGCCGCGGGGTAGTGAACGGCGGAGTCGAGTTCCGCCCCGGCGATGCGTCGACGATCCTGCTCGCCGGCGACGAGACCGCGGCCCCGGCCATCGCACGCATCCTGCTCGACCTGAAGCCCGGGCCCCGCGGCATCGCGTTCATCGAGGTGCCGGACGCCGGCGACGCACTGCCGCTGCCGGATGTGCCCGGATTCGAGGTGCGCTGGCTTCCCCGCGACGGCGCCTCATTCGGATCCCGGCTCATCCCGTCGGTGCTCGAACACCTTGGCGGACGCCAGCGCGAAGGCGTCCACGACGACGATTCGGAGTTCCCGGTGTGGGAGACCCCCACCTATTCGGGTGCGGGCGAAGAGATCCGCGACGACGCCGGCGTCCCCGGACTGTACGTGTGGGTGGCCGGCGAGAGCGGCGTGGTCACCACCCTGCGCCGCCACCTCGTCCGCGACCTGGGGCTGAGCCGCCGCCAGGTCGCGTTCATGGGCTACTGGCGCCAGGGCACCGCCGCCGCCGGCTGAGCCACCACCGCAGGCATCGCGCCGGAGATGCTACTGCTGACGGCCCCCCTCTCCGGCGACGACGCGCGCCTCACATCCCGGCCAACCGGACGATCCACCTCGGCTGTGCAGTCTGGTGCTGCATTACATACCCGGCAAGGTATGAATTGCGACACCATGCCGCACCAGTCGACACACCAGGGCACCACCGCCAGCGGCTGAGCCGGCAAGCAGGTAAGGCCGCGCCCTCACGAGGGCGTCCGCGTCCTCAATGCAAAGTCGTGGTGCGTCTACTCGCCACACCTCTACATTGACAGCACCGGCGGCGACCACAGGCGACGGAGCGCAGGCTCGGTCGCTCGGCGCATCCAACCGTCGTCGCGCACATGCTGCAGCACCCGCGCGGTGACAACGTCCTACGCCAGGCGACGGAACCTACGCTCCGTCATGACCACGTTCGTCCGCCGCGGGCCATCCTCAACAAGGTCGCCTTCGACCAGTACGGCGACGACACCACCCGCACCCTGAGACGAGGTCTCCGACGCCAACGGTTCGGACCTGCGCAGTGACGTGAGAAGAAACGGGTCTGGCTACCAACCCGATTCCTCTCGCGTCACCGCTCGGCACCGGGCTCCTCGACGAACCAGCGGTGACAACGTCCTACGCCAGGCGACGGAACCCACGCTCCACTTGACCCGCTCACCCCGTCCCGACCGGCAAACGGGCACACATTTGCGGGCCAAGACGTGGTTCTGGACAGATTTGTTTCGCGTAGTGGACATAGGGCGCCTTCCTTTGCTCTTGCCAACCGGGAGGCGGACAATTGATGTAGCGCCCGGTTCGGGTGCGCACATCGTGCGGGAGCAAGGCGAGTGTTCCTGCACGCCACCCATGAAAGAGAGCACTCCCATGAGTACCGCCACCGTCACCCACGATCACACCCTCAAGGTCCTGTACGCCCTGCTGACCGTCGCCCTGCTGACGGCCGTCGCCGGCTCCGCCACCGCCGCGGCAGGCATCGCGATCACCGGAGGCCTCGTCGCCATGGTGCTCGGATCGTCGATCGGCTGGCTCACGATGGGTACGCCGGCCCCCAGCAAGTAAACGCGATCTAGCCAACCTCCGCCCGGAGGCAAAACGCCCGGGCGGAGGTTGGCTAGTCTCGTTCCGGAAGAAGGATCAGCGTCGGCGCATGCCACACGAGCGATAGATGGGTGTCGGTACGCACCGCGGCAGCGATCAACGGTCCCGAATCACACAGGATCACCACCAACGCACCCCCACGCGATGAGCGAATCTGCGGGCCTCTGGCGCACAATGGGGCATGCTGACTGATCCAACGACGGACTACCTTCTGCACCTCAAGGCCGCCGCTCTTGATTGCGCCGGCGATGCGGTCATCGTGATCGACCGTGAGGGCATCATTCGCGTCTGGAACTCCGCCGCCCAGCGGCTGTTCGGCTGGACGGCGGAGCAGACGATCGGCCAGGACGTGAAGATCATGATCCCCGAGCGCCTGCGCTCCTCGCACGATCGCGGTTTCTTCGCCGCGATGGCGTCCGGTCATCTGCATTCCGACGGACGCCCGCGGCACACCAAGGCTGCCGGGCCGGGCGGCGAGACCATCTACGTGACGATGAGCTTCGCCGTGGTGTCGGACGCCGCGGGTGCGGCGATCGGGTCGGTCGCCATGGCCCGGGAGTGGATCCGCGAACCACGCCACGAACCGCGTCCGGCTGCCGTGGGGGCACCCGCCAGGGACTCCCAGTAATGACTGATCGGCGATTTGTCCACACTCAGCCCCACCTTCGGCGACCTGGTCGCACCTGTCGCCCGGCTCCCGAGCATTCGCCCGGTTTCCTACCCGGGCGACGGTGAGTACACCGGGCGACGTGGCGGGCGACTGTGCTTAACCCGGGCGACTGCACTTAACCCGGGCAAACGTGAACGCACCGGGCGGCGCGGGCGGACTACCTCGCCAAACCAAACAGATGTCGCCCGCCCCGGGAACCCCAGGGCGGGCGACGTATCAAGCCGTGATCAGGCCGGGAGCGGCATCACCGGTGCAGGATCGCGAGCACCACCTCGGCGATGACGGTCGAGGCGAGGAAGGTCGCGCCGATGACGACGAAGCCGACGGGCAGGATCTTCCAGCCGATCTGGCGCAGCATCGGCAGATCCTTGCCGATGCTCAGACCGGCGATGGCCAGCATCAAGGTGATCACCGAGAGGAAGTCGACCGACGCGGCGGTCGCCAGCACCCGCTCCGCACCCGGGAAGTAGGGCGAAGTGATGTAGGCACCGACGACGATGACCACGATCAGCGCGGGCACCTTGCCTTTGGTGACCGAGGCCAGCCACAGGCCGAGCGCCACCATCGCCGACATCAGGGCGTAGGTGAGCACCATGTCGAAGGAGAAGCCCTTCTTCACGATGCTGGCGGTGACCAGGCCGCCGATGCTCATGATCAGCAGGCTCGCGCCGGGATGCAGGTTCACCTTCGGCACATCCAGCACCTTGGCCAGTGCGCTGATCTTGCCGGCCACCTCGCTGTTGCCGGTTTCCTTCTGGCGGCGGGTGAGGAACTTGTAGAACCGGTCCGCCAGCGGCAGCGAGATCCACAGCGCCAGCGGGACGCCGGCCAGGCTCGCGATCAGGTTGGCCGTGGTGGCGTAGGCCGCGATCGTGTCCGCGTTCTCGGGGTGCGCGGCGCTGACCGAGGCGATGCCCGCGGCCATCATCGAGCCCGAACCGACGCCGGAGCCCATCGCGAGGGCCTCCCAGCGGAAGATGCCCAGCGAGGAGATGACCGAGGCCACCAGGCTGACGATGATCGCGCCGAAGATCGAGCCGAAGACGTACATCGACAGCACGCCGCGGTACTGCGGGGAGTCCGAGCCGAACCGGGAGGTCACCATCGCGAAGGACGGCTCACGGTCGATCGAGAACGTCGCGCCGACGGTGGCCGGGCCCATTCGCAGCAGGACGGCCAGCGGCAGGGCGAGCAGCAGCGAGCCGAACACGTTGCCCAGTTCCTGCAGCAGCAGCGCGGGCCCAGCGGAGATGAGTGCCGGGATCTGCTGGCCGAGGGTGAGCGAGAGGCGTCCGCACAGCACCAGCACGGCGACGCTCATGATGGCGTTCGCGGTGTGCTGCAGGTCGACCGAGAGCGGGCGGAACCGCTGGCCCGAAATGAGGACGCCCATCAGCAGCGCCCAGATCATCGGCAGCAGCATGATCGAGGCATTGCCGAAGGGGATGTTGAGCGGACCGATGAACTGGGCGATCGAGGCGATGATGACCATGAGGCCGACCAGCGCCCACAAGCCCTTGTCTTTGAGGGAGATGTTGAATTCGCGCTGCGGGGCGGCGGTGACCGCCTCGCTCGCGCCGGATGATGAGGCCATGAGGGACCTTTCGGTTGGGTGGGTCGTCGAGGCGGGCCAGTCGGATCAGGCGATGAACTTCGCCTGGGTGGCCCCGGCGGGGCGGGCGGCCTTGCGGGCCTTGAAATCGGCGCGCAGGCCGGGGGTCAGCGCGACATCGAGGACGGTGGCGGCCATGCTGACCGCGCCGTCGATAAGGGTGTCGTCGGCCTCGGGGCTGGCCGCCACCGCGGTGAAGGCCGGGTTGTGCGGCGGCGCCTGATGCCCGCGGATGGTGACCAGCGGGTGAATGGCGGGGACGACCTGGGACACGTTGCCCATGTCGGTCGACCCGCCGCCCTGGTGGATGCCCGGGTCGATCGTCCGGCCGCGCGCGGCGAAGTTGACGTCCCACAGCCGCGACAGCGTCTCGTCGCTCTTCACCGGCAGGTAGGGGTGTTCGGTCGATTCCCACTCCCAGGTGCAGCCGGTCGCGATGGCGCCCGCCTCGAAGCAGCGCAGCACCTTCTGCTTCATATCGCGCCACACGTCAAGGTCGTAGGCGCGCAGTTCGACCTGGACGACCGTGCGGTCGGGAATGATGTTGGTCGCGTCACCGCCATGGGAGATGAACGCGTTCAGGTTGGTGCTCTTCGGCAGTTGCTGGCGCAGCATCGCGAAGGCGTTCAGCGCGAGCACCGCCGCGTTGGAGGCGTTGATACCCAGTTCGGGCGCGGCGGCCGCATGCGAGGTGCGTCCGGTGTAGATCACCTGGAACCGGTCCACCGCGGTGAACAGGATGCCGCTGGCGCTGTGGCTGTCCGCGGTCATGCCGGGCGTCGCGGTGAGGCCGTGCACCATTAGGGAGAGGTCGGCGTCCTCGAAGGCGCCCGCCTCCAGCAGCGAGACCTTGCCGCCGCCGTGCTCCTCGGCCGGGGTGCCCAGCAGCACCACGCGCAGGCCGGCCTGCTCGGCCACCGTCGCCAGCCCGAGTGCGGCGCCGACGCCCGCGGCGCAGATCAGATTGTGACCGCAGGCGTGCCCCACCCCGGGCAGCGCATCGTATTCGGCGCAGATGACGACGGTGAGATCACCGTCGCCGTAGACGGCCTCGACGGCGGTCTCCACACCGTAGGCGCCCACCTCGACCTGGAACCCGGCCTCGCCCATCGTCTTCGCGACCAGGGCGGCGGCTTCGTGCTCCTCCCAGGACAGTTCCGGGTTGGCGTGGATGGTGTGGCTGAGGTCCAGCAACTGCGGGCGCAGCCCCTCGATCTCGTTGGTCACCTGCTCCTTGACCGCCACCCGACCGTCTGGGGACACCGACTGCGCCATGCCTTTGTTCCTCTTCTCCGAAGGCCTCGCCTCCACCGCGGGACAGCCTATTGCCGAGGAACTCTCCGTGGCACCGATCGAGTTCAGATCGTTAACAGAGTCTTAAACAAAGCTGAACACAGGGATGTGATGCCCCGCGATGCCCCGGCACCGGTTACTCGGCGCTCGGCTGCTCGACGGCGCTGAGCAGCCATTCGACGGCCTGGGTGGCGTCCCAGCCGCCGGGGTAGGCCCGCAGCAGCCCTTCGGCGCCCTCGAGATCCTGGCCCAAGGTGATCGCCGGTTCTTCGGCGTAGGAATCCTTGCGCAGCTGCGGCATGCCGATATTGGCGAACAACGCATTGCACAGGCATTTGCGGCCCACCGTCTCGGCGATGTCGCCGCCCTTCTTGACGAACATGTGCACCGGTTCGGAGGCGCACCGGTAGATGATCGTGCCGTCGGGTTTCTCCACCGGCGCACGCAGGTAACCGAGGTCGCAGATGCGGTTGCGCGCCTCGTAGCGTTCGGGTTCGGCCATCGTCCCGGACAGCTCGGCCACCTTGAACGGGAACCCGGTCGGGGAGGCGAGCGGATCGTTGCGCACCACCAGCGTGCCGGCACGGAGTTCGTCGAGGAGGCGTCCGCGCAGCTCATCGGTCAGCCCCGAATCGGACGCCAGCGCGAACACCGTGCCGCACTGGACGCCCTCGGCTCCCGCCGCGCGCGCGGCGGCGACCTTCTCCGGCGTGCTCCAAGCACCGGCCAGCCAGAACGGCAGGCCGAGGGCCGCCATCTTGGTGAGATCCGCCTCGTCCTTGGCCGAATAGACCGGCTGGCCGGTCTCATCCAGCCGCATCGTGCCGCGCGGCGGGGCGCTGTGCCCGCCGGCGACCGGACCCTCGACCACGAACCCGTCGGGACGGATCTCGGGGTCGCGCGCCAGATAGCCGCCCAGCACATGCAGCGAGATGATCGCCAAGAAGATCGGACGCCGCAACGGCGGCAGTTCGTCGCCGAGATAGGTGTGCGGGTTCAGCGCCGCGACATGCGTGCGGGACTGGTTGGTGACGGCGATGTCGAGGTGCGCGGGGCGTCCGTGAGCGATATCGGTCAGCACCCGGGGCATCTCCTTCGGGATGCCCGCCCCCATCAGCACGTAATCGACGCCGGCGAGCATCGCGCCGAGCACCGCCGAGAGCGTGGCGGTCTGGATCTTCTCCAGGAAGTTGATCCCGACGACGCCGTCGTGCCCTTCCTTGGCCAGCCACACCTCGACGAAGTTGCCGGCCAGCGACAACTCGATCGCGGAGCGGCGAGGAGAGATCGTCAGCATCGGGTGCGGACGATAAGGCTGCCCCGCGGGGCGTCCGCCTTCGAGGAAGTAGGCATCGAGCACCCGCTGCGCCATCGCGGGAGACGGGAAATGGGCGAGCGCCCGGCGGGCATGCCCGCCCGGATCGCCGTCCTGCAGCACGCGGGCGAGAACCCCGTCGAGCGCCGTCCCCGACACGACCCCCAGATGCCCGGTCTTCGCGACCGCGCGCGCGAGTTGCCATGAGGACACGGCGACGCCCATGCCTCCCTGGATGATGATCGGGTGCTGCTTCGCCATGGTGGTCCTTCACGTGCCGGGGGACGCCACCTCCCGGGGCAGCGTTCAACACCTACGGTACCGTAGGTTGGGGCGATCGTGCTCACCCAGGCGAGCCCGCGCCCACTTCGACGCTGCCGATTTGAGCACGAGAACTCGGTCGGGCCACGATCGAGACCTGCCGCCCGGATGACCTGAGCGCCAACACCCCGGCAGCCACCTCTCCGACACCGACGCTTCACTCGCGCGCACGAGTTGCACCGTTGCCGACGAGATTTCGTGCGCAACGGTGCAACTCGTGCGCAAGGACGCCGGTCAAATCCCTGGCGGTGGTGTCATCCGCTGAATCTTCGACGAGCCGGGTCATATGAGAGGAACCGGGTCGGTACTCAAACCCGTTCCTTCTCACATCACGGTGCACATCCAACACCGCCGGCGCCTGAGACCGATGTCGATGCCGCTCACCCTCTGGCCGGTGAGTCGCGAGCGCCGCCAATGTAGAGATGTGGCGAGTAGACGCACCACAACTTTGCATTGATGACACCGACACCTTCGTGGAGTTGAAGCATGCGCACGACGACAGTCGCACGCGCCAAGTGACCGGGGCACGCGCCCCGGCGCCCGCGGTCGACACAGGCCCACCAAACACCTCTCGAAGACAGGCGTCCGGGTGAACTCATTCGCGGGAGCATCCTGTTCCCCGGTGGTGGTGCTGCCGCAGATCCAGCGCGCCCTGAGGGCGGGATTGTCCTGGTGCGGGATCGTGGTCTAAGTACAGACCAAAATCCCGCGCTGGGACACCGCAACGAGAAGCGACCACGACGGACGGGACGAGAAGCGACCACGACGGCGCAGGTGCGAGGTCGGCGCCGCCAGCGAGGCCGACTCGGTGGCGCCAGGACAGCGGACCCGGTGCGCCCGCGGGCACGAAAAAGGCCAAGTCCCGAAGGACTTGGCCTCAACGTGCGCGAGAGAGGAGTTGAACCTCCACGTCCTTTCGGACACACGGACCTGAACCGTGCGCGTCTGCCATTCCGCCACTCGCGCGTCGCCCCCTCGCGGGGACAGCCAGAACAAGGTAGCACACTCCGGCCGCGTCCTCCTATTCGAGGTCCTCCATGTCGCTGGGGACCGGTGCCACCCCGGCTCCGCAGCGGTGTTGCCCCCGGGCGGACGACGTCCCCGAATCCCTCGAAGACTGTCGGAGGCCGCCGCTAGGGTGGAAAACCACCCGCAACCGAGCGTGAGGATCGCGATGACCCAGACTCAGGCAGCAGCCGTCGAGACGCCGCGCCACCATCTGCCGTCGGCCGGACGCCGCACTCCGGTGTCCACCTACCGGCTGCAACTCGGCCCCGATCTGAGCTTCGACCAGGCTGCGGCGCAGTTGCCCTACCTGGACGATCTCGGCGTCACCGATCTGTATCTCAGCCCGATCCTGCAGGCGGCGCCGGGCAGCACGCACGGCTACGACGTGGTCGACCACACCCGGATCTCGGAGGTGATGGGCGGGCGTGCGGCCTTCGAGCGGCTCGCCGAGGCGACGCACGCGCGCGGGATGGGGATCGTGGTCGACGTGGTGCCGAACCATATGGGCGCGCCGACGCCGATCTATCACAACAAGGCGCTGTGGTCGGTGCTGAAGCAGGGCCGGCAGTCTCCCTATGCCGCCTGGTTCGACGGTACGGACGCCGACGAGGACGATCCGTTCCTGATGCCCGTGCTGGGCGCCCGGATCGGCACGGTGCTCACCGCCGGTGAGATCACCCTCGACTACCGCACCCTGCCCGGTCACGAGGCGGACGGCGAGCAGCCGGTGCTGGTCTATTTCGAGCATGTCTTCCCGGTGCGCGCCGGCACCGAGCATCTGCCGCTGCCGTTGTGTGTGCAGGCCCAGCACTACCGGCTGGCTTATTGGAAGGTGGCTGATGAGGAGCTGAACTTCCGCCGCTTCTTCGACGTCGACACCCTGGTCGCGCTGCGGGTGGAGGATCCGGACGTCTTCGACGCCACCCACGCCCTGCTGCTGGAGTTGTTCCGCGCCGGCCACATCGACGCGTTCCGGATCGATCATCCTGACGGATTGGCCGACCCGCGCGGGTACATGCGCCGGCTGTCGGCGGCCACGGACGGCGCCTGGATCGCCGCGGAGAAGATCCTCGAAGGCGACGAGGACATGCCCGAGGACTGGCCGGTCGCGGGCACCACCGGCTACGACGCGGCCTGGCGCATCGGGGCGCTGCACTGCGCGCCGTCCGGGTTGGGCGATCTGGCCGCCGTCGCGCACGCGGTCGCCGGCGACACCCCCGGTTCGCTGCCGGAGGTGATCACCGACTCCAAGCGCGAGATCACCACGACCAGCCTGTACGCCGAGGTGTACCGGATCGCCACCCTCGCGCACGCGATCTGCCGCGCCGACATCATGCTGCGCGACCACACCTTCAATTGGATCGGCCGTTGCATCACCGAACTCGTGATCGCCTTCGACCGCTACCGCGCCTACATCGTTCCCGGTGAGGAGGCTCCCGAGCAGTCGGTGGCGCTGATCAACCAGGCGGCGCGGGAGGCGTCGGAGCGGCTCGACGAAGAGCTGCGCGAGACCATGTCGGTGGTGGTCGATCTGGTGCTCGGACGCGAGGTCGGCTCGGCGAGCCACGCCCAGCGGGCGATGCGGGACGAACTGGTGGTCCGGTTCCAGCAGGTCTGCGGCGCGGTGACCGCGAAGGGTGTCGAGGACACCGCCTTCTACCGCTGGACCCATCTGGTCTCGATGAACGAGGTCGGCGGCTCGCCCGAGACGTGGGGGCTGAACCCCGATGACTTCCACCGCTGGTGCTCGGCGATGGCGCAACGCTGGCCGGTGACGATGACCTGCGGCACCACCCACGACATGAAGCGCTCCGAGGACGTCCGCTGCCGGATCGGCGTCCTGTCGCAGTACGCGCCCGAATGGCGCGCGCTGGTCGGCAAGCTGCACCCCTATGCCGAGGGCATCGAAGGCCACACCGAGAACCTGTTCTGGCAGATCCTGGCCGGCACCTGGACCGATGAGGGCCCGATCGAGCGGGAACGGATGGAGGCCTACCTGCTCAAGGCGGCGCGCGAGCAGAAGCTCTGGACGTCGTGGACGCAGCCGGACGCCGAGGGCGAGGCCGAACTGGCCGCGTTCGTCGGGCGGATCTACGACGACGGTGGGCTGATGGGCGCGTTCGCCGACTGGCACCAGTTCACCGCCGCCTCGGCGCGGGCGGCGATCCTGGCGCACAAGGCCGTCCAGCTGACCTGCCTGGGCGTGGCCGACACCTACCAGTCCTGCGAGACCGTGCAGAACTATCTGGTCGACCCCGACAACCGGCGTCCGGCCGACTTCGCCCACCTCGCCGATCTGGCCAGCTATCTCGACCGCCGGGCGCCGCTCACGCTCGCCGAAGAGAAGCTGCTGCTCACCCGCGCCGTGCTGCGCCTCCGCCGACGCCTGCCCGGCGCCTTCGTCGGCCCGGACGCCGCCTACCGTCCGCTGCCGAGCAGCACCGGCAACGCGCTGTGCTTCGCCCGCGGGCGCGACCCGCGCGTGGTCACCATCGCCGCGCGCCTGCACCGCACGACCGCCAAGCAGGAGGGGTTCACCGAGCACATCGTCGTCCTGCCCGAAGGCACCTGGCGCGATGTGCTCACCGAGGCGGAGTACGCCGGCGGCTCGGTCCCGCTCGCCGAGTTGCTGCGCACCTACCCGTGCGCGGTGCTGGAGAAGATCGCTGGTCCCGGTGGTACGGACGCCGGACAGCAGGCGGACGCGCTGCTGCCCCAGGCCAGCGGTGGCGACGCCCTGTTCCGCCCCGGTCCCCGGCTCGGACCCGATGGCCGCCCGGTCCCGGCATCGATCCCCACCGAAGCCACCGAGGAGACGACCACGGGCCTGCTCGGCTGGTTGAGCCGACGCTTCTTCGAGCGCACCCATCCCGACACGACCCAAGGCGACCACCACGGAAACGGCACCCGGGATGAGCGGAACGGCAACGGCCATGGCTGACCCGGCCACGATGAACAGCCCGTCCCCGGCACACACCCTGCCCGTCCGGGTCTGGGCGCCGCTGGCCTCATCCGTCCACGCGGTCCTGGTTCCGTCGCGCCCGGGCACGGACGGCCTGACCGAGCATCCACTCACCCCCGATGGTGATGGGTACTGGAGCATCGATCTGCCCGTGGGCACCGACTATCTGCTCAGCGTGGACGGGGGTGAGCCGCGGCCCGATCCGCGCAGTGCGTGGCAGCCGTTCGGCGTCCACGGCCCGAGCCGGGTCTTCGACAGCGCCGCCTACGCCTGGGCGGACGTCGATTGGCCCGGGCGCGACGTGCTGGGCGGGGTGTTCTACGAGCTGCACGTGGGCACCTTCACCCCCGAGGGCACTCTGGACGCCGCGATCGGCCGGCTCGGCCATCTCGTCGAGCTCGGGATCGACACGATCGAGTTGATGCCGCTCGCGCCGTTCCCGGGCGAGCGCGGCTGGGGCTACGACGGCGTCGAGCTGTACGCGGTGCACGAGCACTACGGCGGCCCGGCAGCGTTGCAGCGCTTCGTGGACGCCGCGCATGCCCACGGCCTGGCCGTCTGCCTGGACGTGGTCTACAACCATTTCGGCCCGGCCGGGAACTATGCGCCAGCCTTCGGCCCGTACTTCACCCAGAAGCACCACACGCCGTGGGGCGCGGCGATCAACCTCGACGACGCGCATGCCGGCGGCGTCCGGGCCTTCATCGTCGACAACGCGCTGCGCTGGCTGCGCGACTTCCACATCGATGCGCTCCGCCTGGACGCCGTGCACGCCCTGCACGACGACTCGCCCCGGCACATCCTGGCCGAGCTCGCGGACGCCGTCGCGGACTTCGAGCAGGCGAGCGGCCGGCGGGCCACGCTGATCGCCGAATCCGACCTGAACCAGGTCGCGATGATCGCGCCGACCGCCGCGCACCCCGGCGACACCGGAGATCCGGCGCTGGCCGGCACCCCGGACGGCCGCGGCATGGACGGCCAGTGGGCCGACGACGTCCATCACGCGCTGCACGCCTGGCTGACCGGGGAGCGGTTCGGCTACTACGGCGACTTCGGCTCCGCCGAGACGCTCGCGCACGCCTTCGAGCGCGTGTTCGTGCACGACGGCGGCTACTCGTCGTTCCGCGGCAGCGACTGGGGCGCCCCGGTGCCGGACGCCGTGGACCGCCGCCGGTTCGTCACCTTCACCCAGAACCACGACCAGGTCGGCAACCGGGGCCTCGGCGACCGCCCTGACGAGCGGCTCAGCCCCGGCCAGGCCGCCGCCGGAGCCGCCTTGTTGCTGCTGTCCCCGTTCACTCCGCTGCTGTTCCAGGGCCAGGAGTGGGGCACGCGGCGTCCGTTCCGCTTCTTCTGCGACCACGACGCCGACCTGGGCCAGCTCGTCACCCAGGGCCGCACCAAGGAGTTCGCCGAACACGGCTGGGAGCAGCTCTACGGCCCCCAGGCCGCCATCCCCGATCCGCAGTCGCCAGACACCTGCGCCGGCTGTGTGCTGGACTGGGCCGAGCTCGGCGAGGTGGGGCATACGGCCATGCTCGACTGGTATCGCAGGCTGATCGAATTGCGGCGTGAGTACGGGTTGGGCGAGTCCCACCAGGGGAGGCTGCCGGTCCGTGCCCGCCACGGCGAGGGGTGGTTTGCGTTGACCCACGGGCCCCTGACCGTGGTGGCCTCCCCGCATACCGACGGCCGCGCCGATCTGGGGTTGCTGGGGCTCGGCGAGCCCTCGTTCCTGGCCCGGCACGGGGACGTCCGCATCGCCGGATCGGAGCTTCACCTAGCCGCACCGGCGGTAGTTGTACTCGGTTCTCTGAGTACTCCTCACCTCCCGCTCAGGGTCAGCGGCTAGTCTTGTCCCGGCGATCTGGCCTGCAAGCACGAGAAAGGAGGTCCCGTGGGAGTGTTCGACAACCTTGAGCGCAAGCTCGAAGGGGTGGTCAACGGCGCCTTCGCGCGGGCCTTCAAGGGTGATGTGCAGCCCGTCGAAATCACCGCCCGGCTGCAGAAGGAGCTGGACGCCGAGGCCCGTCTGCTGGCCCGCGACCGCAAGCTCGTGCCCAACGAGTTCACCATCGGGTTGTCCCACCACGACTACGACCGCCTGGTGCCCTACAGCCGCACCCTCAACTCCGACATCATCCCGCAGTTGCGCGAGTACGCCGCGACGGCCGGTTATGTGTTCAACGGGCCGGTCACCATCGTCTACGAACTCGACGAGAACCTTCCCGTGGGCCGTTTCACCGTGACCAGCGAGGCCGTCGCCGCTGCGGCGTCCTCGGCGACCGCGACCGCGATCCGCCGCGCCAGTCTCGTCCTGGAGGTGAACGGCATCCGGCATCCGCTGAGCGCCCCCGGCTTCACGCTGGGCCGCGGCACGGACGCCGACGTGCGCATCAACGACCCCGGCATCTCCCGGCTGCACGCCCGGATCAGCGTCTCCGGCGACACCGAGCATCCCTCGGTGACCATCGAAGACATGGGTTCCACCAACGGCATCATCGTCGACGGACGCCGCGTGCAGCAGGCCGCATTGCAGGACGGCTCGCGCGTCGAACTGGGCAATACCCGCATGCTCGTCAGATCACCGGTGAGCGATGTCTGAGATCCTCGTCTTCGGGTTCAAGTTCGCCTTCCTCGCCCTGCTGTGGGTGTTCGTGTGGTTCGTCGGTGCCGTGATCCGCTCCGACCTGTTCGGACGCCGCGTCCGGACCGCCGCCGCCCCGGTCCCGGCCGAGGTGCCTGCGGCGTCCGGCCCGGCCAAGAAGAGCTGGGCCGAGCGCCGGGCGGCCAAACGGATGCCGACCACGCTACGGATCAGCCAGGGCAAGCAGGCCGGGCTGACCATGACGCTCGGCGACCACCTCAAGATCGGCCGTAGCGCCGACTGCCAGTTGATCCTCGACGACGACTATGTGTCGACGCGGCACGCGCGCATCTACCGGACCACGACCGGCTACATGGTCGAAGATCTCGGCTCCACCAACGGCACCTACCTCAACCAGGAGCGGTTGAGCGCACCGGCGCCGTTCACCCCCACCGACACGCTACGCATCGGGCGGACCCTGCTCACCGTGGAGGTCTGAGCCGTGGCGCTGACGCTCTCCTACGACGCGCATTCCGAGATCGGGCTCGTCCGCACCAACAACCAGGACTCGGCCTACACCAGCCCGCGCATGCTGATGGTGGCCGACGGCATGGGCGGTGCCGCCGCCGGCGACCTGGCCTCCGCCGTCGCCACCTGGGAGTTGCGCGCCACCGATGAGGCCCTGGACGTCCGCATCGCCGAGGTGCGCGCCGCACGGCTGGCCGACGAGGCCGACATCCCTCCCGACCAGCGCGAGGCCGCGGACGAGGACGAGGATCATCCCAGCGACATGGTGGACCTGCTCACCGTGATGGCGCTCACCCTCGCCCGCGCCAACGAAAAGCTGATCGAGCTGGTCGAGGACGATCCCGAACTGGCCGGGATGGGCACCACCGTGTGCGGCTTCGTGCTGGCGCAGGACCGGCTCGCCGTGGTCAACATCGGCGACTCGCGCGCCTACCTGATCCGCGACGGCCAGTTGCACCGGGTCACCCACGATCACAGCTGGGTGCAGACCCTGGTCGACGAGGGCCGGATCACCGAGGAGGAGGCGCTCGAGCACCCGCACCGCTCCCTGGTGCTGCGGGTGCTGAACGGCTCCCCGCAATACGAGCCCGATCTCGGCTGGGTCGGCATCGCGCCGGGCGACCGGCTGCTGGTGTGCTCCGACGGCCTGTGCGGCCTGATGACGGACGCCGCCATCGCCGCGGTCGCCGCCGCCGGGCTGCCGCGCCAGGAGACCATCGACGGCCTGGTCGCCCTGGCTCACGAGGCGGGCGGCTACGACAACATCACCCTCATCGTCGCCGACGTCGAGACCGACGGGCCGCTCGGGCCGGTGGCCACCCTCGGTTCGGCGGCCACGGTCGCGATGCCGGACGGGCCGGAGCGCACGGCGTCCTTCGCGGCCCTGCCGTCGGCGGCGATCGGCGAGCTCGAAGCCCAGGAGCGGGCCGTCACCCAGGCCGAGGCCGCACGCTACGCGCTGCACGGCCGCCGGAAACGCCGGTCCTGGGTCAAACTGGCCATCGGCGTCCTGGTGCCCGCCGTCGCACTGGTCGGCGGTGGCTTCGGCTTTTACCAGTACACCCAGACCCGCTACTTCATCGGTCCCGCGCAGGCGAATGTGGCGCTCTACCGGGGCATCCCCGACCGCATCCTCGGCCAAGACCTGTCCCATGTCATCGAGACCGACAGCACGCGCATCGCCGATCTTCCGCCGTACTACGCCGAACAGGTGCGGGCCACCATCGAGGTCGCCAGCATCGATGCGGGACGGTCGACGCTGGCGACGCTACGGCAGAAGGCCGACCAGTGCATCACCCAGCGCGCGGCGAGGGCCAGCGGCGATCCGGGTGCCCCGTCGAGCACCCCCGCGCCCGAGGAGACCACCGCCTCGCCCACCCCGTCCCCCACCCCGGTCGTCGCGCCCGAGGAGTGCTGAGATGCCCGAGGTCGTCGTGCACCGCAAGCGCACCGTCTCGTCGGCGCTGATGATGCTGCTCGCTCTCGCCATTGGTGCGGGCGGCTATCTGCTGGTGGCGCTCAACCAGACGGGCACGTTCCCGGCCGACTGGATCATGTCGTTCGGGCCGTGGCAGTTCGGCGGGCCTTGGTATGCCGGCGTCGCCGGCTGGTTCGCGATCGGTGGCCTCGCCTGGGCCGTCACCCGCTGGCGGCTGCCGTACGCCGACCCGCTGATCCTGCCGCTGGTGTTCCTGCTCAACGGCCTGGGCATCTCGATGATCTACCGGCTCGACCAGGCCGACAGCCTGCACAGCGCCGAGCTGCAATTGTTCTGGCTCGTCCTGGCGATCCTCGGGTTCAGTGCCGTGGTGGTCCTGCTGAAAGATCACCGCCGGCTACAGCGGTTCACCTACGTGTGGTTCCTGGCCGGGGTGATCCTGCTGCTGTCGCCGCTGCTGCCGGTGATCGGCAAGGCCAATCACGGCGCCCGGATCTGGATCGAGCTCGGCCCGTTCAGCTTCCAGCCCGCCGAGATCGCCAAGATCGTGCTGTCGATCGCCTTCGCCTCCTACCTGGTCGAGAGGCGCGACGTGCTGGCGATGGCCGGACGCCGCTTCGCCGGCATCGATTTCCCGCGCCCGCGCGACCTCGGGCCGATCCTGATCGCCTGGGGACTCGCCATGGTGGTGCTCGTCTTCCAGCGCGACCTGGGCACGATGCTGCTCTTCTTCGGCCTGTTCGTGATGATGCTCTATGTCGCCACCGAACGGCCCAGCTGGGCGATCCTGGGCATCGGCATGGTCGTCGTGCTGGGCGGTCTCGGCTACGCGTTCTTCGACCACGTGCAGACCCGCTTCTCCTCATGGCTCAACCCGTTCAGCGACTACGACCGCAACCTGCAGGTGATCAGCGCCCAGTTCGGTTTCGCGTGGGGTGGCCTGTTCGGCACCGGCTGGGGCATGGGGCGTCCGAACCTGACGCCGCTGGCGAAGAACGACTTCATCGCGGCAGCGCTGGGCGAGGAATTGGGCCTCTACGGCCTGGTGGCGATCGTGGTGCTGTTTGCGCTGATGGTCTCCCGGGTGCTCAAGGCGGCGCTGGCGTCCAGCGAACCGTTCGGCAAGCTGCTGGCCACCGGCCTGGCGTTCGTGTTCGCCCTGCAGGTGTTCGTGATCATCGGCGGCGTCACCCGGCTGCTGCCGCTGACGGGTCTGACCACGCCGTTCGTCTCCCAGGGCGGCAGTTCGCTGGTGTCGAACTACCTGCTGGTGGGCCTGATGCTCACCATCACCCATCAGGTGCGGCGCCCGCAGGTCGAACTCGCCGACGCCGGTGAGGTGATCTCGCTGTCGGCCGACGCGACGCAGGCGATTCCCGCCGTGCGCGACCAGGTGATCGCCGATCCGCGGCCCGATCCCGCCGACTTCGGTGCCCGCGTTCCCGGCCCGGTGACGGACGCCGCACAGCAGCCTCCCGATGCCGTGACCGAGACGATCGACACAGCAGGGGAGGGCACGCGATGAACGGCCCGATCAGGCGGGTATCCCTCGTGGTGATGCTCATGTTCCTGGCGCTGGTGGTCAACTCCTCCTACGCCTACCTGGCCCGCACGGACTCGCTGAATCGCGATCCGGCCAACCGGCGCGTGCGCGACGCGCAGTTCGGCGTCGACCGCGGCGACATCCTGGTCGGTAACACGCCGGTGGTCACCTCGACCCCGGTGGATACCCGGTTCGCGTTCCAGCGCGGCTACGCGCAAGGGGCGCTGTACGCCCCTGTCACCGGCTTCTACTCCTTCGAGTACGGCGGCTCCGGGCTGGAGCAGTACTACTCGGCGCGCCTGTCAGGCACCGCCGACTCCCAGTTCCTGCAGAACGTGATCAACACCGCCACCGGCAAGCGTCCTCAGGGCGACAGCCTGCAGACGACCCTGGACGCCCGCGCCCAGCGCGCCGCCGCGCAGGCGCTCGGCAACCGTCCGGGCGCCGTCGTGGCGCTCGACTACACGACCGGCGCGGTGAAGGCCCTGGTCAGCACGCCGTCGTTCGACCCCAACGACCTGGCCTCGCACGACCTGAACGTGTCGCGTGCGGCGTGGAAGAAGCTGACCGAAGACCCGGCCAAGCCGATGGCGAATCGTGCGGTACGCGAGATCTACCCGCCGGGATCAACCTTCAAGCTGGTCGTGTCGGCCGCGGCGCTGGAGTCGGGGATGACGCCTGACTCGATGGTCGATTCCCCCGCCTCCTTGACGCTGCCCGGTTCGACCTTCCAGATGACCGGCTCGTGTGGCGGCGAGCAGATCACCCTCAAGCAGGCGCTGCGGGTGTCGTGCAATACGGCGTTCGCGAACCTGGGCAGCACCCTCGGCGACGACGCGCTCCGCGCGCAGGCGCAACGGTTCGGATTCGGCTCAACCCAGCTCCCCGAACTCTCCGGCGTGGCCAGCCGGTTCCCGTCCAACCCGGACGCCGCCCAGACCATGCTGTCCTCGATCGGCGGCTTCGATGTCGCGGCGTCCCCGTTGCAGATGGCGATGGTGGCCGCCGCGATCGCCAATGACGGCGTCCTGTTCGAGCCGTACCTGGTGGAACAGATGCGCGGTCCCGACCTGAACGTGACCTCCACCCGCCGGCCCAACCAGCTGTCGCTGGCCTTGGCCCCGGCGAACGCGCGGGCGCTGCAGGACATGATGGTCGACGTGGTCGAGAACGGCACCGGTCGCCGCGCGCAGATCTCCGGCGTCCGCGTCGGCGGCAAGACCGGCACAGCGCTCACCTCCTCATCGGGTGACAGCTCCGGCCGGGTGCCGTACGCGTGGTTCGTCGCCTTCGCCGACGATCCCGCGATCGCGGTGGCCGTGTTCGTGCAGGACGCCGGGGTGGACGGCTCCGAGATCTCGGGCGGCCGCTACGCCGCACCGATCGCCCAAGCAGTAATCGAGTCGATGCGATGACAGACGAGCCCACTCCCCGCCCGGCCACCCCCGGCCCGCGGGACGTTCCGGAGGACACCATGACTGACCAGCAGCCACGCATCTTGGGCGGCCGATACCAGCTCGGCCAGGTGATCGGCCGCGGCGGCATGGCGCTGGTCAGCCGCGCCCGCGATCTGCGCCTGGGCCGGGATGTCGCCGTCAAGGAATTGCGGGTCGACCTGGCCGGCGACTCCACGTTCCAGGAACGGTTCCGCCGTGAAGCGCAGTCGGCGGCCCGGCTGAACCACCCCAACATCGTCAGCGTCTACGACACCGGCGAAGAGGTCGACCCGGTGTCGCAGACCTCCGTGCCGTACATCGTGATGGAGCTCGTCGAGGGCCGGACGCTGCGCGAGATCCTGCGCGAGGGGCGTCCGATCCTGCCGCGGCGCGCCCTCGAGTTCACCGTCGGCGTCCTGGACGCGCTCGCCTACAGCCACCGCGCCGGCATCGTGCACCGCGACATCAAGCCGGCCAACGTCATGCTGACCTCGTCGGGGACCATCAAGGTGATGGACTTCGGCATCGCGCGCGCGGTGTCCGACACCTCCTCGACGATGACCCAGACCGCTGCGGTGATCGGCACCGCGCAGTATCTGTCGCCCGAGCAGGCGCGCGGCGAGCGGGTCGATTCCCGCTCCGACATCTATTCGGCCGGCTGCCTGATGTACGAGCTGCTGGTCGGACGCCCGCCGTTCCAGGGCGATTCGCCGGTGTCGGTGGCCTACCAGCATGTCCGCGAGCAGCCGGTGCCGCCGTCGACGCTGGACGCCGAAGTCACCGCCCCGATGGACGCGGTCGTGCTCAAGGCGCTGGCCAAGGATCCCGACGACCGCTACGCCAGCGCCGCGGAGATGCGCGACGACGTCCAGCGCATTCTGGGCGGGCAGCGCGTCGAGGCGACGCTGCCACCCCCCGTGCCCCCGCTCGTGGCCACCCCGCAGGCGCCGGCGCCTGCGACCGCGATGCTGTCCGCCGATCCGCCGACCGCCGAGCAGACCGCCGCGACGGGTGTGGTGACCGACACGCTGCCCGAGTCCGCCCAGAAGAACCGGTCCCGGCTGTGGTGGACGCTCGCGATCGTCGCGCTCCTCGTCGTCGGCGTCATCGCCGCGATCACGCTGATCAACAGCCAGAAATCCTCCGACCCCAAGCAGGTCGCCGTGCCCGTCCTGTTCCGGACGACCGAGCAGGAGGCGCGCGACCTTCTGACCGAGGCGAAGCTCGTCCCGCGGGTGGAGTACGACAAGGTCGACGATCCGTCCATGCTCGGGCGGGTGCTCAAGACTGATCCCGTCGCCGGCACGCCGGTGCCCACCGGTTCGACGGTGGTGATCACGGTCAACCAGGGCCCCGACATGAAGAGCATCCCCGCCAGTGTGGTGGGCATGCTCGAGGACGACGCCAAGCGACTCCTCGGCACGGGCTCAGGCGGGCTGGGCTTCACGAACGTGCGCGCGGTGGAGGCCACCGACGAACCGCTCACCGCGAAGGCGGGCGAGGTGCTGTCGGTCGATCCGCCGCCCGGTGGCGAGCCGGTGAGCGTCACCACGCCGATCACGCTCCGCGTCGCGACCGGCCAGTCCCCGGTGCCGTCGTTGCAGGGGCTGACCCGGGAGGAGGCCAAGATCGAGGTCGAACGGGCCGGGTTCAAGAACTACGTCTTCGAGCCGTCGGCCAGTTCGGGGGTCGTGATCAGCACCCGTCCGGAGACGGGTGAACTCGCCGACCGGACGGCCCGGCTGACGATCGTGCTGAGCAGTGGCTCGACGCCCACACCGTCCGCCACGCCGAAGACCACGCCTCCACCCAGCGGGAGTGCCACACCGTCGGCGACCGGCGAAGAGGACTGAGCCGAGCGCCGAACCCGTCTCGGCCGGCGTCCGCGCTCGACCGGAACCGGACTGAGCGCTGACCGTCCCGGGCTACGGCCGGAGCGTCCGCCCCGGGCCGGTCACTCGACGGCCATCAGCGGCGCCAACCCCGCCGCACGACGGGGAGCGTCGGCGTCGCCGCAGGCGGCCAGCCAGTTGGCGAGCATCTGATAGCCGCCTTCGGTGAGCACCGACTCGGGGTGGAACTGCACCGACTCCACCGGGAGCGTCTTGTGCCGCACCGCCATGATCACGCCGGAGTCGGTACGCGCCGACACCTCCAGATCATCAGGCATGGTCGCGGGGTCGATCGCCAGCGAGTGGTAGCGCGTCGCGGTCAGCGGGCTCGGCAGGCCGGCGAACACGCCGCGTCCGTCATGGTGGATCAGGCTGGTCTTGCCGTGCAGCAGTTCGGGCGCCCGCCCGACCACACCGCCGTAGGCGACGCCGATCGACTGCAGGCCCAGGCAGACGCCGAAGATCGGCACCCGCCCAGCCTGGTCACGGACGACGTCGATGCACACGCCCGCCGCCTCGGGCGTCCCCGGCCCCGGTGAGAGCAGGACGCCGTCGTAGCCGGCCACCCAATCCGGATCGGCGAACCGGGGGTCGTCGTTGCGCCACACGTCCACCTCGGCCCCGATCTGGGCGAGGTAGCTGACGATGTTGTAGACGAACGAGTCGTAGTTGTCGATCACGAGGATGCGGGCCATGCGCACCATTGTCCCCCACGCTCAGCGGACGGCCCGCGCGTGCACGAATTCGGCCGGCCCCGAGTAGGCGGGCATGGCCACCGAGGGACGGCGCGCCACCTCGTAGCCCAACCGGTAGGCGTCCACGTATTGGCGGTAGAGGACGAGGTAGTCGTCCTCGCGCAGGGAGCGCTCCAGGGAGGCCTGGTCGCCGATCGCGACGATCACGTACGGCGGGGCGTAGGGGACGCCGTGGATGACCACCGTGTTGCCGACGCACTTGATGCCGGTGCGGGCGGCCACGCGTTGGCCCTGGATCGTCATCGCCTCGGCCCCGCCGGCCCACAGCGCATTGACCACGGCCTGGATGTCTTGTTGGTGGACGACCAGCAGGTCGGCGTCCACGCCGGCGGGTTGCACCGAGGCCGGGGCGTCGGTCAGCGTCACGCTCACCGCGGGCCCGGTCACCGGCTGGGCGCCGGCCGCCTCGGCGGCGTCCTCCAGGCCGGCGGCCGACTCGCTGCCCGCGGCGTCCGCCTGCTGGCGGGTGAGTTCGTCCACCTCGGCGCGCAGGCCGGACGCGCGCGAAGCGAGCCGGTCCGCACGGTCGGATTCGGCGCGCACCAAGGCGGCCAGTTCCGTGGTGCGGGTCGGACGCAGATCGTTGCCGCGGGAGGCGACCGCGCCCGCGGCCATCATCACCCCGGCGAGCACGCAGACCAGCACGGTGAGCGGACGCAGCGGGTTCCGGCGCTCACGCGCCGCCTGCCACGCCTCGCGCAGTCTCTCCCGTGGTCCCACGGGACCCAGCCTAGTGTGGGCCGAGGCGCCCGCCGGGGTAGGCTGACCCCGCAGATCAGACGTTCAGGAGTGTTCAGGTGCCGGAATCCAAGGGCCGCAAGGAGGCCGCGGAGAAGAAGAAGTCCGCGCGAAAGGCGGCCGCCGACCAGGAGCGCGCGGAGCAGAAGCGCCTGAGGAAGGCCGGGCTCGCCGACCGCCGCGGATGGGTGGTGCCGACGTTCGTCACGCTCATGCTGCTCGGCGTCCTGTGGCTGGTGGTGTGGTATCTCACCGCATCCACCGGCGTGTACGTCCCCGGCATGTCCGACCTGGGCAACTGGAACCTGCTGATCGCGATGGGCGCCATGGCCGCCTCCTTCGCGGTCGCCACCCTCTGGAAGTAGCCCCTTCCAGCACCGAGGCGCGGACCCCACGCTCACGCGCACGAGTTGCACCGATGCGCACGAAATCTCGTAGGCAACGGTGCAACCCGTGCGCGACAGCGAAACACCACCCGCTCCAACCACCGGGCGGCGTCCGGGTCAGGACAACGGCTTGAGCAGCGGGAACAGGATGGTCTCGCGGATGCCCTTGTTGGTGAACAGCATCACCAGGCGGTCGACGCCCATGCCCATGCCGCCCATCGGCGGGGCACCGAATTCGAGGGCGTTGAGGAAGTCCTCGTCGAGCTGCATCGCCTCGGGGTCGCCCTTGGCGGCCAGCAGCGACTGTTCGGTGAACCGTTCGCGCTGGATGACGGGGTCGATCAGTTCGCTGAAGCCGGTGGCGCGCTCCATGCCGCCGATGATCAGGTCCCACGCCTCGATCAGGCCGGGCTTGGTCCGGTGCGGGCGGGCCAGCGGCTGGGCGATCGCCGGGTAGTCACAGACGAAGGTGGGCTGCAGCAGGCCGGGCTCGACGATCTCGCCGAACAGTTCGACGGCCAGCTTGTCCGAACCCCAGGCCGGGTCGTATTCGATCTCGCGGGCGTCCGCGATCGCCTGCAGCCGCTCCACCGGGGTGTCGACCGAGATCGTCTCGCCCACGGCTTCGGATAGCCCGTCGTACAGCGGCAGCCAGCGCCACTCACCATCCAGGTCGATCACGCCGGCCTCGGTCTCGATCTGGCGCGAGCCGAGGGCGTCGGCGGCGTCCACGATGATCTGCTGGGTGACGTCGGCGATGCCCTTCTGGTCGGTCCAGGCCTGGTAGGACTCCAGCATGGTGAACTCGGCCGAGTGCGAGGAGTCGATGCCCTCGTTGCGGAAGATGCGGCCCATCTCGTACACCTTGTCGGTGCCGCCGACCATGGCGCGCTTGAGGTACAGCTCCAACGCGATGCGCAGCGTCATGTCGATGTCGAACGCGTTCAGGTGGGTGTGGAACGGACGCGCCGCCGCGCCGCCATGGATCAGCTGCAGCGTCGGGGTCTCCACCTCGATGAAGCCGAAGCCGTGCAGGGTCTCGCGGATCGACCGGGTGATCGCCGCCCGGGTGCGCACCATGGCGCGCGCCTCGTCACGGACCACCATGTCGGCGTAGCGCTGCCGGACGCGGGACTCCTCGGACAGCTCCTTGTGCAGGGTCGGCAGCGGGCGCAGCGCCTTGGACGCCAGCGCCCACCCGGTCGCCATCACCGACAGCTCGCCGCGGCGGCTGGAGATCACCCGCCCGGTCACTGACACGAAGTCGCCCAGGTCGATGTCGGCCTTCCAGGCGTCCAGCGACTCCTGGCCGACCTCGGCGAGGCTCAGCATCACCTGCAGGCGGGCCGAATCGGCGTCCGGGGTGAACTGGTCGGCCAGCGTCGCGAAGCACAGCTTGCCGGTGTTGCGCTGGAACATGATCCGGCCGCTCACCGAGACCACGTCGCCGGTCTCCTGACCGGCCTCCAGGTGCGCGTAGGCGTCCCGGATCTCGCCGAGGGAATGGGTGCGCGGCACCTCGACCGGATACGCCTGCCCGCCCGCGGCCAGGATGCGCGCCCGCTTACCGAGGCGCACCTGCACCTGTTCGGAGACGGACGGCTGTGGCACGGGCTGCTTGGTATCGGTCACCGGGGGATTCTATCGTCCGCGCCGTGGGGCTCGGTCACGCGATCAGCCCCCACGGGCTCCGGAAAGGAGCGCGCACCGGGGTGCGTGATACGGCGTGGTTCAGTGATCGAGCAAGCCGCGCAGTGACGCCAAGAAGGCCTCCGCGTCCGTGGCGTGCTCCAGCAGCGTGCTGACGTTCCCGGTTTCCGACAACAGCCGGATGATCTGGTCGAGCCCGTCGCGGAAGATCTGGCGGCCGTCCGGCGACAGCGCGAACAGCATCACCAGCCGCACCGACGACGAACCCCACGGAATGCCCTTCTCGGAGACCAGCACCGAGATCGCCGTCGTGGTGGCGTCCATCCGCAGCGAGTGCGGGATCGCGAACTCGCCCCCAAACGAGGTGCTGGACCGGCGCTCGCGGTCGAGCACGTCCTCAAGGTAGTTCTCGCCCACGTAGCCCTGCTCGACCAGGCGTCCGCACATCAGCTTGAGCGCCTGCTCCTTGGTGAGGCTCTCATCGAGGCGGATGAACAGCGCGGGATCGATCAAGGTCACCAAGGTGGTGCGGATCACCCGGCGCATATTGCGCGCCTGCTCGACGTCGACCGCCTCGTTGACGGCGGTCAGGTCGGACGCCGGCAGCAGCGGGCTGATGTGCACCAGGGGCGCGCTCGGCTGCATGGCGGGCACCACGCACGACACGATCAGGTCGCTGGTGATCGCGCCGAAGTCGACATCCAGGGTCGTCTCGACCCGCTCGATCACCGCCCGGCCGCGCAGGGCCGACTCCAGTTTGCCGGCGATCGTGTCGGCCATGTCGTAGTAGCCGGGGACCACCAGCGTCATGGTGAGCAGGTGGCGCTGCTCCAGATAGCGCAGGTACTGCATGCCCATGTGCAGGGCCAGATAGGCGATCTCCGCCTCGCCGACGGTAATGCCGAAGTGCTCCTCCAGCCGCTGCGCGTAGTCGAGCGCCAGATCGTGCACGAACGGATGGCTGTTCTTGAAGGTGGTGCCGAGCGGATGGCGCAGGGACAGGTTCGACCGCGCACGGACGACCAGGTTCTGCACGTGCAGGGTCAGTTTGAGCAGCATCGCTGGGTCGGGCGGGCCCAGCATGTATTTGGCGGCCACGTCGTCCAGCAGGCTGCTGGCCACCAGCTTCAGTTCGGGGTCGATCACCGCCTCGGCGGCGCTACGGTCCCCCATCCGTATCGCGCGCACCGCGAGGACGCCGTACAGGGCGTCCAGTTCGGACGGCGGCAGCGTGATGGCGTACTGATTTTCGATCGTGGCGGCCAGGATCCCGCAGACGCGGTCGACCACCTCGTCCTTGCGTTCGAGCGGCCACTCCGAGCCGGGCAGGGTATTGCCGCAACGGATCCGCTCCACGGTGATGGCGGTGTGCAGCAGCAGATCGGTCAGCGCGTACTCGTTCAGCTCCAAGTCGGACTCGGAGATGATCTGGCTGATCGAACTGCGCATCCGCTCCAGATCCAGATGCGCGTACTCGCGGCTGAACTCATGCCAGGTCGGCAGGATGCCCTGCTCATCCTGCTGCACCATCTGGCGCACCAGGCGGCGCCGCGAACGCTCGGAGCCGTCCAGATAGATCAACTCGTGGTCACGGCGGAGCGCCAGATCATGGTCGCGGACCACCTCACGGACCCGGCCCAGGTCAGCCTCCAGCGTCGAGTCGCTCACATAGAGGCGCTCGGCCAGCTCGTAGATGCTGATCGGCTCGCTCGCGGCGGCGAGGAACCGGCAGACGTACCGCAGGCGTCCATCAGGAGTGTCGAGTGCCGCGCGATGCTCCTCCACCGGAGTCATCCGCGCTCGTGCCCGCGGATCGAGTGCGTAGCCACGATGCGTGGCGACGATCACTGGTCCGCGGGCGTTGAGTTCGCTGACGTACGTGCGGATGCTCCTGGTCGACACGTGCAAGTGCCGGGCCAGTTCCTCACCGGACAACGGGTGCGAAGCCCGCATCAGCGCCTCGACCAAGGCGCGGCGCTTGTCCGGCCTCATCAAGTCACTTGCTGGCGAGCAGCTTCCGCGCCTGATCCATGGCAGCCTTGCCGTCCATCATGCCGTAGGCGCGCATGTCGATGACGCCGCTCGGGATGCCCTTGGGATCGGCGAGCTTCTTGACGTCCTTCTCCTTGAAGCGGATCTGCGGGCCGAGCAGGATCACGTCGTACTGGTCGATGACGGCCTCGAGCTCGCCCACCGGCACAGCGTCGACCGCGTCACCCTCTTCGGCGAACTTCTTCATGTTGTTGGTGAGCAGGCTGGTGGACATGCCAGCGGCACAGATGAGCAGAACCTTCATGACTAACCTCCACGAATTCTTCGTTGAATGCGGCGGGAGTGCCGCGGTTGGTGCGGCGGGAGTGCCGCGTGTGCCTGGCTCAGGCTTTGGCCGCCAACGCAGCGTGGATCTCGATGAACTCGTCGGCGAGGTCACGGACCAGCATCGCGCCGGTCAGGTGGTCCTGAGCATGCACGAGGATGATGTTAACCGGCACCGCGTTGCCGCGCGCTTCCTGGGTGAGCATCTTGGTCTGGGAGCCGTGCGCGGCATGCAGATCCTCGTCGGCCTCGACCAGGAGCTTCTTCGCCTCCTCGAGGTTGCCCTCGCGCGCCTCGCGGATGGCCATCATGGCGCGCGACTTCGCGTTGCCGGCCATCGCGATCAGCTGGAAGGCGCCCTCGTAGTCCTTGGGGTCCATGGATTGATCCTCCTCATTTCTCGGCGCGTCGTCGCTGAAGCGGCCGATCGTCACCGTTGACTCTTGCGGACGTTAGTCTTCCCCACCCCACCCGTCCCCTCCCACCCGGAGTGCTTCCGCGATCGCGGAAGCGAAGCTGGGTCGCCAGCGCGGCGTCCGCTGGGTCACACTGACCAGTGCTGAGTTCAGCGCGCACCGTTGCGCCGGCTGAGCCGCGACACAGGTTTCATGGCACCGACGCCACCACTAGTAAGGAGTTCAGGCGATGGCCTCAGTTGGAGATTTCATCAACGAGAAGGTACTTCCTCCGATTCTCAGATTCGTCAACACCAAGCCCATCACGGCGCTCAAGAACGGCATGATGTTCGTGATGCCGCTGACGATCGTTGGCGCCATCTTCCTGCTGCTGGCCAACTTCCCGATCCCGGAGTTCGTCGCCTGGCAGAAGACGATCGGCATCTACGACGTCTTCATGCAGGTTTACACCGCCACCTTCAACCTGCTCGGCGTGGTGGCCTGCGTCGGCATCACCTACAGCTGGGTCCGTAACGAGGGTTACGACGCCCTGCCTGCAGCCGTGTGGTCGTTCTGTGCGATGGTCATGCTGCTGCCGCTGCACGTGCTGCCCAAGGGCGCGACCGAACCGGTGACTGGCGTGATCCCGCTCGACTGGACCAGTTCGAAGGGCATGCTGGCCGGCATCCTGATCGCCTACTTCGTCTCGATCGTGTACTGCTGGTTCCTGAAGAAGAACATCACCATCAAGATGCCGGACGGTGTGCCGCCGAATGTCGCCACCGCCTTCACCTCGCTGATCCCGGGCACCGTCATCCTCACCCTCATCGCGGTCGTCTACGGCCTCTTCCGCATCTTCGACACCAGCATGGTGGAGGCGATCTACAACGCGATCCAGACCCCGCTGATGGGCGTTTCCGACAGCCTCGCCGGCATGCTGATCGTCAGCTTCACCGGCCCGTTCCTGTGGTTCTTCGGTGTTCACGGCTCGTCCATCGTGGCGGGCATCATGACCCCGATCACCCTGTCGAACGCGCAGGCCAACCAGGCCCTGATCGACAGCGGCGTCGAGCTGACCATCGCCAACGGCGGCCGCATCGTCACCCAGCAGTTCGTCGACAACTATGTCGCGATGACCGGTGCCGGCATCACCATCGGCCTGGTCGTCTACATGCTCGTGTTCGCCAAGTCGGCACAGTTCAAGACCCTGGGCCGTCTGGGTGGTGCACCGGCCGCGTTCAACATCAACGAACCCATCGTGTTCGGTACCCCGATCGTGATGAACCCGCTGCTGCTCGTGCCGTTCTTCCTGACCCCGATGATCACCAGCACGCTGCTGTACTTCGCGATGTCGACCGGAATCCTGCCGTTGTTCGCGGGCGTGATCGCGCCGTGGACGACGCCACCGATCCTCTCGGGCCTCATCGTGGGCGGCTGGAAGCATGCCGTGTTCCAGGCATTGATCCTGGTGCTGTCGGTGGCCATCTACTACCCGTTCGCCCGCAAGGCCGACCTGCTGGCCTACGCCGACGAGCAGGCGGCGGCAGCCGAGCACGAGTCCGCGGGAGTGTAGCGGCATGAGCTTCCCCGCCGACTTCTTCTGGGGGGCGTCCTCGAGCGCCTATCAGATCGAGGGCGCCTCGGACCGCGACGGCAAAGGCCCGAGCGTCCAGGACATCAAGACGCCCCCCGCGGGCACCCCGGATTTCACGGTGTGCTCGGGTCACTACGACCGCTATGCGGAGGATGTCGCGCTGTTCGCCGAGCTGGGGCTGACGTCCTACCGGTTCTCGATCGCCTGGACGCGGATCGTGCCCGATGGCGACGGTGAGGCGAACCCGGCCGGGATCGCGTTCTACAACAACCTCATCAACGAGCTGATCAAGCACGGCATCGAGCCGATCGTGACCGTCTACCACTTCGACCTGCCTGCCGCGCTCGCCCGGCGCGGCGGGTGGGGCAACCGCGCCACGATCGACGCCTTCGTGCGTTTCTCGCGGATCTGCTTCGAAGAGTTCGGCGATCGCGTCACCTACTGGCAGACGATCAACGAGCAGAACGTGATGACGCTGCACCCCGGTCATGCCAAGGACGCCGCGGGCGGCAGCCTGGAGGGGTACCCCCTCTACCAGGCGAACCATCACATGTTCGTCGCCCAGAGCCAGGCGATGGCGGTGTGCCACCAGGTGCGGCCCGAGTGCAAGATCGGCCCCGCGCCGAACATCTCGATCAACAATCCGGCCTCCAGCGATCCCAACGACGTCCTCGCGGCCCAGTACGCGGACGCCGTCCGTTGCTGGCTCTACCTGGACGCCGCCGTGTTCGGTGAGTACAACCCGGTCGCGCTCGACTACATCAAGCACGCGGGCTACACCCTCGAGGTGACCGACGAGGACCGCGCGATCATGCGCAACGGCAAGCCGGACTTCATCGCCTTCAACTACTACAACACCGACACGGTGGGGTACGTCGAGGGCAAGACGCTGGTCGACGCCGACGGCAATATCCATGGCCCCGGCGAACCGGTCGACAACCCGCACCTGACCCGCACCGAGTTCAGCGGCTGGTGGCTGGATCCGCTCGGGTTCCGCACCACGCTCAACGCGATCTACGGCCGCTACCGCCTGCCGATGATCGTCACCGAGAACGGTCTGGGCGCGCGGGACGAACTGGTCGACGGCGAGGTGAACGACGACTACCGCATCGAGTACCTGCGCGATCACATCACGCAGCTGAAGGTGGCGATCGAGTCGGGCATCCCGGTGATCGGCTACCACCCGTGGTCGGTGATGGACCTGATCTCCACCCAGGAGGGGTTCCTGAAGCGGTACGGCTTCATCTACGTGAACCGCAACAACGAGTCCGAGCTGGATCTCGCGCGGATCAAGAAGAAGAGCTTCGCCTGGTACCGCAAGGTCATCGACTCCCACGGCGAGGATCTCTCCTGAGCATCGCCTGCTGAGCCGAAAGGGCCGGTGTCGCATCTCGATGCGGCGCCGGCCCTTTTCGCATGGTCAGACCGCCGCCTTTGGAGCCCGCACCCTGTGCGGGTCATGCGCCGACGCGACCGGCCACAGACCTCACCGCCCCGCCGAGCCCGCCGCCTCGTGGTCGAGCAACCAGCGCTTTCGCTCGATGCCGCCGGCGTAGCCGGTGAGGCTGCCGGTCGAGCCGACCAGGCGGTGGCACGGCACCACGATGCTGATCGGGTTGCGGCCGGTGGCCGCGCCGACCGCTCGCGAAGACCCGGGACGGCCAAGACCGGCGGCGACCTGGCCGTAGGTCCGGGTCTCACCGGCGGGGATCGTCGACAACGCCCGCCACACCTCGTGCTGGAACTCGGTGCCGCGCGGGGCGAGGTCGAGATCGAAACGGGTGCGGTCGCCGGCGAAGTACTCCCCCAGCTGGGTGACGGCGTCCTCGGCGATGGTGTCGTCCCGGACGCCCAACGCGGCGGCGTCCGGGAAGTGCTTGTGGCCGTCGGTGTAGAGCCCGCACAGCACTCCGCGGTCGTCGACCACCAGGGTGAGCGGGCCGACGGGTGAGCCGATCACGCGATGCTTCATGAGTCCTCCTGGGGAAGATGGTTGATCGGGTGGTCGTCGACCGCCCACAGGTATTGGGTGGCGTAGGCGCGCCACGGACGCCAGGCTCGCGATGCCGGTTCGGGGTGCTCGATGCCGAGCCGCGCGCACGCCCGGCGCATGCCCAGATCGCCGGCCGGGAAGGCGTCCGGGTCGCCGAGGGAGCGCATCGCGATCATCTCCAGCGTCCAGGGGCCGATGCCCTTCAACCGGGCCAGCCCGGCGCGGGCGGCGTCCCGGTCGGCACCGGACGACAGATCGACCGCACCCGAACTCAGCGCGCCGGCGAGTCCGGTGAGGGTGGCCAGACGGGACGCCGGGGCCGCCAGGGCGTCCGGCGGCAGGTCGGCGAGCGCCTCCGGCGTGGGGAACAGGTGGGTCAGGCCGCCGGCCGGATCGGTGACCGGCTCGCCGAAACGGGCGACGAGGCGGGCGGCGTGCGTCCGGGCCGCCGCCGTCGACACCTGCTGGCCGAGCACCGCCCGGATCGCGAACTCGTCCGGGTCGACGGTGCGGGGCACCCGGCGTCCGGGCGCGGCGGCGATCAGCGGAGCCAGCAGCAGGTCACCCGCGAGCGCGGCGTCGACCGCGACCGGGTCGGCGTCCAGGTCGAGCAGCCGGCGGCAGCGCCCGATCGCCGGGGTCAGATCGCGCGGATCGCTCAGGTGCAGGGTGGCCGCGACGTGATCCTCACGCGGGGCGAGCGCCACGAAACCCGGCCCGTGCGGCAGTCGCAGCGTCCGGCGGTAGGCGCCGCCGCGCCACTCCTCCACGCCCGGGGCCGCGGTCGCGGCGAGATGACCGAACACGTTCGAGGGGTTGAACGGACGCCGGAACGCCAGTCGCAACGAGATCTCGAGCAGACATCCATGGGCGAGACCGGCCCCTGACGGATCCTCGGCCGCCATCTCGCAGGCCCCGCCGGCAGCGCCGCGAGCCCGGCCGATCGCCTGCCGGCCAGCGGGGACCCCGGGGAGCCGCCCCTCGACGCGGCTCGCACCTGAGCGCGTCGTCCGTCCACGCAGCTCGGACGGCGTGGTGCCGTAGACGGCGCGAATGGTGTCGTTGAAGGACCGGACCGAGCCGAATCCGGCAGCGAAGGCGACATCGGCCAAGGGCAGGGTGGTGGTCTGCAACAGAATCCGTGCCGCGTGGGCGCGCTGCGCGCGAGCGAGCGCGATCGGTGGGGCGCCCAACTCGGCGAGCGTGAGCCGCTGCAGGTGACGCACCGAATAGCCGAGCCGAGCGGCGAGACCGTCGACTCCCTCCCGATCGACAACCCCGTCACCGATCAGCCGCATGGCGCGCGAGGTGACGTCGGCACGGACATCCCACTCGGGTGAGCCGGGCGCCGCATCGGGGCGGCACCGCTTGCAGGCACGGAATCCCGCCGCCTGCGCCGCGGCCGCGCTCGGATGAAAGGTGGAATGCCTGGGATGCGGCGTCCGTGCTGGGCAACTCGGCCGGCAGTAGATCCCGGTACTGGTGACGCCGGTGAAGAACGTGCCGTCGAACCGCGCGTCGCGCCCGGCGACGGCGGCAAGGCAGGTCTCCCGCTCCGGCATCATGCGTCCATGGTGCCCCACCCGGAGCACCGGTTCTCGCAGGAATGCGACATCGCAGCAGCCCTCACCGTTCTCCCCACGAACAACCCGGCCTCACCCACACCATGACCGTTCGGGCTAGGAAGTTGTCGTTCTCAGCGGGGGCGATCGAGGACTACGCCGTAAGGGCCAAGATGTGGTCGCTATGACGGGGGCCGGAGGGCCTCTTAACGACCACACCTTGGCCCTAGCCCGAATCGAGAGGCCGGCACCGCTCTGAAAACGACAATTTCCTAGCCCGATCGGTGGCGACCCCCGGGCATCGGGACCAAACCAGCCCACCCTTGTGAGTGAGCACTCACTCACCTAGTATTAGTCATCGTGACACGAGCTAAGCCACTACCTCTCGAACAGCGACGGCGGGCGCTGATCGAGGCGACCATCCCGCTGCTGCTGGAACACGGCGCCGACGTGTCGACGCGCCAGATCGCCGAAGCCGCCGGGGTGGCCGAGGGCACGATCTTCCGCGCCTTCGGTTCCAAGGACGATCTTCTACATGCCGCGGTCACCGACGCCCTCACCCATGACGGGCTGGGCGAAGCGCTCGCGGCGCTTCCGGCCGATGCCGACCTCGCCACCACCGTCACCGCGATCGCGGCGGCGCTGACCGAACGGGTGACCCGGATGCGCACCCTGGTCGGGCTGTTCCACAGCCGCGACTGGCACGCACCGCACCACACGGAGGCCTCGGACCCCACCAAGGATTCACACGGCCAGGCCCGGCCCGACCTCACCGATGCGCTTGCGGCAGCACACTCCGAGCATGGCGCCGACCACACCGAGGCCGACACCATAGTCGCCCCACACCACGATCCCGACGTGTCGGGACCGATGCGCTGCCCGCGCCCGGACCCTCGCTTGATCCATGAACGGATCTCGAACCAGGTCGCGCAGGCGCTCGCCCCGCACACGGCGCAGCTGCGCGCGACACCGCAGGAGGCGGCGTCCGTCGTCATCGCGCTCACCTTCGGCGCCCAGCACCCGATCGCGGGGCACCCTTCGTTCTCCTCTCCCGAAGCGCTGGCTGATCTGGCGCTTCACGGCCTACTCAAGGAGGCCTGATGCTTCTGTCGACCCTCAAGACCTATCTGGCGCCGTACAAGCTCAACATCACCCTGGTGGTGCTGCTGCAGCTGATCGCGACCGCGGCGTCGCTCTACCTGCCCACCCTGAACGCGCGCATCATCGACGAGGGGGTCGCCCAGGGCGACACCGGCGCGATCTGGAACCTCGGCGCGATCATGCTCGGCGTCACGCTGATGCAGATCTTCGGCCAGGTGTTCGCCATCTACTACGGCGCCCGCACCGCGATGGGCTTCGGGCGCGACCTGCGCGCGGCCATCTTCGACCGGGTACTCACCTTCAGCTCGCGCGAGGTGAACAAGTTCGGTGCGCCGAGCCTGATCACCCGCACCACGAACGACGTCCAGCAGGTGCAGATGCTGGTGATGATGACCACGTTCATGATCGTGCAGGCGCCGATCATGATGGTGGGCGGGGTATTCATGGCCTTGCGCGAAGACATCGGCCTGTCCTGGCTGATCGCCGTCGCCGTGGTGGTGATGGGCTCCATCATCGGCGCGATCCTGTTGCAGGCGCTGCCGCTGTTCAGGCAGATGCAGACCCGGGTCGATTCGCTCAACCGGGTGCTGCGCGAGCAGATCAGCGGCCTGCGGGTGATCCGCGCGTTCGTGCGCGAGCCGCACGAGGCGTCCCGGTTCAACACCGCCAACCATGAGCTGACCGACACCTCACTACGGGTCGGACGCCGGATGCTCACCTTCTTCCCGGTGGTGCAGTTCGTGATGAGCGCCTCCAGCGTGGGGGTGATGTGGTTCGGCGGCCTGCGCGTGGACGCCGGCGAGATGCAGATCGGGCAGCTGACCGCCTTCCTGCAGTACCTGATCCAGATCCTGATGAGCGTGATGATGTCGACGATGATGCTGATGATCGCGCCGCGCGCCCAGGTGTGTGCGGTGCGCATCCAAGAGGTGCTGCGCACCCGGGCGTCCGTGGTGCCGCCGGCCAACCCCGTCCGCGAGCTGACCGCCCGCGGCGAGGTGCGCTTCGAGAACGTCGCGTTCGCCTACCCCGGCGCCGAGGAACCCGTGCTGCACGACATCTCGTTCACCGTCTCCCCCGGCGAGACGATCGCGTTCATCGGCTCGACCGGGTCGGGCAAGACGACCCTGGTCAGCCTGATCCCGCGCCTGTTCGACGCCACCCAGGGACGGGTGCTGGTCGACGGCGTCGACGTCCGCGAACTCGATCCGGAACTGCTGTGGAGCTCGATCGGCCTGGTGCCGCAGAAGCCCTACCTGTTCAGCGGCACCATCGCGTCCAATCTGCGCTACGGCAACCCGGACGCCACCGACGAGGATCTGTGGCACGCCCTCGAGGTCGCCCAGGCCCGCGACTTCGTCGAAGCCATGCCCGCCCAGCTGGAGGCGCCGATCGCCCAGGGCGGCACCAACGTGTCCGGCGGCCAGCGCCAGCGGCTGTCGATCGCCCGCGCCCTGGTCGCCCAACCGGACGTGTATGTGTTCGACGACAGCTTCTCCGCCCTCGATGTCGCCACGGACGCCCGCCTGCGGGCCGCGCTGGCCACCGAGACCGAGAACGCGGCCGTCGTCATCGTCGGCCAGCGCGTCGCGACCATCGCGGGTGCGGACAAGATCGTCGTCCTCGACGCCGGGCGCATCGAGGCGGTGGGCACGCACGACGAACTGCTGGCCATCAGCCCGACGTACGCCGAGATCGTCGAGTCCCAGTTCAAGGTGGAGGAGGCCGCATGAGCGCCGCAGAACAACCCGCCCCCGAAGACAAGATCACCGAGGCACCCGAGCGCCCCAAGCACGGGCCCAAGACGATCGGGCACGGCCCGATGTCGCAGGCGCCGAACGAGAAGGCGATCAGCTTCGTCCCGTCGCTGAAGCGGCTGCTCGGCACGCTGCGCCCCGAACTGACCCTGATCTGGTTCGTCGTCGCGCTCACCGTGGTGTCGGTGGTGTTCAACGTCGTCAACCCGAAGATCCTCGGCGAGATGACCAACCTGCTGTTCGCGGGCCTGCTCGGCAAGCACCTGGGCGACGTGATGCCCGCCGGCACCACCCTGGACCAGGCGATCACCGCCCTGCGCGCCAGCGGCGAGGACACCTTCGCCGACATGCTCTCGGCCATGCACGTGGTGCCCGGCCAGGGCGTCGACTGGGACGCCGTGGGTCGCGTCGGCCTGCTGGCCCTCGGCCTGGCCGTGGTCGGCGCGCTGCTGATGTGGGGTGCGGGCTGGCTGCTCAACGAGATCGTGCAACGCTCGGTATACCGGATGCGCCAGCAGGTGCAGGCCAAGCTGGACCGGCTGCCGCTGTCCTACTTCGACCGCCAGCCGCGCGGCGAACTGCTCAGCCGGGTCACCAACGACATCGACAACATCGCCCAGTCGCTGCAGCAGACCCTGTCGCAGCTGTTGTCGAACCTGCTCACGCTGGTCGGCGTCCTGTTCATGATGTTCTGGGTGTCGCCGATCCTGGCCGTCATCGCGATCATCGCGGTGCCGCTGTCGCTGGCCGCCGCCACCTTCATCGGCGGCAAGGCCCAAAGCCGGTTCGCCACCATGTGGGAGTCGACCGGCGAACTGAACGCCCAGATCGAGGAGGCCTACACCGGCCACGCCCTGGTCAAGGTGTTCAACCGCTCCCGCGAGGTCGAGGCCGAGTTCGCCCACACCAACGACCGGCTCTACACCTCGGCGTTCGGGGCCCAGTTCATCTCGGGCTTGATGATGCCGGTGATGTTCTTCATCGGGAACCTGTCGTATGTGGCCGTCGCCGTCGTCGGCGGGCTGCGGGTGGCGTCGGGGCAGATGAGCCTGGGCGATGTGCAGGCGTTCATCCAGTACTCGCGGATGTTCACCCAGCCGATCACCCAGGTCGCCTCGATGGCGAACCTGCTGCAGTCGGGCGTGGCCTCGGCCGAGCGGGTGTTCCAGGTGCTGGACGCCGACGAGCAGGTTCCGGACGCCGCGGGCACCCTGCCCGAGCCGGTGGTGGGCACGGTGGCGTTCGAGGACGTCTCGTTCTCCTACTCCCCCGACAAGCCGCTGATCGAGAACCTGTCGTTCGAGGCCCGTCCGGGTTCGACGGTCGCGATCGTCGGCCCGACCGGCGCCGGCAAGACGACCCTGGTCAACCTGCTGATGCGCTTCTACGAGCTCGACGGCGGCCGGATCACCCTCGACGGGGTCGACATCGCGTCCGTGCCGCGCGCCGGCCTGCGCTCGCAGATGGGCATGGTGCTGCAGGACACCTGGCTGTTCGGCGGCACGATCCGCGACAACATCGCCTACGGACGCCCCGGCGCCACCGAGGAAGAGATCATCACCGCCGCGCGCGCCACCTACGTGGACCGCTTCGTGCACGCCCTGCCCGAGGGCTACGACACCGTGATCGACGAGGAGGGCTCGAACGTGTCGGCCGGCGAGAAGCAGCTGATCACCATCGCGCGGGCGTTCCTGTCCGATCCGGCGGTGCTGATCCTGGATGAGGCCACCTCGAGCGTCGACACCCGCACCGAGTTGCTGCTGCAGCGCGCGATGACCGCGCTGCGCGCCGACCGGACGTCCTTCGTGATCGCGCACCGGCTCTCCACCATCCGCGACGCCGACGTGATCTTGGTGATGGAGTCCGGCAGCATCGTTGAACAGGGCAACCACGAGCAGCTGCTCGCCGCCCAGGGAGCCTACTGGCGGCTCTACCAGTCCCAGTTCGCCGGCGCCGCCGACGACCTGGACGCCGCCTGACCCCTCGCGCACGGCCGGCACCGGCGTCCGCCCAGGGTGACTCACGCGCACTTCAGCCGATCTGGGTGCCGACCAGGGTGCCGACGGCGAAGGTGATCGTCATCGCCAGGACGCCGCCGGCGATATTGCGGACGATCGCCCGCGCCACCGGGGCGTCGCCCGCGCGGGCACTCAGGTATCCGGTCAGGAACAGCGCCGCCACCACCGCGATCCCGGTCACCGGCACCCGCACCCCGGACGGAGCGAGCACCATGGCGAGCAACGGAATCAAGGCGCCGACGGCGAAGGAGAGCAGCGAGGAGACCGCGGCCTGCCACGGCGAGGTGAGCTCGTCCGGGTCGAGGCGGAGTTCGAGTTCGGCGTGCGCACCCAGAGCATCGTGCCGGGTGAGCTCGACGGCCGCCTCGTGCGCGGTCGCCTCCGACAAACCCCTCCCCCGCAACAGGTGGGCGAGCTGACCGAGCTCGGCCTCCGGCATCGCACGCAGATCGGACGCCTTGCGCGCCAGCAGCGCACGCTCGGAGTCGCGCTGGGCCGACACCGAGACGTACTCACCGGCCGCCATCGACAGCGCACCCGCCACCAGGCCGGCGATCCCGGCCGCGGCCAGGGCGAACGAATCCGTCGTCGCGCCCGCGACCCCCATCACCAGACCCGCGGTCGAGATGATGCCGTCGTTCGCGCCGAGCACCGCAGCCCGCAGACGGTTGAGCATCGACGCATGCGCGCCCGCGTCATGCACATCCGGGGCGGGGGCAGCCGGTGCGCGGAGGCCGTCCGCAGCACCCACCGCGGTCGAGTCGACGAGATCGGTCATGCCTCGAGAATGCTCCTTCAAATCCCGTCTGACAAGCAAGGATAGCCTCGCCTGGCGGTCCGGAAGCCACCCCGGGGCACTGGCCGTCCGTGTTACAGCACGACAACAGCAGCGGGATTTCGCTGTACAGGCCCGCGGAGGTGAGGGACGCTATGGGGCGGCACCCGCCATCGACCCCAGGAGGCGAATCCGCATGTCCGACGCGACATCCCACTCCGAAGATCAGCACGAACTCAAGCGTGTGATGGGACCAGGCCTGCTGTTGCTGTTCATCATCGGCGACATCCTCGGCACCGGCATCTACGCCCTCACCGGCACCGTCGCCAAGGAGGTGGGCGGAGCGGTCTGGCTGCCGTTCCTGCTCGCCTTCACGGTCGCGGTGATGACCGCCTTCGCCTACCTGGAACTGGTCACCAAGTATCCGCACGCGGGCGGGGCTGCGGTGTATACGAACAAGGCGTTCAAGATCGGCTTCTTGACGTTCATGGTCGCGTTCACCGTGATGGCCTCGGGCATCACGTCGGCGGCGACCGCGTCCCGTGCCTTCGCCGAGAACTTCATGAAGGGCTTCGGGCTCGGCGACAACGGCGTCCTGGTCACGCTGCTCGCTCTCGGCTTCATCGCGCTCGTCACCGCGGTCAACCTGTGGGGTGTGGGCGAGTCGGTGAAGGCCAACATCGTGCTCACTTTGATCGAACTGTCCGGCCTGCTCATCGTGATCGCGGTCGGCTTCATCGCGATGAGCAACGGCCGCGCCGACTTCAGCCGGACGATGGTCTTCGAAACCCCCGGTGACAAGAGCGTCTTCCTCGCCGTGTCGGCCGCCACCTCGGTGGCGTTCTTCGCGATGGTCGGCTTCGAGGACTCGGTCAACATGGCCGAGGAGACCAAGGATCCCTCCCGCATCTTCCCCAAGATCATGCTGACCGGCCTGGGCATCACCGGCGTCATCTACGTGCTGGTCTCGCTGACCGCGGTCGCGATCGTGCCGGTCGGCGAACTCACCAAGACCGGCGCCACCCCGCTGCTCACGGTCGTCCAGATGGGCGCGCCCGGGCTGCCGTTCGCGGCGATCTTCCCGTTCATCTCGATGTTCGCGGTCGCCAATACCGCGCTGATCAACATGCTGATGGCCTCGCGGCTGCTCTACGGCATGGCCCGCCAGGACATCCTGCCGCCCGCCTTCGGCAAGGTGCTGGCGGTGCGCCGGACGCCGTGGTTCTCGATCCTGTTCACCTCTGCGCTCGCGGCGCTGCTGATCCTGTTCGTGGGCCAGGTCTCCCAGCTCGGCGGCACGACCGCGCTGCTGCTGCTCGCGGTGTTCACCCTAACCAATGTGGCCGTCCTGGTGCTGCGCAAGGACAAGGTGGAGCACGAGCACTTCCGCACACCCACCTGGATCCCGATCGTGGCCGGGGTGTGCACCTTCTACCTGGTCGGGCCGTGGACGGGGCGTCCGATGGAACAGTTCGGCATCGCCCTGGTGCTGATCGGGATCGGCGCCGTGCTGGGCGTGGTCACCTTCCTGATCAACCGGCAGATCCGGCACCGCCGCACCGCGGTCACCCACGAGGAATACCTGGACTCCCCAGGCCCCCGGAACTGATCGCATTCCGGACGCCGTGGGTCCCACGGCGTCCGCCGGCCAGGGCACACCATCACGACGCGCGGACCACGTGGGGCGGGCGTGGGCGTCCGGTCAGCTGGCCGAGGACGCCTCGCCGGCCGCGACCCTGCGCAGCACCTCGGCGCGATCCTCGGCCGACAGGCCAGCCAGGGACTCGTTGACGGTCTCGACATGCAGGTCGAGACGCGAGCGGGCGGGGCGGTACAGCCAGGCGCGGCCGTCGAGTGAACGGTCGACGATCCCCTTCTTCGCGAGGCGGTCGAGGACGGTCATGACGGTGGTGTAGGCGATCGAACGACTGCTGACGAGTTCCTCGTGCACGTCACGCACGGACGTGGGCGCCTGGGCGGCCCACAGGACGTCCATGACCGCGTGTTCGAGGTCTCCGAGGATGGGCATGAGGTCATCTTAGTCACAGACTCGGCCCACTACGACAGCAAGTAGTACTTTCTGTACGTCGCCGCGTAGTAGATTGCCCGCCATGAGTGAGGTAGCTCTTGCGCGATGGCAGTTCGGGATCACGACTGTCTACCATTATTTCTTCGTTCCGGTCACCATCGCCCTGTCGATGCTGGTCGCCATCATCCAGACCCGGTGGTACCGCACCGGCGAAGACAAGTACCTGCGGCTGACCAAGTTCTTCGGCAAGCTCTTCCTGATCAACTTCGCGATGGGCGTGGTCACCGGCATCGTCCAGGAGTTCCAGTTCGGGATGAACTGGTCGGAGTACTCCCGCTTCGTCGGTGACATCTTCGGCGCACCGCTCGCGCTCGAGGCGCTGCTGGCCTTCTTCCTGGAGTCCACCTTCCTCGGCCTGTGGATCTTCGGCTGGGACAAGCTGCCCAAGAAGGTCCACCTGTCCACCATCTGGCTGGCGTCCATCGGCACCATGCTGAGCGCGGTCTTCATCCTGGCCGCCAACTCGTTCATGCAGAACCCGGTCGGCGCCACCTACAACCCACTCACCGACCGGGCCGAGATGACCGACTTCCTCGCCCTGCTCACCAACCCGGTCTTCCTGGTCACCTTCCCCCACGTCATCGCCGGGGCCTGGCTCACCGGCGGCGGATTCCTGCTCGCGGTGTCCGGCTGGCACCTGGCCCGGCTCAACAAGGCCGATCGCACCGAGCAAGAAGACCAGGACGCCGGCGCCTACCGCTGGTCGGCCAAGCTCGGTGCCTGGGTGCTGCTCATCGCCGGCGCGGCCGTCGTGATCAGCGGCGATTTCCAGGGCAAGGTCATGTACCAGGTGCAGCCGATGAAGATGGCCGCCGCCGAGGCGCTCTACCACACCGAGGGCGGCAACGGTGAAATGGCCGAGTTCTCCCTGGTCACGATCGGCTCCCTCGACGGCACCAAGGAGATCTGGTCGATCAAGGTGCCCGGCGTCCTCGGCATGCTCGCCATGGGCGACCCGTACGCCGAAGTACCCGGCATCACCGAACTGCAGGACGCCTACCGCCAGGGCGCCCAGCTCAGCGAGGACAATGCGCTCCAGAAGGCCTACGCCGAGAAGCTGCGCACCGTCGGCATCAACGACTACACCCCCTTCGTACCGGCCAGCTACTGGACCTTCCGCGCCATGATGACGCTCGGCTTCATCGGCATCGCGATCGGCGCCTACTCGCTGTGGGTGCTACGCAAGGGGCGTTTGCCGAAGTCAGGACTGGTGTGGAGCACGCTGATGGGGGCCGCCTTCCTCGCCCCGCTGTTCGGCAACAGTTTCGGCTGGATCTTCACCGAAGTCGGACGCCAACCGTGGATCGTCGCCGGCGTGCTGCCCACCGCGTCCGCCGTGTCACCAGGGGTGAGCGCGGGCGAAGTGCTCGCCACGATGATCCTCTACACGCTGATCTACGGCGCCCTGGCCGTCCTCGAAGTCGGACTGATGCTGAAATACATCCGGCTGGGCCTGCCCGCCGAAGTCCCGCCCGTCGAAATCAAGGGTGAGGACGACGTCCTCTCCTTCGCGTACTGAACAGGAGTGGACTGATGCTTCCTTTGGCCGTCGAACCCACCACCCTGCAGATCGTCTGGTTCTGCCTCATCGCCGTCCTGTGGACCGGCTACCTCATCCTCGAAGGCTTCGACTACGGCGTCGCCATGCTCATCCCCTTCCTCGGCAAGACCGAGAAGGAACGCCGCGTCATCGTCAACACCGTCGGACCGCTGTGGGACGGCAACGAGGTCTGGCTGCTCACCGCCGGCGGTGCGACCTTCGCGGCGTTCCCCGGCTGGTACGCCACCTTGTTCTCGGGGCTCTACCTGCCGCTGTTCCTGATCCTGTTCGGGCTGATCATCCGCGGCGTCTCCTTCGAATACCGCGCCAAGCACCCAGACGCCCGCTGGCGCACCGCCTTCGACCAGATGGCGGTCACCGGCTCGTTCATCGTCACCCTCGTGTTCGGTGTCGGCTTCGCCAACTTCATCATCGGCCTGCCGGTGGCGCTCGCCGAAGGCAGCAACCACCTGCACGTCTTCACCGGCGGCTTCTGGAGCCTGTTCAGCCCGTTCGCCCTGCTCGGCGGTGTGGTGCTGGTGGTGCTGTTCCTGTTCCACGGCGCCAACTTCCTCGCGCTCAAGACCAAGGGCGTCGTGCATGACCGCGCCGTCGCCTTCGGCGCCAAGATCGGCCTGCTGGCCATCGCGGGCGGCGCGATCTACCTGGTCTGGGCCAACCTCGCCTACGGCTACGGCGCGCTCGGCTGGGTGCTCGCCCTGGTCGCCGCGGTCGGACTGATCGCCAGCTGGCTCTCGGTGCGGGCCGGACGCGACGGCTGGGCGTTCGTCACCACCACGCTCACCATCCTGTTCGTCGCGGTGTGGATCTTCATCCGGATGTGGCCCAACCTCGGCTTCGACAACTCCGGCTCGACCGTTCCGCTCGACCGGGTGACCGCGGCGTCCACCGAACTGACCCTGAGCATCATGACCGGCGCCGCCGTCGTGTTCGTGCCGATCGTGCTGGCCTACCAGGCCTGGTTCGATCTGGGTGTTCCGCAAGCGGATCAGCACCAAGAACATCCCCGACGACGTCCCGGCGGTCGCGTAGCCTGGACCGGATGGCTGAGACAAAGCGGACGGCGCGGCGCGGTCCACTCGACCCGCGCCTGGTCCGGCGGGCCGCCGCCACCCGGCGCTACCTGGCCACAGGCGTCCTGATCGGGATCATCACCGCCGTGCTCACCGTCGCGCAGGCGTGGGTGCTGTCGCGGGCGATCACCGCCGTGTTCGACGCGGCGCCCGGATTCGAATACCTCACCCACACCCCGGGCAGCGGGCAGTGGCCCGACCTGGTCTGGCCGGTCGCGCTGCTGGCTGCGATCTTCGGCGGCAAAGCCCTGCTGGCCTGGACCAATACGCTGCTCGCGCAGCGCGCCGCGGCGTCCGTCAAATCACAACTGCGCCGCGACGTCGTCGCCGCCCGCCTCGCCCGTCCCCTCGACGAACGCGCCTCCACCGCCGGACTCGTCACCCTCGTCACCGTCGGCCTGGACGCCCTGGACGGGTTCTACGCCAAATACCTGCCGCAACTGCTGCTCGCCGTCACCGTGCCCGTCATCGTCGGCGGCGCCATTCTCACCGCCGACGTCACCTCGGCGATCATCGTCGCCCTCACCGTCCCGCTGATCCCCGTCTTCATGGCGCTCGTCGGCTGGGCCACCGAAGCCCGCACCCAAAAACGCTGGGCCATGCAGCAACGCCTCGCCCGGCACTTCGCCGACCTGGTCACCGGCCTGCCCACCCTGCAGGTGTTCGGACGCGCCCGCGCCCAATCCATCGGGCTCCGCAAGACCGAGGACGCCCACCGCCGGCAAACCACCGACACCCTGCGGATCTCGTTCCTGTCCGCGCTCGTGCTCGAGTTGCTGGCCACCTTGTCGGTGGCCGTCGTCGCCGTCACCGTCGGATTCCGCGTTGTGCACCACGACCTCGACCTCGCCACCGCCCTGTTCGTGCTCATCCTCGCGCCCGAGGTGTACCTGCCCGTCCGCCAAGTCGGAGTGCACTACCACGACGCCGCCGACGGCATGGCGGCCGCGGACGAGGCGTTCGCATTGATCGATGCCGCTGGTACGTCCGGAGGTGGGCTGGGGGTCGCGCTTGTCGCTGTCGCTTCTCGTTCCCACGGGGCGGCCGGCTCCTCGGTTTTCTCGCGTTCCGCTGTCGGGCCGCCCCATGGGAACGAGGGGCTTCGTAGTGCGCCTGCGCGCGACCCCCAGCCCACCTCCTCCCCTGATGCCGATCAACCTTCCGCCTCGGGTGGTGGAGGCGAGGGAGTTCGCGGCAGAGGCATCCTTCGCCAGGAGAGCACAGTTTCGGAAGTGGCGGGCTCGTCCGTGACTGGAGCTCTGGTCACCTCGCCCACCATCGCCGAGGGCGGCGACGCTCAGGCCGGGCGCTTCCCCGGCCGCAGCCCTTCGCCTGGTTCTTCCTCTCATTCCGCCGGCCCGCTCGTGCGGGTTGCCGGGGTCGGGCATGTGTATCCCGGGGGCACTCGGCCCGCGGTGTCCGGGGTTTCCTTCGAGGTCGGGGGCGGCGAGTTCGTCGCGCTGACCGGGCCGTCGGGGGGCGGCAAGACCACCGTGCTCAACGCGCTGATCGGGTTCCTGGTGCCCACCTCCGGGGCAGTGACCGTTCCTCCGCGGGGGGCCATCGCTTACGTCGGGCAGAACCCGGGCATGATCGCCGGAACCATCGCCGACAACGTGCGCCTGGGTGATCCCTCGGCATCCGATGCCGCCGTCGCAGAAGCACTCGCGCGCGCGGGGGCGTCCGGCATGGATGCCTCACGCTCGGTCGGGGACGACGGCGAAGGGCTGTCCGCGGGCGAACGGCGCCGGGTCGCGACCGCGCGAGCGCTCGTCCGGATCGACGCCGGCGCGCAGTTGTTGTTGCTCGACGAGCCCACCGCCGGGCTCGATGCGGACGCCGAGGCCACCCTGTTGCGCAGCCTGCGCGCGACCGGCGTCGCCGCCGTCGTCGTGTCGCATCGCCCCGCCGTGCTCGCCGAGGCCGACCGGATCGTCACGATCGGCGGTGCCCCGTGACCAGTCCGCTGGCTCTGCTTCGCCGTCTTGTCTCCTCCACTCCACGCGGGTGGGCGCGGTTGGTACTCGCCGTCGCGCTCGCGTTCGGGGCGTCCGGGGCATCGGTCGCACTGATGGGCGTGTCGGGGTGGCTGCTGTCGCGGGCGGCCGAGCATCCGCCGGTGATGTACCTGACGGCCGCGGCGGTCGGCGTCCGCGCGTTCGGGATCGGGCGGGGCGCGTTCCGCTACCTCGAACGGCTCGTCGGGCACGACATCGGGCTGCGCGTGCAATCCGCGCTGCGGCTGGAGACCTACGACAAACTCGCCCGCACCACCCTGCTCGGACGCCGCCGCGGCGACCTGCTCACCCGGGTCGTCGCGGACGTCGAAGCCGTGCTCGATCTGGTGGTGCGGGTGCTGCTGCCGTTCGCGTCCGGGCTGTTCGTGCTGCTGGTCGCAACGCTGATTCTCGGGGCGTTCTCGTGGCCGGCCGCGCTCGCGATCCTCGGCACCGCGCTCGTCGCCGGGGTGCTCGCACCCTGGCTGGCCTCGCGGCTGTCGGCGCGGCAGGACGCGGCGGCCATTCCCTTGCGCGGTGCCCTCGCCGACATCACCCACGAGATCAGCCGGACCGCACCCGACCTGGTCGCTTACGGCGCCGACGCCGCCGCGCTCGGCCGGCTCGCGTCCGCCGATGCCGCGCTGCGCGAGGCCGACGACCGTGCCGCCTGGACCCGCGGCCTCGCCACCGCCCTCCAAGTCGTGGCGGCGGGCGTCGCGGTGCTGGCCGGGCTCATCCTGGGCGCGGACGCCGTCCGCGCCGGAGTGCTGGAGCGCCCGATGCTGGCCGTCCTCGCGCTCACCCCCTTGGCGTTGCACGAGGTGTTCGCCGACTTCACCAAATCGGCCCAGACCTGCACCCGCGCCCGCGCCGCCCTCGCCCGGGTCGCCGAAGTCCTCACCGCGGAGCCGGTCGGCACCGGCGACCGCGACGAACCCTTTGCACCCACCGCCGGCGCCAACGACTCCGGGCCTGATGCCGGATCGGTCTCGCCTCGGATCGGGGCCGCAGGGTCGCCGCCCGGTCCCCCTGCGCCGCACGAGTCACGGTTCGTGGGGTCGGACAGGCTGGGTCGTACCGGAGGTGGACCGGTTCGCGAGGGCAGCGGTCCTGCCCCTGGTCCGAGGCTGACGGTGCGGGATCTCACTCTCGGCTGGCCAGGTGCGACACCGCTGCTCTCGGGGTTGTCCTTCAGCATCGGAGCCGGGGAACGGGTCGCGGTCGTCGGACCGTCCGGGGTGGGCAAGACCACGCTCGCGGCGACCGTGCTCGGGCTCATTCCGCCGGTCGCGGGCCGCGTTGAGGCGTCCAGGCGGATCGGGTACCTCGCCCAGGATGCCCACGTGTTCACCACGACGCTCGCCGAGAACGTGAAGATCGGCAACAAGCACGCCACCGATGACGAGGTCGTGGCGGCGCTGGCGCGCGTGCGGCTGAACGAGGATCCCGCTCGACTGGTCGGCGAATTGGGCGCGACCCTGTCGGGCGGCGAACAGCGCCGGCTGGCGCTCGCCCGGCTGGTGGTCGGCGACTACGGGATTCTCGTGCTCGACGAACCCAGCGAGCACCTCGATCCCGAGACCGCGACCGCCCTACTCGACGACGTCTGGGCCTCGTCCACCGAGCACGCGGTGCTGGTGATCACCCACGACCCCGACGTGATCGCCCGCTGCGACCGCGTGATCACCCTGGGTTGAGCGCCATGAACGCCCCGCAGGCAAACTCCGCGGGCTCGCCTGCGGGGGATCCCGCTGGGGTGAGCGCCAGGAACGCGCACGCTTCACCACCACGACGATGTCCGTGCGATCAATGCAAAGTCGTGGCGCGTCTACTCACCACAGCTCTCCATTGACGCCCGAGTTTCAGGTGGGGATCGTCTTCACCGGACGGTTTCGCCCCAGCCCGCCCGGTCATACTCACCTCCCGGCTCCAACCCGCCTGCCTGGTTGTCTTCGCCGCCCGGTTCCCGCGCATCCGCCCGGTTTCCTCCCCGGGCGAACGTGACGAAACCGGGCGGCGCGGCGGGCGAATGCGCTTAACCCGGGCGAAGGTGACGACGCCGGGCGGCGCGGTGGGGCTACTTCTCCAAAACAGCGTTCCTGATGACCCTCATAACAGTCACTCCGCGCGGGCAACGCCGTCGCGGTAGGAGCTCGGGGTGAAGCCGAGCACGCGCCGGAAGTCGGAGGTCAGATGGGCGTGATCGGCGTAGCCGAGATCGGCGGCGACCGCAGCGATCGACACCGAAGGATCCTCGCGAAGACGCTGCGCGGCCTCCTGAAGCCGGTATCTGCGGATGATCGCCAACGGCGGAAGCCCGACGAATCGCCGGGCGATCCGTTGCACGCCACGCACCGAGACACCGAGGCCACGAGCGACGTCCTCGACCTGGGTGATGGTGCGATCGCCGGCAATCAGGTCCTCCATCGCGTTGGCGAGCAGGCCTGCCTCGCCAGCAGGGGCGAGGCGCTCGGCAGCCCAGCGCACGAACACCTCCACGACCGCCCGATCGTCGGCGTCCGCATCGCCCATCGCGGCGGCGACTGTACGTGCGAGTTCGGGGGCATCGAACTCGGCCTCGGCGTCGCGGAGGCGAGCAGGATCAGGGCACAGTGCGGCGATCCCCGCCGGGCGCAGGAGTGCACCGACGGCCCAGCCGGTGCCGCGCAGGTCGCGATGCGACGCCCGCGTCGTCGGGCCGGCGAGGGTCACTCCCGCGGACTCGACCACCAGATTGGAGGCGGGAAACGGCAGCAGTCGCTGCCGCGAGACCTGGCCGGGAGCGAGATTCCAGCGCGGAATCCAGAACCAGCGCACCAGTCCATCCAGCTCAGCCGGGGCCGGATGGCGACGGAAGGACGGCAGCCGTTCCGGGAAGAGGACACCGCGCGGATCGGACGTATCAACCATCGCGTCCTCCCTCGCAGTTGTCGCGAATCTTCAAGCCAGCCCGCGATCATGTTCCCTACTGTCGGCCCATGAACGAACGTGAGAATCCCCATCTGGGCGTGACCGGCGAACACACCACCGACGGCGTGCCGCACGGGTCGACCAGTCTGACGCCGTTCCTGGCGATCGAGGGTGCCCGCGAGGCGCTCGAATTCTACCGATCCGTCTTCGGCGCCCGGGTGGTCGACGTGACCGAATTCGGCAGCGTCATCGCCCACGCCGAACTCGACTTCGGCAACGGCCGGCTTCAAATCGGCGAACCGAGCCCCGCCTACAGCATGGTTCCGGGCCCGGCCGGCGAGAAAGACTGTTACTCGATCGGCCTGTACTGCCCCGATGTCGACGCGGTCGTCGCCCGCGCGACCGACGCCAGCGCCACCATCCGCGAACCCGCTAGCACCTTCGTGTCCGGCGACCGTTTCGCCTCGATCCGTGATCCGTTCGGCGTGCGCTGGTCGATCATGTCGCGCGTTGAGGACCTCTCCGAAGAGGAGAGCGCCCGCCGAGTCGCCGCCTGGGCCGCCGAGCAAGCCGCGCCGAGCGACGGTGAGGTCAGCTGACCTCGCCTCACTGAGCCCTCTCCGGGCCATGCGCAGTAAATCGCTTCACTCGAATTCACGCACCGCCCAAAAACACCAGTCTCACTGATGTCTTGAGGCGACCGCTCCGAACGAGTGAAGCGATTTACTCTCCCTCTCGGTATGACGGAAGGTCGTCGCATCCCATCGGACTCGTGGAAGCGGCGATAATCCGCTCCGTGGCGGGTTGGGGCGACGGTGATCCCGGCACCTCGGACGCCGCAGGCGCCGCGCCGTAGGGCACGGCCGCGCAGACGTTCTCGAACGGATCGACATCCATGAGCACCTCGATCCGCTCCCCCAGCACGACCACCGCGGTGGGTGTCCGGAGCGCCTCGGCCAAACCCGCGGTGGACGCCGCGGGCACGTCGAGGGTGAGAGCATCCCCGCGGAGCGAGGCGTGGGCGGTCCCTCCCGGTTCGAGCGGCGGCGCGTAGTTGATGTCGCCCCTGAACGGCGAGGCGGCGCCCCACCACCCCCAGCAGTCACCTCCCGGCGACGCCACCGGAGCCGCGAGCGCGCGGCAGACGATGCCGCCGGCCGGGTAGCGAGCCCATGCCTCGTAGGCGATCGTGGTGATGGGAAAGTTCTCCGCAGTACCGGTGTTGATCACCTCCACCGCTCCGGTGACGGGCACCCGCACCACATCCTGCTCGCCGTCTCGCCCTGGGAGCGGATCGCCCAGCCAGAAATCGGCCCGCATCGCGGCCGGCAACCCGGTCACAGTGCGCAGTTCACCCGACACACTCACATCCGGCGGTGGCGCAGCCGGATCCACCCGCGGTCCCAACGAGGACGGCCCGGGCGACCGCGCAACCGAGGGCTGAGGCGTCACCGTCGGCCGCTCGCACACCCCAATGAGCCCGCACCGCACATCAACGGCACCACAGCCCGCCAGCGCCACCCCGGTCGCGAGCGCGACAAGCGCAACAAGCAGACGACTCGAACCGGACACACCCCGACAGTACGTCGTCTTCACGCGTCGTGAGAGTCGCACGATCCCAGGAACCAGAGGCCCGCATAGGCTGGTCGCCGTGCCTACCGCCTGGACCATCGCCCCGCTCACCGCCGACGACGTCGTTGAGGCCGTCCGCGCGCACATCGCGCTGCAACTGGTGTCGTACGCGCATCTGGCGGACGCCGATCATTCGCGCATCCTGTGGGAGTCCTACGACCGGCGCGTCGCCGAGTTGACCGCCGATCTCACCGAAGCGGACGCCGCCCGCGCCGCCGGCGAACAGCCGCGCACCTCGCACTGGGTGGCCCGCGGGACGCACGGCGCGGTCGTCGGCCTCGCCCTCACCCAGCGCGGCACCCCCGACTGGGAGCGGGATTCCCTCGGCGACGCCTGGACCCATCCCGGCGTCGACTGGCTGCTCGACGGCCTCTACGTCATTCCCGAGGCCCGCGGTCAGCGCCTGGGCACACGCCTGCTGGACGCCGCCCTCCCCGGCAACCGGGGCGCCTATCTGTGGGTGATCACCGGCAACGAGCGCGCCGCCGAGTTCTACCGGCGCCACGGCTTCGACTTCGACGGCACCACCAGCAACACCGGCGAGCATTGGGGTCACCTGGGCATGCGCCGCATGGTCCGCCCCGACGGACGCCCATCCGCCTGAGGGCATGTCACCCGGCCAAACAAAGTCAGCGGCAAGCCGAGACGTCGCGGCACAGCCCTCGCACCGACGGCACGAGATGACCCACGGCGTCCGAATCACCTAGCGAAACCCCATTTAGGCACGGTCGCCATAGCCAAATAACAACGCCTCCATGCGTACTACCGTCAGTAGTATGGGTCTGATTCTGTCGACCAATGGAGGTTGCATGATGGACATGCCCACGCAGCGCGACATCTCCCATCTGCCCGATCTGGGCGCATCCCGCGGGCGAGTCGGGCCGGTGCGCGTCCGCATGCCGATCTATGTCGATCTGCTGCCGCCGTGCAATCAGGCCTGCCCGGCGGGCGAGAACATCCAGGAATGGCTGCGGCTGGTCAAGGCGTCCGACGACCGCGGCGCCTGGCTGGAGCTGACCCGCAACAATCCGTTCCCCGCGATCCACGGCCGGGTCTGCTATCACCCGTGCGAGACCTCCTGTAACCGGGTCGAGCTCGACGGGGCGGTGTCGATCCATTCGGTCGAGCGCTACCTGGGCGATCTGGCCATCGAGAAACAGTGGCAGTTCACTCCGCCCGCCTACAGCTCCGGACGCCGGGTGCTGATCGTCGGCTCGGGCCCCTCGGGGCTGTCGGCCGCCTATCACCTGCGCATGCTGGGGCATGAGGTCGAGGTGCATGACGCGTCCGATCTGCCCGGCGGCATGATGCGCTACGGCATTCCCGCCTACCGGCTGCCGCGTGATGTTCTCGATGCCGAGATCGCGCGGATCCGCACCATGGGCGTCACCTTCGTGCAGAACCACAATGTCACCGACCTGATCGCCGAGCGCGAGGCGGGCCACTTCGACGCGGTGTTCGTCGCGATCGGCGCCCACTTGAGCAAGCGGGTCGACATTCCCACCCGCGACGCCGGGCGCATCGTGGACGCGGTGAGCTTCCTGCGCGATGTCGCTTCGGGCGAGCGCCCGCTGATCGGACGCCGCGTCGCCGTCTATGGCGGCGGCAACACCGCCATGGACGCCGCCCGCGTGGCCCGCCGGCTGGGTGCTGAGGAGTCGATCGTGGTCTACCGGCGCACCCAGGAGCAGATGCCCGCGCACGCCGAGGAGCGCGAGGAGGCGGTCCGCGAGGGTGTGAAGATGAACTGGCTGCGCACGATCTCCGAGATCGACGAGGGCCAGATGCAGGTCGAGATCATGGAGCTCAACGACGAGGGCAGGGCGGTCGGCACCGGGCGCTACGAGACGCTCCAGGCCGACACCGTGATCCTGGCGCTGGGCCAGGAGGCGGATTCGAAGTTCCTGGCCAAGATTCCCGGGATGGCCTTCGACGGCGATGTCGTGCAGGTCGATCCGACCACGCTGATGACGAACGTGCCGGGCATCTTCGCCGGCGGGGACGCCGTGCCGTCCGAGCGCACCGTCACCGTCGGGGTGGGGCACGGCAAGAAGGCGGCCCGGATGATCGACGCCTACCTGCAGGGGCGTCCGGCGGTGCAGGCCCCCAAGCACGATCTGGCCAGCTTCGACAAGCTGAACCTGTGGTACTGGGGCGACGACCGGCGCACCGCGCAGCCCGAACTCGACGTCGAGCAGCGGCTCAACTTCGACGAGATCGTCGGCGGCCTGACCGAGGGCCAGGCCTACACCGAGGCGTGGCGCTGCCTGTCGTGCGGCAACTGCATCGAGTGCGACGGCTGCCTGGGCAGTTGCCCCGAGGATGCGGTGATCAAGCTCGGCAAGGGGCTGCGTTACCGCTATGACTACACGAAATGCACCGGGTGCGCGACCTGCTACGAGCAGTGTCCCGTGCACGCGATCGAGATGATCTCAGAGCGCTGAGGCCGGAAGGAACGATCATGACGCGAGCGATCATCGACGGCAACGAGGCTGCGGCCTCGGTGGCCTACCGGCTCAACGAGCTGTGCTCCATCTACCCGATCACGCCGTCCTCGACGATGGCCGAGCTGGCTGACGAGTGGGCCGGCCAGCGGCGGCTCAACGTGTTCGGCACGCTGCCGACCGTCATCGAGATGCAGTCCGAGGGCGGCGCGGCGGGCGCGCTGCACGGCGCGCTGCAGGGTGGCGCGCTGAGCACGACGTTCACGGCGTCCCAGGGATTGCTGCTGATGATCCCGAATATGTACAAGATCGCCGGCGAGCTGACCTCGACGGTGTTCCATGTGGCGGCGCGCTCGCTGGCCACTCAGGGCTTGAGCATCTTCGGCGATCATCAGGACGTGATGGCCGTCCGGCAGACCGGCTTCGCCCTGCTCAGTTCGGCGCATGTGCAGGAGGCGCACGACTTCGCCGCGATCGCCCAGTTGGCGACGCTGCGCAGCCGGGTGCCGTTCCTGCATTTCTTCGACGGTTTCCGCACCTCGCACGAGCTGAACACCCTCGACATGCTCAGCGACGACGACCTGCGCGCCTACATTCCCGAGCCGCTCATCCTCGACCACCGCGACCGGGCGCTCTCCCCCGAGCATCCCTACATCCGCGGCACCGCACAGAATCCGGACACCTACTTCCAGTCCCGCGAGACGGTCAACCCGTTCTACGAGCGGGTTCCGGGCCTGGTCAGCACGGCGATGGACGAGTTCGCCGCGCTCACCGGACGCCACTACCGCCTGGTCGAATACCACGGCGCCCCGGACGCCGACCGCGTCCTGGTGATCATGGGTTCGGCCGCGCAGACGGTGAAGCAGTCCGTCGACCACCTCACCGCGCAGGGCGAGAAGGTGGGTGTGGTCCAGATCCGGCTGTACCGGCCGTTCCCGGTCGCCGACGTGCTGGCCGCGATCCCCGAGACGGTCACCAAGATGGCGGTGATGGACCGCACCAAGGAGCCGGGCGCCGGCGGCGAGCCGATGTTCCTCGACGTGTGCGCCGCGCTGGCCGAGGCGGTGGCGTCCGGCACCCGCGTGACGCTGCCGCGGGTGATCGGCGGACGCTATGGGCTGTCCAGCAAGGAGTTCACCCCGGCGATGGCGGTCGGCGTGTTCGCCGAACTGGCCAAGGCGTCGCCGCGTCCGCGGTTCACCGTCGGCATCACCGATGACGTGTCGCTGACCAGCATTGACTACCCGGCCGGCCTCGACGTCGAATCCCCCGCGACTCGGCGGGCGGTGTTCTACGGCATCGGTTCGGACGGCACGGTGGGCGCCAACAAGAACACGATCAAGATCCTGGGCGGCATCGAGGGCGTCTACGCGCAGGGCTATTTCGTCTACGACTCGAAGAAGTCGGGTTCGCGGACGGTGTCGCATCTGCGGTTCGGTCCCGAACCGATCACCGCGCCGTACCTGATCAGCCAGGCCGACTTCATCGGCGTCCATCACTGGTCGATCCTGGAGCGGGTCAACGTGCTGCGCTACGCCCGCGCGGGCACGGTGGTGCTGGTCAACGCGCCGCACCCACCCGAGGAGTTGTTCGCGCACCTGCCCGCGGCGATGCAGAGCACCCTGATCGAGAAGCGCTGCGAGCTGTGGACGATCGACGCCAACGCCGTCGCTCGCACCGCCGGCATGGGCAACCGCACCAACACGGTGCTGCAGACCTGCTACTTCGCGATCTCGAAGGTGCTGCCGCGCGAAGAGGCGATCGACAAGGTCAAGGCGTCGATCCGCAAAACCTACGGACGCCGCGGCCCCGAGGTGGTCGCCAAGAACGAGGCGGCCGTGGACGCCGCGATCGCCCACCTGCACCGCGTCGAGGTGCCGGACGCCGTCGCCTCCGATGTGCCGATGCTCGCCCCGGTGCCCCTCAGCGCGCCCGAGTTCGTCCGCGACGTCACCTCGAAGATGCTGCTCGATGAGGGCGACGACCTGCCCGTGTCGGCGCTGCCGGTGGACGGCACCTACCCCTCGGCGACGACCAAGTACGAGAAGCGCAATATCTCCGACCTGGTCGCGGTGTGGGACGCGGAGGCATGCATCCAGTGCGGCAACTGCGCGTTCGTGTGCCCGCACTCGGTGCTGCGCGCCAAGTACTACCGCGACAAGGCACTTCACGGCGCCCCGGACTCCTTCCAGAGCGCCCCGCTGAACGCGGCCGGCCTGCCCGGCTCGCGCTACACCCTGCAGGTGTACGCCGAGGACTGCACCGGCTGCTCGCTGTGCGTCGAAGCCTGCCCGGTCACCTCCAACGACGGCCTGCGCCGCAAGGCGATCAACCTCGAGCACGTCGTCGACCGCGAGCCGACCCGCACCAACGTGGCCTTCTTCGAGCAACTCCCGGTCAACCTGCGCAGCCGGGTCGACTTCGGCACCGTGCGCGGCGTCCAATACCTGGAGCCGCTGTTCGAGTTCTCCGGCGCCTGCTCCGGCTGCGGCGAGACGCCCTACCTGAAGCTACTCAGCCAGCTGTTCGGCGGACGCGCCACCGTCGCGAACGCGACCGGGTGCAGTTCGATCTATGGCGGCAACCTGCCGACCACACCGTGGGCGCGCAACAAGTACGGACGCGGCCCCGCCTGGTCGAACTCGCTGTTCGAAGACAATGCCGAGTTCGGGCTCGGCCTGCGCCTGGCCGCCGACCTGCACACCTCGCGAGCCCGGACGCTGCTGGACCAGTTGCGTCCCGAGATCGGCGACGACGCCCTGATCGACGGCATCCTGGAAAACGAGCAGCGATACGAGTCCGACCTGTCGGCGCAATTCCGGGCGGTGGAGGAATTGAAGTTCCTGCTCGACAAGATTCCCGGGCCGAAGGCGTCCGATCTGCGCTCGATCGCCGACCACCTGATGCGGCGCTCGGTGTGGATCGTCGGCGGCGACGGCTGGGCGTTCGACATCGGCTCGGGTGGCCTCGACCACGTGCTCGCTTCGGGGCGCGACGTGAACGTGCTGGTGCTCGACACCGAGGTGTACTCCAATACCGGCGGGCAGGCGTCCAAGGCGACGCCGATGGGTGCGGTCGCCAAGTTCGCCTCGGCGGGCAAGGAAACCCATTCGAAGGACCTGGCCATGCAGGCGATCGCCTACGGCAACGTGTACGTGGCCCGGGTGGCGATGGGCGCGGACCCGCAGCAGACACTCAAGGCGTTCCGTGAGGCGGAGGCCTACGACGGGCCGTCGCTGATCCTGGCCTACAGTCACTGCATCGCGCACGGCATCGACATGAAGAAGGGCCTCGACCAGCAATACCTGGCGGTCAACTCCGGGCATTGGCCGCTGATGCGGTTCAATCCGGTGCTGCGGATGGCCGGCGAAAACCCGTTCCTGCTCGACTCGCCGCGCCCTCGGCTCAGCCTGCGCAAGTACCACGACAACGAGCTGCGCTTCCGGATGCTGAAACGCACCGACCCCGAGACCGCCGAACGGATGCTTGAATTCGGGCAGTTCGAGGTCGACCGGCGCTGGCGCGACTACGAGCAGATGTCTGCCAGGACGGCGTCCGAATTCGCCGTCGATGCGAAGGAGTGACGATGGACCTGACCACCAGCTACCTCGGCCTGGAGCTGGCCCACCCGATCATCGCGTCGGCGGGCCCGCTCACCCAGACGGTGGAGGGCGTGAAGGAACTCGTCGGCGGCGGCGCGTCCGCCGTGGTGCTGCACTCGCTGTTCGAGGAGCAGCTGCGTGCCGAACTGGCCCGCGACGAGCAGTTGATCGCCGCACACGAGGACACCTTCGCCGAGGCGCTCGACTACTTTCCCAGCAGCCCGGTCACCGCGAAGTCGGCCGCCTACAGCTACCTGTCCCTGGTCGAACGCGCGGTCGCCTCGGTCGACGTGCCCGTGATCGCCTCGCTGAACGGCGCCGACCTGGGCGGCTGGGTCGAGTTCGCCCGCGAACTCGCCGACGCGGGGGCGTCCGCGATCGAACTCAACATCTACATGGTGCCCGGCGACGTGAAGACGACCGGCGCGCTGGTGGTGAAGCGGCATCTGGAGATCGTGTCGGCCGTCACCGAGGCCGTGACGATTCCGGTGTCGGTGAAGATGTCGCCGTACTTCTCCTCGGTCGGCAACGTCGCGTTGCAGCTGGTGGACGCCGGGGCGTCCGGGCTGGTGCTGTTCAATCGGTTCCTACAGCCGGATGTGAACATCGAGACCCTGCACACCGACGCCGGGTTCGAGTTGTCGACGCCGCACGAGGGACGCCTGCCGCGCACCTGGATCGCGTCGCTGCGCAACCAGACCAACGCCTCACTGGCCGGCTCGTCGGGGGTCGATTCGAGCGAGGACGTGGTCAAATACCTGCTGGCGGGCGCCGACGTGGTGATGACCACCGCCGCCCTGGTGCGGCACGGCCGCGGCTACACCCGCGAGATGCTCGGCGGGCTGCAGGCGTGGATGACCCGCAAGGGCTTCGTGTCGCTGGAACAGGTGCGCGGCATGCTCGCGGTACCGGCGATGACCGACGGCGAGGCCGCCGGCCGCGGCGGCTACGTGACGGCCATCCAAGCAGCGAAGGCCCGCTACGGCTCCCTGTGATCTTCGGCCGTCCGCGTTAGGGTGGCAGGGATGGACGAGATGCCGATGCTTCACCTGCCCAAGGCCGAGCCGCCCTTCGCGGCCCCGGCTTCCGCACCGACCGGCACGGCGCGGCGGCGTCCGTTGCGCGTGGCGCTGTTCACCGACAACTACGGGCCCAGCCACAGCGGGCTGCTGTACGCGGTGCAGTTCCTCGAGGGCGAACTGCTCGCCGAAGGCTTCCAGGTGCAGGTGGTGGCGCCGGCCTGCTCGGGGCCGAACCCCTACCGCGGGCATCCGGGACGCACCGAGGTGCGGCTGCCGTCGATGAAGCTGCCCGGGGTTCCGCTCGCGGTCGCGAACGGGCGCAAGTTCGAGCGGTTCCTGGACGCCTTCGCCGCCGATCCGCCCGACGTGATCCACGTGCAAGGGCTGGGCACCGTCGGCATGCTCGGCGTGTGGGCCGCCGACCGCACCGAGCGGCCACTCATGGTCACCTGGCACACCGACTTCGCCGCCTACGCCGACTACTACGCGGCGATGACCCCGTTCATGGATGCCTACTACCGGCTGATCAAACTCGCGACCCAAGGTATGAAACGCCCCTCGCTACGCGATATGCAGCGCTGGGTGAAGGGACGTCCGCTGAAACGCGGCTTCTCCCGCCGCGCGGTGATCAACGCCGCGCGCGACATGCTGGAGGCGTCCGAGATCGTGACCACCCCGTCGGAGAAGACCGCCGCCCGGGTGCGCGAGTTGACCTCGGTGGCCCGGGTGCGCGTCGTGCCGAACGGCGCGGACGCCCTGCCCGACGGGCCGGCGCTGCCGAAGGGGCCGGGGCCGCGCATCGTGTACGTCGGGCGGATCGCGCCCGAGAAGAACATCGGCCTGCTGCTGGAGGCGTTCGGCTGGGTGCGCGAAGAGATTCCCGACGCCGAACTGATGATCGTCGGCGACTGGCGCAAGTCCGGTCCGCTGCGGCCCGCGCTGCAACTCGCCCGGCGGCGGGCCGGCGTGACGCTGGTCGGCGAAGTGCCGCGCGACAAACTGGGCCCCTACTACGCCTCGGGCGACGTATTCGCGTTCCCGTCGCAGACCGACACCCAGGCGCTCGTCCTGCACGAGGCCGCGCACGCGGGCCTGCCCATCGTCACGGTCGATCCCGAACTGCGCCTGGTGGTCGACCCCGGCGTCAACGGCCTGGTCACCCGGCCCACCGCCGAAGCGTTCGCGCGTGGACTGGTCGAGATGCTGCGCCGCCTGGAGGATCCTGAGTTCGCGGCGTCCGCACGGGCGCGTTCGCGGGAGATGGCGGGCTGGTGGACGATCAAGAACCAATCCCGGGCCATCGTCGACCTCTACCGAGCCCTCGCCGACGGCCGCGAGATCGAAGAATCGCTGACCGCGATTCCGCCGGTGACGCTCGCTTCGCCCCCTGCCGATGCTCACGCTTCTGCCGAGTCGATGCCCGTCGTGCCTCGGTCGCCGGCCGACGCAGGGAGCGCCGACAGCGGGAGCGACAACGGCAAGAACAGCCCCGTTTCTGATCATGCGTCCGGCTCAGCGCCCGCCGTCACGCGCTCCGGCGCCGCCGAGGCCGACCGCCCCGCCGATCCGGGTTCGCCGCGGGCACCCCACGATCCGACGATCCCGCCGAGGGCGAGCCCGCGGCATGAACACCCCGTGCCCCTGCGGGAACGGAAAGCCGTATGGCGGGTGCTGCGGGCGGCTGCACAGTGGGCGTCCGGCGGCGACCGCGCAGATGCTGATGCGGTCGCGGTATTCGGCGTTTGCGCTCGGGCTGGAGTCCTATCTGCTCGAAACCTGGCATCCGTCGACCCGGCCCGCCTCGCTCGATCTCGATCCCCGCACCGTCTGGACCGGTCTCACCGTGCATGCCACCAGCGACGGGCTGGCGTATCACACGCGCGGCACGGTGAGCTTCACCGCAACCTTCGAGACCCGCGGGCGCCCGGGATCATTGACCGAAACGAGCCGCTTCGTCACCGAGGACGGCCGCTGGCTGTACCTCGACGGCGTCGTCTCCTGAGGCGGCCTCAGTCCTGAAGCGGGCGGATGTGGCGTTCGGCGATCTCGGCCACCTTGGCGACGCGGCGGGCGTACTTCTCTTCGGTGTCGCCGAGCCAGTCGGTGGTCATCCAGGTCTTGACGATCTCCATGGCCAGCAGCGAACCGATGATCTTGGCGCCGATGCACATCACGTTCGTGTTCGAGTGTGAGCGGGCCAGGTAGGCGCAGTAGGGATCCTGCGCGACGGCGGCGAACAGGCCCGGGATCTTGTTGGCGATCATCGCCGAGCCGTAGCCGACACCGTCGATGAAGATACCGCGGTCGCAGTCGCCGCGGGCGATGGCCAGCGAGGCCGGGTAGACGAAGTCGGGAAGATCACATGCTTCTTCGTCGAAGGTGCCGAAGTCGACGACCTCGTGGCCTTGGCTTTGCAGCCAGGCGGCGATCTCCTTCTTCACTGGGGTTCCGGGATGGTCATTGGCGAGGGCGATACGCATGGCCTCACGCTAGCCACGCCGGGCTCCCGGCGCGCGCGTTGGCGCAGCATTTCTCATCACTCGTCGCGCAGCACGCCCGGAAAACAGCAGTCCCACTGATGTTTTTCAGCCCCGCCCGAATTCGAGCGCAGTGATTTACCGCGCGCGCAGACAGCACATGAGGGCGGGGAACCGATCAAGGAGAGCGACCTCGGATCGCCTGACCTTCAACCATGAGTCCCGCTCATGGGCGATGCTCCCGAACACGACCGAACCGTCCCTGCGCAGGATCGCCACGTCCTCGGGCCACTTTGGCGCGATCCAGTCGTAGGGCAGCGGACCCTCCTTGAGCCACACCGCGACCTGCTCGGTCAGCGGGACCGAGCACACCGTTGCCTTGCCGTCGAGGAGCCTCGTTCCGGGCCATCGTTTCGACCGTCGCGTGGCCTGCTCCCCGTCTGGGTTCAACACATCGACGAGCGCTCGCGCGCTCGGCTCGAAGTCGAGGTCATCCTGGTAGACGAACTGGACTCGGCTCCCCACCAGCACACAGAAGTCGATGAGTTCGGCGTACTCGTGCCGAGTCCACCGACCGGGGCCGTCCAGCTTCATCGCGGTGCTTCCTTCCCGCCCGAGCGTGCTTCCACCGATCCTTTCACGGCGCGATGGTCATCGACGCCGAGATCCTGGCGGCCGGCACAGCCACGTCACGCGGGCGGTTGCGGCGTGCTTCGGCCGCCGGCTCCTCCTGCTCGGTGATCCTCGCTGCCTCTGCTTCGCACTGCGTGACCGATTTCTATGTCCAGATTCGCGGGCCGCGGCATTTGCCCTTGTCGCCGGACCCCTCGCTGAATCTGGACATAGAAAACGACCATCGTCCCGCCTTGCAGACGCCGAACCGCGGATCGTGACCGCCCCGGCCGCCTGTTCGGCGCCACAATGGTGGAGCAACCGGCGAGCGAAGCGGCGCGCCGGGCGGGCCGGAGGATGAGCATCGTGAAGATCGACTTCAAGAAGACCGTCGACGCCTACACAGCGCGTCAGGGCGAGTTCAGAATCCTCGACGTGCCGCCGACGGCGTACCTGATGGTCGATGGCCACGGCGATCCGAACGATGCCGGCGGCGAGTACGCCGACGCCCTCGCCGCGCTCTATCCGGTCGCGTATGCGCTCAAGTTCGCCAGCAAGCAGAAACTCGACCGTGACTACGTCGTTCCCCCGCTGGAGGCACTGTGGTGGTCGGTGGACATGGAAGCCTTCACGGGCAGTCGCGACAAGACCGTTTGGGACTGGACGGCAATGATCATGGTGCCCGAATGGCTCACCCATGCCATGGTCGAAGACGCCATCGCGGCCGCGCGACGGAAGACGAACTCGGTCTCGCTCGATCTCGTCCGCTACGAAACCCTCGACGAAGGACTGTGCGTGCAGACGCTGCACCTCGGCTCCTACGACGACGAGGCGCCGGTCCTCGCGCACATGCACGACGAGTTCATCCCCGGCTCCGGCCTACGGATGACCGGCCGGCACCACGAGATCTACTTCAGCGATCCGCGCAAGGTGGCACCGGCCAAGCTCCGCACACTGTTGCGCCAGCCCGTCGAACGGACCTAACCCGCGCTGGCAAGGATCGTGGGCAGCACGCACGCGGACCCAGCTGAGTCGGTCGCAAGGATCGACCACTCGGCCGGGGTCACCTCCACTCCCACGACCGTCGAGTGGTCGGTTCTCGCGACCGTCAGCGACGGGCGTCGCTGACGCGGTAGGCGATCCAGCCGATGGCGGCGGCGGGGATGATCAGGGCTCCTGAGATCATCGCGAGGCCGCCGAAGCCGACCCAGGCGAGCAGGGGTCCGCTCAGGATCGCGGCGGTCGCGCCTCCGTAGCTCATCAAGGCATCGGTCGCCCCCTGCAAGGGAACACGCACGGCACCGGAATCGACACCGGCCAGTAGCACCGACGCCGAGATCGTCGCCGCCGACCAGCCGAGGCCGAGCAGAGTCAGCGAGACCATCACCGCGGGCATGCTGTGCGGCGCCGCGAACGCGACCGCCGCGGACGCCCCCAGCACCAACAACCCGCCGAGGGCGGTCTTGAGCGCGCCGATGCGGTCCGCGGCCCAGCCGAACACGGGACTGAGCGCGTACATGCCGAGAATGTGCGCGCTGATCACCAGGCCGACGATGCGCAGGCCGTGCCCGCCATGCCCAAGATGCACCGGCGTCATCGACATGATGCCGACCATCACCGCGTGCGCCGCGACGAGCAGCACCACCCCGAACCGGGCCCGCGGATGCCGCATCGCCCAGACGAGTGCCGCGAGTGCACCCACCGGCTTGGTTGCTCCCCGCGATCCGGATGCCTCGGATGCGGACGGCGCCCCACCCGAACCAGGCGCGCTTCCGTGAGACGTGCGTGCGGGGCGTCCGAGGAATAGGCCGATCACGGTTCCGGCCAACGTGAAGGCGACGACCGAGAACAGGTACGGCCCGGCCAGTTCGCGCACACCGAGCCGGGCGCCCAGCGAGGCGCCCAATTCGCTCAAGTTGGGGCCGACCACCGAACCGATGGTGGTCGCCCAGACCACGAACGACATGGTCCGGCCGCGGCGTTCGGGTGCGGCGACCTCGGAGGCCGCATACCGCGCTTGCAGGTTGGTCGCCTGCGCGAAACCGAATCCGACCAGGCCGAGCAGGGTGAGCCAGACCGATCCGGCGGTGGCGCCGGCGATGACCACCAGTCCACCGAGGACCGCACCCGAGTAGCCGAGGGTGAGGGCGCGGCGGCGTCCGTGACGGGCGGCGAGTGCGGCCAACGGGACGGCGGCGATACCGGCGCCGAGCACGCTGACGGCCTGGCCCAGTCCGGCCATCGCGGTGCCGCCGAGTTCGGCGATGAGCAGCGCGCCGACGGCGATGCCGGAGGCCACCCCGACCCCGCCGAGGATATTGCTGGCGACGAGGGTGAGCAGGGGGCGCTTGGAGACGCGCGCCGGGTTATCGGTGGTCATGGGAATCCTCGGATGTCAGGATCGATACATGGATAGGAGCATGGGCAGTGCCGCACCGGAGGGAACCGTGTTGCTGCACCGGTTCACGGTGAAGCCGAGGCACCTCGACGACTGGCTCGCCCGCTGGCCCGAGGTCCGGGCCCTGCGCGAACGGCACGGGTTCGTCCTGCATCAGGGCTACGTCGAAACGGACGCCGAACCGAAGGTCACGCTGCTCTGGTCGCATACCGACCCCGCCCGGGGCCGGGCGGCGCTGGACGCCGACGCTGCGGCGTCCGGTCTGCACACGGCGTTGGCGCCGCATGTGTTCCGGAACACGGTCGAGCGCGAGGTCCGGGCCGAACTGCTCACCCCGCCGGTGCCGCCCGACGAGCGCCGCACGGTGGTGATGCGCCGCTATGCGATCGTCGGCGGCTGGGAGCCGTTCCTGCGGATCTGGCGGCGCATCGTGCCGGTCCGGGAGCGACACGGGTTCCGGGTGCTGTTCGCCGTCGCCGACGAGCCGCACGACCTGTTCACCTGGGCCTTCGACTACGAGGGTGACTGGGCCGGCTTCCCAGAAGCCCAGCGCGGCTACTACCGCGACCCGGCGCGCGTGGAGTTGCGCGGCGTCTTCGACCACATGGCCGACTATTCGCTGCACCCCGCCCGGCCGCTGCCACGGTAACCATGCACCGGGCGTCCGGCGAACTCGCCGCGTCCGGCCCGGCCGCTGCCACGGTGAGCAGGGCCGGACGGGAACCGGAAACCTCACGCCGACTCCGGGCGGAACCGGCGCAGCAGCAGGCTGTTCGCGACCACGAACACCGAGCTGAACGCCATCGCCGCACCGGCGATCATCGGCGTCAGCATGCCGAACGCCGCCAGCGGAATCGCCGCCACGTTGTAGGCGAACGCCCAGAACAGGTTGAGCCGGATCGTGCGCAGGGTCGAGCGCGACAGCCGGATCGCGTCCACGGCAAGCATCAGGTCCGAACGCATCAGGGTGATGCCCGCGGCCTCCTTGGCGGCGTCCGTGCCCGAGCCCATCGCGATGCCGAGATCGGACGCCGCGAGCGCGGCCGCGTCGTTGACGCCGTCGCCGACCATCGCCACCTGCCCCGAGGCTTGCAGTTCGCGGATCACCGCGACCTTGCCGTCGGGCCGGACGCCGGCGCGCACCTCGTCGATGCCGACCTGTGCGGCGACCGCGCGGGCGGCGCGTTCGTTGTCGCCGGTGAGCAGGACGGGGGTGAGTCCCAGTTCACGCAGCCGGGCGATCGCGGCAGCCGAGGTGTCCTTGAGGGTGTCGGCCAGGGACACCACACCCACCGGGTGTAGGTCACCATCGATTGACGCCCTGACCGGGCGCACGCCCGTGTCCGGCACGACCAGACTCGCTCCCTTGCCGTCGAGCGAGACCTCGACCGAACGCACGTCCCCATCGCCCGACACCTCGACCGGATGCGATTCTCCGCCGTCACCTGACACGATCCCGACCTCCCGCGAGACGACGACGGGGGTCTCGCCGCGGGACTGCGCGGCGTCCACGGCCTCGGCGAGCACCCGGGGCAGCGGGCCCGCGGCGTCCGGGCGGACCACGCTCACCCGCACCCCGTCGACGACCGCGTGGACACCCTCGCCGGGCACGTTCTCGAAGCCATCCAGGGCACCCAGGCCGGAGGCGGCGTCCACCACCGCTTTGGCGAGCGGATGCTCCGAGCCGGATTCGGCGGTGCCCGCCCAGCGGAGCAGGTCGGCGTCGGTCACCCCTTCGACCGGGGTGAGGCCGACGACGCGCAGGTCGCCGCGGGTGATGGTGCCGGTCTTGTCGAGCGCGATGGTGCCGACGGCGCGGGCGTGCTCGAGGATGTCGGGTCCGGCGATGATGACGCCCATCCGGGCGCCGCGTCCGGTGCCGACCAGCAGCGCGGTCGGGGTGGCCAGGCCGAGGGCGCAGGGGCAGGCGATGATCAGCACGGCGACGGCGGCGGTGGCGGCGAACACGACGGACTCCCCCGCGATCAGCCAGCCGGCCAGGGTGAGCGCGGCGATGACGAGCACGATGGGCACGAAGACGCCGGAGATCTTGTCGGCGAGCGCCTGCACGGGCGCCTTGCGGGTCTGGGCCTCTTCGACCATCCGCGCCATCCGGGACAGTTCGGTGTCGGCGCCGAGCGCGGTGGCGCGGACGACGAGGCGTCCGTTGGCGTTGACGGTGGCGCCGACGACCTTGTCGCCGGGGGCTTTGTCGACGGGCACCGACTCGCCGGTGATCATCGACTCGTCCACCGCCGAGGTTCCGGTGACCACGACCCCGTCGGTGGCGACCTTCTCCCCGGGGCGCACGACGAACTCCTCGCCGAGGGCGAGCCGGTCGATCGGGATCGCGACCTCGACGCCGTCGCGCAGCACGGTGGCCTGGGTGGCGCCGAGGGTCAGCAGAGCCCGCAGGGCATCGGACGCCTGCGTGCGGGCGCGAGCCTCGAACCAGCGTCCGGCCAGCAGGAACGTGATGATCCCGACCACGGCCTCGAAGTAAACCGAGGCCCCGTCGGAGCGGCCGAGGGTGAGCGTGAACGGGTGCGTGTAGTGCAGGGTGCCGGCGTGGGTGAAGAACAGCGCCCACAGCGAGTAGAAGTAGGCGGCGGTGGTGCCGAGCGACACCAAGGTGTCCATGGTGGCGGCGCGGTGGCGCAGGTTGACCAGCGCCGAACGGTGGAAGTGGCGTCCGGCCCAGGCGTACACGGGGGTGGCCAGGACGAGCGAGGCCCACGTCCAGCCCGGGAATTGCAGCGCCGGGACCATCGCGATCGCGATCACCGGCACGGCCAGGACGGCGGCCCAGATCAGGTCGCGCTTGAGCATCCCGGCGCGGTCGGGCTCGGGTTCGGCCGGGTCGGGCAGTTTGGCGCCGTAGCCGGTCTTCTCGACGACGGCGATCAGGTCGGCGACGGTGACGCCGGTCGGCGCCAGCACCTTGGCCTTCTCGGTGGCGTAGTTGACCGATGCGGTGACGCCGTCGACCTTGCCGAGTTTCTTCTCGATGCGCGCCGCGCACGAGGCGCAGGTCATGCCGGTGATGTCGAGTTCGATGGACGCCCGGCGGTCGGTCCGGTCGGTGGTGGGGTCGGTGTGGGTGGTCGGGGTTGGCATGGATTCCTCCTGGGTGCGGAGGGCCGGCGTGTGGTCGCAACGGACGCCTGAGGCGTCCGGCGAGGACGAACCGGCCCTGGCGAGGGAGTGGACGGACCGCCGGGAGGGCCCCGGCGGCCTGGGGTGTTCCGGACCAGAACCCCTGACCGGACGCCCATCGGGCGCTGAGCGGCGGCGGCGGCCGGCTCGGTCAGGGGGCTGGACGGCCCGGGTCAGGAGACGGTGTAGTCCCCGGCCTCGGCGACGGCCTCGACGATGCGGTCGAAGTCGACCGGGGCGTCCGAGGTGACCGTCAGCGCGCCGGAGTCGAGATCGACCTCGACGCCGGTCACGCCGGGGATCGCCGAGACCTCTTCGGTGACCGCGCTGGTGCAGTGGCTGCAGGTCATGCCGGTGACGGTGTAGTTGGCGACGACGGCGCCGGAGGCCTGGGGCTGCTCCTGCTGCTCGGACTGCTCGTGCCCGCAGCCGCAACCACAGCCGCCGCCGGTGGCCTTGGTGTCGGTGATGGTGAGGTCGGCCATGTTCGTTTCTCCTTGTGGTGGATGGGTGTCAGCTGCGGACGAGGCGCGCGATGGCTTCGGACGCCTCTTGGATCTTCTCTTCGGCCGCGGCACCACCCTCGCGGGCGGCGGCGACGACGCAGTGGGCCATGTGGTCTTCGAGCAGTTCGAGGGCGACCGCTTGGAGCGCCTTCGTCATCGCCGAGACCTGGGTGAGGATGTCGATGCAGTACTTCTCTTCCTCGACCATGCGCTGCAGGCCGCGGGCCTGGCCCTCGATGCGGCGCAGGCGGCGCAGGTAGTTGTCTTTGGCGGTGATGTAGCCGTGCTGGTGGCCGGGTTCGCCGGCGTCCGCGCTGTGGCAGCACCCTTCGGCGGGGGCGGCGTCCAGTGCGCGCGCGTCGTCGGGGACGACGGTGGTGGCTTCGGTCATGGTTCCTCCTCGGACCAGTCCAACTATACCCCCTTGGGGTTTATTCCGGCGGGGGTTCGGTGATGCCTTTCCAACACCTGCGACCATCACCCCTAGTGGGGACACGCCCTGTGGACAACCCGTGGATGGCACCAAAGTCCTAGCACCTCCATCCACAGTGGCGCCACTCGCCGCAGGGGGCGTCTCATCACGACCCTCGCCCAGAAATTCACAGGGATGAACTTCCATCACCCCTAGCCAAAGGCCTGTTTCTGCGAAAAGAATCTCGTCGTCCCCACCGTCACGGCGTGTCGCACACAGGCCGGACGCCGTGCGTCCACAGCTATCCACAGGTTTTCCACATCTGGGGTGGAAGGGCCGGTTTGTGAGGCGTCCGGCAAGGGTCTACCGTCGACTGATCCGGCGTGCGACGGGCGCGCGGGCGACGGGCCGTCCGGCCGCCACACCACGGCCCGGCAGGCGGATTTGCGGCGCCGATGAAGAATGTCAGTCGCCGCCTTTAGCGTGGTGGCGAGCGAGAAAGGACGGCGCGTACCGATGACGACGGACCAGCGAACCGAGTGGTCGAACGACGTTGCCGCGTTCGAGCAGCCCGGCTCGCGCGTCGACCGGACGCCGCCGCAGGACTTGGCCGCCGAGCAGAGCGTGCTGGGCGCCATGCTGCTCAGCAAGGATGCGATCGGCGAGGTCACCGAGGTACTGAAGGGCCGGGACTTCTATCGCCCGGCGCACGAGTTCATCTACGACGCGATTATGGATCTGTACGGCGGCGGCGAGCCCGTCGACGCCATCACGGTCGGCGACATGCTCGGCAAGCGCGGCCAGCTCGCCCAGATCGGCGGCCCGATCTACCTGCACGACCTGGTGTCGTCGGTGTCGGTGACCGCCAACGCCGTCTACTACGCCGAAATCGTGCGCGACAAGGCGATCTTGCGCCGGCTCGTCGACGCGTCGATGAAGATCTCGCAGATGGGCTACCAGGCCGAAGGCGACGTCACCCAGATCGTCGACCGGGCCCAGCAGGCCATCTACGAGGTGGCCGAGAACCGGACGGCCGAGGACTACCAGCCGTTGTCGGAGCTGGTCGAGGTCACCCTGGACGAGATCGAGGCGCTCACCCAGCACGGCCAGATGGGCGGCGTCCCCACCGGCTTCATCGACCTGGACCATCTCACCAACGGCCTGCACGCCGGCCAGATGATCATCATCGCCGCGCGTCCCGGCATGGGTAAGTCGACGCTGGGGCTGGATTTCGCGCGGGCGGCGTCCATTCGGCACGGACTGTGCTCGGTGTTCTTCAGCCTGGAAATGACGAAGTCCGAGATCGTGATGCGCCTGATGTCGGCCGAGTCGGGCGTGCCGCTGAACGCGATCCGCAAGGGCGACATGAACGAGGAGTACTGGCAGCGGATCTCGAACAAGACCGCCCAGGTGTCGCGGGCGCCGCTGTTCATCGACGACTCCCCCAACCTGACCATGATGGAGATCCGCGCCAAGGCGCGCCGCCTCAAGCAACGCCACGACCTCAAACTGGTGATCATCGACTACATGCAGCTGATGACCTCAGGCAAGAAGGTCGAGTCGCGCCAGCTGGAGGTTTCGGAGTTCTCACGGCAGATCAAGCTCTTGGCCAAGGAACTCGAAGTGCCCGTGGTGGCGTTGTCGCAGCTGAACCGCGGACCGGAATCCCGGCAGGACAAGAAGCCGATGCTGTCCGACCTGCGTGAATCCGGCTGCCTGACCGCCGACACCCGCGTGCTGCGCGCCGACACCGGCGCCGAGGTCACCATGGGCGAACTGCTGGCCTCGGGTGAGCGCAATGTGCCGGTCTGGTCGTTGGACGCCGACCACCGCCTGGTCGCCCGGCCGATGACGCATGTGTTCTCCTCGGGAGTGAAGCAGGTCTACCGGTTACGCCTGACGTCGGGCCGCGAGGTGAAGGCGTCCGCCAATCACCCGTTCCTGACCTATGACGGCTGGATCCCGCTGGGCGAGTTGACCGAGGGCACCCGCGTCGCAATCCCCCGGGTAGTGCCCGAGCCGCTGGCTCCGGTTCGCCGCGATGAGGACGAGATCGTGCGGGCTGCTGCGGCTGCTGGCACCGAGGGGGTGCCGTCGTGGGTGTTCGGGTTGCCGCGCGAACAGGTCGCCCTGTTCCTGCGACACCTGTGGGCAACGGACGGCTCGGTGCGCTGGGACGGCGCCGCCGGACAGGGCCGGATCTACTACGCGTCGACGAGCCGCCGGCTGGCCGACAACGTGATCAGTCTGCTCGGCCGATTCGGGATCGTCGCGTCAATAGCAACCGTTCGCAACAACGATGGGCACCAAGTCATCGTTGATGACCTCACCCAGCAACTTATATTCCTTAGCGAGATCCTTCTGGAAGACGCGGTTCCGCAGGAGACTGCCTCGGAGGCTTTGGAACGCGAGGCCACCAGCAACGTCTACTGGGACGCCGTCGCCAGCATCGAACTGCTCGGTGAGGAGGAGGTGTTCGACGCCACCGTGCTCGACACCCACAACTTCATCGCCGACGGCATCACCGTGCACAACTCACTCGAACAGGACGCCGACGTCGTCATCCTCCTCCACCGAGAGGACGCCTACGACAAGCAGTCCCAGCGAGCCGGCGAAGCCGACTTCATCATCGCCAAGCACCGCAACGGCGCCACCGACACTCTTCCGGTCGCCTTCCAGGGTGCGCTCAGTCGTTTCGTGGACATGCAGCGCTAGCTGCGAACCGGACCGAGCGATCAGGAACCGTCGCGCCTTGCCCGAGCGATCAAGTCCTCGATGACAGCACGTTTGAGCTCGGAGTACTGGATCAGGCTGTCGGGCGCCTTCGTCGCCGCACGTTGTTTCACTCGGGCATAGCGCTCAGCATCGGCCGGGTGGCTTCGAAGATGATCACGAAGAAGCAGGTTGTCACGCCACAGCGATCCGCCGAACTCGACGACGTGCGCGTTGAAGGCCTGCCACCCCGGCCTCAGGCGGCGTTCCTCCTCACGGAACCGATCGGGCCAGGCCGCGTCATAGCTAGCGACGACCACAGGTTCATCCGCGTCTGGTCCTATAGCTTCAGAGTAGGGCGATGGATGGCCGCTTCTTCTGGTGCAGTTGCCGGCTCGCCGAATGAGACGAACGTGGACCGGTGCGCCCGTCTGGTCGTCGTCGTGTGATCATGGTGGTGAAGGGGAGTAGCTCCGACGTCCTGGCTGAGTGCCGGGACGCCCGATGTGTCGACATACTGGCCGGTCAGAATGACGGGCCCGGCACATCACCCGCCAGGCGGGCGAGCGAGACCTTCGACCGTGTTCGTCGCGGTCGATCCCCTTCGGGCTCGGTCGCGGCGCTGATCGAAAGAGCCCTCCTGATGTCTTCTGACGTTGCTTCCGCGCGCGCGACCTCCGCACGCCGCGACCCGGAAACGCTGCGACGCTGGCGGCAGTACCTCGCAAACGAACGGGCCGAGGCGGCCACCTACCGGCACATCGCCGCTCGGCGCGCCGGCGAGGAACGTGAAATCCTGCTCGGCCTCGCGGACGCCGAAGGCCGCCACGAACAGCACTGGCTGACCCTGCTCGGCGAAGACGTGGGCCGGCCGGTATCCGCCGACCTGCGCACGCGCGTCCTCAGCGCGCTGGCCCGCCGGTTCGGCTCGGTGTTCGTGCTCGCCCTCGTCCAGAACGCCGAAGCGCGTTCGCCTTACAGCACCGATCCTGACGCGACGCCCGAGATGGCCGCCGACGAGCAGGTGCACGAGGAGGTCGTCCGCTCGCTCGCCGAACGTGGCCGCAACCGGCTGTCGGGCACCTTCCGCGCCGCCGTGTTCGGCGCCAACGACGGGCTGGTGTCGAACCTGTCGCTGATCCTCGGCGTGGGGGCGAGCGGCGTCGCGCCGCAGGTGATCCTGCTCACCGGCATCGCCGGCCTGCTCGCCGGCGCGCTGTCGATGGGAGCCGGCGAGTACGTGTCGGTGCATTCGCAGCGCGAATTGCTGGAGGCGTCCACCCCGAACCCGCAGATACACGACGCCCTGCCCGACCTCGACATCGACGCCAACGAGCTCGCCCTGCTCTACCGGGCGCGCGGCATGACCGAAGCCGAGGCGGACGCCCACGCCCACGAAGTGCTGGCCGGGCTGCACACGGCGACCCACCCGGTGCCTGCGCCGTCCGACACCGTGGACCAGCACGAGGCGATCGGCACCGGCATGGGTGCGGCGATCTCCAGCTTCTGCTTCTTCGCCTCGGGCGCCATCATTCCCGTGCTGCCCTACCTGTTCGGGCTGTCCGGAATGCCCGCCGTGCTACTCTCCGCAGGCCTGGTCGGCATCGCCCTGCTGTTCACCGGCGGAGTCGTCGGGCTGCTCTCCGGAACGTCACCGATGAAGCGAGGCCTGCGCCAGCTGGCGATCGGCTTCGGCGCCGCCGCGGCCACCTACCTGCTCGGGCTCGCGTTCGGCACCCACCTCGGCTGACGCGAACCGCGAATCACCCAGCGTCGCGCACGATAGGAACCGTTGCGCACGATATTTCGTAGGCAAGGGTTCCTATCGTGCGCAACAGCATCGGACGCCTCGATGACAGCGGGGCCCGGGCGCCGCCGCTCCGCCGCCGCGGTGACGGCGACGGCCACCCCGACTAGGAGGGGGACGCTCGCCTGACCAGGTCGCGGAGGCGCTGCTCGACGGTGTCCGTCATCGCGGTGACGGCGAAGGCGACCGGCCACATCTCGCCGTCGTCGAGGGCGGCGTTCTCTTCGAAGCCGATCGAACCGTAGCGGGTGCCGAACTTGGTGGCCGGCTGGTAGAAGACGATGTTCTTGCCGTCGTGGGCGTAGGTCGGGAACCCGTACCAGGTCTTCGCGTCGAGGTGTGGCGCCTCCTCCATCACGATCATGTGCAGGCGCTCGGCGATGGCCCGGTCGGCTCCTTCAAGCGCCTCGATCGCGGCCAGGCAGGCCTCGAACTCCTTCGCCTTCTTGGCGGCGCCCTTCACGCCCTTCATCGCCTTGAGTTCCTCAACACGCTGCTTCATGGCGGCGCGCTCGTCAGCGCTGAAACCGCTGCTGGCTTCGCTCATCGCTTGTTCTCCTGGATCCGGATCAAGTTGCCCGCAGGGTCGCGGAACGCGGCGTCGCGCACGCCGTAGTCCTGCTCGATCGGCTCTTGCACGACGTCGGCACCGCGCGCCTCCAGTTGGGCGAAGGTCGCGTCGAGGTCGTCGGTGGCCAACCCGATGCCGAAGTAGCCGCCCTTGGCCACGATCTGGTTGAGCAGCGCGCTCTCTTCGGCGGTGAGCCCGTCGCCGACGCCGGAGGGATGCAGCACGATCGCGGTATCGCGCTGGTTCGGCGGGCCGACGGTGATCCAGCGCATGTTCTGGTAGCCGACATCGAGGCGCACCTCGAAGCCGAGCACGTCACGGTAGAACGCGAGGGACGCCTCGGCGTCGGTGTGCGGCAGGAAGCTGGCGTTGATGGTGATCGTCATGACGCCCACGCTAGGACGCCCGCCCGCCCGGCGCTTCTCGATTCCTGACCGGTCTGGTCACCTGCTTGGCGATGCACGGCAGCATCCCGGGCCCGAACGGCGCCCCTTGGTCGCGGTAGACGCTCGGCGGCACGCCGACGAGTTCGGTGAAGCGGGTGCTGAAGGTGCCCAGCGACTGGCAGCCGACCGCGAAACAGATCTCGGTGACGCTCAGATCGCCGCGGCGCAGCAGCGTCATCGCCCGCTCGATCCGGCGCGTCATCAGGTACTGATAAGGCGATTCACCGTAGGCGCGCCGGAACTGCCGGCTGAAGTGCCCCGGCGACATATGCACCCCGCGCGCCAGCGAGGCGACATCGAGGGGTTTGTCGTACTCGCGGTCCATCCGGTCGCGGGCGCGCCGCAGCGACGCGAGCGTCTCGAGATCGCGCTGGCCTGTCATGCGCCGATGATCGCACGCCCGTCGGACACTCTCGCCGGGGGTCAGCCGCGATGCGGCAGTAAATCACTGCACTCGATTTCGGGGCGGCTCGAAAAACATCAGTCCCACTGATGTTTCGCGAAGGGGCCGCCGAACGAGTGCAGTGATTTACTGCGCCGCCCGCCGGCACCGGCACCGGGTTAGCGCCCGCCCGCGACCCGGATGGTCGTCGCCGTGATGTAGGACGCCTCGGGCCCGAGCAGCCACGCGATCACGCCCGCGATCTCCTCGGGATCGGCCGCGCGCCGCAGCGGGATGTCCTGGGCCATCCGCTCCACGCGCTCCGGATCGCCCGTGGCGGCATGAAGTTCGGTGTCGACCAGTCCGGGCGCGACCGCGACGACCCGGATGCCCAGCGGCCCGACCTCCTTGCCGAGCCCCATCGTGAACGCGTCGACACCGGCCTTGGCGGCCGCATAGTGGGCGTACTCACCGGGGCTGCCGAGGGTCGCCGCCCCCGAGGACACGTTGACGATCACGCCGCGCGTGCCGTCGGCGACGAACTCGCGCACCGCCCGGCGCGCGCCGAGGACGACGGCGGTGAAGTCGACGTCGATTGTCTCGCGGATCTCGTCGACCGGAGTGTCCGCGACCGGCGCATACCGCGTAGTGATGCTGGCATTGTTGACGAACGCATCGATCCGGCCGAACCGCCCGCGCGCCATCTCGAACGGCGCGGCGATGGCCTCGTCGGAGGCACCGCGCAGATCGGCTTGAACCGTCACGACCCGGACGCCGAGCACCTCACATTCGGCGACGACGCGCGCCGCGGCGTCCGCATCGTCGCGATAGGTCAGCACCAGGTTCCAGCCCTGCGCGGCCAGGCGGCGGGCCAGGCATGCCCCGATCCCTCGGGATGCTCCAGTAATGAGGGCGACCGGACGTTCACTACGCGTCATGGCGCTGAGAGTAACCCAGACTCGCCCGCGCCGCCCGACTGGGCGGTCGGTGCCGGGGAGCTTACGATGATGCTCATTCATCAGCAGTCCACCAGGAGGCAACCGATGGGTCGCTCGTACGCTTTCGCGCAGGTCGACGTGTTCTCGCCGTTGCCCTATCGCGGCAATCCGCTCGCCGTGATCCTGGACGCGGACGGCCTCGACGAGGAGACCATGCAGCGGATCGCGCGCTGGACGAATCTCTCCGAGACCACCTTCCTGCTCGCGCCCACCGATGACCGTGCCGACTACCGGGTCCGCATCTTCACCCCGGGCGGCGAACTGCCGTTCGCAGGCCACCCCACCCTGGGTTCCGCGCACGCCTGGCTCGAACACGGCGGACGCCCACGCACCCCCGGACGCCTCGTGCAGCAGTGCGCCGCCGGACTGATCGACGTGCGCCACGACGAGGGAACGCTGTCGTTCGCCGCCCCGCCGACGCTGCGCCAGGGTGATCTCGAGCCGGACTACCTCGACCGGGTGATCGCGGCGTTCGGCGTCCGGCCCGAGCAGGTGATCGCGCATCAGTGGGTCGACAACGGTCCCGGGTGGGCGGTGCTGCGATTCGCCACCGCGCAGGAAGTGCTGGACCTCGACCCTGACCTCTCGCTCATCCCCGAGGCGATGGTGGGCGCGATCGGCGCCCATCCCGCCGGTTCGCCGCACGACTTCGAGATGCGGACGTTCGCCCCCGGCGTCGGCGTCGCCGAAGATCCGGTCTGCGGATCGATGAATGCCTCCGTCGGCCAATGGCTGACCCGCACGGCGGCCGTCACCGGCCCATACACGGTGTCACAAGGCACGAAGCTCGGCCGCACCGGCGAAATCACCATCACCCCGGACGCCGACGGCACCGTCTGGGTGGGCGGCCCGACCACCACCCTGTTCCGGGGAACCGCCCTGATCTGAGCGGGGACCGACTGAATGACCCGGTCCTCGTGACGACCGACGAAGAGGACGCGCTCGGAACCTCATGACCTGACGGCAGGCCCGGGCGAGGGGTGATGGTCGGGGCCTCCGACGAAGAAGACGCGCCCGGAACCTCAATATTCGGCGGGGATCTCCAGCGCGATCATCTGCCCGGTCACGCATACCTCGCCGTCCGCGCTGAGTTCCAGATCGACGGTCACCTTGCGCCCCTTGGCCTCGGCGAGGCGTCCGCGCACCACGAGTTCGACGCCCATCGGGGTCGGCCGGCGGTAGACGACGGTGAGGGTCCCGCTCACGAACCGCGGCAACGCGCCGCCGTCCCCCACCTCACCGCCCGCGGCACGGTAGGCGAACGCGGTCGCGGACGCCGCACCGTGGCAGTCGAGCAAGGACGCGAGCAGTCCGCCGTACGCATGATCGGGAACCCCGCCGGTGTAGGCGGGCGCGGGCGTGTGCCGCAGCACCACCTCGTCGCCCTCGACGTAGCTCTTCAGCCGCCAGCCGTCACGGTTCGCCGGACCGCAGCCGTGACAGTGCGCGAACCGCGCAGGGTAGGAATCCTGGATGGCGTGCCTCACAGCGCCCATCCTTCATCACCCCACTGCGCGCGTCACGAAGCCTTGGCGGCGACCGTGTAGCTCCACTCGCCCGAAACGGCGCCGAGGATCCATGCTTTCGCACCGATCTCGGTGCCGCCGGCCGTCCGATAGGGAGCCACGCTCAGGTCGCACCCGTCGCCGGACGCCGCCAGCACGGCGTCCGCACATGAGGCGTCCGAGAACACGATCAGCACCGGCACCTCGGTGCCCTGCGCGTCCAGGTGCGGACCGCGCAGTTTCGCCCCCGGGAACAGGTGGGTGTGCGACGCGTAGAGCACCACGCCTGCGTCGTCGAGATCAGTCATCGCCTACCCCCGCCGCGACTAGATGGCCGCCGGGGGTGTGCTCGGCGGCACCACTGCGGGAGTCTCGCCGTTCTCGCTGACCAGGGTCTTGCCCGCCTCGTACCAAGCGCCGGTTCCGCCGATGATGTTGACCACCTCGAGGCCGTGGGCGGCCAGGAACTCCGCGGCCATCTGCGAGCGAGCACCCGCCTTGCAGATGACCGGCAACGGACCGTCGACGCTCGGCACCTCGGCCAAGCGGGCGCGAAGCTCGCCGAGCGGAATCGACACCGCACCGGGCGCATGTCCCGCCTCGAACTCGTTGGGTTGGCGCACGTCGAGGATCACGGCATCCTCATTGACGGCGCGCACATCGACCTGCGGGATCTGCGTTTCAGCCATGCTCCAGTCTCCTCCCCCGGACGCCGTCGCCTCAAGGAAACGCGGGCACAGCACGGCGATAGGGACCATCGGGCGGAACTTCCCACCTACTTCCCACTCAACATAACACCTGGGAAGTTGGTGGGAAGTAGCAGAATCAGCCCCTCGTCAGCCGATAGCGCTGACGCGGACTCCGTGCGGGTTCGGTTGCTTCGATGACCCCTTCCCCGATCAGCTGGTTGAGCGCCTGCTGGATCGCCGAGCGACTGAAATCCGTTTCCCGCACCAGCTCGGAGGTGCTCACCGACGCCCGGTCACCGAGCATCCAGACGACCGCTTCACGGGCGGTCCGGTATCGCTCGTCGGAAGCGACCTTTCTCCGGTAGAAGGTGACCGTAAAGCTGGCCAGATCGTCGCGGACGCCGACCGGCGGCATCAACGCGCGCGTGAGTTCCGCGTTCATGACCGCAAACCCCGTGCCCCGGTTCTCGGCGACCAGCCCGCCACCGGGCAACCGGACGTTCTCGAGCAAGGTCGCAAGCCGCTGATTGCGTGTCGAACTCAGTCCGGCGTTCCCGAGCGTTCGCAGGGTCACGGCGCCGTAGAGGCCCCCGGGACTCACCACCTCCAGGCGGTCGACGAACAGATTCACCTGCACCGGAGTGCCACGAGACATCGGCGAGTAATCACGGTGCATGAGCGCATTGACGACTGCTTCACGCACGGCCACGAGCGGATAGTCCGGTAGTTCCTCTCGGTAGACGTCACCGATGAGCGCTCCCACGCGCATGTTCCGGCGCACCGCACCGATCACGGCCTCGACCAGTTCCGGAATCGGGCCGGTCAACGTCGCACTGTCCAGGAGCCGAACCCCCGCCCCGATGCCGGCCTTGGTGGTCCCCGGGAAGACGGCAAACGTGACCGCGAGCCGCGGGAAAAACTCCTGGGGGTACAACCCGAGCGTGAGAAGCGAGGCAAGGGTCGGTGAAGAACCAGAGAGGACGCCGAGACGTCTCATCGCGACGTCATCACCGTCAGCGAAGGTCTTGGGCCTCACCTCTCGTTGCCCGGCCAGGAACACCGACAGCGCCTCGCTGTCCAGGTCGCCGACTCCGGCGGTAGGCACCGGTTCACCATCCCAGGTGGGCTGGGTGTGCTCCTCGACCAAACGATCGACCTCATACTGCTGAAGACGCACGTCGCCATCTCCGGTACGCAGATAGCTGCCCTGGTAGCGACCTCTCTCGGTGATATAACACGGCTTGTCGCGGGGCAATAGTTCGGGAATATCAGCGACAAGAAGCGAGCCCGGCCCGAAGGGCACGATGGAGAGTTCAGGCCTGACCACGGGAGTGAGCTGGGCGCAACGCGACACGAAAGCATCTTGAGCCCGGGAAGCATCGAACCCTTCGACCAACGCGAAGCCCGCTCGTTCGTCGAGACCGACGATCACCACACCGCCCCCACCATTGGAGAACGCACTGAGGGTCTCCAGCAGTGACTTGCCCACCTGACTCTTGACCTCGATCCGCTGGACGTCGGTCCCCACCAGGCGCAACTGTTCAACCAGGGCCAAGAGCTCGGCACGGTCCATAACTTCCTCCCGACTTCCCACCTAACATAACACCTGGGAAGTTGGAGTGGGAAGTTGGTGGGAAGTTCGGCCTGCCGGACGATTCGGTCAGCCGGCGGTGGCGTGGCAGGTGCAGTGCGGACCGCACTGGCAGTCGCCGCACAGGCAATCCCCGCCGGAGCGGCACGCGCACAGGTGAACGTCGACCCCGTTGACCAGGCTCTCCCCCAGGTCGGGTTCGATGACCGGAAGCGTGCGCAGTCCGCGATTGACCGCGGTCGCATGGTCGAGCCAGTCCGAGCATTCCAGGCAGGAGGTCAGGTGGGCTGCGATCGCCGGGATCGGCAACTGAGGCTCCTCACCGTCGAGCATCGCCGACAGCGCGGCGCGCCACTGCTGCTCGCTGACCTCGGCTTCCATGAAGCAAGGGTACGACGGTCGGACGCCGCCCCGGGAGCTCCCGGATGCTCACCCCGCCTGCTGGCCATCATCGGTTACCGTGTCTGCGTGACCGACGAACTGACCCGGCTGGCCCTCGCGGCCGGACGCGGCGACCGCGCGGCGCTTTCGGAGTTCATCCGTCGGTCGCAGTCGGACGTGTGGCGGTTCGTGGCGCGGGCGTCCGGACCCCAAGCCGCCGACGACCTCACCCAAGAGACCTATCTGCGCGCGCTCGGCGCCCTGCCCGGCTTCGAGGGACGCGCGAGCGCCCGCTCGTGGCTGCTGTCCATCGCGCGCCGGGTCGTCGTCGACCGCGTCCGCTACGACGTCGCACGACCACGGCTGATCGGCATGGACGCCGCCGACCTGGACGCCCTCACCGACGGCGAATGGGTTTCGACCAGCCAGGTCGAGGTCGAACAGGCACTCGGACGCCTCGATGCCGACCGGCGGATGGCATTGGTCCTCACCCAGTTGATGGGGTTCAGCTACGCCGAGGCCGCCGAGATCTGCGCGTGCGCGGTCGGCACGATCCGCTCCCGGGTCGCCCGGGCGCGCGCCGATCTGATCGAGTCCCTTACCCGCGAAGCGGCCGGCCGTCTCCGCTGAGACCGTCGGATGCCTGCGCCCGGTTCCGTCCCCCCTTCCGCAGAGTTCTCCCCGATCGAGAGACCGGTCAGCATGCCCTCGCGGTTCCGTCCCCCTGCGCGGAGTAATCCCCAGGGGATCTCCCCGTCGACCGGGGATGGCGGGCGACGAATCGAGCTGGCCGGGAACTATCCGCCCCTCGCGACCGACTAATCCGGTGAGCGGGATCGCCCCGCGATCAGGGGAGGTGCCGCGTTGTTCTCGTTCGATGCCACGCCGGTGAAGTTCATCGGGCTGCTGGTGCTGTTCGTCTGGTGCACCGGCTGGTCGGTCTACGAGCTGACCCGGCCGCAAGGCGTCCGGCAGCGCGTTTCGAACGGGCTGCACCTCGGCATGGCGGTCGTCATGTTGCTCATGGTCGCCCGCCCGACCTGGACGACGCTGACCTCCGTCGTCCCGACCGGCGTCTGGGCGGGAGTGTTCGCGCTGGCCACAGGCTGGTTCGCTTGGCTGACGGTGGACGCCTTCCGCGCCTGTGACAAGCACGGACGCCTGCACTTCGCCGGCCACGCGACCATGTTCGCCGCAATGACCTGGCACCTGGCGGCGATGGCCTCCATGGCCGCAGGGATGTCCGGCGCCATGAACTCAGCCAGCCACCACGACATGGGATCGCATGCCCACTCGGCGGCGACGATGGCCGATTGGATGACCGCCCAGGCCCAGCCGGGAGGGGTCCTGTGGTGGTTCGCCCTGATCGGGATTCCGCTGATGACGTACCTTCTGGCCGCCTCGTTCGTGGCGGCGAAGCGGGCGCTCGCGCCTGACCCAGCGCGCACCGTGGTGAGGGTCGGCGGACCGTCCCGCGACCACCAATGCCACGAGGAGCGCGCCCAGACTTCGGCCACCGCACGGCTGGCTGCGGCGTCCGACTTCGCGATGAACTTCGGCATGTTCTGGATGAGCACCGGCCTGCTGGTGCCGATCCTCCCCTTCTTCGCGCTCCTCGCCTTCTGATCCTGCGACGGGAACCTGAGCGCCTGCCCGGCGCCTAGGCCAACTCAGCCCACTTGGGATCGCTGGACGGCGAGCGCGATCTGGACGCGGTTGGTCACGCCGAGTTTGGTGAACAGGCGCCCGACGTAGGTTTTCACGGTGGGGAGCGAGAGGTAGAGGCGGTCGGCGATCTCTTGGTTACCGAGGCCGTCGGCGATCAGCAGGGCGACCTCGCGTTCGCGATCGCTCAACTCGGCGAGCGGATCGGGGCCGTCGGCGCGCGGGGCACGCGCGGCCAGTTGGGCGACCCGGCGCAAGACGGCGGGGGTGAACGGCATCGCCCCGGCGGCGGCTTGGCGGACGGCGTCCATCAACTCTTCGGGTGGGGAGTTCTTGAGCAGGAATCCTTGCGCGCCGGCGTCGAGGGCGTCCGCGATGAAGCCTTCGGTGTCGAACGAGGTGAGCACGACGACCGCGGCACCATGCCCGGACGCGACGATCTGGCGGGTGGCGGAGATGCCGTCGAGGACGGGCATGCGGATGTCCATCAGGACGACGTCGGGGCGCAGCGCGGCCACCGCCTGGACGCCCGCCAAACCGTCACCGGCCTCCCCGATCACCTGGATTCCCGGAGCGCCGTCGAGGATCAGCCGTAGTCCCGCGCGGATGAGAGGCTCATCGTCGACCAGGACGGTGCGGGCCACCGCGGGCACGGACGGGGGCGGAGGTGTCAGGTCCATGGCACCCATGCTCGCAGCACGAAGTCTCCGCCGTCGCGTCCGGCCGCCAACTGGCCACCGGCGAGCTCGATCCGTTCGCGCAGCCCGACCAGGCCGTATCCGCCGGCCAGCGACGAACCGGAGCCGACCGGGTTGCGCACCTCCACCTGCGCGCGTTCGCCGGGCATGCCCGCGACATAGACCGCGACGGGCAGGCCGGGAGCATGCTTGACGGCATTGGCGATGCCTTCGGCGACGACGCGGGCGAGCGCCCGCGAGGCGGAGGGCGCCAAGTCGCCGAGGCGTCCGGTCAGCACGGGGGCGATCGCGAGGCGCACGTCGACGCCGGGAGCGGCGGTGAGCGCATCCAGGTCGGCGAGGGTCGGGTCGAGCCGGACGTCGTGCTGGTCGTCGCGCAGCACGGTCAGCACCGCATGCAGTTCTTCGGACGCCGTCTGCGCGGCCTGCTGGATGAGCCGCGCGGTCTCCTCGACACGGTCCGGGCCCGCATCGGGACGTACGGCCAGCCCGCCCGCGTGCAGCGAGATCAGCGAAAGCCGGTGCGACAAGGTGTCATGCATCTCGCGGGCGATCCGCGTCCGCTCGGCGAACTGGGTCTGGGCGACCACGGCGGCCTGTTCGCGTTCCAGCGCTTCAGCCCTTTCTCGCAGCGAGACCAGCAGCGCGTCGCGTCCGCCGAGGTACAGCCCGATGGACACCACCACGGCACCGATCGGCACGGCAAGCAGCAGCGCGCCGACCAACCCCAGCCACAGGTCCGTCTCCGCAATGATGGCCGGCACCTGCGCTGTCACCCAGGCCACACTCGCCGCGATCAGCCAACCACGCCGTCGCCACGAGGCGACCGCCCCCAGCGCCAGAATGGAGGCGGGAAAGGCGAACGCGGACGCCGACAACAACACAACCACCACCCCGGCGATGCCCGCGCGTCGCCCCGGCACGGCCCTCACGCCGATCACCAGCGGCAGCAGCGCGACCGCGAGCAGCCCACCGGCCGTCTCGGCCAGCATCACGAGCACGACCCAGACCGCCTCGTCGTCGGGGATCGCATCCAGGTCGGGAAAGCGCAGCGCCCACACGCTGAGCTGCGCCAGCACGCCGGCCAGCAGACAGGCCACGACGATCCCCGCCGTCCGGACGCCTCGCAGAATGCTCACCCGGCGAATCTATCCGGCACCCCCGACAAAACGTGTCGACCGAAAGGATGACGCAGGAGGCGACCTTCGGCGTCCGCCGACAGACCGGCGACCGACCGACGCCCAAAGCCGCCGCGACCAGGCTGAAGCCATGACTCTTGCACTCGACCACACCACCGCTCCCGCCCCGTCGGCCGCTCCCGAAGAACTGGGCTACTTCCGGCTGAGCCGGCTCACCCCGGGATGGTGGCAGCCGCTCGCCACCGTCGCGATGTTCGTGCTGACCTACCTCGTCTTCCTGATCGGACTCGTGGTGATCTGGTCGCTGATTCCCGGCTTCGCCGAGACGATCGATCCTGAGCACTTCGACATGTCCAACCCGGTCGAAGCAGCACTCACCGGATTGATGCTCGCCCTGCTCATCCCGGCAGCGCGCCTCACCGTACGGTGGCGCGGACGCCGCGGCACCGTCGATTCGGTGGCCGGCCGCTTCCGCTGGGGCCTGTTCGCCCGGTCGGTCGTGCTGATGGTGCTGCCGATCCTGGTGCCGCTCGTGGCGCTGTGGATGATGGACCCGGTGGCACCGGTCGTGACCAAGACCACCTGGGCGATGCTGGCCGTGGCCCTGCTGATCATCCCGCTGCAGGCGGCCGGCGAGGAGTACCTGTTCCGCGGCATCATCATGCAGACCATCGGGCACTGGCTGCGCGCCCCGATCTGGGGTGTGATCGTCTCGCTGCCGCTGTTCGTGTTGGGCCACAACTACGACGTCTGGGGCCTCATCTCGGTGGGCGTGTTCGCGGCCGTGGCGACCTGGCTGACCTGGCGCACCGGTGGCCTCGAAGCGGCCGTCGCGCTGCACATCATCAACAACGTGGCCGTCTTCACGCTCGGCGCCTTCGGCATGACCGACCTGAACGCGACCACCGGCACCTGGGTGGACACCCTGGTCTCCGCCTTCATCCCGGTCTCGTTCGCGCTCCTGTTCGCCTGGTGGTGGCGCCGCAACGGCGGCGACTCCCGCTACGCCCGCACCACCCCCGCGCTGACCCGCTGACGCGGGGCTTCATCCCGGCCTCGGCTGAGAGGATGACCCGTGAGCACCGCCGATGCACCTGCCGAGCGGCCCCCGCAGAAGAATCTGGGGGCGCCGCTCGGCGGAGCCGTTGATGGTCCATGCTCGTCATCAGAACATGCACTGACGCGACCACGCCGACCGCGCGGCGGCGTCCGGGGAGGGGAGAACCATGATCCGACCGGTGACCGATCCGGACGAACTGGGCTCGATCTACGACGAGATCCTGCAACCGAGCTTTCCGCCCGCCGAACTCGTAAACCGGGAAACGTTCGTTCACGAAGGTTCCTCCGGACGCCTCGACGTGCTCGGCGCCTACGTTGCGGACGCCTGCGCCGGCGTCATCGTCGGCCAGCGGCACGGCGCCGCGGTGCTCGTCGTCTGGTTGGCGGTCGGCAGTGCCGGACGCGGTAGCGGCCTCGGCTCGACCCTGATCAAGGCGGGCGTCGAGCGCTGGATGGCGTTGCCGGGCGTAGCGATGGTGCTCGCTGAGGTGGAACGTCCCGATCTATTCGAGGCACACCCCGAGTACGGTGACCCCGCCCGCCGACTCGCCTTCTATGCCCGCCTCGGAGCTGGAGCCTTGGCTGTGCCGTACTTCCAGCCCTCCGTCGGTCCAGGAATGCCGCGCGTTCCCGGATTGCTGCTGGCGACACTCGCCACCCAGAACGCTGATCCCTTCCCGCGGCCACTCGACTCCGACGAAACGGACGCCGTCGGTGAGTTCCTCACGTCGATCATGGGCGAACCCATGGATGGTGACGCCGAGATGGAAGCCCTGTTCGGTGCGGTGCGCGATCCAGCCGGAGTGCGCCTGCTTCCGCTGGATGATTACGCGTCCATCCCGTTGCCTCCGGCGAGCACGCGTCGCCGGTAGGGGTAGCCAAGGGGCGACAGACACTCACCGCAGGCCCAAGATCACGGATGTCGGCGGTCTCGTGTGCCCGTCGTGGACACGAACGAGCGGCATTGCGAGCTGCTGGAACTTGAGGTGACGAGGACTTACACTCCACGGAAGGCAGGAACGCAGGTGTGCTAGCGTCCGGTGCGCGGTGGCAGTCCGCCAGCGCTTCGTTGAGGAGATGAGTGGAACCAACAAGTGCATTCGGTTCCAGTGTGACCGGCTGAGGCCGGGACTTCACAGAAGGGGTAGGCGCTGAGCGCCTACCCCTTCTGACGTTTGCACACGACTGTCAGAGGCACCTGACAGGCTGAGAAAACTCCGAGATCTTCCGGACGGCTTCCCCTCCGCCCGACCTCGGCGTGCCGTTCCAATCATCGTAGCGATTTTGCATCGCTGAACCCCCAACACCAGGAGGAACCGTGCCCCAGCACCACACGACACCCTTGACCTTCGAGGCCCTCAAGGCATCCTGCTCACCAGGCGGAGCGAGTGTCCTTACGTCTGTCTGCAGACTTGCGCCTGCCGTCGGTCCCCACGGAACGGTCGCCCCCGCCAAGTACCTCTCCGGCAAGGGCAGCAGCGCCACGCCGGTGTACGCATACACGCCCACCGTTGTCGACGGCACCGTGGCCAATGCTGTGATCCTGTCATCGAAGCAAGACCAAGCACACCGTCGCCAGACGGCCCTGTCCGCAGCAATGCGAGACGAGCACCACCCCGCCCACGCAGTGATGAAGCGCGTGCCGCGGATCACCCTGCAGTACGAGGGCTCTGACGAGGTGTACACGGACTTCGACTTGCCACACCGCTTCTCCGACGGCCACATCCGAGCCGGGCGCCACGACTCAAAGCCGGTCACCGCAACTGAGGCTTATCGTGCCGCTCGCGACGCCACGCCTCGGAACATGACTGCGCTCTTCAACCTCTCCCCGATCTCTAACGCACACGGCGCTTGGGACGCCTCACGCCGCTCGAATCAGTTGCGCCAACCGTCCACCATGGTGAGCGAGATCGTCGGCGTCCTCGCCGATCAGGGCGAGCATTCGATGAAGCCGCTGCCGCGAGGCGCAGCGCGGGTCGACCCGATCACGGCTAGCGTCCAGTTGACTGCCGCAGAAGCCAAGGCGATCGCCGATCGCCAGAAGAACGAGATGAGCGAGAAGACCCTCAAGAAGCTCTCCAAGGCATCAGAGCTCGGACTCGGACACATTCCGCCGTCCCTTGAGTCAATCGGACTGGTTTCCTGCACCGAGATCATCCGCAGCACCGTCTTGAGCTTTGCCACGCTTCGACAGCTCCGGTTCGGCGGCAGCGGGGAGCAAGATATCGCCTTCCGCACCGTGCTCGCCGCTCTGACGCTCCTCGGTATGGCCCTGTCGGATGACGAACTGTACATCCGCGCCAACTGCCACCTCATCGAAGCGGGTGAGCCTGAGGTTAAGCTGGATGGACGCTACGGTCGCTCCACCCAATTGGATCCCGTCACGCCAGAACTGGCCATCGATCTCCTGAGCCAGGCCTACGCGTACGCCGAGCAGGTAGGCGATTTCAAGTGGAACGGTCAAGTCTTCGACGTCGTCGGGGACCCTGTGATTCTGGCAAAGTCGGTCGCAGACGATCCGGATGCCTGAGATGGGGTTCCGCCTATCAGCATCATGGCCGCTCGGATCATATCTGGCACACCACCCGGATGGCTCTGCGGAAGCATTCCCCACCCTGTTGCGAACTCAAGCGGCACTAGCTAGAGCTGCGGCAACCGGCACATCAGCGTCACACCATGGTAACGTGTCTAGCGACTTCCCTTCGATGACCGAGGCTTCAGTTCAGGCGCTTCGCTGGCTCGAACAGAACCCGCCCTGCGGCATGATCTTGCCGAATTATCCGAACCTGATCCCGTCAACAGCATCGCAACATGTCATCGCCTACCGGAAAGAAGGAGTCTTCGACAAGAAGGTTTCTTTCAGTGGGCGCGTCACTGCCCGCGACTTCGCGGACGCCACTAAGATTACCGCACCCGTGTCATGGGTATGGGATGAATGCCCACCCGAGGAGGTGGTGCAACAACTGGATGCACTGTGCGCAGATGTGGGGTGGCTCGGTGAGGCAGAAAGCATCGCCGTGTTGGAGGTCCATCGCGATGTCGACGTCAATGCTTGCACCCATTGGATCCAAGCCACCAGTTTCTTCGACGATCGCGGCACCCCTGTGGATATCCCAATCCCTGGTCGGCTGGATGCCCTTGAGGCCCAGCATCAGGATGCCCATCCCACCAGGCACCCCACGGCAGCGCAGGACCTCCACCGAACGGGCGACTCGGGACTCCCACGCTCCGAGGCCCCGACCCGCATTGGCCTCGCCACACGGTCACTCATCCCTGTCAACACTTTGGAGGCAGAGGTTCCTTGGACCACCGTCATAGTGCTACCAATCGTGAAGGGCCCGATCATCGGCGCCGAAGATCGGGTACGCATCGCGAGCGATCTCCATCGCGCACTGATCGCGACGATCGGCCACGAGTGCCCCGCAGTTGTGACCGGCCACTATCTGGAAGGAGTCGAACGTCCCGCCAACCGGGTCGCACTGCACTACCTTCCCCCTGGCGCCCCTCTTGCCACCGGCCATCCCGACACAGCCCATCTCTTGGTGCTGATTCCTCGTGGCGTCGCAGGGACCGACATGGACAGCATCATTAGCGGTGCTACTCGCATCCGCTACGTCCGGACGCCGATGGGATCCCTGACGATCGGTGCGGCAGAGTTGCTCGACGGCCATCGGATGTGGCAGCCACAGCCCGAGGGAACTCACCGCGAATGGCGCACTGATCCTGTGGCCATCCCCGAACGACAAGGTACAGCCGGGTCACGGACAGAGCTGCTCGCTCTCACTGCGGCATGGGCGCTCGGAAATGTCATGCGTGGCCTTGAGAAAGAAGCTAGCAGGCGCGATCCAAAGGCCAGGTTGGCGTGGCTTCACCAGCACGGAGGTGATGTGCTTGAGGCAGATTCTTACTTCACGCCGCGTCCCGCCCGATTTGTGCACCGAACCAATCGTTCGATGCCCGTCATGCCGTATGTCGCTCGCCTAGACCTCGGGGACTTAGTCCCCCCTCAAGCCGTGTTGGCGATCGGACAGTCACGGCATCTAGGTGGAGGACTACTTGTTCCCGTGGATCGGCGCAGATCCCCGGAGGAGGGATGAAAATGTTGACTATCGATGATTTCGAACTGTTTTTCGCCGAACTCAACGATGGCGAGGCCCCCTACGTATGGCAAAGCCAACTAGTCCGAGATATCGCGAATGGGCACTGGCCGGACCAGCTTGTCGCTCCCACTGGTGCGGGCAAAAGCGCCCTCATGGAGATCTTAGTCTTTCTCTACGCACTCTCCACTACCGAAGAGCCCCCATTCCCTCGGCGGTTCGTCATGACCGTCGGGCGTCGCGCCCTCGTCGACTCGCAGGCCGCCCGCGGAGAAAAGATGGCTTCTGCTCTTGCCCTGGCAACAACAGGAATACTCTCCACTGTCCGCGAAGTGCTTTCGCGGACAGGGTCAGCGCCCATTCGGGTGACCGTCATGCGCGGCGGCATCGCTCTAGACAACTCATGGCTTGACGATCCGGTAGGGTGCCAACTCATCTTCGCTACGCCCGAGTTGCTCGGCAGCCGGATACTCTTCCGTGGCTACCTCGCGAGCAAGCTCTCACGCCCCAGACATGCTGGCCTCCTTGCCTATGACACGGTGGCAGTCGTGGATGAGTCCCACCTCAACATCCAGTTGGTTCGTACACTGCGTCGCGTTCGCGAACTCGCTTCACGGTCCCCCCTCTGCGAGGCGATTCCCCCGCTACGTGTCGTTGAAACGACGGCAACCCCGGCCTCCGCGGCAGGTTCGCGTATCACAATCGCGGACGCCGATAACGACCCGCGCCTCGCTTGTCGGCTCGCGGCCAACAAGGAACTCGAACTGCGGATGGTGCCAAGCTGGCCAGCGCCACGGTCCGGAGCACCTCGACGCGAACTACTCACACAGGTGGCCGATGCCGCATGCCTGATGCGCGAGACGACCGAAGGAACAGTCGGTGTCATCTTGAACCGGGTGCAGGATGCCGTTGAAGTAGCGTCAATCATCGAAAAGCGCGGCTTAACGGTTCAGGTACTCGTCGGCCCTATGCGCCCGTATGACCGAAATCGCTTGGAGCGGGAACATCCCCACCTCCTCACACCCGAAGGCGATAACCATGTCGACGTACTTGTCGCCACTCAGACGGTAGAGGTTGGCGTTGATCTTGACCTGCACGGCCTCGTCACTGAGGTCGCGCCCGGATCCTCACTCGTGCAGCGCTGGGGGCGCGTCAACCGACGTGGCCTTATCCCTCACGCGCGAGTCATGGTGTTTTGCCCCATGGAGGTTGAGACCGTCGGCGCGACCATGCCCTACGAAGAGACTGACATTGCTGCGGCCATAGAATGGCTGCGCAGCCTGGGCAACGGCGCCAATGTCTCACCTGAAGCACTGAGCGCAACGCCTGCACCCACAATGAGTCACAAGCGACTCGTCATCACGAGGCTTGAACTCCCCGAAGCAGCATTGCTTTCGCGTACGAGTGAAGACCTATTTGCTGAACCTGACCTGGACCTCTGGCTCCGCGACAGCCTCGAACCAGATGGCCCCGAGGTGGGCATCGTAGGACGACGCCTTCCGAGCGATCCTGCCGCAGCGCGCGAACTGCTCGCCGTAACACCGCCACAACCGCACGAACTCTACCCAGCACCAATCAGCCGAACGCGGTCCTTGCTCACAAGCCATGATGCGGCAGATAATGCTATACAGGCCTTCATCTTCCGCGCTGGAGAACTCCTTGATTCAGACGGAATCAATGCAGCCCAGGCGGCGATCAGGCCAGGTGACGTGCTCGTGCTCCCTGACTCACTGATCGCCGCGTATCGTGGCGTCCTCGTGGGCGGTGATCTCACAGCACAATCGAGCAAGCTAGCACTGGGCGACGTTCTTGAAAAGGTACCAGACACATCAACAACCGCACAGTACAAGGTATACTTGCAAGATGGTTCCGACGGGCTTCTAGCTCTCTTACCCGCGGCCATGCGACAGGCACGAGACTACACCCCCAGCGATCGCGATCTTACAGTTGACGAGGTCGGCGCCAATCTACCACCCGATGCTTCCAGCCTATGGTTTTCATTGTTCGAGAAACAGAATGACGAAACGAAGAACACCTCGTCAACCTGGGTAGTACCCGTATCATCAGACGCCGATGACTCTTTCCCGTGGCTAGTCGTGGTGACCGATAGCAGCAACTCCCTTCCTCAAGAGTTGCTGCAAGAACAATCGCCCGGCGGAAATCGCGTGCTACTGGCGGATCATCAGCAGGATGTTAGCGAGCGAGGCGGCACCCTGGGCAACCGTTTGCACCTGCCTGATGAGTTGACGATGGCTTTGAGATTGGCTGGAGCGCATCATGATGATGGGAAGGCGGCCACCGAGTGGCAACTCCGTATTAACAATCGCCCAGATCATCCGCCACTGGCAAAACAACCCAAGGCAGCCAGAGCATCACGAACGCGTCCTCAGCACACTGGCCTTCCTGGCGGCTGGCGCCATGAACAACTGTCCGTGGCTTTGGCTTGGAATATCATTCCTGAGCAGCACAGGTTCTTGGCTTCACGCCTCATCGGAACCTCACATGGCCACGGTCGAATGGCATTCCCACACGGAAGCTCCGACCTTGTGCGCCAGGACCAGAGTGGAGCAATGGCGGCAGCATGCGAGCTCTTTAACCGCGGCACCTGGGATGAACTCGTCGCCCACACTGACCGCATCTGGGGCGTGTGGGGTATCGCCTATCTCGAAGCTTTACTTCGTGCTGCCGACATTCAAGTATCGAAAGAAGGACACTAATGGACGCCCAACGACGAGATCTGATGCTCAGAGGAGATGCCAATGATCTCTTCAGCCACATGGCATTATGGGGATTGGTCCGCATCTGTACGAATGAGGGCATTGCGGGCATCCGCGGATACTGGACGGACGAGCCCGAGCCCAAACCGGTACTGAGCACCATCACCAGCAGTCCAGAAGAAATCGCACAGAAGGTCAAGGAGCACGCTTCAGCACGCGCCGCCGGTGGATCTTGGCTTCACGAAGTATTTGTGCCGCGTCCCGGTTCCAATCCTGTCGCGCTCATGGCTCCACGCACAGCGACACCCGAACTGAGCGAATGGAATCACCTTGAGGATCTGAGCAACGCGGTCCGCGATAACATGCCATCAGACCTAGACCGAGAACTCATCCTCGGCTTGGGATACAGATCGTGGTGGGCCAGGGAAGCCAACGGAGATATTCGGGCGGACAAAGGATGTTCCGTCTGGGAGATGCGAACCCGAAACAAGGGCACGGACTTCGTAGCGGACCGACTTCTTCCGCTCGCTCACGATATCTCAAAGTGGTCGGTAGACAAGATCTGGGCAGGACTCACCGGGAAGGAAGTTGACGACTCCACAGGCGGCAATAAACCCACATCTCGCACGGCCACAGGATTCCGGCTGCCTGGTCCAGTCGATTCTGCGCGGGCATGGTGCGCACTCTGGGCGCTGTCACTTTTTCCCGTTCTGCCACATCCGGTGGAAGGAGGACGCTCTCCGGCCTTCGTCCCCCTGACGGGGCGCGGCAACATCCGACGACTACTACTATTCCCCGTCCCAACGGACCCCACATCCGTTGAGCGCATCGCGATGCTGGCCCGCAGCAAGGCACTTGTCGAGGCAGCCACTGTTCCGCCGACTGGGCCTGACCCCGAGAGCGCACTACACCGCAAGCTGATGCTGGCATCGGCACAGAGATGGCTACGCAACCACGGATTGCGCGGAGTCATGCAGTTCCCTGTTCAGATCGTTGGCAGCACGAGCGCACCCGAACGACAAACGCTCGCTGGCAGTTTTGTGGCGTCATGACTTCGCGATCAGACACAAAACTGAGGGCCGAACCAGGTCCCGACGATGACTCTCTCCCTATTTCGCTAGTTGCGCATTATGCATTCTGCCCACGCCGAGCTTGGCTTGAATCAGTTGGCGAGCGGCAAGAAGCATCCTTCGCGATAGCGGTTGGCGACTCAGTTCACGCCCGTGTCGAGGAAGACTCTTCTTCAACTAGCACCATGTTGCGTGGCATGACCGTTTGGAGTCATCGACATGGCTATCACGGCCGACTAGACGCCGCCGAAGTTCTCCCAGACCATTCCCTGAACATCATCGAGTACAAGGCCACTCCCATAAAGGCACGCTCAGAGATCACTCAGCCCATGCGACACCAACTCGCCTTACAGTGGCGCGCTTTAGAGGAAATGGGGAATTCCGTCAGCAGCGCGACAGTTTTCTTTGCGACACAAAAACGACGCGTCCCGGTGGAACTTAACGTGGAAGACTTCGAGTCCGCTTTGGCCGATGTCGCTGCGACCCGCGCGGTAATAGACTCGACCGCAGCCCCACCACCGCTCGAAGATTCACCGCAGTGCGCAAGATGCTCACATGTCAGCATTTGCCTTCCTGACGAGAGGGAACCGAGCAGGCCATCTCGACGGATCTCGGTCGTCAACCCGGACGCACAGGTGCTGCACCTCGCGACCTATGGCGCACTGGCCTCAATTAGAGACGGGAGGATCCGCGTTCGGAAATCTGGTGAAGAGATTTCCAGTATTCCAATAGAACGAGTCCACGCAGTCGCCATCCATGGAAACGTTGATCTTAGCAGCGGATTACTACGCGAACTGCTGTGGCGGCGCATCCCGGTGACCTGGTGTACAAGCAGTGGGCGGATCGTCGGCTGGGCGTCCTCCGCCTATTCTCCCAACGGGAACGCGCGCGTCCAACAGCACGTAGCTTCGTCCGACGGCCGCCTCGATCTAGCACGAGAGTTTGTCACAGCCAAGATCCACAATCAGGCGACCCAACTTCGTCGACACGGCGATCGCGCTGATCATGTCCTGGCGATGCGGCGCTTGGTAAGCGACGCCTCCAACGCAGCGAGCGTTGCCGCACTATTTGGCACTGAAGGAGTTGCGGCCAGATTGTACTTTTCAGGAATGCCAACCATGTTAGCATCTAGAGGACGCTTGTTTGCCCAAGGTTTTCCCGGACGCGTTAAGCGCGGCGCTACGGACCGGCTCAACGTCTGCCTCAACTACACATATGGCCTACTCGTCGGCGATTGCATACGCGGCCTGCTCGCCTGCGGGCTCGATCCACATGCAGGGTTCCTGCATAGCTCAAATCGTAACAAGCCAGCTCTCGCACTTGACCTCGCGGAGGAGTTTCGCGCCCCCGTCGGCGATTCAGTGGTTCTAGGCGCGATCAACAACGGTGAGATTGACGCTGATGGCTTCTGGGACGTCGCCGGATCAATGCGATTGAAAGATCCCACCAGAAAAGCGCTCATCAGGGCTTACGAGAGACGCATCGCGACGGAGTTCAAGCACCCTATCTTCGGATACCGAGTGACCTGGAGACGCGCAATCGAGATTCAGGCCCGCATGATCCTAGGCGTGCTTGATGGGTCACAGAAATCATATGTAGGGATTCGTGTCAGATGAGGCACGACAGCCACCGATACCTAATAGCCTACGACATACAGGACGATCACCGCCGGACACGGCTAGCAAAGCTCTTGGAGAGGTACGGGGACAGGATTCAGTATTCGGTATTCATCGTCGACGCCGCCCGAGCAAAGATCGTGAGACTTCGAGACGAGATCAAGAGGGCGATCGACCAACAACACGACTCCGTGCTCTTATGCGATCTCGGGCCGCACTCGGCAGTGAATGATCGCGTTTTCTCTGTAATTGGACGCAGCCGCCCTCTGACAAGCGCTGGGCCTCTCGTCGTCTAAGCCGGCACTCTCACCGCCCAGCGAACCCTCCAGCGATGCGTCAGCACGCCCGAAGGGTTCGCAAGACTAAACATGCTAGCCAGCAGCCGCTGATCGCCGTTTGAAAACTCAATAGTGCTATCGACAGGGTGCCTACGCGAGGAGGGTTCGCGGACACGGGCTGTTTCCCCAAGCCGGAAGCTGGTATCTTGTCTAGCTGTTCCTGCACTTCACCGTGCAGGACTTCGTTGAGGCGAGTCGGCACGGACCGGTGCAAATCCGTTTCATACCAGTTCCTGCACTTCACCGTGCAGGACTTCGTTGAGGCCTGACGCTGCTCGCCGGCGAGGGCCGGTTCCGGCAGTTGTTCCTGCACTTCACCGTGCAGGACTTCGTTGAGGCCGAAGCTCATAGTTGTCGATCGGGGCCTTGTTCTCGGACGTTCCTGCACTTCACCGTGCAGGACTTCGTTGAGGCGACGCCGTCACCTTCGCACCAGAATTGGTCGCGACCAGGTTCCTGCACTTCACCGTGCAGGACTTCGTTGAGGCTTTGCCGGGTTGTTGTCCTGTGAGTTCGTAGGCTCGGTTCCTGCACTTCACCGTGCAGGACTTCGTTGAGGCCTGGAGCTTCCGCCGTCGGTCTCTCTCGTCACGCTTGTTCCTGCACTTCACCGTGCAGGACTTCGTTGAGGCACAGAAATGCGCGCGGCAGTCACCGAACTGAACGCCCAGTTCCTGCACTTCACCGTGCAGGACTTCGTTGAGGCGGGTGCCAGTCTGACCGATCCCGGACCACGTGATGAGTTCCTGCACTTCACCGTGCAGGACTTCGTTGAGGCATCGCTGAGCGCCGGACGGTAGCCAAATGAGTGCACCAGGTTCCTGCACTTCACCGTGCAGGACTTCGTTGAGGCCCGCGGGGGCCCTGTTCGCTTGCCGCTCGGCCCGAGCGGTTCCTGCACTTCACCGTGCAGGACTTCGTTGAGGCCAGCCACACGATGTTTGCTATGGAGGTATATAAATGCTTCAGTTCCTGCACTTCACCGTGCAGGACTTCGTTGAGGCTCGTCGATCTGCTGACCAACAAACCATGCCCGGTCGCGAGTTCCTGCACTTCACCGTGCAGGACTTCGTTGAGGCCCTGATAATGGCGCGATGCGCCCGCCATCGCCGACAGGTTCCTGCACTTCACCGTGCAGGACTTCGTTGAGGCTCGATCATCGGTAGCGGGCGGGAGGGGCGCAGGCACAAGTTCCTGCACTTCACCGTGCAGGACTTCGTTGAGGCCCGAAGGCACGCAAGATTCTTGCCAGATTGCGTGCGTCGTTCCTGCACTTCACCGTGCAGGACTTCGTTGAGGCCGGCCCACGGACGTGTTCGATGAGGGGGTGGCTGCCAAGGTTCCTGCACTTCACCGTGCAGGACTTCGTTGAGGCAAGCACCGGCACAACATTCATCCGCCCCTCAGCGCTCGTTCCTGCAGTTCACCGTGCAGGACTTCGTTGAGGCAACGCGTGGGCCTACTGGTCGCGTGGCCGCGAGGACGGTTCCTGCACTTCACCGTGCAGGACTTCGTTGAGGCTTGTCGGATGGCCGCGCCCTTGATGTCTTCGAGTTCCGGTTCCTGCACTTCACCGTGCAGGACTTCGTTGAGGTGCATGACACAGCCGAAAATGCTGACGGATGAGGAGTGTTCCTGCACTTCACCGTGCAGGACTTCGTTGAGGCGCGGTCGATGGGACTGGGCGATTCATCTACCGACACGTTCCTGCACTTCACCGTGCAGGACTTCGTTGAGGCGCCACCAGCAAGGGCGGCCAGATGCATGGTGTCGTGGGTTCCTGCACTTCACCGTGCAGGACTTCGTTGAGGCTGCACATTCCTCACCGTGGACGCCGACGCTGGACGGTTCCTGCACTTCACCGTGCAGGACTTCGTTGAGGCCCCGAGAAGATCGAGGCCAACCTCGATCACGGCGAGACGTTCCTGCACTTCACCGTGCAGGACTTCGTTGAGGCGGCTCGATCCCCCTGGGATCGCGTGGAAGGGGTGGCGTTCCTGCACTTCACCGTGCAGGACTTCGTTGAGGCGCCGAGCAGACCGACGACATCACTGGCAACGCGACCACGAAGGGCATCCGGTCACCGCGGGCGATCTGATCCATCACTCCGATGCCGGGTCCCAGTACACCTCGATCCGGTTCACCGACCACCTCGACCTCGAAGGCATCGCGCCATCGATCGGATCCGTCGGTGATGCCTACGACAACGCCCTGATGGAAACAATCAACGGCCTGTACAAGACCGAGTGCATCCGCACCACGGTCTTCCACGCCGGGCCGTACAAGACCCTCGCCGACATCGAGTATGCGACAGCCAGCTGGGTCGACTGGTATAACAATCGCAGGCTCCACGGCTCCCTCGGGATGATCACCCCGGCCGAGCACGAGACCGCCTACTACGAGGCCCTCAACCGAGAGCCACAACCCGTATAGCAGCGGCACAGAACCTGGGGCGGTTCACGCTTGCCGTTTCCCGCACCATCCAGGACCGCACCGGCCTGTCAATCCGTCGCTGGGTCCGAACGCTGCGCCCGCTACGCGCCGCCCGCGTACGTATCGGAAGCCAGGTCCTCACGATCCCACCCGAGATCGACACCGAGACCCAAGCCATCCTCGACGCAACCCGACCAGCAACGGTGTGACTTACCGGTAGAAGTCAGGAGGCCGGCGCTTCTCAGCGGCGTACGCCGCGGGATCGCGGTTCCTGCACTTCACCGTGCAGGACTTCGTTGAGGCGCACGAAAGGACAAACACCCATGAAGGTAATCCGTCTCGGTTCCTACACTTCACCGTGCAGGACTTCGTTGAGGCCCATGGGAGGCGACTTCACCCGCGCCGGCGTGGACGGATGTTCCTGCACTTCACCGTGCAGGACTTCGTTGAGGCGCGTACACGGTGGCCGCCGCAGCAAGGAAATCGGCGGGTTCCTGCACTTCACCGTGCAGGACTTCGTTGAGGCACGTCGGCGGAATCCCAGCGCCCTATGAGGGCGCCGCCGTTCCTGCACTTCGCCTGCAGGACTTCGTTGAGGCAAGAACGTCGTCAACGCCTCGCTCGGCATCGACGATAGTCCTGCACCTCGCCGTGCAGGACTTCGTTGAGGCCCGCTCGAGCGGGGTCGCGCCGGCCCGTCGACCGCGACTCGGTGAGCGCGGCACGGTTCGTCACCCATCTGCGCTACCTGTTCGTGCGCGCTGATAAGGGACGACAGCTCGATCCCATCCATGTGGACGTGCTGAGCGCCGTCCGCGACCACTACCCCGAAGCCGCCGAGGCGGCCATCGAACTGAGCCGCCTGTTCACCCAGCCCACCCACCGCGACCTGGCACCGACGAAATCGCCTACCTTGCACTACACACCAGCCGACTGCTCGCCGACGTCCGGTCGGGCAAACCCTAGCCATACGACCATCCGGTCACTATCGTTCACCCAACTCGGAAGGGCGACGATGGACATCAAGGGTTCTCGACAACTCGCGCTGGGCGGCATCGCCCTCGTCGCGCTGCTCAGCACGCCATTCGCACCGGCCCGAGCCGACGGATCACTCGCCGACGAGAATACGACGCCCCCGCTTGTGACACCGTCACCAGCGCCGAAGGAGGAACGAGTACATCCCTTCCTCCGCGACGAGATCATCTTCCGCTCCAGTCCGACGTGGACTGGTCTTCTCTTTGGAAGCGCTGAGCCCGTGACGGCGCATGCACTCCTGCGCGGCCCCTGCCCCGACGAGAAGATGTCGATCACCCTCGTCCCTGGCCACCAGGTCATCCCCACCCGTTTCGACGCAGAAGGCTCCTCCACAACGCCCGTCCCTGGAATCGCCAGGCTCGACACTCCTCAGGTGATGACAGGCCCGGCCACGGCGTCCGGAGCACCCGCCGCAGAGGCGCCCTGCCCCGTCGTTCTGACCGCACAGATGAGCGTCGCCCACGCCACCTCGGGGTGGCTGATCGAAATCGAGACGCCCACACCCCAGACAACCCTGTCCTCGGATACCGCGGCCAACTACCGCGTCATCAAGGTGATGGGTACCTCGGCCTATGCTCTGCTTGGCGTCACCGCATTGGCCATCGCCGTCCTCAGCCTGGTGGCGATCCCGTTGATCAGAAGCTACCGACGTAATATCGCCTCGAACCAGGATGGGAGCCAAGCGCCCTCCCCGGACGACAAGAGCGACCTTCCCGTGCTGGCTGCGGTGACCACCGCAGCTACCGGCGCTGCTGCCTGGTCCGGCTGGGTTCCCGGCCTGGACTTCGCCGGAGTAGCCGTGGTGGGCATCCTCTCCTTCGGCTTGGTTGAGGTGGGCAAGGTCATCTGTTGGCACAGCGCCGGATGCCGCTCCTGGTGGCGCCATTTCTACTGGCTGGGCTATTTCCTGAGCGTGTCCGGAATGTCCGTGATCGCGTTGCTTCCCTTGTTCGTGCTCCTGCACGGAGCAACCATCGGGAAGTGCGCCTCCTGGGTGTGGCTCGGGGCCGCTGTGGTCTTGCTCATCGGTTCGCTCTTGTTCCACCCCCAGAAGAAATAGGACGCCGGTTCCGGAGAGGGCACCCACGACCTACGTGACGAGATCGAGGTCCGTGTCACGAAGTCGTCGCCTGTGAACAGCAGCGGCTCACCAGAGGACTCACGAGCAAGCGTCCGCGCCGGGACCGCCGAACTTGACTGCGGTTCTCAATAGTCGTGGACTGTTAGGCAAGCCTTACTTGATGGAACGAGTCCTCGTGAATACCAGCGCAGAAGAGATCCCCCAGGCCGACACGGCGATCACCGCCTCCGTGCTGGACGAACTCACCGCGGCGGCGTCCGAGAAACAGGCGGTCGACAAGCAGTCACTGCAGCAGTTGCTGGCGCCGGTGCAGAACCGGCTGCGGGTCGGGCAGGTGCTCGCGGCGCTGTCCGGCCTGGTGGCGGTCGCACCCTATGTGGCCCTGGTGCGGCTCGGTGAGTTGCTGGTCTCGGCGTACGCGGCGGGGGTGACACCGGACGCCGGCGCGGTTTGGGCTGTCGTCGGCTGGCTGGTCGGGGCGTTCACGCTGCGGCTGGTGCTGTACTTCGTCGCGCTGTCGCTGACGCACTTCGCCGACATCAGCCTGGTCCGGAATATCCGCGGCCGGATGGTCGACAGCCTGTCCCGTGCGCCGCTGTCGTGGTTCACCGCGACGACCTCGGGCCGCGTCCGCAAGGCCATTCAGGACGACCTGCACGCGCTGCACATGCTGATCGCGCACGCGCCGGTCGAGCGGGCGTCCGCGGTGTTCATGCCGCTCGGACTGCTCGGCTACGCCTTCTTCATCGACTGGCGGCTCGGCCTGCTGGCGCTGGCGACGCTGCCGGTCTACGCGGGCATCTACGGGTGGGCGATGCGCGATATGCCGGTCAAGACCGCCGAGATGGAGGCCCGGCTGGCGAAGGTGTCGTCGCGGATGATCGAGTTCGTCGCCGGCATCACCGTGGTCAAGGCGTTCGGCACGGTCGGCCGTGCGCACGGGCGCTACACCGAAGCCGCCGGCGAGTTCGGGCGCTTCTGGCAGGCGTGGAACGGTCCGCTGGTGAAGGCGAACGCCGTCGGCATGGGCTTCGTGTCGGTGCCGATCCTGCTCGCGGTCAACCTGACCGGCGGCGCGTGGATGGTGCAGGCCGGCTGGGTGAGCGCCCCCGACATCCTGGCCACCACGCTGATCGCCCTCGTCGTGCCGGCCGCCGCGCAAACCATCGGCAACGGCGCGTGGGCCTACCAGCGCGCCGGGGCGTCCGCCACCCGCATTCTGCAGCTCATCGACACCCCGACGCTGCCCGAACCCGCACATCCCGAGAAGCCGGCCTCCGACGAGGTGCGCTTCGAGGACGTCAGCTACTCCTACGGCGACACGCTGGCCGCCGACCACGTCACGCTCACCCTGCCGGCCGGTTCGGTGACCGCGCTGATCGGGCCGTCCGGGTCGGGCAAGTCGACGCTGGCCACCATGGTCGCGCGTTTCCAGGATCCGGACGCCGGGCGCGTCACCCTCGGCGGCGTCGACCTGCGGTCGATCCCGTCTGCGGTGCTGTACCGGACGGTCGCGTTCGTGCTGCAGGATCCGCAGCTGATGCGGATGTCGATCTGCGACAACATCGCGCTGGCCAGGCCGGACGCCACCGACGCGCAGATCCGGGAGGCCGCCGCGTCCGCCCGGATCGCCGACGAGATCGACGCCTTGGAGCACGGCTACGACAGCATCGTCGGCCAGGACACCGAACTGTCCGGCGGGCAGAAGCAGCGCATCGCCATCGCGCGGGCGCTGCTCGCAGACGCCCCGGTGCTGATCCTCGACGAGGCGACCGCGTTCACCGACCCGGAATCCGAAGCCGAGATCCAGGCGGCCCTGACCCGGCTCGCCCGTGGGCGGACGGTCCTGGTGATCGCGCACCGCCCGGCATCCATCGTCGGCGCCGACCGGATCGTCGTACTCGACCGCGGCCGCGTCGTCGCCCAGGGCACCCACGACGAGCTCGCGGACGAACCGCACTATCGAGCGTTGTGGCACGGCATCCGTACTCACGACGAGGAGGAGCAGGCATGACCGGCACCACCACCGGACGCCGGGCGTCCAGCGGCATGATCACCAACTTCCGGCGGCTGATGACCGAGCGCGGCCGGGCGCGCTTCACGGTGAGCCTGGTGTTGGCGGTCGTCCTCGGCGTCATCCAGGGCGTCGCATTGTTGGCGCTGCTGCCGGCCGTGACGGCATTGGCGTCCGGGACCGCGGTGTGGGGCCTCGGCATCGGCGGCTGGCTGATCGTGCTGGGCCTCCTCGCCGTGGTCAACCTGGCGCTGGGCTACGTGCAGGTCGTCGAGAACTTCGGTGCCGCCATGGACATGATCTGCACCATCCACCGCGCCGTCGGCGACCGGATCGCGCAGCTGCCGCTCGGCTGGTTCCGGTCGGGGTTCGCGGCGACGGCGTCCCGGCTGGCCAGCGACGGCGTCCTCGGCCTGGCCGGCGCGGTCGCGCACATGGTCTACCCCGTCTACGTGGGCGCCACCTCGGCGATCGTGCTGCTGATCGGCGCCTGGTTCTGGGAGCCGTGGCTCGGCTTGTCGTTGACCCTCGCGATTCCCGTGTTCGCCGGGCTGTCGTGGGCGGCGACCCGGCTGGCCCGGGTCGGTATGACCCTGGTCGAGCCGCCGCGCAAGGAACTGTCGGCGCGGATCGTCGAGTTCTCCGCCAACCAGGCCGCGTTGCGTTCATCCGGGCGCGCGGGCGACTTCCCGCCGCTGTTCGACGCCCTCGACGACGAGCGCGCCGCCTCGCGCCGCGACCTGTGGTACTCCGTCGGCGGCAACCTGCTCGGCGGCGTCGGCACGCAGGGTGTCGTGGTCGTGCTGGTAATGACGGCCGCCGGACTCGCCCTCGGTGGGCAACTCGGGCCGCTGGAGGCGTTCGCGTTCATCGGCATCGCGCTGCGCTTCAACCAGGTGCTCGCCGAGATCAGCGAGCACCGCCTCGGGCTGGAATCCCAGCGCCAGAACGTCGCCACCGTCGACGAACTGCTGACCGCGCCGGTGCTCGGCGGTTCCGCGTCGCCGGTGTCACTGACCGCACCGGGGCAGATCGAACTCGACCGGGTGAGCTTCAGCTACACGCCGGGTGTCCCGGTGCTCGACTCGGTGTCGTTCACGGTGCCGGCGCGCACCATGACCGCGTTGGTGGGGCCGTCCGGGTCGGGCAAGACAACGATCGCGCGGCTGGTGTCGCGGTTCTACGACGTCGAGGCCGGCACCGTCCGGGTGGGTGGCGTGGACGTCCGCGACCAGCCCATCGACCAGTTGATGGGCCAGCTGTCGATGGTGTTCCAGGACGTCTACCTGTTCGACGACACCCTGCGCGCCAACGTGCTGGTCGGCAACCCGTCGGCGACGGACGCCGACATCGCCCGCGCCGCACACCTGGCCGGCGTCAGCGAGATCGTCGAGCGGCTGCCCGACGGCTGGAACTCTCTGGTCGGCGAAGGCGGACGCGCCCTCTCAGGCGGCGAGCGCCAGCGGGTCTCGGTGGCGCGGGCGCTGCTGAAGGGCTCCCCGATCGTGCTGCTGGACGAAGCCACCTCGGCCCTCGACCCCGAGAACGAGGCCAATATCATCCGCGCCGTCGACGAGCTACGCCAACGCTCGACCGTGCTGGTGATCGCGCACAAACTCGACACGATCCGCTCGGCCGACTCGATCGTGGTGCTCGGCGACGACGGCACCGTTGTCCAGTCCGGCACCCACGACGAGTTGATCGCCACCGACGGCCGCTACCGCGACTTCTGGAACAGCCGCGCCCAGGCGTCCGGTTGGACCCTGGTGCCCTAGGTGCACCGGGCGTCCGGGTAGACCTGAACTCGCGCGCCCGGTGTGGTCACCTTCGCCCGGGTTACGCACACTCACCCGCCACGTCGCCCGGTGTCGTCACGTTCGCCCGGGTAGGAAACAGGGCGACAGCACGGAAACCGGGCGGCGAGAGGTGCGGGTACCAATCCCCTCCCAGTTGGGCGTCTCCGCTGACAGCTTTGAGATCGCCGTCGAGATCACGCCGCAGGTCGCGGGCGCCTGGCGGACGATGGGTAAGCCCGTCGCAGAGGCGGCGGACTCCAGTGAGCCCACGTTGGTGACATCGGCGAAGCCCGCGCGCTCCATCAGCGCTTTCGCCTGGCCCGCGCGGTTGCCGGAGCGGCAGTAGACCAGATACTTGGCGTCCGGATCGAGATCAGGGACGGCCGCGGCGACGTCGCCGGCGTTGAAGTCGAGCAGGCGGGCACCGTCGAGGTGGCCGGCGTCCCATTCCTGCGGCGTCCGCACGTCGAGGATGACCGTGTGCTCACCAACCTCGACACGCCCCTCGCCTCCGGGCGGCGCGCACGCGGTCAACCCGAACAACATGACCACGGCGGGAATCGACAGCCGGTGCAGCAGACGCATGGATGGTTCCTTTCACGGGCGAGGGCGAGGCGCACGCAGGGTTCGGCAGAGCGCCGGCCATGCCGGCCGCGGCGACTCACGCAGAGCCTTCGGCAAGGATGCGCACCGGACGAAGCCCCCCGACATCGCCGGGCGCATCCTTGCCGCTGAGACGTTCGCCGATCAGGGGAGTACGCCAGCGTCACCCTGACCGCGAACAAGCTGAGGTCAGCGGCCCAGCAGCCGGGCGAGGAACCCGCCCTGATCGGCCTGTGCGGCGTCCAACTGCGCCTGAGTGTGCTTGCCACCGCACCAGTTAGCGGCCGGCACGCCAACCTTGACCATGTCGACGTGCTGGCCGCAGCCGGCCCAGGTGGTCTTGCCGCAGGTTCGGCACTTCACTGCTCGACACATGGTCGTCCCTTCGTCGCGGTCGTACCCCTCGATGTATCTCGTGCTGGAGGGACTATACCCCTGGGGGTATTTAGCTCGTCAAGCCGGGCGTCGCCGGCCTCGCCGCCACGGTTCCCCCGCCTCATTCCCGATCGGGGCTCACCAGGCATCCACACGAAACTCCTGCCCGGATAAGCTGTCGCCGGTGCGCGCGTACTGGGAGCTGGCCAAGGGCGGCTACCGCCGCTACGCCCGCTACCGCACCGCCATCGCCGCGGCGCTGGTCGCCAACGGGGCGTTCGGGTTCATCCGCGCCTCGCTGCTGATGACCACGATCACCACCGCCGGAACCGCGGTCGGCGGCTACGACCTGCAGCAGGCGTCCACCTACGTGTGGCTAGGCCAGGGACTGCTCGGCGCAATCCCGCTGTGGGGCATGACCGACATCGCCGCGCGGGTGAAGTCCGGCGACATCGCCATGGACTTCCTGCGTCCGGTCAGCGCACTCGGCCAGTGGTGGGCGGCCGACCTGGGCCGTGCGGCGTCCCAATTGCTGCCCCGGCTGGTGCCGATGCTGGCCGTCGGCGCCCTGACCACCGGCCTCGCGCTGCCGAACCACCCGCTGCCCTACCTGCTGTTCCCGGTCGCGCTCGTGTTGGGGGTCAGCCTGGGGTTCCTGGCCTGGACGCTGGTGAACCTGCTCGCGCTGTGGGTGGTGGAGATCCGCGGCTACACGAACCTGTTCATGATCGTGATGAACCTGCTCACCGGGCTGCTCGTGCCGGTGTCGTGGTTTCCCGATTGGCTACGGGCGATCGCGGACGCCAGCCCGTTCCCGTCGATGTTCCAGACGCCGATCGACGTGCTGATGGGCGTGGCCGGCGTCCGCGAGGTCGGCATTCAGGCGGCCTGGCTGATCGTGCTCATCGCGGCAGCCCAGCTGATGCTGCACCGCGGCACCCGGAAGCTGGTGATCCAGGGTGGCTGAGTCGCGTACGACGGACGCCGAGATGCGCCCGGTGAGCTGGTGGTTCATGGTGCGGACGATGGTCGGCGCCCGCCTGCGCGCCCAGGCGAGCTACCGGTCGAGCTTCGCCGCCGACCTGGTCAGCCAACTCATCCTGGCCGCCACCGAGTTCGTCGAGATCTACGTGCTGCTGCACAACGCGCCCGTGTTCGGCGGCATGAACCTCGCGCAGGCGACCGTCGTCTACGGCTTGTCCTGCGCGGCATTCGGGGTGGCCGACATGCTGTTCGGACAGCTCGACAATATGCACTCCTTCATCCGTGAGGGACGCCTGGAGACGCTGCTCGTCCGGCCCACCCCGCTGCTGTTGCAGCTTGTCACCGCCGACGTGCAGTTGCGCCGTCTCGGACGCGCCGGGTTCGGCTTGGCCGCCTATCTGTTCGCTTTGGGGATCTGCGGGGTCGAGTGGACGCCCGCGCTGGTCGCGCTCGCCGTGCTGGCGCCGGTGGGCGGCGTCCTGATCTTCGGGGCATTGTTCCTGGCCTCGGGATGCCTGCATTTCTGGGTGCTGGACGGCCAGCAGGCCGGCAACGCGTTCGTCTACGGCGGACGCTACGTCAGCTCGGTTCCGGCGGGCGCGTTGATGACACCACTACGGGTGCTGTTCACCTTCGTGGTACCGGCGACCCTGGTCGCCTACGCGCCGGCAGCGGTGCTGCTCGGCACGCCGCTACCCGCGTTCATGTCGCCGGTGATGGCCTGGCTCGGCATTCCGGTCGGGATCGTGCTGTGGGCCGTGGTGCTGTTGATCTGGCGCGCCGGCGTCCGCCGCTACACGGGAGCAGGAGGGTGAGCATGATCATCGAGGCCGACCAGTTGGTGCGGGAGTATGTCGCCTACGACGGCAGTGGGCTACGCCGGACGCGGCGGATCGTGCGCGCCGTCGACGGGCTCACCCTGCGCGTCGAGCGGGGCGAGGCGGTCGGCTACATCGGTGCCAACGGGTCGGGGAAGTCGACGACGATCAAGATGATCGCCGGAATCCTGACCCCCACCTCAGGCCGGGTGCGGACGTGCGGACTACGTCCGGTGCCCGACCGGCGGGCGCTGGCCCGGAAGATCGGCGTCGTGTTCGGGCAGCGTTCCGCCTTGTGGTGGGACTTGCCGTTGGCCGAATCGTTCCCGATCCTGGCGGCCATGCACCGGATTCCCGGTGCCGAATGGCGGCGGCGGTTCGACCTGCTCGTCGACGAACTGGAGTTGGCAGCCTTCCTGCAGCGGCCCGTCCGCAACCTGTCGTTGGGCCAGCGGATGCGCGGCGAGGTGGCCGCTGCGCTGCTGCATTCGCCGGCGCTGGCGGTGCTCGATGAGCCGACCATCGGGCTCGACATGATCAGCAAAGAGAACCTGCGCCGCTTCCTGATCCGCGAACGCGCCGAGCGCGGCACCACGCTGCTGCTCACCACCCACGACATGGGCGATGTGCAGCGCCTGTGCGACCGCATGGTCGTCATCGATTCCGGACGCGTCGCCTTCGACGGCACCGAATCCGAGTTGGCCGCCGCCACGGACGCCGAACGCATCCTCATCGTCGACCTCGCCACCCCGGTCGACGTCGCGTCGCTCCGGCTGCCCGACCATGCTCGGGTCGGCGCAGTTGAGGGAGACGGCACCCAATTGTCGATCGCGTTCGCGCCGCGCTACCTGTCGGCCGCGCATGTGCTGGCCGCGGTGCAGGGCCAAGCTGAGGTGATCGAGCTCTCCCTCGCCGAACCCGCCATTGAGGATCTGGTGCGCCGCATCTACACCCGCGGCGGACGCTGACCTCGCGGCTCCGCCGAGGGTGGCATCGCGCTGCTCGACCGCGCCACGCCTACACCAGCGCCGACGCCGACGCCGACGCTATGCACCCCGCCGAAGTGAAAAATCGTGCTGCTCAACGGCGCCACCTCGCCGAAAAACACAGTGGGACTGCGTATTTGGGCGGGCCGCGCGGAATGAGCAGCACATTTTGCCCACACTGGAGCCCGCATGAATGCGGCCGGCCCGCGGAGGATCCGCGAACCGGCCGCTCGCTGAGCCGAGGACGGCAGGCTCATTGCCGACCTCGGCACGTCTTCTCAGATGATCGCCCTGGTCAGAGGGCCTTTTCGGCGTCCAGCAGGTTGGCGGCGGCGAACGAGATGCCCTCGAGTTGGCCGAACGAGGCGTCCTCGTGTTCGACGTTGATGTTCATCTCGGGATCGATCTCGGCGATGGCGCGCAGGAACTCGGTCCACCACGGCACGTCGTGGCCGTTGCCGATCGCGACGAAGCGCCAGGCGGCATCCTCGGGCCACGAGGAGCAGTAGTGCTCCATGCCGGTGGGCGTCCGCTTCGCCGGATCGTCCGGAACCGGGCCGAAGCTCGAATCGAGGACGCCGCGGGTCGCGACACCGGGGAAGATCTTGGCGTCCTTGGCGTGCACGTGCACGATGTGGCGGCCGAGGGCCTTGATCGAGGCGACGATGTCCATGCCCTGCCACATCAGGTGGGAGGGGTCCATGTTGACGCCGACATTCTTGGCGTCGATCCGGTCGGCGAACTCCAGGAAGTTCTGCGGGGTGAACACCACGTTGTGCGGGTGCAGTTCGAGGGCGAGCTTGACGCCGGCGTCCTGGGCGCGCAGGTCCATCTCGCGCCAGAACGGGTCGAGCACGCTGTGCTGGTAGGCGAGGATCTCCAGATCGACGCCGTTCCACGGGTTGACCACCCAGGACGGGTACTTGGCGTCGGGATCAGAGCCGGGGGTGCCGGACATGCAGACGATCTCCCCCACACCCAACTTGCCGGCCAACTCGATCGCGCGGCGCAGGTCGTAGGCGTGCCGCGGGCCGACATCGGGCAGCGGGCTCAGCGGGTTGCCGGACGTGTTGAGCCCAGCCAGGCGCATCCCCTTGCTCGCGAAGACACCCAGGTAGTCCTCGCGAGCCGACTGGGAACTGATCAGCAGGTCGACCGGGGCGTGCGGCGACGGGATGAAACCACCCACGTTGACCTCGGCACCGGTGAGACCCGCACCCTTGAGGATGTCCAGCGCCTCATCGAGCTGGTAGTTGTGCAGGCACGCGGTGTACGCACCCAGATTCATGGACATAACAAGAAGCCTTTCCGGTTTCGTTCGTTGACGACGGAACGCGGCGCCCGACTACTAACGCGCGTTCGTTGCGCCGTGGTTCAAGCCTGGCAGCCCTCCGTGAGGCTGTCAACGATTTGTCAGAACATTAGGGGAGCTTGGTGCGGATCAGGACGAGCTACGCACGGTGAGCGTGGGTGTCACGACGACCTCGCGGCCGGGAGCCTCCAGTCCCTCGCCGCGCTCGCGCAGCATGCCGAGCGCCGCCGAGGCGAGCGCATCGGCGTCCTGGCGGACCGAGGTCAGGTTGTATTCGGGACGCGCGGCCATGTGCGTGTCATCGAAGCTGACGATGGCGACATCACGCCCCGGCACGAGACCCAAGCCCTGGACGGCGGTCGTCACATCGGTGGCCAAGAGGTCGTTGTGGGCGATGATCGCCAGCGGTTCGTCCCGGTTGCGGGGGTCATGGGCGTCGATGACGGGCTGGATCAGGCCGCCGGGCGGGATGGCCTCGTGCGCGAAGGGCAGGCCGGCCCAGGCCGATTCCAGCGCCTGGCGACGGCGGGCGATCCAGATGTCGTCGGGCGCATGCGGGGAGGACAGGTGCAGGACGCGACGCCACCGGCGCGCGCGAAGATGGTGGGAGACCAGGCGCGCGGCATGATTCTCGTCCATGAACACCGCGTCCACATTCCCGCCCGGACTAGCGATGCCGATCACCGCGAGCGGGAGCCGGGCGGACATCGCGACCAGATCCGCCGCGGGCGAAACCGGCGAGGCCACCACGACGCCGGCCACCCGGAGCTCGTGCAGCTTGCGCATCACCGTGACTTCGCGCGCGGGTTCGTCGAGCGAGGTGACGAACAACGGCAGCAGGTCGGCCTCGACACCCCATCGCTGCACCTGCGCGACCAGTGCCTCGAAGAACGGATTGCGCAGGTTCGGCAAGACCACCCCCAGCGTGGCGTCGAACCGTCCGGCCAGGGACGCCGCACTGAGATTGCGCACATACCCGAGTTCGTCGGCGACCCGCAGGATGCGCTCACGGGTCGCGGACCCGACACCGGGGGAAGAGGACAAAGCGAGAGAAACCGCGCCGCGCGACACGCCCGCGACCCGGGCGACATCGGATTGGGTGGGACGACGGACCACGGCGGCTCCTCCCTGACACCGAGGAAATGAGGGCCCAGCAGGGTGCGCCCACGGAGGGAGTCTAGCCATCTCCTCCCCGCACGAGGAGCGCCCTGCGGACCACCGAAACCATCGGCCCGTTCCGCATCTCACCCCGCATGACGGGCGCGCTCGAACCACCCTCCGGGACGGCGAGGAGGTTCGGCGACCGCCCCATCCGCTGCACGGACTGATCTTGACCGGACAAATAGGTCGGAGACTCGGCGCTAACGCGCGCGACCAGATGGAGGCGACAAATCACTGCACTCGAAATCGACGGGCCTCAAAAAACATCAGTGGGACTGATCTTGGGAGCTTCGGTCTCAGATCGAGCGCAGTGATTTACTGCCGCCGTGCGGCTAAGCCTGCTCGGCAGCGGTACGCGCGAGGTACTTCTCGGCGCTGGCCCGGTACAGCTCGGTCGTCTCCTCGAACGAATTCAGCGGGCACGGGGCGCACGTGCGCACCTCGGGCGTGAGGTAGCGGTAGCAGCAGGACCTCCCAGGCCGGCCAGTCGTCCCCGGTCATCGGGCCTCCTCGGTGAACACGCCGTCGTCGACGCGGTAGATGCGGTCGCACATCAGCTCGCACAGCGCGCGGCTGTGCGAGATCAGCACGTACGAGGTGCCGTGGCGTTCCTGGTAGCCGCGCAGCATGTCCATGATCTGCGCCTGGGTGATCAGGTCGAGCATGCTGGTCGGCTCGTCGAGCACCACCACGTCCGGCCGGATGGTCAGGATGCGGGCCAGGGCGGCCCGCTGCAGTTCGCCGCCGCTGAGCTGGTCGGGATGGCGGTAGAGGTGTTCCTCGCGGAGCCCGTACGGTTCCAGGTCGGCGACCAGCCGCTCGTAGGAGTAGGGCGGGGCGTGCAGCTTGTACGGCTCGACCATGCTCCGCAGCAGGATCAGCGCCGGGTTGAAGGCGGTCTCGGCATGCTGGAACAGGATCTGGATGTTGCGGCGCACCTCGCCGCGGAACGGCATCGACACCTCGCGCCCGTCATAAAGAATGCGTCCCGCGCTCGGCTTGAGCAGCCCGGCGATCATCAGCCCCAGCGTGGACTTGCCGCTGCCCGAATCCCCGTAGAGCCCGACGGTCTCGCCGCGGTTCAGCGTGACATCGGCCTCGCTCACCGCGAGCCGGCCGCGCGAACCGGGATACGCCTTGGTGAGTCGTTCAGTGGCCAGGAGCATATTTCCAGCACCTCACCTTCCGGCCCTCGACGTCGAACGTCGGCGGCGACTCCGCGCACGCCGCGAACCGGTCGCGGCACATCGTCCGATAGGGGCATCCAGCAGATGCCGTGGGCTCCGGATCGGGCCCTGCGTAGACCATGCCGTTCTCGGGCAATGCACGAACCAGGTCGGCGGTGTAGGGGTGCAGCGGACGCGCGCAGACCTCGGCGGTGGGGCCGTATTCGATCTGGCGTCCGGCGTACATCACGCAGATGTGCCGGCTGACCCGTTCGGCGAAGGTGAGGTCGTGGGTGACGCACACGACGGTTTCGTCCGCCAACTGGCCGAAGGCGTCCTCGACCAGGGCGACCCGCCGCGGGTCGAGGCCCTTGGTGGGTTCGTCGGCCAGCACGATCCGGGCGCCGGCCGCGATGCCCATCGCGACCATGGCGCGCTGGCGCATGCCGCCGCTGAAGGTGTGCGGGTAGGCATGCGCGAGTTCGCCGGCGGGCACCAGGTGGAACCGGCGCAGCAGCCCGATGCTGGCCGCGATCGCCGCCGCCTTGCTGGCGCCGCGGTGTTCGATCAGCGGCTCCCCCACCTGGAATCCGACGGTGAGCAGGGGGTTCAGGCTGCCGCCACCGCCTTGGGGCACGTAGGAGATCAGGCCGCCGCGCACCTGGCGCATCCGCCGCGGATCGGCGCACAACAGGTCCTCGCCGTCGAGCAGGACCTGCCCGCTGGCGCGGGCGCTGGGCGGCAGCAGCCGCAGGATGGCCAGCAGCAGCACGCTCTTGCCGCTGCCGGTCTCGCCCAGGATGGCCAGCTTGTCGCCGTCCGGGATGGTCAACGTGACGTCGTCGACGGCCAGCACGCCGCCTCCGGAGCTGAACTCGACGGACACTGAGATCAGGTCAAGCATGGATCCCCGCATCGGTCCGCTGCGTGCCGTAGTAGCCCACCAGCATGAATCCGAGCACCGCCACCGAGATGCACACGATCGGCGGCAGGTACCACCAGTAGTAGCCGCGCACGACGCCGTTCTGGAAGAAGGCGTAGTGCAGCATGGTTCCCCAGCTCTTCTCGCCGCCGTCGCCCAGGCCGAGGAAGCTCAGCCCGGCCTCGGTGACCATCGCGGACGACACGGCGAGCGCGGCCCGGGTGAGCACGATGTCGCTGATGTTGGGCAGCAGGTGCTTGGCCATGATCACCGGCGACGCGACGCCCATCGACTTCTCTACCTTCACGAACGGCAGCTCGCACAGTTGCAGGACGCGGGAGCGCAGGATGCGCAGCGTGGCCGGCCAGCCGGTGACGCTGATCGCGATGATGATGCTCCACTTGCCGGGGTTGAGGTAGGCGACCAGCAGCACGGTCAGCGCGAGGCTGGGCAGCGCCATGGTCACGTTGGTCAACGCGGTGACCAGCGTGTCGACCACGCCCCGGTAGTAGCCGGCGAGCAGGGCCAGCGAGGACGCCACCACGGTTACGGTGACCGCCGCGAACACCCCGATCAGCAGCGACACCCGGGTGCCGAAGATGAGTTCGCTGAAGATGTCCTGGCCGACGTCGTTGGTGCCCAGCAGATGCTCGCGCGACGGCTTCTGCATCGGCAGGCCCATCACCGTCGGGTCGTGCGGGGCCAGCAGCGGCGCGAACGCGGCCACCAGCAGGAAGAACCCGACCACGCCGAGGCCCCACCGCATCGCACGGTTGGGCCTAAACACCGACCGCGGTCGCATCGTCACGGCGATACTCACCCACATCCTCCTTGATCCGGGGATCGATCAGCGCGATCGCGATGTCACCGATCAGGTTGCCGACCACGATGCACACCGCGGTGACCAGGAAGCACAACTGGGCGGTCGGGAAGTCACGGTTGTTGACCGCGGTGAAGAACAGATTGCCCATGCCTTTCCAACCGAAGATCACCTCCAGGATCAGCGACCCCATCACCAGGTGACCGAACTGCATGCTCAGGCTCGTGATGAACGGCAGCATCGCGTTCTTCACCACGTGCCGGGCCAGCACCCGGCGTCCGGACAGCCCTTTCGAATAGGCGGTGACGACGTATTCCTCGTTGCGCACCTGCGAGACGGCGCTCTTCATCAGCAGGCAGTTTCCGGCCGTCCGGAACAGCACCATCAGCGTCAACGGCAGGGTGGCGTGCCAGGCGATGTCGACGATCCGCGCGACGCCTTCCAGACCACCGGAGGTCATCCCGTTCACCGGGAACCAGCGCAGCCGGAACGCGAACACGACCAGCACCAGAATGCCGAGACCGTTGGACGGGATCGTGTTGAGGAAGAGCATGAACGGCGTGACGATCCGGTCCAGGCGTCCGCCCGGTTTCCAGCCGACCAGGACGCCGAGCCAGCCGCCGAGCAGCGTGCCGAGAATGAAGGTGGGAATGCTGAGCACCAGCGTCCAGCCGATGCGGTTCATCACATTGTCGAGGACGGGCTGGTTGTTGGAGTACGCCAGGCCGAAATCGAGGGTCGCGATGCTGTGCAGGTAGCTGAGGTACTGCTGCCCCAAGGAGTCGTTCAGCCCGTACCGCGCGGCGATCATCTCCAATTCGGCGGGCGAATCCTCCAGCATTTGGTAATAGCGGTCCATGCCGACCAGGTGCATCAACGGGTCGCCGGGCATGAACCGCACCATCAGGAAGCTGATGGTGACGATCACCCAGACGGTGGCGATCGCGACCGCCACGCTGGTCAGGATCTTTCTCGTCATGCTCCTCATATCCGGACGCCGCGGGCGCGGCCCGCACGTCCCACTCATCGGCCCGGCGAGACCGGACACCGCCGCACCACAGCGGCCCCCTCACCCGGGTGCACCGGTGCTGCCTCGCTCCCGCGCGAGAGCGAGGCAGCACCGCGCCCCACACGGACGGCCTGACTGCGGTCCCCTTCCCGTTCCCGCGCGGAAAGGGGACCGGCCGTCCAGGGGCGTCACGCGCGCTCCCCGCCCCACGCGAGCGGGGAACGCGGCCCCACCAGATCTACTTCTTGGTGATCTGGTAGAAGGTCTCGGCGTGGATCGCGCCGATCGAGGGGTAGTTCTTGAACCCCTGCAGGCGGTCGGTGCGGTACGGGAAGAAGGACTGCTCCCACCCGGCCGCGAACCCGATCATCTGCTTGTCCATCTGCTGTTGGAGTTCGCGGACGGCGGCGGCGTACTGGTCGTCGTTCACGGCCTTCATCAGCTTCAGGTAGGCGGCGTCCAGATCATCGTTCTGGTACGAATCGCCCCAGGCGCGGGCGCCGCTGCCGACCAGGGAGCGGTTCAGGAAGTACCAGATCGGGGTCTGGTAGGTGGCGACGCCGGTGGTGGTGTAGCCGATGAACATGTCGTAGTCGTTGGCCTTGATCATCGCCATATTGGCCTCGTCGCTGGCCAGCGACTCCTGGTCGAGGTAGGCGTCCACACCCACGTCGCGCAAGCTGGAGGCGATCACGTCGCCGATGCGGTTGAGCACCATCTGCTTCTTCTGCGCGTACTGCGAGGTGACCTTGTAGCGCAGCTTGCTGCCGTCGGGCATCTCGCGCAGGCCGTCGCCGTCGACGTCGGCGAACCCGGCGGCGTCCAGCATCTTCTTGGCCTCGTCGACATCCTGGGTCATCTTCGGGATCGAGTCGTCGAAGCCGATGGCGGGCGGCGCGATGACGCCGCGGCTGGGGATCTGGCCGTACTCACCGTTGATCACCTGGGCGAGCAGGCTCCAGTTGAGGGCGCGGACGGTGGCCTCGCGGAACTCCTTGACCTGGTTGGCGCCGCGCGCCATGCCGAAGGTGACCTGGTTCATGCCGATGTAGTCGCTTTGGCCCAGGTCGACCTTGTCGTTGCCCTTGACGATCTCGAGCATCGTGTTCGGCACCGGGGTGGCGTAGTCGTACATGACGTCGATCTCGCCGTTGGCCAGCGCCATCAAGACGGCGTCCTGGGTCGAGTACGACTTCATCGTGATGGCGTCGACGGTCAGGTCGCCGAGGTAGTTGTTCTGCGGCACGGCCTCGAACTTGAGCACGCCGGCGTCCTTGTCTTCACCGACCAGCTTGTAGGGGCCGCAGCCGATGACGCGGTCCTCACCGGTGTAGCCGGAGTAGTCGGTGACGTTCTGCCAGATGTGCTTGGGCATCACGAACACGGTCAGGGTGGAGACGCGGACGAAATAGTAGGCGTCCGGTTCGCTGAAGATCAGCGAAATCGAATCCGGGCCGTTGACCTTGATCTCGGTCAGGTGCGCCAGCGCCTTCGACTTCATCACGTCGCGGCGGTATTCGAAGGTGAAGACCAGATCCTCAGCGGTGACCGGCTTTCCGTCGTGCCACACCGCGGTGGTGGGGAACGTCATGTCGAGCTGGCGGGCGTCCGGGGAGACGGTGAAGCTCTTCAGGAAGTACGGCTTGATCTGGAAATTCTGGTCGGGGTAGAAGAGGTTCGCGTACGTGATCGAGTTGTAGTTGAATTTTCCGAGGGCGCCGTCCTGGCTGACGATGCTGTTGGTGCTCGGCTGGGAGAAGGTGCCGACCATCAGGTTCTCGACCTTCTGGCCGACGACCTGGCCGGGTGCGGTGGCACTGGGGGCGGCACTACAGGCCGCGAAGCTGACCAGCGCGACGAGTGCGACGATCGCGCCGAACACTCTCGACATTCGTTGTCTCATGGGAAATCCTCCGTTTCGGGTGGAGAAAGTCCCCGTCGGTGAACCGGCGGCGATCGCGAGTAGTCGCCGGCTTCCGAGAAACCGTGGCAGCGCCCTGTTGGCGCTGTCGCGCAGTCCCGCCTCACACCGGGGGGCCTTGCTCCGGCGCTCAGGCAGGTCTTCTGACTCGAAGCGGCCTACTTGCTTCGCCTTCTCGGTTTCCCAATGGCTCTGCCCGGTGACGGGCAGCCGAAGCGTTCGTTCTTCTCACAGCAGCGGGGACTGTCGCAGAATCGCACTGCGTTCCCTTGGAGGCACTCGCGTGCCACCTGTGCGCCTTTTCAGTTGTGCGCCGGTGACAACCGACATCTACTACAGACCGTAGTGAACGCGGGTTCGGCTGTCAACGAGAACTGCGCCGCGCGAGCTTGCGCACCTCGCGCACACCGACGGACGCCCGGCGCCCGGTCGCGCTGGTCCAGCCGGGCTCCTCCTCGCCCGGATCGGGCTGGGAGACCGGCGAGGTGAGCAGCAGGTCGGCCAGCGCGCGGTAGGCGTCCGCCTGGGCGCTGTCGCCGAACGCCTCGATCACCGTCGTGGCCAGCGCCTCGGCCTGCTGCACGACCGGGTCGCGCTCCAGGGTGAACACGATCGGGACGCCGACCTCGGCGGTCGCCTTGCGGGCGATCTCCTCCTCATCGGCGATGCCCTTCTTGTTCAGGATCACCCCGCCCAGTTCGGCGTAGCCGCGCCCGCTGTAGGAGCGGACGGCCTCGACGATGTTGCCCATCGCGTACAGCGACATCATCTCGCCGGAGGTGACGATGTAGACCTGATCGGCGAAGCCGCGGCGCAGCGGCATCGAGAACCCGCCGCACACCACGTCGCCGAGCACGTCGTACATGATCATGTCGGGCTTGAACACCTGGTGGGCGTGCAATTCCTCGAGCTTCTCGAACGCGCTGACGATGCCGCGTCCGGCACAGCCCGTGCCCGGCTTGGGGCCGCCGGACTCGACGCAGATCACGCCGAGGCTGCCGCGGACGGTGATGTCGTCCAGGGTCACCCCCTCGCGCTGCTCGCGCAGCACGCTGAGCACCGAGCGAATCCGCTGCCCGCCGGTCAGGCCGAGCGTCGAGTCGGCCTTCGGGTCGCAGCCGATCTGCATCACCGACTTGCCCTGGCTGGCCAGCGCGGCCGCGACGTTCGAGACCGTCGTCGACTTGCCGATGCCGCCCTTGCCGTAGATCGCGATCTTCTTCACGCCGCGCCGCACATCCCCGCGGCGTCGGCGAGCTTGCCGACGGCGTCCGCGCGGCACTGGCCGCAGTTCTGCAGCAGATTCATGTGCCGTCCGGCGATGATCTTCGCGAAGGCGACCTGCGGGACGGTGGGCGCGGGCAGGTCTTTCAGCTTGCCCTGGGGGATCAGCGGCATCACGTTCATGATGTAGGCGCCGCGTTCTTCGGCGAAGCAGGCGATGTCGTTGATCTCGTCCTGGTTGATGCCGGGCAGCAGCACCGTGTTCACCTTGACGATCATCCCCGCCTCGACCGCGGCGGTGAGGCCGTCCTGCTGGCGTTGCAGGAAGTAGCGGTGGATCTCGGTCTCGGTGGCGCCGCGGATCAGGCGCGGAGGCAGCCGGTAGATGCGCCGGGACGTCTCCACGCTGAGCGCGTTCATGGTGACCGTCACCGTGGAGACGTTCAGCGCGGCGAGCTCGTCCACCTTGTCGAGCAGCAGCAGGCCGTTGGTGCTGATGCACTTGGTCAGCCGCGGGTGATGGTCGTCCAGCAGGCGCAGCGTCTCGAAGGTGGGCTGGTTGAACAGCGGCTCGCCGGGGCCGGCGATGCCCGCGACGGTGAGTGCGTTCTCGGGGGTGTCGTTCTTGGTGATGAAGTCCATCGCCTCGGCCGGGGTCATCACCCGGCGGGTCACACCAGGGCGGCTCTGGTTCACGCAGTGGAACCGCCGGTCGCAGTAGTTGCAGCTGATATTGCATCGCGGTGCCACCGGCAGGTGGATGCGCCCGCACTCGTGATGACCCGAGGTGCCGAAGCAGGGGTGCTCGTCGATATTGACCTGGATCCTCGTCATGAGGCGACCTCCAACCGGGTGCGCTGATAGAGCCGGGTGCGCCGGTCGCGGGCGGCGCCGACGGCGTTGAGCATGTCTTCGATCAGGGCGAGCGCCCCGGACGCCCCGACATAGGGGGTGTCGGCGAGCGCGAGCCGGTCGAAGACCGGGTAGTGGTAGGGCACCAGCGGGACGCCGATCCGGTCGGCGATCTCGCCCTCGAAGGAGCTGCCGAAGACCAGCGCCGCCTCGCCGCGCTCGGCCTGTTCCATCATCCGCTCGCGGGCGTGCGGGCCGTCGAACAGCCCGATCTGGACGACCTCCATGCCGACCTCCTCTTCGAGGAACCGGGTCAGCCCGCGGGCGCGGGCGCCCTGGCCGAAGACGGCGCAGGGGCGTCCGTACAGCGACTTCAGGTAGTGGAAGACGGTGGCGATCCTGGTCAGCGTCTGCTGCTGGATTTCGCGCTTGTGGTCGGTGTAGTCGACGCCGAGATGCTCCTCCAGGAGGGTGAGGAAGCGCACGGCGCCCTCGACACCGTAGGGGTAGTCGGTCTCGACCCAATCGACGCCGAAGCGTTCCTTGAGCGCGCGGGCCAGCGCGTGGCCGCGGCCGAGGACGACGGTCAGGCCGGCGTCCGGCAAACCCGCAATCTCGTCGACCGTGCACCGGCCGGGCACGCAGTTGAGCGCGACCTGGCCGCCGAGCATGCGCCGGAACTCGGCGAGGTCCTGGTCGAACTTGTAGTCGTCCTGGTTGAAGCCGAGCAGGTTGATGCTGGGGACGCGGTCGCCCGCCTGCTCACCCCAGGCGTCCAGATCTTCGCCCCAGGCGTCCGGCTCGTCGTCGGGCAGCAGGTCGGCGAGCGCGGCGAGGGCGTCCTCATAGCCCTGTTCGAACGGGCCCTTGAAGCCGGCGCCGTCGATCGCGAGGATCGGCACGGGCGCGTCGTAGGAGTCGATCAGCGCCTGCACGTCGTCGCCGATGATCGCCGGCACGCAGCCGGTGACGATGGTGACCATCGCCGGGTCGTACAACTCCATCACGTGGTCGAGGGCGGCGCGCAGCGAATCCTCACCGCCGAACACGACATCGGACTCGCTGACCACCGTGCACGCCTGGTTGGTGGTGCTCATGTCGCGGGTGAGGTGGAAGCCGAGCATGCCGAAGTGGCAGCCGACCACCGAATGGATCAGCACCACATTGCCCTCGATGCCGCCGAGCGCCTCGCACGCGCCGAACAGCCGGCACCCCTGGTTCGTCTTCACCGGACCGCCTCCCTGCGTCGCAGCGACATCCGCGACCACATCTGTTTGGACGCCGTCATGTCGCGGTCGTCCAGCAGGAACGGGATCTCGGCGTCGTAGCTGAGCTTGTTGAGCAGCAGATGCGGGCGCGGTTTCGCCTCGCGGAGTTTGTCGCGGACGCGGATCACGCTGCGCACATAGGACGGGTAGGTCAGCGAGATGTCCTCGTGGCGGGGGTGGACGAGCGGGATGCCGAGCTTCTCCCAGGCGGCGTCGTCGCTGCCGACCACCGCGTGGGTCGCGCGGCGCAGCGCGTCGACCTCGGCGCCGGTCGGGTTGAGCAGCAGGCGGGCGTCCGGGGCATGCTCGCGCAGCATCTCGTGCACCCGCTCGGTCAAGCTGGCGAGCAGGTCGTCGGTGATGCCCATGTCGGCGCGGCGGGTGTCGCTCAGGTCGACGACGCAGGCGGCGATCGACAGGCCGTAGTCCTGGGCGTAGCGGCGGACCAGTCCGGGCAGCAACGCCAGCGAGCGGGTGGCGATCACGACCTGGAAGGTGCCGAGCTCGGCGAGGGCGTCGCGGGTGGCGTCCGTGGCGGCGGCCTCTTCGGTGGCGATCACCGCGTTCATGTCCTGCTCGGCGCCCAGCAGTTCGCCGATGTCGCGGTAGAAGGTGCTGATCCCGGCCAGGCCCTCGTAGCGTCCGCTGTTGGTGATCTGCAGGAACGGGGTGCCGAAGCGCTGCTTCATCGCGCGCGCCCACTTCACCCGGCGGACGATGTTGAGCGCGCCCTGCGGCATCCGGACGATCGCGTCGTGGTCGGTGCTGGGGAAGAACGCGTTGACGGTGATGCCCGCCCGGTTGAGGGTGGCCTCGACCTCGGGGATGAGCAGGAACCCGAAGTCGCCCCAGGCGATGGTCTCGATGTTGACCGTCCTGGGGATCGGTTCGGCCGGCTCCATCACCTGGTCGACGACCGTGGTGAGCGCCTCGGTGAACCCGCAGCCCTTCGTGTCGAACGGCACGCCCTTGCCCTGGCCGAACTTCTGCTTGGCCGTCTCGGCCAGCCGCTTGTTGCCCGCCTCGCGGTCGGGGTGCGAGAACGCCTCGGACTCGATCGCGATCGCGTTGATGCCGTCGGCGCGGGCGCGCCGGGCGACCGCCTCCAGGTCGTCGGCGACCACATCGCTGATCGGGGACGGGATGATCACGATCAGCTTCGGCCGGTAGCGATGCCAGGTGTCGACGACGGTGTCGTAGAGCTGGTGGGCGCCACCGTGGACGATGTCGTCCTCGCCGATCTCGGAGGAGATCAGCTGGAAGTAGGGGTAATGCCGGCGGCGGGCCGAGAACCGGTAGTGGTAGCCGCAGCCCTGCGGGGCGTGCAGCACGCCGATCACGTCCTCCATCTCGCCGAGGGCGAAGACGCTGCCGGCGATCTTGCCGTTCACCCCGAAGGCGTGCAGCAGGCCGGTCGGGTACAAGGAGGTGCGCATCTCCTCGAAATAGATCGGCTTCTTCACGGGCCCAGTCCTGTCGTTCATCGGTGAACGGACCGCCGCTGGGGTGACGTGGAGCCGGCGCGACGAGGCGTCACGTCGGAGGGTCTCTTCCATCGCCCGTAGAAGCAGTACCGTCTACGCGCACCAGACAAGTATTCCGACTCCGGGATCGTCGCGGCCGAGCGCCTTCTCGGTGCTCACGCACCAATGGCATCGTGCTCGGTCGCTCCCCCGTCACGGCAGCGGGACTGTGCAGGAATCACACCTGGCTTCCAGTATCTGGTGCGCTCTTCAGTTGTGGATGCCCTAGCCAGCGGGCTGACCGGACACCCCTTCAGGGTATTCCTCGGCGCGCCCGTCCGTGCGGTTTTCATCGAACCCGCCGTCCGGGCCACACGAGTTAGGATTACCTAAGTTTGTCGAAAGGTGGGGCTTGATGGCGAAGCGTGGCTTCCAGGGGGCGGTGATGCGCAGCTTCGGCGCGCGCGACCACCAGGCGACGGTGGTGGGCACCGAGTTGCTGGCTCCGAACTTCATCCGGGTGCGGATGACCTCGCCCACCCTGTTCGACGAGGCGATCGCCGCGCCGACGGCGTGGCTGCGGTTCTGGTTCCCCGATCCCGACGGCGGCGACATCGAGTACCAGCGCGCCTACACCTTGTCCGAGGCCGATCCCGACACCGGCGCCTTCGCCTGCGACTTCGTGCTGCACACCCCGGCCGGGCCGGCGTCCGCCTGGGCGACGTCGGTCGGTCCGGGCGCGACCGTGCCGGTGATGACGCTCGGGTCGTCGAAGTTCGAACTGCCCGACGATCTGCCCGCCGGCTATCTGCTGATCGGGGATTCGGCCTCCATTCCCGGGATCACCGGCATCCTGACCACGATCCCCGCCGAGGTGCCGATCGAGCTGTACCTCGAAGAGCACGATCCCTCCGATCACCTCATTCCCCTGCCGGGTCATCCCCGGCTGCGCACACACTGGGTGCCGCGCCGCGACGCCGAGTCGCTGGCGGCGTCCCTCGAAGCGCGAGACTGGTCGGACTGGAAGGCCTGGGTCGCCTGCGAGTCGGCCTCGCTGAAGGCGGTGCGCACCCGGCTGCGCGACGAGTTCGGATTCCCGAAATCGGAGATCTACGCCCAGGCCTACTGGATCCAGGGCCGCTCGATGGGCAAGAACCGCGGCAACCAGACGCAAGAGAACACCACCTCCCACACCACCTCCGTGGCGACAATTCGCCACGAGAACGTGCCGGACGCCGCGGCGTCCGCGCCGGCAGCGCGCATCGGCGGGAACATCCCCACCGGCACGCCGGCCGAGCCGGCTCGACCACTGACATCGAAACCTCGCCGCCCGGCAACGACCTCGCTGCTGCCGGCAGCGCCACCCGCCGGGGAACCTGGCGTGCGCAGGCGGGCGGACGGCTGATCGCGCCGCTGAAGAGGACGCTGATCCTCGCCGGCGTCCTGCAAGGGATCATCACCTTGCTGCAGTTGGCGCCGTTCGTCCTGCTCACCGAACTGGCCCGGCTGATGCTCACCGGCGCCGAGGCGTCCGCGCTGTGGACCGTCGGCATCGCGGCGGTCGTGCTGATGGGGTCCGGGGTGCTGCTCGCGACCGGCTTGCTGCTGTGGTTGCACGCGGTGGACGCCCGCTTCGAGCGCGATGTGCGGCAGCGGCTGCTGGCCAAGCTCGCGCGACTGCCGCTGGGCTGGTTCGACGCGCGCACGTCGGGGCAGGTGAAGCAGATCATCTCCGACGACACGCTGTCGCTGCACTATCTGGTCACCCATGCGGTGCCGGACGCCGTCGCCGCGGTGGTCGCGCCCGTCGCGGTGCTGGTCTACCTGTTCGCGGTCGACTGGCGGATCGCGCTGACCCTGTTCATTCCGGTGCTGGTCTACATCGTGACGATGTGGGCGATGATCGTGGCGTCCGGGCCGAAGACCGGCCAGGCGCAGCGCTGGGCCGAGCGGATGAACAGCGAAGCCGGCGGCTATCTGGAGGGGCAGCCAGTGATCCGGGTGTTCGGCGGCGCGGCGGCGTCCACGTTCAGGGCGCGGCTGGGCGAGTACATCGGATTCCTCAACGACTGGCAGCGTCCGTTCGTGAAGCAGAAGACCGTGATGGACCTGTCCACCCGGCCGGCGACGTTCCTGCTGCTGATCACCGTGATGGGCACCGTGCTGATCACGGGCGGATCGATGGCCCCGGCGTCCCTGTTGCCGTTCCTGATGCTGGGCACCACCTTCGGTGCCCGCCTGCTCGGCATCGGCTACGGCCTCTCGGGTCTGCGCGCCGGCCTCACGGCCGCGCGCCGGATTCAAGTCACCCTCGACGAGCCCGAACTAGAGACGCTCCCCGCGACCGGATCCGGCCCGCACGACGTTGAATGCCGGAAACGTCACACTCATCTATCCAGCGACGGCACTTGCGCCCCGATTCCTGTGACGTATCCGGCAGTAGAAGCCGCGAGCCTCACCACCGACCACCTCGTCACCGCGACGCCCCCGGCGTCCGCACCCCCTCTCGGGCAGGTCGAGTTCGACCGGGTCGGTTTCGCGTACCGTCCCGGCGTCCCGGTGCTGAGCGACATTTCGCTCACCCTCGAACCGGGCACCGTCACCGCGCTGGTCGGGCCGTCCGGATCGGGCAAGTCGACGCTGGCCGCCCTGCTCGCCCGCTTCCACGATGCCGGCGCGGGCGCGATCCGGATCGGCGGCGACGACGTGCGCACGCTGAGCGCCGACGAGTTGTACACCCGGGTCGGTTTCGTCTTCCAGAACAGCCAGCTCGTGCAGGGCACCGTGTTCGAGAACATTGCGCTGGCCAGGCCGGACGCCACCTTCGACGAGGTGCAGGACGCCGCCCGCGCCGCCCAGATCCACGAGCGCATCACCCGGATGCCGGACGGCTACGACACCGTCCTCGGCCCGGACGCCGCCCTGTCCGGCGGGGAACGGCAGCGGCTGACGATCGCCCGGGCGATCCTCGCCGACACGCCGGTGCTCGTCCTCGACGAGGCGACCGCGTTCGCCGATCCCGAGTCGGAATACCTCGTCCAGCGCGCATTGAACCGGCTCACCGCCGGCCGGACCGTCCTGGTGATCGCGCACCGCCTGCACACCATCACGGGCGTGACGCGCATCGTCGTCCTCGACCACGGCCGCATCGCCGAGACCGGCACCCACGACGAACTCCTCGCCCGAGGCGGCCGCTACCGCGACCTCTGGGACGCCGGCTCGCACGCCGAGACCACCCACCGGCCAGCCGACCAAGAACAGGATGGCGAACCCCCAAGCCCTGCCGACCACTTGAATCCCCACGTCGGAGTCGCGGGGCCATCCCACCAGGATCACGACCGAGCCCCAGCGCCAGCCCACCACCAGGGACACAACGAAGGAACCCCGGAAACAGCCCACCACCAGGGTCACACCCGAGCCCCAGAGTCAGCCGCTACGCCGGACGACCAACGCAGCCAGGGTTCAGCACCACCTGACCACGGCGACACAGGACACACTCTCACCGACGCGTCCCCGCTGAAGGAGGCGAACCGATGATCCGCACGCTCATCTCGCTGATGCCCGCCGACAGCCGCGGCGCGGTGGTCGCGCATCTCACCCTCACCGTGTTCGGCGTCCTCACCCGCGCGGTGGGAGCGGTGCTGATGGTTCCCCTCATCGCTGCGCTGTTCGGTCCCACACCGGCGGACGCCTGGGGGTGGGTCGGGGTTCTGGCCCTGGTCACCGCGGCAGGATGGGTGGCCGACTGGTTCGCGGCCAAGATCGGCTACGACCTCGGGTTCGGGCTGCTCGACACCGGACAGCGCGCGATCGCCGACCGGCTCACCCGCATCCGCCTGACCTGGTTCACCGGTGAGAACACCGCGACGGCACGCCAGAGCGTCGCCGCGACCGGGCCGGAGCTGGTGGGGGTCATCATCTATCTGCTCGCGCCGGTGCTGGGGGCGCTGCTGCTGCCCATCGCGATCGGGGTGGCGCTGCTGCCGATCTCGCTCCCGTTGGGCCTGGTGGCGCTGGGCGCCGTGCCGGTGCTGTGGGGCGCCTATGCCGCGGCCGGCCGGCTCGGACGCGGGGCCGACCGGGCGGCGTCCGAGGCCAACAGTGCGTTCACCGAGCGGATCGTCGAGTTCGCCCGCACCCAGCATGCGCTGCGGGCGGCGCGGCGGGTCGACCCCGAGCGGAGCCATGTCGGCGCCGCTCTCGCCTCTCAGCACGGGGCGACGATGCGGCTGCTGCTGATGCAGATTCCCGGTCAGGTGTTGTTCGGCCTGGCCAGCCAACTCGCGCTGGTGGCGCTGGCGGGCACGACGGTGTGGCTCGCGGCGTCAGGGCAGGTGAGCGTGCCCGAGGCGATCGCGCTCATCGTGGTGATCGTGCGCTACCTGGAACCGTTCACCGTGCTCGCCGAGTTGAGCGGTGGCGTGGAGTCCTCGGCCGGGATGCTGCGCAAGCTGCGCGCCGTGCTGGAGGCGCCGCGGGTTCCCGCGGGCACGGAATCGTGGACGGCCGAGGGTGCCGTCGCGGTCGAACTGCGCGGCGTCGGCTTCACCTACGGCGACACACCCCGGGTGAACGGCGAGACCGGCCGTCCCCGGGCAGTCAGCGCCCCGCGCGTGCTGGACGGGCTTGATCTGCGGCTCGAGCCGGGCACCACCACCGCGATCGTTGGGCCGTCAGGCTCGGGCAAGAGCACCATCCTCGCGCTGCTGGCCGGACTGCATGCGCCATCGGAGGGCTTGATCCTGGTCGGTGGGCGCGATGTCGCCACGCTGGACGCCGACGCGCGCCGCCGGCTGGTGAGCGTGGTGTTCCAGCAGCCGTACCTGTTCGACGGAACCATCGGTGAAAACGTGCTGGCCGGGCATCCCGAGGCACCCGCGCAGGCGCTGGCCGCGGCGGGCGAGCTGGCCCAGGTCACCCCCGTGGTGCGGCGCCTGCCGGACGGCTGGGACGCGCGGGTCGGCGAGGGCGGCTCGACGCTGTCGGGAGGCGAACGCCAGCGGGTGTTGATCGCGCGGGCGCTGATCAAGCCGGCGCCGCTGCTGCTGGTCGACGAGGCCACCAGCGCGCTCGACACCGAGAACGAGCGGGCGATCACGGCGGCGCTGACCGGCGACCCGACCCCGCGCACCCGGGTGATCGTCGCTCACCGGCTGGCCAGCATCAGGGCCGCCGACCGGGTCGTGTTCCTGGAGGACGGCCGCATCGTCGAGGACGGCGGCGTCGACGAACTGCTGGCCACCGGTGGGCGTTTCGCCGAGTTCTGGCATCACCAGGACGCCGCATCCGGCTGGCGCCTCGGCGAGTGATCCCGGACTCATCGCGGCCCGGAGAGTCAATCGCTTCACTCAAATATCAGGGGCGGCTCGAAACCTCAGTCCCACTGATGTTTCGGAGGACTCCCCCGAATCGAGCGCAGTGATTTACCGCGCACCCCGGCGTGACTGATCAGCGCAACGCGACCAACTGGGTCAGGTCGTCGCCGGGCAGATCGTCGGCGGCGGCGGTGACGCAGAGCGACGTGAGCACGATCGACCCGCGCAGGGTGCTGAGGAACGCGGTGTCGGCGGCATCCCGCCCGGTCGCGATGCGCAGCAGCGTCTGCCGCGGGGCAAGCGTGGTGGCATCCATCACCCACCATTGCCCGTCGAGGTAGGCCTCGGCGACGGCATGGAAGTCCATCGGTTTGAGCCCGGGCGCGTACACCGCGGCCAGCCGCGCCGGAACGCCGAGGCCGCGCAGCAAGGCGATCACCAGGTGGGCGTAGTCGCGGCAGACGCCTTGGCGGGCGAGATAGGTATCGACGGCGCCGTCGATCGGCTTCGAAGACCCGGGCACATACAGCAGTTTGGCGCCCACCCAGCTCGAGACGGCGTCGAGCAGTTCCTTGCCGTGCAGGTCCTCGAAGTGGGCCTGGGCGACCGGCATCAGCTTGTCGGAGTCGCAGTACCGGCTGGGCCGGGTGTACTCGATGCGGCGTAACTCGTCGGCGGGCTCGATCCCGGCGACGCCGTCGACGGTGGCCTGGTAGCTGACGGCGAGCCGCCCTGGCGGCACGTCGTCGAGCACGTGCAAGCGGCCTCCGTGCGGCGCACGCACCTCGCTGGCCTCAATCGGGGCGCCGTCGAGGGTGATGGTCAGCGACTCCTCGCGGATAAGCCCCTCAGCGACGGCGATGGCGAGCACCAGTTCGGAGGGCATCGTCACGGTGGCCGTCAGCTCGGCGCTCACTGATCGCTGCATGGCGGACATGGTCCCAGAACTGGGCCGTCGCCGGCCCGATGCTCGCATCCCGGCCACGGCGGCGCCGCGGTGAGATGGTCGAAATCTATGTCCAGTTGCGAGACGGCTCCCCGCGACAAGGCATAACGCCGACAGGGCTCGATCTGGACATAGATTTCGACCACTCACCCCGCGACCCACCGGATACCCTGACCGTCGAAACCCGAGGAGGGACCATGCTCACCCGGCTGTTCGCGGCGTGGCCGTACGCGCTGATCCTGGCGGCGCTGTATCTCTTGCTGCCCTGGGCGCACGAGGGCATCGCCCGGGCCACGAACGCCGACGCGTACTACCTCACCGGCGTGATCATCAGCTATTTGTTCTTCTTCAACCCCGGGCTCACCTTCCTGGCCAGCGCGGTCGCCGGTTACCGGCATGGGTTCGCCTGGGTGCTGATCCCGCTCAACGCGCTCGCGATGCTCCCGGTCTCGCTCGTCTTCTATCGCGACATCGAAGGGATGCTCTACGCCCTCCCCTACGCCGTCTTCACGGTGCTGGGTCTGCTCTCCGGCTGGGGACTGCACACATTCCTGGTGCGCCGGGGCAGCATCGCCTGAGCCGACCCGCTCCTCAGCCGAGCGGCATCGGGGTGAGCGGGGCGATCTGCTCACGCACGGACGCCCGCAGCACCTTACCGAGCATCGAGGTGGGCAACGCGTCGACGAGATAGAACGCCCGCGGCACCTTGTAGCCGGTCAACCGTTCCTTGCACCACGCGCGCAGGTCGTCGGCGCTGAGCCGCACCTCGGGCTCACCGACGATGGCGGCCACCACCCGCTCGCCGCCGTGCTCGGCGTTCGGCACCCCCACCACGGCCACCTGCCGGACGCCCGAGTGCAGGGCGAGCACCTGCTCGACCTCCGACGGCGCCACATTGAAACCGCCGGTGATGATCAACTCCTTGACCCGGTCGACGAGGGTCGTGAAGCCGTCGGCATCCACCACGACGACATCACCGGTGCGCAGCCAGCCACCCGGCAACAACGTCTTGGCCGTTTCTTCGTCGTTGCGCCAGTAGCCGCCGAACACCTGCGGGCCACGAATCAGCAGCTCGCCCCGTTCGCCCGGCGCGACGTCGCGGGCCGGGTCCTCGGTGTCGACCACCCGCATCCAGGTGCTCGGGAACGGGAGTCCGATCGTCCCGGTCCGGCGGCTGGGCGCGAACGGGTTGCCCAGACACACCGGGGACGCCTCCGTCATCCCGTACCCCTCCACCAGCAGGCCGCCCGACACCGACTCCCACAACTCCACGGTCGAATCCGGCAGCGTCATCGCCCCCGAGATGCAGTACTTGGCGGCGCGCAGGCTGATGCCGCGCTCCTGGGCACGCCGCGCGGTGGCCTCGTAGATCGGCGGCACCGCGCAATAGACGGTGGGCGGATGCTTGCGGGCGGCGTCCAGCACCAGGTCGACATCGAAGGACGGGAACAGCACCAGCCGGCCCTGCTTGAGGACGCCGTAGGTGAGGAACAGGGTCATGCCGAACGCGTGGAACATCGGCAGGATCGCGTAGAAGACTTCTTCGCGGTACTGCGCGCCGTGCATCCACGCCTCACCCTGCAGCGCGTTCGAGAACAGGTTCTTGTGGGTGAGCATGGCGCCCTTCGGCTGCCCGGTGGTGCCGGAGGTGTACTGGATCACCGCCACGTCGTTCACCGACGGATGCGGATGGCCGGCGGGCAGCCGGGGTGCCGACAGCAGCCGTTCCCAGCTCATCGTGCCGGACGCCGGGCGGGTGAGCCGGTTACGGGTGGCGCGCAGCTTGGGGACGGGCAGGCCAAGAGCGAGCCGCTTGACGAGCGGGAACGCGCGCAGCAGGTTGACCGCCACGATCCGGTCGAAGGTGACGTCGCCGGGCATCGCGTGCAGCTTCTCGACGGCGGCGTCCCAGGCGATGACGACGCGAGCGCCATGGTCCTCGAACAGGTGCCGCAGTTCGCGCTCGGTGTACAGCGGATTGTGCTCGACGACGACCGCCCCCCAGCCGCAGGGTGGCGTAGAAGGCGACCACATGCTGGGGGCAGTTGGGCAGCATGAGCGCGACCCGATCGCCGGCGCGGACGCCGAGCCGGCGCAGTCCCTCGGCTGCACGCTCGATCTGCTCGCCGAGTTGTGCGTAGGTGGTCTCCCGTCCGAAGAACTCGGTGGCGACACGGTCGCCTGCTTCTGCGACGGACCGCTGGTACAGCGCGACTAGCGAATCGGTGGGCTCCTCGATCTGAGCCGGCACCCCGGGCTGGTAATGGCGGACCCAGGGCTGCGGCATCGTGGAGGTCATAGGCCCATCTTGTCGGTTCGGCCCACGACACGTGCGCAGATGCCCGAAGCGGCCGGGCCGGGCGACACCACACGTCTCAGCGTCACCGAAAAAACCGCAGGGGGGTGTCAGCAACTGCCAAAGTGGGCATCATGACGTCACCCGACACCTCCAAGCTGTTCCCGGGCCGGTTCTTCATCGACAGCGTTCTGGACGCCGCGGACACGAAGATCGCGATGTCGCGCAACATCACCATCCAGTACCTGCAACGTGCGGCGATGGCGGGGATCCTGATCGGGATGTTCTACAGCGCCTACTACGCCGTCGTGGGCACCTTCGCCGGCATCCCGGCCAGCGATGCCGTCTCGTTCGAGGGTCTGGGCAAGTTCCTGGGGGCGCTCGTGTTCGGGTGGGCGCTGGTGTTCATCTACTTCACCAAGTCCGAGCTGCTCACCTCGAACATGATGCTGACCTCGATCGCGGTCTACTACAAGCGGGTCAAGGTCTCACGCGCGGCCACGCTGCTGGCGCTGTGCTTCGTGGGCAACTTCCTGGGTGGGCTGCTGCTCGCGCTCCTGCTCAAGTTCTCTTCGATGCCGTCGGAGGCCGCACTTGAACAGATGCTGCACTCGGTCGACACCAAGCTCGGATATGTGACCTCGGCCAGCGGCATGGGCGATCTGTTCGTGCGCGCCGTCTTGTGTAATTTGATGATCAACGTCGCGATGCTGCTGGTCTACAACGGCTTCATCAAGGACGCGATCACCATGGCCCTCGCGATGGGCATGTCGGTGTTCATCTTCGCCTTCACCGGCCTGGAGCACTCGGTCGCCAACACCGTCCTGTTCACCATCGTCGGCCTCAAGCACGGCATCGATGTCGGCCTGGCCGCGGGCAACGTCGCGATCGCGCTGCTCGGCAACTTCATCGGCGGCGGGTTCCTGATCGGCGTCTACTACGCCTACGTCAACGACACCCGCCGCATCCATCCGCACGACGACTGACGCCGCCGGCGTCCGGTACCTACACGAAGCGGCCCGCGAGAACGTTCTCTCGCGGGCCGCTTCGGGTAGGTCAGGGGATGTAGTTCATCGGGTTGACCGGTGTGCCGTTTTCGTAGACCTGCAAGTGCAGATGGCAGCCGGTCGACAAGCCGGTGGTACCGACCGTGCCCAGGTACTCGCCCATCGACACCTTCTGGCCGGCCTTGACCGCCATCGATGACATGTGCGCGTAGCCGGTCATCAGCGAACGCCCGCCGATCACACCGTGATCGACGACCACGTAGTTGCCGAATCCTCCCTGCACCCGTGCGGACGCGACGGTGCCCGACTGCGCGGCATACAACGGCGTACCGCAGGCGGCACCGAAGTCTGTGCCGTTGTGCTGGCGCCAGTACTTCAGGATCGGGTGGAAGCGCTGACCGAACGGCGAACCCGGCCTGGCCTTGACGGGCCGGATGAACCCCTTCTCACTCAGGACGCGCTGCGGCCCGTCGGCAACCAGCGGGTAGCCGGCCGGGTTCCGAGAGATCGCCCCGGCCGCGACGAGCGCGGCGATATCGTCGCGGGAGAGCCCGCCGGCGAGGTTCCCGCCCGCACGCTGCACCAGCTCGGCCTGGATGGACGCTTCCTCGGCCTGCAGTTCGGCGAAGCGGGCCAAGTCGTCGGCGAGCGCCTTCTCGGCGGCCTGTTGCAGTTCGGCGTTGCGGGCGACCAGGTCCTGCACCGCGGCCTCTTGCGCGACGGCCTCCGCTTCGAGACTTTGCTGGGTGGCGACGAGCTCTTCGGCCTGCTTCTTGCTGGCGGCGATGCTCGCCTCGACGGCGGCCTGCTCGCGTTCGGCCTGCTCCAAGCGCGCCTGAAGCACCTTGAGTTCTGCCAGCCGCTGGTTGGTGGTGTCGAAGATGGTCGTGTCCCATTGCAGGCGCTGGCTGGCTTCGGCCATCGTCTCGGCCCCGAGCACGACACCGAGTCCGGTGAGACTGGTCTGCTTCTGGTAGGACTCGCGCGCCGCCTCCGCCATGCGTTCGCGCTGCTCGTCCGCCCGCTCGCGGGCCTCATCGGCGGCGGCCTTCGCCGCTCGCAGCAGTTCCTGCTCTTGGGCGAGACGGACGGCCAGTGCGGCGTCCTGCTTCTTCGCCTCCTCGAGCGCGGCGCGGGTGCTGGCCAGGCGGTCGTGAGCCTCGGCGAGTTGGGTCTGCGCCGCCTCCAGCGCGGCGGACGCCTGCTCGAGTTCGCCGGTCTGCTCGTGGATCTGGTCCCGGGCGGCCTCCACCTCGGCTTTGACCTGGTCGCGCCGCTCGGTGAGCGGGCTGGCGAGCGCGGGGGTGATGACGCCGAGGGCGAGGGCGATGCTCAGGGCTCCGGCCGCGAGCGCGCTGCGCCTGCGACGAAAGGGAGCCTCGGAGCAGGCGGGGGGTGACACCTGTCGCACGTGAGACCTTCACTTGAGGAACGAGAATCGTGCCTGAGGGTATCTCTCCGGGGCGTGGCCGAGGAGGGTTCGGTCCGGGTGTCTCACCCGCGGCGGCACCAACTCTTCACATTGCGTGAGTTCGGGCATCCGGGGAGCGGGCGTTTCCGGAGCCCGGATGGCACCCCCATGGCCCCGTTGCTGCCGCGGCGTGGCAGGATGACGGCATGCCGGAGACGTTGCCGATCACCCTGTTCACCCCCGTGCCGCCGATGCGGGCGGCGTCCGTCTCGAGCGTGCGCGAAGCCATGGAACAGGTGGCCCCCGGGCGTCCGGTGTCGATCGAAGTGCTGCCGGACGGGGTGCGGATCCAGGCGCACAAGCGTGGCGACGAGGTGCGGGTATTCGACGCCTCGGGCACGGACGTCACCGACGCGATGCCCGCGGTGGTGTCCGCCATCACCAGCGCGGACGCCGAGGCACTGGTCGTCGAGGGCTTCGCGGTCGGCGAGAATGCCACGCCGGCCTTCACCGACGCGCTGCTCCTCGACGCACCGCTGCTCACCCGGCCGCTGTCGGAGCGGACGTCCGCGCTCGCCGAGCTGATGCCGGTCGCGCAGATGAACCAGGCGACCATCACCGATCAGCCGGTCATCGCTGACGCGTTCGCCTCCCATGTGCGCGCCCAGGGCCATCCGGCAGTCGTGGTGAAATCGCTCGATTCGCGCTACCAGCCGGGCACGACGGACGCCTGGGCCGAGGTCGTGTTCAGGTAGGACGCCGCGGGGGCCCGCCGCCAACAAGCCGGGTATCGCGATGTGGCCGTGTGGCACCGGCGCCCCGGCCGTGCCAGGTCGCGAGGCTAGGCTCGGTTCATGGAACCGTTCGCCGCCGTCGACGTCATCCGGGCCAAGCGGGACGGGGGCGTGTTGAGCCCCGAACAGATCGACTGGGTGGTGGACGCCTACACGCGCGGCATGGTGGCCGAGGAGCAGATGGCCTCGCTGGCGATGGCGATCTTCCTCAACGGCATGGACCGGGTTGAAACCTCCCGGTGGACCGCCGCGATGATCGCCTCCGGCGAGCGGCTCGACTTCACCGTGCTGGGCGCGACCGCCGACAAGCACTCCACCGGCGGGGTGGGCGACAAGATCACCCTGCCGTTGGTGCCGCTGGTGGCAAGCTTCGGCGTCCGGGTGCCGCAGTTGTCGGGGCGCGGGCTGGGGCACACGGGCGGCACCCTCGACAAGCTGGAATCGATCCCCGGATGGCGGGCCGATCTGGCCGGCGGCGAGATGATGACGATCCTGCGCGAGGTGGGCGGCGTGATCTGCGCGGCGGGTTCGGGGCTGGCGCCGGCCGACAAGAAGCTGTACGCGCTACGCGACATCACCGCCACCGTCGACTGCATTCCGCTGATCGCCAGTTCGATCATGAGCAAGAAGATCGCCGAGGGCACCGGTGCGCTGGTGCTCGACGTGAAGACCGGGTCGGGCGCATTCATGCGCGACGAATCCGCCGCGCGGGAGCTGGCCCGCACCATGGTCGACCTCGGCACGGACGCCGGGCTGCCCACCGTCGCGCTGCTCACCGACATGTCCACCCCGCTCGGGCTCACCGTCGGCAACGCCCTCGAAGTACGCGAATCGGTCGAGGTGCTGGCCGGCGGCGGGCCCGCCGATGTGGTGGAGCTGACCCTCGCGCTGGCCCGCGAAATGCTCGCCGCCGCAGGCCGGCCGGACGCCGATGTCGAGGCCGCGCTGCGCGACGGCCGGGCGATGGATGTGTGGCGCCGGATGATCTCGGCCCAAGGTGGCGATCCGGACACCGCATTGCCCCTCGCGGCGCACACCCATATGGTGCGGGCCCAAGCCGACGGCGTCCTGGCGTCGATGGACGCCTACCCGGTGGCCGTCGCCGCGTGGCGCCTGGGCGCGGGCCGGGCCCGCAAAGAGGATTCGGTCGACTTCGCCGCGGGTGTCGAGTTGCACGCCAAGCCCGGGGACGCCGTCCGGGCCGGCGATCCGGTGCTGACCCTGCACACCTCGAACGAGGCCACCTTCCCGCGGGCGTTGGAGTCCCTCGATGGTGCGCTGGTGTGGGCGCCCGCAGACACCGAGGTGCCCCGGCGCCCGCTCGTCCTCGACCGGATCGCCGCTAGCTGAGTCGTCGATGCAGGACCCAGGTGACCAGACGCACCCGAATCTTGCATGGTCGGCGCCCTGACGCAGGCCGAGGCGTCCGCGTTACCCTTGGTCATGGCTACCCAGAACGAACTCAGCATTGTCGACAATCCCGAACGACGCCGCTTCGAGGCTCGCGACGGCCGCAAGCTGGCCGGGTGGGCCGAATACGAGGAGACGGCCGAGTTGATCGTCTTCACGCACACCAACGTCAACCCCGAGTGGGAGGGCAAGGGCGTCGGCAGCACCCTGGTGCGCTCGGTGCTCGACTTCGCCCGTGAACAGCACATGCGCGTCCTGCCGCTGTGCCCCTTCGTGCGCACCTGGATCGACCGCCACCCCGACTACGCCGACCTGGTCTTCCATCCCGACAACGGCAGCACGGACGCCGCCGGCGCCTGACCACACGGGCCCAACGCAGACCAGTTGCAAGTAAAACGCCGTTTTAGTTGCAACTGTGCGCACCAGTGCCAAGCCGGAGTTGCACCTGCGGCGTCCAGAACCAAGTAAAACGGCGTTTTGGTTGCAACTGTGCGGTCACGCGTAGGTCCAGGGAGCTTCAATGATGTCGAGCACCTCGTGCGCCACCCAGTACATCCGCCCACCCGGCCCTCGGACCTCAACTTGCTGAAGCCAGCCGCGCGCGACGGCGTCCTTGATGACGTTGCGCGCACCTTGAGGCGTGAGCCCGGTGTGGCGCTGCAGGCGTGCCACCGTGAGGAACGGGTTGCCGAAGATCAGCTCGACCAGTGAGTACAGGCTCGAACGGGACGCGCTGGCGTCGGTCATGTAACGCTCACGAAGGGCGACCAACCGCTCCGCGCGGGCGACGGCGTCATCAGCCGACCGGCGTACGGCCGTGAGGAAGAACTGCAGCCACTGCTGGATCTCGCCCTCCTCACGCACACGCTGGAGGCGCTCGTAATACTCCTGGCGGTGCCGTTCGAGGTAGCCGGACAGATACAGCAGCGGAGTCTCGAGCCGGCCTTCCTCCAGCAGCATCAGGTTCACCAGCAGGCGCCCGATCCTCCCGTTGCCGTCGAGGAACGGATGAATGGTCTCGAACTGGTAGTGCATCAACCCGCACCGGATCAGCGTCGGCAGATCACCAGGGGTGTTGACGAACGACTCCCAGTCACCGAGCAGTCTCGGGATCTCTTCGGGCAAGGGCGGAACATAGGGTGCGGTGTCCGGGCTGTCGGTGGGTGAGCCGACCCAGACCGGGCTGCGCCTGAACTCCCCGGGCGAACGCTCCTGCCCGCGGACGCCCGACAGCAGCGTGTGATGGAGTTGCAGGATCATGCGCTGGCTGATCGGCAGTGTCCTGATCAGGCGATAGCCCTCACGCGTGGCCGCGATATAGCGCTCCACCTCGGCGACATCCTCATTGGGAGCCGCGGCGCCGTCCGCCTCCGCCTGGAGCACCTCGGACAGAGACGTCTGCGTTCCCTCGATGCGCGAACTCGCGACGGCTTCATGCGTGAGGTAGGGGCCGAGGAGAAGCTCGGGATCCTTGATGAGCGCACCGAGCCCCTGCAGTCGCCCCAATGAGGCATCGGCATCCGACAGCGCGCGGATGGTGCTGGTCGCCAGCGGCAGATCGCGGGGGATCTCTGCCGGACTGAAGTACCAGAAGGCCCACTTCTTGCCCGGCTCTCGGACGGCCTCGCCGAAGGTCGGCGCAGTGAAGCGATGGGGATCCACACGGCGACAGTAGCAAGTAAAACGGCGTTTTAGTTGCAACTGTGCGCACCAGTGCCAAGTCGGAGTGGCACCTGCGGCGTCCAGAACCAAGTAAAACGGCGTTTTACTTGCACCTGCACCACTGGCGAACCCTCACGCATCCCCGATGCGGGCGTCTGCTCAACTCCCGCGCACGAAAAGAACCGTTGCGCATGAAATTTCGTGCGCAACGGTTCAACTCGTAGGCGTGGGCGTCCGGCCCATCTCGCCGCCCTCACCCGGGGCAGTCACGCCAGGGTGAGGGCGGCGTCGGAATCAGCCGGCGGAGGGGTGGGTCATGTCCATCGGCACCACCCAGGCGTCGAACTCCTCGGCCGTCAGCTTGCCCGAACGCAGCGCGGCCTCGCGCAGCGTGGAGCCGGTCTTGTTGGCATCCTTGGCGATCGCGGCGGCAGCGTCGTAGCCGATGTGGCGGTTGAGCGCGGTCACCAGCATCAGGTTCGACGACAGGTTCGCCTCGATGCGCTCGTGGTTCGGCTCCAGGCCGCTCACGCAGTGCTCGTTGAACGACTTGGCCGAATCGGCCAGCAGACGGATCGACTCCAGCACGGCGTGCGCCATCACCGGCTTGAACACGTTGAGCTGGAAGTTGCCCTGGCTACCGGCGAAGCCGACGGTCACGTCGTTGCCCGCCACCCGGGCCGCCACCATGGTGACCGCCTCGGACTGGGTCGGGTTGACCTTGCCCGGCATGATCGAGCTGCCCGGCTCGTTCTCGGGGATGCGGAGTTCGCCGATGCCGTTGCGCGGGCCGGAGGCGTACCAGCGCACGTCGTTGGCGATCTTCATCATCGCGCCGGACAGCACACGGAGAGCCCCGTGCACCTCGACCAGCGAGTCGTGCGCCGACAGGGACGCGAACAGGTTGGACGCCTGGTGGAACTCCAGTCCGGTCTCCTCGGAGATCTTCTTGGCGGTGAGGACGCCGAAATCGGGGTGGGCGTTGAGGCCGGTACCGACCGCGGTGCCGCCGATGGCGAGATCGCGGGCGCGGGAGTCGGCGTGCTTGATGCCGTCGAGGGCGAAGTCGAGCTGCGCGACCCAGCCGCCGATGACCTGGCCGAGCGTGACCGGGGTGGCGTCCTGCAGGTGGGTGCGGCCCACCATGACGACCCCGGCGTACTCCTCGGCCTTGGCCGCGAGCACGTCGCGCAGATCCTGAACCGGGGCGTACAGCCGCGAGTTGAGCTCGCACACCACGGCGATGTGCATGGCGGTCGGGAAGGTGTCATTGCTCGACTGGCCACGGTTGACGTGGTCGTTGGGGTGAACGGGCTTCTTCGAGCCGCGCTCGCCGCCGGCCAACTCGATGGCGCGGTTGCTGATCACCTCGTTGGAGTTCATATTCGACTGGGTGCCGGAACCGGTCTGGAACACCACCAGCGGGAACTGGTCGTCCAGTTCGCCGGCGATCACCTCGTCGGCGGCGCGGACGATCAGATCGGCGATGTCGGCCGGCAGTTCGCCCAGTTCACCGTTGGCCTGGGCGGCGGCCTTCTTCAGGACGCCGAGGGCGTGCACCATCGCACGGCCCCAGACGAACGTGTCGCGACCGATGTCGAAGTTTCCGACCGAGCGCTGCGTCTGAGCGCCCCAGTAGGCGTCTTCGGGCACCTCAATGGGGCCCATGCTGTCCGTTTCGATGCGGGTCATACCTAATGATCGCGCGCACCCGGGTTCCGGCCCAAGCGCGGACGACCCGGCCCGGGATGGCACCATGTCCCGGTGACTCAGACCTCTCGTAGCGGCCTCGGCTGGCTCGTCCTCGCGGCGGTGTGCTGGGGCACCTCGGGCACGCTCGGAGTCGGGCTGCGCGAGGCGTCCGGACTGGGGCTGCTCGCCGCGGGCGGCTACCGGCTGCTGGTCGGTGGGCTGCTGATGGCCGGGTTCGCCCTGGCCAGGAACAGGTTGCGGCTGCCGCGGACGGCGGTGGGCTGGCGCCGCATCGCGGCGCTGGGGCTGGCCACCAGCGTCTTCCAGGCGGCCTTCTTCTCCTCGATCGGCTTCGTCGGGGTGGCCGTGGCGACGCTGGTCACGATCGGCTCCTCCCCCGCGATGGTGCTGGCCGTCGAGGCGTCCACCGGCCGCCAGCGGCTCACCGGACGCCTCGGGCTCGCGCTGGCCGCCGCCATGGCTGGGCTCGCCCTGCTCGCCGGTTCGCCACCGGCGGGGCTCGCGGTGCAGGACGCCGTGATCGGCACCGCGCTCGCGCTCACCGCGGGCGCCGCCTTCGCGACGATCAGCCTGCTGGGCGCCAACCCGGTCGAGGACTTCGACCACACCACCGGCACCGGGCTGGCCTTCCTGGGCGGCGGCGTCCTGGTGCTGACGGGCGCGGCGGTGACCGACCACATCGCCTTCACCCCTTCGCTCGCGTCAGTGGCGCTGCTGATCGCGATGGGGCTGATCCCCTCGGCGGTCGCCTACCTGGCCTACTTCCACGGGCTGCGCACCCAGACCGGAACGGTGGGCGCGGTGGTGTCGCTGCTGGAGCCGACCACCGCCACCATCCTGGCCGCGGTGGTGCTCGGCGAACGGCTGATGCTGCCGGCGCTGGGCGGTGCTGTCCTGCTCGTCACCGCCGTCCTGCTGACCGCCTTGCCCGCACGCGCCACGACCGCTTGAGCCCACCCTTTCCACCAGGCGGACGCCCGAGACTCGACTTTGACCGCGGCCCGAATCAACTAGGACGCTTGTCGTCATGAGCAACGCCGCGCCCGTGAACACCGCGCCTTCCGCACCCGCTTTCAACGATCCCGACTGGTGGCGCCATGCCGTCGTCTACCAGGTTTATCCGCGTTCCTTCGCCGACGCGAACAATGACGGCACCGGCGACGTCCGGGGCATCATCTCCAAGCTTCCCTACCTGTCCGAGCTGGGCATCGACGCGATCTGGGTGAGCCCCTGGTACCCGTCGCCGTTGCTGGACGGCGGCTACGACGTCGCCGACTACTGCGACATCTCCCCCGACTTCGGCACCCTCGCCGACGCCGAGGAGCTGATCGAGAAGGCTCATGCGCTGGGCATCCGGGTGCTGATCGACCTGGTGCCCAACCACTCCTCGTGGGATCACCCGCTGTTCAAGGCCGCGCTGGCCGCCGGCCCCGGATCACCCGAGCGCGACCTGTACATCTTCCGCGACGGCAAGGGCGAGAACGGCGAACTGCCGCCCAACAACTGGGGCAGCCTGTTCGGCGGTCCGGCCTGGACGCGCACCACCAACGCCGACGGGACGCCCGGGCAGTGGTACCTGCACATGTTCGACATCTCCCAGCCGGACTGGAACTGGGAGCACCCGCAGGTGCTGGAACTGTTCGATAACGTGCTGCGGTTCTGGTTCGACCGTGGCGTCGACGGTTTCCGGATCGACGTCGCCGATTCGATGACCAAGGATCAGGCGCTGCCGGACGTCCGCCTCTCGCCCGAGACCGGCTTCGGCGCCAACGACAAGCATGTCGGCTCGCCCAACTGGGACTACCCGGGCCTGGCCGACATTCAGCGCCGCTGGCGCCGGATCGCCGACGAGTACGCCGGCACCCCGCTGGGCGGCCGCGTGTTCGTCGCCGAGGCCTACCTGAGCCCGGTCGAGCGCCTGGTCGAGTACGTGCGCCCCGACCGCCTGCACACCACCTTCAACTTCGACGCGCTGCTGTCGGAGTGGTCGGCCGGCTCGCAGCGCGCCGTCATCGACCACACCCTGCCGGCGCACGAGTCGGTGGGTGCCCCCGCCACCTGGGTGCTCGGCAACCACGACAACACCCGGGTCGTCACCCGGTACGGCAAGGCGATCACCGGCGTCGACTTCACCCGTCGCGCCGAGCACGAGGACGAGTCGGTCGAGCCGCTCGACCTGAGCGCGCAGCTGCACGAGATGCCCACCGATGTTCCGCTCGGACGCCGCCGCGCCCGCGCCGCCGCCCTGCTGGAGCTGGCCCTGCCCGGTGGCGCCTACGTCTACCAGGGCGAGGAACTCGGCCTCGACGAGGTCGAGGACATTCCCGAGGCGCTGCTGCAGGATCCGACCTGGGAGCGTTCCGGTCACCGCAGGCGCGGTCGCGACGGCTGCCGCGTCCCGCTGCCGTGGTCCGGCGACGCCGCCCCGTTCGGGTTCGGTACGGACGCCGAGGCCTGGCTCCCGCAGCCGGCGCACTGGGCCGAGGCGACCGCCGCCAAGCAGGACGCCGATCCGGCGTCCACGCTCAACCTCTACCGCGCCGCGCTTCGGCTGCGCCGCGCGCGGACCGACTTCCGCGACGGCGTCCTGGCCTGGCATGCGCTGAATGAGGGCGACGTGCTCGCCTTCACCCGCGGTGAAACCCTGGTCGTGGTGAACTTCGGCGCTTCGCCGGTCGCGCTGCCCGCTGGTGAGGTGCTGCTCACCTCGGCCCCGCTGGTCGACGGCCAGCTGCCGACGGACGCCTCCGCCTGGATCGCCCTGGCCTGACACCCGGCATCACCCACGGCCCCGGGGGGGGCGACACTGCCCTCCCGGGACCGTTCACCGACTCGATCGCGTTGGTGGCGCACATGATCCGGCGAATCTCGCGGTCGAACTGCAAGAATGGAACGAACTCCGCCCAAGCGTTCTCCCACAGCCACTAACCATGAGATACACCGTTAATTTGACAGCCCCTGCCACCCGAACCTAAAAGGAATGTGATGGACGCCGAACGAGAGTCAACTATGGAAGAATCGCCGGCGCTCTCGGCCGCAAGGGTGGACCCGAGAGATGTAAATTGGGAAGACTTGCATCCGGTTTTCCGTGTCTACTTCACGGAGGCGGACGGTTCGACCGACGAATGGCGCATTTCACAGGCTGGCAGTGTCGAGAAGGTGTTGACGTGGGCAGAGCGCGAAAGCGATGCCAGGGCCCAAACCATCTACGTCGAAGTGCGCGGCGCCATGGAGACAGGTTTGGTTTGCATAGCCCACAAGCCGGGGGCGCGCTGAGGTCGCACGCCCCCGGCGATACCGTGCGGTGAGGGCACGTAAACGAACGCAGACGCCGCGGCCAGGATGCCGAACGCGATCAGAGGGGAACTGGGGCTGCCGAATGGGATCCCCAACCATTCGGCCCAGGCGCCAACCCCGGCCTCGCGCGGCGATCAGCTGGAGACGGCGACCTGATAGTTCCAGATCTCGCTGGCGACGCCGACCGGCTTGGCGCGGCGCTCGCTGCCCGGCTCCTGGCCGTGGCTCTGCCGGAACGAGTTCGACTCCAGCCAGGCCTGGTAGGACGCCTCGTCGTCCCAGCGGGTCAGCACCAGCCATTGGGTGCGCTCGTCGGTGGGCTGCAGCAACTCGAAGCCCTGAAACCCGGGCTGCCCGTCGATTGCACCGAGGCGTCCGGCGAACCGGCGGGCGAGTTCGTCGCCGCTGTCCGCGGGGACCGTGATCGCGTTGATCTTGATGACCGTCATGACCCCATTGTGTCGATCACGGCCCACGGACGCCCATGGCGACGTCCGTGTCATCTCGAAAGCCGTCGCCCGGGGTAGTCACTGTCGCCCGGTTTCCTACCCGGGCGACAGTGACTACCCCGGGCGATATGCGGAGGAAACCGGGCGACAGCGGGACAGTGGGTAACCCGGGCAGCCCCAAGCCCTGGCCAGCACGGCAGTGTCAGAAATCCGAACCCGGGCCTGAGAGACGACAATCAGCGATCAGCGAACCGGGACCTCGACGATCTCGGTGCCCAGCGGCACCAACTCCACCCCGGATTGGACCACCTCGCGCACCAACCCGACGATCAGATCGGGATCGGGCACGGCGAGCGTCAGCACAACAGTCGAGGCCCAGGAAGCGTCCACCACATCGACGCCGCGCGCCATCAACGCGCCCTGAATCCGGCCGGCGTCGGCGGCCGGCACCTCGAGCCCGACCAGCTGGCGCACCTCGGGCCGCACCCGGGGCACACCTGCCAGCGCGGTCGCGACGGCGTCGGAGTAGGCCCGCACCAGACCGCCGGTGCCCAGCAGCACCCCGCCGAAGTAGCGCGTCACCACCGCGACCACGTTCGACACCCCGGAGCCGCGGAGCACCTCGAGCATCGGCATGCCCGCGGTGCCGGCCGGCTCGCCGTCATCGGAGCTGCGCTCGACCGGCTGGGCGTCCGGCACATCGACGATGAACGCGAGGCAATGATGGCGGGCATCCGGGTACGTGGACCGCACATCGGCGACCACCGCCCGGGCCGCCTCCTCATCATCGACGCGGGCCAGCCGGGTCAGGAACCGCGACCGCTTCACCTCGGTCTCGGTGTCGGCCGAGAACCCGCGCGGCAGCCACAGCGTCATGCCGATGATCCTGCCACGACCGGACGCCATCCTCGCCCGCGGGCCACGGAGGTGGCGCCCCGCCCCACACCTGGCGGACCGAACCCCGAATCCAGGAGCCTCGCGGGCGAGGACCGACCTGGCATTCACCGATGCGAGTTAGGGCCAAGGAGTGGTCATATTCAGCGGAGGCTCACCAGCCCAATCCAGCTTGGGCCAGGGTGTGGTCGTTATGAAGCCCACCCAGGCCCTTCATAACGACAGCATCTTGGCCCGAGTCCGTTTCGGGCCAGTTGACCCCGCTGAAAACGACAACTTCGTGGCCCGACGCGGGTGAGACCGGCCTGCGCCGCGGAATACGGGCTCATCCTCGGATGCTCCTCCGCGACGGCGCCCGCGGTGGGAGAATCAAGCACGTGACCACGACCCTGACCCCCGTCATCGCTCCCCCCGACCACGCTGTCTACGCAGCGGCACGCGCCCGATCAGACGCCCAGGCCAAGCCGGTCGGCTCGCTCGGACGCCTCGAGGAGCTCGCCGCGTGGGTGGCGGCCTGCCAGGGCGAGTGCCCGCCCCGCGCTCTGGAGGACGTCCGCGTCGTCGTGTTCGCCGGCGACCATGGGGTGGCCGCCGCGCAGGTGTCGGCCTACCCGGTCGAGGTGACGCCGATGATGACGCACGGCATCCTCGACGGCCACGCCGGCGTGAGCGCGCTGGCCCGCGCGGTGGGCGCGTCGGTCAGCATCTACGACCTGGGCGTCACCACCCTCGCGGGGGTGCCGGACGAGGTGCGCCGCTTCCACATCGGCCCCGCCCGCCCGATCGACCACGAAGACGCGATCACCGAAGAACAACTGGACGCCGCCCTGGCCGCCGGTGACACTATCGCCGCCGAGGCGATCGCCGACGGCGCGCAGCTGCTCATCGCCGGCGATCTGGGCATCGGCAACACCACCCCGTCGGCCGCACTGGTCGCGGCGACACTGGGTCTGCGCGGCACCGACGTGAGCGGCCACGGCTCCGGAATCGACGATGCTGGGCTCGACCGCAAGGTTGCGGTCATCGACCGCGCCCTCGACCGGGTCGGCGACCGGGCCGCCGACCCGCGCCAGCGTCTCGCCGCCCTGGGCTCGGCCGATATCGCGGCGGCGGTCGGGTTCATGGCGGGCGCCGCGCGCCGCGGGGTTCCGGTGGTGGTCGACGGCCTGATCGCCAGCGCCGAGGCCCTGCTCGCGGACGCCCTCTACCCGGGCACCCGCGCCTGGCTGGCCGCCGGGCACGTCTCGACCGAACCCGGCTGTGCGCTCGCCCAGGCCCACCTCGGGCTGGAGCCGATCGTCGACCTGCGGATGCGCCTCGGCGAGGGTAGCGGCGCCGTAATGAGCGTCGCCGTGCTCAAGGCGGCCGTCGCCGCGCTGCGCGAGATGGCGTTGCTGGCGGACCTGTGAGCGCCCCCGCGTGGCTGGACGGCGTCCGGCTCGCCTGGGGAACCCTCACCGCGGTGCCCGGGCCGCCGCCCAGCACCGTCGATTCCCGTGTCGCCCGCGCGGCCATGCTGGGCGCCTGGCTGATCGTGACCCCGCTCTCGTTGTTCGTGGCCGGCGTCGGCGGCGCGCTGACCGCGCTCGGCGTGCCCGCGCTCGCATCCGGCCTGCTCACGGTCGGGTTGCTGCAGCTGCTGACCAATGGCATTCACGCCGACGGGCTGGCCGACACCCTCGACGGTCTCGGTTCCGGACGCCGCCCCGAGCGTTCCCTGGAGATCATGCGCCGCGGCGATGTCGGCCCGCTCGGCGCGACCGGCCTGGTCATCGTGCTCGGCACCCAAGGCGTCCTCTTGGGCGAGTTGATGATCCTGCCGCACGGCTGGCTGCTCGCCGGTCTCGCCCTGGCGGCCGGACGCCTCGCGACGGTCTTCGGCTGCGCGCGCGGGGTGCCTGCGGCCCGCGCGGACGGGCTCGGCCAGGCGATGGCCGGGTCGGTGCCGCGCGCGGCGGGGGCGGTCAGCTGGCTGCTCGCGGCCGTCCTCGGCACCGGGCTGACCTGGCTGGTCGGCACGCTCACCCCGGAGTCGATCGCCTGGTGGTCCTGGCCGGCCGGGATGGTGATCGGCAGCGCCGGCGTGATCTGGGTGCTCCGGACGGCGGTCCGCCGGCTCGGCGGAATCACCGGCGACATCCTCGGCGCGCTGGTCGAGGCCATGGTGCTCGGCGTCCTGCTCGGTCTCGCATTGGGCTGATCCACGTACACTGCCAGGCCATTGTCACGGCCTCCGGCCCAGGAGTAGCCTCCGCTCAAGCGACGACGCAAAGGTGGAAAAGATGGCCACACCCCAGGCCGACATCTATGCCGTGGACAACGGCCAGATGTCCTACAACCTCGACAACATCAGCAAGTCCTATACCCACGTGGTCCGTGGGTGCTTCGGCAATGATCGGCCGGCGGACGTGTTCTTCTACGATGCCGTCACCGGGCGCGGCGATTTCTTCACCGCACACGAAGGCGGAGAATTGAAGCTGATCAACACGCACACCTCATTGCCCAAGTGGTGCACACAGGTCGTGGTCGGCAACTTCGGCAGCAGCGGGTATGACGATCTGCTGTTCTATGCGCCGTCGCGGGGCACCATCGACATCTACCAGGTGAACTCCAGCAGTCGGCCGTTCCGGCTGGCCACGATCACCGGCGTCAGCACCTCGTGGACGAAGATCGTCTCGGGGCGTTTCGGTAGCACCGACTGGCATGACCTGTTCGTCTACGACGCCGCGGCCGGCCTGGGCGAGTTCTGGACCACCGACGGCACCGGAGTGCTCACGGTCGCCTCCCGCTATCCCTCGCTGCGCAGGGGCTGTACCCAGGTGGTGGCGGGCAACTTCCACGACGGTCCCTGCGACGACCTGTTGCTCTACGAGCCCGGCGGCACCGGCGACTTCTACGGCGTCGAAGCGACGGGCAAACTCACCCATCTGCACACCCATCCGGCGTGGCGGAAGACGTGGTCGCTGATCATCGCCGGCGATTTCAGCAACAACGCCTTCACCGACCTGATGCTGCTCGACTCCACGAACCACGAGGTCCAGTTCTTCCAGCCGGCCGGCGGTGGCTACTGCAGCGACCTGGCCACCCACACCCAGATACCCGAGTGGACCCACCTGGTCTCGGGGCGGTTCAAGCCGTCCACCCCTGGCCAGGATCAGGTGCTGTGCTACACCCAGACCGTGGGCCTGGACACCGTGTGGCCGGCCCCGGGCAGCGAATTGGCGCCCGTCACACCGCCGGTCACGCCGCCCCCGGTGACGCCGCCTCCGGTCACCCCGCCGCCGGTCGTCGTCGCCCCACCGCCCGTGACACCCCCGAAGGTCGAACCCAAGGGCCGCGGCGAGGTGTACGCGCTCGAGAACGGAAACCTGCGCCTGGTGAACGTGATCAAGGGGATGTCCCCCAAGTGGTCGCATGTAATCGCGGGCAACTTCGGCGGACCGTACGCCGACCTGTTCTTCTACGACACCTCCACCGGACGCGCCGAGGTGATGGGAATGGACAAGGCGGGCAAGCTCAGCTCCTTGGCCTCCTATCCCGAGAAGTGGTTTTTCCCGGGATACCGCAAGATCGCCGAGCTGCCCAGAGCGGGCTATTCGTTGCTTGCCGTCTACTTCCCAGGTAACGGCGGAATCGACATCTTCCAGGTCCAAGGAAAGGGAAAGTTCGCTCGGGTCCAGGCGTACGAGACCTACAGCAGTGACTGGACCGAGCTGACGGGCGGCCATTTCGATTCTTCGGGAAACCCCGGCATGGTCGGCTACGATCCCAAGAGCGGGACGTTCGCCGAACTTCGTTTCCTCAAGCAGGCGAACGACGGAAAGTTCACCACACTGAAGTCCAACACCCGATGGTCCAAGACGGTGACGCGGATCCTTCCCGGAATGTTCGACCAGGGCGGATCACAGACCACTCACCTGGTCACCTACGACGCGGCGAACGCCACCGCCCAGGCGTGGAACACCGACGGCAAGGGGGGCATGACGGCCATGGGCGCTGCGGTCACCTGGCGCAAGACCTGGTCGCTCATGGTTCCCGGGCATGGCGGATTCATCACCAAGACGCCGTTCATCCTCTACGACCCTTCCAAGGGTGAGGTGAGCCTGCAGGCGCTCAACCGGAACGGCACGTTCACCCGGCAGGGTGGGCAGACCGGATTGCCGAAGGACTGGACGCAGATCGCAGCACGCAGGATGTGGACGGTCAACGACACCGTCTACTTGTTCGCCTACAGCCCGACCGGGGGCTGATCGGATCGACGGACGGCCGGCCTCGACGGGGCCGGCCGTCCGTCATGTCTAGCCGTCGGCGGCCACCCTTGGCAACCGCTCAACAGATCCGTAGCGGGCGTCCGGCCACCATCAGGACGACCTCGTGAACCACGGCTCCCACCGCCTGATTGGTGCGGCCGAGCAGATCGGCGAAGAGACGTCCGGACGCGTGCTCGGAGATCAGCCCCCAGCCGACCTCGTTGCTGACCAGCACCAGCGGTCCGGGGTGCGCGGCGACGGCGTCCGCCAACTCGGCGGTCGCACGGGCCAGGGCAGCGTGCACGGTTTCGCGCGGGGAATCCCAGCCCGCGGCGTCCAGTTGGCGGGTGAGCCAGGTGCCCAGGCAGTCGACCAGCACCGGTCCGGGGTGCTCGCGCAGCGCGGCGGCCACATCGACGGTCTCGACGGTCGTCCAGGACGCCGGGCGCGAGGCGCGATGCGCGGCGACCCGCGCGGCCCATTCCGGGTCGGCGACGGGGTCGGCCGGGTAACCCGGAGTGACGTAGGTGACGGCGTCCGCACCGGCCAGCGCCTGCTCGGCGTAACGTGACTTGCCGCAGCGCACCCCGCCGGTGATGAGCATTCGGGTCATGACGCCCCACCATAGCGGCGCGGTGGCTTATCGTGGGGGGGTGACCCCCAGTCCCCGATTCACGTTCGTCCGCCATGGGCAGTGTGTGGCGAACGCGCAGGGGCGCGTCGCCGGACAGCTCGACAGCCCCTTGACCACGCTCGGCCACAGCCAGGCCGAGGCGACAGCAGTGCTGCTGTCCTCGCGCAAGGACCTCACCGCCGTCGTCACCTCCGACCTGCAGCGCGCCCGCGCGACCGCGCAGATCATCGCCGGCGTCCTCAACCTGCCCCTGTTCAACGAACCCGGCCTGCGCGAGCAATGCTTCGGCTCGATGGAGGGCCAACTGTTCGAAGACCTGACCGCCAGCAGTCCCGGCGCCGAGCACATCAACGAGGTGCGCTGGGGCAACGGCGAATCCGTCGCCGACGTGCACGCGCGCCTGATCGAGACCTTCGACCGGATCACCCGCACCCACCCCGGGCCGATCGTGCTCGTCACGCACGGTCATGTGATCCAGATCGGTATGGCGCTGCTGCAGGGCCGCGGCGCGCGCGACATCGAATGGTTCGACCTGCCCAACGGCGGCATCGTGAACTGCCCGGCCACCGGATCCCTGCTCAGCCACGACGGGCACGGCACGCGGTGAGCGGCTCCCCGGTCTACCTCGCGGGCCTCGACCTGCGCGGACGCCGCGTCCTGGTCGCGGGCGCCGGCAAGGTCGCCACCCGCCGCATCCCGGCCCTGGTCAGCGCCGGCGCCGACGTGCACGTGGTCGCCCCGGCCGCCACCGCCACCGTCCGCGCCTGGGCGGATTCGGGAGCGATCACCTGGTCGCGCCGCCGCGTCGCGGTCGCCGACATCAACGGCTGCTGGTACGTAATGGCGGTGACGAACGTCCCCCAGGTCAACTCCACGCTGGTCGCTGAGGCCACCCGAGCGCGCATCTTCTGCGTGCGCGGCGACGACGGACGCGCCGGCACCGCCCGCACGCCCGCCACCGGTGCGGTCGACGACCTCACCATCGCCGCCATCGGCGACCGCGATCCCGTTCGTTCACGGACGGCGCGCGACATCGCCGTTGCCGCGGTCGCGGCGTCCGGCAAGCTCTGAACCGACCGGCGGGTTCACGCGCGCCGGGGTTTCCCCTGGCATCCCGGCGCGGCGCCGTCCCACCGCCCCCGAGGCATATGCCGACGCCGGGGTACTCCCGCGATGACGGGCTGGACGGCGACACCTCGCTCGCGCGAGGCGTCCTAGGCTGGCGCACATGCGCGTACAGCTCGACCCGGGAACGGTTGCCCTGGTCGCCGGAGGCCCCGGCGATCCCGATCTGCTCACCGTCGCCGCTTGTCGCGCCCTCGAACAGGCCGACGTGGTGCTGTACGACTACCTCGCACCCGACGTGTCGGGTTTGGTGCGGCCGGGCACCGAGCTGATCGCCGTCGGAAAGCGCCCGCGCAGCACCGACACCACCAGCCAGGACTCGATCAACGCCCTGCTCGTCGAATTGGCCAAGGCGGGGCGTCGCGTCGTCCGGCTCAAGGGGGGCGACAACTACGTGTTCGGTCGCGGCGGCGAGGAATGGTTGCACTGCGCCGAGGCCGAAGTGCCAGTCATCGTCATTCCGGGGGTGACCTCAGCGACCGCCGCGCCGGCGTTCGCGGGCATCCCGGTGACGCATCGTACCTTGTCACAAGGATTCACCGTCGTGTCGGGTCATGCGGCGCCCGGGCATCCGTCCAGTTCGCTGGACTGGCGGGCGCTGGCTCGCTCGGGCACCACGCTGGTACTGCTGATGGGAGTGAAGAACCTCGCCGCGATCGCCGCCGAACTCCAAGCCGGCGGGCTGGCGTCCGATACCCCGGCGTCGATCGTGTCGTCGGCCTTCGGTGACACCGCCGCGGTCGTCCGTGGCACGCTCGACACCATCGCCGCCCTCGCCATCGAAGCCGGCATCAAGCCGCCCTCGATCGTGGTGATCGGCGCCGTCGCCGCCCTCGACCTGACCTGACGGCTCAGGCGGTGGGTCGATCCTCGTAGGCGCGCACGAAGACGGGGCGGTCGGGCGCCGAGGACGCCGCGTCGTAGCGGTAGCCCGCCTCGTCGAACTGGGTGAGGGCGCGCGGCGTCCGCACCCGGTTGGCGACCAGCCAGCCCGCCATCATGCCGCGGGCGCGCTTGGCGTAGAACGAGACGATCGAGCGCTTGCCGCGGGCATTGGTGTCCTCGAAGCGGGGCGCGATGATCCGGGCGCCGAGCACGCCGGGGCGCACCGCACCGAAATACTCTTCGGAGGCCAGGTTGACCACGACGTCCGCGCCCGGGGATTCGGCCAGGTCGGCGGCGAGCAATTCGGAGATCCGGTCGCCCCACCACTGGTAGAGCGTGGCGCCGCGCTCGGTGCGCAGCCGGGTGCCCATCTCGAGGCGGTAGGGCTGCATCAGATCGAGGGGGCGCAGCACGCCGTACAGCCCGGACAGGATCCGCACCGTCTTCTGCGCCTCGGTGAAATCGCGGGCATCGAAGCGCGCGGCGGCGTCCATGCCCTGGTAGACGTCACCGGAGAACGCGAGCACCGCCTGCTTGGCGTTCGCCCTCGTGAACGGCAACGCGAAGTCGGCGTAGCGCTGCGCGTTGAGCGCGGCCAGGTCGTCGGAGATGCTCATCAGGCCGGCGATGTCGGATACCGATAGCTGCCGGAGCACCTCGATCAGCCCCACCGACTCGCCCAACAGGCGCGGCTCGGTGTGCTTGGCCGTGACGGGCTTGGTCTCGAAATCCAGCGACTTGGCGGGCGACAGCAGCGTGATCACCCCGAAAGCGTAGCCGCCCGCACTCCGAAGGCCGGCGCGTTAGCGGTGGTCGTCGGTGTCGTCCTCGTCGTCGCCGAAGTCGTCGTCATCCAGATCGTCGAGGTCCTCGTCGAACGAGGCGTCCTCGTGCGCACGTTCTACGTCCCGATCGCGCCCCTCCCGCCGGTAGTGCACCGCGACCCCCGCGATCCATGCCGCCAATACCCAGGGGAGCCAGACAGCGGCGTCCACCCAGAACGCGGTATGAACCATGCCGAGATCGTCGTCGCTGCGCAGGCCGTGAGGCTGGAATGCCGCACGAGCGGTCCCGTCCTCGTCCACGCCGCCATCCAGGCCGACCCGTTCTTTCCGGATCGAGCCGTCATCGCTTTCCCAGGTGCCATAGCTGTCGCATCCGCGCACGGCAGGGACGCACTCGGTCTCCCGGTAGGTGCCCCATATTTTCGGTTCGTTGTTGACGACATCGATCGCTTCCGCGATGCCGAGCATCACGGTGGCCACAAAGCACACCGCCATCAGGGCGTAGAAGAACGCGCGCCCGACTCGCCGGAGAATACCGACCACGCGCGCAAGCGTCTCCCTCACACCGCTTCCCCCAGCCGGGGCCGAGCCCCTTTTCCAGTACCGCAACTGTCACACACATCGAGGTCGACGGGCGCCCAGACCGGGGCTCCTGCGCCGATCTCGGCATTCCGAACCCGCCGCTGGCCGAGGGGTAGATCCATCAGTCGGCGAGTTTCGGCCAGGCGTTCGGCGTGCAGCCACCCAGTTTGATCGACTGCTGCATCATCACCGGCGCCGGGGCTCCCTCGCGGGGGCAGGTGCTGTGGCCCAGGCCCAGGAAGTGCCCGACCTCGTGGTTGACCAGATAGGACCGGTACGCGCCCAGGTCGTCGTAGGTGGGCGTCATGTATTGCCAGCGATCCGAGTTCAGCGCGACCGTCCTGCCGACTCGGCAGTTCCACTTGGATTCGACTTTGGCCGGCTTGCACAACTCGTTGGTGGTCGGCGGCGAGGCGACGAAGATGACCAGTCCCGCCTGCTCGGGGTCGGTCACCAACTCGAAGGTGCGCTTGCCGTAGCCCGCCCAGCCGCGCGGGTCGTCGAAGGTTGCCTGCACCTCACGGGCGACGGCGTCGGCATCCAGCCCGGTGGAATCCTCGACCTTGACCTGATAGCGCACCACCTTGGGTGCCGGGATCGCGGGCGGTAGGGCGATCGTGTTCGTCAGGAACGTTCCGGAGGCCGGAGTGTCGGAGGTCCACACCTGCTGGCGCGCGATCTCGGGGATCGACGGGGTGGGCGTGGATGCCGCGCCAACCACCCGGGTGAGCGATCCCGCACGCAGCAGCATGAACGCGCCGGCGGCGAGCACCGCGACGACGATCACGGCGAACGCGAACCACCACCGCCGGCTCCCGGCCGCCGGGTCGCCGTCTACAGCCTCGTTGCCGCTGCCCGGCCGCTTCGCCCCTGTCGACATGACCTCCAGACTAAGCGCAGCCGGCGACGAGTTCCGGAGCCACGTGGTCGAAATCTATGTCCAGATTCACACCCCATCACATCAGGCCTTGTCGTACGAGCCCCCCTCGCAACTGGACATAGATTTCGACCATACGAGCCGACCGCCGCCCCGGCTTTCCCGCGCGCGGCACCCTGCGGTCCCACTAGGGTGCTGGCCATGCGATTCCTCTTCCTCGGCGCCGGCGCCATCGGCACCTACATCGGGGGATCGCTGGTCATCGCCGGCCACGACGTGTCCTTCGTCGAGCAGCCGGCCACCGCGACGGCGATCGCCCAGCAGGGCCTCACGATCGAGACCTCCTCGGCCAGGCAGGTGGTGCGCGGCTTCGGCATGCACACCGATCCGGCCGAGGCCCTCGATGCCGGGCCCTACGACGTGTGCGTGTTCGCGCTGAAGTCGTTCGACACCGTGAGCGTGCTCGAGGATTGGCAGTCCCTCGGCCGCCCTCTGCCCACGATCCTCTCGGTGCAGAACGGCGTCGACAACGAGCCGGCGATCGCGGCGCGCCTGGGTGCCGACCGGGTCATCGCGGGCACGGTCGCCACCGCCATCGCCAAGCCGGGCCTGGGCCACGTCGTCGAAGAAACCCATCGCGGCATCGGCATCGCGCTCGGAAACTCCTTGTCAGAGGAGGTGATCACCGCGCTCAACGACGCCGGCCTGGGCGCGCGCGGGTACGCCGACGCCGGATCGATGAAGTGGTCGAAACTGCTCACCAACCTGCAAGGCAGCGCGACCTCGGCGATCCTCGACATGCCGGTGGGCGAGGTGTTCGCCGACCGCCGCCTGCACGCCCTCGAGACCGAGGCGATGCGCGAGTGCGTCCGGGTGATGCGCGCCCTGGGCCACCGCCCGGTCGATCTTCCGGGCACCCCCGTGCGGGCGCTGGCATTCGCCGTCGAGCACCTGCCGAGAACGCTCACCCAGCCGATCTTCGTGCGCCTGCTCGGCGGCAGCCGCGGCGACAAGATGCCCAGCCTGCACATCGATCTGCACGCCGGGCGCCGCCGCTCCGAGGTGGGTTTCCTGCACGGCGCGGTCGTGCGGCACGGCGCGACCGTCGGAGTCCCCACACCGGTGAATGCCCTGCTGACCGACACCTTGGAGGCCCTCACCGACGGCCGCGAAGACATCGCGACCTTCCGGCACCACCCCGAGGCACTGCTGCTCCGGCTGCGCTGACTCACCGCAAGATCGCTTGGCGTTTGACGGATCCCGCGCTACCGAGACACTTGGCCCGGCTACGCCGACTCTCACAGCCCGATCACAGGATCGACCCGTACCCTTCGCGCATGACAGCACTGGAGATCCTCGGTCTGCCGCTGCATCCCCTGGTGGTGCACCTCGTGGTCGTGGCTCTGCCCGTGGGCGCCCTGGGCACGATCGCCGCGGTGGTCTCACCGTGGGTACGCGCCCGCTACGGCGTTCTCGCGCTGGTCACGCTCACCGTCGGCGCACTGGCGTCGGTCGCCGCGATGCTGACCGGCAATATCCTCGCCGAGACCGAAACCCGCCCGGAACAGCACGCCGGCTTCGGCACCTGGACCGTTATCGCCGCCCTGGTCACCGCCGTGATCGCCTGGGTCTGGTGGTTGCTGGAACGCCGCCGCGAACAGGCGCCTCCCGGCAACGGCGGGTTCGCCGCGATGGTGGCCGGCGGACTCGCGGTCACCGGTGCCCTCGCCGCCACAGGCCTGACCGTGGCAACCGGTCACAGCGGCGCCGAGGCCACCTGGGGCACCAGGGCCAGCACTCCGATCACCGGAGCACCGGCCACGCCGGGCGGCACCACCACGAACTCCGGCACACCCAGCACCCCCAGTGGTTCCTCGGCGACCGCACCCACCGGTTCCACATCGAGCAGCCCGGACGCATCCGCCACTCCCACCGCCGCAACCGATCCCAGCTACACGCTCGCCGAGGTCGCCACCCGTAACAGCGCCGAATCCTGCTGGGCCGCCATCAACGGCGATGTGTATGACCTGACCCGGTGGATCAATCAGCATCCCGGCGGCGCCTCGCGCATCCTCGGCCTGTGCGGCACGGACGCCACCGCTCAGTTCGACGCGCAGCACGGCGGGCAGGGCCGCCCCGAACGAACACTCGAGTCGTTCCGGATCGGCACCCTCGCCGCCTGAACCGCGCCAGGACGAGTGGCCGTCCACCGGTATCCTGACCGCCATGACGTCCTCCCCGGTGGCTACCGACTTCATTCATGACGCGATCCGTCGCGACAACGAGTCCGGCACGTACGGCGGGCGGGTGCAGACGCGGTTCCCACCGGAGCCGAACGGGTACCTGCACATCGGCCACCTGAAGGCGATCACGGTCGACTTCGGCATCGCCGAGGACTTCGGCGGCAGCTGCATGCTGCGCTTGGACGACACCAATCCCGACACCGAAGAGGTCGAGTACGTCGATTCGATCGTCGACGACATCGCGTGGCTGGGCTACACGCCCGCCGAGGTGCGTTACGCGTCCGACTATTTCGGGCAGCTGTACGTGTGGGCCGAGTACCTGGTCGAGCAGGGGCTGGCCTACGTCGATGATCAGGACGGCGAGACGATCTCGGCGACCCGTGGCGACTTCTCCACCCCGGGCACGAACTCGCCGTTCCGCGAGCGTCCGGTCGCAGAGAATCTCGATCTGCTGCGCCGGATGCGCGCGGGCGAGTTCCCCGACGGTGCGCGGGTGCTGCGCGCCAAGATCGACATGGCCCACGAGAACATGCAGATGCGCGATCCGGTGATGTACCGCATCCGGCACGCGCATCATCACAACACCGGTGACGAGTGGCCGATCTACCCGACCTATGACTGGGCGCACGGCCAGTCGGACGCCTACGAGGGCGTCACGCATTCGCTGTGCACCCTGGAGTTCGAGTCGCACCGTCCGCTGTACGACTGGTTCCTCGCCCAGCTCCCCCTCGAACAGTCTGCGCCCCGCCAGATGGAGTTCGCCCGCCTCGAACTGACTCACACGGTCACCTCGAAGCGCCGGCTGCGCACCCTGGTCGAGCGGGGGGTCGTCGACGGTTGGGACGATCCCCGGATGCCGACCCTGCGCGGCCTGCGCCGGCGCGGCTATCCGGCGTCCGCGTTGCGCGCTTTCTGCACCGCGGTCGGCATTACCCGCACCAACTCGCGCAAGGCGATCGAGGAGCTGGAAAGCTATGTGCGCCGCGACCTGAACGCGTCCGCGCAGCGCCGGATGGCGGTGCTGCGGCCGCTGAAGCTGATCTTGACCAACTGGCCGACCGACGCCGACGGCAACCCGGTCGTGGAGTACTTCGAGGTCGCCAACAACCCCGAGAACCCGGCCGACGGCACCCGTCAGGTCGCGTTCTCGGGCGAGTTGTGGATCGAGTCCGACGACTTCGCCGAGGTGCCGCCGCCGAAGTTCTTCCGGCTCTCGCCCGGGCGCGAGGTGCGCCTGCGCGGCGCGTTCTTCGTGACGGCGACCGAGGCGGTCAAGGACGCCGACGGCAACCTGGTCGCCGTGCACGCCACCTACGATCCGGACAGCCGGGGCGGCAACTCCCCGGATGGCCGCAAGGTGAAGTCGACGATGCACTGGGTGTCGGCCGCGCACGCGACCCCGATCACGGTCGCGCTGTACGACCGGCTGTTCACCGCGGCCGCGCCGGGTGCGGCCACCGGCGAGGCCCTCGACGACCTGAACCCGAACAGCCGCGAACTGCTCGCCGGCTGCTGGGGCGAAGCGGCGCTCGCCGAAGCCACCGGTAGCGAGGTGGTGCAGTTCGAACGGCTGGGCTACTTCGCCGCCGATACGGACGCCCCGGGCTTGTTCCATCGCACGGTGGGCCTGCGCGACGAGTGGGCGGCGATCCAGCGCCGCGGCTGATCGGCGGTCGCCCCGCGCACGCGGGCGGCCACACGGACGCCGCGCGGTGATGATCGCCAACCTATGGTCGCCCCGTTCCGAGGTGGGCGACCTCACGCGTCCGGCACGGGCAGCGTAGGCTGAACGACCGTGTCCGCAGTCTTCAGCCCCGTCCGCGCCCGCACCGGCATTTCGCTGTTCTTCTTCACCAACGGCGCGATGATGGCCGGCATCATGCCGCGTTATCCCGAGATCAAGGCGGCGTTCGAACTGTCGAACACCGCCTTCGGGTTCATGGTCGCGGTGGGCCCGATCGCGTCGGTGGCGGCGTCCGCCCTGCCCGCCCCGCTGATCCGCCGGTTCGGCGCGCAGCCGGTGGCGCTGGCCTGGACCTGCGCGATGGCGTTCGCGATGATGCTGGCCGGTTTCGCGCCGCACTTCTTCGTATTCGCGCTCGCCCTGGCGATCGCCGGGTTCTCCGATGCGCTGGTCGATTCGGCACAGAATGTGCACGGCGTCCGGGTCGAGGACGCCTACGGCAAGACGATCATCAACTCGCTGCACGCCCTGTGGAGCCTCGGTGCCACCACCGGCGGAGTCGTCGGCGCGTGGGCGGCGTCCCAGCACATTCCGCTCAGCATTCACCTCAGCGCGGTCGCGCTCACCCTGATCGGTCTCGCCACCATCGCGACGGTGCTCGGACGCCTGCCCGGCAATCCGCGTCCGGTGGCGGCCACCGAGTCGGAGGTGACGCCGAGCGGCAAGCTGCCCACGGGGGCGTGGGCGGTGATCGTCCCGCTGGCGCTGCTGGCCATCGCGGGCGTCCTGACCGAGGATGTCGCCTCCAACTGGGCGGCGCTCTACGTGGTGCAGGTGGTCGGCGCGACCGCCGCAGTGGGCGGCATCGGCTACACGGTGATGCTCGGCTCGCAGTTCATCGGACGCTTGCTCGGCGATCCGGCCACCGACCGCTGGGGCAGCGTGGCCGTGATCCGGATGGGCGGGGTGATGATCGCCGTCGGCGGCGTCCTGATCATCGCGTTCCCGGTGCTGCCGGTGGTGATGGTCGGCTACGCGCTGTGCGGCTACGGTTGCGCCACCATCGTGCCGACCGCCTACGCGGCCGCCGGACGCCTGCCCGGCCTGCCCGAGGGTGCTGGCATCACCTACGTGAGCTGGCTGCTGCGGATGGGCTTCGTGGCCAGTTCGCCGTTCATCGGCGCCGTCTCCGACGTCACCAGCCTGCGCGTCGCCCTCGGCTTGCTCGCCGTCGGCGGCCTGGCGATCATCTACCTCGCCCGCGTGGTGCGTCCCACCGAACCGTCGCCCGCCGCGTCCGCCTGATCCCTCCCGTGTCGCGCCCGGTCGTGCCAGAGTGGGGCATGGGCACTGCACCTCGTACGACGTTGACGTTTCTCGGCGCGGCCGGCACGGTCACCGGGTCGAAGTACCTGCTGACCATCGGCGACCGGCGCATCCTGATCGACTCGGGCATGTTCCAGGGCGAGAAGAAGTGGCGGCTGAAGAACTGGGAGCAGTTCCCGATCGAGCCGGCGAGCATCTCCGACATCGTCCTCACCCATGCGCATCTCGATCATGTCGGGTTCCTGCCCGTGCTGACCCGCAGCGGTTTCACCGGCCCGATCTGGTGCACCGAGGGGACCCGGCAGCTCGCCGAGATCGTGCTGCGGGACGCCGCCAAGCTGCAGGAGCAGGAGGCCGAGGACGCCAACACCTACGGCTATTCCAAGCACGAACGCGCACTGCCGCTGTACACGACCGCCGACGTCGAGTCGATGCTCGGCCAGTTCGTCGCGCTCGAATACGACGCCGACTTCGAGCTGACCGGCAACGAGCGCCCCGGCTTCACCGCTGATCCCGATGAGACGATCACGATCCGGCTCACCCGGGCCGGGCACATCCTCGGATCGGCGTCGGTCAACGTGTGGACGCCGACGGCATCGGTGCTGTTCTCCGGCGATCTGGGACGCCGTGAGCATCCGGTGCTGAAGGCGCGCGAAGTCCCCCGGGAGGGGGCGCCGTTCGTGCTGGTCGAGTCGACCTATGGCGACCGCGACCATCCCGTTCCGGTCAATCTGCCGCACGAGGGATTCGCCGACGTGATCCGCCGCACCATCGGCCGCGGCGGCACCGTGCTGGTGCCGGCGTTCGCGATCGACCGCACCGAGGTCGTCCTGAAGACCATCTCCGACTTCGAGCGCGACGGGCGCATTCCCGACATTCCCGTCTACGTGAACTCACCGATGGGCACCCGGGCGCTGCGGGTCTACCAGTCCCTCACCGAGGAGTTGCGCGAGGACCTGAGCCCGTCCGAGTTCGTGAACATTCCCGACCTGACCGCGGTCGAGTCCAGCGAGGATTCGCGGCGGCTCACCGGGCCGGGCGGTCACGGGCCGTGCGTGATCATCTCCTCCTCGGGCATGGCCACCGGCGGACGCGTCCTGCACCATCTCGAAGAGCTGCTGCCCGACCCGAAGAACGCGGTCGTCCTGACCGGCTACCAGGCGGCGGGCACCCGCGGGCGGCAGTTGTCGGACGGCGCCGACCAGCTCAAGCTGCGCGGCAAGTACGTGCCGGTGCGCGCCGAGGTGTTCCACGACCGGGAGTTCAGCGTGCACGCCGACCGCGGCGACATCATGAGCTGGCTGGCGGCGCTCGACCCGAAGCCGTCCCAGGTGTTCTGCGTGCACGGCGAGACCGATTCAGCCGCCGCGCTGGCCGTCCGGATCAAGGACGAGCTCGGCGTCCAGGTCATCACGCCGCGCCACGGCGAGGTGGTGCTGCTGGACGCCGCCGAACTGCCGGCGCCCACCGGCGTCCGCGCCCGGATGACCGAGCCGGTCGCGCAGGCGCCCAGGCAGGAGGTGTTCGGCTGGTTCGGCTACGCTCCGCTGCCGACCGGATCACTCCCGGACGGACGGCCGTCCTACCGGTTGATCACCGGCAGGCCCGGCGACGACTTCGACGAGGCGGTGAGCGCCGCGATGCGCGAGGGATACGCACCCCACCTCGCCCCGGTGCTGGTCGCCACCTCCGACGGCATCACCGTCGCGCAGGCGGTGACCTGGCAGGGTCCTTGGGGGCAGTGACGGCGTCCAACAGCCGGATCGCGGCGCACCGAGTTGCAGGAGCCCGCATGGCGGGTGTGCGATAGCGCAATGGAAATCCTTGCCGAACTCGGCGACGTGGCGGTCGCCCGCGCGGACCAGGAACATCTGCCGACCATCGCGCGCCTGCTCGCGGACGACCCCACGTCTCCGCAGTACGTGGCCACCACCACGCTGATCAGCGACGAGATCCTCGGCCCGCTCCGCGCGGTGTTCGATCTGGAGCCCTTCTTCGAGCGCATCATCGCCGATCCGAACCAGCTGCTCGCGGTGGTCCTCGACGAAGGCGACCGGGCGATCGGCACCTTCCAGCTCACGATGATCCCGACCCTGGGTCGCGGTGGAGCCCTGCTCGCTGTGGCGTCGAACGCCCGCGTACGCGCGGGAGCCGACAGCGTCGCGGTGTCCAAGCGGGTGTTCACCTGGGTGATCGAGCATGCGCGCGCTCAGGGCGCCAAGGCGCTGCTGGTGATCGCCGAGAAGGAACGCGCCCATATGCACGGCTTCTTCACCACGATGGGATTTAGGCCCACTCACGACGGTCTCGTGCTGCCGTTGTAGCCCGGCGAGCGCCGGGGGGCACACGGCCCCGGTCTCGAGCGACCGTCCGGCCCCGTCTCGGGCGACCGTCCGGCCCGCTCAGGCGTCCGGGTTGAGCACCGCGATGGACGCCGACAGCACCGTCGCGAAGGCGCACCATCCCGCGTAGGCGACCAGCCCGAGCGCCTTCGGCCCGGTCTTCAATCCGCGGCGGGCCAGATCGACGCTGAACGCGGTGAGCGCCGCCGCTCCCACGGCCGACAGCCAGGTGTTGTTGGCCCGGAAGAACAACCCCGACCAGCCCGCGTTCAAGGTGAGATTCACCGCGAGGGCCTTGGCATAGGCGGACGCCTCGTCGTCACGTCCCTGCCGGCGCAGGTCGTGGATCACCGCGGTCGAGGTGATGGCGATGATCGCGTACAGCGACGTCCACGCCACCGGGAATGCCCAGTTCGGCGGCTGGAAAGCCGGCTTGGTCAGGCTCTGGTACCAAGAGCCCTCCGGCTCGGTGAGCAGAGACCCGACCACCGCACACGCCGTCACACCGGCGCCCACTTTGGCGAGGGTGACGCCCCACCCCGGGCGCTTGTTCGTCGAACCGTTCATGCGACCTCCTGTGTGAGCCTCGGCCCCGTTCGCGGTGCCGTCCGATACCGCCGGCACCGCCCAGGTTAATCACCGTTGCCCGGCTTGCCTACGATCGCCCGGCATCCTCCACGACACCACCCGGTTTCCGGGCGACATCAAGACTCCGAGCGGTGCGAACGGGCGATCCCGGCTAGGCTCGGCCGGATACGCGTCTCCCTGGTGGAGCAGAGAAGAAGAGGACGGGATGAGGAACAAGGTTCAGGCTCCTTCGGCGGTGGTCATGGTGCGTCCGCATCACTTCACACCCAACCCCGAAACGGCGGCTGACAACGCCTTTCAGCTGCCCCGGCCCGAGCTGACCGCCGATTCGATCTCGGCGCGGGCGCTGCGCGAGTTCGATGAGGCCGTCCGGGTGCTGATGAGCCACGGCGTCCGGGTGCACGTCTTCGACGATCTGGGCACCGACACGCCCGACTCGGTGTTCCCGAACAACTGGTTCTCCACCCATCACGGCGGGCGGGTGGTCATCTACCCGATGGCCGCCCCGAGCCGGCGCACCGAGCGCCGCGCGGACATCATCGAGATGCTCAAGCGCGACTACCGCGTGCAGGAGGTCATCGACTACTCCGGCATGGAGAACGACCGGCTGTTCCTGGAGGGCACCGGCGCGATGATCCTCGACCACGCCGAGCGGATCGCCTATGTGGGTGCCTCGCAGCGCGCCGACCCGATCCTGCTGGAGCGGTTCTGCACCCATCTGGGCTACGAGCCGATGGTGTTCGCCAACACCGATCCGGACGGTGCCGCGATCTATCACACCAACGTGATCATGAGCATCGGCACCGAGTTCGCGCTCGTGTGCACCGACGTGATGACGGACGCCGCCCGGCGCGACGAGATCATGGCCCGGCTGACAGAGTCCGGGCGCGACATCATCGACCTGAGCTGGGCGCAGATCAAGGAGTTCTGCGGCAACGCCCTCGAACTGACCGGCACGGACGGCCGCATCCTCGCCTGCTCGCAGCGGGCCGCGGACGGCTACACCGACGAGCAGCGGGCCATCATCGAGCGCTCGGCGACCATCGTGCCGATCGACGTGCCCACCATCGAGCTCGCCGGCGGGTCGGTGCGCTGCATGCTGGCCGGCATCCACCTGACCCCGCGCTGACGCCCTGACGCCCTGACGCCCTGACGCCCGACCAACGACCTGACGCCGCGCTGAGCGACCGAGGACACACTGACCACCGGGCCCGCGCCGACCACCTGACCCCTCGCTGACCGACCGCGCGCGAGGCGGTCAGCGCATCAGCGCGTGCGCCAGCGCCTCGATCAGTGTGCCCTGGCAGAACCGGAAGCCCGAGTCGACCAGTGTGCCCGAGGACACCCGCTGGTCGGTGTCGATCATCTGGTCGTAGCCCTCGGCACCCAGCATCAGCTTGGGCCCGAACGCGGGCGTCGGGATCGCCGAGGGGCGGTGCAGAACGCGGCCGAGCGTGTCCGCGAACTCGCCGTGGGTGACCGGGCGCGGTGCGACCAGGTTCACCGGACCCTCCAGCGCCTCGGTGGCCAGCGCATGCACGTAGCCGCGCACGGTGTCGTCAAGGCCGATCCAGCTGGTCCAGGCATCCGCCTTGGCGAGGCGTCCGCCCACGCCGAGGGAGAACAGCGGGATCTGCGGCGCGAGCGCACCGCCGCCCTCGCTGAGCACGATGCCGGTGCGCAGGAACACCGCCCGCGCCCCGGCGGCCACCACCGGACCGGCGGCGTCCTCCCAGTCGCGCACCACCTCGGCCAGGACGCCGTCGCCGGGGGCGGCGTCCTCGGTGAGCAGTTCGCCGGGACGCCGCGCCCCGTAGAACCCGACGGCGGACGCCTGCACCCACGTCGGCACGCCCGCCGCGGCGGCAGCATCGGCCAGGGTGCCGGTTGCCTCGAGCCGCGAGATGCGGATCTTCTGTTTGTGCTTGGCCGTGAACCGCCCACCGATCGAATGACCGGACAGGTTGATCACCGCGTCCGCCCCCTCGAGCACCGCCGGGTCGAGGCGGTGCCGCGCCGGGTCCCATCGGGCGGTGCCGGGCCCGGGACGTCCGGAACGCACCAGCCGCACCACATCGTGCCCGGACGCGACCAGCAGCGCCGCCACCTGGGTCCCGATCAGGCCGGACGCCCCGGCCATCACCACGCGACGGGGCAGCGCGGCGAGCCGAGTGTGCAGGGCGAGGTCGTCGCGCAGCTGGCGGGCACGGAAGGCGAACAGGCCGTCAAGCTGCATCTCGACCAGGGCCTCGTCCAGCGGTCCGGGCAGGTTGACCGGCAACTCCCAGGTGACCCGGTCGGTGATCACCGTCGAGCCGCCGGGGCCGTCGGCGAACTCGTGCTCGTGGTACCAGCGCTTGAACGGCCCCGAACAGTTGCTGGTCGACGAACCGCACCCCGGGCTCCAGGTCGATGTGCCGCAGCCGCCAGCGGACGCCGAGCGGCCTTTTCGCCCCCTTGCGGGAGACCCCGGGAAGCAGGGCCGCGATCAGCGGATGCGAGACGACGATCTCGCTCTCGGAGCCGACGTTGATGCCATCGGTCGGCGGCTTCAGCGGCGTGGTCATGCCGGGCGGATGCAGCCGCAAGAACGCGGCCGGGCGCGTATGCCAGTCGAAGACGAGCGCACGCGGATACGGGTAGCGCGAGACGCGTTCGAACACGGGCATGCGGGCCTCCTTTGGCGACACGTGCGTCCTGCCCAGCGTAGTGCGGACGAACGTGGGGCAGCAGGGCCCGCGCGAGTTACGATGGCCGGTAAACAACGTCGAGGACACCCCCTAGCGTCACCCAAGGCCACGACCCTGGCACCGGCCCGCACCCAACTCGCGGAGCCGGGTGGGCAGCACCGAAGGAGAATCAGCATGCCCGTCACGTACGTCACCCACGACCTCGACGCTCGTACTTTGACGATCGTCGCCGACTTCGCCGCACCGGTCGATCGCGTGTGGCAGGTCTATGCGGACGCCTCGCAGTTGGCCCAGGTGTGGGGGGCTCCCGACTACCCGGCCACCATCGTCCACCACGACCTCACCCCCGGCGGTGAGATGCGCTACTACAAGACCTCGCCCGAGGGTGCCGTTTTCCACGGCCTGTGGCGGGTGCTGACCGTGGACGAACCGCACCGGCTCGTCTTTCAGGACAGCTTCGCCGATGAGGACTACGCGATCACCGAGGCGCTGCCGGTCTCGCAGTACAGCTGCGCCTTCGCCGAGCACGAAGGGGGCACCCGGGCCACCTATGTCGGCGTCTACCCGACCTCCGAAGGGCTTCAGCGGCTGATCAACATGGGCATGGTCGAGGGCATGATCGCCGCGCTCGCCCAGATCGACGCGCTGCTCGCCAACTGAGGGCGCACCCGCATCCGGACGGACCAGCCACATCGCCCGTGGATCACGTCTTCACCCAAACCCTCGACACATACAACCATTTGGTTGTATGTTGTGCTCATGGAGAACGACGAGGACCGCGCGGACGCGATGTTCCACGCCCTCGCCGACCGGACCCGCCGCGACATCCTGCGCCGCGTGCTGACCGGGGAATCGTCGATCTCCACCCTGGCGGAGAAGTACGACATGAGCTTCGCCGCCGTGCAGAAACACGTCGCCGTCCTCGAACGAGCCGGGCTGATCACCAAGCGCCGCTTCGGTCGCGAGGCGCTGGCCAGCGGCGACGTCCAAGCGGTCCGCTCGGTGCGCTCGATGCTTCTCGAACTCGAGGACGTCTGGCGCGGGCGGATCGCACGCATCGACGAGTTGCTCGCCGATCCGGCCCCATCCTCGACCACACCGGTCACCGGCCCGCAGGCGCCCGAGGGCGCCGGGCCCTCCTGAAGGAGATCACCATGCCCGTCACCCACGTCACCCACGATCTCGACTCCCGCACCCTGACCATCGTCGCCGACTTCGCCGCCCCGGTGGAGCGCGTCTGGCAGGTCTATGCGGACGCCGCCCAGCTCGCCCAGGTCTGGGGGCCGCCCACCTACCCGGCCACCTTCGTCCGTCACGAACTCACCCCCGGCGGCGAGATGCACTACTTCATGACCTCGCCCGAGGGTGAGCGCTTCTACGGCCTGTGGCGGGTGCTCACCGTCGACGAGCCGCACCAGTTCACCTTCGAGGACGCCTTCGCCGACGAGAACTTCGCGGTCGCCGAGACCCTGCCCGTCTCGCACAACACCTACGCCTTCGCCGAACACGAGGGCGGCACCCGGGCCACCTACACCGGCGTCTACCCCAGCGCCGAGGCGCTGCAGCAAGTGCTCGAGATGGGCATGGTCGAGGGCGCGACCCTCTCCCTCAACCAGATCGACGCACTGCTCGCCGGCTGACCGCGCACCGCCTCCCCGGAGGGCTTCGGACACTCTGTCGGGGAGAGTCAGCTCGCGCGGTCCTGACCGTAGATCATCTGGCGTTCCAGTGCGGACTGGACGTAGTCGACGAAGATCCGCGCCACCACCTCGGCACGGCTGTTCACACCGCACTTGGTGATGATGGCCTTCACGTGGTCGCGCACCGTGTGCAAGGACAGGCCCAGTTCGGCCGCGATCTCCTTGTCGGCCAGGCCTCGCGACAGCCGCTGCGCGATGTGCGCCTCGCGCGCGGTCAGCCCGAAACTCGCCATGGCGACCGGGATCAGGTCCGAGGCCCGCGCCGGTTCGATGCTGAGCGCCACCAGGTCGTCGCCTTCGGTCCGGGCCGCGCTGATCCTGAACCATGCCCCGGACGCCGACCGCATCCGGGTGATCACCGCCTCGCCGGACGCGGCCGCCCGCGCCCGCGCGACCAGCCCACCGAGCATGCCCGGCACGCGCTCGTCCCCCTCCGCCTCGAACGGGGACGAGCGCCTGATATCGGCCAGCAGGCCTCGGGCGTCCGTCGTCGCGTGCACCAACCGGCCGGCGGAGTCGACGATCGCGATGCCCGAACCGACCCCCGCCTCCGCCCCGCGGCTGACGGCCTGCTGAAGCATGCCGGCGACCGGACGGACCAGCGCGTGAACGCGCGCGAGTTCGGCGGGCTCGAACGGCCGGTCACGAAGAATGTGGACGAAGGCGCGGCAGTGCTCACCGGTGCGGAAGGCGACACGAAGCTCGTCGACGAACAGCGCGGGACGGAAGATATCGAGATAGCGCCGCGCCAGCCGGTCCGCGCTCTCATCGGCACCGGCTTCGGACGCCTCGGTGATCGCGGTGACGTCCGGCGGCAGGTCCGGGCATGACCGTCCGCCCTGCTGCCGCGCATGCGAGCGGGCAGCCTCGATCAGCGTGCGCACAGGGACGTCCGCCCGGGCTAGATCGACGAACTTGTTGAGCCCGGTCTCGGCAAACTCCGCGGCCCAGAAACCCTGGCACGCGTCTGCGGAAATGCCCTCCACCAGCCCGGCGATCGGCAGCAGGGTGGTCGGATCGACGACCAGCAGTGCGGCGCTATCGAACCGGACCGCCTCGTGCAACATCGCCATGGATGCGCGCAGCGCCTCCGCGAGATCGGGCATGCCTGAGTTATCGCCCCGGCGCGAGCGCGGGCCGGTCCACCCGGCAGGTCCCCCCATGCGCCCACAATAGGCGGACGCGCCGGGTCCCGAACAGGGGGTCAGCGCCGAACCGGGTCGGCGTCCGGCCTACTCAGAGCGGGCGCAGCGCCGCGCGAGGCCGTCGACGAGCCGGGGCTATCAGCCGATCAGAGCGGGTCGCGTTCGATCGGGCAGGACATGCAGCGGGGGCCGCCGCGTCCGCGCCCGAGCTCGGAACCCGGCACCTCGATCACCTCGATGCCGCCGGCGCGCAGATCGGCGATGGAGGCCTGGTTACGCTCGTACCCGATCACCGTGCCGGGCGCGACCGCGAGGACATTGCAGCCGTCGTGCCATTGGTCGCGCTCGCGGGCGAAGTAGTCCTGCTGGGTGGACAGGATGCGCACCGAGTCGATGCCCAAAGCGACGGCGAGGCTGGAGGCCAGGTCGCCGTCGAGCCGGGTCGTGCGCAGCGGCAGATCCATGTCGCCGGGCTCGATCAGGTAGCACTCGGGCTGGGGCAGGTCGGCGTACAGCAGGAACGACTCCGGGTCGACCATGGTGAGCACGGTGTCGAGGTGCATGAACGCGCGGCGCGCGGGCAGCCGCACGGCGACGATCCGCTTGAGGGCGTTGTCGGCGAACAGGCGCAGCGCGAGCCGCTCGATCGCCTGCGGCGTGGTCCGCTCGGAGATGCCGACGAGTAGGGCGTCCGGCGAGATGACCAACACGTCGCCACCCTCGATGGTGGCGTTACCGGTCTCCAGATCCTCAGACCACACCCGGTGCCCGGTGCCGGCGAACAGCGGATGCCAGCGCAGGATCGCGCGATAGTTGACGGCCTCGCGGCGGCGGGCGAAGTGCTTCATCGAGTTCACCGAGACGCCGTCGCCGATCCAGCAGGTCGCGTCGCGGGTGAACAGGTGGTTGGTCAGCGGCGTCACCAAGAAGTCGTAGGGGTGCGCGATGCCGAACACCACCGACTGCGGGACCGGCATGCGGTCGAGCGCCTCCTGCTTGGTGAGGCCGCCGACGAGCACGTTGTACAGCTCATCGACCTCGGCGTGGGCCAGGTGAGACTGCAGCGCCTCGGCGAGGGCCGGGCCGAAGGTCCGGTCGTCGAAGGTCTGGCCGAGGACCCAGCCGCGGGCACCCGTGCTGGTCAGCGTCTCGCGCAGCAGCTGGTCGAAGTAGAGCACCTCGGCGCCCGCGCCCCGCAGCGCGTCCGCGAAGGCGTCGTGCTCCTCGTCGGCACGTTCCAGCCAGAGGCTGTCGTCGAAGAGCAACTCCTCGGAGTTGCTGGGCGTCAGCCGGGCGAGCTCAATGCCCGGACGATGCACGATCACACGGCGCAGTTGGCCGACTTCGGAGGTCACAGAGAGGCGTGGCACATCGGCACCCTATCCGAACCTGCGCGGGTGTCGATGGTCGAAATCTATGTCCAGTTCGAGGGGGCATCTCCGCGACAAGGGGAAACGCGCGCAGGGTCACATCTGGACATAGATTTCGACCATCTCAGAGCGGCGACGATCCCCTTCGGAGTCGCGAAACGGCCCCACCCGAGGCCCCAGGCGGCGCGAGCCGGTCAGGAACGGCGCTGCCAGTCGCGGATCATCGCGATCCGGGCATCCACCTGCTCGGTGGTGGCTTGGGCGAGCGCCGGCCCGCCGCACTGGCGGCGCAGTTCGGCGTGCACGTGGCTGTGCGGCATGCCCTTCACCCGGGCGTACTGCGACACCAGCGAGTTGAGCTCCTTGCGGCGAGCGGCCAGCGCGCGGTGCAACGAGGCCTCGGGGGTGAGCTTCTCGCGCTTATCGGCGCGGGCATGCCGGTTGATCTGCCGGTTCTGCCGCTCGCGCAGCAGGTGGGTGATCTGTTCGGTGTCGAGCAGCCCGGGCAAGCCGAGATAGTCAGCCTCATCGTCGGAGGTGGGCACGGCATGCATGCCGAACTGCTGCGATTCGAACAGCACGTGGTCGAAGGTGGCCGCCGAGTCGATCGCCTCGAAGGCGCCCATCAACTCATCGGAGGCCGCCTCGCGCCGGTTCGCCGCCTCAATCAGTGCCTCCGCCTCGGCCCAGACGTCGATCACCTCGTCGCCGGCCTTGCGGCCGAGGATGTGGTCGCGCTGCCGCTCCAGCGATGAGGCGTGCGCCAGGATGATCGGCACCGTCGGCAGGAATACCGTCGCCACCTCGCCGCGGCGCCGGGTGCGCACGAAGCGGCCGACCGCCTGAGCGAAGAACAGCGGGGTCGACGTGGCGGTCGCGTACACACCCACCGCCAGCCGCGGCACGTCGACTCCCTCCGACACCATGCGCACCGCCACCATCCAGCGGTCCTCGGATTCGGCGAACGCATCGATCCGTCCGCTCGACCCAGCGTCGTCGGAGAGCACCAGCGTGGGCTTCGTTCCGGTGATCGACTCCAGCAGCCGCGCGTAGGCGCGGGCATGGGTCTGGTTGGTGGCGATCACCAGACCGCCGGCGTCGTGCACGTGGCGGCGCACCTCGGTCAGCCGGCGGTCGGCCGCGCGCAGCACGGCGGCGATCCACTCCCCCTTCGGGTCGAGCGCGGTGCGCCACGCCTGCTGGGAGACGTCCTTGGTGGTCAGCTCGCCCAGGTTGGCCTCGATCGTGTCGCCGGACTTGGTGCGCCAGCGCATCGGCCCGCCGTAGTTCATGAACACGACCGGGCGCACCACGTGGTCGCGCAGCGCGTCGGCGTAGCCGTAGGTGTAGTCGGCCCGCGAGATCAGGCCGCCGCCGGGCGCCTCGGTGTAGGTGACGAACGGGATCGGGTTGTCATCGGACCGGAAGGGCGTACCGGTCAGCGCGAGCCGCCGGGTCGCGTACTGGAACGCCTCGCGCACCGCGTCGCCCCACGACAGCGCATCACCGGCGTGATGCACCTCATCGAGAATCACCAGCGTCTCGGAGTTGGCCGTCATCGTCTGGTAGCTGAGCATGGCGGCGGCCACACCCGCGTAGGTGACCGCCACCCCGTTGAACTGCCGGGACCGCCCGCGGCGGCGTCCGCCCAAGCCGGGGTCGAGCTGGATGCCGACCTTGGCGGCGGCGTCCGCCCACTGCACCTTGAGGTGCTCGGTGGGGGCGACCACGATCACCCGGCGCACGATCCGGGCGGCGAGCAGTTCGGAGGCCACCCGGAGCGCGAACGTCGTTTTGCCCGCACCCGGGGTCGCGACCGCGAGGAAATCCCGCGGCGCGGTGCTCAGGTACAGCTCGAGCGCCTCGGCCTGCCAGGCCCGCAGCCGCGCCGAGGTGCCCCAGGGAGCGCGCTGCGGGAAGGCCGGGCTGATCCGGTCGAACGCAGAGGAGGTGGGCGACATAGGCCCACGACCCTAGCTCGCCGCCGAGGTCGCCCCGGGCTGCCGGACGCCGCGTGTCGCGTCCTCGCCGATGCGCTAGGGCGCCGGATCAGAACCCGACGAGCAACTCCTGCATGAGGGTGATCTCGGTCTTCTGGGTGCGCACGACGTCCTCGGCAAGCTGCTTGACGCGCGGGTCGGAGCCTGTCGCCAGCACGCTCTCGGCCATGGCGACGGCACCCTCGTGATGGGCGATCATGCCCTCGAGGAACAGCTTCGTCGCGGCCAGCGTGTCGGCGTCCTGCAACGCCTTGAGACCAGCGGCATCCAGCATGCCGTGGGAGGGGTCGTGCGCCGCATGGGCGCCCACTTCGGGCTGGCCCCACTCCTTGAGCCAGCCGCGCATCCGGTCGATCTCGGGCTGCTGGGCGTCCTTGATCGCGGTGGCGAGTTCCTTGATCTCGGTCGACAGGCCCGGCTTGCCCAGCAGGATGTCGCTCATCTGCACCGCCTGTTCGTGATGGCCGATCATCTGCTGCGCGAACGTGACATCGGCGGGAGAGGCCGCGACCGTTGCGGCCGCCGACGCGGCCGGAGAGCCGGCCGGGGTCGAGGTCGCGGGCGCGCCCGAGCAGCCCGCCAGAACGATGGCGGTCACGGGAACCAGCCAGAGCGAACGCAGCGCGCGGCTCGGAGAGGTCAGGGGGTGATTCATCGGTTACTCCTTCATGGTCGGGTCAAGTGCTCGTGGAGCGCATCGAGCAGGGGGACCTGCCCGAGAGTCAGTTTCGTGCGAGCCTCGTCGAGAGAGAACCATCCCGCGCGGTCAACCTCGGGATAGGTGCGGTAGCGTCCCGAGCGGCGCGGCCATTCGACCTCGAACGTGTTCGAGGCGACGAACGCCAGATCGGGTGAGGCCTCCACCGCGAAGCCGTGCACCCGTTTGCCCGAACTGAGCCGCACCTCGCCCAGGTCGATCAGCTCACCTTCGGGCGCCGGCACCCCCACCTCTTCGCCGAACTCACGGCGTGCGGCGTCCTCGGGAGCCTCGTCGCCCGGGATGTACATGCCCTTGGCAAGCGACCACCCACCCCGGTCGCGGTGCCCCCAGAACGGCCCACCCATGTGCACGATGAACACCTGGACGCCTGCGTCCCCGACGGTGAACGGCAGGAGTCCGGCGCTGTAGAGGGGCATGGGGTCCATCGTGCCACTCACGCGCGAGGCGCCGCTGCCTCTGGACGCCCCGGCGTCCGGGCTGACACAGTGTGGTCATGACTGATTCAAGCGGCGATGCAGGCAAGGCAGTCGATCCGAAGGAGCAGATGAAGGCTGCTCTGGAGGCCAAGAAGAACGCGCACCACGGCAGCGCCCAAGGCGCGAACGGGGGCGGCAAGAACGCGGGCGGGCCGCACGGCCAGCAGGGCGGCAAGCGGACGTTCCGCCGTAAGTCCGGCGGATAGCGATGAGAATCGCGGTCCCCACGGAGGTCAAGCCCCAGGAGTACCGCGTCGCGATCACGCCGGTCGGCGTCGATGAGTTGACCCGGGCCGGGCATCAAGTGTTCGTGCAATCCCGCGCGGGGGTGGGGTCGTCGATCGCCGACGAGGACTACCGCGCGGCGGGAGCGACCATCGTCGAGGGCGCCGAGGCGACCTGGGCGTCCGGCGAGATGGTGCTCAAGGTGAAGGAACCCATCGCGGCCGAGTACGGGTTCCTGCGCGAGGATCTACTGCTGTTCACCTACCTGCACCTCGCCGCGGACCGGCCGCAGACCGAGGCGCTGCTGGACGCCGGAACCACCGCGATCGCCTACGAGACGGTCCGGCTGCCCTCGGGCATGCTGCCGCTGCTCTACCCGATGTCGGAGGTCGTCGGCTGTCTCGCCCCACTGGCCGGCGCGCAGGCGCTGATGAAGGCGCACGGCGGACGCGGCGTCCTGCTCGGCGGGGTGGCGGGGGTGGCCAACGCGAAGGTGGTGATTCTCGGCGGTGGCGTCGCCGGCCAGAACGCGGCCAACGTCGCCGTGGGCATGTGCGCCGACGTCACCATCATCGACAAGGACCTCGCCAAGGTGCGCGAGGTGTCCTGGCGCTGGGGCAACCGGATTCAGGCACTGGCGTCGAACGCGATGACGATCCGCGAGCAGGTGCTGGCCGCCGACCTGGTGATCGGCACCGTGCTGGTGCCTGGCTCGAAGGCTCCCAAGCTGGTCACCAACGAGATGGTGGCGCAGATGAAACCCGGATCGGTGCTCGTCGATGTCGCGATCGACCAGGGCGGATGCTTCGAGGACTCCCACCCCACCACGCACGAGCACCCCACCTTCCCGGTGCACGATTCGGTGTTCTACTGCGTGGCGAATATGCCCGGCGCAGTGCCGCACACCTCCACCTGGGCGCTCACCAACGCGACCCTGCCCTACGTCGAGAAGCTGGCCGCGCTCGGCTGGCGGCAAGCGATCGAGACGGACGCCGCCCTGCGCCTGGGTCTCAACGTGCAGGACGAACGGCTCCGCCACGAGGGCGTGGCCCGCGCCTTCAGCGACCTGCCCTACCAGGAGTACGCCGGCTGAGTCCTCTGACGACGGCGGCGTTCTCAGACGGCGGCGGCGTTCTCAGACGGCGGCGGCGTCCGCGATGGCGGCCAGCGTGGCCGGCATGGTCTCGGCGATCGCGCGACCGCACAGACGGTCCCACACCTTGGCGCTCGGGCCCTTGACCGAGACGGCCTGGGTGAGCACCCACACGTTCGAGGCGGCTGTCCCGGCGTCGGTGTCGTCCCGGTTCGCTTCGTCGCCCGCGGGCGCCTCAAAGGCCCGCGCGGCGGGCGTCCCCGCGTCCGCTCCACCGGACTCCTCCGCCTCGGCTGGTTCGGGGCGGGTCAGGGTGAAGTCGACGGTGAGGTAGGCGAACAGCAGCGCGAACCGGATCGAAAAGCGCCGATTCTGCTCGACCTCGGTGACCCGGAACCCCTGGCGGCGTCCGCCCACGGGGTACACGATGCCGCCGGCACCCTTGGCGACCGGGCCGTTGAGCTGCGCCTTGGCGACATAGGGGCTATCGAGGGCCCATCGTTCGGGGTTGGTGAAGTGCTCCCACACGATCCTGGGATCCACCGAAGCCGTCACCGAGTGACTGCGCACCTTCATTGACCTTCTCCCGTTGCCTGGCACAGACGCCCCATTGTGCGCCACAAACACCACCCACCGCCGACCATCCAGAGGATGGGCGCGGATCCAAGACTCCCCTGGTCGTGGCGTTCACCGGCACCCACTCCTGCGCCTGGGCCTGGGCCTGGGCAGCATGGCCCGATCCCGGCGTCCGCCACGACTAAGATCGTGACGACCGCACACGCTGCGGCAGTGGGGAGAACGCGCATGATTCTGACGGTGGTCCTGTTGTTCGTCGTACTGCCCCTCGCCGCCTACGCGATCGTCTGGGCGGTCATCTCGGTCGCGGCCGGCCGGCGCTGGGGCACCCGAGGGCGCGTGATCACAGCGGCCATCTTCATTCCCGGGATCTTCGTCGTCGTGATCGCACCGTTCTGGTGGGCGACGATGACCAGCGAGGACGACTATGGGGCGCCGCCGATCGGCCGGATCGCCTTGCCCTCCTCGGCGCAGATCACCGCGAGCGGCTCCGACTGCGCCAGCGGAGGCTGCTGGGCAGCGGTGTCGCTCAGCCCGAGCGAGGGTGCCTCACGCGAGCAGATGATGCGTGACCTCGAGAAAACCGAGCGGTGCACGGCTGGCAGCCTGTTCGACCCCCGAGCGGTGTGCTGGGAGCACGCCCCCGGCAGCACGGCACATGATCTGATCGCCCGCTACCAGCGTCCGTGGTAGGTGGTTGGCGACCGTCTTGCCTGATCGTTCCAGGCCTCACCGGTGGCCTCAACCGGCTCACGAGAGCCGGCTCTCCGGGCGTCCCTCCTGCCTGATCGCGGACGCTTCAGGTCGCGGTCGTCCCTCTACGCAAGAAACCCGGCCATAGGCCGGGTTCTCATCGGTGACACATTGGCGCGCTCGGAGGGACTCGAACCCCCAACCTGCTGGTTGGGAGTGCCAGGAGACGCTTCCGTTCGTCGCCGTCGACGGCGACGTCGGCGATTTTGGCGTGCTGACAACGTCTGATGATGGCGTGGTGGTGCCGTTCCCGCGGCGGTGGGTGTCATGAAATGAGTGTCAAGCCTGGTTTGACGCCGAAACGTGAGCGGGAGATCCCTGAGTATGCCGCGATGGTGCGGCGGGTGAACATGGCTCTGGGGCGCCGTGTGGGTGATGCCGATGTCGAGGACCTGGCCGAGTTGCTCGCGATGCGTGGGGTTGTCGAGCAGGCGACCGCCACGGCGATCCGGGGTATGCGGCGCCGAGGCGTCTCGTGGGGCGACATCGGCCGCGGCCTGGGAGTCACGCGGCAAGCGGCTCATGCGGCGTGGGCGTGGGTTGAAAGTCTCGACCACGGTCCTCGATGACGGGGGCCGGCGCTCTACTGTCCGGCGGCGTGAATCTGGACGATCCTCGATCGAAGTATGTGCCTGCCTGTTGGTGTGAGCCGATCGCGGCGTGGTGCGCTGCGCTGGTGACAGCAGGCCGGGCGGCGGACACTGTGGTGACGCGTGGCGACCAGCTGCGCCGGCTTGCGCGGGCGATGGGCGATGTCGGCCCGTGGGACGTGACGAGTGTGCAGCTCGTCGAGTGGGCTGCTCGGCAGGTGTGGAGCCGGGAGACGCGCCGGAGTGTCTACGCCGGCGTCCGAGCGTTCTACCGGTGGGCGGTCGGCGCGGGTTTGATCGGCCACTCCCCTGCTGATGGTCTGCCGGCGGTGCGGGCGTCTGATCCGTGCCCGCGGCCGACGCCGGATGACGTGCACCACCAGGCGCTCGCCGATGCTGATCCGCGGACGTGGATCATCTTGAGGCTCGCGGCCGAGGCTGGTTTACGGCGTGGTGAGATCGCCCGGGTGCATGCTCGTGACTTGTGGCGTGATCTCGCGGGGTGGAGCCTCACGGTGCACGGCAAGGGCGGCAAGACGCGGGTGGTGCCACTCACGGACGCGTTGGCGGACGCGCTGCGCGTGGCGATCGCCGCGGCGGGCGGCGGGTGGGTGCTGCCTGGCGATGTGGACGGGCACCTGTCACCGCGCTGGGTCGGCACACTGGCTGCTCGGGTGTTGCCGGGCGCTTGGACGCTGCACAGTTTGCGGCACCGGTTCGCCACGAGGGCTCATGACGCGACTCACGACCTGATCGCTGTCCAGCGACTTCTAGGGCATGCGTCGGTTGCCACGACCCAGCGCTACGTTGCGTCGTCTCAGGATGCTCTACGTCGTGCGGCCGCGGCCGCCGCGTAGCAGATACGCTCAGGGTTCATGAAGTGCTGGGGGTGCGGCCTTGACCTCGATGACGGCGAGGCGTGCTGGAGGTGCGAAGTGGTGCCGGCGTTGCGCCAGGTGTGCGCAGACGCCGACACCGATTGCTGGGTGACGTGCGGGGATCAGTCCCGCTGCGACGAGCTATTCGTTCATGACGCCGGGTTGGGCAGTGCTGATGTCGCCTTGGGCTTGGCGGGTGCGGGCGGCGTCTCGGTCGGCGAGGGCTGCTGAGACGGCGGCCTTGATCCGGGCGTCCAGGACGCCGTTGGTCTGTGAGGCGGCTTGGGCGCTGTTTCGGCTGGCAGAGGCGACGACTTCGCCGACGAGGAGCCCGAGGATCACGGGTCCGGCGATGACCCAGATGGGTGAGGAATCGACGCCGGATTGCTCGGCGGCCAGCCAGGCGCCGAGGAACAGGCCGGTCATGATGATGCCGGCGACGAGGGAGCGTAGCGGCATGGTCTTGTCGTTGGTCACAGCGCGGCCTCTTCGGCGTCCGTGGTCTTGGTGATGTGGTTGTAGATCGCGGCGATCGCGTCGTCGGTGCGGATGCTGGTGCCGTCGGCGAGGGTCAGGCGCTCGAGCTCGGCGGCGGCGGCGAGGGCGTCGTCGCGCGTGGTGGTCCACGTGCGGGCAGGGTCGCGGCCGCTGACGGGGATGGCGGCGGCGAATGCTGCGGTGAGCTCGTCGCGGATGATGGTGCGGAGCTCGTCTTTGGTGGCCATGATGTCGTCTTCCTTGGGCTGGGTGTGGGTGGTGGTGGGTGCCGGTAAGCCGGCGCGGACCCAGGCGCGTAGGTGCGGGCCTGGGCAGTCGGTGCGGGTGCTGCCGGCGTCGCCGTGGCCGACGATGGTGCAGCCCTTGGCTGCCTTGCCGGCGAGCTCGTGGGCGACGCGGCGCAGGGTGGTGAGCATGGCGGGGGTGGGGGTCTCGGCCATGCCGAGGATGGCCAGGATGGATTGCGAGGTGCCACCCTGACCGGCGGTGGCGCCGTCGCGGACGTCGGCGCCGCGGAGCTCCCAGACTCGGCCGGCTTGGTCGACGCCGACCGCGTAGGCGATGTCGGTCCAGCCTTGGACGGCCTGGTGATAGCGCTGCCAGGCGCGCAGGTAGCTGGCGATCGCCTCGGGGTTGGCGCCGATTGGGGTGGTGGAGGCGGGCCAGTGGATGACGATTTTACGGACGCGTGACCAGGTGAGCAGGGTGCGGCCTTTGGCCGGTTGCGCACCCCAGTCGGTGCGGCGGTAGTCATAGCGCATTCGACGGGCCTTTCGTTATGCGTTAGCGATGGTGGTGACGCTGCCGGAGGAGCCGCGGTATTTCAGGGCGCCGTTTTCGACGTAGATGATTCCGCCGCTGGCCGGGCTCGCGGTCGGCACAGCGTGGGCGTTGCGGATTCCGATCACGCCTTTCCCGGCGCCGAGCCCGGATGATTCTTGGGCGCCGGCCAGCAGTGTCGAGCCGGGGATGATGAGCGGCAGCCCGTCTGCCGACGGGTAGTTCGCGATTGGGCCGGGGTGCGAGTTCGCCATGCTCAAGACGTTGCGCGAGGTGGCGAAGGAAAGTTGCTCGGTGGCGCGGTTTCCGGGGTCGGTGATGGTATTGCCGATAGCGACGATTCGGGTGGCGTCTGGGGCGAGAACGGCCATGGATCGGCGGGTCGTGGCCGTGTTGGTGGTCCAGGAACTGGTGATCGCGTTGAGGGCGACGACGACGGCGCCGAGCGTGCCGGTGAGGAGCAGGCCACTGCTGCCTGAGGCGTGGATGAGGTTGGCGGAAACCACGGCGTCAGTGACGGATTGGATCAGGATTCCCGTGACGCCGGCATCGGTGACCGTGTTGCCGGTGACGGTGATCGCGTAGCAGCCGGGGCCGCCGGAGCCGACCATGATGCCGTGCCAGGCGGCGGCGGTGACGGTGTTGCCGGTGATGCTGATCGCGCGGACGGGGTGGTCGACGGATGATCCGACGACCTGGATGCCGGCATAGTTGGTGGTAGCACCATATGTGTTCGCTTGCGTGATGGTGTTTCCGGAAATCGTGACGTTAGCGGTAGATCGGATTCCGTAGGAGCTTTCTTCTGCGATGTAGATCCCGGCGTTGCGCGTGGTGTCGACTGCATTGGAGCTGATGGCGACGGTGTCACCGCCGACCACAGCGATGCCGCGGCTGTGAGACTGGCGGATCACGTTGCCGGTAATGCTGACAGATCGGCAGCGGCCGGAATCGGTCAGGTAGGAGACCACCGCGATGCTGTCGTCTCCCGTGTTCTCGAGCTGGTTGCCGGTAATGGTGATGTCTCGTGATGCGCCGGTGACGTGAATGCCGTCGGCTTTGGTGTCGCGGATGTGGCATCCCTCGATCCGTCCGGAAGTGCAGCCATGGCCGACGTAGATGCCGACGCCCTCTGTGCCGGTGGTTGAGCAGCGGGCCACGCTCCAGCGGTCGGAGGACTCGATGGAGATGCCTCGGGTGGGGCCGCGGCGCAGGGTGGGGTTGGCCCCGCGGGAGATGAGGCCGTCGAGGGCGAAGTCTGTGCACCCGACGAGCTGGAGGTATGGCTTGGTGGTGGAGGAGCAGACGAGTTCTGCGCCGTCGCCGAGAAGCTGGAAGTGGTGACGGCTGGCGATGGTCAGGCCGCGATGGTGGTAAGCGCCGCGCGGGAAGTAGAGGGCGTCGCCGGGCTCGAGTGCAACAAAGAGGTCGTTGAGCGCGTCGGTGATGTCGCTTCCGTCGCCGTAAATGCCACGTAGGGCCACGTTGATGGGGAGTCGGGTGGTGACGAAAGCGATTCGGTCGGCGACCGCGTTGGCGGTCTCGGTGGCGCTGTCGTCGATGAGGTGCGCGACGGCGTCATCCTCACCCGTCAGTCCCATGATCTGTTCGGCGGTGGCCAGCGCGGCTTGCATCTGTTGCCCGGCGGCGATCAGTGCTGGGAGTTGCGCGAGCCAGGTGGTCGCCGCGTCGTTCGAGGCAGTGAGCTTCGAGGCGAGCCGCTGCGTGTACTCGGGCAGTAGATAGAGGTAGTTGCTGCTGTCGAGGAGCGGGAAGCCGCCGGGGTCCATGCGGCCGATTTCATCGTCGTGCGGGGGGATGGACAGTGTCATGTGGTTCTCCAGCTGGTCGGCGCGTCGACGACGCGGGTATCGATGATGCGGATCTGGTCGGCGAGGGTCAGCGGGTCGTCGAGTGGTCCGCAATGCTCGAAGCGGGCGGCGACGGTGTCTCGAGGCCTTGGGTTGGTGGGGACATCGGCGGGCGTCGGCCAGTCTGACCACCTCATCGGGCGGATTCCGGCGGTGACGGCCGGGGCGAGGGTGACGCTGGCTGTGAGCTGGCCGGCGGCGATCTCGATGGTGCCGGCAGAGATGTAGACGGCGGGGTCGAGATCGGCGGGCACGGGGTCTAGGAAGAAGATGGTGGTGGTGCGCCGGCGGACGTCTAGGACGGCGTCCCAGGGCACATCGTCGAGGCCGACGGCCAGGCGGGCGGCGGTGAGGACCGGTCGCGGGGTGGTGCCTTCGCCGGCGATGCCAGCGGCGAAAGGGCCGATCTCGGGGAGGACGACTGTGGACGGGTCGAGGGGGTGAGCGGCGGTGGTCTCGAATTCGAGGTCGGTGTCGATCGTCAGTGACGCTGTGGGGAGGTGCCGGGCCTGCGGCGATCGCCAGTTGCGGCTTGTCTCGCTGACGTCGCCGGTGTCGCGGTCGGCGACGTAGAAGGTGACACGGACAACTGTGACTAGCCCGCGGCGACTTAGGTCGCGTCCGGCGTCCTCGACGCGGGAGGCTGACAGGACCGCGGGGGGCGCGCCGCGTGAGACGACGGCGGCCGGTGGGTGGGGTGGGTCATGGCGGGGGACTCTGATATGTGTGCCGTCAGGGTGCACGAGGGCTATGCCGGTCGAGCTCGCGACTGCGAGGCGGGCGTAGCTTGAGGCGGTCCGGTGGATGATCTCGAGGGCGTCGGCGGCGTCGACGTCTCGGGCGACCAGCCACTGATGCTCTGGTGAGTCGTCGTCGGGGTCGAGGAGCGCTATGGGGGATGCGTGGTTGATCTGTGCGATGCGGTCTCGGAGCCGCACGTCAGCGGCTGGCCACGGGGACGCGGCGAGTCGGATTCCGGCGGCGCGTCCGACTGCGTTCGCGGCGGCGATCTTGTAGATCCAGGCATCGGAGGTGCGGCGGGCGTGGACTGATTCGACCCACCATGACCCAAGGTCGAGGGTGGCGTTGTGGACTCGGCAGGATATGTGCAGTTTTGAGTCGAGGTGGATGAGCCCCGGGGTGGGGTAGCGGAGCGTAAGGGATAGTGAGCCTGGCTCTTCGTGGGTGCGGGCGTTCGGGTGCGACCACTCGCAGGTCAGGGCGCCGACGGCGGTGAGGATGCCGAGGTTAGCGGCTGCACCGCTTGTCGTGTTCACCGTGATGGTGTCGTCGATCTTGAGAGAAACGTCGACGGGCGTGGACCACCTCATAGCGGTGAGCCGGTCAGGTCAATGACGCCTCGGATGCGTGCGTCTGAGGTCAGGATGCTGCGGATCTGTGCGGCGACGGCGCGCGGGTCTAAAGCACCATTCACGGTGATCGCGATGACGGGCGCGACCGCGGTAGCCGCCGAGTTAGATCCGCGCATGAAGGCGGGCGCGGCGCTGATGCCGGCGGCGGCAGTGAAATCGGCCGGGCTGACGGTGAGCTGCGCGCCGACGGATGCGCCAGAGAAGAAGCTGCCGATGTCGGCGCCGACCTTCTTGGCGCCGGCGAGGAGGCCGCCGACCACGTCGGCGGCGCGCCGGGCGAGTCCCATGAGCCTGTCAATGGCGTCCATGGCAGGTTGGAGGAACTCGGCGCCGGCGGCTTCGATCTGGTTGAAGGTCTGGGAGAGCCATCCCCAGGCGGCTTGTCCGGCGGCGACGGTCGCCCGCCAACAGTCGAGGGCGACTTGCTTGACGGCGTTCCAGTTCTGGACCAGGAGAACGATGATGGCGATGAGCCCGGCGATGCCGATGATGGCCAAGCCGACGGGGTTGGCGGCGAGGGCGGCGTTCCACAGCCATTGGGCGGCGGTCACGGCGGCCTGGATGGCCGGCAACGCGGTCATGATCGCGTTGTAGCCGACGACGACGCCGACCAGGGTGCCCAGCACGCCGATGAGGATCAGGAACGCGTCTGCGTTCTCGGTGATGAAGGTTGCGGCGACGGCCATGGCCTGGTTGGCTGCGGTCTGTGCGGGGAGGAGCGCGGTGCCGAGGGTGGCTGAGGCTTCCTCGGCGGCGGCGCGGGCGCGCTGCTGGGCGCCGGCAGCGTTGTCGGCTTCGCGGGCGAACGCGCCGGCGGTATCAGCGGTCTGCTCGTTGAGGAGGGCGAGCATGGCTTGGGCGGTGGCGGCTTTGTCGGCCTCGCCTGTGAGACCGTTGAGGCCCATGGCGGCCTTGCGGGCCTCGACGTCGGCTGCCTTGATGCTGACACCGTAGCGTTCGATCGGGTCGGCTTCGCCGCGCATGAGGCTGCCCAGTGCGGCCACGGCGTCCGAGGTGGGGCCGCCGAAGGTGGCGGCGAGGTCGGCGCCCTTGCTGATGAGGTCGTCGGTCTGGCCCGCGAGCTGGGCGGTCGGCACCCCCATGTTCTTGAGCTGCGAGCCGACGATGGAGGCCATCTCCTGGTATTCGCTGGTGGCCAGTCCGACGCTGTCGACAGCCTGGGCGGCGTAGGCCTTGACGGCGTCCGCCTGGCCCTTGAACACGCTCTCGACGGCGCCGGTGGATTCCTGGAGGCTGCTGGCGCTGCTGGCGGCGTCCTGGGCGAGTGCGAGGAGCCCGACGCCGACGGCGGCCGCGGGGACGGCGGCGCGGCGCAGGCCGTCGTCGAGTCGGCTGCCGGCGCTGGCGACTTTGTCGAGGTCGCGGGCGGCGTCGGATGCGTCGGTTACGACCTGGACCTTGAGAATGGCGGTCATGGGCTTACCTCCTTGCTGCGCGGTCGTCGAGGATGGTGAGGATGGTCGCGATCTGCTGGTCGTCCTGCTGGAGGAGCCAGGGCATCGGGAAGCCGGGGGCGGCTGCCGCGATCTCGGTCAGGAGCCGGATGCGGGAGCCGGCCGGGTAGGGTCCGCCGGCGCCGTGTCGTCGATCTTCTTGACCTGGGCTTGGAGGCAGTGGGCTTCGAAGTCCTCGAAGGTGTCGGTGGTGTCGCCGGCGCGGGTCATGGCTGCCCACGCGAGGAAGGTTGACCAGAGGAAGGGGGCGTCGATGGCCTGGGGCCACTGTCGGCGTCCGCGGGTGAGGTCCCAGCGGACCACGTCACGGTTGTCGGTCTGCACTTCGAGCTGGACGAGGGTGCCGTCGGGCTGCTCGACGACGACGTCGATGATGGGGCTCTTCAATTGGATGGTCATGGTCAGGCTCCTTGGACGGTGTCGAGGGCGTGTTGTGCTTCGAGGTCGAGGGTGTGCAGCCAGGCGGATTCGGTGGCCTCAGCGGCGTGGGTGAGCCAGGGCCGGCCGTTGTGACCGGCCCAGCCCTGGTGTTGCGGGATGGCGTAGCGGGCGGTGTTGGTGACTTGGACGGCGCCGGGGGTGGTGACCAGGGCGTGGCTGCTGGCGAGGTGTCCGGTGCGCCTGGGGGCGTCCTGGGCGGCCTGCTGGGCGATGATCTGGCCGGCGGCGGTGTGGTCCAGCGTGTCGAGTTGCCGGCCGGCGTCGCGCAGGGTGTGCGCGAGCCGGTCGGCGCCCTCGACGGTGATGTCCATGTCAGGCGATCACGGCGATGAGGGGGTCGCCGATGACCTTAAAGGTGAAGTCGGCGCGGTTGCGCTTCTTGACGTCGCCGCCGATGTTGGTGGCACGCACCTGTAGCTGCCCGGTGAGCTTCTTGCTGCCGCCCGAGTTCGGCGTGAACGTGAACGGGAACGTCTTGCCGTTGTTGGTGAGGGTCCACTCGGACAGGCTCTTGGCCGACTGGGTGCCGAAGTCCTGGAGGATTTCACCTTCGAGTGTCCAGCTGGTGGTGAGGTCACCAGCGACGACCTCACCGGACAGCACGGGGATGTCGTCTTCCTCGTCGTGCTTGGGGGTGAGGGTGCACTTGGTGACCTGGCTTGCGAACGAGGTGAGGGTGCCGACGGGGCCGATGTCGAGGACGCCGGGGCCGAGCTCGGTTTGGTAGACGGTCATGACTACTCCTTGATGTCGAGGTTGATGGTTGCGCGGTAGGCCGGCAGACCGGCCGGGTTGTGGTTTGGGAGCGCGACGGTGACCGCCTGGACGCTGCGGACACGGATGGCCGCCCGCACGCCGGCGAGGAGCCCATCGAGGGCGGCGAGGGCGTCCGTGGCCGGCAGGCTGCCGACGATGAGGTACAGGAGGATGGTGACCTCGTGCAGCTGGTCGTCGAGCGTGGACGCCGTTGAGGTGTCGGGCAGCACCCAGACGCCGGGGGTGTTGAGGTCGGCGGGGTCGGCGGCGGCGCTGATGCCGGCGGCGGCCAGCTGCGCGACGACCCACGACACGGCTTCGCCGAACATCAGCCGACCTGCGGGGTGGTGTAGCCGTCGATGCGGAGGAGGCGTGCGATGTCGGGGTCGGTTCGGGCGACGTAGACGGCGGTGCCGTCGCTCATGGCCTGGACGCCCTCGGGGCTGTTGCGGCGCCGGTAGAGGCGGGCGCCGAGCATGACGCCGGCGAGGTGGGCGTCACCAGCGGGCAGCCCGTCGGCGTAGCGGCTCGCGACACTGCCCGCCGCTGCGGCGCACTGGTCGATCAGTGCGTCGTCGGCGTGCGGGGCGGATGGGAGCTTGAGCCAGGCCTTGACCTGCTCGCGGGTGACGTCCACGGTGGCCATCGGGTCAGCCGGTGATGGTGGTGAGGAGGATGGCGCGCGCGTCATGCACCTGGAGCGCGTAGTAGCCGTACACGCCAAGGTCGACGCCGCCGTGGGCCAGGTCGAGGGCCTGGACCTTGACGGGGCCGCTCTTGGGCTGGTGCAGCTTGGCCGCGCGCGCGTCGAACGCGAGGACCTGGCCGGCGGGCAGACCGTGGTTGACCGCGAACTTCAGGCCGCCGGCGGTGCCGGAGTTCGTGCCCAGGTTGATCTCTCCCTGCCGCTGCAGCCACCACGGCACTTCGTCGGGGACGAGGTTGGTGAAGGCGGCCCAGACGTCGGGCGCCATCGCGATGACGTTGAGGGAGCTGCCGAGCTGCCCGGCGACCGTTCCAAGCTTGCCGAGCGCCTCGGTGAGGCTCGCCGACGGCGCGACGACGGTAGCGGAGGTGCGGAGCTCGGTGGCCGCCGCGGCTTCGAGCTTGCGCTTGAAGTCGGCGGTGGCGGCGGTGAAGACCGATGTGATGAAGCTGCCGTCGCCGAGGTCGAGGTAGATTCGATCGACATCCCAGCCGCCGGCGAGCCGCTTGGCGGTGGCTTCGGCGGGGATGGTGGAGATGGGGCCGGTCGGGATCTCGGCCTTGTTGCCCGTGTAGGGCGCGACCTGCGGCTTGATGTTCCACTTCCAGCCCTGGACCTTGGTCGAGGTCAGGTCGCCCTTGCTGAGGGCGTCCACGATGGGCGTGTCGGTGTTGTCGGCGGTCCACAGCTCGTTGAGCCAGCTGGGGCGGCCGATGAACCCGTGGCCGGCGTCGTTGGCGGGCACGATGTCGGCGAGTGCGGCGGTGACCTGGGCGGCCTTGCCGCCGGCGGTGAGCGCGGTCGCGATGGCCTGGGTGGCCTGGGCGGCGGTCATGATGGCCGGCTGCTCGGGCGTGTACGGGGCGGGCGCGATCGCCGGTGCCGGTGCGGGGTTGTGGGCCTGCTGGCTGGCTCGCACGGTGCACACGCGGCTGTCGGTGAAGGCGGGCAGGCTGACGAGGGACACTTCGTCGAGGGCTGCCTCGGTGACCTCGGTGATGACGCCGTCTGCGCCGCGGTGGTGCATGGTGAGGTTGGCGCCGATGCTGAGACCGTCGCGGATGCCGTTGGCGGCCTTGGCGAGGGCTTCGTCGCCGGCGTCGCCTGCGGGCACGTGGAAGGTGGCGCGGACGCCGTCCTCGTCCTGCTCGATGGCGGTGGCGTATCCGACGGCGCGGGTGCGGTCGTGGTCGATGAGGAGCTTGATGCGCTTGAGGTCGGGGTGGTGACGGATGCTGCCGGCGGCGAACCGGACGGCGCCCATGCTGGTGCGCTGCGCGATGACGCCGTAGGGCAGGATGATGCCGCTGAGGGTGCGGGCCGTGGTGTCGAGGGTGAGGTCGGACTGCAGCGACAGCGTGACGCTGACGGGCGCCACCTCGGATGCTGTGCCGGCCGGGGTGGGCGACGGGGGGACATCGCGGGCCGGTGTGGCGTCCGGGGTGACGCTCGACGGCGTCACGGGGGTGGGTGCCTGGGAGGCGGTCAGGTAGAGCGAGGGGGTCATTTTGGGTCTCCTTCGAGAGGGGTTCCGGTTTCGATTGCGATGCATTGTTCGGCGGTGTAGATGCCGGCTTCCTGGGCGGCTTTGTAGCCGGCCATCCGGTCGGCGAAGTCGGGGGTCGTGAGTTGCTCGACGAGGGCGTGCGCCCAGGTGCCTCGTGGCAGCACGTCGTCGAGGGACAGCCGGCCGCCGATGGCGTCGAAGTAGCCGGTGAGGCTGAGGTCGAGGAGTTCACGCATGCGTGAGGGGCTGTTGCTGTAGGTGATGCTGCTGCCGCCGACCTCGGCGTCGACGGCCCAGGCGGGGAGTCCCATGGCCTGGGCGATGTCGAGGGAGCTGGCTTTGCGGCCGGCGATGAGTAGTTGTTCGGCGGGCAGGCCGTGGGTGCGGAGCTCGATGGCCTGGTTCGTGTAGCTCACGGCGCCGTTGGGGTTATTGCGTGCGGCGATCCATCGGGCGATGAGCTGATCGATCTCTTCCTTGGTGAGCTTGTCGCCCTGGGTCTGGTGGAGCTCGAGTGCGGGGGTGGGGTTCGCGGCGGTGCGACCGTAGGCCTTGCTGATGGCGCGGGCGGCTTTGAGGACGTCTTGGCCGTAGACGAGGAGGCCTTCGTGCGGCCCGTCGATGCGGATGATGTTTTCGGGCGGCGTGCGGATTCCGCGCACGTAGTAGTGCTCGCTGTCCCAGGTGATCGCGGACTCGGGCACCCACTCGACGCAGGTGATGCGCTGGTTGTAGTCGCGGGCGCGGGCGATCCACCAGGCGCGGCCGTAGAACAGCAGGGCGTCGGCGGTCCATGCGTAGGTGAGCGCTCGGGCGCGGGCGTTGCCCTCGGGCTGGGTGATGATGGCCGGCTGGGGGTGGGTGCGCTTGGTGCCGGTGCGGGCTTCCCACGCGACTCGGCCGAGGGTCTGGCAGATGACGTTGCGGCCGCGGGCGACGGCGGGGATGGCCATCGCTTGGGCTCGGGTCACGGGGGTGTGGTCGTCCGCGAGGTCGTAGAGGTGCTGCAGCGTGATGGCCTGGAGGTGGGTGGGGCCGGCGTAGGGCGTGAGCACGCCGGTTTGGTTCGCGGCACCGAAGCCGAGCCACTGCAGGAGACCCATACCCGACAGGATGGAGGGGAGGTTACACAGTGGGCGATTGGCGGCGTTTCGCCATCTGCGCGGCGTTGCGGGCGCGGTGGGTGTTGGGGTGGCAAGAGGCCTCGTGCTCGGCGGCGTAGAGGTATGCCTGGTTGTCGGTGAGGGCTAGTGATCTCCAGCATGGGCAGGTGGTGCACCAGACGACGATGCTGGATGGTGAGCGGTCGAGGCGGATCATCCGAACACCAGGAGGGGGGTTTCGGGTTCGGGTTCGAGTTCGGCGGCGCGGATGGCGCAGAGTGCTGCGATGAGGTCGTCGATGGGGCCGGCGGACAGGTGCCGGGTGAAGGCCCAGCCCTCGCCGAGTGGGCGGTGCGCGGCGGCGGCCCAGGCGTTGCGGAGCGATGGGGTGGCGTCGTGGATGAGTTGGCGGGTGTTCGCGCGCCACAGGATCGTGCTGCAGGCGGTGGTGAAGTCGCGTCCGCCGATGGTGGTGACCTTGCGGCCGTCGCGGATGAGTTGGTCGGTGACTTGGCGGACGGGGCCGTCGTCGTGCGCGACGAGGCGGGCGCGATCGCCGAGCGTTTCGCGGGTGGCGGTGACGGCGTCGGCGACCCAGTCCATGCCGGGGGCGGAGGCGATGACCTTGAGGACGGCTTTGCCGTTGTCGTCGAGCCAGGACGTCCACACGGCGGAGTGGCTGCGGTCGTGGTGGACGTCGTAGCCGAGACCGATCGGGCGGCGGTCGGGCGGCGGCGTGATGATGCCGGCGAGGGCGTCCCAGACGAGGAGGTCGAGGACGGCTTCGGTGGTGACGCTGGTGAGGTTGCCGTAGGCGCGGCGCCACTCGCCGGGCGGGCAGTGTAGGGACTGCTCGGCGAGGCTGTCGGCGGTCATGGTGTGCCCGAGCGCGGGGTGGTAGGTGGACCACACGGCGGGGTCGTAGAGGTCGGCGTCCTCGGGCGCGCAGTACTCGATGTACCCGATGCTGGCGTTCGGGTCGGCGGTCGCGGCGCGGCCGCTGTCGATCCAGCCTTGGAACCATGTCGCGCTGGCGTCGCCCTTGGTGCTGATGAGCCAAAGCTGTCGGTCGATGAGGGTGGACTGGGCCGGCAGGATCGCGCCGAGTAGGTCGGTGCCCTCGTCCTCGGTGTGCGCGAAGGCCTCGTCAAGCGCGACGAACGGCGGCGTGTACCCATGCAGCGATGTCGACGTCGGAGCAAATGGGCTGATCTGCGAGTCGGTGCGCAGGAACGTCAGTGCGGGACTGCCGGCAGCCTCGCGGGTCTTGGTGTAGGCGCGGAGGACCTCGTTGCGGTTGACGATCTTGACGAGGTCCTTCCACCGGGCGGTGGCGTCCTTGCCTGTCTGCGCCGAGTAGAAGCCGAGCCAGTCGGGTCGGGTCATCGCCCGGTGCGTCATGAGGGCACGAAGGACCGTCGTCTTGCCGGACTGGCGTGGCACGGTCACGACCATGATCGGATAGCGCCATGAGCCGTCTGCGCGGCGCTCGCTGGCGATGCGGGCGGTGAGAGCCTGCCAGGGCATGAGCGGCGTTCCGAGCGCGGCAGCGACGGCGCGGATTTCGGCGAGGTCGTGCGCTGCTCGCGGGTCGGGTCGTGTCCACCAGGTCGGGCGGGCGGTCATGCGTTGACCTCGAGCTCGGCGCGCGCGGCGACGCAAGCGGGGCACGGACAGTTCGGGCACCGGGCCGCGCCGCGGATCGCGGTGATCAGCGCGTCCCAGGCGTCGCCGCCCTGCTCGGGCAAGTCGTCGAGGGCCTCACGCAGCTGCGCGGCGAGCGGCGCCACCGCGTAGGCCGGCGCGCGGCTAATGCGCTGGGCGAGCTCGAGCACCAGCGCGGCGCGGAGCTCGAGCGCCGGACCGAGCATCCCGGACGCCCTCAGCCGCTCGACGTGGCGGGTAGCGGACACGCCGAGCGCGCCGAGCTCGTGCGGGGCGACTTCGAGGCCTGGCAGGGTCACTTTTTCTCCTGGGTGGGCGTGTTTATGCTTGTCAACGGCCAGTTGAGGGGGCGCTGCTCGATCGCGGACGGGCGGGTCGGCTGGGCGGGGTCGGGTTTTGTCAGGGCCGGGGAAAGAGGTCCAGTGACTCCGGCAAGAGTCGTTGGCGGCGAGCTGAAAAACGCGAGGTCGGTGAACGCTGATGGCGTGGCCGGTAGCGGCGTGACGCCTCGCTCCTGGTTGCACCTGCGGCGACATGTGGGGCATGGCTTGTGGTGCACAGGCCTGAGGTTGGCCAGGCTGTCCGGGCCGCCGAGTGAGCGCGGGATGAGGTGATCGGCGCTGTCGCTGGCTGCGTGCAGGCACAGGTGACACACGTCACCGAAGGTCTCGTGCACGAGTTGGACCAGACGCCGGGCGCGGAGCCCTCCCCACGTCTTCACAGCAGGGTGGGCGACTCGAACCGCGCGCGGCGCAGTGCTGCGCGTGTCGCGGCGAGCCCGGCCGCCGCGACCTCGGTGCTCCCGGTGGGGACTTCCCTGATCAGGGACGCCGCCGTCCGTGCTGGGTTGCGGCGCAGGATGGTGCGGCAAGCGGGACACGGGTGCACTTCGCCCGGTGGCGGGATTGGGATGTCGTGGATGCACACTTGCATGGCCGTGGTCTCCTTTCGTGGCGGTATGTCGACGGCTGGGAGACGCCGCCGGCCCGGTGGGGCGGCGTCCTCCTTTCCCTCTCTGAGGGGAAGGCTCGAATTCAGTTCCCCTTGATCCGGCAAGGGGCGATGCGTCGTCTTGCGGGGCCACAGCGTGTGGTTGCGCACTGTGTGGCGGATCCGGTGGGCCGTCGCCGCGCGGTGCTCACGCCGCGCCGTGCGGGCTTGCCGGCGGGCGTCCTCGACGACGCGGGCGAGCTGGCCGGCGTAGACCTTGATCCAGCCCGGACGCGGGCGTCCGGCCTCGATGTGGCCACGTGTCCACCGGATCAGCCGGAACGCTTCCAGGACGTGCAAGCACTTACGTGTCCACTTCGTCGAGAGCCCGACCCGCTGAGCGAGCTGCCGGGCCGTGATCACCACGGCCCGGTCAGACTGGAGATGCACAAGGCAGCGGAGGACGTCCCGGACGCCGCGATACTGGCGGCCGTCCAGGACGCCGTAGGACTCGATGCCCTCCAGCTGCGCCCACAGCACACGACATGGCGTCGTCGTGGTCACAATGACCTCCCGAGGACCCGCGCGCACTCGACACACCACACGCCGACGAACCGGTCATCGACCAACAACGCCGTGTACGACTGACGCGGCGTGATCACCTGCGTGCACCACACCGTGCCGCCCGAACAGGACACCGTCCGGGTCGCCGTCCGGGACACCTGGCGGGCATAGCGGACCTGATCGTGCGGGATCACGGCCGACCACCGCGCCCGAACAACCAAGCCAACAGCTCCGCCACACCCACAGCGAGCGCCGGCAACGCCAACACCACAACGAGCACCACGGCCACGACGTTCAAGACATCGAAAAGGCTCATGAGGTGCGCACCACCCGGTAGCCGAGACGGGCGAGACCGTGGGCGACCGCCTCAGCGAGAGCCGGAACCGTGGCCAGGATCAACGGCGGCTTACTGGAGTCCGGCGACCCCGGAGCGCCCGCCCACGGTGTCGCCATCAAGATGTCGGAGAGCGTCAGCTGCAAGTCGACATCCGGCACAGCCGCCGGCGGCGCTAGGTCGACCGTCCGCACACCCTCGCGGCGCGCCTTGTCACGGTCCGCCAACGCGTCAGCCACAGCAGCGGAGATCCGCGCGTCAAGTGGACCAACCGGATGACGGCGAGGCGGATGCAACTCGGTCAACGCCAACGACGTCACCGCCTCCGCGATCACCCGCAACCAGTCCGGCGGTGGCTCATCAAGCAGCAGCGCACGCGCCGCCAGGGCATGCGCCTGCGCCCACCGACGAGGATCAGGCCGATCCAAAACAGCAGGGTCAACAGGACGGGGATCATCGGCCGAAGCCGCCAAAGTAGTCATACGGCAGAGACTTTGCCGAATCGGCAGATAATTCAACGCGCCACGCCGATGAGTGGGCAGAATGTTTGCCGACACGGCAGAGGACTTACTACGGTGGCAACATGACAACCGTTACTCCCCTACCCGACCGGAATGGGTTGGTGGCGACAATCGCCGAGAACGTACGCGTGGCCGCTGCGCGGCGAGGGTGGAATCAGAGCGATCTTGCGCGGGCGCTTGGCGTGACCAGCGCGACGGTCAGCCGAAAGTGGTTTGGCGCGCGCCAGTGGCAGCTAACAGAGCTTGAGGATGTGGCAAAGGTCCTGGGCGTTGACGTCCAGGACCTATTGCGCGCTCGGAGGGACTCGAACCCCCAACCTGCTGATCCGTAGTCAGCTGCTCTATCCATTAAGCTACGAGCGCTTGGTCGGTGACCGAGGCAATACTTTAGCCCAATCCCGGACGACCGCCAAATGGAGCCCTCATGGACGACGCTCACACCGCACGGCTCACCGAACAGTGGGGCCTCACCGCGGACGCCCAGCGCGCGCTACTCAGCCGATTGCGCCCGCGGACAGCGTCGGTCGAGTTCGTGGTCCGCCCCCGCACGGGCGCACCGGAGCCGCTGGCCGATCTGCTGGCGCCGTTCGCGCCGGCGTCCACCATCGGTGTCGGACGCCGCCCCGGCTACCCACGCCCCGAACCGGAAGCCGTCGTGCTGGTCTGCCGCACGCAGCGGTCCCTGTTCGCACTGCTCGCCGACATCGGGTTGTTCACGGTCGAGCCGAGCCCGCACGGCGATCACATCACCCCGACCGCCCTCGGCACCGCCGATCTCGGGTTCTTCGACGCCGACGGACGCCTCCTCTGCGCAGTCGTCACCCACGAGGGGCTCGTCTTCGCCGACGCCGCTTTGCTCACCACCCACGAGACCGCGAACTGACCCCACGGCCCGCCACTCACGCACCTTCGCGCACGAGTTGCACCGTCACGCACGAAATCTCGTCGGCAACGGTTCAACTCGTGCGCGCGAGCGTCAGGTCACGCAGAAGCGCCGTCGATGTAGAGACGTGGCGAGTAGACGCACCACGATCTTGCATTGATGGCGCGGACACCGTCGTGCAGTCCGTCCAAGGCGGGACCGCGACCTGATCCCCCGGCCAGTGCGGACATCGGCATCGAGTGATCGCTTCCGTGCGGGATCGTGGTCCGACTACGGACCAAGATCCCGCACTGGAATGACCTGCGTGCCAGCAGCTCACTCGGCGGCGCCCCGAGCTACCTCCCCGCCGGCGACGGCGTCCGGACCCTCAGAGGTACGGGTGGGTGATCAGCTCCAGGTAGTGGCCGGACGGGTCGAGCAGGTACACGCCGCGTCCGTCGTGCTCGTGGTTGATCTCACCGGGACGCGTCCGCTGCGGGTCGGCCCAGTGCTCGCGTCCCTGAGCCCGGATCGTGGCGCAGGCGCGGTCGAAGTGGTCGTCGTCCAGCAGGTAGGCGTAATGCTGCGGCGGGAACTCGAACGGCGGCGCCGCGAACTGAAGCAGGACGCCGTCGCCGATCTGGATGTTGGTGAACACGCCCCACGAGGCGGCCTCGTCCGCTTCGAGCAGGTCGAGGTAGAACGCAGCCATGACGGCCGGGTCGAGTGAGGCGATGATGGTGTGGTTGAAACGTGCGGTCATGGGATCTCCTTGGGTCATCGATGGTTGGTGAATCGCATCGATGCCAGGAGGAGCGCGGATCAGGGAACGACCAGATCGCCGTTCCGGGAGCGGCCACCACGGGCCTGACTGGTCTTCATCGCGGCCACTCTATCCGAGAGGTCTCCGGACCCCCGACGATGAGATCACCGACTTCGCGGCCGGCGGCACCGCCTGATGGCCTGAGGCAAGGCCGGAGCACCGACCAGGTGGACCGGGGTCGTCCGGAAGTGCGGCGTGAGTACGACTTCAGGCCACCATCGGCTCCCGAAGGCCGCGCGGGAGGACCGGGCTTCTACGCTCGGTGCATGTCGCAGTCTCGTCTTGGTTCCACTCGGCTCGTGTCTCTCGCCGGGACGGCGCTGGTGGTGCTCTACGCCGCCTTCGCCGCCGTGCAGATCCTGGTGCTCAATCCGCTCGCGGCCGTGCCAGGACAGTCCCTTGACCAGATCCACGCGGGTCTCGCCGCCCAGGGAGAGACGCTGGCGCCCCCGTTGGTGCTCATCACGCTGGGGATCGGTGTCGCCCTCGCGCTGGCCGTCCTGGTGCGCTCGTGGCGCCACCACGACACAGACCCCTGGTCGGCGATCCTGTCCTACTCGGCGCTCCTGACCCTGGGCGCACCCGCATATTTCGTGGCCAGTTTCGGGCCGGGCATGGCGCTCGCGGACGCCTACGGCATCAGCGGAGCCGACTACTCGCCATGGGCGGCGCCGCTGTACGTGATCAGCCTGATCACACTGGTCAGCACCGTCGTCGCGATGAACGTCCTGGCCGGCAAACGACGAGCTTCAGGGACGGCGATCACGGCATAGGCGTCCGTTGGCGAGCGTCAGGGTGCGGTCGCCCGTCGCGTCCTGTCCGGCGTTCCCGCGGAGCGGGGTTCCTCGGCGAACCGCTCCGAAGCTTGCCGGACGCGGACCCGTGCGCGTACGGAGGCTCGCGGAGCGTGGCACGTTCGCAGCACCTCGCGGAGCGTGGCACGATCACGACATCTCGCGGAGCGGGTCGGTCTCCATCACCGGCATCTGCGCCGAGAGACGCGAAAGCCCCTGACGAGCAGGGGCTTTCACATGGCGGTGGCGGTGGGATTTGAACCCACGGAAGGGGTAACCCTTCACGCGCTTTCGAGGCGCGCTCCTTAGGCCGCTCGGACACGCCACCGCCGAGAAGGGTAGCAAGCAGGCGCCCTCCGTCGCCAATCGGCGATCGGCGGCACGGACGGCGTCCCTTCATTGGGTGAGGGGACGCCCGTCTCACTCGCGCACACGTGGGGCCTCGACCGGCAGGAAGGGGACCGCGAGCTCTACCTAGCTTTCACTCGCGCACGCGGCGGGCTTCGTCGCCCGAGGTACACACAGTGGCCCGGGTTCCCCACCGAGGTCGCCCGGTTTACGCACCGTCGCCCTGGGTGCAAACCGGGCGACGGTGCGTAAACCGGGCGACGCGATGCTGCCGCGCCGCTCTGGCCGGAACACACCCTAACCCGCCGGAACCGGGGACGATTATCGGCTCGACCGGCGCCACGAACAACCGGAATTTGCACTCAGCGGTTCCCGTGCATTACCGTGGAAGAAAGAACGACCGATCAATCACTTCCGGAGGCGGCAATGTTCGGGCAGAAGCGGAACGAGGCGCGCACGGCGCGTTCGTATGACGCTTCCTTCATGCTGCCCATCGAAGGCACCCCATGGCGCGTCAGCGACGGCGAGCCGAGGCGAAGGAGTGACGTGAGGTAGGTCGATCGAACCTGCACACACAGGGCCACTCCGCTAGCCACACGGCTTGGGAGTGGCCTTTTTCGTGTTCAGGACAGGTCATACGGACGTAGCTCAACAGGAAGAGCCGCGGTCTCCAAAACCGCTGGTTGGGGGTTCGAGCCCCTCCGTCCGTGCTGATTCGATGAATCAACATACCGGGCACCATGATGCGTGCCCGAACAGCGGCAATTCACCGCCCGGCACCACGCCGGCGCGGAATACCCAAGCGCCCTTTTCCACCACCAAGAGAGCGCAGAAACAAGCACCACTCCCACCCGAGAATACAAACAAGGAGAAGGAAATGATCAACGAACTCGGCCTGCCGGTCGGCGTCCCCGGCACGGCCGGTGACGTCCTGATGTGGGCGCCGCTCGCCGAAGTCGACCAGATGGCGCTGTCGCAGTTGCGCAATGTCAGCACGCTGCCGTGGGTGCACGGTGTCCGCGTCATGCCCGACGTGCACGGCGGCTACGGGGTGCCGGTCGGCTCGGTGATCGCAATGCGGCAGGCGGTGTCGCCGTCCGCGGTCGGCGTCGACATCGGTTGCGGCATGGCGGCAGTGAGGACGTCCCTCACGCTGGCCGACCTGCCCGACGATCTGGGCCACCTCCGCCAGCATATCGAGGACGTCGTCCCGGTCGGGTTCCGCGGCCACGACCACCAGGCACCCGCGACGCGCCGCAACGAGGCGCTCAAGCGGCAGTTCCAGGTGATGTTCGGGGCCCAGGGCACCTTCAACGATCTGCGCGTCGACATGTCGGCGCGCGAGTCGCGGGCGGTCGCCCAGTGCGGTTCGCTGGGCAGCGGCAACCACTTCATCGAGTTGTGTGCGGACGCCGAGGGCCGGCTGTGGGTGACCCTGCATTCGGGCTCGCGCAATATCGGCAAGGAGCTCGCCGAGCGGCACATCAAGAAGGCGAAGGGGCTCGACCACAACCGGCAGCTGGCCGATCCCGACCTGGCGGTGTTCCTGGCGGGCACCGAGCTGATGGCCGACTACCTGCACGACCTGTACTGGGCACAGGACTACGCCCTGCTCAACCGGCGGGTCATGCTCGAGTCGGTGATGACGGTGCTGCGCGAGACCTTCGCGGGCATCGCCTTCGACAAGCCGGTGGAGTGCCACCACAACTATGTCTCCGAAGAGACCTACGACGGTGTGCCGCTGACGATCACCCGCAAGGGCGCGATCTTCGCCGGCGCGGGCGCGCTCGGCGTCATCCCGGGGTCGATGGGCACCGGGTCGTACATCGTGCGCGGACTCGGCAACGAGGCGTCCTACTGCTCGGCGTCCCATGGTGCCGGACGGAGGATGAGCCGTGGCGCCGCCCGGCGCACCTTCACCCTCGACGACCTGGCCGCCCAGACCCGGGGAGTCGAGTGCCGCAAGGACGCCGGCGTGATCGACGAGGCGCCCGGCGCCTACAAGGATCTCGCCCAGGTCATCGCCAACCAGGCGGACCTGATCGAGGTCGTCACCCGCCTGGAGACGCTGCTCTGCGTCAAGGGCTGAGCCCGCGGGCGACACCGATGAGCAAGATGAGCAAGAAAGGAGGACGCGGCCGTGACCGCACACGTGATCGTCTACAACACCGGCGCCGGCCGCGTCCGGCCTGGGGAGCGCGCCCGCTACGCGTTGCGCCGGGTGCCGCTGAAGCATGCGATCGGCATGCTGTTCCGCGGCGTCGCCCGCGAACTGGAGTGGCTGGACGGCCAGTTCATCGGCCCCTACCGCCGGGTGACCGCGGTCGAGCTGGTCAACGAGGTCGCCACCCTGCTGGTGTACCGCAGCACCCGCCGGGTGATGTTCTCCAAGCAGAACGTGCTCAAGCGCGACCGGTACCGCTGCGCCTACTGCGGCAAGACCGGCACCACGATCGACCACGTCCTGCCGAAGGCTCACGGCGGACGTTCGACCTGGCTGAACTGCGTCGCGGCTTGCCAGCCCTGCAACGGCAAGAAGGCGGACCGGACGCCGGAGCAGGCCGGCATGCGCCTCGACGTCGAGCCGTGGGTGCCGACGCTGGACGAACTCGGCCTGCACACCCTCGGTTGGCACGCGGACGCCTGAGCGGTCCGGCCGTGGGCGTGCGGGTCAGCGGTGTCCGGCGAAGAACTCACGCAGCAGTGCCGCGCAGGCGTCCGCTTCGACACCGGCGATCACCTCGACGCGGTGGTTGAGGCGCGGGTCGCGGACGATGTCGAACACGGACGCCACCGCGCCGGCCTTGGCATCGAAGGCGCCGAAGACGAGGCGTCCGATCCGGGCGTTGACCAGGGCGCCCGCGCACATGGCGCACGGCTCCAAGGTGACGACGAGGGTGCAGTCCTCGAACGACCATCCCCGGTCCTCCGCCGCCCGCGCGGACGCCGCGCGCCGCAACGCCAGCACCTCCGCGTGCGCGGTCGGGTCACCGGTCAGTTCGCGTTCGTTCCCAGCCCGGGCGAGCACGACACCGCCGGCGTCCAGCACCACCGCACCGATGGGCACATCACCGTGTGCGAACGCCGCCCGCGCCTGGTCCAGCGCGAGCCGCATCGCGGGCCACCACCGAGCGCCGCCGGTCACCGGGTGCGCCTCACCGACGATGTCGCACGAACCCGACGCGTCGAGAACGCGCGGCCGGACGTCACGGCGACAACCTCACAGGTCGAACTGGGCGGCGACCTTGTCGTAGGCGTCGCTGAAGCCGAGCTTCTCGACGACGGTCTCCAGGATCTCGAGCGGATCGGCGTCCTCGTCGGAGGTGATCGCCTCGATCTCCAACTCCGACAGACCGGCGTCGGCGAACAGGTCGAAGTCCCCCACGGGTTCGGAATCGTCGTCCTCGCCCGGCAGTTCCAGGCCGAGGAAGTCGGCGGCGTCGCGGGCGATCGGCCAATCCTGCGAGGCGGCGATGTCGGACAACAGCACCTCGACCTTGCGGCCGCGCACCCGCACGATGACGAAGAAGTCGCCGTCGATGCTGACCACGCCGACCGCGCCGGCCTCGCCGGGCACCCGGCGCAGTTCGTCGATCAGGCCGTCGAGGTCGTTGGCCAGCTCCTTGTCGAGCGCGATCGCGGCGGGTTCGCCGTCCTCGCGGTACAGCGCCGCGACCAGGTCGATCTCGTCCTCGAGGGCGTCCTCGGGATAGTCGGCGTCCTCGTCGTCGTAGTCGTCGCCGTCGTCGGTGTCCTCGTCGAGCCCGAGCGCGGTGAAGTCGTCACCGTCCACCTCGTCGACACCCGGCCGGTCGTCGCCGATGTCGGCGAGTTCGGCGTCGAAGTCATCCTCACGCGCGTCCATCGGGGACCCCCTTTCCTCGTCGTACCATCGTCGCAGACATCGCGGACTTCGGCACCCCCGTTCAGGAGTCGGCCGGCTGCGCCGCGCGCCCGGCGAGGCTGAGCAGCATCAGCGTCGCGACGGCCGCCGCGACGGGACCGGCCGCCAGCGCGGGACGCACCCACCGTCCGGTACGGCGCACTGGACGCAGCACCGTCACCGTTCCGACCAGAGTCGACACCGCGGACGCCGCGGCCATCGCGCATACCCGCCCGGAAAGGCGGCGGCGCGAGGTGGCGGCGGCGGTGGCGAGCGCCGAGGCGGCGAGGGTGATCCCGATGTCGGTGAGGACCGCCTCCCCCTTACTCACCCAGCGCACCGGGCATCCGTCCGAACCCCACGCGCTGGGCAGCGGGTCGGCCAGGGCGCGTCCGCGCACCGCGTAATGGGCGACGACTGCGGCCAACACCAGCGCGGGGTAACCGGCGGCCAACACGAATGCCTCCTCGGCGGGCGCCGCGAGGGCACCCTGCTCGGCGTCCTCAGCGTCGATGTCGATCCGCGCGATCACGTCGGCGAACTCCTCGGGCGAGGTGTCGGCGTCCAGCGCCTCGCACAGCGCGCGGGTGAGCGCCGCGCGGACGGCCTCGGGTGCGCCGGTCTGCGCGGCGGCGACGGACGAGTCCAGCCAGGCCTGGGCCACCGCGCGGGTGGCGGGGGTGAGCTGGTCGAGCATCGTGATCATCGGACCTCCTGGGCAGCCGTCGCGCACACCGTACTATCGGGTCATGGACCCGCGCCTCGCCCACTATTTTCCGCCTCTCGGCGTCCGGGTCGCATCCGGTCGGCTCGAATTGCGCGGCATCGGCACCGACGAGGTGCTGGCGCTCATCGATGTCGTGCGTGACGGCGTCCATGACCCCGCGCAGATGCCGTTCTCCTTCCCGTGGACGGACGCCTCGCGCGAGGAGATCCCGCGCAACTATCTGCAGTGGTGGTGGCGCGAATTGGCGACCTGGACGCCCGAGGCGTGGAACCTGAACCTGTGCGTGCTGTGGGACGGCGAGGTGGTGGGCGTGCAGAGCGTCGCCACTCGCGACTTCCCGACCGTCCGCTACGGCGAGACCGGCTCGTGGCTCGGACGCCGCTTCCACGGCCGCGGCATCGGCACGGCGATGCGCCAGGCGATGTGCGCGTTCCTGTTCGACGAACTCGATTTCGAGTTCATCACCTCCTCGGCGGTGCTCGACAACGCGGCCTCGCTGCGGATCAGCGAGAAACTCGGCTATGTCGACAACGGCGTGGACTGGTCGGTCCCGCGCAAGGAGCGCGTGTCGGTGCGGCGACTCTTACTGCTTCCCGAGGACTTCCGCCGCGGCGACCCGATCACCGTCGAGGGCGCGGACGCCCTGCGCCGGTTCCTCGGCGTCCGGGTCTGACGTTCACCGACCGGAGGACACCCGGTAGCGCCTGAACGACGGAACAGCGAGCGCGACGATCACCATTCCGAGAACCACGAGCGCGCCGCCGATCCCGGTCGCGGACGCCGTGCCGACCAGGTCGGCGGCACCACCGTGCAACACGTCGGCGATCCGCGGGCCGCCCGCGACCACGACGATGAAGACGCCCTGGAGGCGTCCGCGCACCGCGTCGTCGGTGGCGCCGAGCAGGATGCTCTGCCGGAATGCGGCCGACGCCATATCGGCCGCGCCGCCGACCACCAGCATGCCCAGCACGAGCCCGAGCATGGCGCGCTGCGCATGCGGCGCGAGGCCGACGGCCACACCGAGCACCGTCATCGCCGCACCCCAGACGGCGACGCACCACAGCACCGCACTGCCGTGCCGCCGCACCCGCGACACCCAGCCGCCGAAGACGCCGCCGAGCACCGCGCCGGCGGGCATCGCGGCGTAGAGCAGCGCGAAGGCGAGGCCGCCCTCGGCGGGGCCGCCGAACGATTCGTGCGCCATCTGCGGGAACAGGGCCCGCGGCATGCCGAAGATCATCGCGATCAGGTCGACGACGAAGCTGATCAGCAGAATCTGATGCCCGCGCAGGTAGACCAGCCCGTCCCACACCGCGCGCAGACCGGGCGTGCGGGCGTCCGGCGCGCGGTCGACCGGCAGCGACGGCAACCGCCAGACCGCGTACAAGGTGGCGAACAGGGTGAGCGTGTCGAGCAGGTACAGCCAGGAATAGCCGAGCACCGGGATCAGTGCCCCACCGACCAGCGGCCCGGCGATGGCGCCGGCCGACATGATGGTCATGTTGAGCGTGTTCGCGGCCGGCAGTTGTTCGGCCGGCAGCAGTTTGGGCAGGATCGCCGTCCGGGTCGGCTGGTTCACCGCGAAAAACGCCTGCTGGACGGCGAACAATCCCAGCAGCACCCACACGTTGTTCCAAGCCAGAAAGGCCTGCAGCCAGAACAGTCCCGAGGTGACCACCAGGCCGGTGGTGGTGATCTCGAGCAGGCGACGGCGGTCCATGTGGTCGGCGAGCGCGCCACCCCACAGGCCGAACACGATCAGCGGCACCAGCCCGAACAGGCCGGTGAGCCCCACCATGCCTGAGGACTGGGTGATCGCGTAGATCTGCGCGGGCACCGCCACCACGGTCAGCTGCGCGCCGATCACGGTGACGATGTTCGCCGTCCACAGCCGCCGGAAGTCCGGATGCCGCAGCGGTGTCACGTCGGCGAACAGGCCCCGCAGCGCGTCCTTGGCCGTCACCGGATGCCTCTGGTCTCGCTGATCACCCGGGCGAGGGTACTCCGCGGCAGCCCCGCGCGCACCGGGTGGGTCACGCCGGGGCCCACCGCGGCGGCCGGCTCAACCGATCACCTCGCGGGCCAGGGCGGGGTGGTTGGTGACGACGGCGTCCGCGTTGATCTCGACCATCCGCATGATGTCGGACGCCTCGTTGACCGTCCACACGTTCACGTCCAGTCCCTCGTCGTGGGCGTGCCGGACGACCCGGCGGCGCGCAGACGACAGCGACGGGTGCAGCGCGTGGACGCCGAGGCGCCGCGCGTACGCCCACGGCTTCCACAGCGGCTGGTCGTACAGCGCGCCGAGACGGACGCCGCCGGTGAGCGACCTCAGGTAGCGCAACGAGTCGTGGTTGAACGACGACAGCACCACCCGGTGTGTCATCTCGTACTCGGCGATCACCGCCAGGACACGTTCCTCGAGTCCCTTGTAGGCCATCTTGGAGTTCTTCAGTTCGACGTTGATCACGGCCTCGGTGCCCTGCACCAGCCCGAACACGTCGCCCAGAGTGGGGATGCGGGTGCCGCCGAAGCCGTCGCGTCCGGCACTCGCGTCGAGTTTCCGCAGATCGTCCAGGCTGTGGTCCGCGACCCAGCCATGGCCGTCGGTGCAGCGTTCGAGCGTCTCGTCGTGGATCACGACCACCTCGTCATCGCGGGTGAGCTGCACGTCGAGCTCAAAGCCGTCGGCGCCCTGTTCGAGGGCGAGTTCGAATGCGGGCAGGGTGTTCTCGGGAGCATCGGCGCTCGCGCCGCGGTGGGCCCAGACCTTGGTCATGACCCCATGCTGACATCCCGGGGCCCGATGAGTAACCCGGACGCAACGCCGCCGGAATATTCGGCTCCTAGGTTCTTCAGACATGAGCGACACGCTGCTACAGGAACCGGCCCACGGGTCGACGATCGAATCCGACGACTATCTCGCCAAACGTTCGCTGCGCAAGGGGACGGCCGGCTGGGTGCTGCTCGCCGGACTGGGCGTGAGCTACGTGATCTCCGGCGACTACGCCGGATGGAACAACGGACTCCTACTGGGTGGCTTCGGCGGCCTGCTGATCGCCTCGCTGATCGTCGCGACGATGTACCTGGCGATGGTGCTCGGCATGGCCGAGCTGAGTTCTGCGCTGCCGGCGGCCGGTGGCGGCTACACGTTCGCCCGCAAGGCGCTGGGCACCTGGGGCGGGTTCATCACCGGGTCGGCGATCCTGATCGAGTACACGATCGCGCCCGCGGCGATCGCGACGTTCATCGGTGGCTACGTCGAATCGCTGGGATTGTTCGGCATCACCGATGGCTGGTGGATCTACCTGGCCGTCTACGCCCTGTTCATCGCCGTCCATCTGGCCGGGGTCGGTGAGGCCCTGAAGGCCATGTTCGCGATCACGGTGGTCGCCCTGCTCGGCCTGGTGATCTTCGCCGTCGCGGCGGTGGGCCTGTTCGACATCAACAACCTGTTCGACATTCCGGTGGATGCGACCGCGTTCGGCGCGAGCCCCTTCCTGCCGCACGGGCTGATGGGGATCTGGGCCGCGGTGCCGTTCGGGATCTGGTTCTTCCTGGCGCTGGAAGGCGTCCCGCTGGCCGCCGAGGAGGCGCGCAATCCGGCCCGCGACGTGCCGCGCGGCATCATCGTCGCGATGGTGGTGCTCATCATCACCGGCGCCCTGGTGCTGTTCCTCGGCACCGGCGCGCTGGGCGCGCAGGCACTCGGCGCCTCGGGCAATCCGCTGGTCGAGGCCCTCGGCGCCGGACCGGCGGCCACCCTGGTCAACTACATCGGGCTGGCCGGCCTGGTGGCGAGCTTCTTCTCGATCATGTACGCCTACTCGCGGCAGACCTTCGCGCTGTCCCGGGCCGGCTACCTGCCCCGCTGGCTCTCGCTGACCACCTCCCGCAAGGCGCCCGTGTGGGCACTGGTCGTGCCGGGCGTGATCGGGTTCGCGCTCTCGCTGACCGGCAGCGGCGCGATGCTGCTCAACATGGCCGTGTTCGGCGCGGCGGTCAGCTATGTGCTGATGATGGCCAGCCACATCGTGCTGCGGGTCAAGGCGCCCCAGATGCCGCGTCCGTACCGCACGCCGGGCGGCGTGGTGACCACCTCGATCGCGCTGGTGATCGGCGTGGCCGCCGTGGTGGCGACCTTCCTGGTCGACCCGGTCGCGGCGTCCGCCACCGCCGGCGTCCTGCTGGCCCTGCTGGCCTACTTCGCGCTCTACTCGCGCCACCACCTGGTGGCGAACTCCCCCGACGAGGAGTTCGCGGCGCTCGATTCCGCCGCGGACGACGTGTCCTAGGGGAGGCGTCGATGATCTGGCATCAGACGATCGCCGGCCACAGCTACCGCTTCGACGGCCTGGTCGACCTGCTCGCCAAGGCGACCCCCGAGCGCTCCGGCGACCAGCTCGCCGGGTGCGCGGCGACCTCGGGTGCCGAACGGGTGGCCGCCCAATGGGTGCTGGCCGACCTGCCGTTGCGCACCTTCCTAAACGAGCCGGTGGTCGACTACGACACCGACGAGGTCACCCAGCTCATCGTCGACACCCATGATGCGGAGGCCTTCGCGCCGCTCGCCTCGCTCACCGTGGGCGGGTTCCGGGACTGGCTGCTGGAGGTGAGCACCCGGCCGGACGCCGCTCTGCTGTTGCGCGCGGTCGCGCCGGGCCTCACCCCCGAGATGGTCGCCGCGGTGAGCAAACTGATGCGCAACCAGGATCTGATCGCGGTCGCCCGGGCAATGCAGGTGGTCGTCGGGTTCCGCACCACGATCGGGCTGCCGGGAACGCTCGCGACCCGGTTGCAGCCCAACCATCCCACCGACGATCCGCTCGGCGTCGCGGCGGCGACCCTCGACGGGCTGATGTACGGCGCGGGCGATGCGGTGATCGGCATCAACCCGGCCAGCGACAGCCCGCAGAACTGCGCCGAACTGCTGCGCCTGCTCGACGATGTCCGGGTGCGTTACGAGATCCCGATGCAGTCGTGCGTGCTCACCCATGTGACCACCACGATCGGGCTGATCGAGGCGGGCGCCCCGGTGGACCTGGTGTTCCAGTCGGTGGCCGGCACCGAGGCGGCCAACCGAGGCTTCGGCGTCGACCTCGCGGTGCTGCGCGAGGGCCTGGAGGCCGGGCGCTCGCTGCGCCGCGGCACCGTCGGCGACCACGTCATGTACCTGGAGACCGGACAGGGATCGGCGCTCTCGGCGGGCGCCCACCTGGGCGTCGGCGGGCGTCCGGTCGACCAGCAGACCCTGGAGGTGCGCGCGTACGCGGTGGCGCGCGCCTGCGAACCGCTGCTGGTCAACACGGTGGTCGGGTTCATCGGACCGGAATATCTCGCCGACGGCCGCCAGATCATTCGCGCCGGGCTGGAGGACCATTTCTGCGGCAAACTGCTCGGCCTGCCGATGGGCGTCGACGTCTGCTACACCAACCACGCCGACGCCGACTCCGACGACATGGACGTGCTGCTCACCCTGCTCGGCGCGGCCGGGTGCGCGTTCGTGATCACGGTGCCCGGCGCCGACGACGTGATGCTCGGCTACCAGAGCCTGTCGTTCCACGACGCCCTCTACGCGCGCCGCACCCTCGGGTTGCGCCCCGCGCCCGAGTTCGAGGCCTGGCTGCACCGCCAGCAGATGACCGGCCCCGACGGCCTGATCCGGCCGTTGGACGCCGCGGCCTCGCCGCTGCGGGCACTGGTGGGAGGACGCGCATGAGTGCGGTGACACGCGAGGAATCGGACGGTTTCTGGGCAGGCCTCCGCGTGCACACCCAGGCACGGATCGGTCTCGGCCACGCCGGCGACGCACTGCCGACCCGGCAGGTCCTGGAGTTCCGCGGCGCGCACGCGCTCGCCCGGGACGCGGTTCACACCCCGCTGGATGTCGGCACACTGCTGGATTCCTTGGCCGAGACCGGCCTGGGTGAACCGGTGCATGTGACCAGCCGGGCGGCGACCCGCGAGGAGTACGTGCGGCGCCCCGATCTCGGCCGTCTGCCCGGGCCGCTGGACGCGCTGCGTCCCGCGCACGCCGATCTGGGGATCGTGGTGATGGACGGCCTGTCCTCGCGGGCGCTGGCCGACCACGGCGCGGCGCTGGTGCGGGCGCTGCGGGAGGAGATCGGCGACCGCTACACCGTGGCACCACCGGTCCTGGTGACGCAGGGCAGGGTCGCGCTCGGCGACCACATCGGCGCCGCCCTGGGCGTGAGGACCCTGCTGGTGATCATCGGCGAGCGTCCCGGGCTCTCGGTGGCCGACAGCCTCGGCATCTACCTGACCCACCAGCCCCGCCCCGGGCTGGCGGATTCGGCGCGCAACTGCATCTCGAACATCCATCCCCCCGACGGGCTCAGCTATCAGGCCGCCGCGCAGACGGCCATCCGCCTGGTCACCGGCGCCTGGGAGCTCGGTGAGTCCGGAGTCCGGCTGAAGGACACCGGACCGGCGCTCGGCGCCGCGCCCCAGGGGGAGATCGCGGCAGCCGGCTGAGCCCGCGCGCTCGGTGAGGGCATCACAGAGGCGGCTCAGGATGAGGTCGCGGCGGTCGGCTGCGCGCACGCATGGTCGTTTTCTATGTCCAGTTTGGAGGGGAGGGTCCACGACAAGGGCAAACGCGACGGCGGGTGAATCTGGACATAGAAATCGACCACCGGTGCGCCCGGAGGTCTCGCGGGTTCGTGCGCTACCTTCGGTCGGGTGAGAGCAGCCACGCCGATCGACCACATCGCCGACCAGCACACCCAGCACCTGGTGCAGGCCAGCCCGCTGCTGGCCACCGCGCTCGGTGTGCCGGGCAGCGACCATCTGCTCGACGATCTGTCCCCGGACGCCCACGCCGCCCACGCGGACCTCAACCGGCGCACCCTGGATGCGCTCGCCGCCGCGGTTCCCCAGGACGCGATCGACGAGGTCACCGTCGCCGCGATGCGCGACCGGCTGGGACTCGAACTGGAGAGCTTCGAGGCCGGCGACCACCTGACCGACCTGAACAACATCGCCTCACCGCTGCAGCAGGTGCGCAACGGCTTCGACCTGATGCCGCACAGCACCGCCGACCATTGGGCGGCGATCGCCGCGCGCATGTCGGCGGCCCCGGCCGCGATGCGGCAGTACGCCGCGACCCTGCGCGAGGGCGCGTGCGCCGGACGCTTCCCCGCCCGCCGGCAGGTCGAACTGGGCATCGCCGAGGCCCAGGAGCTCGCCGACGATTCCTCGTTCTTCGTGACCTTCGCGGCCTCCGCCCGCCCGGACGGCGCCGCGCCCTCCGCGGCACTCGAGGCCGACCTGGCCCGCGGTGTTAGCGACGCACGCGCGGCCTACGCCGGCCTGGCCCGGTTCCTGCGCGACGAACTGGCCCCGCACGCCCCCGCGCCGGACGCCGTGGGTCGCGAGCGCTACGCGCGTGCCTCGCGCCTGTTCGTGGGCGCGAGGATCGACCTCGATGAGACCTACGCCTGGGGGATCGAGGAACTGGCCCGGATCACCGCCGAACAAGAGGCCCTCGCCGCCACGATCGCCGGCCCGGGCGCGAGCGTCGCGGACGCCGTCGCCGCCCTGGACGCCGATCCGTCCCGCACGCTGCACGGCACCGGCGCGCTCCGGGAGTGGATGCAGGCCACCGCCGACGAGGCGATCGCGGCGCTGGACGGGGTCCACTTCGACATCGCCGAACCGCTGCGCACCATCGAATGCATGATCGCGCCCACCCAGTCGGGCGGCATCTACTACACCGGGCCGACCGACGACTTCTCGCGCCCGGGCCGGATGTGGTGGAGCGTGCCCGCGGGCGTGACCACCTTCAACACCTGGCGCGAGAAGACGACCGTCTATCACGAGGGCGTTCCCGGGCATCACCTGCAACTGGGGCAGGCGGTCTACAACGCCGCCGAGTTGAACTGGTGGCGCCGGCAGATCTGCTGGCTGTCGGGTCATGGCGAAGGCTGGGCGCTGTACGCGGAGCGGTTGATGGAGGAGTTCGGGTTCCTCGACGACGCCGGCGACCGTTTCGGCATGCTGGACGCCCAGCGCCTGCGCGCCACCCGCGTGGTGCTCGATCTGGGCGTCCACCTCGGCAAGCCGGCGTTCGGCCGCTACGGCGGCGGGGTGTGGGACCACAACAAGGCCTGGGCGTTGATGAAGGACAACGTCAACATGGACGACGGTTTCCTGCGCTTCGAACTGAACCGCTACCTGGGCTGGCCCGGGCAGGCGCCCAGCTACAAGGTCGGCCAGCGGCTGTGGGAGGACATCCGCGCCGCCGCCGCGTCGGCCGCCCGGGCACGCGGTGAGGAGTTCTCGCTGAAGGACTTCCACTCCCGGGCGCTCAACCTCGGTTCCCTACCCTTGGACGTGCTGCGCGACCAGTTAGCCCGCTGAGCGGACGGTGAACTCGGTCTGGATGGGCTGACGCTGGCCGCCGACATGGACGACCTCGTCACCCTCGACGGCGAGTTGGCTGGCGTAGCTGCTCAGCGCGTCCTTGATCTGATCGAGGAGCTCAGGGGTAGCGATGCGCTGGCCGGGTGAGTCGGTCACCGACGCCACCTCGAGAAACGGCACCCCCAGCACGGACGCCGCCGTCCGGCTCGGCGCGTGCAACGCGACGTGGTCGGGGTGCCCATAGCCGCCGTGGGCGTCGTAGCTGACGATCGTGGTCGCGCCGAGGTGGGTCGCGTAGGCGGCGATGTCTGCGGCGATCTCGCCGGGGGCGGCGAGGCTGAGGGCGTCCGGGGTCGCCGAGTCACCCGGGCCCGCGACCGTCTCGGCATCGTCCAGCCAGCGCATACCCGAGTCGGTGTAGCGCCGCTGGTTCAGTCCCGCGGCGCGGGCGGGCGGCGTACCGAGGAACGCGCGGGCGGTCACGCCCAGCGCCGCGCAGGCGCGGGTCAGTTCGCCCTCACGGTGGACGGCCAACTCGGGGGTCCCCTGCAGCGCGGCGAGCGGTCCCGGAGGCACTTCACCCTGCTCGCCGCGGGTCGCGGTGAGCACGGCCACCTCGACTCCCCGACTGGTCAGGTGGGCGATCAGCCCGCCGGTCGCCAGCGTCTCGTCGTCGGGATGGGCATGCACGAACAGCACGCGCGCGGCGTCCGCGAACAGATCCTCAGCCATGGCGCCCCAGCGTAGTGCGCCGGGAGGGCGCCGGTCTCGGTGCGGGAGCCCCCACCCATCCCGGCCCGGAGTGCGATCGCAGCGCGAGACCAGACAGGTTTGAACGGGCATGACATACTACGGAACGTAGTTGTCGATACCCTCCAGGAGTATTCCCATGCGTCGCACCCCCCTTGCCGCTCTCGCCGCCGCAGCCCTGATCGCGGTGGCGGGATGTACCCCGGCGCCGCAGCAGACCCCGCAAGCACCGGCCGCGTCACAGCCGGCGGACCAGGCGACGGCGGCCGCCGCCATGCTGGCCAAGCTCGGCCTCGAGAACCTCACCCCGCGGCAGATCGTCGAGAAGCTCGACCAGGACACCACCCCGCGCCCGCTGCAGATGAAGGCGTCCGTACGCCCCGATCACCTGCTGATCGGCGACGGCACCACCGAGGCCGCCCTGCCCATCGAAGGCGACAACTCCTTCTACCTGTCGATCGCGCCGTTCGTGAACCGCACCCACGAGTGCCACTTCCACAGCCTGGCCACCTGCCAGGGCGAGCTGGTGAGCAAGCCCGTGCACGTGCTGATCAAGGACGCCTCCGGCAAGGTCCTCATCGACCAGGACGCCACCACCTACACCAACGGCTTCGTCGCCTTCTGGCTGCCGCAGGGCATCACCGGAACGGTCACGGTCGAGTCCGACGGCAAGTCGGGAACGGTCCCGTTCTCGTCGCAGGCCAACGACGACGCCACCTGCCTGACCACGCTCAAGCTCGCCTGATCCGCTCGGCGTAGAGACCGGTCACCGCGTCGATGAGCGGCGCCAACCCGACCGGGGGCGCATCGCGCCACCAGACCAGCCGCACCGGGATGCGCGGGCCGTCCTTGACCGGCCGGTAGCTGATCCCGAGGCGGGAATGGTGGTCGGCGGTGGCCGCGGCGGTCGTGCCGACGCCGCGTCCGGCGGCGATGGCGTCGAGCCAGCCGTCCACGTCGCTGGACTCCACGAACCGGGGCACCCGGCCCGAACTACGCCAGAGGTCTTCGGTGGTGTTGCCGACTCGCGGGTCGATCACCACGGTGCGTTCGGCGATCTCGGCCATGCCGATCTGGCGGCGGCGGGCCCACTGCGCGTCGTCGGCGGGGAAGGCAACCAGCCGTCGCTCTAGCCCGACGATCGCGGACTCGAACCGGCGCTCGTCGACGGGCCTGCGCACGATCGCGACGTCACACAACCCTTCAGCCAGGCCCGCGGTCGGCGAGTTGTGCCGGACGAGTTCCAGCTCGATCGCCTCATGCTCGCGCGCCCACACCCGTTGCAGCGGGATCGTGTGCCGGCCGAGCGCCGCCCACGCGTAGCCGAGCCGGAGCCGGCCGTGCCGCGTCCGCAGGAACCGCTCGAAACCGTCGGCCTCCGCGAGCAGCCGCCGGGCATGCGGCAGCACCTGCTGCCCCAGACCGGTCGGTTCGCAGCCGCGCGGAATCCGGCGCAGCAGCCGGTCGCCGACCGTTCGTTCCAGGCCGGCGATGGTGCGCGACACGGACGCCTGCGACACCCCCAGTTCGAGCGCGGCGTCGGTGAACGATCCGGTCTCCGCGGCGACGACGAACACCCTCAGCTCACGCAGCGTCCAATCCATAATCAAACCGTATGGCAAAGACGAAATATGCACTAGGTGAAAGGCAACACGCGCTCCTACCGTGACCTCGTGGGAATGAACCAGACAGGGGCGCACGGCGACGGGCGCGGCGGCACGACCGGACGCCGTGCGGCCGGGATCGTCATGATGCTGGCCAGTTCGGCGTCCAACCAGGCGGGCGCGGCGATCGGGGCGATGGCGTTTCCCGCGATCGGACCGGTGGGAGTCGTGGCGGTGCGGCAGTTCGCCACCGCGCTGGCCCTCGTCCCGTCCGTGCGCCCGCGCGTGCGCGGGCTGCGGCGGGATCAGTGGCTGCCGGTACTCGGGCTGGCCGCCGTGTTCAGCGTGATGAACCTGACCCTCTATATGGCGGTCGAGCGCATCGGGCTCGGGCTCGCGGTCACGCTGGAGTTCCTCGGCCCACTGACGGTCGCCATCGCCGGGTCGCGCCGCGCGATCGATGCGGTGTGCGCGATCCTGGCCGGCGCCGGCGTCCTGGTGCTGACCAATCCGGGACCGGCCACCGATCTGCCCGGCATCGCGCTCGCGCTGACGGCCGCGGTGGCGTGGGGCTGCTACATCCTGCTCAACCGGATCCTCGGCGTGCGCCTGCCGGGACTGCACGGAACCGCGCTGGCCAGCGCGGTCACCGCGGTGCTCTGGCTGCCGGTCGCCGTGGTCTGGTTCGCGACCCATCCGCCGACGGCGACGGCGCTGCTGCTCGCGGCCGCCTGCGGGCTGCTGTCCTCGATCGTCCCCTACGTCGCCGACCTGCTCGCGCTGCGCCGCGTCCCCGCCGCCATGTTCGGCATCTTTACCAGCATCAACCCGGCCTGGGCCGCGCTGGCGGGGTGGCTCCTCCTGCACCAGGCGCTCGGCGCCCACGAGTGGCTCGGCATCGCGATGATCGTGGTGAGCAGCCTCACCGTCTCCCTGCGGGGCATATCGTCGGCAAGGGCCAGGACCAAGAAATGGTCGTTCTCAGAGCGCTGATCAGCGCTCCCGAGGGGTTGGGCCACGGTGTGGTCGTTATCATCGAGAGCTTGATGCCTTATAACGACCACAGCGTGGCCCAAGCCGCCTCAGGCGTCGCCGACCCCTCTGAAAACGACTTTTTCTTGGTCCTAGCCGCTGGTCAGGCCTGGTAGGCCTCGATCGTCGCGATGATCGCGGGCCGCAGCTCGGCGGGGCTGATCACCCGGTCGACCGAACCGACCCGCACCGCGCGGTGGATGTCGTGCACGCCGTCGAACTCGGCGGCGACCTCGGAGATCTTCTCGGCCCGCACGCCGGCCCGCACATCGGCCAACTCCAGCTGCAGCGCGGCCCGGTCAGCCGCCGAGGCCGAGCGCAGCCGCTCCTCGACCTCGACGACCCGCGGGTCGGCGGAGGTCCGCTTGCCCACGTCGCCGGCGAACACGACCGCCGCGGCGGGCGCGCCGCCGATCACCGAGGCGTAGGAGCCTTCGATCGCCAGCACCGTCATGTTCTCGTTGAGGGTCTTGCTGAACACCACGAACGCACCGCCGTGGTAGCGCGAGATCACCACGAACACGATCGGTCCGACGAAGTTCACGATCGCCCGGCCGATCTCGGCGCCGTATTCGAGCTGCAGGTTGCGCATCGATTCGGGCGAGCCGTCGAATCCGGACAGGTTCGCCAGCACCACCAGGGGCCGGTTGCCCGAGGCCGCGTTGATCGCCCGCGCCACCTTCTTGCTCGACCGCGGGAACAGGGTTCCGGCGGTGAACGTGTCGGGGCCGTCGGTGGGAGGGAACCCGGCGCGCGGCACCGGCTTGGACTCCACCCCGAGCACGCAGGCCGAGTAGCCGCCGACGCGGGCGTCCATCACCACCGCGGTCTCGGCCTCGGCCATGCCCGCCCAGCGCTCGACGCGCGGGTGGTCGGCGTCGCAGACCGACGCGATCACGGTGCGGATGTCGAAGGCCTTCTTGCGGTCCGGGTTGTGCAGCGGCGAGAAGATCTGCCCGACCGTGCTGAAATCGGAGCCCTCCACCGTATGCGGGTAGTCCGACACGTCGCGGTCGACCGGGTCGGTGGTGGCCGCCCGGCGCGGCCCGGACTCGCCCGGCGCCACATAGGTGTGCTCGTAGTGCGCCATCAGGACGCCAAGCGCCGCCGCCAGGTTGGGCGCCCAGTACTGCGCTTGCCCGTTGGGTCCCATCACCCGGTCGTAGCCGCCGATGCCGAAGTTGTCCTCGGCGGAGACGCCACCGGAGAAGTCGAGCGACTGCTTGCCGGTCAGCACCATCGCCGAATCGGGCGTCATCACCAGGATGCCCTTGGTGTGCATCAGCATGGTCGCCTCGGCGTTCCAGTACGGCTGGGCGCCGACGTTGATGCCGGCCACCACCACGTTGATCTCGCCGCCGGCCTGGGTGAACTCGATGATCCGCCGCAGCGCGGCACCCACCCAGTCCATGTTCTCGGTGCCGGATTCCATCGAGATCCGCGCACCAGAAGACAGCGTGAACCATTCCAGCGGGACGCCCAAGGATTCGGCCAGGTCGATGGCCGCGATCACCCGCGCGCACTCGGGCTCGGCGACCGCGCCGAGGCCCTTGGTCGGGTCGCCGCACAGCACGATCCGGGTGATGCCCTCGGGGTAGAGCGGCGTCTTGGTGGTCACCTTGGCCGCGATGAGACCGGCCTTGTTCAGCCCCGGCGCCCGGTCCACCTCGACCAGTGCACCCGAGGCGTCCAGGTCGAGCTCGACGAGCGAACCGCCCGGGCCGGCCAGCGTGCCGGACAGTTCGTAGGGGTACACCAGGCCGCGGCGGCGGGCGCGCAGCACCTTGCCGGCGTAGTCGTCGAACGGCTTCAGCGGCTCGGTGGGCGGCGCGCTCACCGAGGCGGTCACCCCGGCGCCCGGCTGGGCGTGGAAGCGCACCGCCATCGGCACCAGCGCGCCGTCGCGGACGAACCGGCCCTGGCAGAGCACCTCTTCGATGCCGGCGCCGTCCGACAACGGCGTGATCTTGTGCTGCAGCCGGGCGATGTCGGCGAACTCAAGATCGACCTCGGGCCAGACATGCACCCAGACGTGGTTCGTGTCGAGCTTGCTGCCCGCCGCGCCCCGCCCGGACCGGGTCCGCCGGATCGCCTCGAGGCAGTTCTCGACGGCGCGCTCGGCGTGCGGCAGCCCGATCAGGTTGCCCTCGTCGTCGCGGACGGCGGCGAGCTGGCGCACTTGCGCCATCGCGACCAGGCGCCGGTCACCGGGATTGCTGCGGGCGACGCACTCATAGAGCACCACGTCCTCGGGGGCGGGCAGCCGGGTGACGTCGAACTCGCGCAGACGCCACAGGTCGAGCCGACGGCCCGACATCGGGTGCATGCCGCGCACCTTGACGTCCTCGACCGGCCCTTCGCCCTCGTTGCGGAAGGTGCGGTATTCGACGCTGCCGTCAGCCGCGCACGCGGCGACGGTGATCCGGTGCACGCCGTCCAGCCAGGCCCAGCCGTCGAGCAGGGCGAGCAGGTCGGAGCCGACCGTGGCCGGGTCGGGCGTCTCGGGCCAGCGCACGTACAGTTCGGCGACGACCACCTCCGACGCCGCCCGCGCGGCCACGGCGTCCGCGAGCACGGCCGCGACCGGGCCGTCGGGACGCAGCTCATCGACGCCGGCGATGGTCGACACGAATCGGCGGGGCTGGCCGTCGAGGCGGTAGCGCGCGGTCACGACGGGCCGCCCGGACGCCTCGGTGCGGTCCACGTCAGCGAGGTGGAAGTCGGCGTAGTACTTGCGCAGCAGCACCTCCAGCATCGGCTCGTACGCGCTGATACCCCGCCCGAGCCGGTCGGCCAGGACGTTCGCCGTCCATTCGGGGATCGCGGCCAGCGCGGCGACGCGGGGGGCGTAGTCGGACGCCGCCGGGTCGGCGGCCAGCGCGGCTACCTCGTCGCCGACACCGGCGAGCACCGAGGCGCGTTCGGCGTCCACCAAGGGCTGGTCGAACCAGCGGAAGCGCACCGAGCGGGCCAGGTCGCCAACAGCCGGGAAGCGCAGCTGGGTGGCGCGCACCAGGCGCTCCAGCTGAGCGCGGGCGGACGCCGCACGTTCGGCGTCCGGGGCGGGTTCGGTGATCCAGCGGTCGAGGACGCCGAGCACGATCGGCAGGTCGGAGGCGACCCGCTTCTGGGCGAGGAAGATCCGGAACACGGCCTGCTCGAGGGCAGGCGTCCGGTCGAGCGAGTCGACCCCGTAGTGGCGCAGGGCGCGGGTGAGCCGTTCGACGAACTGGGCGGGCAGGCCGGCGCGGTCGGCGTCCAGCGTGGTGAGGAAGCGGTGGAAGTGCTCGCGGTCGGAATGCACCCGCAGTTCGGTGTTGACCTGCTCGCCGATCGGCCGGTTGCGGCTCAGTTCGGCCAGGTCGGCGAACAGTTCGATCAGTTGGGTCTCGGGGCCGAGCACGTCGCCGCCGGCGGCCCGCACCTCGTCGCGGGCGGCCAGGTAGGCGCGCAGCACGGCGGGACCGGACTCGGTGTCGTAGCCCAGCAGGATCGCCGACAGAGTCGCGCGCAGCGCCTGCGCGCGCTCGGCGGCTCCTTGCGCGGCGGGCGCGGCCGGCAGTTCGACGGCCGCCTCAGCGGCACCGGTCACCTCGTCGTCACCGTCACCGAGCGGCTCCAGGCGGACCAGCGGCGCCATCGTCTCGACCTGGGAGCCGGTGATCACGTGCACCTCACGCACCCGCGCCGCGAAGGGCGCCCCGATCACGGTCTCCATCTTCATCGACTCCAGCACGATCACCGGCGCGCCGGCCTCGACCTCGTCGCCGACGGCGACCGGGGTGGCCACCACGAGCGCGGGCGCCGGCGAACGCAGCACGCCGCCCTCATCGCGGGAGACCCGATGGGTGACGCCCTCGATCTCGATGTGATGCACAGGGCCATGGGTCGCCGACACCACCCGGTAGCGGGTGCCGTTGACGACGACCCGGCCGTGCACGTCGTCGATGCGGATCATGTCGGCCTCGCAGGTGACGCCGTCGACGACGACCCGGTAGCGGTCGGGCCCGACGGCGAGCGCGGTGACCGCATGCACGGTGCCGCGCAGTTTGAGGTCGACCTGGATGCCGGACTTGTGCTGGGTTTGCGGACGCCCGCCGTGCGCGGTCTCGAGCAGCCGCTCCATTTCGAGCGCGGTGGTCTCTTCGTAGGCCTCGATGGCGGCCACCACCAGGGCGACCCCGGCGTGCGCGTCGGCGACCAGATCGCCCTCGGCGCGGGCGCGGTCGATCCAGCCCGTGTCGGCCCAGCCGACGCGCGCGGGCGCGGCATGGTCGTGCGCCTGGGGGGTCGGCGACCAGCGGTCCTGCTCCTCGCCGGCGTCCGGGCCGATCACCTCGTCGCGCTCCAGCAATTCCAGGATGAAGCTCTTGTTGGTGGTGCCGCCCTCGATGACGACGGTGGTCTCGGCCAGCGCGCGGCGCAGGCGGGCCAGCGCCACCGAGCGGCGGCGTCCGAAGGCGATGATCTTGGCGACCATCGAGTCGAAGTCGGCCGGGATCGTGTCGCCCTCGGCGAAGCCGGTGTCCACCCGGATGCCGGGGCCGGCTGGCAGATCGAGCCGGGCGATCCGGCCGGGGGCGGGGGCGAAATCGCGGTCGGCGTCCTCGGCATTCAGCCGCGCTTCGATGGCGTGGCCGTCCTCGGCGGGCCGCTGCGCGGGCAGCTTCTCGCCCGCCGCGATCCGGATCTGGGCCTTGACCAGGTCGAACCCGGTGGCTACCTCGGTGATCGGGTGCTCGACCTGCAGCCGGGTGTTCACCTCCAGGAAGGCGAACTCGGCCCGCTGCGGCTGGTACAGGAACTCGACGGTGGCCGCGCCCTGGTAGCCGACCATGCGCGCCAGCCGTTCGGCCGAACGGCACACCAGCGCGACCTGGCCGGGCGTGAGCAGCGGCGAGCGGGATTCCTCAATGACCTTCTGGTTGCGGCGCTGCACCGTGCAATCCCGGACGCCGAGCGCCCACGCCTGCTCGCCGTCGCTGATCAGCTGCACTTCGACGTGCCGGGCGCCGGTGACCAGCTTCTCCAGGAACAACACCCCCGAGCCGAAGGCGCGCAGCGCCTCGTCTGAGGTGCGCTGGAACGCCTCGCGCAGGTCGCCGGCGCTCTCGATCTTGCGGATGCCCCGGCCGCCGCCGCCCGCGGTGGCCTTGAGCATCAACGGGTAGCCGATCCGTTCGGCGGCCTCGATGGCGTCCTCGAGGGTGTCGACGCCGCCGTTCGACCAGGGCGCGACCGGGACGCCGGCGGACTCGGCGAGGATCTTGCTGCCGATCTTGTCGCCGAGCTGGCGCATCGCGTCGCCCGAGGGACCGATGAAGGTGATGCCGAGAGAGGCCATCAGGTCGGCGAAGGCCGGATCCTCGGCGACGAATCCCCAGCCCACCCACACGGCGTCCGCCTTCGCCTGCGTGAGCACGCGCGCCAGCAGGTCGTGGTTGAGGTAGGGCCGCTCGGACGCCGGCCCGAGCGGGTAGGCCTCGTCGGCCTCGCGCGCGAACATGGCCGAACGCTCGGCGTCGGTGTACAGCGCGATCACCGTGACCGGTTCGGCGCCTCGCCGTTCCGCGTTCAACTCGCGGACGGCGTGGATGAGCCGCATGGCGGCTTCACCGCGGTTGACGATGGCGATGCGCTTGAACATGGGACCTCCTGGCGCGAACGGACAGCCCTCGGGCGGAGAGCTGAGGACGAATGTCCCACCCCGGGACGCGTTCGCGCGACGTGACGCGCGGGTCTTGTGGGCACCGCGAGCGATTCAACCGCTCCAGGCCCAACGCCCTGCGCAAGACTTTGTGGAGACCCCACAAAGTGAAGACTCAACAGGGCTGCCCTCCACACCGGGCGCGAATCAGTGGGCGTGCACGGGGTCGGAGTCCGCGGGGCCACCGACGGTGAGGGCGGCAACGCCGGTGGTGAGCGGGACGCTGAGGATCAGGCCGATGCCGGTGCCGATGGTGCGGACGATCTCCTCGGCGAACTGTTCGGTGGACAGCAGCAACCCCAGCGGCTGCTCGTAGAACGCGAGCAGCACCAAGGTGGCGAGCGCGGCGCCGGCGTAGGCGAACACGATCGTGTAGATGGTGGACGCGATGTGGTCGCGTCCGATGCGCATGCCCGAGGTGAACAGGTCCCAGCGGGTCAGTTGGGGGCCGGCGGCGCGCAGTTCCCAGACCGCCGACGACTGGGTGATGGTGGTGTCGTTGAGGACGCCGAGGCCCGCGATCACCAGGCTGGCGGTGAGCAACGCGGTGAACGAGAGCCCTTCGCTCTGCGAGGCCAGCGCGATGCTCTCATCGCTGGACAAGCCGCTCAACCGGGCGGCCTGGACGCCGAGCGTGCCCAGTCCGGCGGTCACCAGCAGGCTCACCATGGTGCCCACGAACGCCGAGGTGGTGCGCATCGAGATGCCGTGGGCCAGGTAGAGCACCGCGAACATGATCGCCGAGCCGCCGGCCAAAGCGACGGCGAGTGCGGGGCGTCCGGTCGCGAGCGCGGGAAGCATGAAGCCGAAGAAGACCGCACCCGCCACGATCAGCCCGATCAGCGCCCGCACCCCCTTCCATCCGGCGACGGCGATGACGACGGCGACGAAGGCCAGCGCGAACCAGGCCAGCGGCGCCAACCGGTCGACGACGACGAGCGCGTAGACGCTCTGCCCGGGCGACCCCACGTCGGTCACCTGGACGCCGTCGCCGACGGTGACCCCGCTGAGCGCGGAGGTGCCGATCAACTCCACCGGCACGACCTTTCCGCTCTGCGCACCGGAGGTGAGTTCGACCGCGGCGACCAGGCAGGCGTGCTGCGGAGAGGTGATCATCGAGGGATCGACGCCCTCACATGGTTCGAGCGCGGTCACAACGCCACCGTCGATGGCCGCCACCGAGGCGGCCGGGCCCGACACCGACGCGCTCAGCGCCGGACGTTCGCCGGGCCACAGCGTCACCACGCCGACCACGGTCAGCACCGCCACCACCACCAGCAGCACGACGCTGGCGAGTCTCGCCAGGCGCGGGATCTCGATTCGGGCCGCCGGCCCATGGCTGTGTCCTGCTCCCATGCCTTCCATTGTGGGCCAACGCCGGGGGCGGGATCGCGCCGGGTGGGGCACCATGGACGCCATGGCCCGTTTCCTGGTGTCGTACCCGTGCGAGGACGCGTGCGGCGAGATCGAGACCGATCGGCGCGTCGAGGGGGCGCCGGTCTACCGCTGCCCGGGATGCGACTCGGAGTGGATCGAGGAGCATGAGCGCACCGACCCCGCACCGCCCGCCAAGCCGGCCGGCTCCGCCGAGGCGAGCGCCACCACCCCGGACGCCTGACCCAAACGCCCAGCCCGGGCACGGCGCGAACACCACACACCCAAACGCGAGCACCGTCGCGGAATCACTACTACACTGAGTCGGACTCAGTCTCCGCCCTCACACCCAAGGACAGGCATGAGCCTCGATGAGCGAATGCGCGCCGCCGCGCTGCTTGAGCGTGAGCGGATCGCCCGCGAACTGCACGACAGCCTCGCCCAGGTGCTCGGGGTGGCCCATCTGAGACTGCACGCCCTGGCGGCGCGGCCGTCGGTGCGCGCCGACGAACCCGCCCATCGCGAGGTGCTCGACCTGGCCGAGTTGTGCCACGAGGCGTACGCGGATGTCCGCGAGGCGATTCTCGCCCTGCGCGAGTCCACCAACCCCGACCGCACCCTGCTGGAGCACCTGCGCGCCTACGTCGCCACCTTCTCCCGCACCAGCGGCGTCCCCACCAGCCTGGTCGTCCACACCGGCGCCGAGCCCTGCCTGGCGCCTTGCGCGGAGATCCAGGTGGTCCGGATCATCCAGGAAGCGCTCACCAACGTGCGCAAGCACTCCGGCGCCTCCGGGGCCACGGTCACCGTGCGCGCCTTGCCTCACCAGGTCGAGTGCACCGTCGCCGACGACGGCGTCGGCTTCGAACCCGCGGACGCCCTCTCCGGCGATGGCTTCGGCCTGACGTCGATGCGTGAGCGTGCCGAGGCGGCCGGCGGGGGCCTGCACGTCGACTCGGCTCCGGGGCGCGGCACCCGGGTGACCGTACGCGTGCCCGGCCGCGGCGTCGCGGCGTCCGCACACCCTGCCGAGGCGACCGCATGACGGACGCCTTGCTGCCGCGTCCGGCACGCATCCTGATCGCCGACGATCTGCCGCTGTTCCGCCGCGCGATCGCGCATCTGCTCGACGAACAGCCCGACCTCGTCGTGGTCGGGCAGGCCGGCAATGGCATCGAGGCGATCGAACTGGCCCAGTCGCTGCAGCCCGACATCGTCCTGTTGGACGTCGAGATGCCGGTCATGGACGGGATCGCCGCAGCCCGCCGGCTGCGCGCACTGGTGCCGGACGCCCGCATCGTGATGCTCACCGTCTCCGAGCACGACGATCACCTGATGGAGGCCATCAAACTCGGCGCCCACGGCTACCTGCTGAAGGATCTGCACCCCGACGAGCTCTACGCCATGCTGCGCGCGGCGATGCGCGACGAGGCGCCGGTCTCCGCCGCCCTGGTCGGACGCCTGCTCACCGCGGTGCGCGATGCGGGCCGGACGCCGGCCGTGCCGAGCGCACCGGAGGGCGATCTGTCGCGCCGCGAACTGGAGGTGCTGCGCCTGGTCGCCGACGGGCTGTCCAACAAGGAGATCGGCGTCGTGTTGTCGATCACCGAGGGCACGGTGAAGAACCACGTGCACCATGCCCTGTCCAAGCTGGGGCTGGAGAACCGGATCCAGGCCGCCGCCTACATCGTCCGCCACGGGCTGGGGCTGCCGCGCAGCTGAGCCCGCCCCACGCCGGACGGCGGCGCGCAGCGGCGTCCGCCCACGGGGTGAGGGGCACTGTATCCATCGGCACGGGGTGTGCCGCTTTTCTACCTCCCGGCAGATATCGGCGCCGCAGCCACCACGACACTATGTAGGAGACAGGAGAGTTGCGCGCCGAGAGGAGGTTCCCGCATGGCCGGCCAGAAGTCCGCATCGTCGCTGTTCAGCCGCGTCAAGGGTGCCTTCATCATCGTCAGCGGCGGGCTGGTCGGCATCCTGTTCGGCATCGCCATCTTCACCTTCGGCTATGCCGGCGGGTGGGCCTACTTCGGCAACGATCCGGCCACCTGTAACCAGTGTCACGCGATGAACGAGCAGTACAACAGCTGGGCCAAGGGCAGCCACAAGGCCGTCGCCGGCTGCAACGACTGCCACTCACCCCACGACAACATCGTTCACAAGTACCTGAACAAGGCCGACAACGGGTTCTGGCACGCGGTGAAGTTCACCACGGGCGACTACCCGGAGAACATCAAGATCCGCGAGATGAACCGTGACATCGCACGCGAGAACTGCCTGCACTGTCACGCCGCCATCGTCTCCGACATCGAAGAACCGCGCATGACCACCCACAACAACCAGATCGACTGTCTCCAGTGTCACGCCGACGTGGGGCACATGAGGTGAGCACCTATGGCCAGTGAATCCAAGAAGAAGAACCGCCTGCTGCTCGCGGCCGCGTTCCTCGTGGCGGGCGCCCTCGTCACGGTGGGCATCGCTTCGCTGCTGATCTCGATCTTCGAGAAACGCGGCGAAGCCCAGAACCCGTACTTCCGGGTGACCGAGCTCACCGCGACCAGCTACGACCCCGCGACCTGGGGCCAGAACTTCCCGTTGCAGTACGAGGGGTGGCGCGCGACAGCGCAGATGGAGAACGACGACCAGCAGGTGCAGCAGCCCACCGACACCGATCCGCGCACCATCGTCGCGCACAGCAAGATCGAGCAGGACCCGAGGCTGGTCACCATGTGGCAGGGCTACGCCTTCTCGACCGACTACCGGCACCCGCGCGGTCACGCCTACATGCTGGAGGACCAGCGGCTCACCAAGCGCGTCACCAGCCCGCAGTTCAAGCAGCCGGGCGCCTGCCTCAACTGCCATGCCTCCACCGTCGAGGTGATGGACACCCTCGGCAACGGCGACCAGACGGCCGGCTGGCACGCGATGAACAAGATGAGCTACCAGGAGGCCACCCAGCTGGCCAAGCACCCGGTGGCCTGCATCGACTGCCACGATCCGAAGACGATGGCGCTGCGCGTCACCCGCCCGGCGTTCGAGATCGGCATCGCCGCGTACAAGGCGGGCCAGGGCATCAAGGACTACGACGTCAACACGATGGCCACCGCGCAGGAGATGCGTTCCTACGTGTGTGCCCAGTGCCACGTCGAGTACTACTTCGCCGGCGACGACAAGACCCTCACCTTCCCGTGGAAGCACGGCCTGACCGCCGACGATGCCCTGAAGTACTACGACGAGATCGGCTGGACCGACTTCACCCACAAGCTCACCGGCGGCAAAGCGGTCAAGGCCCAGCACCCCGACTTCGAGACCTGGGCGCAAGGCGTCCATGCCTCCTCGGGCGTGACCTGCGCCGACTGCCACATGCCGTACAAGCGCGAGGGCGCCGCGAAGGTCAGCGATCACCAGATCGCCAGCCCGATGCGCAGCGACGAGACGATCAACGCCTCCTGCCTGACCTGCCACAACACCTCTGAGCAGGAGATGCGCGAGCGCGTCACCAAGATCCACGACACCTACGAGCACACCAAGGACGTCGCCTTCGACGCCCTGACCGCGCTCATCTACGACATCGAGGCGGCCACGAAGGACGGCACGCCGGCCGACCGCCTCGACGCCGCCCGCGGCTACCAGCGCAAGGCGCAGTTCTTCCTGGACTACGTGGTCAGCGAGAACAGCCGTGGCTTCCACGCACCGGCCTACACCAACCGGTTGCTCAACGATGTGACCGACGCCTCCCGTCGCGGCCAGATGGCGCTGCGCGGCGTCAATTACGAACCGGCTGGCCCGCCGGCGCAAGCACCGCAGGGCCAGCCCACCATGGCACCGGACAAGCGGACCTAGGGGTCGAAGTCCGGCGGACGGACGGGGAGCGAGGAAGGGTGACCTCGCTCCCCGTTCCTTTTGCCGCCGCTGTGCCGTTGGATACACCGCGGCCGCGGCGCCTCTACCGAAAGCATGACCCGCGACGGATGGCCTACGACAGAGCGTAGGAGAACAATGACGAGGGTGGGTAGGGCTATCACCCGGCCCCCCACGAGGAGCAACGATGACTCGCGCCCACGACGACGACGGCACCTACGCCGACGTCGAGGCATTGGACGGTACTCCCGCCGAGCCCAGGCCCACCACGTCCGCCGCCCCGGCGGCCTCACCGGCCGGCAAGGCGTCCACGACGCCCAGGCGGCGGCGTCCGCGCACGCTGTTCGTGCTGGTGGCGCTCGCCTTCGGGATCGGCATCATCTTCTCGGTCTGGCAGATGGGTCAGCCGTCCAGTGCGGCGCTGCCACCGGGGCACCCGTCGCTGGAGGGCATGACGCAGCCCACCGCCACCGCACGCCCGCTCGATGAGGCGTCCGTCGCGGCCTGGAAGGCGAAAGTCGAACAGAACCCGAAGGACGCCGAGAGTCTGCGTGCGATCGCCCATGAGTACTACCGGGTCGGCGAGTACGCCGAGTCGGCGCGCTGGCAGGCCAAGCTCGTCGAGCTGAACCCCGACGACGTCGACAACCTGCTGATTCTGGGCGTTGCGCTCTACTCCGGCTCCGACTTCGCCGAGGCCGAGAAGGTGTGGCTGAAGACGGCCGTGCTCGCACCGACCAGCGCCGAGCCCTGGTACAACCTCGGCTTCCTCTACCTGAGTCTCGACCCGCCCGACGATCAGCGGGCCGAAGCCGCCTGGCAGCGGGTGATCGACATCGATCCCAGCTCGGACATGGCGATCACGGTCGGCAAGCACCTGTCCGCGCTGGACTCCGGGGTTCCGGGCAGCACGCCGTCGCCCACCCCGAGCCGCTGAAAGGGACGCCATGAGCCTCGACATGCAGCCGCAGACTCCCCCGGCGGACGCCCCCGAGCCACGGCCGGGCCACGACCAGCACGACATCGGCGTCGCGGAGCTGCTGCACCGCATCTACGCGCTGTTCTACAACAAGCGTTTCGGGCTGTTCCTGATCCTCGCGATGACCCTGCTGACCATGCTCGGCGTCCTGTTCCCCCAGGCTCCTGGCGGGGTCGCCGAGAACCCCGACTACATGGCCACCTGGCTGGAGGACCTGCGCCCGCGCTACGGCGGCTGGACGAGCATGCTCGCGGTACTGGGGATCTTCACCATGTTCGGCTCGATTCCGTTCAAGGCGGTCACCATCGCGCTGGCGCTCAGCATCATCGCCTGCACCACGCACCGGACGCCCACCCTGTACGCCCAGGCGATGAAGCCGCACGTGCACGTCCGCCCCACCTTCTTCGACCACGCCCGGGTCAACGCCTCCGCCCTCCTCGAAGCGGACGCCGGCACCGCCGCCGCCGCGGTGAAGTCGGCGCTGCTCCGCGCGCGGTACCGGGTGATCGCGGACGCCGACGGCGTCCCCCGTTATGCCGACAAGAACCGGTTCGCCCCCGGCGGCACGCTGATCGCACACACCGCCTTCGTGGTCATCCTGATCGGCGTATTCGTCACCTCCACGTTCGGGTTCCGCTACGACGACCTGACCGTGCCGGTCGGCAAGCGCGTCGAGGTGGGCCGTGGCACGAACCTGGCCGTCGAGGCGGTCGCGTTCAGCGACTCCTACAACCCCGACGGTTCGCCGTCCGATTACGTCAGCGAACTCGCGTTGTACAGCGAGGGGCAACTCGTCGCCCAGCAGACCGTCCGGGTGAACGCCCCGCTGCGCTGGAACGGCTGGTCGCTCAACCAGGCCTTCTTCGGGATCGCCGCCGACCTGTCCGTCCGCGACGCCGCGGGCGCCGCGGTGCTCGACAACGCGATCGCCCTGCAGTACCAAACCAGTGACAAGCGCTACTCCTACGGCAAGACCGAACTGGCCGACGGCACGCAGATCTACCTGATGACCCCCGCGTCCGGGCAGGTCGCCGCCGACATCCCCGCCGGCAAGGCGCGCGTCGAGGTCTACCCGCCCGGCGCCGAGACACCCTCGTTCGCCGCACTGCTCGCCCCGGGAGAGCCGGTCACCGGCGGCGGTTTCGAGCTCACCTTCGAGCGCGAGCGCCAGTTCACCGGCCTGATGCTCAGCCGCGATCCAGGTGCGGTGTGGGTGTGGGTGGGCAGCGCGCTGCTGGCCATCGGCACGTGCTGGACGATGTTCCTGCGGCACCACCGCCTGTGGATCCGCCTGGAGCCCGCCGGCTCCGGCACCCGCGTCACCCTGGCCTCGCCCGACCGCCACGACGTCACCTTCGAGCGCTCCGTGCACGCGCTCGTCGCGTCCCTGCCCCACACCGCCTCCGCGCCCGCGAAGAAGAGGTAATCGCCATGCTCGAACTGTCCCGCTCCCTGCTCGCCGCCGCGACCGCGCTGATCGCGGTCGCCCTCGTGGTGAACGTGTTCGTGGTCGCCACCCGGCACCGCCGCCCGGCCGCGGTCGCGGCCCGCAAACCCGCACGGGCCGGCGGCGGCTCGCACCCCGTCTCGCCGATGAGTCCCGCCTCGGATCTCGACGCACCCTACGGCCCGGCGACCACACCGGCGACCGCGCCCCAGCGAGGCGTGGCCTGGGCCGCCGATCGCGCGGTCGAGGTGGCACTGGCCAGCATGACGGTGGCGCTGATCGTCCGCTCGATCAGCACCGGCCACGCGCCGTTCGCTAATCAGTACGAGTTCGCCTGTTCGTTCGCGTGGGGGATCACCGCCGCCTACGTGTTCTTCGAGCGCCGCTACGGCGTCCGTGCGCTCAGCCTGATGGTGCTGCCGCTGGGCCTGGTCATGCTGCTGTACGCCTCCACCGTAGGAGCCGAGGCGCGCCCGCTGATGCCCGCGCTGCAGAACCATCTGCTGCTCACCCTGCACGTGATCACCGCCGTGGTCGCCTACGGAGCCGCCGGCGTCTCGGCCGGAGCGGCCATCTTGTACCTGCTGCGGCCCAAGCTGACCCTGCGCGGCCTGCCGCACGAGGACCTGCTCGACGAGATCGGCTACCGCGCAGTGGTGATCACTTTTCCGCTGCTGACCATCATGATCATCCTCGGCGCGCTGTGGGCCAATATCGCCTGGGGCCGCTACTGGAGCTGGGACCCAAAGGAGACCTCGGCGCTGGTCACCTGGCTGATCTACGGCGCCTACCTGCACGCCCGCGTCGTGCGAGGATGGCGCGGCAGCCGCGCGGCCTGGCTGCTGATCCTCGGCTTCTTGGCGATCCTGTTCACCTACTTCGGCAACCTCTTCTTCGGCGGCCTGCACAGCTACGCCTGATCGGAGCACCCAGTCATGAGCGCACCAGCCTCCCCGCGTCCCGGCGAACACACCACGGTCGAGGAACGCCCCGCCGGCAGCCAGTGGCGCACCCTGCTGGCGATCGCGGTCGTCGTCGGGATCGTCGTGGGCGGCGGGTGGTGGATCACCCGGCCGACCAGCTACGGCGGCTCGGAGTTCGGTGTCGCGCAGGTGGTCGTCGACGGTGCCCGGCCGGCCCCCAAGGTGGGGACGCCTGCGCCGGACTTCACCGCGCTCACCGCCGACGGGCGCACCCTCTCGCTGTCGGAGTTGCGTGGGCGTCCGGTGTGGTTGACCTTCGGCGCTACCTGGTGCGCCCCCTGCCGCGTGGAGGCGCCCGACATCGAGGCGGCACATCGCGCTCAGCGGGCCGGCGTCCAGGTGGTGGGTGTGTACCTCGGCGAGGACGCCGCCGCCGTGAGGTCGTTCGCCGACGCCTTGGGCCTCACCTACGACCATGTGCCCGACCCGGACAAGGCACTGGCGTCCGCGTGGGGCGTCAACGGCATCCCTGTGCACTGGTTCATCGACGCCCAGGGCATCATCCGGGCCACCCAGGTCGGCATCCTCGGCCCCGAGCGGATCGACGAACTGCTGGCGCCGCTCGCCTGACGGCAAGGCCACAGAGGCAGACTGGAGGCATGAGAGCCCTCAGTCCGGACGAGGTCCGTACCAGCTTCATCAACGCCACCGAGCCCGAGTTGGCGCGCCTGGAGTTGCCCTGGTGGTTCGACGCCACCTTGTGGGATTCACTCGACTATCTGGGATGGACCGATCCTCAGCTGCCTGATCGGGGCTATCTGGTCGCCGAGACCGGCTGGGGATTGGCGGGGGTCACGCTGCGGCTGCCGTCGGTACGCCCGCGCGGACGCCATGCCCTGTGCAACCTGTGCTGCACGCAACACCGTGGCGAGGGCGCCGTGCTCATGGTCGCCCGGCGCGCGGGCAAGGCCGGGCTCGATCACAACACCGTCGGCACCTACATCTGCGCCGATCTCGCCTGCTCGCTCTACCTGCGTGGCCTGCGACGGGCCACCGGGGGCGGACGCCTGCCGGAGACGCTCGATCCGGACGCGAGGACCCGGCGCTTGCGTCATAATGTTGAGGTCTTCCTGTCGCGAGTGGCCGGCCCGCCCTCGGCAGCGCCGGGCACGCCGGGGCGAACCACACCTTCGGACGACCCGACTAGTACCTTTCACCGATGGGATACACCAGCAGGATGATTTATAATTCTAAACGTGAGGGCAGGGTAATTGCTCTCTCAACAAAGTTAGGGGAGAGAATATGAAGAGCATCATCGTCGCAGTGGTCAGTGGACTTGTCTTGAGCAACGTGGGCGTCGCGAACGTCAACATGTTGATGGTTCCTCGGTGGGCGTGCAACATCCTTCCGATTTTCTGCCGTTGATCCTCACGGTCACCGTCTGCCCCCCAGACCTGACCGCGACCCGACGCCAGTCCTTCAACACGATCTAGAACCCCCAACGATCTAGACCCCCAAGCAACACCAAACAACCCCCCAAACCACTAGCTTCGATCAGCCCGGCCAGCGCCCCCCGCAGGCCGGGCTGATCCATGTCCTGGCACCGATCGCCCTGAGCGACGACCCGACGGCACCACACCCGCCGACACCACGACGGCGCCCGCCCACCGCGTCCCTGTTGCCCAGCCTTCATTGGCCAGGGAGAGAGCGACCACGGGGCCGGGAAACAGGAAACACGAACCGGGGCCAATCGTCTCGATCGACCCCGAAGGATCACAGAGAACAACAACACGAGCGAAAAACAGAAAGAGGAGAGAACAACAAGTACATCGAAGGGACAGACGGACAAGTTCTGGAAAGCCAGCGGGGCGCCCCTGACTCGCGATCAGGGCGCCCCGCGTGCCTTATCGTCAGTGATCCTGAGAATAGACGGAACCTGTGGGGCGCGGCGTCCTGGGGGCGAGGACTGTCAGCAAACTACCCACGATGATTCCAACCATAGAGCCGACTGCGGCAAAGGCGGCTGGACTACCGACGAGGAGCCCGATGAGAAGACCTGCTGCTGCGCCGGCCACCGTACATGCGATGACAATGGCGTCGGGCACACGGCCCATCTTCTGGCTCCTTATCTCCCGGGGTTGGGACGCCACCTACGTTAATTGAAGGACCTCGGGGTCACCATCAGGAAAAGGTGCCGAGCGCCCCGTACCAAAGTAGGAGGCCCTAAGGTGGACCCGCGGGCATGTCAAACTGGTGCCATGACAACCGCGATCGGCCAGCACGCAGAGCCGCACCGCTTTCAGCTGCCCGAATGGATGGGACGCCTCGGCATGGCGGGCGCCCCGGAAGCGATGATCAGCCTGGTCATCCTGATCTACAGCGAGTTCTTCCCCTCCGAGGGCGTGGTCCCGGCCCATTTCGCGTTCGTCAGTACCCTGATGTGCATCTTCGCCGGCGTCACCGGACGGTGGCCGCGGATCGGCACGATCGGTGTCGGCGCCTGCCTGCTCCTGCTCAGCATGAGCCGGATCATGCCCACCACGACGCTCGTCGCGCTGTTCATCCCGATCGTGTCCAACGGCGCCCACGGGCAGCGCTCATTGCGCGACGCGTCGGCGTTCATCTACCTCGTCGGCGGGCTGGCCTGGACCATCCCCCAGGCGCACGACCCCCTCGAGATCGCGCAGACCGCCATGATCTGGACCCTGGTGACCGGCCTGGCCTGGGTGACCGGACGCTCGATCGACCGGCTGCGCAGCGAAAGCCGTCGTCAGGCCCAACTACGAGGGCAGGCGTTGCGCAGCCAGCGCCGCAGCATCGCCCGTGACCTGCACGACACCGTCTCCTACGCCACGGCCACGATGATCATGCGCGCCGAACAGATCAAGCTGCGCAGCACCGATCCCGAACTGATCGACGACCTCGACTTCATCATCTCCACCGGGCGCCGCTCGGTGCGCGACCTCCGCGGCATGATGGAAGCGCTGCGGCGCAACGATCCGGACCTGGAGCCGACCGAACAAGAGCTACGGCACATCGTGCCCCCGAACCAGATGATCCGCGAGCAGCAGGCCGAACTCGCCGCCCACGGCCTGAAACTGCAGACCAGCATCGAGGTCGACCCCGACACGCTGCCGACCTCGGTGCGCGAGGCACTCGCCAAGCTGGTGTTCGAGGCGACCACCAATATGGTCAAGTACGCTGCTCGCGGCACATGCCAGCTCCTCCTCGACATCCACGACGACGCCGTGGAGGCCGTCTTCACCAACCAGATCAGCGCCGGTGACACCCAAGGCCGGGCCACCGGCCTCGGCCTTGGCCTCGTGGGGGCGGCGGAGCGGCTGGAGGCGCTGGGCGGCGAACTGGAGGCGGACGCCGTCGGCGGCACCTGGATCCTGCGAGCCCGGATTCCGCTGGAAAGCAGCGTGTGACGGGCGTGGCGTCCACAAGGCACACCAAGTTAAGCAAAAACCGACAGATCAGGTGATAATGGCCCACATGGAGCAGACGGTGTTCGTAGCACTCGTGGACGATGACGCCATCGTCCGGACCGCGCTACGGGCCTACCTCGACGCCGCGGACGGTTTCGTGGTGCGGCACGAATGCACCGACGGCGCCGAGGCGGTCGAGAAGATCACCGCAGACCCGGTCGACGTGGTCATCATGGACGTGCGCATGCCGCGGATGAGCGGCATCGAGGCGACGGCGGCCCTGCGCGCGCGCCTGCCCCAGGTCAAGATCCTGGTGATCACCTCCTTCGACGAGGACGACGTCGTGCGCGACGCCCTGAAAGCGGGCGCCAACGGCTTCCTCCTCAAAGACACCTCGCCGTCCGCATTGGTGGACGCGATCCGCGCCGTCATGCAGGGAACCTCGGTCGTTTCGCCCGGGCCGATCACGTCGTTGCTGCTCAGCCAGCGAACCGCGCGCCCGACGCCGCCGCCCGCCGACTTGGGCCTCAGCCCGCGCGAGCTCGAGATCCTGCGCCTGCTGTGCGCCGCATACAGCAATACCGAAATCGCCGGCGAGCTATTCCTGTCGGAATCCACCGTCAAGACTCACGTTTCCGCGATCATGACGAAAATGAAGGTGCCCTCGCGCCTCAAGGCCGTCGTTCGGGCCTACGAACTCGGCTTGGTGGAGCCCATCTGAGACCGGTGGTTGTTCACGGGGATGTTCACATGAAACATCTCCAGCAATTTCCTGCGACAATAGGCCCGTGAATGAATCCCCCCCAACGTTCGCAGAGATCCTGACCGCCGCCATCCAAGCCCGCGGGCTCTCCTTGGAGCGCATCCGCACGCATTTGGACAAGGCGGGCGTGCCCGTGAGTATTGCCACCTTGAGTTACTGGCAATCGGGGCGCTCGCTTCCGACCCGTTCCCGCAGCTTCCACACTCTGGTGGAGCTCGAACGCATCCTCAATCTCGACCCCGGACACCTGACCCAGCACACGTACACCGCCGACGGGCGCACCCGTCGTGAGGTGTTCGAATGGCAAAAGGTGATGCCCGCGCGCGACCTCGTCGCGCAGGTGATCGGAGACCTCGGTATCGACATGCAGGGTGAACTCACCCGCGTCGCACACCAGGACCACCTCACCGTTACGGCCGATCGATCCGAGTCGCACCACGAGATGCGCGTCATCTGGCGGGCCGAACGCTCCGGCGTGCCGCGCTGGGCGGTCGTGAGCGAGCAGGACGCCCAGGTTCCCACCGACCAGGCCATCGAGGCCCTGATGGGATGCGAGGTCGGCGAGATCGTCGACTATCCCGAGCGGCATCTGCTCATCGCCGAGATGAAGGCGAACCGTTGCATGCAGCGGGGCGACCTGTTCGCGTCCGACTACCGGGTGACGACCACCCCGACGGCGATGCCGTCGTTTCGCCTGCTGCGCGCGGTGTCCAACGCCCTGAAGACGCTGACGATGGTCATCCACTTCCATCCGGACGCGTTGCCCAGCCGGGTGCTCGCCGGCGTCCAGGATTCGATGGACGACGACGACGCACCGACCACGACCGTGAGCGTCCCGCTCAGCGGCACCCAGGCGCAGCACGTGTGGACCGATGCCAAGCCGGGTGTCTACTCGATGGTTTGGGAGTGGGACTGAACGCCCTTCCCCTCGTTCCGGCGCTGGCCGGCTGGCCCGTTCCCGCGGTGCTCAGCCGGCCAGCGCCATGGTGAGCTCGGTGACCGTGTCCACCACGGCCAAGCTCGTTTCGGCGCGCAGGTCGCCGGGGAGGCCGGCCCCCCAGGTGACGCCCACACCGGTCATGCCCGCGGCCTGGGCCGCGCGCAGGTCGACGACCGCGTCCCCGACGTACACTGCACCCGACGGGTCGGCACCGATCCGTTCCGCGGCCAGCAGCAGCGGGGCGGCGTCCGGTTTGTGGGCACTGGTGTCCTCCAGGCCGACCAGCAGCGGAAGGCTGCCGTCCAGGCCGGCCACCCGCATCAGGTGCTCGGCGCTGTCGCGCCGCCGCGAGGTCGCGATCCCCAGCGGCACGCCCGCATCCGCCAGCCTGGCCAGCAGGGCGTCCATGCCCGGGTAGGTCTGCAGCAGGTGATGGTTCTCCAACTGCCAGGCCCGGTAGCCGGCCATCAGTTCGTCGACCTCGTCGGTCCCGGCGAGTTCGGTGAACACGTCGGGCAGGGTGCGCCCGATCCAGGAGCGGATCGTCGCGTCGTCGGCGGGCGGCAGGTCGTACTCGGCGAGCGTCCACCGGAAGGATCCGATGATCAGCGGGATGGTGTTGGCGAGCGTGCCGTCGAAGTCGAACAGGACGGCGCTCCAGCGCAGGTCAGTCACCCGCATACCCTAATCAGCGCGGATCGGGCGCTCCAACTGGGACGCCGTCCAGCCAGTCGGCCCAACCGCCGTGCGGGCTGCAGCGGGCGACCGGTTCACCGTCGAGCGCCGCGATGAAATGTGGGCGCGGGTCGTCCGGCAGGCGTCCGCGCAGCGAGGTGACGACGCTCGGCCCCTCGAACGACAACCAGCGGACGCCGCTGGCACCGATGGTCTCGACGACGGCGTCCCGCTCGTCGCGCGGCAGGTAGGCCAGCGTGGCCGAGTGCATCAGGACGGGGGTCGCACCGGCGGCCTCCGCGGCAGCGAGACCCTCGGCGAGGAAGGCGTCCAGATCCTCGGGAAGCCGCCCGGTACGAACGGGCGGCGGGTCGGACGCCGCGATCTGGAGAGCGGTCGCGAGCCGCGCCTCGCGTGCGTGCTCACCGGGCCAGACCAGCGCCCGCAACCAGCGTGCGTCGCCGGGATCGGCGGCCGCCAGCGGATGAGCGTCCAGTCCTGCCCGGTGGGCGATCACCAGATCGGCGGGGTTGCCCGGCGGGCGTCCGGTCATGGCGCAGTCGAGCACCAGACCAGATCGGCCCGCTGGCCGGCACGAGGCCGGCGCAACGGTGGCCCCTGTCGCGATCACGTCTCCCCAGGGCTGCCGGTAGCGGTAGCGGTCAGGGATCAGGCACAGACCGGCCGACGCCCCCACCTCCAGCAGCGCGATCGGCTGCGGCAGGCTCGCCAGGATCGGCGCCAGCACCGCGCAGCGCCCCGGTTCGTTGGTCTGAGTGAACCGGGCCAGGATGGTGGCGCGTAGCGCGTCCCAGTGGGCGTCGACCCAGGCCGCGAAGGCAGGCCCGCCCTCCAGGGTGGGGGCGCCGTGATAGCGCAGCGCGGCCAGGAACAGGTTCGGCTGCCGCTTGCCGCCGGGCAACGCGTCGAGACGGGCGCACAGGGCCTCGTCGCCGGCGATCCAGCGGCACAGCGCACCCCAGACCGGCGAGGTCGGATCGGCTTCACCCGCGAACCACCGGTAGAGCGCGTCGATCGGCATCGACGCGTACGCATGCGACCCCTTCATCGCTCCCCTCTCTCGCTCGGGTTACCTGGACGCGAGCATAAGGCCGCCGGCCAGTGCAGGCCTTCGGTGTCGTGATGCCCACCATGATCGTGGACCGCTGGAGGCGAGCATGGGGCCGTTGGCGTCCGTGCAGCATTCTGGTGAAGACACACACCCGAGATCGGCATGGACGGGCCGAGCCCGAATCGGCGGAGTGAGTGTGCCCGGTGGGCGTCCGCGTCGCGAGACCGCCCGGCTCACGGTTACTCTGGGGCGCGCACGCTGCCGTGCAGTTCAGGACCGAAGGAAGACGCCATGACCGAGCCCGTCGCCGACTACGACATCTGGCCCACCATTCGCGCGGAGGCCGCCCGTGACGCGGACGCCGAACCCTGCCTGGGCGGTTTCCTGCACGAGGCGATCCTGCGGCACACCTCGCTGATGGACTCCCTCGGATCGCTGCTGGCGCACAAACTGGCGAACCCGGTCATGTCACCGCTGACGCTTCTCGACCTGATCGGCGAGGCGTTCGTCGGCGATCACTACATCGAGGAGTCGGTGGTCGCCGACCTGCAGGCAGTCGTCACCCGCGACCCGGCCACCCGTGGCTACAGCCAGCCGCTGCTGTACTTCAAGGGTTTCCATGCGATCCAGAGTTTCCGGATCGCCCACCACTTCTGGGTCTCGGACCGCCAGGCGCTCGCGCTGTGGCTGCAGAGCCGGATCTCGGAAGTGTTCGCCGTCGACATCCATCCGGGCGCCCGCATCGGCCGCGGCATCATGTTCGACCACGCCACCTCGGTGGTGGTCGGCGAGACCGCCGTGATCGAGGACGACTTCTCGATGCTGCACGAGGTCACCCTGGGTGGCACCGGCAAGACCGGCGGCGACCGCCACCCCAAGATCGGGCGCGGCGTCATGATCGGCGCGGGCGCGAAGGTGCTGGGCAACATCAGGGTCGGCGAGGGCGCCAAGATCGGTGCCGGCTCGGTCGTCCTCAACGATGTGCCGCCGCACTCCACGGTCGCCGGCGTCCCGGCGAAGCTGGTGTCGTTCCCCGCCGAGTCCTTCCCCGCCCTGGAGATGAACCAGCGCTTCTCCGAGAGCTAGTCCCACTCACGCCCGGGTTGCGCACGGACGCCCGGGATACGCACGAACGCCCGCCGCACCGCCCGGCTCCGGAACAGTCGCCCGGGCAGGAAACAGGGCGACGGTGCGGAAACCGGGCGACAAGAGGTGAGGACGAGCACCTACTAACCAGGAATCACGCGTAGGCGGAGAGATCGCCCTCACCGCGCGCCATCGCATCGAACAGGGCCTTGGCCTTGGTCGCGTTCCACAGCACGCTCGACCCGGCGGGGGTGGTGTAGTCGGGGTTGCCGATCGGGACGACCATCATCTCGCCTTGACCGATGGCCATTTTGGCGGCGCCGGACGCGAGGGCGGCCAGTTCGCCGGCACCGACCTCCTCCCCCACGGTGACGCCACGGGCCAGCGAGGAATTGAGTCCCCACCAGCGCCAGGGCAGCAGGACGGTGGCGGGCGACAGCGATTTCTTCGCCAGCGCGGTGACCATCTCACGCTGCCGCTTGGCGCGGCCGAAGTCTCCGTCGGGGTCGAGTTTGCGCATCCGGACGTAGCCGAGCGCGGTGGCGCCGTCCATCTGCTGGCAGCCGGCGGCAATGTCGAGGTTGGACGCCGGATCCTTGATGGCGTTGGCGGGGCACATCTCGATGCCGCCGACGGCGTCCACCACGCCTTCGAACCCGCCGAAGCCGATCTCGGCGAAGCCGTCGATCTTGAGTCCGGTGTTCTGTTCGACCGTGGCGACGAGCAGGGAGGGGCCGCCGAAGGCGTAGGCGGCGTTGATCTTGTTCTTCCCGCGGCCGGGAATGGTGACGTAGCTGTCGCGCGGAAGCGAGATCAGCGCGGATTTTCCGCCGGTGGGCACATAGAGCAACATGATCGTGTCGGTGCGGTGCCCGACGGCTTCACCGGTACCGAGGCGCTTGCGGTCGGCGTCCGACATGCCTTCGCGGGAGTCAGAGCCGGCCAGCAGGAACACGTGTCCGGGTGTGTCCGCGGGGCGGTTCCCGGCCGGGGCCGCGTTCACCCGCGTGACGAACGGCCAGGTGGCGAGCGGAACGGCGATGACGTAGAGCAGCAGGAGGGCGAGCAGGCCGAGGATGACCCGGCCCGGACGCCGCCGCTTCGCGCGCGGGGCGCGGGCCGGCCGAGCGACCGGCGGCGGGGCCACGGGTGGCGGGGAGACCGGGGATCGGCGGGGCGCTGCGGTGCCACCGTCGAGCGGACGCCCGTCGGGACCGTAGTGGCCGACAGGGGTTGGCGCGGCGTAGCGCGGCTCCTGGCCCGCGGCCGGATCGGGAGTGTGGCCGCCTGCCTGGCCGGCGGCGTCGCGTGGTGCGGGCGCGCCGGGTTCGGGGACCGGCGGTCGCGGCCGCCCCCCGGCGGAGTAGCGACCGCGCCGGTACAACCAGTCCTCATCGTCGGAATGCGTCACCCGTTCAACGGTACGCAGCAGCTCCAACCGGCAACAGGGTGCCACCCCCCGGAATAGTTCACAGCACTGCCACGACCGAGCCGACCGGCACACCGTGGCCCAGCACGGGGACGGTGCCGAGCCGAGCGGCGGCGTCCGGGTCGACGCCGAGCCAGGCGAGGACCGCGCCGGCGACCACGCGTCCGGCGCGGGCGCCATCGGCGATCTTGACCGCGATGCCGCGCCCGTCGGGCAGACCGAGCGCGAACACGGCCTCGGCGCCCTCCTTGGCGATCAGGCCGGGCACATCGGTCATGATGCCGGTGTCGGGACGTCCGGTGCCGCCGACGAACCAGGGGTGGGTGCGCATCGCGTCGGCCACCCGTCGTTCAGACCCGGACGCCGCCGCGGCGAGGCGTCCGAAGGCGCGGGCGAGCCCGGCGAGGGGGATCCGGTGCGCGGGCGCACCGCAGCCGTCGGTGACGACAGCGCTGATCGTCTCGCCGGCCAGGTCTTCGATCGTGTCCGCGATCAGTCGTTGCAGGGGGTGGCCCGGGTCCCGGTAGCCGGCGGTCGGCCATCCGGCGGCACGGCAGGCGATCAGCATGCCGGCGTGCTTGCCCGAGCAGTTCTGGGCGATGCTCGCCGGCGGACGCCCGGCGGCAAACCAGGCGGCCAGCGGCGCCTCGCCGAGGGGACGCATCGGGGTGTTGTCGAGGTCTGCCTCGCTCAGTCCGGCGCGGGCGAGCATCGACCGGACGCCGTCCAGGTGGGCGTCCTCACCGGAGTGGGAGGCGCACGCGAGCGCCAGGGAGGCACCGGCCAGATCAGCGCCCGCACGGAGCGCGGCCACGGCCTGTATCGGCTTGGACGAGGAGCGCGGGAACACGGCGGTGCCGGGGTCTCCCCACGCTTGCGCGACCGCCCCGCCGGGGTCGGTGACCACCGCGATCCCCCGGTGCACGGACTCGATCACGCCCCCGCGGACGACGTGGGCGAGGACGGGCGCATCGAGCAGGCTCATGTCAGTCTCCTACGCCGTGCGGGTGCTTCACCGCAACCCCCACCACGAACCTGAGATTTTCCTAAATGGGTTTCTTATGTAATCATCATATTCATGCGCTTCGTCACTCCGCTCCGCGCGCTCGCGGTCTCCACCCTGGCTCTCGCGATCGGCGCCTCCGCCGGCATCGTCATCGCGACCACGCCGGCCGAGGTCGTCGCCACCGCCACGGACCCTGCCGTGCACGAGGCGTCCGCCGAGCTGCTGAGCGATGCCCACGCGCGCAGCGAGGCCGAGATCAGCCGTGCGGCGGCCCGGGAGGCCCTAGATGCGGAAATGCTCGCGTCCGTGGAGGCCCGCAACGCGACGCTGACCGCGACCGCCGAGGCGATCTCGGAGACCGACGCCGCGATCGCGCAGCGCCTCGCCGAAGAGAAGGCGGCCCGCGAGAAGGCGGAGGCCGAAGCCAAGGCCGCCGCCGAGAAGGCCGAAGCCGAAGCACTCAAGGGCGGCACTCCGGCGCAGAACAAGGAGCTGGCCCGCAAGCTGGCCCGCGACCTCTACGGCTGGGGCGAGGATCAGTTCTCCTGCTACGACAACATCATCATGCGCGAGTCGCTGTGGATCACCACCGCCGACAATCCCACCTCGAGCGCCTACGGCATCCCGCAGGCCCTGCCCGGCAAGAAGATGGCCAGCGAGGGCGCGGACTGGAAGACCAACCCCGCGACCCAGATCAAGTGGGGCCTGAAGTACGTCAAGGAGCGCTTCGGGACGCCCTGCGGCGCCTGGTCGTTCAAGAAGGCCCACGGCTGGTACTGAGCCGAGTGCCGGCGGGTCCCCCGCCACCCCACCCGAGCGACGCCCCCGCTGCTTCAGCGTGGGGGCTCGTCCTCGATGTGATCGATCGGCTTGACCGGCCGCATGCCCGCCACCAGCGCCACTGACTCATTGGTCGTCGTCATCACGGTTCCCGCCTGACGGTTGGCCACCCAGCGCTCGGCGCGGTCGGCGAGCCCGGCCAGCGCCCAGTTGATCAGGATGAAGATCACCGCGATCACGAAGTAGGCGACGATCAGATTGCCGTAGTTGGCCGAGATCCGCTGCGCCGACTGCAACAGTTCGGGATAGGTGATGATGTACCCGAGCGCGGTGTCCTTGAGCACGACGACCAGCTGGCTGACCAGGGCGGGCAGCATCGCCCGGATCGCCTGCGGCAGCAGCACCATCCGCAACGTTTGGCCGCGGGTGAGCCCGATGGCGAGCCCGGCCTCGGTCTGCCCCTTGGGCAGGGCATGGACGCCGCTGCGCACCAACTCGGCGATCACCGACGCGTTGTACAGCGTGAGGCCGGTCACCACACCGGCCAAGGACGCCGCAGGCCCGGTGAGGACGCGCGAGTAGATGAAGAAGTAGTAGGCGAAGATCATCATCAGCAGCACCGGCACCGAGCGGAAGAACTCCACCACCACGCCCGAGATCACCGACAGGATCCGGCGCGGCGAAAGGCGCCCCATGCCCAGCAGGACGCCGAGCAGACCGGCCGCCACCACGCTGATCGCCGCCGCCATCAGCGTCGCCTGCAGGCCGGGCAGCACGTAGGCCGTCCAGACCACAGGGTTGAGGAAGGGCGTCCAGCGCTCGGGGGTGATCTCGGCGCGCAGCAGCCACAGCATGCCGGCCAGCAGTCCGGCGATCGCGACGATGCCGGCGACGGCGAGCAGGGCGTACCGGCGACGGGCCTTCGGGCCGGGCAGGTCGAACAGGACGTTCTGGACGCTCATCGCAGCACCGTCGCCTTCTTGCTCCACCAGGTGAACAGCAAGCCCAGCGGCAGGGTCAGGACGACGAAGCCGGTGGCCATGATCACGAAGATCGGGATGATCAGGTCGGAGTACATCTCGATCATCTCCTTCATCACGAATGCAGACTCGGCCACACCGATGGTGGCCACGACCGTGGTGTTCTTGCACAGGGCGATCATCGTGTTGCCCAGCGGGGCGATCGAGCCGCGGAACGCCTGCGGCAGGATCACCTCGCGCAGCGATTGGCCGAAGTCGAGCCCGATCGCGCGGGCGGCCTCGGCCTGGCCGGGTGGCACCGTGTTGATCCCCGAACGCAACGATTCGGCCACCAAGGAGCTGTGGTAGACCGCGATGGCGACGATGCCCATCAAGTAGTTGTGCACCCGCGTCGGCTCCGACAAGGGTGCGAGCGACAACTGCATCTTCATGTAGACGCCGAACGCGAAGAAGAAGGCGATCAGCGTGAGCGGCGTGTACAAGATGACGTTGGTGTAGAGGGCCGCCGCCTTCGAGAACACCGCCACCGGGGAGACGCGCATGATCGTGATGATCGTGCCGAGGATCAGCGCGCCGAGCGCGCCCCAGACGGTGAGCTGGATGGTCATCCAGAACGCGCCCAGGACGTTGTAGTCGGTGAGCATCTGGCTGAGACGGTCCATGGATCCTCCTTCGCGTCGGTCAGGCGGGTCGCGGCCGGGTGTGCGTGTCGCCGGCCCGGGCCGGTCGCCCACACGCCGTGGGCGGCCGGCCTTCGAGACGGTCGCCTAGCTGCAGGCCTCCAGGGCCGGCGGGTTGCGGTCGTCCGGCTTGAAGCCCGACTTGCCCGCCGTGTCGTCGAGCGCCTTCGCCCAGGCGCCGGAGGACACCATCTTGGTCAGGGCCTCATTGACCTTGGTGCAGGTCGCCGTGTCGCCCTTCTTGAGACCGACGCCGTAGCGCTCGGTCGTGAACGGCTTGCCGACCACCTTGAACTTGCCCGTGTACTGCGGCTGGGACGCGTAGCCGGCCAGGATCACGTTGTCGGTCGTCACCGCGTCCACACCGCCGGACTCCAGCGCCGACACGCACAGCGAGTAGGCGTCGTACTCGACGAGGTCGAGGTTCGGCTGCTCCTTCTTGATGTTCTGCGCCGGGGTCGAGCCCGCCACCGAGCACACCTTCTTGCCGGCCAGGGAGTCAGGGCCGGTGATGGAGGTGTCGTCGGTGCGGACGAGCAGATCCTGGCCCGCGATGAAGTAGGGCCCTGCGAAGGAGACCTTCTCTTTGCGGGCGTCGGTGATCGAGTAGGTCGCGAAGATGAGCTTGACCTGGTCGGCCTGGATCATCGTCTCGCGTTGCGGCGACTTGGCCTCGACGAACTCGATCTGGTTCTCGGCATAGCCCATCTCTTTGGCGACGTACTTGGCGACCTCCACGTCGAAGCCGGTGAAGGTGTTGCCTTCCTGGACGCCGAGGCCGGGCTGATCGAACTTGATGCCGATCTTGATCTTCTCGCCACCGCCGCCGGGGGCCGGAGTCCCGGAGGGGCTGGAACAGGCTGTCAGGACGAGCGCGAGGGCGGAAGCGGCCCCCGCCAGCGCCCACATCTTGGATCGTGCCATGAGTGTGTGTCCTCTCGTTCACTCGGTCGTACCCCACGGCGCCGGCGGCGCCGGGTGATCAGTGGGTCAGGATCTTCGACAGGAAATCCTGAGCGCGGGCGGTCTGCGGGTGGGTGAAGAACTCATCAGGGGTGTTGGTCTCGACAATCTGGCCGTCCGACATGAACACGACGCGATCGCCGGCCTTGCGGGCGAAGCCCATCTCGTGGGTGACCACGATCATCGTCATGCCCTGCTTGGCGAGGCTGACCATCACGTCGAGCACCTCGTTGACCATCTCGGGGTCGAGCGCCGAGGTGGGCTCGTCGAAGAGCATCACCATCGGATTCATCGCCAGCGCCCGCGCGATCGCCACGCGCTGCTGCTGGCCGCCGGAGAGCTGGGCGGGATACTTGCCGGCCTGGTTGGCGACCCCGACGCGTTCGAGCAGTTCCATGCCGCGTTCCTTGGCTTGGGCTGCGGGCATCTTGAGCACCTTCAGCGGCCCCAGCGTCACGTTCTCCAGGATGGTCTTGTGCGCGAACAGGTTGAACGACTGGAAGACCATGCCGACCTTCGCGCGCAGTTCGGCGAGCGCTTTGCCCTCTTCGGGCAGCGTCTCCCCCGCGATGCGGATCGTGCCGGAGTTGATCGCCTCCAACCGGTTGATCGTGCGGCACAAGGTCGACTTTCCTGACCCGGACGGGCCGATCACGACAACCACCTCGCCCTTGTCGACGACGAGGTTGATGTCGTTGAGCACGTGGAGGTCGCCGAAGAACTTGTTGACCTGCTCCATCTCGACGACCGGGCTGCGAGCATCCTCCACCATGTCGAAACCCTAGTCCGGCGCCAGTAACTACTGAACGTAGGTAAGTAACTATTGGGTTGCGAACGCGCCGGTACTCCTCGGACGCCGCACGCGCGCTTCGGCGGAAAGGGGCCGGCGATTAGGGTGGACGGGTGACGAGCACCCCACCCAGCGGCCCCGATTTCCAGGCCCAGCCACCGCAGGGGTGGCCACCGCAGGAACCACCACCGCAGGGGTGGCCGCCGCCCCCGGCGCAGGGCCCGTCCGCGGGCTGGCAGGCTCCCCCACCCACCTGGCCGCCCCCGAGCACGCCGCAGCCGTCCGTTCCGCCGCCGTGCGCCTACCACGCCGACCGCGCGGCGGGCGTCCGCTGCCAGCGCTGCGGCAACCCGATCTGCGGCGAATGCATGGTCGAGGCGCCGGTCGGTTTCCAGTGCCGCGCCTGCGTCGCGCAGGGCATGGCCCTCACCCGGCAGGCGGAAGGCCCCTTCGGCGGACGCCGCTCGGCGAACCCCGCCCTCACCTCGCTGGTGCTGATCGGCCTCAACGTCGCCGTGTGGCTCGCGATCCTGCTCGCCGGCGGCGGTCAGGGACGCCTCACGGGCATCCTCGCTCTCACCCCCGGCGGCATCTGCGACCTGCCCGCCGGCAGCTACGTCGGCGTCTCCGCGCTCCAGTGCGCGGGCGCGGGGGGCACGTTCCTGCCCGGCCCCCTCGACGGCGGCTGGTGGCAGATCGTGACCAACGCGTTCACCCACGTCGATTTGCTGCATCTGGCGATGAACATGCTCGCCTTGTGGTTCATCGGGCCGATGGTCGAGCGGGTACTGGGTCGGACCCGTTTCCTGGCCGTCTACGGCGTCTCGCTGCTCACCGCGTCCGTCTTCGTGTTGCTGCTGTCGGCGCCGGAGACCTCAACCCTCGGCGCTTCGGGCGCGATCTCGGGGCTGATGGGGGCACTGTTGGTGCTGGTGCTGCGGCTGCGCGGCAACGCCCAATCGGTGCTGATGTGGATCGGCATCAACGTGGTGATCACCATCATGGGCAGCGCCGGCATCTCGTGGCAGGGCCACCTCGGCGGCTTCCTGGGCGGCATCGCGACCACGCTGGTGATCATCGCGCTGCACGCCGCGCGGGCGCGGGCGCGGCGTCCGCAGCCATGATCCTGCTGGACGCGCCGCGCTGGCCGGCGCACGGCACCCTGTGGGGACATCTCGTCTCGGACGCCTCGCTCGCCGAGTTGCACACCTTCGCCCGCGCCGCCGGCCTGCCCGCGCGCTCCTTCGACCACGATCACTACGACTATCCCCTGGCGCGCCACGACGAGTTGGTCGCGCTCGGCGCGGCGCTGGTGCCGTCGACGGAGTTGCTGCGTCGGCTGCGGACCGCCGGCCTACGCGTCCGGCCCGCGCAGAAGACGCCGAGCCGCGCGGAGGCGTCCGACCGGCTGCGGCGGGCCTGGTCGGGACTGCTGCCCGCCGAGCGCGGTCTGCGCGACGACCTGCTGGCCCGTTGGAGCGAGCCGCACCGGCGCTACCACGACCTGCGCCACCTGGCGTCCTGCCTGATGGCGTTGGCCGCCCTCGACGTCGACGACGATCCGGTCGTGCAGTTGGCCGCCTGGTTCCATGATGCGGTCTACACCGGCCGGGCCGGCGAGGACGAGGAGGCGTCCGCCGTACTCGCCGAGCAACGGCTGGACGGCCTGCTACCGGACGCCGACGTCGCCGAGGTCGCCCGCCTGGTGCGGCTCACCGCCACCCACGATCCCGCCCCGGGCGACGCACGCGGCGCCGCCTTGGTGGACGCCGACCTGTCCATCCTGGGCGCGCTGCCGGGCCGCTACCACGTCTACGCGCGCGACGTCCGCCTCGAATACGACCACCTGGACGCCGACACCTTCGCCGCCGGACGCGCCGCCGTGCTGCGCACGCTGCTGGCGCGCCGGCCCCTGTTCCGCACCCCGGCCGGCATCCAGTTGTGGGAACGCCCCGCGCGGACCAATATGCGCGAAGAGCTCGCCGAGCTGACGGGGTGAGCCCGGCGCGTCCGCGCGATCAGGCCGGACCGCTGCAACCGGGCACGACCAGTCCGCCCTCGTATGCGGCGATGACGAGTTGCGCGCGGTCCCGCGCACCGAGGCGGGCGAGCAGCGCCGAGATGTGCGTCTTGAGCGTGGCCCTGGTGATCCGCAACTCGGCCTCGATCTGATCGTTGGACAGCCCGCGAGCCACCAGGGTGAGAATCTCGGTCTGGCGTGGGGTCAATCCGTCAAGACTGCCCCGGGGGCCGGCCGTCGGGAGCGACCGCTCGACCAGGACGCCCAGCGCCCGCGGCGAGAGCAGCGCCCGCCCGGCATGCACGGTGCGGAGGGCGTCCACCAGCGCTTGGGGCGGGGTGTCCTTCAGCAGGAACCCGGACGCCCCCGCCCGCAGTGCCTCGACGACATATTCATCCAGCTCGAACATCGTGAGCACCACGACGCGGGTCCCGGCGAGGTTGGGGTCGGCGCACAGACGCCGGGTGGCCGTGAGTCCGTCGATCTCGGGCATGCGAATGTCCATCAGCACCAGGTCGGGGCGGGTCGCCCGCGCCACCGCGATCGCGTCCGCCCCGGTGGCCGCCTCGCCGACGACGGTGAGGTCGGGTTCGGAGTCGATGAGTGCGGCCAATGATCGGCGCAGCAGAGTCTGGTCATCGGCCAGCACGACGCGGATCTCAGTCATCGCCGACCTCCGATGGATCGGGAAGAAAAGCGGTCAGCAACCACCCGTCGCCGCGCGGGCCGGCCTCCACCGTGCCCCCGAGGGCCCCGGCTCGTTCCCGCAGACCCAGCAGGCCGTGATTGGCTCCCGGGCGGGGCGTCCAGTGGGCGGAGCGGCCTGCGTCGCTGACGCGCACCTCGAGCGTGGTTCCGGTGTGACGCAGGCTGACATCGGCTTGCGTCTGGCCCGCGTGGCGGGCGACATTGCTCAGCCCCTCCTGCACCACGCGGTACGCCGTGAGTGCCACCCCGTCGCTGTTCGACCGGACGTCCTCACCGGTCCAGCGGACGTCCAGGCCGGCGGCACGCGCACGGCTCAGCAGTTCGGGGATCGCCTCCAACCCGGGTGTCGGTTCGCGGGGCGCATCGCCGGTGCCACGCAGGACGTGGAGCATGCGCCGCATCTCGGTCGTGGTGGCGCGGCTGACCCGCTCGATATCTCGCAGCGCGTCCGGCGCGGTGGCCGGGTCGCGGTCGGCCAGCCGGGTAGCGACCGAGGCCCGCAGCGTGATGAGTCCCAGCCCGTGCGAGACGAGGTCGTGCAGGTCGCGCGCGATGGCCAGGCGCTCGGCGGCAACCGCCTGGTCGGCAGCCTGCCGCTGTAGCGCCTCCTCGAACCGGCGGCGGTCGTGCCACGACTGCCGCAATGCCCACAGCACCGCACCCGCCCCCACGGACAGGGCGAGCACCGTCCCCCACGGGGGCGCATCCGGCATCCCCACAGCCAACAGCACCGCGGCGAGGGTAAGCACCAGCGCCACGCTCGCCACGCCGACGATCGAGTGGCGGCGGACCATGCCGGGAGCCTACCGAAAGGCCTCGGGCGGGGCCTCAGCCTTGGGGCTGACACCCCCAGGGTTGAGGCCGACGGGCCGCTCCACCCCCAGGGGCGATGGCGGGCGGCGTCCGGCACGAGAACCTGAATGTCATGATCGAGGTAACCGGACTCACCAAACGACACGGCAGCATTGAGGTGCTGCACGACGTCTCCTTCACCGCCCAACCCGGCCGGGTGACCGGCTTCGTCGGGCCCAACGGTGCGGGGAAGTCATCCACCCTGCGCATCCTGCTGGGCCTCGACCGGCCCGCCGCGGGCTCCGCCACCTTCTCCGGGCGCCCCTACGCCTCATTCGCGCGCCCCCTGGTCGAGGTGGGATCGATGCTCGACGGCAGCGGCGCCCATCCGTCACGGACGGCGCGGGCGCACCTCGGCTGGGTGGCCGCCAGCAACCGCATCCCGCGCCACCGCATCGCCACCGTTCTCGAGGTGGTGGGTCTGGAGTCGGCGGCCCGCCGGCGCGTCGGCACCTTCTCCTTGGGAATGGGCCAGCGGCTCGGGCTGGCGACGGCCCTGTTGGGTGAGCCGCCGGTGCTGGTGCTGGACGAGCCCGTCAACGGGCTCGATCCGGAGGGCGTCCGGTGGCTGCGACGACTTCTGCGGGGTCATGCGGACGCGGGCGGAACCGTCTTGTTGTCGAGCCACCTCATGGGCGAGCTCGCCGAGATCGCGGACGACGTCGTCGTCATCCATCGCGGCCGCATCCGGGCGGCGGGCACGCTGGCGCAGGTGACCGGCGCGCATACCAGCCTGGAGGACGCCTTCTTCGCGCTCACCGGCGGCGAGGGCAGCACCGCGTCGTCGTCCTGCCAGGCCGGCGGTGCCCGGTGATCGCGGCGCTCGACGCGGAGTTCCGCAAACTCGTCACCCTGCCGGCGGTCTGGCTGGCCGTCGCACTCACCATCGGGCTTCCGCCCGCGCTGGCCTCCGCGAACGCCGCCATGTTGCGCCGCGCCCTCGACACGGGTCGCCTGGACGGTCTCCTCAGCACATCAACGGTCGACGAGGGTTTCGGCCAGCTCACCTTGGGAATCGTCGGCGTGATCGTGCTGGCGGTCGTCGCGGTGTCATCGGAGTACACGCGCAGTGGCCAGCACAGCGGCGGGAGCCGTCAGCTACTGAGCACCATGGTCGCAATGCCGCGACGAGGGCAGGTGATCGCGGCCAAGATCGTGGCGGTCACGGCCTGCACCGCCGTCATGGCCGCCATTACGATTCCGCTGACCGTGACCGTGTCGCGCGCCGGGTTGGGTCGGTACGCGTCCGCCTTCCCCGACATGTTGTCCAGGAGCGTCGGCGTCACGGCCTACTGGGTGTGTATGGCCTTGCTGGCCCTCGGTCTCACCGCGCTCACCCGCAACGGCGTGGTGCCCATGGTGCTGCTGATCACCAACGCGTCGATGATCTCCTTCAGCCTGCTTGCGTCCCGGGTCACCGACTTCGCCAAGTACCTTCCCGACCTCGCGGCGTACCCGAGTTTCATCTCCGAGCACCCCATGACCCACCCCCTGGAGCCGTCGGCGGGCCTGGTCGTCCTGGCCATCTGGGGAGCCGCTGCCGTTGCGGCCACAGCGATCAGCTACATCATTCGGGACGCCTGATGACCCGGATCGCCGGCATGGTCGATGCCGAACTGCGCAAGCTCTGGAGCCTCTGGCAGGTGCCACTGGTGGCGGTCGCCACCTGGGCGATGGCCGGGATCGTGGCCGCAACCCTGCGCACCACCCCTGAGATGATGCTCACCCCCGTCGACATGGCCGCCCTCGTACCCGACTACGTCCAGGCCGGGCCCATCGTGCTGGGCGTCATCGCGACGACGAGCGAGTACACCTCACGCCAGATCGTGGTCTCGCTGGCCGCAGTCCCCCGCAGAGCCGACCTCGTCGCGGCGAAACTGCTGGCGCTTACGGCGTCCACCGCGGCGATCTCGCTGGTCTCGATGCTGATCACATTCCACGTCGCCGGGGCCACCTGGTCCGCCGGGGAAGCCCGCCTGACCACCCTCACCGTCGGCTACCTCACCGCGGTGGGCCTGATGGCCGGCGGCCTCGGATTGGTTCTACGTCACCTCATCCCCACCCTGGGAACGGCCCTGGGCCTGCTGGTCATCGCACCGCCGCTCCTCACCCCACTCACCGGCCTCGCCCGCTATCTCCCGGGCACCGCTGCCACGCGCTGGTACGGCGTCCAGGTCGCGGCGCCCGAACCCGGAGCCGGCTGGCTCATCGCAGCGTGGGCGTTGGTCGTCTGTGCTCTCGGCGCCGTGGCGCTGGTCAGGAAGGACGCATGACGAAACGAATCTGAGATCTAAGCCAGGAACACACGCCGGCACGACAAGTACACTTCGGGCATGACACCGGACACCGCAACCTTGATCCGAGACGCTCTCGCGCTCGACGCCGATCAGCGTGCGGTCGTCGCCAACGCCCTGCTCGAGAGCCTCCACGGCGTAGACGACACGAGCGATGTCGATGCGGCGTGGCGAGCAGAAGTCACTCGGCGTCTCGCCGACGTGCGCGCCGGCGCAGTCGACCTGGTGGACGCCGACGAGCACTACGCACGTTTGCGCGCCTCGCTCACCGCATGACCTTGCCTCAGCGGGAACACCCGGAAGCGGTCGTCGAGTTCGACGCCACTGTGAATTGGTACGAAGCACAAGAACCAGGGATCGGCGTTACGCTCATCGACCGTGCGAGGCAGGCCCGACAAGACATCGCCGACTGGCCGGACGCCGCCCCATTGTTCACCACAGCTGACGATGGCACCGTGATCCGCAGCAAGGCCGTTCGCGGGTACCCCTACCGAGTCATCTATGCCGTGGAACCAGGCATGATCCTGATCCTTGCCTACGCTCACGAACGCCGCGAACCCGGCTACTGGCTCCATCGACTCAACGACTGAGCAAGCACCGCACCGTCGCGACGTGGCACCTGACCGAGACACGGACCCATGGGGCGGCAGCGAGCAATGGCTTGCGGAGTGTGGCACCTTTGAGTCCATGCGATTGCCGTCCGCCGTGCACGAGGATCTCTGGGAGTCCGCCACCTGGCGGCTGGGTGCTCATCTCGATCCCGTTGTCGCGGCCACCACCTTTGCGGTGGCGGCCCCACGGGCCACCCGTGTGCTGCTGGAGTTCTACCCTGAGGCGAAGGGAGCGTCCGCGCACGCGCAGGTCGCGATGGCGAAGGGCCCAGAACGGCATCTGGCGCGCAGCGGTGACCAATGCCCGGCACGGCACGCTGTACGGGTTCCGGGTGTGGGGCGAGAACTGGCCGTACACCCCGGAGTGGACGCCCGGTTCGACGGCGGGCTTCGTGTCCGACCGGGACGCCGACCTGAACCATTTCAACCCGAACAAGGTGCTGTTCGACCCGTACGCGCGCGAGGTGACGCACACCCCGCTCAGCCTCGGCCCCGACTCCGAACTGCTGGGCTCGGGACCGGTCGAGTGCCGCGGCAAGCCCGGGCGCGCGTGGGACACGGCGTCCGTCGCCCCCAAGGGCGTGGTGATCGAGGACTCCACCCCCTACGGCGATCACCCCCAGCACCCCGAGGAGAACAACTCGATCTACGAGGCGCACGTCAAGAACCTGACGATGCACCCGAACTCGGTGCGGCTCGCCGACCTGCTCGCGGGCGTCCCCGGGTTCGAGGAGGTCGAGAACGTTCCGGACGCCTTGCGCGGCACCTACGCGGGCGCTGCACTGATGGCGCCCTACCTGAAGGCGCTCGGGGTGAGCGTCATCGAGCTGCTGCCGGTGCACGAGACCGACTCCGACCAGCGCGGCGACCAGGCGGGCACCACCAACCACTGGGGCTACCAGACGCTGGCCTTCTTCGCACCCAACCGCGACTACAGCTCCGACCAGTCCCTCGGCGGCCCGACGCGGGAGTTCAAAGAGATGGTGCGGGCCTTCCATGCCGCCGACATCGAAGTGTTCCTCGACGTCGTCTACAACCATTCGGCCGAGGGCGGCAACTGGGGCGGCGACCTGGACGCGGCCGGCTTCACCACGCTGGGCGGGTTCGCCACCACCGAGTATTACGCGCTCACCGCCGGCGGTGGGCTGATCGACGGCGCCACCGGCACCTCGAACCAGATGAACTTCTCCTCGCGGATCACCTCCCGGCTGGTGCTGGATTCGCTGCGGCACTGGCACGACACGATGGGCGTGGACGGGTTCCGCTTCGATCTGGCGCCGGTGCTCGGACGCCGCCCCAACGCCGCCGAGGCCGAGGACTGGGAGGCGCAGCGGCGGTTCTTCTCCAATCATCCGCTGCTGGACGCCGTGGCGAAGCTCGCCGAGGAGAAGACCTTCGAGGTGATCGCCGAGGCGTGGGATCTGTGGGGCTACGAGGTCGGCAATTTCCCCTCCGGCTGGGGCGAGTGGAACGGCCGGTTCCGCGATGCGATGCGTGCCTACCTCAAGGGTGACGGCAACACCGACGACTTCATGTCGTTCTTCAACGGCGACTACCTGCACTTCAACGACAACGCCGGGCCGCAGAAGTCGATCAACTTCGTGACCGCCCACGACGGCTTCACCATGTTCGATCTGGTGTCCTACAACGCCAAGAACAACGATCAGCCCTACCCGTTCGGTCCCTCGGACGGCGGGTCGGACAACAACCTGTCCTGGGATTCGGGCGGCGACCAGGCCTTGCGCCGGACGCGGTGGCGCAACCTGTGGCTGATCACCTTCCTGGCCCGCGGCGTCCCGATGATCGTCTCGGGCGACGAGTACGGGCGGACGCAGAACGGCAACAACAACCCGTGGTCGCTGAACACCGTCGGCATCTGGAACAACTGGGCCCAGGCCGGCTCGAACACACCGACCCGGCTGCCGGTCGACCCGGCACAGCCGGCATTGCCCGGCTACCACGATGTGGTCGGCCAGACCGCGACACCTGAGGGGATCAACCCGCTGCTGGTGTTCGCCCGCTATGTCGCGCGGTTGCGCGCCGCCCAGCCGACGCTGCGGCAGCGCTCGTGGGGCGATCTGTCCCTGGGCGGCGACGACGTGTCGTACGTCTACTTCGGCACCGATCTGGACGATCCGCCGCGCCCGGGCGACCGCCAGCTCGCGGTCGCGATCGACGCAGGCAATTGCGGCGGCGACGACTTCTGGGTGCTGATCAACATGTATGACCAGCCGGCCACCTTCGACCTGGGCGAGTGGGTGGAGGCGTCCGGCAGCAAGCACGACTGGCACCGGATCGTCGACACGCATTCCTGGGCGGAACCCGAGGGCAACTGCTGGGATCTGGCCGACGCCCTGCACGTGACCGGCGAATACACGGTGGAGCCGTGGTCGATCGTCGTGCTGCAGGCGAGCCGTCCGGGTCTGCCGGAGCCCGAGCCGCGCAGCCTGTGGGGTCGTTTGGGTGGCCTGCAGGTCAACCGCTGGGGCGAGCTGTACCGCCGAGGCCGAGCGGACGCCCGCCTCAAGCGGAAGGAACGCAAGAAGCCCAAGGCCACCAAGGCCGAGCAAGCTGGCCCTGATGGATCAGCGTAGGCCGGGCACGGCGCGTAGGCTGGACCCCATCGAGTGACTTGAAGATGAGGGGAGGGATCACGATGAGCGTCACTGGGCGAGTGCGCTACGAGTCGACGATCCCTTACGACCTGCCGGCGTCGCTGGACGAGTTGCGTGGTCCGGAGTCAGGTGTTGTTGAGGTGGGTGCGCACATCGATACGAGCCCGCGACCGTTCTATGACCTGACCGACGCCGACCAGGTGTGGGTGTTGTACACCCGGGTGGTGCGCGACGGCACGATCGCCGACCAGCGATCCCTCTTGCGCCACGACTGGCTCCTCAGGCTGTGGCCCTCGCTGATACTCCCCGTCCGGTGCCGATCAGAGTGGGAGCAAGCATTCCCGATCCTGGCCGCCCAGCGAGCGACCTAACCCTCGATGAAGGACTTCCATCGGCGCCTAGCCACGGTCTCGCTCCGTGCCCTCGAGGAGTACGGCTTCGTGCTCGCCGGCGGGTACGCCATCTCTGCGCATGGCATCGGCGATCGCCCCTCCCTCGATGTCGACCTGTTCACTTCGAGCGCCGACCAGGGCCACTTCGACCAAGCGGTCGCCGCGCTCCGCCAGGCATTCGATACGGTCGGCCTGGTGGTCACTGACAAGCGCATTCGGCCGTTGTTCGTCGACATCGACGTGGCCGACCCCAACACAGGAGAACGTAGCGACCTACAACTGGGCATGAACTACCGAGAGTTCCCACCGCACCGGATCGACATCGGCCCAGTCCCTGGCGAACGGCTGGCCGATCACAAGGGCGCGTGCACTCCGTCGCCTGTCGCCGCAGGCTGCACTCGTGGCTGCGGGACAGCGAGGTCAGGCGCCAGGGAGCACCATGCTTTGGCCAGGCACGAGCGCCGTCAATGTAGAGATGTGGCGAGTAGACGCACCACGATTTTGCATTGATGACGCGGACACCGTCGTGGTGTTGAAGCGTGCGCGGGACGACGGTTGCATGCGCCAAGTGACCCGGGCACGCGCTCCGTCGCCTGCGGCCGCCACGGGGCCCGCCAAGCGCCTCTCAAAGACAGGCGTCCGGGCGAACTCATTCGCGGGCGCTTACCGTTCCCGGTGGTGGCGGCGACGCGCCCCACGCCGCCCGGTTTCCGCGCCTTCGCCCGGTTTCCTACCCGGGCGATAGTGACTACACCGGGCGACATGCCGGGCGAATGCGCTTACCCCGGGCGAATGCGACCAACCCGGGCGGCACCGTCGGGCCACCTCCCCCAGACTAAGTTTTCGATAACCCTCCGAGGTCGTCAAACTAAACGTCCGGCGCGGTCACGCTGCGTCCGCGATCCAACCGACATCAATCGTCAGACTGACACCACATTCGAACCACGCATCTCAACGCGCATTGCCGAACCAACGACGAAGAAAATCCCGAAGATTGACCAGCACATCCCGCCGGAGCACGCGCACGCCTTGCGAAGTATTGACGAGCAGAACTGGTGATTTAAGCCAGCCCTCCGTCGACCACGACCCGCCCGAACTGATGTACTCGGCGGAGATTTCCAAAAGCTCATCGAGCGCACCCTCCACCTCCTCGCGGTCGAGGTCCTCATCGACATAGTCATAAGAGTATCCACCCTCGACCCCAACAGAGAACCAGCGATTCCCGGGGCTGGAGACGACAACCCAGCGACCGGGGTTAGCCGCCGGAGTGATTCGCACCCATGCGACATCACCATCTTGGCCACATTCGAGAGCGACACCATGACTGCGCGGAATATTGGCGTGAAAATATTCACGGACGAACCGAGAGTCCACCATTTCTACACCTCCAGCCTCCCGCCGGAAACCATCCAGCTAGCCACACACTCACTTTACATATCGGTTGCCCAGACACCACCCAGGTCCTCGATCAGACTACGGTAGATGACACGCACCTCGTTGTGTTCATAGACGTCACCAGTACGCACATCGCCCACCGGCCCGGCCACGCTCAAGGAAACGTCATACCCAAGATCCCCGTCGCCCGGGTCATACAATGACATGCGGATCATCCGGTCCAGGAACATCTGGGGTATGGACAGGCATCCACCTGCCCACGCCGACAGCCACGGTGACAGCAGCTCACTTGCGACGAAGTACTCGCCTTCGGAGAATGTCGCCTCACACAGTTCAGAAAACTCAGTCCGCCGGACTCGCCCGTCTTGGCCAGCGCCACCCTCATCTTCGGTGACCGCGAGCAACACATACGGCGCCCATGCCTGCGGAAGACTCGCCGAGGCCTGCAACAGGCGGGAGCACGACCGCACGCCGAGATAAACGCTCTCATCAGAACCGAGCGGATAACGCCCGGCCAGTGCAGCAAAGTCCGTCACCGCGGTCGCGAAACTGGAAATGGGCATGCCCGCCACCATGAGGAGCCTCTTCACCTGCGCCGATATCGGCGCACCCCACCGGCGCGAGTTCCCGTCCACCAGGATTTCGTCCAGCACACGCGGAATTTCCGCGCTCAGCGAGCCAGCGGCGCGGAACCAATCGGTCAAGCCGCGCACCTCGGCAGCCTTGTCCTGCTCCTTGGCCTCTTCATCGAACCATTCACGACTGGGCACCCTACCTAGGTACGCCTCACCACTCCCACCGAAGGCCGGCTGATAACATATCCGACCCATCATGCCGGAGTAGTCAGTGATCCGAATGAATCCGCCACCCAGGCCAGCGCCCATCTCCTTATGGAAGATCAGATCCAGACTCGCAGGCAATAGCTTATCAATGGCACCGTCCCCATGCGGCATCAATTCTTGCGGAACACCGTCGCAGAAGTGCTCATGCCGCTGGTCGATACTGACGTACGTCCCGATGAACGACCCATCCACCGCCTGCCTTCTCGGTTCTCGGAACGACCCGCGTCGTACCGCCCACTCGTAAGGCAGCAGGCCCAGAGGGTAAGAGGTCAGCACCCCAGATAGCTGCGCCTCCGCGATCCGCCGCCGAGCCAGCACCTCCGTAGAGAACACTGCTGCCGTCCACCCCAGATCCGCACCCTGGAACACCCACACCGTCTCCGTTGATTTCGACGACCCCTCGTCTGCCGGAGCGACCGACAGGTCGCTCTCCCCGAACAGGACGCCGTTCTCGGCATGATGTCGCCCCCAAGGTTCCTGCAGAAGGGCACGTAGCTCCTCGGCCGACACTGGAGTCGCCCCATCGACAAGACCACGCCCGCACGCAAAGTCATAAGGGAGCACATCCATCTGAAGTTCAACGACCCAACCGCTCAATCCCCAACGACGAACCGAGGCGGACGCCTCAGCCAGCGACCCGAACACCCCATCTATCGACCAGTATCGATCGTCATGGAACAGAGCAACCCTCCCTAACTGGCCTTCCGCCGCCCATCTACCACCACCCTGGTTCATCCACCCTCCGTCACGGAACACTCAGCGCGTAGCATCCGGATTCCCGGGTACTTCCCGGGCTCCCATCCGTCTGCAATAACGAGAAGACGAATGGCCTCTTCCACCGAGAGAGGGTCTTCGCCAAACCGGACCTCCACATCCTCCGTCAACCCTTCGACATCCTTCACTGAGATCGAGTAGCGAACAGAGACCTCGAGTTCAGAATCATCATCCGACTGAATATCCCTCACCATTACGGAGGAACTTCCCCAACCAGGGTCATCGAGTGAGTGATAGTGCCGAAGCGGGTTCGACCAATTGGTCGTCTCGAACAACTCTCGTTCATAATCCCGCATCGCTTCGATGGCCGCATCAGCCAACGCACAGACCACCTGCGGGTCAGCGTCGGCCCGGGCCGCCGACTGATATTCCTCAAGCGCGCGCGCCAACTGGGTAATATAGGGACTACCGTTCACGATCTCCACCTCCTGTGGTAGGTGTAATTCCGACTCTCATAATTTCATCACGATCAGCTAGCGTCACGATCCTCCAGTGGATCGAATCTGATATTTTCCGCTCAAATATCCCCGATCGAAGGCGGGCAAACCCGAGATCTTTCAACCCAACACCAGCGTCCCCAATCATCCTGACTACCTGATTCACGCCAGCCTCCCACCAGAAAAGTGGACTAGATGCACACCAGATCTTCCGCTACTCTCCAAGGAGAGCGTAGCCCAAGGAGACCACGCAGGAGTAGGCGATAGGCCGTGAGAGCAAGACAAGAATATGCACTTTATGTGCGGAACCGAGCCCATTTCACCACCCGTCCGGGAGCGATCGATGAGTAGAGCCGAGGAAGAGCGGACGCTCTTCTTGAAGACCCTTCGAGATTGCCGCTACGACGTGCAGCGGTTACGCGATGGAACCTACCAGCTGTCACACCCACACCAATCAACCCGTCCAACAATCCTGGAACTCCCATTGTCTCTCTGGCGTCGATTCCTCGACGCTCACCCTTCTCCCGTGACCGGGCTCGACCTAGCAAGAGAATTCCATGAAGAGACTCAGCACAGCGTTGGACCTATCCTTGTCGCCGGAGTCTGCGGCGAGGACGGGATCGTCACTTGGTTTACCGAGCGAGGCCTCGCCGACGACACCGAATACACTGAATTCACGGGTGCGGGATGGTATGCGGGGCCCCGCACGCGCGGAATCACGAATCAAGAACAGCCACGAGACCTCAACTGTGACGACCCAGTTTGACAACATCCCATTGACAGGGCCTCGACCTGCACCTACGTTCTCACCATGACGCTTCGCCGACAGACGATCCTCATCAATCAGGGGAGTTTCGCAGAGAAGGTCGCCGACTGGTCCGAAAGATCTGACGATGCGGTCGTTCATGCAGAATGGCTTGGCGAGCAAGGGGGCAGGCTGATAGTGAAGGCCGCACTTGCACGAGAGGCTCGCGAGTTTGCGTCACAGGCCACCTTCCCCGTCACGGTGGAAATCGACACGAGGGGCCGCCTGGGCACCAAGAGCCGTGAACGTGCCACCGACAGCATGGCGAGACAACTGACTCGAAGGAACGTCACCGAATTCGCGCTGGGCATCAATCCAGTTTCGAACACGCTGACCCTGATCGTCCCGGAACAGCCAGGCCTCCAGGTTGGCGAGCTGAGGAGCATAGCCAGCGAAGCAGCCATCGCCGTGGTCGGTCAGCCGTTGGAGGTCGTGATTGAGATGAGGCCCAGCGTTCAAGCAGACGGTTCAGCCGAGCAGCGGGTGCAGATCGGTCATGCTGAACCGGCGCTTGCGGTGCACGACCAGGACCAGCAACGCCAGGCAGGATGCCGCCAGCACACCCATCAGGGTGAGGTCGCGGACCAGGCTGCTCATCAGACCACCTGAGATGACGATGCGGAACGCGTCGATCGTGTAGGTCATCGGCATCAGGTGACCGATCGAGGCGAAGAACGGCGGCAGCAGTTCGGGCGGGTAGGTGCCGCCGGCGGCGGTGAGCTGGATGATCAGCAGCACCAGCAGTGCCGCGGTCGAGACCAGGCCGAGCGCCGTCCGTAGCAGGTGGGCGACCGACGAGAAGGCGAGCGCCACCACGGTCACCGTCACGATCATCAGCACCGGATGGACGGGGTCGAGTCCCAAACCGATCCAGGCCGCGGCGAGCATCAGCCAGCCGGCACCCACCGAGATGCCGGCCAGCGGCAGCCAGGCGGTGATCGCGATGCGCAGGTCGCTGGCGCGTCCGGCGATCACCCGGCCGGTGATCGGCCGCACCAGGAAGAACGCGGAGATGCCGAGCACCCACAGCGCGATCGAGAAGAACATCGGCGCGAGCCCGCGTCCATAGACGTGCGCGGGATTGTCGACCTCCATCGCCACGTCGACGGGGGCGGCGAGCACCTGGGCGGCGTCGCTGGCCTCCTCAGGGGTGAGGACGGGCAGGCGCGACGCGCCCTCGGTGAGCTTGCCGGCGAGTTCGCCGGTGCCCGTCGCGAGCTGGTCCAGGCCGCCGCGCAGCGTGTGCGCGCCACCGGCGAGCTGACCGAGGCCGTCGCTGAGCGTGTGCGAGGCGGACGCCGCTCGCCCGGCCCCGTCGCGCAGTTCGGACGCCCCGGCGGCGACCTGGTGGGCGCCGTCGTTCAACTGATCGACCTTCGCCTTGGCGTCGCGCGCCGCGACGCTCAGGTCACCGGCGGACGCGATCCGCTCGTTCGCCGCGGCGGCGTCCGTGGCCACCTTGCCGGCGCGCGCGGCGAGGGCATCGGTACGGGTATCGGCCGCCTTGAGGTGCCCGCGCAACGCGGCCAGGGCCGGGTCGCCGGCCAGATCGGGGTGAGCGGCGAGCACGGCGTCCAGGCTGGTCAGCGCGGAATCGACCGAGTGCGCCAGGCTGTCGGTGCCGCCCGAGACGGACGCCGTCAGCTCGGCTGCCCGCGCCGACACCTCGCCGACGCGCTGCTGGATCGCGGGCAGATCATCGACCGCGACGCTCAGCACCGGGTCGACGACATCGGCGATCTGCTGGGTGCCGTCGGCGACCTGGGTGGCTCCGGTGGCCAGGCGTCCGGCACCGGCCTGCAGGTCGTCCAGCCTGGTGGCGAGCTGGCGTCCGCCGTCGGCGGCCGTCGCGAGTCCCTGATCGAGCGTCACCGAGCCGTCGCGGGCCTTACGCGCGCCGTCGTCCAGCTGCGCGGCGCCGTCGGAGGCGGCCAGCATGCCCTCGCGGATGGTGGCCAGGTTGGCGAAGACCGCCTCGAAGTAGCTGCGCACGGTGGTCTCATCCAGGGCGCGGGCGATCGAGTTCTGGGCGCTGTTGGTGATGGTGCCGATCACGAAGCCGTTGGCGTCATTGCGCCGCAGGGTGATCCCGGCCCGCTGCGGATGGTCGCCCTGCCCGCTGACCAGGCGCGCGGAGAAGTCGTCCGGCACGGTGATCACCATGTAGTAGCGGCCGTGCGCCAGCCCGTCGGCGGCCTCGGCGTCGTCGGTGTCGCGGAAGTCGAAGGTGCCCGCGCGGTGCAGGCTCTCGACGAAGTCGTCGCCCGCGGTGACCGGCTTGTCGTTCACGGTGGTGGGCACGTCGTGGTTCACCACCGCGACCGGAACCTGGTCGAGGCGCCCGTACGGATCCCAGTTGCCGGCCAGGTAGATGCACCCGTAGAGCAGCGGCACCAGCAGGATGAACGCGAGCGCGATGCGCGGCAGCGGCCCGCGGAAGCGGCGCAGCTCGAAGTTGGCCAGGGTGAGCGGATTGCGTGCGGGATCGATCACGGGCTCAGGCCTCCCGGGCGGGATCGAGGTCGATGACAAGGGCGGACGCCGGAATCGCGTCCCGCTCCGAGGTGGCGGCGACGACGGTGCAGCCGTCGGCGGCGAGCGCGGACAAGCCGGCCCACAGGTCGCGCTGCTCGGCGAGGGTGGCGTGATGGTCGAGGTCGTCGAGCACCACGACGGACGCCGGACGGATGCAGGCGAGCGCGACGGCCGCCCGGGTCTGGTCGGCGGGAGTCAGGGTGCGCATCAGTTCCTCACGCGCGACGTCCAGGCCGAGCAGCCGGGCCGCGTGCAGGAAGTGGGCGTGCCGCGAGCGCGCGGGGGCGGCGTCCGCGAGGGTGCGTTCGGTGATGCACTCCTCGATCGTCAGCGACCCCTCGGGCTCGATCAGGCCGGCGATCCGGGCGACCGAGGTGACCGCGCGCACCTGCGCGGGGTGCTTGATGCCGTCGCGCCCAGCGACGGTCAGTTCACCGCTGAGGCCGCGCAGGCGTCCGGTCAGGGCGAGCAGCAGCGCCGACTTGCCGACCCCGGACGGTCCGGCGACGGCAACGACGGACCCGGCCGGGACGGTCACGTCCAGGTGGTCGAACACCACCCCGCGGGGAGTGGCGGCCCGCAGCCGGACCGCGCGTATCGCCGGGACCGCCTGATCCACCTGAGGGGTGTGCGCGGCCCGGGTGGGCTCGGCCGCCGTGAGGGCAACCGAACCGGCAGCACGCCGGGGTGCCGGAGGGAGGGGGTCAACGCTCATATTTATGAGTCTACTCATTTTTGAGTGAACTCACAATTTGCTAGTCTGGGGGCATGACCACGATCGGACGCCGCGAGCGCAACAAAGCCGAGAAGCGGGAGCGGATCATCGCCGCGGCCGCCGAACTGTTCACCCGGCAGGGATTCGCCCGCACCACCACCCAGCAGGTCGCCGCCGCGGCCGACGTCGCCGACGGCACCGTGTTCCGCTACGCGGGCACCAAACCCGAACTGCTGCTGATGGTGATCAACACCGAACTCGCCCCGCTGCTGGCCAGCGGGCGCACCGCGGCCCAGGCGGCGTCCGGCACCGAGGACGCGATCATGGCCGCGATGGAACCCCTGCTCGACCTGGCCGAACGCCAGCCCGGCAACGCCGGCCCGTTCCTGCGCGAGGTGCTGTTCGGCGAACCCGGACCACATCGCGACGAGAGCCTCACGTTGGTCGACGGCATCATCGCCGTCCTCGCCGGGCTGCTCGCACCCGACCAACCCGACGGCGCCGTCGTGGACGCCTCGGGGCACACCCCGCCGGCCGCTCCACGCGCCATGCTCCCCGAAGGCCTCACCCCTACCGACGCGGCGAGTTGGATGTTCTCCGCACTGGTCGCCGAGCTACTGCGCGACCTGGTGGGCCGCACGCCGGACGCCGACCGGCGCGCGGTCGTGCGGATCCGCGTCCGCGTGCTGCTGCGCGGCCTGGGCGTGACAGGTCCCGGCCGGGGAGGATTCCACGGCCGGGACCACGCCCTCGCTTCCTAGCCTCCGTTGGGCGAATAGAAGACGATGCGCCGCACCGAGCCTCCGGCCGGCAGCACCGCCAGATGGGCGAACGACCCGATCCCGCTCGCGGAGGACAGCGTCCGCTGATCGCCTCGCTCGGTCAGTTCGCGGATCTCGGCCCGGCCCGTCCTGGAGGAGTAGAACAGCAGATCCGAGCGCAGCGTCCGCAGCCGGCTCTTCAGCCCGATCGAGGTGATGTCGGTCCAGCTGGTGGGCTCGGGAACCCGGGCGATCACCTCGACCGTGGTCTCACCCGCGATCCGGTAGAGGGAGAGCATTCCGCTGCTGGAGGAACGCATCACCACATCGGTCTCCGTCGGTCCGGCGAACTCTCCGGCGGTCATCTGGTGCTGGCGCGGAGTGCCCTCCAGCGTGTAGTCCGCCAGCTTCCTCAAGCCGCTTCCGTCCTCATTGATCGTCCAGAACTCGAACAGCTGCCGGTCGGCGTTGTAGAAGACGAAGTCCTCATCGGCGCTCTTCGTCCTGCTGAACGTGCCCCTCAAGATGAAATCCCAGGCCCGGCGCCAGGCCGGGTAGGACTTCAGCAATTTCATCTTGCCCTGCCCCGCGTTGTAGACGCTGATGCCGGAGTTCGCCGAATAAGCGAACACGCCCTGCCGCGCGCTGTTGATGGTGAAAGGCACCAGGATCGCCGACTTCGGCAGCCCGGTGTGCTTGCCGAGGCTGGTCAGCTTGCCGTCCCCGCCGACCTGGATGGTTTCGGCCTCGCCAGTCTTCGAGTCGTAGCAGAGCACGTCCCCGCCGGCCTTGTCGGGGTGGAAGCCGCCGAACGAGCCCGCCACGACCCTGTCCCAGGAACGCAGGCCCTTGTGCGTGGCGACCAGCGAGAAGTTGCCGTTGTCGTCGACGGCGTACACCGCCATCCGGCCGGTCAACTTGGGTTCGGGCACCACCTTGACCGGGGCGGGCGGGACGACCGGGGCCGGTGTCGGCGGAACCACCGGCGCCGGGGTGGGCGGCACGACCGGAGCAGGCTGGGGCACCGGCACCGAGCGGCTGTAGAACACCAGAGAGTCCGCGCCGCCTTGAGGACTCCTCGCGCTCACGATCGCGGTCCAGTTGGTCGGCACACCGGTGTGGGTCTTCAATGTGACCACCCCGCCCTTGCCGTCGAGGGAACGCACCAGCAGTTCACCCGCGGACGGGTCGTACTGTGCCAGGCCGGTGAACGGACCGGCCGACCACCTGCCGACGACCACCTGAGTGAAGGCCTTGCGCCAGTTCTCGATCGTGTACAGATCGGTGATCGCGTAGTTGTCGACCGCGTAGAACACCCCCTGACCCGTGGCCGGATCGTGGAGCATCACGTCGTCCCACGAACTGCCACCGAACGACCCGATCGCCGCGAGGGTGCAGCCCTTGCGCAGGCCGGCACTCTCCCCCGCCTTGGCGATACCGCCGCCTCCGGCGGAGGAGTAGATCTCCGCCACCCCCGCCGCGGCATCGTAGAAGAACAGTCCGTGGTAACCGCTCGGGGCGAAGCATCCCGACGCCATCGCGGTCCAGGTGGTGCGCAACCCGGTCGTGGTCTTCAGCAGCGTCAGCTTGCCCGCCGCCGATGCGTACACGTCGATGGTGCCGCTGGTGGGCTCGTAGAGCACCAGGCCTGAGGTCGGGCTTCCGACCAGGTTGGCCGCGGCCACCAGCGTGCACCCCTTGCGCAGCGAGGTGTCAGAGGAAGTGAGGATGAGTTCGCCCTGGGCGTTACGCGTCCAGATATCGCCGCGCCCGAGCGCGGCGTCGTAGCAGAAGGCGTCCATTCCCTCACTGCGGCTGAACGCCCCGGTGACCAGGTGGGTGTAGTCGGAGTGGACGCCGGAGCCGACACCTGAGCGGGTCAGGCCGCCGTCCGCATCGGTGCTGAAAAGTTCCAGCCGGGCCGGGCCGGTGGGCATCGGGCTGGCGTCGTAGCCCATCAGCGTCATCTGATGGGGAACCGAAAGTCCCGGCACGGCGTCCAGGCCGGCGACGATCGTCCAGCCCTTCGGCAGGCCGCTATGTGCCTGCATCGCACCCAGGCGTCCCCGACCGTCGGTTTCGGCGAGCAGCAGTTCACCGACCGAGCCGTCGTAGAAGATGAGGCTGTGCGAAGGGTTGCTGGACCACTTCGCGTTCCCGATGGAGGACCAGGTCCCCCGCCATCCCGTTTGGGTGTGCAATTCCGCCATCGTGTATTCGTCGACAGTGTAGAACGTCCCCGTGCCGGCAACAGGATCATAGAACAGCAAGTCGGCCCACTTGCTGCCTCCGAAGAGCCCGTTCACCACCTGCGTGCAGCCCCGGGGAAGCCCCGTGCGTTCCCCCACCTTCTCCAGGCCTCCTTGGCCGTCGGAGGCATAGAATTCGCCCACCCCCGCCTGGGCGTCGTAGAAGAACAGGTTGTGGTACGGACGACTGCCGTAGCCGCCGACGACCATATGCGTCCACGTCGTCCGGACTCCCGTGGTGGTCTTCACCAGGGTCACCTTGCCCGGAGCATCACTGCGGTAGATGTCGATCGTCCCGCCCGTGGGGTCGTAGAGGACGACATCGTGTTTCGCGTCACCGATCAGGTTCGGCGTGGCCATCAGCGTGCACCCCTTGCGCAGGGCCAGGCCGGGCACCGCCTTGGCGAACACGCCGCTCGCATCCCGCACCCAGATGTCGGCCTGACCGGTTTCGGCGCTGTAGCACAACAGGTTGAGCCCGCCGTCGACGCCGAAGTTCCCGCTGCATATTCTCGTGTACCCCGACGGGATACCGGCTGCGGATGCACAAGGAGTCAGACCGGCATCGGCGCCGATCGCGTACAAGTCCATGCGCGAATTCATGGGAAGCCTCCTGGGGTTTTGGGCTGCGTATTTCCGGACGCTATCGCCTCCCTGGCCTCCTGGCTATGGGGTGCCCGCGCATACCCTCACTCGGCGATGTCGCGACGCCGGAACAATACCCAGGACGCCAGCGCGAACAGCGCGGTGACGACCAGCAGGTAGACCAGGCCCTGGCCGAAAGTGATCAGTCGTTCGACGGATTCCCATTCGACGCCCTGGGCGGTCACGCGCCTGACCGGCACCATCACCGTCCAACCGCCGCTCAGGTAGGCGAGCACGTTGTTCTCCGGCATCCAGGTGGCCAGGTGATCCGCGCCGGGAATGATCCGGACGATGTTGACCACGCCCTGGGCGAACAGATAGCCCATCGGCAGCGCGACCGCGGCGAACGTGTTGCGGAACGCGACCGCGAGCGCTCCGCCGATCACGGCGAACATCGCACCCAGGCCGAGACCGCGCGCCGCCATCAGCAGCGGATCGGCCCAGGGGCCGACGGCGGCCACGCCCTGGTGGACGCTCACCGATATCCATGCCCCGAGCAGGCCCAGCGCGGCGCAAGCGGCCGAGACCAGTGCGCCGGCCAGCGCGACGACGATCATCTTGGCGCTCCACACTCGCCCGCGCGACGGCACGAAGGTCAGCCAGGTGGAGATGCTCCCCTGCCGGTACTCACCGCCCCAGAAGCTGGCAGCCATCAGCATCGCGGCCAGGCCGCCGAGGACAGTCGCCACACTCGATGCGGTGTTCGCGGCATTCTCCCAGCTCATCGGTGCCCCGAGATAGTCGGACTCCTTCGGCGGGCCCATTTCGCGGCAACTCTGACGGTCGGCGTCCGTCGTGACCTCGGCCAAGCAATCGTCGATGTACTGCTGCCCGTTGCGCTCCCAATCGGCCACGGCCTGGGCGTAGTACTTCTTGTTCTGCGCGAGTGCTTCCCCGCTGGGGGGGGCGGTCGCGAACCAGATCGAGACGACGACGAACCCCATCAAGACGAGCACACCGGCGAGGGTGATCCACAGGCCGCGGCGGGCGAACCAGCGGCTGGACTCGGCGCGGACCAGGCGGATCATGCCGCACCCCCGTCCGTGTGCGAGCGACCCTGCGGCATGAACTGCGTGGCACCGAGGTGCTCGTCGCGGGTCAGGTCGAGGAATACCTGTTCCAGGTTGTCGGCCATCAGACCCAGCTCCGAGGGCCAGATCCCGGCCTCACCGAGCAGGCGCGCCACTTCTTCGGGGGCGGTCGGCTGCCCCGGACACCGCACCATCAGCGCGCCGTCCGAATGAGGCTGCACCTCGTAGGACGCCGCGAGCAGAAGCCGGGCGGCGGCGTCCGTATCGGCAACCCGGACGCGCACGCGCGAAGCCCCGCCCGCCAGCAGTTCGGCCACGGTGCCCGAGCGCAGCAGGCGTCCGCGGGCGATGATGCTCACCGTGTCGGCGACCTGCTGCACCTCGGCGAGGATGTGGCTGGACACCACCACCGTCTTGCCCTGGTCGGCGAGCGCGCGCATCGTGGTGCGCACCTCGTGGATGCCGGCCGGGTCGAGACCGTTGGTGGGCTCATCGAAGATCAGCAGTTCGGGATCCTTGAGCAGGGTTGCCGCGATGGCGAGCCGCTGCTTCATGCCGAGCGAATACCGGCCGGCGAGATCCTTGCCACGCGCGGCCAGGCCGACCTGCTCCAGTACCTCACCCACCCGGTTGAGCGGGACGCCGATGCCTTGGGCGAGCAGCGCCAGATTCTTGCGTCCGCTCATCGAGGCGAAGAACTTGGGGGACTCGACGATGGCGCCCACCCGGTCGATCACCTCCGCCAGCCGCTCCGGAACGGGCTCACCGAGGAGCTCCATCGTGCCCGAGTCGGGGCGGGCCAGGCCGAGCAGCATGCGCAGCGTGGTCGTCTTGCCCGAGCCGTTGGGGCCCAGGAATCCGTGGACGCCGCCGCGCGGGATCGCCAGATCGAGCCCACCGACGGCAACCACCGTGCCGCGCTGGTAGGTCTTGCGCAGGTCGCGGGTCCTGATGGCCCAGGCCTGATCGGTTGGGGATGTCATGGTCTCTATCCAACCGATCACGCCTGGAGCACAAAAGCACCCGCGGACTGTTTGGCCTCCACCCGTGGTCTGAGATGCGCCTCCGCCCACGGCGAGACCCGGGTTTGCGGCCGTCCGCCGGTCGGCCTAGGGTGGGCATCACGGGTCGGAAGACCCATTCAGGATTGTCAATCGCCCCGGCGGCGATGCAAGACCTGGGGCCATGCGTCCCGGGTCTTTTTTTGTGCCCGGGCACTCGGAAGGAAACACCCCATGGCGGTCAACTTCGACCAGCTCGCCGGCGACATCGTCGCGCGCGTCGGCGGCGTCGAGAACATCAAGAGCGCGCAGCACTGCGCCACGCGTCTGCGCTTGGAGCTACGTGACGTGGCCAAGGCCGACACCGAGGCCATCAAGGCGCTGTCCGGCGTGGTCACCGTCGTGGTGGCCGGCGGCCAATACCAGGTCGTCGTCGGCAACGACGTGCCGGCCGTGCACGCGGGCGTCGTCGCCCGCCTCGGCACCGGCGCGGCCACCGACGCGACCGACGACGGGCCGAAGGGCAACCTGCTCGACCAGTTCATCAAGCTGGTCAGCTCGATCTTCCACCCGATCCTGTGGCCGCTGGCCGGCGCGGGCCTGTTCAAGGCGTTCCTGGCGATGTTCGCCACCTTCAAGTGGATCGACACCGAGACCACCGGGTACGTGGTGCTGAACGCGGCGTCCGATGCGCTCATCTTCTTCCTGCCGATGGTGCTGGCGATCACTGCCGCGAAGCGGTTCAAGGCCAATCAGTTCACCGCGATGGCCATCGCCGGAGCGCTCGTCTACCCCGACGTCATCGCGCTGACCAGCCAAGAGGGACAGCTCACCTTCTTCGGCATTCCGCTGATCATCATGAGCTACTCCAGTTCGGTCATCCCGATCATCGTCGGCGTGTGGCTGCAAGGACACCTCGAGCGCTTCCTGACCCGGACGCTGCCCGGCGCCGTCCGCAACTTCATGACGCCGCTGCTGGTGATGCTCGTCATGGTTCCGCTGATCCTGCTCACCATCGGCCCGGCCACCACGTTCCTCGCTAACGCGCTCGCCGCCGGCCTCACCGCCCTGTTCAACGCCGCGCCCTGGCTCGCCGGCGGCATCATGGGCGGCTTCTGGCAGGTCTTCGTGCTGTTCGGCCTGCACTGGGGCCTGATCCCGATCATGCTGCAGCAGCTGACCGCGGACGGATTCTCCATCATCACCGGCCCCATCCTGGCCGCCGTCCTCGCCCAGGCCGCCGCGACCCTCGCCGTCATGTTCCGCACCAAGGACAAGGCCACCCGCGAACTCGCCGGCCCCTCCGCGCTGTCCGGCCTGCTGGCCGGCATCACCGAGCCCGCCATCTACGGCGTCAACCTGCCCCGCAAGCTGCCCTTCTACTTCGGTATCGCCGGCGGCGTCGTGGGCGGCGTCCTGGCCGGCATCGCCGGGGGCCGCACGACCGCGTTCGTGTTCCCGTCCCTGATCGGCATTCCCGCCTACATGACCACGCCCAACCTGCCGCTGTTCTTCCTCGGCACCGCGCTGGCCGTCGTGATCGGTTTCGTGCTGACCTTCCTGTGGGGCGTGAAGGATCCGGCGCCGGCCGCTGCCGACGAGGCTGCCGCACCCGTGGCGTCCGAGACCACTGACCCCGCGCCGTCCGGGCCGAGCGTCGAGGTGGTCGTCTCCTCGCCGATGGCCGGACGCCTCATCCCGCTGGCCGACGTGCCCGACCCGGTGTTCTCCAGCGGCAAGATGGGCAGCGGGCTTGGGATCATTCCGTCCGATGGCACCGTGTACGCCCCGATCTCTGGCAAGGTGGTCGTGGCGATGTCGTCCGGGCACGCCTACGGCATCAAGGGCGATGACGGCGTCGAGGTCCTCGTCCACGTCGGCATCGACACGGTCAACATGAAGGGTGAGGGTTTCTCCATGCAAGTGGCCAAGGGCGACCGCGTCGAGGCGGGCCAGGTGCTGGCCGTCGTCGATCTGGCCGCCGTCGAGGCCGCGGGCTACCCGACCACGACGATCATGCTGGTCACCAACACCGCCGCCCAGAAGGACGTCTCCGCCGTCACCGCCGAGACCGTCGCCGCCCACGAGCCCGCGCTCATCGTCACCCGCTAAACGCAGACAAGGAATATTCATGGCTATCCGATTCCCCGACGGATTCCTCTGGGGCGGCGCCGTCGCCGCCAACCAGTACGAGGGCGGCTACCTCGACGACGGCAAGCTGCCGTCGATCCAGGACGTCCTACCCGTCGGCGGCCTGAGCGCCCCGACCGACGAGCCGACCGAGGACAACCTCAAGCTGATCGGCATCGACTTCTACCACCGCTACGCCGAAGACATCGCGCTGTTCGCCGAGATGGGCTTCAAGGTGTTCCGGTTCTCGATCGCGTGGAGCCGCATCTTCCCCCTCGGCGACGAGGAAACCCCGAACGAAGAGGGCCTCGCCTTCTACGATCGCGTCCTCGACGAACTGGAGAAGCACGGCATCGAGCCGCTGATCACCATCAGCCACTACGAGACCCCGCTGCACCTGGCCAAGACCTACGACGGCTGGACCGACCGCCGGATGATCGGCTTCTTCGAGCGCTACGCCCGGGTGCTGTTCGAGCGCTACGGCCACCGGGTCAAGTACTGGCTGACCTTCAACGAGATCAACTCGATCACCCACGCCCCGCTCATGTCGGGCGGCATCTGGACGCCGAAGGACCAGCTCAGCAAGAACGACCTGTACCAGGCGATCCACCACGAGCTGGTCGCCTCGGCGTCCGCCACCAAGATCGCGCACGAGATCAACCCCGACATCAAGGTCGGCTGCATGATCATCGCCATGCCCGTCTACCCGCTGTCGCCCGACCCGGCCGACGTGTGGGCGGCCCGCCTCACCGAGCAGGAGAACTACGCCTTCGGCGACATCCACTGCCGCGGCGAATACCCGGGCTACTACCTGCGGGCGCTGCGCGACGCGGGCGTCGAGGTGCAGATCACCGACGAGGATCGCGAGACGCTCAAGCACACCGTCGACTTCGTGTCGTTCAGCTACTACATGAGCATCTGCAACACCGCCGATCCGGCCAAGCAGATCAAGGGCGAAGGCAATATCCTCGGCGGTGTGTCGAACCCGACGCTCGAGGCGTCCGAATGGGGCTGGCAGATCGACCCGCTCGGCCTGCGCATCGTCCTCAACGACTACTGGGAGCGGTGGGGCAAGCCGCTGTTCATCGTCGAGAACGGCCTGGGCGCCAAGGATCAGCTCGTCGTCCTCGACGGTGAGCTCACCGTCGAGGACGACTACCGGATCAACTACCTGCGCGACCACCTCAAGGCGGTCGGCGAGGCCGTCGATGACGGCGTCGAGCTGTGGGGCTACACCTGGTGGGGCCCCATCGACGTGGTGAGCGCCTCGACCGCGCAGATGTCGAAGCGGTACGGCTTCATCTACGTCGACCGCAACGACGACGGCACCGGTACCCTGGCGCGCTACAAGAAGAAGTCGTTCGGTGCCTACCGCGAGATCATCGAGTCCAACGGGGCCTCGCTGGCCTGAGGCCGGTTCGCCACACGCATCGGGTTCGTCACATCGGGTTCGTCACGGGAAGGATGGCATGGAGATCCTGCAGGTCTTCAACAACAGCGTCGTCCTCGCCCGTGACGAACTCGGCCGCGAGGTGGTGCTCACCGGACGAGGGGTCGGCTTCCAGGTCCGCCGCGGCCAGGAGGTCGACCCGTCGCGAGTGGCGCGGGTCTTCGTGCCCGCCGGCAATCCCGGCTCGGTCGCCCAACTGCTGGCCGAGATCCCGACCGATCGCCTCGAATTGGTCGCCGAACTGTTCGCGGACGCCGTCCGCTCACTCGGCGCCACCCTGCCGCCGCTGTCGATCATCGCCGCCGCCGACCACATCCATCAGGCGCTGCAGCGGGTGGCGCGCGGCGAGCTGATGGAATACCCGATGCGCTCCGAGGTGGCCCACCTGCACCCCGACGAGTTGCGCGTCGCCGAAGCACTCGTCGACCGGCTGAACGCCCGGCTCGATGCCGCACTGCCACCGGGTGAGGCGATCGCCCTGGCCATGCACCTGTTCCACGCCACCACCGGCAGCGCCAGCATGGAACAGACCTTCGCCCAATCCGCGCTCATCCGGCAGATCTTCGAACTGATCTCCGAACACTTCGGCGCCGGCTTCGATCCCGACTCCATCGATGCCGCCCGCTTCGCCACCCACCTGCGCTACTTCTTCGCCCGCGCCCGCAAAGGCCTGCAACTCGAAGGCGACGCCCCCGGCGTCGGCGCGGCCCTGTCGACCCAGCACCCGCGGTCCTATCAGCTCGCCGAGCGCATTCGAGCATTGCTGGAGTTGCGGTTGAACCACCCGGTCTCCAACGACGAAGTCGTCTACCTGGCCCTGCACATCGCACGTTTGGAAAACGCCACCCGCTGAGCCGAGCACGCTTCGGTGCGGATCGGTCCAGATGTCGGGCGTGCTGGCCCCAGCGCGGCCGGGGCTTGGCCGAACGCCACATCATTGCTCAGTCTGGGCGATGCTCCGGCCGTAGACCTCGGGACCATTCGCGATCCCGAGACCCGGCCAGGCATCTCTCCCCCGACGAAAACACAGAACACCTCCGGCATGCGGTGCGCCAGCATCCCCCCGGTTACCTCGCACTCAACACACCTCATGCGGTGCGACACCACCCCCCAGCTCGTCGCACTCAGCACTACCCACGCCGTGCGACGCCCTCCCCCAAGCGCGTCGCTCTCGGCATGAATGCCCTTGTGTTTCCCTCACGAACGGCACCTCCCCCGAAGGCCGCTCACTCACAAAGACCCACCCCAAACCAGATGATGACGCGAACCGACGAAGATCTTCTCGCTCACGACTTTCAGTGTTCACTCAGAAACCCCCAGGGGTATGGACTTTCGCGATCTGGGCTCCGTTGGCGGGCCCGAGCGCCATCCCGCGCATTCCGGCGTCCGCGTTGAGAGCTCACACCCTGGCGCCCCACGCCCACGCCCACACCCACGCCCACGCCCACGCCCACGCCCACGCCCACGCCCACGCCCACGCCCACGCCCACGCCCACGCCCACGCCCACGCCCACGCCCCGACGGAGCGTACGCTCCGCCACGGGGCGCTGCTTACTCCATCGAGCGCATGCTGCAACACCCGCTCGAGCACGCCTTCCTACACTCGAGCGTGGAGCGCATGCTCCGCCACACGGCTGAGTCGCCGGGACGCCACACATCGCTGGACCGGCCCGTCATCGGGTGCATGACCTCGGCATCTGAGTCGTTTGTAGCGCTCGAAGCATGGAGAAGAGGCTTGGACACCGTCGAGCGCTACAAACGACTCATGCCCGGCAGACTCGGACCTCAGGCTCGCAAGAATCGACCACTCGACGCCCGCCGCAGGGGCCTTTGGGCGCGCCGAGTGGCAGATCCTTGCGACGGACGCCGGAAACGTAACACTCATCGCCGCCGATGAGCACTCCGACAAGGATTCGAGTGACATTCCCGGCACCACGACCTCACCCCGCCCTCAGATGGCGACGTCGGCATCCCCACCGAAGCCCAGTACTGCCATCACCAGACGGCGACAACGAAGACTCTCCCCACAGGCCAGACGGAGCGTACTCACGGTCACGTCGCACTACTACTCAACGGAGCGCTTGCTACACCACGCGCGCAGCCAGTGCATCTCCAGCTTGGTGACGGAGCCCACGGCTCGGTGACGTCCCGCTGAGTGGTGGCGGGACATCACCCACGGCTCCGCGTCTTTGATGGTGGTGCTTCACCTCTGTGATCCGAGTCGGGCGCCGGTTCACCACCGTGCCACCTCGTAAGCTTGGGCGACGCTCCGGCCGTAGGCCTCAGGACCGCTCACGGTCCCGAGGCCCGGCCAGGCATCTCTCCCCCGACGAAAACACAGAACACCTCAGCGTGCGGTGCGACGGCGTCCCCCCAGATGCCTCGCACACGGCACTCCTCATGCGGTGCGACATCACCCCCCAGTTACGTCGCACTCAGCACTGCTTCATGCGGTGCGACGCCCTCCCCCAAGCGCGTCGCTCACGGCATGAATGCCCTTGTGTTTCCCTCCGAGCGGCACCTCCCCCGAAGGCCGCTCACTCACAAAGACCCACCCCACACCAGATGATGACGCGAACCAACGAAGATTTCTTCACGGAGCCTCTTCAGTGTTCACTCGGTAACCCCCAGGGGTATGAACTTTCGCGATCCGGGGCCAGGATGGCGGGCCCGAACGAGGGCCAGATTGCGTTCGACACCACCCATCTCCGTGCGGTGGACGCCGATGGCACCAGCGAACGGGAGCTCTATCCGCGGGCGGCGATGAAGGCGTCCACGCAAGCACGGACGTCCGACTCGCTGTGGGCGGCGGAGAGTTGGACGCGGATACGCGCCTTGCCTCGAGGCACTACCGGGAAGCTGAACGGAATGACATAGACGCCCGCGGCGAGCATGTTCTCGGCGATCCGGGACGCCTCGCGGGCGCCGTCCTCGCCCGGGAACATCACCGGGGTGATCGGGTGCGGCGGCACGTCACCGGGGCGCACTACACCCGCACCCGCCGCCATGCTCATGCCTGCGCCTGCGCCTGCGCTCACGGTCGCAGTCACACCAGCACCCGCAGCCGAGGAGCTTCCTGCGAACGGGTCGAGGTCGAAGCCGGCGGCGTCCATCAACTCTCGGAAGAGGGCGGTGTTGGCGTTCAACCGGGCCCGGCCCTCGGAGGACGAGGCGACCAGGTCGAGCGCGGCGAGCGATCCGGTGACCACGCTGGGGGCGACGGAGTTGCTGAACAGGTAGGGACGGGCGCGCTGGCGCAGCAATTCGACGATGGAGGCGTGCGCGCTCACGTAGCCGCCGGACGCCCCGCCCAGGGCTTTGCCGAGGGTTCCGGTGAGGATGTCGACCCGGTCGGCGACACCGAACAACTCGGGCGTACCGCGTCCGCCTTCGCCGACGAAACCGACGGCGTGCGAATCGTCCACCAGCACCAGGGCGCCGAAGCGGTCGGCGAGGTCGCAGATCTCGCGCAGGGGGGCGTAGGCGCCGTCCATCGAGAAGACGCCGTCGGTGACGATCACCGTGAATCGTGCGCCGGACGCAGCCTCGAGTTGGGCGGCGAGGTCGTCCATGTCGGCGTTGCGGTAGCGGAAGCGGCGGGCCTTCGACAGCCGGATTCCGTCGATCAGCGAGGCGTGGTTCAACTCGTCGGAGATGATCGCGTCCTCGGCGCCGAACAGGGCCTCGAAGACGCCTCCGTTGGCGTCGAAGCAGGAGCTGAACAAGATGGTGTCCTCGGTGCCGAGGAATGCTGACAGCCGCTGCTCCAATTCGCGGTGCGGGGTTTGGGTGCCGCAGATGAACCGCACCGACGCCATCCCGAAGCCGTAGGCGTCCAAACCGGCATGGGCGGCGGCGATCACGTCGGGATGGTCGGCCAGGCCGAGGTAGTTGTTGGCGCAGAAGTTGAGCACGGGGGCGTCCGCCGTGGCCACGCCGATGGACGCCGACTGCGGCGTGGTGATCACCCGCTCGCGCTTGGTCAGCCCGGCCTCCTCGATGCCGGCCAGGGTGGCGTCGATGTGGGTGCGGAACTCTCCGTACATAGCGCGTGCCTCTTTCGTCGTCGTGAGGCCACGCTAGTCCACGCCCCTGCGGTCCAGCCCACCGAGCTGCCTGACGAGGCGAGGCGCATACCCACACCGGACGAACAACCAATCGATTGATCAAGTCTGGTCAGACTAGTATTATTCGCTCATGAGGACCGTCAACGTCTATGAGGCCAAGACTCATCTGTCCAAGCTGCTCGAAGCAGTCGAGGCGGGTGAGAAGGTGACCATCGCCCGTGCGGGCAAGCCGATCGCCGACCTGGTTCCCCATCAGCGCATCGACCTTGTCTGGGGCGCCTGGAAGGGGCTCGTGATCGATCTCCCTGACGACTTCGATGCCGTCGACCCCGAACTCGTCTCGCTGTTCGAAGGCGGGGCGCTCGCATGAGCGACTACTTGCTGGACACCAACGCGCTCTATTGGCTGATGACCGACGACCCACGTCTCGGCGCGGAGGCTCGGGAGCGACTGTCGCAGGCGTCCACCGTGCACTATTCCGCGGCGTCGATCTGGGAGTTGGAGATCAAACGTCTGCGTGGCCGCTTCGGCAATCTCGCGCCGTTTGGCCGGATCACGCCCGCCATCGGCGTAGACGAGTTGCCGGTGACCGCGGAGCACGCCCACTCCATCGGGACAACCGAGCTGCCGCACCATGACCCGTTCGACCGGATTCTGCTCACCCAGGCCACCGTCGAAGGATTGACGTTCATCACCGCCGACCAGGTGTTGCTCGGCCTGGGCCGTGACGACGTTCTCGATGCCCGCCGCTGAGTGATCAACTCCAGTCCATGATCACCTTGCCGCAATGGCCCGAGCGGGCGACGGCGAAGGCCTCTTCCCAGTCCTCGGGGGCGAAGGTGTGGGTGACCACCGAGCGGACGGCGTCCTTGAGTGCGGTCGACGTCGACAGCATCGACGTCATCAGATACCAGGTCTCGAACATCTCACGCCCGTAGATGCCCTTGATGGTGAGCATGTGCGTGATCACCTTGCCCCAGTTGATGGCGTAGTCGGACGCCGGAAGGCCCAGCATCGCGATCCGCCCGCCGTGATTCATGTTCTCCAGCATCTCAGCGACCGCGGCCGGCGCACCCGACATCTCCAACCCGATGTCGAAGCCTTCGCGCATGCCGATCTCGCGCTGCAGATCGCGCAGCCGGGTGCGGCTCGCGTTCACCACATGACCCGCGCCCGCCGCGGCAGCAAGTTCGAGGCGGACATCGCTGAGGTCGGTGACCACCACATGCCGCGCGCCGGCGTGCCGGGCGATCGCGGTGGCCATCACGCCGATCGGACCCGCACCGGTGATCAGCACGTCCTCGCCCACCATCGGCCACTGCAGCGCGGTGTGGGTGGCGTTGCCGAGCGGGTCGAACAGGGCACCGAGATCGGGATCGACCCAGTCGGGGTGCCTCCAGACGTTCTCCACCGGCAACACCACGTAGTCGGCAAACGCGCCGTCGGTGTTCACGCCCAGTCCGACGGTGCGGATGCACTGATGGCGGCGACCGGCGCGGCAGTTGCGGCAATACCCGCAGACCAGATGCCCCTCGCCCGAGCACCGATCGCCGGACTTGAGTTCCTTCACCTCGGCGCCGACCTCGACGATCTCGCCGTAGAACTCGTGCCCGATCGTCTGCGGCACGCTGATCTGTTCGGCGGCCCAATCGTCCCAGCTCTGCAGGTGCAGGTCGGTGCCGCACAGGCCCGCCCGCAACACCCGGATCTTGACCTGCCAGTCACCGCATTCGGGTTCGGGACGGTCCACGAGTGCGAGCCCGGGGCCCGCGTGCATCTTCGCCAGTGCGCGCATACTTGATCTTCTCGTATCCGTGACCCGGCCTACGTCCGGATCGCGCGGTAGGCGTAGGTGCGGTAGGGCACCTCGATCGTGTCGCGGCCGGCGAGATCCGGGTGGTTCGCCAGCAGGTCGGTGACGCCGCCGAGCACGCGGGCGCGCTCCTCGGGTGCCGCCATGATGACCGCCGACCGGGACGCCATCAGCTCCACGATCACCTCCGGCGTCAGGGTCCGGCTCCACGACCAGGAACGCTCAGCGAGCGCACCGAACTCCTCACCCACCCGGACCGTCCCGTCGGCGACCATCCGCTCCGCCTTGCTAGCCGTCACGATCACGGTCATCGCGGCGATCCAGTCCACCGACTCGTCGCGCACATTCCAGATCAGGCCGAGCGCGCCACCGGGGCGCAGCACCCGCGCGCACTCGCGGCTGGCAGACGGCACGTCGACCCAGTGCCACGCCTGCCCGAACGTGATCAGGTCGGCGGAGGCGTCGGGCAGCGGCAGCGACTCCGCCGAGCCGAGGTGAGTGGTCACCCCCGGCAGTCCTTGAGCCAGAACTCCGAGCATCGCCTGATCAGGATCGACGGCCGTCACGCGGCAGCCCGCGCCAAGCAATCCGCGGGTCAGCTTGCCGGTACCGGCACCGACATCGACGACCTCGGCCGCCTCCCCTACGAGCCAGGTCACCGCCTCGGCAGGGTACGTGGGCCGGCTGTTCTCGTAGAGGTCACTCGCCTGCCCGAATGAGGTGGCGTGCTGGTCGGTCATGGGTTCCTCCTGCCGCGATGCTCCTTTCTACTCCCCGCAGCGCCCTCTCGTCGCCTGGTCACCGTGCGATGCGCGGCAAATCACTTCACTCGATTTCGGGCGGCTTCGAAAAACATCAGTCCCACTGATGTTATTGAGCGACCCTCGCAATCGAGTGCAGTGATTTACTCTCACCACCCGCCGCACCCATCCCTCCGCCGCCCCGCAACGACGGTCGCACGGGCCGGTACCCTCGACCCGTGCCGATCCGACCGCCCACCACCGCCGAGGTGGACGCCGTCGCCGACGTCCTGCGCGGACGGTCCTGGCTCGCGCTCACCGGTGCGGGCATCTCGACCGATTCGGGCATTCCCGACTATCGCGGCCCCGACTCACGACCGACCAACCCGATCCAGTACGACGACTTCCTGCGGCACCCGGATGCCCGGCGGCGCTATTGGTTCCGCTCGATGATGGGGTTCCGCAGCTTCGGCGCCGCCGTGCCGAACCCGGGGCATCGCGCGCTCGCCGGGCTGGGCGCCCCGGTGATCACCCAGAACGTGGACGGACTCCATTCAGAGGCCGGCAGCCCTCGGGTGATCGATCTGCACGGACGCATCGACCAGGTGGTCTGCTTCGACTGCGAGGCGATCAGCCCCCGTGCGGCGCTCCAGACGCGACTCGAGCGGGCCAACCCCGCCGTCACCGGCAGCATTCCCGCAGGTGCCGCCGAGCTTCGCCCCGACGGGGACGCCGACATCGATGACCCGGACGACTTCGTGGTTCCGCCGTGCACGGCCTGCGGCGGCGTGCTCAAACCCGATGTGGTGTTCTTCGGCGAGACCGTGCCCCGCGCACGCGTCGACGAGGCTTTCGCGCTGCTCGACGCCACCGACGCCCTCCTGGTCGCCGGATCGTCGCTCACGGTGATGTCGGGGTTGCGGTTCGCGCGCCACGCCGCCCGCCGGAACATCCCAGTCGTGCTCGTCAATCACGGCCCGACCCGTGCCGACGAGCTCGCCACCATCAAGGTGGACGCCGGAACCTCCCCGACACTGACCGCACTCGCCGACACGCTCTGACATCACCGCAGGATCTCAACCACGCGAGCAAAGATCAGTGGGTCGAGGACTCCGTGGATTCAGCCGACGAGGCGGAACGACGCGATGCCGCGCCACGGCGGGCGTCTCGCCAGGACCGGAATGCGCGCAGCGCGGCCTTCACAATGACGACCAACCCTGACATCGCCGCAGGATCTGAAGGCCCTGAGCCGAGATCAGTGGGCCGAGGCGTCCGGCGCTTCGGCGCCCTTGCCGCGGCGGGCGTCCCGCCAGGACCGGAGCGCACGCAGCAGGGCCTTCACGATGACGACCAGCGGCGAATGCCGCGAGAACAGCACCAGGATGCCGGCGAACGCGGCCGCGAGCACGGGGAGCGCCATCCGGCTGTAGTGCGCGGCCCAGCCGAACGGACCCCAAGGCGCGTACTGCCCAGACGCCGGACCGACCTTGCCGCCGACCTGCAGCGCAGGCGTCCACAGGTAGGCGCCCACCATCACGCCGAGCGCGATGGCGACGACCGCGATCACCCGGCCACCCCAGGCGGGCCGGCCGTGGCCGGCGCGGCGCATCGACCAGCGCAGGAACAGGTGCGAGATGTAGGCCAGCCCCACCCCGATCGGGATCACCCAGGGCTGCGGGAGCCGGCCGGTGTCGAACGCGAACTCGGAGTTCATCATCATCCGGCGGGCGACGTCGAGCGATCCCATCACCGCGAGTGTCGTGATCACCCACGAGATCCCGACGGCGAGGTGCGCGATCAGCGCCAGCCCCCAGTCGAGGACCAGTGCGCCGAGCGGACGGCGTCCGGAGTCCGCGGGCGGGGCGTCGTGGGGTGCGGTGGTGGTCACCTGTTCATCGTATCGGGGCAATTGACGAGGGCAGTTGACCGATTCCGCCACGGCGCGCCCGCAGAAGTGCTGACATGGAGGGGTGCAGGCAACGACGCAGCCGGACGAGAGCGAGCAATCGCTCTACGAACGCGTGGGCGGGCACGAGGCATTCGCGACGATGGTCCACACTTTCTTCGAGCGAGCAAAGGCCGATCCCGAACTGTCCCACGTGTACCCCAACGATGACTGGCAGGGAGCCGAGGAGCGGCTGCTCATGTTCATGGAGCAGTACTGGGGTGGGCCGATGACCTATTCGCTCACCCGCGGCGCCCCCATGCTGCGCATGCGGCACATGCCCTACCGGATCACCCGGCGCGGCGCTGAGAGCTGGGCGCGCTGCTGGTACGAGGCCGTGGACTCTGTCGACATCGATCCCGAGGACGCCGCACAGTTGCGTGCCTACGCCGACCGGGCGTCGGTGTTCATGATCAACGCCGACGACTGACGCCGAAGTAGACGACTGACGCCGAAGGTAATTTCGTACTGCTCAATGTCGGCCGGCCCCGGAAAACCTCAGTCGGACTGACCTTCTCAGCCGGCCTCGCTCATTGAGCAGTACGAAATGTTCACGCACCGAGTCAGCGGCCGACGTTCTGGGTGGTGCTCGTGCCGCCCGTGGTGCTGCTGCCGGTGGTTCCGCTGCCAGTAGTCCCACTGGACGCCTCGCCGCTCGTCGGCTCGGCGGCGGGGGTCGCGGCCGGCGCGCTCGGCGCTGACGGCGTCGCGACAGGCTCCGCGGACAGGCGCGGGGTCGCCTGCACCGACGGCTCGGCGACGGACGCCGACGGCTGCGGGGTGGGCGTGGCGGGCACCTGGGCGCCCGCCGGCTGGTTCTGCCGGTCGGTGGTTTGGGTAGCCGGCTCATCGGCGACGGCGGCGCGCGCCTGCCGCACCTGCTGGACGGTGGTGCCCGGCTGGCCCGACAACGATGCGCCGCCGACCTTCTCGATCCCGGTGATGACGGCGAGGGCCACCGCGAAGGCGGCGACGGCAGTGACGGCGATCCAGGCGGTCAGCGCCACCGGGGTGATCCGGCGCGACCCGCGCTGGGTGGCGCGCTCCTGCGAGGCTCGCGCCTGGGCGGGTGCCGGCTCCGCGGCGGTCCGGGCGGTCTGCGTCGTGGCCACCTCATCCGCGGCACGGCCGCGATCAGCCCGGCGCGCCGTGCGCACGGCATGCCAGGTGCGCTGCAGGCTGAACGAGTAGAGCGCGGTAGCCACCGCGCCCACCAGCGAACCGACGGCCGCGCCGATCAGGGTGCCCGCAGTGCCCAGGTGCGACCCGACGACGGCCGACGTGACCGCCGCCATCGCGCCCGCGGTCAGGCCTGAGGGCGACAGCGAAAGTTTCGGCGGTTCGGGGGTCTCCTCCGGCTCGTCCGCCACCGGGCGCGCGGAGGCCCGGTCGGCGTCCGGGGTGGCGCGCGATGCAGAGGCGGCGCGGTCGTCACGGAACAGCGCACGGGCATCGTGCGGGGCACGGGCGCGCGCGGGATCGAGGCCGAAATCGAGATCGGAGTCGGGGATGCGGGTCTGAGTGGTGCTCATGGTGATGTCCACGGTAGGTCGGGGTGCGGGATGTGGGGCGGGCGAGCGCCTCTCACTTTGGTCGCGATTATTCGCGCCGGCCGTCAACTATAGTCGTACTGACTAGTTTTCCGAAGTCGAGTCCGGGCACGGCCGCCCCGCAAGCACCCGCCGGGTCAGCGCGAGGCCGGTTCACCACGCACCGCGACGGCCGGCGGACGGTCCCCGCGAACGGACGCCACCATGTCGAGCACCCGGCGCGTGGCGCGCACGTCATGGGTGCGGAACACCGTCGCCCCGAGCCAGGCGGCCACCGCGGTCGCCGCCAGCGATCCCTCGAGCCGCTCGGACGCCGGAAGCCCCAGCGTCTCTCCGACGAAGTCCTTGCGCGAGATCGCCTGCAGCACCGGATACCCCAGCCCCGCGACGAGCCCCGTCGCCCGCAGCACGCGCAAGGAGTTGCGGGTGGTCTTACCGAAGTCGAGCGTGGGATCGACGAGCACCGCCTCGGGCCGGACGCCGGCGTCCACCGCCCGCTGCGCTCCCTGCGCGAGACCGTCCAGCACCGAGGCCACCACGTCGTCCGGATCCGGTCCGTAGGAGATGTTCACCGGGTCGGTGCGCGGCGGCAGCCCACCGGTGTGCGAGACGACATACCCGGCACCCAACGCGGCCGCAGCCGCCGCCAGGTCGGGGTCGGCCCCGGCCCAGGTGTCGTTGACCAGGTCGATACCGACATCGGCGCAGGATTCCAGCACCTCGCTGCGCCAGGTGTCGAGGCTGATCAGCAGATCCGGGAACGCCTCACGCGCCGCCACCAGGAACGGGCGCACCCGGGCCACCTCCTCGGCGACATCGACCCAGTCGCCCTCCTGCCCGGCGCGGACGCCGCCCACGTCCACCAGGTCGGCCCCGGCGGCCACCGCCTCCGAGAGCCCGGCCAGCGCCTCGTCGACGCCGCGCGTCCCGGTGGTCACGTAGAACGAGTCGGGGGTGCGGTTGACGATCGCCATCACGGCCGGACGCCCCGCATCGAAGGTGCGCCCGCGCAGGACCAGCGGCGGCGTCCGGGCGAGCGGAACAGTCAGATCGGGACCCTCGGCGTCGTGCGGCATGCCACCCATTGTGGCGCGCCGGCCCGCGATGCCAACGCTGGGACGGACGACCTTGCTCCCACCCACTCCCCAGGCGGGTGCCGGTGGCAGGATGGGAGGTGACTCCCCACCGAAAGGACGCACCCCAATGCAGTTCCGCTACCTGGGCAACTCGGGCCTGAAGATCTCCGAGATCATCTACGGCAACTGGCTCACCCACGGGTCGCAGGTCGAGAACGACGCCGCGAAGGCGTGCGTGCGCGCCGCGCTCGATGCCGGCATCACCAGCTTCGACACCGCCGACGTGTACGCCAACACGGCGGCCGAATCGGTGCTGGGCGAGGCGTTGGCCGGCGAGCGCCGCGAAAGCCTGGAGATCTTCACGAAGGTTTACTGGCCCACCGGCCCGAAGGGGCACAACGACGCAGGCTTGTCCCGCAAGCACATCATGGAGTCGATCAACGGCTCACTGCGCCGCCTGAAGACCGACTACGTCGACCTCTACCAGGCGCACCGCTACGACATCGAAACCCCGCTGGAAGAGACGATGCAGGCGTTCGCCGACGTCGTCCGCCAGGGCAAGGCGCTCTACATCGGCGTCAGCGAATGGACCGCCGACCAGATCCGCGCCGGCCAGGCGATCGCCCGCGAACTGGGCGTCCCGCTGATCTCGAACCAGCCGCAGTACTCGATGCTGTGGCGCGTCATCGAGGGCGAGGTCGTGCCCGCCTGCCGCGAGCAGGGCCTCAGCCAGATCGTCTGGTCGCCCATCGCCCAGGGCGTGCTCACCGGCAAGTACCTGCCGGGCCAGCCGGTGCCCGCCGGGTCGCGCGCGACGGACGCCAAGGGCGGCGCTCAGACCATCGCCCGCTTCATGAACGACGACCTGCTGACCCGGGTGCAGAACCTCAAGCCGATCGCCGATGAGTTGGGCATCACCATGGCGCAGCTCGCCATCGCCTGGGTGCTCAGCAACGACAACGTCGCCGGCGCCATCGTGGGAGCCTCTCGTCCCGAGCAGGTCACCTCGAACGTGGCCGCCGTCGGCGTCACCCTGGACGACAGCGTTCTCGCGGCGATCGACAGCACGCTGGGCGACATCGTCCAGCGCGACCCGTCGCTCACCGCCAAGTCGAGCCCCGCAACGCGTCCCGCCTGACCTCAACAGGCGTCACGCCCGGCACCCAACGCGAGACACCCTGAGGACTTGGCCGAGTGGGGTCCGGGTGGTGGGGCCGCAGCCGTGGATGGTCCTGGCCCCCTGCCGTGCGTCAGCGCGGCAGGGTGGTTGGCGGCGGCCCCACCACCCGGACCCCACTCGGCCCCACAGACAAACCTCAACCCAAGGACAGCCTCAGCGGCAGCGCGAACTAGTTCTCGGTACGTGCCTGGTCGGTGCCGCCCTTTTCACCACGGAGCAGCTTCGCCGTGACGTTCTGGCCCAGCGACTCCAGCGCGAGGCGTCCGACCAGCTGCTGGTTGGTGGTGACGCGCTCGGAGCGGCCCCGGCCGACGAAGCTCAGCACCCAGTGCAGCAGCGTGGTGACGCGGCCCTTGAAGCCGGCGATGTAGAGCAGGTGCAATCCGAGCCAGGCCACCCAGGCGAAGAAGCCGGTGAACTCGATCTTGCCCACCTTCACGACGGCGGAGAACTTCGAGATGGTCGCCATCGAGCCCTTGTCCTTGAAGACGAATGGCTTGTCGTCGACCGGACGCCCCGCGACCTGGTCGGCGATCCGGGCGGCCACGTAGCGTCCGCCCTGAATGGCGCCCTGGGCGACACCGGGCACGCCCTTCACGAAGGCGAGGTCGCCGATGACGGTCACCTCGGGGTGACCGGGCAGCGTGAGGTCGGGGTTGACGATGACGCGCCCGGCCCGGTCGAGTTCGGCTCCGGTCTGCGCGGCGAGGGTCTTGCCGAGCACATTGCCTTGGACGCCGGCCGCCCACACCTTGCAGGTGGAGTCGATGGTGACGAGTTCACCGTCGGCGTTCTTGTAGGTGACCGAGCGGCCGTTGAGGTCGGTGACAATGCTGTTGAGCACGACCTCGACGCCGGAGCGTTCCAGGGATTCCTGCGTCTTGCGGCCCAGGTATTCGCCGAAGGGCGGCAGCACCTGCTTCGCGCCGTCGAGCAGGATGACTCGCGCGTCGTTGGGGTCGAACATCTTGAACTGGTTGCGCAGGGTGATCGAGGCGAGTTCGCGGATCTGGCCGGCCATCTCGACGCCGGTGGGACCAGCGCCGACGACGACGAAGGTGAGCAGGCGGCGCTGGCGTTCGGGGTCGGTTTCGCGCTCGGCGCGCTCGAAGGCCCAGAAGATGCGGGCGCGCAGCTCGAGGGCGTCGTCGATCGACTTCATGCCGGGCGCGAAGGTGGAGAAGTGGTCGTTGCCGAAGTAGGACTGCCCGGCACCGGCGGCGACGATGAGCGAGTCGTAGCTGGTGGTGATCTGGGCGTCGTGCATGCGGTGGGTGACCGTGCGCGCCTCGACGTCGATGTCAGTGACCAGGCCGTGCAGGACCTTGACGTTGTCCTGCTTGTGAAGGATCTCGCGCGTGGCGGGCGCGATCGATCCCTCGGACAGGATGCCGGTCGCCACTTGGTAGAGCAGCGGCTGGAACAGGTGGTGCGAGGTCTTCGCGATCAGGGTGATGTCGACGTCCGCCTTGCGCAGCGCCTTGGCTGCGAATAGGCCGCCGAAGCCGGATCCGATGATCACGACGTGGTGCTTGGGCATGCGCCCCCTTCCGTCCGAGTGACGCGCCTATTGTGGTGCCTTCAACTACCTCACACCAGACCCAGCCCTGAATTTGGTCCGCCCCGGCGCACTGAAATAGGCACACACTGCGGACCACGACACCAGCAGCAAAAGTCCTACGTTGCGTAGTGCGAGGAGCAGCAGGGTGTGGCCGGTGGTGTCGCCGCGGCCGGTGATTCCGCCGTAGTAGACCGGGTAGACGGCGGTGGTGAGGGCGCACAGGATCAGGACGCCGGCCACCGTCACGAGCGCCGCGACCAGGCCGGGGGCGTCCTCGCCGGGCCCGTCCGAGGCACCCGCGGCGAGCCCCGGGCCGTCGGCCGACCCGGCACGACCCGGGGTGGCCGGATCACGCTCCCGCCAGGCGGCGTTCCAGGCATACCCGAGCACGACCACGGCGGGAGCCGCCAACCAGAGCAGGTATTGCGGGCTGAGGGCACGCGAGGTGACCACGAAGGTGCCGACGAGGGTGATCGCGAGCCAGCCGATCCCGGACGCCGGCGCACCGTTCCACCACCAGCGGGCGAGCAGGCCGAGGCAGGCGACCAGCCCGAACCAGGATGCCCCCTGGGCCACCCGCAGCCACAGTTCGACGCCCGGACCGAGCACCTCGAACGCATGGAAGGTCGAGTACCAGACTTGATAGGCCTCGTCGTGCGCCCAGGTGAACATCGGCACGGTGGCCGCGACCGCCTCGATCTGCAGTCCGCGGTCGCTTTGGTAGCCCAGCGGCGAGAGCAGCCGGCCGACCCCGCCGACGGCGATGCTCAGCGCGACGAGGGCGGTACCGACGCCCGCGAGGACGACCGCCGGGCGCGCGAGGCGTCCGTGGCGCAGCGTGAGCGGCATCAGCACGATCGGCCAGATCTTGAGCCCCGTGCCGAGGGCGACGAGGGCGGACGCCGCACCGCCGCGTCCGGCCATGGCGAACAGGACGGCCAGGCCTGCCACCGCGGCGGGCAGCATGTCGAAGCGGAGCAGCGCGAGTTGGCCGAGGGATGAGGTGATCGCGACCCAGGCGAGCACCGGGACCGGGCCCAGCCGGCGTCCGAGCACCAGCGCGAAGGCGGCATCGGCGATCGAGGTCATCCACACGATGGCACCCCGGTAGCTGTCATGGTGGGTGGCACCCAGTTCGTAGGGCAGCATGAGCAGCAGCGCGGCGGGGGTCGGGTACTCGCGCATCGCCTCGGCGACACCACCGCCGGTGGCGGCCTGCTGGGCGGCGGTGAAGTAGTAGAAGGTGTCGCCGTATTCGCCGGGCGCGATCACCCAGCCCCACACGGAGACCAGCTTGGCCACCACCCACACGATGGCGACCGCCCCGGCCAGCACGGCGGTGCTGGTGGCGTCCGGCCCCCACACGGGGTGCGGAGCGCGGGCGTTGACGGCAGACACGCCGTCCATCTTCCCTGAGGCCGGTCGTCCCGAGAAAACCGGGCCAGCCGCGGCGGCGCCGGTTAACACTTCGATAACGGGCCGGCAAACCCTTGCGACAGGTTTGTTAGTTAGGTTTACTAACCACATGGAACGAGGGACACGCCGCACACTGCGTCCCGAGGACGCGCGCCGGAGCAACCGCGCCCTCGTCCTGCAGTCGCTGTACGACGCGCCCCACCAGTCCCGCGCCGACCTCGCGCGCGCCACCGGACTCACCAAGGTCACCGTGTCCGACCTGGTCGCCGAGCTGATCGGCGATGATCTGGTGGTCGAATCGGGCACCAGCGGGGCCAGCCGGCCCGGCAAACCGTCCACGATGCTCACCATCAACCCCGCCTCGCGCGCCATCCTCGCCCTCGATGTCTCCGGGCCGCAGCGGTTCCGCGGCGTCGTGGTGTCCCCGCTCGGCGAGGTGCTCGCCACCCGCGAGCGGGTCCTGGCCGGCGAGCGCGGAGAGGACGCCGTGTGCGCCGCCCTCGACCTCGCCCGCGCACTGGCGGACGCCGCCGAGCAGCCGATCCTCGGCCTCGGGGTGGCGACGCCCGGCACGGTCGCCCCCGACGGCACCGTGCAGCTCGCCCCCAACCTGGGCTGGCGGGATACTCCGCTCGGCGCCACGCTGTCCGGTGCCCTCGGTTTCCCGGTTCATGTCGAGAACGACGCCAACGCCTCCGCGCAGGCCGAGCACCGCTTCGGCGGCTTCCCGGGCACCCTCGTCCGCGTCCGCATCTCGCGCGGCGTCGGCGCAGGCCTGCTCATCGGCGGCGCACTGGTGCGGGGAACCGCGGCCGATGCCGGCGAGATCGGCCACGTCGTGGTCGACCCGGACGGGGGGCCGTGCGGGTGCGGCAAGACCGGCTGCCTGGAGACCTGGACGTCCGTGCCCGCCCTGCGCGCCCGGCTGGCCCAGGCACCGGAGGACCGCGAGGCCGTCCTCGCCGACGCCGGACGCCGCCTCGGCGCCACCCTCGCCCCAGTGGTCGGGATGCTCGGCTTGGAGCACCTGGTCATCGGCGGGCCGTCCGACCTGGTCGCCGAGACCCTGATCGGCCAGACCCGCGACGAGATCGTCCGCCTCACCCGCTCCGACTTCCGCCCGCACCTCAACGTCGCCGCGAGCACGCTCGGCGAGGACGCCGCCCTCCTCGGAGCCGCCGCCCTCGTCCTGCGCGGCCAACTCGGCGTCACCTGAACCACCCCAGACCGTAGGCCACCGTTGTCCCACATTGAAAGGAAAGTCCCGATGAAGAAGCTGCTGTCGGCGATCGCGTTCACCAGCGCCACCGCCCTCGCGCTCACCGCCTGCACCACCGGCGGCGGCGCGGCCTCACCTTCGGCTCCCGGCGAGCCCAAGGGCCAGAACATCAAACTGTGGCTGGCCGGGGGCGACACCCCGGACGCCCTGCGCGACTACCTGAAGAAGACCTACACCGAGAAGACCGGCGGCACGCTCACCATCGAGCAGCAGGCCTGGGGATCGCTGGTGGACTCGCTGACCACCGCCCTGCCGGACGCCAACAACACCCCCGACGTGGTCGAGCTGGGCAATACGCAGTCGCCCACCTTCACCAACGTGGGCGCGTTCAGCGACATCAGCGATCTGTACACCGAACTGGGCGGCGACAAGCTGCTGCAGTCCTTCGTCGACGTCGGCAAGGTGGACGGCAAGAACTACACGTTGCCGTACTACTTCGGCTCCCGCTACGTGTTCTACCGCAAGGACATCTACACCGAGGCCGGTGTCAGCGTCCCGAAGACGCTCACTGAGTTCAACCAGACCGTCACGACGATCGCCGAGAAGAACCCGCGCAACATCGCCGACTTCTCCGGTTTCTTCATCGGTGGCCAGGATTGGCGCAACGGCATCTCGTGGATCTTCGCCAACGGCGGCGAGCTTGCCAAGAAGGAGGGCGGCAGCTGGAAGTCGACCCTGTCGGACCCGAACACGATCAAGGGCCTGCAGCAGCTGCAGGAGATCCAGAAGTCGGCCTCGAACGCCCCGAGCACCGCCAAGGATCAGACGCCGTGGCTGTACATCAACGACTCCGACTCCATCGTGGACGACAACAAGAACGTCACCGGTTCCACCAGCCTGGCCGCCGCCTCGATCATGGCGCCGGGATGGGCGCACTCCTCGATCGGCGACCTGACCACCAAGGACGGCAAGCCGGCCCGGGTCTGGAACGACGACGTGTTCGGCGTCTACGCGCTGCCCGGTGAGGACGGCAAGCCGGCCCGGTCTTCGCCGGCGGATCCAACATCGGCATCTCGAAGGCATCGAAGAACCAGGAAGGTGCCCGCGCACTGCTGCGGATCATCTTCAGCCCCGAGTACCAGAAGATGATCGGTGAGAACGGCCTCGGCCCGGCCAACTCCGATTACACCTCGAGCCTGGGCGATGACCAGTTCGCGAAGACGCTGATCGAGTCGGCGTCCAACTCGAAGCTGACCCCGGCCGCCGTCGGATGGGCCGGCGTCGAAGCCTCCGGCAAGCTGGAGGAGTTCTTCGCCAAGGTGGCCGACGGAGCCGACCTGACCGCCCTCACCGCCGAGTACGACGCGATCTTCACGCCGCTGCTCAACGGCCAGCGTTAGTCACTGGTCCCCCACCCGATCTGGCGGGCTTGCCGGCTCCGCACCCGGCAAGCCCGCCTTCACTTTCCGGAAGGCGTCCACGCATGACCGCATCCGCCCCACCGCGCGCGGCGTCCGCCCCGCCCGCAAAGCGGCGCCAGCCGATCGCGCCCTACCTGCTCATCGCCCCCGCGATCGGCATCCTGCTGGTCGCGCTGGCCTACCCGGTGGGCTGGCAGTTCGTGACGTCGGTGCACACCTACGGGCTGGCCCAGCAGTTCGGGCAGCCGCCCGTGTTCGTCGGCCCGGCCAACTACGCCCGCCTGTTCACCGATCCGGCCGTGTGGTCGGTGGTGCTGCGCTCGCTGGTGTTCTGCCTGGTCAACGCGGCGATCACCGTGGTGGTGGGCGTCCTGCTCGCGCTGCTGATGAAGGTGGTGCCGGCCGCGCCGCGCCTGATCCTGCAGATCGCGCTGCTGCTCGCCTGGGCGATGCCGGTGATCGCCGCCATGACGGTGTGGATCTGGCTGTTCGACTGGCGCCGCGGCGTGATCAACTGGCTGCTGACCAGCGCAGGCTTCGGTTTCACCCACCACAACTGGCTCGCCGAACCGCTCAGCTTCTACCTGGTCGCCACCATCATCGTGGTGTGGATGTCGGTGCCGTTCGTCGCGTTCTCGGTCTACGCGGGCCTCACCCAGATCTCCGAGGAGGTCATCGAGGCCGCCCAACTGGACGGCGCGGGCGGCGTGGGGCGGTTCATCTGGATCACCGTGCCGATGATCCGGCCGGTGCTGATGATCGTCATGCTGCTGCAGATCATCTGGGACCTGCGCGTCTTCGCCCAGATCAAGATGCTGCAGGACGCCGACGCCCCCATCTCCTCCACCGACCTGCTCGGCACCTACATCTACCGGGTCGGCGTGGGCTCCTCCGACTTCGGGATGGCCTCGGCGCTGTCGGTGTTCGTGCTCGCGCTCACCATCGTGCTCAGCTCGTTCTACGTGAGGCAACTGATCAAGGAGGATTCCTGATGACCGTCGCCACCGCCCGTCCCCGCACCGCCCGCACTCGCCGCCGCGTCCGGCCCGCCCGGGTGCTGGCGTCCTTCGTCGCCATCGCCGTCGCGCTGGTCTGGGCGTTCCCGGTCTACTGGATGCTGAACTCGTCCCTGCTGCCGAACGTGACCCTCACCTCGACCACACCGCGATTCTGGCCGGCGGGCGGCTCGCTGGAGAACTTCGCCGGCGTCCTCGCCCACGGCAACTTCTGGCCCGCGCTCGGGATGAGCCTGGCCGTCACGCTCACCTCGGTGGCGTTCTGCCTGCTGTTCGCCTTCATGGCCGCACTCGCGATCAGCCGCTTCAAGTTCCGCGGGCGCACCTCGTTCGTGCTGGCGGTGCTGTTCATCCAGATGCTGCCGGCCGAGGGACTGTTCATCGCGCAATACAAGATGCTGAGCTCGCTGAACCTGCTCAACTCGGTGATCGGCGTCTCGATCCTGTACGTGGCCGCCGTGGTGCCGTTCACGGTGTGGATGCTGCGCGGCTTCGTCGCCGGCGTCCCCGCCGACCTCGAAGAGGCCGCCATGGTGGACGGCCTCAGCCGCACCCAGGCCTTCTTCCGGATCACCCTGCCGCTGCTGGCGCCCGGCCTGGTGGCGTCCGGGGTGTATGCGTTCCTGCAAGCCTGGAACGAGTTCACCGTCGCGCTGGTGATCCTGCAATCGGAGCAATACCGGACGCTGCCGCTGTGGTTGCGCGGCTTCCTGCAATCCAGCGCCGCCCGCGAAACCGACTGGGGCCAGGTGATGGCGGCCTCCACCCTGGTCGCCGTGCCGGTGATCGTGTTCTTCCTCATCGTGCAGGGACGCCTCACCTCGGGCCTGGTCGCGGGGGCGGTGAAGGGCTGATGAACACCCCCGATCTGGCCACCGCCATCAACGCCACCCTGATGCCCGGATTCACCGGGCCCGAATTGCCCGGATGGCTCGCCGACCAGCTGGGCGCCGGGCTCGGCTCGGTGTGCCTGTTCGGCAGCAACGTCACCGACCGTGCCCAACTGGCCGCGCTCACCGGCGCGATCCACGCCGCCCGCCCCGCGACCGTGATCGCGATCGACGAGGAGGGCGGCGACGTCACCCGGTTGCACCACCGCGACGGCTCCCCGCACCCGTCGGCGGCCTATCTGGGACGCCTCGATGAGACCGGCGCCACCGAACGCGTCGGGCGCGCCATCGGCATCGAATTGCGCCTGGCCGGGGTCGATCTCAACCTGGCGCCCGTCGCCGATGTGAACTCCAATCCGCACAATGCGGTGATCGGGGTGCGCAGCTTCGGGGCCGATCCGGCGCTGGTCGCCCGGCATGTGGGCGCCTACATCCGGGGCCTGCAAGGGGCCGGCGTGGCGGCGTCCGCCAAGCACTTTCCCGGGCACGGCGACACCACCGCCGACTCCCACCACGAACTGCCTGTGGTGGGGGCCTCACTCGAGGAACTGCACGCGCGCGAACTCGCGCCGTTCCGGGCCGCGGTGGCGGCCGGCAGCCTGACCGTGATGACTTCGCATCTGCTGGTGCCCGTCCTCGACCCGATCATGCCGATGACCCTGTCCCGGCCGGGCCTGACAGTGCTGCGCGACGAACTGGGCTTCGAAGGGGCGATCATCTCCGACGCCCTCGACATGAAGGGGGTCAGCGCTGAGCGCGGCATCCCTGAGGCGGCCGTCCTCGCGCTCGCCGCCGGAGTCGACCTGCTCTGCCTGGGCACCCGGTCCAGCGCGGTACTGCTGGCCTCCATTCGCCGCCATGTGCTGGACGCCCTCCGCGACGGCCGGCTCAGCGAGGCGCGCATCTACCAGGCGGCCGGACGCGTCGCCTCACTCTCGGCAGGAGTGGCCGCGCTGCGGCGTCCGGTGCCGGTGGACGCCGCAGCGTTCTGGACGCGGCGCCCGCTCCCGCCCCTGGTGGCACCCGTGATCGTGCGGCTGGCCTCGGCCGACAACATGGCCGCCGGTGCGGTGCCGTGGGGGATCGGCGAGCATCTCGCCGGAGAAGTGGCGGCGACGCTGCCGGGTGCGACGTGCGCGACGGCGTCCGACCTCGACGCGCTCGGCCAGCTGCTGGCATCCCACCCCGAGCGGCCCCTGGTCGTGCAAGGGCGGGATCTGCATCGGGTGGAGTTCCTTGCCGCGGCCTGTGCGTTCGTGCGCGCACGGCGTCCGGATGCGGTGATCGTCGACCTGGGCTGGCCCGACATCGGCGATGGGGCGCTCGCCGATGTCGCCACCTTCGGCGCCGGGCGCGCGACCGCGCTCACGGTGCTCGGCCTGCTCGCGCGGGGGATGTCATGACGGCGATCGGTCCCGGCTCGGGTTGCCTGCACGCGGGACGACACGACCGGCACCGGACGCCGGCTCACCCCGCCCACGCGGGGGACGATTCGCCCGGCGGTCCTGGCTTCCGGCTCGGACTCGACGTGGGCGGCAGCAAAACCCACGGCGTCATCCTGGCGCCGGACGGATCGGTGCTGGCCGACCAGGTGGCCCCCACCGAGACAGGCCCCGCCGGCGTCTTCGCCACCTGCATGCGGGTCGCGCTCGCCTGCCTCGACGCCGCCGGGGTCGAGATCGGGTCGGCGGGAGTCGGGATTCCCGGGCTGGTGGATGCCGCCACCGGCGAGGTGCGCTCCGCGGTCAACCTGGAGATCGATCACCTGCCGCTGGGCGCGCGGCTCAGCCGGGCCTGGGGCGTCCCCGTACGCGTGGAGAACGACGTGAAAGCCGCCGCACTGGGCGCCCGCCAGCTGCTCGGCGAGGACGACCTCGCCCTGGTCAACATCGGCACCGGCGTCGCCGCCGCTGCCATCGTCGACGGACGCCTCGTCCGCGGCCCCGGCAACGAGGCCGGCGAGGTCGGGCATCTGCCGATCGACCCGGCCGGGCCCTGGTGCGGATGCGGCCAGCGCGGCTGCATCGAGGCGTTCGCGGGCGGCGGCGGGATCTCGGCACGACTGGCGGGAGTGCCCGGCGTGGCGCTGCCCACCTTGGTGGACGCCGCCCGGGCCGGCCATCCGGCGGCCCGCGAGGAGGTACACCGGATCTGCACCGGGATCGCTGCGGCCGTGCAGGTCTCGGTGCTCGCGCTCGGCTCCCCCGTCGTGGTGCTCACCGGCGGCGTGATCCACGTCGCACCGGGATTGGTCGACGAGACCCGCGCGTTGTTGCGGGCTCAAGCCGCGGCGTCCGCATTCGTGGCCTCGCTGGCACTCGACCACCGCATCATCACCCTGCCGTCCGGACAGGCCGTCGGAGCCTTGGGCGCTGCCTTGCTCGCCTGATCCGGCGTGTTCGCCACTCCATCACGGCTACCGCGGCGCCCCGGCCGCGCGCACGAGTTGCACCGTCGCGCACGAGTCAGACGCCACTTTGATGTTCACCCCGCTCTTGCGCACGAGTTGCACCCTTGCGCACGAAATCTCGTCGGCAAGGGTGCAACTCGTGCGCGCGAGGAACGCCGACACCACCTCAGCGCACGCCATCCCACCAGACGCCAGCTCAGTAGGCGTCCACTCTGTTAGTATCCGCGTATGCACGCGGATACTAACGTTGGTGAGTTCGATCCGTCGCCGGAATACATCGACCTGGCGGCCGAGGTTCTGGCGCTACTGTCGGACCGGACTCGGATCAGGATCGTGCTCGCCCTCAAGCGCGCAGGCGAGTTGCCGGTCAACGCGCTCGCGGAGATCGTCGGCAAGAAGCCATCGGGAGTCTCCCAGCACCTGGCCCGGCTGCGGATGGCACGCATGGTCACCACCCGGCAGGAGGGCACCAGCGTGCTCTACCGTCTCAGCGACGAGCACGCGCTCGCGCTGGTGATCGAAGCCGTCAAACAGGCCGAGCATGCGGTCGCGAACGGGCAGATCCCGCCGCATCACCGCGCACCCCAGCCGTAGTCCCCGCGGAGATCCGGTCATGATCACCGTTCTGCGCAACCCGGTCTACGCTCGGCTGTTCGGGGCGCAGATCGTCGCTCTGCTCGGCACGGGTCTGCTCACCATTGCGCTCGGTCTGCTCGCCTTCGACATCGCCAGCGGCGATGCCGGCGTCGTGCTCGGGCTGGCGATGACGATCAAGATGGTCGCCTACGTGGCCGTCGCGCCCGTGACGACCGCCCTCACCGCACGGCTACCCCGCACACCGGTGCTCATCGCGTCCGACCTACTGCGCGCGGCGGTCGCGGTCAGCCTGCCGTTCGTGACCCAGGCGTGGCAGATCTACGTGCTGATCTTCCTGCTCCAGTCGGCGTCGGCGACGTTCACGCCCACCTTCCAGGCCGTGATCCCGTCGGTGCTGCCCGACGAGGACGACTACACGCGCGCCCTGTCGCTGTCACGGCTTGCCTACGACCTGGAATCCCTGGTCAGCCCGATGATCGCGGCTGTACTGCTGACGGTGCTCAGCTACCACGACCTGTTCGCCGGCACGGTGGTCGGCTTCCTGGGTTCAGCACTGCTGGTGGGGTGGTCACGACTGCCGGGAACACCCCGCCGGCACGGACACGGCTCCTCATCCCCGGACGCCCGGTTGCTGAAGGACGCGCAGTCGGCACGGGCACGGTTCTTCGAACGGCTCACCTGCGGCGTCCGGATCTTTGCGGCGCGGCCCGAACTGCGTGGGCTGATCGGCCTGAACCTGGTGGTGGCGAGCGCGACGGCGATGGTGATCATCAACACGGTCGTCCTCGTTCAAGGCGAACTCGGGCGGCCCCAACCGGATGTCGCGGTGCTGCTGGCCGGCTACGGCACCGGTTCGATGGTGGTGGCGCTCGGTCTTCCACGGTTGCTCGAGTCACGGTCCGACCGGGGCGTCATGCTGCTGTGCGGTGCAGCGCTGCCCGTCCTGCTGGGAGTCGCGGCCGGGGTCATCGGGTGGGGCGATGGCGCCGTGATCCGCTGGGCAGGCGGCACCACGCAGGGGTCAGCGGGCAGCACCGTGTCATGGTGGGCGGACGGCACCGCACAGTGGTGGATGCTCCTGGCCCTGTGGACTTTGCTCGGCGCGGCAACCTCGGGCGTTCTCACCCCGTCGGCGCGCCTGCTGCGGCGCAACTCGGACGAGACCAACCGGCCCGCCGTGTTCGCCGCCCAGTTCTCGCTGTCCCACGCCTGCTACCTATTCACCTACCCCATCGCCGGCTCACTCGGTGCCGCGGCAGGCCTGTCCGCGACGGCGCTCACTCTCGCGGCCGTCGGGACTCTCGGCGTGGTGGTCACGGCCAGCACCTGGCATGCGCTCGCGACGACACACCCCCGGCACAAGACCTCACGCAGGTGACTACGGGCTCCATGCGTACAACGGACGCAAGATCCAGATCACGCCCAAGGCGTCGAGCTTCGAGTTGTGCAGAACCTCGCATGACGGACGCGAGATCCAGGTGACAGACACACCTTCTTGCGATCGGGGCTGCGCGGGTGTCCGTGGCCGCACGCGCTCGGCGCATCGGACCAAGATATGGTCGGAATAACGCGGGTCTCCGGCGTGATTTCACGCTAGGGCTACGTTGTTGTCGTCATAAAGCCCCCGTTCGGACCGCATACCGACCACACCTTGGCCCAAGCGGCGAAACGAGCCAGCCACGGCTCTGAAACCGACAATTTCTTAGCCCGATCACCGCGGATCGCTTGAACCGCTCCATTCCTGGACCGATCACGGCAGGCCAGCTCGCAACGGCTCCGACTCTGGGCCCGATCATGGCAGGTCGGCCCACGACGGCTCCCAGGACCGGCCCCGGCGACGTCCCGCGGATCGTCGTATGCTCGATCGATGAAGGATCAGCATCCGCTGACCGGGGACCTGTTCTCCTCCCCGGTTCCGCCGGGGACCGGCTGGCCCGGCGATCCCGCGACGGCATCGACGCCCGTCGCTCATTCGGCGAGCGAGGTGCTCGCCCTCGCGTCTGGCGCGACCACTCCCGCCGAACTGGATGCCCGGGTCTCGGTGTGCCGCGCCTGTCCGCGCCTGGTGGCTTGGCGTGAGGAGGTCGCCACCACGGGGCGCCGGGCATCGTTCGCCGATCAGCCGTATTGGGGGCGTCCGGTGCCGTCGTTCGGTGATCCCGAGGCGACCGTGCTGGTGATCGGGCTCGCGCCCGCCGCCAACGGCGCCAACCGCACCGGGCGCATGTTCACCGGTGACAAGTCGGGCGACTGGTTGTTCGCGTCGATGCACCGCACGGGCATGGCCAATCAGCCGACGGCGACGCATGCCGGCGATGGGCTGGCACTGTCCGGCGTCCGGCTCGTCGCACCGGTGCGCTGCGCGCCTCCCGAGAACAAGCCGACCGTCGAGGAGAAGCACACCTGCAGCGCCTGGCTCGACCGCGACCTCGCCTTGAGTGCGCCCCGGCTACGGGCGATCCTCGCGCTGGGTGGTTTTGGCTGGGACGTCGCGTTGGCGGCGGTACGCCGCCTCGGCTGGGGTGTTCCGCGGCCGAAGCCGCGTTTCGGGCATGGCGCCGAGGCGCTTCTCACACTGCCCGACGGAAGGACGGTCACGCTGGTGGGCAGCTACCACCCCAGTCAGCACAACACCTTCACCGGACGCCTGACCGAACCGATGCTGGATGCCGCGCTCGCCCAAGCCCGCGACGCCGGCTGACCTGCCGGCGGGCGCAGGAGATGAACGCGGAGAACGTGTCGGCATCACAACGGACGCTCTCGGCGGCCCGCTTCACATGCGTCCGCCGCAAGGGTAGGCAGGCGCCAAGGGCGTCCCTATGCTCAGGACATGACACTCGCTATCGGCATGATCACGATCGATTCCTCCGACGCGCGGCCACTGGCAGCATGGTGGGCCGAACGCCTCGGCGCGCCGATCGTGGAGGAAAACGAGGGCTGGTTCCTGATGATCGGCTCCACACCGATGCTGGCCATCCAGCAGGTCGAGGATCCGACCCCGGGCAAGAACCGCATCCACCTCGACTTGATCGTCGACGACCTGGACGCCGCCCGCGACGAGTTGGTGGCCTCCGGCGCGACCGTGGTCGGCGACCGTGGCGATGAGAACTTCCGCTGGATCACCCTCGCCGACCCTCAGGGCAACCAGTTCTGCATCGCCAAGCACGGCGCGGTGTAGCCGCTGGCTGCTTCCAGTCCGGCGCGCCGGTCATTGTAAAAACGTGGTGCGTCTATTCACCACGATGTTGCATTCATGCCCTGCCGGACGCCTCGGCGCTCACGCGCGCATCTCGGCGAGCTTGCGGCGTGACGGCAGGTAGCGAGGACCCCAGCGCAGCAGTCCTGCAGCGCCGGCCAGACCGAGGACGCCGACCAGGCCGGTGGCCAGGGGTAGCGAGACGGCTGCCGCGACGACGCTCACCATCACCGGCGCGATCGCGGAGCCGGTGTCGGTGAGCAGCCGCCAGGCACCGAGGAACGAGGCGGTCGATCCGGCCGGGGAGAGGTCGGCGCCGACGGTCATCAGGATGCCGCTCGACAGCCCGTTGCCCAGCCCGAGCAGGGCGGCGAACGCGGTGAACCAGGCGTGCCCTCCGGGCACGTCGTGGGTGAACGACAGCGCGAGGAACCCCGACCCCATCAGCACCATCGCAGGCAGGGCCGCCCACAGACGTCCGAAACGATCCATCACCTGGCCGCTAGCGTAGAACAGCGCGAAGTCGACCGCGCCCGACAACCCGACGACGAGCGCGATGTCGGAGGTGCCCATCGCGATCGAGACTCCCCACAACGGCAGCACCACCTGCCGCGCGGCGCGCACCGACGCCAGCATCATGCAGGCCAGGCCGAGCCGCATCAGCACTTCCCGCGCCCGCCAGGCCGAGGCGAGGACGCCGTCGGATCGTCCGCCCGGTGAGGTCGTTGACGAGGTGCCGGACGCCTCCGGCGACGCCGCCTGCCGGACGCCGGATGAGGGGTCCGACTCGGCACGAGCGCGCTCTTCGGGATCGCTTCCGAACAACACCAACGGGATGAGCACCACCATCAGCGCGGCGAAGAACCACACGGACGCGTCCGCGCTGCCGAACAGCGCGAGCAGTCCTGCGGCGACGAACGGTCCGGTGAACATGCCGAACCGGGTCGATCCGCCCAGCAGCGACAGCGCACGGGCGCGGAACGCGATCGGCACCCAGGTGGCCATGAATGCATGTCTGGCCAGGGCGAACGCCGCCGCGGCCAGGCCGATCACGAACACGGACGCGGTGAGCCAGGCGAGTCCGGGCAAGAGGGCGCAGGCGACGGCCCCGATCAGGGCGACCGATCCCGCGATCACCATGGTGGCGCGTTCGCCGAGGCGTCCGACCAGCCACCCGGCGGGCACATTGCCGACCAGCGAGCCGACGATGAGGATGGATGCAATCAGCGCCGCGGTCGGAATGTCGGCGCCGCGCTGGGTCGCGATCACGGGGATCAGCGGAATCATCGCGCCCTCGCCGACCGAGAACACCAGCGAGGGGAGGTACACCATGGGCCCGTACCGCCTCAGGATTCCGCCCATGCTCGTCGCCACCGGTCCACACTACCCACCCACCGCTCAGCAGCACCCACTCCAGATTTCAGATACAGAACAGTATTCAGATACTTCGATGTATATTGACCAGGTGAGAACGCCAGCCGAACCCGCGACCAGACTGACGCGCAAGGAAAGCCAGCAGACAACCCGCGCACGCCTGGTGGCATCCGCGATCACGCTGTTCGCACGACAGGGAGTCGGCGCGACGTCGCTCAATGCCGTCGCCGAGCACGCCGGATTCAGCAGGGGCGCCGTGCATGGCAACTACACCAGCAAGGACGAACTGGCCGCGGCGGTGGCCGCGACCGTGGCGGATGAACTCACTCCCCAACTTCAGCAGACACTCACATCACCCCTTCCCAGCGGGGAACGACTGACGGCATATATCCACACTTTTCTTGACTACTGCGCTCAGAACCCGGACGCCGCGGGCGCCCTGATCGCCGTGTTCGGGCATCGAGGACGCGTCGACCCGCAGCACTACCGCGAGCGCGCGATGGCCGCCCTCGGCGACTTGATCGCCCTGTTCGAGGAGGGCCAGTGTCACGGCGAGATGCGCGCCTTCGACACCACGACGATGGCGTTCGCGCTACGCACCGTGCTGGACAACACAGCCGCCTTGCTGCGCGACCCGGGGGCCGACGCGGGCGCGCTGGCCGCGGAGATCGCGGCGCTGTTCACCGCCGCCACACGCGAAGAGGGGCCAGCATGACGCGCACCTACCGCATCCTGGTCAAAGGACGGTTCGAGAACCTCAGCGATGATCAGCGGAAGCAGCTGCTTGCCGAGCAGGACGAGCACGACATGTTCGCCGCGAGCTACACCCCTCAGGGCACCTTCCTCTACACGCCGGTGCTGGTCGGCTACCAGTTCCGCTACCTGCTGCACATCGATGAGGACAGTCCCGCCGACGCCGATGTCGCCGCCGAGATGGAAGCCCACGAGCTTGCCGAGGCCGGGATGCGCGACCGTGGCCTGCAGGGGCGGATCATCGATATCAGCCTCACCTGCCTGGAGGACATGAAGATCCGCGGTGGCAAACGGCGATGACGGCGACCGGCGGGAGTTACACACCTGTAGTTCTCCCCAGCTGTGGATGCACCTGTGGATAACGTGAGGGCAACCGGCACCGGGCTGTAGATCAGCGGCCTCAGCCTGTAGATCGAGGGCGCGTTCCTGGTGATAACCGGGCAGCCCGGGTTACGCGGTACGCCGCGCACCCCTAAAGTTCAGCCATGGACAGCCATGTGGTCGACGATGTCGTGCTGCTCAAGCATGCTGTGGGCGTCCGCACCGACGATGTCGCCGCACGACTACGGGCCGCGTCCACCGACCCGGTCCGGGCGCTGTTCGCCGCACCGCTGTCGGCGACGCCGATGCGCGCCCCGGACGGGCGGCTGTTCTCGCTCGAGCCCCGCACCGAGCTGGCCCAGGACGCCAACCCGATTCCATGGCGCGAGATCGGCGGACTGGTCGCACGCCTGCAGGCGATCCCGCGCGCCGAGGTGGTCCCGCTGCCCGAGCACGGCGGACGCGCAGCGGTCGAGGCTGCACTGGCCCGCGCCGACACGTTCCACCCCGGCGGATCGACCGACATCCTGCGCGAACTCGGCCGCACGCTGTTGCGCACCTGGCCGCCGATCGGACGCAAGACGCTCGTGCACGGCCGCCTGATGCTCAGCACGATCGGGCGCCTGCCCGGCACCCCGGCCTGGTTGTTCCGCGACGCGCGCACGCTCGGCGTCGGGGACGCATCCTGGGATCTGGGCCGCCCAGCAGGATTGTGGGCCGCCGGCCTGCTGGACGACCCGAGTTGGTCGGCATTCACTGCGGGTTATGCCGAGGCGGGCGGAGCGGTCCCGGTCATCAACGACCCGTTCGACTCCCTCGACCATCCCGCGCGCTGCGCGGTATTCATGGCGGCGGTCCGGGAAGTGTCGCGCTGCGGCGAATATCCTCACATTAATCTCACGAAAAACGCTGAGATTCTGTTGGCCGCCTGCGTGCGCATGAACGGACGCCGCTGGTGAACGCATGCCCCCACTGCGGCGCGAGGACGCCCGAGGGCCGTCCGCACCGGCACGAGTACCCCGATCACTACCCTCAAGCGATCGCCGGACGGCGCGCGGTCGCGCAGGCGTTCACGCCCGCGTGGGGCCTGGTGCGCAGCGGTCCGACGCCGGATGCCCGCGGACTTCTCAGGGATTGAGGAGCGACAAGGCCGTTAACATGCTCAGGTGACGCCTGGCTTCCAGACGTCACCTGAGCACATCCCCCAGCGGTCATTCTCATCAATAGGCCTGCCGTACGGTACGCAGTTCGCGGTCGTCACCAGCCCCCCGACAGGTTTCGAATCAACGCGCCCACATCGTGCCGATACAGGACAATCGATGAGACCGGCGTCATGAATCAATCAGCCGCTCCTAAGGAGGATAGTAGTCATACCTTCGGCCCATTGCCCAGCCGGTTCTCAGACGTGGACGTCCCTAACTCTCCACAATCGTTGGCGTTCACGTTTCCCCCGTGGAAGCATCCCCTCCCCACCCATGCCCACATTGTCAGAGCTCAGTGGCAGAGTGGGCGGTGATGAACGAACAGCCGGACGCCTCCGCGCTGGAGCGATTCTCGCCCGCCACACGGGCGTGGTTCTCCAGCAGCTTCCGCGCGCCCACCGCGGCGCAGGAGGGCGCCTGGGCGTCCATCAGCGCGGGGCAGCACACGCTGGTCGTCGCGCCGACCGGGTCGGGTAAGACCCTCGCGGCCTTCCTGTGGGCGATCGACCGGCTGGCCGCCGAACCGGCTCCCACCGAGGCCCTGGAGCGCTGCCGGGTGCTGTACGTGTCCCCACTCAAAGCGCTCGCGGTCGACGTCGAACGCAACCTGCGTTCACCCCTGGTCGGCATCGGGCACGCGGCGGCGCGGCTGGGATTGCCACGGCCCGAGGTGAGCGTGGGCGTCCGCTCGGGCGACACGCCCGCCGATGAGCGACGCCGGTTCGCGCGCACCCCCGACGACATCTTGATCACCACGCCCGAGTCGCTGTATCTGCTGCTCACCTCGCAGGCGCGCGAGGCGCTGACCTCGGTGCGCACGGTCATCCTCGATGAGGTGCATGCCGTGGCCGGCACCAAGCGCGGCGCGCACCTGGCCCTCACCCTCGAACGACTGGACGCCTTGCTGCCCGCTCCCGCACAACGGATCGGCTTGTCGGCGACGGTGCGCCCGCTCGACGAGGTGGCCCGGTTCCTGGCCGGTGGGCGTCCGGTCACCACGGTCGCACCGCCGGCACAGAAGCGCTGGCAGCTCGAGGTGGTCGTGCCGGTGGAGGACATGGCTTCCCTCGGCGGTCCGGTGTCCGCACCCACGGCGTCCGGATCGGCTGTTCCGTGGGCGGGCGATCACGTGCTGACCACGCTCGATGCCGACGCCGCCGCGCCGGACGCGAACGGTACGGGAGCGTCCACGCGCGCCGCGAGTACCGCGAAGGCCGGCGCTTCCGCCACGGATGGCACCGCGTCCGCCCCGGCATCGAAGCCGTCTATCTGGCCGCACGTCGAGGAGCGGATCGTCGATCTGGTGACGGAGCACTCCTCGACACTGGTGTTCGCGAACTCGCGGCGGCTGGCCGAGACACTGACGTCGCGGTTGAACGAGATCGCCGAAGAGCGCCGCACCGGTACTGATCCGCGTGGCAAGGCCCGGGGGATGGCGCCGCCGGCGCATTCGACCGGGTACGGGTCGAGTTGGTACACGGCGGGAGTGGACGGCCCCAGCATGGTGGCGCGCGCCCATCACGGGTCGGTGTCGCGCGAGCAGCGCGCCGAAACCGAAGAGGCGCTCAAGGCCGGCCTGCTGCCGGCCGTGGTGGCGACCAGTTCGCTCGAACTCGGCATCGACATGGGTGCGGTCGACCTGGTCGTGCAGGTGGAGGCGCCGCCGTCGGTGGCGTCCGGCTTGCAGCGGGTGGGCCGCGCCGGGCACCAGGTGGGCGCGGTCTCGCGCGGGGTGTTCTTCCCGAAGTATCGCGGCGACCTGGTCGCCACCAGCGTGATCGTGGAACGGATGCGCACCGGCGCGATCGAGGCGCTCGCCGTGCCCGCGAATCCGCTCGACGTGCTCGCCCAGCAGATCGTCGCCATGGTGGCCCTCGACGACTGGACCGTCGACGAACTCGAAACCCTCGTCCGCCGCGCCGCCCCGTTCGCGACGCTCACCCGCGGCGTCCTGGAGGCGGTGCTCGACATGCTGTCGGGCCGCTATCCGGCCGAGGAGTTCGCCGAACTCCGGCCCCGGCTGACCTGGGACCGGGTCACCAATACGCTCACCGGACGCCGCGGCGCGCAGCGCGTCGCGGTCACCTCGGGCGGCACCATCCCCGATCGCGGGCTGTTCGGGGTGTTCATCGTCGGCGACGGTCCCGGGCGGCGGGTCGGCGAACTGGACGAGGAGATGGTGTACGAGTCCCGCGCCGGCGACGTGATCACGCTGGGCACCTCCACCTGGCGGATCGAGGAGATCACCCACGACCAGGTGCTGGTCTCCCCCGCGCCCGGGCATCCCGGCCGGCTGCCGTTCTGGAAGGGCGACACCATCGGGCGGCCGGCCGAGCTCGGCGCCGCCCTGGGTTCCTTCGTGCGTGAGGTGTCCTCGCTGGCCCCGGACGCCGCCCGCGCCCGCCTGGCCGACGGCGGCCTGGACGCCCTGGCGGCGTCCAACCTGCTCACCTACCTGACCGAGCAGCGCGAGGCGACCGGACTGGTGCCGACCGACCGGCAGCTGGTCGTCGAACGATTCACCGATGAGCTCGGCGATTGGCGGGTGGTGATCCATTCGCCCTACGGCGGCCGGGTGCACGCGCCGTGGGCGCTGGCGATCGCCGCGAAGCTGCGCGAGCGCTACGGCGTCGAGGTGTCGGCGATGCACGCCGACGACGGCATCGTGCTGCGCCTGCCCGACATGGGGTGGGGCGACGGTTTCTTCCCGGACGCCGCGGGCGACAGCGTTCCGGGCGCGCGCTCGTCCGATCCGCTGGAGGGGCTGCTGGAACATCTGCTGCTCGATCCCGAGGAGGTCGCTGCGCTGGTCACCGAGCAGATCGGCGGATCGGCGCTGTTCGCGTCGCGGTTCCGCGAGTGCGCCTCGCGGGCGCTGCTCTTGCCGAACCGGCGTCCGGGCAAGCGTCAGGCCTTGTGGCAGCAGCGTCAGCGGTCGGCGGCGCTGCTGGAGGTGGCCAGCCGGTATCCGGCGTTCCCGATCGTGCTGGAAGCGGTGCGCGAGTGCCTGCAAGACGTCTTCGACCTGCCCGCGCTGATCGAGTTGATGCGGGCGATCCGGTCCCGGTCGGTGCAGGTCGTCGAGGTGACCACCCGCAAGCCGAGCCCGTTCGCGTCCAGTCTGCTGTTCGGCTACGTCGCGCAATACCTGTACGAGGGCGACCAGCCGCTCGCCGAGAAGCGGGCCGCGGCGCTGTCGCTCGACCCGGATCTGCTCGCCGAACTGCTCGGCACCTCGGACGGGTTGTCGCTGCGCGATCTGCTCGATCCGGCGGCACTGGCGCGCACGCACGCCGAGTTGCAGCACCTCGCCGACTCCTACCGGGCCCGGGACGCCGACGACCTCACCGACCTGCTGCGCACCCTCGGTCCCTTGTCAGTGTCCGGATTGGCCGCGCGGGCCACCGATCCGGACGCCGTCCCGGCACAGGTGCAGGCGCTCGCCGAGGCACGGCGCATCTTCCCGGCCGGGGAACGCTGGGCGGCGATTGAGGACGCCGGACGCCTCCGCGACGCGCTCGGCGTGGCACTGCCGCCCGGAGTGCCGCAGGTGTTCGCCGATCCGGTCGCCGACCCGTTCGGGGATCTGCTCGCCCGCTATGCGCGCACCCATGTGCCATTCACGATCGATGAGATCGCCGGATGGCTCGGCGTCGGACGGGCGCTGGTGCGCGACGGGCTGAAGCGGCTGGTGGCCGACGGGCGCCTGATCGAGGGCGAGTTCACCCCCGACCGGAGCGGGCGCGAGTTCTGCGATCCCGGGGTGCTGCGGATCATCCGGCGCCGGTCGGTGGCGGCGCTGCGCGCCGAGGTCGAACCGGTTCCGGCGGAGAGCTTCGCGTCGTTCCTGCCCGCCTGGCAAGGGGTGGGAGGCGTCCATCGTGGCATCGACGGGGTGCTGCGTGCGGTCGAGCAGTTGGCCGGGGCGGTCGTGCCGGCCTCGGCGCTGGAGTCGATGATCCTGCCCGCGCGGGTGCGCGACTACGCGCCGGCGATGCTCGACGAGTTGTGCGCCGCCGGCGAGGTGATCTGGCGCGGGCACGGCTCGCTGGCCGGCAACGACGGCTGGATCTCGCTGTGGCCGGCCGACCTGATCGCGCTCGCGTCGCCGCCGCTGGCCGATCCCGAGGGCGAGACCGAGATCGCCCTCCTCGCCGCGTTGCATGCCAGTGGGGCGTCCTTCTTCGGTCCGCTCGCGGCTCAACTGGGGGATCCGGCCGGGCTGGCGGCGTCCGTTGCGCTGTGGTCACTGACCTGGAAGGGGCACCTCACCAACGACACTTTCGGCCCTTTACGCGCCAAACTGGCCGGCGGATCGACCGCGCACCGGTCGCGTCCCGCGCTCGGCCCACGCACCCGGCACGGACGCCCCCGGCTGCCGCGGATGCCCCGGATGGACACCCCGCGCGAGGCCGGCGGACGCTGGTCGCTGCTGCCGTCGCTGAGCGTCGAACCCACCGAAGCCCTGCTGGCGACCGCCGAAGTACTGCTCGACCGCTACGGCGTCGTCACCCGGGGCAGCGTGCAGTCCGAGGGCATTCCGGGCGGATTCGCCGGGGTGTATTCGGTCTTCAGCGCCGCCGAGAACGCCGGACGCCTCCGCCGCGGCTACTTCGTCGAAGGCCTCGGCGCCGCCCAGTTCGCCACCGTCGGCGCGATCGACCGCCTGCGTGCCGGAGCGGACGCCGCCCGGAATGAAACGGTGGTGCTGGCGGCGTCCGACCCGGCCAACCCGTACGGCGCCGCCTTGGCCTGGCCCGAATCCGGGGATCACAAGCCCGGACGCAAAGCCGGCGCGTTGATCGTGCTGGATGCCGGGGTGCCGGTGGTCTGGCTGGAACGCGGCGGCCGCACCGCCCTCACCTGGTCGAACGACCCCGACGCCCTGGCCCGCGCCGCATCCGCACTCGCCGGCCTGGTCCGCACCGGACGCCTCGACGGCCTGAGCGTCGAGAAGGTCAACGGTGCGGCATCCCTGGGCTCGCCGGACCCGTTCGTCTCGGCGTTGCTCGCCGCAGGCTTCCGCGAGGTCCCACGAGGCGTCCGCCTGCGCCGCTGATGTGCGGCTGATCGTCAATCTCGACCGCGGCTAGATGTCAATCCACCCTGCGGCTCAGTGTCAATCCCGATCGGGATGACGCCTCAACACCCGAAGTGGCAGCCCATTTCATCGCCTACAGTGCCGCGACATCGAGTAGGTGCTCAAGACCCTCGAAATCGGCGGGGTTGCGGGTGTAGAGACGGGCACCATGCGCATGCGCGGTGGCGGCGATCAGCAGATCCATGACGCGGCGTCGCGGCTGACGACCCGTCGCCACCACCGCGGCGGCAAGTTGCCCATAGCTGATCGCCACGGTCTCATCGATAGGCAGCGCATCAAACCGCTGCTGCAGGATGCTGAGGCGGCGGAGTCGCTCCGCGCGCACCTCGGGCGTCCGCGCAACCAACACTCCGAACTGCAACTCAGCCAGCGTGGCAGCGCTGATCGCGAGAACGCCCGGAATCGGCTCGATATCCGTGGCGATCACCACGCTGGTATCGAGAATCGCGCGCTCGGGAGCGAGCACAGCCTCACTCACTTTCGCTCCCACGGATCGTCGATCTCATCGTCGAGCAGGTCCCGCGTCGTTTCCCACTCAGGGTCAGGAGCACCGTCGAACAGGTCCGCGATATCGGACCACCGGCGCCACTGAACCGGACGCATCGGGACCAGTCGCGCACTCGGCCGCCCGGAGACCGTGATCGTGATCTCCTCACCCTGCTGAACCTGGCGCACGAGTTCGGAGGCTTCCTGACGCAGTTCACGCAATCCCACGCTCTTCATCAACCCAAAGTAGCACCTGTGCTACTCGCTGCCCAGGGGCATCAGCGGCGTTGACGAGAGGAGGCGCGCAGATTCGTCAGGCCGGGCGTCGCCGGCCGGGATGCAGCGCGCCGGTGAGGTAGATCACCGAACCGATCCAGACCAGGACGAGGCCCGCCCAATAGGACGCGTTGACGTGCTGACCGAGGACGGTGATGCCGAGCAGGAACTGCAGGGTCGGGTTGAGGTATTGCAGGACGCCGATCACGCCGAACGGCAGTCGCGAGGCGGCGACCGCGAACAGGAACAACGGCAGCGCGGTCAGCACGCCCGCGAGCACGAGCATGCCGGTCAGGCGGGCGTCCACGCCGAACAAGCCGGTGCCCTGCCAGCCGAGCCACAGCAGGAACGGCAGCGCGAGCGGCATCAGCACCGCCGACTCGACGAACAGCCCCTCCAGTCCGGGCAGGAGCCCGCCCTTCTTGACCGCGCCGTACAGCCCGAACGACAGGGCGAGCACCAGCGAGATCCATAGTCCCTGCCAGTGTTCCCAGGCGATGACACCCACTCCGGCCAGGGCAAACAGGACGCCGACCCGCGCGCGGGGGGTCATCTTCTCGCCGAACAGCACCACCCCGAGCACGATGTTGACCAGCGGGTTGATGAAGTAGCCGAGACTGCCCTCCACGACGTGGCCGTTGTTGACCGCCCAGATGTAGGTCAGCCAGTTGGTGGCGATGAACAGCGCCGCCGCCGTGATCCGTGGCAGGCGTCCGCCGGTGAGCAGCGTGCGCAGCCACGACCACGGACGCCGCAACGCCACCAGCACGAACGTGACCGCCACCAGCGACCAGACGATCCGGTGGGCGAGGATCTCCAGCGGGGTCGCCGGCGCCAATGCGGTGAAGAAGAGCGGGAAGAATCCCCAGATCAGATAGGACGCCGCACCGGTGATCAGCCCGGTCCGGCGCTGACTCGCCCCATCATCGACCGCAGGGCTGTCAGGCGTGGGATCGGCGGGCACCGATTCACCCTACGCTCGCTCGCCCCGCCTCGATCCCCCGCGTCCCAGTGCGGGATGGTGGTTCGAGTACCGACCAAAAATCCCGCACTGAGACCTCAGCCTGTGAATGTGAGGCGTCCGCGCTCGGCGTCCCAGCCGACCGTCGTGCCGAACGGGGCGCTCAACCGCGCCAGCGCGTCGCGCACCGCGACCGCGTCGTCGCCCTTGGCGATCGTCGGCATGCCGCGGTGGCTGGGCAATGCGGCGTTCATGTTCAGCAGGATCGGCGTGGCCTCGACGGCCACCGCACCGGTGACCGGGTCGATGTCGAGCAGCACCACCATGCTCTGCTCGAACCGCGCATCGGAATAGAAGCCGACCGGGGTACCGTCCTCATCGCGCCGGCGCATACCGTGCAGGTCGGAGGGGTAGGCGTTCGCGGGCAGCCCGTAGCGGGTGAACATCTCCTCGGGAATCCGGGCGCCGGACTCCAGGTCGAAGAACAGGCTGTGCAGCCCGTAGAAGATCGGACGCCCCTGGTGGAACTCGACGCCGCGCATCAGGTGTCCCCCGTGGCACAGCACCGCGTGGGCGCCGGCCTCGATCATCGCGTGCGCGGAATCGATGATGAACCGTGCGGGCAGGTCGGTGTACCAGCCGTCGTCCTCGCCCTCGTGGGTGTGGATGGACGCCACGACGGCCTCGGCGCGCCGGGCGGCGTCCCGGATCGAGCGGCAGATCTCGGCGAGATCCTGTTCGTCGGCCTGCCAGCGCAGCCGCGCACGATCGCCCTTGTGCACGGTGAGCCCGCCCGCGAGCGGGCCGAAGGTGAAGGTGGAGTCGTCGCCGGCGAACTTGCGTTCGATCCGCAGCGTCTCGCGGTGCGCGGGCGCCGTGCCGAGCGCCTCATCCAACGCGCGCAGGGCGTCGAACTGCTCAGGCGTCACCTCATAGGACAGCTTCCAGCGCAGCGGGTTCAGCCCCGGACGCGGCGCGTTGTGGCGTCCACCGTCGGAGGCCGCATACTCCTCGGCCCAGGTGGTGCAGCAGGCGACGACGCCGAGGCGTCCGTCTTGGCCTTCGTAGAAGACCGCTTCACGCGCGGCCGCCAGACTGCGCCCGATCCCGGCGGCGACGATCGGGCTCGCCTCGAAGGCGTCCAAGGTCTGCACGACCCCGGCCGGACCGTAGTCGCCGATGTGGTTGTGGGCGAGCGAGGCGATGGTGACCCCGACGGCCGCGAGCGCATGCACCGCGGCGTCGTTCGCGCCCAGCGTGTAGCCGGCCGGCATCACCGGCGTCTCACGCGACGCCACGACGAACTCCGCGTTGGTGAACACGTACTCCGACTCGTTGAGCACCTCGCTCATCTCGTGATCGATCCTCGACCACAGATCGTCCCGGCCGAACAGTGCATCTCCCGTTGCCACCACGCGCATAGCAGAACGCTAGCAGCGACCGTCCGGACGCCGCCGCTTCACCGTCCACCCCACACCCGGGACGCGCCCACGTACCCTTGCCAGGTGGCATTGAGCGTGTTCGACCTGTTCTCGATCGGCATCGGGCCGTCGTCCTCGCACACCGTCGGCCCGATGCGGGCGGCCGGCATGTTCCTGGACGAACTCGGCGACCGGCTGCCGGAGGTCGCACGCGTCCGCGCCGGCCTGTACGGCTCGCTCGGTTCGACCGGACGCGGCCACGGCACCGACACCGCCGTCATCTTGGGATTGCTCGGTGAGCAGCCCGAGACGGTCGACCCGCGCGCGGTCGCCGGGGTCGTCCGTGCCGCCCACCGCGACCATGCGCTCGCCCTCGCCGGCCGCCACACCATCGCGTTCGATCCGGACGCCGACCTCGTCCTCGACGGCTCGATCGAGTTGCCCGTGCACCCCAACGGCATGACGCTCACCGCCTGGGATGCCGGCGGCGCCCTGATCGAGGAGTCCGTCTATTACTCGGTCGGCGGCGGCTTCGTGGTGTCGGGGGACGCCGAGGCGTCCGACCCGGTGGTGAAGAGCGGCGTCGAGGTGCCCTACCCGTTCCGCACGGCGTCCGACCTGATGGAGATCTGCGCGCGCACCGGGCTGTCGATCGCCGGTGTCGCCCTGGAGAACGAACTGGTCCGCTACTCGCGCGAGGAGGTGCACGAGCGGCTGCTGACGATCTGGGAGGTGATGCAGGAATGCGTCCGCAACGGCGCCGCGACCGAGGGACGCCTGCCCGGCGGCCTGGGCGTGCTGCGCCGCGCACCCACGCTGTACACGAAGCTGACCACCGAGGGCGACACCACCGACCCGTTGCGCGGCATGGACTGGATCACCTTCTACGCCCTGGCCGTGAACGAGGAGAACGCGGCGGGCGGGCGCGTGGTGACCGCTCCGACCAACGGTGCGGCCGGGATCGTGCCGGCGGTGCTGCATTACTACTGGCATTTCGTGCCGGGCGCGAACCCCGACGGGGTGGTGAAGTTCCTGCTCACCGCGGCCGCGATCGGGATGATCGTGAAGAATATGGCGTCCATATCGGGCGCCGAGGTCGGCTGCCAGGGCGAGGTCGGTTCGGCGTGTTCGATGGCGGCCGCCGGCATGGCCGCGGTGCTCGGCGGCACCCCTACCCAGGTCGAGAACGCCGCCGAGATCGGCATGGAGCACAACCTGGGACTCACCTGCGATCCGATCGGCGGTCTGGTGCAGATTCCCTGCATCGAACGCAACGCGATCGCCTCGGTGAAGGCGGTGGCGGCGGCACGGACGGCGCTGCGCGGCGACGGTTCGCACATCGTCAGCCTCGACAACGTGATCCGCACCATGCGCGATACCGGGCAGGACATGAAGGCCAAATACAAGGAAACCGCCCTCGGCGGCCTGGCCGTCAACGTCATCGAATGCTGAGTCGGCAACCCGCACCGACGAGCCGGACGCCGAACGGGCCCCTCGTGTACCGGTGAGGTATCAATCCTTCGTACTAGCACTTCCAAGGTGCAAAGATGTGCGCGTGAAGCGCATCATCGAGGGGATCCCCGGCGAGAAATCGCCGGTGTGGGTGCAGGATCGGGGCGGTAGCGAGATGCGCCTGCGCGGGCACATCCTCATCGAAGATCTCGGCGGGGTGATCACCTCGATCTCCTCGCGGACCGGCGCCAACGGCCCGCTCAACCCGGTGACCCAGTACATGCTGTCGGAGGCGGTTCACCACCTCGCCGAACGCCTCACCGACGACCTGCTCACCGAGGGGTCCGGGCCGAACGGCGCCCCGCGCATCCTGTCCAGCGCACTCGGCCACCAGCCCTTCGTCGAGTCGGTGCTGCGGATGAGTCAGCACCAGATGCTGCGCCGCTGGCCGACCGCCACCGACTGGTACGCCGACGTGATCGCCTATCTGATGCGCCCCGGACGCTCGGCTCCGCGTCCGGAAGACCTGCGCACCACCTTCATGACGGCGTCCACGAGCAACCTCGGCGAGTTCGTGCGCGCGTTCGCCTACCGCCGCTACACCTACACCAACAGCCCCAAACTGGTGCAGCTCGCCGAGGCGATTCAATGCCTGTGGCCGGAATACCCGCCGGTGCGGGCGGCGATCGAGGAGCGCATGCGCTCGCTCCGCGAGCTCTATGCCCCGCTGTACGCCGCCGCGTTGCACTCCTACGGGCTCCACCCTCGCCCGGGGATCGACCTGGCCAGTGTCGCGTGGATGTTCACCTCGCTGCAGCAGCGCGAATCCCTCGACAGCTTCGCGGGCATCACCACCACCTTCCGCGCGCCCGACGGCCAGGAATGGCCGCTGGCCAGTTGGAGCGTGGTCCAGGTGATGGCGGGCATTTGCACCGACGAGGACGGCCGAACCCTCGGCCCGTTCGAGCTGGCCGAACGCATGCCGGTACGCCCGTTCGTGATGGACGCGATCGCCTGACGAAGCGATACCTCATCCACCTGTCTGGGGACCTGGATGACAGCGATGTAACAGCGCTTAAACACCCTTTCCCCAAGCCAGAGGGCGATGCCAGACTGACCGCGCCCGTCAGCCTCGACGAGCCGACCACGAAGGAGTCTGTGCATGAGCTCACTCAAAACCCAACTGCTGCGGCGTAAACCGATCAGCCTCGAACCAGAGCATCCTCACGGCGAGGAGCTTTCGCGCACCCTCACCACCTTCCAACTCACCATGTTCGGCGTCGGCGCGACCGTCGGCACGGGCATCTTTTTCGTGCTGAGCCACGCCATTCCCAAGGCGGGCCCGGCTGTGATCATCTCGTTCATCCTCGCCGCCATCTGCGCGGGATTGTCCGCCCTGTGTTACGCCGAACTCTCCTCGGCGATCCCGGCGAGCGGCTCGACCTATTCGTACACCTATCACGCGCTCGGCGAACTGGCCGCGATCGTCATCGCCGGGTGCGTGCTGCTCGAATACGGGGTGTCGACCTCGGCAGTGGCCGTCGGCTGGAGCGGATACTTCAACGAGCTGCTGCACAATCTGTTCGGCTTCAGCTTGCCGACCGCACTCTCGACCTCGTTCGTTCCCGGAATCGACGGCGAGCCCACCGGCGGCATCGTGAACCTGCCGGCCATCGTGCTGGTGCTGCTGTGCATGGTGCTGCTGATTCGCGGCGCGTCCGAGTCGGCCAAGGTCAACGCGGCCATGGTGCTGATCAAGCTGGGCGTGCTCACGCTGTTCATCGTCATCGGCTTCTCGGCCTTCAACGCGGATCACTTCTCCAACTTCTTCGGGCAGGCGGGCGGCATCTCGGCAGCGGCCGGCACCATCTTCTTCTCCTTCATCGGCCTGGACGCCGTGGCGACCGCCGGCGAAGAGGTCAAGGACCCGCAAAAGGCGCTGCCTCGTGCCATCATCGCGGCACTGATCATCGTCTCCTCGTTCTACATCCTGGTGGCGCTCGCCGGGCTCGCCGCGAAGCCGGCGGAGTTCTTCGGCACCGAGGCCGCGGGCGAGGCGGGCCTGGCGAAGATCCTGCAGGACGTCACCGGGACGCCGGTCTGGTCAACGATCCTCGCCGCCGGTGCCGTCATCTCGATCTTCTCGGTCACCCTGGTCTGCCTCTACGGCCAGACCCGCATCCTGTTCTCGATCGCACGCGACGGCTTCGTCCCGAAGCGCTTCCTAGACGTCAACCCGCGGACGATGACTCCGGTCTACAACACGGTCGTCGTGGGGCTCATCGTCGCGGTGATCGCCGGCTTCGTTCCGTCGGACTACCTGTGGGACACCGTCTCGATCGGCACCCTGATGGCGTTCAGCTTCGTCGCCGTCTCGGTCATCGTGCTGCGGCGCCGTCATCCGGACCTGGAGCGCTCGTTCAAGGTGCCGCTCTACCCGGTGGTCCCGATCCTGTCGATCGCCGCGTGCGTGTACATCGTCAGCGGCCTGGCGGCGATCACCTGGGCGATCTTCGGCAGCTGGATCCTTCTCGTCGTGGCGTACTACTGGTTCTACGGACGCCGGCGCGCGACGTTGAACCACAGCCCCTCGGAGCAGGAACTCGCCGCGTCGGCGCTGGCCAGTAGGGAGACGAAGTGACCTACCTCGTCTGCTACGGGCCGCACACCAACGACCGCAGCGCGATCGAGCTGGCCTGCCAGCTGGCCGCGTCGCTGCCGGAGCCGATCGTCGCGATGTCGGTCGTGCCGCGCGGATGGGGAACTCCCGTCGTCGGCGATACCGACCGCGAGTTCGAGCAATGGGCGGCCGAGGAGGGCGAGGCCAGCACCGCGTCCGCGATGGCCGACCTGGCCCGTCATCCTCACGCCGATGGCAGCGCCGTCTGGGTGAGCGGCCGCTCGGTGCCCCAGACCCTGCTGGAGCAGGCCGAGAAACGGCAGGCGTCCGTGCTGGTGGTCGGCTCGGGGAGCGACGCCGATCCCGGCCGGATCAGGCTGACCTCCAAGACCGACCGGCTCGTCCACTCCTCAACGGTGCCGGTGGCCCTCGCACCGCGCGGCTACCGCACCACGAGCCCGGTCACCCGGGTCACCGTCGCGTTCCGCGACGACGACGCGAGTTGGTCGCTGCTCACCCGCGTCGCCGACCTGGCCAACCGTGCCTCCGTCCGGCTGCGCCTGGTCACCTTCCTGGTGGCGCCACCCCGCGGCCCGGTGACCAGTGCGCTCAGCACGACCGAGACGCAGGTGGTCGACCGGTGGACGGCGCAGGCCCGGGCGGCCCAGGAGGAGGCCGCGGCCCAACTGGCGACCCGGGGCATCCCCGCCGATCGGCTGGAGCTCCGCCTCGTCGAAGGGGCCTACTGGAACGCGGCCATCTCGTCGCTGGACTGGGCCGACGGAGACATCCTGGTCGTCGGCTCGTCGTCGACCCACCGTCTCGCGCAGGTGTTCCTCGGCTCGAGCGCCTCCAAGATCGTCCGGAACTCGCCGGTTCCGGTGCTGGTCGTCCCCGGCAGCGCGACCGTCTAGATGGCCGCAGGGCAGCCACGGCGCGATGTCTGTGATCCCAGACGAAGCCGGACGGTGGATGCTTGTGAGCCCATCCCGCACGTAGTGGGATGGGACTCATGAGCCTGTCACCCACCACCGTGCTTCTGGGAGAGTCTCCGCTCTCGATCGCCGATGTCGTCGCCGTGGCCCACCATGATGCCACCGTCGCGCTGAGTGAGGACGCGCTCGCGCGCGTCGCGCACACGCGCGCCACCATCGACGCGCTGGCCAACGACACCCGGCCGCACTACGGCGTGTCCACCGGTTTCGGCGCGCTGGCGCGCGTCCAGATCCCACTGGAGAAGCGGCAGCAGCTCCAGCGCAGCCTGATCCGGTCCCATGCGGCCGGAACGGGCCCCGAGGTGGAACGCGACGTGGTGCGCGCCCTGATGCTGTTGCGACTGAACACCCTGGCCAGCGGGCGCACCGGCGTCCGGCCCGTGGTGGTGGAAACCTACGCGGCGGTCCTCAACGCCGGCATCACCCCGGTGGTCCGCGAGTACGGCTCGCTCGGCTGCTCCGGCGACCTCAGCCCGCTCGCGCACTGCGCGCTCACCCTGGCCGGCGAAGGCGAGGTGCGGGTCGCCGGCGACCGGCTGGTTCCCGCGCACGAGGCGCTCGCCGCGGCGGGGATCGAGCCCGTCGTGCTCGCCGAGAAGGAGGGGCTCGCGCTGATCAACGGCACCGACGGGATGCTCGGCATGCTCTGCCTGGCCCTGCACGACCTGGCCGCCCTGCAATGCGTCGCCGACATCGCCGCGGCGGCGTCCGTCGAGGCGTTGCGCGGCTCGGACCGGGTGTACGCCGCCGACCTGCAGGCGATGCGCCCGCACCCGGGCCAGCTCGCATCCGCGGCCAATATCCGGCGCATCCTGGACGGTTCGGGGCTGATCCAGCGCCCCGACGCGGGCGGGTTCGCCCGCGTGCAGGACGCCTACTCACTGCGCTGCTCGCCGCAGGTGCACGGCGCGATGCGCGACACCGCCGCCCATGCCCGCCAGGTCGCCGAGATCGAGCTGCGCTCGACCATCGACAACCCGGTGGTGACCCCGGACGGGCGGGTCGAGTCGAACGGCAACTTCCACGGCGCCCCCGTGGGCTACGTGCTGGACTTCCTCGCGATCGCCGTCGCCGACCTGGCCAGCATCTCCGAGCGGCGCACCGATCGTTTCCTGGATGTGGCGCGCAACCATGGCCTGCCCCCGTTCCTGGCGGCCGATCCCGGGCTCGACTCCGGGCTGATGATCGCCCAATACTCGGCGGCCGGCATCGTCTCGGAACTGAAGCGCCTGGCCGCACCGGCGTCGGTCGACTCGATTCCCTCCTCGGCGATGCAGGAGGATCACGTCTCGATGGGCTGGCATGCCGGCCGCAAGCTGCGGCGCGCGATCGACGGGTTGGCGCGGGTGCTCGCGATCGAGTTGCTGACCTCCACCCGCGCCCTCGACTTCCGGATCGGCGCGCAGGAGGGGGAGCCGGCGAGCGCGACGGCGGCCGTCCACCGGTTGTTCCGCACCCGGATCGCCGCGCCGGACACCGACGACCTGCTCTACCCCGAAATCGCCGCCGCGCACGACCTCGTGGTCAGCGGGGCAGTCCGGCGCGAGGCCGAGGCGGCGCTGGGAGAATCGCTGGAGTAAGGAGTTCACGGCGCAGCAGAGGGAGCAGGAAGACTGGCATGGGCGTACCCGCGGCGGATCACACGCTTCGCATCCTCAGCCTGCTCGCGCAGTCCCGGATGCCGATGCCGGCCAGCATGATCGCCGCCGAACTCGGGCTGCCCCGCTCCACCGTCTACCACCTGCTGGCCACCATGCAGGAGCACGGCTACGTGATGCACCTGGCCGAGGAGAAGCGCTACGGCCTGGGCATCGCCGCCGTCGAACTCAGCTCGGCCTACGCCCGGCACGAACCGCTCGCGCGGGTGGGACGCCTCGTGGTGGCGAAGCTCGTCGAACGGACGGGCACGAGCGGGCACCTGGCGGTGCCGCACGGCCGCGACGTGCTCTACGTCGTCGAGACGCGGGCCTCGCGCTGGATGGACCTGGTCAGCGACGTGGATGTCCGGCTGCCGATGCAGATCACCGCGAGCGGACGCGCCATCCTCGCCGCGCTCCCCCGTGCCCAGGTGCGGGCGCTCTTCCCGAACGCGCAGGCGTTCGTGCACCGGCACCCCGACGAGATCAGCAGCTATTCGGCGCTGCGCGAGGTGCTCCAGCAGACCCGCGCCCGGGGCTATTCGCTGGAGCAGGGATCGGTGACGCCCGGGCTGGCCTCGGTGGCCGCCCCGGTGCTCGACCATCGCGCCTGGCCGGTGGCCGCCGTCGCGGTCACCTTCGCTGAGGACGACGTCACCGAGGATCGGATTCCCGCGCTCGCCGAGGCCGTCCGGGACGCCGCGGCACGGCTGTCGCGCAGCATCCACGGACGCGGCGGGTCGTACCCTTCGGCCTAGTCAGGCGGCCTAGACGATGCGGATGCCGGCCCGCCAGACGGCGTCGGTGAGCGGGACGCCGGGGCGGTAGGCCAGATGGGTCACCGAGGGTGCGCGCAGGATCTGGAGGTCGGCGCGCGCCCCCACCGACACCACGCCGACGCGTGGCTGGCGCGCACCGCGCGCGTCCATCCAGCCGTCGGTGTGTGCCCCGAGCGTGATGGCCCCGCCGAGGGTGGCGGCACGCACCGCTTCCTGAACGGTGAGGCCCATCTGCAGCACGGCGGTGGCCACGCAGAAACCCATCGAGGTGGTGAAGGAGGTGCCCGGGTTGCAGTTGGAGGCGATGGCGAGCACCACCCCGGCATCGGCCAGGCGCCGCGCAGGCGCCAGCGGCATCCGGGTGGACAGGTCGCAGGCGGGCAGCACGGTGGCGACCGTGCCGCGCGGCCCGGCGCCGGCGTCCCAGCCCGCCCACGATCCGGCGAGCGCCTCGATGTCGCCGTCGGTGAGGAAGCCGAGATGGTCCACACTCAGCGCGCCATACTCCACCGCGAGCCGGACGCCCGGCCCGTGGCCGAGCTGGTTACCGTGCACGCGGGTGGGCAGCCCGTGGGCGGCGGCGGCGCGCAGGATGCGGGCGGCGTCCGCCTCGCCGAAGGCGCCGGTTTCGCAGAAAACGTCCACCCCGCCGACCAGCGGCGCGACGGCGTCCAGCATCGGGCCGGTGACCAGGTCGAGATAGCGCGCCGGGTCTTCGCCGGCCGGGACCACGTGGGCGCCGAGGAAGGTGACGATGTCGGCGTGCTCGGCGGCGATGCGCGCCGACCGCACCTCGTGTTCGGTGGTGAGGCCGTAGCCGGTCTTGGTTTCGATGGTGGTGGTGCCGCCGCGGCGTGCCTCGGCGACGAGCCGGGCCAGGTTCGCCCCCAACACCTCATCGGACGCCGCGCGGGTGGCCTGCACGGTGGCATTGATCCCGCCGGCGGCATAGGCCTGGCCGGCCATCCGGGCCTCGAACTCGCTGGTCCGGTCGCCGGCGAACACCAGGTGGGTGTGCGCGTCGACCCAGCCGGGCAGGACGGCGCGGCCCTCGGCGTCCACGAACTCATCCGCGGCGGGCGCCTGGGCGGACGGGCCCACCCAGGCGATCCGTGGGCCGTCCAGGACGAGCGCGGCCTCGTGCAGGCGTCCGCGCTCGCCGTCGTTCGTGGTCAGCTCGCCGATATTGCCGATCAGCACGCTCATGGTTTCACCCCTGCTTTCGCGCGCTCACCAGGCCTGGTCGGCATTGCGCACCGTGGCCGGCATCGGCACCCGGACGCCGCGCTCCTCGGCGACGTCCACGGCCCGCTGGTAGCCGGCGTCGACATGGCGGAACACGCCCATGGCGGGGTCGTTGGTGAGCAGCCGCTCCAGCTTCTGGGCGGCGAGCGGGGTGCCGTCGGCGACACTGACCTGCCCGGCGTGGATCGAGCGCCCGATGCCCACCCCGCCACCGTGGTGGATCGACACCCAGGTCGCACCGGACGAGGCGGCGGTGAGCGCGTTCAGCAGCGGCCAGTCCGCGATCGCGTCCGAACCGTCGGCCATCGCCTCGGTCTCACGGTAGGGCGAGGCCACCGAACCGGAATCGAGATGATCGCGCCCGATCACGATCGGCGCGCTCACCTTGCCCTCGGCGACGAGTTCGTTGAAGCGCACCGCCGCCTTCGCGCGTTCGCCGTAGCCAAGCCAGCAAATGCGCGCCGGAAGACCCTCGAACTCGACGCGCTCCTGCGCGGCACGAATCCAGCGGTGCAGGTGCTCGTTCTCGGGGAACAGCTCCAAGATCGCCTCGTCGGTGGCCCGGATGTCGGCCGGATCACCCGACAGCGCGGCCCAGCGGAACGGCCCCAGGCCCTCGCAGAACAGCGGACGGATGTAGGCGGGCACGAAGCCCGGGAACTCGAAGGCGCGCTCATAACCGGCATGGCGGGCCTCGTCGCGGATCGAGTTGCCGTAGTCGAACACCTCGGCACCGGCGTCCTGGAATTCGACCATCGCCTGCACTTGGGCGGCCATCGACGCCTGGGCGTCGCGGGTGAAGCCCTCGGGATCCTCGGCGGCGCGACGCTGCCATTCCTCGACGGTGTAGCCGATCGGCAGGTAGCTCAACGGGTCGTGCGCGCTGGTCTGGTCGGTGACGATGTCGACGGTGAGCTCGCCGGCGCGGTGGCGGCGCAGCACCTCGGGGAACACCGAGGCCGCATTGCCGACCAGGCCCACCGACCAGCCGCGCCGCTCATCCTTGGCGCGCTGCACCGAGGCGAGCGCCGCGTCGAGATCGGTGGCCACCTCGTCGAGGTAGCGCTTGCCGAGGCGGCGGCGCAGCCGGGACTCGTCCACGTCGACGACGAGGCAGGCGCCGTCGTTCAGCGTGACCGCGAGCGGCTGGGCGCCGCCCATGCCGCCGCAGCCGCCGGTGAGGGTGAGGGTGCCCGCGAGCGTCCCCGTGCAGTGCGCATGGGCCGCGCCCGGCCGCGCGGCGAGCTTGCGGGCGACGGCCGCGAAGGTCTCGAAGGTGCCCTGCAGGATGCCCTGGGTGCCGATGTAGATCCACGATCCGGCGGTCATCTGGCCGTACATGATCAAGCCCTCGGCCTCGAGGCGGCGGAACTCGGGCCAGGTGGCCCAGTCGCCGACGAGGTTGGAGTTGGCGATCAGGACGCGCGGCGCCCACTCGTGGGTGCGGATGATGCCGACCGGCTTGCCGGACTGCACCAGTAGCGTCTCGTCGTCGGCCAGGTCGCGCAGGCTCGCCACGATCGCGTCGAAGGCCTGCCAGCTGCGCGCGGCGCGTCCGGTGCCGCCGTAGACGACCAGATCGTCGGGACGCTCGGCGACCTCGGGGTCGAGGTTGTTCATCAGCATCCTCAACGGAGCTTCGGTCTGCCAGCTCCTGGCGGAGATCTCCGATCCGCGGGGAGCGCGAACGGTGCGAGCGCCGGGCAAAGCCATGATGGATCCTTTCCGCCAACGGGGTGTCGTGGTCTCCATTTCATCGCGGGCCCGGGTGGGCGTTCAACGGGGTAGAACCGGGCATCGTCTGGGATGCCAGACACGGACGCCGTCGGTGCGCTGGCCGGGTGCGGCGTCCGCTTCTAGCCTGATCGCGAGGCCCGACGGGTGTGCACCACGCCGTCGGCAGGCGACGGGAAAGAGCGAATCATGAGCGTGACGGGACTACTCGCGGATATTCAGCAGATCGGGCGCGATGCCACCTCGGGCGGCTATTGCCGGCCGGTGTTCTCGACGGCGGAGATGGATCTGCGCGCGTGGTTCCTGGGTGAGGCGGACCGGCGCGGTCTCGACGTCGAGATCGACCGCAACGGCATCATCTGGGCCTGGTGGGGTGCACCTGGGCCCGGTTCGGTGGTCACCGGCAGCCACCTCGATTCGGTGCCTGGCGGGGGCGCCTTCGACGGCCCGCTGGGCGTGGCGGCCGCGCTGGCGGCGGTCGACGTGCTGCGCGCCGACGGCTTCACCCCGCAACGCTCGCTCGCAGTGGCGGTCTTTCCCGAAGAGGAGGGCTCGCGCTTCGGCATCGCCTGCCTCGGGTCACGGCTGATGACCGGCAAACTATCGGCCGACAAGGCACGATCGTTGACGGACGCCTCCGGCACCACGCTGGCCGAGGTGTTCGCGGCCGGCGGCGTCGACCCGCGCCATCTCGGGCGGGATGAGGACGCCCTCGCCCGGGTGGGCCACTACGTCGAGTTGCACATCGAGCAGGGCCGCGGGCTGATCGATCTGGGCCGGCCGATCGCCGTCGGCAGCACCATCCTCGGGCACGGACGCTGGCGCGCGACCGTCCGCGGCCAGGGCAATCACGCCGGGACGACGCTGATGGCCGACCGGCGCGACCCGCTGGTCGCCGCCGCACAGATGGTCGGCGCCGTCTCCTCGCTCGCCCGCGAGACCGACGACGCCCGCGCCACGGTCGGGCGCTTCGAGCCGGTCCCCGGCGGCACGAACGTGATCGCGTCCGAGGTTCGTTTCTGGATCGACGCACGACACCCGGACGACGCCGTCACGCTCGCGCTCGTGGAACGATTCCGGAGCGCGTTCGAGGCGATCGCGTCCGCGCACGGCTGCACCGTCGAGGTGCGCGAGGAGTCGTGGAGCGCGGGCGTCGACTTCGATCCCGGGCTGGCCGCGCGCTTGTCGGCGGCGTTGGATGACGCGCCGCTGCTCTACACGGGCGCCGGGCACGACGCCGGGATTCTCGCCGAGTTCGTGCCGAGCGGCATGCTGTTCACCCGGAACCCGACCGGTATCTCGCATTCGCCCGAGGAGTACGCCGAGGACGCCGACGCCGACCATTCGGCGTTCGCGCTGGCCCAGGCCTTGCGGGGACTGCTGTCGTGACCGTGTTCTGGGCGCCGAGCGCGTGGGTGGACGGCCGGATCACCGAGCGGGTGCGGATCGGCGTGGATGATTCCGGCCGGATCACCGCGATCGAATCCGGCGTCGTGGCCGCGGCGGACGACGTCGCGGTGCCGGGGGTGCTCTTTCCGGGCGCGGTGAACGCCCATTCGCATGCCTTTCACCGTTTGCTGCGCGGGCGCACCCACGGCGACGGCGGCAGTTTCTGGACCTGGCGCGAGCTGATGTACCAGGAGGCGACCCGGCTGACCCCGGAGTCGTACGAACGCGTCGCCACGACGGTTTTTGCGGAGATGGTGGCGACCGGGTGGACGTCGGTGGCCGAATTCCACTACGTGCATCACACCCTGGACGGGTCGCCGTACCCGGAGCCGCACGCGATGGAACTCGCGTTGGCGCGGGCCGCACGGACGGCCGGCATCCGCCTCACCCTGCTGGACACCTGCTACTTGTCGAGCGGATTCGGCGCCCCGCCGCAGCCCGAGCAGACCCGGTTCAGTGACGGTTCAGCTGAGCGCTGGCTGGACCGTCTGGAATCGCTGCGCACCGCGGTGGCCGAGCAGTTCTCAGCCGACGAGGTGGCGGTCGGTGCGGCGATCCACTCGGTGCGCGCGGTCCCCGTCCGCGACCTGGAGGTGATCGCCGCCCGGATCGATCCCACCATCCCGCTGCACGTGCATCTCTCCGAGCAGCCCGCCGAAAACGCCGCCTGCCTCGCCGAGACCGGCCGGACGCCCACCGGCCTGTTGGCCGACCTCGACCTGCTGAGCCCGCGGCTGGCGGCCGTCCACGCCACCCACCTGACCGGCGACGACATCGCCCAACTCGGCGCGGCCGGCTGCACGATCGTGATGTGTCCCACCACCGAGGCGGACCTCGGCGACGGCATCGGCCCCGCCCGCGCCCTGCACGACGCCGGCGCGAGGATCGCGCTCGGCACCGACCAGCACGCCGTCATCGACCCCCTGCTAGAGGCCCGCGCCCTCGAACACGGCGAGCGCTTGGCCTCCGGCGAACGAGGACGCTTCTCCCCCGCCCAACTCGTCGCCGCGATGAGCCACGGCGGCGCATCCAGCACCGGACGCGACGTCGGCGACCTCCACGTCGGCGCGTTCGCCGACTTCTTCACCCTCGACCCCAGCACGATCCGGACCCGCGGCAGCGCCCCCGATCAACTCATCCTGTCCGCGACATCCCCCGACATCACCGCAGTGTTCGTGGGTGGCCGTGAGGTAGCTCCGCCCTCACGCGCCACCGCGGCACACTCACGCTGATCTGCGCCGAGCCCGTTCGTCGCGCCCCGGCGCAGGATCCAGCTCTGGGTGTCGCGGCGCTCAGATGGTGAGGCCGAGCCGCTCCAGCAATGGGCCGACCTCGGGATCGCGTCCGCGGAACGACCGGTAGGTCTCGCTCGGGTCGACCGAACTGCCCGGGGCGAGCAGCGTCCGGCGGAACCAGTCGCCGTTCACGCGGGTGCCGCCGCCGTTCGCCTCGAACCAGGCCACCGCGTCGGCGTCCATCACCTGCGACCAGGTGTAGCCGTAGTAGCCGGCCGCGTACGCGTTCGCCCAGATGTGCGCGAAGTAGGCCGACCGGTAGCGCGGCGGCACCAGATCAGACACCACACCCCACCGTTCCAGGGCGCGGCGCTCGAACTCCTCGACCTCGTCGGGTGAAGTGGGCAGTTCATCGAGGGACGCCTGGTGCCAGGCCTGGTCGAGCAGGGTCGCGGCGATCATCTCCAGGGTGTCGAAGCCGCGGCCGAAGGCGGAGGCGTCCGTCAGCTTGGCCAGCAGATCGGCCGGCAGCACCCGTCCTGGCTGCCAGGCCCAGTACTCGTTGACCTGGCTGGGGAACTCGACGAAGTCGCGCGGCGCCGACGCCGGCCCCGACCGCGAGCCGTAGCGGCTGTCGGCGAACAGCCCGTGCAGGGCATGGCCGAACTCGTGGAACATGGTGATGACGCCGTCCCAGGTCATCGTTTCTTGGCCGCGGGTGTAGTTGCAGTTGTTGGTGACCACCGGCAGCTGCCGGGTGAGGTGGTTCTGCGACACCACCGAGGTCATCCAGGCACCGCCCTCCTTGGTGGGGCGCGCCCAGAAATCCATCAGGAACAGGCCCAGCGGGACGCCGTCCTCGTCGCGGATCTCGTACACCTCGGCGTCCGCGGTGTGCCCGGCCAGGTCGTGGCGGCGGGTGAAGGTGATGCCGTACAGGTCGTGCGCGGCGGCATAGGTCGCCTCGAGGACGTCGGCGATCCTCAGGTGCGGTTCGACGTCGGCGTCGCTGAACGCGAACGTCTCGGCGCGGACGATCTCGGACACATACGCCCAATCCCACGGCTCGAACGTTTCACCGGGAGCGAGTTCGGCGAAACGGGCAGCCAAGGTTTCGGCCTCAGCGGACGCCTTCGCGTGCGCCGCCTTGCCGAGCGGCCCCATCAGGGCGTTCACGGCGTCCGTCGTCTTGGCGCAGCCCGCCTCGACGACGAACGCGGCATGATGCGGATAGCCGAGCAGCTGGGCCCGCTCGGCGCGCGCCCGGGCGATCTCGACGATCAGCGCACGAGTGTCGTGCTCGCCGGCCAGCCCCCGCGAGACGGACGCCTCGTACAGCCTGCGCCGCAACGGCCGGTGGTTCAGTTTGGCCATCAGGAACTGCTGCGTCGTGTTGATCAGCTCGATGCGCCAGCTGCCATCATCCGTAGCCAGCGCGTCGATCTCGGCGTCGGTGAGCCCGTCGAGTTCGGTGCGGTCGGTGACGATGATCGCGCCGGAGACCCGTCCGTCACGGTTGGCTTTCGAGAACGCCGCACCGAGTTCGGCCAGGCGAGTGTTCAGTGCGCGCAACCCGTCCCGGTCTTCGGGGTCGAGGGCGACGCCGGCGCGGGTGAACGAGCGCAGCGTCTCCTCCAGCATCCAGGAGTCCTCGGCATCGAGGCTGACTTCGCCCGTCTTCACCCGCGCATCCAGGGCGCGGACGCGGGCGTACAGGCGTTCGTCCATCCAGATGGCGTCCCCGTGCTGGGACATCCTGGGCGCGAACTCGGACGCGATGGCGTCCAACTCATCATTGCTGTCAGCCCAGCGCACGGTGAAGAAGGTGTCCCATGCGCGATTCAGCAACTCGCCGGACCGTTCCCAGGCATGCAGCACATTCTCGACCGTGGGCGGTTCGGGGTCGGACGCCAGCGCGTCCAGCGCCTGGAGTTGCTCGGTCATCCCCGCCTCGATCGCCTCGCGATAGTGCGCAGGCGTCAGGTTCACGAAGTCGGGCAACTGGAACGGCAAAACCGAGCGCTCGGCGAGCGGATTCGATGCGGACAAGCTCATGACGTCAACTTATCCCCTGCCTCATGCCTGAGGATCACCCAAACCTGGCATCCATTTCAACTAACCAACTAGTCTGTTGGTTGAAGGGAGTCGCCATGTCAGTGCAGCGTGAAGTCGGCTTGTTCGACGCCAAGACGCATCTGTCCGAGCTGGTCCAGCAGGTGGAAGCCGGCGCGAGCGTGACCATCACGCGCCGGGGCGTCCCGGCGGCGCGGCTGGTGCCGGTGGTGAAGGCTCCCGGCCGGGCGAGGGCCGCCCGGCGCCTCTCGGCTCTCGGTGCGCGGCTTCGGCGCGACGCCGGCGGCATCACCGTCGACGAGTTGAACCAGTGGCGGGCGCAGGGACGGCGCTGATGCTGGTGGTCGACTCATCGCTGCTGTTGTCGTCGCTGCTCCCCGACGAGGCCGGGCCCGACCTGGAGGAGTTGTTCGACTCCTACGACGAAGTGACCGCACCCTGGCTGTTGTGGGTCGAGTTGCGCAACATCCTGCTCGTCGCCGAACGACGCGGACGCCTCCCGGCCGGGTCGGCCGAAGAGATCCTCGAAGTCATCGACGAACTCGGGATCGCACTCGACCAGACGCCCCGGTCCGCCTCGGTGATGCGACTGGCCCGACGACATGACTTGTCTGCCTACGACGCCCTCTACCTCGAACTGGCTCTCCATCGCGACGCCACATTGGCGACGCTCGACCAGCGCCTCCAGAAAGCGGCCGCCGCCGAAGGCGTCCGGCTTGCAGTCGGCTGACATCCGGCGCCGATAACGCCCCTGTCCCGCGGCCACCATCAGGAGGCACGTCGTCTGCTCAACGCGCCCACCCGGGCGTCCGCCTCGATTCGGGCGCGGTCGACAATCGGAGCGGCTAGATCGTCTGCTCGACCGCGCTCAGCGCCACCGAGAGGACGCGCGCCTCGATGTCGGAGAGTTCGCCCTTGTCGGCGTGCTTGTCCACCTTGGTGCGGAAGTTCTTCAGCGCCGTCTTGGGGCTCTTGCCCGCGCGCAGATCGTCGGAGGTGGTGGCCCAGCGATCCTTGAGTGCCTTCGTCATGGTGCGCGCTTCCGGCGTGTCGGTGGGCAGGCTCGACAGGGCGGCGTCCACCCCGGCGATAGCGGCCAGCAGGGCGAGATCGTCCACGCTCGGCAGTCCGGGCAGCCCGAGTGTGCGCTCGCTGCCGTCGGTGAGAAGGCTGCCGCCGACCCCGAAGGGCAGCCTCGGTAGCGGAACCGCGCGGATCACATTGCTGCCCACCGCCCACGACAGGCTGAACAGCAGCATCGCGCCGATCAGGACGCCGAGGCGTCCGAACAGCGCCCGGAACAAGTGGGCATCGGGCGCGGGAACCTCGCGGCCAGGATCGGCGGGCGCATCCGCACGTCGCGCACTCGGAAGAACGGGGCCACCGGCGCCCTGCCCCGTCACCGCAGGCTGGATCAGGGTCGCAGCAGGCTGAATGAGCGTCGGAGCCGGCTGACCGGGCGCCCCCGACTGCGCCGCAGCCGCAGGCTGCACGACGGTCGGCGACGACGCGCCCACCGCCTGCTCCATCGCGGTCGGCGCAGGCACCCCCGGCGGAACCCACGAAGCCGAGCGCGGCGGCGCCTGCGCCGCGACGGACGCCGCGGCGGCCACCCCCATCGCGGCTGCGGCGGGCAGCACACCGGGTTGCACCGAGGCCGACGCCAAGGGCGCGGCCGGGTTGACCGCGACGGCGGGGAAAACCGTCGTCGTCGCGGCGGACGGATTCTCTTCGAGATGAGCGAGCGCGGCGGCGACCAGGGACGCGGTGGGCCGAGCGGGGGCGTCCTTGGCCATCATCCGGGTGACCAGATCGTCCAGGGCGACCGAGATACCGGGAACCCGGGAGCGCACCGAAGGGGCTGGCTCCGACAGGTGCCGGTTTGCCACCTGGAAGGCGTTGTCACCGCCATAAGGAGGCTCTCCGGTGAGCATGGACACCATCACGCCACCGAGCCCGTACACATCGGACGCCGGGCTCGCCCGGAATCCCTGCGCCTGCTCCGGCGACATGTACGCGGCCGTGCCGAGCGCGGTGGCGGGAGCGGTCAGGTTCGATTCGGCGTCCAAGGCGACCATGGCGATACCGAAGTCGAGCAGCTTCACCGAATCGCCGTCGACCATGATGTTGGCCGGCTTGAGGTCCCGGTGCACGATGCCGATGGCGTGCGTCGCGACCAGCGCCTCGGCGACCCGGCGTCCGATCCGCACCGCCTCGCCCTGGCGCATCTTGCCCCGGTCGCGCAGCAGATCGGCGACCGTGCAGCCGCCGAGCAACTCCATGACGAGGTAGGCCAGGCGTCCGTCGGTGCCGGAGTCGTAGATGGTGACGATGCCGGGATGGTTGAGTCCCGCGGTCGATACCGCCTCGCGGTTGAAGCGCTCGCCGAGCGTCTTGTCGGTTGTTTGGGAGAGGTCGACGATCTTGATCGCCACATCGCGGCGCAAGCGCTCGTCGGTCGCCCTGAACACGCGGGCCATCCCGCCACGGCCGAGCTGGACGCCCAGGCGGTAACGTCCGCCGATCAGGTGCCCCTCGCGCATCGCCCACTCCTCGGTCACGTCCGCGAGCACACTGCCGCCGGACGCCTCCATGGTACGTGGGCCTCACGACGAGGTCGTCCCCTTGTAGGGACGCCTCGTGCCGGTTCGCTCGACGGCCCGGCCATCACGCCACACCTCATTCCACGCTGGCAACTCGCCCACCAATGACCCAACCAGGCCGCCCTCATGCCAGAACCCCATCCCGCGGTCAGCTCACGGGGTGTTCGCCCCGGCATTCCCTCACCCACCCTCACGCGCACGAAATGCACCGTTGCCTACGAAATTTCGTGCGCAACGGTGCAGATCGTGCGCGCGGGCGGACGCCCCACCCCGATGTAGACGGAGGACCAGCCCGAAACTTCTCATGTCGCTCTGACGCGACACCCAGCAGTCCTCCGGCCGCGGATATGAGAACTTTCGGGTCGATACTCCAACCCGAAAGTTCTCACCTGCCATCGGCGCCGCCGAGAGCGGATCGCAGACGAAGCCCACGGCGTCCGCGAGAGCCGGCAACGAGCCGGATCGTTCTCCAAGGCGCTCACGCGCTCGTTGGCGACTAAGCCCACAACGTCCGCGAGAGCCGGCAACGAGGACTGATGGACTCATGAGCGGGAACGACCGATGACCTCGCCACGATCCAGCACCGCGGTGTCGCCGTCTCGTCGACGCAGGACTCCGAAGTGTCGGCGGGGTCTGGCACCATCAAGGTCATGAGCGATTTCGATCGTGCCCGGGATCTCATCGCCGGCTCGTCACGCATCCTCGCGCTGACCGGGGCGGGGTTGTCGACGGCGTCGGGGATCCCCGATTTCCGGGGCCCGCAGGGGCGTTGGACGAAGGATCCGGACGCCGAGAAGATCAGCACGCTGTCGTACTACCTCTACGACGAGGACATTCGCCGCAAGGCGTGGCAGGCCCGCGCCCATTCGGCGCACTGGACGGCCGAGCCCAATCCGGGCCACCAAGCGCTGGTCGATCTCGAGCGAGCGGGCAAGCTCGCGGGCATCGTCACCCAGAACACCGATGGTCTGCATCTGCTCGCCGGCACCGCGCCGGAACTGCTGCACGAGATCCACGGCAGCGCCCGCACCTGGCGTTGCGAGGACTGCGGCCAGACCGGCCCGATGACCGACATGGTCGCGCGGGTGCATGCCGGCGATGACGATCCGCGCTGCCCGCATTGCGACGGGATCACCCGGGCGACGGTGATCCTGTTCGAGGAGATGCTCGACCAGGATGTCCTGAACGCGAGCGTCCACCTGGCCGAGACGGCCGATCTGGTGATCGCGATCGGCACCACCTTGACCGTCCATCCGGTCGCCGGCCTGGTGCCGTACGCGTTCGGGCATTCGGCGCACGTGGTGATCGTCAACGCCCAGGAAACCCCTTATGACTACCTGGCGGACGCGACCCTACGCGACCCGATCGAGGACGTCCTGCCCCGCCTGGTGGGTTCGGCATTGAACACGGACGCCGGGGAGCGCTGAGTGCCCGAGGGGGATGCCGTCTGGCGCGCCGCCCGCCGGCTGCATCAGGCGTTCACCGGGCAGGTGCTCATCCGCACCGATTTCCGCTGGCCGAGCCTGGCCACCACGACCCTGGTCGGCGCGCGGACGCTGGAGGTGATCCCGCGCGGCAAGCACATGCTGCACCGCGTCGAGGTGAGCGGACGCGGCACGCTCGACGGCGCCTGGACGATTCATAGTCATTTCCGGATGGACGGTACCTGGCGGCATTCGGCGACCACCCACCCGCCGGGCGCATTCCGGACGCCGACCGTCCGCGCCGTCCTGGCCACCGCCGAGCGCACCGCGGTCGGCGACACGCTCGGCATGCTCGACGTGGTGCGCACCGCTGACGAACATCTGCTGGTGGGTCATCTCGGCCCGGACGTCCTCGGGCGCGATTGGGATGCCGCCCGTGCCGCCGCCCATCTCGCCACGGCGTCCGGCACCATCGGCGCAGCCCTGCTCGACCAGCGCAACCTGGCCGGACTAGGCACGATCTGGACCGCAGAATCCCTGTTCGCGCAGCGGATCAGCCCATGGCGTCCAGCGTCCGACCTCACCGCGGACGAACTCGTGGCACTCGCCGTCCGCGCCCAGAAACTGATCGCGGGCAGCCTGCGCTACCCGCTCTCGACCAGCACCGGCGACACCCGCCGCGGACGCGAGACCTACGTCTACCGCCGACTCCGCCAGCCGTGCCGCCGCTGCGGCACCCCGGTGTCGGCGGGCATGGTCGGTACCCCGCCCCAAGACCGCAACCTGTTCTACTGCCCCACCTGCCAGGCTCACTGAGTTCAGGCCGCGAGGAGTCCAGCGGCGATGTTGGCGAGCGCGTGGACGGCGGCGCCGGGCACGAAGGTGTCGGTCTTGTGGCGCAACCAACCGAGCAGCCAGCCGGCCGCGAACTGCACGGGAAGGATCGGCCACATCCGGGCGTCCACCAGCAACAGCGGCAGATGCGGGATGAGGAACAGCAGGGCTTGAAGAGGGTTTCCCCAGCCGAAGCCAAGGCGCCGCACCAGGACGCCGCCGAGCAACCCGCGGAAGAACACTTCCTCACCGGCCGCCCGCAACACGACTCCGACCGCGGCTCCGACAGACGTCATCCGGGCGATCGCGACACCGGGCATCTCCAGCACGTCGGACGGCACCAGGACGATGGCGAGCCACCCCGCCAGCAACAAGGGGAGCAGCAACAACAGCGCCCATCCATAGGCGGACGGCGCACCCCACGACACCCCCGCGCGTTCCATCACCGCACGCGGCGTCCGGTGCGGTCCGCGGGACTGCACGATCACATAGATGAAGGTCGGCACACAGAGCAGGACGAACTCGACCATCCTTCAGCCTATCCATGCCTATGGCGACAACGTGCGGCTCGCACCACACACCGATCCCGCCTGCGATCGATTCCAACCTGGAGGCCGACTATCCCAGATGGGAGCTGTGTACCAGCCGCCCGGATCACCTCGGTGACGACTCTATCCGCGGCTCACTCCAGCCACCGGATCTACGCAACACGATCCGATCAAGCTCACACAGAATCGCCACCTTCACCACAACCTCAGACATGTAACTAGATCGCCGCGTTCTGCGTGGCGCCGAAGCCGGCCAATGCCGGTCGATCCAAGCACGCTTCGCCGTACGCGGCACGCAACACCTATATACACGAACGCTTCCCACACCTCGACGAGCTACTAGCGATCCCAGCGCTGGGGCGGCACGGGCGCCTCACACACCCGCGAAGCCCTCAACCCCCACCATGGGCCACTGGATCCCACATGTAGTAGACAAGTCCGCAAGACGGCACCACAGGTAGTAGGCGACGGGCGAAGTCGCACCCTCATGTCCCACCAACACTAGGAATACCTCTTGACACATACACTACCCACACCCGGCGCAGGCCACCTCGGGCAAGACCAGACTCCTGAACGATGCGAGAGCGAAAGTCCTTCTTGACTTGGTCAAATGACCATACTTCAGCATGTCCTATAGCATAGACCCTTCAGTTTCGCAATCGCTGCGTATGGTGCGGAGCGCCATGGCTGTGGACACACCTGTGGACAACCCGTTCAGCTACGCTGTATTGACTTCCCGTACGGGACTCATACATACTTGATGCATGACCGATTCGCTTACCGAGTTTGCCGCTGCGCTCCGCGCGGCCGAGCTACGTCTCGCACGCGCTCGCGAACGTCTAGCTCTTCTACAGCATCAGATTGCTTCCGCGACCGAGGAGATTGAAAAGTTCCAGATTGCGGTGCAAGCGCTCCGTCCGTTGGTGCCCGGAGCTCGTTCGGATTTCGCCCCCGCTCAGCGCAGCACAGCTATAGAAAATTCCTCGACCAACCGGACAGAGAGTGTCCATGGCTCTGGATCGTTGTCCTCCTCCAGCCGTCGCTGGCAGCAGAGCCACGAGATCGCTGCACTCTTGAGGATGCATCCAGATGGCCTAACCCGCGAGGAACTTGAGGGATTCCTGCTCGAACATCCGATGGCGGTCGGCTGGAATGACAAGCAAAACGCCGCGAATACCGCGGTCTGGCGTGCAGCTAGGCGCGGAATAATCGAACAAAAGAACGGTCGGTACGTGGCTGTTGAATCTACGGCGAATGAGCAGACCGAACTAGAGATCACTCCGTCTCCGGAAAACCGTGGCGGAGGTGATTCGAGTGACGAAAAGTGACGCGAAGGGCCTCTAGTGGTTGCCGCGCGTACCTTCGCCATGACCCCGGCTAGTACGGGAGCGGCAACTCCCGGCTAGTCGCAGCCCGGTTGCGGGTGATCGTCCTGAGAGGGGACGACTACGCAAGATCTGTTCTGTTGGATCGAGCGTACCCTGAACGTCGCTAACGCGACAAGGGAACTCTCCGCGGGAGGGCGAGGCCTGAATGGCCCCGCCCTCCCGTGATTTGGTGTTCAAAGCGCTTCCCCCGGCAGTGCAGCGGGCGCCCATTGAAGCGGCTCACCCATCTCAATGCACATCCGAGAAGGACAACGGTCCACGAGAGCATCAATGGGAGCGATTGTCCTCCCGGAGACGGCACTCTGGTGATCAGGAGGTCCGATCGAGGACCACTCGATGCGGGAATCGTTCGCGCCGAACGATGCTCGGCACGAGCCGCCTTCACCTCCGAAATGGCGATCTCCATCGCCTCATCATCACTTGCTGCGGTGTTCTGACGCCCTCGATCAAGGATGCTCTTCAGAGCCGAAGCGTCATCCCTACGGCGTCCACTCGTGTCCATGATCAGCGGTTCTGCCAGGCGTCCGGAACGTCGGCCAGCGCACGGACGGCGTCCGGAATCTCGCCTGTGCGCAACTGCTCCAGCGATGTTCCGTCCAGGACCTGCCGCAGGCTTGAGCGCACCGCCACCCACAACACTGGCAGGTGCCGGGCGACGCCGTCGTAGGTGACGTCTTGCGGACGCCGTCCGCGCACTTCGGCGAGCGGGCCGTCCACGGCGCGGAAGATCGCGCCGATCGGGATGTCGGTGGCGGGACGGCCCAGGTGGTAGCCGCCCCGCGCTCCCTTGGTGCTCACCACCAGGCCTGCGCGGCGCAGGTCGGCCAGGATCGCTTCCAAGAACCGGCGCGGCAGTCCTTGGGCTTCGGCGAGGGCGTCCACCGAGGTCGGCCCCACCTCACCGGTGCCCGCCGCACCGACGGCGATGGCCGCCTCCGCGGCGTCCGCCAGCTGCAACATCGCCCGGACTGCGTATTCCGTTTTCGCCGAGATCTCCACCTGCCCATTCTTGCCCCATCCGGCCGACGCGGCCACCTCCTGCGAGGCGGTCGCGATCAAGTCCAGAGCCGCTCGACAGGGAGAGTGTGGATGCGATCTTCTGCCTGATAGCCGATCTGGCCGAGATGAAACGCGATGCCTGCCACGAATGCCGTCCCAAGTCGGTCCCGCAGCTTCCTCAAGCCTGCGAGCTGCCTGCCGTCCACCCGTTCGCCTGCCTTGACCTCGATGCCGATCACGGCACCATCGTGGCGCTCCAGAACGAGGTCGACCTCATCATCGTCGCGGGTGCGCCAGTGACCAACAGAGACCAGCGAACTCATCCAGGAGGTCTGCCGAATCACCTCCTGTACGACGAACGACTCCAGCAGGTGTCCGAAGTCCGTCATCGACGACGGGTCAAGGCGTTGCAGCTTCGCACTGCTCAACCGCAGCAGATACGCGCCGATGCCGGAATCGATCACATGCACCTTCGGCGCCGACACGCTCCGCGATGACACCGTCGTGCCCCAGGCAGGCAACGTACCGATCAGGAACAGAGACTCCAGCAGTTCGACATAGCCGGTCGCAGTGTCTCGTGACGACTCCAGCCCCTGAGCGACCTTGCTCACGTTGAGCAGCCCAGCCGTTTGCCCGACGATCCGCGTGAGGACGTGGCGTAGATCAGCCTTGCGATGGATCCGGCGGATCTCTCCGGCATCCCGTTCCAACGACTGCCGTACGTGGCCCTGCAGCCAGCGGCTGCGCGCATCGGCATCGTTGGCGGAAATCGCGAGTGGCATGCCCCCGCGCATCACTCGGTCGACGTAGTCTGCGCGCGTCGTTCTCGCCGGCGCAGCCACATGGGTGATGTCCGACTCGAATGCTCGCTCGATCAAGCGATTGCCGCTGCCGTCGATCTCTGTCTGTGTGAGCGGCATGACCGAGAGTCGCTGAAGGCGTCCGGTGAGTGCCTGTGTGCCTCTCGGCAGGGAGTCGTAGCTCGCCGAACCGGCAAGAACGAACATGCCGGGGCGGGTGTCATGGTTGAGCCGAGCCTTGATCGCGTCAAGGAGCGAGGGCACACGCTGGTACTCATCGATGAGTACGGGAGAAGGGCTACTGACGAGCGCGGTTTCATTCTGCCGAGCGAGAAGCCGGAACTGCGCCTGGTCGAGATCGTAGATCACCTGCTCGCCCGAGGTAGCGAGTTCGCGGAGGAGCGTGGACTTGCCGACGCTCCTCGGCCCCTCCAACAGCAGCACTGGAGTCTCCTCGACGCGCTGCCTGAGCACAGGTGACAATCGGCGCGGGATAAGGTCATTCACACGCCAACCCTACCCAAAAGCCGCAATCAGCCGCCACGAAAATTCGGAATCAGCCGAAGCCTTTTCTCGGATCTAGCCGCAGGCTCGATGCGGAATCAGCCGCACCGGAGACCCCTGCCAAGCCAGGGTCAACCGCTCGGCGTCCGATCGCTCGGAGCCGGCACGGTTGACCCTGGCCTCGACGAGGGCCTCACCCGGCCAGCGCGGGGACATCCTGTGCGGACAGGGTGCGTGTCGGGTGCACCCAGACCGTGTCGCCCACGTTCAGGTCGAGTTCGGCGGCCTCGTCGCGGGTCAGTTGGGCGAAGAACGAATCGGCCTCGCCGGCACGGCGCAGTTCGACGCGCACCTCGAATCCGAGCCGGACCAGGCGGTCCACCTCGGCCTCGGTCACCGAGGTGCCGACGGCGTCCGCTTCGGCATGGGCGCGGGACGCGTCGCGTTCCAGGCGCAGGTCGTGCGGGCGGGCCAGTTCTTCGCCCAGCCGCGACACCGATCCGAGGAACGACATCACGAACGGGTTGGCCGGGCGATCGTACAGATCATCGGGGCTGCCGACCTGCTCGATGCGGCCGTGGTTGAGCACGGCGATCCGGTCGGCGACGTCGAGGGCTTCCTCCTGATCGTGGGTGACCAGCACGGTCGTCACATGAACCTCATCGTGCAAACGCCGTAGCCAGCGGCGCAGATCGTCGCGCACCTTGGCGTCCAGGGCACCGAACGGCTCGTCCAGCAGGAGCACCTGCGGGTCGACGGCCAGGGCGCGCGCCAACGCCATCCGCTGCCGCTGGCCACCCGAGAGCTGCGCGGGGTAGCGGTGCTGGAATCCGGCCAGCCCGACCACCTCGAGCAGTTCGTCGACCTTGCGCGCGATCTCGGCCTTGGGACGCCGCCGGATCGTCAGCCCGAAGGCGACGTTGTCGCGCACGGTCATGTGCTTGAACGCCGCGTAGTGCTGGAAGACGAACCCGATCCCGCGCTTTTGCGGCGGCAGCTGGCTCACGTCATTGCCGGCGATCACCACCGATCCGGCGTCCAGGGTTTCCAGTCCGGCGATGGCGCGCAGCAGGGTCGACTTGCCCGACCCGCTCGGGCCGAGCAGCGCGGTCAGGCTGCCGGAGGGGATGTCGAGGGAGACGTCGTCGAGGGCGGCGAACGTTCCGTAGTTCTTGAAGGCGTGGGTGACGCGGATCATGACGGGCTCCTGGTGGGTTCGAGGGTGGCGGGGGCGGCGGGGGTGGTGACCGGCTCGGCGGACGGCCGTTTGCGGTCGAGGACGGTCATCAACAGCAGGCTGACCAGGGCGATCAGCATCAGCAGGGTCGCGGCGGCGTAAGCGCCGTAGGTGTTGTGGTCGTCGATGTAGCGGGAATGGACGAGCAGGGTGAGCGTCTGCGAGACCCCCGGGAATCCCGAACTGACCATGATCACCGCACCGAACTCGCCCAGCGACCGGGCGATGGTCAGCACGACACCGTAGGTGAGTCCCCAGCGAATCGCCGGCAGGGTGATCCGCGAGAAGGTCTGCCAACCGGACGCCCCCAGCGTGGCCGCCGCCTGCTCCTGCTCGGTGCCGATCTCCCGCAGCACGGGTTCGACCTCGCGAACGACGAACGGCAAGGTCACGAACACGGTGGCGATCACCATGCCGGGCACGCTGAAGATCACCTTGATACCCAGCGATTCCAGCCCGCCGAACCAGCCGTGGGTGCCCCACAACATGATCAGCGCGACGCCGACGACGATCGGCGACACCGCGAACGGCAGGTCGACGATGCCCGACAGCAGCCGGCGTCCGGGGAAACGCCCCCGCACCAACGCCAGCGCCGTGACCACGCCGAAGATCACGTTCAGCGGCACCACGATCGCGACGATCAGCAGCGACAGGTTGAGCGCCGAGATGGCCGCCGGCGTCCGGATCGAGGCCCAGAAGGCGTCCAGGCCGGGCTCGAAGGTGCGCCACAGGATCGTCAGGATCGGGAAGGCGACCAGCACCGCGAGATAGACCAGAGCGAGGGTGCGCAGCGCGATCCTGGTCGGGGTCGAGAGGGTCATCGGACGGCCTCCTGCCGTTCATGCCCGCGGGCCGCGATGGCGCGCAGGACGAGCAAAGTGAGGAACGAGATCACCAGCAGCGCCACCGACACCGCGGCCGCGTTGACCGGGCGGTCGATCTCGATCTGCTGCTGGATGTACTGGGACGCCACCTGCGTCTGGCGAGGGATGTTGCCGCCGATCAGCACCACCGATCCGTACTCGCCGATCGCGCGGGCGAAGGCCAGCCCTCCCCCGGACAGGATCGCCGGGGCGAGCGCGGGCAGGATCACCCGGCGGAACGTCGTCCAGTTGCCGGCCCCCAGCGAGGCGGCGGCCTGCTCCACATCGGTGTCGAGTTCGATCAGCACCGGCTGCACCGAGCGCACCACGAACGGCAGCGTCACGAAGGCGAGCGCGAGCGCGACACCCCAGCGGGTGGCATTCAGCTCGACGCCGATCGGGCTGGACGGCCCGTACAGCGACAGCAGCACAATGCTCGCCACGATCGTCGGCAACGCGAACGGCAGATCGATCAGCGCGTCCACGAACCGCTTGCCGCGGAAGTCGTCCCGCACCAGCACCCAGGCGATCAACGTGCCGGTGACAACGTTCAGCACGGCGACGCCCGCCGAAATGAGCACGGTCGTACCGAGTGCCGACAGGGCGGCCGGCGCGGTGACGGCGTCCCAGAACCCGGCCCAGCCGTCCTCGAACGAGGCCACGGTGAGCGCGGCCAGCGGCAGCAGCACGATCAGGCTCAGCCAGAGCACCACCACGCCGAGGGTGACGCCTCCCCCGCGCACGGACGCCGCACGCACCACCCAGGCGGCCAGCCGGTTCCGGGGCGGTGGGGACGCCGGACGGGCGGGACGGTCGAGAACCGGGGCGCTCATGAGGTGGCCTTGTCGTAGATGACCGCGATCGAGCCGGTGTCCTTGGCGAACAGGGTCGAGTCGACCGTCTTCCAGCCGCCGAGGTCGTCGATCGTCCACAGTTGGGCGGGCTCGGGGAACTTGGCGGCGAACTCGGCCGCCACGCCGGCGTCCACCGGGCGGAAGCCCGCCTCGGCCCACAGCCGCTGCGCGGGCGCGGTGTAGAGGTAGTCGCGGAACGCGGTCGCCTTGGCGAGGTTGGCGCTCTTCGACAACACCGCGACCGGGTTCTCAATCTTGAACGTGGACGGCGGGGTGACGAAGTCGACCGGCTCCCCCTGCTCCTTAATGAACAGCGCCTCGTTCTCATAGCTGAGCAGCACGTCGCCGGTGCCCTGCAGGAAGGTCTCGGTCGCCTCCCGTCCCGACTTCGGCTGCACCTTGATGTGCTCGCCGACCAGCGCCTCGATGTAGGCCAGGCCCGCCTCGGGGTTCTTGCCGCCCTCGCTCTTGGTGGCGTACGGCGCGAGCAGATTCCACTTCGCCGAGCCGGACGAGAACGGGTTGGGTGTGACCACCTCGATGCCGGGCGCGAGCAGATCGTCCCAATCCTGGATGTTCTTCGGGTTGCCCTCGCGGACCACGATGCTCACCACCGAGCCGAACGGAATGCCCTGGTGCGGTCCGGCATCCCAGTCCGACGCCACCAGTCCGGCGTCCACCAGCCGGGTGATGTCGGGGGTGACCGAGAAGTTCACGAAATCAGCCTCGGCACCGGACGCGACCTTGCGCGACTGGTCGCCCGAGGCACCGTACGACTGCCGGAACTCGACGCCAGCCCCGTCGCTCGTGGCGTTGAACGCGGGAATCACCTTGTCGAAGCCCACTTTCGGAACGGCATAGGCGTACAGGTTGATCACCGATGACCCTCCGGCGGACGCCGCGCTCGGCGCACCGCCCACCACATCGTCGGAGCCGCCTCCGGTGCAGGCGGTCATCGCCAGGGCGACGGTGGCCGCGGTGGCCGCCAGGAAAGCTCTGCGGGTATAGGTCATCGGGAAGCTCCTTCGTAGGGGCCGGACGGTCCGGCGTGGGCCGGTCGGGACCGGATGAGATTTTGCCGGTATATCCGACCGGATTAACAGATATTTGGAGTGATGGACGCCTCATCGGCGTGAGCGGGACACCCGAAGGGGTTCGGCGGCCCGGCACACCGTTCCGGCATGAGCCGGTGGGGCAGTTCGAGGCCTGGGGCAAGGGGTCGCAACGCTCCCCGGGAAGGATTCAGACGAGTCCGGCCCACCCAGGAGCCCGGAGGTCTCGACGACCCACCAGGCTACGACCGGTGACGCGATCTCACAACGAGATCAACAACACGCCGGACACGACCAACACAGCTCGCGACGCCGGGCGTCCGCTGAGGTGTGCATCGTGTTCATGACGGGAAACCTAGCATCCGATAATCCCTACCGGCAAACGTGTCATTCTGCGGACGCCGCCCGGCCGGAATCAGGCGATGCCGTCGAGCAACGCCGTCGCCTCGGCCACGTAGGCGTCCGAATCGAAATCGGGGTCAAGGGTGGACTGGGCCAGGAACCCCATCGCCTGACCCAGCGTCACCCGGGCCACCGAGTCGACGCGCGCGGCGGCGTCCACCGCCCCACGGTCGACCAGCCAAGCCTCGATGTGCGCATACATGGCCTGCCGCGCGGCCTGGAACTGCGAGTGCAGGATCGTCCGCAGCGCCGGTTCGGTGGAGGATCCCGCCCACAGCTGCACGATGAGCGCCGACTCGACCGCGCCCGAGCGGACGGTGGTCACGATGGCACGGAAGATGTCAGGGGGGCCGAGCACGCTCCGCCCCTGCGCGAGCAACGCACTCTGCAGCGGATCCACCAGCCCCGCGCGCGCGACGGCGAGCACGATGTCGCCCTTGTTGGCGAAGTGGTGGTAGATCGTGCCGGCGGAGGTGTGCGATTCGGCGATGATCTCCGAAATGGACGCCGCGTGCACACCCTCGTCGCGGATCAGCCGCGTTGCCGCTGCGACAATCTCGTCTCGCTTGCTCACCGCCCCATTTCACACCATCGGCGCGACCGGCACACACTTGCCCGCAATTCCGTGACAACGCCGGACGCTTCGCCCCACCCCAGCCTCACGCGTCTCAGATTGCGAACCACGCGGGCCGCTCTGCGACCCTCCCTGTGCATACGACACCCATGAGGACTACAGTGTGTCGTAGTAGAACGATCGTTCGGTTTGGAGTTGGTCCATGCAGAGCACCCCGCTGTCTCTCGGCCTCGACATCGGTTCGACGACGGTGAAAGCCGTGGTCCTGGACGGTGAGACGACCCTCTTCGCCGACTACCGGCGCCACCACGCGGACGTTCGCCGCGAGGTGCGCAACCTGCTCGCCGACATCGCCACCGACCTGCCCGACCGCGAGGTCGTCGCCGCGGTCACCGGATCGGGCGGACTGCAGGTGGCCGGCATGCTCGGCGCCGGCTTCGTCCAGGAGGTGGTGGCGGCCACCGAGGTGATCGAGCAGCGCCACCCCGAGGCCGACGTGGTGATCGAACTCGGCGGCGAGGACGCCAAGATCACCTACCTCAAGCCCACCCCCGAGCAGCGGATGAACGGCACCTGCGCGGGCGGAACCGGCGCGTTCATCGACCAGATGGCCACCCTGTTGCGCACGGACGCCTCCGGCCTGAACGAGCTCGCCGCGAACTACCACGAGCTGTACCCGATCGCCTCGCGCTGCGGCGTGTTCGCCAAGTCGGACGTGCAGCCCCTGCTCAACCAGGGCGCCGCGCACGCCGACATCGCGGCCTCGGTGTTCCAGGCGGTGGCCACCCAGACCATCGCCGGGCTGGCGTGCGGGCGTCCGATTCGCGGCCATCTGATCTTCCTGGGCGGACCGTTGCACTTCCTGCCCGAACTGCGCGCCGCCTACGAGCGCGCGTTGTCCGGACAGGTCGACACCTTCACCACGCCCGCCAACGCGCAGCTGTACGTCGCGATGGGCGCCGCGTTGCTCGCCGACGGCACCCCGACCAGCCCGGCCGCCCTGGTGGACGCGCTCGACCACAGCACCGGCGACGCGACCATGGTCACCCCCGCGATGCGGCCGCTGTTCGCGGACGCCGCCGAGCGCGCCGCCTTCGAGGCCCGGCACGCGCAGGCGTCCATCCCGCAGGGTCGCCTCGATGACGCGTCCGGGCCGCTGTTCCTCGGCCTGGACGCCGGCTCGACCACCATCAAATGCGTGGTGCTGGACGCCGACGGCCAGATCGTCTTCAGCCACTACGCGGGCAACGAGGGCGACCCGATTCCGGGGGCGGTCGCGATCGTCCGCCGCGTCCGTGAGACCTTGCCAGCCGGTGCTTTCCTGGCCCGCTGCTGCGTCACCGGCTACGGCGAAGGACTGTTGCAGGCCGCGCTGCGCATCGACGAGGGCGTCATCGAGACGATGGCGCACTACCGGGCCGCCGACCACCTGTCCCCCGGTGTGACCAGCGTCATCGACATCGGCGGCCAGGACATGAAGTACCTGACCATCAAGGACGGCGTCGTCGACTCGATCGCGGTCAACGAGGCGTGCTCGTCGGGCTGCGGCTCGTTCCTGCAGACCTTCGCCGAGACGATGGGCACCGACGTGCGCTCGTTCGCCCGCGCGGCGTTGGACGCCGATCGCCCCGTCGACCTCGGCTCGCGCTGCACCGTGTTCATGAACAGCTCGGTCAAGCAGGCGCAGAAGGAGGGCGCAGCGGTCGGCGACATCTCGGCGGGATTGTCGTATTCGGTCGTCCGCAACGCGTTGTACAAGGTGATCAAGCTGCGCAGCGCCGACCAGCTGGGCGAGCGGGTGGTCGTCCAGGGCGGCACCTTCCTCAACGACGCAGTGCTGCGCGCGTTCGAGTTGCTCACCGGACGCGAGGTGGTCCGGCCCGATATCGCCGGCCTGATGGGCGCCTTCGGCGCGGCCCTCACCGCGCGGCGGGCGTGGACGCCGGGCGAATCCACCTCATTGCTCGAACTTGATGAGCTCGACGACTTCGCGGTGACCACCGAGCGGCGCACCTGCAAGCTGTGCCAAAACCATTGCGGGTTGACCGTGAGTCATTTCCCCGATGGCAGCCGGCACGTGTCCGGCAACCGGTGCGAGCGGGGGGCGTCCACGCAAGCCCGGCCGAGCAAGTCGGAGATCCCGAACCTGTACGACTACAAGTACCAGCGCGTTTTCGGCTATCGCCGGCTCACCGACGCCAAGGCGACTCGTGGCACGATCGGCATTCCGCGGGTGCTGAATATGTATGAGAACTATCCGCTGTGGTTCACGATCCTGTCGGCGCTGAAGTTCAAGGTGATCATCTCGGGGCGCTCCAACCACGAGCTGTTCGAGAAGGGGATGGAGTCGATTCCGTCCGAGAACGTCTGCTACCCCGCCAAGCTCGCCCACGGGCACATCGAATGGCTGCTCAACAAGGGCATCACCACCATCTTCTACCCGTGCGTGAGCTATGAGCAGAAGACGTTCGAGGCGTCCGACAACCACTTCAACTGCCCGGTGGTCGCGTTCTATCCCCAGGTGATCGAGAAGAATCTCGACCGGCTGCGCACCCCCGGCGTCCGCTACCTGGCGCCGTTCATCAACCTGGCCAACCCTGACAAGCTGGCCGAGCGGCTGGTGGAGGTGTTCGAGAACTGGGGCGTGACCTTGGAGGAGGCGCGCGAGGCCGTCCGGCTCGGATTTGCCGAGGACGCCGCCGTCAAGGCCGATATCGCCGCCGAAGGCCGGCGCGCACTGGACTACATGGTCGAGAACGGACGCCGCGGCATCGTGCTGGCGGGGCGTCCGTATCACGTCGATCCGGAGATCAACCACGGCATTCCCGAGATGATCACCCAACTCGGCATGGTCGTGCTCAGTGAGGACGCCGTGGCGTCCGTGCCCCGTTTGGAGCGGCCGTTGCGCGTCCTGGATCAATGGTCATATCACGCCCGGCTGTACGAGGCGGCCGGGTTCGTGCGCGGCGAGCCGGCGATCCAGCTGGTGCAGCTCAATTCGTTCGGCTGCGGGCTGGACGCGGTGACCACCGACCAGGTGCAGGAGATCCTGGAGGCCGCCGACGACGTCTACACGGTGTTGAAGATCGACGAGGTGTCGAACCTGGGCGCGGCCCGGATCCGGCTGCGTTCGCTCGCCGCGGCCACCGAGGAGCGGCGCCGGTCGGCCGAGATCGTCACCTACGATCCGGCGGCGATCGGCGACCGGTTCCCGGTGTTCGACAAGGCCGCGCGCAAGACGCACACCTTGTACGCGCCGCAGATGGCGCCGATCCACTTCCGGCTGATCGTGCCGGCGTTGCGGCGCGCGGGCTACGACGTCCGGCTACTCGAGCATGCGTCGGCGGCTGATGTCGAGGTGGGGTTGCGCTACGTCAACAACGACGTCTGCTATCCGGCGATCATGGTGATCGGGCAGCTGATCAACGCGTTCATCGACGGCGGCGCCGACCCGGACGCTAGCTCGGTGATGATCACCCAGACCGGCGGCATGTGCCGCGCCACCAACTACGCCGGCATGCTGCGCAAGGGGTTGAAGGACGCCGGGTTCGCCCAGGTGCCCGTGCTCGCCGTCAGCGCGCAAGGGTTGGAGGAGAGCCCCGGGTTCAAGCTGACCCCCGCCTTGGTGCACCGGGCCGTGCAGGCGATCGTCGTCGGCGATGTGCTGCAGACCACGCTGCTGCGGACCCGTCCCTACGAGGTGATTCCCGGCTCGGCACAAAAGCTGTACGAGAAGTGGGACGCCATCGCCGCCGAGTTCTTCGAACAGGGCGGATGGTCGGCGACGCTGGGCCGGGTCGTCCGGTACCGCTGGCTGATCGACCAGATCGTCACCGAGTTCGACGAACTGCCACTGCTGGACGTGCCCCGGCGTCCGCGCGTCGGGTTGGTGGGTGAGATCCTGGTGAAGTTCCAGCCCGACGCCAACAACGACGCCGTGCGCGTCATCGAACGCGAGGGATGCGAGGCCGCCCTGCCCGGCCTGCTGGAGTTCTTCATGATGAACATGACCTCGGCCGGCTGGCGAAAAGAGAACCTCGGGCTGGGCACCAAGAACTCGGTGCGGCTGCAACAGTCGATCGTGTGGGTGATCGAGCAATACCAAAAGCCCGCCCGCCAAGCGCTGGCGCGCACCAGCAAGTTCGCCGTGCCGCACCCGATCGCGCAGCTCGCCCAGCGAGCCGAGTCGATCATCTCGCTCGGCACCACCGCCGGCGAAGGCTGGCTGCTGGTCGCCGAGATGATGGAACTCATCGAGGACAACTGCCCCAACATCATCGTCGCCCAGCCCTTCGCATGCCTGCCCAATCACGTGGTCGGCAAGGGCGTCTTCCGTGAACTGCGTCGCCTGTACCCGCAAGCGAACGTGGTCAGCATCGACTACGACCCCGGCGCATCCGAGGTGAATCAGCTGAACCGCATCAAACTCATGGTCGCCACCGCCCACAAGAACGCCGGCCGGATCAAGCCCGAACCCGCCGGCCCCCGCAAGTTGTCGATCACCCCCTTGCGGACGCCCGCCCACACGTAGCTCGAGCATCAGGGCAATGCGTGGCCCTGGTAGGTGCCAACGCCGGCCGCCTTCGCCTTGACCAAGGCCGCGGCACTGGCGCCTCCGTGCAGGGCCAGGCCGGCCGTGACCTGACCGCCGGCCCGGGTCACGCCCGCGTAGCTGGTGTGCGCGATGGCCGTTCGGCCGTGCACGGTTCCGGTGAAAGTGCCCGTGAACTGGAACACGTCGGCGAATGTTCCGGGCGGAGTCGCGAGCGCCTGGTCACACGGTGCGTCGATGATCGCCGTCGTGATGCCCGGCGCCGATCCGGCCAAGGTGCCGGTCAGCCTCAGCGTGGCGTCCACCCGGAGCCGGCACGCCCGGCTGCCGACCGGAGTGGCCGTGAGCGTCGAACCGTCGAGTTCGACCGCGATGGTTCCCTGCGCCCGCGTGGCGGCGAATCCTGCCGAGCCCGCGATCGGGGTTGTGCGCTGGGGCGCCGCCACCGCGGCACCGGGTGCGACGGCGCACAATGCCCCGGCCAGCGTGACACTTGCCATGATCCTGGTTGCGATCCTGAGAGCACTCATCGTCGATCACCTCTGGCTTCCTCGTGTAAAGCCGAACTGGTCCCGAAGGGGATGACGCATTGTTTTCAGCGAATCGCCCCCCGATCAAGAGGCCGAAACGACACCTTGACCGTCGGTGCAAAGGCCCTGGCGACGAGGCATGCTCGTCCCGGCTTCGTGATCCCGGGAGGCTCCTGTGTCTTTGATCGCACCCCTAGCGCCGGCGATAGCCGGCCCCACTCACGACGGCCGCAGACGCAGCCGATCCCCGTCCTGCGAGGATTGGTAACGTGAACAACGAACAGCGCATGCAGGCGGGACTGCTCTACAACCCCAGCGATCCGGCACTGAGCGCCCTCCAGACGGAGGCGCTCGAAGATCTCTACGACTTCAACGTCACCCGCCCGTCCGAGGGAGAACGCCGTACCGAACTGCTGAAGCGCATGCTCGCTTCCATCGGCGAGGGGTGCTACATCGAGCCGCCGTTCCACGCGAACTGGGGCGGACGCCACGTGCACTTCGGCGATCATGTCTACGCCAACTTCAATCTCACCGTCGTTGATGATGGTGAGATCTACGTCGGCGACCGGGTGATGTTCGGCCCGAACGTGACGATCAGCACTGCGGGTCATCCGGTCCTTCCCGAGTTGCGCACGCGAGCAGCCCAGTTCAATCTGCCCGTGCTCATCGGCAACAACGTGTGGATCGGCGCGGGCGCGCTGATCATGCCGGGCATCACCATCGGCGACAACACCGTCATCGGCGCAGGCAGCGTCGTCACGCGCGACATCCCCGCTGACGTGGTCGCCGTGGGCAACCCCTGCCGGGTGCTGCGCACGATCGGTGACCACGACCGCGAGTTCTACTGGCGCGACCGCCGGATCGACATTACCGCCGACGAGCTCTGATCAGTCAGTCACCGGGGCGGACGAGATCTTCGGCGGGCACACCGTAGACCGGCCCATCGCGCGCACAGCGTCCACATGACCCGCCGAGATCGTGGCGGTCCCGATCTGCGCGCCCATGTCGCGGTGGTGGGCGGCACCCGATGGTCGATTTCTATGTCCAGTTCAAGGCGCTTGGGCATCACCCCTAGTCGTGGACTCCCCCCTCGAAACTGGACATAGAAATCGGACGTCACCCACCCGAGACGTTCACCTGAACCGAACCCGGCGTGGCCTACCGTGGGTGCGTGAACGGCGACACCACCCCTGAGCTCCGCACGGCCGGCCCGATCGCGGTCGTCGACCGCCGTGACGAGGCCGCACCCGAGCGCACGCTGCTCGACATCCTCGACGCCACCATCGCCGCCCACCCCGAGTCGGCGGCGCTGGAAGACTCCTCGGGCACGATCAGCTATCGCGAGCTCGGCCGCGCCGTCGCCGAGATCGCCGCCGACCTGGCCGCCGCGGGCGTGCGGCGCGGCGACCGGGTCGGAATCCGGCGCTCGTCGGGCTCGCGCGAGCTGTACCTGGGCATTCTCGGCATCATCGCCGCCGGCGCGGCCTACGTGCCGGTCGACGCCGACGATCCGGTCGAGCGCGCCGACCTCGTCTTCGGCGAAGCGGCCGTGGTAGGCGTGCTCACCGACGCTGGCTACGCACCCCGCGCACACGCCTCGAACCTCGGCGACCCGGACCAGCGCCCCACGCCCGATGACGACGCGTGGATCATCTTCACCTCTGGGTCGACCGGTGTGCCCAAGGGGGTCGCGGTCAGCCATCGCTCGGCGGCCGCCTTCGTCGATGCCGAGGCGACGTTGTTTCTCACCGAGGCCCCGCTGGGCCCGGGCGACCGGGTGCTGGCCGGGCTGTCGGTGGCCTTCGACGCTTCCTGCGAGGAGATGTGGCTCGCCTGGCGGCACGGCGCGTGCCTGGTCGCGGCCTCGCGTTCGACGGTGCGCAGCGGCGCCGACCTGGGCGGCTGGCTGATCCGGCACCGGATCACGGTGGTGTCCACGGTGCCGACGCTGGCGACACTGTGGCCCGGCGAAGCTCTCGAACAGGTCAGGCTGTTGATCTTCGGCGGCGAGGCCTGCCCGCCCGAGCTGGCCGCCCGCCTGGTCGCCGACGGCCGCGAAGTATGGAACACCTACGGCCCCACCGAGGCCACCGTCGTCGCCACCGGCCACCGCCTCGACGGGGTCTCCCCCGTGCTGATCGGGTTGCCGCTGGCCGGCTGGTCGATCGCCGTGGTGGACGCCGACGGCAACCCGGTGCCGCCCGGCACCGTCGGCGAACTGGTGATCGGCGGGGTCGGCCTGGCCCGCTACCTCGACCCGGCCAAGGACGCCGAGAAGTACGCACCGCTCCCCGCGCTGAACTGGGAGCGCGCCTACCGTTCCGGCGATCTGGTCGCCCTGGAGCCCGACGGTCTCGCCTTCCACGGCCGCGCCGACGACCAGGTGAAGGTCGGCGGACGCCGCATCGAGCTCGGCGAGGTCGAGGCCGCCGTCGCGGCGCTGCCCGGCGTCGAGGCGGCCACGGTCGCGGTCCGCAAGACCGAGGCGGGCGTGTCGATCCTGGTCGGCTACATCGTCGCCGACGCCGACTTCGACCGGCAGACGGCCCGCGCCCAACTCGGCCAGCACCTGCCCACTCCGCTCATCCCACTGCTGGCCCAGGTCGACCATCTGCCGGTGCGCACCTCGGGCAAGGTCGACCGGGACGCGCTGCCCTGGCCGATCGACGAGGTCACCGAGGCGCTCACCCTGTTCGACGGCGATGAGGCCTGGCTGGCTCGCGAGTGGATGGCGGTGCTCGGCACCCCGGTCACCGACCGCCAGGCCGACTTCTTCGAACTGGGCGGCGGCTCGCTGTCGGCCGCGCAACTGGTCTCGCGCATCCGCACCCGGGCACCGGAGTTCTCGGTGGCCGACGTCTACGATCACCCGCGTCTGGCCGCGATGGCCTCGGCCATCGCCGAGACCGAAGAGGACACCCCCTGGCGGGACTCCTTCAGCAAGGCGCGCGCCACCCCGCGCCGCACCCGGTGGGCGCAGACCTTCGCGACCTTGGTGCTGTTCATCTTCAGCGGCGCCCGCTGGCTGGTCTATCTGCTGTCGGCCAGCTGGGTGCTGCGGCACTTCGACGGCTTCGCCTTCCTGCCCGAAGTCAGCCCGTGGCCGCTAGTGGTCGGCCTGCTGCTGTTCGCGGTCCCCTTCGGGCGAATGCTGATCGCCGCCGGCGCCGCCCGAGCGCTGCTGCGCGGCCTCCAACCCGGCGACTACCGCCGCGGCGGACGGACGCACATGCGGCTGTGGCTGGCCGAGCAGATCGCCACCCAGATCGACCCGGTCGGCTTCGCGGGCGCACCCTGGGTCACCTGGTACGCGCGCGTCCTCGGCGCCGAGATCGGGCGCGACGTGCACCTGCACACGCTGCCGCCGGTCACCGGCATGCTGCGCATCGACGAGGGCGCCAGCGTCGAGCCCGAGGTCGACCTGTCCGGTTATTGGATCGACGGCGAGACGGTCCGCATCGGCGGCGTCCGGATCGGCGCGGGCGCCACCGTGGGCGCACGCAGCACGCTCGCGCCAGGCACCCGGATCGATCCCGGCGCCGAGGTCGCGCCCGGTTCGGCGGTGTTCGGACGCGTCAAGTCCGGCCAGCTGTGGGCCGGGTCACCGGCGGTCCGGGTGGGCGAACCCAAGTCGGACTGGCCCGAAGAGGCCCCGCCGCGAGGACGCGCCTGGCTGGCCGTGTTCGGGTTGTCGTCGGCGCTGATGGGCCTGCTGCCCATCGTCGCGATGGCCGCCGGCGGGCTGGTCGTCGCGCTCGGCATGCGCGGGGCACCGAACGTGATCACGGCCGCGCTGTGGGGGCTGCCGTGGCTGATCCCGGGAACGCTGCTGGCCGGCGTCGTCCTGGCGGGTTCGATCGTGGTGATCGTCCGGCTGCTCGGCCTCGGGCTGGACCCGGGCACCTATCCCGTCCGCAGCCGGGTCGGCTGGCAGGCGTGGTGCACCGAACGCATCCTCGACTCAGCGCGTACGCTCCTGTTCCCGCTGTACGCGAGCCTGGCCACCCCGGTCTGGCTGCGGATGCTGGGCGCCCGGGTGGGTGAGCACGTCGAGGCGTCCACGGTGGTGCTGATCCCGAACCTGACCACCATCGAGGACGGCGCCTTCCTCGCCGACGACACCATGGTCGCCTCCTACGATCTGCACGGCGGCTGGATGCGGCTGGGCGCGGTGACCATCGGCAAGCGGGCGTTCCTGGGCAACTCGGGCATGGCCGGCGGTGGGCACACGGTGCCGCGCGACGGACTGGTCGCGGTGTTGTCGGTGGCGCCGGTGAAGGCGAAGAAGGGCTCCTCATGGCTGGGGTCGCCGGCCGTCCGGTTGCGCCGCGTCGTCGTCGACGGCGACCTGGAGCGCACCTACCGCCCCACCCCGGGTCTGGTCCGGGCCCGCGCCCTGTGGGAGGCGTGCCGGTTCTTCGCCGTGCTCGCCACCTGCGCCATCGGCGGCGGGGTGCTGATCGCGCTGGCCTGGCTCGTCGAGCAGGTCGGCCTGGGCTGGGCGCTGCTGGCGTCCGGGCCGGTGATGCTGGCGGCCGGTATCGTCGCCGCCGTGCTCACCACCGCGGTGAAATGGATCGTCGTCGGCCCGATCCGGGCCGGGGAGAGCCCGCTGTGGTCGAGTTTCGTGTGGCGCACCGAGGTCGCCGACACGTTCACCGAGATGGTCGCCGGCCCGTGGTTCGCCAACCACCACACCGGCACCCCGGCGCTCGCGCTGTGGCTGCGCAGCCTGGGCGCCAAGATCGGACGCGGCGTCTGGTGCGAGACGTACTGGCTGCCCGAACCCGACCTGGTCACCCTCGGCGATGGCGCCACCGTCAACCGGGGCTGCGTGGTGCAGACCCATCTGTTCCACGACCGGATCATGAGCATGGACGCCGTCACCATCGAGAACGGCGGCACACTCGGCCCGCACTCGATCGTGCTGCCGGGCGCCACCATCGGCGCGCACGCCACCATCGGGCCCGCCTCGCTGGTGATGCGCGGCGAGACCGTGCCCACCGGCAGCCGCTGGAGCGGCAATCCCATCGGACCGTGGCGCGCCGTCAAGGTGCGCACCTATCAGGCGGACGCCTCATGACCCAGACTCCTCGCCCCGACCCGTACGCGCCCACCAGCGGCGACCTGCGCTACGGCGTCCTGCACTACGACCTCGACCTCACCTACCGGATGGCCACCAACCGGCTCGACGGGGTCGCGACCATCACCGGCCGCGCGCACGAGAAGCTGCGCTCGTTCACGCTCGACCTGATCGGGCTGAAGGCGCAGAAGGTGCGGCTGAACGGTGAGAAGCGGACGTCCTACCGCCAGGGCGCGCGCACGCTCACCATCAAGCCGGCCGCGCCGATCGAGGCGGGCGCCGAGTTCACGGTGCAGATCCGCTACTCCGGCTCGCCCGCGCCGCGGAACTCGCGCTGGGGCAAGGTCGGCTGGGAGGAACTGGACGACGGCGTCCTGGTCGCATCGCAGCCGGTCGGCGCGCCGACCTGGTTCCCGTGCGACGACCGGCCCTCCGACAAGGCCCGCTACCGGATCACCGTCGAGGTCGAGGAGGGCTACACGGTGGTCGCGCCCGGCCTGCTCACCGAGCACACCCGCTCGTCGGGGCGCGGGCGGTGGACCTATGTCGAGCAGATCCCGACCTGCACCTACCTGGTCGCGGTGCACATCGGGCGCTACCGCAGCGAGGACTGGGACCTGGCCGGCGTGCCCGGCGGCGTCCACTACCCCGGCGCGCTGCGCCCCCAGGTGCACGCGGCGCTGGCCGGCATGCCCGCGATGATGCGGCTGTTCGAGCGCTGCTTCGGTCCTTACCCGATGGCGCGCTACGACGTGGTGATCACCGAGGACGCCCTGGAGATTCCGCTCGAAGCCCAAGCCATGGCGGTGTTCGGGTCGAACTTCCTCGACGGCGCGTGGGCCACCCAGCGGCTGATCGCGCACGAGCTCGCCCACCAGTGGTTCGGCAACTCGGTGGGCCTGGCGCGCTGGCACGACATCTGGCTCAACGAGGGGCTGGCCTGCTATTCGGAGTGGCTGTGGTCGCAGGCCTCCGGCGGCCTGTCTTGTCAGGAGCAGGCCCTCAAGCACTGGACGCTGCTGAGCGGGCTGCCCCAGGACATCACCGTCGGCGATCCCGGCCCCGACCTGATGTTCGACGACCGCGTCTACAAGCGCGGCGCCCTCACCGTGCACGCGCTGCGCCACGCGGTCGGCGACGAGGTCTTCTTCACGATCCTGCACGCCTGGACAGCCGCACGCCGGCACGGCTTCGGCACCACCGCGGCCTTCGAAGCGCTCGCCGAGGAACAATCCGGACGCCCCCTCGGCGGCCTGTTCTCGCTCTGGCTCGACGAGACGCCGCTGCCGCCGTTCCCACGCACCGGCCACTGAGCGACGAGCGCGGCTATCCCGCCCACTCGTAGTTGTGCTCGGGACGCCCGGTGGTGCCGTAGCGCAGCGTCAGCCTGACCCGGCCCTCGGCGGTCAGATCGGACAGGTAGCGCTGGGCCGTGGCCCGCGAGACGCCGATCTCGCCGGCCACCTCGGCGGCCGTCATCGGGGCCGGGGCGTCGCGCAACAGCGCCGCCACCGCTGACTCGGTGACCGACGAGCGCCCCTTGGGCGCCGGACGCCGTGGCGGTGCCGGGCGGAGCAGCGCCATCACCTGGTCGATGCTCGCCTGATCGGACGCCTGCGCATCCGCCAGCGCCTCCCGGAATCGCGCGTACGCGGCTACCCGGGCCAGCAGGACCGGCATCGCGAACGGCTTGCGGATGTAGCCGATCGCGCCGCGCACCAGCGCCCGCTCCACGGTCTCGGGCGCGTCGGCGGCGGTGACGAGGATCACCGAGGCGTCCCCCGCACCGATCAGGTCGCTTCCCGAGCCGTCGGGCAGGTATTCGTCGGCGAGCACCAGGTCCACTCCGCCGTGGGCGAGGATGCGCACCGCCTCGGCGAGCGTCGTCGCCCGCCCGGCCACTTCGCACCAGGGCAGCGAGGCCAACCCCGCGGCATGCATCTCGGCCACCCGGAAGTCGTCGTCGACCACCAGCACGCGCAGCGTCATGAGTCGTCCTCCAATCCCGCGAGCACCCAGGCCGGGCGCGCCGCGTTCAGAATCCCCGGCAGCCGCACCGCGAACGCCGCTCCGTGGTCGTCGCCGCGCAGGGCCGCCAGGCTCACCTCGCCGCCGTGGCGCTGGGCGGTCACCCGGGCCAGCGCCAGCCCGATGCCATGCGAGCGGCGGTCGTGGGCCTTGGTCGTCCAACCTTCGGCGAACACCGCCTCACGCTCCGCCTCGCGGATGCCGTCGCCGCTGTCGATCACGTGCGCGACCAGGTCGCGTTCCATCCGACAACAGCGACACCTCGACCCACGGGGGCGTCCGGGTGCCGGCCGCGGCCGCGCGAATCGCGTTGTCGATCAGGTTGCCGATCACCGTCACGGCGTCCAGCGGCGCGTTGAGGCGTCCTTCGACCCAGGTGCCGTCGCTCACCCGCAGCTCGACGCCGCTCTCGGAGGCGACGGCGGTCTTCGCCGACAGGATCCCGTTCAGGTACGGATCCTGGACGCCGTGGCTCCACGACGCGGCGCCGGTGAGTTCGTCGAGGTAGGCCTCGGCGTCCTCGAACAGGCCCAGGTGCAGCATGCCGGCCAGGGCGTGCAGCCGGTTGGTGAACTCGTGCGCCTGTGCGCGCAGGGCGTCGGTCAAACCGCGGGTCGCCTCGAGTTCGCGGCCGAGGTCGTCCAGGTCGGTGCGGTCGGCGAGCACCAGCACCGTGCCGAGGTCGCGGCCGCGCCGCTCGGCGCGCACCCGGCGGACCAGCAGCACGCGTCCGCCGACGACGACCAGCCAGCCGGGTTCGGGCGCCTCCGCGCCAGGGGTGAGCAGAGCGGCCACCTCGCGCGGCAGGCCGGAGGCGTCCGCGGGCTCACCCACGGTCACCTCGGCACCCAGATAGCGGCGGGCAGCGTCGTTGACGAGCCGGACCCGGCCCGAGGCGTCCGCGGCGATCACGCCGTCGAGGGCTCCGGCGAGGACGGCGGCGTGCTCGCGCAACAGGTCGGCCATCTCGCCGAGTTCGAGCCCGTGGGTGAGTCGTCGCAGGCTGCGCGACAGTAAGCTGAGCAGCACGAAGCTGACCCCCAACGCGCCGGCGCCGACCAGCATCAGCATCGCGGCCAGCCGGCGCTGGTGTTCGTCGATCGTGGACAGGTGGATGCCGACGGAGACGGTGCCGACGACCTGGCCGTCCGCATCACGCAACGGCACCTTGCCGCGCGCCGAACGCCCGAGCGTGCCCTGCTCGATCGCGGTCACCTCCTGCCCGGCGAGCGCGGCGGACGGGTCGGTGCTCACCTTCTCACCGATCAGGTCCGCCGAGGGGTGGCTGTAGCGGACGCCGTCGGCGTCGGTGACCACCACGTAGAGCACCTCGCCCTCGATCCGGGCCTGCTCGGCGGCCTGTTGCACCGGACCGGCCGGATCGGGCGGGCCGGCCAGCACCCAGACGGCATAGCGGGCATCGGAGGCGACCAGCCGCGCGGTGGCGAGTGCGCGCTGCTCGCTCTGTTCGGCGATCGTGTCGCGGGCGGCGGTGAGCGCGGCGACGAGTGAGGCCGCGACCACGGTGACGACCAGCAGGCTCACCGACGCCATCACCCAGGCGCGCCAGTTCCAGGACCGGCGGCGGTGCCGGGTCAAGGCGACGGGCATGAGGCGGAGTCTAGGCCGGGGCGGGCTGTGAGCACAATGCGCACAATGGGGACTTATGCGGCGAAGTGATTGAAAGTACGCACAACCCTCGGGCCGCTGGACGGCGTCCTAGCGTGAATCTGAGCGGGATTCCGCTTTCTCACAGGTTCGAAGGAGAATCAACATGCTGGCCATGTGGGGTCTGGCGGTCGTGGTCATCTTCATGGTGCTCATCATGACCAAGAAGGCGACACCGTTCACCGCGCTGGTGCTGTCGCCGATCGTGATCGGCCTGTTGGCGGGCTTCGCCAACGACATCGGCAAGTTCTCGCTCGACGGCGTCAAGGGTGTCGCATCGACGGTGGTCATGCTGCTGTTCGCGATCTTGTACTTCGGCTTGATGATCACCGCGGGCCTGTTCGATCCCCTGGTGCACTTCATCTTGAAGATCGTCAAGGGCGACCCGCTGAAGGTGCTCGTCGGCACGGCGATCCTCGCCTCGGTGGTGTCGGTCGACGGCGACGGTTCGACCACGACGATGATCGTCTGTTCGGCGATGATCCCGGTCTACAAGAAGCTCAACATGAAGATGATGGACCTCGCCGTCCTCGTCATCCTCGCCAACTCGATCATGAACCTGCTGCCCTGGGGCGGCCCGACCGCGCGCATCATCGCCGCGCTCGGCGTGGACGAGGGCGAGCTGCTGCGCAAGATCCTGCCCGGCATGCTGATCGCCATCGTGTGGGTCATCGCGGTCGCCGTCATCCGGGGCCTGTCCGAGCGCAAGCGCCTCGGCATCGTCACGCTGACCCAGGAAGACATCGACGGCATGACCGCCGCCGATGCGCTCAAGTCTCACGTCGAGGACGCCGACCGGCTCAAGCGGCCCAACCGGCTGTGGCTCAACCTGATCCTCACCCTGGCCGTGATGGTCTACCTGATCTTCGGCGGCATGTGGATCATCCCGAAGATCCCCGCCGCGATCATCTTCGAGGTCGCCTTCGCGATCGCGCTGATCATCAACTACACCAAGCTGAAGGATCAGCGGGAGATCATCGAGGAGCACGGCGCGAACGCCATGCACGTCATCACGATGGTGCTCGCCGCCGGCATCTTCATGGGCATCCTGAACGGCTCCGGAATGTCCGAGGCCATGGGCCAGTGGCTGGCCGACGTCGTCCCGTCGTCGCTGGGTGGGCACTGGGCGCTGGTCACCGCACTGGCCTCCGCACCCGGCACCTTCCTGCTGAGCAACGATGCCTTCTACCTCGGCGTGCTGCCGATCCTCGCCCAGACGGGTGCCCAGTACGGCTTCAGCGCCATGGAGATCGGCATCGCCTCCACCACCGGCCAGGCCTTCCACCTGCTGTCACCGCTGGTCGGCTTCATCTACCTGCTGCTGCACCTGACCGGTGTCGACATGGGCGCCTGGCAGCGCACCTCGGCGAAGTGGGCCATCGGCACCTTCGTCATCTTCCTGATCAGCATCGCCGTCTTCGGTGGCGTCCCGCTGTAAACCCACTCCCTCACGAAAACCATGAGCCTGCATCCTCCCGTCCTGTCCGTCATCGATCCCGGGTCCCAGCCGTCGGCGCTCGCCGACGTCCGCGACCTGCTCGCCACCAAGGGCCTGTCCGTCGACCCTGATGTGGAACTGTTCGTGACGGCCAGGCGGGAGGGCCGGCTCGTCGGCTGCCTGGGGCTGGCCGGCAATGTGATCAAGTGCTCGGCGGTCGCGGACGCCGAACGCGGCACCGGGCTGAGCGCGCGCCTGATGGAGGAGATGAACTATCAGGCGCTCAGCCGTGGGCGCAGCCACCTGTTCGTCTACACCAAGCCCACCAACCGCGGCATCTTCGAAAGCCTCGGCTTCACCCTGCTGGCCGAGGTGCCCGGCACGGTGATCCTGATGGAGAACCAGCCGTTCGCCCTGAAACGCACCTGCCGGGCGCTGGCCGACCAGCGCGTCCCGGGTGAGCGGATCGCCGGCGTGGTGCTCAACGCGAACCCGTTCACCCTCGGCCACCAGTACCTCGTCGAGACCGCGGCGGCCGAATGCGACGCCGTGCACGTGTGGGTGGTCTCCGAGGACGCCTCGATGTTCTCCGCCGCCGACCGGCTCGCGCTCGTCCGCGCCGGCTGCGCCGCCCTGCCGGACGCCGACCGCATCGTCGTGCACCCGGGCACGCCCTACGTGGTGAGCAAGGCCACCTTCCCCGCCTACTTCCTGAACAGCACCACCGATCTGGTCCGCGGCATCGCCGGGCTCGACCTGCAACTGTTCCGCAACCACATCGCGCGCGTGCTCGGCATCACCGACCGCTACGTCGGCACCGAGCCGCTGTCGCCGGTCACCCGGCTGTACAACAACGAGATGCGCTACTGGCTGCAGGAGGCGCCCAGCGCCGCCCCGCCGATCAACCTGCGCATCGTGCCCCGCCGCTGCGAGGGCCCCGAGCCCGTGTCCGCCAGCCGTGTGCGGGCACTCATCGCCGACGGACGCCTCGACGAGGTCGAGCCGCTCGTCCCGCCCACCACCTATGCCTACCTCAGGGAACGGTTCGCCGAGGCGACGGCCGTCTCACCGGTTTCCTGACCAAGGAGAAGACAAGCAATGAACATCGCCACCGACGCGATCGCTGGCAGTCTGGAATCCAGCGACGCCCTCGTCCGGGTGTCGCCCGACGAGGAATTGCAGATCGAGATCAAGAGCACGGTGATGGGCCAATTCGGCGACCAGATCCGCGCCGTCGTCGAGGAGACCCTCGCCAAACTGGGCGTCACCCAAGGCATCGTCAGCGTCGACGACAAGGGTGCCCTCGACTTCGTCATCCGCGCCCGGATCCAGGCGGCGTGCCTGCGGGCGTCCGGAACCAAGCCCGATTGGAGCACGCTGTGATCACCGCCCAGGATGTCCCCCAGCCGGCACGGTCGATGCTGTTCGTGCCCGGCTCGAACGCGAGCTGGCTGTCCACCGTGCACGTCTACGGCGCCGACACGGTCATGTTCGACCTTGAGGACAGCGTCGCCGTGCGCGAGAAGGACTCCGCGCGCCTGCTGGTGCGCGAGGCGCTCAAGTCGCCGATCTGGAAGGACAAGACGGTCTGCGTGCGCATCAACGCGATCGACACCCCGTTCTTCCAAGACGACCTGGAGGCGATCGTGCCCGCCGGGGTCGGCATCGTCCGCCTGCCGATGGTGCGCGACGCCGAGATGATGCGCGAGCTGGATCGCCGGATCGCCGAGATCGAGGAGCGCTGCGGCATCGAGGTGGGTTCCACCAAGTGCATGGCGGCCGTCGAATCGGCCTCCGGCGTGGTGAACGCCGTCGAGATCGCCCGCTCGACCCCGCGCATGGTCGCGATCGCGCTGGCCGCCTACGACTATGTGATGGCCATGCACACCGAGCGCAGCGGCGCCGCCGACGAATCCGAGCTGTTCTACGCGCGCTGCGCGGTGCTGCACGCGGCCCGGGTCGCCGGCCTGCACTGCTACGACGTGGTGTTCAGCGACGTCAACGACGAAGAGGGCTTCCTGAAGGAGGTCGCGATCATCAAGCGGCTGGGCTTCGACGGCAAGTCGCTGGTCAACCCGCGCCAGATCGAGCCGCTGCACAACGCTTACGCGCCCACGCAAGAGGACGTCGACTACGCCGCCCTGGTCATCGAGGCCGCCGACCGCGCTGAGGCCGAAGGGCTGGGCGTGGTCTCCCTCGACGGGAAGATGATCGACGCCCCGATCGTCGCCAACGCCTACCGAACCATCCAGCTCGCGCGTATGTCCGGCGTGCGGCGCTGACAGGAGAATCATCGTGACCGTATCCCGCATCCCCGCCGATGCTCCCCAACTGGCCGGCCTGCAAGCGTACGCAGGATGGGCGGCCCGCACCCCCTATCTGCGCGACCCCGAGGCCAAGCACGGCCGCAAGGTGGTCGCGTCCATCAAGGAGGCCGTGATCCGCTCCGGCCTCACCGACGGCGACACGATCAGCTTCCACCACGCCTTCCGCGAGGGTGACAAGGTCATCCTGCAGGTGGTGAACACGCTGGCCGACATGGGCCTGCGCGATCTGACCCTGGCGTCCTCGTCGCTGAACAACTGCCACGCCGGGCTGGTCGACTACATCCGCCGCGGCGTGATCACCCGCATCTACACCTCGGGCATGCGCGGCGAACTGGCCCGGCAGATCTCGCTGGGCGGCCTGCTGCCGCACCCGGTCCAGGTGCATTCGCACGGCGGACGCCCCGCGCTGCTGGCGTCCGGCGAGTTGCGCCCGAAGGTCGCCTTCCTCGGCGTCCCGGCCTGTGACGAGTTCGGCAACGCGAACGGCTTCACCGGCCAGTCCCGCTGCGGCTCGCTCGGCTACGCCCGGGTGGACGCCCAGTACGCCGAGACGGTCGTGCTGCTCGCCGAGTCGCTGGTGCCGTTCCCGCACACGCCGGCCTCATTGCGGCAGGACCAGGTCGACTGGGTGGTCAAGGTCGACGAGATCGGCGACCCGTCGCGGATCAACGTCGGCGCGGCCCGCGCCACCAAGAACCCGCGCGACCTGCTGATCGCCCGCAAGGCGGCGTCCGTGATGGAACACGCCGGCTACTTCGTCGACGGCTTCTCGATGCAGACCGGCTCGGGTGGGGCGTCCACGGCGACCACCACCTACCTGCGCGAACGGATGGAACGCCGCGGCATCACCGCCCGCTGGGCACTCGGTGGCATCACCGGCAGCCTGGTGGAGTTGCACGAGCGCGGCCTGATCGGACGCCTGCTCGACGTGCAGTCCTTCGACTCGGTGGCGGCCGACTCGCTGGCCCGCAACCCGGGCCACACCGAGATCTCGGCGGCCGAATACGCCTCGCCGCTGGCGAAGGCGGCCTGCGTGGACCAGCTCGACATGGTGATCCTGTCGGCGTTGGAGATCGACCTCGGCTTCAACGTGAACGTGCTCACCGGCTCCGACGGCCTGATGATGGGCGCCTCCGGCGGCCACTGCGACACCGCCGCCGGCGCGAAGCTGACCATCGTGGTGGCCCCGCTGATCCGCTCCCGGATCCCGACCGTGGTGCCGCGGGTCTCCACCCTGGTCACCCCGGGCGACAACGTGGACGTGCTGGTCACCGACTACGGCGTCGCGGTGAACCCGCGGCGTCCGGACGTCGCCGCCCGGCTCGCCGACGCGGGCGTGGCGACCACCTCGATCGAGGAGTTGTACCAGCGGGCGATCGCGATCACCGGTGTGCCGCGGCCGATCGAACTCGGCGACGAGATCGTCGGTGTGGTGCGCTACCGCGACACCTCCGTGATCGACCTGGTGCGGTGCGTGGCATCATCCTGAGCACCGCCGCGGACGTGCTCGCCCGTCGTGAGCAACGGCGGGACGAGCACGCTCACGCGCTCGCGCGGTGGGATCGTCCGCTGGTGAGCATCACCCTGGTGGCGCCGGGGGCCCGCAAGGACTCCCCGGCGCTGCGCCGTGCGCACTCTCTGGCTGTTCAGGCTGTGTTGGGGCTGCTGGCCGCGCGCGGCTGGGCGGTTCTCGCCTCGGGTGCCTGCTCGGGAGTGACTGGTCCCGAGTCGTGGCATGCCGTCGATGCTGACCCTCGCGCGCTCAAGTCCGCGCTGGTCGCCTTGGAGGACGCCCCCGGCACTGGTCGTGTCTGGGATCTGGATGTGATCGTCGCCTCCGAGTTGGGGCCGGCGCCGATCGGACGCGGCGCGCTCGGCCTGCCGCCCCGGCGCTGTCTGCTGTGCGCGGAGACCGCGCATGCCTGCGCGCGCGCCCGGCGTCACCCCTTGCCGGTGGTCGTCGCAGCCGCGGACGCCGTCGCCTCGGGCTGGCCGAGCCCCGGCGACGCCCTGTGGTGGGCGGGATTGGCCGCCGAGGCACTCCGTGTCGAAGCCCGGCTCACCCCCAAACCCGGCCTGGTGGATGCGGCGAACTCGGGCTCCCACGACGACATGGACCTCGCCCTGCTCCTGGCCAGCGCAGACGCCCTGGAACCCTGGTTCGCCGGATGCGTGTTACTCGGGCGCGCGTCCGCTTCCGCCGAGTGCACCCCGGCATCAGTCTCGGCCACGGCGGACGGTGTCCCGTCGAGCGCGGCCCTCACCGCTCGCCCGCCGGTTCCGCGCGGCCGTCTGGTCTCGCCCGAAGTGCCCGGCCCTCGGGCGTCCTCGGTTCCCACCGATGAACCCGGCTCCGACTTCGTCCGCGCATTGACCGAACTCGGGATCGCCGCCGAACGGTCGATGCTCGCGGTGACGGGCGGGGTGAACACCCACAAGGGCGCGTTGTTCTCGATGGGGCTGCTGCTGGCCGCGATCGGGCGCACCACCTCGCCAGGTGAAGCGCCCTCGATCGAGGTTGTTCTCGACGAGGCGGCGCGGTTGGCGTCCGGGATCAACGCGGCATGGCGGGCCGGGTTCCGCGATGCGCACACCCACGGCGAGCGCGCACTGCTCACCACCGGCGCCGGCGGGATCCGCGCCGAAGCCGCGGCGGGATTCCCCGCCGTGCGCGACGTGGCGCTGCCGGCCTACCGGGCGCGACGGCAGGCGTCCGGGGGTGGCGACAGCACCGGGCTGGCGTCCGGCCCGACCAAGGACGCCCTGCGCTGGGCGCTGGTGTCGCTGATGTCGACCGTCGAGGACACCAACCTGATCGCCCGCGGCGGCATCGAAGCGCTCACTGAAGTCCGGCCGTGGGCAACCGGGTTGCTCGCCTCCGACCCGTCCGAGACCGCCCTGATCGCGGCCCTCGCCGAGGCGGATGAGCACTTCACCGCCCGCCGCTGGAGCCCCGGAGGCTCCGCCGACCTGCTCGCGCTGACCTGGTTCCTCGACGAGATGCCCCGTCTTCGACCAACGGCGCACCCCGACGGTCAGTGACCTCGTCAGTGCAAAGTTGTGGCGACTAGACGCACCACGATTTTGCATTGACGATCCCGGCCCCACGGGCTCAGCGCCGTGAGCGCGGTAAATCACTTCACTCGATTCGCGGATGCCGCCCAGAACATCAGTCCGACTGATGTTTCCGGCGCAGGCGCGGATTTGAGTGCAGTGATTTACTCTGCCCTCGCCCAAGACCGGCGCGAAGGACCTGCTCCGATGAGTCAGGCGCCTGGTGGGGCGAACAGGTCTTCGACGGCGTCCTCGTCGCGCGGGGGGATGATCAGGTCGTGATCGGGTTTCACCTCGCCGGAGCGGATCTCCTCGGCCCAGTGGCAGGCGACTTTGTGACCGGGTTTGATCTCGCGCAACGCGGGAATCTCGGTTGAGCACTTCTGCTCGCGCACCCAGGGGCAGCGGGTGTGGAACCGGCAGCCTGAGGGCGGGTTGGCCGGGCTGGGCAGGTCGCCTTCGAGCAGGATGCGGGTGCGGGCGTCCTCGGCGTCCGGGTCGGGAACCGGGATCGCCGACAGCAAAGACACCGTGTAGGGGTGCATCGGCTCGACGTACAGGTCGTCGGCGGAGGCCTCTTCGACCAGGGTGCCCAGGTACATCACGCCGATGGTGTCGGAGATGTGCCGCACCACGGCAAGGTCGTGCGCGACCACGACGTAGGTGAGCCCGAACATCTCCTGCAACCGTTCCAGCAGGTTGATCACCTGCGCCTGCACCGACACGTCCAGCGCCGAGACGGGTTCGTCGGCGACCACCAGCGACGGGTTGAGGATCATCGCCCGCGCGATGCCGATGCGCTGGCGCTGACCGCCGGAGAACTCGTGCGGGTAGCGGCTCAGCGCCGAACGCGGCAGGCCGACCATCTCCAGCATGCTGACCGCCTTGGCCAGGTGGGACGCCGCCGAATCGGCCCCGAACTCCTCCTTGTCCTGCTCCGAAAGCCCGTGCACGGCCAACGGTTCGGTGAGCAGCGATTGGATCGACTGGCGCGGGTCGAGGCTGGCCATCGGATCCTGGAACACCATCTGCATCTGCGGGCGCAGGGTGCGCAGCCGCTCACCCTTCAGCGTGGTGATGTCGTGGCCGTTGAAGACGATGGTGCCGCCGGCGACGTCCTCCAGGCGCAGCAGCGCGCGCCCCAGGGTCGACTTGCCGCAGCCCGACTCGCCGACCAGTCCGTAGGTCTCGCCGCGGCGGACGGTCAGGTCGACCCCGTCGACCGCTTTGACGTGGCCGACGGTCCGGTCGAACAGGATGCCCTTGCGGATCGGGTAGTGCACTTTGAGGCCGGTGACCTCGAGCAGGTTCTCGCTCATGCGCGCTCCTCTCCGGACGCCGGCCGCGCCGGGTTCACGCATCGCACCTCGTGGCCGGGTGCATGCTCGGCCAACGCGATCCCGGATCTCACGCAGTCGTCGGTGACGTGGCGGCAGCGCGGCGCGAACGCGCACGCCTTCGACCAGCTGATCGTGTCGCGCGGTGTGCCCGGGATCGGGGTCAGCTTGGCGCCGCGGTCGGCGTCCAGGCGCGGGATCGAGTTGAGCAGGCCTTCGGTGTAGCGGTGCCGCGGGGTCAGGAACAGCGGACGCCGCGGCGCACGTTCGACGATCCGCCCGGCGTACATCACGTTGACCCGGTCGCAGAGACCGGCGACGACACCGAGGTCATGGGTGATCATGATCATCGCGGTGCCCAGGTCGCGGACCAGTTCGGCGAGCAACTCCAGCACCTGCGCCTGAATGGTGACGTCCAGCGCCGTGGTCGGCTCGTCGCAGATCAGCAGCTTGGGCCGGCAAGCCAGCGCGGTCGCGATCAGCGCCCGCTGCCGCATGCCGCCCGACAGCTGGTGCGGGTATTCACCGAAGCGGCGGGCCGGATCGGGGATGCCGCAGCGGCGCAGCAGGTCGATCGCCTCCTCCTTGGCCTGCTTAGGCGTGATCTTGCGGTGCGCATGCAGCACCTCGGTGACCTGCATGCCGACGGTGACCACCGGGTTGAGCGAGGTCATCGGGTCTTGGAACACCATGGCCAGGTCGTTGCCGCGGTGCCGCGCCATCGCCCGCGACGACAACCCGAGCAGGTTGGTGCCCTGGAACAGCACCTCGCCGGAGACCCGGTTGCCGCGCGGCGGCAGCAGCCCCATCACGGCCATCGAGGTGACCGACTTGCCCGAACCGGACTCGCCGACCAGCCCGACGATCTCGCCCGAGGCGACGTCGAAGGACACCCCGTCCACAGCCGGGAAACCGGTCTGGCCGCGGCGTCCGAACACCACCGACAACTCGCGGACGCTCAGCAGCGGTGGGGCGGCGGCGGCCGGCCCGGACGCCGGCGGTGTCTGGGTGAGGGTCATGTCACTTCCTCGTCTTCGGGTCGAGGGCTTCGCGCAAGGCCTCTCCCAGCAGGGTGAAGCCGAGCGCGGTCACGGCGATGCAGGCGCCGGGCAGCAGGGTGAGGTGCGGGTAGGACTCCAGCCGCTCCTGCGCCTTCACCAGCATCCGGCCCCATTCAGCCACGGTCGGGTCGGGTGATCCCATCCCGAGGTAGGACAACGCGGCCACTTCGATGATCGCCGTGGCCAGGATCAGGGTGGCCTGCACGATGACCGGGCCGAGCGAGTTGGGCAGGATGTGGCTCATCACGATGGTGCGCCGGCGCAGCCCGAGCGAGGTGGCGGCCAGCACATAGTCCTGTTCGCGCTGCTTCAGCATCGAGCCGCGCAGCAGCCGGGCGAAGATCGGAACCTGCGCGGCCGCGATGGCGAGCATCAGCGCTTCCGGACGCCGCCCGATGACGGCGGCCACGCTGACGGCCAGCAGCAGCGACGGGATCGACAGCAGGATGTCGACCAGGCGCATCACCAGGACGTCGACCCAGCCGCCGAAGGCGCCGGCGAGCAGGCCGAGCGCGGCCCCGCCGATCAGGCCGAGCAGGGTCGACACGATGCCGATGATCAGCGACTGCCGGGCACCGAAGACGAGCTGGGTGAGCAGGTCGGAGCCGAACGGGTCTAGGCCGAGGCGATGCTCGTCGGAAAACGCGGGCAGCGAGGACGGGCTGATCTGGCTGGCCCAGCGTGCGGCCGAATCAGCGCCGTAGGGCGCGAGCAGTGGCGCCGCGAGCGCGACCAGCACGAACAGCGCCACGATGATGGCGCCGACGATGGCCGACGGGTTGCGGATCAGGCGCTTGAACGCGCCCACCCACAGGCTGGTGCCGGTCTCCTTGGCGTCCACATCGGGGCCCATCGCGTCGATGAGCGACTGGGGGCGGGGGAACTGCTCGTCGCCGAGCGCGCCGGGCAGGGGTTGCTGAACGGTCATCGCACACGCATCCTCGGGTCGAAGACGCCATAGAGGACGTCCACCGCCAGGTTGACCACCGCGTACAGGACCGCGATGAAGATGATGAAGCCTTGCAGGACGGCATAGTCGAGGCTCGCGATCGCCTCGAACAGATAAGAGCCGATCCCGTTGAAGGCGAACACGCTCTCGGTGAGCACCGCCCCCGACAGCAGTTGCCCGGTGAGCAGGCCGATGGTGGTGATCACCGGCAGCATCGCGTTCTTCAGCACGTGCCGGCGGGTGATGATCGCCTGGGCGAGGCCCTTGGCGGTCGCGGTGCGGACGTAGTCCTCGCCGAGCACTTCGAGCACGGACGCCCGGGTCATCCGGGTGATCGCCGCAAGCGGGATCGAGCCCAGCGCCAGCGCGGGCAGCACCAGGTGCGCGAAGGCGTCCCAGGCGGCGTCCCATTCTCGGGTCATCAAGCCGTCGAGGATGTACAGGTTGGTGATGTGGGTCGCGTCCATGCGGACATCTTGTCGTCCCGACGGCGGCAGGAACGCCAGGAAATCGAGCCCGGGCAGCCCGATCGCGAACACGAGCTTGAGCAGGTAGGCCAGCACGAAGACCGGGATGACCACGCCCATCAGCGAGGCGCCGACCGCGAACAGGTCGAGGACGCCGCCGGCGCGCTTGGCCGCGAAGTAGCCCAGCGGGATGCCGACCACGACCGCGAACAGCAACGCGGCCAGGGCTAGTTCGATGGTGGCAGGAAAGCGGTAGAGGAAAGTCTCCAGCACCGGCTCACCGGTGCGCGGGGAGGCGCCGAAGTTGCCCTGGAGGAGCTGACCGATGTACTTGCCGTACTGGATGATCAGCGGCTGGTCGAAGCCGTACTGAGCGTTGATGCGGGCGATCGACTCGGGTGTCGCCTTCTCGCCCAGCAGCGCGCGGGCAGGGTCGCCGGGCAGCGCACGCAACCACACGAACAGCAGGACGCTCAGCCCGAACAGCACCGGGATGAGGAGCAGGAGGCGTCGGATGATGAATCGCAGCATGCGTTTCCTCCGAGGTCGGCGGGTCGGGGACGGGCGGCCCGGGCGGTCAATACGCCCGGGCCGCGCACGCCTTTAGCGGGTGACGGTGACGGTGTTCCAGACCTCGTCCTGGACCGGGCTGGGCTCGTAGCCCTGGACGCCCTTGCCGAAGGCCAGCGACGGGGCCGGGTGGGCCAGCGGCACGCCGGGCACGAAGTCGGAGATCAGCTTGCTGATCTTCTTGTACTCGGCCTCCTGGGCCTCCTTCGTCGGCAGCTGGCGGGCAGCCGTCAGCGCGGAGAACAGCTCGGGGTTGTCGAAGCCCCACTCGTTGCCCTTCACACCGAAGAAGACGCCGATGAAGTTGTCGGGATCGTTGTAGTCACCGGTCCAGCCGAGGAAGTGGATGTCACGGGAGTTGACGCCCTCGTTGCCCTGCACCATGTCGAGGTAGTCGGGGCTCCACTTCGCGGTGATGGGTTCGACCTTGATGCCGACCGCCTCGAGCTGCGCCTTGACCGCCACGAAGGTGTCCTCCGGGGTCGGCATGTACGGACGCGAGACGCCGGTCGGGTAGGCGAAGCGCAGGGTCAGGTTCTCCTGGCCGGCCTCCTTCAGCAGCTGCTTGGCCTTCTCCGGGTCGTAGTTGTAGACGGTCACGTCGGGGTTGTAGCCGTTGACCATGTCGGGCATGAACTGGGTGGCGGCCTTGCTGCCCTCGGGCAGGGACTGCCGGATGATGGCGTCCTTGTCGATGGCGTAGCTGATCGCCTGGCGCACCTTGAGATCCTTCAGCGCCTCGATGTTCTGGTTGAAGCCCAGGTAGAGGATGTTGAAGGCCGGGCGGTTCTTGATCTGGAAGCCCTTGTCCTTCAGCGGCTGCACGTCGGCGGGCGCGACCAGGTCGTAGCCGTCGATGGTGCCGGCCTGCAGCTCCTGGGTGCGGGCCTTCGCGTCGCTGATGATGCGGATGATCGCCTTGGCGACCTTGGCCTTGTCACCGTGGTAGTCGTCGAAGCGGGCCAGGACGACCTGCTGGCCGCGATCCCACTTCTCGAACTTGAACGGGCCGGTGCCGGTCGGGTGCGCGGTGGCGTACTCGGAGAAGCGCGGATCGTCCTCGGTGCCCTGGGTGTCGTCGGCGTTGTACTGCTGCATGGCCGTCGGCGACTGCATCGAGAAGGCCGGCAGCGTCATCGCGTCGATGAAGGAGGCAAAGGGCTGGTTGAGCCGGATCGTCGCCTCGGTGGCCGACGGTGCGTCGCAGCCCTCGTAGATGCCGGTGGTCTTGCCTTCACCGGGGTTGCGGAAGCCGCGGAACAGCTTGTTGTAGTAGTAGGTGATGTTCTCGTTCTGGTTCAGGCCGGTCCAGTTCGTCCAGCGCTCGAAGTTGGCGCAGACCGCCGCGGCGTTGAAGTCGGTGCCGTCATGGAACTTGACGCCGCTCTTGAGCTGGAAGGTGTGCGACAGGCCGTCCGGCGTGCTGGTCCAGGTGGTGGCGAGCAGGGGCACCGGCTTGGTGCCGCCGGGCTCCACCGAGACCAGCCCCTCGAAGATCTGGCGGGACACACGGAACGATTCGCCGTCGCTGGCCATCGACGGATCGAGCATCACAGGGTCGGAGGATCCGGCGAAGATGAAGGTGTCGGCCGTGGCTCCGGCGCCGGCGCTGGGTGTCGTCTGGGTGCGGTTGCTCGGCGCGCATGCGGCGAGGCCGACGGCCAGCATCATTGCGGCCGCCCCCGCGACGAGTTTGCGGATGCGAGTCATCGATTTCCCCTCGTAGACATAGGTATCGGACGTCTCGCACCCTACTGTGGGGACGCTGTCGGCACGCGCGTTTCGAGGTTACGATTTGCCGACAAAGAACGTGCGCTTTTCGGCCTCAGACTGCTCGGCAGCCCCGGGCAGCGCGACCGAACGACTACCCTGCAGGCATGACGACGCACCGGATGAAAGGCCGAGCGGAGCGGTGATTCCTCTTCTTACCTGGACCTGGCCGGACTCGGCCGCCGAGATCGCCGCCGTGCTGGCCGTCACGCTGGTGCTGCGGTTCGTGCTGCGCCGGGCGATCCGGACCGGGGTCCGTACCTCGCTGGCGGTCGCCGACCGGCACCGGGCGTCCATGTCGGACGCCGAGGGCACCACTTCGCGCAACGAACGGGTGCTGGGCAAGCTGACCGGCGCGGTGGACGCCCGCCATCAGGCACGGGTACGCACCACCGGCTCGGTCCTCACCAACGCCGTCGATGTGGTGCTGGTGGTACTGATGACCCTCACCATCCTGCGCGTCCTCGGCGTGCCGCTGGAACCGGTGCTCGCGGCGTCCGGCATCGGGGGCGTGGCCCTGGCGTTCGGTGCGCAATCCCTGGTCAAGGACTACATCTCGGGCATCCTGATGATCTTCGAGGATCAGTTCGGCGTCGGCGACCTGATCGACACCGGCGAGGTCATCGGCACCGTCGAGGCGGTCGGGCTGCGGGTGACCCGGCTGCGCGACGGCGGCGGGCAGGTCTGGTACGTGCGCAACGGCGAGATTCAGCGCGTCGGCAACCAGAGCCAGGGCTGGTCCACCGCGATCGTGGACGTGCCCATCGCGGCGTCGGAGGATCCGGCCCGCGCGCTCGACATCCTGCGTGAGGTGACCGCCGAGGTGTTCGCCGACGAGCAGTACGCGGACGTCCTGCTGGAGGAGCCGGCCGTCGCCGGCGTCAACGAGATCTCGGTCGGGTCGATCATCCTGAGAATCCTCGCCAAGACCGCGCCGAACCAGCAGTGGGGGGTGCAGCGCGACCTGCTCGCGCGCTCGCTGGAGGCCCTGCACGCCGCGGGCGTCAAGGACCCGCTTCCCCCGGCCGCGGCCCCTCCGGCGACCAGCTGAGCACCGGCCAACAACCGCGGACGCGTCAGCACCAGCCCGTCGGACGGCCCTACAGTTCGGCCGTGACCGTGCGTCGTTTCCTGCCGGGCCTGGTGCTGTGGCTGTTCCCCCTTGTCGCCATCGCCCTCGTCGCGGGCGTGGCGGTGGCCGTCATCGTCGTCAGCGAGACCTACTTCGATGGTGACTGGATCGGCGTGCTGCTGCGCATTCTCGTCGCCCCGCTCGTCATCGCCGTCGTCCTGGGCGTCTGGGCCGCGGTCACCTACAAGCCGCAGCCTGCCGAGGGCATCGAGGTGACTGCGGCAGAGCACCCCCACCTGTGGGCCGACGTCGCGTCGCTCGCCTCGCTGGCCCAGACCGAGCCGCCGCACCGCATCGTGATCGACTTCGAGGTGAACGCGTCCGTCCGCGAGGTCGCCGGGCAGCGCGAACTGATCCTGGGCCTGCCGCTGATCGCCACGCTCACCCGCGGGCAGCTGCGCGCGGTCCTCGCGCACGAACTGGGGCATTTCGCGGGCGGCGACACGGCCGCGAACGCGAAGATCCTGCGCCGCGCCCTGCTGCTGGAACGGGTGCGCGCCGAAGTCGGCATCCTGTGGCGCTGGTTCTTCACCGCCTACGCACTGGCCTATGCGGCGGTGGCCGGCCCCGCCTCGCGCACAGCTGAACTGCGCGCCGACCAGCTCTCGATCCAGGCCGCCGGTCCACGCACCGCCGCGGAAGCCATGCGCGCGGTGGTGCGGACGGGGCTCGCCGACGATCACCTCAACGCGGACTACTTTCCGTTGTGCGAAGCCGCGGGCGTCCGAGCCTCCACCCGGGACGGCCTTCGGCAATTGCTGAGCGCCAACGCCGACGAGATCGAGAAGGCGACCCGGCAGATCATCGCCGACGAGAAGCCGAGCCTGTTCACCACCCATCCGCCGTTGCGCGAACGCATGGCCCGTTGTGAGGACGCCGCACGCGCCGGCGCACCCGATCCTGCTCCCGGCACGGACGCCGATGCCCCGGCCTACGACCTGCTCGGCGGCGGTGCCGCCTGGCTGGACGCCGCCGAGAACGAGCTGCTGGTCCACCCCTTGCCGCTCGCCACCTGGGACGACGTGATCGTTCGCGGCACACGCCAAGAGGTCAATGCCCAGGCGGAGCAGATCGAAGCCTGGGCCCGCAGCGAAGGCCTCGGCGAGCGCGGCCTGAACACCCTGCTCGCGCTCATCGACGACACCAACGACGGCGGGATCGTCGCGCGGCTCACCGATGAGAAGCCCGGCTCGGACGAGGGCGTCGACGCCGTCGTCGACCTGTTGTTCTCGCCGGTACTGGCGGCGATGCTCGCCTGTGGCACGGCGCGCGTGCAGCCGTCCTGGACGGGCCCCGTCCGCTTCGTGACCGCCGACGGCACCGACCTCGACCTCGCCGCACGGCTCGCGAACTGCATCAGGCACGGCGACAGCTCCGCGATCCGGGACTGGCTGACTGATGCGGGCGTCGACGTGACCAGCGCGCACGCGACCGCCGACCTCCCGCACTGGATGGCCGCCGCCAGCCATATGACCGGACCGTGGCAGGGGCGCCGCGATGTTCATTTCTGGTCCACCGGAATCCTCGCACTCCCGCCGCTGGACAAGGCGACCGTCAAAGAGGACAAAGACGAGGTGGCCGACGAACACCAGCATCCCCGCCTGTACTACGCGCGGGCCGAGGGTCTCCAGGCCGGTCGCCGGGCGCCGGGCTCACTGTGGTGGGATGCCGCGCAGATCGTCGGAGCCGATATCGGCGGCGCGATGAAGCTGCGCCTGACGCTCACCCTGGCCGAGGGTGACACGCTCGCCATGAAGGGCACCTTGGACACCGCGTGCGTCGACACCGTCGAGGACGTCGGGGTCGCCATCCGCTACCTGGCGACCCCGAAGGGCTGATCCGGCCCGACGCTAGGCTGACGGCCATGCCTGATCTTGCGCAGCAGAACGGACAGCCGCTTCCCGCGGACGAGTCGCCCAGCACTGACCATCGCGTGTACGGTCCCTCCGCGATCCCCACGCACCCGCTCGCCACCGCACCGGTGGGTTCCCCCCCTCACTCCGTGGACGGTTTCGTCAAAGAGTTCCTCCACGAGTTGAACACCAACCAGGGCGTGGCACTGTCCCGCTCCAGCATCAACGACCAGTACCTGGCCCTGGCCAGCACGGTCAAGAACTACCTGATGGCCCGCTGGCTCGAGACGGGCCGCAAGACGCGTGAGGCCAAGGCCAAGACCGTCGGCTACCTGTCGGCCGAATACCTGCTCGGGCGCCAGCTCGGCAACGCACTGATGGCCAGCGATCTGGCCGAGATCGCCCGCCGCGGCCTGGAGCTGTGTGGCATCGACATCGCCACCCTGCGCGCCCAGGAGGTCGAGCCCGGCCTCGGCAACGGTGGTCTCGGACGCCTCGCGGCCTGCTTCATCGACTCGCTGGCCACCATGGACGTGCCCTGCATCGGCTACGGCATCCGCTACGAGTACGGCATCTTCCGCCAGACCTTCATCGACGGCCGCCAGGTCGAGCAGCCCGACACCTGGCTGGCGCTCGGCTCGCCGTGGGAGTTCCCGCACCCGGAGGCGTCCGTCGAGGTCAACTTCGGTGGCCACACCGAGCGCTACACCGACGCCGACGGCGTCGAGAAGACGCGCTGGGTGCCGGGCTGGAACGTGCTCGGCGTCCCTTACAACTACATGGTCCCCGGTTACCTGAACGGCCGGGTGAACACGCTGCGGCTGTGGTCGGCCACCGCCACCAAGGCGTTCGACCTGCAGATCTTCAACTCCGGCGACTACGCCCAGGCCGTCCGCGCCCAGACCTTCGCCGAGAACATCTCGAAGGTGCTCTACCCCGAGGATTCGACCCCGCAGGGCAAGGAACTGCGCCTGCAGCAGCAGTACTTCTTCGTCGCGTGTTCGCTGCGCGACTTCATCGACAACGAGCTGGAGGCCGACTTCGACCTGCACCAGCTGCCGGAGCGGATCCACTTCCAGCTCAACGACACCCACCCGGTGATCGCGGTGCCCGAGCTGATGCGCATCCTGGTCGATGAGCGCGGCTTCGACTGGGACGAGGCGTGGGACGTCACCAAGCAGTGCTTCGCCTACACCTGCCACACCCTGCTGCCCGAGGCGCTCGAGGTGTGGTCGACCGACCTGCTCGGACGCCTGCTGCCGCGCCACCTGGAGATCATCTACCGCATCAACGAGGAGTTCCTCGCCGAGGTGCGCGAGGCCTACCCGGGCGACGAGCTGCGCGCGCGCGGCATGTCGATCATCACCGAATACCCCGAGCGCGGCGTCCGGATGGCCTTCCTGGCCACCGTCGCCGGCACGAAGGTCAACGGTGTGGCCGCCCTGCACAGCCAGCTGCTGGCCGACAAGGTGCTGCCGGACTTCTCCGAGCTGTGGCCGGACAAGTTCATCAACGTCACCAACGGCGTCACGCCGCGCCGCTTCGTGAAGATGGCCAACCCGAAGCTGTCCGAGCTGATCTCGGACGCCATCGGCTCGGGCTGGGTCACCGACCTGGAGCGGCTCAAGGAGCTGGAGCCCTACGCCGAGGACGAGGACTTCCGCCAGCAGTTCCGTGAGGCGAAGGCCTGGAACAAGCAGCGCCTCACCCAGCTGCTCGTCACGCGCGACGGCATCGAGTTGCCCGACGGCCACCTGCTCGACGTGATGGTGAAGCGCCTGCACGAGTACAAGCGCCAGTCGCTCAAGCTGCTGCACATCGTGTCGCTGTACGAGCAGGTGCTCTCGGGCAAGATCAAGGCCGAGGAGCTGACCCCGCGCACCGTCGTGTTCGGCGCCAAGGCCGCCCCGGGCTACAAGATGGCCAAGGACACCATCCACCTGATCAACGCGGTGGCGGCGACCATCAACGCCGACCCGATCGTCGAGGGACGCCTGAAGGTCGCCTTCCCGGCCAACTACAACGTCACCCTGGCCGAGAAGCTGGTCCCCGCCGCCGACCTGTCCGAGCAGATCTCGCTCGCCGGCATGGAGGCGTCCGGCACCGGCAATATGAAGTTCGCCCTCAACGGCGCGCTGACCATCGGCACCGACGATGGCGCGAACGTGGAGATCCGCCAGCTGGTCGGGGACAAGCACTTCTTCCTGTTCGGCATGGCCGAGCCCGAGGTCGCCGAGCTGAACGCGAAGGGCTACCACCCGGCGGCGTACTACGAGAGCAACCCGCAGCTGAAGGCCGCGCTGGACCTGATCCTGTCGGGTCACTTCAGCGAGGGCGATCCGCACCTGTTCGACTCGGTGGTCTACAACCTGCTGCAGCAGGACCGCTTCATGGCGCTGGCCGATTTCGAGTCCTACATCGACGCGCAGCAGCGGGTGGAGGCCAAGTACGCCGACACCGCGCAGTGGACTCGTTCGGCGATCCTCAACGTGGCCCGGACGGGGTTCTTCAGCTCCGACCGCTCGATGCGTGATTACATCAAGCGGATCTGGCACACGCGCCCGGTGCTCTGAATCATACAAAAGAATGAGAGGGGGCACTCATACCCGGAATAAATCATCCTTTCGACCGACCTGCCACTCTTCACCCGGTAAACCACCTAGCCAACAGCCAATCAATTCCCCACTCAGGGCGAAGTGAAGGCTTTCTAAGTTCGGGAACGGGTTGCATGAATGTCGAAATAAGGTAGATTCATTACCGGGTCAGGTGTCCCCCCTCCTAGCCCCCGTCGAGCGAATGAATGACTCGACCGCGACGACACCGGGCTCCCTGCCTCCCCCCCCCAATGGCAGGGAGTCCGGTGAAGCGTCTCTCAGGCTTTTTCTCACGACAAGCCTCGATACCACCCGGCACCGCCGCCGGACCGCCCTCCGGGTGAACCAACCGGGTCTGAGCGAAACACCAATCCGTCACACCCGAGTGAAATGTGTAGACGCCGCCCGCACGGGAATATTCAGTTTCAGAATCGGACGCCACTTCGGTGGTAACACACACTTAACAATTCCCGATTAAGTTCACTTCGAAGAGTTCAGTTCACTCTCATAACACCTCATCCTGGGCGAGATCACACCCATTCCGTGAACATTCAGTTCACTCGGATCTCTCCAGTTCACTCCCCTAGTGGCGTGGCGCGACGAAAGCAAAACGCCCGCCGGCCTTGGTGGCCGGCGGGCGTCGAAGCGGACGAGCGCAACTCAGCCGCGCTTGTCCTTGCGTGGCTTGTCCTTGAACGGCTTCCCGGACTTGCCGTGCCGCTCCTTGGGGCCACGCCCGCCGGAACCGCCGCGCCCGCCGCCATGGCGGTCAAACGCATGATGGTCGTCCCGGTCGTAGCGCTTCTTGCCGCCCTGCCCGCGATCGCCCTGCGTCCGGTTGCCACGCGGACGCCCGGAATCGGGCCGCAACTCGATCAACTGGCCCGAAATCCGGGTCGAAGCCAAGGCGTCCAGCACCGCGGACGGCAGGTCGGCGGGCAACTCGACCAGCGAATGATCGGCGCGGATGTCGATATGCCCGAAGTCGTCGCGGGTCAGCCCGCCCTCGTTCGCGAGCGCACCGACGATCTGCCGCGGCGCGACGTGCTGGCGGCGTCCGACCGAGATCCGGTAGGTGGCCAGCTGCTTGCTGCCCTGACGGCGCGGACGGTCGCCACGCGGGCCGGCGTCCGCACCCTTGGCGGGCTTCTCGCCGCGGAACCGCTCCGGGGAGGGATCCTCGGTCGGGTCGAGCAGCATCGGCTCGTCGCCCTGCATCACGATCGCCAGCGAGGCGGCGACGTCCAGCTCGGGCACGTCGTACTCGTTGACGTAGTGCGTGACGACCTGGCGGAACAACTCCAGCGACGGCGACGACAGCGCCGCGGTGATCGCGTCGTCGAAGCGGCCCAGGCGGGTGGCGTTGATGTCGTCGGCGGTCGGCATCTCCATCCGGGTCAGCGTCTGCTTGGTGGCACGCTCGATGGCGCCCAGCAGGCGTCGCTCGCGCGGGGTGATGAACGAGATCGCGTCACCGCTGCGGCCGGCACGACCGGTGCGGCCCACCCGGTGCACGTAGGACTCGACATCGGTGGGGATGTCGAAGTTCACCACATGGCTGATCCGGTCCACGTCCAGGCCGCGGGCGGCGACGTCGGTGGCGACCAGAATGTCGAGCTTGCCTGACTTCAGCTGGCCCACCACCCGCTCGCGCTGGGCCTGGGCGATGTCACCGTTGAGCGCCGTCGCCGAGAACCCGCGGGCGCGCAGCTTCTCGGCCAGCGTCTCGGTCTCGTGCTTGGTGCGGACGAACACGATCATGCCGTCGAAGTTCTCCACCTCGAGCAGGCGGGTGAGCGCCTCCACCTTCTGCGGGTAGGACACGATCAGGTAGCGATGCGTGACGTTCTCCGCGGTCGCGGTCTGGCCCTTGACGGCCACCTCGACCGGCCGGTTCAGGTACTGCTGCGACAGCCGCTTGATCGAGGCCGGCATCGTCGCGGAGAACAACGCCACCTGCTTGTCGCCAGGAGTGTCGGCCAGGATCGTCTCGACGTCCTCGGCGAAGCCCATATTGAGCATCTCGTCGGCCTCGTCCAGCACCAGGAAGCGCAACTGCGACAAGTCGAGCGTGCCGCGCTCCAGGTGGTCGATGATCCGGCCGGGCGTGCCGACCACGACATGGACACCGCGGGCGAGCGCACTCAGCTGGACGCCGTAGCCCTGGCCGCCGTAGACGGGCAGCAGGCGGACGTCCTTCATGCCGGTCGCGTAGCTCTCGAACGCCTCACAGACCTGCAGGGCGAGCTCACGGGTCGGCGCCAGGATGAGCGCCTGCGGCGAACGCTGGCGCAGATCGAGCCGGTTCAGGATGGGCAGCGCGAACGCCGCCGTCTTGCCGGTACCCGTCTGAGCCAGGCCGATCAGGTCATGGCCGTCCAGCAGCGCCGGGATCGTCTCGGCCTGGATCGGCGACGGGCGCTCATAGCCCAGGTCGCGCAGTGCCTGCAGGATGCGCTTGTTCAGGCCCAGGTCGTCGAAGGTCACCTGCTCGGGGCCGTCGTCGGTTGCGGCGTCCGCGGGATCGGTCGCGGCGTCCTCGGCGTTGTTCTCGGCGCTCACGGCCGGCTGTTCGGGCGTCTCGCCCGGGGTGTTGTTGGTGCCCTTGGCGGCCTCTACCGGGACCGTTTGGGCGTCGTGCTCGTCGACCGCGGCGGGAGCCGTCGGCTCGGGAAAATCGTCACTCACGTATAGACGGTAGTGCCTGGTAGTGCTTTCCCCCAAGACGGACGCCGATTCCCGCCCCCGCGTCGCGCCTCAGGAATAGGCTGATTTCAACCCCCAAGCGGCGAGGAGGTCGCGATGCGACGGACACGATGGGCCCTGTGTTGGGCAAGCCTGAGCACCCTGGCGGTGATGACAGCCTGCGCCCCGGTGGTTCCTGCGGCGGGTCCGTCCGCCGGTGCCGGATCCCCCTCAGCCACGCCGGCGCCCTCGGCTGCGGCGTCCCCGTCGTCGAGTGGAACGGCCACGCCGGGCGGCACGGCCGCCGCGGTTCCCGCGGTGTTGCACATCGATTCCGACGTCGAGGACGTCACCGCCCAACTCGGCGCCCCGGCATGGACGACGGATGCCTGCGAACACCTGGACTGCACCGCGAAGACCGAACCTCTGGAGTTGTCGGTGTACCAGAGCCAGGGTCTCCAGATCCGTGTCGTGACGCGTCGGCTGCGGGTGGTGGCGTTCACGGTCACCGCGTTGCGCAAGGACGTCCGGCCGTCCGTCACCTGGCTCGACCACAACCTGGGCAAGCTCGGCCAGATGACCTTCGCCGACGTCTACCAGGTGACCAGTCCGCCGTTGGAGCCCACCGACACGGCCGTCTTCAAGGGCCCGCGCGATTCGATCTACGTCGACATCGTCTCCACCGGCGCACCGGGCGACTATCAGGGACTCATCCTGGCCCTGGCGCCCGGTGTGGTCACCGGCGACCAGTTCGCCGACTACTGGTGGGGCGTCCTTCCCGCCGACGGCGGCGAACTCAACCTCGAAGCGCTGTCGGGTTTCCGCTCCGGCACCTCCCCCGACACCTTCGGCGTCTACATGGACGACGGTGACATCGCCACCCTGTTCGGCGAGGCCGACAACGTCCAGACCCTGCTGGCCGCCGGCAAACCCTGACCGATCCGCCTCGAGTAGCTCGACGCCTGAGCCCCGTTCACTCACGCGCACGAGTTGCACCGTTGCCCACGAAATTTCGTGCGCATCGGTGCAACTCCTGCGCAAGGGCAGAAGTGACGTGGTGGCCTGGCGACTCGTGTCGCCCGGGTTAAGCACCGTCGCCCGGGGAGGAAACCGGGCGACGGTATGGGAGCCGGGCGACGTGGCGGGCGTCCGTGCCTAACCCGGGCGGGCGTGCGTAAACCGGGCGGCGCGGAGGCGTCCGGGGCATGGGAAAGCGCGTGCCGGCGCCAGCAGCTCGACCACGAGGGCCGAAACCTCAGGACGCTCAGATGTTCTGCAGTTTGTGCAGGACGACGACGCCCTCGGCGGCGAACTCGGCTTCGATCTCGTCGGTGTCGAGGGTGTTCAGCCGGATCACCACCGTGCTGCGATCGCCCCCGCCGCGATAGACGGCCAGGTGCTGGATGTTCGCGCGGTGGTTGGCGGTGACCGAACTCAGCCGGGAGAGGACGCCGGGGGTGTCCGGCATCTCGACCGTCAGCCGGGTTCCGCGGTCACGGAATCCCAGGATCTCGATGAACGCGTCCAGGATCGAGCTTTCGGTGATCACGCCGACCAGTTCGTCGCCGTCCACCACCGGAAGCATCTCGATCTTGTGGTCGCGCATCATCACGGCCGCTTCTTCCAGCAGCGCGTCGGGCGCGATGGTCAAGGGATCGCGGGTCATCACCTTGGCGACCTTGAGTTTGCCGAGCAGATAGTTGATCTCACCGGCGGCGAAGGTGGTCGCCCGCGACGGTCCAGCGGCGGCGATGTCGCTGGGGGCCAGGACGCCGACGACGCGCCCCTCACTCACCACGGGCAGATGGCGGACGCGCTTGGTCTCCATGAGCGCGATCGCCTCGGGCAGGGTTGTCTCCGGCGTCACCGTGAACGGGTGCGCCGTCATCCGCGTCTTTACGAACATGGGACTAGCCTCCCAGGTACGCCCGCTTGATGTCGTCGGTCTGCGCGAGTTCGTCGGCCGGACCGGAGGTGACGATCACGCCGGTCTCCATCACATAGGCGCGATCGGCCACCTGCAACGCCATGTTGGCGTTCTGTTCCACCAGCAGGATCGTCGTACCGGTCGCGTTGATGCTCTTGATGATGTCGAAGATCTCCTGCACCAGCAGCGGCGCCAAGCCCATCGACGGTTCGTCGAGCAGCAGCAGCTTCGGACGCGCCATCAGCGCCCGTCCCATCGCCAGCATCTGCTGCTCGCCGCCCGACAGGGTGCCCGCCATCTGCTTGCGGCGATCGGCGAGCACCGGGAACCGCGCATACACGGTGTCGAAGTCGGCGGCCAGGTTGCCACGGTCCTTGCGCAGGTAGGAGCCCATTTCGAGGTTCTCCAGCACGCTCATCTGGGCGAACACCCGGCGTCCCTCGGGCACATGCGACATGCCCAGGTTGACCCGCTGCTGCGCCGACACCTTGGTGATGTCCTTGCCGTCGAGCCACACCGAGCCGCTGGTCGGTGCCTTCAGCCCGGACGCCGTGCGCAGCGTGGTGGTCTTGCCGGCCCCGTTGGCGCCGATCAGGGTGACGACCTCGCCGGCCTCGACCCGCAGCGAGATGCCTTTGATGGCGTGAATCCCGCCGAAGTGGACGTTGAGGTCCTTGATCTCGAACATCGCTACACCTCCTCGCCCAGGTAGGCCTCGATCACCCGCGGATTGGAGCGGACCTCGTCGGGGCTGCCCGAGGCGATCACCACACCATGATCCAGCACGTAAATCCGCTCACAGATGGTCATCACCAGGCTCATATCGTGTTCGATCAACAGGATCGTCAACCCGAACTCGGTGCGCAGCCGGGCGATCAGCCCGGTCAGTTCGGCCGTCTCGGCCGGATTCATGCCAGCGGCAGGCTCGTCCAGCAGCAGCAGGGTGGGCTGGGTCGCCAGCGCGCGGGCAATCTCCAGATGCCGCTGGCCGCCGTAGGGCAGGTTGCGGGCCTGTTCGCCGGCGACGTCCGCCAAGCCCATCAGAGCCAGCAGTTCCATGCTTTTCTCGCGCACCAGTTTCTCGGTGCGCGCGAACGGCGGCAGCCTGAAGAAGGAGGCCGCCAGCGAATACCGGTGGTTCTGCTGGCAGGCGATCTCGACGTTCTCCAGGACGGTCAGGTCTTTGAACAACCGGATGTTCTGGAAGGTGCGCCCGATCCCGGCCCGGCACACGGCGTCCGGCTTCTTGCCGCCCAGCGACAGCTCGCGGCCGTCGCGGGTGAAGGTGATCGTGCCCGAGGACGGCGGGTAGACGCCGGTGAGCAGGTTGAAGGCGGTGGTCTTGCCCGCACCGTTGGGGCCGATCAGGCCGACCAGTTCACCTTCGGCCAGCCGCAGGTCAACGTTCGAGACCGCGGCCAGGCCGCCGAAGTTCCGGGTCAGTTTCTCCACGCGCAGGATGTCACTCACCGGTGGCCCCCTTCGTCGGCGCGTCCGCAGGTTTGGGTTTGAACAGCTTCCTGAAGACCTGCAGCGACACTTCCCGCGAACCCATCAGGCCTTGCGGGCGGAACACCATGATGACCACCAGCAGCAGCGCGTACAGGATCATCCGGACGGCGGTGAACTGCTGCAACGCCGTCGAGATGACGGCCAGCACGATGGCGGCGATCACCGAGCCCGACAGGCTGCCCAGGCCGCCCAGCACCACGATCACCAGGATGTCGATCGACTTCAGGAAGCCGAAGGTGTCGGGCTTGATGAAGTAGAAGTAGGAGGCGTACATGCCGCCGGCCAGCCCGCCGAAGAAGGCGCCGACCGTGAACGACAGCACCTTGGCGCGGGTGGCGTCCACACCGACCGATTCGGCGGCGATCTCGTCCTCGCGGACGGCGATCGCGTTGCGGCCATGGTGGGAACGCAGGAAGTTGCGGATCAGCAGCACCGAGCCGACGGTGAGAATGAAGAACCAGTTCCAGTCCATCATCCGCGGCATTCCGGACAGGCCGGCAGCACCGTTGGTGAACTCCAGGTTGTTCAGCAGGATCCGGATGATCTCGGCCATGCCGAGGGTGGCGATCGCCAGATAGTCACCGCGCAGCCGCAGCGTGGGCAGGCCGAGCAGGAAACCGACCAGGGCCGCGATCAGCCCACCCACCAGCAGGCCGAGCAGGAAGCCGGGCACGGTCGGGAGGGCGAGCATGATCAGGCCGGTGGCGTAGGCGCCGATCGCCATGAAGCCGGCATGGCCGAGCGAGAACTGACCGGTGAAGCCGGTGATCAGGTTGAGGCTCACCGCCAGCACGATGTTGATGCACAACAGGCCGATCGTCGTCATCCAGTAGTCGTCAATCACCCCGGCATTGAGGCCACCGAGCACGACCAGGTAAAGGGCGAGCAGCGGCACCCCGCGCGTGAGGACCGTTTTCACCATCGGATTGCTCATCACACCTTCTCCCGGACGTTCTTGCCGAGCAATCCGGCGGGCCGGAAGATCAGCACCAGGATCAGGATGCCGAAGACCACCGCGTCCTTGTACAGCGAGCTGAAGTAGCCGCTGACCAGCGTCTCGGAGGCGCCGATGAAGTAGCCGCCGATCAGGGCGCCCGGAATGATCCCGATACCGCCGAAGACCGCCGCCACGAAGGCCTTCAGGCCGGGCAGCACCCCCATCAGCGGATTGATCGAGTTGTAGTAGACGCCCACCAGGACGCCCGCCGCGCCGGCGAGCGCGGAGCCGAGCATGAAGGTGAACGAGATCGTGTTGTCGACGTTGACGCCCATCAGGCGGGCGGCGTCAGGATCCATCGAGACCGCGCGCATCGCCTTGCCCAGTTTGGTGCGGTGCACGATGAACTGCAGCGCGATCATCAGCACCACCGAAGTGCCGATGATCAACAACGACTGCGCCGAGATCACCACACCACCCACATTGAAGGACGCCGTCAGGTAGCCCGGCAGCGCCGGGTAGGTGCGCACGTCCGCGCCGACGAACGCCATCATCACGTACTGCAGCAGCAACGAGACGCCGATCGCGGTGATCAGCGCCGCGATGCGGGTCGAATTACGCAGCGGCTTGTAGGCGACCCGCTCGATCACCACGCCGAGCATGCCGCAGGCCACCATGGCGATCAGCAGCGATTCGAAGAATCCCAGGCGCAGGAAGGTCATACACGAGTAGCCGACATACGCGCCGACCATATAGACCTCGCCGTGGGCGAAGTTGATCAGCTGGATGATGCCGTAGACCATCGTGTAGCCGAGCGCGATGAGGGCATAGATACTGCCCAGGCTCAGGCCGTTGATCAGCTGTTGTGCGAGTTGCTCCACAGGGCTCCCGTTCAGCAACGTGACGTGGGAGGCGAACGAGGCGCGCCTCCCACGTCACTGACGAACTAGATGGAAAAGGGTCAGGCCTTCTCGGCGACGGCGATCTTGCCGTCCTTGTAGCCGATGAACACGATGGACTTGACCGGGTTGTGCGTGGCCGGATCGACGGAGAAGGTCCCGGTCACACCGGCGAAGTCCTTGGTGGACTCCATCGCTTCCTTCACCGCGGGACCGTTCACCGCGCTGGCGCGGCCCACGGCGTCCGCCACGAACTTCATCGTGTCGTAGCCGACAGCGTTGAAGGCGTTCGGTTCGGCATTGTTGGCCTTCTTGAAGGCCGCGATGAACGTCACGACCCGCGGGTCGGAATCCGCCGAGCTGTAGTGGTTGGAGAAGTAGACGTCGGTCAGGCCGGCGCCGGCCGCCTCGGCCAGCTTCGGGCTGTCGTAACCGTCGGCGCCCAGGATCGGGGCGGTGATGCCCAGCTCGCGCGCCTGCTTGATCGCCGGTCCGGCCTCTTCGTAGTAGCCGGGCAGGTAGATCACGTCGAAGCTCTGGCCCTTGATCTTGGTGAGGATCGAGTTGAAGTTGCGCTCGCCCTTGGCGTACGCCTCCTCGGCGACGATGGTGCCGCCCTTGGCCTTGAACTGGGCGTCGAAGCTCGCCGCCAGACCCTTGCTGTAATCGTTGGAGTTGTCCTTGATGATCACCGCGGTCTTGGCGCCCAGCTTCTCGGTGGAGTAGTTCGCCGCCGACGTGCCCTGGAAAGAGTCGTTGAAGCAGGTGCGGAACACGTACTCGTTCAGCTTGCCGTTGGTCACCGTGAGGTCATCCGCCGTCGCCGAACCGGACACGATCGGCACCTGGTTCTGCGCCGCGACCTGGATCTGCGCCTTCATGCCGCCCGAGGTGGCCGGACCGATCACGGTCACCACCTTGTCCTGGGCCATCAGCTTGGTGGCCAACGTGGTCGCCTCGGCGGTATCGGACTTGGTGTCGTACTTGATCAGCTCGATCTTCTTGCCGTTGATCCCGCCGGCATCGTTGATCTCCTTGGCGGCGAGCTCGATGCCCGCCACGGACGACTGGCCGTAGCTGGCCACATCGCCGGAGAGTTCGTAGTTCAGGCCGACCTTGATCGTGTCCCCAGAAGCCCCACTCCCAGGAGTGTTGGCCACCGGCTTCGCCGAGCAGCCCGCGAGCACCGACAGGCTCAGGGCCCCGGCGGCGAGCAGGATTGCCGTTCGCTTCATGTTCTTCCTCTGGTAGATCCGCTGTGATCCGTTCCCGGGGACGCGCTCGATCGAGCGAATCACCCGGAGGTACGCGCGGATTGTATCCGCTAGTCCCCGATACCGGCAGGGAGGTCCGGACGCCTCCCGCGAAAACTGTCGGAGCCGACTGGCAGGATGACGAAGGTGAATCTCACTCCCGGCTCAGCGACGGACGGCGTCCGATGAGGTGGAGTCGCGACCAGGTGATGGCCGTGGCGCCCGACCCCTCGTCGGTGAACGCCGCGCAGAAGCTCGCGCGCCCGGGGCCGTGGAGCGAGACCGGCGCCAACGACGCTCTCGTCTGGGGGCAATGCCAGGGCAGCGGCAAGAACCCTTACCAGGTGAGCATCGACCTGGCCACGCCGGCCTATCGGTGCACGTGCCCGAGCCGGAAGTTCCCGTGCAAGCATGCGCTCGCGCTGCTGTTGTTGTGGGCCGATGGGCACGTCGACTCCGCCGAAACCCTGGCCGCGTTCGCGCAAGGCTGGGTGGATCAACGGGCGTCGCGCGCGGAGGCGTCCGCCCGGCGGGCTGCCACGCGTGAGGACACCCCGGCCGACCCACAGGCGCAGGAGAAGCGTGCGGCGAGCAGGGTGGCGAAGATGGACGCCGGCGTCGACGACCTGTGCACCTGGCTGGAGGACGTGGCCCGGGGTGGCGCGGCGGCCGCCCGCAGCCAGCCGTACGCGTTCTGGGATCGCGCAGCGGCGCGGCTCGTCGATGCGCAACTGCCGGGGCTGGCCGAGCGGGTGCGCGCCGTCGGCTCCGACGCGCTGGCACGCACCGACTGGGAGGACCAGTTGATCGGTTCGCTGGGTCGTCTGTGGCTGCTGGCCCAGGCCTGGCGCGGTCGCGACGCGCTCACCGACGACCAGCAGGCCGATCTGCGCGCCGCCGTCGGATGGGCGACACCGAGCGAGCAGGTGCGCTCCGGCCGGACGCGGGCGGCCAGCTGGCTGGTGATGGGCGCGCACCGCTCCGAGGCCGGCCCGCTGCATCAGCAACGCACCTGGCTGCGCGCCGACGACGGCGAATGGGCGTTGGTGCTCGACACGGCAGGCCCCGGGCAGGCGCTGGCCGTGCCGCAACTCGCCGGCAGTCTGGTCTCAGCGACGCTGGCGTTCTATCCGGGCGCCGCACCGCAGCGGGCCCTGTTCGCCGAGCCGCCGGTTCCGGTGGGCGCGGCCGGGCTGGGGGCGTCCGGGGGCATCGCGCGGGCGCTCGCCCAGATCGCCGGCGAGGTGGGCCGGACGCCGTGGCGCGAGCGCCACCCGGTGCTGCTCGCCGATGTCGCCTGGCAGCGGGATCCGGCGCTGGTGGTGGACGCCGCGGGCGACGCGGTGCCGCTCGATCCGGCCACCGATCTTGCCCGCCTGTTCGCCCTCACCGGTGGCCGCGCGGCGGCCGTGTTCGGCGAGTGGGAGGCGGGGTTCCTGCGCATCCTCACCCTCGAACTGGCCGAGCCCTCCGGGGAACGAACGGTGGTGCCACTATGACCACCTCGCCACAGGGCACTTCGCCGCTGGCCACCTGGGCAGCCGCCGTGCGCGCGAGCGCCCTGGTCGGAACGTCGAAGCGCCCCGCACCTGCCCTTCCGGACGCCCTGCGATCCCTTCCGGACGCCCCACCTTCGACAGCGAACACCACGGCGGCCGCGATCACCGGCGCGGGTGGCCAGGCGCAGGTGGTGGAGGCGTCCGGTCGGGCACCCGGCTCGGCCAACAACGCTCCCGCGCATCCGTCCCTGCTCGACCAGATCGCGCTGCTCGACGTGCTCACCCGGGCGGGCACGGTGCCGGTGAGCGGAACACCGGTCGATCCGGCGCCGCCGAATCGGCGTCCGGATGCCCCGCCCGAGGCGGTGCAGTTGCTCACCCTGCTGGTGCGGCAGTCGCCGCTGCCGGCGTCCGCACGCGATCAGCAGATCGACCACTGGCTCGACCGCTGCGCCGAGGCCGGGTTCAGCGTGCAGGCCGGCCTGCTGCCCGAACTGGTCGCCCTGGCGCATTCCCGGGTCGCGATGCGCGTGCCGCTCGCCCGGGTGTGGGACGAGCGGGGTCGCTGGTACGCCGGCCTGTTCGCCCCCAGGATGGTGCGATCCGACGCCGGCACCCCAGACCCGGCCGCCACACCGGCGGGCCCGGCCGACGCGGCATCCGAAGTGGCGGAACTGTCGCAGGGGTGGGCCACGAGGTCCGCCGACCTGGCCCGGGCCCACCTGCGCCGGGTGCGCTACCTGGACGCCGAGGCCGGCCGCGCGCTGCTCGCCCAGCACTGGCGCGGGTTCTCGGCCAAGGAGCGCGCCGTCATTCTCGACGCGCTGCGCACCGGGCTGGGACCAGCCGACGAGCCGTTCCTGGAGGCGGCGCTCGACGACCGGTCCAAGGGGGTGCGGGCCGCCGCCGTCCAACTGCTGCGCCAACTGCCGGGCAGCGGACTGAACCACCGGATGGCGCAGCGGATGGCGCCGCTGATCACGGTGACCAAACGCTTCCTGCGCGATCCCCTGCTCACGGTCACCCCGCCCGCCGCCATCGACGAGGCCGGCATTCGGGACGGTCTCGAAGCGCCGTCGGCCTCGGGCCAGCGGCCGCACCTGTCCTGGCTGCAGACCATCATCACCGGCGCGCCGCTGGCGACCTGGTGCGAGGTCACCGGCCTCACCCCCGAGAAGATCGTGAAGCTGCTCGCGAGCGACGAACTGGTGCTCGGCACCGTGGCGCGGGCGGTGGGCATGCAAGAGGACGCCGCATGGGCGGCCGCACTCACGGCGTCCGGACGCCACGGCAGCCTGGTCGGACTGCTGCCGCCCGAGCAGCAGATCCGCTGGTTGTCCGAAGCGCTGCACACGGGCCCGGTCGAGCCCGATCAGTTCCTGCGGGCCGCCCGGAACACGCCGCATCCGTGGCCGGCGCCGCTGGCGCGCGCGATCGCCGAGCGCATCGCCGCCGCCGAGGACGCCGACCGGTTCGTCCGTGCCTTCGACGAGACCCTCTACCCGGGCTTCGGCCCCGAGGTCGCGGCCGTGATCGACCGTTTGGAGCCGTCGGAGAACCAGCGGCGCGCCCGCACGATCCTGTTGGCCGTCCGCCAGAACGCCAGCTTCGCCCGTTCGATCGACGAGGCGTTTCCACCGAGGAGGAACCCCAGATGAGCACCGACGACCAGGTCCTGCGCGCCCACGCCGAACAGCAGTACGCCGGCGAACTCGCGGCGCTGGCGTCCGCCGACGACCGGCCACGCCCGCCGCAGTGGAGGCTGTCGCCGTGGGCGGTGGCCACCTACCTGCTGGGCGGACGCCTGCCCGACGGCACCGAGATCACCCCCAAATATCTGGGCAGCCGCCGGTTGATGGAGATCGCGATCGCCTCGCTGGCCACCGACCGGGCGTTGCTGCTGATCGGCGTGCCCGGCACCGCCAAGTCGTGGGTGAGCGAACATCTGGCCGCGGCGATCAGCGGCAACTCGACCCTCGTCGTGCAGGGAACCGCCGGGACGCCCGAAGAGGCGATCCGCTACGGCTGGAATTACGCCCGGCTGCTCGCCGAAGGACCGTCGACGGGGGCGCTGGTGGCCAGTCCGGTGATGCGCGCCATGGGCGAGGGGTCGCTGGTGCGCGTCGAGGAGCTGACCCGGATCCCATCCGACATCCAGGACTCACTGATCACGATCCTGTCGGAGAAAACCCTGCCGATCCCCGAGCTCGACACCGAGGTGCAGGCCCGGCGCGGCTTCAACCTGATCGCCACCGCCAACAACCGCGACAAGGGCGTCAACGATCTGTCCTCGGCGCTGCGGCGCCGGTTCACCACCGTGGTGCTGCCGCTGCCCGATTCGCTCGACCAGGAGGTCGAGATCGTGCGGACGCGGGTCGCGAGCCTGGGCGCGTCCCTCGATCTGCCCGCCGACCTGGCCGCCTTGTCGGAGATCCGCCGGGTCGTGACGGTGATGCGCGAACTGCGCGGCGGCGTCACCGCGGACGGCCGCACCACGGTGAAGTCGCCCAGTTCGACGCTGTCGACCGCCGAGGCGATCTCGGTGATGACCAGCGGGTTGAGCCTCGCCACCCACTTCGGCGACGGCACGGTCGGTGCCGCCGACGTGGCCGCGGGCCTGGTGGGCGCGGTGGTGAAGGACCCGGTGCAGGACACGGTGATCTGGCAGGAATACCTGGAGACGGTGGTGCGCAACCGTCCCGAATGGTCCGACCTCTACCGGGCCTGCCGCGACCTCGACGCGACCGCGTGAGTCCGATGGCCGACGTCCACGTGCTCGGGGTGCGCCACCACGGGCCCGGCTCCGCCCGCGCGGTCGCCGAGGCCCTGGACGCGCTGCGCCCCGATGTCGTGCTCATCGAAGGCCCGCCCGAACTGGACGCCCTGATTCCGCTGGTCGCCGATCCCGGCCTGCAACCGCCCATCGCCGCGCTGGTCTACGCGACCGACGACCCGCGGTGGGCGACGTTCTATCCGCTGGCCTCCTTCTCACCGGAGTGGGTGGCGATGCGATGGGCGTCGGGTCACGGCGTCGCCCAGCGTTTCCTCGACCTGCCCGCCGCGCACGCGCTCGCGCTCGACAAGCAGCACGCAGAGAAAGACGAGGACGCCGGCTCCGAAGCGCCGGTGGCGTCCGCCGACCCGATCGGGGCGCTGGCGCACGCGGCCGGCTACGACGACCCCGAGCAGTGGTGGGAGGACGCCGTCGAATCGCGGGCCGGTTCGGCCCTGGAACGGTTCGCGGCGCTGCGCGAGGCGATCGCCGAACTGCGGCATGACGAGCCCGAACGCGACCCGGGGCGTCCGGACAACCCGGTGCGCGAGGCGGCGATGCGCCGCGTGCTGCGTGAGGAGATCAAGGCCGGGCGCGAGCGAATCGTGGTGGTGTGCGGCGCCTGGCATGCGCCCGCCCTGGTGCCGGACGCCTTCCCGCCCATCAGCCGCGACCAGCAACTGCTGCGCGGGCTGCCGAAGGTGAAGACCTCCGCGGCCTGGGTGCCGTGGACGGCCGACCGGCTGAGCTATGCGTCCGGGTACGGAGCCGGTGTCGACTCCCCCGGCTGGTACCGGCACCTGTTCGAACACTGGGCGTCCGGGGCCGATCATGATCCGGCGATGAGCTGGCTGGTGCGGGTGGCGCACGCGTTGCGCACCCAGGGCATCGACGCCTCCACCGCCTCGGTGGTCGACGCCAGCCGTCTCGCGTCCGCGCTGGCCTCGTTGCGCGGGCGTCCGGCAGCCGGGCTCAGCGAATTGCAGGACGCCGCGCTGAGCATCCTCACCGACGGCAACCCGTACCCGCTCGCCCTCGTGCGCGAGTCGCTCGTGGTCGGGCGCGACCTCGGCACCGTTCCGGCGTCCGCGCCGCTGGTGCCGCTGGCCGCCGACCTGGCCACATGGCAGAAGGCGACCCGGCTGAAGCCGTCGGCGACCAGCCAGGTGATCACGCTCGATCTGCGCACCGTCGCCGGACGGGCCCGCTCGCGTCTGCTGCACCGGCTCGCCGCGCTCGGCGTCGCGTGGGGGCGTCCGGCCAGCACGGGCCGCAGCACCGGCACCTTCAAGGAGCAATGGGAGCTCGCATGGCGCCCCGAGTTGGCGATCGACCTGGTCGAGGCCAGCCTGTTCGGCACCACGATCGAGTCGGCGGCGATGGCGTTCCTCGCCCGCAAGGCGCGGTCGGCCTCGTCGCTGGCCGAACTCGCCGAACTGGTCAACGTCTGCCTGCTCGCCGAGATCGGCGTCCACGACGTCGTCGCCCGCCTCGCCGAGCACAGCGCCCGGCACACCGACGTGCCCGGGCTGCTGGCGGCCGTCCGCCCACTCGCCGAGGTGAGCCGGTACGGGTCGGTGCGCGACATCGACGTCACCGAGGTGGACGCCGTGCTGCGCACCCTGGTCGCGCGCGGCACGGTGGGCCTGCCGGCGTTCGCGACCTCGCTGGACGCCGACGCGGCGGCCGAGTTGGTCGGCAAGATCGACGACGCGCACGCCGGCCTCACCCTGCTGCAGGACGACGGCCTGCTCGACCCGTGGCTGGCCTGCCTCGCGCTGCTCAGCGAACGCGACCAGACCCCGGGCATCCTCGCCGGGCGCGCCACCCGTCTGCTGCTCGACGCGGGCCACCTGGACGCCGGCCGCGTGGGCGTCCTGATGGGGCTGCGGCTCTCCCCCGCGGTGGAGCCCCGGGACGCCGCCGGCTGGCTGGCCGGGTTCCTGGCCTCGTCGGCGGTCGTGTTGGTGCACGATCCGCAGTTGCTCGCACTGGTGGACGCCTGGGTTGCCGGCGTCGATGCCGAGGCGTTCGATGATCTGCTGCCCCTGTTGCGCCGCACGTTCGCGGAGTTCTCTCCGCCCGAGCGGCGCATGCTCGGCGAACAGGTCTCGCGGGATGCCCGCGCGTCGGGCGCCCCCGAGACGATCTGGAACCTGGAGGCGGCCCTGCCCGCGCTCGCCGCGGCGGCCCGGATCTTGTGGAAGGAGGAGGCGCGATGAGTGAGGTTCCCGATCGTCTGACACGGTGGCGGCTCATTCTCGGCGCGGGGGAGGCGGACGGGGTGACGCACCACGGCGGCCAGTTGTCGCTCAGTGCCGATGATGCGGACCGGGATCGGGTGCTCACCGACCTCTACGACGGCAGCCGGCGGGGCGGGCTGGGCGGATCGCGGCCGAAGGTCGCACGCTGGCTGGGCGACATCCGCACCTATTTCCCGTCGTCGGTGGTGCAGGTGATGCAGGGCGATGCCATGGAGCGCCTCGGCCTGCGGCAACTACTGCTGGAACCGGAGATGATGCGGGCGGTGCAGCCCGACGTGGCGCTGGTCGCGACCCTGATCGGACTGACCGGCGTGATCCCGGAGCATTCGCGCCAGACGGCACGCCAGGTGGTCCGGCAAGTGACCGACGAACTGGAACAACGCCTGCGCGCCCGGACCGTGCAAGCGGTCACCGGCGCACTCGACCGGTCGGCCCGCACCAGCCGTCCGCGACTGCACGACGTCGATTGGAACCGCACCATCGCGGCCAACCTCAAGCACTATCTGCCGGAGCATCACACGGTGGTCCCCGAGCGCCTCGTCGGCCATGCGCGACGGCAGTCGCAGGTGCAGCGCGAGATCATCTTGTGCATCGACCAGTCGGGATCGATGGGCGAGTCGGTCGTCTACTCCAGCGTGTTCGGCGCCGTGCTGGCCTCGCTCCGCGCGGTGCGAACCCGCCTGGTGGTGTTCGACACCGCCGTGGTCGACCTGACCGACGACCTCGATGATCCGGTGGATGTGCTGTTCGGCGTCCAGTTGGGTGGCGGCACCGATATCAATGGCGCGCTCGCCTATTGCCAAGGCCAGATCACCCAGCCCGCCGAGACGATCCTGGTGCTGATCAGCGACCTGTACGAGGGCGGCATCGCCGAGGAGATGCTGCGCCGCGCGCAACAGATCGTCGGCTCGGGAGCAACCATGATCGCCCTGCTCGCGCTCGCCGACGACGGACGCCCCTCCTACGACGCCGAGCACGCGGAGGCGCTGGCCGGCATCGGTGTCCCGGCGTTCGCCTGCACGCCGGACTTGTTCCCCGACCTGATGGCGGCCGCGATCCAGCGCCAGGACATCGGCGCCTGGGCGGCCTCGCACGACATCGTCACCTCCCACGCCGACGCGCCGTCATCGTGACGGCAACGCCGACGTTCTCGTCGGCCGGCTCCCTTTCGGCCAATGTCGTTGAGTCGCCGCCGGGCGTTGACCGTGCTCCCGGGCCCGTTCCTGTCGGCCACCCACCCTTTCGGCCAATCGGACTCGGCAATGGTCGTTATCGGAGCGGTCTCCGGGCGGCATCGGCGGTCGGGCCAAGAAATGGTCATTATCGACCGCGATCTGGAGCCGTATAACGACCACGCGTCGGCCCTTCCCTTGAAACACGCCGATCACCCGTCTGAAAACGACTATTTCTTGGTCCGACTGCCAGGCGCGGGTGAGGCGGTGCCTCGTGAGGCCGCTGGCGCTACTTCACCGGTTCCTCGGTGCGCACCACACCCACCGAGGCGGCGACGACGCACGCCATCGCGATGATCTCGGCCACGCCGAGGGTCTCGCCGAGCAGCAGGAACGCGAACAGCGCGGCGGCGGCGGGTTCCAGGCTCATCAGGATGCCGAAGACGCGCGGCTGAATGCGGCGCAGCGCCACCATCTCCAGGCCGTAGGGCACCACCGACGAGGCGAACCCGATCGCGACGCCGATACCCAGCACGCGGGCATCCAGCGGCGGCAGTTCGCCCAACGCGATGACCACCGGCGTGAACAGGGCCGCGCCGATCCACAGCCCGACGGTCAGGCCGGTCACGCCGGACCAGCGGCGCCCGGTGGGCCCGGCGAGCAGGATGTAGCCCGCCCACAATGACGCCGCTGCCAGCGCCCAGACGACGCCGACGATGTCGTGCGATGAGGGGCCGAAACCCAGCACGACCACGCCGATCGCGGCCAGCCCGACCCACAGCAGGTCGCGGGCACGGCGCGAGTGCGCGACCGAAACCGCGAGCGGGCCCAGGAACTCCAGCGTGACGGCGAGCCCGATCCCGATCCGCTCGATGGCCAGGTAGAACGTCACGTTCATGCCGACCAGGCACAGCCCATAGGCCAACACCCAGCCCCAATCGGACAGCGCCCGCCCGCGCAGTTTCGGCCGGGTGATCGCGGCGAGAATCAGCGCCGCCGCGACCAGGCGCACCCAGGCCACCGACAGTGGTCCGGCGCTGGAGTAGAGATCCTTGGCCAGCGACGACCCGACCTGCACCGACGCGATCGCGATGAGGACCAGCAGCACCGGCGACGCGACGATCCGCCCGGCCCCGCCCCGCATTCGCTCGTTCACCGCGTCCCACCATTCACGACAGCCGAGCCTACGACACCGCCGCCGGCCGGATCCCACCGGAAGGTCACCGCAAGATCCGGGTGCGCCTGCTCACCACCATCGCGCAGTGAACGACAGGGGCACCTCGGCGCCAAGCACGGCGAAATCCTGCTCAAGGTATAGTTTGAACTCTGCTCAAGGTATAGTTCAGACCCTGCTCAAGGTACAGTAGAGCCCATGGTCTATCAGTCGCGCGTGCTGGATCGACAGCTCGACGAGCTGATCACCGTCGCGCCCGCCATCGCGATCGAAGGGCCCAAGGGGGTAGGGAAGACAGCAACAGCACTCCGCCGCGCCGCCACCGCCTGGATGCTCGATGACCGCGACCAGCGGCAGGCCCTCGACTCCGACCACACCCTGCTGGACGCCCACCGCGGAACGGTCCTGGTCGATGAATGGCAACGGCTCCCGCACGTGTGGGACGCCGTGCGGCGGCGTGTCGACGACGGCGCCCACCCCGGGAGCTACCTGCTGACCGGCAGCGCGAGCCCCGCCTCGGCCGAAGGCACTCACAGCGGGGCGGGCCGCATCTTCTCCCTGCGCATGCGGCCGATGGCGCTCCACGAGCGCGGCCTCTGGAAGCCCACGGTGAGCCTGGCCCGGCTTCTGGAGGGCTCCGCCGAGAAGATCGAAGGCACCACCCCCTTGACATCGAGGGACTACTTCGAGGAGATCACCGCCAGCGGCTTCCCCGGTATCAGGCCCCTGCCTCCTCTCTATCGCGAGGACATGCTGGAGGCCTACCTTCAACGCGTGGTCGACCGCGATCTACCCGATCTCGGGTTCACCACGCGCCGTCCGGAGACGCTCCGGCGGTGGCTCGCCGCCTACGCGGCGGCCTCGTCGACCACCGCCAAGTACTCCGAAATCCTCGACGCGACCACGTCCGGCGACGGCCATCAACCGACCAAGATGACCACGATCAGCTATCGCGATCATCTGACCCAGCTCTGGCTGCTCGATCCGATTCCGGGGTGGAGCCCAAGCCTCAGCCCGTTCGCCCGGCTTCAGCAAGCACCCAAACACCACCTCGCCGACCCGGCACTCGCCGCGCGCCTGCTCAACCAGAATGCCGAGACTTTGGGCTCACCGCGCGGCGCACACCTGGCCGGCCCACTGTTCGAATCACTGACCACGTTGAGCGTCCAGGTTGCCGCGCAGGCCGCCCGAGGACGGGTCGGTCACCTTCGGACCAGGAACGGCGACCGTGAGATCGACCTGATCATCGAAGGTCGCGCCGGCCAGGTGCTCGCCATCGAGGTGAAGCTCACCGCTTCCCCAACCGACGCCGACGTCCGGCATCTGCTCTGGCTCAAGCAGCAGATCCCCGGCCACATCGCCGACCTGGTCGTGGTGACGACGGGTCAGCACGCCTATCGACGCCCCGACGGTGTCGCCGTGGTACCCCTCGCGCTCCTTGGCGAGTAAGCACCCGGCAGCCCCTCACCATGTCACTCGACTGGCAGATGAGTGACATGGCTGGACGATCATGTCACTGAAGTGGGGTTCTCGTACGGCGCCCTATCGCTCAGGCGTCGCGCTCGGCCCACCAAGCCAGCAGCGCCTCGCGGGCGGCGTCCGAACTCATCGGGCCGTCGTCGAGGCGCTTCTCCAGCAGGAACCGGTACGCCTGGCCGACCAGCGGCCCGGGCGCGATGCCCAGGATCGCCATGATCTGCTCACCGTCCAGGTCGGGCCGGATCGAGGCCAGTTCCTCCTGCTCGGCGAGCGCGTCGATCCGCCATTCGAGTTGCTCGTAGGCGGTGCGCAGCCGGTTGGCCTTGCGGGCGTTGCGGGTAGTGCAGTCGGCTCGGGTGAGGATGTGCAGGTGTTCGAGCTGGTCGCCGGCGTCGCGGACGTAGCGGCGGACGGCCGCATCGGTCCAGTCGGCGTCCGCGTAGCCGTGGAAGCGCAGATGCAATTCGACCAGCTTGGTCACCGCGGCGATCACATCGTTGGAGTAGCGCAGCGCGGTCAGCCGCTTGCGGGTCATCTTGGCACCCACCACGTCGTGGTGGTGGAAGGTCACCTTGTTGCCGGCCTCGAACCGCTTGGTGCGCGGCTTGCCGATGTCGTGGAAGACCGCCGCCAGCCGGTTCACCAGATCGGGTGCGTGCCCACGCGAGCGCTCCAGGTCGATGGCCTGCTCCAGCACGGTCAGGGTGTGCTCGTAGATGTCCTTGTGGCGGCCGTGTTCGTCGACCTCGCGGACGAGCGCGGACACCTCGGGGATCACCCGGTCGGCCAGCCCGGTGCGCACCAGCAGATCCAAACCCGGACGCGGCACGTCGGCCAGCAGCAGCTTCGACAACTCGTCGCGCACCCGCTCGGCGGAGATGATGTCCAGCCGTTCGGCCATCGCCGTCATCGCCTCGACCACCTCGGGTGCGGCGGTGAAACCCAGCTGGGCGGTGAACCGGGCGGCGCGCATCATCCGCAGCGGATCGTCGGAGAACGACACCTGGGGCGGCGACGGCGTCCGCAGCACGCCCGCGGCCAGGTCGGCCAGGCCGCCGTGCGGGTCGGCGAAAGCGCCGGTGACCACCGAGAGCGCCATCGCGTTCACGGTGAAGTCGCGGCGGGCCAGGTCTCCGGTCAGCGTGTCGCCGAACTCGACGGTCGGCTTGCGCGAGGCGGGATCGTAGGAGTCGGCCCGGTAGGTGGTCACTTCGACCACCCATTCGCCGGACGCGTCGCGCAGCGAGGCGCCGATGGTGCCGAACTCGCGGCCGATGTCCCAGGTCGAGGAGGTCAGCGTGCGCAGGATGGCCTCGATCGCGTCGGGCCGTGCATCGGTGGTGAAGTCGAGGTCGTGGACGCCGCGGCCCATCAGGGCGTCGCGGACCGGCCCGCCGACCAGATGTACGTCGTGGCCGGCGGCGGCGAAGGCGTCCGCGACGCGGCGGATCACAGGGGTCGCCAGCACCGCATCCTCGAGGGACTGACGCTGGTCGACGGTGAGGCTGAGCACGATCAACCAGTTTACCGGCCTACGATGGGCGGGTGACTTCGACCCGGACCGGCCATCGCCGCGCCCGGCTCGTGCCCCGCCTCGCGGGCGTGCTCGCCGCGGCGGCGACCGTGCTCGGCCTCGTCGCGACCACCCCGCTCCCCGCGTCGGCCGCGACCACGGGCGCCACCGTCACGCTCACCCGCGCCGACATCAGCGGCGGACGCCTCATCCTCAGCGGCACCGTGACGAACAGCGGGACCCGGCCGCTCACCGACGTGACCGCGACGCTGTGGCGCTCGTCCAGCCCGCTGCGCTCGGCGGCGGCGGTCACCGGCGCCCTGACCGAACAGACCACCACGCCCGGCACCGCCGCGGTCGTCGACGGCGCCAATCGCGACACGGTCACCGTCCGCGGTGTCGCACTCACCCCCGGGGATTCGCGGCCGTTCACCGTCTCCGGCAGCCTGTCCGCGCTCGGCCTGAGCAGCACCGATGCCAGTTTCTGGGTGGGCGTCGACGTGAGCGGCCGCCAAGGCCCGGACGCCGCCACACACCTGGCCGGCGACCGCACCCTGGTCAGCCGGCCGGACGCCACCATTCCGGTCGCATCGATCGCGGCCCTGTCGGCGCCGCCGCGGCAACTCAAACAGAACCTCTTCGCCGACGACAGCTTGGCCGGCGAGGTCGCGGGCGGACGCCTCGACGCCCTGCTCACCGCCGCCGAAGCCGGCGCCGGCTGGCTGATCGACCCTTCCCTGGTCGCGGAGCTGACCGACATGGCCGACGGCTACCGGGTGCAGACCGCCGACGGCAATACCGCCGGCACCGGCGCGGACGCCGCCCGGGCCTGGCTCGACCGGCTGGCCGCCCTGCCCGAACCGACCGGCATGGCCGGGCTGTTCGGCACACCCGATCTCGGCGCAGCCGCCGCGCTGGGCGATACCGACCTCGCTGAGGCCACCGACCGCGCGACCAAGGCCGTCGCCCTCCCTCCCCTCGCGCCGGTGGCCGTGCTGCCGCAGACGGACGCCGCGAGCCTGCGCGCCGCGCGCGGCCGTCCGGTGCTGACTCCCGCACCCGGAGCCGACGCCGGCGCCGGGGCCGAGCATGTCGTCGCCGAGGCCGACGGCGTCCGGATCGGGTTCACCACCGCCGCCCAGCCGCCCGCGCTGACCTCACCGGTGCTGCGCGACACCGATCTCAACCGCCGCAACGCGCGCACGGCACTCGCCCGCGCCAGCGGCGGCCAGATCACCTGGCTGACCTCGGCCGAGGACGTGACCGCCGACGCCGCCCCGCTGCCGACCGGATTCGTCCGCGCCAGTCTGGCCGAGGTGTTCGCACGCCCGGCGCAGGCGTGGACGCCGCCGGAGCGCGCCGACCAGGACGGTCCGCTCGACGCCGAACGGCTCATCCGCGTCCGGCAGCTCGCCGACACGCTCACCCTGTACGGCCAGGCCTCCCCGCAGGCGGGCGTGGGCGAGGTGGCCGACGCCCAGCAGGCGCGGGCGGCGTCCGGGTGGTGGATCGGCCACCGCGACCAGCAGGACGCCTGGCTGGACGCGATCGACCGGCGCCTCGGCTTCCCCGGAGGCGACCTGGTCAGCCTCACTACCACCTCACGCTTCTCGATGACGGGGGCGACCAGCGAGTTCCCGGTCACTCTCACCAACCACCTCCCCGACCCGGTGGAGGTGCGCATCGAGGCGGTCTCCGACAATCCGCAGCGGATCCGGCTACTCGCTCCCGAACCCCTCACGGTGGCACCCGGGGCATCCAGCACGGCGATCCTGCAGGCGGAGGCGTCCGGCGGCGGCGTCGTGGAGGCGTCGCTGCGTGCGACCACGCGGGACGGCCGTACGCTGACCCCTGACGTCCGCGTGATGGTCGAGACCACCAATTTCGGCACGATCGGCTGGGTCATCGTCATCGTCTCGGGGATGACGCTGGTGGTGACGACGGCGATGCGGATCAGGCAGGTGCGCGCACGACGGACGCACGCGACGGAAGGGTGAAGATGGCTGACGGCACGACGGCGCCGACGTCCCGCAGGCTGCTCAACGCGACGGCCATCATGGCGTCCGGCACGCTGATCAGCCGGGTGCTCGGCTTCGTGCGCGCGGGCCTGCTCGTCATCGTGCTCGGCGCGACCACTCCGCAGGCCGAGTCGTTCTCGCTGGCGACGGTGGTGCCCAATTCGCTCTACATGCTGGTGGCCGGCGGCGCGCTCAACACGGTGCTGGTGCCCCAGATCGTCCGGCACGCCAAGAACGACGACGACGGCGGCGAGGCCTTCGTCAACCGGATCATGACCGCATTCCTGGTGTTGCTGGCGGCGGTGACGGTGCTCGCCACCGTGCTCACGCCCGCGGTGATCTCGCTGTGGAGCAACGCGACCTGGCGCGAACCCGCGAACGCCGCCCACTGGCACCAGTTGCTGTTCATGGCGTTCCTGACCATGCCGCAGCTGTTCTTCTTCGGCGCCTTCTTCCTGATCGGGCAGGTGCTGAACGCCCGCGACAAGTTCGGGCCGATGATGTGGGCGCCGATCCTCAACAACGTGGTCGGGGTGGCTGTGCTGGGCCTCTACTTCGCGATCTGGGGCAGCAACGCCAACCCGGCCGAGCCGTTCACCGACGCCCAGGTGGTGCTGCTCGGCCTCGGTTCGACGCTGGGCATCCTGGTGCAGACGCTGGCCCTGATCCCGTCGATGCGCGCGGCGGGCGTCCGCTACCGGCCGCGCTGGGACCTGAAGGGCCAAGGGCTGGGGGCGACCTTCCATCTGGCCAAGTGGATGCTCGGCTACGTCTTGTTGACCACCGGGGTGCAGATCGTGGTGACCAACCTGGCCACCAGCGCGACCGGCGCCGCGCAGGGCGGCGCGGGGATCACCGTCTACAACACCGCCTACCTGGTCTGGATGCTGCCCAGCAGCCTGCTGACGGTCTCGCTCGCCACCGCGATGCTGCCGTCGGCGGCCCGGCTGGCGACCGCGCACGACATGGCGGGCGTCGCCGCCGAGACGACACGGACGCTGCGTCTGGCGCTCACCTTCCTGGTGCCCGCCTCGTTCGCGTTCGTCGCGCTCGGCCTGCCGTTCAGCCGGCTCGCCTTCGGGCATGGCGCCAGTGCGGGCGGCGGCTCCAGCGCCATCGGCTTGACGTTGATGGCGCTGGCCGTCGGTCTGATCCCCTACACGATCCAATACGTCTATCTGCGCGGCTTCTACGCACTCGAGGACACCCGCAGCGCCTTCTTCCTGCAGCTGGCGATCTCGCTGGTGAACATCGCCGCCGGCGTCGGCCTGGTCGCGCTGTTCGACGATCCGATGACCGTCGCGCCCCGGCTCGGCCTGGCCTACGCGCTCGCCTACACGGTGGGCGCCTGGCTGACCCTGCGCGCACTGCGCCGGAAGCTGCCGGGACTGTCCGGAGGCGAGCTGATGCGCCATGCCGGCCTGCTCAGCCTGGCCGTGCTGCCCGGTGCGGTGCTCGCCGGGGTGCTGACCTGGGTGACCCGCGATGCCGGCTTCGGCGTGACGCTGGCCGCGTTCGCGTTGTCGGCCGTCGTCGCCGGGCTGGTCTTCGTCCTGCTCGGCCGGCGCCTCGGCATCGAGGAGATCTCCGGCATGATGCGGGTGCTGCGCCGTCGTGGCGGCTCCGGCGCCGAGCCCGAGGTGGCCTCCGAGGCGTCCGGAGACACCCGAGAGGACGACGCCCCGCTGGACTATCCCGAGGTCGGGGCACGACCCGAGGCGGCGCCCGCCGTCGAACCCGGACCGGCCACGGCACCCGGCCAGATGCTGGACGGCCGGTTCAGCCTCGGCGAACCGCTGGCCCGGCGCGGGGGAACCGTCACCTGGCGCGGCTGGGATCTCAAACTGTCCCGGCCCGTGCTGCTGCACGTGATGGATCCGGACGCCCCGCGCGTGCTGGAGATCCTCGACCAGGCCCGCCGCGCCGCGCCCGCGGTGGACAGCCGCTTCCTGCGGGTGTGGGACGCCGTGCTGGACGAGGGCGGCGGCCACGGCAGCTACATCGTGTGCGAGTACGCGCCGGGCCGCACGCTGGAGTCGCTGCTCCGCAACGGTCCTCTGGACGATGTCGAGGCCGCCTGGGTGGTACGCGAGGCGGCGGCCGCGCTCACGACGACGCACGCCCAAGGCGTCCATCACCAGCAGCTCAACCCGTCCACGGTGCTGATCACCACCAGCGGGGCGGTCAAGATCGTCGGCCTGCTCATCGAGCAGGCGCTGCATCCGCGCCCCGGCATGGGTGATCCCGCGGCCGCCGACGCGCGCGCCCTCGGCGAGCTCCTGTACGCCGGGCTGACCGGCCGCTGGCCTGGACCGACCCGCTACGGATTGCCCGCCGCGCCCGCCGACGCCCAGGGACGCGTGGTGCCGGCCCGCGCGGTCAACCAACAGATCCCGGTCGAGCTGTCAGACATCGCCGACCGCATCCTCTCCCTCGTGCCGCGCGGCAACGCGACCCGGCTGGAGTCGGTCGCCGACATCGCCGCCGCGCTCACCGCGGTGCTCGCAGGTGCGGACGCCTCCTCGCGCCTGGAAGAGCTCGTGCAGGCCCGCACCCAGCCGCCGGGCGCAGATCGCGACCTCGTCCACGAGGAGCAGGTCTGGGACGCCGACGGGGTCGCGGTCGACGACGAGATCACCGACGTCATCGACGTGCGGGGCGATGCCGCCAGCGCGCTCGCGGCGCGCCCGGACGCCGTGCCGGCCGCCCCCTGGGGTTCGGCCGACAACGCCGACGACGCCACCGAGGCCTTCTGGCCGCTGCGCGACGACGACCCACACCCGAGCGGACCGTTCACGCCGATCCCGCCGCCGGCCTCGTCCTCCCCGTCCACACCCGACGTGCCGGACATGCGCGTCACCCAGCAGGCGCCCACCCAGGATCCGCCGCGACGCTGGCAGGCCGTCCTGCTGCTCCTGTTCGCGGGCGTCCTCGTCGTCAGCCTGATCGCTGTGTTCGTCCAGCAGTTCAACCGCGCGAACACCGCGCCGCCCGCACCGGCAGCGCCGTACGCGCTGGTGTCCGCACGCGACTTCGACCCGACCCGCGACGGCGGCGACGGCCGCGAGAACCCCGATCGGGCGCGCTACGCCACCGACGGCGACCCGGGCACCGCCTGGCAGACCGAACGCTACGGCCGGTCGGCCACCTTCAACGGGCGCAAGCCGGGGGCCGGCGTGGTGGTCGATCTGGGCGAGCCGCGCTCGATCGGCTCGGTGTCGGTGAATGTGGGTAGCGGGCCGACGTCCGCCGAGGTCCGGATCCCCCGCGATCCCGCGGCGGCGTCCGCACCGATGGACACCCAAGGGTCCTGGCGGCGGGTGGGCGGCTTCCAGGCGTCCACCGGCGACATCCAGGTGCGGATGGAGGAGCCGGTCACGGCCCGGTTCGTCCTGGTCTACCTGACCACCCTGCCGCGCGAGGGCGCCAACTATGTGGGATCGGTCCACGAGATCAAGGTGAACGGCTGATCGCCGGCGACGCGCATCGTCCGCGACCGCGCTGAGGAATCCCGCTGCGGAATAATGGGCGGACGCCGGGGGTTGCTCCGGCGCACCCCAACTCCGGCGGCGAGGCCGTCCAGCGACCCAAGGATTTCTTTCATGAGCGACGTGCGCGAGGTCATCATCATCGGCTCCGGCCCTTCGGGCTACACCGCGGCGATCTACGCCGCGCGGGCGAGCCTTCACCCGCTGGTGCTCGCCGGCGCGGTGGACGGCGGCGGCGCGCTGATGACCACCACCGAGGTGGAGAACTTCCCCGGCTTCCCCGAGGGCATCCAGGGCCCCGAGCTGATGATGAATATGCGCGCGCAGGCCGAGCGGTTCGGCGCCGAGATCATCGACGACGACGCCACCGAGGTCGACCTGACCGGCCCGGTCAAGGTGGTCAAGGACTCCGACGGCAACGAATACCGCGCCAAGGCGGTCATCTTGGCGATGGGGTCCGGCTACCGGCGCCTGGGCGTGCCGGGTGAGGACGAACTGTCCGGCAAGGGCGTGTCGTGGTGCGCGACCTGCGACGGCTTCTTCTTCCGTGACAAGGCGATCGCCGTCATCGGCGGCGGTGACTCGGCGGTCGAAGAGGCGACCTTCCTGTCCCGCTTCGGCTCGTCGGTGACGATGGTGCACCGCCGCGACGAACTGCGGGCGTCCAAGATCATGGTGGACCGCGCCGAGAACGACCCGAAGGTCGGCTTCGCGTGGAACGCGGTGGTCGAGTCGATCAACGGCGAGCGGTCGGTGGAGTCGCTGACCCTGCGCGACACGATCACCGGCGAGACCCACGAACTGCCCGTGCAGGGCGTCTTCATCGCGATCGGCCACGACCCGCGTTCCTCGCTGGTCGCCGGCCAGGTGGAGCTCGACGCCGCCGGCTACGTGCTGACCAAGCCGGGCTCGACCCAGACCAGCCTCGCCGGCGTCTTCGCCGCGGGCGACCTGGTCGACCACACCTACCGCCAGGCGATCACCGCCGCCGGTTCGGGCTGCTCGGCCGCATTGGACGCCGAGCGCTACCTCGCCGGTCTCGCCGACGCGGTGCACACCGACAAGGCGTTCGCCCGCGCCGAGTGACCTGCGGCCCGCCGCTTGACCCTCACGCTACGTGAGGGTTCACACTCGCTGTCAGGAGGACAACTCATGACCCACGACACCACGTCCCATCTCGTCTCACTGCTGACCCACCCCGATGGCACCGAGCGCCGCCAGGCGGCGTTGCGCCTCGGCGCATCCGGCGACCCGGAGGCCGCCGCCGCGATCGTCGCCCGGCTGGATGCCGAGGCGGATTCCTGCGTGCGCGAAGACCTCACCTGGGCCACCGTGCAGCTGATCGACGCAGCCCTGCCCGACGTGGTCGCGATGCTCGGCAGTGACGAGCCGGACGCCCGCCGCACCGGCGCCCACGTGCTCAGCAAGGTCGGCAACCCCGACCACTTCGAGATGCTCGCGCCGCTGGTCGCCGACGCGCACGCCGATGTTGCGATCAAGGCCTACCGGGCGGTCGCCAACACCGGGCGTCCCGAGGCGGTCGCGGCCCTCGCCACGCGCCTCGGCGACGGGGATGCGCTGCAGCGCGATGCGCTCACCGCGGCCTTCGTCCGCTGCGGGGAGGCCTCGGTGCCGGTGCTGATCGACGCGCTGTCCGATCCGGACGCCGGCGTGCGGGCTCATGCCGCCGAAACGCTCGGCGACCTGGGCGAGACGGCGGCGTCCGCCGCGGACGCGCTCGCGGCACGGGCCGGCGACCCGGACGTCACCGTGCGCGTGGCCGCGACGTCCGCCCTCGGCCAACTGGGCGAGGCGTCCGCCGCTCATCTGAGCCGCCTGTCGGCGTCCGCGGACGCCACCATCGCCGCGATCGCGTCCCGCTTCACCCGCTGACCGCCCCCCGCGACACTCACTCCTCGCGTCCACGACGCTCACGCCGACGAATTGAACCGTTGCCTACGAAATTTCGTGCGCAACGGTTCATTTCGTGTGCGCGAGCGACAACGGACGCCGCGTGCGGCGATATAGCGATCTCGCCTGGGCTGAGACGCCCCCTCCATTTCGCGCATCCGTTCGCTAATCTTTCCCCGGCCATAGCTCGGCGAGCGTCGATCGAAAGGGCGCAGTTGCGAGACGGTGTGTTCGCACGAATCGGCGGGGCGTCACCCCCATTTCTCCGCCGGTGTGTTTCGCTTGCCCTCAGCACCCTCATCCTCGTCACCGGTCCTGCTCTGACTGTCCCCACGACTTTTCCCGGTTCGCCGTATACCGCCGCCGCTCACGGCAGCGACGAAACGGCCACGCCCCGTCCGTCATCCGCCGCACCGGAATCCGCGGCTAGCGATCCCAGCCCGACGGCCACCGAGGTTCCGCCCACCGCGTCCCCGGCGTCCGAGCCCGACAGCGGCGAAAGCCGGCGCCCCGACCCGAATCCGCCCCAGGCGGTGGCCGAGCCCGCGCCGGCCGATGCCGGCCCCCGCGCGCCGATCACGATTAACCAGGACGCCGCAGCTCCCGGCATCGCCAAGGAGGACGCCGCCGAGCACCCGGCGCCCGCCGCCGATGTCGGCGCCCTCCAAGGCATTTCGCCCATGGCGCTCCCGCTCGTCTGCTCCCCGACGGAGCGACGCGGCACCGAGCGCTACTGGTTCTTCGGTAACCAGGCGGGGATCGACTTCGGCGCCACCGGCAGCAACCCGGGGGTGGCGTTCCTCGGCAACCGGAACACCTCCGAAGGCTCCACCGTCATCACCGACGAGCAGGGCAACCTGCAGTTCTGGTCGAACGGCCAAAGCGTTTTCGATCGCCACGGGGACGTGATGCCCAACGGCACCGGACTCCTCGGCAATGCGTCCGCCACCCAGACCGTCGCCTCGTTCCCGGTGGCGGGCCAACCGGGCAAGTTCTTCCTCGCCACCACGAGCACCGATATCAACAGGAGCGCCAACGGACGCCTGCACTACTCGATGGTCGACATGACCCAGAACAACGGGTTGGGCGCGGTCACCCTCAAGAACGTCGAACTAGGCCTCGCAGGCACGGCGTCCGAGGCGATCACCGCGGTGCCCAATGCCACCGGTGACGGCTACTGGGTGCTCACCAACACCAACAATTCGCCCAATATCCTGGCCTACGAGTTCAATGCCAACGGCCCGGTGACCGGGCAACCCGTCGTCAGCGTCATGCCCACCAATAACGGCAACCGGTACGGCACGCTCGCCTTCAACGCCGACTACACCCAGCTGCTGCACCTGACCGCCGCGGGGAGCGGCACCGCCGGCAGCTCCTCCAAACTGCGCCTGCTGAGCTTCGACGCGGAAACCGGTGCGATCGAGCAGCGCCTCGAGTGGCAGATGCCGATGGGGGCAGGCACCGGCCGGCATGGGTATGCCGCCGACTTCTCTCCGTCGGGGGAGTACGTGTACGCCACGAAGATCTTCGACACCTCACGGCTCTACCGGTACCGCATCGCGGGAGCCACCACCGCGGCCGAGGTGAAGGCGTCCGAGCTGTACCTCGGCACGATGGGAAGCCAGGGCGGCCAGGTGCGCCGGGCACCGGACGGGCGCATGTACGTCGCGAACACCGGCGGAACCGCGCTCAGCCTGGTGACCGATCCGGACGCCGCAACCCCGACCTACGCCCAGAACGGCTTTCCGCTGCCCGCCGGCGCGGCGAGCCAAGGCGGCTTGCCGCAGATGGTGACCGGCTGCCCGCCGGTGACCCGGTCGCTGCGCGTGACGAAGCAGACCACGGCCACGTCCGCCAGCCGCCTCGGCGACACGGTGAGCTACACCGTCTCCGTCCGCAATACCGGCGCCGGCGCCTACAACAGCGCCGTTCCGGCACACGTCGTCGACGATCTGAGCGAGGTGCTCGACGAGTCGACCTGGGTGGGCGCGTCGGCCAAGCTCGCCTCCGATCCCACCGGGCCGGACGTCGGCACCCTCACCTTCGACCCCACGACGAAACGGCTGCGCTGGTCAGGGACGCTGGCGGTCGACGCCACCGTCGACATCACCTACACCATCACCATCGGCGACGACCTGGACGGCGTGCTGCGCAACATCGCCTGGGTTCCCGAAGACCCCGCCCATCCGTTGAAGCCCGACTCCTGCGCGGCCGGCGACGACTCCTGCGCCGAAACGGTGACGAGGATGCCCACGCAGGCCCTGGTCTGCGCCGTCGACCCCCGGCGTGCGACCGAACGGTTCTGGTACTTCGGCGGCCAGGCCGGAATCGACTTCGGGGCCGCCGGAACCAGCGCCCAGGCCTTCACCGGGAACCGCATCGCGAACGAAGGCTCCACGGTGGTCACCGACGTGGAGGGCAATCTGCAGTTCTGGTCCAACGGCCAACAGGTGTTCGATCGCAACGGCGACCTGATGCAGAACGGGGACGGGCTGACCGGCAATGCCTCGGCCACCCAGACCGTGGCGTCCTTCCCGATGCCGGGCCACCCAGGACGATTCGGCCTCGTCACCACGAGCACCGACGTGAACCAGACGGCCAAGAACAGCCAGCTGCGCTATTCGGTGGTCGATATGACCCTGAACAACGGGCTCGGCGCCGTGACCAGCCAGAAGAACGTCCCGCTCGGCCCGGTGAACTCCGCCTCCGAGGCGATCACCGCGGCGCCCAACGCGACCGGTGACGGCTACTGGGTGCTGACCTACACCAACGGCTCCCCGAACGTCCTCGCCTACGAGTTCAACGCGGACGGCCCGGTCACCGGCCAGCCGGTGGTCAGCGTCATGCCGACCAGCAACGGCAACCGCTACGGCACGCTCGCATTCAACGCCGGCTACTCCCAGCTGGTGCAGTTGACCTCCTCCGGAACCCTCGCCACCCCCGGGTCCACCACGGTTCGCATGCTGCACTTCAACGCCGCCACCGGCAAGATCCGGCAGCGCTACGCCTGGCAGTTGCCGACGGGCGCGAACACGGGCCGGCATGGCTACAACGCCGAGTTCTCACCGGCCGGCGACTATGTGTACGCCACCAAGATCTTCGACACCGGACGGCTCTACCGCTACCGCGTCGCCGGGGCCACCACCGAGGCCGAGGTGAAGGCCACCGAGCAGCTCGTCGGCCCGATCGGCGGGTACGGCGGTCAGGTGCGCCGGGCACCCGACGGCCGCATGTACGTCGCCGACAACGGCGGATCGGCGCTCAGCATCGTCCGGTCTCCCGACGCGGCCGATCCCCAGCACGTCGCCGGCGGGTTCGCGCTCCCGTCGGGCGCGGACAGTCGTTTCGGTCTGCCCCAGACCGTGACCGGCTGCCCGCCGGTCACGCCGTCGGTGCGCATCGACAAGCAGACCACGGCGGCGTCCGTGATCCGCCCCCGGGACACCGCCAGCTACACGATCACCGCCACCAACAACGGTTCCGCGGCGTACACCGCCGGCCATCCCGCCCGCCTGCTCGACGATCTCTCCGACGTCGTGGACGACGCCACCTTCGACGGTGCCGCCCATGCCACCATCGACGGCGTCCCGGTGGCCGCTCCGACCTGGGACGCCGCATCGAAGCGCCTGGCCTGGAGCGGACCGCTGGCGATCGGGAAGAGCGTGGTCATCACCTACCAGGTGCGAGTGAACCGCGTCAGCGACACGGCGATCCGCACGCTCAAGAACGTCGCCTGGGCACCGAAGGACCCCGGAAACCCCAGCCTGCCGGCCACCTGCGAGGCCCCCGTCCCGGGCCAGCCTGCCAGCACCGGCGCGGGCGAGCCGTGCGCCCTCACCATCACCCAGCTGCCGCCGCCCCCGCCGAGTTTCCTCGACAGCTGCCGGGCCACCACGTTCGACACCAACACCGAGGGCTGGATGGTGCGCTCCACCACCAACGGGAAAGCCGACTACACCGCACGCCGGCCGGCGACCTGGCGAGCGAATGACGGATTCCCCGGCGGAGCCATCTACACCGGTGACCTCGACGGTCAATGGACCGAGTTCGTCTCCCCCAATCTCGCCACCTCCGGCTACGCCACCGATTACGGCCATCTGATCGGGACGAGCTTCGGTTACGACTACCGGTACGTTCCGCAGAGCAACGGACAGCTGTACCCGATGTACGTGACCCTCGAAAGCACCACCGGGGAGTGGCTGTGGACCCCCGTCACCGATCAGGTGCGGGGTGCCCGGCAGTGGACGCGCGTCAATGTCGAGCTGGATCACACGAAGTGGCGCCGGCTGACGAGCATGAGCAGCCGTTCTGGTCCGTCCGGTGCCCCGGCGACGGCCGAGGAGTTCGCCCGCGTGCTGGGCAACCTCAAGCAGATCTATTTCGGCGCCGAGGGCGTCTACGGCTCCGAAGACAGCTTCCTGGACAACTTCGGCACCCTCTGCAACCCACAGTTGAACCTGGCGAAGACATCGACTGCCACCGCCGACAGCCGCCCGGGGGACACCGTCACCTACTCGGTCATCGCCGGCAATACCAGCGCCGGTGACTTCACCCTCACCAACCCCGGACACGTGATGGACGACCTCACCGGCGTCCTGGACGACGCCTCGTTCAGCGGTGAGCTGCGGGCGGTGGTGGTCGACGCCAACGGCGCTCCGGTCCTCGAGAACGGCCACCCGGTCACGCGAGGAACGGTGACCTTCGATCCGGCCACGAAACGCATCCATTGGACCGGCGCGCTGATGCGGCGCGAACGGGTGCGGATCAGCTACGACGTGACCATCGGACAGCTGGCGGACGGCGCCCTGCGCAACTTCGCCTGGATCCCGGAGGATCCCGCCACCCCCGACAAGCCGACCGCGTGCGCCGCCGGCGACGATTCCTGCGCCGAGACGGAGACCCTGCTGCCCCGCTTGGAGGTCACCAAGACCGCCGACGTCACCGGGGTGCCGGCCACCGGCCAGCAGGTCACCTACACCATCACGGTCACCAACCGCGGGCCTGGCGTCTACACCGGCACCGCCCCCGCCAGCCTGACCGACGACATGAGCGCCGTGCTGGACAAGGCCACCTTCGCCCCGGCGACGATCACCGTCACCTCCGGCGCCACCGAATTCGACCCTGGCCAGCAGCGGCTGAGCTGGCGTGGCGCCCTGGGCCTCGACGAGTCCGCGGTGCTGCGTTACACCGTCACCTACACCGGTGCCAACGCCGCGGGCGAACGCACGCTGTTCAACCAGGTCTGCGCCGACGGGCGCGGCATGCTGCCCGGACGGCCGAGCTGCGCGCCGGTGAGCGTGCCGGCCGCCGACCTCGAGCATTGGAAGACCGTCTCCCCGAGCGCCGATCCCGTGCTCGCGGGCACCACCGTGACCTACCAGCTGCACTTCCGCAATATGGGTGACGTGCCGGCCACCGTGAACATGGTCGACCATCTCAGCGGCGTCCTCGACGACGCCGACATGCTGGGCGATCCGCTTGCCCCCGCCGTGTTGACTGTGACGCAGGCCGGCAACCGGATCTCGGTGACGGGCAGCCTGCCGGCCGACGGCGTCCTCTATACGGTCGAGTACCGGGTGGAGCTGAAACCCGATGGGCAGCGTGGCGACGGCGTCGCGGTGAACTTCCTTCTCAACAACGGCGAGGTTCCTCCGATCGACGGCTGCCAGCCGAGTCCACGCCTACCAAACTGCACGTCGACGACGGTCGCCGCGCACCTGGAGGTGCAGAAGCGGGGGCAGAGCCCGGACGGGCCCCAACCGGTGGCGGGGGCCGAGTTCGCAGTGTTCCCCGACGACGGCGGTCAGGCGGCCGACTCTCCGCTGACCAGCCCCGCGCTCACCCCCGGGGACACCGCGGGCCTATTCCGGCTGACCGGAATCCCGGTGGGCAGCTACTGGCTGCGCGAGGTGCGCGCGCCCCAGGGGCATTCGCTGCTCGCCGAGGACGTGCCCTTCGAGATCACCAGCAGCGGGGCGGTGCTGGTGCACGGCAACCATCCCCAGGTGACGGTGAGCGACGAGAACGGCATCTGGCGGATCACCGTGACCGACGCAGAAGCCCTCCGGTTGCCGCTCTCCGGGGGCGCCGGTCGTCTCACCTGGGCCGTCGGCGCGCTGATCCTGCTGCTCGGAACCGGTCTGATCGGCATCCTCCGGCGCGCCTCGGCGCGCACTCGGGCCTCGGGCTCGCCGCGATAGGCCCCGGCTTTCTCTCCGGCCTGCTCAGCCGCGTTCCTGGGCGGCGTGCTGGCGGCGCTCGCTGTAGATCGCCAGCCCGAGCAGGACGCCGCCGGCGCTGACCAGGGCGATCAGCCAGGGCACCGCGTCGATCGCGCCGCGGCGGGCGATGAAGACCAGGCCCACCGCGACGGCGAGGTCGACGATGCCGGCGACCAGGCAGGGCCGCCACAACATCCGGGCGCCGACCAGGAGCGCGGCCAGCGCCATCACCAGCACCAGGATCGCCCGCCAGGTCTGCGGATCGGTGCCGATCGCCAGAGTGGAGGGGCCGAGTGTGGCCAGGACGCCGGGCAGGATCACCCAGGCCGGATCGGACCGGCCGATCGGCCAGGACCGGTCGTCCACCGCCACGCCGCGCCGGGCCGCCCGCCAGGCGAGGACGCCGCAGCCGAGCAGGGTCAACCCCAGCGGCAGCGCATGGAACTCCACCCGCAGCGCGCGCACCGACCAGCCCGCGATCCCGACGCCGAGGGCGAGCAGCCAGCAGTACCAGACCGGCGGCAGGATCACCCGTCCGCGCAACCGCAGCAGCGTGCTCGCCACCGCGACGGCGAGGAACGCCAGGCAGGCCAGCCACATGATCCACACCACCGCGGCGCCGGGACGCACGGCGAGCACCAGGCCGGACGCGGCGACGGTCAGCGCCGGCGCGAACCTCCACGATGCCGCCACCGGATTCCACCGCTCACTGTCCCCCCAGGCCCAGCGGACCTGCTGCCCGGCCACGCCGAGCAGCGCCGCCGAGACCGCGGCGGTCGCCACCACCCAGGAGAAGCCGGCCAGCGGGTCGGCGTCCATCGTCAGCAGCAGGTCTTCCAGGCCCGGATCGACCGGACGGACCCGCCCGCTGGAGCGGACCGCCAGCACCAGGGGCGCCGTCCCGGCCACGACCACGGCGCCGGCCAGCGCCCACAGCGCGCGGCGCTCGCCGCGGCGGCGGGCGAACCAGGTGCTGCCGGCCAGCAGCGCGGCCACCACGGTGAGGGCCGCCGCCCGCACCAGCAGATCCCGTCCGGTCACCGCCAGCAGCCAGGTCGGCACCAGCGCGAGCTGCAACCCGGCCGCGACCAGCACCCACCAGCGGGTCCGGCGGCGCGCCAGCGCCCCTCCGACGATCACCGCGGCCACGCCGAGCGGCAGCGTGTAGGCCTCGACCAGGCCCACCTCAAGCAGCACCAGGGCACTCCACAGCACCCCGGACGCCGCCAGCGCGACCAGCCACCACACCGGGTGACGATCGGGCTGGGTGGCGACCACGGCCCCACCGGCGGCGAGGATGGCGCAGACCACCAGCGAAGTGTCCGGCCCGGCGGCGGGCAGGATCACCGCCAGCACCACCGAGGCGAGCGCGGTCAGCAGCGCCCCGGCCTCGAAGGCGATCCGGACCGGCCGCGCGGCCCGGCCGTCGATCCTCTCGATCCGGGACGCCGCCGGCGAGGCCGCGATCGCGGTGCCCACGGCCAGCGCCGCGATGACCGGCAACAGGATCGGCGAACCCGATCCGCGAATCAGCATCGCGCCCGCGTTGATCAGCACGATTCCCGCCGTCGGCAGCAGGCTCGCCGCGGTGATCACCCGTAGCCACAGCGGTTGCGGACGGCCCCGCACCGTCACCGCGAACTCCACCGCCAGCATGCTTACCGTGGCCGCGGCGGCCCACCAGGACCGCTCGTCCAGCACCGTCACGATGGCCAGCACCCAGGGGATCAGGCCGATCCCCCACACCGTGTACACCGTTGCCGCCGCGAATCCTCCTGGTACCACCGGCGTCGCCACCAGCACTCCCACCGAGACCAGGCTGGCGGCGACGGCGAGTAGGCCGGCGACCGGCGTCCACTCACCGGCGGCCCACCCGAGCGGGTACCAGTGCAGCGCGAAGCCGAGCAGGGTCAGCGCGTAGCCGTAGCCCACGCCGACCAGCGCCGGACGCCCGGGGCCGGGCACGAGCTGCGTCCAGCCGAGCACGAGGGCGACCACGGCAGCGCCGGCGGCCAGGGTGAGCGGACGGGAGTCCCAGCTGGCCGCGGCGGCCGCGAGGATCATCAGACCACCGCCGATCCGGGCAGCCGTCCGCACCGAGACCGCCCGCTCGCCCACCCACAGCGCCACGAGCCCGCACACCAGGGCGAGCGCCAGCAGCAGCCACACCGAGGTGGCCAGCGGCATCACCGGCAGCACGGCGAACGCCGCCAACCCGGCCAGGGCGAGCCAGGGCGCCATCCAGCCGCTCACCTCGCCCGTGCCCAGGTCGTCGGGCGCCCTCATCGCAGCCGACGGGCGGTTCAGCCGGCTCGGCGGCAAGGATGCGGCCACCGCGCACACCGCGGCCAGCAGCAGCAGCCCGGTCGCCGCGTAACCGGCGTCCGGCACATTCCATGCGGGCATCAGCACCCGGATCGCACCGGGGTCGCGCAGTCCTTCGCGGTCCCCCAGCCCGGCCAGCAGTTCACCGGCGGCGGGCAGCCCGAGCAGCATCGCGGACGCCCACCCGCCCTTCAGCAGGCCCGACCAGCGGCCGTCCTCGCCCGACGGCAGCGCGCTCAGCCCGGCCATCGCGAGCCAGCCCAGGCTCCCGGACGCCGCCGCGATCAGCGGGTGGCCGTCCACACCGAGCACCCCGAACACGGGCGCGAGCACCGCGATCATGCCGGCGATGCGGCGCCAGCCCGATCCGGAGGTGGCGCCGTGCAACCACGCGGCCCCGGCCGCGGCCAGCGCGAGCCCCGCGCTGAACGGAGCCCCCGGGGCGGCGTCCAGGGCGAGCGCCAGCGTCACCGCCACGGCGAGGAGCAGCGCGAACGCCGCCCCGGTCCCCACCACGGCCCGCTCGACGCGGAAGGGAAGCGGTCCGGGCCGGTCGTCCTGCCAGCGACGGGCGATCCGGCGCCCGGCCGCGGCCAACGCGACGCCGGCCACGAACGACAAGGCCGTCGGCCACAGCTCGCCCAGGCGCAGGAAGTGCAGCGCGGCCGGTGCCGCCGCGATCGGCGCGAGCAGAATGCCGGCCGACACCCACGGGCGTAGCCGCAGCGCGAATCCCGCGGTTCCCAGGCCGGCAGCCAGACCCCCGGTGGCAAGCGCGGCGGCGAGCATCTCCGTCTCGGGCGCGAGCCAACCGACGAACAGCGACGTCACCAGCAGCGCCAGCAGCGCCGTTCCGGTCGCGATGGACGCCGCCGACACCGGACGCCGTCGGCGCATGACCAGGGTCGCTGCGGCCGACGTCACCGTCACGGCGAGCAGGATGATCCGCACCAGCCCCGGATCGGCGGGCACCAGGAAGGCCAGCACCAGCGCGGCCGCCACCAGCGCACCGACCCCGACCGCCGAGAAGATGGCCACCGGATTGACCCCGGCCCGGGTCTCGGCCCGCACCACCGCCGCCGGCCCTGGGGCCGGAGTCGTCGCCATCGCCGCAGGCGGCAGCACGGTGTCCGCCGGGGTGGGACTGCCCGCCGGGGTGGGACCTCCCGCGGGCTGCGAGACGAGTTTCGCCGCGAGGCCGGGCTCCTCTGGCCGGGCGGGTGCGTCCGTGCGGGCGGCCATCCGGCTGAGCGTCCGTTGGCGTAGTTCCAGGGCTTGCGCCGCCGCCTCGGACTGCCGCCGCAACAGCACGGCGTCCTCACCGTGGAGCGGCAGCCCGCACCCGTCACAGGCGTCGCGCCGCAACGGCCGTCCGCACGCGGGGCAGTGGTGCCAGCGCCGGAGCTCCGCGATGGCCTCGTCGAGGACGCTCATGTCGCCTCTTTCGTCGGTGGGGTGGGTGCTGGCTCTCCCAGCAGGGTAGTCAGCGCGGTATCCCCCGGCATCGGCCCGCGGTCGTGATTCACAGCCCCGAAGTCACGCCGTCAGAGGTAGCCGAGGACGACCCCGGCTGTCGGTTCGCCTCCGGGCGTCAGGCCCTGCCCCTGGTCGCGGGTCCTGCAACCATCGGCCTAGGCGTCCTGCATTTTCCGGCCTAGGAGTCCTGCAATCATCCGGCTAGGCCTTGTGACTACTGGCGATGCAACGTTCTCCGCTGCTGCGGGCCAACGCACCCGAGCGGTGACTCCGCGGCGTACAGTGGTGGGCCCCGACCTACTGATCTCAAGGAGTTCGCATGATCGCCGTCACCGACGCGACCTTCGCCGACGAGGTGCTGGCCTCACCGCTTCCCGTCCTGGTCGACTATTGGGCCGACTGGTGCGCACCCTGCCGGCAGTTGTCGCCGATCATCGACGAACTCGACCGCGAGTACGGCGACAAGATCCGGTTCGCGAAGCTCGACACCAACGCGAACGCGGCGACGCCGATCAACTACGGGATCATGAGCATCCCCACCCTGCAACTGTTCGTGAACGGCGAACTGGTCGCCTCGATGACGGGCAGCAAGAGCAAGGGCGCGATCGTCAAGGCGCTCGCCGACTACCTCTGATCCTTCGAGGGCTGAGCCATGGGCGTCCTCGACACCTTGCGGGTCGTCCTGGGGCTGATCCTGCACCCGGGCGATCCGGCTCTGGGCGCGCTGATCACCGGTGAGGGCGCGCTGGTCACCGCACTCGGGGTCGCCACCATCGGCTGGGCCTCGATCTCGCTCGGCCACGGCGGCGTCCTGCTGATCAACCGGGTGCGCGGCGTCCGGATGATCGTCGCCGGCCTGCTCGGGCTGGTGTCGGTCGTCGTGCTCCGCGTGGTCGAGGCGCTGGTGACCTGGGTGGTCGCCACCCTCGCGACGGGTCGGGTGATCCCAGCCGAAGAGATGGTCGTGCTGTTCCTGCTCGCGATGGCGCCGCACGCGTTCGCGGCGTTCACGTTCCTGCCGCATCTGGGCCTGTTCCTCGGACGCGCCTTGGAGGCCTGGTCGTTCATCGTGATCTTCCTGCTGCTGGCGGGCCTGTACGACATCGGCGTCGGGTATGCGCTCGCGGTGACGGCGTCCGGCTGGCTGGCGATGCATCTGCTGTCGCGGGCGCTCGCCGCCCCGATCGGCTGGGTGGCCTCGCGGCTGTGGAGCATCGCGTCCGGCCAGCCGGTCATCGTCACCTCGCGCGACATCCTGGCCGGGACGCCGTTCATTCCGGTGAACGCGGTGCTCGGCGAGGACGCCCGGTGATCGGCTGGATCCTGGCGAGTGCCGGCGGACTGCTGCTGCTGTTCGCGCTGCTGGCGCCGTTGGAGTCGCTGCGCTGGTGGTCGACCCGTGGCGTCGCCGAGATGCGGCGCACCTATGCGCTTCTGGAGCGGCATCCGGCACCCGGACCGTCCGGCGAACAGCCCGCCCGCTACGTGCTTTACCTGTCCGGCGTCGGCATGGTGGACGGCTGCACGCTGTCGGCACGCGAGCGTTCCTTCTGCGACGACCTGGCGGCGGCGCTGCCGGGAGTACCGGTGATCGCGGAGGTGTTCCCCTACGCCGTCGACAACCGCGGACTGTTGCAGCGGGCGACCGCCTGGTTGTGGGGACGCCTGGCCCGGCTGCGCAAAGCCCGCCGCGAAAGCCTCACCCCGAAACTGATTCATCTGCGGAACACGCTCCAGGTGATGGTGTCGGCCGACCCGCGTTATGGGCCGACGCTCAGCGCGGGCCTGGCCCAAGAGATCTGGCGGGCGCTGCTGCGGCACGGATACACGCCGGGCTGCGGGGTTCCGGTCACGCTGATCGGCTTCTCGGGCGGCGCGCAGATGGCGATCGGCTCGGCCAGCATGCTGACCCTGCTCGGCGTCGAGGTGTCGGTGATCTCGATCGGCGGCGTGTTCGGCGACGACCCGGGCCTGGACCATGTCACCCACCTGTGGGACATCCGCGGCTCCCGGGACAGGCTGCGCAAGGTCGGCCCGATCGCGTTCCCCGGACGCTGGCCGTTCGCGCGCGGCTCCACCTGGCATCACGCGGTCGAGGACGGCCGCGTCACGGTGCTGGACGGCGGACCGGTCGTCCACGACGGCCGAGGCTCCTACTTCGAGGGCCGTGAGCCCGGGCCGGACGGCGTCCTTCCGGCCGACCGTCTGCTGGCCTTGGTCACCGGCATCCTGGGCTGAATGGCAGGCCGTCAGCGTACCCGTGCCGCGACCGGTCATCGCCCGGCGGCGGGGACTACTCCGTAAGTACCGAATCTGGTGCGGAGGGTCAATCTTTCGGGCGCAATGCGGGCGGCTTGGGTAGAGTGGACGGCGATTTCGCCCCCGTGAGTTCGGCGGCGACAAGGAGTGATGTTGTGTTTGGAGACACGGTCCACGGTGAGACCAACGCCCTGCTGAACAGCCTGGGCCACACGCATCGACCCTTGATCGTGTCGCACGCGGGGGTGAGCGTCGGGCCGATTCCCAGCAACACGGCGATGGCGGTGCGCGCCGCGCTGCAGTCGGGCGCGGACGCCGTGAAGATCGACGTTTCCTCGAGCGCGGACGGGGTTTTCTTCGCGTTCCACGACGGATTCGAGGCCGAGTACCTGGGCGTGGATCGCAATATCCAGTCGTTGTCGGCCGCCGAGATCGGCGAATTGTCGTACGTGTGGAAGGACCGGCCCGGACGCCGTCAGCCGGTGGAGCGGCTCGGCGGGCTGTTGAGCCAGTTCAAGGGACGACCGGTCGTGTTCGCGCTCGACCGGTCGTGGTGGCGTTGGCCCGCGCTGCTGCGCATGCTCGACGGTCTGCACATGACCGACCAGTTGCTGCTGAAGGTGCCGGCGTGGGAAACGGCGGCGCTGGAGCGGTTGCGCCAGCACAAGACCAAGTACCCGGTGTTGGCGATCTGTTCGACGCTGGACGAGGTGGGTCGCCTTCCGTTGCACGAAGACGCGATCAACCTGGTCGGTGTGGAGTTGATCACCCACGACGAGGACCATCCCTGGTTCGACCGCGAGGTGATCGTGCGGTTGCATCGCGACCGCCTGCTCACCTGGGTGAATAGCGAGACGCTGACCACGGGCATCCCGTTGTTCGCCGGCTACGACGACGAGCGCGCGGTCAACGAGAGCCCCGCCGCAGCCTGGTCGCGGATCCTCGACCTGGGCGTGTACGCCGTCCAGACCGAACTGCCCTGGCTGCTGTGGTACGTGCGGGAAGGCCGCAACGGCACCCTCTGAGCATCACAGCGCGCGGGCACGCAGGCGTCCTTCGATCACCTCCTGACACAGGTCGACCGTGTCCGGGAGCAGGTCGACGCCGAGCACGCGCGCGGTCCGGGTGACATGCCGGACCAGTCGTTGCACCTCATCGAGCCGCCCGGCGGCATGCTCGGTCCGGATTCGTTCGGCGAGCAGCAGTTCGTCCTCGGGCGCGGCGAGCAGGGCATGATTGGCGGCCCAGCGCGCGGTGTCGAGATCGCCGCGCTGGCGGGCGTTCCGGGAGGCCAGCACGCCGAGGTCGCGGATCAGCGCGGACGCGTCGGAGCGGAACTCCTCGGCCCACCCCCACTGGCCGGGGCGGCGTCCGCCAGCGGGGCACCGCGCACCAGTTCGAGCGCGGCGACCAGCCGGTCGAGCGGCAGGTGGTTGATGCCGCCTTCGGTGAGCAGGCGCAGTTCCTCCCAGTCCGAGGTGACGTCGGGGTGCAGCGCGATCCGGCCTGAGTAGGCGTCCGGCAGGTAGAGGGAACCCTCGGCGTCCGAGCCCAGCCAGGTGCGCAACCGGCTCATATTGGACCGGCGGGTGCCGTCGGCGACCAGCAGCGCGTGCGTCATCTGCACCGCGGTGCTGCCGGGATTCAGCAGCAGCCAGGCGCAGTACTCCAGGCATTGACGGACGGCCCGCGCGGGCGGCGTTCCCGCGCAGCCGGCCAACTCGACCGGACCGAGCAGGCTGAGCCGGGGTCCGCGCACGGGTGGGATCGCGGGACGCAGAGCGATGATGTTCACGTCGTCCTCCGAGGGTGCCGGCCACCAGGGTGCCGGCTCGGTGTCGGTGCTGACTGCGAGCGAATGGAGTTCGCTCAGGGCGGTGCGGGTGGCTGCGGGGACCGTCTGGGGGATGGCGTGCGCGTCGTCGTGGGCGACGCGGCGGGTTCCGTCGGGATCGACGGTGAGCACCCAATCCGCGGACGCCGCCTGCGCCCCGACCGGCACGATGGCGGCCACCCCGCAGGGCCGGTCCGCGATGGCGGCTTCCAGGCGGGCGAGTTGGGCAGCGTCCGGCACCAGTTCGAACAGCGCCACGTGCGGCGTCCAGGCGTCGGCGAGTTCGGGGTTCAGCCGGAAGTCCTCCCACCGTCCCGAGTCCAGGCGCGCCGACCGGGCGTCGGTCAGGCGCTCGACGCTCGCGACGCCGGCCTCGGCGTCGTCACCGCACACCACGCGATCCTCGCCGGTGACCCGGGCGAAGGCGGGATCTCCGGTGACCACGAGCAGGTCGAGGTCGGACGCCCACGGTGCGCACGCCAACTCGACCAGCATCGCCGAGATCACCTCGCCGGGCGAGGCGTTCTCGTCGCCGCGGATGCCCAGCACGCCCGAGGCGAGGACGTCGATCATCACCATCAGGCCGTCAGACCTCTCGCCGAGGGTGACCAGCGCCGGGTAGGCGACCGGCAGGTCAGGGGTCGGCTGCTCCCGCAATGCGGGCCAGCCGGCGACCAGGCTGTCGCCGACCGCGAGGAACCCGTCAGGAGACCCCTCGGGGGCCTCGATGAACTGGAACTCCACGTCGTCAGCACCGACGAGCACCCGGTGCAGCGGCGGTACCGGCTCGCCACGCTCGACCGCGTGGGCGGTGAGGAGCCGCATCGCCCGATCGAGCAGCATCATCCGGTCGGTGCCGTCGCCGCCGGACGACGGCACCTCGCTCACCGCCGCGGCCTGACGCACCAGGGCGGTCTCGTAACGCGCCAGTTCCCCGGCCGGTTGCGCATACCGGCGCCCCAGCGGACGCGCGCGCGCCTGAAGCCGGCGGTGAGCGCCGATCCCGCCCATCACCGCCGCCGCGGTGAGCGCTCCGATCCCGCCGAGCAGAGCCGCGAACGGTGCGGCGTCACTCGCCGGGGCCAGACGTTCGGGTGCGGTTGCCGTACCAGTCCCGCTCTCCCCGGCGGGTTCCTGGCCGTCATGGCTGGTGGACGCGGTCATCGGTTCAAGGCCGGCCTCGACCGCCTCGATCTCCGGGGCTGTGCCGGTGACCACGTCATCGGTCGCGTCCTGACCGCCGGCCTCCGCCGGCGCCTCCTCCTCGGAGGTCGCCGACGGCAGTTGCAGCACCCAGCCGGGATGGATGAGATCGGGGTCGCTGACCAGGTCGGCGTTCACCGCATGGAGTTCGGGCCAACGATGCCCGTCTCCCAGATGTTCCCGCGCGAGGCCGCTCAAGGTGTCGCCGGCCTCGACCGTCACCGCCGTCGCGGGCACGGGAATCACCAGCTGGGTGCCCGGAACGAGGCGAGTCAACGGATCGGCTTGCAGCGGCGCGTTGGCGGCCACCAGCGCGCGCCAGCGCCCGCCGTCACCGAGATAGTGCTCGGCGAGGCTCCACAGGTCGTCCCCCGGCTGGACGGTATGCACCTGACCCTCCGGGGTCGCGGACGCCGCGAGCGGTGTAGGCGCGTCGTCCTGGCGGCCGCCGATCTCGGACGCCGTGGTACCGCGTTCGTCCGATGGCACGGCCACCCGCGCTTCCTTGGATACCACCACAGTCGAGGAGATCGGTGCCTGTGCCTGTGCGGGAGCCGGCGCGGTGCCGGTCGCCATCGCGGTGGCGATGAGGCCGGCCGCGAGCGCACGCGGCCAGGCGAGACCGGGAAGCATCCAGCGGATCGTCCGCCCCGAGAGGGCCGAGACCGCCTCGACGGTGACCGACGCCACCCAGACCGCCCAGGCGACCCAGCCGAGCACGGTCAGCATCGCCATCAGAACCCGGACGTCGGTGATGCTCCACAGCCGGATCGATCCCCAGTCGGTGAAACCCCACGCCACGAGCAGGACCGGTGGCACCACCACCATGGCGACCAGTGCGAGCAGGGCCAGGACGCGTCTCATCAGCGCCTCCCTCGATAACGATCCAGAGTCGAGGACGCCTGCGCCTCGACAACGAACTCGCCGGGAACCCCCGGCAGCAGCAGATCGGCCATCGGCACCCGGCAGGCAACCGACGCCGTCACCTGCCCGGCCTCGCCGAGCGGCCGGGAGAACGCCGACGTGTCGGCGTTCAGTGCGGGACCGCCCACGCAATGCACACTCGAGGTGTCCGCATCCGCCGTCACGACCGCTTGAGCCTGGGTGCGAGCGGTGGCCGGATCGCGGGCGAGCGAGGCTGCCCGGACGGCCGAATCCGCCCACTGCTGCACCGTGATCCGGGCGAGCGCGAGGCGTCCGCCGCCGATCAGCGTGGCCATGATCAACATGAGCGCCGGCAGCAGGACGACGAACTCGATCGACAGCGACAGGCCACGCTGGTCTCTGGTCATGGCGCGGTCACCCGCTCCAGCGGGCGAGTGGCCTGCTCGCGCGCCCGGGTCAATCCCACATCGAAGAACGTCGGCATCGTGCCGGTCACCACCGCGCGCGCCTCGTCGGCGCCTCGGGTCACCTCGACGGTCACGCCGGCCATCCCGGCCCCTTCCGCGATCGCGGTCCCCAGCGAGCGGGCCTGCTCGACCGTCGACCCCGCCAGCGCGGCATGTTCCGCGGACGCGATCGCGGCGTGGCTGGCCACGGTGCGTCCGTGTGCGGCGAGACCGACCTGGATGAGACCAAGCACGGTCAGCAGCACCAGCGGGATGAGAATCACCCACTCGACGCTGCCGGACAGTCCACGTTCGCGATGGGTCATGGGTTAAGGCCTCGGGATCTGGGCGATCTGGCCGTTGATGTACCCCACCACCGCCCCCACGATCACCGTCGCGATGCCAAGGGTCGCGACGACCAAGATGGCCTGCTCAGTGGACTGGGACAGACCTCGCTCGTCGCGTTCGGCAGGCACGGACTGGAGGCGGCAGGACACCTCGGCCAGGAGGCCGACGGTGCGGTGAACGAAGGACATGATGATCTCCTTGGTGAGTGGTTTTTCTAGCTGCTGGCGATGATCGTCAGCAGAGGGGGAACGAGGAAGAACAGGCCGAAGACGATGGTGGGGATGACCATCCAGATCGTCATGCGCTCGGAGACATCCGCCGCAGCGATCTTCATCGCCGTGAGGTGTGCGTCACGAAGCTCTTTCACACGGGCGCGCAACGCGCCTGAGAGCGAAGCCCCGGATTCGTCCAGCCGCATCACGTCGGCAAGGTCGGCCAGGGCCGGCAGCTCAAGTTCGGCACCCAGCGCCTTCAGGTCTCCGTACGGCGCCCGCTGTTCAAGGTGGGCGCGCTCCAGGCTGCCGCGGATCGCGACGAACACCGGCACGTCGGAGAGCCGGGCCGCCGCGTGCAGCGCCTGTGTTCCGGACTGGTTGGCCAACCGCTCCAGCGTCACCAAATCGAAGTAGGTCAGCAGCGCCTCGGTCGCGTCCTCGGAAGCCTCTCTACTGGCAGCTCGCAGCCCGAGGTCGGGGATCAGGAAGCCGATCACGCCCAAGGAAAGGGCCAAGGCCAGCGGAATCAGCGGGGTCTGCCCAGTGACGAACCACCAGACGATGCCCACGATCAAGGGAAGCATGAAACCGAAAACCAAGCCGATCACCTTGCGCTGGTAGTGCTCTGCCAGCGTGCGGCCCTTGAGCCGCAACTGCCGTTCCACCGCGGCCGAGGCGACCACACGCCGAGAACGCACCCACCAGGTACCTAGTCGCGGACCCCCATGCGGATCGTGGGACGCGGTGATGTCGGCGTCCGGCACGCTGTCGAGCGCGCTCATCGCATCAGCCAGGCGTGCGTGTTGCGCACGGAAGGCCGCCACGACGAGGCAGACCCCGAATGCCACCAGCAGTCCAGGCAGCACCAGCATCGCGGCACTCATGATGTCCCCCGGAGAATCCGCGCGCGGCGACGGGGTAGCGTCATCCGGCGCAGCATCACGAGTGATCCGACGTAAGCGACAATCAGTACCACCAAGATGATCTGGCCGATCGGGGTCGCCAAGGGCGCGAAGAAGTCGCGCGCGAACAGCAAAGCCGCCCCGAGCACGACCAACGTGATGATGGTGACTTGTTGCACGACCACACGCGGCTTCGCACGCTCGGCCTCGATCTCGCGCAGGGCGCTGAGCCGACCCTGAATGGTGTCCGCGAGGGCCGACAAGGTGGCGGCGGCCCCCGTACCGCCGCGATTGATGGCCAGGATCAGGCTGGCGAGGACGGCATCGGCGTCCGGTGAGCCGAGTTCGTCCGCCATCGCCGTCAGCGCCTGTTCGGGCGTCCAGCGGTCATCGAGACGCCGGATGAGGAGCACCAGCGGCTCGGCGAGCAGCGGAGGGGGCGTCCGTGCGCTCAGCCGAAGTGCATCCGCGATCGATTTTCCGGTCGACAGCGTCGACGCCATCCCGCGCACCCAGCGGTCAAGGGCTCCCAGCAGTTCGATGTCGGTCTGCCGGGGTGCGGCCAACAACCGCGGGATCCCGAGCACGGCGGCCGGCGCGACGACCACCATGACAGGCCACCTCGTCCACAGGGCGAGGACGACGCCGACGACGGCTGCTCCCGTCATCATCACGGCGGTGCGGCCTCGCACGCGGCGCAGGTTTTCCACAATCTTTGTCCACAGGGCTGGGGATGACTGTGGAGTCTCGGCGGCCGATGCCGCTCCCCGCCACCAGGCGACCAACCCCAGCACGCCGGCGACCAGCGTCATTCCGGAGACCACCGCGATCAGCATCGTCATCGCGCACCCCGCCAATCGCCGAGGAACGGCGCCAACTGCTCCAGCATCGCGGCCTCGGGCTGGAATCGCGCCGGACCGGACGGCGTCGCCGCCTGATAGACGACATGGGCCACCGGACGGTTGCCCTCGACGCCACCGGTCAACGCGATCACCTGCGATACCTGCCGCGTCCGGACGCCGCCCCGCCAGGTCTCATCGGTCAGGTTCACGTGCACGATCAGCCCGATGTGCAGCGCGATCTGCCGGTAGGCCTCCTCAACGGTCAACACGCCGCCTTGGGCGACGCGCGCCGCGAGCCGGTCGATCGTGGACGCCGCCGAGTGCGAGTGCGTCGTGCTCATCGTTCCCGCGCCGGCCTGCATCGCCTCGAACATCGCGCCGGCTTCGACACCACGCACCTCGCCGACGATGATCCGCGAGAGATTCTGGCGCAACGCCTCGGGAATCAGGTCGGCGACGGTGAACTCACCCATCCGGTGCCCGTCGGCGATCTCGCCGAGGCCGACGCGCGCCTGGAGCGCGACCATATTGCGACGGCCCGGCTGCAGATGGGTGAGCAGTTCGTAGTCGGTCTCCAGCGTGCCGAAGCGTTCGTTGAGCGGGATCGAAGCGATCAGCGCGCGCAACAACGTCGTCTTGCCGGCGCCCTGATCTCCGGCGATCACGATCGAGGTGCGATGCAGCACGGCGGCATGCAGCAGGCGTCCGACATCATCGGGCATCATCCCGCGATCGACCAGTTCGGGAAGATCGACCTCGGTGAGGATGTGCTGGCGGATCGCGATGGATGGCCGGAACGACAGCCCGAAACCGATCGCGTGCAGCCGGTGCCGGTCGCCCAGGGCCAGCGTCATCGTGGGGTGCGCATCATCGAACGGACGCGGCGGGCGCACCGATTCACCCAGGAACCGGATGGCCTCGACCAGCTCCTCATCGCTGTCCGCGACGCGGGGCAGGTCCTCACGCCGACCGTCGCCGTACTGCGCGACGACGCTGTCGAAGCCGTGGATCTCGATGTTCTCCACATCCGGCAGTTCGAAGAGCAGCTGCAGGCGTCCGAAACCGTAGATGGCGTCTTCGACGGCGTCGGCGTACTGGTGTTCGCGCTCGATCGGCCACAACTCACCCAGGTTGCCCCGCTCTTCGGCGTGCTCGCGCACCACGCGCCGAATCAGGGAGCGGGCCAGCAGGCGCCGGTCGGTGTCGGGCATCGGGATGCCCGTGTTGTTCAGGTGCGCCTCAGCGGCGCGCGTCACGGCGTCCGACACCCGCCGGCGCAGGATCACCACCGTGTCCCATTCCACGGCATCGACGGCGGGCAGCCGGGCGGCGGCGCGCCGGACGGTCTCGGCGTCCGCCACGTAGGGCGCGGCGACGCCTGACAGCAACGGGATATCGGCCAGCCGGCGCATCGGCGTCTGGGTCATGACGCCACCTCCGCCGGCCGCGCCACGCCCATGGCGTCCGCGAGGCTCTGGGCCGCCTGCCCAAGCGACCGGCGGAAGCCCGACCGCATCCAGCCCCGCCCGAGGGGGGCGCCTTCGCTCAACTCGGCCGCCGACGCCGGATCCCACCCGACGGCGGCCATGACCGGGACGCCGAACTGGTCGGCCACCTCTTTGGCGGCGTAGGGACGGCCCGGGCCGACCAGGATCAGCCCCACGCGCCCCGGCGGACCCGCTTCCAGCAGCGGACCGAGGTGCAGGCGCAAGCCGGCCAACGAGACGAGGTTGCTCCGGCACACGAGCGCCACGGCGTCCGCCTCGGCGACCAACCCAGCGGGAAGGCCGTGATGCCCAGTGCGTCCGGCGTCCACGATCAGATCGAACGGCTCACCGCGCACCGCCTCCACCAGTCCGGGCCACACCCCCTCGTACAGGTCGATCGACCCCAGGTGGGTGAACCCAGAAACGAACCTCGGCGCCGTGGCCTCCGCACCGGACGCCGCGGGAACGGGCAGTGGTCGCCCGGCTGCGAGCAGCGCGGGGACGAGCGGACGCCGCTCACGATGCGCCTGCAACAAGGAATGAACGCCGCCTTCGGCGGCCGACTGGCCAGCGAGATACCCAGCGAGGACGGCATGTGAGGCCGAACGGTCGGCGTCCACCAGGACCACCTCGCGCGGCCAGCTGAGCGCCAGACCGAGGGCGGTGGTGGTGACGCCGGGGGCGCCGCTCGCGCTGGCGAGCACCAGGACACTCATCGCCGGCCCTCGATCTGGACGAGCGCGACCCGGTCGGCGGCGGCGAGACGTGCCACCGCCTCCGCATCCTCGGAGGCCAGATTGAGATCGAAGGTCGCCGAAGCGTCGGCCTGCTGGACCGGTGCCGCGACGAGGGTGGCCCGCACGCTACCGGGCAGGACATCGGCGTCCGTGCCACTCTCGGACGATCCGGAGGGCAGCGCGACCACGAGCAGCGGAGTTCCCGGCCGCAGATCGCTGACCGGGAACCGGCCGGACGCGAGCCGCACCCCGACACGGGACTGCCCCGACGGCAGACCGGCATCACCCCACGAGCCGTCGACGAGAAGGCTGCCACCGGGAACATCGGTCACGGCCGCCCGTCCGACGACATCGCTCAGCCTCGACTCGGGGACGGTGGCGACCCCCAGACCGGCGCTCACCGGCACCGTGGTGAGATCGGAGGACTGGATGATCTCGCCGCGATGCAGCGTGCGCGTCGCCTGCAGGACCGGCTGCGAAGCACTGAGCGAACTGAACACCGCGGCCGAGCCGAGCCCGCCGAGAGCGATCGCGATGAGGCCCGCCGCAAGCCAGAGCGGGCTACGGCGAACGCGGAGACGCGGACGTGCCGCATCGGTGACGGTGGTCATTGAGTCGGTCCTCAGGATGGGTGACGCAGTGAGCCCGACTGTAGGGTCCCCCGCCGCCCCCGGGAGCCCCCTCCCGTCGAAATGTGGATAACTTTCCTCATTCGAGCTGAGTTATCCACAGTAAACGCCTGTCCCGGGCCGTTTGGCCCGACCCCGACGCACTGATCAGCGCGTCCGCTCGGCGGTTGGAGCGGCTCGTGTTCGCTGTTGCGCACGACCTGCACCGTTGCCGACGAAATTTCGTGCGCATCCGTGCAACTCGTGCGCGTGAGTGTGGGTGGGGCGGTGCGTGACGCGCCGAAGGCCCCGAGAGGCTGTCGGACGCCGAAGCAGAGCGTGCGCGGGATCTCTCGACGTCACCTCAGCGGGCCCGTCAGAGTCGCCGGGTCAGGCCCGCCAGCAGGCGCTCGTGGTTGACCGCCGCGATCGCGGTCAACGGGATCCCGGCGGGGCAGGCCCGGGCGCATTCGCCGTAGTTGGAGCAGGGGCCGAAGAGTTCCTCCAGTTCGTCGACCACCGCGACCACGCGGCGGTGACGCTCCAGCGACGGCAGGGGTAGCAACGACAGATGGGTGAGCTTCGACCCGGCGAACAGGTGCGCGGCACCGTTGGGGCAGGCGGCGACGCAGGCGCCGCAGCCGATGCAGGCGGCGAAGTCGAGGGCCAGTTCGGCCCGCTCGGCACCCACCGGCAGGGCGTCGGCGTCCGGCGCGGTGCCCGCGTTCACCGCGACATGGCCACCGGCGCGAATCAGGCAGTCCAAGGCGCCGCGGTCGACGATCAGATCCCGCACCACCGGGAAGGCTCCCGCGCGCAACGGCTCGATCCGCACCGTCGAGCCGTCCGCATAGCCGGCCAGGCGCTGGTGGCAGCTCGGCACATTGTCTTCGGGACCGTGCACCTCGCCGTCCACGGTGATGCCGCAGGCGCCGCAGATGCCCTCGCGGCAGTCCGACTCGAACGCGACCGGCTCCTGCCCGGAGTCGATCAGTTGCTCGTTCAGCGCATCGAGCAATTCCAGCACCGACAGGTGCGGCTCGACATCGTCGACCTCGTGGCGCTCGAAACGCCCGGGCGCGGCGGCACCCGCTTGGCGCCACACCTCCACCGTGAGTTTCATCGGTAACTCCTCGTCGCCAGCGGCACCGCCTGGTACGTCAACGGCTCCGCATGCCGGGTGAACGTCATCGCGCCGCCCGGGTCGTCGGCGCCGTCCACAGCCCAGGCGGACGCGAACGCCCACCGTTCGTCGTCGCGGCAGGCCTCGCCGGCGTCCGCGTGCTCGGTGCGGAAATGCGCACCGCAACTCTCCTGACGGTCGAGCGCATCGACCGCCATCAGCTCGGCCAACTCCAGGAAGTCGGCGACGCGTCCGGCTCGCTCCAAAGCTTGGTTGACCTGCGCCCCCGAACCGGGGATCGCCACCTCGCGCCAGAACCGTCCGCGCAGGTCGCGAATCAGCCCGATGGCCCGCAGCAGGCCCTCCGCGGTGCGGGCCACGCCGACATCGGCGTACATGATCTCGCCCAGTTCGCGGTGGAAATGCGATGCGGCCAGATGCCCGCCCACCCCCATCAAGGCATCGGTCCGGGCGGTCACCCGGGTATATGCCTCGCGGACGCAGGCATCCCCGGCGTCCGGCAGGCGGGTGCCGAGCTGACCGGACAGATAGTTCGGGATCGAGAACGGCAGCGTGAACCAGCCGTCGACGCACGCCGACAGCAACGAGTTCGCGCCGAGCCGGTTGGCGCCGTGATAGGCCCAGCCGGCCTCGCCGCCGACGAACAGCCCGGGAATCGCGGTCATCTGGTCGTAGTCCGACCACAGCCCGCCCATGGTGAAGTGTGCGCCGGGCGCGATCCGCATCGGCACCGCGTACGGGTCCTCGCCGGTGGCGTGGGCGTACATGTGGAACAGGTTGCCGTAGCGGGCGGCCAGCACGTCGCGGCCGAGGCGTCCGATCGCGTCGGAGAAGTCGAGGTAGACCGAGTTGCACAACGGTCCCACCCCGTGGCCGGCGTCGATCTGCTCCTTGGCGGCCCGCGACGAGATGTCGCGCGGCGACAGGTTGCCGAACGAGGGGTACTTGCGTTCCAGGTAGTAGTCGCGTTCGTCCTCGGGAATCTCGGCGGGCGGACGCGCATCGCCCGGCTGCTTCGGCACCCAGATCCGGCCGTCGTTGCGCAGCGACTCCGACATCAAGATCGTCTTCGACTGCCAATGCGCCGAGATCGGCAACGCGGTCGGGTGGAACTGCACGAAGGACGCGTGCGCCAACGATGCCCCGCGTCGCACCGCCCGCCACACCGCGGTCGCGTTCGAGTTCATCGCCAGCGTCGAATGGAAGTACACCGACCCGTAGCCGCCGGTGGCCAGCACCACCGCATGCGCGGGCTGCACCCACACCTGCCCGGACTCCAGATCGCGCACCACCACCCCGCGGCAGACGCCCTCGTCGATCACCAGGTCGAGCATCTCGGTGCGGGTGTGCAGCGCGACCGTGCCGCGATGCACCTGCCGCTGCAGCGCCTGCGCGCCGGCGATCTGCAACTGCTGGCCGGTCTGGCCGCGGGTGTAATAGGTGCGCGACACCTGGACGCCGCCGAACGACCTCGTCGCGAGGGTGCCGCCGTACTCGCGCGCGAACGGCGCGCCGATCGCGTTCAGGTGATCGATGACGCGCACCGATTCCTGCCCGAGCCGGAACGCCTCCGCCTCGCGGCCACGGAAATCGCCACCCTTGACCGTGTCGACCACGAACCGGCGCAGCGAGTCGCCGTCCACCTTGCGGGCCCGCGCGGCGTTGATGCCACCCTGCGCAGCGACCGAATGCGCCCGCCGCGCGGAGTCGTGGTAGGTGAACGCGTGCACCTGATAGCCGAGTTCGCCGAGCGCGGCGGCGACGCCCGAACCGGCCAGTCCGGTGCCCACCACCACGACGGTGAACTTCTTGGTGTTCAGCGGGCTGACCAGCTTGTAGGCCGCGCGGCGCCGGTCCCAGGCGGTGGCCGGGTCACCCTCCGGCACCCGTCCGTTGAGCACCTGGCCGAGCCGGACGCCGGGCGCCGCGCTCGCCGGAGCACGCCACGCCTGCGGGTTCTCCGTGCGGGGTTCGCCGCCGATAGAGGAACGTCGACCGAAGAACCTCATGACAACCACCCCATCTGGACCGCGAGCGGGATCGCAGCGTTGCCGAGCAGGACCGCCACCGCGAGCAGTCCGCCGATCGCCGACAACGTGGCGCGCCAGCGGCGTCCCATCGCGCCCAGATCAGCGGCCATGGTGGCGAACCCCTTAGCGATGTGCAGGCTGAGCAGCACCATCACCAGGACGTAGAACCAGGCGCTCCACGGGCGCTGGAAGCTCGCGATCAGGTTGCCGTAGGCGTGCGTCGCGCCGTGCTCAGGGTGGGCGAACCCCTCGGGCGCCACCGGCGCGACACCCAACGTCAGGTCGAGGACGTGCACCACCACGAACACCAGCAGCGCGACCCCGGTGAGGGGCATCAGCCAGGCGCTCCACGACTTCATACCCTTCAGCTTCACCCGGTGACCGCCGCGCGCACGGCGTCCGCGCGACCAGACGATCGCCGCCGCGGCGACATGGATCACCAGCGCGATCACCAAGACGACCCGCAGCGCCCAGAGCACCATCTCCTTGGGGAAGAAGGGATAGAACACCTCGCGCAACCAGGCCGCGTAGCCGTTGAACGCCGCGGCGCCCTGAAACACCTTCAGGTTGCCGAACAGGTGAATCGCGACGAACGCCGCCCAGATCGCACCGGTGATCGCCATCGCCGACTTCAGCGCCCAGGACGGCACCCCGCGGCGGCGTCGCTGCCGCTGAGGCCTGCCCGGCGGGCCCACCTGAATGCGGGCCTGCGTTGCTTCGTGGGGGTTGGTGGTAGTCATGCGAACCTCCCTCGATCCACGTTAACCGGCCCCGGACGCCGCCGCTCGCGATTCGCGGAAATGCCCGCCGCTAGGTGCTTTGCGGGGAACGCGTCGCCGTCGATCCGTGGCCGCGGCCCAGCATCCTCACAGCCGGCTCAAAGACGCGACCGGCTGAATGGTCACCAGAACCCCTCAACCGGGCCACGAAGGAGAATCCGATGACCACGCTCGCCCTGATCGCCATCGACCTGATCGCCATCTGCACGCTGACGTTCGCGCTGTACTTCCGCCGCCACCGCCGCCGCGACCTGGTGGCCGCCTTCCTCGGCGTCAATGTCGGCGTGCTGGCCGTGGCGCTGGTGCTGAGCACCTCGACCGCCGGGCTCGGCCTCGGGCTGGGACTGTTCGGCGTGCTGTCGATCATCCGGTTGCGCTCGACCGAGATCAGCCAGCGCGAGGTGGCCTACTACTTCGCCTCGCTCGCGCTGGGCCTGATCGCCGGCATCGGCACCGACCTGGTCATCTCGGGCGCGCTGACCGCGATGATCGTCGCCGCGATGTGGGCCGGTGACCACCCCTGGCTGCTGCGCGGCGCCCAGGAGCAGACCATCACCCTCGACCGGGCGATCGCCGATGAGGCCGAGTTGCGCAGCGAACTGGCCTCCCTGCTCGGCGGCCCGGTCGACCGGGTGACGGTTCAGCAGCTCGACCTGGTTCGCGACCTCACCGTGGTCGACGTCCGCTACCGGCGTGCCGACGCCCGCACAGCCACGGCCACCTCGACCGGCGCGCGGCGTCCGGAGTTGCGCACCGAACCGGCCGCCGGACTCACGCGCACGATCAGCACGGATGCGCACGACATTTCGTACGCAACGGTTCAGGACGTGCGCAACGGCACCTTCGAGAACACGGGCCTGCGATGAGCACGACGACCACCTCTCCGATCGTCATCCCGGCGGCGCTGCCGACCAGCCGGTTCGCGCCGGTCGAGCTTGCCGAACTGCTCGCAGAAGCCGAACTGCTCACCCGGGTCGACCGCAAGTACTTGGTCACCGAAGAGGCGGCCTCCGCGCTGCTGAACGCGCTCGATGCGGGAACGAGGATCCTCACCATCAGCGACCGGACCAGCTTCGGCTACGAGTCGTCCTACTTCGACACCGCCGACCTGCTCAGCTACCGCCAGTCCGCACACGGACGCCGCCGCCGGTTCAAAGTGCGCACCCGTCACTACCTGGACGCCGACGCCGCGTTCGTCGAGGTAAAGGTGCGCGGCCCCCGGGACACCACGGTCAAGGAGCGCATCGAACACGACCCGGCCGACGGCACCTGGCTCTCGGCCGAGGAGCACGCGTTCATTCACGCCACGCTCAGCTCGGGCGGCCTGGACGCTCACCTCACCGACGGGCTGCGCCCCACCCTGGTCACCCGGTACACGCGCACCACGCTGCTGCCCACCGAACTGGACGTGCGGGTCACCCTCGATACGGACCTGACCTGGCATGACGGCGCCCGCGAACTGTTCCTGCCGGGACTGGTGATCGTGGAGACCAAGGCGGGCCGGCGCGCCTCGGGCGTCGACCGGCTGCTGTGGCGGTCCGGCCACCGGCCCACCTCGTTCAGCAAGTACGCCACCGGGATGGCGATCCTGCACGACGGTCTTCCCGCCAACAAGTGGTCACGCGTGATCCGCCACCTCCCAGCCACCACCCAGGAGATGCCATGCGCCGCCTGAAAGTCGCCCTGGCCACCCTGATCACCGCGGTCAGCCTCGCGGGGCTACCCACCACACCGTGATCACCCTCGGCAGCACCCCGTGGTCGATTTCTATGTCCAGATTCACCCCCCGTGGCGTTTGCCCTTGTCACAGGACACCCCCTTCGATCTGGACATAGAAATCGACCAGGCCTCCCGGGCAGGGTCAGAACTCGACCCGACGGACCTCGGTGCGGACGAATTCGTCGCCGGACGGGTCGAGGAAAACGCGCTGCTCAATCCGGGCGCGACCAGAAGAACATCAGTCGGACTGATGTTCCTGACGCTCGGCCGAGATTGAGCAGTACGTTTTGCTCCGCGCAGGGTCGCAACGACCCGGCCCGTCTTGCGTCTCCGCTGACGATCGACGCCGGTTCGCCCGAACGGTGATGCTCGCGCTCAGCCGGTCGACTCGACCGGCCGCACTGCAAGCACGCAGCCGCCTGACGCCACTAATTTAGTAGTGGGGACTAATATCAGATGCGGGCGGTGCCCGCCTGGTGCCAGCCGCGCAGGGCTCCCAGGTAGGCGTCTTTCAAGATCGCGAGCACCTTGGTCATCGACAGGTCGCGGGCGCGTAGGTCGAGCAGTTCGCGGGGGTCGAACATCATGTTGAACAGGAACAGCGCGCCCTCGAAGTAGTCGTCCTCGATCTCCTGAGCGCGCAGCAGGCGGCGGATCGGGCGCTCCCAGGCCTCGCGCACCATCTGCATGGCCACATCACCGCTGTGCAGTCGCTCCAGGAAGCCGCGGCGTGACCGCAGCTGCACCAGCCCGGGGCCGTAGACCTCGATGATGCGGCCCCATTCGGCCAGCACGTCGTCGAAGAGCTCCGGCCCGGCGGTGTTGCAGTCGTGCGAGTAGTCGCGGATCTGGGTGTCGACCTCGATCATGTAGCTGCCCAGCAGAACGTCGGCGGACGAGTAGTGCCGGTAGACGGTGGTCACCGACACGCCAGCCCGTTCCGCGACGGCGGGGATGGTCAGGCTCTGCGGGTCGACGCGGATGATGTCGCCGGCCGCGCGCAGGATCGCACGGCGGTTGCGGATCGCGTCGCTGCGAGGTTTCCGTGGCACCTCACACCTCCCGCGACTCTGCGTCCGACGGCCACACTGGGGCCCTTCCCAGCCGAGCTTACTCACGCGGACGCCGCGCGCCGCCGGTCACGTCCCATCCATCGACACCGATCCGGCTGTCTGGGACTGAACCCCCAGTTAAGTTCCGCTCAAACCAGTAGTTCTATCTCACTTAAAGACGCCACGGCACGGACCACGACACCCCGCCCTGCCTCAGAGACACCCCAGATCCCCACACAAGCCACCACTCCACCCACCCCCTCCGTGTAAATAACTGGTAAATCTGTTGCAGTTAGTAAACGTCGAGTTGTACCGTCGGCGACGAGCGCAAAACGGAACGGAGCAGTTCATGCGGTGCATCGACCTATCGGCCGACCTCGGGGAGAGCTTCGGCGACTACACGATCGGCAACGACGAGGCCCTCCTCCCCCTCCTCACCTCGGCCAACGTCGCCTGCGGTTTTCACGCGGGCGACCCGCGGGTGCTGGACCGCACGGTGCGCGCCTGCGCCGAGCGCGGCGTCGAGATCGGCGCCCACCCCGGTTTCCACGATCTGGTCGGGTTCGGGCGGCGTCCGATCTCGATGAGCACCGAGGAGGTCGCGACCGACACCCTGTATCAGATCGGGGCGCTGGCGGCCTTCGCCCGCAAGCACGGACGCACGCTGCAGCACATCACCCCGCACGGCAGCCTCGGCAATCTCTGCGTCGCCGACCCCGCCTACGCCCGCGGCGTCCTGGACGCCGTGGAGGCGTTCGATCCCACCCTCCCCGTGGTCACCCAGGCCGGTGTGCTGGCCGACCTCGCCCACGAGCGCGGCATCCCGGTGGCGATCACCGCGATGGCCGACCGCGCCTACAACACCGACGGTTCGCTGGTGTCGCGCAAGCTGCCCGGCGCGGTGATCCACGACCCCGGCCTGATGGTCGAGCGGGTACTGCGGATGGTGCTCGAGGGCACCGTCGAGGCGATCGACGGCACCGTGATCGATCTGGACTGCCACACCGTCCTCATCCACGGCGACAGCCCCGAAGCGCTCGAGGTGGCCGACCGGATCCGCACCGAGCTCGTCGCCCACGGTGTCACGCTGGCCCCGATCCCGACGGTGCTCAGCACCCGGAAGGGCTGACGATGGCCGAGGCGCCCGGCAGCTGTTATGCCGACACGATCCAGGCCGAACTGCGGTTCGTGTCCTACGGGGATTCCGCTGTCCTGGTCGAACGCGACTGCGCCGACCCGGTCCAGCGCTGGGCGGTGATGCAGTCGCTGAGCAGCGCGCTGCGCGAGGCGGACGTCCCCGGCATCGAGGGCAACTTCGCCACCTTCGCGACCCTGCTGGTCAGCTTCGACCCGCTGGTCACCGACGCCGGCACGCTCGAAACCTGGTTGCGCGCGCACGTGCCCACCGAGGAGATCCTGGCCACCACCGGCCGCATCGTGGAGATCCCGATGACCTACGGCGGCGAGTTCGGCCCCGATCTCGACGACGTCGCCCGCCACCTGGAACTCACCCGTGACCAGGTGATCGAGAAGCATTCCTCGTTCCTGTGGCGGGTCGCCTTCAACGGCGCCCCCGCCGGGACGCCGCTGCACGAGGGCTCCCCGTGGCCCCGCCCGGTGCCCCGCATGTCGGAGCCGCGGGTGAAGATCGCCGAGGGCACCATCGCGCTGGCCGGCCATCAGGGCACGATCTACACGATTCCCGCGCCCGGCGGCTGGCGGCTGATCGGCCGGACGCCGCTGAAGATCATCAACCCCCAGGGGAATCCGTTCGTCGCCATCGACCCCGGCGACCAACTCCGGTTCAAGCCGATCACGCCCGACGAGTTCGCCCGGACGCCGCAGGTCTTCATCGGAGAACTCCTGTGAACCCGCTGCTCACCCTGACCCAGGCGGGCGTGGCCTCGGTCACCGATCTGGGCCGCTACGGCGTCGCCCACCTCGGCATCCAAACCAACGGCGCCCTCGACCAACCGGCCGCACGCGCGGCGAACATCCTGGTCGGCAATCCCGACAGCGCCCCGGTGATCGAGGTGACCACGATCGTGCCGTTCGCGTTCCGCACCAGCGAGGCCGTGCTGCTGGCGGTCACCGGCGCGGCCGGCAGCGTCACCCTCGACGGCGATCCCGTCGCCACCCACGCCCCGCTGCTGACTTGGCCGAACGCCGAGGTGAAGATCAGCCCCGCGCCGTCCGGGCTGCGCGCCTACGTGGCCGTGCACGGGCGCATCCAGGGCGACGAATTCCTCGGCAGCGTCGCGCGCGACCCGTTGATCGGACGCGGCCGGCGCCTGTCCACCGGTGACGTGGTGATCGCGCACGGCGCCCGCCTGGGCCTGGTCCCGCATCCGCCGCTGTTCCTCGTCGCGGCTCCCCGCGAGGCCTATCCGCACGAGTGGGTGCTCGACGTGCTGCCCGGCCCCGAACTGGCCGAGTTCCCCGGCTTCACCGGCGGCATCACATCCACGGCCTACACCGTCGACACGCGCAGCGATCACGTCGGCATCCGGCTGGCCGGCCCGGGGTTCGAGCGGGTGACCAGCTCGGAGATCCTGTCCCGCGGCGTCCCGCTCGGCGCGGTGGAGATCCCGCCGACGGGCGGCCCGATCATCCTGATGCGCGGGCGTCCGCTGACCGCCGGCTATCCGATTCCGGCCGTGGTCGCGCGCAGCTGCCACCACTACCTGGGGCAGATGCGCCCCGGCGACACGCTCCGGCTGCGGATGAGCACCGCCGAGCAGTCGATCCGGGCCGTCCGCCAGCAGGAGGCCGACCTCGCCGCGCTGCGGCACCGCTGCCGAACCATGTACGAGGCCAGCCACCTCTTCACCGATACCCCTGTTGTCCCCATCCCCCGCTGACGTCCATCCCGCCGCTGTTCACCCTTGAGAGAGGACACCCATGACCGAGTCCACCGCGACGACCCACCACGAGATCCCACCCGAACAAATGCGCAAGGTCATCTTCGGTGGCAGCGCGGGCGTCTTCGTCGAGTTCTTCGACTACGGCATCTACGGCTTCCTGGCCACCACGCTGGCCCAGGTCTTCTTCCCGCCCGAGGCGCCCACGGCCGCCCTGATCATGACCTGGGGCATCTTCGCTCTCACCTTCCTGGTGCGCCCCCTGGGCGGCATGATCATCGGCGCGTTCGCTGACAAGGCCGGACGCCGGGCAGCCCTGGTGCTGTCGCTGACGTTGATGACGTTCGCGACCGCCGGTATCGGCTTCCTGCCCGGGTTTGCCGTGATCGGATACGCGGCCCCGATCCTGCTGCTGCTGTTCCGCCTGGTGCAGGGCTTCTCGGCGGGTGGCGAGGTCGCCAGCGCCTACTCGTTCGTGGCCGAAAACGCCCCGATGGACCGCCGCGGCTTCATGACCTCGCTGCCGCAGTTCGGCTCTTACACCGCGATGCTGCTCGGCACCAGCATCGGTGTCGCCTTGGCGAACCTGCTGCCCGAGGGCTCGCTGGTCGAATGGGCGTGGCGCGTCCCGTTCTTCGTCGCCATCCCGCTCGGCTTCATCGGCTACTGGATTCGCCGCACGCTGCAAGACACGATGGCCTTCCTGAAGGCCCAAGAGGCCGGCGAAATCGCCGACAGCCCGATCGCGAGCACCTTCAACAACGCCAAGACGATGCGCAAGGTCTTCCATTCGATCGTGCTCGTGCTGCTGAACAGCTCCGGCTACTACGTCCTGTTCAACTACATGCCGTCCTACCTGAACCGTGAACTGAAGTTCAGCGTCGGCCAGGGTCTGGCCGTCACCGCGCTCGCCGTCTTGGTGATGCTGGTGATGATCCCGACCATGGGTTGGCTGTCTGACAAGGTCGGACGCCGCAAGGTGCTGATGGGTTCGGCGATCGCGTGTGCCGTGCTGGCGATCCCCGCCTACTGGCTGATGGCCCAGGGCAGCTTCGGGCTGGCCGTGCTCGGCGCCATGATGATGGCCGCCGCTTTCGCCGGTCACGCGGGCGTCGTCAACGTCGCGCTGGTCGAATTGTTCCCGACCAAGGTTCGCGGCACCGCCTACTCGGTGGGCTACAACGTGTCGACCGCCATCTTCGGTGGCGCCGGCCCGCTGGTCATGACCAGTCTCATCGCGGCCACCACCATCACCGCGATCCCCGCCTACTACGTCGTGCTCACCGCTGTCGGCACCTTCCTCGCCGCGGCGTTCATGGCCGAGGGCGCTGGCAAGCCCATCGACTGACCCACCACCATCCCTCGCCGTGCGAGCGGTTCCTGACACCGCTCGCACGGCCTTTCACCCATTCCAGGAGGACCAAGCAGTCATGTCATCAGTCGAATCCCCCCTCGTCGAGCGGATCAAGCGCACCTCGCGGCGTCCGAAGAACCTCGGGCAGGCGCCGCGGGGGGCCGTCTCGCTCGCGATGGGTGAACCGGACGGCGACACCGCGCCCGCGGTGGTCGAGGCGGCGATCGCGTCGCTGCGCGCGGGGCGCACCCATTACGCCCCGCTCACCGGCAGCAACGAGTTGCGGGCCGCGATCGCGGCCTTCGTCAGCGACGGCACCGGGCGGGTGACCAGCCCGGAGGAGGTGGTGATCACCCATGGCGCCTCGGCGGGCATCGCGGCCACCATGCTGGCGCTGGTCCGGCCCGGCGACCGGGTGCTGATCCCCGAACCGACTTATTCCCTGTACGCCGACCATCTGGCGATGGTGGGCGCCGAGGTGGTCTGGGTGCCGAACCTGGCCGACGGCTCGGTCGACTTCGCCCGCATCGAGGAACTGGCCGGCGGCGCCCGGATGGTCATCCTGTGCAACCCGTCGAACCCGACCGGGCAGATCCTCACCACCGACCAGATGGACGTGATGGCGGGCATCGTCGCCCGGCATCCCGGCCTGCTGCTGGTCTCCGATGAGGCCTACAGCGAGATCGTCTACGACGGGCTGCCGTACGCCTCGGGCCTGGCCCTGGCCGGGATCCGCGACCAGGTGGTCATGCTCGGCACCTTCTCGAAGGCGTACGCGATGACCGGCTGGCGGCTCGGCTACGTCATCGCACCCGCCCCGCTGGCCGATCCGGTCAACCTGGTGCACCGCACCATCAACGGCTCGATCAACACGTTCGTCCAGGACGCCGCGATCGAGGCGCTCAAGACGCCGGCGTCCGACCTGGCCGCCATGCGCGAGCAGTACCAGCGCCGCCGCGACATCGTCGTCGCCGCGCTGGCCGCGATGCCGAAGGTGAGCGTGCACACCCCCACCGGCGCGTTCTACGCCTTCCCGAAGATCGACAGCCCGCTCACCTCCCAAGAGCTGGTGGACGCGCTTGCCGCCGGCGGCGTCCTGGTGCGCTCCGGCGCCGAGTTCGGCCCCTCCGGCGAGGGACACGTCCGGATCTCGTTCGCCACCGACGAGGAGTCGCTGGCCGAAGGCATGCGCCGGTTCGCCACCGTGGTGGCCACCTTGTGATCCCCCGCGACGACGACAACACAGACACGAAGACACGAAAGAGGACGACAGAGATGGAATTCGGCACTGAACAGATGGCACGCCTGGCCGAGCTCGGCGCGGCCACCGTGTACGAAGCCCACGGCCAGAAGGGCGCGATCGACCCCGCGATCAAGCCGCTCGATCCCCGGATGACGATGGCCGGGCGCGCGGTGACGGTGAAGCTGGCACCGGCCGACAACTGGTTCATTCACGCCGCGCTGCTGGAGGCCGGCCCCGGCGACGTGCTGGTAGTCGACATCGGCGGCTTCACCCAGGCCGGCCCGTGGGGTGACGTGCTCACCCTGGCGGCGCAGACCCGCGGCCTGGCCGGTCTGGTCGTGGACGGCGCCGTCCGTGACTCGGCCACCATCATCGCCGAGGGCTGGCCGGTGTTCGTCCGCGGCACCTGCATCCGGCGCACCACCAAGGTCCAGCGCGGCGAGATCAACGTGCCGGTCGTGATCGGCGGCGTGGTGGTCAACCCCGGCGACATCCTGATCGGGGACGCCGACGGCCTGGTCGTCGTGCCCGGCGACGAGGGCCCGGCCGCGCTGGAGGAGGCCGAGGCCCGCGAGGCCAAGGAGGAATGGCAGCGCGAGCAGATCCGCGCCGGCGTCTCCACCCTCGACCTGCTCGGCCTGCCCCGTCCGTGACCGGCCCTGACCCCACCAACCCCGTTTCCATCCGAATGAGGAAGTGACATGACAACAACCACCGCCGCCCCGACCGAGGTGGTGACCAGGCTGGAAGACCTGGCCCGCGACATCCGGGTATCGATCGTCTCGATGCTCGCCCACGCCCGCAGCGGGCACAGCGCCGGCCCGCTCGGCATGGCCGACCTGCTGGCCGTCCTCTACGGCGAGGCGCTGCGCCACCGCCCCGAGGATCCCGCCTGGGACGAGCGCGACCTGTTCCTGCTCAGCAACGGGCACACCGCCCCAGTGCTGTACGCGGCGATGGCGCACACCGGCTACTTCCCCCTCGACGAGCTGAACACGCTGCGCCAGTGGGGCACCCGGCTGCAGGGTCACCCCGAACGGCTCTCGCTGCCCGGCATCGAGGTGACCAGCGGGCCGCTCGGCGAGGGCCTGTCGCAGGGCTCCGGCATGGCGCAGGTGTTCCAGTACCTCGACAAGACCCCTGAGCGTTTCGTCTACGTGATGATGGGCGACGGCGAGCTCGACGAGGGCAACATCTGGGAAGCCGTCATGTATGCCGGCAAGTACAAGCTGGAGCAGTTGATCGGCATCGTCGACCGCAACTTCATCCAGATCGACGGCAACACCGAGGACGTCATGCCGCTGGGCGACCTGGCCGCGAAGTTCCGCGCCTTCGACTGGCACGCGATCGACGTCGACGGCCACGACATCCCCGCCATCCTGGCCGCGATCGAGGAGTGCAAGAACACCAAGGGCAAGCCGTCGGTGATCGTGGCGCACACGGTGCCCGGCAAGGGCGTCCCGTACATGGAGGGCGACTACCTGTGGCACGGCCGGGTGCCCAACCCCGCCCAGGCCGAAGAGGCCCTGACGGCCCTGAACAACGAGGGAGGACAGCGATGACCACCGCACCCGAGGTGCGCAACGAGCCGATCCGGATGGGCTTCGGCCGCGGCCTGCTCGCCGCCGGCCAGGCCGACGAGCGGATCGTCGCGCTGTGCGCCGACCTGGTCGAGAGCACCCAGATGCACCTGTTCGCCACCGCCTTCCCCGAGCGCTACTTCGAGGTCGGCGTCGCCGAGCAGAACCTGGCCACGGTGGCGGCCGGCATGGCCGCGGTCGGCAAGGTGCCGTTCATCAGCAGCTATGCCGCGTTCAGCCCGGGCCGCAACTGGGAGCAGATCAAGACCACCGCCTGCCTCAACGACCAGCCGGTCAAGGTGGTCGGCTCGCACGCCGGGCTCAACGTGGGCCCCGACGGCGCCACCCACCAGATGCTGGAGGACATCCCGCTGATGCGGGTGATGCCGTACATGGTGGTGGTCGCCCCCGCCGACAGCGTCGAGGCCGAGAAGGCGACCCGCGCGATCGCCGCCGATCCGCGTCCGGCCTACCTGCGGCTGGCCCGCGACGCGACGCCGGTGTTCACCGCCCCCGAGGACCCGTTCGAGCTCGGCGTCGCCCGGGTGCTGCGGCCCGGGAGCGACATCACGCTGGTCGGCACCGGCACGATGACCTGGCATCTGCTGGATGCCGCGAACCGGCTCGCCGAGCAGGGGGTGGACGCCGAGGTGCTGCACTACGCGACCATCAAGCCGTTCGACGAGGACGCCCTGGTCGCCAGCGCGGCCAAGACCGGGCTCGTGGTGACCGCCGAAGAGGGCCAGATCGCCGGAGGCCTGGGCGGCGTGGTCGCCGAGGTGCTCGGCGAGAAGCGGCCCACCCGGATCGTCCGCCTGGGCGTCCGGGACCGCTACGGCGAGTCCGGCAGCCCGGCCGAGGTGCTCGCCCACTTCGGCCTGACCGGCCCGCAGCTGGTCGAGCCGATCCTGGACGCCCACCGCTCCCGCTGACCGCCGGGCCCGGCCGGCATCCCTGCCCGGCCGGGCTCCGGCCCACGCCCACGACCTGCACCGTTGCGCATGACATCTCGTGCGCAACGGTGTTTTTCGTGCGCGACGGTATTTTTTCGTGCCCGACGGTCTCATCGGGTGAGAGCAGAACGTCCACCCTTCGGCGGCACGGCGAAGGTCACAACTCACACACGATCGGCGGATCGGGGCATCCCACCCGTTGACGCGCGGCCCGGCGCGCCTCCACGATGTCCCGAAGGCCCCACGTTCAGAGTGGAAACCAGGGCCTCACCGGTGTGGAGGAAGAGACCCCCAACATGGCAACGAAGCTGAATATCAAGGCGATCGCGGGAACGGCGGTGGTCCTGCTGCTGGCAGGATTCGCCGTCGCGGACGCGCGCGACACCGACACGAGCGGACGCGCCCGCGCGGCCCTCACGGTGATGGCGCCGGCCGCGGCCGGCGGTGGCTGGGACCTGGTCGCCCGCGAAACCCAGCAGGCGCTCCGCAAGAACAAGATCGTGAGCACCATCCAGGTGTCCAACGCGCCCGGCGCGGGCGGCACCATCGGGCTCAGCCAGCTGGCCCGGATGAACGGCAAGCCCGACATCATGATGGTGACCGGCACGGTCATGCTGGGCGGCATCGCCCGCGGCTCGGAGTTCAGCCTGGAAGACTCCACCCCGATCGCCCGGCTCGCCGAGGACTTCGAGGTGATCGCGGTCAGCGCCGATTCGCCCTACCAGACCCTGGACGACTTCCTCACCGCGTGGAAGGCCGACCCCGGCGGAATACCGATCGGCGGCGGCTCGGCCGGCGGCATCGACCACCTGGTCGCCGGCGAGATGGCCCAGGCGATCGGCATGGACGGGTCGCAACTGAAGTACACCCCGCATTCGGGTGGCGGCCAGCTGACCATCTCGCTGCTGTCCAGCGCCGCGGGCACGGTCAACGTCGGCATCAGCGGCTTCAACGACTTCCGCGACATGATCGAGGCCGGCAATATCCGTCCGCTCGCCGTGGTCGCCCCCGAACGGCTGCCCGGCGTCGACATCCCCACCATGATCGAGCTGGGCTACCCCGAGGTCGACCTGGTCAACTGGCGCGGGCTGGTGGGCGCGCCGGGAATCAGCGAAGCCGATCGCGCCGACCTGATCGCGATCGTCACCGAGATGGTGGAAACACCGGAGTGGAAGGCGGCGGTCGAACGCAACCGGTGGAAGGAGAACTTCCTCGCCGGTGAGGAATTCACCACGTTCATCAACGAGGAGCAGGAGTCCATCTCGGCGCTGCTGAAGGAGTTGGGGCTGGCATGAGTGCAGACAAGACCGACACCGCCGAGCAGCGGCCCGACGCCGCACCGACACATCCGGCCCCGCAGCACGGCATCCTGATCATCGCCGGCATCCTGGTGGCCATCGCCGGACTGATGATCTACGGCAACCTGACCATGAAGGTGAGCGGCAACAACCTGTTCGGCCCGCAGGCCTTCCCCTGGATCGTGATCGCCGTCTGCCTGGTAGCCGCCGTCTCGATCGTGATCCAGCAGATCCGCCATCCGCGTCCGGTGCCGAGCGCCCCGCAGCAAGACTCCTTCTCAGGCGTGTCCGTGGTGCATGATCCGTTCGACGAGACGATCGCACCCCAGCTGAAGGCGGACGCCGCCGAGGCGCCCGCCGGGGTCAACTGGGTCAAGCTCGCCACCGCCCTCGGCGTCCTGATCGCGTTCACGCTGATCGTGGAGCCGGTCGGGTGGCTGATCAGCGCCACCCTGTTGTTCGCAGGGATGGCCTTCGCGCTCGGCAGCAAGAAGCTGCTGCCGTCGTTGATCATCGGGCTGGGGCTGGCCTCCACGATCCAGGTCGTGTTCAGCGGACTGCTCGGTATGACATTGCCCGCCGGACTCTTGCTGCTGGGGAGCTGAACCATGGACCAACTGCTCAACCTGCTCAACGGCTTCAGCCAGATCCTCACCCTGGAGAATCTGCTCTGGGTGACCGTCGGCGCCTTCCTCGGCACCGCCATCGGCGTCCTGCCCGGCCTCGGCTCGGCGATGGCGGTCGGCCTACTGCTGCCGCTCACCTTCACCCTGGAGCCGCTGTCGGCGCTCACCATGTTCGCCGGCATCTACTTCGGCGGCCTGTTCGGCGACTCGATCGCAGGCATCCTGATGAACACACCGGGCAACAGCACCGCGATCGCCAGCGCCTTCGAAGGCCACATGATGGCGCGCAAGGGCAAAGCGGCCCAAGCCCTGGCCACCGCCGCGATCGGCGCCTTCACCGGCGGCATCATCGCCACCACGCTGGTGGTGTTCTTCGCGCCCTCGATGGCCGAACTGGCCAAGAAGTTCGGCCCGGCGGAGTACTTCGGGCTGGCCGTGTTCGCGTTCGTCGCCATCTCCACCGTGGTCGCCGACTCGGTGGTCCGCGGCCTCGCCGCGCTGAGCATCGGCCTGGCCCTGGCCGTGGTCGGTATCGACCAGTCGACCGGCACCTCCCGGTTCACCTTCGGCATCCCGGCCCTGTTCGACGGCATCTCGGTGGTGGTGATCACCGTGGCCCTGCTCGCGATCGGCGAGGTGCTGCACGTGGCCTCGAAGGTCGGGCGCCCCGACGACAAGGAACTGATCAAGACCAAGGGACGCCCCTGGCTGAGCAAGGCGGAGTTCAAGGCCGCCCTGCCCGCATGGCTGCGCGGCACCGCGTTCGGCGTCCCCTTCGGCATCATCCCGGCCGGCGGCGCCGAGGTGCCGACCTTCCTCGCCTACGGCACCGAGCGCAAACTGGACGCCCGCCGGGCCCAGCCGATGTTCGGCAAGGGATCCATCCAAGGCGTCGCCGGACCGGAGGCCGCCGGCAACGCGACCGCCGGGTCCGCGATGGGCGCCCTGCTGGCGCTGGGCCTGCCCACCTCGGCGACCGCCGCGCTGCTGCTGATCGCGTTCCGGCAGTACGGCCTGCAGCCCGGGCCGCTGCTGTTCGAGCGCAGCGCCGACATCGTCTGGGCGCTGCTGGCGGCGCTGTTCATCGCGATGATCATCCTGTTGATCCTGAACCTGCCGTTCGCGCCGATGTGGGCCATGCTGCTGCGGGTGCCCAAGGAGTACCTGTACGCGGGCATCACCGTCTTCGCCGCGTTCGGTGTGTACGCGGCGGGGGCGTCCACCATCGACCTGGCGGTGATGATCGGGATCGGCCTGCTCGGCTACCTGATGCGCCAATACGATGTGCCGCTGGCGCCGGTGCTGATCGCGCTGATCCTGGGCCCGCTGGCCGAATACAACCTGCGCGATGCGATGGCGAACTCGTCGAACAACCCGGCGGTGCTGGTCAGCTCGCCGATCACGATCGGCCTGTACGTGATCCTGGTGATCGGCGTGGTCTGGAACGCCTACCGCCGGGTGCAGGAGAAGAGGCTGGCCGCCGAACTCGAGGCCGCCGCCGCTGCCGAGGACGCCGCGCACTGACCGGATCGGTGGGGAAGCTGCGGCATGATGGTGCCCGGCTTCTCCACCGATCCTTTTACGTTAGGAACCGCACCCATGACGAGAAACGTCCTCGCCCTCACCCTCGGCGATCCGGCCGGCATCGGTCCCGAGATCACCGTGCAGACCATCTTGCAGGTCGCCGGGCCGAACGGTCCGGCCCGCGCGGTGGCCGTCGGCGATCCGGTCTCGGTTAAGGCGGCGCTCGGCGTCCTCGGCCTGGACGCCACCGTGCGCGCGGTCGACTCCTGGGACGACCTGCCCGCCGAACAGGAGGGCGTGATCGACGTGTTCGACACCGGCGTCCTGGGCGACGAACCGGTCGGCTGGGGTGTGGTGGACGCGCGGGCCGGCCAGGCCGCGGTGCGCTCGATCGAGGTCGCCACCGCCGCCGCGCTGGCGGGCACGGTGGACGGCATCGTCACCGCCCCCATCAACAAGGAGGCGATCTGGGCGGCCGGCAGCACCCATCTGGGCCACACCGAGATGCTCGCCGAACTCACCGGATCGAAGCGCTCCAACACCATGTTCGTGGCCCGCGGCAAGAAGATCTTCTTCGCCACCCGGCACCTGTCACTGCAGCAGGCGCTCACCAAGATCAACACCGAGATGCAGGTCACCGCCATCGACGAGGCGCTGCGCGCGCTGCGCATGTACGGCACCGACGAGCCCTGCCTGGGCGTGGCCGCGATCAACCCGCACGGCGGTGAGAACGGCAAATTCGGCACCGAAGAGATCGACTCGCTCGCCCCCGCGGTCGCGATCATGCGCGAACGCGGCCACAACGTGGTCGGCCCGGTGCCCGCGGATTCGATCTTCCACCAGCTGTTCACCGGCCGCTACGACGGCGTCCTGTCGCAGTACCACGACCAGGGCCACATTCCGGCCAAGACGATCGACTTCAACGGCACCATCTCGGTGACCGTCGGCCTGCCGATCCTGCGCACCTCGGTCGACCACGGCACCGCGTTCGATATCGCCGGCCAGGCGATCGCCGACCCGGGCACGATGGTGTCGGCCTACCTCGCCGGAGCCGAGTTCGCCCCCTACGCCGACCGCATCCGAGCCGACTTCGAGGCCCACGCGTAACGGACGGCCTGACGGAGTCGCTGTCATCCCATTGGCCCTGCTCGGGCCTTAGCCGTGGGGACGCAACTGCCGGAAACGTCACACACATCGAGCCCCAACCGCGCTTGAGCGTCGATGAGTGTGACAGTTCCGGCGTGCCCGCCCCGTCAACAACTGCGTCGTCCGCTCAGTGGTCGCCAGCAGCTCGCGACGAGGGGAGGGGGCAGACGTCCGCCAACTCGCCGGTCAGGGCCATCGGGCCGAGTGGATCCGGGAGCGAGGCTCCTTGTTCGACCTCGGCGCCGGTGCGGGGCGCGGGCAATCCGGCCAGCACCTCGGGCGGGAACACCCTCGACCGGGTGAGGAAACGCATCCCGGTCGGGGACTCCAGCGAGAAGCCGGCGCCGCGTCCGGGCACCGCGTCGATCACCAACTGGGTGTGCTTCCATGCCTCGAACTGGCTGCCCGAGATCCATACCGGCACGACGGACGCCCCCGCCGCCTCGGACGCCGCGACGCCGTCATCGATCCACAATCGGCCGAGCAGGACGTCGCGGTCACCGATGATGAACTCGCCGTCGGGGTAGCACATCGGCGCCGACCCATCGCAGCAGCCACCGGACTGGTGCATCATCAGCGCGCCATGGTCGTCGCGCAGGCGACGGAGCAATTCCGCCGCCCGAGCCGTGACCAGAGCGCGGCTGGACCATTCACCGGACATCGCCACCCCTCTTCCTGACCTGCTTCGACCTCACCTGACCGATCCGATGCGACCCACCCGGGTTCACCGTGGCAGCCTGCCCGGCCAACCCGGCAACGGGGCCTCACTCATCCGCCCCGATCAGAAGAACCCGAGCGCCTGGTCGGAGTAGGAGACCAGCAGGTTCTTGGTCTGCTGGTAGTGCTCGAGCATCATCAGGTGGGTTTCGCGGCCGATGCCGGACTGCTTGTAGCCGCCGAAGGCGGCATGCGCGGGGTAGGCGTGGTACTGGTTGACCCAGACCCGGCCCGCTTGGATGGCGCGTCCGGCCTTGTAGGTGATGTTGCGGCTGCGCGACCACACGCCCGAGCCGAGGCCGTACAGGGAGTCGTTGGCGACCTCGATGGCCTCGTCGAAGCCGTTGAACTTGGCCACCGACACGACGGGACCGAAGATCTCCTCCTGGAAGATCCGCATCTTGTTGTGGCCTTCGAACACGGTCGGCTTCACGTAGTAGCCCTCGGCCAGGTCGCCGTCGAGGACGTTCCGCTCGCCGCCGATCAGCAGTGTGGCGCCCTCGTCCTTGCCGATGGCCAGGTAGGACAGGATCTTCTCCAGCTGATCGTTGGACGCCTGTGCGCCGACCTGGGTGGCGGTGTCGAGCGGGTTGCCCTGCACCATCCGGGAGACGCGTTCGACGGCGCGGCCGAGGAAATCGTCGTAGATCGGCTCCTCGATCAGGGCTCGCGAGGGGCAGGTGCACACCTCGCCCTGGTTGAACGCGAACAGCGCGAACCCTTCCAGGGCCTTGTCGAGGTAGGCGTCGTCGGCGTCCATCACGTCGCGGAAGAAGATGTTGGGCGATTTGCCGCCCAACTCCAGGGTGACCGGAATCAGGTTCTGCGAGGCGTACTGCATGATCAGGCGTCCAGTGGTGGTCTCACCGGTGAAGGCGATCTTGGCGATGCGCGGGCTGGACGCGAGCGGCTTGCCGGCCTCGACACCGAATCCGTTGACGACGTTGAGGACGCCCGGTGGCAGCAGGTCGCCGATGATCTTCATGAACTCCAGGATCGACACCGGCGTCTGCTCGGCCGGCTTGAGCACCACCGCGTTGCCGGCGGCGAGCGCGGGGGCGATCTTCCAGGTGGCCATCAGCAGCGGGAAGTTCCACGGGATGATCTGCCCGACCACGCCCAGCGGCTCGTGGAAGTGGTAGGCGACGGTGGTCTCGTCGATTTCGGACAGGGTGCCCTCTTGGGAGCGGATCGCCCCGGCGTAGTAGCGGAAATGGTCGGCGGCCAGCGGCAGGTCGGCATTCAGCGGCTCCCGGATCGCCTTGCCGTTGTCCCAGGTCTCGATGACGGCCAGCTTCTCCAGATTGGCCTCGATCCGGTCGGCGATCTTGTTGAGGATGTTGGCCCGATCGGATGCCGAGGTGCGCCCCCAGGCGGGCGCGGCCGCGTGGGCGGCGTCCAGGGCGGCCTCGATGTCTTCGGCGGTGCCGCGGGCCACCTCGGTGTACACCTTGCCGGTGACCGGCGAGACGTTCTCGAAGTACTGACCCTTCACCGGCGGACGCCACTCGTTGTTGATCCAGTGGTCGTAGCGGCTTTGGAGTTCGACGAGGGCACCCTCGGTGCCCGGTGCTGCGTACATGGCCATGAGCGACACATCCTTGTCCGTCGTTCGATGGGGGCGGTGCCCTGACTCTAGGCGGCGCAAGCGCCGCGCAACAGTCTTGTGCCGGCGGCCTCGCGAGGGATTTACTGGACGGTTGGGCGCGCGCCGGCCGCCCCGGTCCGCTTCGCCGGCCGCACCGGCGCGAACAGGAACCAGGCGACCAGGGCCGAGCCGAGGGTGAACCACACCGTCCACCAGGGGAATCCGAGTTCGACGCCGTCGCCGCCGACGGCCTGGACGCCGCCGCCCTCCGGCGCCGGGATGCGGATCGCGTGCACCATCAGCCGGTGGCTGTTCACCCCCACCGGGGTGCAGGTGAACAAGGTGACCCAGTCCTCGCCTTCGATGATGCGCAGCGAAGAGGTGTCGCCGGGCGCCACCGTCTCGATCGATTCGACGCGGTAGTGATGGTCCTCGCCGAGGACGCTGATCCAGAACGTGTCCCCGAGCTGCGCCCGGTGCAGTGCCGTGAACAGAGCGGCATGCGGCAGGCCCGAATGCGAGGTGAGCACCGCGCGGGTCGACGGTCCGCCGACGGGCAACGAGGTGCCGTACAGGTGGCCGATGCCCCGCGAGATGACCTCGTCGGAGGTGCCGTGGTACATGGGCAACCCGATGTCCACGCCCGGATAGCTGAGCGTGCCGATCGCGTGGGTGCCGCTGAGCCGCAGCATCTCCTCGTAGCGCTGGTACAGCTCACTGCGCCGGATCGTGTCCTCGCTGAGCGAGACGTAGGGGTCCGTCAACGGGCCCGGATCGAGCTCGTCGTTGTAGCCGTAGGCGGCGGCCAGCAGCCGTTGCCGCTCTTCGGAGGGCGCACCGCGGACCTGCTCCACGTAGCCGGAGATCTCTGCGTCATGCCCGATCCGCGACACCCAGTTGGCGGCCTCGGGGTAGAGCAACAGCCCCAGGCCGATCATCGCGATCACCTGCAGCACCGCCGTGCCGAGGCGTCCTTGGCCGCGTGCCGGACGCCGTCCGCGCCGCACCATCGCCGCGCGGCTCATTCCTGCCCGCGTTCTCGGCGGCTCCGCCGGACCAGCACGATGCCGCAGCCGATCAGGGCCAGGCCGAGCAGCGCCAGGCCACTGACCTGGCTTCCGGTCACCGCCAGCCGGTCGCCGGGGCGTCCCGAGGTCCCCGGGTCCGGTGCCGGACCAGGCGTCGCCCCCGGAGTGGGGGACGGCGTCGGCGTGCAGCCGACGAAACTGGTGGCCGCCGAGCCCGGAATGGGCGCGGCATCGTCGATGAGCAGTTCGACGTCGACGGCGTGAATTCCCCACCCCGGCAGCAGCGTGCCGAAGGTGATGATGACCTGCGCGCCGGGATCCGCCGCGCGCGCCGCGACGAGCGCCGCACGGCCGGAGGTCGTGAATGAAACCTCGACGGTCTCGCGCCCCGCCACGGTGGTCAGCCCGGCGAGGGCGTCCGCCGGCCCCAGCTCGGCGCCGCCGAGCGCGATCCGCACCCCGGCCTCACCTCCGGCGACGCGGACGCCGGGCGGCAGCAGGTGCCGGACCAGGTACTGGTCGAGGGTCTGCTGGCGCGGGATCGCCGTTCGCGACGTCCAGGAGACCTCGTCGACGCAGGTGATGGCCTCGCTGACGTTCAGCCCGACGCCCGCGCGCGGGTTCTTGGGGTAGACGTGCACGGTGTAGAGCCAGCCCGCACCGGTGTGCGGATCGGACAGCGGCAACGCGACCAGGAAGGGCGCGGCCGGCACGACACCGACCGGGGCCGAGATCTCTTCGACGTAGTAAAGGCCCACCTCGAGCGAGGCGACGTCGAGGCGTCCATCGGCGCCGGTCACGCCGGTTCGGCCGGATGCCCCGGCCACCCGCGCGGACGCCTCAGCGGCGGTCAACTCGGCGGCGGCACGCTGGCCTTCGCCGGTGGTCAGGTCGACTCCGGGGACGCGGCTGACCCGGAACCGGACGCCGGCCACCGGGGTCAGGCCGTCGACCGACGGCTGGTCGAGCGGCAGCCCGTCGGACGATTCGCCCAGGGCATCCGGCTGCTCGTATTTGTGGATCACCAAGGTGGCGCGGGCGGCGGGGTCGATCGCGCCGGCCGCGGCGGCGCGCGGGGGCACGACGACCACCAGCGCCAACACCAGGCCGAACAGCAGCACGCCGGCGGCGCGTACGATGCGGAGACAACTCATCCGGACGCCTCCCCGGCGCCCTCGCGCGCAGCAGACGGAGCGTCTGGCCGGCGTGGCGGAATGAACAGCCAGGCGCCGATGGCCAGGGACCCGCCCGCGAAACCGGCCGCCCACCATGGGAAGCCGGGCCGTTGTCCGTCACCGGCGACGGCGTGCGCGGTCAGGTCGCCCGCGGGGGCGTCCACACGCGCGGCGTGCACCAGCAGACGGTGGCTGTTGATGCCGATCGGGGTGCAGGTGAACAGGGTCACCCAGTCCTCTCCCGGAACGATCTGCAACGTCTCGGTCTCGTCGGGCAGGACGGTGCGCAGCTCACGCACCTGGTAGTGCTGCACGTCCCCGAGCACGGCCACCTCGAACAGGTCGCCGACGCGGGCCCGCGGCAGCGCGGTGAACAACGAGGCGTGCACCAGCCCTGAATGGGAGGTGAGCACGGCATGGGTGGACGGCCCGCCGACGGGCAGCGAGGAACCATAGAGGTGCCCGACCCCTTGACCCAGCACCTCGTCGTCGGTGCCGGGATAGATCGGCAGGCTGATCCCCAACCGGGGGTAGCTCAGCCGGCCGATCACGCCCTGGCTGCTGACACTCAGCACGTCCCGGTAGGCGCGGAAGGCGGCGTCCGCCATTGGCACCACGTCGGTGCGCGTCCCGCGGAACGGATCGCGCAGCACGCCCGCGGGCAGGTGTTCGTTGTAGGAGCGCGCGAGGTCACGCTTGTCGGCCCGCACTTGGGGCGGCAGAGCCTCGCTGCGGCGCACATAGCCGGAGATCTCGGAGTCGTGGTGGAGACTGGCGAACCAGTCGGACGCCTCGGGGTACAGCAGCGCGCCGAGGCCCGTCATCGCCGTGATCTGGAGCACGATCGGCACCAGCAACGCCCGGGGGCGGTTCGATCGCCGGCCTCGCGAGGGCACCGGCGTGGGAGCAGGGCGGGAGGCACCCGAGGCCGTTCGCGCGCGCGCGTCATCCATGGGTGCCTCCTCTCCTGTGGTGGTGTCGCTCCCGCCCGCAGTCTGCGGGCGGGAGCGGATCAGCGGCCGACGATCAGGCGTCCGCGCGGCGACGGCGCGCCACGAAGAACACCAGGCCGAGCAGGGCCAGGCCGCCGATGGTCAGCAGCGCCGTGCCGGTGCCACCGGTGAGCGGCAGCTCGAAACCACCGGAGGTGATCTGGTTGGTCACGGTGAGGTCCGCGGTGGCGGATCCGGTGCTGCCCTGGGTCACCGTGAACGACAGCGGCTCGGCGAGCAGCTGGTGGCCCTCAAGCGCCTTGACCTCGACCAGCCAGTACGTCTGGTAGGCGGAGTCACCGGGGTTGACGACGGCGCCGTCGGCGAAGCCGCTGTCGCGCAGGCCCTCGATGAGGAACTGCCCGGTGTTGTCGGTGGTCCACAGACCCTGGGGGTTGCCGGTGGGCGTGAGGTAGTCGTTGCCTCCGGCCTTGGCGGCGGCCTCGCTCAGGTAGACGCGGAACTGAGCCCCCGCGAGCTGTGCCCCGGTCACGGCGGCGTCGGTGCTGTCCTTCTGCACCCGGAAGTCGCCGTAGCGGATCTCGGCGGCATCGATCGCCAGCGGCTGCTCGTTGGTGATGGACGCCGCGTTCGGGTACACCTTGGCCGCGTTGGTGATCGCGCCGGACGCCAGCACCTGCGTGTCGACCGTCACGGTGACGCGGGCGTTGGCATCCGCGTTGACGGCGGTGGCGAGCTTCGCGCGCCCGGCCGGGGTGAAGGTGACCTGCCAACGGGTGGCGGGCACATTGTTCGGGGCCGCCACCGTGCCCGTGTTCACGACGGTCGAGACAGGCTCGACGGAGTAGTCGTCCGGCGCGCTGAGGCCGGTCGGCACGGTCACCCGGATGCCGGCGGCGGTGCTGCTGAGCTGCGCGTCGATCAGGGTGTCGGTGATCCGGAAGGCGTCCGGTGCGACGAACGGGGCGCCGGCCACCGGGTTCTCCAGGCGCGGAATCGCGGCGCTGATGCTCCAGGTGGCGGTGTCGCCGACCACGTAGTCGACGGCGTTGACGACCGTCTTGTCGCCGGTGATCCGCGCATTCTTCGGGTAGACGTAGATGTCGGTCAGCCAGGCGTCCAGGTTGGTCGGGTCGGTGAGCGGCACGGCGACCAGGAAGTCGGCGCCGGCGGTCACGCCCGCGGGCGCGGCGGTTTCGCGGAACAGGTACACCCCGCGCGCCAGCGGCGTGAAGGACGCCACACCGCCGCTGGCGGTGGTCCGGGTCATCGCCGCGGCAGGCTCGTTGGGTGCTGCCGCATCGGCGACCGCGGTCCACGCGGACGCCGGGGTCAGCGCCGAGGCCGCCTGCTGGCCGGCATTGGTGTTCAGGTCGATCCCGGGCACGAGATAGGCCGCGTAGGTGACGCCGTCGATCCCCCCGGTCTGCGGGGGCAACTGCTCGCCGGTGGCAGGGTCGCCCAAGGCCGGCGGCTGCTCGAGCTTGTGCACGGTGACGCTGCCCTGGGCGGGCACGGGCTGCGGGGGCGCGGCGTTCGCGACGCCGACGCCGCTCAGGGCGAGGGTGAACGCTGCGATCAGCGCGCCCATGCCCGCGAGAAGTCCTCGCTGGGTGTTGTTCTTCACTCTTGATCCCTTTCGGGTGGGGGGTTGGGTGGGTGTTGTTTCCGTCGAAGGGAAGGCAGGCTGCACAGGAGGAGCCAGGGGTGGGTCAGTCACCGACGAGGCGCCACCTCCCCCGAGGGGACGCCGAAGCGGCGCCGCCTCCGTAGCCGGGCGGCGCTGAGACCGGCAACGCACAGCAGTGTCGTCACCACATGTCTGCGGGCAGGCTCGCGCACCAGGGATCGACCTCATGTCCTGATAGGCGCCGACGATTACGTCAATCAGCGCTTGAGGCAGGTCCGATTGGGGGTGCGGACACACATACCTCGCGCATATTCAAGCATGCCGGTTTGACGGTGATCAATAGTGAACACCCTACGAGACATCATCGTGAGACGCCTCGAATGCCCCGGCGCACGCGGTGGCAAATAGTGCGCCGGGCACTCCAACGGACCAGATCAGTCCTCCGCGAGCGTCAACTCCAGACCGCCGAGAATATTGGCGGAGAGGTTGTACAGGAAGGCGAAGATCGTTCCGAGAGCGGTGAGAATCACCACATTGATCACCGCGAACAGCGTGGTGGCGGCCATCAGCTTATTGGTGTTCACGAAATCCTCGACCCGCACGGCCGTCTGATCCTGGTCGCTGGCCAGCAGCATCGTCAGGACGCTGTTGAGCGCCTCGATCATTCCGGACGCGTTCACCAGCGTCCACACCACGTACATGGCGACCCACATCATGATGCCGAGCGCGATCGAGAACAGGAACGAGGTCTTCATCACCGACCACGGATCGACGCGCGAGATCCTCAACCTCGCGCGACGCGTCCGCGAGCCGGTCCTTGGCTGGGTCTCAGTCACCGTCATTCCTCCTCACCGCTGCCGCCGTCGGCCACGGGTGGCACCACGGTATCCGCTGCGCCCTCCGGCGTCAGATCGGCGCCGCTCTCGGCCGCCGAATCGTCACCGGACGCGGCGGCGTCCGCTTCGGGGGCGTCACCCTCGGAATCGTTCGTCTCGGGGTAGAGCGCGATCACCGTCACGGTGTCGTCACCGGTCAATCCGACGAACTTCACCCCCATCGTGTCGCGGCCCTTGGCCGGCACGCCCTCGACCGCGGAGCGGATCACCTGGCCCGACTGCTTGATCGCGATCACCTCGTCGGTCTCGCTCACCACCAGGCCGCCGACCAGCGAACCGCGATCAGAGTTGAGCTTCATCGCCTTGATGCCCAGGCCTCCGCGGCCCTGCACCCGGTACTCGCTCACCGCGGTCCGCTTCGCGAAGCCGCCGTCGGTGACGGTGAAGACGAACCGGTCGTCCTCGGGGGTGTCGGCGTCGATGACCGCCATGCTGAGCAGTTCGTCGCCGGCACGGAACTTCATCCCCGTCACGCCCGAGGTGGCCCGGCCCATCGGCCGCAGCTGCTCGTCGTCGGCCCGGAACCGGATCGCCTGGCCCTTGGTGGAGATCAGCAGCACATCGTCGGACGCCGAACAGGCGGCCGCGCCGATCAGTTCGTCGCCCTCCTCGCGGAAGTTGATCGCGATCAGGCCGGCCTGGCGTGCCGAATCGTAGGCCGACAGCTCGGTCTTCTTGACCAGGCCCTTCTTGGTGGCCAGCAGCAGGTACGGCTTCTCGTCGTAGGCGCGGATGGTCAGCACGCCGGCGATCTGCTCCTCGGGCAGGAAGCTCATCAGGCCCGCCACATGGCCACCCTTGGCGTCCCGGGACGCCTCGGGCAACTGCCACACCTTGGCGCGGTAGACCCGGCCGAAGTTGGTGAAGAACAGCAGCCAGTGGTGGCTGGAGGTGGTGAACAGGTGCTGCACCTCGTCGTCGGTGCGCAGGCTCGCGCCGCGAACCCCCTTGCCACCGCGCTTTTGGACGCGGTACTGGTCCGAGCGGGTCCGCTTCACGTAGCCGCCGTAGGTGATGGTGACCACCATGTCCTCATCGGGGATGAAGTCCTCATCGGAGAGGTCACCGTCAGCGGCGATGATCCGGGTGCGGCGCTCGTCGCCGTACTTGTCGGTGATCTCCTGCAGTTCGGTGGAGATGATCTCGCGCTGCCGCTCCGGCTTGGCGAGGATGTCCTTCAGGTCGGCGATCTTGCGCTCGAACTCGGCCAGCCGGTCGATGATCCGCTGCCGCTCCAGGGCCGCGATCCGGCGCAGCTGCATCTCCAAGATCGCGTTGGCCTGCACCTCGTCGATCTCCAGCAGCCCCATCAGGCCGGTGCGGGCCTCCTCGGTGGTGGACGAGGCGCGGATCAGCGCGATCACCTCATCCAGGGCGTCCAGCGCCTTGACCAGGCCGCGGTAGATGTGGGCGTCCCGCTCGGCCTGGGCGAGCCGGTAGGCCGTCCGGCGCTGGATGACCTGAATCTGGTGCCGCACCCAGTTGCCCAGGAACTGGTCGATGCGCAGCGTGCGCGGCACCGCGTCCACCAGGGCGAGCATGTTGCAGCCGAACGTGTCCTGCAGCGGGGTGTGCTTGTACAGGTTGTTCATCACCACGCGCGGCTGAGCGTCGCGCTTGAGCACGATGACCAGGCGCTGGCCGGTGCGCGCCGAGGAATCGTCGCGGATGTCGGAGATGCCGGTGAGGCGCCCCGAATTGACCAGTTCGGCGATCTTCAACGCCAGGTTGTCCGGGTTGCACATGTGGGGCAGTTGGGTGACGACGAGCTGGGTGCGCCCGCGGGCGTCCTCTTCGACATCGATCACCGCGCGCATGGTGACCAGGCCGCGGCCGGTGCGGTAGGCGTCCTCGATGCCCTTGCGGCCCACGATCAGCGCGCCGTTGGGGAAGTCGGGGCCCTTGATTCGCTCGATGCAGGCCTCCAGCTTCTCCTCGCGGGTGGCCTCGGGGCGGGCGAGCATCCATTGCACGGCGTCGTTGATCTCGCGCAGATTGTGCGGCGGGATGTTGGTGGCCATGCCGACCGCGATGCCGGTGGACCCGTTGACCAGCAGGTTCGGGAAGCGGGCGGGCAGGACGACCGGTTCGGTGTCCTTGTTGTCGTAGTTGGGCTGGAAGTCGACGGTGTTCTCGTCGATATCGCGGACCATCTCCATGGCCAGCGGGTTCATCTTCGACTCGGTATACCGCATTGCGGCGGCGCCGTCGTTGCCGGGCGAGCCGAAGTTGCCCTGGCCATCCACCAGCTTGTGCCGCATCACCCACGGCTGCGCCAGCCGGACCAGGGTGTCGTAGATCGCCGAGTCACCATGCGGGTGGTACTTGCCCATCACGTCGCCGACGATGCGCGAGCACTTGTTCCAGCCACGATCGGGACGGTAGCCGCCGTCGTACATGGTGTACAACACCCGCCGGTGCACCGGCTTGAGCCCGTCGCGCACATCCGGCAGCGCCCGGCCCACGATCACGCTCATCGCGTAGTCGAGGTAGCTGTTCTGGATCTCCTCGTTCAGGTCGATCTCGGCGATCGTCCCCTTCGGGCCGCCGGAATCGCCGGCCTCCTCGGCGCTCTCGCCGGGCGCAGCATCCTCGCTCGTATCGGTGCCGGACGCCTCGACCGCCGGGGCGTCCTCGGCCTGTGGAGTCTCGGGCGTGGGGGCCTGGTTCTCGGCTGCCTCGTCGTTACCGGGGCCGTTGATCTCGTCGCTCATGGCTTCTTTCTCAGATATCGAGGAACCGGACGTCCTTGGCATTGCGCTGGATGAAGCTCCGGCGCTGCTCGACGTCTTCGCCCATCAGGATGCTGAACAGATCGGACGCCGACGCGGCGTCGTCGAGGGTCACTTGGGCCAGGGTGCGCTGATCGGGATCCATGGTGGTGTTCCACAGGTCTTCGGCGTCCATCTCGCCCAGGCCCTTGTAGCGCTGGATCGGGTTCACGTTCGGCAGCTTCTTGCCCTCGGCCAGGCCTTGATCGCGCAGCCGGTCGCGCTCGTCGTCGGAATAGGCGAGCTCATGCGGCGCGTTCGTCCAGCGCAACCGGAACAGCGGCGGCTGGGCCAGATATACGTGCCCGGCCGAGATCAGCGGGCGCAGGAACCGGAACAGCAGCGTCAGCAGCAGGGTGCGGATATGCGCGCCGTCGACGTCGGCGTCCGCCATCAGCACGATCTTGTGATAGCGCAGCCGGTCCATGTTGAAGTCGTCGGAGAAGCCGGTGCCGAGCGCGTTGAAGATCGCCTCGACCTCCTTGTTGGCGAGGATCTTGTCCAGCCGCGCCTTCTCGACGTTCAGGATCTTGCCGCGGATCGGCAGGATCGCCTGGGTGCGCGGATCGCGTCCGCCCTTGGCCGAACCGCCGGCCGAATCGCCCTCGACGATGAACACCTCGCACTCGACCGGGTTGCGGCTGGAGCAGTCGGCCAGCTTGCCGGGCAGGCTGGTGGAGCCGAGCAGGCCCTTGCGGCTGCGGGCCATGTCGCGCGCCTTGCGGGCCGCGATGCGTGCGGACGCCGCGGCCTGGGACTTGCGGATGATGTCCTTGCCCTCGGCCGGGTTCTTCTCGAACCAGTCGCCGAGCAGGTCGTTGACGACCTTCTGCACGAAGCTCTTGGCCTCGGTATTGCCCAGCTTGGTCTTGGTCTGGCCCTCGAACTGCGGCTCGGCGAGCTTGACCGAGATGATCGCGGTCAGGCCTTCTCGGATGTCGTCGCCGGAGGGCCGGTCTTCCTTCTTCTTGATCATTCCCCAGCTTTCACCCCACCGGTTGACGGTGTTGGTGAGCGCCGCGCGGAAACCCTCTTCGTGGGTGCCGCCCTCGTGGGTGTTGATCGCATTGGCGAAGGTGTGCACCGACTCGTTGAACGAGCTGTTCCACTGCATGGCGACCTCGAGCGACAGCCGGTCATCGGGCGACTCGGCATCGATGGCGATCACGCTGGGGTGGATCGTCTCCTTCTTGCCGGTGAGGTACTTCACGAAATCGATCAGGCCGTCGTCATAGCGGTAGGTGACCTCACGCTCGCCCGCAGCCGCGTCGCCGTTCTCATCGAGGAAGTCGTCGTGGTCGGCGTCCGGGTCAGCCTCGGCGTCGCCGTTGACCGGGCGCCGGTCGATCAGCCTGATGGTCAGGCCCTTGTTCAGGAAGCACATCTCGCGGAAGCGCGTCGACAGCGTGTTCCAGTTGTAGTGCGTGGTTTCGAAGATCGTCGGCGAGGCGAAGAAGGTGATCGTGGTGCCGATCTCGTCGCCCTCGGCCAGCGGCTCGAGCTGTTTGAGGTCATACTCGGGTACGCCGAGGCAGAACTCCTGGCGCCAGTGGTAGCCGTCGCGGCGGACGTCCACCTGCAACTTGTCCGACAGTGCATTCACCACCGAGGCGCCAACACCGTGCAGACCACCGGACACCTTGTAGCCGCCGGTGCCGAACTTGCCGCCGGCGTGCAGCACGGTCAGCGCGAGAGTGACCGCCGGGATCTTCTCCTTGGGGTGCAGATCGACCGGGAAGCCGCGCCCGTTGTCGGTGACCCGGACGCCGTCGCCCGGCAGCAACTCGACCGTGATCGTGTCGCAGTAGCCGGCCAGCGCCTCGTCGACGGAGTTGTCGACGATCTCGTAGACCAGGTGGTGCAGGCCGCGCTCACCGGTCGAGCCGATGTACATGCCGGGCCGCTTGCGGACGGCCTCCAGACCTTCCAGGACCGTGATCGCGCTGGCGTCGTACTTGCCCTCTTCGACCGCGGTCGCGGCGGCACCGGCAGTGCGGGCGCCGTTGTTGGTTGCCGTCACAGGCTCTCTTCTCCTTGCACACCGACGCCGCCCACAGCTTTCGTTGCGGGGCGGCGCCTTCGGAACTCCCCCATCTTACTAGGGAAAGCCTCAGATCCGGTCATTCTGTGAGCGCAGTGGACGACCTTCTTGCCGCTGTACGGCCTTGTGCGGCCTTCTGGACGCTTGGACCCCCGATTCCGTGCGGGGGTACATGCCCGGGTCCATGTCGCGAACGGCGGCGGAAGGAGTCACCCATAGGTGTCGCGCGGGCCGCGTCCTTTCACCGTGCGCGGGCCGTGGCGCCAACTCGGCGCCTCAGGACCGAGGATCTGCACCCGCGTGACAGTGCCCTGGCCGAGCGAGGCGTTCATCCGGGCCACCAGCTGCGGCGCCATCAGGCGCAACTGGGAGGCCCAGTTGGTCGAGGTGGTGCGCACCACCAGCACCCGATCACGGTAGGCCTCCGGCGTCGCATGCTCCGCCACCGCCGGGCCGACCAGCTCCGGCCAGCGGCCGAGCAGCAGGTGCACGTTGACCTCGGTGGTCCAGCCGCGCTCCTGGATGACGCCCTCGAGGGCCTCACCGAGCGCCACCGGTTCGGCCCGCTCCCGGCCGGACGCCCGCCGCGTCCGTTTCTTGGCCTTCTTCGGCGCCGGCGACGGAACCGCCCGACCCGCGGCCGCGGCGATCTGGCGGGCCAGATCGAGCCCGGTCGGCTCGAAGGGCACGGTCTCCTCTGGTTCTGGTTCGGCAGCCCCGGACGCTTCCGACACGGGACGAGGTTCAGGAACACCCGGGAGCTCAGTCACGACCGAGATCCCCCTCGACCGGATCATCCCGCGTCACCGTGCCGTCGGCGATGACATAGCGGCGTCCAGCCAGCGAGGCCGGCACGTCGGAGGCGACCGCGGCGGTGATCAGCACCTGTTCGGCGTCCGCGATCCGGCCGGCCAGCCGGGCGCGACGCACCTCGTCCAGTTCGGCGAAGACGTCGTCGAGGATCAGCACCGGCTCGACACCGTCGGAACGCAGCAGTTCGTAGGCGCCCAGCTTGAGCGCCAGCGCGAACGACCAGGATTCGCCGTGCGAGGCGTAGCCCTTGGCCGGCAACTCCCCCAGCGTGAGCACCAGGTCGTCACGATGCGGGCCGACCAGGGTCACGCCGCGCGCCAACTCCTCGCGCCGCCGCTCCGCCATCCGCGCGCGCAGCCGTCCGGCGAGTTCATCCACGCTCACGCGCGAATCGTCAGCGAGCAGAGGGGCGGTTCCGGACGCCTCCGCCTCACCGGACGCCGCGGCGTCCGGGTTCATCCCCAGCGAACTCGATTTGTAGGCGACCGACGCCTCGTTGTTGGTGGGCGCGATGGCGCGGTAGGCGTCCGCCACGAACGGGGCCATCGCCTCCAACGTCAGCAGCCGCGCTTGGACCAGTTCGGCCCCCAACTGGGCGAGCGAGTCGTCCCATACCGCCAAGGTGGCCTCGGACGCCTCGTCGAGGCTCCGGCGTCCGGACCACGACTTCAGCAGCATCGAGCGTTGCCGCAGCACCCGGTCGTAGTCGGCGCGGACCCCGGCCAGCCGCGGCCACCGCTGCGTGATCAATTCATCGACAAAACGACGCCGGTCGGCGGGATCGCCTTTCACCAACCGCAGATCTTCCGGCGAGAACAGCACCACCCGCAACGCGCCGAGCAGATCGCGCGGGCGCTTGAGCGGGCCACGGTTCAACAACGCCCGGTTGGCCTGCCCCGAGCGAAGCTCCACCTCCAACGTCAGGCAACGCGGATCGTCCAGCCCGGCCTGCACCCGCGCCCGCACGATCGCGCGCGGCGAGCCGTGCCGGATCAGCGGAGCCTCCGAGCCGACCCGGTGCGAGCCGAGCGTGCCCAGGTATTCGACCGCCTCGATGAGATTCGTCTTGCCCTGGCCGTTGCGCCCGGTCAGCGTGGTGACCCCGGGCTCGAATTCGAGTTCGGCGAACGGCCAGGACCGGAAGTCGGCCAGGCTCAGGTGCGTGACGAACACGGCACCCCCGCGCTCACTGGGGCAGGCGCATCAGCATGATGACGTGCTTGTAGTCGGCCGACGGCTCGCCGTCGAGTTCGACCAGCGGCGTCAGCAGGCACGGCTTGCCGGGCGCGGTGAACGCGAAGTTCACATACGGGGTGTCAAGCGCGTTGAGCGCATCGAGCAGGTAGTGCGGGTTGAAGCCGGCGGCGTTCATGCTGAGCCCCTGGCCGGTCTCGTCGACCACGGTCGCTTCGAGCGCCTCGACGGCCTGGGCCTGGTCGCCGGTGGCGGCCTCCAGGGTGATGTGGTCCTCGCCGATCACCATCCGCAGCGAGGTGTTGCGTTCGGCGACCAGGGCGACACGCTTGACCGCGGACACGATCTCGGAGGTGTTGGCGCGCACGGTCAGGTTCGGCTGGATGCTCATCAGGTGGCGCACCTTCGGGAACTCGCCGTCGAGCAGGCGGGTGGTGATCTCGCGGACGCCGTTGCTGCCCTCGCCGGCGAAGCCGATCAGGCCCTCGCCGCCGTCGCCGGCCGCCAGCGACAGCGAGATGCGCTCGCCGGCCGTCATCGACTTCGACGACTCCGACAGCACCCGGGCCGGCACCAGGGCCGCCCCGTCGGTGACCGAACCGGTCGGCGTCCAGGGCAGTTCTTTGAGCGCCATCCGGTACCGGTCGGTGGCCAGCAGCGACACGGTGTCGCCCTCGATCTCGAGGCGGACGCCGGTGAAGACGGGCAGCAGCTCATCGCGTCCGGCGGCCACGACCACCTGCGCGACGGCCTGGGCGAACAGTTCCGGCTCCAGGGTTCCGGTGGCGGACGGCATCTCGGGCAGGTCGGGGTATTCGCCCACCGGCAGCAGTTGCAGCGTGAAGCGCGCCGAACCGCAGGTGATCTCCAGGCGCGAGTCGTCGCTGCTCAGGCTGACCGGCTTGGCCGGCAGGCTGCGCGCGATCTCGGCCAGCAGCTTGCCCGAGACGAGTGCGGTGCCCTCTTCGGTCACGTCGGCGGCGACGACCACCTTCGCGGAGGTTTCGTAGTCGAAGCTCGACAGCACCACCTGGTTGCCGGACGCCTCCAGCTTCAGTCCCGCGAGAATCGGCACGCTGGGACGGTTCGGCAGGCTGCGGGCGACCCACTGGACGGCATCGGCCAGGACGTCACGCTCGACATGAATCTTCACTGATGCTCCCAAGTCACGAGTTTGAGCTTCGGCGTGCCCGCGCGGGGGCGCAGGCGTCTGCCCGATCCTACCGTGCGAACGAGCCTTGCAGTGGCGAGGCCGAGTTCCCCACAGGTGTGCGCTGAGGTGAGTTCAACTTCAGGAGATGTTTCTCCTTTCCTGGTCATCGTCACGGTTGTGGATGTCGTGGATGAAGGGCGTTCGGCGCTGTCGTGCCGGTGTTTCGCCCCTGCGCAACCTGTGGAAAATTCCGGTCCGGACGGTGGGCGGCTGTGGAGATCGTCTGGGCGCCGGTGAGTTCTCCCCAGGTAGCCCCAGTTATCCACAGGGTTGTTGGGGAGAACGTCCCCAACGGTGACGTCCAGGTAACGGCGCGTCCACACCGCTGAGAACACCGGAAGTACGCGCGAGCCCCCCCGTGCGGCGCTCGCGACACGCGAGGAAGGACGGTGAGAAGCCGCCGTGACGATGCCCACGACGGTGGTGAGGTCCACTGCGGAGCTGAGGTCCACTGAGGATCAGTGCGCGGACGCCGCCTGCTTGATCCGGTTGGTCAATTCGGTGACCTGGTTGTAGATGGTGCGCCGCTCCGCCATCAGGGTGCGGATCTTCTTGTTGGCGTGCATCACCGTGGTGTGGTCGCGGCCGCCGAAGAGGCGTCCGATCGCGGGCAACGACGAGTCGGTCAGCTCACGGCACAGGTACATCGCGATCTGGCGCGCGGTGACCAGCACGTGCGTGCGCGCCGGCCCGCACAGGTCGTCGACGCTGATGTTGAAGTAGGTCGCGGTCTGGCTCATGATCAGCTGCGGCGTGATCTGCGCCTCGACGCCCTCGGGAATCAGGTCGCGCAGCACGTCCTCGGCCAGCCGCAACTCGACCGGCTGCTGGTTGAGGCTCGCGAAGGCGGTGACGCGGATCAGCGCGCCCTCCAATTCGCGGATATTGGTCGCGATCTTGTCGGCGATGAACTCCAACACCTCCGGCGGCGCCGACAGATGCTCAGCGGTCGCCTTCTTGCGCAGGATCGCGATGCGCGTCTCCAGGTCGGGCGGCTGGATGTCGGTGAGCAGACCCCACTCGAAGCGGCTGCGCAGCCGCGGTTCGAGCGCCTCCAGCAGCCGCGGCGGCCGGTCGGAGGTCATCACGATCTGCTTCTGCGCGTTGTGCAGCGTGTTGAAGGTGTGGAAGAACTCTTCCTGGGTCTGGATCTTGCTCTCCAGGAACTGGATGTCGTCGATCAGCAGCACGTCGATATCGCGGTAGGCGCGGCGGAACTCGGCCGTGCGGTTCTCCGAGATCGCGTTGATGAAGTCGTTGGTGAGCTCTTCGGTGGAGACGTACTTCACCCGCACCTGGGGCAGATACTGGCGGACGTAGTGCCCGATGCCGTGCAGCAGGTGCGTCTTGCCCAGCCCCGACGGCCCGTAGATCATCAGCGGGTTGTACGACTTGCCGGGCGCTTCGGCGACCGCGACCGCCGCGGCGTGCGCGAACCGGTTCGAGGAGCCGATCACGAAGTTCTCGAAGGTGTACTTGGGGTTGAGCCGGACGCCGTTGCCCGGCGCCGGGGCCGAGCCAGGGCCGAAGCCGGCGGCCGCGCTCACGCCGAGCCCGTGCGAGGCCACCTCGAGCGGCAGCGCGGGTGCGGAGGCGTCCTCGGTGTCGAGCTCGTCTTCCAGCGACGGATCGACGCTGACCGCGAGCTGGATCGGGCGTCCGTAGTGTGCGGCCAGCGTGGTTTCTATCCACTCGCGGTGCCGGACGGCGACCCGCTCGCGGGAGAAGTCGTTGGGGACGGCGACTACCAGCGTCGAACCGTGCAGGGCCAGGGGTTTCGCCGAGGTGAACCATGGCTTGACCGGCGCGGGGGCCTGTTCGCAGATGTGGTTCCAGCCGCTGGAGAGGGCAGCGTCGGCGTCGGTGGCCATCGTCCTCCCCCTCGATTCGATTCTTCTTCCACACCCTCATCCACAGGGTGTGGACCGGCGAACGAGCGTTCGGTTCGCTGCGGTGGAGCATTCATGCCGACGTTCGTGGGAGTTCACGCTAGTGGCTCGATCCGGGCCGGGCAAATGATTCCGGTACGCGATTGTGATGATGACCGGCGTGTCGGCTCGACCTGGACCCGGTTCACCCTCGGTTTGCCCGCAACCGTGTCGGCCGCGTATCGTTGGACAGTCGCCGCCCAGGCGATGCCTGTGTCCGCGTGGGCACAGTCGATCCGCGAACCAGTGGTCATTTGAGTTAGGGAGATTGGCGTGAGCAAGCGCACTTTCCAGCCGAGCAACCGGCGTCGCAGCCGCACCCATGGCTTCCGCCTTCGTATGCGCACCCGCGCCGGACGCGCCATCCTGGCGGATCGCCGCCGCAAGGGCCGCGCCCGCCTCGCCGGCTGACCCGGTCACGAACGCGGTGCTGCCCGCCCCTCACCGATTGCGCGCCTCGGACGAGTTCCGTTCCGTGGTGCGCGGCGGCGTCCGGGTGGGCAGGCGCACGCTGGTCGTGCACGCGATCGGTAAGCAAAGCCCGCCGTCTCGGGCGGGCTTTGTCGTGTCCAAGGCGGTCGGCAACGCGGTGACCCGCAACCGGGTCAAGCGCCGGTTGCGGCATATGGTCGCCGGCGTGCTGACCACGTCGCCCATTCCGGTCGATGTGGTCGTCCGCGCACTCCCGGACGCCGCGCACGGTCCGCTCGCCGACGACTTCGCCTCGGCCTGGCAGACGGCGCTGACCCGCTTGGGGGCCGCCGCGTGAAGTACATCCTGATCGGCCTGCTCAAGGCCTACCGCGCCGTCATCAGTCCGCTGTACGGCGACGTCTGCAAATTCCACCCCACGTGCTCGGCGTACGCGTTGGATGCGGTGCGCATCCACGGGTCGATCCGGGGCACGTATCTCTTTGTGAAGCGCCTCGTGCGCTGCCACCCCTGGTCGCTGGGCGGGTACGACCCCGTGCCGCCGGCCGGCCGAGCACAGAAGGTGCATCGTGTTTGACGGTATTGCTGGCTTCTTCAACCTGATCATGCAGCCCATCTACTGGGCCATGTCCGGCATTCTCGCCGGCGCGCACTGGCTGTGGAGCCATCTGCTCGACCCGAATTCGGGCTGGACCTGGGTGCTGGCGATCGTGTCGCTGACCGTGGTGGTCCGGACGCTGATGATCCCGCTGTTCGTGCGGCAGATCAACAGCTCGCGCGCGATGCAGCTGATCCAGCCGAAGACGCGCGCCCTGCAGGAGAAGTACGGCCACGACCGTGAGCGTTACGGCCAAGAGGTGATGAAGCTCTACCGGGAGGAAGGCGTCAACCCGGCGGCCTCCTGCCTGCCGCTGCTGCTACAGATGCCGATCTTCCTGGGCTTGTTCTACGTGCTCAACGGCGCGGCGCGCGGCACCCCGGTGGGCTACTGGTTCGAGAGCAACCCCGGACTGGTCTCCTCGCTGCAGCATTCGACGATCTTCGGCGCCGAGATCTCGGCCACCCTGTCCCAGAACGGGTTCGTGATGGGCCCGACGCTGTTCGTCGCGGTGTTCTTGATCATCACGATGACCGCCTCGCTGTTCGTCACCCAGCTGCAGCTGATGCGCAAGAACATGCCGCCCGAGGCGCTGGAGGGCCCGTTCGCGCAGCAGCAGAAGATGATGCTGTACCTGTTCCCGGCGATCTACCTGTTCACCGGCGTCAGCTTCCCGATCGGCGTGATGATCTACTGGCTGAGCTCCAACCTGTGGACGCTCGCGCAGCAGTACATCCTGATCCGCAACAACCCCAGCCCGAACACGCCGGCCTTCATCGACTGGCAGGAGCGGATGAAGGCCAAGGGCAAGGACCCGGACGCGATCATCCGGGAGCGTTCGGAGAAGCTGCGCAAGAAGCGCACCGGACGCGTCGCCGGCGGCTCGTCGACCACGGTCGCGCGCCAGGGCCGGGCGGGCTCCACCTCCGCCCCGGCGCCCCAGCAGGGTTCTTCCTCGCCTGTCGCCGGCCCGGCCGATGCGGCGTCCGAGGGCAAGCAGCGCGTGACGCGGCAGCAGCCGACCAAGGGCACGCGCGCACAACGTAAGCAAGCACGCCCCAAGTCCGGTGGCGATTCGAAGGGATGAAGCAGATGAGCCAGGAGCAGGACGTGATCGTCGCCGACGCCGACGCGGTCGAATCCGACGTCGTCGAAACGCCGGCTGACGACGCCGACGCCGGTACCGAAACGGACGCCGACGCGGCGCCGCGGATGAGCAAGCGCGAGGAGGCGCTCACCAACGAAGGTGAAGTGGCCGCCGACTACCTCGAAGAGCTGCTCGACATCGCCGACCTGGACGGCGACATTGACACCTTCAACGAGGGCGGGCGCGCGCACGTGTCGATCCTCACCGACTCCGACGTGCTCGTCGGCAAGGACGGCGAGGTGCTCGAGGCGCTGCAGGAGCTGGCTCGCCTGGCCGTGATGACCGAGACCGGTCACCGCAGTCGGCTGATGCTGGATGTCGCGGGCTTCCGCGACAAGCAGCGCGCCATGCTGCAGGACCTGGCCGCCGATGCGCTGGCCGAGGTGCAGAGCACCGGCGAGCCGGTGCGGCTGTCGCCGATGAACCCCTACCAGCGCAAGATCGTGCACGACGCGGTCGCCGCCGGCGGTCACGTCAGCGAGTCCGAGGGCGAGGAGCCGCAGCGCCGCGTCGTCGTGCTGCCCAAGGCGAAGTCCTGAGCGGGAACGACCCGGACGCCGTGACCGCCCCGGTGGCACCCGCGACCCCCGCGGTGGCGGCGTCCGTCTTCGGCGATCGACTCGGCCTGGCTGAACGGTATGCCGGGATTCTGGCGACGCGCGGCGTCGAGTGGGGTCTGATCGGTCCGCGTGAGGTCGGACGTCTCTGGGACCGGCATCTGCTCAACTCGGTCGCGGTCGCCTCGGCGATTCCGGCCGGGGTGCGCGTGGTGGATGTGGGGTCCGGGGCCGGCCTGCCCGGCATCCCGCTGGCGCTGGCCCGCCCGGATCTGTCGGTGACCCTGCTCGAGCCGCTGCTGCGCCGAGCCACCTTCCTGACCGAGGCGGTCGACGAACTCGGGCTCGGTGATCGCGTCCGGGTGGTGCGCGGCCGCGCCATGGGTCCGGACGCCCGCGACGCGATGGCCCACCACGACAGCTACGACGCGGTGACCTCGCGGGCGGTCGCCCCGCTCCCCCGCCTGCTGGACTGGTGCGCCCCGCTGTTGGCGTCCTCCGGCGTGATCGTGGCGCTGAAAGGTGCCAGTGCCGCCGACGAGGTGACGGACGCCCGCGCCGAGCTGAAGCGCTACCGGCTGCGGGCGTCCGCGGAATCGGTGTCCCCCTACCCAGGTGCCGATCCGACCTGGTTGGTGGTCTGCACCCGCTGATTCCTGCCTGGCCTGGGTGGGGGCACCGGGTGGGTCGGGGTCACTCGGCGAAGTTCGCCTCGTGCGCGGGGATGGTGAGATCGGCGTCTTCCGGCTTGACCATCTTGGTGTTGTGCCGCTTCTTGTAGATCAGGTACATCGCCACCAGAACCGGGGTCAGCACGTAGTTGGTGATCAGGTTGAACCAGAAGTCGAACGGCGTCTGCTCGGTGGTGAAGATCCAGTAGCCCGAGCCGAAGATGATGAAGACGAAGACCGCCATCGCGATCCACGGGCCCCAGGGGTAGAACTTCGACCGGAACTTCAGCTCCTCGACGGTGTGGCCCTGAGCCAGCCAGGCTTTGCGGAACCGCAGCTGGCACCAGGCGATACCGAACCAGACCACCACGCCGGAGGTGGCGCACAGGTTGACGATCGCGATGTAGAACTTGGCGTCGCCGACCAGTGAGGTGGCGAAGCTGACCGCCGCCACCAGGCTGGTGACGAAGACGGCCCGCACCGGGACGCCGCGCTTGTTCAGCTTGCTCAGCGACTTCGGCGCCTGCCCGCTGACCGACATCGCGTACAGGATGCGGGAGGCGCAGAACAGGCCGGAGTTGCCGCAGGACAGCACCGAGGTCAGCACCACGGCGTTCATGAACGAGGCCGCCACGATGAAGCCGGCGTTCTGGAACACGATGGTGAACGGTGAGGTGGCCACTTCGGTGACGTCGCTGGAGAGCAGGTGCGGATCGTTGAACGGCACCAGGAAGCCCAGCACCACGACGGTGCCGATGTAGAAGAACAGCAGCCGCCAGAACACCGACCGGATCGCCTTCGGGACGGTCCGTCGCGGATCCTCGGTCTCGGCCGCGGCGACGCCGGTCAGCTCGGTGCCGGAGAAGGTGTAGGCCACCATCAGGAAGATCGCCATGAAGCCGCCGAGGCCGCCGAACAGTGGAGCGGTGTTGCCGCTGGTGGGATCGTGCAGGGTCCAGTTGGCCAAACCCGGGGAACCGCTGCCGATCATGCCGAAGATCATCGCCACGCCGGTGATCAGGAACAGCACGATGACCACGATCTTGACGCCGGCGAACCAGTACTCGCTCTCGGCGAAACCGCGGGCGGAGATCAGGTTGAGCCCGAGCAGCAGGAAGTAGAACAGCACTGCCCACAGTGATGCCGGAGTGTCCGGTAGCCAGTATTTGACGATCATCGCGCCGGCCACGAATTCCGTGGCCACGGTGATCGCCCAGCAGAACCAGTAGTTCCAGCCGAAGGTGAAACCCAGCGCCGGATCGATGAACCGGGTGGAGTATTCCTGGAAGGAGCCCGAGATCGGCAGCTCGGTGGTCATCTCGCCCAGGCCCTGCATCATGAAGTAGACGATCACGCTCATCAGCCCGAAGGCCATCACCGCGCCCAGCGGGCCGATGCCTGAGATGGCGTTGCCGCTGACGAAGAAGATGCCGGTGCCGATGGTGCCGCCGACGGCGATCATCACCATGTGGCGGGGCTTGATCGAGCGCTGCAGGCCCTGGGGCGGCTGTGCGTCCGGATGACCCGGCGCGAGGCTCTTGTGAATCGACGTCATCTCAGTTCCCCTCACCTGCACTGGGAGACGGTTCGATCAGGTTGCTGCGTATCACGTAGGTATACATGAATCTCCTCCTGCTGTTTCCTTGCCTCGGCATTGAGGCGTGTGGGTCTTGTTGGCGGGCTGGTCAAAGACCAGCCCGCCGGCGGCACGGGTGCCGCGGATCAGCTGATCAGAACCTGCTCCACAGCGGTGTAGTCGAGCTGCCAGGCGGCGGCGACAGGCTCGTTGGTGAGCACGCCGCCCACGGTGGACAGTCCCTTCGCCAACGCCTGGTTCTCACCGAGCGCGCGGCGCCAGCCCTTGTCGGCGAGCTGGCTGATGTAGGGCAGGGTCGCGTTGGTCAGGGCGCGGGTGGAGGTCACCGGCACCGAGCCCGGCATATTCGCCACGGCGTAGAACACGCTGTTGTGCACCGGGTAGGTCGGATCGGCGTGGGTGGTCGGATGCGTGTCGGCGAAGCAGCCGCCCTGGTCGACCGCCACGTCGACGAAGACCGAGCCCGGCTTGGCGGCGGCGACCAGCTCGTTGCTGACCAGCTTGGGGGCGCGGGCGCCGGGCACCAGCACGGTGCCGATCACCAGGTCGGCCTCGCGGACGGCCTCCTCGATCGCGTAGGCGGTGGACACCACGGTCTTGACGTGGCCGTTGAACTCGGCGTCGAGCTGGATCAAGGTGTCGGCGACGACGTCCAGGATGGTCACGTCGGCCCGCATTCCGTAGGCCATCTGGGCGGCGTTCCGGCCGGCGGTGCCGCCACCGATCACGACCACCTTGGCCGGGTTGACCCCGGGGACGCCCGACAGCAGGGTGCCGCTGCCGCCGGTGTGCTTGAGCAGCGCGTTGGTGCCGGCGATGGTGGCCAGCCGGCCGGCGACCTCGCTCATCGGCAGCAGCAGGGGCAGCGCGCCTCGGTCGGTCTGCACGGTCTCGTAGGCGATCGAGGTGGTGCCACCGGAGAGCAGCGCCTCGGTCTGCGGCCGGTCTGCGGCCAGGTGCAGGTAGGTGAACAGCACCAGGTCGTCGCGCAGGTAGCCGTACTCGGCGGCGATCGGCTCCTTCACCTTCACCAGCAGTTCGGCGTCACCCCACACTCCGGCGGCGTCCGGCACCAGGGTGGCGCCGGCCTGGCGGTACTGTTCGTCGCTGATCGCCGAACCGACCCCGGCCCCTTGCTGAACCAGCACCTGGTGGCCCCGCGCGGTCAGGTGATGCACCCCGGCAGGGGTGATCGCGACCCGGTGCTCCTGGTTCTTGATCTCGGTCGGGATTCCAATCTTCATCGCCGTATCTCCTTGGTTGATGGGGCTATCGGTGGTTCTTAGGCGGTGGCGCGGTGCCACTGCCGGGTGGCGGGTGCGGTGGCGCCGTGGTCGGCGACCGCGACCTTCCACACGTAGGGGGAAGTGCTAGCGGACAGCAGTCCGCCGTAGCTGGGCCAAAAGCCCAGTTCGCAGCCGACCTGCACCGGGCCGACGGCGTCCTCGACGTCGAGGATCAGGTGGTCGCTGCTCGCGCCCAGCACGATGATCCCGGGATCCTGCGGGGTGAGCGCGTCCGCGGCGATGTCTTGGCGGCCGATATTGCAGATCGCCCGCCTCCGGACGCCGCGGTCGACGCACACCGGATGCCCGCCGAAGGCGTCCTGGCCGATCGGGCCCAACGGCACCGACGGCTTGCGCTCCAACTCGACCACCTCGGCCACCACCCGGACGGTGTCCTGCCGGGCCCCGGGCCACGGCGTCCGGTCGAGCACATTGCGGCCCAGCCAGATCGCCTCGCCGATCCGCAACTGGTTGATCTGTGGCGGCATCTGGCCGGCGGCCATCAGCGGCAGGTTGGAGCTGTTGCCGCCCGAGAGCAGATCCAGCGGCAGGCCGGTCGCCGTCCGGCATTGGTTCCGCACCTCGACCAGCACCGCCAGGTTCTCCGGGGTGGGCGCGACGCCGCCGTAGCAGGCCAGGTTCGTTCCCAGTCCGGCCACCTCGATGTGCGGAAGCCGGGCGACCTGTTTGATCACGCCGGCCACCCGGTCGGGCCAGATCCCCTCCCGCAGATCGCCGACGTCGACCATCAGGACGATCCGATGGGTCGTCTCACCCGCCACGGCCGCTTCGGACAGCGCGCGGATGGTGGTCACCGAGGAGTTCAGCGAGTAGTCGGCCCACCGCACCACATCGGCGGCGCTGCCCGGGCCGACCGGACGCAGCAGCATGGTGGGCAGGCCGAGGCCGGCGGACGCGATTCGCTGCAGATTGCTGATCCTGGAGTCGGCGACCATGGCCGCCGCCGACCCGGCGATCGCCGACAGCACGGCAGGATGGGCACCCATCACCTTGGTCACCGCAGCAACGCTGACGCCGTGTTCGGCGCATTGCCCGGTCACCACACGAAGGTTGTGCGCCATCCGCTCGGGGTGAATCTCCAGTCTGGGCGTGGTGGGATGCATGGGTCACGCCCCCTCGGCGTCGTCGTAGGATTCCACCCACTCGGCGAAGGTGGCCGCCACCTCATCGGGGTAGGACTGCGCGATCGTGCCGAGTGCGGAGAAGCGGTAGTGCCGGTCGATCAGGATCCGGGCCTCCGGTGGCGGCAGCAGCCGGGTGCCGGCGCCCAGCCGGATCCGGGCCAGGATGCCGGCGCCGCCGTCGATCTTGGTCAGGGCGCCGCCGGTGCCCACGATCCAGCGGACGGCGGTGAGGTCCTTGCCGCGGACGATCTGGGTCTTGCCGGTGGGGGTGAACAGGTCGACCACGCCGCCGGCGTGCCGCCGGATCCCGGCCTCGACCGCTCGTGCGGTCAGCCAGCGGGTGACGCTGGCCTCCCGCTCGTTGCTGGGCATGGCGGCGAGGAACTCCATGCTCACCCCGGCCTGTGGGTCGGCCGACATGTCCGCCACATTGTGGGCGTTCACGTAGACGCCGAGGTCGCCCTCGACGGTGCGTTTGGCGCGCGGCTCGGGGTCGATGCTGTGGGATACCCACTCCGGGCTGCCGTCGGTGACGCTGTGCACGTCGGTGGTGGCGCCGCCGACGTCCATCACCAGCGCGTCGCCGACGGTATTGGCGAAGATCTCGGTGGCCAGCAGCACCGCACCCGGTGTCGGCAGGATGCCGTGGCGGGAGAGCGCGGCCAGCCGGGACATCCCCGGCGCCTGCACGATGTGCTCGTTGAACACCTCGTGGATCAGTTCGCGCACCGGCTCGATCCGGAGCACGTCCACGTCGGGGAAGACGTTGTCGGTCAGCATGACCTTCTCGTCCACCGCGGCGAAGATCTCCTGCACCTGCCGGCGGACGGCGGTGTTGCCGGCGTACACCACCGGCGCCCGTAGCCGGGCTTGGGCCAGCGCGCGGGCATTGCGCAGCACGGTCCGCTTCTCACCGTGGTCAACACCGCCGGCCAGCAGGATGATGTTCGGCCGCACCTCGCGCAGTTCTTCGATGTCGTAGGAGTCGATCGGCCCGACGGTGGTCAGCGCCACGATCGCCCCGGCGCCCAGCGCGGCCTCGCGGGCGGCGCGGGCGGTCATCCCCTGGGTGAGGCCGTGGACGCTCATCCGCAGCCCGCCGGCCGCCGAGCTGTTGACGAACACCTCGCCGCCGTCCACCTCGGCCGCCGAACTCGCCCGCAGTTCGGCCAAGGCGGCGTCCACCCCGACGCCCACGTCGCCCTGGGCGACGGAGGTGGCGGCGAAACCCTGCCCGGCGTGGTGGAAGCGGCCGCCGGCCAGCTCGAAGGCGTTGGCCTTGGTGATGGTCGAGCCGATCTCGAGGGTGACGACGGTGGTCATGGCGAGATCACTCGTCCCTGCTGTCGAGCCCGCGGGCCCGCATTGCCTTGACCATCGCATCCACCACGTCGATGCCCTTGGTGCCGCGACCGAAGGTGGCGTCCATCCCGGTCTCGGCGGCCATCTCGCGGCTGACCTGGGTGCCGCCGGCGATCAGCACCAGCTGGTCCCGGATTCCCCGCTCCACGCACAGGTCGTGCAGTTTGCGCATCATGGTGCGGTGGATGTCGTTGTGGCTGATGATCGTCGAGATCAGGATGGCGTCGCTGCCGGTCTCCACCGCGGCGTCCACGATCTTGTCGATCGGTACCGAGGTGCCGAGGTAGGTGTACTTGACGCCGTACTTCTCGATCCCGCCGTGCTTGATGTCGAGGATCTCGCGCAGCCCGACCGAGTGCTCGTCCTCGCCGACCGTGCCGGCCACCACGGTGAGCCCGCGCTCCTTGATGAAGTCGCGCACCTCGTCCTCGGGCAGCAGGGTGATCTTCTCCGGGATCTTCAGGCTGGAGCGTTCGATGTCGAACGTGACGACGCCCTTGACCTCGAGGAAGCAGCCCTCGGCCGGTTGCATCACCTGGACGTTGATCACCTGCGGATCCTCCAGGCCGAGCTTGGTGGCCATCTCCACGGCGTAGGCGGCGGCGATGTCGGCCGATTCCGGGACGAACAGCTGGATCAGGATGGTGCCGTCGCCGGCGAACTCGACCTCCGGCTTGATCGTGCCGCCGATGCGGTAGGCCCGGGTGCTGGCCAGCCGCCGCTCGGCGGTGTCGGAGGGGTCGAGCTCGTCGATGAACACGATCCGGGACGGGTCGCACAGCGTGCAGCCGCCGATCGGGTCGCAGGCCTTCTCCCCCGCGGTCACCCAGGCCGGCACGGTGCTGTTGCCGAAGTGCGAGCAGACCGGGGCGTAGTAGTCGGGGTCGCGCTCGACGATGGTGTCGGCGCCCACGCCGCCGGCCGAGTCGCGGGCGATGCCGTCGCCGTTGCGTTCGGGGTAGCGGGCGGAGTCGACGAAGAAGCCCTGCTCGACGGCGGCGAAGTAGCCGCCGGCCTCGATGATCTCCTCGATGAAGGCGACCGCGCGTTCCCGGATGTCGCGGGACATCTCACCCAGGGGTCCGTCGTGCCGCAGCTGGACCAGTTCGTTGATCCCGTCCAGGCCCGACCAGATCTGCTTCACGGTCTGCAGGCCACGGATGTTGTTGTAGTGCCAGGGAACGTTGCGACCCTCGTCCGGGGTGATGGTGGACTGGATGTCAGCCCTGGTCAGCATGGAGATCAGCGTGTCGATCGAGTGGGTGCGGACCGCCTCTTCGATGTCCGCCTCGATGTAGCGGGTGTTCTGCTGGGCGCGCATCCGGTACTCGGCGAAGAAGTCGCGCAGCGCGACCGCGTAGGGCAGGTCGAACCACAGCTTGCGGGCCGGCGGCGAGTTCGGCGGCACGGTGGACAGGCCGATCAAGTCGGGCACCATGCCGGCCATCCGGGAGTAGATAGAGTTGATCCCGTGCTGCACCATCAGCTCCGGCAGCACCAGCCAGCCGGCCTTGGCGGTGGCGTTGGCGTTGTGCGCGCCGTCGATCTGCATGATCCGGGCGTCCGCCATCACGTGCTTGGCCTCGGCGGCATCGACGAACGAGCGGTACATGTTGATATTGCGGTACAGCACGTTGTACTGCGGATCCTGGTGGGCGCCGTTGATGCCCTCCTCGGCGAACAGCACCGCCACCTCGGGGCCGGCCACGCCGGACACGTAGGAGTGGAAGTTGATCGGCCGGCCGACCTCGTCCTCGATGACGTCGATCGCCTTGCGGGTGGCGCGGATCATCTTGCGGGTGATCGGGGTGCCGCCCACCCCCTTGGTGGTGCCCTCCAGCAGGCCCTCGATGTGGCTCTGGCCCGCGGTGCGGATCACCATCAGGTGGTCGGCACCATGCCAGGCCGCCATCCGCATCCGGCGGACGTCGTCCTCGAACTGGCCCGAGGCGATCTCGGTGGTGACCACGCAGCTGGGCTGCGGGTCGATGCCGTCGAAGTACTTCGCCGCGGGCAGCGGCATCGAGTTCTTCAGCGGAACGCTGGCGTCGACGTAATGGAACGGGCCGGCGTCCACGCCCTCGGGCGGCACCTCGCGCCAGGTCCAGCCCTTGCGGCGTGGCCGGTAGTGCTCGAGGTCCTGCATCAGGGCGTCGACGTCGAGCTTGGTGTTGGGCTGCAGCGGTCCCCAGGTCATCGTGGTCACTTCCCTTCGAACAGGCCGTCGAGCACCGACGGATCCTCGGCGATCGCGGCGGCGGCCTCGGTCAGCGAGCAGCCGCGGCGGGTGGCCAGCTTCAGCACCGCGTGCCCGGCACCCTTGCCCAGCAGGTGGCGGGCGACCAGGGCGTCCACCACCGGGTGGCAGGTGACCGAGTCGATCCCCATCCGCATCAGCACCGAGCGCTCGATCGAGGGGCTGGTGTGGGTGCGGGCCAGCTCGACGACGGGCGTCATCAGCGCCTCGTTGAGCTCCCAGAACCTCTCCTTCAACTGCTCGTCGGAGAGGGTGGCGAGGCGGGCGCGACGCTCCTCGAAACGCGCGATCCGGTCGGTCATGGTCACTCCTTTTCGGTGCCCGCCAGCGCGGCGAGCAGGCTGCGTACCTGGTCGTGTGAGCCGTTGACGTCGGCGGCCACGAAGGACAGGTCGGTGTCGGTCCACTGCGCCGCCGGGTGGGTCTGGGCGGCGTGTTTGACGTAGCTGGTCCGTAGCCGGTCGACGTCCAGCGGCTTGCCCTTCACCTGGTCGAGCCGGTCGGGGATCACGATCGCCTGGCCGGGCACGTTGCCGGCCGGGTCGCCGCGGCGGACCTCGATGCCACGCTGCCGGGCGAAGGAGAGCTGGCTGTTGTGGTGCTTGCCCGCCCCGGTGTACTCGGTCTCCTGGACGACGACGATCTCGTCGCGGCCCAGGTCCCGGGCAACCGCCACCGCGGCGGTCAGGCTGGTGTTGCCGGCCGGGCCCCGCTCGATGCCCTCCAGCTTGGTGAGCAGCTCGGTGATGTAGAACACCTCGCCCTGGGTGACCAACTGGTAGGCGTCCAGATAGCGCAGCGGACGGGCCGCGTTGCGCGGCACGTCGACCCGGTCGGGCCAGGTGGCGAAGGGGACGCCGAAACCGGTGTGGCCGGTGGTGAAGGACTTGTTGTTGAAGTCGGTATCGGAGGCCATGTGCAGGCCGGAGAGGTCGACCGAGCAGGCGATCAGCTGGGTGCCGGAGCAGCCGACCTCGCGCAGCCCGCGGGCGGTGCCGGTCAGGTTGCCACCGCCGGCGTGGGTGACGATCACCGCGGACGGGTCCTTGCCGTACCGCTGCCGCACCTCGCGTCCCACCTCGGCGCCGAGGGTCTCCACCCCGCGGATGCCGAACGGGGTGTAGAGGCTGGCGTTGAAGTAGCCGGTCTCCTCCAGGGTGCGCAGCAGCACGTAGAACAGCTCGGGGCCGACGCTCAGCCGCAGCACCTCGGCACCGTAGGCCTCGCAGGCGCGGCTCTTCTCCACGATCTCCGGCTGGCCGACCCGGTGGCTGTCGTAGACCTCCTGGACGACGATGCACTTCAGGCCGCGTTGCGCGGCCTGGGAGGCTACCGCAGCACCGTAGTTACCGCTGGTGGCGGTGACCATGCCGGCATAGCCCTTGGTCTGGGCGACGTAGGCGCTGACCGAGGCCCGGCGGGCCTTGAAGCTGCCGGACGCGTTCGCTGCCTCGTCCTTCAGCAGGATGGTGGCACCCTTGCCCGGCTCGGCGGTCGCCCGGACCGCCTCGGTGAGCCGGCGCAACTCGTACAGCGGGGTGTTGCCCACCTTGGTCTCGCGCTGGATCTCGGTGATGTCGTCCAGCGAGAAGCCGGTGGCCGCCATCATCCCCTCGTAGTCGAAGGCGATCGGGCTGGTGGCGAAGGTGTCGTAGTCCAGCCCGAGCGAGGCCTTCATGATCTCGTTCTTGCGGGCCAGCACGCCCTGGTAGGACAGGTCGGTCACGACTCGTACTCCGTTCCGATGGTCAGCAGTTCAGCGACGGTGTCGCCGAAGCTGTGGGTGTAGCCGGGATTGACCGTCCGCAGCGTGCCGGTGTGCGTCCGGCCGATCAGGGAACGGACGGTGACCTGCTCGCCCACCCTGGCCGGGTGGGTGGCGAAGCCGTTCAGCCACAGCATCAGCGGGGTGGCCGCGGTGTCGGCCGGGATACCGTGGGCCCGCTCGGGCGGAGTGAGAACGGTCTGTTCGATCTCGACCCAATCTCCTTCGGCGGCGAGATCGTGCTCTGGGTTCGTCATCGGTCGGGCTCCTTGGTGGTGGACGGGGTCAGCGGCGCAGATAGGCCGAGGCGCCCATCAGGGCGGTCGGCGCCGGCAGGTCGATGACCCGCTTGAGCCCGGGCGAGGCGGCCAGGATCCGCGGGATGGTGTTCACCGCGATGCCCGCGGTGGCGATGCCGCCGGCGATCTCCGGGCCGGTCGAGAGGTGGATCTCCGGGGTGCCGTAGATCGTGATGTAGTCGCCGGTGGACCGGCCATCGGCCTCGGGACAGACTTGCTGCGGATGGGTGAGCCGGATCACCTCGGCATCGCCGCGGTAGCCGCTGGCGATGTGGTTGCAGCCGGCCACCTGGCCGGGCTCGATCACCAGGTCGCCGGCCTCACGGCGCACCGAACTGACGATCGGAGTGATCTGCTGCTCCACCCGGTCGATGCCCAGCCCGAGCGCGTCGTTGATCAGCGCGATCGACTCCGGGAAGCCGACATGCCCGACGATGGAGCCGTCCGCCACCCCGGCCTCGAACTCGGCCAGCGAGGTGCCGACGCCCTGGGTGCGGAAGACGGTCGGGCCGTAGGGGCTGAGATCGTTGACCCGGCTGGCCTCGATCCGGGTGACTTCCTGGCTACCGGCGGTCAGCGTGACCACCAGCAGATCGAGCACGAAGCCGGGGTTGACGCCGACGCCCACGATCGAGACGCCGTGCTCGCGGGCGACCGCGTCCAGTTCGGCGGCGATCTCGGGGTGCTGCGCTTCGGGAGCTGCCATCTCCTCGGCGATGCTCACCACGTTGATCCCGCTGCTGAGGATGCGCTTGAGATCCGGCAGCTGACGGCCGACCCACGAGGTGGTCGCGATCGTCACCACATCGATCCTGGTGGTGGCCAGCAGCATCGACGGATCGTTGGTGACGTTCACGCCGACCGGGTCTTGGCCCAACACCTCGCCGATGTCCTGGCCGTCGTAGGCGGGGTTGGCGTCGACCGCCCCGACCAGCTCGAGACCGTCCTTGGCCAGGATGAGCTGGGCGATGCCGCGACCCATCGCGCCCAATCCCCACTGCACCACTCGAATACGCTGCTGCTGTGTGTTCACGTCTTCCCTCGTCGTCATTGACTGCTGATCCGGCCGTCCGCCAGGCGACGTCGTTGCTGCCTGCCGGGCCCGCCGGGCCTTGCCGCGGCGTCATCGCTGACGCCGTGGGCACAGTTCAACAGCCGGACCCGGCCGGTGCGCGTCCCCGCTCGATTTATGCGCCCACTGGGTAGTTGGCTGGAGGATTGGTCAGCGCCGACCGGGATCGGCACGAGATTTTCCCAATCCGGCTCGGAAGGACGAGACTGTCGCCATGATCGATGAGACCGATCTGCAACTGGTCAACCTGCTGCAGATCTATCCCCGGATGTCGTGGGCGAACGCCGGCCGGATCCTCGGGATCTCCGCCACCACCGCCGCCAACCGCTGGCACCGGCTGAACGGCGAAGGGCTGGCCTGGATCACCACCTACCCCAACCTGGAGACCCAGTTCACCGCGATCGTCGAGGTCGACTGCCGCACCGATACGCTGCCGGTCGTCATCCAGCAGTTGTGCCAGCACCCGCTGGTGGTGAGCGTGGAGGAGTGCACCGGCGACGGCGACCTGCTGGTGTGGATCATCGCGCCCGACATGAATTCACTGACCACCCTGATCATCGAATGGATCGGCCGCCTGGACGGGGTGCACGGCACCCGCAGTTCCCTGATCACCGAGGTGATCGTCGGCGGTGAGTCCTGGCGGGTCAACGCGCTCGGCCCGGCCCGGACCTCGCAGGCCACCGCCACCCGCCCCCAGCAGGCGCCGGAGAGCACGCCGTCGCGGGTCGACGTGGTTCTGGCCGAGGCGCTGGCCCGGGACGGCCGCGTCAGCGCGACCGCCCTGGCCCACCTGCTGGACGCCCCGGTGAGCAGTGTGCAGCGCCGGCTGCAACGGCTGTTGGTCGGCGGGAAGATCACCATGAGGTGCGATGTGGCACCCCAGTTCGCCGGGTGGGCGCTGGAATGCACCTGGCTGGCCACCGCCGCACTCAACCACAAGCCGCGGATCGCCGAACTGCTCCGGGACCAGCCCTCGCTACGGGCCGGCGAATGGACCACCGGAGCGCACAATCTGCGGCTCACCTTCCGGGCGAACACCATGTCCACCCTCCGCGGCTTCGAACAGACCCTCGCCAAGACGCTGCCCGGCTTGGCGCCCGGTGATCTCGTCGTCCAGATGAGGGCCCACAAATCCATGGGCTGGCTGCTCGACTCCGCCGGACGGACCACCGGCAACCTGGTGGTGCCGGTGTTCGCGCCCTGATCGCGGACACCTGGTGATGGCTCGATCCCACGGACGCCGGTGAGGGGGGCGTTGACGGAGCGTACGCTCCGTCTCGTGGCGTACCTCGTTGTCGTCGTGCCTGTGCTGCAACATAGGCGCGACCGCGAGTTCTTCAGCGTGAGCGTGGAGCGTACGCTCCATGAGGTGTCGGTTTGTCGATAAACCGAGAGTAGCTGTAATGCTTTATCGATAAAGCGGGGTTGTCGTGTGATTGAGGATGGGGACCGCGTGCTCGCCCGATTCCGCCAACCCGTCTTCGCGAAGTCGCCGTGCGGCAACCCGGCCGTCGGAACCTGGTCTCGCGGGCGGACGCCGTCGACGCGCTCGAACTTTGTGTCGTCGTCATGCTCGACGATCATGGGTTCGGCTGCATGGTCGAGGTTGGAGGTCCGAACGATCGACACGGTGAGGGTCAATGACCCTGCCACAACGGATTTCAATGGAACAGTGTGCTGGTGATGATGCACTGCTTCATCAAGCGGTGTCGGACGCCCGGTCGTCCGGTTTCTGGGTCAGGGCAACGCTGGACGCCGGGCCGAACGTGAAGTCACATGGCGCCCACAATCTGGGGATGTGAGAAGGACCGGGTTGGACTACCAGCCCGATTGTTCTCACGTCTTCGCCGAGCCGCCGGTACTGACGCATGGCCGGCGGCGGCAATTGCCCCGAGCAGTGTTCACGCGAATCCGCGCCAGGCGTGGTCCGCTGTGGCGGTGTTCGCGCAGGTCGGCCTCAGCGATGGTGACGGAGCGTGCGCCCGATATCCCTATCTCACGCGCGGTGACCGAGCCTACCTACCGTCACTCGTCGTGCGTCACCCGTCGTGCGTCACCCGTCAATCGGGCGGCCGCGGCCACGATGGCAGCAAGGCGGCATCCCCGACGATGACGCTCTGGTTGGATGTTTCGCACGCCGCCCGGTGTACTCACCGTCGCCCGGGTAGGAAACCGGGCGACAGGGACTATGCCGGGCGACGTGCCGGGCGAACGTGATTAACCCGGGCGGCGTGGTCCGACCATCTCGCCCAGAGAGGGTTTCCAATGACGGGTGGCTCGCGTAGGTGTTCTGTCTCATCGGCACACGTCTGGCAACGCCGGTCCCGATCAAAACACCGTGACGGACGAAACGGGGACTCCGAGATCGCTAAATCCGAGAATGAATTATCCTCCGCTCCGAACAGTCGCCCGACCCAGGGCACCACGGCTAGTCGAGGTTTCTGCTCGTCGTGTGACTCTCCGAGCGCAGATGTGTAGGCATCGTGTTGGGTTTAGAGGGTGATCGTCGAGGGTGTTTTCGATGTTGAACACGCTGTCGAGATGAAGGAGTGAGGGCCGAAGATGGCATCTCTGAGACGGCCGTTCCTCGCGAACCTGTGCTGATGACGGCGGTTCGAACGGATCGGCGCGAGATGGTGAGGTATTTTTTGGTAGTCGCCGATTGGCCTCTCGAAGGATGGATTGCTTGTGTCGACTTCCCCCGCACAGCCTCGCCGGATCGCCCACGACGTGGACGAGTTCGCGATCATAGAGCCGGAGGCTCCGGATGACCTCGCGATCGATGTTTCACGTGAAACGCCGACTCTTCCGCAGCCGCTCAGCCCGCGGATCATGGTCGTTGCCAACCAGAAGGGTGGCGTCGGCAAGACGACCACCGCGGTGAACATCGCGGCCGGCCTGGCGCAGGGCGGCCTCAAAGTCATGGTGATCGACATTGATCCTCAAGGCAACGCGTCCACCGCGCTCGGTATTGAACATGACGAGGGTACGACCAGCACCTACGAATGCCTGGTCGACCAGTACCCGATCATCGACGCGCTCCGCCGCTGCCCCGACATCCCAGGTCTGTGGGTGCTTCCCGCGACCGTGGATCTCGCCGGTGCCGAGGTGGGGCTGGTGGCGTCGGTTTCACGTGAAACACGAATGAAGGACGCGCTGGCGACTTTCTTCGAGAAGTACTACGTCGACTATGTGATCATCGACTGCCCGCCGTCGCTGGGTCTGCTGACCCTCAACGCGTTGGTGGCGGCGCAGGAGATTCTCATTCCGATCCAGTGCGAGTACTACGCCCTCGAGGGGGTTACGCAGTTGCTTCGGACCATCAACTTGGTCAAGGGACGCCTCAATGAGGAGTTGGTGCTCTCCACCGTCCTGCTCACCATGTACGACGGGCGCACGAACCTCTCCTCGCAGGTCGCCGCGGAGGTGCGCCGGCACTTTGAGCGGGAGACGCTGGATACGGTGATCCCACGCTCGGTCCGGGTCGCGGAAGCGCCGTCCTACGGGCAGACGGTGCTCAGCTACCAGTACAACTCGGTGGGCGCGCAGGCTTACGTCGAGGCGGCCCAAGAGATCGCCGAACGCGGCGCCAAGAGCTTCTGACTAGGAGGAATGTCATGTCTGCACCACGTCAGCGCTCCGGCCTGGGTCGCGGTCTCGGGGACCTGATCAGGCCGACGACGGTCGACGTATCGCCCCCGGCCCGGGTCGCCGAGGATGACCCGCAGGACGACGCGGCCCTCGTGCCGGCACCCGCCGGCGCGGCGTTCGTCGAACTCGACGTCGATGCGATCGCCGCCAATCCCAAGCAGCCCCGGCAGGTCTTCGATGAGGACGACCTGGGCGAGTTGGTCGAGTCGATTCGCGAGGTGGGCCTGCTGCAGCCCGTCGTGGTGCGACGGGTCGGCGACGGATACGAACTCGTCATGGGCGAGCGTCGTCTGCGGGCGACCCGGCGCGCGGGCCTGGCGACGATCCCCGCCATCGTCCGGGACACCGCAGATCACGACCTGTTGCGCGATGCCCTGCTGGAGAACCTGCACCGCGTCCAGCTCAATCCCCTCGAAGAGGCCGCTGCCTACCAGCAGATGCTCGATGACTTCGATTGCACCCAAGATGAGTTGGCGACTCGGATCAAGCGTTCGCGCCCGCAGATCTCCAACACGATCCGACTGCTCCGGCTGCCGGGGCCGGTGCAGCGACGGGTGGCCGCCGGCGTCCTTTCTGCCGGTCATGCCCGTGCGCTGCTGGGCCTGACCGATCCTGTCGACCAGGAACGGCTGGCGCAGCGGATCGTCGCTGAAGGCCTCAGTGTGCGCACCGTCGAGGAGATCGTGTCGATGGGGCAGCACGAACAGCGTGCTCGTCGCCGGACGGTCCCCCGGACGCCGTCCCCCCGCGCGAGTCACCTCGCCGAGGTGCTCACCGACAGTTTCGACACCCGGGTCAACGTGCAGATCGGCAAGACCAAGGGACGCATCACCATCGAGTTCGCCGGTGAGGAGGACCTGGACCGCATCCTGGTTGTGCTCCGCGAAGGGGTCTCCACCCAAGCCTGACCGCGTCGAGTGAGGCGGTCGGCGTCCCGAGGGGAGGGTTCGCTCGATGGTGAAGAACGAACTGGTGGCGCTGATGGACGAGCATCCCGCCGGCCTGGTGCCGGAAGGATTCGTCCGTCGCCGAGCGGGTGTGTTCGAGAAGACGGTGCGCGAGGGGCTGTCGTGGCGGGCGGTGGTCATCACAGACCGGGCACTTGAACCGCAGCAGGCCTATCTGGAGGTCGGTGTGTTTCTCGTGGAACTGGAGCCGTTCTTCGAGCACGTGTTCTCGATCAGCCGCCGTCCGGGCTTCTATTGCAAGAACGTCCTGGTGCTCGCCGGCCGAACCACGACTCGATGATGACCCGGTTCTCGATCTTCGCAAGTACGAGCGCGCGGGATGGTGGCGCCGACGGCTTGATCCTGCCGAAGTACGTGAACGAGCGCGCGAGGATCTGTCGGCACTCCTCGGTGAGCACGGCCTGCCCTGGTTGTCGGGAATGACATCACTGACCGCTGTGGCGGAAGCTCTCGACCGCGACTTGAGCCAGGACGACTACTGGAACCCCCTCATGGTTTGCGGAGCTGGGAGCGCTCTGGTGGTTGGCAGACCGTCCCGATCTCGCCGAGTTGGCCTAGGCGAAAGCGTTGTCCGAGCGTGTGTCCCGTTCATATGCCGTGAAGCTCCGTAGGATCGTTCAGGATCGATCACCTTGATTGTGACGCGCGGGAGCCAAGAGCTATATCGATAAATAGTTAAACGTCTTTGGGCTGTTGTGCCCTGCCAAGCGGCAAGTTGATACTGCGCTCGCAGAGGCCGGTGTTCCGGGGTTGCTGAGCCAGCGTGACCGGCTTGGGGTGGGGCCGGGCTGGGGTGGTGCTGGGGGACGGTTGACCGTCCCCCCCGCCGGTAGGTCAAGGGGACGATGTCGACGGTCCAGCGTCGATCGGCGGGGACGAGTGATGTCCGCGCCTGGTTTTCATGGCGCTCGGTCTTGCTGCCCGGTGGTGGGTCAAGCGGCAAGGTCGATGACCCAGCGTCGATCGGTGGGGTGAGTGATGTCAATGCCCGTCTTCACTACAGCGCGTTCGGTCTTGTCGGCGCCATCTTTACGCTGGCCGCTGGTCTCGCCGTGTGGGCGTGTGAGGGACAGGAGGTGCTCGTTCGGGTTGTGGCGGAACGCCAGCCCACGTGTTGGCGGTGCCGGAGTGTGACGGACACCATGCGTCGTGCTGTCCCTGCCATCGTGCGAGGTGTCAGGGTGTGGGGTGTCGGTGTGGTTGGTGGTTCCGTTGCGGGCGACCGTGTACCGGTATCCCAACGGTGAGGTCCATTGGAACACTCCGGGTGCTGGCTGGGTGACCTTCCACCCGCCATGAGTTTTCGCTCGGTGCACCAGCCGGCTCAACGGTCCCAGATTCGAAGGCCGTGTCTGGCCTGCTGGTTTCCCTTGATCGTAGGGATCGGTGTGGTCGAGGTCGCAACCGGCCGAGCGCGTGGTCGAGTACGGGAACACCTCGAACGGATCCCGCACCAGCACCTGCCGGCGGATCCTGGCGGGGATCTCGTAGGCGTCGACCTGGGGGTCATCGGCGAGGTCGATCACAGGCAGCACCGTGACCCGGTGATGCCGAAGGAGTTCCTTGACCTGTCTCATCAGCAGCGGCCCGATCTCACCCTCGCCACGCGCTACCGCACTGCCCGGCGCCAGGTGCACCACCATGGTGCAGGCCGGGCGCGGCAATACCCCGCCCGTGTCGCTGGGTGTGGCGAGCACGATCAGAGCATCAACCCGACGGGTCTCAAGATCAACACCGGGCACATCGTCGAGGCTCATGATCGGACCAGGCGCACCCCATGATTTCGAGGGCGCCCACCCCTGCCCACCGGGGATCCTCGGGTCACCAACGGTTGCCTTCGGAACCGCTCCCATGGTGCCGTGCACGATCGAATCAACGACGGTCCCGGTGGCCGATGTCTCTTCATCGGCAACTGCCGGTATCAGCCCGGCGCCTGCCACGGTCGCTCCGCCGGCACCATCATCCAGCATGGGCTCGGTGGAAGGCCCGGTCACCGTCACTCGTGTCACCGGAACAGCACTACGCGCCAGCGCATCAATGGCGGATTCCAGGAGTACCGCGCCGGGGGTGTCGAGCCGGGCGAACAGGCTACTCATTCCGTCCCGCTCATGCCGGATCCGCACGAACCGCTCCGACCTGGCTCGTTCGGCGCGCCGGGCAGCGAACTCCGGCTCGGCGGACACGATCAAACCGGACAGCTTCCGCTTCACCCGCGCCCACGGCAACCGGCCCAAACACGATGCCAGCCGCTCATCCACCCACCGGGCCGCGTCCACACAAAGCTCCGCGGTCCCGGTCTCACGGGCGATCTGGCGCGCCTGCCGCCACTCGACCCTGCCCTCATGCAACGCCGCCCACGTGTAAGGGAGGCGTTCGCGCAGATCCATCACGTCCCGCACCAACGCCGACGCCGCAGGAACCGACGTCCGCAACAGCGGCGCCAACTCGACCGGCAGGAACTCCGCCACCAACGGCGTCCCATCATGACCAGAAGGCCGCAACCGCTCCACACCCGGCAACCCCCGGGTCATCGGGCCGACGTCGGTCACCGTGTCGTACAGGTCAACCAATTCGGCGACCAGGTCGGCCTGACGAACCGCTAACTCCCGTTGCCGCGCGAGCGCATCGACCAGGTCATCGGCGACCTGGCGTGCGGTGCGTGGCGGGGTTTCCATGACCAAATTCTACCCGAACACCCTTTCGAATCCAAGCAGTTGGGGCTAAGGTATTGCCTAGTCAAAGCATCAATTGATTCCTCCGGAGTATTTCCGGTTCCGCGAGCTTGTGTCGGTGTGGTGCGGAGTGCGGCGGCGGGTTCAACGCCCTACCGGACTTCTCGACGACCCGCAGCGCGGCGTGCGAGGTGGAGAAACGGGGACTGTGCAAGAACTTGACTTCGGTATTCCTGTCAGCACTCTGGCGGACGAGTCGTCGGGCTGGCTGAACGACTAGAGGCCTGAAACGATCTCTTGGAGTGCCATGACGTGTCCCTGGTAGGCAGCCTTGCCCCGGTTTGTGATCGACGCCCAGGTTCGCACGCGGCTGGCGCGCGTTGCCTTCGTCGTCGTGACGTAACCGGCTTCTTCCAAGGTCTTCACTTGTTTGCTGAGGACTGATTCGCTCACTCCGGTGACCTCGCGTAGGAGCTCGAATTCTGCCTCGTCGACAGAATCCAGAGCGGCACAGATACGAAGACGATGCGGGGAGTGGATGACGGGATCGAACTGCGCCTTGCCCCGGACCTTCATAGGACCACCACCTGCTCTTGACGCCCTCGGCCACAGATCAGCCCCACCACGGCAAAGGCCAAGAGCGTAGCCGCAGCGCCGATCAGGGCAACTAGAAGGGTTTTCTCAATGACCGCCGAGATCAACCCCGCGCCGAAAACTGCTGCCAAGATCCATACCGGCCACTCCTTGAGAAGCGCAGTCGATAGAACCGTCGCTGTCCAGGTGCCGGTTGCTGACTTGAGCCACAGGTTTGCGAAGAAGGCGGGGATAAATCCAGCTATCAAAAGCCAGTATTGCAATGAGCCGTGGAATGCGAACGACAAGATCGCAGCTGCCGGGCCAATTCCCACCACGGCGTAGTAGCCCCTCGGAGGGCGCGCTCGCTGCGCCACAAAGCGCTTCGTTTCTGATATGTCATCGAGTGACTTGCGGGCTTCTTCAGGGGTCATGACGGACTCCTTTGGTTGAGCAGGATCACCAATGTCTTGGCTTTCCAAGTCGGCAAGTCAAGACTACTCACGGCTTGCCTCCATGGCAAGCCGGGTTGGAAAGTTGGACCTAGTGAGGTTCCGTCCTTGTTGTCGTGATTGCGAGGCACATTGACTGAGGGCCGACGGTCGCGGCCATCCCTACACTGCCGCGGTCCCAGCCGTGCGCCGAGCGAGGTGGGCGGGGGCCGACCTCGACGTCTATCAGGGGCAGTACGGGCCGGAATGCAGGCCGATCGATTCAGCGAGGTTGCACGATGTCCGGACGCTTCCAGCCAGTACATTGTTGACCCGGAGATCCATACGAGGGCGGCGGATGGGCGGGCTGTCTACGTTCTCGAGTTGTCGGACTCGTTGATCTGCTTCGCGAGCTTCCCCGCAGAGAGGATCGAATAGCTCAGAACTGGGCGTCAATGTAGAGACGTGGTGAATAGACGCACCACGTCTCTACATTGATACGGCGAATCGGCGATCCGGACGCCTACCACGCGGGCGATCGAAGGGTCAGTTCTCGGGGTGCTGGGCGATCGCGGCCATCCGGGCGCGGACGTCCTTGGTGGCGTAATGCTCGGCCACGAACGACAGGAACGGCACGGTGCCGGCCAGCGCGATCAGGATCAGCCGTAGCCAGGGCCACTTCACCCGGCGTCCCAGATCGTAGGCGGTGATCAGCAGCACCATGTACAGCCAGCCGTGCGGAACGCCGACGGCGGTGACGACCGCGTCGTTGTCCCACACGTACTTCAGCGGCATACCGATCACGACCAGCACCATCAGCAGGATGCCGACGATCCACGCCATGATGCGATAGCGCAGCAGCGCTCCGCGGATCCCCGGCAGTTCTCCGACCTCGATCGGGCTGTCGTCGAGGGACATGCTCATGACATGGATTCCTTCCTGTCGGCGGACGCCGGTCCGGCACCCTGGGTCGTGTCGGTGTGCAGCGAAGCCAGCGCGGCGGCCTCCTGGGCGCGGCGTTCGCGGACGCCGAGGCCGTGGGCGAGCTTGATGGCCATGCCGAGACCGAAGGCGGCGAACACCCACCATTGCAGCGCGTAGCCGCTGTTTCGGGCCGCTCCCTCGCCGGCGGGCAACGCGACCGGCGCCTTCGCCAGGCCGTGCTGGGCGGCGTCCGGCTCGCTGAGCGTGACGAAGCCGGGCACCAGCTGCTGGGGCCAGCGCTGGGCGAGCAGCGGCATCCGCACCGAGCCCAGTTCACCGGGCGCGGCGGACGCCCCCACGGTGCCTGGTTCTGGGTCGCCTTCACCGGGCAGGAACAGTCCCACCTCGGTCCGCTCCCCGGCGGGGAGCGCGGGCAACGGGGACGGCGCGGAGGCGAGTCCCCGCACGACCGGAAGGATGCGCCCGTCGGCGATCTCGAAGGCGGCCAGCACCCGCCAGCCACCCTCGGTGGGGATCAGCTCCTGCTGCCCGTCGAGGTAGCGGCCCACGATGGTGACCTGTTTGCCGTAGATGTCGCCGACCGCGCCGGCGTCGCCCAGATGGTCGGTCAGCGGTACCGGGGGCTGGGCGGCCCGGTCGGCCACCCCACGGTTGCCCTGGTCGACGAACACCTGCATCTGCCACAACCCGAGCATCACCATGATGGCCGCGCCGACGATGCCGACGCTGACGAGCAGGATCTGCTTCAGGCGGGTGGTCATGGCTACTCGGCGTCCTCGCGGCGTCGTGAGCGGGCCCGGGCGACCAGTGCGGTGCACACGTCGGCGAAGCCGGCCTCGGACGCCTCGATCGCCAGCGGCGTCAGCGAGGTCTCGGTCATGCCCGGGGCCACGTTGACTTCGAGGAACACCGGGACGCCGTCGCGCACGATCAGGTCGGTGCGGGACAGGTCGCGCAGCCCGAGCGCGCGGTGGGCGGCCAGCGCCATCGCGGCGCAGGCGTCCGTCACCTCGTCGGGCAACTCGGCCGGCGCGACGAACCGGGTCTCGCCGGCGGTGTAGCGCGCGGTGTAGTCGTAGACGCCCGAGCGCGGCTGGATCTGCACCGCGGGCAGCGCCACCGGGCCTTCGCCGAGGTCGATCACGGTCACCGCGACCTCGTCGCCCTCGATGAACTCCTCGACGATGGCGACCTCGCCGTAGCTGAACGCGGTCACCACGGCTGCGGGCAGTTCGGCGGCCTCGGTCACCTTGGTGCAGCCCAGCGCCGAACCGCTGCGGGCCGGCTTGACCATCATCGGGAAGCCGATCGTCTCGGCGAGCGCGCTCACCAGCGCGCCAGCGCCCAGCTCGCGGAACACGCTCTGCGGCATCGCCGCCTGCCGGGGCGTCGCGATGCCGGCGTGGGCGATCAGCGGGGTGCTGACCGCCTTGTCGAAGGCGATCCGCGACGACGGGCCGTCCGAGCCGACATAGGGCACCCCGAGCAGGTCCAGCACCCCGCGCAGGGCGCCGTCCTCACCCGCGCCGCCGTGCAGCACCGGGAAGACCACGGCGTCCTCGGCGGCGGCCAAGGTGTCGAGCAGGGACGCCGTGACGTCCGCCTCGACCACCTGATGACCCGCGTCGCGCAACGCCTGGCTGACCCGCCGCCCGGAGCGCAGCGACACGTCGCGCTCGTGCGAGAGCCCGCCGGCCAGGACGATCACGTTGTCGGACACGTTGGTGCTCCTCGTTCGGTTGAGAGTTAGCTGACGTTGGGGGCCGGGCCGGAGACGGGACGATGCCGGTGCTCGTCGGTGCCCAGGCCGAAGGTGTTGTGCATCTCGAGCTCGTCGGCGATGGCCTTGCCGAGCCGGCGGCAGCCCTCGATGATCCGCTCGGGTGTCGGGAAGCAGAACGACAGGCGCATATTGCGGCTGCCGAACCCGTCGGCGTAGAACGCGGTGCCCGGCACGAACGCGACCCGTTCGGTGACCGCGCGCGGCAGCAGCGCCTGGGAGTCGAGACCCTCGGGCAGGGTGACCCAGACGAAGAAGCCGCCGTTGGGCACGGTCCAGGTGGTGCCCGGCGGCATGAACGCCTCCAACCCGTGCAGCATCGCGTCGCGGCGCGCGGCGTACATCGAGCGGAAGGACTCGATCTGGCCGCGCCAGTCGAAGTTGTCCAGGTAGTCGGCGATCGCGAACTGGCTGAACACCGGCGGCGAGAGCACGGCCGCCTCCTGCGCGATCACCAGGCGTTCCCGGACGGCGTGCGGCGCCAGCACCCAGCCGATCCGGAAGCCGGGCGCGAAGGTCTTGGAGAATGAGCCCAGGTAGACGATGTCGTCGTCCATCGAGCGCATCGCGTCGACCGGCTCGCCCTCGATGGTGAGCAGGCCGTAGGGGTTGTCCTCCACCACCAGCAGGCCGTGCTTGCGGGTGACGTCGAGGATCTCGCGGCGGCGTTCGATCGGCTGGGTGATGCCGGTGGGATTGTTGAAGTTCGGGATGGTGTAGAGGAACTTCACCGCTTGGCCGGCGGCGCGCAGCGAGACGATCGCCTGCTCCAGCGCCTGCGGAATGAGACCGTGCTCGTCCATCGCGACGTGGTGGATGCGCGCCTGGTAGGCGTTGAAGGTGCCCATCGCGCCCACATAGGAGGGCGCCTCGCACAGGATCACATCGCCGGGGTTGATGAAGATCCGGGTGACCAGGTCGAGCGCCTGCTGCGAACCGCAGGTGATCACCACATCGTCCGGGTTCGCGACGACGGCCTCTTCGGCCATCACTTCGCAGATCTTCTCGCGCATGAACAGTTCGCCCTGACCAGAGCCGTACTGCATCGCCTGGATGCCGTGCGTCTGCACCAGACGGTCGAACGAATCACCCAGCCGCGCCAGCGGCAGGTCGGCGATGTTGGGCATGCCGCCGGCCAGCGAGACGACCTCGGGGCGATTGGCGACGGAAAAGAGAGCTCGGACGGCGGAAACCGTCATGGACCCGGTCCGGTCTGCATACTGATCGATGTGGGAGTCCAGCCGCGTGTCGCGGCGGGACGGTTCCAAGGAGCTCACCCGGCCATTGTCCCACTTGAGGCCGGGTTGCCCAAAGGAGGCAGCGGTGCGTTCCATCATGTCGCTCGACAGCCAGGACCTCACGGCGCTCGCCTGCCCCTGGTGCGGGCGGACGCCGCCGCCGGCGGTGTTCGGTCTCAAGACCGTCCGGGAGGGTGAGGTGGTCGGCATGATCGCGGCGGCTCCGGCGTCCGCGTTGAACGGCCCCTACTTGGAGGGCAGCACCGTGATCGTGCAGGCCTGGGTGCGCCGGCCCGAGGTGGGCGAGCAGATCGGCACCCAGCTGATGCACCGGCTGGCGGCCACCCAGACGCACCGCGGCGTCCGCGCGCTGATCGCGCCCGGCACCTACGGCGTCCCCAACTGCCAGCACCTGCCCGCGGCCTTCCTCGACGGTCTCGGCTTCCTGGAGACGGTGCCGGGCGCGCAATGGCGAATGGATCTGCGGTCGACGATCCGGGTTCCGGACGCCGTCCAGGCGGTCGCGGACGCCGTGTCGCGGATCCTGCGCCCGGGGCGTCCGGCGGCGGCGAACCGGTCGCGCTGGAACAACGGGTGAGCCCCGGCGGATCAGCCGGTACCGGACAAGGGGGTCCCGCGCGGTGCGGAACCCCCTCATCTGGTGCGGATGAGCGCTACAGGCTGGTCGTCCGGGCGCGGGCGCGCTCGGCGGCGGCGACCAGTTCGGTGAGGGACGCCTCGACCTCGGGCCAGCCGCGGGTCTTCAGGCCGCAGTCTGGGTTGACCCACAGCCGGTCGGCACCCAGGGCGTCCACGGCCGCGGTCAGCAGCGCGTCCACCTCGGCGGCGTCCGGCACCCGCGGGGAATGGATGTCCCACACGCCCGGGCCGACCTCGTTCGGGTAGGACGCGGCGGTCAGCTCGTCCAGCAGGGTCATCCCCGAACGGGACGCCTCCATCGAGATGACGTCGGCGTCCAGGGCGATGATGGCGTCCATCACGTCACCGAACTCGGCGTAGCACATGTGCGTGTGCACCTGGGTGTCGTCGCGGACGCCCGCCACGGCGAGCCGGAACGCCTCGGTCGCCCAGGCCAGGTAGGCGTCCCAGTCGCCGCGGCGCAGCGGCAGGCCCTCCCGGAGCGCCGGCTCGTCGACCTGGATCACCGGCAGGCCGGCCGCCTCCAGGTCGAGCACCTCGTCGCGCAGCGCGAGCGCCACCTGGGCGGCGGTGACCGATTCGGGCTGGTCGTCGCGGACGAACGACCACTGCAGGATGGTGACCGGGCCGGTCAGCATGCCCTTCATCGGACGGTCGGTGAGCCCGGCCGCGAACCTCGCCCAGTCGACCGTCATCGGTTCGGGCCGCGCCACGTCGCCGAACAGCACCGGCGGCTTCACGCAGCGGGAACCGTAGCTCTGCACCCAGCCGTAGCCGGTGGTGGCGAAGCCGTCCAGCTTCTCGCCGAAATACTCCACCATGTCGGTGCGCTCGAACTCGCCGTGCACCAGCACGTCGAGGCCGAGGTCTTCCTGGATCCGGACGCAGGCGCGGGTGGCGTCCTCCAGGCCGGCGCGGTAGGCGTCCGCATCCAGGGTGCCCTTGCGGAAGGCGGCGCGCAGCCGGCGCACCTCGGCGGTCTGCGGGAACGACCCGATCGTGGTGGTCGGCAGCAGCGGCAGGCCCAGCCGGGTGTGCTGCTGGCCGGCCCGCTCCGGGTAGCCGGACGCCCGCCGCGCCCAGTCCGGGGTGACCTCGGCCAGGCGTGCCTGCACCTCGGCGCGGTGCACCCGGGCGGACGCCGCACGGGACGCCACGGCTGCGTCGGAGGCGTCCAAGCCCTCGCGGGCGCTCGGGTCGCCGTTCAGGGCGCGGGCGATGATGCTCACCTCGTCGAGGCGCTGCAGCGCGAACGACAGCCAGCCGGCCAGTTCGGCGTCCCCGTCCGCCTCGCGGGCGGCGTCGAAGGGCACGTGCAGCAGCGAGCAGGACGGCGCGATCTGCACCCGGTCGCTGCCGAGGGCCTCGACCACCGGGGCGAGACGCGCCACCAGCGCGGACAGGTCGGCCCGCCAGATGTTGCGGCCGTCGACCACGCCGAGCGACACGCCCGTGCCGGCGGGCAGCGCGGCCACGACGGCGTCCAGCTGCTCGGGGGCGCGGACCAGGTCGACGTGCAGCACGTCGACGGGCAGGCTCACCGCCAGGTCGAGGTTGTCGCCCAGGCCGCCGAAGTAGGTGGCCAGGGTGAGCTCGGCCTGGCCAGCGGCCGCGCGCAGGCGGTCGAAGGCGCGGCGGTAGGCGTCGTGGGTGGTGGCGTCCAGGTCGAGCACCAGGCACGGCTCGTCGATCTGGATCGCGCGGGCGCCGGTGAGGACCAGGTCGGCCAGCCAGGCCTCGTAGGCGGGCAGCACGGCGTCCAGCAACTCCAGGGTCGAGCCGCCGTCGGTGCGCTTGGCCAGGGTCAGGAAGGTGACCGGGCCGAGGACGACCGCGCGGGCCGGCACGCCCGCCTCCAGCGCCTCGGCGACCATGGCCGAGGTGTGCCGCGAGGCGTAGCCGAAGACCTGGTCAGGGGCCAATTCGGGCACCAGGTAGTGGTAGTTGGTGTCGAACCACTTGGTCAGCTCCAAAGCCGGGACGCCCTGGGCGCCGCGGGCCATCGCGAAATAGGTGCTCAGCGCCTCGGCGGTCCAGCCGGCCAGGTCGAACGGTGCGCCGAAGCGCTCGGGCACCGCGCCGAGAGTGACCGCGGTGTCGAGCACGTGATCGTAGAAGGTGAAGTCGCCGGCCGGCACCCGGTCCAGACCGCGCGAGGTCTGGGCGTCCCAGTGCGTGCGGCGCAGTCCGGCGGCGAGCGTGGTGAGCTGGGCGGCGTCCACCTCACCACGCCAGTACTTCTCCAGGGTCCATTTGAGCTCGCGGTCGCGGCCCATCCGGGGGAAGCCGAGGTTGGCGGCGAGGGTCATCGCGCACCCCCGGTGATCGTGCGGGCGGCTGCGTGAGAGCGCGCTGAAGGCATGGTGATTCCTTTCGCTCCATCCATCGTGGAGGTCGTCGTGTCCACGCCGCAGCCGGTCTCCTGACTCGTGGGTCGAGCGCCGCGCCCCCGCCTTCCCGAAGCGAGGCTTCAGTGGCGTGCTGGGGGAGCGACTTTCCCACTCACAGTTGCGAGGACAGCTCCGGATTTTCACCGGATTCCCGAACACTGCGGCAGTTGAATCCAAACACCCGCACCGCCGGCAAGCAAATGCGGGCGATGCGGGTGCGGGGTTTCGGGGGTGGGTCTGGCTCGACCCACCGGCGCGCGTGCGGCTCAGGCGGCCTGGGCGCGGGTGGCGGACGCCTTGATCTTGTCGGGGCGGAAACCGGCCCAGTGCTCGTCGCCGTCGATGACGACCGGGGCCTGCTGGTAGCCCAGGGCGAGCACCTCGGCCAGGGCCTGCTCGTCGGCGGAGAGGTCGACGACCTCGTAGTCGAGTCCGTGCTTGTCGAGGGCCCGGTAGGTCGCGGTGCACTGCACACACGACGGCTTCGAGAAGACCCTGATCGTCATAGCTTGACCCTCCTGGAGGTGGACCGGAATCACACCGGTGTAGTTCTGAGCGTGTTGCGGAGGAAAAACTACCCGTTGTGTCCGCGGCGTGCAAGTGCCCCCAGATCTTGTGGTCGCGACTTTCTCGAAAACGGCCTACGCGGTTGACATTCGTGCCAGAGTTCTGCGGGCAGGCACCCCATCGAAGGAGAACATCGCCATGACCCCGCCACCCGTCCCGGCCACCATCGTCAAGCGTGACGGCGCCCGCGCGCCGTTCGATGCCGAGCGGATCCGCTCGGCGATCGCCCGCGCCGGGGCCGCGACGGGTGAGTTCGGTGGCGCGGAGGCGCACCTGCTGGCCCGCCAGGTCGGCGTCCGGCTTTCGCGGCGCGACGGCGTTCCGCATGTGGAGGAGATCCAGGACGCCGTGGAGCACCTGCTGATCGAATCCGGCTACACCGCGACGGCGCGGGCCTACATCGTCTATCGCGACCAGCACCGCAAGCTGCGCGCGGACCGGCGCGCGGTCGTCGACGTGGCCAACTCGATCAACGAGTACCTGGACCGCTCCGACTGGCGGATCAACGCCAACGCCAACCAGGGCTACTCCCTGGGCGGGCTGATCCTGAACACCTCGGGCAAGATCACCGCCAACTACTGGCTCTCGCACGTGTACTCCCCCGAGATCGGGCAGGCGCACCGTGACGGTGACCTGCACATCCACGACCTCGACATGCTCAGCGGCTACTGCGCGGGCTGGTCGCTGAAGACGCTGCTGCGCGAGGGCCTCAACGGCGTCCCGGGCAAGATCGATGCTTTGCCGCCCAAGCACCTCAGCTCGGTGGTCGGTCAGATCGTCAACTTCCTCGGCTGCCTGCAGAACGAATGGGCCGGCGCGCAGGCGTTCAGCTCGTTCGACACCTACGTGGCGCCCTACGTCCGCCTCGACAACCTGACCTACGAGCAGGTGCGGCAATCCATCCAGGAGCTGATCTACAACCTGAACGTGCCCTCGCGCTGGGGCACCCAGACGCCGTTCACCAACCTGACCTTCGACTGGGTCTGCCCCGAGGACCTGCGCGACGAGGTGCCCATCGTCGGCGGTGAGGAGGTCGACTTCACCTACGGTGACCTGCAGGCCGAGATGGACCTGATCAACCGCGCCTACATCGAGGTGATGACCGCCGGGGACGCCTCGGGGCGGGTGTTCACCTTCCCGATCCCGACCTACAACATCACCCCCGACTTCGACTGGGATTCGCCCAACGCCGAGGCGTTGTTCGAGATGACCGCCAAGTACGGGCTGCCCTACTTCCAGAACTTCCTGAACTCCGAACTCAGCCCCAATATGGTCCGCTCGATGTGCTGCCGGTTGCAGCTCGACCTGCGCGAACTGCTCAAGCGCGGCAACGGCCTGTTCGGGTCGGCCGAGCAGACCGGATCGCTGGGCGTCGTCACCATCAACCTGGCCCGGCTCGGGCACACCCATGCCGGCGACGAGGCGGGCCTGGTGCTCGCGCTCGACCGGCTGCTCGGCCTGGCCAAGGACTCCTTGGAGGTGAAGCGCAAGGTGATCCAGCGCTACATCGACGAGGGACTGTTCCCCTACACCAAGCGCTACCTGGGCACGCTGCGCAACCACTTCTCCACCATCGGCGTCAACGGGATGAACGAACTGATCCGCAACTTCACCGGTGACGCCTATGACATCACCGACCCACGCGGCCACGCGCTCGCCGTCCGGCTGCTCGACCACGTCCGCTCCCGCATGGTCGAGTTCCAGGAGGCCACCGGCCACCTGTACAACCTCGAGGCGACCCCGGCCGAAGGCACCACCTACCGGTTCGCCAAGGAGGACCGCAAGCGGTTCCCCGCCATCCTGCAGGCGGGCACCGACGCCCACCCGTACTACACCAACTCCTCGCAGTTGCCGGTCGGCTTCACCGACGACCCGTTCGAGGCGCTGGAGCGCCAAGAGGAGTTGCAGCGCAAGTACACCGGCGGCACCGTGTTGCACCTGTACATGGCCGAACGCATCTCGGACGCCGCCGCCTGCCGTGAACTGGTGCGCCGGTCGCTGTCGAACTTCCGGCTGCCCTACATCACCGTGACGCCCACCTTCTCGATCTGCCCCTCTCACGGCTACCTGGCCGGCGAGCACCACGCTTGCCCGGACTGTGCGGCCGCCGGCGTCGAGCAGGCCTGCGAGGTGTGGACGCGGGTAATGGGCTACCACCGCCCGGTCACGTCGTTCAACGTCGGCAAGGTCGGCGAGTACCAGGAGCGGACGCCCTTCCTGGAGGAGCGTGCGGAGCTGGTGCCGGCGTCGTGACCTCCCCGGACGCCTTGGCGATCGCGGGGCTCACCCGGATGTCGAGTTGCGACTGGCCGGGCAAGCTCGTCGCGACGCTGTTCCTGCAGGGCTGCCCGTGGCGGTGCGGCTACTGCCACAACCGCGACCTGCTGGATCCGGCGACGCCGGGTGTCGTGACCTGGGGCGAGGTGCGCTCCCTGCTCGCCCGCCGGCGCGGCCTGCTGGACGGCGTGGTCTTCTCCGGCGGCGAACCCACCCGCCAAGACGCGCTCGTCGCCGCGGCCTCGCAGGTGCGCGACCAGGGCTTCGGCGTCGGCCTGCACACGGCCGGCGCCTACCCGCGCAAGCTCGCCCGCCTGCTGCCGCTCCTGGACTGGATCGGACTCGACATCAAGGCGCTGCCCGCCCGCTACGGCGCCATCACCGGTGTGGAGGCGAGCGGCGCCAAGGCCGCCGAGTCGCTGGCGCTCGTCGTGGCCAGCGGCGTCGACCACGAGGTGCGCATCACCGTCGACCCGGACATCCACGACCTCGCTCACGTCACCGACCTCGTCGCTTGGGTCCGCGCCGCAGGCGCCCGGCGGATCGTGCTGCAGCAAGCCCGGGCCGACGGAGCGTCCGCCGCGTTCGCCGCCCGCCTGGGCGGCCGGGTGCTGGCCGACGTGGTGCCCAAGGTGCCCGACGGCGTCCTGGTGCGCCGTTGACGCCGATCGCGGGGAAGTCGCCTCGTCGCGACATGTGCAAGGCGTGAACTCACTCGCGGGTCGTCGCGGCCGCGCGCGGGGCAAAACGTACTGCTCAATCCGGGCGTGACCGGAAAAACATCAGTCGGACTGATGTTGCCGACGCTCGGCGGGAATTGAGCAGTACGTTTTGTCCCGATCCACCGCACCACACGGCAACGTCCCCCGCCGGCCGGAGCCGACGGGGGACGTTTGTGGTGAAATCAGCGCTGCGCCATGGGCACGTAGTCGCGCTGGGTCTCGCCGACGTAGATCTGGCGCGGGCGGCCGATCTTGTTGGTCGGGTCGTTGACCATCTCGCGCCACTGCGCGATCCAGCCGGGAAGGCGGCCGAGGGCGAACAGCACCGTGAACATGTCGACCGGGAAGCCCATCGCCTGGTAGATCAGGCCGGTGTAGAAGTCGACGTTCGGGTACAGCTTGCGCTCCACGAAGTACGGATCGGACAGCGCCGCCTCTTCGAGCTCCAGGGCGATGTCGAGCAGCTGGTCGGAGCCGCCGCGGGACTTCAGGATGGCGTCCGCGTGCTTCTTGATGATCGCCGCGCGCGGATCGTAGTTCTTGTAGATGCGGTGACCGAAGCCCATCAGGCGGGTGGTGTCGCTGCGGTCCTTGACCTTGTTGACGTACTCCTGCACCGAGACGCCGCGGTCGCGGATGTCGCGCAGCATCTCCAGCACCGCCTGGTTGGCGCCGCCGTGCAGCGGGCCGGACAGCGCGTGCACGCCCGCCGACACCGAGGCGTACAGGTTGGCCTGCGACGAGCCGACCAGGCGGACGGTCGAGGTGGAGCAGTTCTGCTCGTGGTCGGCGTGCAGGATGAGCAGCACGTCGAGCGCACGGGTGATCTCGTCGTCGAACTGGTAGGGGGTGGTCACGGAACCGAACGACATGCGCAGGAAGTTCTCGATGTAGGACAACGAGTAGTCCGGCCACAGCGTCGGGCTGCCGAGGGAGTTCTTGAACGAGTAGGCCGCCAGGGTGGGCACCTTCGCCAACAGGCGGTGCGTGGCGGCGTCGATCTTGTCGGGCTCGAAGCCGATGGTCTCGGTGGAGAAGGTCGACAGGGCGGTGATCGCCGCCGACAGCACCGGCATCGGGTGTGACCTGCGCGGGAAGATGCGGAACAGGTCGCGCAGCCGCTCGTCGATCACCATGTGGTGGGAGATCTTGTCGGTGAAGTCCTCCAGCTGCGCCTGGGTGGGCAGTTCGCCGTAGAGCACCAGGTAGGAGGTCTCCAGGAAGGTGGACTTCTCGGCCAGCTGCTCGATCGGGTAGCCCCGGTACTGCAGGACGCCGGCGTCGCCGTCGATGTAGGTGATCGCCGACTTGCACACCGCGGTGTTCGCGAAGCCGATGTCGAAGGTGGTGTCGCCGGTGGAACCCAGCAACTTGCTGATGTCGTAACCGTTGTTCCCCTGGGTTGCCGGGACGAACGGCAGATCCAGGGACGTATCACCGTGGCTAAAGGTTGCGGGTGTCGTCATTGCACTCCTCCTCGAGGCTCGTCGTCGCTCGGGCGCCACCCTACAGGCACGCCGGGAGAGGCAAGCAAAATCCCGAGACCGTGTAGTTGAGTTTTAAACTATGAGGAGTACTGTGGAGGCACGCCCATCCACGAGAGGACCCGAGCATGTCTCAGCTCACCGAACTCGCGGGGACCTACGTCCTCGACCCGACCCACAGCACCCTCGGCTTCGTGACCCGCCACGCGATGGTCACCAAGGTCCGCGGCTCCTTCGACGAGTACAGCGGCACCGCCACCATCGACGGCGCCGACCCGTCGGCGTCCACGCTGGCCGTCGAGATCAAGGCCGCCTCGATCAACACCCGCAACGCCGACCGCGACGCGCACCTGCGCTCGGGCGACTTCTTCGAGACCGAGGCCTACCCCGACATCACCTTCCGCGGCACCGGGTTCGCGATCGACGGCGACGTGGCCGAGGTGACCGGCGATCTCACCATCCGCGGCGTCACCCGCTCGCTGACCATTCCCTTCGAGTACCAGGGCGCGGCCACCGACCCGTTCGGCAACCAGCGCATCGGCTTCGAGGGCTCGGCGGTGATCAACCGCTCCGACTTCGGCCTGACCTGGAACGCCGCGCTGGAGACCGGCGGATTCCTCGTCTCCGACAAGATCACCCTCGAACTGGAGATCTCCGCCGTCCGGCAGGCCTGAGCACACGCACGCGCGGCGTCCTCCATAAAAGAGGACGCCGCGCGTCGTCATTTCCGGACGCCGATCGCGCCCGCCGGACGGGGACCGGGTCAGCGCCGGTCGGCGTCCGCTTCGGTGAAGGCGGCCAGGGTGTGCTCCAGCACCTCGTCGATCTCGGCGTCGCTGATCACCAGCGGGGGAGCGAAGCGGATGGTGTGGCCGTGGGTGTCCTTGGCCAGCACCTGCTTGGCCATCAACCGGTAGCAGAGCTCGCGGGCGGTGCCCAGCGCCGGATCGACGTCGATGCCCAGCCACAGCCCCGCCTGGCGGATCTCGGTCGCCCAGCCGCGGTCGAGCAGCGGCTGCAGGCCGGCGCGGAAGCGCGCACCCACCTCGCGCGAACGCGCCTGGAGCTCGCCGGTGGACAGCAGATCGAGCACCGCCGAGCCGACCGCGCAGGCGAGCGGGTTGCCGCCGAAGGTCGAGCCGTGCTGGCCCGGGTGGAATACGCCCAGGATGTCGGCGTCCGCCACCACCGCCGACAGCGGCAGGATGCCGCCGCCCAGCGCCTTGCCCAGGATGTACACATCGGGCACCACGCCCTCGCGGTCGCAGGCGAAGGTCTCGCCGGAGCGGCCCAGCCCGGATTGGATCTCGTCGGCGATCATCAGGACGCCGTGCGCGGCGGTGATCTCGCGGACGCGGCGCAGGTAGCCCTCCGGCGGGATGATCACGCCGCCCTCGCCCTGGATCGGCTCCAGCAGCACCGCGACCACGTCGTCGGTGATCGCCGCCTCGAGGGCGTCCGCATCGCCGTAGGGCACGTGCACGAAGCCCGGGGTGAACGGGCCGAAGTGCGTGCGGGCCTCGGGATCGTCGCTGAAGGAGATGACGGTGGTGCTGCGGCCGTGGAAGTTGCCCTCCATCACGATGATGGTGGCGCGGTCCTCGGCGACGCCCTTGACCTCATAACCCCACTTGCGCGCGGTCTTGATCGCGGTCTCGACCGCCTCGACGCCGGTGTTCATCGGCAGCACCATCGACTTGCCGCACAGCTTCGCCAGTCCCTCGACGAACGGCCCGAAGGGTTCGGCGTAGAACGCGCGCGAGGTCAGCGTGACCTTGCCGAGCTGCTCGATCGCGGCCGCGACGAGCGCGGGATGGCGGTGGCCGAAGTTCAGCGCAGAGTAGGCCGACAGGCAGTCGAGGTAGTGCAGGCCGTCGATGTCGGTGACGTGGACCCCCACGGCGGAGGAGATGACGACCGGCAGCGGCGAATAGTTGTGCGCGCCGAACGTCTCGACGACCTCGATCGCAGCCTGCTGGTGCGTGGTGGGGGCAACGATGTCCATGGGGTCCTTTCGGAGATAGATGAATACGCAAGGATATCTGGTGCTGAGGCGACGCCCGACAGGTGTCTTACCGCCGATGTGCGCCAACCTCGACAAAATGTTGGGGGCGCGCACATTGTCTGAGCCGCGCGTTAGCGTGGGGGTGGTCGACGACACCTACTCAGGAGGCTTGCTATGGACATCATCGACAACGGGCCCGACCCGAAGTCCTTCGACATCGAGTCCGCGACGCGGAGCAACGAAAACTACCGCACGGTCGCGTGGACGGGGAAGTACCTGCAGGTGACGTTGATGTCCATTCCGGTGGGCACCTCGATCGGGCTGGAGGTGCATCCTGACACCGATCAGTTCCTGCGGGTGGACGCAGGCCGCGGCACCTGCGTGATGGGCCCGGCCGAGGACGACCTGAACTTCGCCCAGGAGGTCGCCGACGGCTGGTCGATCCAGGTTCCGGCCGGCACCTGGCACGATGTGGTGAACACCGGCGACGAGCCGCTGAAGCTGTACGCGGTCTATGCGCCGTCCCACCACGCCCAGGGCAAGGTGCACGCGACGTTCGCCGACTCTGAGGCCGACGAGGAGTCCGGCAACGACGAGCCGCCGGCCTGGACCGTCCAGCCCTGACCGTGGCGTCCAGCCTTGAGAGTGCCGGCCGCACTAGGCTGGCGCTGTTGACGAAAGGTGGTCATTGATGTCCCTGTTCTCCCGCGTCCAGCAGGCTCCGCCGGACGCCATCCTCGGCCTGACCGAACAGTTCAAGGCAGATACGAATCCGCGCAAGGTGAACCTCGGCGTGGGCGTCTATCAAGATGCGACGGGCAAGCTGCCGCTGCTGCGCTGCGTGGAGGCAGCCGAGCGCAAGCTCGCCGAGGCCCCGTCTGCCAAGGGCTACCAGGCCATCGACGGCATGCCGAGCTACAACGACGACGTCAAGGAGCTGGTCTTCGGGGCGGGCTCGCCCGTGCTCGCGGACGGCCGCGTCATCACCGTCCAGGCACTCGGTGGTACCGGCGCGCTCAAGGTGGGCGCCGACTTCCTGCGCCAGGTAAAACCCGACGCGACGGTGCTCATCTCGAACCCGAGTTGGGAGAACCACCAGGCGTTGTTCACCCGGGCCGGTTTCACCGTCGAGAAGTACCGCTACTACGACGCAGCTGCCAAGGCGGTCGACGTCGACGGCATGATCGCCGACCTCGAGGCGGCTCCCGCGGGCACGATCGTCGTCCTGCACGCCTGCTGCCACAACCCGACCGGCTATGACCTGGCCCCGGCCGACTGGGACCGGGTGATCGCCGCGGTGAAGGCCGGCGGCCTCACTCCGTTCCTCGACATGGCCTACCAGGGCTTCGCGCAGAGCATCGAGGAAGACGGCGCGGTCGTGCGCCGCTTCGCCGGCGAGGTGGAGAGCTTCCTGGTGTCCACCTCGTTCTCGAAGTCGTTCTCGCTGTACGGCGAGCGGGTGGGTGCGCTGTCGCTGGTGTGCGCGGACGCCGAGGAGGCCACGCGGGTCCTGTCGCAGGTGAAGATCGTGATCCGCACCAACTACTCCAATCCGCCCACGCACGGCGCGGCGCTGGTGGAGACGGTGCTCGGCGATCCCGAGCTGCGTGCGCAGTGGGTGGCCGAGCTGGGCGAGATGCGCGACCGGATCAAGGCGATGCGGTCTGCGCTCGTCGAGGGTCTCCAGGCCGCCGGCGTCACCGCGGATGTGAGCTACATCACCGACCAGGTCGGCATGTTCTCGTTCTCGGGCCTGACCAAGGATCAGATGGTCCGGCTGCGCGGTGAGTTCGGCGTGTACGGCACCGACACCGGCCGGATCTGCGTGGCGGCGCTGAACGACAACAATGTCGGCTACGTGAGCGAGTCGATCGCCGCCGTCCTCAAGGGCTGAGTCGCGGCGATTCCCCGGGCGGGAGGGGTGCATTCCTCCTGCCTAGGGGCGCGGCGATTCGTTGTGCCTCGACGCCGTCACCGGGCCGGACGTCTGTTCGAGAGAACGACTGGTGAAGGGCGTGGCAACGGAGGACACTGTGGTCATGAATCTCGAACCTCCCCCCGGTTCCCCCACCGTCACCGTCCGTACCCGCACCGGCGATGGATCGCTGAGCGAACCGGTCGGTTCCGCCCAGGTCATCGCCCCCGACACCGTCGTCGTGCGGGGCGTCGGAGTTCTCCGGCTGCCGCTCGTGGTCTCGGCGCAGACCAGCCAGCATGCTCCCGTCGCGGAGATCGATGTCGTCGCCGTCCATCTGCCGGAGTCCTCGCCGGGTGGTGAGGAGTCTGCCGGGCCGTGGGTGGCTCTCGAGCTGACCCACCCGCTGCCGATTCCGGTCCCGGAGACGAGCCTGGGGGTGGCTGAATCCCAGCCTCCGGAGATCTCGCCGTGGTGTGTGCTCTTCCCCTTCTTACCGGCTTGCCGTACCGCACGGTGATGAGGTGGGCGATCACCGTCGTGGCGGCGGTGACCGGCTTCATGGTCGAGTGGGTGAGCTGGGACGGTGGCACCACCACTCGCTGGGGTGCTCACGTGCCGGTCGCGGTGTTCGTCGGTGCCGATCTGCTCGCCATCGCTGCCGCGGTGATGGCGTGGCGGCGGCCACGCCTGGGTCAGGCGATCGCGGTGTCCCTTTCGTTGGCGCTGGCCGTGTCGATGCCGGAATGGCAGCCGTTCACGGCCACGGTGATCTCCTGTTTCGTGATGGGACGGCTCGGATCGCCCCGCCAGGCCCTTGTCGGACTAGGGGTGTCCATCGTCGCGATCATGACCACCCAGTGGAGCACGCTGGTGCGGATGAAGGAGTTCGATCCGTTCTTCGGAGGCCTCGGCTATGTGCTGTGGTTGGGCGTCCTGGTCGGCCCGTGGGCGGTGGGGCGGATGATCAACCGGGCATCGGCCCGGATGGTGTCGCTGGAGCGTTCTCTCGAGGAGGCCGAGCGCGCCGCCCGCCTCGCCGAACGGCGGATCGTCGCCCGTGACCTGCACGACATCGTCGCGCACTCGCTGGCCGGCATCCTGCTGCAGGCCAGCGGGGCGCGGGCGCTCACCGTCGCGGCCGGACCGCCCGCGGGCAGCACGCAGGAACGGGTATCGACCGCGCTGGGACACATCGAGTCGGCCGCCCACCAGGCGCTCCGAGAACTGCACCGGCTCCTCGATGCCCTGCAGGCGGCCGAGGCGACCGATCTTCATGATGCGGGCGAGCGCCTCGGTGGGCTCGCGCACCTCGACGACCTGATCGATCCGACCCGGGCCAACGGCATCGACGTGCAGGTCCGTGAGACCGGACAGCCCCGGCCGCTTGACCGAAGTGTCGATCTGGCGGTCTATCGTTGCATCCAGGAAGGCCTGGCCAATGTCATGAAGCATGCGGGGCCTGGCGCGCAGGTGCGGATCTCCATCGACTGGGGGTCCGAACTCGCGGTCGATGTCCTGAGCTCCGGGGGGAACTCAGGTGCGGCACCGGCCGCGCGTCTGCGCGTATCCGGAGGTCACGGCCTCGCAGGCCTCACTGAGCGGCTGGCGTCCGTGGGCGGTACCTTCGAGGCCACGCAGGAGGTCGAGGGGTTCCGGCTACGCGCCAGAATCCCGCTGGCCAAGTCCTGAGGGGGCAGGTGTGTCCCCACATCCACGCCGGGGGGCGAGGGATATCCATGAGGGGGAATGAGTATGACCGACGACGGGGACGCGGGGATGGTGAGGGTGCTCATCGTCGACGACGAGGCGATCATCCGAGCCGGGTTGGAGATGCTGCTGGAGGCGACGCCGGGGATCCAGGTAGTGGGGAAGGCCGCCGACGGGCGGGAGGCGCTCAAGCTGGTGGAGGCCGAGCGTCCGGACGTGGTGCTGATGGACCTGCGGATGCCGGTGCTCGACGGCGTCCGGGCCACCGCCGAGATCGCCCGCCACTACACGCACACGCGGGTGCTGGCGCTGACCACACTCGACGATGAGTCGCTGATGTATGAGGCGCTTCGTGCCGGGGCCAGCGGGTATCTGCTGAAGCAGGCCGCTCCGGCGCAGTTGGCGGACGCGCTACGCCGCGTCCACGCCGGTGCGTCGTGGATCGACCCGGACATGGCCGGCCGGGTGATCGGGAAGCTACGCGAGCATATGGTGACCGACGGGGATCCGACCATGATCACCGACTCGCTGACGCCCCGTGAGCAGGAGGTGCTCAGGCTCGTCGCCCAAGGCCTGTCCAACCAGGAGATCCGCGATGAACTCGTGTTGTCGGAGGCGACCGTCAAGACTCACGTGGCGCGCATCCTGATGAAGACCGGATCGCGCGACCGGGCGGCCGCGGTCGCCCTGGCCTGGAGGACGGGATTCGTGGGCGGCCTGTCCCAGGTTCCTCCGCTGAACTGAGTCCGCGGTTTTGGTGCGTGCCCGATCGTCGGATCGGGCGGCGTCCGTGCGGCGGCAAGGGCGGCGTCCTGCTCGGTGAGCGAAGCGTCGAGCTTCGGTCGCGCCACGGAACGCCGCCCCCTTCTGGGTGCCCGTTTCCCCTACAGACTGCGTCTCCCCGACGAAACCAGGCCCATTCTCGTCGGTCGGCAACTGTCGTGCCGTCCCACCCGTGGGGGTACTCGGCAGCCCAGGCATACCTCAACTGCGGGCGGTCATCTACCGTCCTGGTATGACGACATGCGCCGATCCATACGAGTAAACGGGTCGGCGTTTGTCGCGATGGTCAGTCGGCGGACGCCTGCGCCAGCGCCATCCGGAGCGCCTCCTTGTCGGCACGGATCTGCGTCCGCTCCTCGTCGTTCGAGGCGACCGCTTCGGCCGCCCAGGCCATCGCGAGCGCCGACTGGAACATCACCTGGTCCGCCGCGTCAGTAATGGCGGCGGCAGCGAAGTCGGCCGTGTGCAGCGCGCAGGTGACGCCCGTGATCCCGGCCAGCGGGTGAATGGACGGGATGCGGTTGCTGACATTGCCCATGTCGGTCGACCCGGCCAGTCGCGGGGGGTTGAGCGCGACGTCGTAACCGAACGAACCCATCGCCTCGTTCCAGTGCCGGCCGATCACCTCGTTCTGGGTGAGCGGCTCGTACAGCGGCTCGATGTCGGCGAACTCGACCGTGCAGCCCGTGGCGAGCGCGCCCGCCTCAAAACACGCCTTCACGCGCGCGAACAGGGCGTGATGCTCGGCGAGCGTGGTGGCGCGCACCTCGAAGTCGGCGACGGCGCGCTCGGGAATGATGTTCGTCTCGTAGCCGCCCTCGCGCACGATCACCGCGACCCGGTTGGTCGAGGGGATCTGCTGGCGCAGCAGGCCGACCGCCACCTGGGAGACCACCACCGCATCCAGCGCGTTGATGCCACGGTCGGGGGCGGCGGCCGCATGCGCGCCGCGTCCGGTGAAGGTGGCCCGCACCCGCACCACCGAATTGGAGTCGGCACCGATCACATTCATCGTCGGGATCTCGGGCCCGGCGTGCGTCATCAGCGCCATGTCGACGCCGTCGAAGACGCCGGCGTCCAGCATCAGCTGCTTGCCGCCGCCATGCTCCTCGGCGGGGGTGCCGATGGCCTGCACGGTGATGCCGAGCTCGTCGGCGACCGAGGCCAGCGCGACCGCCGCGCCCACGCTCGCGCCCGTGATCACGTTGTGGCCGCAGCCGTGCCCGATCTCAGGCAGCGCGTCGTACTCGATGCAGAATCCGACGGTGAATTCGCCCGACCCGGCCGTCGCCACGAAGGCGGTCTCCAGGCCGCCGGCACCGTGCTCGACGGTGAAACCGCGCGCGGCCAGATAATCGGTGATCTCCTGCGCCGAGCGATGCTCCTGGAAGGAGATCTCGGCGTAGCCGTGGATGGCGCGGTTGAGGGCGAGCAGCGCGTCGGCGTCCGCCGCGAGGCTACCGGCGATGGCGGCGCGGCGTCCTTGCTCGGACGCGGTGATCTGGGTCAGGTCGAACATGGGAGAACCTCACTGGGACGGCGGGGTGCGCCGAGTGGCGCCCGAGAACGAACTTAGCCCCGCCTGGGCGCGCCGGGGGCCATTTCCGCGGCCTGCCCTGCGGCGCCGCGCGCCGTTGCGCACGATCTGCACCGTTGCGCACGAAATTTCGTGCGTATCCGTGCAAGTCGTACGCGCGAGTGGCCGGGGATGGGGGACTCAGGCGAGGCCGAGGTATTCCTCAAGGGTGAGGCTTGAGTTCGGGCCGAACGTCGACGAGATTTCCTTGCCGACCCAGCGCAGGTGCCAGGACTCCCAGGCGTAGCCGGTGATGTCGGTCTTGCCCTGGGGGTAACGGACGATGAATCCGTACTCGTGCGCGTGCGCGGCCAGCCAGGTCGCCTGCTTGGTGCGGGCGAACGCGGTGCCGCGGTTGCGGCCGTCCCAGGCGTCCAGGGCGAGGCCGGTCTGGTGTTCGGACGCCCCCGCCTCGGCGTAGTAGCGGCGGGCGGTGGCCTCGTCGTACTGCTTCATCGCCTTGGCGAAGCTGGCCTTCTGATCGGCGAAGGAGCGATAGCCGCTACGGATCGAGATCGGCGCGCCGTCTTTCTTCGCTGCGGCCGCCATGGTCTGGAACGCGGCGTAGGCGTCCGGGTGCAGTCCGTGCGGCTGGGACGCCCAGGGCGGAACATAGCCCGCCGATACCCGGTGCTTCTTGCTGACCACCACAACGCCGTCGACCGTGAACGGGGTGTCGAGGGCCTTGCCGGTGCGGTCGTCGGAGACGGACGCCGTGCCGCGGCGGGTGGGCGGATCGGCGGGTGCGATCGCCTCCGGGGTGGCCGGCCTCGAAGCCGATGCGGACGCCGATGCCGGCACCGACGGCGGGGCGGGCTCGGTGGACGGTTCGGCCTGTGCTGACGCAGTGGGGGCCGGCTCGGAGGTCGGTGCCGGAACCGCGATCGAACCAGACGCGGCGGGGGAGACGGCAGGCTCGGCGGAGGCGGGTCCGCTGCACGCGCTCAGCAGCAGCGCGCCGATCAGGGCGCAGGCGAATACGGCGGGTGGGCGGGAGGTCACGACGTCCAGGATAGGCCGGGCGCCGGTCAGTACGGGTGGTGCTCGGCCAGCCACTCCACGGTGACCTCCCAGGCCTCGCGCGCAGCCTGGGGGTGATGCCATGAGGCGAGGTGGTTGTCGAAGGCGTGGTTGGCGCCCTCCCACAGATGGAACTCGGCGCCATCGGCCTCGACGACTTCCTGAATGCGTGCGCGGTCGTCGGCGGGAATGAACGCGTCGGCGTCGCCGAAGTGGTGCAGGCTCGGCACGTCGACCGCGGGCCCGTCCACCAGCCCGGGCAGCGCCGAGCCGTAGTAGCTGACCAGGGCGTCCGCGCGGCCGGGACCGGAGGCGTCCTGCACCGCGGCGAAGGCGAGCCCGCCGCCGAAGCAGAAGCCGACCAGCGCCACGCCCTCCTCGCCGGCGAGTTCGCCGCGCAGCCAGGCCACGGTGTCGCGGACGTCCGCGACGGCGAGCGGCCAGTCGAGCGCGGTCACCGCGCCCATGCCGGTCATCAGCGAATCCTCGGACGCCTCGGGGATCACGTCGAGCCCCAGGCGCCAATAGATCTGCGGCACGACGACGGTGTAGCCGAGGTCGGCTAGATCGGACGCCCGCCCGCGCAGGTACTCGCTGCGGCCGAAGATCTCTTGCACCAGCACGATGCCGGCTCCGCCTTCGGTGGCGGGGTGGTAGACGGCGGCCGGCATGCCGTCCCCGCCAGGGCCGGGCGTGCCGACGGGAACGGTGACATCGGTGGTGTGCAGCATCGGGCACCTTCCTCGGGTGTGTCCGGCCATCGTAGGACGCCGATCAACCGGGGGCCGGTCTCCGGACCTGGTGGCATCCGGCCACCCCATCCCTACTACCTGGTGTCGTAGTAAGGTGGTCCTCATGACCACTCCCGCTCACGGACGCCCCGCGCACCCCGTCGGTCACCCCACCGGACATCCGGGCGGTCACCCTGGACGCGGCGGGCACCCGGGCGGGCATCCCGGGGGTCACCCGGGTGGGCACGGCGCCTCGCGGCGCAACCTCAACTTCGACTCGGCGCCCTTCATCGCGATCTGGGAGACGACCCAGGCCTGCGACCTGGCGTGCAAGCACTGCCGCGCGATGGCCCAGCCGCTGCGCGATTGCGGCGAGCTGACCACCGCCGAGGCGAAGGCGATGATGAAGCGGTTCCGCGAGTTCGGGCCGATCGTGTTCGTGTTCTCCGGGGGCGACTGCTTCAAGCGTCCCGACATCGTTGAGCTGGTCGGCTACGGCGCCGAGATCGGCCTGCGGATGGGCATCACGCCGGCCACCACCTCGCTGGCCACCAAGGAGCTGATGCAGCAGCTCAAGGACGTCGGCCTTACCCGGCTGGCGATCTCCCTCGACGGCTCGAACGCATCCATCCACGATGAGTTCCGCCGGGTCCAGGGCAGCTTCGACCACGGCCTGCGCATCTTGCGTGAGGCGCAGGAGGTGGGGCTGTCCACCCAGGTCAACACGGTGATCCGCAAGGCGAACATCGACGACATGGACGCGATGACCGAACTGATGACCACGCTCGGCGTCGTGTTCTGGGAGGTGTTCTTCCTGGTCCCGATGGGCCGCGCGAAGGCCGATGACGTGGCGTCCGCCGCCGAGTTCGAGCAGGTCTTCCACCAGCTCTACGACCTGTCGAAGACCGCACCGTTCGACATCAAGGCTACCGCCGCGCCGCAGTACTCGCGTGTGGTGATGCAGCGCAAGCGGGCTGAGGTGCGCGCGGGCGCCGACGAGGACGTCCGCGAGGTGATGACCCGGGGCATGCACTATTCGCAGTCCGACGGCATCGGGCGTGCCCGCAACGTCAACGATGGCGACGGCTTCGTGTTCATCTCGCACGTCGGCGACGTCTACCCCTCAGGCTTCCTGCCGGTGAAGGCGGGCAACATCCGCGACGACGACATCATCGAGATCTACCGCAACTCCCCGGTGTTCAAGCAGTTGCGCGACCGCACCCTGCTCAAGGGCAAGTGCGGGGTGTGCGGCTTCCGGGACGCCTGCGGCGGCAGTCGCGCCCGGGCGTACGCGATGACCGGCGACTACCTCGCCGAAGAACCGTTCTGCGCCCACGAGCCCGCGCGCGCCCACTGACCCGGGCGCGGCGTCGCAGAAAAATCGTGACGTCAGGGCATCCCGCTGGAGTGCGTCCGGGGGCTAGATTGTGCGAACGACCGCCCATCGGAAGGGTTCGCGCATGTTCTCGAAGGTCCTCATCGCCAATCGTGGAGAGATCGCGGTTCGCGCGTTCCGCGCCGCGACCGAACTCGGCGTCAAGACGGTCGCCGTCTTTCCCTACGAGGATCGCCTCGCCGAGTATCGGCTGAAAGCCGACGAGAGCTATGAGATCGGCGAGCGGGGTCACCCCGTCCGCGCCTACCTCGACGTCGAGGGCATCATCAGCGCGGCCAAGGCGGCGCACGCCGACGCGATCTATCCCGGCTACGGGTTTCTCAGCGAGAATGCCGGCCTGGCGCGCCGCTGTGTCGAGGAGGGCATCACCTTCGTCGGCCCGAGCGCGGAGGTGCTGCGGCTGACCGGCAACAAGGCGATCGCGATCGCCGCGGCCCGCGAGGCCGGCCTGCCGGTGCTGCAGGGCGCAGAACCGTCCGAGGATGTGGACGCCCTGGTTGCCGCCGCCGAGCAGATCGGCTATCCCGTGTTCGTGAAGGCCGTCTCCGGGGGCGGCGGGCGCGGCATGCGCCGCGTCGACGACCCCGACAAGCTGCCCGCCGCCCTCGAAGAGGCGATGCGCGAGGCGGACGCCGCGTTCGGCGACGGCCGGGTCTACCTCGAGCAGGCCGTCATCGACCCGCGCCACATCGAGGTGCAGGTGCTCGCCGACGCCACCGGCGAGGTCATCCACCTCTTCGAGCGGGACTGTTCGGTGCAGCGCCGCCACCAGAAGGTCGTCGAACTCGCCCCCGCGCCCAACCTGCCGGCCGAGACCCGCGAGGCGATGTGCGCGGACGCCGTCCGTTTCGCCCGGCACATCGGCTACGTGAATGCTGGCACGGTCGAGTTCCTGCTCGGCGGGGACGGCCGCTACGTGTTCATCGAGATGAACCCGCGCATCCAGGTCGAGCACACCGTCACCGAAGAGGTCACCGACGTCGACCTGGTCTCCTCCCAGCTGCGCATCGCGGGCGGGGAGACGCTCGCCGATCTCGGCCTGTCCCAGGACGGCATCCACGTCCGCGGGGCCGCGCTGCAATGCCGGGTCACCACCGAGGATCCCGCCAACGGGTTCCGTCCCGACACCGGCACGGTCAGCGTGTACCGGACGCCGGGCGGCGCGGGCGTCCGGCTCGACGGCGGTACCGTGTTCGCGGGCGCGCAGATCGGCGCCCACTTCGACTCGATGATGGTGAAGCTCACCTGCCGCGGCCGTGACTTCGCCACCGCGGCCCGGCGCGCGCAGCGGGCGCTCGCCGAGTTCCGCATTCGCGGGGTGAGCACCAACATCGCCTTCCTGCGCGGCGTCCTGTCCGACCCGGACTTCCTGGCCGGAAGGGTCACCACCTCGTTCATCGACGAGCGCCCCGAGTTGCTGCGCCCGCACGTCTCCGCCGACCGGGCCACCCGGCTGCTGCGCTACCTCGCCGAGCAGACCGTCAACCGTCCGCACGGCGAACCGCGGACGCCGATCGTCGCCCGCACCAAGCTGCCCGAGATCGACCTGAAGACCGATCCGCCGGCCGGGTCACGGCAGAAACTGCTCGAACTCGGGCCCGAGGGATTCGCCCAGGCCCTGCGCGCGCAGACCGCGGTGGCCGTCACCGACACCACCTTCCGGGACGCCCACCAGTCGCTGCTGGCCACCCGGGTGCGCACCCGTGACCTGATCAACGTGGCCCCGCACCTGGCCCGGATGATGCCCGAGCTGTTCTCGGTCGAAGCCTGGGGCGGGGCGACCTTCGACGTGGCATTGCGGTTCCTGAAGGAGGATCCGTGGGCCCGGCTGGCCGCGCTGCATGAACTGATGCCGAACCTGCCGATCCAGATGCTGCTGCGCGGCCGCAACACGGTCGGCTACACGCCCTACCCGCTCGCGGTCACGCAGGCGTTCGTCGCCGAGGCGGCGTCCACCGGTGTCGACATCTTCCGCATCTTCGACGCCCTCAACAACGTCGACCAGATCAGGCCGGCGATCGAGGCCGTCCGCGAGACCGACCACGCCGTCGCCGAGGCGGCGCTGTGCTACACGGGCAATATGACCTCGCCCGGCGAGACGCTCTACACGCTCGACTACTACCTCAAGCTGGCCGAGCAACTCGTCGAGGCCGGCGCGCACATGCTCGCCATCAAAGACATGGCCGGCCTGCTCCGCGCCCCCGCGGCGGCGAAGCTGGTGCGCGCGCTGCGGCAGAACTTCGACCTGCCGGTGCACCTGCACACCCACGACACCGCCGGCGGCCAGCTCGCGACCCTGATCGCGGCCATCGACGCGGGTGTGGACGCCGTCGACGTCGCCTCGGCGGCGTGGGCGGGCACCACCTCGCAGGTGTCCATGTCGGCGCTGATCGCCGCCACCGACGACACCGAGCGCGCCACCGGGCTGTCGCTGCAGGCCGCCGAAGAGCTGGAGCCGTACTTCGAGGCCGTCCGGCTCATCTACGGCGAGTTCGAATCGGGCCTGCCCGGGCCGACCGGGCGGGTCTACCACCACGAGATTCCTGGCGGGCAGCTCTCCAACCTGCGCCAGCAAGCCATCGCGCTCGGCCTGGCCGACCGCTTCGAAGCCATCGAGGACATGTACGCCGCCGCCAACAAGATGCTCGGCAACCTGGTCAAGGTGACGCCGTCGTCCAAGGTGGTCGGCGACCTCGCCCTCGCCCTCGTCGCCCAGGGCATCGATCCGGACGCCTTCGAGGCCGACCCGCAGCGCTACGACATTCCCGACTCGGTGATCGGGTTCCTCAACGGCGACCTCGGCGACCCGCCCGGAGGCTGGCCCGAGCCGTTCCGCACCAAGGCGCTGGCCGGACGCCGCACCCGCCCGGTCGAGACCGAACTGTCCGATGAGGACGCCGCGGCGCTGGCGTCCTCCCCGCGGCGCACGCTCAACCGGCTGCTGTTCCCCGGCCCGACCAGGGATTTCGAGGAGGCCACCGAGCGGTACTCCGACCTGTCGGTGCTGACCACCCGGCAGTTCCTGCACGGCCTGGAGCCGGGACTGGAGCACGAGGTGCCCATCGAGCGCGGCAAGACGCTGTTGATGAGCCTGCAGGCCATCGGCGATCCGGACGAGCGCGGCATGCGTCCAGTGATGGCCACCATCAACGGCCAGATGCGCCGGGTCAGCGTCCGGGACAACGCGGTCAGCACCAACATCGTCGCCGCCGAACGCGCCAACCCGGCGAACCCGGGCGAGGTGCCCGCGCCCTTCTCGGGAGTGGTCACCCTGACCGTCGATGTGGGAGCCGAGGTCGCCGTGGGCGACCAGGTCGCGACCATCGAGGCGATGAAGATGGAGGCCTCGATCACCTCACCGGTGGCGGGCACGGTGCAGCGGCTCGCGCTGCAGCACTCGCAGGCCGTGGAAGGCGGCGACCTGCTGCTGGTGGTCGGGTAGGCCGATCAGGCCCTCCCGTACGTCGACCGTGAGGGTGATCGGAGACTCCTGGGGAAGTGGCCCGGCCACGCCGCCCGGGTTGGACACGTTCGCCCGGATTGTCGCCCGGTGTAGTCACCGTTGCCCGGGTAGGAAACAGGGCGACGGTTCGGAAACCGGGCGGCGTGCGGCGCGTCCGACCCGGAGCGTCGGCATCGGCGTCCGCTTCGCAAGAATCAACCACTCAACGGCGTCCAGAGGCGGCTCCACGCCCGCCGAGTGGCAGATCCTTGCGAAAAAGGAGGGCTTTCCTCGGAGAGTGATGCAGAACCGCATCACTTGATTCGAATATGCATCAAAGGGCTCGGTGCATCACAGGATGACGATCTGGCCTGAGGTTCCGTCGATCCGGATGCGCTGACCGTCGGTCAGGGCTGTCGTCGCATCGTGGACGCCGACGACCGCGGGAATGCCGTACTCGCGGGCGACCACCGAGCCGTGGGTCATCATGCCGCCCACCTCGGTGATCAGCGCGGACGCGGTGAGGAACAGCGGCGTCCAGGCCGGGTCGGTGCCACGGCAGACCAGGATCTCGCCGGGGCGCAGCTGGGTGGTGCGCGGGTCGTGCACGACGCGGACGACGCCCTCGGCGACCCCTGGCGAGACGCCGGCACCACGGAGGTCGCCGTCACCGCCGAGACCCTCGTAGAAGGTGCGGCCGTCGGAGACCAGCACCCGCGGCACCTGGGCGCGCCGCGATTCCGTCTCGCGCAGCGCGCGGCGGTGGGCCACCACCTCGTGCCATTCGGCGGTGAAGGCGCGGCGCAACTCGTCGGTGCGCAGGAACGCGATGTCGGCTGTGGATGCCAGCCGGCCCTGCTCGACGAGCTCGGCGGCGGACGCCTCGATGCCCTCGCGGATCAGGCCCAGGCAGCGGACCAGGGTGAACTTGGGCGTCTCGCGTGCGCCGGCCAGCGAGCGGATCGTCTGCGCGGCCCGCTTCACCTTTTGCGCGCGGCCGGGCGTGGAGGCGTCCATCATGCGGCGGATCGAACGCCCGGCCTCGTGCTGGCCGGCCCGGTGCACCTCGCGGGGGTGCGCGTCGGCGGGCAGCGCCAGGTAGCTCTTGATCGTGTGCATCACCGGGGTCGGGTCCTCGCGCCAGCGCGGGGCGCCCAGGTCGATCTCGGCGACGCCGCGCATGCCGTAGACGTCGAGGAATCCGGCGATGGCGTGCTGGGCGACGCGCGGCAGGCGTCCGGTGCGGAACTGCCGGGCCAGGTCGGACGCCGCGGTCTCCGCCACCCAGCCCCACGAGGTCGCGTCGCCGCGGATGGCGAACGCCACGTCGGCGAGGGCAAGATCCATGCTGGTGGTGACATTGCCGGGCAGGGCCCGCATCACGGCCAGCGCGAGCGATTCGGCGTCCGGCAGCTTGGTGCGTGCGGCCAGTTCGCGGATGCGGCGCAGGTTGAGGATCGACGGCAACATGATCGGCGCGAACACGGGCAGCAAGGTGGGCAAGGCCCGCCGGCCCATCGAGTCCAGGGCGTCGACGCGCGCGGTGAGCCGCTCCTGCGGGGTGGCCTTGCGGCCGGCCACCTCGATCTCGCGACCGATCTGGCGGACGAGGTCCTCGCAGGCACGGTCGAGCGCCCGCCGGGCGGCCACCGGGTTGGCTTCGGCCGAGCGCATCCGGGTCACCACCCCGGGCAGCACGGTCGCCATCGCTGCCATCAGCCGGGCCGACGGCATCGCGCGGGTGGGGCGCAACTCGGGCTCGGCCGCCAACTCGGCCATGATCGCCGCCGAGGCCGGCTCCACGTACGGAAAGAACTCGTCGAGGATCGTGCGGATCGCCCTGATCCGCATCAGCCCGTCGAGGCGCATCCACAACCGTTCGCCGGCCGGCTGGATAGACCGGTTCGTGCGCCAGTCGATCCTGCGGCCGACGATGCGCGGGGCGCCCGCCAGCAGGATGCGGATCGCGTCGCGGCCCAGCGGGGTGATCGGCTCCAGCAGCCCTTGGAACGCGCCGAAGCTGAACCACACCTCGGGGTTCGCGTACGGGCCGGGATTGGGGGCGGGCAGCGGGTACAGCGAGGTGATCGGCCGGGCCTGCAGCACGAACAGTTCGTCACCCAGGCGGGCCCATTCGATGTCCATGGGTTCGCGGTAGAGCTCGACGACGCGCCGGCCGAGCGCGAGGAGCGCCTGCAGGTGACTGGGTCTCAGGCTGGGCTGCGCCCCCTCGATCCGGTGGCTGAGCACCTCGCCCGACATGGTGTCGCACACGAAGTTGTCGGGGGTGACCTGGCCCGAGACGAGGGCCTCGCCCAGGCCGAGGACGGCGTCCACGACCGACTCGGAGCGTTTTCCGGTGCGGGGGTTCGCCGTGAACAGGACGCCGGCCGCGTCGGCGTCCACCATCGCCTGCACCACGACGGCGATCGAGACCTGCGCGTGGTCGATGCCGTTGCGGGTGCGGTAGGCGAGGGCGCGTTCGGTCCACAGCGAGGACCAGCATTCGACGATGCGGGCGAGCACGTCCTCGACGGTGGCGACGTCGAGGAAGCTGTCCTGCTGGCCGGCGAACGACAGCCCCGGCAGATCTTCGGCGGTGGCTGAGGACCGCACCGCGACGGGGCCGGCCAGGGCGCCGTCGGTCAACAGCGGTGCGAGTGCGTTCAGCAGGCGGGCGCGCTGCTCGGCACTGAGCGTGGCGGAGGCGAACGCGTCCCTGATGATGACGGACGCCTCGGCGCCGGGGCGTGCCAGCGCGCCGGCGATGACGCCGGACAGCTCGTGGGCGGCAACGAACGCGTCGTACTCGCCGGTGTCGACGATCACGAACGGGGGAACGGGCAGGCCGGCGTCGCGCAGCCTGGTGAGATTCAGGCCCTTGCCGCCGTGCAAGGAAAGGTCCACGGTGCCCCCCGTCATGGCCACCAGTATTCCACCCGCGACCGACGGTTTTCCCGCTGGGGTGAGTCAGGTTCTCCCGCGCGAGGACGCGGCGGGGTGTGCCGCCGCTGCGGCGGGCTTTTCCGGTGCCGGTCAGGCCGCGGCGTGGGCCGCCAGCACTTCGCGGATCACCCGCTGGACGCCGTGGGCGTCATTGGAGTCGGCGAGGAACCGGGCTCGCCTCCGGACCGTCTCGGTCGCGTTGCTCACCGCGTAACTGTGCGCCACGGCGTCCAGCATCTGAAGGTCGTTGTCGGCATCGCCGAACGCCATCATCTGGTGCGGGCCCAGGCCGAGATGCGCGGCCAGTGCGAGCAGCGCGTTGCCCTTGTGGACGCCGGGGCTCATGATGTCGACCCACACCGGGCTTCCGGTGGTGAGCGAATAGCGGGTGCCGTACTCGGGCTGGAATACCTGATCGTGCACGGCGCGGCTGTCGCCGTCGGGGAAGTAGGACGACACCTTCACCGCGTCCACGTCGATGTCGTCGACGCCATTGACGAAGACGAGTTCGGGGAAGAAGGTGCTCAGGTAGTCCTCGTATTCGGCATGTTTGGCGAGCAGATAGCCCGCGTCGACCCCGCACACCACCGGCACGCCGCGGGTCGCCTCGAGCGTGAACCGCATCACGGCACGGTAGTCATCCCGGGGCAGCAGGCTGCGGAACAGCGTCGCCTCGCCCAGGCGCAGCACCGCCCCGTTGTCGCCGATGTAGGCGATCTCGTCGCCGCGCGGCGGGAACAACTCGATCAGGTTCGCCAGCGGACGCCCGCTCGCGGCCGCGAAGGTGATGCCCGCGTCGGCGAGACGACGCAGGTCGTCGCGAAACCCGGGCGGCAGTTCGCCTTCGGTGGTGAGCAGGGTGTGGTCCATGTCGGACGCGATCAGGCGGATGTCTTTCATCGCCGTCGACTCTAGTGCGTCAGATCAGCCCGTGGTCGCGGGCCAGAAGGGCGAGATGAACCCGGTCAGAGGCCCCGACCTTGACCAGGATGCCGGACAGTTGGTTGCGGACGGTCTTGTCGGTGATCGACAGCCGACGGGCGATCTGGGCGTTGGCCGCGCCGGAGGCCACCAGGCGCACCAGTTGCAGTTCACGGGGCGTGAGCCGTGCGAACGGACGCGGAATCTCGCGCACGGGCTCGGCGATCACCTGGCGGGCGTCCGGCAGGTGCGGGCCGACGACGAGCCCGCCGTCGCGCACGGTGCGGAGGGCGGCCAGCAGGATGTCGGGATCGGTCTCCTTGACCAGAAAGCCCGATCCGCCCGCCGCCAGGGCGGCGCGGGCCAGATCCGGGTCGGCCGTCATGGTCAGCACCAGCACCGATAGCTGCGGATGAGACGCCCGAAGCCGCCGGGTCAACTCGATGCCGTCGCCGTCGGTCAGGCCGACATCCACGACGGCCAGCCGCACCGGGTGCTCGGCCGCGAGCCGTTCGGCGCCGGCCACCGAATCCGCCTCGAGCACCCGTTCCACCCACGGTTCGGTGCCGAGTAGGGCCACCAGGCCGCGGCGGACGACCGGATGGTCGTCGACCACCATCACCAGCATCGCTGCCCGGTCGGTCATCTCCACCCCTTCGCGGCTCGTCGGATGAGTTAACTGATACGCCATTGTGCTGTTTCCGCGCCTCGGACACTGCCATACTCGCGGGCATCCTACGAAGCTCACGCCGAGGAGGCGCAGATGCCCGACGATTCAGCACCCACCGGCCGCATTCTTGCCCTATCAGCCGATGATCACTGGATGCAGGCGGGTTTCCCGTCCGAACTGGTGGCTCGTGGTCAGGGCCGCCCCACCCTGTCTGGCTGGAGCTTCCCTAGCGACGCAGAACTCGACTTCTACGACGAGACCGGACACCGTCTCCATCCCCTGCTGCGCTCGGACCTCAGATTGAGGGGGTTCATCGCCAGCGATCCGGCCGTCCCCGACGAGATGGCGGACCGGATCGGCCGTGTTCTGGAATGGGTTACCAGCCGAGCCGACGATGACGACGCCCGCGCCCGCCTCCGGCATCTCTCGGAGCTCCTCGACCAAGGACGGTTGCCCGCATTGTTGAGCGAGGTCAGCGCCGCTTCGACGGAGCCGGGCGAGACTGCGAGAGGCAAACATGAGGGTGGGTGGCTCTACAAACTCTGGCGCACCATCTTCGGGTGAATCGTCCGGGTGTGCCGCGATCCCCGGCGATCATGATGATGGCCGGGGGCCTCGTCGTGATCGCCGGGGTGTTCATTGCACTGGCAGGGGCGGGGGTCTGGCTCGGTCACAGTGACATGAATGGACCGACGGCCGCGCCCTTGGTGGTGCTGGCACTGGGGTGCATTCCGGTGGGAATCTTCCTGGTGCTGGCCCGGCCTGCGAACGCCGTCGGACTGTTCCTCAGCCTGGTCGGGCTCACGGCTTTGCTCGCGGTCGCCGCGATGGCATGGGCGGCCATCGACGTGTGGGCGTTGGTGGCTGAGTCGGCGTGGTGGGTTCCGTTGGTGCTGGTCGTCGCGACGCTGGTGCTCTACCCCGAAGGGCGTGCGATCGGCACCAGACGACGCGGTCTCCTGCTGGTCATGCTGATCGCGGGCGCCGTCGCCACCCTCACTTTGGCGTGTGCCGCCTACCTCGATCCAGGAGGCCTGCTCAACGAGAACTTGGCTCAGGGCGAGATGCTGGTCCTGCGGGTGAGCACGCTGGTGGCGATCACGATCGTGGTCCTCGCCGCGGCGGGTGCCGTGGTGGATCTCGTCCGGCGTGCCCAACGGGCCACTCCGCTCGAGCGCAGCCAGCTGCGTGCGCTGCTGCCCGCGGGCCTGTTGATCGTGGGCGGCATCATCCTCGATGCGATGGGTGTGCCGTACGCCACCGTTCCCGGACTGCTGGCGGTGCCCCTGGGCATGGGCGTGGCGATCCTCGCTCATCACCTCGACGATCTCGACCTGCTGGTGAACCGATCACTGGTGTGGTTCGTGCTCACCGCATGCCTGTTCGCGGTCTTCGGCGGTACGGTCGCGCTGATCAACGCCGCGGTCACACTGCTCGACGTCACCGCTGTGGCCGACCAGGCGGTGATCGCCGCGGCGCTCGGCACGGCGGCGATCACGGTCGGCCTCGACCCGGTGCGGCGGCGCGTGCAGCGCGCGGTCGACCGGCTGCTCTTCGGCGAGCGCGACGATCCGCTGAAGGTGCTCGGCGATCTCGGACGCCGGATGCAGGCGGCGTCCGACCCCGGTGAACTGCTGGCCGACCTGGTGGCCGCGGTCAGTGGATCGTTGCGGGTGCCGTATGTGCGGATGGAGGTCCGGGGCAGCGACGGGCAGACGCTCACGGCCGTCGAGGACGGACGTCCCCAGGCCGAGTTGAGTGCCTTCCCGATGCGCGCGCACGGCGAGGAGGTAGGGCGGCTGATGGTGGCGCCGCGCCGGATCGGCGAGGCGTTCACCCCGCGCGAGGTTGAACTGCTGCAGGACGTCGCGGGCCAAGCCGCCATCGCGGCCCGCTCCTACCGGATCACGCTCGAACTGCGCCAGGCGCGCGAGTCGCTGGTGCGCAGCCGCGAGGACGAACGCCTCCGCATCCGCCGCGACCTGCACGACGGGCTCGGCCCGGCGATCGCGGGGGCGCGCATGCAGGTCGCGGCCGCCCGCAACGCGTCCCGGACGGCGGACGCGGAGCCCCTCAACGCGTCCGCCGACCCGCTCATCTCGGTGCAGGACACCCTGACCGAATGCAGCCAGGAGATCCGGCGCATCGTCGACGGGCTGCGTCCCGGTGCGCTCGATCGGGGGCTGCTCGCGGCGATCGAGCAGCGCGCCGAGGCGATCGGGCCGGTGCCGTCGGTGACCGTGGCCTCCTCCGGCGACCTCACCGAGCTGGGCGCGGCCGTCGAGGTGGCGGTGTTCCGCATCGTCACCGAGGCACTGTCGAATGCGGCGCGGCATGCGGGCGCCGAGCAGGTCTGGGTCACCCTCGACGGCTCGGGGGCGGGGGTCGAGGTGGAGATCCGCGACGACGGACACGGCGGGGCGAACCCGCGCGATGGTGGTGTCGGTATGGAGTCGATGCGGCACCGAGCCGAAGAGCTCGGCGGCCAGTTCGCCGTCGACAGTGGTGCCACCGGCACGACGATCCGGTTGCGGCTGCCCCGCTGAATTGCCTCGCTGAGCTGTGCCGCGCCGGCCTCGGCCGCGGTGATGGTGTCCCGCGCGGTCCGGGTCAATGTCCCTGTTCGGCGGGACGCTTCGGCCGGGAGTCTGAGGTCATCACCCGGAACCCCGGGCGAACGATGTCAGGAGGCCATCATGAATACCTTCAAGAGTTCCTTCACCCGGATCATCACGGCGGCGGCTTTGGGTCTGACCACCCTCGCCCTGAGCGCCGCGCCCGCCCTGGCGGAACCGGTCGTCCGGGCCGACCGATGCCCGGTGTTTCAGGAGTGCTCGCCCCGCAAACCAACCCCGCCGAGGAAGCAGCCCGACCTGTGCGTGCCGAAGGCTCAGGCCGATCGCCTTGAGTTCACCAAGAGCAGCAGGTACACGATTCGTCTTCTGGACGTGGAGCTGGAGGGAGAACTGCCGCGCCGCCGTCCGCCGATGGTCAGCGGGATCGTGAGCGTGGAGACCACCGGTCACCTTGACCGCGGCAAGGCAAAGATCAGCGCGGACGTCCGTCTCCAGAACACCAGCTGGAGCGACCGCTCCGGCAGCGTCCAGATGCAGTTGATCGACAGCTGCGGCGACATCATCGGGGTCACCCCGACCCTCCGGTGGCGGGTGGACGCCGGCGTCGGGGATCTGTGGGATCTCGATCGTCCGTTCCAGAGCGTGTCCTACAGCGCCGGTCTCGACCCGCGCACCGCCGCGTTGGTCACCCGGGTGAACGTGGTGCACCGCCTCGATGGCTCGTTGTTCGAATGAGCGACCGCACGCTGTGCATCGCGACACTGAAAGGGGACGCACATGTCCGTGAACATCAAGCCCCGATCGTTCTGGGGCGCGAAAGCTGCCACCGGGATCACCCGGATGCCGTGGGGAAAAGTCGTGGACGTCGCGCTGCATTGGCCCGGCGCTGAAAAGACCGCTCCCACCACGGACGCCGAGGTCAGCGCGAGGCTTCGCCAGTACCAGGCCCTACACCAGGACAAGCGTCGCTGGACCGACATCGCCTACAACCATGCCGTCGATACGCGCGGCAATGCCTATGAGTTGCGCGGCTTCGACCGCCAGGACGGCAGCATCAAGAATCGCGGCGGCACGGTCTACAGCGTGCTCTACCTCGACGGCACCGGCGCCGAGGTCAGCGACGCCGCCAAGACCACGATCCGCGCGCTCTTCGCCGAGGCGGAGCAGCGCGCGGGCCGTCCACTCAAGCGGATCGGGCACCGGGACCGTCAGTCGACCGAATGCCCAGGTGATGGCGCCTACCGCTGGATTCAAGACGGGTCTCCGTCACCGACACCCAACCCTGTTCAGGAGGAGATCATGGCAACCAAGGAAGACCTGCGCGAGATCGTGCGCGACGAGGTCGACGCGGCCCTCAACCGGCTTCTCGACCGTCCCGACATCCACGTCAGTGGCGATGACCCGGACCGTAGCTGGGTGACGACGATGCGCCAGGCGCTCGGCATCACCGCCGAGGCCGGTGTGATCAAGTTGCCGGACGGCAGTGAGCTCCGCGCCGATGACGCCCTGGCCGAGATCCTCGGCTTCGTCCGCAGCGCCAAGTCCACCCCGGCACGGTCCGTCGCCTGACCCAGAGTGTGAAGTTGGCACTCTAGAGCGCCAACTTCACACGGAGCCGGCGGCGACGCCGACGCTCTGGCCGGAAGCGCCGCACGTCGCCCGGTTTCCGCACTGTCGCCCTGTTTCCTACCCGGGCGACAGTGACTACACCGGGCGACATGCCGGGCGAGTGTGACTAACCCGGGCGAACGTGACTAACCCGGGCGGGCGTCCGCTCATGACTGCCCATGGAGACCGCAGAAAACAGCAGAACTCCCGACCGCAGTGGTCGGGAGTTCCGTGGGTGGGCCTAACTGGACTTGAACCAGTGACCTCCGCCTTATCAGGGCGGCGCTCTAACCGTCTGAGCTATAGGCCCGTGTCTTGCACCGGGTCGTTACCCTACAGCGCCGGACGCCGCGTGCTCAAATCGGGCCCAACCACCGCAGGCTCGACCGAGACCAACGATCAGGCCGGCGTCCGCTAGCGGGACAGCTGTCGCCGGCGCAGCTGGGCCGCTGCTCCCGCGATCGCGAAGAGCGCGAAGACCACCGGCGGCCAGCCGGCTCGCAGCAGGGCGACCGCGGTGTCGAAGTCGCCGGTGTCGAAGCGGTGCAACACCAGGGCCGCGCCCCTCACGATCGCCAGCGCCCCGCCGATAGCGCTGACCAGCACGATGAGCAGGTCGGCGAGGTTCACCGCGAGCGCGATGACGACGAGAATCGCCGCACCGACCCAGGGCGCGATCCGGGTGGTGCCGTCGGCCCAGCCGGCCAGTGAGGACACGGTCGTCGCCAGCGATGCGCCGACCGAGCCGGCCGCGACGAGGACGCCGAGGGTATAGAAGGCGTGCACCAGGACGCCGAAGACGAGGGCGGTGACGCAGGCGATCACCCATTCGTGCGGCGCCGACAGGGCGGAGCCTCCGCTGGCGGAACTGAGCAGGCCGGTCGCGAGGCTGAAGCCGATGAGCGCCCCCCACACGGTGAGGGCGACGCGCACCAGCGGTTGGCCGCGAAAGCAGAAGAACAGTCCGATCAGCAGGGTGACGAGTCCGATGACCATGTCCGACAAGGCATTCCTCCCCTCTTCGGGATGGTTCAGTCTAGAAGAGGAGACCGCCGCATCTTCAACTCTTCACAGTGAGAATCAGGGCGGTGCCGCCCTCGGGCGTCCGCAGGATCAGCAGGGCCGGCTGGCGCTCAATGGTGCTGGCCGACTCGAATGCCGCGAAGAATGCGGCTTCCTGCTCCATGATTCCCTCCGGGGAGACGCAGCCCATCTCCTGGTGGGCGAGCGGGCCGACGCTGATCGCGCCGTCGGTGACCGTGTACGGGCCCGCGTAGCCGTTGCAGCCCGCCGAGCCGCGGACGGTGCCGTCGGTCCCGAATTCGACGGTCAGCTCGGTGCCGGGGATCGGGCTGGTCACCGCCTGGCGGTCCAGGATGCCGGTGACGATCCAGGAGGTGCCGGCCGGGCCTTTGGACGGGCCGGGAGCCGACGGCGAGCGCGGCGGTGGTGAGACGCAGCCGGCCAGCAGCAGCGCTAGCGCGAGCGCCACGGTCAGTCGGCGGGCCATCATGGCCGGCTCAGCTCTTCGCGACGAGCTGCATCACGATGCTGCCCTCTTGGACGTCGCGCAGGGTGAGCCCGCGGGCGTCGCGATGGATGAACGCCGGTGAGCCGAGCGCGTTCAGGAACGCGGTCTCCTGCTCCATGATCCCCTCGGGCTCGGTGCAGGCGGCCGCCTCGCCGGCGAGCTCGGTCACGGTCAGGACGCCGTCCACGTCGGTGAAGTCGCCGCCGAAGCCGTTGCAGCCGGCCTTGCCGCTGGCCTTCCCCTCCTCGGTGAAGGCGACGGTCAGCTCGGTGCCCTCGATCACCCCGGTCAGCGCGGTGCCGGTCCCGAGCGTGCTCACCGTCCAGGAGGTGCCGCCGAGCGTCTGCGGGATCGCGACGAACCGGGTCGTGGTGCCGTCGGACGCCGTGAGGGTGAGGCGTCCGTCGGCCACCTCGAAAGTGTGCGTGCGGGGCAGCGCCTCCAGCAGGGCCTTCTCGGCGGCGGTGCCGGACTCCTCGGCGCAGGCGGCGGCGCCGGTGACCATGTCGTCGCCGATGCTCAGGGTGCTGCCGTCGAGGGAGTAGCTGCCGCCGAACGGATTGCAGCCGCCGAAGCCGTCGAGGCGTCCGTCGGTGCTGAACTCGAGCGACGCCCGCGAGGCGGTCAACGCCTGCCCGCCCACCTCGACCAGCCCCCACACGCTGCCCGCGAAGGGGGCGTCGGGGGGTGGCGTGCCGAACTGTTCCTCGGCGGTGATGCGCGGGGGTGCCTGCACGCAGGCGGCCAGCGTCACCGCGCTGATGAGGGCAACGACGGACTTCTTGAACATGAGGCCTCCGCTTGTGATCGGCAGCTCGGGTGACTTCCAGTGTGCCTTGTCCCGGACGGGTTGGGGTGCCCGGCGGGGTGGGTGGTGTCCGGTTCGGCGTCTCAACACCCGGGGCGGAGCAGACAGCGCACCCTACGATGTCGGTCATGGCAGAGCAGAGCATCGTCATCGTCGGCAACTCAGCCGACGGCACCCTCACCTCGTATCGCCTCGGCGGCGACGCCCTCGAACCCCTCGCGACCTCGCGGGTCGGGGCCGGCTGTTCGACCTTCGCCGTGGACGCCGCGCGCGCTCTGGTCTACTGCGCCACCAAGGACCCGACTCCCGCCATCCTCACCCTCAGCCTGGACCGCGCCAGCGGCGTCCTCACCGAGACCGGGCGCGCGCCCATCGCGCACCCGCTTGCCTCGTTGCACCTGTCCCGCGATGGCGGGCTGCTGCTCGGCGCGTCCTACCACGGCGGCTGGGGTGAGGTGTGGCCGGTGGTCGACGGACGCCTCGGCGCCCCCACCGCGCACATCGAGCACGACGCGCTGCACTGCGTGATCACCGATGCCGCCGGCGAGTTCGCCTACTTCGTGTCGCTCGGCGAGGACCTGATCGCCCAGTACGCGCTGAGCGGCGACGGCTCGCTGGCACCGCTGGCGCGTCCGGTCGCGGACGCCCCCACCGGCGCGGGCGCACGCCACCTGGTGCTGTCGACCGACGAGCGGTCGGCCTATCTGATCACCGAGTTCAGCGGCGAGGCCATCCACTACCTGCGCGACGAGGCGGGCATCCTGACCCGCGCCGAGGCGATCAGCGCGGTCGATCCGGACGCCGGCTGAAGCCCAGCCGCCGGGGTGCCGACCCGAAGTCCGAGGGCCTGGTCTGGGGCGCCGACCTGCACCTGAGCGCCGGCGACACCTGGCTGCTGTGCAGCGAACGCTCTGCCTCGACGATCGCGACGGTGAGGGTCGAGGACGGGGTGCTCGGCGAGATCGTGGCGTTCACGCCCACCGAGCAGCAGCCGCGCGGCTTCGCCGTCACGCCCGATGGCACGGGGGTGATCGTGGCGGGCGAGGCCTCGGGTGGGGTGTCCTACTACGGCATTCGTGCCGACGGCACCCTGGAACTCAAGGGCAGCTACCCCTCGGGCGCCGGCGCCAACTGGGTGCGTTTCGCCTGACTCAGGCGCTGGCCGCGGGCATGTCGGCGTCCTGCCAGGCCCACATGGTGCCGGGGCGCCCGCGCCCGACGGCGACCCGCTGGTCGGTGACCCCGAGTCCGCGCACCGACGCCAGGCGGCGGTTCAGGTTGCCGCGGTCGGGCGAGGCGCCGGTCAGCGACTGGGTGAGGGCGACCGCCGCCGACACCGGGAACGTCTCACCGGTCAGCGCGCGGGTGAAGGCCAGGTCGCGCCACAGCTTGTCGGCCAGCAGCGGCCAGCAGACGTTGATCATCGTGTTGTGGTCGAACACCAGCGCAGGCACGTCGCCGAACGTGTGCCAGCGCACCACGCTCTGGCCGGCACCCTCACGTTCCTCGTCGGCGGCGAGTTCGGCCTCCGCGGCGGCATCGTCCTCGATGACGGCCCACATCACCACCGAGAGCGTGTAGCCGCGTGGGTCGCGGTGCGGCTCGTCGAACACGGCCAGCTGGCCTTGGGCGCGGACGCCGAAGCCGAGCTTGGAGGCGACGGTGCGCGCGGCGGCGGCGTCGAGACGCTCGCCCTCCAGCAGCGTGACACCGGGCAGCGCCAGTTGGCCGCGATACGGCTCGTGGCGGCGCACCGCGGTGGCGAGTTCGACGCGGCGCAGTTCGGGGTTGTAGCGGAGTGCGAGGACGTCGACAGACACGTAGGTGGGCTGCCGGTCCATCGTTACTCCTTGTCACGGGGATTCTTGTCGGGACAACCATAACCCGGCCGCGGTCGCGGCGAGGGGGATTTCCACGAGCCGGTCATCCGCGGGCTAGGTTGGCCTCCATGGACATCAGCGGTCTGCGCCGTAGCTACGAGGCGGGCGAACTCGACGAAGCCGGCCTGCCCGAGGACCCGACAGCCCTGTTCGCGCGCTGGTTCGCCGACGCGCGCACCCAGCAGGGGCGCGAGCCGAACGCGATGACGCTGGCCACCGCCGACGCTCAGGGCCGGCCCTCGGCCCGCACCGTGCTGCTCAAGGGCTTCGATGAGGCCGGCCTGGTCTGGTACACCAACTACACCTCGCGCAAGGGCCGTGAGTTGGAGGCGAATCCGCATGCCGCCGTGCTCTTCTTCTGGGAGCCGCTCGAGCGCCAGGTGCGCGTGGAGGGCCCGGTCGTCCGGGTCGCTCCCGAGGAGTCGGACGCCTATTACGCCGTCCGGCCGCTGGGCTCCCGGCTGGGCGCGTGGGCGTCCCCGCAGTCGTCGGTGATCGCCGACCGCGCCACCCTGGAGGCCGAGGCGGACGCGGCCGCCGTCCGTCATGGGGACGACCCGCCCCGCCCGGAACACTGGGGCGGCTACCGGCTGCTGCCCGAGGCCTGGGAGTTCTGGCAGGGCCGGGCCTCGCGGCTGCACGACCGGATCCGGTACCGGCGCGACGGCGGCGCCTGGATTCGCGAGCGCCTCGCGCCCTGACCCGGCCGATGGTGCGCGGGCCCCGCCGCGCGGACGTCCGGGCGGACGGCCGACCGGAGGGCCGGGCGGGTCAGATGCCCGGCTCGTACGGCAGTTTCCCGGACTCGACGGCGGCCACCAGGACGGCATGGTCGGCCTCGGTCTGGTCGGCGTAGGCCTGCGCCCAGCGGACGAACGCCTCGACCGCGGTGTCCTTCTTGCCGAGATAGCCCGAGATGATCGAAGCACCCGAGGTGCGGGCATGCCCCTTGGCGAGCAGGTGGCCGACGATGCCCGAGTAGTCGACCAGCGCCTCGGGCGTCATGTCCTCCAGCGGGACGCCGCCCTTCATATTGCGCCACTGCCGGACGTAGTACTGGTGCTCGCCCACGCTCGTCCAGCCCAGCAGCGGATCGGACACGGTCTGGAGCTGCTGCTGGTACTCGACCACCCGCTGTCCCTGGTGTGCGTGCCAGGCGGTGTCGCCGTGCACGAACGGTGCCAGCACCGAGCGCTGCGCCTGCTTCACCTGCAGGAACAAAACGTCGTCGGGGCGTGACCCGACCAGCAGCGCGATCCAGGCGCGCATGCCGACCGACCCGACGCCGACCACCTTGTGCGCGATGTCGACCAGCGTGTAGCCGCCGACGATCCGCCGCCACTGCGGGGTCAGGGTCGGCAGGTAGGCGTCCAGGCCCTGGGCGATCGCCTCGAACTGCTCGGCGTCGGGATGGGTGACCAGCGGCGGATCGTCGACGATCCGGGTCGCGTTCGTCGATCCCCCGGCCAGCTTGGGCAGTTTGCGGTCCGAGGTCCGGCGCCGGGCCGCGATCGCCGCCCGCTCGATCTCGTCGCGCAGCGTCTTCTCGGTCGCCGTCTCGTGCAGGCGATCCACGTCCAGGTGGTCGAAGGCGCGGGCGAGCAGCGGCTGCTTGGACAGGAAACTGACCTCATCGCGGTACTTCCCCACGCACATGCTGATCGCTTCGGCGCACTGCTGCTCGGAGGCGCCGTTGACCCGGCCGAGCACCCAGATGGACGCCGTCAGCCGGCGCAGGTCCCATTCCCACGCGCCGGTGTGAGCCTCGTCGAAGTCGTTGAGGTCGATGACCTGGTTGCCCTCGGGGGAGCGGTAGAAGCCGATATTGCCGATGTGCGCGTCGCCGCAGGCGGTGGTGTGCACGCCGGTGGAGGGCAGGTGCGCGACGTCCCACGCCATCAGGTTCGCGGTGCCACGCAGCAGACCGAAGGGGGAGGCCGCCATCCGCGCGATCCGCACCCCTTTCAGCCAGGCGAGCCGGCCTTGGTGCGATCGCTCGATGATGTCGACCACGTTCGGGCGGTCGGGGGTCGGCGTCCAATCCCCCAACGATGCGAGCGGGGTGCGCGCGCGCAGGGACCGGCCGTGGGCCACCCGTGCGGAACGGTTGGTGGCGGGGATCCGGAAGGAGGTGAAGGCGTCCGCGAAGTGCGCGCCCTCGTCGCTGTGGGTCGTCATGGAGGTCCCCTCGTGCGGTGTTGGCGGCATCGTAGTGGGCCGGGACCGGTTTTCGGGGGGCCGCCGCGACGGCGCGGCCAAAGTCGGCCATACTGGGCCCGAGCGGTGCGGGGGCCCCACCGCCTGCGCGGCGTGAGGGAGTATCAGTGATGCAGAGCAACCACCTTGCCCTCACGGTCGGGCTGGCCGCCGAGACGGTGCGCGAGGACGGCCCGGTCGTCCATTGCCTGGCACCGCGCGAGGCCACCGCGTTCGTCGCGGACGTGCTGCACGCCGCCGGCGCCCGCGCGGTGATCACCGGGACCACCGGTGGGGGCCTGGCCGCCGCGGCCACGGCCGACGCGCTCGCGCTCGATCTGGCCACGCTGTCCGCCGACTGGTCCGACGCCGTCGGTCCCGCCCTCGCCCGCGCCCAGGACTCGGGGACCCCGTGGGTGCTGGACGCCACCAAGCTGGGCCGGGCACCGCTGCGTGCCGACCTGTTGGCGACCGCGGCGGGGCATCGCCCGAGCGTGGTGCGCGCCGACGAGGTCGATCGCGACGCGATGGACGGGCTGCTCACCGAACTGGCCCTGATCACCGCCGACCATCGCGTGCTGCTCGACGGCGGCGCGCTGGTGGTGCCGGCCATGGACGCGATGCTCGCCCAGACTCCCGGTTTCCGCGCCGCCGCGACCGCCCTGGTGGCCGCCTGCGCCGCGGTCGCCCCGGCCCGTGAGGCGGCCATCGCCGGTGCCGCATGGATGGCGCTGGCGTCCGAGCGCGCCGGTGGCGAGCGCCGTGGCCCGGCCCGCTACCGGATGGCATTCCTCGACGAACTGTGGACCATCCACGGCGACGAGATCGCCGAATACCTGCACCTGGGCTGACCGGACCCCCGGGTAGGCTGACCCCGTGACGACGACTCCTTCTCCCGCGCCTGCCGCGCTGATGTTGTTCCGGATCGCCGCGGGCGCCAGCGCCGCGGTGGCGCTCACCCTCGGCGTCCTCGGTTCGTTCATGGACGCCGACGGCGTCCGCGGCGTGCACGCCACCTTGGCGATGGTCTTCCTGGTGCTGTCATTGGTCGCGGGCATCGTCTCGTTCGTCTACGCCCGCGCGATCGGGCGCAAAGGCATCGGCATGCACGGCCTCAGCGTGTTCGTGCTGGCCATCGCCCAGTACGGGATGGGCGAGTTGTACTGGACGATCCCGCACATCGTCCTCGGCCTGGCCATCGTGCTCGCCGCGGGCGCGCTGTTCTCACTGTCGATGCGCCTGGCGGCCCACGCCGCGGGCGCCTGATCTGGCAGGCTTGGCGCGTGCCCTCGTTCAACGTGTCCCGGGATCGTTCGGGTGACGCCTGGTTCCGTATCGGACGCCTCGACGTCACCTCGACGGTGCTGCTCGTCATGGTGGGCGCCGTCGGAGTGGTGCTCTCCGCCTTCGGCCTCGGCCAGCTGCTGTACTTCGATCCGGCGTCCGTGCTGCGCGGCGAACTCTGGCGGGTGTTCACCTGGCCCGTGGTCGCGGGAGCCCCGCTGTGGGCCGTCCTCACCCTGGTGCTGCTGTGGTACTTCGGCCGCGACGTCGAGGCACAGATCGGACGCCGCTCGATGGCCTGGTTGTACACCGGGCTATGGGCGATGCTCACCCTCATCTCGCTCACCCTGGGCTTCGCCCTCGGGGGCGGACGGCTGATCGGCCTGGACCAGATCCAGTTCCTGATCCTGCTGCTGTGGATCGCCGAGAACCCGCGCCGCCCGTTCCTGTTCAACATTCCCGCCTGGGTGGTCGGCGCCATCCTGGTCGCCTTGCAGGTGCTCGGATTCATCAGCGCCGGCAACCTCGGTGGACTGGTCAGCCTGCTCGTCGTCTTCGTCGGCGCCGCCCTGCTCGGCAAACGCTACGGACTGCTCAGCGGCCTCAGTTGGGTGCCGGGGCGTGCTCGTGCCCAGCGTCCTCGGGCGCCGAAGGTCTCGCGTGCCCAGCAGCGCGCCCACCAGCGCCGGGTCTCCGACGCCGAACGCATCGACGAACTGCTGGAGAAGATCAGCCAATCGGGCATCCACAGCCTCACCCCCGCCGAGCGCAAGGAACTCGAAACCCTGCGCCAGCGCCGCAAATCGCAGTAGCTACCGGGCACCCGCCGCACCTGCGCGTGGATGAAGCAGCGACCCGCTGAGCCGGGGGCTCAGCGCATGACGGCGCCCCTGGGGCACCTCGGGTCAGTCCAGCTGACGGCGCGCGGCGCCCTTGTCGGCCGACTGGGCGAGCATCGCGAAGATCTTCAGCGCATTGCTGACCTCGCGCTCGCGCGCCACCGGCTTCCAGCCGAGGACGTCCTGCTCGGCGCGGCGCCGGGCCAGTTCCTCATCGCTCACTTCGACGTCGATCGACCGCTGCGGGATGTTGATCGAGATGATGTCGCCGTCCCGGATCAGCCCGATCGCGCCGCCGGCGGCCGCCTCGGGGCTGATATGGCCCAGGGACAGGCCCGAGGAGCCGCCCGAGAAGCGCCCGTCGGTGATCAGCGCGCACTTCGGCCCCAGCCCGATGCCCTTGAGGTAGGAGGTCGGGTACAGCATCTCCTGCATACCCGGGCCGCCCTTGGGGCCCTCGTAGCGGACGACCACCACGTCACCGGCCTCGATCCGGCCGCCGAGGATCGCCTCGACCGCCTCCTCCTGGCTCTCGGTGACCTTCGCCGGGCCGCGGAAGATCCACTGATCCTCCGGCACGCCCGCGGTCTTCACGATGGCGCCGTCCACGGCGATATTGCCCTTCAGGACGCCCAGGCCGCCGTCGGCGGTGTAGGCGTGCTCGACCGACCGGATGCAGCCGTTCTCGGCGTCGGTGTCGAGCTCGGCCCAGCGGTTGCTGGTGCTGAACGCCTCGGTGGTGCGGACGCCGCCCGGCGCGGCGTACCAGAGCTCGGTGTTCTCGGCCGGGGCCTGGCCGCCGCGGATGTCCCAGGCGTCCAGCCATTCGGCCAGCGAGCGGGCATGCACCGCGTGCACCGACTCGTCCAGCAGCCCGCCGCGGCGCAGCTCGCCGAGGATCGCCGGCATGCCGCCGGCCCGGTGCACGTCCTCCATGTAGAACTTGGTCGAGTTCGGCGCCACCTTGCTCAGGCAGGGGGTGACCCGCGACAGCGCGTCGATGTCGTCCATGGTGAAGTCGACGCCGGCCTCCTGGGCGGCGGCGAGGATGTGCAGCACCGTGTTCGTCGAGCCGCCCATCGCGATGTCGAGGCGCATCGCGTTGGCGAAGGCGGCCTTGGTCGCGATCGAGCGCGGCAGCACCGAGTCATCGTCCTCGTCGTAGAAGCGGTGCGCCAGCTCGACCGCGAGGCGTCCGGCTTCGAGAAACAGCCCCTTGCGGGCGGACGCCGTCGCCAGCGTCGACCCGTTGCCGGGCAGCGACAACCCGAGCGCCTCGGTGAGGCAGTTCATCGAGTTGGCGGTGAACATGCCCGAGCAGGAGCCGCAGGTGGGGCAGGCGTTCTGCTCGATCGCCATGATCTGGTCATCGCTGATGTTCTGATCGACCGCCTTCACCATGGCGTCCACCAGGTCGAGCCGTTCGGAGCCACCCTCGTCGGGGGCGCCGGAGACCACCCGGTCGCCGAGCAGGCGCCCGGCCTCCATCGGGCCGCCGGAGACGAACACGGCCGGGATATTGAGCCGCAGCGCCGCGAGCAGCATGCCCGGGGTGATCTTGTCGCAGTTGGAGATGCACACCAGCACGTCGGCGCAGTGCGCGTTGACCATGTACTCGACGGCGTCGGCGATCACCTCACGCGACGGCAGCGAGTAGAGCATGCCGCCGTGGCCCATCGCGATGCCGTCGTCGACGGCGATGGTGTTGAACTCGCGCCCGATGCCGCCCGCCTCGGCGACGGCGCCGGCGACGAGCTGGCCCATGTCCTTGAGGTGGACGTGGCCGGGCACGAACTGGGTGAAGCTGTTCGCGATCGCCACGATGGGCTTGCCGAAGTCGGACTCCGTCATTCCGGTGGCGCGCCACAGGGCGCGGGCGCCGGCCATATTGCGGCCGTGGGTGGTGGTGCGGGAACGGAGCTGACCCATCGAATCCTCCTCGGGCGGTGTACCTATCCAGAGTAGTCCTCGTGGGAGGACCACCGGTCCATCACGGCCCTCGTGGGAGGATGAGCAGGTGACCGACCGCCTCACTCTCGCCGCCACCCTGACCGGCCCGGACGCCCCCGGCACCACCGCCGCCCTGATGGGCGCCATCGCCGGGCTGGGCACCGAGGTGCTCGACTTCGAGCAGGTGGTGCTGCGCGGCCAGGCCACCCTCGCCCTGCTGCTCGGCTCGCTGCCCGACGACCTCGACACGCTGGAGGACCGGCTGGCCGGCACCTGCGCGCGGCTCGGCTACCGGCTGACCATCACCGAGGGGGTGGGCGACAACCCGCCCCGCCGCGACCGGGTCGTGGTCACGCTGCTCGGACGCCCGCTACGGGCCACCCATCTGGCCGCGGTCGCCCGGATCGTGGCTAGCCAGGGCGGCAATATCGACCGCAGCCGGCGGTTGTCCCGCACGCCGATGACGAGCCTGGAGCTGCTGGTCTCCGAGGCCGACGTCGACCACCTGCGCCCCGCGCTGGCGGTGGCCGCGGCGGAACTCGGTTTCGACGTCGCGGTCGCCCAGGCCGGGCTCGGACGCCAGGGCCGCCGGCTGGTGGTGATGGACGTCGACTCGACGCTGATCCGCGACGAGGTGATCGAACTGCTCGCCCGGCACGCCGGCCGCGAGGCCGAGGTGGCCGCCGTCACCGAGCGCGCCATGCGCGGCGAACTCGACTTCGCCGCATCCCTTCACGAGCGCGTCCGCGCCCTGGCAGGGTTGCCGACCTCGGTGTTCGCCGAGGTGGGTGAGGCCGTCCGGCTCACCCCCGGCGCGCGCACGCTGGTGGCCACCTTGAAGGATCTCGGCTTCGCCGTCGGCCTGGTCTCGGGCGGCTTCATCGAGGTGGTCGGCCCGCTCGCGGCATCCCTGGGCATCGAGCACGTGCACGCGAACTCACTCGAGGTTGCCGGCGGACGCCTCACCGGCCGGGTCGCCGGCCCGGTGGTCGACCGCGCCGCCAAGGCCGAGACGCTGCGCCGGTTCGCCGCCGAGGAGGGCCTGCCGCTGGTGCGCACGGTCGCCATCGGCGACGGCGCCAACGACCTGGACATGCTGGCCGCGGCGGGCCTGGGCATCGCCTTCAACGCCAAGCCGGCGGTGCGGGCGTCCGCTGACACCGCGCTCAACCTGCCCTACCTGGACGCCGTGCTCTATCTGCTCGGTTTCAGTCGTGAAGAGGTTGAGGACGCGGCCGCGATGCGCTCCCCGCACCCCGGCCGCGGCTGACGTAGAGCCAGGGCAGCAGCGAGGACAGCAGGGCGACGCCGGTGAGGGTGAACGCCCAGCCGAAACCGAACGCGTCGGCGATCAGCCCGGCGACCAGGGTGCCGATGATGGCGCCCGAATCCGAGGCCATCGAGAAGGTCGACAGCGCCTGGCCGCCGCTGCGGTCGCGGCCGATGATGTCGGCCAGCAAGGCCTGCGAGGCGGGCTGGATCATCGAGGCCCCGAACCCGGCCAGCGCCGAGAGCCCCAGGAAGACCGGGATCGAGACCGACCAGCCGAAGACCACGGTGGCCAGCCCGGCGATGAGCAGGCCCACCATCAGTACCGGACGCCGCCCGCGCGCATCAACGATCCGGCCGGTTACCTGTTGCCCGGCGACGTTGCCCAACGCCATCACGGTCAGCGACACCCCCGCCATCGGCGCGCCGATCGCCGGCACATGCGCGGCCATCAGCGGCACCAGCGCGATCCGGACGCCGAAGGTCGCCCACCCGTTGGCGAAGCCCGAGATCAGCAGCGCGCGGTAGTCGGGAATGCCGAGGCCCTCGCGCAGCGTCATCGCCGGGCGTTCGTCGGTGAGCGTGGGCCCGGAGGCGTTCACCCGCAGGAAGATCAGCACCACCAGGTAGGCCAGGAAGACCGAGGCGGCATAGATGCCGAATGCGACCCGGTAGCCCAGCACGGCCATGAACGCGCCGAGCACCGGGCCGATGATGTTGCCGAGCAGGAAGGCGCTGCCGTACAGCGCCGAGGTGCGTCCGCGGGCCTGCGGTGGTGCGAGCCGGACGATCAGCCCCATCGACGAGACGGTGAACATCACCGACCCGATCCCGCCGATGGCGCGCCAGGCGATCAGCTCGAGGTACGAGCCGGCGAAGACGCACATCAGGCTGCTGAGGGCCACGATCAGCAGGCCGGCCAGATAGGCCCGCCGCTCGCCGAACCGCCCGATCAGGCTGCCTGCCGCCGGCGCGAAGGCCATCCGGGTCAGCGCGAACACCGTCACGATCGCGGACGCCGCCGCGACCCCGACGTCGAAGCTGGCCGCGTACTGGGGCAGGATCGGTGCGATCAGCCCGAAGCCGAGCGCGATGATCAGCGCCGCCACGATGAGGACCCAGATCTCGCGGGGAACCGGGGGCCGGGTCGCGGTGGCCGGCTGCGGGGTGGTGGGGGTCACCACAGGAGCCTACGCCGCCCCGGACCCGGTTGGCGCCGATGCCTGGTTCGCGGTCGCCGGTGCGGCGTAGGGTGAGGCATGACCACGCTCGTCGTCACCGCGATCGGCGCCGATCGCTCAGGTATCGTCAACGCCCTCGCCGATGTGACCGCCGCACACGGCGGTAACTGGGAGCGCAGCCAACTCACCGAATTGGCCGGGGCGTTCGCCGGCATCGTGCTGGTCGAGGTTCCCCAGGCCCGGGTGGCGTCCTTCGCGGCGGCCGTCGCGGCCCTGCCCGGCATGACCGCCACCGTGCACGAGGCGGACGCCGCGGCCCCGGCCAGGCCGCTGGGGCGGCTCACGGTCGGCCTGCTCGGCAACGACCGGCCCGGCATCGTCAAGGAACTCTCGGGGGTGTTCGCCGCGCACGGGGTATCGATGGAGGAGTTCAGCACCGTCACCTACGACGCGCCGATGGCAGGCGGACGCCTGTTCGAGGCCTCGCTCGCCGTCGAGGTCGGCCCACAAACGAACTCGGACGCCCTCCGCTCCGATTTGGAGCGACTGGCGTCCGAGCTCATGGTCGATGTCACTGTCGAGTCCGGTTCTGCTCACCCCGCCTAGTGCGGGATGTTCGTTCTCGACAACTTCATTCGTGCGGCGGGTTTGCCGCGGGGTTGGCCTCGCGAGTGCGAGGCCTGGTGGCGCCGGGCCGGGGGAGGTAGGAGCACAGCGCCACCAGGTCTTATCAGTAGGCCCCGTCCGATCCGACGACGGCCTTGGCGGTCTTCGCCAGGATCATCAGGTCCTGGGTCATGGACCAATTATCCACGTAGTAGAGGTCAAGGCGAACCGTGTCCTCCCACGAGAGGTTCGAGCGACCCGAGACCTGCCACAGTCCGGTGAGACCGGGGCGGACGTCGAGGCGACGCATGGTGTCCGACTCGTACTGCGCAACCTCACGAGGCAGCGCCGGACGCGGGCCCACCAGGCTCATGTCACCGCGGAAGGCGTTCCACAGCTGAGGCAGCTCGTCGATCGAGAAGCGGCGGATGAACTTGCCGACCTTGGTGATACGCGGGTCGTCGGTCATCTTGAACAGGACGCCGGCGCCCTCGTTCTTCTCCATCAGCGCGGCCAGGCGATCCTCGGCGTCCACGCACATGCTGCGGAACTTGAGGCAGTCGAACTCTTCGCCCTTGATACCGACGCGGCGCTGGCGGAAGACCACCGGGCCGCCGTCCTCGAGCTTGATCGCGAGAGCGGTGAGCGCCAGGAACGGCGAGGCGAGCAGCAGCAGCACCGAGGACACCGCGATGTCGAAGGCCCGCTTGATCCAACGACCGGCCGCGATGGCCCGGGGACGCTCGACATCGACCAGCGGCAGACCGGCCATCGGGCGGACATCGAGACGATGCGAGCCGACATCGGTGAGCGTCGGGACGACGATCATGTGAACATCCTGATCCTCGAGCTTCCAGGCGATCCGGCGGAACTCGGCCGGGCTGTCGAAGGAGCCCTCGGCGAAGATGACGGCCTCGACCTCGTGCTCGCCGACGATCTCACGCACCCCGTCGATGGTGCCCAGCACGGGCAGCCCGGTACCGGTGATGTTGTCGTGCTTGCGATGGGTCGCGGCGCCGATCACCTCGTAGCCCAGCCAGCTTTCGCGACGCAGGACACGCGCCACCTCGTCGACGTGCTGCGTGGAGCCGGCGATGAGGACGGGCGTCCGCAGCATGCCCTTGCGGTGCAGGCGGTGCATCGCGTTACGGCGTACGAAGCGGGCGATCACCATGGTGATCGTGCCGAGCGCGAACCACACCATGAAGATCGTGGGCGGGTAACGCAGGTCCAGCAGGTAGCAGGTCACGCCGACCAGGCCCGCGACCGAGAAGGACGCCAGCAGCAGGCGCTTGTACTCGATCACACCGGCGCGGATGTGGCGCGGGTTGTAGGCGTCGAACACAGCGAGGCTGGTGATCCAGGCGATCGCGGCGATCGCGGTCAGGATGCCCCAACTCGCCTTTTCGGTGGTGTTGAACGGCATCGCGCCGCTGACGGCCAAGGCGACCAGAGCGCTTCCGGCGATGGCGGCGGTATCGATGCCACCCAGGACAAGACGTTGGGCGCGGGCGCTCACCATCCACTTCATACGAGCGGCGGTAGCGACTTCTCGCCTGCCAACGAGCGCAGACAACTGCGATTCAATAACGGTCATGATCCCCCCCGGCTCAGACCAAACGGTTCTCGACCTCCCCCCCCGGAAGATCGACCCCGGCCCGCACGCCCCCCAGCGGCTGGCCGATGTCAATATTCAAGCATGGACTGGTACCAACGTGCAAGCCGAGAGTGGCACTTTAGTTCCATCGGTGGGGCCAAAAGCGCTTCCATAAGGGGATTTGCGTTTTTCTGCGGGGTGAGACCGTCCACATTGTGGTCAGCCTTTGGTGCTTTATGGCCAGGTACTTTCTGACGATGGCCATTGAGTGAGGTCATTCGAAAGTAGGAACAAGTGCAAAATCGAAAAGTGAAAATGCTGCGGTCAATGGTGCGCGCGGCCGGAAAGCGGCCCATTCTTCACACGGGAATTAGTGTTAACGATCCACCCGTGGACGCGTCGCGGCCGGCGATCCGGTATCGGTGCCGGTCAGCGCAGCAGGCCCGCCAGGAAGGTGGCGTCCTTGGAGTAGTTCTCGGCGTCGGCCAGCAGCTTGTCGTTCTTGCGGGCCAGGCCGTGGCTATGGGTGAACGAGGCCAGATCCTCCAGGCGCTCGACGATCACCGCGAGGAGTTCCGGCACGGTGGCGTCGGAGCCGTAGGCGTCCAGGGCGAGCCTGATCCGGGCGCCGAGATCGATGGTGACGTTGGGTGCGTCCGGGTTGGTGGGACGCATCAGCGGAACGGTGCGGTAGCACAGATAGGCCAGATCCCACAGGCGTGGCCCGGGGGCGGCGAAGTCCCAGTCGATGACGCCGACCAGCTCCTGGTCGCGGAAGACCATGTTGTAGGGCGCGAAGTCGTTGTGACAGATGACCTCGGCCGGCTTGCGCGGCGCACCGCGCCACTTCGGGTCGGGGTCGACGTAGCCCTCGGTGGCATCGTGCAGGGTGCGCAGCCATTCCGCGGCTCGGCGCAGCACCTGGTCGTCGTAGACCCACTCGGGCAGCGGGTAGGTGGGCACCTTGCCCTTGAGGTAGGCGAGCGCCTCGCGGCCGTCCCGCGTCCATCCCATCGGCTCGGGAACCCAGTCGAGCCCCTCGGCACGCAGGTGCGCCAGCAGCCGCTGGATGGTCGGCGTCCACGGCCCTGCCTCGCGCAGGACCTGGCCGCCCTTGCGCGCGACCTCGGTCATGGTGCTGCCCTCGAGAGGCTTCTCCGGCTTGGCCATGGGAGCAAGCCTAACGCTCGCGAGCCTGCCGGCACGCGCCTTTGGGCCTGGATGCCCGTCTGGGGCGCTCAGACGGACGCCAGCGCGGGGGCGTCCTGGACGGCCCTGTCGGCCGGTTCGGCCTCGAGGGCGATCAGCCTGCGGCGGTGGGCGAACCAGGAGAAGACGAGTGGGATGAGCGCCCCCACCCAGGCCAGCGGGGCCGCGAGCGCCACCCCGAGGAAGCCCAGCGGGCCGACGAGCAGCAGGCCAGCCGCCGAGCGGAACAGCAGCTCCATGAATCCGGCCAGCGTCGGGATGAAGGTGGCCCCCAGCCCCTGGATCGACTGCCGCAGCACGAACAGGCTGGCCAGTGCGGGATAGAAGAACGCCTGCACCATCAGGTAGTCGTGGGTGAGCCGAACGATCGCGGGCTCGTCGCGGCCGATGAACAGCTCGGCGATCGGGGTGCCGAAGGTGATCATCACCAGGCCCAGCACCAGGGCGAGCCCCCAGGTGACCCCGCTGATCTGCAGCACGCCGCGGCGGATCCGCGCCCACTGGCGTGCGCCCTGGTTCTGCGCGGCGAAGGTTGTCATCGCCACCCCGAACGAGGACAGCGCGGCGATCGCGAGCTGATCGATCCGCAGCGCGGTGGTGGTCGCCGCCACCACATCGGACCCCAGCCCGTTGATCGCCTGCTGGAGCACGACCGCGCCGATCGCGATCACCGACATCTGGAAACCGAGCGCCAGACCCGGACGGACGCTGTCGCGCGCCTCGCCGGGCAGCGGCGTCCAGTCGGCGCGGACCAGTCGCAGCTGCGGGCTGCGGCGCAGCACCCACCAGGCGCACCCGACCGTCGAGGCGAGCTGGGCCACCGCCGTCGCCAGCGCGGCACCGCCGACGCCCAACTGCGCGACGCCGATGAAGAAGAACACCAGCCCCGCGTTGAGGACGCTGCAGGCGACCAGGAAGACCAGGGGCGTGCGGCTGTCGCCGAGCGCGCGGATGACCGCGGTGACGTAGTTGAACGCCATCGTCGCCGGCGTCGCCCAGAACGATGCCAGCAGGAACATGGTGGCGTCGGCCATCAACTCCGGCGGGGTCCGCATCAGGTTCAGCAGCGGCACCGCCAGCAACGTGCCCGCCACGGTGACGGCGGCCGCGATGACCGCCGAGACCCAGGTGCCGAGCGCGATGAAGCGGCGCGTCGCCGCGATATCGCCCGAGCCGAACGCGCGCGCCACCGGGATCGCCATGCCGCCGGCCGCGCCGAAGGTGAACCCGAGCAGCAGGAAGAGCACGCTGCTGGTGGAGCCGACCGCGGCCAGCGCGTTCACCCCCAGCAACCGGCCGACCACGACGGCGTCGGTGAAGTGGTAGATCTGCTGGAACACGTTGCCGAGCAGCAGAGGGATCGCGAACAACACGATCACGCGGGTGGGTGGGCCGACCGTCAGGGTCTTGGTCATGAAAAAGAAGTCTCCGGGCGCGCCTGCGCCAGGTCGTGGGTGGATGACGAGGGAAGTCCGGTCACGATGGCCGGGCGCGGCCAGCCTACTCCTCGGCCCCGCGCGGTGCGGGCCTGGTCCACGGAGCGGCCCCTGTCGCCCCCGGGGCGCCCGCCCTCCCGCACGCGGCGAGCCGGACGCCGCAGTCGGCGTCCGGCCCTAGCGGGGTGCCGCGAAAGGTGGCTGAGGGGCTGGTTCAGCGCGCCAGTGGCGCCTGAGCCGGTGCGGGCAGAGCGTAAGGATCGACCAGGCGCATCTGGATGGCCTTGATCAGGATCTGGATGCGCGAGGTGGTGCCCATCCGGTCGGCGATCCGGTCGAGGTAGAGCTCGACCGACGCCTCGGACAGGTACATCTTCCGCCCGATCTGGACGTTGGTGAGGCCGCGGGTCAGCCAGCCGAGCAGTTCGATCTCGTGCGCCGCCAGGCCGGGGTCGAGGGACTTGAGGTGGGAGGGCGGCTCGGCGAGCAGGGTGTCGACCAGCAGACGGCGCACCGTCCTCGACACGGGCATGTCACCGAGCAGCGCGTGGCGCATGCCGGCGAACAGGCTCGGGGCCGCGATGTCCTTGAGCAGGTAGCCGACCGCGCCGGCGCGGAGCGCGGCGACCAGATTCTCGCGGGTTCCGAAGGTGGTCAGGGCCACGACGCGGGCGCTGGGCCAGTGTGCGCAGATGCGCCGGGTGGCGTCGATTCCGGAGCACAACGGCATCTGCAGATCCATCAACACCAGGTCGGGTCGTGTCCGTGCGAAACGGAGGAAAGCCTCGAAGCCGTTGCGCGCTTCACCCACGAGTTCGAACTCGGGAGTGTCCTTGAACAAGGCGCGATAGACCCGGCGCATGGACGCGTCGTCATCGACGACGAGAACCCGGGTCGCTCCTGAGGATGGGATGGTCATGTACCCATCCAACGCTTCACTTACGTGTGTGAACAGTTCACTTACGGCCAGGTTCTCGGCTGGCGTGGATTGGAGCGTGGCTTATGCTGGGTGAAAGTGAAGGGGGCGGGCGCGGCCCTGCGACCACCTTCACCTCCCCCCGTCGAGAAAGGCCCTGCTGTGCGTCAATTGCTCACATCACTGCTCCTCCTCCCGGTGATCACCCTCTCTTCGGTGGTCGTCACCGCCGAGGTCGGTGGCGGTCTGACGGCGCCGCAGGGGTGGAGACTGATCTGTTGGATCATCCCCTCCTTATGCGAAGAGGACGGCTCCGAGTGACGCGGCGGCTCCGCTGCGTTCTCGACGACCGCGTGCCGGCACCCGGGCACCCGTGACGCGACCCCCGCCGGTGAGAACCGACGCACGCACCGAGCGATCGGGGGGTGTGGTGATGCTCCCAGCCCCGCTGTCGGGTGCGCGCTGGCTGGTGGGCTGGGCGCTGTTGCTCGACTTCTTCCTCGGCCTGCAGCCTCCTTTTGCCGGGGTCGAGTTCCCGGTCGTGGTGCTCGTCAACGGCCTGGCATCGCTGGCCGCGGTGGTGGCGCTGTTCCGTCCGGGGTGGGGGCTCGTGCTGAGCCTGCCCCCTGTCGCGGCCGGGCTGGTGCTGCCGGCGTTCGGCCAGGACGCGAGCCCGATCTTCGTGGTGACCCTGGCCGTGTGTATCAGCTCGCGCTGGCCGCTGATCGCGGTGACGCTCACCCTCTATCTGGTCTATGCCGGCGCGCTCGAGCAGGCGGGCAAGACGCGGGCGCCCATCGTGGTGCTGATGATGGTGTGCGCCGTGGTGATCGGGCTGGCCCTGCGCCTGCTGCTGCTGCGGCAGTGGCGGGTCGGCTCGCGGATCCGGGCGCTGGAGGAAAACACCGTCCGCCTTCAGGAAGCCGAGCGGCGTGCGCTGGCCGGCGAACTGTCCGACCTGCTGGCGCAAGGGCTCGCTGAGCTGGACCGGCTGGTGGCGGGATGCCGGGGCATCACCGACCCGGCGTCGCTCGCCGGTGCTCTCGAAGGGGCCGAGCGCGGTGCGCGCGAGGCGCTCGCTCAGTTGCGCGGGCTGGTGTCAACCCTGCGCGGACGGCCCGGCTCCGCCACACAGTTCACCGGTCCAGCGCCGGACGTGGTCGAGGTCGCCGAGGAGTTCGAGGATCTGCTGTGCGGGCACGGGCACGTGGTGGAACTCGATCTGCCCGACGACGGTTCGTCGCCCAGCCCGTTCGCCTGCCGCCTACTGGGCGACCTGCTCCGGGCCTGCGGCGGCCAGGTGACCGCGCACGCGCCCCCCGGCGCCACCTGCACGCTCACCGTCACCTGTACCCCGGACGGCGCCGCAGTGGAGGTGACCCATCCGCGGGCCGAGGTGACGGCGTCCGAGCCGGCAGCGATGGAGATCGCCCGCGAACGCATCGTCGCGGCCGGCGGCACCGTCGAGGTGAGCGTGACCGACCACTGGCGGCTGCGCGCCCTGGTGCCGACCACTCCGGCGCCGGTGGCTGCCTCGCCCGAGCCGCCACGGCGGTGGGCCTGGCCTCGGCACCGCGATCTGATCCTGCGCGGACTGCTCTGGGTCGTGGCCGTGGCGCTCGTGGGGCGGCTGCTGTTCGTCCTGCGGCACGAACCGGCCGAGCTGAATCTGCTGCGCCCCCCCAATCTCGAGGCCATCCTGCTCGCGGCGCTGCTGGTGGCGCACGGAACGCGCTGGGTATGGGTGGTCTCGAGCGCATGGATCATCTACGCCACCGTCTGGTTCGGCCCCGCGGAGCCGCTGAAGATCCTGACCAGTTCCTTCGTGCCGGTGGCCGGATCGCTACTCGGCATGGGCGCCCGGCACTTCCTCAGGATGCGAGCGCAGCAGCGCTCACAACTCCTCGAGGTGACCGCCAAGCACGAGCGGGCCCGCGACGACGTCCGCAAGGAACTCGCCGGCGAACTGCACGACATCGTCGCTCACCAGCTGACGTTGATCACCCTGCAGGTGAGCGCGAGCCGCGGCGTCCGGGACGTGGAGGCGCTGAGCGGGACGCTGGACCGGATCGCGAGCATCCTGCGCTCGGCCCAGGCCGACCTGACCTTGCTGCTGTGGGTGCTGCGGGCGCCCCGCGACGCGGTCAAGGGCGTGTCCCCGGACGAATCGCCCGGCGGGGTCGCCCTGCTCACCCCGGCGCGTGCCGCCGAGGCGGCGGCGTTCACCCTGCGGGAGTCGGGGCGCACCGTCACCCTGCGCGTGGATCCCGGCGTGGACGAGGCCGACGCGACCACCCGCAAGACGCTCGTCCGGGTCATCCGCGAGGCCACCACGAATATCCTGCGCTACGCACCCGACCGGGCCGGCTGCACGATCGACATGCGCCGGGACGCCGGAGGGTTCCGGCTCACCGTGTCCAACGATCTGGCCGCGCGGGCCAGGCGCTCGGAGCACTCGACCGGGCTCGGGTTGCTCGGCCTGGCCGAACGCCTCCGCCTCACCGGAGGCGTGTGGGAGGCCGGGCCCCGGGACGGCCGCTGGGTGGTGGACGCCCGCCTGCCGGCGGTCAGCTTCGCGGAGGGGGAATCCTCAGCGGATCGACCACCCCTAATTGAATCGCGCTGATCAGCAGCTGGGTGCGCGAGGCCACGCCCAGTTTGGAGCTCGCCCGCGCCATGTACTGCTTGACCGAGCCCTCCGACAGGTGCATCTGCCGGGCGATCTGCGCGTTGGTCAGCCCGCGCGCCAGCCACCGGATCAGTTCCTCTTCACGCGGGGTGAGGTCATGTTGAGCGGGGGGCTTCGCCTCCTCGGCGACCACGGCGGAGACCAGCGCCCGCCGGATGGACGCCGACAGCGGCATCTCGCCGGCCACGGCCTGGCGCAGGGCGGCGACGAAACTGCCCTCATGCACGTCCTTGAGCAGGTAGCCGGACGCGCCGGCGCGCAGCGCCGCGACGACGTAGTCCCTGCTACCGAAGGTGGTCATCGCGACGACGATGGCCTCAGGCCAGCGGCTGACGAGGGCGCGGGTGGCGTCGATGCCGGACATCTGCGGCATCTGGAGGTCCATCAGCACCACGTCGGGCAGAAGCTGCGCGTAGGCGTCCTCCGCCTGGTTGCCGTCGGTTGCCTCGCCGGCGAGTTCGACATCGGTCTGACGAGCGATGATGGCGCGATACGACTCGCGTACGTTCTCGTCGTCGTCAACGACGAGAACCCGCAGAGCAGGGTGCGACCTCACATTGACGAGCCTAGTCCGCTTCCGTCGCGACCGTCGGCGGTCACCGGAGGTGCTCGAGCTTCTTCTGCATGCCGGCGCGGAGCGAGATCCGCGGCGCCAGGCCGGGGGTGGCCAGGATCCGGCCGTCCACCGTGCAGAACACCGCGTCCACCGCCTGGGCCCGGCACAAGGCCAGCCCGCGCTGCAGACCCAGCACCAGGCAGGCCGTCGACAGCGCTTCGCTGCGCATGCCGTCGTCGCCGAGGACACCCACCGAGCACACGTCGGTGCTGGCCGGACGCCCGGTGCGCGGCTCGGTCACATGCCGCGCGATGAGCGGGGCCGAACTGATCCGGACGCCGCGCACGCCCGAGAGCGAGAACGACCCCGCGGACGCCTCGACGTAGCCGAGCGTCTCGGTGACGGCCTGCCACGGCGAACTGAGCGCGATCCGCCAGGCGTCGCGGTGCGGGGGCGTCCCGGCCATCGCGATTGACGAGGTGCCCACCGACACGAGCACCCCGGCGGCTCGCTCCCGGCATCGGTCGCGGGCCAGGTCGGCGGCATACCCCTTCGCGATCGCCCCGAAGTCGATCAGGTGCCCCGGGGCGAGCCACGCCTCCCACCCGCCGGACGCCGTGGCGCGCCAGCGGATCCGGGGACCGGCGCCGGCCGCCGCGGGGAGCGTGGCGTCGAAGGCGCCACGGGTGAGCGCCCGGTAGTGCTCGGCCGCTCGCGCCACCGCGACCAGGTGTGGACCGACCGGGATCCACGCTCCGGGTGCGGCGTTCAGCCGGCTGACGTCGCTGGCGGGACAAAAGCGCGAGAGCGCGGCGTCCAGATCGGCGATCGTCGTGTGCGCGTCCTGCGCGGCGCCGGCGAACGCATCCGCCCGGGCGTCCGTCGCCGCGTCGCCCACCACGCAGACGTGCACGGTGGTGCCCATCGCGGTGGAGTCCGACCAGTGCGCCTGCCGTGAGGACGCCTCGCCCGCGGGGTCCGGCACGGCGTCCGGCGCGCCTGGTGCGTGATTCACACCCGGCTCAGGGCGTCCTCGACGGCCTCGAGGAACTGGCGGTGCGACAGCGAGGCGCCCGCGATGACCTCGACCTTGTCGGCATCGCCGGCCTCCTTGAACCGCGCCACGTACTGCTCCTCGGCAGCGATTGCGGCCTGGGCGCGCTGGTAGAACGCGGTGTCGACCGGCTGGCCGGTCGCCTTGGACAGCCCGTAGTCGGCGTCGTGCGGGGTGCCGTCGGCGTCCTTCACCACGAAGGACGCCTCGACGATGGTGCCGTCCTTCACGGTGAACTCCACATGCCCCACCGCACCCTGGTCGTCGGGCTGGCTGGCGCCGGTGAAGGTGCCGTCGGGCAGGGTGGCGATGGACGGGGGCTGGCTGCACCCCGAGAACAACACCACGCCCAGCGCTGCGGCGACGCTCAGTGCGCGCGTGCGATGCCTGTCCATCAACGACCCTCCTCGCTGCTCGCCGAGGCGGACGCCCCGAAGGCCGCAGCGTAGTCCTCGGTCTCGATGACGCGCGCGATCCGGCCGTGATTGAGGATCACCTGGCGCTGGCCCTGTGCGGCGACGGTGGCGTCGTGGGTGACCACGATCAGCGTGGTGCCCTCGTCGTGCAGCTGGTGGAACAGGTCGAGGACGATCCGCTCGTTGGCCTCGTCCAGGTTGCCGGTGGGCTCGTCGGCCAGCACGACCGACGGTGAGTTGATCAGCGCCCGCGCGACGCAGACGCGCTGCTGCTCACCGCCGGACATCTCGCGGGGCAGGTGCGAGGCACGGTCGCCCATGCCGACCCGCTCCAGCGCCTCGCGCGCCTCCGCCTCGTCGGGGATCGAGTGGTAGTACTGCGCCACCATCACGTTCTCCAGGGCGGTGAGGTGCTTGATCAGGTGGAACTTCTGGAAGATCAGCCCGATGCGCCGGCGCCGGATGATGGCGAGTTCGCGCTCACCCTGCCGGTCCAGGTGCTCGCCGTCGAGCAGCACGGTGCCCGCGGTGGGTGAGTCCATGCAGCCGAGGATGTTCATCAAGGTGGTCTTGCCCGAACCGGACGGCCCCACGATCGACAGCCATTCGCCCTTGCGGATGGTCAGGTCGACGTTGTCGAGGGCCGCGAGGTCGCCGTAGCGCCGGCTGACACCGGCCAGGTCGTAGACGATCGGTGAGTTCATGTCACTCTCCCCCCAGCACCAGGGCCGGATTGATGTTGATGATGCGGCGGACGGTGACGAAACTGCCCAGCCCGCTGACCAGCGCCGCGGCGGCCATGGTGACCGGGACGACCCACCAGCTGGCCTGCAGGCTCATATTGAACACCTCGCTGGTCACCAGGCCGCCGACCGCGATGCCGCCGAGCGCGCCCAACAGACCGCCGAACAGGCCCAGGATCACGCCCTCGCCGATGAACTCGCCGACGATCTGCTCGCTGGACGCCCCGAGCGCCTTCTTCAGCGCCAGTTCGGTCGCCCGCTCGCTGACCACAGCGTTCATGGTGGTGGTGACGCTGATCAGGGTGAGGGCGCCGATCACGATGCTGACGATCCAGATCAGGGCGCGCAGGGTGAGCAGCACGCCCGATTCGGACCGGGTGATCCGCTTGACCACTTGCGCGTTCACCGCGTCGTCGGTGTCCTCGATCATGGTCGCGATGGTTTCCAGCGCCGCCTCGTCGCCGAGCACCGAATACTCGATCATGTCGAGGCGCCCGTCCGAGGGCAGCACCGACTCCAGGTCGTCCAGCGCGAGCACGATCATCGAGTCCTCGGGCCCACCGGTGCGCAGCAGCCCCGAGATGGTCATCTTCACCGGCGGTGAGTCGACGCCCTGCTCGGCCTGCCCGACGACCGGGATCTGATCGCCCACCTCGAACCCGTAGCGCTGGACCAGGTCGCGGCCGACGAGAATCTCCTCGGGCGCTGAGGGAAGCTCGCCATCGATGCCCCAGTAGGGCCGCATCGCGGTGGCGAGGGCGAGGTCGGTGGCCATCGCCGGCAACGGCTGCTGGTTGTAGAGCAGATTGTCTTGGCGGTAGGGCGCATGGCCGACGATCTGGACGCCGGCGTCGGTCAGCGCGGCGTTGATCGTGGTCATGTCGTCGATGCGGACCGTCTGTGTGCCTGCGGGCGAGACCACCAGGTTCGCGCCGTAGGAGCGCAGCTCGCGCGCGATCTGGTCGGGCACGGTGTAGGTGATGATCGCCAGGGCCGACAGGGTGGTGGCGCCGACAATGATCGACAACGAGGCGATCAGCACCCGCGAGATCCGGCGCGCGAAGGCGCGGGTGATCATCCGCAGGTACATCCGGGTGCGGGTCATCGGGTCACTTCCCGTGCAGGACGTCGGAGGGCTTCAACTTCATCAGCGCGCGCAGCGAGGGCAGCGAGCCGAGCAGGATCATCGAGGTGATCAGCGCGATCATCACCGGCAGCACCAGGGGCCGCAGCGTGATCCACGACGAGAACACCATCTGGCCGATCACCTGCGCCAGCCCGACGCCGAGCCCGAAACCGACCGCGCCGCCCACGAAGCCGACGACCATCGTCTCGGCGAGGATCAGGCCCACCACGGCCGCGTTGCGCGCCCCGATCGCCTTGAGCAGGCCGATCTCGGGGGCGCGCTCCATCACGCTCGCGGTGACCAGGTTGGCGATGCCGAGCGCGGAGCCGACCATGGCGAGCACGGCGATCAGCGCCATGATCAGCTGGGTCTGCTCCAGAATCACGCCCTCGCTGTCGGCGACCTGCCGCACCGGCTTGGCGACGGCGTCGGTGAGCGCCTCCTCGATCTGGTACGAGATCGACGAGACATAGGCGGTGCAGTACCAGGTCTCCCAGTCGGCGACCGACAGGCTGGACGGGTCGCGCTCGGCGCGCTGCGACAGCTCGTTCTCCGGCGTGGTGATCGCCCGCACCTCGATACGGTCGATCTCGCCCGCACGCCCGGTCAGCTGCTGGGCGGCCGCGAGCGGGGTATAGAGGATGTCGTCCTCATCGCCGCCGCCGTGGAAGATGCCGACGATCCGGACACTCGCCTGACCTTGGTCGCCGGTCAGGGCGACGGTGTCGCCGACGTTCCAGCCGCGGGCGGCGGCCAGGTTGGCGCCGGCCATGGCCTGCTGCGGGTCGGTGTCGGACGCCCAGGCGCCGTCGACGTCCCACCAGGTGCGCAGCCGCTTCAGGCCGGTCTGGACGGGTTCCCCGACGTCCAGGGGCATGGTGTGCTCGAACCAGGTTCCCTGCACGCTGATCTGGGCCGGATCGGCGCCGGCGGGGCTGGCCTTCGTGGCGAGGTAAGGGGCGAACTCCTCGATGTTGTAGGCCCAGAAGATCGACTTCAACCGGGGCAGCTCGTCCTGCTTCAGTGCGCCGGACGGGGCGTCATCGGTGCCGTAGGTCTCGGACACCACCGAGGCGCCCTTCGGGGTGACCTGGATATTGGCGCCGTAGCTGCTCAGCTCCTGTTTGACCTTGTCGCCGATGTCGAGCATCACCGCCATCATCGAGGTGGTCAGCGCTGCGCCCAGCGCGATGGTGACCGCGATCAGGACGCGCTTGCCGAGCTGGCGGCGCAACGCCTTGGTGATCATCCGGAAGAAGAACATCAGCGGAACACCCTCGCTTGTTGCTCGAGTTCGGCGACCTGGAACAGCAGCTTGCCGGCCGTGATCTCGTGCTGGATCGGAATCGGGTTGCAGCCGCCGGGGAACCCGATGGTCTGGGTGTTCATGATCACATCGCATTCGCGGCAGACGACCTTGCCGTCCCGCTCGAAGTAGCCCGACGGGCCGCAGATCTCACAGGCGTCCAGGCCGGTGCCGTAGGCGTTCGCGTTCTTCTGGATCACGATGAACCGAACCTCGGTCCCACCCCGGGAGGCATAGGCGAAGCGATGCAGGTGCCCGTCGCCGACGAGTTCGAGGCTCACCTCGACATGGTCGCCATTGACGACCGATGGTTCGATGGGCGACAACTCGGGGACGGCCTCGGCGATCTGCTTGCCGAACGTGTAGGTGACGGCCAAGCTCGCACCGAGCGCCGTCGACCAGCCCAGCATGCGGCGGCGGGACAAACCATCGGCCTTCACCAGGCGCTGCTCGGCCCGGGAAGCCCCTTCAGGCGCCTGGCGGCGGCGTACCAGCACCGCGACCGCGGAGGTGACCACGACGACCGCCGCGTAGGCGAGCAGGATCGCCGCGGCGTGGTGCTGAATCCACAGCAGCGCCTGGAAGTTCCCCGAGCTGCGCGGCACGATTTTCAAGGTGGCGAGTTGCTGGTACAGCGGCGCCCACTGCGTGATCAGCGCGATGCCGAGCAGCAGGGTGGTCAGGCCGCGGCGGACCAGGCTCGGTACCCGGCCCAGGCTGATCCCGACGGCGATGCCGGCGAAGAGCGCCGTAGCCACGCCGAGGAGGTAGCCGATCAGATTGACCAGCGAATCGCTGGCGAACAGCGTGCCGCCCATCGGCACCACCTTGTCGACCGCCAGGTACAGCGGCAGGCCGTAGAAGAAGGCGACCAGGAGCAGGGCAGCGAGAGCGGTGGCGGTGAGCAGGCGCGGACGCCACCCGTGGGCGTCGGCCACCAGTCGGCGGCGTCCCATCAGCCACAGCGCGGCCACGAAGGCAGCCAAGGCGACCAGCATGGCGGCGCCCGTCCAGAGGTTGACCACCGGCAGCCGGACGTGGCGCGTCTCCAGGCGTAGCCAGGCCACCACGAGGGCGACCAGCGTGCCGGACGCGAGAAGGCCCACCGTCAACCGCCCCACGCGCTGGCGGAGCCTGGGCGCGTAGGAACGGTTGGCGATGAGCGCTGCCGACAGCAGGCAGAGCGGCAGGGCCAGCTCTGCTGCTGCGACGAACAATTTCAGCATGGGAAAACGATGCCGGGTCAGCTCAGAGCAGCTGGCCGTCCCATTCGAAGTTGTCGAACGTGACCTTGAGCGGTTCGGACCAGAACCGGCCCTCGACCGCGCTGGTGTCATTGCCGGTGTGCAGCATGAAGTCGTCGGCCGGCGACTGGATGGTCAGCTCGACCTTGTACAGGCCTGGCTTCAGCTTGATGTTGTTGCCGTAGTGCGGGCCATCGACGGCGATCATCGGCATCAGCGTGCCGAGTTCGACGACCTCGCCGGTGTTCTTCTCGGTCAGCTTCGGGGTGATCTTCAGGTAGGGCAGGAACTGGCCGGCCTCGAAGCCGATCTCCTTGGCCTTGTCCGTCGTCTTGATGTCGATCTCGAAGTGCATATCGGAGTCGGACGCCGGCGGCATCGCCATCGAACCGTGCTCCATGTCGACCGCCTGGAAGTAGACGGCGTTGACCTCGATGTAGCCCGCGTCCTGGGGGCCTGAGTTACCGACATCCTTCTCGTCGATGCCCGCGACGTTGGTGCTCTTCGGCTTGTCGGCCGGGGCGGACGACGCGGCCGGCGGGGCGACGCTGGCGCTGGGCGCCGCCGACGGGCCGGCGGGCGTGCCCGAGCAGGCGGTCAGCGTGAGAGCGAGTGCGGCCACACCTGCGGCGGCCTTCCAGGGGATCTTCATGGGGTCTCAACCCTTTCGTTGGATTCTTCGTTGAGGGTGGTGCGGGTTTGGGCCGCGGCAGTCCTACGGAACTGCACGACCATGAGGGTGATCACGATGGCCGTCACGACGGCCTGGGTGGTGAGGGTCTCGACCGTGGGGTAGAAGCCGAGCCAGTCGACCTGCGGGAGACCGGGGATGGGAGTGACCTCCAGGATCATTCCGTCCTGGAGCTCCTTGGCCGCCCCGCCGGCGATGGTGATGGCGAGCACGGACAGCAGTACTGACATCCAGCGGAAGAACGGCCGCAGCGGCAGCCGGACGCCGAAGTAGCGCACGGCGACGAACATGACGGCGAGCAGCAGCACGGCCGCACCCATGCCGAGCCAGATGAACAGCCGGTCGCCGGGGGTTTGGGCTGCGCCGAACACGGGGATGAAGAACAGGATCGTCTCGAAACCCTCGCGGGCCACGGCCAGGAAGACCACGGTGAACAGCGCCCACTGCCCGCCGGATTCGGCGCGCTTGTCGATGGCTGAGTTGATGAATCGGTGCCAGTTGTCGCCCTCGGACTTGGACAAGATCCAGTTGCTGACGTAGATCAGCAGCGCGGCGGCGAGCACGCCGACGACGCCCTCGATCAGTTCCTGGGTCAGGCCGAGGTCGGCGCTGCTGGTCAGGGAGTTGAACGCGACCGCGAGCCCGACGCTGACGGCGATGGCGGCGCCGATGCCGAGGTAGACGCCCTTGAGCTGATCGCGCCGGCCCGTCTTGACGACGTAGGTGATCACGGCCGCCACCACGAGCAGCGCCTCGACGCCCTCGCGGACCAGGATCAGGAAGGCGGCGACGAAGCCGCTCCAGCCGACCGACTCGCTGGCGCCGAGGCCGTCGAGCTTGGCAGCGTCCTCGGTGACCATCTGGCTGAGCTTCTCGACGTGGCCGCGTACCTCCTCGGCCGGCCAGCCGTCGCGGACGCCGACCCTGATGTCGCGGAACTCGCCCTCGACCTGGGCGACCCGGCCGGAGCTGAGGTAGGACAGGGTCGCCTTCTCCAGGCCGTCGGCCTCATAGTGCTGCAGGTAGGCGCGGGTGGCCTCCTTGAAGGCCTGACCGGACGACCCGCTCTCGTATAGCCGCAGCGCGTTCTCGGCGGCCTCGATGATGCTCTGGGCGACGCGGTTCCACCGGTCGTTCACCTCGGGGACGGCGGCCAGGTCGCGCATATCGGCGGCGAGCCGGGCGGTCAGCGCGGTGGTCGCGGCCTCGACCTCGGCCTGGGCGGCCCCGTCGCGGGTCATATTGCGCAACTCGACCACCGCTTTGGAGAAGGCGGCGGACCGCTCGGCGCCGAGCCGGTGCTTGACCTGATCCTCCAGCCCCTGGGCTTGATAGTGCTCGTAGTAGGCCTTGCGGAGTGTCGTCTCGACGGCCTTGGCGTCGCCGGCGGCGTACTGGCCGGGCACCTGCTCGATCAGCGAGGTGACCGTGCCGGCGACGCCCTGCCACGGGTCCTCGGCAGCGGCCGGTGTTGCGGAGATGGCGAGCGAGAGCGCGAGCCAGAGGGCGCCGATCCCCATCACGATCCGTCGCATCGACCCTCTTCCTTCGCTGATTAGGTAAGCCTTACTGGCTCATGCTCCGCCTGTGGCAGGGGAACCACAAATCCAGTTGCGCCTGTCTCCTACGCAGCGTAGTGGAAAGGGGTTTACGTCAACAGAGTCGTTCCAAAATCCCGGTGTCGACATCGTAGAGGAAGCCGCCGACCTGTGCGCGGCCGGCGATCAGCGGGTGTGCCCGGAGCAGGTCGACGTCGGCGCGCAGCTTGCCGGCCTGGTCGGGATCCGCGCCGAACGCGAACTCCGAGGCGTCCGCTCCGGTGGCTTCGGCGATGCGCCGGCGCAGGTCGTCGTCGGTGCCACTGGCCATCGCGCACCGGGTGTGGGCGACCACCAGGATGTGCGTCACGCGCAACAACTGGACGCCGAGCGCGCACCCGGCGAGGGCGTCCGGAGTGACATGGCCGCCGGGTGTGCGCAGGATCTTGGCCTCGCCCAGGTAGAGCCCGACCATCTCCAGTGGCTGTAGGCGCGAATCCATGCAGGTGACGATCGCCACGCCCGCGTGGGCGTAGCCGTCGAAGTTGCGCGGAGCGGAGGTCGCGTACCGCCGGTTGGCTTCGAGGAGCGCGTCGAAAGAGGTGTCCACGCGCACAGACTACGGTTCCCCCGCCTTGTCGTCGCGAGACTCTGAGGGTTAGTCGGAAACTCTGGGGGAGTGGCCCGGTCACGCCGCCCGGGTTGGACGCGTTCGCCCGGGTTGGACGCGCGTCCGCCGGGTCGCGTTCGCCCGGGTTAGTCACGTTCGCCCGGCCTGTAGCCCGGTGTAGTCACCGTCGCCCGGGTAAGAAACAGGGCGACGGTGCGGAGGCCGGGCGACGTGCGGCGCCTCCGACCAGAGCGTCGGCGTCCGGGGCGCCGCCTTGCTGCCACTGTGGTCGCGTCTGCCCGATTGACCGGTGATGGAGCGTGCGCTCCGTCGCCGCGCGTGAGAAAGGGTCGCCGCGCGCATGCTGCAACATGCGCCACGCCGCGGTAAGCAGAGCAGCATCACCGAGCGTACGCTCCATCACCCTCGTTGAGGCAGGTCGGCGTGAACGCCGCCACGGCGGACTGGCGTTTGGGGTGGGTGAACACGGTTATGGGCGACTGGCGCCGCCGTGCATCAGTGCCGGTGCCCAGAGAAGAGGTGAGAAGGACCGGGTTGGTAGTCCAGCCCGATTGTTCTCATGTCCGCGGGTTCTGGGGCCTCTGCGCTGGAGCGAGGATGAAGTGAGAAGGATCGGGCTCGTACTCATGCCCGATCGTTCTCACCTCCAACTACCGTGACATGGACCTCACCGCGTCTAGGGCACGTCCAAGGTTCCGATAACCCTCTCGGGAAGATCGCGCCGGCCAGTTGGGGAGTGGCGGCGGTTCACAGCAGGGAGCGCTCGCGGACGCGCAGCCCGCCGATCAGCGCGGTGCCCGCCAGGGTGCCCAGCGCGATGGCGAGCATGGTGGACGCCGTCGCGATCAGCGTGTTGATCCCGGCCGTGTCGCCGTCCAGCAGGCTGGCGACACCGACCAGGCCCAGGGCGCCGGGAACCATCAACCAGAACGCCGGCAGGAAGCTGACGAAGGGGGCGGGGCCGCCCGGCTGGCGCGCGATCAGGATGGTCACCGGGGTGATCGCGACCGCGGCGATGAAGGCCGACATGATGCCGCCGACGACGAGATCGGTGACCACCTGGACGCCGTAGGCGGTGTACAGCACCAGCAGGATCCACCCGATGGCGCGCCGCCGTGCGCACCGGTAGACGGTGATGCCCAGCCCGAACAGGCCGACCGCCACCCAGGGACCCGCCGTCCCGATCGGGTCGCGCGCGGTGCTCAGGTCGAGATGCGGAACGCCGACCAGGGCGGACGCCGCCACCACGCCGGCGGCCAGCAGGGCCAACTGCATAAAGCCGGCCGCGAGGCGTCCGGCCCCCGACATCATCTGGCCGGTGGACAACTCGATCGCGCCCGTGGTGAGCAGGCCGCCCGGCAGCATCATCACCAGGGGGGCGATGAGCGAGGGCAGCACGCCGGGGTCCAGCCCGACGGTGCTCACCACCAGGACCGTGATCGAGACGACGTAGGACAGTGCCACCGTGAGGAGTGCCCGGTAGCGGGCCGGAGAATGCTCGCTCAACGTGAGCACCGTCCCGACACCCAGGCCGAGTCCGGCGGCCAGCGCTGTCCCGGTCCACGACGCCCCGAGCAGCACGGCCAGGCTAGCCGACAGCAAGGTGTAGGCCGCGATCCGTTGCGCGGAGGTGTAGGGCAGCGGCATCGCGCGGGCGGCGGCGATGTGCGCGCGGACGCGGGCGGGGGCGAGGTTGCCGGTGCGGGCGGCGTCCACCACCGTGTCCACGGCGTCGATCTGGGCCAGGTTCAGGTCCGACCGCCCGCTGACGACCGCGCTGGTGTGCACCGCGGTCATCGACCGCGACGAGATGATCAACGCGGTGGGCAGCACGATGATCTCGGTGCCGGCGGCCCCGTTGACCCGGGCGATGTCGGCCAGCGCGATCTCGACGCTGGTCACCGAGTGGCCGGCATCGATCATCGCCTCGCCGGCCGTCTCCAGGCTGGCCAGCAGTTCCTCGGGCGTGGCGGAGGGCGCCGGGGATATGGATGCGTTGGTATCCGCGCCGGGCTCCTCCGGGGACTGCGTGGGGGGCTCGCCGTCGGGAGCCGTGGTCGCCCCGCGGGGGCGGCGGTCGGGCAGCGCCGACACCAGCAGTGCGCAGATCACCAGCACGATGACCGCGATCCACCACGTCAGCGGCGTTGTCGTGCGGCTGGCCGAGGCCGGCGGCGACCCCTGCAGCACCGGCGGCGCGCTCGCCCGCGCGCTGGCGGTAGCCGTGGCAGGCGCGCTCACCGCTGGGGAGGGAACCGCGGCGGACGCCTGCGCCGACGGCGAGGCCACGGCACTCGGGCTCGGGGCGGGCGGCGCGGGTTCGGCGGGGACGCTGGCGGTCGCGGAGGTGGACGCGGACGCGACCGGGGGCGCGCTGGCGACCGGCGTGGAGGGTGTGGCCGACGGCACTGGTGACTCGGTCCGGGCCGTCGGGACTGCTGGGAGCGCCGTCTCGTCCGTCTCGGCGCGTGCCGGGGCCGCGCACAGGCCCATCGCGCACGCGACGGCGATCGCTGTCGTCGCGGCGCGCATGGCTGAGCGCCGGACGAGTCCGGTTCGTGGGGGTGGAGCGAGGGGTCGGCTCACGCCGGCGAGTCTAGGTGTGGCGTCTGACATTTACGGATACCTGGTCGGTCGTGAGCGCGGTAGGTTGACGTCATGTCTGAGCAGCCCGCAACCAACCGCCGTGACGCGGCCCGCCGGATGGCGGAGATGGCGGAGTCGGCCAAGCGCGCGGAGGCGCAGTCCGCGCAGGTCCTGATCGACGAGTTCGTCGTGCGGGCGCGGGCGCGCGGCCTGAAGCCGGAGCGGCTGGTGGCCACGCAGATGGACGGGCGTCCGGCGAAGACCGACAAGACGGGCTGGTATCTCAACCGCAGCCGCAGCATCGCGATCGGCGAGGACGGCTCGTGGTACGTGCTGACGGTGCCGACGATCTCCCGATGGGGGCGGATGAAGGGTGTGTCGCTGGTGGCGTCGCCGCCGGAGATGGTGGTCGGACGCGGTGCGCGCGACGGCGAAAGCGGAGACCTAAGCGAGTTCCTGGACCGGTTGCTGCCCTGACCGGTGTTGGCGGTCGTCCGCTGAAACGGTTCTGTGCGGAGGGTCCGGAGCGGTGTTCACCCGGTGGTGAATACGGCGCCGAGGGACTGCGGCACCCCTACCTACAGCCCCCCGGGCACCCCCAGGATACGGCGACTTTGTCTGGTTGAGCAATAAACTCACTCAGGAAACTCTTGGGATTTTCTTCGGTATTGGCAAGGATTTCCGTGCTTATTTCCGCTCCTTGAGCGGCGTCGTCAGCCGGACAACACCACGCAGCCGCCGGACAACACCGCTCGTGGGCCGGGCAACACCTCGGGAGACACCCCGAAGCCAGGCTGCCGCTATGACCAGGAACGGCCTCTCCCGCACCCTCCAGATGCTCAACGCCGAATGGGCGGAACTGAGTACCTCGCCGTTACCCACCCCCTGGCTGCTCGCGCACGACGGCTTTGAGGAGGGCGACACGCTCGGCGACATCCCGCGGCGGGTGCGCGAGCGGCCCGATGCGACGTTGCTGGCGCTGCTCACCCTGCATCGCGGTGGGGACGCGCTGGCCGCGCGGGCGGTGATCCAGGCGATGGTGCCCAAGATGGTGCTGATGGCCGGGCGTGACCCGGAATCGAGCTTCGACGACTACCTCGGCGCGCTGTGGCTGCGCATCGTCACCTACCCGCTTGAGCGGCGCCGCCGGGCGATTGCGGCGAACCTCGCTCTCGACACGCTCAAGTCGGTGACCGCCACGGCCCGCGCCCCGCGCCCCGCCGGGCTGGTGTGGGAACCGGTCGATCCGCTCGACGATGCCGCGCCCGTGCTTGCCGCGGGCGTGCGCCTGGGTGTCATCGACGCACGCACCAGCCGCACCCTCGCCACGGTCTACCTGGCCGGGCGCACCAGTGCCGCGGCCGGGCAGGTGCTCGGTGTCTCGGCGGACGCCGTGCGCTGGCGCTGTTCGAAGGGCGTTCGCGCGTTGCGGGCCGCACGCGACGAACTCAGAGAGGCGGTGGCGGGATGACGCTCAGCGGCAGGCACTGCGAGAGGTGCTCGCCGGGTCAACGGCCGGCACTGCGTGGGATGCTCGCCGGGTCAACGGCCGGCGAGGCCGTTCTCGAACGCGAACAGCACCAGCCCGACCCGGTCGCGGGCGTTGAGCTTGGTCAGCAGCCGGCCGATGTGCGTCTTCACCGTCCCTTCGGCCATGAAAAGGGTGCGTGCGATCTCGGCGTTGGTTGCGCCCGTCGCCACCTGCAGCAGTACCTCCCGCTCGCGTTCGGTCAGCAGGGCGAGGCGCGGGTCATGTTCACCGGGCGCCGGCGCGAGCGTGGGGACGACGTGATCGAGCAGCCGGCGAGTGGTGGACGGCGCGACGACCGCGTCGCCGGCGGCCACGTTCCGAATCGCGTTGAGCAGGTCGGCCGGGCGGGCGTCCTTGAGCATGAAACCGCTCGCGCCGGCCTTCAGCGCTGCGAACGCGTACTCGTCGAGATCGAAGGTGGTCAGCACCAGCACCCGGGTGGGCAGGTTGGCCTCGGTGATCCTCCGGGTCGCCTCGACCCCGTCCATCACCGGCATCCGGATGTCCATGAGCACGACATCGGCCGGATCAGCCTGGAGCGCCCGGACGGCCTCGGCGCCGTCGGGGGCCTCGCCGACGACGGCGAGATCGTCTTCGGTGTCGATGAGCATCCGGAACCCGCTGCGGACGAGGGCCTGGTCGTCGGCGAGGAAGACACGGATCGGCATGGGTCAACTCCTTGGGCTGGGTGGGGTGGACGGGACGTCGCCGGCGGGCAGCGTGGCGGTGACGCGGAATCCGGGACCATCATTCAGCGGCCCGGCGCGCAAGACCCCGCCCATGGAGGTCACGCGCTCGTGCATACCGCGCAGGCCGTTGCCTCCCCCGTCGGTCGGATTCTCGACGCCGTCGCCGTCATCAAGGACGTCCACCGTGATCGAACCGGGCGAGTAGGCGAGCGTGACAGTCGCGTTGGCGCCCGGCCCGGCGTGCTTGAGGAAGTTGGTGAGCGCCTCCTGGGTGACCCGGTAGACGGTCAGGGCCAGGGTGGGCGAGACGGCGTACGGGGTGCCGTGTTCGATCAGGGTGGCGCGTTCGGAGGTGCGCGCCACCAGGTCGGGGATGTCGTGCAGCGTCGGCGACGGCGCGAACGCAGGGCGGTCCTCGGCGTCCGGCCCGGCGCGCAGGACGCCAACGATCCGCCTCATCTCGTGCAGCGCTTCGCGGCCGGTCTCGGCGATCGTGTCGAGGGCTTCGGCCGCCACCTCGGGCTTGCGTGTCGCCGCGGCCCGCCCGCCTTCGGCCTGGACGATCATCACCGACAGCGAGTGGGCGACGATGTCGTGCAGTTCGCGGGCGATCATCGCGCGGGTGGATGCCTCGGCCAGCCGGGCCTGCTGCTCCCGCTCGGCGAGCAGCAGCGTGTAGCGCTCCTCAGCGGCCTCGACCTGCCGGATGCGGGCGTCGGCTACCTCGCGGGAGCGGCGTCCGATCGCGTACGGGGTGAGTACGGCACCGAAGCAGGCGGCCCAGAAGAGAATGTCGGCGCTCGGGTTGGTGGCGGAGTTCACGAACCAGCGCATCGGGCCGAGCACCGAGGCGAAGGCGCCGATGACGATCACGCTGCGCGACAACGGCCCCGGCACCCACCGGGCGACGCTGTAGGAGACGATCGGCACCGCGATCAGCGACACCGTCGGGCCGTCGAAGACGACCAGGTGGGCCGATCCGGCCAGCGTGCAGAGCACGAGCATCACCAGCGGTGCGTGACGGCGCAGCAGCAACGGCATGGTCATGCTGGAGGTCAGCAGGAGGAAGATGAACCCGGAATAGTAGCCAGGCGGCGGGTTGAACAGGTGGTAGACCACTGAGGCGAGCGTCAGCGACACCGCGAGGAACCCGTCGGCGACCCAGTCGCGCTGGGTCGCGCCCGGGGGAAACAGGGCGTCGCTGGTGTTCATCGCTTCCAGCCTAGAGACCGGCCCAAGCCTTCGCGCGGTGCGGGGGCGTCCGGATGCCGCGCCGGAGAAAAGGGGCACACTTGCGATGATGTCATCAATGATGACATCATCGTCTACATGGCACGCAGAACTCTCACCCCGGCCACCATCGTCGACGCGGCGGTCGCGATCGCCGCACGGGCTGAACCGGACGGGCTGACCGGCCGCGTCCTCGGCGCCGAGCTGGGCGTCGACCGGTCGGCGGTCTGGCGGCACTTCAAGGATCATGACGCGCTGCTGCGCGCGGTCGGTGACCGGCTGTTGCGGATGGCGCTCGACGCGGTCCCGGCCAGGCTGGCGCCGCACGAGCGGATGATGGCGCTCGCCCGCTCGGTGGTCGGGACCTTCGTCGCGCACCCTCACGTCGGTGCCGCGATCTCCGGCCGCACCACCCAAGGCGAGGGCGAGCTGGCCATGGTCGAGTTCACGCTGCAGGCGCTCGGTGAGGCCGGGGTGCCTGCGGAGCAGTGCGCGCGGCAGCAGCGGACGCTCGCCGACACGATCCTCGGCTATGCCGGGCTGCGCGCCAGCAAGGCGCTGCTGTCCGAAGAGATCCGCCAGCGCGACCAGCAGGCCTGGATGGGCACCTACGCGACGGTGTCGCCGCAGACGCATCCGGCGATCGCCCGGCATGTGACGGATCTGGCCGCGGTCACCGACGATGACGTGCTCGAATCCCTGCTGGCCGCGCTGTGGGCGGCCGTCCGTGGCGTGATCGACACCGTCGGCGGCGTGAAGTGACGGCGCGCACCACCCCGCCCCGGCGTGTGTGGCGCCGGCTCACGATCACCGCGACGGCGCTGCTGGTGCTCGCCGGTCTGGCCTACGGCGCCACCGCGGTGCTGCGCGTGCCCCCGCCGCACGCCCTGGTGCGGCTGCAGACCACGCCGCCGTCGGCGCAGGGCCAGGTGTTCGCCTCGCGCCCGGTCGTCTCCTCCGGCGAGGCGCGGCCGTTCGAGGTGGCGGCGGATGGACGGCTGCCCGCGACGGTCCCGTGGAAGGGAGCCGAGATCTCGGTGCACAAGATGCTCGACCTCACCCACAGTCGCGCCTTCGTTGTGCTGCGGGACGGCAAGATCGTCCACGAGTGGTACGCCGACGGCGTCGATGCCGGAACCCGGCTCTCGTCGTGGTCGGTGGCCAAGTCGGTCGTCTCGCTGATGGTGGGCCAGGCGATCGAGCGCGGCGCCCTCTCGGAGGACGACCGGCTGGTCGACCTGCTCCCCGAACTGCGTGCGGGGGGCGAATACGACACGATCACCGTCCGGGATCTGCTCGACATGGCCTCCGGCATCGCCGTCTCGGAGAACTATAACCCGTGGTGGCCGGTCACCGGCACCGCGCGGCTGCTGCTGAGCACCGATCTGCCCGGCTACCTCGGCGAGCACCGTGAGGTTTCCTTCACCCCGGGAACCCGCGGCGAATACCGCAGCGTCGACACCCAGATGCTCGCCTTGATCCTCGCCCGGGTGGACGGACGCCCGCTGGGCCAGATCGCGTCCGAAGACCTGTGGACGCCGCTGGGCGCCGAGGCCGGCGCGAACTGGAATCTCGACCGCGAAGGCGGCACCGAGAAGGGGTTCTGCTGCCTCAACGCGACCGCACGCGACTTCGCCCGGATCGGTCAGCTGGTGCTCGACGAGGGCCGCGCCGGCGGCGTCCAGGTGGTGCCCCAGGCCTGGATCCGGCGCATCTCGACGCCGTCGGAACTGCCGATCGGCGAATGGGGCTACTCCGCGCAGTGGTGGCATCCGCCGGCCGGCGATGGTGACTTCACCGCTCTCGGCGTCTTCGGCCAGTACATCTACATCAACCCGGACGCCCGTACCGTCATCGTGAAACTCAGCGACCACGGCACCGAACAGGACGAGATCGACACCGTCGGCGCGATGCGCTCCCTCGCCGAAGGGTTGGCGTCCGGCGCGTGAGGGGGGAGGCCCGTGGCTCGGGCGCAAGCTCGATGACGAGCAGGCCCGGCAATCCCTCCGGGTGCTCGGCGAGATGGTGGTGGACGTCGACCCGACCGACATGCTGCTCCCGCGGATGTGGGAACTCCGGTCGTCGCTGAGCGCCTACGACGCCGGCTATGTGGCCGCTGCCGAAGCGCGGGGCTGTGCGCTGGTCACCGCCGACGCCAGGATCCTGCGGTCGGGAGTGGCTTCCTGCCCGGTGCGACTTCTGTAGTGCGGATCGGGTGCGTCAGGTGAACACCGCCGCGACGGCCAGCAGGGCGCCGTGGACGAGGCCGGACGCCACGAAGCTGCCGCCCCTTGGCGCGGTGAGCGAGTCGGCGGTGTTCATCGCTTCCAGCCTAGAGACCGGCCAAGCACCCGTCCCAGTGCGGGGGTGTGCGGACGCCTCACCGGCGCCCCGACCTACACTGTGGGGGTGAAGGCCGTGGGGTGGATCGCGTTGATTGCGGCGCTGGCGACGTTCGTTTACGCGCAACGTGCGAAGCGGGCCCGCGGCGTCCGGCTTTGGGCCGACGCGACTCGCGGCTGAGGTTCGCATTCGACAGGAAGAGTGACCGGCATGGGCGTGCCCGCACAAGACGCTGACGAGCCGACCAGGCGCAAGCGTGGATTCGCGACCTGGTTTTTCGCCATCGTGGGCGGGCTGGTCGCGCTGGGGCTGATCGCCTCCGGCTTCTATGTATGGCGGGTGTGGTCGACCGTCAACGAGTTCGAGCGCAGCGACACGCTGCTGCCGACGGCGTCGGGGCGGCCTCCGGCGGAGGCGAGCGCCGCGGGCTCGCTCAACTTCGTCCTGATGGGGAGCGACGCGCGCAGCGACGACGAGCAGGGCCGCAGCGATGTGCTCATGCTCGCGCATGTGCCGCCCGCGCGTGATCACGTGTATCTGGTGTCCTTCCCGCGCGACATGTGGGTGGATGTTCCCGGACGCGGGTACGCGAAGATAAATGCCGCCTACGCCTGGGGTGGCGACCAGCTGGTGATCAGCACGCTGGAGTCGATGCTCGACGTGCGCGCCGACCATGCCGTGAAGATCGACTTCGACGGCTTCATCGGCCTGACCACGGCGCTGGGTGGGGTGACCCTCGACAATCGTGTCGCCTCGAGCGCCGAGAGAGGACGGTACTGGTGGCCGAGGGGAGAGATCACGATCCAGGGCGAAGAGGCGCTCCGCTACGTGCGTCAGCGCAAGGAGTTGCCGGGCGGGGACCTGGATCGCGCCGAGCGGCAGCGTGCGGTGGCGAAGGCCATCCTGGTCAAGGCGATGAGCGCGGATGTCCTGGCGAATCCGCTCGCCTTCAACGACTTCATGGGTAAGGTCGGCCGTTACGTCACCCTCGACAGCGGGCTCACCAACGATGCGCTCTTCTCGATCGCGACGAGCATGCGGCTGACGTCCTCGGCCGACATCAGGATTCTCCAGGCACCTCTGGGCGGGTTCAGCACGTCATCCGATGGCCAGGCGATCGATCTGGTCAACGAGGAACAGCTCGGCGAACTCGCCCAGGCGATTCGCGCCGGCTCGATGGGCGACTACTACGACCGCTACAAGAACCAGCCCTTCGCCGGCCGCTGACGACGAGCTCACGTCCCTCCTGCCCGCGCGGGGGCGTCCGCCTCAGGCAAACACGGCCGCGATGGCCAGCAGGACGCCGTGGACGAGGCCGGACGCCACGAAGCTGCCGCCCTTGGCGCGGACGTAGCCGAACAGCAGACCCGAGACGGCCGTCCACAGCGCCCAGCCGCCCTGGAAGGGTGCCGACGCCGACAGATAGTGGGCGAGGCCGAAGATCACCGAGGCCAGCGCCCAGCCCCAGCCCAGGTCGGTGCCGAAGATGCGCCAGGGGCGTCCGAACGCCTGATCCAGGCGGGTCTGCATGATGCCCCGGAAGAGCAACTCCTCGCCCGGGCCGACCACGAGCAGAGCGATCAGGATGCGTGAGAGCAGCGGGAACGAGTCGGCCGTCAGGGCGGACGCCACCACGCCACCGGCCAGCACGGCGGCGGCGATGGCCACCTGGGGCGCGGCGAGCGAGCCGGCGGTGCTGGGCCGGATCTTGCGGATCACCACGCCCGTCAGCGGAAGGGCCGCGGCGTAGGCGGCGGCCAGCACCAGGCCTCCCGTCCAGTCGAACGGCGACCAGCCCAGCACTCCCAGCAGCGGGAAGGCTAGCCCGCTGATCGGGCCGATCACGGCCAGCGCGGTGAGGGCCGTCTCGAGGGGGCGTCCGATCTGGCCGAAGGTGACCCCGAGGCGTCCGGATCGCAAGCCGAGGAGACGCACCAGGATCAGCGGCACCACCATGAGCGCGAGCACCTGGATCAGCCACGGCCCGCCGAGGGTGTCCTGTTCCCAGCGCAGCCATCCCGGCGCCACCAGGCGGGCCAGCCAGAACGTGCCCATCGCGGCGGTCGCGATGCCGAGCACCTCCACCACCGCCCTGGGGCGCGCAACGGGCCGTGGTGTGGCGTCCTGTGTCGACATGATGTCCCTCCAGGCCGAGCGAGCGGGTGGGCTCCGTCGCTTCGTTCTTCCAGCCTAGGACGACCGGCGGCGCTGTGGGCGGGGTTGGGGAGGGTGGCCCGCTATCGGGCGAACAGGCGCCAGGCGCGGGCGCTGACCAGCCAGACCAGGACGACGGCGAGCAGCCACACCCAGGAGAATCCACCGTAGTTCGCCGAGATCTCGTGCGCGGTATTGATCGCATCGATACGGACGCCCAGGGCATCGACCGTCGCGGTGCCGCCCCCGGAAGCACCGAGGGCGTCGAGCATGCCGAAGGTGTAGATCATCACCGCGTACAGCCCCAGGCCGAAGGTGATCACCGCGCCGATGGCTCCGGCGAACCAGTTCGGGCCGCGGCGCGGCTCCTCGTCGAGGTAGGCGCGGGCCAGCGAGCGGGCGGTGCCGAGCTCGGCGATCGCCTCGGCCATGCCGTTCTCGCCGGCGGCCTCGGCCAGGTTGCGCTTCAGTTCGTCCTTGATGGTGCGCCGCTGCCGCCCCGAGAGCGGAGACAGCCACAGGTCGACATCCTGCAGGTAGGACCACCGGCGCCACCGGTCGGACAGGGTCAGGTGCGTGCTCATGAGTTCGTCTCCTCTCGTCGTTGGGTGATGGTGTCCACGACCTTGCGCAGTTCCGCCCAGGCGAGCAGGCCGCTGCGGTAGCGCTCCTGCCCTGACGGTGTGGGCCGGTAGTACTTGCGTGCGGGGCCGGACGCCGAAGCCTCCAGCCTCGATGACAGGTGTCCCTCCCGCTCGAGCCGCCCCAGCACCGGGTAGACGGTGCCCGGGGAGACGTCGTGCAGCCCCGACTCGCGCAGCCGCGTGACCAGTTCGTAGCCGTAGCTTTCGGCTTGGTCGAGCAATCCGATCACCAGGATCGGCAGCACCCCCTTGAGTAGCTGGGGGTCGCGTTCTTCGGCTTTCATGCTCGTACACTAGGCCAGCTAGTATGCAATGTCAAGTACTGAGTTATGCGGAGATCTAGGGATGGCTACTGAGTCGCCCGGTGGTGTCGTGCGGGAGGCGTCCCCGTCTGCCAATACCTACCTCCGTGGCGCGCTTGGCCGCCTATTCGTGGGGCTGATCTCCTTGGCGAGCCGGGCGGTGTGGTTCCCCGGCTGGGGATTTATCACGACCGTAACAGTATGGTCACGATCCCGACATGACTATAGACGTATTCTGTATACGAGACATAATACAACTCTGTATACGGTCTTTCTTCGCTGTTGGCGAAGTGGTGACCCCAGGGGGCGTACGTCCATACGACTCCTCGCCAGCCGCAGTCGCGGCCATTAGAGAACTGAGGGAGCTTCTGGTGCTCCCCGCGATCCGAAAGGACCGAGTAAATGCGCAAACTCTTCTCTCGTCGTGCGGTGGCCATCGCGGCCGCCACTGCGGCGTTCAGCCTCGCGCTGGCCGGGTGCGGTACAAGCAATGGTTCCCCGAGCGGCGGCACGGGAGGCGGAAATGCGTCGGGAATCCGGACGGTGACGAACGGCGTCCTCAAGATCGGATCGCAGCAGTCCTACATTCCGGGAGAGTTCTTCAAGGAGGGCAGCACTCAGGTCGAGGGATTCACCGTCGATATCCTCACTGAGATCGCCTCGCGCCTCGGGCTCAAGACCGAATGGGTCCAGATCGACTACTCGGCCATCATCACCGGTTTGCAGTCCAACCAGTTCGATATGGGATCCGGTGGCATGAGCCCCAATCCCGAGCGCCTCAATCAGGTCGACATGGTGGGTTACTTCAACTCCGGGGCGACCTTCGTCCTCAACAAGAAGGACGCCGGAAAGTACCAGAACGCACAGTCCTTCTGTGGTCAGACGATCGGAATGCTGGAGGGGTCGACCACCCTTGAGGCCGCCGTCAAGCGGGAGAACGAGAAGTGCGGCGATCCGATCCGCGTGGAGTACTACACCTCGACGCCGCTTGGCTTGCAGGGTCTGCTGTCGGGTCGTATCGCCGCTTACACCCCGGACGTCGCGCAGACGCAGTACATCGTCAGCCAGAACCCGAATGATTTCGTCCCGATCGGCGACTACACCCTCGTCGAATACCTGATCAACTTCACCTTCGCAAAGAACAACGTCCAGTTGCGTGATGCGATCTACAAGGCGCTTCAGGACATGATGAGCGACGGAACGTACAACAAGATCCTCGACAAGTGGGGCATCGACCAGGGGCGCCTGTCCAAGCCCGCCCTCAACGGCAACTACGACGCCACTCCCTAACCAGACCGATTGGTGGAGGGTCCGCCTGCCGTCGGGCGGGCCCCTACCCAGGATCAAAGGACAACTATGACTGCGTCATCGGAATCGCAATCATTGACCCAAGAGGTCTACTTCCCCGTACGAAAATCAACTCCGTGGGGCCAGATCGTTCAGGCCGTGATCGTCGTCGTGATCGTCGTCTGGGTTCTGAGCGCGTTCGTCGGATCAGGGGTGTTCGATCTTCCCACAGTCGGGCAGTACCTGTTCGGTCCTCAGATTCTTCAGGGCGTATGGGCGACGCTGACGCTCGCCACTTTGTCGACGGCGATCGCCATCGTGCTCGGCACGGTCGTCGCGCTGATGAGGATCTCCAACAACAAGGTGGTCTCCGCGGTGGCGCAGGCCTACGTCTTCGTGTTCCGTGGCACCCCGATGCTGGTTCAGCTTCTGATCTGGTTCTACGCGATCCCACGCGTCATCGGGCATGTGACCATCGGTATCCCCTTCACGAACACGGTGTTCGTGGATCAGCCCGCGAGCACGTTCTTCACGCCCTTCGTGGCTGGTCTCTTCGCGCTGTCCTTCGCGGAGACGGGCTACATGGCGGAGGTGATCCGGTCGGGAATCCTGGGCGTTGATGCGGGTCAGCGGGACGCGGCGCGTGCGCTCGGCGTGACCAAGGGCAAAATCATGCTCCAGATCGTGTTGGCGCAGGCGCTGCGGATCGTCATGCCGTCGATGGCCAACCAGTACATCATGATGATCAAGAACACCTCCTTGGCCTACACGATCGGCTACATGGAGATTCTCCTCAATGTGAGCCGTGTCTACTACGCGAACTTCAAGTACCTGGAGCTGTTGCTCGTCGCAGCGTTCTGGTATCTCGTCCTGACCGCCGTGATCACGGCTCTGCAGCATATTCTCGAGACCAAGTTCCCCGCGAGATAGGTGTCCGATGTCTGAACGTATTCTCAAAATGAAGTCCAAGCACATCTTCAAGTCGTTCGGCTCTCACACGGTGTTGAAGGACGTCTCGGTGAAGGTGTACGAGGGTGAGGTCGTCGCGCTGATCGGGCCCTCGGGTGCCGGCAAGTCGACGTTCCTGCGATGCGTGAACAACCTGCAGCCGATCGACTCGGGCACGATCGAGGTCGGGGGCGAGCTGATCGGCTACACGAAGGTGGGTGACAGCCTTCGTGAACTCAACGACCGGCAGGCCGCTGCACAGCGGGCGAAGGTGGGCATGGTCTTCCAGAACTTCAATCTGTTCCGGCACATGACCGCACTGGAGAACGTCAGCTATGGCCAGGTGGAGGTGCTGGGTCGTTCCAAGAAGGAGGCCAAGGAGAGGTCCCTCCAGTTGCTGGCCCAGGTAGGCCTTCAGGGTAAGGACGGCCACTATCCGGCTCAGCTCTCGGGTGGGCAGCAGCAGCGGGTGGCGATCGCGCGGGCTCTGGCGATGGATCCGGAGATGATCCTGCTCGATGAGCCGACCAGCGCGCTGGATCCCGAACTGCGCGTGGAGGTGGCGCGGGTGATCAAGGGGCTGGCCTCCGGGCAGCGAACCATGCTGATGGCCACGCACGACATCCCCCTGGTCCGAGACATCGCCGATCACATCATCTTCATGGTCGATGGGCGGATCGAGGAGTCCGGTCCCGCCGAACAGGTGCTCCACGCGCCCAAGAGTGAGCGCACGCTGCAGTTCCTGACAACGATGGGCGAGTGAGAGCGCCCAGGAGGTTCGATGCCAGCGCACGGACGGTTGGTGGCCCCGGATTCGTCGGTGACGGGCGGCAGGATCGCCTTGTACGCCTTGATGGTGACGATCTGGGGCTCCAGCTTCTTCTTCACTTCCCTGGCGCTTCGATCATTCAACCCGCTGCTCCTGGTTGAGCTGAGGCTGATCCTGGCCGGCGCCGTGCTCGGGCTGTTCGTGATGATGGCCCGGCGGTCGCTGCCCAGGACCTGGGTCATGTGGTGGCACTTCATCGTGCTCGGTGCGATCGGGATCGCGCTCCCGCTCTCGTTGCTCACCTGGGCACAGGTCTGGGTTCCCTCATCGATGGCGATCGTGCTCTCCTCGACGACGCCGGTCTTCGTCTTCCTGATTTCCGCCGTGATCTTGAAGAAAGAGCGTTTCCGGTTGACGAAAATGCTGGGAATCTCGCTCTGTTTCGGTGGTGTGGTGTTGTTGACTTTCGACGGGGGTGGTTTCGAGGGGAGTGTGATCTGGCCGATCGTGGTGGTGGTGGCCTCGGCGATCTACGCGATCGCGAATGTCTATGTACGGGTGTTCGTCAGTCACGTCGATCCGATGGTCGTTGCGTTCTTGCAAATGAGCTTCGGTGCGCTGTGGATGATTCCGGTGACCACCCTGACGGGATCCTGGGTGATCGACGCCGTCGGTCCCATCTCGGTCGTGGCCCTGCTCGAACTCGGAATTCTCGGCTCCGGGTTCGCCTATGTCCTCTTTTTCTTCTTCATTCGCACCTGGGGTTCCACGGCCACCTCGCTCAACACCTATCTTCAGCCGGTCGTGGGTGTGCTGTTGGGTGTGGCGGTGCTGGGGGAACGCATGTCTTCGGCGAGTTGGGTCGCACTCGGCGTGATCGTCCTCGGCATCGGCACATTCGGCTGGACGAGCCTTCGAGATCGCCGAGGGCGCCTACCAACCAGAACGGGGAGTTAGATTGAGGGAGCGTGCGAGAACACTCTTCGTGTGTAGAACATGTTCCTTCGCCACGCGCGCCGCGGTGACCGCATCTCGGCCTTTGATGGCTTCGAGGAGTTCGCGATGTTGTTGGTCGACGACAGCGTTGTCGGCTTCACTGAACCGGACAGGGGTGGAGAACGTCCAATAGTTGATGTCGGTGTTCCGCGCAAAGGAGGCGAGAAGCGGGTTTCCGCCGGCCTCGGTGATGAGCGCGTGGAATCGGCTGTTGAGGCGATTGAGTTCGTGGCTGTGCGGGGCGCGTCGCATCTCGTCGAGGAGTTCCTCCAGGCGTGCCACGGTGTCATCGTCGATTCGGGTCGCGGCCAGGCCCGCGGTCGCTGATTCGAGTTCGGCGCGCGCCTCGAGATACTCCAGCACCTCGGAGGGGTCGTGGTCCCGCACCACCCATCCCTTGCGCTGGAGCACGCGGCCCTCCTGCTTGAGTCGCAGCAATGCCTCGCGTACGGGTGTGCGGCTCACGCCCAACGCCTCGGCGAGGTCTTCCTCGACCAGCCGTTCGTTCGGCCTCAGGTCTCCGGCGAGGATGGCGTCGCGGAGGCGTCGATAGGCGGCATCCGCCGAGGTCTCGGTCTGATCGGCGTGGGCGGACGTCGCGTGGCGCCTCCCATTGATCGGGCGGAAATCACCCGTGCCCTGACCGTGTGGCGACGTCATCACTTACTCCCAGCCCTTCGCGGTTCATCATGCCAAGGAATATTCCCGTCACCGCCGCAGCGATGAGGTGGAACGCCTGCTGAGGGTATCACCCGAGTCGAGGAGGGTGAGGCCCCCACGGCCCGGGTGGGGATCAACTCTTCCGGATCTCGAGAATCGTGCCCGCACCGGCGGTGGTATCGAAATAGCAGAATCCGGTGCCGTTGGCGCGCAGCCCGCGGGAGATGATGTCGAGCCCTAGTTCGCGGCCGGCGTTTACCTCGGCTTCGAAATCATCCACGTCGAATCCAATATGGAAGACCCCTTCGCCGCGTTCGTCGAGGAACCGTCGCTGTGGTGTCGGGTGCTCGGAAGGCTCGCACAGCTGGAGCTGGAAGTTCTCCAGGTCGCAGCACTTGTACCGCATGGCCTTGGTGCCTTCTTCACTCGGGACTTCGAGTTCGATGTACGGGCTCGACTTGGGATAGTCGAACCACGGTCCGATTCCGATCTTCTCGTAGTAGGCGACGGACGCCTCCAGGTCGCGCACGATGACGCAGATGTGGTGCAAGCGGCGGAACGGGGTGGCTCTCGGGTCAGTTTGCATACAGATCAGTATACGTTTGGTGCCCGACGACTGGGAAGAGGATTGGCGTGCTGAGAGGGGGCCGCGATCCGAATGTGAGTGGGCAGTATGTTACGAAAGGGTGAAGCGGGCCATCGCTCTGTATACAGATTTGAGTACGGGTGTGTATCCTGGATCTGCATGATCATCGATCAAGGAGAATGACGTGTACTACTTCGCATACTGCACCTTCCTGCCTCAGAATGAGCTCGACAAGTACTACCCCGAGGCCAAGCGCATCACGAAGGCCACCGCGGTGAACTACGAGATCGAGTTCCGCACGGCGAGTGGCCGTGAGGATCGCGGCTGGTGCCACCTCTCCAGCGTGGGCACCTACGGCAAGATCACCCGTGGCGAGGTCATGGAGGTGAATGAGGATCGCATCTACGGCGACTTCGACGACTTCGAGATCTTCTTCCTGACCGTGAAGGGCGACGACGGCAACTACTACGATTGCTTCTCCTATCGCCTCACCGATCCGGGCAAGCGCATGCGCCCGCCGCACTACTACTGGGAGCGCATCCCGCGCGGGTTCGCCGAGCGCGAGTTCGAGGCCGAGTACCAGCAGCACCTGCAGGATGTTTTTGAGAACTCCGCCGAGTGCCCCGACTTCGATCGCCCGATGCCGGCCGGCGGCCCGGGCCGTGGAGCAGACAGCCGCTGACGAGGAATGATGGCCAGGCGCTCGCCCAACGGTGGCGGGCGCCTCGTCGTCGTGGAAGGAAGGTTGATGGCGGAGACCAACCCAGCCCCGATCCCGGGCTTCGAACACCTGTGGATCGTGATCGAGAACGGTGTGGCCACCGTAGGCATCACCCAGGAGACGGCCGACGCCGCAGGCGACTTCATCTTCGTCGAGTTGCCCGAGGTGGGCCGGCGCGTCCGTGCCGGCGAGCCGCTTGGCTCCGTCGAGACCACGAAGTCCATCGTGGACATCGCCTCTCCGCTGACGGCCGTGGTGGCCGAGGTGAACGCGGAACTCGGCGAGCACCCGAGGCTGCTCAACGACGACCCCTACCGCAGCGGCTGGATCGTGCGCCTGCGTCGTGAAAGCTGAGTGAGCGGGTCTCCGCTACGGAGGCGGCTTGCACACCGACCGGATCAAGCTCGACCGCATGATCACGTCGGTGTATCAGGCTGCGTTCTGGCGTCCTCTTCTTCGGTGGACGCCGCCGCGCCCCCGTGGGCTTGGACCGCCGCGCGGCGGCCGGGAGAAAGGAACGAACATGGCTGAATCATGGGTGATCTCGCTCGACAGGCTGCACGTCCACAACGCGGACGAGGATGGCTTCCTCAGCGATGGCGACGAGCCGTACATCGTGATGGTGGGATTCCGGTCGCGCTTCCGCACGCCGGGCTCGACCACGGTGTTCTGGAGCGGCGTCCTGGATGATGACTGGGCCAACGGCATCGACGGCAACCGGTCGAAGGCGATCCCGAGGAAACAGGGTGTGGTGCGCTTCGACAACGTGACCCGGCCGACCGCGCAGCAAGTGCTGGCCGGCGATCTGCCGGAGGTGCTCGGTGCGCTCGTGCTCGTCTTCGAATCGGACGCCACCCCGTTCAGCGCCGTGCGCGGGCTGATCAACGACCTTCAGGCAGCCACCCGGACGCAACTGAAGAGCCTCATCGAGGACGGCAACCTCAACCTGGCCGACCCGAGGCCGGGCATCGACGCGGCGATCAAGAAGATCCGCGCGGCGATGGAGCCGTCCACGCTGGAGAAGATCGGACTGTTCCTGCAGTCGTTCGGTGATCCCGACGATCTGATCGGCATCACGCCGCTGCTCTATGTCGCCGTCGACAGCTCGATGTCGCTGCCGGTCCCGGTGCTGGCAGCGCGCCCGCTGGATCTGCGCTACCAGCCGAGCGGGGTCGACTACCAGATCGCGGGTTCGGTGGCGCAGGTGCCCGTGGGGATCGGCTGGGAGTCCCTCGGCGGAGGGCTCAGCTCGGGGCCGGGTATCGCGAGTTGGGCCTCCAGACGCCTCGACATCGTGGCCCGCGGCACCGATGACGCCTGCTGGCACAAGTGGTTCGACGGTGGCTGGCACGACTGGGAGTCCCTCGGCGGCGTCATCACTTCCGATCCGGCGGCGGTGTCCTGGGGGTCTGGACGCCTCGACGTCTTCGCCCGCGGCACCGACGACGCGTTGTGGCATCGATGGTTCGATGGGCGCTGGCACGACTGGGAGTCGCTCGGCGGAGTGCTGTCGTCCGGGCCTGCGGTGTCGTCGTGGGCGTCCGGCCGGCTGGACGTGTTCGCTGCCGGCACCGACGGCGCGTTGTGGCATCGGTGGTTCGATGGGCGCTGGCACGACTGGGAGTCGCTGGGCGGCACGATCACCAGTGATCCCGCCGCGGTCTCGTGGGCCGAGCGGCGCATCGACGTCGTGGCGCGCGGCACCGACGACGCGTTGTGGCACACGTGGTTCGACGGCGGCTGGCATGACTGGGAGTCGCTCGGCGGCGTGATCACGAGCTCGCCCGGTATCGCGTCCTGGCGCGCCGGACGCCTCGACATCGTCGCGCGAGGCACCGACAACGCCTGCTGGCACAGGTGGTTCGACGGCTGGTGGCATGACTGGGAGACCCTCGGCGGCCAGTTCTCGTCCGGGCTCGACGCGGTGTCGTGGGGGCCCAAGCGCCTCGACATCGTCGGACGCGGCACCGACAACGCCTGCTGGCACGGCTGGTACGACAGCGTCTGGTTCTGAGCGAGGCGGCGTCTTGCCCGGTCCGTGGGTGAGGTGGGAAGGGTCTCCCTCGGGTTTTGTTAAGCACGCTTGACGTCAAACGAGCTTGACTGTACAGTTCACTTGACACCGATCCTCGGAGGAGGGAACTGACATGAACACCGAGAAGAACACACCGAAGAAGCGGTCCTACTGGGGGCGTTCGCGGTTCGGCGGCAGCAGCCGGGCGCTGATCGTCACCTGCCTGGTCGCCGGGGCCGTCCTCGCGCTCCTGTTCGCTTTGCTGATCACCTTCCTACAGACCGGGCCGGCCCTGGACGGCGTCCTGTTCGTCATCAGCGCGATCGTGATGCTGCCCGTGTCGGCCATGATCGTGTGGATCGCCTTGATCGACCGCACGACCTTGACTGATGCGCCGGACGATCCCGAGTCGTCCATCGAGGGACAGTGGCTCGACCGCGCCGGCGCCACCTCGTTCAACCACCTGTTCGCGATCATCGGTCTGGGGGCTGGCGTCTTCTCCTTCATTGAGGTCGCCATCCCGACCCAGTACGTCCTGCTGGGTCTGGCCTTGATCGCCCTTGCCGACTTCGGCTTGCAGTATCAGCTGATCAAGCGGAAGGAACGCTGATGCGCAACTCGCTCCCGGATCTGCGAGCCGAGCGAGGCTGGTCCCAGCAGCATCTCGCCGACTCCTTGGGGGTCTCCCGGCAGACGGTCATCTCGCTCGAGAAGGGACGCTTCGATCCCTCGCTCCCGCTGGCCTTCAGGATCGCGGCCACCTTCGAACGATCCATCGAAGACATCTTCTTCCCCGATGTCACTACGAACTGAACCCAACTACCGAGGGCGTCACCCACCGCGGGTGGCGCCCTCACTCGTGGCGTCCGGTACCCCGTCGTCCCGGAGTCTGTACGCGGCGCGCCCGGTGCGCGATCCTGTCGACATGCCCGCCGCACCGTTCGCCCATTTCGCCATCAACGCTGACGATCCCGAAGCCAGCAAGCGGTTCTACGCCGCCGTGTTCGGCTTCGAATTCGACGCTTGGGGCCCGCCGGGTTTCTTCCACATCCGGGACGCCGCCGCGCGCGTGCCGCTGTTCGCCGCCTTGCAGGCGCGGCGCGACTTCGCCGACGGACGCCGGGTCGTCGGCTTCGAGGTCACCTTCGCCGTCGACGACGTGGATGCGGCTGCTGCGGCGGCCCAGGCCAACGGCGGCGAGGTGTTGAGCGAGCGGACGACCATCGACGGCGTCGGCGACCTCGTATGGCTGGCCGACCCGTCCGGGAACCCGGTCGGAGCCATCCGCTACCTCGCCGACGAGCGCTGACATCACCCCAACGAGACGGAGCGTGACCAGATGAGACCACTTCGATACTCGATCAATACGACGCTCGACGGCTGCTGTCATCACGAGGCGGGGATTCCGCCGAACGAGGAGTCGATGAGCTATTGGACCGCGGAGATGGAGCGCGCCGACGCCCTGCTCTTCGGCCGGGTGACCTACGAGATGATGGAGTCGGCGTGGCGAAAGCCGGCCACAGGCGGATGGCCCGGCTGGATGGAGGAATGGGAGATCCCGTTCGCGGAGGCCATCGACCGGGCGAAGAAGCATGTCGTGTCGAGCACGCTGACCGAGGTCGACTGGAACGCCGAACTGGTGACCGGAGACCTGGAGCAAGCGGTCCGGCGGCTCAAGCAGGAGCCGGGCGGCGGCCTGTGGGTGGGCGGAGTGACCCTGCCCCTGGCGCTGGCGGATCTGGGATTGATCGACGAGTATGAATTCGTGGTGCAGCCGGTCCTCGCCGGACGCGGACCGACCCTGCTCGCCGGACTGCGCGAGCGCATCCAGCTTGAGCTGGTGGATCGTCAGGAGTTCCGCTCCGGGGCGATCGCGCTGCGCTACCGGCCCGCGGAGAGTGCGGACTGACCTCGTCGCCTCCCGTTTGTTGCGGGCTCTCCGGCACGGGCCTGGGTGCTGGTCAGCCGGAGGCCGGCGCTGCCAGCTCAGCTTGGATCTCGCGAATGGTCCTGGCGAGCATTCCCGATGCCAGCAGTCCCTGCCCCAACGGTCCGGAGGAGTTCTCCCCGAGGAGGGGCAGGCGCGACAAGGCGTGACGGACGCCCGCCGTCATGTGATCCAGCTGCCAGCGAACCTCATCGCGACGGGCGGCTTCCGGGTCGGTCGCGGCGAGTGCGGCAGCCATCGCCGCATAGGCAGCCGCCCCCAAAGCGTGGGCGCCCATGTGCGCGACCCCCGAGGCCTGCCCGGCGGATCGGGCCGAGGCCGCCGCCGCGGGCGACTTCGCCGACTGGGCGGCGCGCCCGGCGACGAACCGTTGGCGGATCTCCTCGGCCGTGGCGAGTTCCCCTCGTCCGAACGCCCGCGCGCGGTCGATACCGTCGCGTGCGCGGCCGTCGTCCGGAGCTTCAGCCTCGAACAGAGGCAGAACCCGCTCCGCGCAGTCCGCCGCCCACAAGGCGACAAGACGTCGATCGGTCTCGCTGAGAGCCTGCGGTGACGCCACGGATCAACTCTCGCACGATGCGCGTGCTCTCGAAAACGCTGCGTCCATCCCGATGGGGACGTGGGTGAATGTCATCGCTTGAACACCACGACGGTGTCCGCGTCATCAATGCAAAATCCTGGTGCGTCTACTCGCCACATCTCTACATTGACGGCTTCTGCGTGCCAAAGCACGATGCTCCTGGCTCCTCGCCGACGACATCACAGTCATCCGTCATCCACCTCGACACCGGCGAAATCCTCAGCGAACACACCATCGAGCACACCCGAGGCTACTGGCGAAACCAACTCACCACACCCGGCCGATGGCCCCAGAAACGACAGATGTCTCGCGACATATGAGACACATGTCGCGAGACATCACAAGGGTGGACCCAGGGGGACTCGAACCCCCAACCCCCTGCTTGCAAAGCAGGTGCGCTACCAATTGCGCCATGGGCCCTGGCCGGACCAGTGTACGGCACCCGGCGGGCGGCTCGACAACCGGGGAGATGTCCGGACTGTTACCTGTGAATCGCGGGGGCGGGGGACGTCCGTCTTCGTAATGGCGCGCCAGCCATCTAAGCTAGAACGGGTGTGGTAAGGGTTTCGGGCCACACGACCACGATCCACGGGCGGCGCGAGCGGGCTTCGCCGCGCCCGGTGGGCAGTAGAGAAGGACGTGTATGGCTGATCCGAAGGACACCGGTACTCGCGGTGGCGCCCGGCGCTCCAAGCGCGGCGACCGCCCGCGTACGGCGGGCGACAGGGCACTGTCCGTGTTCAAGTGGATCGGCATCGTCGCGCTCGCGCTCGCGGTGCTCGGCGGCGGCGTCTTCGGTGTCATCTACGCCACCACGCGCATCCCGGATCCGAACGAGGACTTCCAGACCAACGTCACCACCGTCTATTACCGCGACGGCTCGGAGAAGATGGGCGAGTTCGCGGTGCACAACCGGCGTTCGATCCCCCTGTCCGAGATGCCCGAGAACGTCAAGCAGGCCGTCGTCGCCGGCGAGAACGAGAGTTTTTGGACCGACCCGGGCATCTCGTTGCCCGGCCTGATGCGCGCGGTGCAGACGGCGCTGACGCCCGGTGTTGACACCGTCGGCGGCTCGACGATCACCCAGCAGTACGTGAAGGTGCTCTACCTCACCCAAGACAAGAAGCTCACCCGCAAGCTCACCGAGATCATCCTGTCGCTCAAGATCGGCCAGGACATGAGCAAGGGGGATATCCTCGCGGCTTATCTCAATACCGTGTATTACGGACGCGGTGCGTACGGCATCCAGGCGGCCGCGCAGGCCTACTTCGGCATCGACGCCAAGGATCTCAACCTGCAGCAGGCCGTCTCGCTGGCGTCGGTGATCAACTCGCCCAACAACCTCGATCCGGCTCGCGGCGAGAAGCACGCGGCCGACTTGCTCGAGCGCTACCAGTACACGCTCAACCAGATGGTCAAGGTCGGCTACATCACCGAGGCCGAGAAGGACGAGATCTACTTCACGCTGCCCGACTTCCCGAAGCTTCCCTCCGACTCTCGCTTCGGCGGCCCGAAGGGATTCCTGCTGTTCAAGGTGGAGAAAGAGTTGCAGGAGGCGGGCTTCACTCCCGCGCAGATTCGCGGTGGCGGCCTCAGCATCGTCACCACGGTGGACGCCCGCATGCAGGAGGCGGCGGTCAAGGCCGCGCAGAATATGGCCCAGCGCATCGCGAAGCCGCGCCGTCAGGATCCGCTCACCTATAACCCGGCTCTGGCTTCGATCGACACCAAGACCGGCGGCATCCTCGCCATGTACGGCGGCGCGGACGCCACTGCCAGCGCCGACCAGAAGAACTGGGCCGAGGTGCCGCGTCCGACCGGTTCGACCTTCAAGCCGTGGGCGCTGGTGGCCGGTCTGCGGGACGGCGCCACCCTCTACGATCGCTTCAACGGCAACGAGTTCACTCCGCGCGGTGGCCGGACGCCGGTGACCAACGGTGGCCGCAACTATGGCCCGGTCACTCTGGAAAAGGCGACCACGTCCTCGATCAACTCCGCCTATGTCGACCTGGTTCGGCAGATGAAGGACGGTCCGGCCAAGGTGCTGCAGGTGGCCCGCGATGTCGGCATCACCACGCCGATGCCTGATGAGGTGATCACCGACCGGGTTGCGCTCGGCATGGCCGAGGTCTCGCCGCTGGAGGCCGCCCGCGGGCTGGCCACCCTCGTCAACGAGGGCAAGCGGACGACCCCGCACATCGTCGCGCAGGTCAAAGATCTGCAGGGCAAGGTGATTTACGAGCCGATGATCGCCGCCGAACAGACGATCGATCCGGTCGTCGCGCAGAACGCGGTCCATGCGCTGACCGGCGTCGTCCAGGACGGCACCGCGACGAGCATCCGCGCCCTCGGCCACCAGGTGGCCGGCAAGACGGGCACCTATTACAACTCGGCTATCCGCGAGACCAAAGCGACTTGGTTCATCGGTTCGACCAAGCAGATCTCGACCGCGGTCGTCCTGACGGTGGGGCCCACGGGGTACGGCAACCTCGGCCAGATCTACGGTTCGACCTACGCCGCCCCGGGCTGGTTGGAGTACATGCGCGTCGCCATGAAGGACCTGCCCAAGGAGCGGTTCCCGGGTCCGGCCAAGCAGAAGGGCTCCGGACGGTTCACCGCCCCGGCGGCGCCCCGGACCTCCAAGCCCTCGACGAGCGTCAAGAGCACCGCCCCGTCGGCGTCGTCGGCGCCGAAGCAGAGCGCGGCGCCCGCCACGCCCCCGCCGTCGGCCCCGGCCGAGAACGCGGGGCCGGCGACCAGCCCCGCGGCGTCCGCACGCCCCACCCGCTCGAACGACCGAGGTGCCGCCCCGGGCGGCGGAACCAAGCAGGGCGAGACCGCCGACGGCGGCCAGAATGGGCAGACCGGACGCGACGGACGCGGCTAGATGGGCGGTCGTGCGGCGTCCGGATCGGGTGACGCCGTAACTGTCCGGACGGAGGCATCGTGGCGACCTCGGTGAGGCGTCCGAGCGACGAGAACCTGCGGATCGTCCAGGTGTGGCTGGTGACCCGGCTGCTGTTCGCGATCATGGCGGTCGCGATCGCCCTCGGTGGCGGGCGGCGGCTGGAGTCGGTGATCGGCGGGTGGGATGTCGGGCACTTCCTGCGCATCGCGGCCGAGGGGTACGCCGATCCGCAGGAGATGGCGTTCTTTCCCGGGTGGCCGCTGATCCTGCGCGGGTTCAGCGCGCTCGGTCTGCAGCCCGCGCTCGCCGGTGCGGGGATCGCGCTGGTGTGCTCGCTGCTCGCGGCCTTCGCCCTCAAACGAATCGCGGGGCTGTGGGGGGCGATCGCCTGGCTGCTCGCCCCGACCGCGGTGTTCACCGCCGTCGCCTACACCGAGGCTCCGTTCTGCGCGGCCGCCTTCTGGGCCTGGGAGCGGGCCACCGAGCGTCGCTGGGGCCAGGCGGCGCTGCTCGCCGCGCTCGCCTGCACGCTGCGCGTGTCCGGGTTGTTCCTGATCGGCGCCCTGGTCATCCTCGCGCTCACCCAAGCCGGACGCCGCGGCGATGGTCCGGTCGGCTCCCGGCTGGCCTGGCTGATGCTGCCGGCCGCGGTGCTGATCGCCTACATCACCTACCTCTACGGGCTCACCGGCTCCTGGACGGCCTGGTTCTCGGCGCAGGAGGCCGGCTGGAACCGGGCCTTCCACTGGCCGTGGGAGGCGGTCGCCCACCAGTGGAGCGCCCTGTGGCGGCCCACCCCCGAACACCCCGAATGGGTGTGGATCTTCCGTGCCGAGATGATCTCGTGGATCATCGGCGTGCTCGTCACCGTGATCGCGCTCGCCCGCAAACGGGTGGCAGAGGCGTCCTGGGTGGGCGTCCAGGTGCTCGCCTTCTCGCTGAGCTATTGGCTGATGAGCGTCAACCGAGCGGTGCTGCTGTGGTTCCCGCTGTGGCGGCTGATCGGCGAGTTCGTCGAATCCCGCCCGCGCACCCGCGCCTGGATCATCCTGGGCTGGACCGTCGCCGTCCTCGCCGTGGCGCTGCAATGCCTCTGGGCCTGGCTCTTCTTCACCGGCCGCTGGTCGAGCTGACGGACGCCTCGGGCAGCGGCCCGATGAGGGCGCAGCACCTGGGCGATAGGACGGAGCGGGTTCAGCGTTCGGCTACCCAGCGGTAGTAGAGACCGCGCCCCAGCCCTGTGGGTCGTGACGGTTCCAGGACGCCGTCCGCGGCGAGGCTCTTCAGTGTCGAGCCGACGTTCGTCGGGCTGACGCCGAGGAGTGAACCGAGTTCGGTGCTGCTGATCCGTCCGCGTGATCGCGCGTAGGACTGGGCTATCTCGGTGCGTGTGGGTAGCGGCCGGGTGTGATTCGATCGTGCGTCGAAGGCGGTCAGGGCGTCCATCGCTTGGGGGCTGAGGCGCCAGGCAGCGGGTGCGCCATCGGGGACCCCCTCGACCTGGGTGAGGAGTGGCTGCACGCCGTCGATCGTCGCGCGCGCCAGCTTGAGGATGGCTCCGCGGGTCTCCTCGATGGGCAACTGGATCAGGGGAACCGCGCGCCGCTCGTCGATCCAGCCTTCCGTCAGCAGATGGTGGAGCAACAGCAACGATGACACGTCCGAGGATTCGTGCGGAGGCCTGATTCCTTCGAGCCAGGCGATCCATGGTTCGTCGAGGACGTCCCCGACCAGTGATGTCCGGACGAAGGGGCCGTCGATCTCACGGATGGCCGGGGGCGTGTAGCCGAGTCGCAGCATCTCCCGCACCATGCGGTCGACCCCGATGCCTTCGCGTTCAGCCACCCTGAGATCGGCCAGCAGTTGGGTGAGGGCCGGGTTCCTCGATTGGGACGGGTGGGTGATGATGTTGGATTCGTTGACGCCGCCGAAGAATCCGCCAGGGCTGGTGACGCGGAGGGTGTGGCCGATGTGCTCGACGAGGGTGGGCTCCGGGAGCCCCCATTCTCGGTGTGCGACCCCGTTGACGACGGCTTCGCGTGCGGCCAGTCTCGGAATGTCGTGTACTTGGCGGACCACCAGGTCTGCCTGGAGGTGCCGCATTTTGTTGTGAGCGTCCATGGTGAGGAACACCTCGGCCAATTCCTCGAGAAGCGATCGACCGGTACGGCGCACGCGTGCCGTACTGTCACCTCCGGTGTAGTCGCGGCGGATGTAATCGAGGCAGGGTGCTGAGCGTCCGATGAAGGCGAGAACGCCGGCGTTCGTCAGGAGGCCGTCACGGACCACGTTGAGTCTGCGAAGCAACTGCGTGTCGGTGCTGCCGGCCAGGTCTTCCGATGACGTGTCGGCGCTGGCGAGCAGGAAGTCGCGTGCCACGGCGAGCGCTTGAGGCCGGGCTTCGCTGATCGGGGTCGTCGAGGTGTCGTTGGACCAGTCGTAGTTGAGCACCTGCATCCGCTTGGCGTGCCAGGTGGCGGCGTCGACCTCGACGCAGCGGTCGTCGACCCGCCAGAAGATCTTGTTGTTGAAGCGGACCGGTTCCACGGCGGTCGGTGACGTGATGACCAGGAGACGGATGCCCTGGACGATGGCTTCGGCCACCTCGACCGTGAGCAGGCGCTGGGTGAGTTCATAGATCCGGTGCCGCAACCACTCCGCATCGAGGTCGGCACCGATGAGTTGCCCGTTGTCGGACACCCCGACGATGAGCGCGCCCCCGCCTGGGGTGTTCGCCATGCACGCGGCCTCCCGCGCGAGCTTGGCGGCAGCCTCCTCGTTCTTCGGAGTGCCCGGAAGGACATGCCCCTGCCTGTCGCGGCGTCCGGCCTCTTCCTTGAGGTCCACGAGCTTGGACTCCGCGCGGGCGTCGACGGTTTCACCGGAGTCCAGGCGTGCGAGGAGGCCGGCGATCGCTTCCCTGACCGGGTCTGAGCCGAAACTTATACCCATGTGCCCATCCTGGCACATGGGTATAAGTTTTAGGGTCAGAAACTTATGGTTTTCGTGTTGTGCGAGGGGTAGGTCATAAGTTTAATGCGGTGCGGACGCCTCGGGCAGCGGCCGGATGAAGGCGCGCAGCACCTCGACGAGCATGCGGAGCTTCACGTCGCCCTCGATCGAGTCCGAGCCGATGAGGGCGCCGATCGTGCCGTAGTCGTGCACCGCATGCAGGACGCCGATGGCGTCCGCGGGGGCGGCGGTCAGCTCGAAGCCGTGCCGGCGCAGCGCGTCCACCATCACCTGGCCGAACACCGTGGTCGCCCGGTGATGGAACCGGCGGTAGACGACCGCGAGCGCTGGCTCGCGCGCGGCGTAGAGGCGTAGCTCCTGGCCTGCGAGCGCCCAGGTGCGGTCGGCGCGCTGGCTCTCGATGAAGACCCCGATCACCGAGGGGATCAGGGTGTCGAGGGTGGCATCGGTGAGCGCGTCGGCCGCGGCGAGCGCCTCGTTCATGGCGAGCAGGGTGTCGGCGTGCAGCGTCTCCAGGACGGCCTCGCACAAGGCGTCCTTGTGCTCGAAATTGGAGTAGAAGGCGCCGCGGGTGAACCCGGCAACCTCGCAGATCTCCTCGACCGAGGCGCCGCCGACGCCCTTTTCGGCGAAGACCGTGACGGCGGCCTCGACCAGCCGCTCGCGCGTCGCCGCGCGGCGCGTGCTTACCCCGGTCACGTGGTGCTCCGTCCCTGATCGCATCGTGGGATACGTCACTGTATCGCATACACTCCTGTATCGAATACGAATGTGTATCCGGAAACGGGTATCGAGGGGGCGATGTGTCGACGTTCATCTATCGGCTCGCGGGGGCGTCTTGGCGGCACCGCAAGACCGTCGTCGGGCTGTGGGCTGCCGTGCTCGCGTTGCTCGGCGTCCTGGCCGGCACCATTGGCGGCAGCTACTCCAACGAGTTCCGCATTCCCGGGGCGTCCTCGCAGGCGGCGCTCGATCAGCTGCAGATGACCTTCCCGCAAGCGGCGATGAGCTCCTCGACGTTCGTCATCGTCGCCCCGCCGGGTGCGACCGTCGACGACGCGGTCGTCCGCGAGCCGCTGGAGAAGGCCGCGGCCGAGCTGGAGAAGATCGAGTGGGTCGACACCGCGCAGCTTCCCTACAGCGAATACGTCGACGGCCTGATCAGCACCGACCGCACCGCCGCCATGCTGCGCGTGCAGGTCGAGGGGTACAGCGTCTCGACGTTCAGTGACGATCAGCGCCAGATGCTGCTGGACGCCGGCGCCGCCCTGCAGGCCGCCATTCCCGGCAGCACCGTGCACGTCGGCGGCGACCTGTTCTCGATGACCCTGCCGCACCTGTCCCTGGTCGAGGGACTCGGCGTCGTGGTGGCGATCATCGTCTTGGTGCTCACCCTCGGCTCCCTGCTGGCCGCGCTGCTGCCGCTCGCGATCGCGCTGGTCGGCGCGGGGGCGTCGGTGCTGGTGATCACCGCGGCGTCCGGCGTGTTCGACATCAACTCGACCACCCTGATGCTCGCCCTCATGCTGGCGCTGGCGGTCGGCATCGACTACGCGCTGTTCATCGTCTCGCGGCATCGCGACCAGCTGGCGCACGGTATGGACGCCGCCGAGTCGGCCGCGCGCGCCACCGCCACCGCGGGATCGGCGGTCACCTTCGCCGGTATGACCGTCATCATCGCCCTGGTCGGCCTCGGCATCGCGGGCATGCCGTTCCTGGCGATCATGGGCATTTTCGCGGCGATCGCGGTCGCCATCGAAGTGGTGCTGGCCGTCACGCTGCTGCCGGCGCTGCTCGGCTTCATGGGCGAACGGCTGCGCGGCAAGCCCGCCGCCGAACGCCGCAGCACCTTCAATCCGTCCCGCTGGTGGGTCGGGGTGATCACGCGGCGTCCGCTGGTCACCGTGGCGCTGGTGGTCGTGCTGCTCGGCGGGCTGACCATTCCCGCGAGCGGACTGCACCTGGCGCTGCCCAACTCGGGGCACAATCCGCCCGCGGCGCCCGACCGGCAGACCTTCGACGTGATCAGCGAGAAGTTCGGGGTCGGCTTCAACGGCCCGCTGGTGATCACCGGCAGCATCGTCGAATCCGACGATCCGCTCGGCGTCGTCGACGGCATCCGCGCCGACGTGGAGGCGACCGAAGGCGTCCAGATGGTCGCCATGGCGGTGCCCAACCCCAGTGTCGACACCATGCTGATCCAGGTGGTGCCCACCACCGGCCCGGACGACCCGGCCACCGAGAAGCTGGTCGAGCGGCTGCGCGCCCACGCCCCCGCCTGGGAACGCGAATACGGCGTGGCCACCGCGATCACCGGCTTCACCGCCGTGGCGATCGACGTGTCGGGCCAGCTCGGCCGTGCACTGCTGCCGTTCGGCGTCTTCGTGGTCGGGTTGTCGCTGGTGCTGCTCACCATCGTGTTCCGCTCGCTGGTGGTGCCGGTCAAGGCCGCGCTCGGCTACCTGCTCAGCGTCGGTGCGGCGTTCGGACTCACCCAGCTGGTGTTCAACCAGGGCGTCGGACGCCAGCTGGTCAACCTGCACGAGGCGCAGCCGATCATCTCGTTCCTGCCGATCATCCTGATGGGCATCCTGTTCGGCCTCGCCATGGATTACGAGGTCTTCCTGACCACCCGCATGCGCGAGGAGCACGTGCACGGCAACACCGTCGACCCGGTCGAATCCGGGTTCGTGCACACCGCCAAGGTGGTGGTGGCCGCCGCCGTGATCATGGTGGCCGTCTTCGGCTTCTTCATTCCGCAAGGCGACGCCACCCTCAAGCCGATCGCGTTCGGCCTGGCCATCGGGGTGGCGATCGACGCCTTCCTGGTCCGGATGACGCTCGGCCCGGCCGTGATGAAACTGCTCGGCGAGCGCGCCTGGTCGCTGCCGCGGTGGCTGGACCGCCGCCTGCCGGTGCTGGACGCCGAGGGCGAGGCGATCACCCACCAGCTCTCGCTCGCGCAATGGCCGAGCCCGGACGCCCCACCCGGCATCCACGGCGAAGGCCTGCGGGCGTCCACCGAAACCACACCGCTGTTCGCGGGCGTGACTGTCGATCTCGCGCCCGGCGGCACCCTGCTGCTCACCGGCTCCGCGGCGTCCCGGCGTGCGCTCACCCTGGCCCTGGCCGGACGCCTCGCGCTGACCGGCGGCGACCTCAAGGTGCTCGGGCTGGTCCAGCCGCAGCAGGGGGCCCAGCTTCGTGGGCGCGCCACCTTCGTCGACGGCGCCGCGCCGGGTGCGGTGTGCGCGCTCAGCGAACCCGCCGGTGACCTGGTGGTCGTCGACGACGCCGACCGGCTGCCCGAGGCCGGCCGCGCCACCGTGCGCTGGCTCGCCGAGGGCTCCGGCGTCACCCTCGTCCTCGCCGGTTCGGACGCCGCCGCGCTCGGCGCGCTCGACCCGTCCGCCGCCCCACCCCTCACGCTGCGCTCCCCGCAGCCCGTCGACCCGCAGGATGCGCCCGCCGAGGGCGTCCTCGTCACCGGAGGTGCCGCATGAACGCCCGCTACCGTGCCACCCGCGCTGCCCGCGCCGGGCGCCCCCGGTTCCCGTGGAGCGCGCTGGCCGCCGCGCTGCTCGTGCCCGTGCTGCTCGCCGGTGGCCTGCTGTGGGGCACCTGGGACAGCGACGGCCGGCTGCGCCAGGTGCGCGCCGCCATCGTGAACCTCGACGAGATGGTCGAGGTCAACGGCCAGATGATGCCGATGGGCCGCCAGCTGGCGGCCGAGCTGGTCGACTCGGACCGGGAACAGAACTTCGCCTGGCAGCTCGCCACCGCCGAGAAGGCCGCAGACGGATTGGCGTCGGGTGAATACGCCGCGGTGGTGACCATTCCGCGCGAGTTCTCGGCGGCGGCCACCTCGTTCGCCAAGCCCGCCGACGAAGCCACCCAGGCCACGATCAGGGTGCAGACCTCGCCGGTCGCCGGACTCAGCGAGACCGCGATCGGCCAATCGGTGGCCTACGCGTCCACCCAGGCGCTCAACGGCTTCCTCACCCGCGAGTACCTGAAGAACATCTACGTCGGCTTCAACGAGATGAGCACCTCGATGCTCGAACTGGTCGACGGCACCCGCCAGCTCGCCGACGGCACCCAGCAGCTGGCCGACGGCGCCAAGCAGTCCGCCGACGGTGCGCGCGAACTCTCCGAAGGGCTCGGCCAGGCCGCCGCGGGCGGCGCTCAGCTCAGCGACGGGGCACAGCAGGCGGCCGGTGGCGCGGGCGAGTTGGCCGGCGGTGCCGGTGCGCTCGCCGACGGTGCGGACGCCTACGCCGCGGGCGCACGCACCTTCGCCGACGGAGTCGGCACCTTCGCCGAGGGGGTCAACGGCTACGCCACCGGTGTGGTGCAGTTCACCGACGGGGTGAGCGGGTACACCGCCGGTGTGGCCCAGTTCGCCGACGGCGTGACCGGTTACACCGACGGCGTGGCGCAGTACGCGGGCGGCATCAACTCCGCGCTCGCGCCGGCCCGCCAAGGCATCGAGGCGCTCCCCGAATGGGGGCCGTGGCTGGGCCGGGTGGACGCGTGGGTCACGCAGGCGCCGGGCCAGGCCGAGCAGGCGTCCGCCCAGGTGAAGGCGGTCGTCGCACAGGTGCGCGCGTACGTGACGCAGGCCGGGGGTGCGGTCGACGGTGCCGGTGGGCTCGCCGCGGCCGCGGCGGAGGCTCGCGCCCGGACCGAGATGCTGGCCGCCGAGGGCCTGGCCTGCCCCGAGGATCTCAGCGAGGAGGCGTGCGCCGGCTATCAGGCCGGGGCCCGCGCGGCGGGTGCCGCGTTGGTGGATCGCGCGTCCGGTCTCGCGGGTGGCGCCGGCACGCTGGCGCAGGAATCCGGTGCTCTCGCGACCGCTGCCGAGCAGCTGCTGGCGGCCCTCGACGAACTCGACCGGCTGGCCGATGCGCTGCCGTCCTGGGCCGGGCAACTGCGGATCTCCTATGACGAGCTGGTGGGGTCGGTGCCGCCCGGCACGCCGACCAGCCGCGAAGAGATCCTGGCGGTGCTCGATCAACTCATCGCCGCGGGTGATCAGCTGACCGGCGGCGGTGCGCAGCTCGCCGAAGGCGGCGCCGCCCTGGCGGATGGCGGACGCGACCTCGCCGAGGGCGGCACCGGGCTGGCCGCCGGTGGCCTGCAGCTCGCGGGCGGGGCGTCCTCACTGGGTTCGGGGGCCGGACAACTCGCCGACGGAGCCACCGGCATTGCGGGCGGCATGGGCCAGTTGGCCGGCGGCGCGCGCCAGCTCGCGGACGGTTCCCGCCAACTCGCCGATGGTGTGGACGCCTTCGCCTCGGGCGTGGGGACCGCGGCTGACGGATCCGCTCAGCTCGCCGACGGGCTGGAGCAGCTGGCCGATGGAACCCACGAGCTCGCCGACGGCGCCGGTCAACTGGCCGACGGCGTCGCCGAGGGCCAGGAGGCGATCCCGACCTACACCGACGACGAACGCGACAAGCTCGCCACCGTCGTCGCCGCACCGGTCGACGGCGACGGCCTCGCCGGGGTGGTGCGCCCGCACCTGGCCTGGGTGTCGCTGCTGCTGGTGGTGGCACTGTGGGCCGGCGCGATGGCCACCTTCGCGGTGCTGCGCCCGGTGGCCCCGGACGCCCTGACGTCGCGGGCGTCCGATCTGCGGCTGCTGGTGCGCACCTTGATGCCCGCTTTCGTGATCGCGTTCGTGCAGGCCGTCCTGCTCGGCGGGATCGGAGCGTGGGCGCTCGGCTGGTCCGTGCCGAGCGGGTTCGGACTGATCGGCGTCCTCGCCGCGTCGGCGGTGACGTTCGCCCTGGTCAGCCAGGCCTTGGCCGCCTTGCTCGGCCACACCGGACGCCTGATCGGTCTCGGGCTCGCGTTGCTCGCGATCATCGCTGCGGCCACCTCGGCAGCACCGGACGCCGTCGCGATCATCGCCGGATTCTCACCGCTCACCCCCGCGCTGTCGGCCGTGCGCGGTCTCGCGGTCGGCGGAGGAGTGGCGATCCCGCTGGTGACGCTGGCCGGCTGGGCGCTGCTCGGCCTCGCCGGTGCACTGTGGGCCACCCACCGAGCCCGTGCGATGACGATCGAGAAGGTGGTCGCCGCCGCGAGTTGATGCGGCGTCGGGGCCGAATCGCTGGACTGACCGAGCGTACGCTCCGTGCTCAAGCGCAGGAAGTTGTCGTCGCGCGGGTGTTGCAGCGTGCGCGCGACGACAACTTCTAGCGCGACGTGACGGAGCGTACGCTCCAGCGGTCAGGCGGTCAGGCGGTCAGGCGGTCAGGCGTCGCCTGCGGCGTCCTTGGGCTTGTCTGCCTCCAGGGCGGCTTTCTTGGCGGCGGCGCGCAAGGCGACGGCGCGCTGGAAGTCCTCTTGGGTGGGCATGCCGTAGGCGCGGGCGGTGGTGTCGTGCAGTTCGACCACCAGGTGGTGTAGGCGCTCGGTGAACCGAGGGACGGTCTCTCCGGGCAGCGCACGCTGCGGATGACCGAACACGATGTGCACGTCCGGACGCCCGGGCACCGGGAGTTTCTGGCCGTACGGCATCGCCGCGTAGGCGCCGACCAGGGCGATCGGCAGCACCGGAATCGAATGCTGGATCGACAGGGCCGCGACGCCCATCTTGAACTTCGCCATCGCGCCGGTCCGGCTGCGGGTGCCCTCGGGGAAGATCAACAGGGGCACGCCGTCGTCCAGCAGCCGCCCGGACAGGCCGGCGTGGCCCTTCATGCCGCCCCGGTCGACCGGGTAGGCGTTGAAGAACAGCCGGGTGCCCAGCGACTTGCCCTTCTGGTTGAAGAAGTAGTCGGCAGCCGCACCCGCGGCCAGGTTGCGCGACAGCCGCCGCGGCAGCGCGCCGTAGATGACGGTGGTGTCGACGTGGCTGGAGTGGTTGGCGATCGCGATGAACGGCGCCTCCAGGTCGTCGAGGTGGCGGCGTCCGTGCACGTGCACCGACAGCGCCGACCACACGTAGGGCTTCATGATCAACTGCTGCGCGACGAAGCGTGCCGCCGCTTGCGGGGCGTCGGAGTACTTGCCCAGGTCGTCCCGGCCCGCCGACTTGCCCTTGCTGCTCACCCGTTCATTCTGCACTACGATCCCGCACGGCCGCCGCACCAGGTCTCGCGACGGGCGAGGTGTCGGGCTCCGCGGAAGACGTTCCGCACCATGTCGGCGGACGCCGGCGGTCAGTGCTGCATCCCCGGCCGCCCTCGCCATGGTCGGACCCGCCACCGCGGCGTCCACGTCGTCAGTGCTGCATGCCGGCCACCCGGCGGCTGATTCCGTGGACGAGTGACCGGGGCGCGTGTTGCAGCACGAACGCGGCGACCTTCCAGCGTTTGGTCGGGATGGACAGCACCTTGCCCCGATCGGCGTGTTCGAGGCATTCGCGGACGCACCGTTCGGCGTCCACCCACACCCAGGACGGGATGCCCCCCGATTCGAGCCCGGCGCGCTGGTGGAACTCGGTGCGCACCCAGCCTGGGCACAGTGCCGTCGCGGTCACGCCCGAGCCGGCCAACTGCGCCGACAGGCCTTCGGACCACACTTTCGCGTACGCCTTGACCGCCGAGTAGCCGCCCTGGGTGATCCACGCCGAGAGTGAGGCCACGTTGATGATCCGGCCGTGCCCGCGCTGCTTCATGGCGGACGCCGCGGCCGCGGCCAGCACCAAAGGAGCCACCGCCATCACCGCGATACCGCGCTCCTGATCGGAGGTGTCCGGATCATCAAGGCGGCCGGTGGTGCCGAAGCCGGCGTTGTTGACCAGCACGTCCACCGGGCGGGAGGCGTCGGTGAGACGCTCGGCGACCCGGCCCATGCCGTCCCGGTCGGCCAGGTCGGCGACCAGCGCCTCCACCCGCACGCCCAGGGCCCGCAGCGCGGTGGCGGACGCCTCTAGCCGCGCGGCGTCTCGGGCGACCAGGACGAGATCGTGGCCGCGGGCGGCGAGCTGACGGGCGAACTCGGCGCCGATGCCGGCGGTCGCCCCGGTGACGAGTGCGGTGCTCATGGGCACAGACTACGGGCCCGCACCGGCGATGCGGCGCGGGCCCGTAGCCGGGTCGAGCAGGCTCAGCCGATGACGGCCTTCACCTCGCGGGCCATCTGGAGTTCCTCGTTGGTGGGGATCACCAGCACCGCGAAGCGCGAATCCGCCGCAGAAATCGCGCGCGACTCCTTCGAACGGACGCCGTTCGCCTCGGCGTCCAGCACCGCCCCTAGCGAGCCCAGCCGCGACACGACGGCCTCGCGGACGTCGGAGGCGTTCTCGCCGACACCGGCGGTGAAGCTCAGCGCGTCGATGCCGTCCAGTAGCACGAAGTAGCGGCCGATGTAGCCGACGATGCGGCGGATGTAGACGTCCCAGGCGAGCTGCGCGCGCTCGTCGCCGGCGTTGCGGGCCGCGGACAGGTCACGCATGTCGGACATGCCGGCCATGCCGAGCACGCCCGAGCTCTTGTTCAGCAGGGCGTCGATCGCGTCGGTGCTCATGCCGGCTTGGCGGTGCAGGTAGGCGATCAGGCCCGGGTCGACATCGCCGGAGCGGGTGCCCATCACCAGGCCCTCCAGCGGGGTCAGGCCCATCGAGGTGTCGATCGCGACGCCGTTCTTGATCGCCGAGATCGACGCGCCGTTGCCGAGGTGGCACACGATCTGCGTGGTCTCCTCGTACGGACGCCCCAAGAACTCGGCGGCCTTGTGCGAGACGTAGTTGTGCGAGGTGCCGTGGAATCCGTAGCGGCGGATCGAGTACTGCTCGGCGACATCGGACGCGATCGCGTAGGTGTACGACTCGCGCGGCAGCGTGCTGAAGAACGCGGTGTCGAAGATCGCCACGTGCGGCACGTCCGGCAACGCCTTCTGCGCACCGCGGATGCCGGCGATGCCCGGCGGGTTGTGCAGCGGCGCGAGCGGCGACAACTCGGTGAGCGTCGCGATCACCGACTCGTCGATCAGCATGGTCTTCGTGAGCCGGTCGCCGCCGTGCACCGTGCGATGGCCGACGGCCTTCACCTGGTCCAGCGAGGGGCCGTGCTCCTTGAACATGCCGACCATGGCGGCCAGCGCCAGAGTGTGGTTGCTGTACTCGTCCTCGGCCACGAAGTCCTGCCCGCCCACCGAGTGGGTGAGGCGGCCCGAGTCCTGGCCGATGCGCTCGATCAGGCCGGTGGCGAGCACCTGCTCGTCGTCGGCGTCGATCACCTGGTACTTGATGGACGAGGATCCCGCGTTCAGCAGCAGGATGGGAGTGGTCATGGTGCTCCTTGTTTCGGCGGCGCGGGTGGTCAGTGCTGCTGGGCCTGGATGGCGGTGATGGCGATCGTGTTGACGATGTCGTCGACCAGTGCGCCGCGCGACAGGTCGTTGACCGGCTTGTTCAACCCCTGCAGGACGGGCCCGACGGCCAACGCCCCGGCCGAACGCTGCACGGCCTTGTAGGTGTTGTTGCCCGTGTTCAGGTCGGGGAAGATGAAGACGGTCGCGCGGCCGGCCACCTCGGAGCCCGGCATCTTCTGCGAACCCACCGACGGATCGACCGCTGCGTCGAACTGGATCGGCCCTTCGACCATCAGCTCGGGCGCACGCTGGCGGACGATCTCGGTCGCGGCGCGCACCTTGTCGACGTCCGCACCCGAACCGGAGGTGCCCGTCGAGTAGGACAGCATGGCCACCCGCGGCTCGATGTCGAACGCCTTGGCCGTCGCGGCCGAACTGATCGCGATGTCGGCCAGCTGCTCGGCGGTCGGGTCGGGATTGACCGCGCAGTCGCCGTACACGTCGACGCGGTCGGCCATGCACATCAGGAACGAGCTGCTCACCACGGAGACGCCCGGGCGGGTCTTGATGAACTCCAGGCTGGGGCGGATGGTGTTGGCGGTCGTGTTCACCGCACCCGACACCATGCCGTCGGCCATGCCCAGGTGCACCATCATCGTGCCGAAGTAGCTCGGGTCGGTCATCTTCTCGCGGGCCTGCTCCAGGGTGATCCCCTTCTTGGCGCGCAGCCGGGCGTACTCGGCCGAGAACTGCTCGACCAGCTCGGGGGTGTCCATCGCGACGATGTCGGCGCCCTCGAGCGAGAAGCCCAGCTTCAGCGCGCGGGCCTTCACCTCGGTCGGGTCGCCGAGCAGGATGATCTCGGCGGTGCCGCGGCGCAGCACGATGTCGGCGGCCTCGAGGATGCGGTCGTCGCCGGACTCCGGCAGCACGATGCGGCGCTTGTCCTGGCGGGCCATCTCGTTGAGCTGGTACTCGAACATGATCGGCGTCCGGGTGGCGGCCCGGTCGACCTTCATCGCCGCCAGCACCGCGTCGGCGTCCACGTATTCGGAGAACAGGCGGCGGGCCAGCTCGATCTTGCGTTCGGAACTGGTCATGGTGCCCTCGAGCTGGAACAGCCGCTCGGAGGTGGTGTAGGTGCCCAGGTCGGTGACGATGATCGGCAGCGCGTGCGGCACGGACGTGATCAGCGCCCGGATCGTCTCGGGCACCTCGTAGCCACCGGTGAGGATCAGGCCCGCCAGCTGCGGGAACGCGCCGGAGGACTGCGCCATCAGCAGGCCGGGGATCAGCTCGGTGCGGTCGCCGGGCATGATGACGGTCGATTCGGGCTGCAGCCGTGCCAGCAGGTTCGGCAGCGTCATCGCGCCGACCAGCGGGCTCTGGCTCTCATGCTGGAGGGATTCGGGGTGGCCGGCGATGAGGCGTCCGCCGACCGCCTCCATCTGCGCGGCGACGGTGGGAGCCGACAGGACGCGGTGGGCCGGCAGCGCGCCGACGACCACCTCGGGCAGGGCCTGCTTGAGCGCGTCCGCGTAGTCGCCCGCCTGCTCGGCCGGCACACGCGTGGCGATCACGGCGACAGCGGAGGCATGCTGGGTCTTGAGTTCCTTGACCGCGCTCACGGCGAGCTGGGTCACCTGTTCGGACGTCCGGTTGTGGCCCTGGATGCCGAGTGCGATCGGCGCGTTCAACGTGGCGGCGATCAGCGCGTTCAGGCCGAATTCGCCCGACCCGAGGTTGCTGGTGTTGTCCGAACCCAGCACCACCATCGCGCCGAAGCGGCCCGCGAGGTCACCGAACCGCTGCACGATCGTCGCCAGCGCCTCGTCGGCGTCGGCCCGCACATCGTCGTAGGTGACGCCGTAGGACTCCTCGTATTCCTGGCTCACCGCGGGCTGGGCCAGCAGCGTCTTCAGGATCGGGTCGCGTTCGTCACCACTCTTGATGATCGGCCGGAACACGCCGACCGTCTCGACTTCGCGCGCGAGCGCGTCCACCATGCCGAGGGCAATGACGGACTTCCCCGTCCGCCCCTCAGGCGCCATCACATAGATGCTCCGAGTCACGCGGTCAGGATAACCGTAGTCAGGCGCGATGGCCGAACCGGGGAGGACGAATTCAGAGACGCCCCGTCAACCACCCGATTTGGCTGCTATGGGCGGACGCGTCGCCGGGCGTCTCCAAGATGACGGGAGCGCCCGCCTCACGGACGATCCGGACCAGGGCGTCGGGGTCGCAGGACCCTTCCCCGAGCGGCGCGTGCCGGTCGGCGCCCGACCCGAAGGCGTCCCGGGAATCGTTGAGATGAACCAGGTCGATCCGCCCGGTGATGGCGCGCACGGCGTCCACCACCTCGGACGCCTCCAGCCCGGCCGCGTGCGCATGGCAGGTGTCCAGGCAGAAGCCGACATCGCCGAAACCGTCCGCCGCCGAGATGGCATCCCACAGCCGGGCGATCCGGTCCAGGTGCCGGGCCATCGCGTTCGCGCCGCCGGCGGTGTTCTCGATGAGCAGCGGAACGGTGATGTCGAGCCCGTCGATCGCCTTGCGCCAATTGTCGAAACCGACGGCCGGGTCGTCCTTGGCGCCGACATGGCCGCCGTGCACGATCAGGCCGCGGGCGCCCACCTCGGTGGCCAGCTTCATCTGCCGGGCCAGCATCTGCCGCGACGGGATCCGGACCCGGTTGTTGGTGGTGGCCACGTTGATCACGTACGGCGCATGGACGTACAGGCCCACACCGGACGCCTCGGCGTCCGCCTTCAGGCCCGCCGCCCCGCCCGGATGATCGACCGCATGACCCTTCCAGGCCTGCGGGTCGCCGAGGAAGGTCTGCACGATCGGGAAACCGCCCTCGCGCGCGTAGGCGACAGGATCGCCGTGCGCGTGGGCGCCGATCGGATGGGCGAACGCCGTCATCCCTCCAAGCCCCCGAGCACCTCGACGGCCTCGGCGACACTGTCGGAGGGGACGAGCAGATGGTCGTGGTAGAAGCCCGCGATCACATTGCAGGACAGGCCGACCCGCGCCAGCGCGTTCGACACCGCGGCCGTGACACCGACCGACGACAACGACGTGTGCACCTGCAGGGTGATCCAGCCGAAGGTGCCCTCGTAGCCGAGCCCGTGGGCGTCCGCGGTGGCCTGGTCGAGGACCAGCGTGACGCCCTCGTCCTCGACGATGCGCGCCTGCGCCTCTACCTCGGGAGGGGTGGCGGAGGTGACATAGACGAAGGAGCCCGGGCGCACGCGCGGACGGAGCGCGCCGAGGATCTCGTGCAGATTGGTAAGGCCGGCCATGGCGGAAGTCTAGGCCGGTGGCGGACGCCGCGGTGTGCCGCGTGGCCGGCATGTGGTGGTGGGTGTGCGGCATGTGGCACCTTTAGGGCACGTTCCGCTCGGCACGGTCCGCCCGGGGCGTCCGAAACGACGAGGGAGTCAGCAGTGGACACCGAACACCTGGCCGTCAGGTTCTCCCAGACCGCACGCGCGCACGCCTCGCGCCCGGCCACGCGCATCAAGGACGGCGGCGACTGGGTGGTGCGCACCTACGGGCAGCTGGTCCAGCGGGTCTCGACGCTCGCGGCGCACCTGATCGGTGAGGGCATCGAGGCGGGCGACCGCGTCCTGCTGCTGTCGAACAACCGGCCCGAATGGTCCCAGATCGACCTCGCCCTGTTGAGCATTCGCGCGGTGCCGGTGCCGATCTATCCCACCAGCACACCCGAGCAGATCCGGCACATCGCCGCCGACTCCGGCGCGGTCTTCGCCATCATCGAGAACGCCACCCTGCTCGCGCGGTTCACCTCCGTGTGGCCGGATCTCGGCGGCGTGCGCGGGGTGTGGACCTTCGAACCGACCGGAACCGACGACGACCGCGTCCGTGCCCTCGACGAGGTGGCCGCCCTCTCTCCGACCGCCGAGCGGCGGGCCGGCGTCGACGCGCGCCTCGCGGAGGCGTCCGGCGACGACCTGGCGTCGATCATCTACACCTCGGGCACCACCGGTGAGCCGCGCGGGGCAGCGATCCGGCATCGCGGCTTCACCTTTGAACTCGACAGCCTGGATGCCTTCTTCGTGATCACCCCGCAGGACTCGTCGCTGGCCTTCCTGCCGCTCTCGCACGCCCTCGAGCGGGCCTGGACGTTCAAGGTGCTCACCACCGGCGCGCTCAATACCTATGTGAGCGACCCGCGCACCGTCGCGCAGGCGCTCGTCGAGGCGAAGCCGAGCATGTTCGTCAGCGTGCCGCGGCTGTACGAGAAGGTCTTCCTCACCGTGCACGAGCGGGTGGCCGGGTCGCCGGCCAAGCAGCGGATCTTCCGGTGGGCGATGGGGGTCGGTGGCGCCTGCCAGCACGCCTACCGCAAGGGCCGGCGTCCGAATGCGCTGTTGCGCGCGCAGTTGCCGCTGGCCGACAAGCTGGTGTTCTCCTCGATCCGGGACGCCCTCGGCGGGCCTAAGTCGGTGATGGCCTGCGGCGGGGCGCCCGTGCGCAAGGAGATCGAGGAGTTCTTCTCCTCGGCCGGCATGCTGCTGTCGACCGGCTACGGGCTCACCGAGGCGTCCCCGTTGGTGTCGTTCAACTCCCCGCGCGGATTCAAGTTCGGCACGGCCGGACGGGTGATGGTGGGAGGGGAGATCAAGATCGCCGATGAGGGCGAGATCTGCTTCCGTGGTCCCAATGTGATGGCCGGCTACTGGAACGACCCGCAGGCCACGGCCGAAGCCATCGACGCCGACGGCTGGCTGCACACCGGAGACGTCGGCTATGTCGATACCGACGGCTACGTGGTGATCACCGACCGGCTCAAGGACATCATCGTCACCTCGGGCGGCAAGAACATCGCCCCGGCGCCCATCGAAGGGATGATTCTCGCCGATCCGCTGTTCGAGCACGCGGTGGTTTTGGGCAACAACCGGCCCTACGTCACCTTGTTGGTGCGGCCCTCGCTGCCCCATTTGGAGGAGATCGCCGCGCAATTGCAGGTGGGATTCGCCGATGTCGCCGAATTGGTGAACGCTCCCGAGATCCTCGACGAGATCCGCCGTCGTGTCGACCGTCTCACCGAACGCCTGCCCAGCCAGGACCGGATCAAGGACCTGCGCGTGATGATGGAGGAGTTCAGCCTCGACAACGGCCTGCTCACGCCCACCTTGAAGGTGCGCCGCCGCCAGGTCGAGGAACGCTTCGCCCACGTGATCGAGGAAATGTACGAGCGCGTCCAGCACCTGCGCCACCACGGCGAGTGAGGAATTCCGCTGCTAACTTTCGGCCACATTTGGTCCTCTTCTGGGTTTTTTCCTCACTGCGGCTTCTAGTGTGTGGTCACAAGAAGGCAGAGAAATCTCTGCCGGACCATGGAGAGGACACCCCCACTCATGAAAAGACCCGTCAGGCTGTTGGCGGTGACCGTTGCCATCATCACGGTGACGTCCGTCACGCCATCTTGGGCTGCGCCTTCCGCTGAGAGCATCGGGAGCGCAAAAGTCGCCGTCACCACATCGGCTCGCGCCAAGAAGGCCCTCCGTGCCATCAATGCCGTTGATTCTTCGTTGGTCGACAACGCGGCTTCCGCTGACCGAGTCCAGCGAGGCAAGAATGGGAGCGCGGTGACCCACGAGGGTGCGACCACCGCGGTCTCCGCAGATCCGAGCGACGGCTATACGCTCACGAGGCCTTCAGGGACGGTCGGCGTGAAGCCGCGGCGGGCGATCTCCACGCGGGGCGAACAGGTAACGCCAGCGATCGTCAGTTTCACCGACAGTGGTGCGACGACGGTGCCCATCCTCCGCAATGACGGGAGCCTTCAGATCAACACCGTCATTGAGACCGCCTCCGCCCCGCAGCGGTACTCCTACGACCTGCAGCTTCCCACGGGCGGAAAAGCCACGCTGGAAGGCGGAATCGTGATCATCACGAACGCGGCCGGGGAGTTCCTGAGTGCGGTTGCTCCTGCGTGGGCCAAGGACGCCCAGGGCCGTAGCGTCCCCACGCACTATGAGTTGGACGGCGCGACGCTGACTCAGGTCGTTGAGCACTCGGCCGCGGTGTCGTACCCGGTGGTTGCTGACCCGTGGTTCGGCATATGGCTCTTCGATGGCTTCAGGAGGGCGTGGCACACGCGCGAAAGAGGATATAAGTATACGGCGGCTTTGACTCCGTGGGGTTGGGCGGTCTACACGGGAGTCGCAACGCCTCTTCCGGCGCCTGCTATCGGTGTGGTTTACGGTAACCGGATGGTGCGCTGGCATGGTTGGAATGAATGGAAGCAACGCATGCTTGGCCAATCCCCACCTGCGACTATGGAACAGCAGTACGCTTGTCACGTGGTGGGTGGTTATAATGTCTGGAAGGCTGGACTCCACTGGGATTTGGAGACTTGGCGTCCCTCGAAACCCGATTGGCTTGGCAATATGGTGGGCCACGGATGCAACTGGTGATGAAGGTGGTTGCAGTGGGTGTCGTGGCGATCGTCACGATGCTCGCCGGATGCAGTGATGCTTGGATGCGCTCGCAAATTGATTTGCTGGACTACACGCGTCCTGACTTCGACGGTTCCTCCCTTCTCAAGGCTCGTGATGCAACCGCGGAACTGTGTGGGCCGCCTCCTGCTTGTGTTCAGGCTGTACGTGGCACCTATCACACGTTGTATAAGTTTCGTTCGATCGAAGATGCCCGGTCTTTCGCTGAGTCGCTGGTGGATCAGGCCGAGCAGTATGATCCGTTGGTTCTCGTCTTTGATCGAGAACCGGTTAGTCCGGGTGACCGTGCGGCTCTCGAAGAGATGATTTCGACGACCTACGTCAGCAGTCCTGACTGAACCCGGTCACCTGAACGACCGGCTTGTGCGGTCTGGTGTCGCAATTCATACCTTCCCAGGTATGTAATGCAGCACCAGACCGCACATGCGAGGCCGGAAGAACTGGACTCTGCCCTTCAGGCTGCGTCGCGTGGCACCGGTGGGCGCCGGGACCCCGCTCTACTGCCCAAATGTGAGCATCTGGTTCGTGCGCGTGGGTCAACGTGATGCCGTGATGCAAGGGCCAGGGGCCGTGGGGGCTACTCGTCGGTGGCGTTCACCATGAACCAGGCGGCGCGGTTGAGGTACTCGCGGAGTTCGGCGTCCTCGGCCTCGGGGAGTTCGAGGGAGTCGACGGCGGCCATCATGTGGTGCAGCCAGCGCTCGGCCTGGCGTGGGGTGACCGCGAAAGGCGCGTGCCGGATGCGCAGGCGCGGGTGCCCGCGGGTTTCGCCGTAGGTCTTCGGGCCGCCCCAGTACTGCTCCAGGAACATCCGCAGCCGGTCGGCCGCCGGGCCGAGGTCTTCCTCGGGGTGCATCTGTCGCAGCGGGGGATCTTCGGCGACGCCGGCGTAGAACCGGTCGACGAGTGTGCGGAACGTCTCGGCCCCGCCGACGCGTTCGTAGAAGGTGCTGGTCACCTCACCATGGTTCCACGCGGGCCGAGCCCGGCGATCCCGCGGCTGGCCCCCTGGGACTCGGCGGCGCCCCGAGGCCTCTGAGCAACGCAACTCTAAGCCAACTTTAAATGAGGGCTTTCATTTAAGAGTTGGTGGCTGCGCCGACCCCCAGTGTCGCGTGTGCGTGGGGTGCCGGGCGCCAGACAAATGCTTTGCCTCGCTTATGGCGTGTCAGGATGCCGGCCTCAGCGAGGGCGAGCAGGTCAGCGCGGGCGGTGACTCCCGTCACATGATGAGTGTTGGCGTGCGAGGCTACCGTGAACTCCGCGGCCGGGTCGGACAGCGCCCGGTCCACAACCGCCAGCTGGCGATGGTTGAACTCCGTATGGCGTTCGCTCAGGAGTGAGCGCACCGTCTGCTGCTGGCGGACCTTGGCCTCAAGGTAGTCGTTCAACTCATCGAACGCCCGGTCGAGCACCCTGAGGTGGTAGATGAAGAAGTAGGTGAGGTCCGACTCGTACTCGGTGTTGAGATAGGCATGCGCGTATTGCACGGGTGCGCGCTTGATGATCGTGGAGATGGTGATGAACTCGCTCAGCCACAGGCCCTGGTTGAGCATGCTCCAGTAGAAGACGGCGCGTGCGAGGCGGCCGTTGCCGTCCACGAAGTAGTGGTCGTGACCGATCATGAAGTGGATCGCTATGGCGCGCAGGATGGGGTGCAGCCACGGGCCGCCCCCATCTGTGGCGTTGGCGAAGGCACACAGGGCTTGCAGGCGGCTCGGTAGTTCATCGACGGGTGGCGGTGTGTGCAGGGTGTCGCCGTCTGGCGTCGCGACATAGACGCGGGCATCGCCGGAGTCTTGAAGGCGGCCGGCGTTAGCCGGGTCGTCCAGGGTGTTGAACGTCACGATGCTGTGGAGTTCCCGGACGAGTCCGGGCGTGATGGGCTCCCCCTGATGGCTGAGGACGAACTGCATGGCCTGGTAGTTGTTCCAGATCATCTGCTCGCTCTTGTCGCGCGGTTCGCGGCCGGTGCGGAGCATCTCCTTGGCGACACGTCGAGTGGTGGCCGCGCCTTCGAGTTGGCTCGAGGTGATCGACTCTTCCATGAGTGAGCGCACGACGTAGGTCTCGCGTGTCGCGGGGTTCGTGACGGGTTCCGCCATGCCGATCTTGCCGCCCGCTTTGGCTGCGACCTGTGTGGCAAGTCGCAGCACCTCGTCCGGAAGCGCGTAGCTGAACGAGTCTCCGTTGAGATCAGTCAGTGGAAGTTTGCGGCGCTGGCCCTTCCGCTGGAGCGCGGTGGCGACCCACCATTGGGTGGGGGTGAGGCCGTGGGGAGGGGTGTGAAACCGGAATCTCTCCCAGGGGAGGTAGGGATCCTCGGAGGCGTTCACCCGCAATGCCGCGTCGAGCCAGCGGTCCATCGCACCCTCGAACACATCGAGGGAGAGTGGCGGTGGTGAGGCGGGGATCTTCACGACACCAGCGTAACTCTAAATGAAAGTGCCTATTTAAAGTTGGCTTAGAGTTCGCGGCATCCCCGGCGAGCGAGCCGCGCTACTCCGGGCGCCGGACGAAGATCTGGGCGAGCACCCGCAACGACAGCATCAGCCCGATGAACAGCAACGTGCTGCCCAGGGTCGGGAACAGGCCGATATTGGCGGTCAGGATCGGGCCGGGGCCGTTGATCAGCAGCAGGACGCCGGACACGATGCTCGTCGCGGCCAGCACCGTGATCAACCCTTGGTTGACCAGGCCGGCGATGAAGGCCCGGTCGGCGGGAGCCGCGAACGGGCGCAGGCCGACCTCGAGGCGTCCTTCTTCGACGGTGCTGAGCAGCCGGTCGATGCGGCGGGGGAGCTGTTCCAGGGTGGGCAGCAGGGGGACGAGCCGGTTGGTGAGTTCGTCGGTGAGGTTCTCGCGGGTCAGCTTGGCGGCGATCAGGCCGCGCCCGGCGGTCTCGGCGGCCGACAGCAGGTTGAATCCGGGGCTGATCAGGGCCAGCGTGCCCTCCAGGCCCGACAGGGTCCGGAACACCGCGGCGACCTGGGGCGGAATGCTGAACCCGTTGCCGAACGCGAATTGGGTGAGCGCCGAGTACAGCCCCGAGGTGTCGCCGGTCGAGGATTGCACCCGCAGCAGCAAGGCGCCGAGTTGGCGTTCGATGGTGCGGTCGTCGACGCCGTCCGGACGCCCGAGCAGGTCGTACAGTGTGGCGGTCGCCTGCGCGGCGTCCCCCGACCGCAACGTGAACAACAGCATGGTGATCGCCGAGCGGGAGCCGGAGTCGAGGCGTCCGACCGACCCGAAGTCGAGCAGGGCGAGGCGCCGGTCGTCGGTGATCAACACGTTGCCGGGGTGGATGTCGGCGTGGAACAGCCCGGTGTCGAGCACCTGGTGCAGCACCTCGCCGAGCAGGGCGTCCGCCAGTTGGGCGCGCCGCTCGTCGCCGAGTGCGGCGAGCTGTCCGGACGCCGACGAGACGGGGACGCCGTAGATGCGTTCCTGCACCAGCACCCGCGCGCTGGACAGCTCGGTGTACACCTTCGGGATCACGATCGTGCCCGCGCTGGCCGCCGACGGCCGGGCCGCGATCGCCAGCGCGTTGCCGGCCTCGATCCGGTAGTCGAGCTCTTCGAACAGGGACGCCGAGAAGCCGTCCACCAGGGCGCCGAGGCCGAACCCGCGCGCCCAGGCGCTCGCCTTGGCCAACTGGTGCGACAGCCGGGTCAGCACGGCGATGTCGTCGCTGACCTGGCGGCGGGCGTCCGGGCGCTGCACCTTGACCACGACTTCGGTGCCGTCGGTGAGGACGGCCGGATGCACCTGCCCGACGGACGCCGCGGCCAACGGCTTCTCGTCGAAGGACGCGAACGCGCGAGGGTCGGCGTCCTCGGCCAGCACCCGCTGCAGGCGTGCGTACGGTTCGGGGGCGACGTCGGCGTGCAGGCTGGCCAGCTCGTCGATCAGTTCGGCCGGCAGCAGTTCGGGACGCGTGGACAGCATCTGCCCGAATTTCACGAAGGTGGCGCCGCAGTCCTCCAGGGCCAGCTTGAGGTTGACCGCCGTCCGGCGCCGTTCGGCCTCGCTCGCGCTGCCGAGCGCGGTGAGCACCATCCGGCCGGCGCCGTGGCGGGCGAAGATCGTGCTGATCCGCAGCGAGCGGACCCCTTGGCGCACGGTGGCGCCCAGCGCGAACGGGGAGCGGAAGCCGACCACGTCGCGGCGCGAAGGCAGCACCAGTTCGGAAATGACCAGCAGGGTGAGCGCGATGCCGAAGGTGAGCCCGAAGGCGGCCAGGGTGACGATCACCGCGGCGCCCTCGTCGACGATGATCCCGTCCGGCCCCAGCACGTTCGCCTGGCGCGCCACCGCCAGCAGCACCGGAGCCGACACCACCAGGACGCCGCCCATGATCAGCGCGGTGCGCAGCAGCCCGGTCGGGGCGCCGAGGACGCGCCGGGCGGTCACCACGAGCGCCCACACCCACAAGACCGTCGTGATGACACCGACCAGGCCCACCAGGACCGACTCCACGATGCCCATGCCTGCCCCCTCTTGCGTCGTTGGCACCATCCTGCCCCGCTCGGCGTCGGTACGCCTCCTCTCGCCGAGAAGAGAGGTCGCGCCCGGCTCGGAGGTCTTCGGACGGTGCCGGAACCGTCGCCGGGCGGGCGTGGGCGTCCCGACCAGAAGAGTTCACTTCCCGTCCACTCAGGGGTCACCGGTTGGTGGGGATGGGCCGGACAGAATCTCCGCGACGGCCGCCCCGTGCCGTTCCCGAGGAGGTCTGGTGTTCGGTCCCACCGATGATGGCGTGCCCGTGCTGCGCACCCCCGAGGCGCGCCGCCGCAACCTGGTCGTCCCGCTGATCGTCGCGGTCGTCCTGGCCGGTGTCGCGCTCGCGATCGCGCTCACCGGGCGTCCGCAGAGCGCGCTGACCGGCAGCGGTTCGACGCTCGCCCAGCCGCTGATCGAGCGCGCGGCCGCCGACTTCCGCGCCGCGGCGTCCGCCGATGATCCCGGACGCCCCTCCGGTGGCGACCCGGCGGTCGATGGCGGCGGCATCGACTACGAGGCGGTCGGCTCGCTGGGCGGCCTGATGCGGCTGCGGGCCGGCGCGGTCGACTTCGCCGTCTCCGACTACCCCCTGTCGGAGCGGACCCTCGCCGAGGACGGCCTGGCGCAGTTCCCCCTCGCCGTCGGCGCCGTGGCGCTCGTGCACACCCTCGACCTGCCCGCCGGCGCGCAGCTGCGGCTCGACGGCGACACGGTCGCGGCCATCTATCTGGGCGAGATCGCGCGCTGGGACGACGCCCGCATCCGGGCGCTCAATCCTGGGCTTGACCTGCCCGGGCAGCCGATCGTCCCGGTGCACCGCACCGACGGCTCCGGTTCGACGTTCGGCTTCACCGGCTGGCTGTCCGCCACCAGCCAGGCGTGGGCGTCCGGGCCCGGCGCGGGCGCGCTGGTCGGCTGGCCGGACGCCGTGGGCCGCGGCGCCGAACGGTCCGGCGGCGTCCTGGCCGAACTCCGCGCCCACCCCGGCGCGCTGGGCTACGTCGACCACGGCCAGGCAGCCCGGGCCGGACTCGCCCCGGTCGCGGTGGGGAACGCGTCCGGTGCATTCGTCACCGCCACCCCCGCGGCGATGACGGCGGCCGTCGCCGGCGCCGACTGGTCGGGCGACGGCGGCTACGCCGAGCCGATCATCGCCGCCGACGCCCCGGAGGCCTACCCGATGACGGTCGCCATCTACGCGCTGCTGCGCGCCGAGAACACCTCGCGCGCCCATCAGGTGCTGAGCTTCCTCGGCTCACTGCTGAGCGAGGCGGACGCCTCCGCCCGCGACCTCGGCTACCTGCCGCTGCCCGAGGACGCCGCCCGCGCGGTGACCGCCACCTGGCAGACGACCTTCGGCTACCCCGCCGCCTCCTGACCAACCCGCGGCCGCGCCGCACGAAGCAAGGACCTCACTCATGGATGTGGATCTGTTCAAGGACGTCATCGTCCCCGTCGTCGGCGGCCTCGGCATCTTCCTGCTGGGGCTGGAGTTCATGGAGAAGGGCATCCAGTCGCTGTCGGCGAACAAGATGCGCGATCTGCTGAGCAAGATGGCCGGTACCCCGCTGCGCGGTGTCTTCGCCGGCACGATCATCACCGGCGTCATCCAGTCGTCGACCGCGATGACGGTGATGACGGTTGGCCTGGTCAACGCGAGTGTGCTGAGCCTGCGCGGCGCCATCGGCGTCATCATGGGCGCCAATATCGGCACCACCCTCGGCAACGGCTTGATCGCACTGCCGCTGGGCCCGATCGGGCTGCTGTGCGCCGGCGTCTTCGCGACCATGTACTGCTTCGCGAAGTCCGACAAGACCAAGAGCATCGCGCTGGCGTCCATGGGCTTCTCGCTGATCTTCTACGGCCTCAACCTGCTCACCGGCGGCCTCAAGCCGCTGCGCAATATGCCGCAGGTGATGGACCTGATCTCCGGCTTGGACTCCTCGACCATCGTCGGCGTCCTCACCTGCGCGCTGATCGCCGCCCTGGTCACCGCGCTCATCCACTCCTCGTCGGCGACCATCGGCATCGTGATGGGCCTGGGGGCGTCCGGTGTTCTCGACTGGCAGACCGCGATCGCCTTCGCGATCGGCGCCGACCTGGGTACCACCATCACCTCGTGGATCGCCTCGCTGAACCTGTCGAAGAACGCCAAGCGCACCGCGTACGCGCACATCATGTTCAACGCGGTCGGCGTCAGCGTGGTGCTGGCCCTGTTCTTCCCGGCGATCACGGTGCTCACTTGGGTGATGGGCTTCTTCGGTGGCGACCCCGGTGTCCCGGTCATCACCGACGGCCAGGAGACCTTCCCGCTGGTGCCGGTCGCGGTCGGGCTGTTCTCGATCTTCTTCAATATCTTCAACGTGGTCATCATGTTCCCGTTCGTGAACCAGATGGAGCGCTTCCTGCTGCGCATCGGCCACACCAGCGAGGAGGACCTGGAGGACTACACCCAGCCCCGCTACCTCGACCGTGCTGCGCTGGCCGATTACGGACGCGCGGTGCCGCTGATGCAGGCCGAATCGGCGCGGCTGATGCACGGCGCGGCTGTCTTCCTCGACATCGCTCGCGGCAAGCCGGACGTGCCCAAGGATCCCGGCGAGCACTATGCGGCCGTGGACGCGCTGGCCCGCGAGATCCGCGAGTACTCCGCGCACCTGTTCCGCAACGATCTGGACCGCGACCAGATGAACCTGGTCGCCAGCATGATCGAAGAGGTCGACTTCACCGGATCGCTCGCCGAGACGCTCAACCAGATCGCCCGCCGGGTCAAGCGCGAGCGCTACAGCGACGCCGGCAACGCGTTCGTCGAGACCGCGCTCGGACGCCTCGAGTCGACCCTGCACCTGTTGGAAGGCCCCGAGACGCCGCAGCCGCATGTGGAGCGCGACGGCTCCCAGTTGGCCGCCTTCGAGGCGGTCCGCTGGGGCGTGATCGATTCGGCCGAGGTGCCGGCCAACGAGAAGGGCGCCATCATCGCGCTGCTCGGCTCGATCGAGCGCGCCGAGGGCCTGGTGGCCCGGGTGCTGGCCGAGCGGGCCTCGCTCGACCGTGACATCGCCGCGCTGATTCGGCCGGGCCGGGCGGCGTCCGGTAAGGTTGACCATCTGAGTGCCCACCCGGGCGCTCACCTTGCATGAACCCTCCTGCCCCGGGAGATTCCCGTGGCCGTCAAGACCAGAGGAGGTGGGGTTACACACATGCGCAGCTACGAAATCATGGTGATCGTGAGCCCCGACGTCGACGATCGTCAGGTCGCCGGTGTCGTGGAGAAGCCGCTGGAGGCCTTCAAGGCCGCCGGAGGCACGGTCGAGAACATCGATCACTGGGGTCGCCGCCGTCTGGCCTACGACATCCAGAAGAAGTCCGAGGGCATCTACGCCGTCCTGAACGTGACCGCCGAGCCGGCCGTCGTGAAGGAACTCGACCGCCAGTACACGCTGAACGAGCAGATCATGCGGACGAAGGTCATCCGCCCCGACCTGCACCACTGACGCCGAGCGCGTACCGCCCGTTTCCCCCTTCGGCGAAAATGTCGGACGGGGCTGGCAGGCTGGTAGGCGACTCACCAGACACGTCCGAAATCGGAGAATCTCACATGGCCGGCGAAACCATCATCACGCTCGTGGGCAACCTGACGGCTGACCCCGAACTTCGCTTCACCCCCTCCGGGGCCCCGGTGGCCAACTTCACGGTCGCCTCCACCCCGCGCAACTTCGACCGGGCGACCGGCGAATGGCGCGACGGGGATGCCATGTTCATCAACTGCTCGGTGTGGCGCCAGGCCGCCGAGAACGTGGCCGAAACCCTGCAGAAGGGTATGCGCGTCATCGTTCAGGGCCGGCTGAAGAGCCGCAGCTACGAGACCCGCGAGGGCGAACGCCGCACGGTGTTCGAGATTGAGGTCGACGAGATCGGTCCCTCCCTGCGCTACGCGTCCGCCAAGGTCACCCGCTCCAGCGGTGGTGGCGGCGGCGGTGGCTACAGCCAGGGCGGCTCCGGGGGCGGCGACAACTGGTCGTCCAACCAGGGCCATGGTGGTGGCGGCGGCTACGGCGGCGGACGTCCGCAGCAGCAGCCGCAGCAGCCGGTCAACGATCCGTGGGCGAGCGCCCAGAGCGACGAACCGCCGTTCTGATCGTCCCCGGTGCCTGATCGCACCACCTGATCCCCATGTCATTCCGGCGTATGCCGGGCTCTGTCGAGGAAGAGAGCACCACAATGGCTCCACAGCGCAAGCCTGTGAACAAGAAGAAGATCGCTCCGGCGAAGTCCATCAAGATCGGTCACATCGACTACAAGGACACCGCGACCCTGCGGAAGTTCATCTCCGAGCGCGGGAAGATCCGCGCCCGTCGTGTGACCGGCCTGTCCGTGCAGGAGCAGCGCAAGGTCGCCATCGCGATCAAGAACGCGCGCGAGGTTGCCCTGCTGCCCTACGCGTCCACCGCTCGCTGAGAAAGGAAGACACCACGATGAAGCTCATTCTGACTGCTGCTGTCGACCACCTCGGCATTGCCGGTGACATCGTCGAGGTCAAGGACGGCTACGGCCGTAACTACCTGCTGCCCCGTGGCTACGCGATCCGTTGGACGCGTGGCGCCGAGAAGCAGATCCAGGGCATCACCCGCGCTCGGGACGCCCGTACGGTCCGCGACAACGAGCACGCCGTCGCGCTGCGCGCGCAGCTCGAGGGCCTGTCCGTCGAGCTGGCCGCCCGTTCGGCCGGCGAGGGCAAGCTGTTCGGCGCCGTCAAGGCCGCCGACATCGCCGCCGCGATCAAGAAGGCCGGCGGTCCTGCCGTCGACAAGCGCGCCGTCAAGATCGCCAAGCCGATCAAGACCGTGGGCGAGCACAAGGTCGGCGTGAAGCTGACCGACGCCGTCACCGCGCACCTGCCGGTGAAGGTCGTCGCCGCCTGACGCGACCCACACGCAGTAACGCCGGTCACCCTGTCTGGGGTGACCGGCGTTACTGCGTTCCGGTGTGCTGAGTGGCTGTCCTGAGTATGCGGGCCGTGCTCGGCGGGCGTCCTGCTCGGTGGGCCGTCGGCTCGGCGGCGCGGTCAGCGCGAGTGTCCGCCGAAGGTGAAGCCGCCCAACGCGGTACCGCGGGCCACGATCGGCGTGGTGTGCACGATGCTCTCGGCCGGCTTCTGGCTCGGGGCGTCCTCGGCCACGTCGTCGGAGAAGGTCTCCGGTGGCGCCAGTGAACCTGGGGTGAGCGGTTGCAGCGGTTCGCCGAGGGCGGCGAACAGTGCTCGGTCCAGTTCGTCGCGTGGTGTCACGCGATGCTTGCGTGTCTCAGGCATGACCGCATCCTAGGTGATGGACCTAGGAGCCGGCTGTGCCTGCGGCATCCGTCTGCACCGGCGCCGACTCCTGCGCAGCCGTGCTGGGCGTGGCCGCCGGTGAAGCGGCCGGAGGTGTCGGACGGCCCGGTTTCACCGACGTCTTGGGCGTCGCCGACGGTTTGGGCGTGGCCGACGGCGTGGGTGCCGGGGTCGAGGTGGGCTCAGGGCCGGGCGTCTTCTCGGGCGCGGGGGCCGTGGCGGACGGAGTCGGCGTGGGCTTGGGCGCCGGCGCGGTGGCGCTCGGCTCCGGGCTGGCCGACGGTTCGGGAGTCGGCTCCGGGGTCGGTGTCGGCGTGGCGCCGGGGGTGGGCTTCGGTGTTCCGCCCGGCGTGGGCGTCGGCGTGCTGCCCGGGGTCGGGGCCGGGGTCCCCCCGGGTGTCGGTGCCGGCGTGGGTGTGCCACCGGGCGTCGGGGACGGCGTGGCGCCAGGAGTGGGCGTGGTGCTGGGTGTCGGTGCGGACGCCGACGGCGTCAGATCGGCCGGCGTGGTGACCGGCGTCATCGGAATGTCTAGGCGCGTGTACGGCGCGCCTGAGAGGACGGCCGCCGGATCGACGTAGGAGCCGTTGATGAGCACCTCGAAGTGCAGATGGCAGCCTGTGGACAATCCGGTCGTTCCCGAGAGCCCGATCTGCTGCCCCTTGACGACCCGCTGCCCGACCTGAACGCCGATCACCGACAGGTGCGCGTACCGGCTGGACATCCGGTCCTCATCGACGGTGCCGTGGTCCAGTTCGACGAGATTCCCGTAGCCACCCGCGCGTCCGGCGCGGGTGACGCGGCCGTCGGTCATGGCGACGACCGGAGTGCCGCACGGGGCGGTCATGTCGACGCCATTGTGGTTGCGGACGTAGTGAAGGATCGGGTGGAACCGCGGGCCGAAACGCGAGGTGATCGGGCCAGGCACCGGAGCCACGTAGCGGGTGGTGGCGGCGAGCGCACTGGCCTCGGTGGCCGGATCAACCACGGCTTCGTCCTCGTCGAGCGCCGGCAGTTCGGGAAGTTCGGGCAACTCGGGGAGCTCTTCGGCCATCGCCGTATCGAGCGAGGGCCCGGACGTGCGGCCTTGGGCCCACAGCAACTCCGCCGTGGACACCGGTGAGGCCGGCGCGGCGACCGGACGCACAGGCGTCCTGCCGATCGCTGACGCGGTGAGCGTGGGTGAGCCGGCGAAGCCCGCGGACAAGAACACGCACGCGCTCGCCGCGATGGCGCCGACCGCGCGCCGGTACCGTCTGTTGGGCGTGGCGGTGCCCAGCACGTCTGACATAGATCCCCTTACAACCAACCAGGCACACAATGCCCGGCTCCTACCCTGTAACGCATTGTGCTCTGAATGCCGCTTCGACGCCAGACGAAGATGACGATTGTTTATCGATCTTCAGTTTCGGTGTCCGGAGGGACATCGCGACGCCGGTTCCCGGCCCCGAGGCGTGTAGGGTCGTAGGCGGTTGAGGTTGGTAGTTCTTGCGGCACCTGTCGGGAAGAAGTTCGAGCGTCACCCGAGCCTCCCAGTCCTGGGGGGTGAGCATCACATCAGGAAAGCAGGAAACATGGCCACCGGAACCGTCAAGTGGTTCAGCGCCGAGAAGGGCTACGGCTTCATCTCTCCCGACGACGGCTCTGCCGACGTCTTCGCCCACTACTCCGCGATCAACTCGCGGGGCTTCCGTTCGCTGAACGAGGGCGACAAGGTTGAGTTCGAGACCGAGCGCGGCCCCAAGGGTATGCAGGCGACGAACATCGTCCCCGTCTGACGCGCAGACGCAAACAGCGCTGGAGCGCCGCGGCCCCTTGGGGGTCGCGGCGCTCGTGTATTCCCGGACGCCGCCGCGCCGGGCGGCATGTCGGGCACGATGTCCCTCATGAGCGGACACGCGGTGCTGCTGGTCGGCGTCCCCGAGTTGGAGGGGTGGGTGCGGGCCCGGACGGCCGAGCAGGACGCGACCTACGTCTCCCGCGATCCGCGCTTCGCGCACGCCCACATCACGGTTCTGGCCCCCTTCCCACCCGACGGCTTCGCGCAGGCCGCGGCCGTGGCCTCCGCGGTCGAGCCCTTCGACTACGCGCTGACGTGCGTGCGCTCGTTCCCCAACGGCGTGATCTACCTGCCGCCCTCGCCCGAGGACGGCTTTCGCGCGCTCACCGACGCCGCCCGCCGCGCCGTGCCCGAGGTCGTCCCGTATTGGGGCTGGTTCGATCCGGTGCCGCACCTGACCCTGGACCGGATCGGCTGGGGCGTCACCGAACAGGGCACCCGGGCGTCGGTGGCGGGGCTGCTCCCGGCGTCCTGTCGTGCCGAGGAGCTGCTGCTGACCTGGTGGGAGCCGGACGCCTGCCGCGTCCTCGCCCGCTACCGGCTCGGACGCCGGGCAGCGGCGGCAGCACTCGGATGACAAGGTCTTTTGTGGAGGCAAAGGTGCGCTAATTCGGTGGCGCGATCGGCCCCCAACCGGTCGCGGCGTGGTTATCGTGACGAGGGTCGGACCATTCAGCGATGGTGGAAGGTGACTCATGTCGGTGTCGGTCTCACGCGCATTCCTCGAACCCGTCAACACCGCGGCGGTGAGCGCGCTGCGGGCGGCGCTGGGCGATGACGCGGTCAGCACCCGCGAACTGGACCGGATCGCCCTGGCGATCGACGCGTCCCACTACCTGCGGACGCCGGACGCGATCATGCGCGCCCGCACCGCCCAGGACGTCGCCGTCGCGATGACGGTCGCCCGGCAGACGGGCTGGCCGCTGACGCTGCGCTCGGGCGGCAGCAGCCTGTCCGGCCAGGTGATGTCGCTCGGGCTGACCGTCGACGTCCGGCGCAACTTTCGCCACATCGAGGTGCTGGACGCCGGCGCGCGCGTCCGCGTCCAACCCGGGGCGACGATCCGCCAGGTGAACGCCGCCCTGGCCCGGCACAAGACCAAGCTGGGGCCCGATCCGGCCTCCGAGATCGCCTGCACCATCGGCGGGATGGTGGCGAACAACTCCTCGGGCATGACCTGTGGCACCACCAAGAACGCCTACAACACCCTCGAGTCGATGACGATCGTGCTGCCCAGCGGCACCGTGGTCGACACCGCATCACCCACCGCGGACGCCGACCTGCGAGCCTCTGAACCGGCGCTGGTCGAGGTGCTGGAACGGCTGCGCGACGAACTGCGCCGTGAGGCGGTCGCCGATGACCTGCGCCGCCGCTACGCGATCAAGAACACGATGGGCTACGGCCTCAACTCGTTCCTCGACCACGACACCCCGGTGAAGATCCTCGAACACCTGATGATCGGTTCGGAGGGCACGCTCGGCTTCGTCGCCGAGGCGGTCTTCCGCACGGTCAAGGTGCCCGCGCGCACCGCCACCGGCCTGCTGCTGTTCGACTCGCTGGCCTCGGCCACCACGGCGCTGCCGCACCTGGTCTACTCGGGCGCCGACGTGGTGGAGCTGATCGACGCGGCGTCCATCCGGGCGATGGGAGCCGACGCGGCCGACGTCCTGCCGGCCGGCTTCCAGCCGCGGCAGCAGGCGTCCCTGCTCGTGGAGTACTCCGCCGACGATGGCGACGGTTTCGCCGCGCGCCTGGCCGCCGGCGAGACGGCGTTCGCCGGGCTGACCGGCCTGGAGGCGTCCCCCGAACTCACCCAGGACGCCGCCCGCCGCGGCCGGATGTGGGTGATGCGCAAGGGCCTGTACACGAAGGTGGCGCGCAACCGGCCCCAGGGGACGGCCGCGCTGTTGGAGGACGTCGCGGTGCCGATGGAGTCCCTCGGCGGGGTGTGCACCGAACTGCACGGCCTGTTCGACAAGCACCATTACGCCGACGCGGTGATCTTCGGGCACGCCAAGGACGGCAACATCCACTTCCTGGTCACCGAGGACTTCGCCGGCCCGGCGTCCTTGCGGCGCTACGAGGAGTTCACCGAAGACATGGTCAGCCTGGTGCTCGGCGCGCAGGGCACCCTCAAGGCCGAGCACGGCACCGGCCGGATCATGGCTCCGTTCGTCCGCCGCCAGTACGGCGACGAGTTGTACGCGGCGATGTGGGCGGTCAAGGACGCCTGCGATCCCGACCGCATTCTCAACCCGGGCGCGGTGCTCACCGAGGATCCGGCCCTGCACCTGAAGAACATCAAGGCGACCTCGCCGGTGCGCCCGGTGATCGACGACTGCGTCGAATGCGGCTACTGCGAGCCGGTCTGCCCCAGCCAGCACCTGACCACCACCCCGCGGCAGCGCATCGTGGTGCAGCGGGCGATCGCGGACGCCGAGGCCACCGGCGATGAGAAGCTCGCGACGGCGCTGTACGAGCAGGAGAGCTACGACGTCGTGCAGACCTGCGCCGTCGACGGCATGTGCTCGACCGCCTGCCCGGTGCAGATCAACACCGGCGACCTGATCCGCGACCTGCGGCGTGAGCGCCAATCCGCGGTGCTGGACGCCGGCTGGAAGGTGGCCGCCCAACATTGGGGCGCGGTGCTCCGCGTCGCCAGCCTGGGAATGAGCACCGTCGACAAGGTGCCCAATACCGTGGTGCGCGGGGCGCTCGGCGCGGCCCGCCGGGTGGTGGGCACCGACGTGGTGCCGACCCTGTCTGAGGAGTTGCCCGGTGGTGGCCCGCTCCGGACGCCGCAGGCGGCCAACCGTGCGGACGCCATCTTCCTGCCCGCCTGCGTGGGCACCATGTTCGGCACCGGGCATGCCTGCGGTACCGGAGTCGCGGGCGCGGTGCGCCAACTCGCCGCCGCGGCAGGGTTGTCGTTGCGGACGCCCGAGGGCGTCCAGGCCCTGTGCTGCGGGACGCCGTGGAAGTCGAAGGGCCTCGCCCCGGGCTACGACACGATGACCGACAAGCTGGTCGCCTGGATCCTGGAATCCACCGAGCAGGGACGGCTGCCGCTGGTCTGCGACAACGTGTCCTGCTCCGAGGGGATCGAGGTGGCGCTGAAGAACCGCCGCGTCGGCGGCGTCCGGGTGATGGACGCCACCCCATGGGTCGCTGAGAACGTCGCCCCGCGGCTGCCCGAACTGCCGCGGGCTGGGCGCGCCGTGGTGCACCCGACCTGCTCCTCGACACTGATGGGCGTCAACGACCACCTGCTGTTCTTGGCCGGGCTGGTCGCCGACGAAGTCATCGTGCCGGACGGCTGGCGGTGCTGCGCCTTCGCCGGCGACCGCGGCCTGCTGCACGAGGAACTCACCGCGACCGCCACCCGCGAGGAGGCCCGTGAGGCGAAGGCGCTGGACGCCGACCTCTACCTGTCCCTGAACCGCACCTGCGAACTCGGCATGACCCGAGCCACCGGCAAGACCTACGTACACGTGCTGGAAGAGTTGGCCGCGCGGCTGGCGTCCGTGGGCGCTGTCGGCCGCTGACATCCGGGCCGATCAATGTCGAGTTGTGGTGCGTCTATTCACCACAACTCGACATTGATCGGCGTCATCCGACGGGGACGTGGATGTGCGGCCGCGCAGGCGCGGCGGCAGACTGGGGCGATGGATGCTTCAACTCCGCTGGCGCTCGTCGTGGTCGCCGGGCCGCAGGCGTCCGGCAAGAGCACGCTGGCGGCGTCCCTCAGCGCGACGCTGCGTGAGGACGGCGAGCGGGTCGCGCTCGTCGAACTCGACCAGATCGCGGCGATGGCGCTGCCGACCCTTCCCGGATGGGAGACGGCTCACCACATCTTCGAATCAGTCACCGGCCTGTGGGCCCACGCGGAGCTGACCTGCGTCATCGCCGAGGGCTCGGGATCGCACGACGAGGTGGCGAGGTTGCTCGACCAGGCGCCCCCGGGCTCCGTGACCGTCACGGTCGTCACCACCTGCCCTTTCGAGGTCGCCTTCGCGCGGGCTCAAGCGGATCCGACCCGCGGCATCTCGAAGGAACACCGCTTCCTCAGTCGCGTCTACCAGCGATGGGCGGCAGAGCGGGCGAAGATCGGCGCGGACATCGTGGTCGACACCAACGCCGTCACTCTCGCCCAGGGAGTCGAGCGCGTCCGGGCGGCGATCGCGGCGGCGCGGGACGCCCACTGACGTCCGGAAAAGGCGACCAGTGTCGAGTTGTGGTGAATAGACGCACCACAACTCGACATTGACGGGCGTCGGTGACCCGTGTGGGGTTGGCATTCCGCCGGTTCCGGGGGTTATCCCGACCTTGTTCGGGGGCTTGCTGTCAGGCGCGTGCGAGCGCAGTCGCGCGAGAGTGGCGTGCATGAATCCGAGCCCATCGCGTGCCCGACGCGCGCCCATCTGGCTGATCGCCGCCGGCGTCTGTGTGGTGCTGCTCACGGGATGTGGCAGCGGCAGCAACGAGCCGGACGCCGCGCAGGGCCGTCCACTGACGGACGCTCTCGACTATGCAGCCCGTTCCGACGAACTCGGCAACCAGGCGATCGACATGCTCGTGAACGCGTGCATGAAGAAAGCCGGCTTCGACTACCGCCGGAAGACGACCACCTCGGTCGCGGTGGCTCACACGGAGGCATCGCTCGGGTTCCTCGGGTACACCAGCCTGGAGGAAGGCCCCGGCGGGTCCGGGGATGGCCCGGAGCCCCACGACGGGCCACCCTTGTCCAGGGCCGGGTTGGAGGCGCTGAATGGGCGAGAGGAACGCCAAGACATCGTCATCGACGGTGTGGTGGTCAGCAGCGTCCAGACCGACGGGTGCCAGGCCGAGGCGTTCATCACACTGTCGGGTGGGATCGACTCCTACAAGGCAGATCGGGTACTGGTCGCCCGCATCCACAACGGACTGGCCCGGGCGGGGAATGAGGCGGCGAACTCGGCGGAGGTGCGGGACGCGGCCGCGAAGTGGTCGCAGTGCATGCGAGGCAAGGGGTTCGCGTACGACGTTCCCACGGACGTGGTTAATGCGCGTACTCCCGGGGTGACGCTGCGCTCGTGGAAGGACGCCATCGCGGACCTGGACTGCAAGAACGAGACCGGGTATGTCGCTACCGCCGAGGCTGCGGTGGCTACCGCCGAGCGCCGCTACGCCTCAGCGAATCCGGGTCTGGTCACCGAGTGGAAGGAACTCATGGATGCCCGCTACCAGCGCGTCCGTGACGTGCTGGACGGAAAGCTGACGTGAGCGATGGCGTCCCCGGGCGGCGCGCTCGCTGGCTGTGGCCGGTCAGCGTGCTGGCGGTCGGCGGTCTGGGCATCGGGGCCGGGCTGGCGCTGGGGGGCGCCAATGCCACACCGGAGGTCCAGCCGACCCAGCCGCCGCCCACGACCGTTGTCCGGGCGCTGGAACTCAGCGACACGGCGTCCGTCGAATGTGTCGTTCACCGTGATTCCCGGCGGATCGAACCGCCCGCGCCGCCCGAGGGCAGCGCTGCGATCGTCACCAGGCGTCCTCTCGAAGGAACGGTCGCGGACGAGGGGACCATCCTGCTTGAGGTCGCCGGGCGTCCGTTGATCCTGCTGGTCGGGCCCTATCCGCTCTACCGTCCGCTCACCATGGGCGATCAGGGCGACGACGTGAAGATGCTGCAACGCGCGCTCAACCGCGTCCGGCGCGACATCCCGGTCACGGGCACATTCGATGCGGCCACCAGCAGTTCCCTGGCCGGGTTGTACCGCGGGCTGGGTCATACCGCTCCGGCAACGCCGGACGCCGGCGCGACCATCGCGCGTCCCACCGAATTGCTGATGGTTCCGGACAGCCCGGTGACACTCACCCGCCCGCTTCCCAGCGTCGGCACCACCCTGGACGCCGACTTGGCGTCCTACTACACCGGGCAGCCCTATGCGTCCTGCACGACGCCCCGGATCGGGGAACTGGTTCAGGGGGCGGCGGTGGCATTCGGCGACTCCGGCGTCACCGGCACTTTCGAGCACTCCGAGGAAACCCCCGCAGCGGGTGAAGCGAGCGAGGGAAGCGGAAGCAGCGCCCAAGCGCGGGTGTCGCTGATCGGTGACGAGACGGCGCTGGCCGACGGCACGTCGCTGCGTGGCCGGGTGACGATCGCGTCCACTCACGGCCGGGTGCTGGCGGTGCCGGTCTCCTGCCTGCAGGGTGGGGGCTCGTCGGCGTCCGTCACCGTGATGCGGGACGGAAACCGCGCGACGGTACCCGTGCAGGTCGGCCTGGTCGTGGATGGCTACGCACAGGTCACGCCCGGGAGCCCCGATGGGTTACGGGAGGGCGACACCGTCTGGGTGGTGGGCTGACATGGAGGGCGAGGTTCTTCTGAGCGCGCGAGGGGTGGGCGTGGCCTACCCAGGGCCGCCGGCGTTCACCGCGCTGCGCGACGTGACGCTCGACATCCGCACCGGCGAACGCTGGGTGGTGATCGGGCCATCCGGCTCGGGCAAGAGCACCTTGCTGAACGTTCTCGGGCTTCTCGAACGCCCGACCTCGGGTGCGCTGTGGTGCCGCGGACGGACCGTGTTCGGCTCCGGCGAGGACGGCGGCTCGCTCGGCGACCGCGAGATGGCCGCCTTGCGGGCTCGGGAGTTTGGGTTCGTCTTTCAGTCATTCCATCTCGTTCCCGACCGCACCGTGCGCGAGAACGTCACGCTGCCGATGGCCGTGCAACGCGTCGACCGGCGGCAGCGCGCCCGGCGTTGCGAGGCGCTGATCGAGCGCGTCGGTCTCACCTCGCGCGCGGACGCCCTGGCCAAACATCTGTCGGGAGGCGAGAAACAGCGGGTCGCCGTGGCGCGCGCCCTCACCGGAGATCCGGGGATTCTGCTGTGTGACGAACCGACCGGCAACCTCGACAGCGCCGCCAGCGCCTCGGTGATGGACCTGCTCACCCAGCTGAACGAGCAGGGAACCACGGTGGTTCTCGTCACACACGATCCGCGCTGGGCCGGCTGGGGCCAGCGGGTGCTGCAGGTGACGGACGGCCACGCCCGCGACGACGCACCGGAGGGCTGATGCCGACGCTGTTCGACCTGATCGCGGACGCCGCGCTGAGCCTGTTCAGCCGCGGGATGCGCACCCTGCTCACGACGGCAGGAGTCCTGCTCGGGCTGGGTTCGCTCGTCGCGATCTCGGGCGTGACCGGCAGTATGAGCGAGAACGTCGTGCGCCAGTTCGACCGCTACGCCGCGACGCAAGTACTGCTGTCGGCGCCCGGGGCCGCTGCCGCGCAGGTGAGGGCGGCCGACCTCGATCGGCTCCGTGCCGTCGACGGTGTCGAAGGAGTGGCATGGGTCTGCCATCTCGGGTTCCGGGAGGTGTCGGACGCCTGGGGCGGCGAACCGGTGTCGCTCGAAGTCGTCGGCGTCAGCCCCGGCGCGGTCGGCGTCCTCGAGCCGCGCATCGCCGCGGGGACGGACGCCGGCGGTGTGTCCATGCTCGACGACCGGCTGGTGGCCCTTGTCGGCACCTCAGTGGCGCGCCGTCTCGCCCTCGGTTCGCCGCAGCACGGGGCGTCTCTGCGCGTCGACGGACGCAACGTGAGCGTCAGCGGCATCGTGGACGATGTGCCCCGTCTGCCGATCATGCTGAACCAGGTCGTCCTGCCGTTGGCGGCCATGCAGCAGCACTGGGGGGACGACTGCGCTGTGGCCGACATCGTCGTGCGTACCCGGCCCAACTGGGCGGCGTCCGTCGGAGAGATCGCCCGCCAGGTCGTCGCGCCGCAGAGCGTCGGGCAGTGGACGGTGTCGGTGCCGCCGAGTCCCGACGCGCTGCGGCGAGGAGTCGTGGCAGATCTCTCGGTGCTCTACGGCGTGATGGCGGGCATCTCGCTCGCGGTGGGTGTGCTGTCGATCGGCAACACGATGTCGGTGAGCGTCCTGGAACGACGTGGTGAGATCGGCCTGCGGCGCGCGGTCGGCTACTCGGCCGGCGGCGTGTTCGCCCTGTTCAGCTTGGAGGCGTCCGCGATCGGATTCATCGGCGGGCTGCTCGGCTCCTCGCTGGGGTGTCTCACCGTGATCGCGGTCGCCCTGGTCCATGGGTGGCCGGTCGTGGTGTCCACCACCGGGGTGCTGCTGGTGCCGTTCCTCGGCGGGGTGATCGGATTCCTCGGAGGACTGGTGCCCGCCGTCGGCGCCTCACAGGTGTCGCCCGCCACCGCACTGCGCGCCTGAGCTCCAGGACGCGAGTCTCGGTCACTGGGGATGCGCATCTGGCTGCCCGGAAGCGTCATCAGTGTCGAGTTGTGGTGTGTAGACGCACCACGATTCGACACTGACGGGCGTCGTCGATGCGGGGCACGCGTCCGCTCGGCGGGTGTGAATCACACGCGTGTAAGTTCTCCCCAGCTGTGGACTGGGATGTGGATAACCCGGTGCAGAACCCCGTGTAGCTTCACGTCGAGATAATCAGGAATGGATGATTCACGCGGCAACCAGCGCCTAGTTTCCTCAGAAACGCTATCCACAGGGTTGTTCACACAATCGGTGGGTGGACACTGATCCCCCTGCTCAGTCCACGAACGGGCCGACGTCCTCGTCCTCGATGTCCAGCTCGTCCTCGGGCGGGGTGGGGGAGCCGGGCAGCCGCGCGATGAACTCCGCGCCGCCCTCGGGGGCATGGCCGGCCTTCACCCATCCGCCGTGCGCCTGGATCGTCTGCGCGACGATCGACAGGCCCAGACCTGAGCCGGGCGTCGTCCGGGCGTCCTCGGAACGGTAGAACCGTTCGAATACGTGCGGCAGGTCGTCCTCGGCGATGCCGGGCCCCTGATCGGCCACCCGGAACCGGTCGCCGACCAGGCTCACGGTCACCGTCCCGCCTGGGGGGGAGAATTTGACCGCATTGTCGAGCAGGTTCGTGATGGCCCGCTCGAGGGCGTCCGGTTCGCCCATCAGGTACAGCGGCTCCAGATGGACGTCCCACACCAGGCCCGGGCCGCGGCGCTTCACCCGCGCCAGCGCCGACTCGATCACGTCGCGCAGGTCGACCGGCTCGGGCGCCGGCTGCACCGTCTCGTCGCGGCTCAACTGCACCAGGTCGCCGACCAGCTGGGTGAACTCGCCCAGCTGCGCGGCCACGTCGCGCAGGATCTCCGACCGGGCACCCTCGGGCAGCATGCCCTGGCGCTCGTCGGCGACCAGCAGCTCCACGTTGGTGCGCATCGAGGTCAACGGCGTCCGCAACTCGTGGCCGGCGTCCGCGATCAGGCGTTTCTGCCGCTCACGCGAGCTCTCCAGCGCCGACAGCATCTGGTTGAACGACCGGCTCAGGTTGGCCACCTCGTCATCACCGGTGACCTCGATGGGGGTCAGCTTGTTCGTCTCGGTGATCGATTCCACCGCATCGGCCAGTTTGCGGATCGGGCTCATCCCGGAGCGGGCGATCGCATACCCGGTAGCGCCCGCGAGCAGGGCGCCCACGCCTCCGAAGACCAACAGCGACAACCCGGTCGTCTGCAGGATCGCCAGCGTCGGGGTGAGCGGACGCCCCAGCACCAGCGCGTAATAGGTGTTGTTGTCGACCAGCGGCACCGCGACGATGCGGACGGCATCGCCCGCCGAGTCGATGCCGGTGCGCGAGGACCAGCCGAAGGACGTCCGCGCGATGGCCAGCTCGTCATGGTCCCAGATCAGCTGTGTGGTCTGCCGGTCGGGCTGAGGCAGTTCCCCCCCGTCGGCGCGGACCACCGTGACCATCACGTTCGCCGCCTGCCACACCGAATCATCGATGCCGCCCATGTTCTCCAGGTCGGAGGCCAGCGCGCCCGACATGATGGAAGCCACCTCGACCAGCTCGTTGTCGAGCTGGTCGTAGACGGTCAGCAGGGTGAGGGCATACGCAGCCACGCCCGTCGTGGCGACGGCGGCCGTGACGGCAGCGGCGATGAGGATCGCCAGCCGATCCTGCAGCGGCCGGTGAGCCGCGGAGAAGAAAGTACGCAGCCAGCTCACGGGGCCGACTCGCGCAGCACGTAGCCGATGCCACGCACGGTGTGGATCAGCCGCGAACCGCCGCCGCCTTCGGTCTTACGGCGCAGGTAACCGATGTAGACCTCGAGCGAATTCGCCGTGGTGGGGAACTCGAAGCCCCACACCTCGTTCAGCAGCCACGACCGCTCCAGGACGCGGCGCGGGTTCTCCATGAAGGTCTGCAGCAGGGCGAACTCGGTGCGGGTCAGCGAGATCCGCTGGCCGGCCCGGGTCACCTCGCGGGTGGCCAGATCCACGCGCAGATCGGCGAAGGTGAGCACCTGGTTCTCCGGCGCGGAGGCGTCCTCGGGATCGCGGCCCGACCGCCGGGTGAGCGCCCGCAGCCGTGCCATCAGCTCATCGAGCGCGAACGGCTTGGCCATGTAGTCGTCGGCGCCGGCGTCCAGGCCATCGACCCGGTCGCCCACCGCGTCGCGGGCGGTCAGGATCAGGATCGGCACATCATTGCCTTGGGCGCGCAGCATGCGCGTCGTCTCGAGGCCGTCCAACCGGGGCATCATCACGTCCATGATCACCGCGTCGGCCTTGTGCGAGGACAGGTGCGCGAGCGCTTCGACACCGTCGCCGGCGCCCGCAACCTCGTAGCCGCTGTACTGGAGCGACCGCTTCAGCGAATCCCGGACGGCCTGGTCGTCGTCGACTACAAGGATGTGCATGCCGCCATCCTAACGGGATTACCCCTAGCGGCCTTGCAACCGGCGCACACGTTCGAGGACTCCGGGCATCGCGGCCTCGATCGAGGCCAGCGTGCCGGAGAATCCGGCGGCGTCTCCGTACCAAGGATCGTCGATTCCCGAGCCGGGTTCGGCGTCCGGATCGAAGTCGGTCAACAGGCACAAACCGGACGCCCCCGGCGCCAGCCGGCGCATCCGGTCGACGTGCAACCGCTCCAAGCCGATGACCAGATCGGCGCGCTCGATCTCTGCTGCGGTGATCCGGTGCGCACGATGCCCGCCCACGTCATAGCCGTGTGCGCTGAGCACCCTCCGGGCGCGCGGATCGATCGGGTTGCCCGACTCCTCGGCGCTCACGCCCGCCGAGGTGAACCGGACGCCCTCCAGGCCCTCGCGCTCGGCCCAGCCTTGGGCCACCCGCTCGGCCATCGGGGAGCGGCAGATATTGCCCCAGCAGACGAACACGACCTCGACGGCGCGCATCAGGAATGCACCTGGCCGCGGGGGCGGACGAACGAGTTGAGAACGAAGCTCACGATGGAGACCATCAACGCGCCCCAGAAGGCGTCCCAGAAGTCGTCCACATGCCAGGGAACGCCGAATTGGGTGCACACCCACGAGGTCAGCATCAGCAGGGCGGCATTGACCACCAGCAGGAAGAAGCCCAGCGTGATCAACAGCAGCGGCGAGGTCACGAAGATGAACAGCGGGCGGATCACGGCGTTCACCACGCCGAAGATCGCCGCGACGATCAGCATGGTGAGCGCGGCGCCACCGGGCTCACCCTCGTAGCTGAGGCGGATGCCCGGCAACAGCCAGGTGGCGACCGCCAGCGCGAGCGCATTGACCAGGATACGTAGGATCACGGCGTCCATCCTTCCATGTGGGGCACAATGGCGTCCCCGGGGCAACCCGCGTTCGCCCCTCGCTCGGGCGGCCGGGGCCGGGTCGCAGAAAGGCGCTGATCGTGGCAGATCTGACCGGACGGGACTTCCTCAAAGAGGTGGACTTCACCCCCGACGAGTGGGCCGGGTTGGTCGACCTCGCGGGCGAGCTGAAGGCCGCTCGCCGCGAAGGCCGCGAGGAGCGACGCCTGGAAGGTCTCAACCTCGCGCTGATCTTCGAGAAGAGCTCGACCCGCACTCGTGCCGCCTTCGAGGTGGCCGCCGCTCACCAGGGTGCGCGCACCACCTACCTCGACCCGTCGGCGTCCCACATCGGATCGAAGGAGTCGGCCGCCGACACCGCGCGCGTGCTGGCGCGGATGTACGACGGCATCGAGTTCCGCGGCGACAAGCAGGAGACCGTCGAGCAGCTGGCGGCTCACGCCGACGTGCCCGTCTGGAACGGGCTCACCGACGAATGGCACCCCACCCAGTCGCTGTGCGACGCGTTCACCATGGTTGAGGCCTCCGGACGCCGCCCCTGCGACATCTCGTTCGCCTACCTGGGTGATGCCCGGTTCAACATGGGCAACTCGCTGCTCACCATGGCCGCGATGATGGGCATGGACGTTCGCCTCGTCACCCCACCCGCGTTCGCACCCGAATGGGCGCTGCTGGACGCCGCCCGCGTGATCGCCGCCGAGACCGGCGCGCGGATCACCGTCACCGACGACATCGAGGCCGGGGTCGCCGGCGTCGACTTCGTGCACACCGACGTCTGGGTGTCGATGGGCGAGCCGCGCGGCGTGTGGGCCGAGCGCTGCCGCGTCCTGGCGCCCTACCGGGTGACCGCTGAGGTGATGGCGATGGCCGCGCCGGGGGCCAAGTTCATGCACTGTCTGCCGGCCTTCCACAACCTCGACACCTCGACCGCCCAGCTGGTCCACGACCTGACCGGCCTGCGGGAACTGGAGGTGTCCGATGAGGTATTCGAGTCGGAGGCGTCCCTGGTGTTCGAGCAGGCCGAGAATCGGCTACACACCATCAAGGCAGTCCTGGTCGCGACGCTGACCTGACCACCCGGCCGGGACGCGAGGCGGGCAGCCGCACGCGATCGTGGCCCGGAGTGCTCAGTCGTCGAGGACGCCGAGGGAGATCAGCCAACCGCGGGAGTCGGCGTCCGAGGTCCACACCGCGGCCTGCCAGCCGACGCGCCTGGCTGCCTCGACGTTGACCTCGAGGTCGTCGAGGAAGGCAATCTCGGCGGGATCCAGCTCCAGCACCTCGGTGACCCGGTCGTAGGCCGCCAGATCGGGCTTCGCGACACCCATCGACGCCGACACGAACCAGTAGTCGGCCTCGTTGGCGTAGTCGGCGTCCAGCAAGGCCATATCGATGCTGAACGGGGCATTCGACAAGATCGCGATCGTCCGCCCCGCCTCGCGCACCTCGCCGAGCAGGCGGCGGGCCGTCGGGCGTAGCCGCAGCCACAAGGACGCGTCGAGTTGGGCCAGCCGGGCGATGTTCTCCGGGGTTGCCGGCCGGTCGAGGGCGGTCAGGATCGGGCCCCAGTACGAGGCGTCCGACTCGCCCCGGTCGTAGGCGTCGCGCCCGACCGGATAGAGCGCGGCGAACCGTTCCTCGTCGACATCGAGCAGCCGCGCCGGCTCGCTGATCACCCCCTCGCCCGAGGCGAGCGTGTGGCCAAGGTCGAACACGACGGCGCGAATCATGCATTCAGTCTGCCTGAGCGATGCCCCGAGGGGGAGGGGGATGGTGCGGCGTCCGGGGTGGTCCGTGGTGCCTGGTCAGACCGAGGCGCCCTGAGCGGGGGCCTCCAGGTAGGCCCGCGACAGCGTCCGGTACGGCTTCGACAGCAGCGCGGCCGTGGTGAAGATCAGACCGATCAGGCTGGCGAGCACGAACACGAGCGCGATGCCCCGCGCCTCGCCCGGGCCGAGCAGCCACCCCCAGGTGGCCTGGCCCGCATCGCTGTCCATCAGCGGGATCAGCCAGAACTGCGCGATCGGGCCGATCAGGAACGAGCTCACCGGGGAGGCCGCCACCTCGATGCTCTGCGCGAACCCGAACACGCGCCCCTGGGTCTCCAGGGGAACCACCCGTTGCAGCACCGTCTGCTCGGCGGCCTCCACCACCGGGATGAGCAGCATGTAGGCGAACAGGCCGACGATCAGCAGCGGCGCCGACTCGCGGATCGTGAACAGCCCCCCCACGATCCACATGACGATGTTCGCCAGCAGCAGGGCGCGCAACGGGCGGACGCCGAGGCCGAACTTACCGACCAGCCCCCCGCCGACCAGGAACCCGATGCCGACCAGGCCAAACGCGAACCCCCACGCCTCGACCGACATCAGCGACAGGCCGTACGGGTCGAGCAGCGCCATGTAGACGCCGCCGAGCAGATTGTTGAACGTCGAGAACAGGATCAGCCAGATCAGCGCCGGCACCTTGCGCACCGCCCGCCAGGCGCCCGCGAAGTCGACCGGCTTCGGTGCGCCATCGGCGTGCACGATCTCCGCCTCCGGGATCGGCACGGTGACCATGTGCGCCAGCGACGCCGCGGTCAGCCCCAGTGAGATCAGCAGGGCGGCGGTCATACCGAGCTGGCCCACCGCGAGCCCCGCGATCACCGAGGTGATCATGAACGACAGCCCATTCACCATGCCGACGATGCCGTTGGCCTTGTCACGCTCACCGTCGGGCACCAACAAGGTGACCACCGTCGACAACGCGATCCCGCGCGCCGACTCCATGATCGCGCCGGTGAGCAACAGCAGGATGAACAACACGAACGGGAGGCTGCCCAGGCGCAGCAGCTCCTCGCGCGGGAAGGCGAAGTAGACCGCGGCCGCCGCCGCGAAACACGCGGTGGTGATCATCTGCGCGATCACCATGACGGTCTTCTTGCGGGTGCGGTCGATCCAGCTCCCGAACGGGACCCCGAAGATCGCCAGTCCGAGCATGTAGGTGCCACCCAGGATCGAGGTCACCAGCACGTTGCGTGTCTCCAGGTACATCCAGAAGGTGACGCAGAACCACAAGAAGCTGGTGGTGACGTTGGCGATCAGGGTGTTGACGAGTACGGCGGTGAAGCTGCGCCGGTAGTCGGCGTGGGCCATCGGGCTCCTCGGTCGCGGGTCAAAGCCTTGAAAGGTTAGCCGGAGGCCGCCTTCCACACCAGGGGTTCCCGTGCCCGGGGCCTGTGCCGGCCCGATGGTGGTGGCCGGTACGCGGTGGGGTGAGGGGTGTCGCGGGGGTGGTGGTCTTTTTCTATGTCCAGATCGGAGACGGGGTGCTACGACTAGGGGGAATGTGCCGGGCGATGAATCTGGACATAGAAAATGACCACGCTGTCGCGACCACCTCAGCAAAACCTACGGTTACGTAACTGTATAGTCAGGGTGTGACCGTCACACGAACGACCTCCGGTTCCGATCCCGCGGATGTCACCGGCACTCCCGGTTCACAGCCCGTCGAAGTCACCACGACGCCCGGCGGTACCCGCATCGAGCGCGGGCACGAGTTCATCCAGTTGCTCACCCCGGCAGGGGAGCGGGTCAGCGATCCGGTGTTCGAGTTCCGGCATGACGACGACGTGATCGCCGCGAACCTGCGCCACATGGTGCTTGGGCGCCGATTCGATGCCGAGGCAACCGCGCTGCAGCGCAAGGGCCAGCTCGGCCTGTGGCCGCCGGCGCTGGGCCAGGAAGCCGCCCAGGTGGGGTCCGGGGCGGCGGTGGCCGGGCTCGACGAGGTGTTCCCCAGCTATCGCGAGCACTCGGTCGCGCTGATGCGCGGCATCGACCCGCTCGACATGCTCAAGACTTTCCGCGGCACCGCGATGGTCGACTGGGATTCCCGCGCCCACCGCTTCCACCTCTACTCTTTCGTGATCGGCACCCAGTCGCTGCACGCGGTCGGCTACGCGATGGGCATGCAGCGCGACGGACTCGTCGGTAACGCCGACCAGTCCGACAACGGGGCGGTGCTGGTCTACTTCGGCGACGGCGCCACCAGCCAGGGCGATGTCAGCGAGGCGCTGGTGTTCGCGGCCTCTTATCAGGCGCCGGTCGTCTTCTTCGTGCAGAACAACCAGTGGGCCATCTCCGAACCCATCGAGGTGCAGTCCCGGATTCCGCTCTACCGGCGCGCGGCCGGCTTCGGCATTCCCAGCGTCCGTGTCGACGGCAACGACGTGCTCGCGGTGCAGGCGGTCACCGAGTGGGCGCTGGATCGCGCCCGGCGCGGCGAGGGCCCCACTCTGGTCGAGGCGTTCACCTACCGGATGGGCGCGCACACCACCTCCGACGACCCCACCAAGTACCGCCGCCGCGAGGAGGAGGAGCGCTGGAAGGCCAGGGACCCGATCGCCCGGGTCCGCGGCTACCTGCTCGGGCGCGGCGCCATCGACCAGGCCTGGCTCGACGCGCTGGACGCCGAAGCCGAAGCCCTCGGCGTCCGGATTCGCGAAGGCTGCCTGGAACTACCCGTCCCACGGCTGGAGGACTACTGGCAGCACGTCTACGCCGACACCCCGCCCGGCCTGGCCACCCAGCGCGACGAGTACCTCGCCTATGAGGCCAGCTTCGAGCAGGAGGATGAGGCGTGAGTGAGACCATGACCATGGCCAAGGCGCTCAACGCGGGCCTGCGCCGCGCGCTGGAGGCCGACCCCAAGGTATTGCTGGCCGGGGAGGACATCGGCAAGCTCGGCGGCGTCTTCCGGATCACCGAGCACCTACAGCGCGACTTCGGCGCCGAGCGGGTCGTGGACTCGCCACTGGCCGAGTCCGGCATCGTCGGCACCTCGCTGGGACTGGCGCTGCGCGGCTACCGGCCGGTGGTCGAGATCCAGTTCGACGGGTTCGTCTACCCGGCCTTCGACCAGATCGTCTCGCAGGTGTCCCGGATGCGGTTCCGCTCGATGGGACGCCTCGGCGTCCCGATGGTCATCCGCATTCCCTACGGCGGCGCGATCGGCGCGATCGAGCACCATTCGGAGTCACCCGAGGCCTACTTCGCGCACACACCCGGCCTGGTGGTCGTCTCCCCGTCCACGCCGCTGGACGCCTACTGGATGATCCAGCAGGCGATCGCTTCCGACGATCCGGTGATCTTCCTCGAACCCAAGCGGCGCTACCACGAGAAGGGTGAGGTCGATCTGAGCGAGCCGCCGCTCGCCCTGGACGCCGCCCGCACCGTGCTGCAGGGCCACGACGCCACCTTGTTCACCTATGGTCCGCTGGTGAAGACCTGCGTCGAGGCCGCGTTCGCGGCGTCAGCCGAAGGCCGCTCACTTGAGGTGATCGACCTGCGCAGCCTGTCGCCGCTGGACGACGCCACCATCCGTGCGTCGGTCGAACGGACCGGCCGCGCCATCGTGGTGCACGAGGCGGTCCGCACTCTGGGGATCGGCGCCGAGATGGCCGCCCGCATCCAGGAGGCCTGCTTCTTCTCGCTCGAAGCACCCGTGCTGCGCGTGGCGGCCTACGACATGCCCTACCCGCCCAGCAAAGTAGAGGCCCAGTACCTTCCCGACCTCGACCGCATCCTCGATGCCGTCGACCGATCCCTGGCGTACTGAACAGGAGCGACATGTTCGAGATGAAACTGCCCGATCCGGGCGAGGGCCTGCTCGAGGCCGAGATCGTCACCTGGTTGGTCAAGCCGGGCGATGAGGTGAAGGTCAACGACATCGTCATCGAGATCGAGACGGCCAAGTCGCTGGTCGAACTGCCCGCCCCCGAGGCGGGCATCGTCGGCGCGCTGCTGGCGAACGAGGGCGACACGGTCCCGGTCGGGTCGGTGATCATGACGATTCTCGCTCCCGGCGAGTCCGCGGACGCCGGCGGTCCGCTGGGTCCCGCGAACACGGACGCCGCGGCCGCCGTGTCGGCGCAGCCCGCATCCGAGCCGACGGTGGGCGCCCCGGTCTCCGGTGCGGCGGGTGTGTTCCCGGCGGCTCACGCCGCGCAGCCGACGGCGTCCGCTCCAGTCGCGCCCGCCGCTCCCACGGCGCACGCCGCGCCTACCGCTCCCACGGCGCAGGCCGCGCCCTCCGCTCCCGCCGCGCCGGCGGGGTCCGGGTCGGTGCTGGTGGGGTACGGGACGGCGTCCGCGCGGGTCACCCGGCGTCCGCGCAAGGGCGGCGCCACGATGGCGACCCCGGAGACCGATCAGGTGCACGACAGCTACGGACTCGACGAGGCTCCCGGGCACCGGGTCGAGGAGGTGTACCCGACGCCCGCGGTGACCGGCGAGCCGCAGGAACCGCCGTTGCCGCGTCCCGAGGAGGGGCGTCCGGCGAGCACCGAGGTGGCGACCGATCCGGTCGGGCGTCCGCTGGCCAAACCGGCGGTGCGCCGGCTCGCCCGCGACCTGGGCATCGATCTGGGCACGGTGGCCGGCACCGGGGCGGGCGGCCTGATCACGCCCACCGACGTGGCGCAGGCGGCAGCCGGTGAGGCGAGCGGGCGCAAGGGTCCCACCCGCATTCCGATCCGCGGCGTGAGGCGCCAGATGCTGCACACCATGCAGGCCTCGGTGCAGGTGCCGCAGGCGTCGGTGTGGATGGACGTCGATGTCACCAAGACCGTCGAGCTCATCGACCAGCTCAAGGCGCGCCGGGAGTTCTCGGGGCTACGCATCTCGCCGATCGTGGTGCTCGCCAAGGCGGTCTGCCTGGCGCTCGCCCAGCATCCCGAGGTCAACTCGACGCTCGACCTGGCGCGCCAGGAGATCATCGTCCACCCGGACGTGAACCTCGGCATCGCCGCCGCCACCCAGCGCGGGCTGATCGTGCCCAACATCAAGGCCGCCAACGAGCACAACATCCTGAAGCTGACCCACGCGCTCAACGACCTGGTCGCGAAGGTGCGCGAGGGCCGGATCACCCCCTCGGACGCCGCGCACGGCACCTTCACCATCACGAACGTGGGCGTGTTCGGGGTCGAGGGGGGCACGCCGATCCTCAACCCGAACGAGTCGGCCATCCTGCTGCTGGGCACCTTCAACCGGCGGCCGTGGGTGGTCGGTACCGGCGAGGAGGAACGCATCGAGATCCGTTCGGTGGCCAAGCTGACCCTCACCATCGACCACCGGGTGCTGGACGGCGAGCAGGCCTCGCGTTTCCTCGCCGACGTGGCCACGATCCTGGAGGATCCGGGGCTCTCGCTGCTGTTCTGAGCGCCGGCGTCCGGCCGATTGCCCGGTGGCCGCTTGGTTGTCGGTGGGCTCTGATCTAATGGACGCATGACCAACGCTGACAACCCCGAGCGTCCTGATCAGTCCTGGCAGCCTCCCACGGGCGATCCCGTTCCGCCGTTCGCGGCGCCGTCCGACAGCCCCTGGCCGTCGCCGGCCGAGTCCGCGAACCCCTACGGCGCGCCCACGCCGCCGTATTCCGCCCCGCAGGCCTACGGCGACCCGCAGCAGCCCTACACCGACCCGCAGCAGGCGGATCAGCCGCCGCAGTCCTACGGCCAGGCCCCCTATGCGCCCTACGGCGCGGGGTCGGTTCCGCCGCCGCAGGCGCCGCCCACCTGGGCCGCCCCGCCGATGCCGCCGTCGCGGCATGACGCCAACCCGCTGGCCGCCCTGTTCGACTTCGGGTTCACCAAGTTCGCGACCCCGGGCATCGTGAAGGTCGTCTACATCCTCTCGGTGGTCGGCGCCGTGCTCGTCTGGGTGATGGCGATCATCTCCGGCTTCGGGGCGGGCCGTTACGCCGGCGGGCCGGCGATGGGCGTGGTGGCGCTGCTGTTCGGCTGGATCCCTGCGCTGCTGTTCATCGCCTATATGCGTTTCATCCTCGAGGCGATCGTCGCGCTGATCCGCATCCACGACCGCGTCGATGAGATCGCCTCGCGCCGCGACGGCGATTTCCGGCAGCGTTGAGTCTGGCGATGGACGATCTCGCGACCAGCATCGCCACCACCCGGCTCGATCACATCGCCGCCAACCTGGCCGGCGTCCGCGCCCGGGTGGGCGGCCGGCGGGTGCTGGCGGCGGTGAAGGCGGACGCCTACGGTCACGGCCTCGCCGACGTGGCCCGGATGATCGAGGCCACCGCGTCCGCCGACTGGCTGGGGGTGGCGACCGCCGGTGAGGCGGTCGCACTGCGCGAGGCCGGGGTGCGATTGCCGGTGCTCAAACTGAGCCAGGCGCTCGACGAGGCCCAGATCACCGCGTGCGTCGAGCGCGAGGTCGATCTCGCGGTGGTGGACGCCGCCGGCATCGACCAGGTCGCGCGGGTGGCGTCGGCGCTGGGGCGGCAGGCGTCGGTGCACCTCAAGGTCGACACCGGCATGCGCCGGATCGGCTGCGAACCCGCCGACGCGCCCGGCCTGGCCCGCCGGGCGGACGCCGCCGGCGTCCGGCTGCGCGGGCTGTTCTCGCACCTGCCGGTGTCCGACACCGAGGACGGCCGGGAGTTCACCCAGGCTCAGATCGCGCGGTTCGCCGCGGTGCTGGACGCCGTGACCACCGCCCGCGGGCGGGTCGAGCTGGCCCACCTGGCCAACTCGGGTGCGGTGATGATGCACCCGGACGCCTGGTTCGACCTGGTGCGCCCCGGCATCATGATCTACGGCTCCAAACCCGATCCGGCCACGCCCGATACCGTCGCATTGCGGCCGGGCCTGGAATGGACCACCCGGGTCTCGTTCGTGAAGCGCGTCGCCGCGGGCGAGACGGTCGGCTACGGCCGCACCTGGGCGTCCGCACGCGACACGCAGATCGCGACGATCCCGGTCGGCTACGGCGACGGGTATTCCCGGCGGCTGTCGAATCGCGGGCGGGTGCTGATCGGCGGCCGGTCGTTCCCGCTCGTGGGCCGGGTGTGCATGGATCAGGCCATGGTCGACCTCGGCCCGGACGCCGCGCTTGCGCCCGGCGCGGTGGTGACGCTGGTCGGACGGCAAGGCGAGGAGGAGATCACCGTCGCCGAGATCGCCGAGTTGATGGGCACCATTCCCTATGAGGTGACCTGCCTGATCACCGGCCGGGTGGGCCGGACGGCCGCTCGCCCCTGACCACCCGCCGGCGCTGCCCACGATCAGATCCGGACGGCCCGCGTGCCGGGGCGGTCGCGGCCGGATCGCAGGACCGCGCCGCGATCGGGCGTCCGGGGCGTACAGTCGCTCGCCGTGCGCACTGAACCCGTCGCGAGCGGCCCCTCGCTCCCCGAGAATCCGTGGCCGGCCCTGTGGGCGCTGGTGATCGGGTTCTTCATGATCCTGGTCGACACGACGATCGTGTCGGTGGCCAACCCGGCGATCAAGGCCGCTCTCGACCCCAACACGCCCAATCTCGACCGCGTGGTGTGGGTCACCTCGGCCTACCTGCTCGCCTACGCGGTGCCGCTGCTGGTCACCGGACGCCTCGGCGACAAGTTCGGCCCCAAGAAGATGTACCTCACCGGCTTGACCGTGTTCACGCTGGCCTCGCTCGGGTGCGGCCTGTCCCGCAGCCTGGAGATGCTGGTCATCATGCGCGCCGTGCAAGGGCTGGGCGCCTCGCTGGTGGCGCCGCAGACGATGGCGGTGATCGCGCGGACCTTTCCCGCCGACCGCCGTGGCGCGGCGATGGGGCTGTGGGGTGCCACCGCCGGGGTCGCGGCGCTGGTCGGCCCGCTGCTGGGCGGCTTCCTGGTCGACGGCTTCGGCTGGGAGTGGATCTTCTTCATCAATCTCCCCGTCAGCGTGGTCGGCTTCATCCTGGCGATGCGCCTGGTCCCCGCCCTGGAGACCCACGACCACCGCTTCGACCTGGCCGGGGTGGCGCTCAGCGGCGCCGGGCTGTTCCTGATCGTGTTCGGGCTGCAGGAGGGCGAGCAGCACGACTGGGCGCCATGGGTGTGGGGCATGATCGCGACCGGGGTGGCCGTGATGGCGGTCTTCGTCCGGTATCAGGCGCGCACCCGCTCCGAACCGCTGGTGCCGCTGTCGTTGTTCCGCCTGCGCAACTTCACCGTGTCGAACATCGGCGTGGCCGCGGTCGGCTTCACGGTGACCGGCATGTCGCTGCCGTTGATGTTCTTCCTGCAGCTGGCCCGCGGGCTGTCGCCGACGCAGTCGGCGATGCTGCTGATCCCGCAGGCGGTGCTGTCCGGCGTCCTGGCCCCCTACGCCGGACGCCTGCTCGACCGGCACGACCCGCGGGTGCTCTTGGTGCCCGGGCTCGGTTTCGTCGCGCTCGGGCTCGGCGGGTACGCCTTGTTGATGTCGCCGCAGACACCGATCTGGATGTTCTTGATCCCGTCGGCGCTGATGGGCATCGGCAATGCGGGCATGTGGGGTCCGCTGGCCACCACCGCGAACCGCGACCTTCCGCCCCACCAGGCCGGCGCGGGTTCGGGTGTCTACAACACGACCCGCACCGTTGGCTCGGTGCTCGGCTCGGCGGCGATCGCCGCGTTCATGCAGAACCGGTTGGCTGCACACCTTCCGGGCGCAGCGGACGCCGAGGGCTTCGGCCAGGGCGCCCTGCCGCCGCTGGTCGCCGACGGTTTCGCCGCCGCGATGAGCCAGGCGCTGCTGTTACCGAACGCGGCGATCCTGCTCGGCGTGATCGCCGTGTTGTTCCTGCAGCGCCCGGCGCATCTGCGCTAGGAATGCCCTCAGGCGGATAGCCGGTTGAGCAGGGTGATGGCGGTGGTGCGGGTGCGCTCCGAGATCGAGATGGGCAACTCGGCGAGTTCGCGCCTGTCGAGGACGTGGACGACATGGGCGCCGCGCCGGGCCATCAGTGATTCGGTTCCCCCGGGCGGCCGGCCGCGGTCGTTGCCGCTGAGGGTGACGACAGCCTGGTCCCAGCCGCTGTGGGTGGGATAGGACGTCGTCGCGGTGCCGATCGAGGTCTCGACCGAACAGACGAGGGACGCACGGTTGACGTCGTCCATGTACGCCTGCGCCGCGGCGACGGTCGGGAACACCAGCGCGGCCTCGGCGTAGTAGTGGTCTTCGCCCTCGTCTCCGTACTGGCCATGCTCGACCATGCGCCCGCCTGTGCGAGCGTTGAAACTCCTCGCGGTGAACGAGGTGTACGTCCAGCGGCACAGCGACAGGGGCCAGTAATCCTCTGACTGCCGCGTGGCATGGACGAAGCTGAAACCCTCGGGCATGGGGCCGCGCTGTGGACCGCTCCCGAACATGGTGATCACGGGGTCGATGCGGAAGAGGAAGGCGGCCATGGCATCTCGCCTCACCGTGTCCAGCGGACGGTAGACCTGGATGTCATTGCCCAGGCTCCAGCCGGTGGCCACGCCATACTCGGCGACCCAGGTGATTTCCTTGTAGAACTGGTCGCTTGGATTCAGGTCCGCGAACGGTGAGACAGCCGGTGGGGTGAACGCGGGGTGTTCGGCGAATCGGTAGAGGAAGGCGGCCATGGCATCGCGGGCGATGGGTTGCCGCGGCCGGTAGTAGCGGTCGCCGTTGACGACCCATCCGGTGGAGACGCCCTGCGAGGCCAGCCATTCGATCTCGTAGTGGAACTGGCTGTCGTAGGGCACGTCCTTGAAAAGCGGCGTTGTTGCCCGTGCTGGCAGCGCGGGCGTGAGGAGCAGTGCTGCGGTGAGGAGCAGTGTGAGCAGTCGGAGCATGCGGGGTGGCGCATCGTTGCCTCGATTCGTGGTCCGTACCGCCGTGGCGAAGCGTGGCCTGGTGCTCGATGGTAAACCAGCACTCCTCGGTTTTGACAACGTTCAGCCAAAGTTAAGGACGAACTTAACCGGTGGTTCCAGGCGATGCCAGGCCACCGGTTAAGGGACGCGTCGGTCAGGCGGGGCGCCGGATCAATGGTGTGGTGGTGGACGGCCTGCGGCGAGCGTGCCGTCCACCACGTGGGGGCTGGTGGTCAGCCCGGCAACTTGTCGAGCAGCGTGGTCGCGGTGGTGCGGGCCTCCTGGGTGATCGAGTCGGGTGCCTCGATGGGCTGCGCGGCATAGAACACATGGACGACGCTGCGGCCCCGCCGCGCCACCAGCGATTCGGTACCCCACGGAGTCCAGGTATCGGCGAACTGGCTGATCGTGGAGATGGCTTCGGTCCAGTTTCCGGTGGGTTGCGTGGTGCGGGACTCGAAGCCCGGGTAGCCCGAGCTGGCGCACGTGGCGGACGCCGCCGCGATGTCCGCCACGTACTGCTGCGCGGCCGCCGCGGTCGGGAAGACCAGCGCGGCCTCGGAGTAGTAGTGCTCTTCGCCCTCATCGCCGTAACCGCCGCCGTTCTCGACCATCCGTCCCGCGGTGCGGGCGCCGAGGCTGGCGTAATAGGGGATGCGCTGGGGGAAGCAGAGGATGAGCGGTCCGAAGTCGGTCGACTGGCGGGTCACGTCGGTGAACGAGAAGCCCGCAGGCATGTTTCCGCGCTGAGGCGTGTCACCGTGCATCGCGAGGACGAGGCTGGTGCGGAACAGGAAGGCGGCCATCGCGTCGCGCTTCACCGAATCGAGCGGGCGGAAGAAGCTGAACAGGCCGGTGTCACGCGGTTCGAGCCAGCCGGTGGAGATGCCGTTCGAAGCGACCCAGGTGATCTCCTTGAAGAAGGCGTCCTGGGAGGAGACATCGTCGAAGAAGTCCCAGCCATTGGGGTCGAAGCTGGTGTCGCCGGTGGCACGGACGTAGTAGCGGTAGAGGAAGGCGGCCATGGCGTCGCGGGCGATGGGGGCCAGCGGCTTGAAGTAGCGCTTGCCGTTCTCGACCCAGCCGGTGGTGATACCGGTGGAGTACAGCCAGGTGATCTCTTTGTAGAACTGGTCGGCGGGTTTGAGGTCGGCGAAGGGCGAGGTGGCCGGCGGGGTGTACGCGGGGCGTCCGGCGAAGCGGTAGAGGAAAGCAGCCATGGCGTCGCGCGCGATGGGCTGGAGCGGCTTGTAGTACCGCTTGCCGTTCTCGGTCCAGCCTTCGGAGATGCCCTGAGTGGCGAGCCACTCGATCTCTCGCTGGAACTGGGTTCCCTGGGGAACATCGACGAACGTGGGTGTCGCCGCTTGTGCCGGGGGTGCGGACGTGAAGAGCAGGGCTGGCACCAGCAGTAGTGAGAACAGCCGTAGCAGGATGGACCGACGCATCATTGCCTCAATTCTGGGGCCACGCAGGGGTGAAGAAGGTGACCTTGTTCTGATCGTAGACCGGGCCGGCGCTGGCCGCAGCAGATCGGTCCGGGGCCTCACCCTGTCCGTGCGGGCCAGGGGCGCTCCCGATGGGAACCGCCGGGATCAGCCGGGAGTGAGGCGGCGCCGGCGGACGAACTGCTCGCGTGCGTAGGCGCCGATCTCGACCGTGGCCACCCCGTCCATCGCGCCCGACACCCCACCGCCGAGCAAGGGGATGCGGCGGGCGAACAGCACGGCGGCGTTGCGTCCGCCGATCCGTCCGGCGAGGGAGGCCAGCACTTTCTCGCTGACCACCCGGTCGAGCGACCGGTCGAAGACGGGGGCGGTCGCGATGGCGAGCGGTGTGGTGGGCAGGGTGCCGAGACGGATCAGGCGGTCGACGCCGTCGGCGCCCAGCAGGGTGAGGACGAGCGCCGTCCGTACCTGGCGGGAGTCGATGTCGTAGCCGCGCAGGTGCGCGATCGCGGCGACGAGCCGGGTCTGCACCACGGCCAGTCCGGCGATGTTGGCGGGCAGGCCGACCGCCATGGTGGCCAGTCCGCCCAGATTGGTGACGAAACCTTGCGCGGCGGCGAGGCCGGCGTGGCCCAGGACGAGCGCCTCGACGGCTTCCTCGACCGAATCGGCCTTGACCAGTTGCTTGGCCGCGGCGGTCTTCGCTCCGGGCAGGACGCCGGAGCCGTTGATGGCGATCTCCAGCAGGGTTCGCAACGCGTTACCCGCACCCTCGGAGGCGCGCGCAACGATGGTGCGGGGCTCCTCGGGAACGTTCTCGGTCATGGGCACAGCCTAGGCGCTCGGGCGCGGGCGGCGATGGGTGATGGCCCGGACGCCTCCCCGGCGGCCTGGCCGCAGGCGGTCCGGGCGGTGCGGGCCGGACTCGGCGCGTGCCAGACTGCCCGCATGAGGTTGTCGACGGTGTTCGGTCCTGAGGCCACGTGGCCCGCGCAGGACCTGATCGCCATGTCGGCCGAATTCGACGCCGATCTGGTCGCGGAGGCCTATCGCGCAGGGGTGTTCCCGATGGGGCTGCCCGAATCGGGCTGGCCGGACGCGATGGGCTGGTGGTCGCCGGTGCGCCGCGGAATCCTTCCGCTCGACGACGTGCGCGTCCCGCGCTCGTTGCGCAAGTCCGCCAAGAGATATGTCGTCACCGCCGACCAGGCGTTCGCCGAGGTGATCGCCGCGTGCGCCGACCCGCGGCGTCCGGGTGGCTGGATCGACCCGCGCATCGTCGGCGTCTACACCGAATTGCACACCCTTGGGCTGGTCCACTCGATCGAGGCCTGGACGCCGCAGGGTGACCTGGCCGGCGGCCTCTACGGCGTCAGCCTCGGCGGGCTGTTCGCGGGGGAGTCGATGTTCCACGACCCGCGCATCGGGCGCGACGCGTCGAAGGTTGCGCTGGTGGGGTTGGTGGCACTGATGAACGACGGGGTGGAGGGCCGCCTGCTCGACGTGCAATGGGTCACCGACCACCTGGCCTCGCTGGGCGCGGTCGAGGTCGACCGCCCCGATTACCTGCGCCTGCTCGACGAGGCGCTGTCCTTGCCGCCGATCGACTTCAGCGGGCTGGGGCATGCAGAACCGGTGCGTTCTGGCGGCGTGCCGGACGGTTCCCCGGCGAGGCGCCCGCGGCTAGGGTGAAAGGCATGCCGGAGATGCCCGAGGTAGAGGCCCTGCGCTCGTTCCTGGCCGCGAACCTGATCGGCCGGACGGTGGTGCGCGCCGACCTGGCGGCTTTCAGTGCGCTGAAGACCTTCGCGCTTCCGCTCAGCGCACTGCACGGTGCCGAGGTGGAGGCGGTCGAGCGGCGCGGCAAGTTCCTTGCCCTCGACGCCGGTGGCACCTGGCTGGTCTTTCATCTGGCGCGCGCGGGGTGGCTGACCTGGCACGATCCGGCCCCGGCGACGCCCGTGCGTCCAGGCAAGGGCCCGCTCGCGTTGCGGGTCGTTTTCGCGGGGGAACCGGCTGATCCGGCGGCCGAGGGGTCGTCCGATGACCCGTCCGGCCCCGGCGAGGTCGCCTTCACACTGACCGAGGCCGGCACGCAGAAGCACCTGGCCGTCTATGTGGTCGCCGGCCTGGACGAGGTGCCGGGGATCGGACGCCTCGGGCCCGACCCGTTGGCCGGCGACTTCGGCCGCGATGACTTCGCCGCGGTGCTGGCCGCCCACCCGCGCACCCAACTCAAAGGGCTGCTCAAGGATCAGTCGGTGTTCGCCGGGATCGGTAACGCCTATTCCGACGAGATTCTTCTCGCCGCGCGCCTCAGCCCGTTCAAACTGGCCGGCTCGCTGAGCGAGGAGGAGGTGACGGCTTTGTTCGCCGCCGTCCGGGGTGAATTGACGCGTGCCGTCGAGCGGGCCGCCGGCGCGCGCCCGTCGGCATTGAAGGACAGCAAGCGCACGCACCTGCGGGTGCACGGACGTAAGGGCGCGCCGTGCGAGGTCTGCGCCACTCCGATCGCCGAAGTGAGTTTCGCCGACTCGTTCCTCAACTATTGTCCCGGATGCCAGACCAGCGGGAAGCTCCTCGCCGACCGGCGGCTGTCACGTCTTCTTAAGTGAATGGGTGTGAGTGAAATCTGATGGACTCCCGCGTTGGCGTGGATTTCAATTTCACTCCGGCTGTGAATGGGCCGCGCAACGGCGTTTGACCTGGATTCGGTCGGCGGTGTTGGTTGGGGTAGGCCATCCGCGTGGATGCCATCTGTGAAAGAGGACATCATGAAGCACATCGTTCGTGCTCTCGGCGTCGGGTTGGCCACCATGGGCCTGCTCGCGGCGACCGCACCCGGCGCCCTCGCCGCACCCAGCTACACCCCCGTCAATCCCGGCGACGTCGTCAAGGCCCGTCCGGTCAGTCTCGCGGAGGCGTCCAGCGCGGGGCAGAAGAATCGTGTCGCGCTCGCGTCAGCCGACGCCGGGGTGTACGCGGATGTGTTCCCCTTCTGTGCCGACGTTGAGGGTGGTGGCCTCCAGGGTGGCGTCGAGTGGGAAGTCACGAACGACACCGACGCCGCCGGATGGGCCAAGGTCGCGGTGACGCGGATCAATGAGCGTCCGCAGGCATGGGAGACGGTCAACGCCGAGTCCGGTCAGACGGTCCAGGCGGCCGTGGCGATCCAGGACGCGGCGACCGTCCGGGTCTGGGCCGAAACCAGCACTGGCGAGGACTGGGACACCATGCTCAGCCTTCCCGACTGCATCGGCGGCGACCCGTTCACCGACTCGGACTACTTCGAGGACCAGTTCGGCATGGAGATCGACTGGATGGCCCAGACCGGTCTGTCGACCGGTTGGGATGAGGGCGACGGCACTCACACCTACCGTGGCCTGCAGCCGATGAACCGCAACGCCATGGCCGCCTTCCTCTACCGTCTGGCCAACAAGCCCGACTTCACGCCGCCCGCGAAGCAGACGTTCACCGACGTGACGCCGTCGAGCCCCTTCTACAAGGAGATCGAGTGGCTGGCGTCCACCGGTATCAGCACCGGGTGGGCCGAGGCCGGAGGCAAGCGGACCTTCCGTCCCTACACCTCGGTCAACCGCGATGCCATGGCGGCGTTCCTGTACCGTTTCGCCGGCGAGCCCGATTTCGGGTTCGAGCCCGGCTATGTCTGGTTCGATGACGTGCCGGAGGGCACCGAACACTTCGTCGCGATGGCCTGGATGGCCGAGACCGGCATCTCCACCGGATGGGATACCGGCGCGGAACTTCCCGAGTACCGCCCGTGGAACTCGGTGAATCGCGATGCGATCGCGGCCTTCATCTTCCGCCTGGTCGATGCCGCCTCTCGCCCCGAGTAGGTAATCTCCGTCACCCACGGCAACGCCCCGCCACCGGATCCACCGGCGGCGGGGCGTTGCCGTGTTTTCCGCCCGGATGTCGCTGAGTGATCTCCGCGCGTTCGGAAAGTGTAAGAGTGATAGCGTGCTCGCACAATTGAATTTTGATCAAGAGTGCTAACCATGTTGGTCTTGATAGCCGTCTCGTGAGAGACGTTCCCCCCCATCTCCCCGTACACCCCCGAAACGAGGAACCAATGAGGCGTTTAGCCTGCACTTTTGCTGTTGGGCTGGCCTGCGTAGGCCTGCTCGCCGGCTCCACTCTCGACGCTGTTGCTGCTCCGTCGACCCCCAAGATGGACGTCTCCCTGCAATGGGGATGCGTTGAGTCCGGCAACAACAAGCCCCCGGTCGCCGGCACCATGTGGACCTTCAAGAACACGTCCGACAAGACGCTCACCACCAAGGTCGCCGTCACCGACAACAACAAGAAGCCCACGTCGTGGGTCCAGATCCAGGTGGGACCGAACGCCACCGCGACCCACGTCACCGAGCATCGGGACAAGGCCGTGATCCGGGCTTGGAACTCCACCAACCCGGGCGAAGACTGGAACTCGATGATCGGCCTGCCCGACTGCAAGGGCGGCAACCCCTTCACCGACTCCGACTACTTCGGTGATCAGTTCGGCATGGAGGTCGAGTGGATGTTCCACTCGGGTACCTCGACCGGCTGGCGGGAGTCCGACGGCAGGCGCACCTACCGCGGAAAAGAACCGATGAACCGCGACGCGATGGCCGCCTTCCTCTACCGGCTCGCCGGATCGCCGTCCTTCACCGCACCGGCCAAGCCGTCCTTCACCGACGTGCCGACCTCCAGCCAGTTCTACAAGGAGATCGAGTGGCTGGCGTCCACCGGCATCTCCACCGGCTGGACCGGTGCCAACGGCACCAAGACCTTCCGGCCCTCCAGCGTGGTCAAGCGTGACGCGATGGCCGCCTTCCTCTACCGGTTCGCGGTCTTGAAGGGCATGCCGGCGTTCAACCCGCCTGCCGGCTACTTCTGGTTCGAGGACGTCCCCGAGGGAACCGAGCACTTCGCGCCGATGGCATGGATGGCCGAGAAGGGCATCTCCACCGGATGGAAGGTGGGCGCCGACGCGTGGGAGTTCCGCCCGTCGGAGTCAGTGACCCGTGAGGCCTTCGCTGCCTTCATCTTCCGCTACACCGGCGAGGCCACCCGCCCGGCGTCCTGAGCCGGGATCCCGGTCACTCCACGCCGATGCCGCCGCTCGTGTTCACACCGGGCGGCGGCATCGGCGTGACCGGGACCGGACGAGGTAGCCTGGGGGCCCTGCACTCGACCCCCGGGAGGCCTGTGGTGAACGCGATCGCCGACTGGCGACGCCGCCTCGACGCCCAGGCGTGGACGAAAGACGGACGCCTCGGGTTCCGCCTCATCGTGATCAGCTGTCTCGTCACGATCGTGGTCGCATTCCTCGGGCCGTCCACCGTCACCCTCAACGTGGGCCCCGCCAACGGCAGCCTGCTGCCGCCCTGGTACGTGCCCGTCGAATGGGGCCGCGCGATCGGCCTGCCGCTGTCGGAGTGGATCGTCGTCCCCGCACTGTGGATCGGCATCACCCTCGGTTCGGTCGGGCTCGTGCTGGCCTGGCGGGCGGTCACCGCCGGCTGGCGTCCGCGGATTCACCTGATGTTCGCCCTCGGCGTGGGCCTCAACCTGGCCACCGCCGCCGTGCCGCCGCTGACCAGCGCCGACGTGCTGATGTACGCCGCCTACGGACGCCTGCAGCGCCAAGGATTCGACCCCTACTCGATCACGCCGGCCGAGTTGTTCCGCGAGACCTTCGATCCCGTCTTGGTCTGGACCGAACGCCCCTGGCAGGACACGCCGAGCGTGTACGGGCCGATCGCGTCGGCGTCCCAATGGCTGGCGAACGTGCTCGGCGGCGAGTCGATGCACGACATCGTGTTCTGGCTGCAGGTGCTCGCGGTCGTCCCGTTCATCGTGATCTGCGCGGTGATGGTGAAGCTGGCGCACGGGGACTCCGCGCTGCAGACCCGGTCGGTGCTGTTCACCATCCTCAATCCGCTGCTGATCTGGGCGATCGTCGCCGGTGCGCACAACGAGGCGCTCACCCTGGTGTTCGCGATCGTCGGACTGTTCTTCATGCGCCGCAGCGCGTTCATCACCGGCATCTTCATCGGCCTGGCCGGCGCGGTGAAGGTGTCGCTGGTCTTCTACGGGCTCGCCATGGTGTGGGGCTACCGGCACGACTGGCGCAAGGTGATCGCGCTGGGCATCGGGGCGATCATCCCGCTCGCCATCCTGTACGGGGTGTTCGTCCCGCACGCGCTGTTCGCCGCCAGCCGCAACACCGGCTACATCTCCGGTGGCTCGTGGGCGCCCTGGATGTGGGGCGCGCTGGATTGGGTGCTGCCCGACTCGCTGGCACGCTCGATCACCGGCATGCTCGGCTGGGCGGGCCTGTTCGTGATCGGCTGGATGCTGTCGCGGGTGCTGCCGTGGCGTCCGGTGCCCGGGGCGACCCTGCCCGCCGAGCGCGACCCGCTCACCATCACCGTCCGCACCGCCGTCATCCTGTGCACCGCCTGGCTGGTCACCTCGCCCTACACGCTGAGCTGGTACGACCTGATCGCCTGGGCGCCGCTGGCGCTGCTGATGCCCACCCGGCTGGACTGGCTGTTCGTGCTGCGCGGCACGGCGCTGTCGGTGGCCTACGTCACCGGCCGGACGGTCGGCTTCTCCTCGGTGATGACCGACGTGGTCGCGTTCGCCATGCGCGACATCGTGTGCAGTGGCGTCCAATGGTTCGTGCTGATCGCCATCGTGCACTGGTTCTGGACCACCAACCGGGAATGGCCCACCCGCGCGTTCGTGGTGTCCGGCGCCCGGGAGTTGCTGTTCTCGGCGAACCGAACGTCCCCGGCGGGCAGCCCGGGTGGGCCGCTCGTGCGGCGGTGGCACCGTCCGTCGGCGGATTGAGGTGCGCGCCGGGGTCGCTCCCGGTCACGGCCTGCTCGCCTCGCCCACCACGCCCCGCGCGGCTGCGGGCACGGCGTCCGCTCCCGCGGCACTAGACTCGCCGGGGTGCACGGATACTTCGGCCCCGCGGGAACCTTCACCCACCAGGCCCTGATCAAGCTCACCGGCATCGCCGCCGACAGCGACGAGGCGACGCCTTTCGCGACCGTCTCCCGGGTGCTGGACGCCGTCCGCACCGGCGAGGTCGAGTCGGGACTGGTGCCGATCGAGAACTCGGTCGAGGGCGGGGTATCGGCGACGCTGGACTCGCTCGCCGCCGGGAAGCCGCTGATCATCGTCGCCGAGGTGCTGCTGCCGGTGTCGTTCGTGCTGGCCGTGCGCCCGGGCACCGAACTCGACCAGATCCACCGCATCCTCACCCACCCGCACGCGCACGCGCAGACCCGCGACTGGATCGACCAGACCCTGCCCTGGGCGACCGTGACCGAGGGCGGCTCGACCGCGGCCGCCGCGGCCGAGGTGTCCGATCCCGCCTCCAAGTTCGACGCGGCGATCTGCGCCGAGGTGGCCGCCGACCTGTACGGGCTGGAGATCGCCGCCTCCGACATTGCCGACAACCCCGACGCCGTCACCCGCTTCGTGCTGGTGCGGCGTCCCGGCAACATTCCCGCGCCGACCGGCGCCGACAAGACGACGCTCGTGGCGTACATGCACGCCGATCGGTCGGGTGCTCTGCTGGAGATCCTCGACCAGTTCGCTATGCGCGGGGTCAACCTGACCCGCATCGAAAGCCGTCCCACCAAGAAGGCGTTCGGCCAATACTGCTTCTCGATCGATGCCGAAGGTCACATCGGCGAGCCCCGCCTGCGCGGCACCCTTAAAGGCCTGCACCGGGTCTGCCGCAAGATCGTGTTCCTGGGTTCCTACCCGCGCGCCGACCAGGTGCGCCCCAAGATCGCCCGCGGTTTCACCGACGCCGACTACGAGTCCGCCGAGCGCTGGATGGACGACCTGATGGGCCGCCGGCGATGAGCGCGGCGGTGCTCGGGAGGGCGGCGGTGCTCGGGAGGCGAGTGCGATGAGCCGGGCGCTCACGGTGATGCTCGCGGTCGTGTTCGGGATCGTGCTCTACCTCAGTGCGCCGAAGGCGGCCTGGTTCAACCTCGACCTGGTGCTGAGCGCGGTGTCCGTCCTCGGGCTGGTGGCGGTCGGGGTGATCGCGTCGAGGCGCCGTCGCCAGGACCGCTCGGGCTGAGAAATGGTCGCTTTCAGAGGGGGTCGCACCCGCCTGAAGTGGTGTGGGCCAAGCAGTTGTCGTTATGCGGCCCTTGCAGGGCAGGGATAACGACAACTGCTTGGCCCGTGGCTGTCTTCGCGCCGATCACCCGTCTGAAAACGACCAGATCTTGGTCCTTACGCGAACCCGGGCCTTGGTTGCTATGCCTGGGGGACGTCGGTGGCCGCGAAGTCGTTGCCCTTGAACAGCAGCGGCTCACCTCGGCATGCGGCGAGATCGCTCGCGGCCTCGCGCCCTTGCCGAGCCTCCGCCACGATGAGCGCCTCGGTGAAGGTGGCGAAGGAATCCCTCAAGGAAGAAAGTGTGGCTCTTGACAGAGGGGCGTGCCGCTGTTGTACTCCCTCCACGCCACACCGGGCGCTCGTCGAGCCCCGTATTCGGGCGGAGCCTGTCTCGCAGGCAGCGGGACACGAGGAACGGGGGCCACCTGTGAACGCTCGCTCATTACGCCGAAGCCTGGGTATGGGGATCGCCATCGTCACCATGGTGGCTGCTGCTCTGGTCTGGCCGGGCAGCGCCGCGGTGGCGGCCACGATCAGTGAGATCGAACCCAACAATCAGCTGACCACCGCCACGGCGCTGCCGCTGGGCACGACCGTCAACGGGGCGAGCCAGGAGGGTGACCCCGATACGGGTTCCAAGGCCTTCGATTTTGACCATTACGCGATCGATCTTCCGGCGGCAGCACGGGTCACCTACGACCTGCGGTTCCCCGCGGTGAGCGGGACAGCGTACGAAGTATGGGTGCTGGACGCGTCCGGCACGCCGGTCTACTCGTGGATGCTCACCGGGGAGCATGCGAGCGGGGCGATGCTGCGCGAGCAGGTGACCTTCATGCCCGCGGGCCGGCACTACGTCCGTGTCTACGGTGGCAGCAATTGGCCGACGTGGAGCAAGCCATACACGCTGACGGTGACGGCCACCCCGGGCGTCGTGGAAACCGAGTTCAACGACGAGATCAGGACCGCTGACCTGCTGCCGATCGGGGCGACGCTCAAAGGCGCGATCCTGGGACCCCGGAACATGGCCGGAGATACCGACTATTACGCCCTCGACATTCCGGCAGCGTCACGGGTCACCTTCGATCTGCGGTTCCCGGCGGTCAGTGGCCGCGTTTATGACGTGAGCGTGCTGGATGCCTCCGGTGCGCTGATCTACGACTGGGACCTGACCGGGGAGCACGCCAACGGGGCGATGCTGCGCGACCAGGTGGCGTTCCTGCCCGCGGGGCGTCACTACGTCAAGATCGTTGGCCTGAAGACGAGTCCGATCTGGAGCAAGCAGTACACGTTGACGGTGACGGCAGCTCCGGGGGCGGTGGAGACCGAACTCAACGACACCGTGCAAACCGCCGATCCGTTGGCGCTGGGCGTCACGATCAGGGGAGCGATCCTCAAGGGTTGGTCGCTGCCCTATGACCCCGATTACTACGCGGTCGATCTTCCGGTCGCGTCGCGGGTCGCGTTTGATCTGCGCTTCCCCGCCATCAGCGGACGGTCGTACGACCTCAAGGTTCTGAACGCGGCCGGCTCGCAGGTCGCGGCTTGGTACCTGTCGGGGGAGCACGCCGATGGGGCGCTGCTGCGTGGCCAGGCACCTTTCCTGGCCGCGGGGCGCTACTACGTTCAGGTGGCCGGATGGAACAGTTGGGCGACCTGGAACAAGCAGTACACGCTGACGGTGAGCACCGAGGTCATGTCGTTCGTGGATGTGCCGAAGGGTTCTCAGTTCTACGACGAGATCACCTGGTTGGCCGGCAAGGGGATCTCGACCGGATGGGTGCGTCCCGATGGGACCCGCGAGTATCGCCCGCTGGCCCCGGTCGATCGTGATGCGATGGCGGCGTTCTTGTACCGTGCGGCGGGATCCCCGGCCTATACGCCCCCGGCATCGTCGCCGTTCGTGGACGTGCCGACGAACTACCTGTTCTACAAGGAGATCGCCTGGCTGGCATCGCGGGGCATTTCGACCGGGTGGGATATCGGTGGAGGTAAGAGGGAGTATCGCCCGTGGTCATCGGTGAACCGCGATGCGATGGCGGCGTTCTTGTACCGTGCCGCGGGTTCGCCGGCGTATACGCCGCCGGCATCGCCGCCGTTCGTGGATGTGCCGAAGAACTCCGCGTTCTACAAGGAGATCGCCTGGCTGGCCTCGAAGGGCATTTCCACGGGATGGGATGTCGGTGGAGGCAAGCGGGAGTATCGCCCGGTCACCCCGGTCAAGCGCGATGCGATGGCGGCCTTCCTCTTCCGCTATGACCAGCTCCCGAAGTAGCGGCTGACTCGGCCCCGGGTGGGGGTCTCCCGCGCGGGGACCCCCACCTACGCGGCCCGTTCCGCACCGCTCATACCTGCGGGCCTCCCGCGCGACGATCCCGCGCTACGGCACCATCAGCACAACGGCCTGGGGGAGGACCGTGGCCTCGATGCGGCGGCATTCGCCGAGGGCGTCCCCGTCGATCTGGTAGGCGACCGGCTCGGACGCCTCGATGACGATGTGCTTGCTCTGGGCGCGCTCCAGGCCGGGATGGTCCTCGGAATGGGTGAGGATGCGGGTGGTGATCGCGCCCCATTCGAGGACGCTCGACGGTGAGGCGACCAGCAGATCGAGGACGCCGTCGTCCGGCTGGGCGTCGGGGGCGATGGTGACCTGGCCTTGCAGCGCGCCCACGTTGGCGACCAGGGCGAGCGCGGGCGTCCGTTTCACCGGGGTGTCACCGTCGAGGGTGAGGGTGATGTCGAACGGCGGCGTGTTCAGGGTCTGCAGGGCGGCCATTACGTACGCGGCCGGGCCGACCACCTTCTTGAGGTCGGCGTTGGTCTCGCTCATGATCCGGGCATCGAAGCCCATACCGGCCATGACAAGGGAATAGTCCTCGTCGCCGTCGTCGGCGCGCACCTCGATGATGTCGATCGGGCGCTGCGATCCGGCGAAGGCCACCTCGAGGGCGGCGGCGAAGTCGAGCGGAATGTTGAGGTTGCGGGCCAGCAGGTTGCCGGTGCCGGCCGGCACGATCGCGACCGGGATGCCGGTCTCGGCCATCTCGGCGCACAGGGTGCGCACGGTGCCGTCCCCGCCGGCGACCAGCACCAGATCCGGACGCCGCCGCCGCGCCCGCCGCGACGCCGAAGCGCCCGCATCGTCGGGATCGGTCTCGATCCAGATCGGCGCCTCCCAATGATGTTCGGCGCATTCACCCTCGACCTGGCTGCGGAAGGTCGCGATGTCGGGAATCTTGGTCGGGTTGTAGACCACGACCGCGCGCCGTTCGCGCCGGACGGCCTTGCCGAACGGCGTGCTGAGACGCACGACGGTGACCCCCGCCGTAGCCAGACAGGTGACCGCGACGGTCGCGCCCAGCAGCATGCCCCCGACCAGGTCGGTCGGCCAATGGGCGCGCAGCAGCCACCGGTTGAGCGCGACGATCGCCCCCACCACCATCAGCAGCGCCGAGGCGGCGAGCAGGAACGCCCGGCGCCGCCGGGTCACCACGATGGCCGCGACCCCCATGATCGCCGCGACGGTGATGGCGGACATATGGCTGCTCGGGTAGGCCCAGCCGCCGGCGGTGATCAGCGGCAGCACCTCGGGCGGACGCGGGCGGGCGATCACGTGCTTGACCAGCTGGGTGAGTCCCCACGTGAGCGGGATGCTGGCCAGGATCGCCCAGGCGAGGCGTTGCAGGCGCCGCCGCCAGGCCCAGACGGCCAGTCCCGCGATCAGGGTGTAGACGACGACGGGCGAGGCGATGATGGCGACCGCCGCCAAGATCTGGCCCGCCGGGCTTTCGGCGGTGGGTCCGGTGGAGAGTGACGAGGCGTCCCAGGGGGTGAGCAGGTCGGTGCTGAGCACGATCCACGTCCAGCCGGTCAGGGCGGCCAGCAGCGCCAGCGCGATCAGATGCGCTCGGTGCGGACGAAGCTGCATGGCGACAGTGTGGCACCGGGAGGCGTCCGGGTGTCATGCCTGGCGGCGATAGACTTCCAACCGTGATCGACCCGAAGATTCTGCGCACCGACCCGGACGCCGTCCGCCGCAGCCAGGTGGCCCGCGGCGAGCCCGTCGAACTCGTCGACCAGCTGATCGCCGCCGATGAGGCGCGACGCTCGCTGATCGCCTCCTCCGAGGCCGCCCGGGCCGAGCAGAAGTCGCTGTCGAAGCAGATCCCGAAGGCGTCCGCCGACGAGCGCGCGGCGCTGCTGGCCCGCACCAAGGAGCTCGCGGCGTCCGTCAAGCAGGAGACCGCCGAGGCTGCCGAGGCGAAAGAGCTATTCGACACGTTGCTGCGCCAGCTGCCGAACATCACCATCGACGGGGTGCCCGAAGGCGGCGAAGAGGACTTCGTCGTGCTCGAGCACGTCGGGACGCCGCGCGACTTCGCCGCCGAAGGCTTCGAGCCGCGCGACCACCTGGAGATCGGCGAGATCCTGGGCGCGATCGACATGGAGCGCGGCGCGAAGGTGTCGGGTTCGCGGTTCTACTTCCTGACCGGCGTCGGCGCGCTGCTGGAGCTCGCGCTCGTGCAGCACGCGATGACGATGGCCACCAAGTGGGGCTTCACGCCGATCCTGCCGCCCGCGCTGGTGAAGCCGTCGGCGATGGAGGGCACCGGATTCCTGGGCCAGGCCGCCGAGAACGTGTACCGGCTGGAGGCCGACGACCTGTACCTGGTCGGCACCGCCGAGGTGCCACTGGCGGCCTACCATTCCAGCGAGATCCTGCCCGCGGAAACCCTGCCGCGCCTGTACGCCGGCTACTCGCCCTGCTTCCGCCGCGAGGCCGGCACCTACGGCAAGGACACCCGCGGCATCTTCCGGGTGCACTGGTTCGACAAGGTCGAGATGTTCGCCTACTGCGCGCCCGAGGACGCCGAGGCGCTGCATGGGCGTCTGCTCGGGTACGAGAAGGAGTTCTTGGGTTCGCTGGAGATCCCGTTCCGGGTGATCGACGTCGCCGCCGGCGATCTCGGTCTGTCGGCGGCGCGCAAGTACGACTGCGAAGGCTGGATCCCTAGCCAGGGCAAGTACCGCGAGATCACCTCGACCTCGAACTGCACCGAGTTCCAGGCCCGCCGCCTCGACATCCGCATGCGCGACGCCGACGGCACCCGCCCACTGGCCACCCTGAACGGCACCCTGTGCGCGATGACCCGCACCATCATCCTGATCCTGGAGAACCATCAGCTCCCCGACGGTTCCGTGCGCGTCCCCGAGGCGCTGCGGCCCTACCTGGGCGGACGCGAGGTGCTCGCGCCGAACGCCTGAGTGGCGTCGTGGCTGACGTCGCGAGCGGTTTGATTCCCGCTGGGTTCACTGAGCGGGTTGTTGGTTGGCCGGCGATGGAGGCGTGGCTGGAGGGGTTGCCGCGCCTGATCGCGGACACCTTCCGGCGCTGGCATGTGACGCTCGACGGCGACCCGATGACCGGATACACCGCGCTCGTGTTGCCGGTGCGGGACGCCGACGGCGTCCGGCGGGCGTGCAAGTTCTCGTTCGTCGAGGGAGATAACGCCGGAGAGATCGCGACGCTGCAGCGGTGGCGCGGACGCGGTGCGGTCGAGTTGCTGCGGGCTGACCCGCGTCGCGGCGTCCTGCTGCTGGAGTGGTTGGGCGCCTCGTTGCACGGGCGGTGGGACGCCGAGGAGGCGGCGCGTTCGATCGCGGCGCTCTACCCCTTGTTGCACCGGCGCGCGGCCCCGCAGTTGCCCGACGGTCACGCGTTCGTGCGCGCGTGGCTTGATGATCTCGCCGCGCTCGGACGCCGCGCACCCGCCCCGCCGCAGTTCGTCGACTGGGCCCTGCGCGCCGGACGGGCGTTGGCCGCCGAGCCGGGAACCCATGTCGTCCACGGCGATCTGCACTACCTCAACGTCCTCGAACGAGACGGCGAGCCGGTCGCGATCGACCCCAAGGGCTTCAACGCCGACCCCTGCTACGAACCCGCCCCGCTGCTATGGAACCGCTGGGACGACCTGGTGGCCTCCGGCGACGTCGGAGGAGCGATCCGCGACCGGTTCTACGCCATCGTGGACACCGCCGGACTCGACGAGCGCCGAGCCCGCGATTGGGTGGTGGTGCGCTGCATGATCAACGTCGCCTGGCAGGCCGCCCCGGACGCCGTCGCCGGCGGAGGCCTGCGCGACCCCCGCGAATGGCTCACCCGCAACGTCACCATCGCCAAGGCGATGCAGGGCATCGAGACGTCGTGATGGTGTTTCGCCCGCGCGCCGTTTAGGCCAGCGGGCATTCGTCAACCATGATTATTCTCATGGCAGAGATCAGCCGGTATTTGAGGAAGCCGCGGAGTCGGTCGACGAGTCGGTCGCGACGACGTCCGTTAAGGGACCTCTCCATCGGGGCTGCGACGGGTCTTAGCCTTCTCGTGTTTGTGGTGGCGGCCTTTGGTGCGCTATACCTCCTCGGGAGGCCGTGGGTGTACGGCTGGAACTACCTTGGTGATGGGTATCTGTCCTGGGGGGACCGCCTGCTATACGCAGGCGGTGTGGTCACGCTTAGCGGTGCCGTAGTGGCGTTAGTGGTGAACTACCGTAAGCAACTCGACGCCGAGAGTAGTCGTTTCGCCCGAGACTTTGCTGCAGCCGCCAGCCAACTTGGCGACGCTGCGCCCGCGGTCCGTGTTGCTGGTGTCTACGCGATCGCTGCGCTAGCAGATCAGTATCGCGCCCAACGTCAGCAGTGTATTGATCTCCTTTGCGGTTATCTCAGGTTGCCCTACAGTGCAGAAGTAGGCGCGGGACACGTGACCGAGCGCACCATCGAAACATCCTGCACGGAAGATGGCTCAAAGTCTATCGACAGGCGCGTTTACCGCGTCGATGACAGGGAAGTCCGCCTGACGGTCATCCGCTTGATTAGGGATCGCTTACGACCCGAAGCGGTTGTCAGCTGGCAGGGGCTTAATCTCGATTTCTCTGGCGCCACCTTCGACGGAGGTGATTTCAGTGATGTGGTGTTTTCGGGTGGTGTAGTCTCTTTTGGGGATGCCATCTTTTCGGGTGTGGGAGTCTCCTTTGAGGGCGCGGAATTTTCGGGTGGCCAGGTGTCATTTCGGGGTGCCAAGTTTGGTCATGGTGAAGTAAAGTTTGATGGTGTTAGGTTCTGTGGTTCACAGGTTGAGTTTTCAAAGGCCGAGTTCTCGGCTGGCGTGGTGAGCTTCATGCTTGCTGTATTCGCGGATGGCTCTGTCTCCTTTGTCGGTGCAAAGTTCTGTGGCGGCGAGGTGAATTTTGCCGCCAACTTCTCCGGAGGTGAAGTGTCCTTTGGTGGGGGAGTTGCTCCTCGTGGTGCTGAGTTCTCCGGTGGCTCCGTGAGCTTCATGCTTTCCGAGTTCTCTGGTGGCTCCGTTTTTTTCAAAAGGGTGGTATTTTCTGGCGGTCGGGTATCGTTCGATGATGCCGTATTTTCTGGTGGGGAATTGAGCTTCTCGGGGGTGCGGCTCTCTGGAGGGTTGGTGACGTTCGGCGATGTTGATCTTTCGGGAAGTCGCATAGACTTTGGTGGTGCCGTTTTGCGTGGCGGACGGCTGGAGTTCGGTGGGTAATCATCGGGCCCGAGTTTCACATGACTATATACACAGCGGGGGTCGCCAGTCGGCGCATATTCAGGTTTGATATGGGCGCGATTGCCGATTTTCTTGCTGAAACTTAGGCTTTCCTGGTCGACCTGAAGACCTCTCTATGGTTCGGCTATAAGGGAAGCGGCGGTGGGCGAACGGCGGCGCTTGTAACCTCGGTATCATAGATGTGTGCTGGGCCTTCCCTTCTGGGGTGTGCCCGTGCGTTCATCATGTGTTGGATCAATGTCTGCGGAACTCTGCCGCTCGCTAGATGGGCCTGTGTCGTGCAGGGGGAGATCTCATCGCCCGCACCCCGTCGGGTCAAGAGGATGAGGGGAATGTTGGACCAGCCCCCACGGCCAGAAGGCTGTGGGGGCTGGTGTTGACAGCAGACACACTAGGGTGACTTCCGCTTGATTCTCTGGGGGGTATGGGCTGCGGGCGCCGCGCCTCCAAGTTGGCCTGAATGGCCAACGACTTCCCGTTGACTCAATCCCATAGTATTCACGGTGAGCTTCACAGACCTTCTCGTTAATGATACCTTCAACTTCACACCTGGCCCATCTAATGCCTTCTCGGCAAGCGCCAAGATACGCCAGAAGAATGCAAAGAGAATTACGGTAACCACGATCGGGAGGAGACCCGCGATCCATGGATCCAGGGTCTCCAATTTTCTGTCCTACCTACCGCTACCGTAGCGTTGTCTCATATGGCCTCCTGAAGGGGCTATACATGTCCTCCTCCCGGAAACCCGGGATTGCCCCAGAGTATGACACAGCTAGGCAGTGGCCTGCCAGAATGCGCCGCCATCCAGCCCCGCGGGTGCGCATAGCACCTTGGCGTAAGCCTCCGCTTGCATCGCTTCGAACATCGCGCCAGCGTCGACGATGATCCGGGATGGGGTCTGGCGCCGCGCCTCAGGGATCAGGTCGGCGACGGTGAACTCGCCTATCCGGCTTCCGCCTGCGAGGCCACCATGTTGCCGGTGTCCCGGCTGCAGGTGGGTGAGCAGTTCGTGCTCCGTCCGAAGCACTTGTTGAGCGGAACCGATGTGCTCAGCGCCTGAAGCAACGTCGTCTCGCCCGCGCCCTGGTCACCGGCGATGAGGATCCACGTGTGGTGCAGCACTGCCGCGTGCAGCGGCCGCCGACCTCATTGGGCATCATGCCATGATCGACCAACTCGGGCAGCCCGACCTCGGTCAGGATGTGGTACCGCATCGCGATGAGGGCCGGAATTACGGCCCGAAACCGATCGCATGAAGCCGGTGGCGGTCACCGAACGCCAACGTCATCGTTGGGTTGCACATCATCGGGCGGGCAGCCAGGGCCACACTTCGCTACTCCGGCTGATCGTGTCGCATGAGTAGGCCGTCGAGGGCGATGGCGATGCCCGGATCGGGGTAAGACGTACTGCTCAATCTGAGCGCGACCAGAAAAACATCAGTCGGACTGGTGTTTTTGACGCTCGGCGGAGATTGAGCAGTACGTTTTGCCTCGCGCGCGGCCGCAACGACCCCGCCCTTCGCGCGTGTCCATGGCCCGGTCTTTCGGATTCGAGCATGCGAGCCCAGAGTGAGGGCGTCCGCTTACACCCAATCGCGGGCGCGGAACAGCAGATACAGGATCGTGCTGCCCACCACGATCAGGGCGACGGACGCCCAGAGCCCCGCGGGTTGGTCGTAGCCGGGGAAGGGGAGGTTCTGGCCGAACCATCCTGTGATCGCGGTCGGCACCGCAATGATCGCGGCCCAGCCGGCGAGTTTCTTCATGATCGTGTTGAGGCGGGCGTCCTGCAGCGACAGGTTGGTCTCGAACGCGGACGTGACCAGGTCGCGCAGCGATTCGGTCCATTCGGAGGCGCGCAGGATGTGGTCGTAGAGATCGTCGAACCACGGCCGCAGTTCGGCGACATCGGTGACCGAATGCCGGAGCAGGCCGTTCATCACCTCGCGCATTGGCAGGACGATCCGGCGCAGCGCGACCAGGTCTTTGCGCAGCGTGTAGATCGACCGGACGAACGCGTTGCCCGCCGGGCGGGCGGCGAACAGGGCGTCGTCGATCTGCTCCAGCCGGTCATCGACGGCTTGGATGGCGTCGAAATGGCTGTCGACCACGGCGTCCAACAGGCCGTGCACCAACGTCGGTGCGCCGTGGGCGAGCAGCGACGGCTCGTCGTCCCAGCGGTGCGCGACGGCGTCCAGATCGAAACGGTCATCAAGCCGGATCGTGACCAGCGCGTGGGGCAGCACCCACCCCGAGATGCGGGACGCCGCCGGCACCACCCGGTCGGTGGCCGGGGTACTGCCGAGGGCGGATGCGTCGGCCGACAAGGCATAGACGGTGAAGAACAGGTGCGACTCGTGCCGGATCGTCTTCGCCCGCTCGTGCGGGGCGAGGGCGTCCTCGACGGCGGTCCGCGGCAGGCCCAACTCGTCGGCGATCGAGGCGAGCCCCTCCGCCGAAGGAGCGACCAGGTCGACCCAGACCAGCATGTCGGGGTCATGGATCGCGGCCGCGAAGTCGTCGCGCCCGATCGGTTCGTCCGTCGGTCGGCCGGCACGCCACGTCCGGACGGTCACGTTCTTGGGCATGCCCCCATCGTCGCGCTCCGCGCGATCCGCGTCACGCGTCCGGGCCGAACGGGTTGGGTGTCTGTCACCACCCGAGTGTGGACCTCTGCTGATAGCGAGCTCCTCGGTAGTGGTATCACTATCGATACTGTCTGTGTGGCATGGCGATCGAGAAACTGGAAGGAGAGCGATCATGACCGTGAATGGCGACCATTACACCTACCGCGTGCGTTGGTCGGCGGAGGATGAGGCGTATATCGCCACCGTGGCAGAGATGCCGTCGCTCTCGTGGGCAGCGGACGCACACGCTGAAGCGCTCACGGGTCTTCGTTCGCTGGTCGATGAGGTGCTCGATGACATGGTCTCCAACGGCGAGGCGCCTCCCGAGGCGATTGCCGACCGCACCTACAGCGGCAAGTTCATGGTGCGCCAGACTCCCGAAGCGCATCGCCAACTCGCGATCGATGCGGCCGAGCAACAGGTTTCCCTCAACCGGCTGGTCGCCAGCCGTCTTATCGGAGCGTAGGTGATCCCTGCCTGTGTCGCGCCCCGGCAAGGTGGCGGGGCGCCTTTGGTGAGCGGACGCCCAGCGCTAGCTTTTTGTCGGTGTTCACGCCAACAGCCCGCACTGGGGGTGGCTACCTCGAGAAGGCTGGCCTGACTCCAAAGTGGTGAACGTGGCCGAGGGTGAGGCCATCCAGCGTTGTCCGATGCTGTCGCGGGCGGCGATGTAACTCAGGTGACGGCGCAACCCGGACGGTGCCAGTTTGGCGGTTGCGTTGTGGTGCGGCGCGGACAGGGGCAGGCTGGGGGCATGGACTACAGCCGGGAGCCCGAGTATCTGATCCAGCTCGCCGATGGCACTCTCAAGCAGCTGAACCCGTTCACGGGGACGGAGGTGTGGACGGTGCCCGGGCGGGCCAACCGTCCGCTGGGGATGGTGTTTCCCACATCGAGCCCGCTCGACCCTGAAGAGGAGGCGTCCTATTGCGCCTTCTGCGAGCGGCGTTATCAGGAGACGCCGCCGGAGAAGTCCCGGGTGATTCGCAGCATGAAGGGCTACGAGACGCTGTACCGGACGCCCGCCGAAGACCTGTTCGCCACCACTGCCGAGTTCCGCCGCGTCCCGAATCTGTTCGAGATCCTCAGCTACGAGTATTGGAATCTCAACTACGGCTACACCCTCCCCCCGCGGGTCGCGGCGCGCCGCAAGGCTTATCTGGAATCCGAAGCCGGACGCGCGCACGTGCTCGGCGTGATCGGCTCCAAGCTGCGCGCCGCGGGCAAAACGGACGCCGAGATCGCCGCCATGCCGGTCGAGGACCGGATTGCCGCGGCGTCCGGTTTCTTCGGTGGCGGGCATGACGTGATCATCGCCCGCCGGCACTATGTGAAGGGCGCCACCCACGACCATCAGTTGGCCGGCGCGGGCACCCTCACTCCCGAGGAGCATTTGCAGTTCGTCACCTACACCATCGAGTCGGTGAAGGCGCTCTACGACCTCAACCGGTATGCCCGTTATGTGACCGTCTTCCAGAATTGGCTCAAGCCGGCGGGGGCGTCCTTCGATCATCTGCACAAGCAACTCGTGGCGATCGATGAGCGCGGCGTCCAGCATGAGGCGACGCTCGCGAAACTGCGCCGCAACCCCAACCTGTTCAACGAGGCGGCGTCCAACTATGCCTCGTACAAGAATCTCGTCATCGCCGAGAACGAGCACGCGCTGGCCTTCGCCGGGTTCGGGCATCGGTTCCCCACCATCGAGATTTACAGCAAGTCTGAGCACAGCGACCCCTGGGAGCTCAGCCTCGCCGAAGTGCGCGGCATGAGCGACATGATTCATGCCATGCACGCGGCCACCGGCGTGGACGTTCCCTGCAACGAGGAATGGCACTACCGCCCCATCGATGTCGACCTGTCGATGCCGTGGCGGGTGATGCTGAAATGGCGGGTGTCGACGCTGGCCGGCTTCGAGGGTGCCACCAAGATCTACCTCAACACGATCACCCCCGAGATGGTCCGCGACCGGGTCGTCGACCGGCTGTTCGGGCTGCGCACCGAGCGCAAGGTCGCCTCATCGCTGCGGATCGCGTTCGAGGCGCCGTGCCGTCCCAATTCGCTGCGCTATTCCGAACGGACGCGGTGAGGCGTCCGGTGGCGGCCGGTTAGGATCGCAAGCACCGACGAAAGGCGTCCATGTCCTCCTCCGAGCTTCCCGACGTTCCGGCCAAACCGCTGTGGGCGCGCTTCAGCGCGGATCCGCGCACCCAAGGCTCGGTTCGCGCCTCGGACGCCGACCGCGACCTTGCCGCCGACGTGGTCAACACCGCCTTTCAAGAGGGACGCCTCGACTCGATCGAGCATTCCGAGCGGCTCGGGGCGGTGCTGCAGGCCAAGACGCTCGGCCAGTTGGTGCCGCTGCTGTCGGATGTGACCATCTCCGACCGGCCGCGGCGTCCAGTCACCCCGGTCGAGAAGAGGCGCAGCGTGGCGCTCCGGTCCTGGTTGTCGGGTGCGGTGGTGGTCAACCTGATCTGGGTCGCCACCTGGCTGGCGTCCGGGTCCGCGCCGTACTATTACTGGCCGATCTGGCCCATGCTCGGCACGGCGATCCCGCTGATCATCGCGTTCCTGGTTCCCGATCGCGAGGGTGACAAGCGCGAGCGCGGCGATCAGCGTGAGTTGGGTCACTGACGCGGCAGGGTGACTCCGGTTCACCGGGTAGCGGGACGTCGCCGAGGTGCTTGATGCCCTTCTCGTCGGTCGGCGCCACCTTGGAACGCTTGGCCGCACAAGCAGGCTGAACGCCCGTCCATACCCCCTTGGGTAGGGGAGTTGATACTGAAGAGGTCTCGCGAAGAAAACTCTGTCAGGTCGCGTCATCATCTGGGGTGGGGTGGGTCTTTGTGAGTGAGCGGCCTTCGGGGGAGGTGCCGCTCGTGAGGGAAACACAGGGCATTCATGCCGTGGGCGACGCACTTGGGGGAGGGCGTCGCGCGGCGTGGGTAGTGCTGAGTGCGACGTAACTGGGGGGTGATGTCGCACCGCATGAGGTGTGTTGAGTGCGAGGCAGCCGGGGGGATGCTGGCGCACCGCATGCCGGAGGTGTTCTGTGTTTTCGTCGGGGGAGAGATGCCTGGCCGGGCCTCGGGACCGTGAGCGGTTCCGAGGTCTACGGCCGGAGCGTCGCCCAGGCTTACGAGAACTTACGACGGCTTCCACAGCTTGGTCATCGCGAATCGGATCAGCTTCTGTGCGAGGTGGCGCGGGTGGTGAATCGGCGTCCGGCGCGGATCAGAGATGTGGCGGCGCGTGAGGACATCGCGGATCGCGGTGTGCCTTCCGGTGTGTTCAGCGGTAGTGATTGGGTGCGACGTAGGCGTCCGGCGCAAGGATCTGCCACTCGGCGGGCCCTGGGTCCCCTGCAGCCAGCGTTGAGTGGTTGATTTTCGCGAGCGTGGCGCCGTGTGTCCGTTGGGCGTGAGTTGTTTGTAGCGCTCGACGGTGTCCAAGCCTCTTCTGTATGCGTTGAGCGCTACAAACAACTCAGATGCCGGAGCGCATGCACCCCGATGGCGGGCCGGTCGCGCGATGCGCGGCGTCCGGGCGACTCAGCCGTGTGATGGAGCGTGCGCTCCGTGCTTGAGCCTAGGAAGTTGTGCTCGAGCGGGTGTTGCAGCATGCGCTCGACAGAGTGAGCAGCGCTCCGCGACGGAGCGTACGCTCCGTCCGGGCGCCGGGCGCGGGGCGCAAGGACGTCAGTGGGTGAAGCTCTCAACGCGGACGCCGGCATGCGCGGGACGGCGCTCGGGCTCGCCGATGGAGCCCGGATCGGGAAGTCGATACCCCTGGGGGTTAGCGAGTGAACACTGAAGAGGCTCCGTGAAGAAATCTTTGTCAGGTCGCGTCATCATCTCCGGTGGGGTGGGTCTTTGTGAGTGAGCGGCCTTCGGGGGAGGTGCCGTTCGTGAGGGAAACACAAGGGCATTCATGCCGTGAGCGACGCGCTTGGGGGAGGGCGTCGCGCGGCGTGGGTAGTGCTGAGTGCGACGAGCTGGGGGGTGATGTCGCACCGCATGAGGTGTGTTGAGTGCGAGGCAGCCGGGGGGATGCTGGCGCACCGCATGCCGGAGGTGTTCTGTGTTTTCGTCGGGGGAGAGATGCCTGGCCGGGCCTCGGGACCGTGAGCGGTTCCGAGGTCTACGGCCGGAGCGTCGCCCAGGCTTACGAGGTGGTGCGGCGGCTCGGCGTGGTTGCCGGATCCGCGCTGCTGGGGTGGTGTGCTGAGTCGCCGAAGATATCCCACCTGTCGAATGCGAACGACGGCACTGCTGTGCCGGAGTCGCTGGCGCCGGGATGGCGGCGGTGGGTGTTCTCGAACACGTCGCGTTCGGTGAGTCGCCCGAAGTTGGGCTTGCGTGTGGTCGGAATGGCGGGGGTGCCGGGGCGCGCTTCCGGGGTTGGGCTGAGAAGTGGTCGCTATGGGGTGCTCTGGCTGGGTCGATAGCGACCATTGCTGAGCCCTAGGGGCGAAAGCGCTGCGCTGGGCGCCTGGGAACGACCATTCGTGAGCCCTAGTGTCCCGGTGGGCGATCCTGCGGGCTCGAGCGTGAGGTTCCGTCACGGTTCGGCGGTCGGTGATGCAAAACCATCCGGTTTAGTTGAGAATGAGTCGCATGAGCGATGTTGTGGACGGCTATGCGGCGACGGCGAGTGCCTACGACCTGTACGCGGCGGCATCGCGGCCCCTGCAGGTCGCGGCGATCGAGCAGCTGATTCCGCTGCTCCGGCCGGAGCGTGGCCCGATCCTGGATGTCGGTGCCGGGTCGGGCGCGAACGTGGCGCTGCTGCTCGAGCGGCTGCCCGCGGCGCGTGTGTGCGCGCTGGAGCCGAGCCCGGCCATGCGGTCGCTGATCCTCGGACGGCTCGCGGCGCACCCGGAATGGTTTCACCGGGTCAGCGTGCGGCCGGAGGACTTCTTCTTCGCACCGCTCCCCGATCGCATCGGGGGCGCGCTGCTGCTCGGCGTGATTGGGCACTTCGACCCTCAGGAGAGGGCCGCCGTCATCGCCGAACTGGCTCGGCGGCTGCCTCGTGGCGGTGCCGCGTTACTCGACCTGCAGGACCCGCAGCGACCCGAGGTCGTCCCGGCTTACGAGTTCGCGGTCGCGACCATCGGTGATCTGAGCTATCGCGGCATCGCGGAGGCCTGGCCGGTTGGCGGCGAACGGATGCGTTGGCGGATGACCTACCTCACCCTGGAGGGCGAGCGTGTCCTCACCGAAGCCACCACCGAGCATGACTATCACCACCCTGGCCCCGAGGTGCTGGTCGCGGAAGCGGCACAGGTCGGCCTGCGCGCCGAAAGGGTGGGTGTGGGCACGCACTGGTTGCTGATTCGTCCGTGAGGTGACGCCGCGGGTGTGCTGGGTGGGCACCCGCGGCGTCACCTCACGCGGACTCGGATTCTTCGTCGAAGTCTCCGGTCCTGGAGTGGGGTGTTGGCGTCCGGCGTCGCGCCTGGACGAAGACTGGTGTCATGCGCCCGGCCGAGGCGTGCGTGCGGCGGGCCGGGGCTCGTCCACGGTGGGTGGAGTGATCCCGGACGTGGCCGGACCCGTGCGCGCGGTGGGCGAGGCTCAGTGCTCGTCGTAGTGGTCGCCGTGGGCGGCGTGCTTGTGGCCGTCGTGCACGTAGTCCACGTGGTCACCGTGCTGGACGGCCTCGTGGCCGCACTCGTTGCCGTGGGTGTGATCCGCGGTGGTGTGCTCGGCGGTCTTGTGGTCGGTGGTGGTGTCGGTCATGGTGTGCCCCTTTGTGATGGTTACTCATCGGCGCCCGCGGGTGCGGGCTCCAGGACGTGGGCCAGGGCATCGGCGATCACGTGCGTGACGTGACCGTCGGCGAGTTCGTAGATCACCTCTTTCCCTCGCCGCTGCGAGCTGACCAGGCCGGCCTGGCGCAGCGTCCGCAAATGCTGGGACACCAATGGCTGCGACAGTCCCGTCGCCTCCACCAGCGCGCTCACCGTGCGGGGTTCCCGCTCGATGATGCGCAGCAGTCCCAGTCGGGACTCGCTGCCCAGCACCTTGAACAGCTGTGCCGCTTCGGCCAGTCCTGGCTCCGCGTCCATGGCTCTACTCCATCACACATATAAACAAATTGCAATACATCAATGTGGGGCGTCCTTCGTGACCCCCTCCCAGACTTCCACCGAGCAGGGGTCCACGTCACGCCGCGCCACCAGGGGCGGTAGCGAGAAAGGGGGCCTCACCATGATGGTGGAGCCCCCTCCTGTGGAGTGGTCGCCGGTTTCCGAGAAGCGTGCTGCCCGCAGGTGCGCGAGGAGCGCGCCCAGACTGTCCCGGATCGGGTCCACCGGAGGGGTGCTGCCCGCAGGTGCGGGGAGCACCCCTCCGGAGCGGCCGGTCAGCGGACGTCGAAGCGGTCCAGATCGGCGACCTTCGTCCAGGCGGCGACGAAGTCGGTCACGAACTTGTCCGCGGCATCGTCGCTGGCGTACACCTCGGCGAGGGCGCGCAGCTCGGAGTTCGAGCCGAACACCAGATCCGCGCGGGTGCCGGTCCACTTGCGCTCGCCGGTGGCCTCGTCGAAGCCCTCGAACGTGCGCGACTCCTCGTCGAGGGCGCGCCACTGGGTGTTCAGGTCCAGCAGGTTCACGAAGAAGTCGTTGGTCAGCACGCCTGGGCGCTCGGTGAGGACGCCGTGCGCGGAGCCGTCCCAGTTGGCGCCCAGCACGCGCAGGCCACCGACCAGCACGGTCATCTCGGGCGCCGACAAGGTGAGCAGGTTGGCCCGGTCCACCAGCAGATGCTCGGCCGGCATGCCGAGCGCACGGTCCGACTCGTAGTTGCGGAAGCCGTCCGCGGCCGGGTTCAGGTACTCGAACGACGCGACGTCGGTCTGCTCCTGCGAGGCGTCCGTACGGCCCGGGGTGAACGGAATGTGCACCTCATGGCCCGCGGCGCGCGCGGCCTGCTTCACCCCGGCGTTGCCGGCGATGATCACCAGATCGGCGATCGAGACCTGCTTGCCGCCGGACGCGGTGGCGTTGAACTCGCCCTGGATCCGCTCCAGCACCTCCAGCACGCCGGCCAGCTGGGCCGGACGGTTCACCTCCCAGCTGCGCTGCGGCTCCAGCCGGATCCGGCCGCCGTTCGCGCCGCCCCGCTTGTCGCTGCCACGGAAGGACGCCGCCGCGGCCCACGCCGCCGACACCAGCGCGGTCACGCTGAGGCCGGACTCGGCGATGCGCTGCTCCAGCAGTGCCACGTCCGCTTCGTCGATCAGCTCGTACGTGCGCGCCGGGATCGGGTCCTGCCACAGCAGATCCTCCGCGGGAACCTCGGGGCCGAGGTAGCGCGACTTCGGGCCCAGGTCGCGGTGGGTCAGCTTGAACCAGGCGCGACGGTAGGCCTCGGTGAACGCGGCCTGGTCGCTGCGGAAGCGCAGCGAGATCTGCCGGTAGATCGGGTCCTCGCGCAGCGACAGGTCGGTGGTGAGCATTCGCGGCTCGCGGCGGGTCTCGCCCTGGGCCATCGGCACCATGTCGGAGCCGCCGCCGTCCTTGGGACGCCAGTGGAAGTGGCCGCCCTCGCCGGTGACGCACTCCCATTCGTAGCCGAACAGGATGTGGAAGAACTCGTTGTCCCAGCGGGTCGGGTGGTAGGTCCAGGTGACCTCCAGGCCCGAGCCGATGGTGTCGTTGCCGTGACCGGTGCCGTGGCCCGACTTCCAGCCCAGGCCCATCTGCTCCATCGGGGCGGCCTCGGGATCGGCGCCGACATGGTCGCCCTCGGGTGCCGCGCCATGCGTCTTGCCGAAGGTGTGGCCGCCGGCGATCAGCGCCACGGTCTCCTCGTCGTCCATCGCCATCCGCGAGAAGGTCTCGCGGATCTGGCGTGCGGCCGCGAGCGGGTTCGGGTTGCCGCCCGGACCCTCGGGGTTGGCGTAGATCAGGCCCATCATGGTGGCGCCGAGCGGCTTGGCCAGCCCGGTGCTGCCCAGGCGCTGGTCGTCGCCCAGCCAGGTCTTCTCCGAGCCCCAGTACACGTCGTCGTCCGGCTCCCACACGTCGGGGCGTCCGCCGGCGAAACCGAAGGTGGGCATGCCCATCTCTTCGTGCGCGACGTTGCCGGCCAGGATCATCAGGTCGCCCCAGCTGAGCGCCTGGCCGTACTTCTTCTTCACCGGCCACAGCAGGCGGCGGGCCTTGTCGAGGCCGACGTTGTCCGGCCAGCTGTTCAGCGGCGCGAACCGCTGCTGGCCGGTGCCGCCGCCACCGCGTCCGTCGAAGACGCGGTAGGTGCCGGCGCTGTGCCAGGCCATCCGGATCATCAGCGGGCCGTAATGACCGAAATCGGCCGGCCACCACGGCTGCGACTCGGTGAGCAGCGCCGCGATGTCGCGCTTCACGGTGTCCAGGTCGAGGCTCTCGAAGGCTGCGCGGTAGTCGAAGTCGCCGCCGAGCGGATTGGCGACGTCGGGGTTCTTGGCCAGGATCTTCAGGTTGAGGCGGTCAGGCCACCAGTCGATATTGCGGGTTCCCCCCACGGGCGTGCTCGTTCCCCCCGCGGGAACAGGGGTCGTGGTCTTCACCACGACGAGATGGTCGATCGGGCACTTGGCTGCGTCGGTCACGGCAGTCTCCCTTTCAGGGTCGATGCGTATGGAGTTGTGGCGGGGGTGAGAATCGTGGGCCGCGCGGGCGGTCAAGCCGGGCTCGGCTCGGCATCGCAATCGCGACAGATGCCGCGGAAGGTCAAGGACGCCTCGATGATCCGCATGCCGTGGGTGTCGCTGGGTGTCAGGCAGGGGGCGCGCCCCTCGGCGCACTCGACGTCCTCGATCCGGTGGCACACCACGCACTGGACGTGGTGGTGGTTGTCGAGTCGTTCCACCTCATAGCGCGCGCCGCCCGAATCGGGCAGTTCGACGCGACGCAGGATCCCGCACTCGCTCAGGTCTTGGACGATGTTGTGCACCGACTGCACCGATAGCGACGGCAGGTCGCCGGCCAGCGCGGTGTGCACCTCGGACGCCGAACTGTGCGGATGCGCGCGCACGTGGATGATGGTCGCCACACGCCCCGCGGTGACCCGCAGGCCGCGGCTGTGCAGCAGCGCGGCGCATTCCTCGGGCGAGGGGGTGGCGGGAACGGGCATGCCGCCACCATAGCCCTTAATTTGAGTCATTCAAATTACGAACGTGAAGTGTTGGCGATAGTCGCACGGTCAGTGCGGACGCCGGATCCGGTCAGGGTTGTCGCTGCTCAGTCCCACCAGAAATACCAGGTGTCGTGGATGGCCACCTCGGCGAGGGCGTCCAGGTCGTCGACACCCTGGTCGATGGCGTCGGGGCAGAACGCGTACCACTCGCGGGCGAGCAGTTCGGCCTGCGCGGGGTCGGTCGGTGGCGTGGCGACCGTCACGAGAAGGGTGTCGGACTCCATGTTGGTGACCACCATGCCGAACCGGTCCTCCCAGGAACGCAGCACGGCGGTGACGTCGCCGCCGGTCAGTTCGTAGTTGCCGGCGCCCACCCAGCCGAGCTGGGCGGCGACGTCGGCCGGACGCGTGACCGGTACGAGGACCAGTGCCGTGACCTGGTCCGGGGTGGGCAGCGTCACGGCACCCCCGTCGAAGGTGCCCTGGGCGAGGCCGGCGAAGGTGTAGCGCCAGGCGTCCGCGGGATCGTCGGGTGGGTAGATCTCGGTGGTCCACAGTCCGGCACGCAGCACGTCCTCGACCGGGCGGATGGTGAAATCCGGGCCGTCGAATTCACGCTCCAGCCAGCGGTGCACTTCCGTGGTGGTGAACAGATGGCCGACCACGGGCCACAGGCCGGTGGCCGGGAAGTCGGCGACCAGCCGCGCCCACAGGGCGCGCAGGTCCTTGCCGCGGGCCAACCACGCGATCGGTTCGTCACCCTGTTCGGCGAACACGAACTCACCGGCGGGGAGCCCCTCCGGCAGGGCGCCGAGGTTTCCAGGTCGCGAGGCACGCGGGATGACGGTCACACTCGCCGGCACCGTGGGTCGCTCGCGCGGGGCGTCCGGTTCGTCGTCGCGACGGCGTCCACGGAACAGGTCGAAGAATCCCATGCGCTCACACTACGGGCCGCCCGGGTGTTGGTTCGGGGGTCGGGGTTCATCTGGGGACGGGGGCGAGAGTAAATCACTGCGCCCGATTCCGGAGGGCCCGTGAAAACATCAGTCCGAGTGTGTTTTTCCGGAGCTGTCGCGGAATGAGTGCAGTGATTTACTCTCGAAGGCGCCGAGACCGGCGCGTCGCCCCGGGGTGTGTGCGCGAGGCGAGGGCTCAGGCGGCCGTCACCAGGCGGGCGCGGGCCCGGCGGACGCCGACGGCGCCGGCCTTCATCGCGCCCCAGCCCAGCCCGGCCAGGACGAGCCCGATCACGCCGGCGGCGACGAAGCCCGCCTGCCAGCCGAACGAGTCCATCAGGACGCCCACCATCGGCGGGGCCATCGCGTTGCCGACCGTCGAACAGGTGCCCGACCAGCCGAAGGCCTCGCCCCGGTTGATCTCGGGAACCTGTTCGCCCAGGCGCTCGGTGAGCGCGGACAGGCTGGGGGCGCAGAAGAATCCGGCCACCGCCATCAGCGCGGCCAGCAGCCACGGGGTGCTGCCGAGGGCGCCCGCGATCGTGGTGATCGCCAGCGCGAGCAGCAGCGCGGTGATGCCGAAGGTGCGCTGCTGTAGCACCCCGTAGAGCAGGCCCCCGATCAGCGAGCCCGCGCCCCACACGCCGAGGATGATCGCCAGCCAGTTGTTGGCGTCCATGGTGCGGGTCGCGGCGACGATCGCCAGGTCGGTGCCGCCCAGGATGAACGACACCGCGACGGTGCCCATGAAGGTCATCAACACCGGGCCGCTCAGCCACGCGCGCATGCCACGCGGGCGGTCGCCGGACGCCTCGGCGTCCGGCTGGGCGGTATCGGAGGCGAGCTGCGGGTTGCGCCACATCAGCACTGCCGCCGCGGTGATGGAGAGCAGGGCGAGGACGGTGAGGGTCCAGCCCGAGTGCCACGACACGGCCGCGACGATGCCGACCGCCGGGCCGATGATGAACGCCATCTCGGTGACCACCGAGTCCAGCGCGATCGCGGCGCGGCGCTGCCCTAGTGGCGCGGCCGCCAGCACCATCTGCCGAGTCAGCGAGAACCACGGCACGGACATCAGCCCGACAGCGCCCATCGCGACCAACAGCCAGGTGTAGGGCAGGAACGGTGCCGCCAGGAAGGCCGGCGGCAGCAACAGCAGGCTGGGCAGCAGGGTGCGGCGCAGGCCGATGCGGTCGAGCATCCGCCCGCGCATCGGCGAGGCCAGCGCGGTCGCCAGGGTGAAGACCGCCGTCAGGACGCCGGCGCTCGCGTACGACTGCCCGAGTTCGCCGACCACGTGCAGGGTGAGCACGACCGCGGCGCCGAACCACGGAGCCTTGCCCAGCATGCCCAGCACCACGGCCTGCCGGATGCCCGGCAGCCGCCAAAGATCGGAGTAAGCAGAAAATTTCACCGAATAATCTTAGAAGGTCAGGATGATTTTGCCTGCATTGGCTCCACTCGTGAGATGTTCGTGTGCCGCACGGACGTCCTCAACGGGGAAGCGGGTCTCGCGGACCACCCTGATCGCACCCGAAGCGAGCAGCGGCCAGACCGTCTCGGCGACCCGCGCCACGATCGCCGCCTTCTCCTCAACCGGGCGGAACCGCAGTGAGGTCGCGGTCACCGTGGCGTTCTTGCTGAGCAGTACGTTCAGGTTGAGTTCACCCTTGATGCCGCCCTGCATCCCGATCACCACCAGCCGGCCGCGGCGGGCCAGCGACCTCACGTTGGCGTCCAGATACTTGGCGCCCATCACGTCGAGGATGACGTCGACGCCCCGGCCGCCGGTCGCCTCCTTGAGCTGGGCGACCCAGTCGTCGTGATAGTCGAGCGCGATGTCGGCGCCGAGCTCGCGGCACAGATCGAGCTTCTCGGCCGAGCCGGCGGTGGTCGCCACCCGGCAGCCGAGCCCTTTCGCGTACTGGATCGCGAACGACCCGATCCCGCCGGCGCCGCCGTGGGTGAGCAGCGTCTCGCCGGGGGCGAGGTGGACGTGGTCCATATTCGACACCACGGTCGCGGCCACCTCGATCAACCCCGCCGCGGTGACCAGGTCGACGCCCTCGGGCGGCCTGATCACCTGCCCGGCCGGCAACGCGACCAGTTCGGCGTAGCCGCCTCCGGCCAGCAGGGCGACCGCCGGATCGCCGGCCTTCCAGCCCTGGACGCCTTCGCCGACCGCCTCGATGTGGCCGGACACCTCGAGCCCGATGATCTCCGACGTGCCCCGCGGCGGCGGGTAGTGCCCCTGGCGCTGCAGAATGTCGGCGCGGTTCACGCCCGCGGCGACGGTGCGCAGCAGCAACTCTCCCGGCCCCGCGACCGGGGCCTCGACGTCGGCGATCTGGAGGACCTCAGGTCCGCCCGGTTCAGTGGCGATAACGGCGCGCATGCTCTCACCTTAAGAGGGCTGCCCGGTGTTTGTCCGGACGCCGTGTCCGCGCGGATGCTCACGACGACAGGATCACCAGCCGCTGAGTCGCTCGCGTCATCGCCACGTAGCGATCGACCGCCGCGGCCACGCCCGATCCCCAGGAGCCGGGATCGACGAGGACGACCAGGTCGAACTCCAGCCCCTTCGCCTGCTCGGGCGCCAGCCAGGACACCCGGTCGCCATCCGTCCCGGACGGCGGGATCGCCGCAACGGCGGTCTCCTGCTCGGGCATCGCGTCCGGTCGGCGCGCCCTGGCCAGGAGCTCGGGCGTGCCGATGACGCAGGCCACGCCTTCGTCGTGCTCGGCCAACCACGACGACAGGACGGCGTCCAACTCGCCGATCGCGCCGTAGCGCACCGGTTCGCGGGTGCTGCGGACCGAGACCGGCACGCCGGCGTCCGGGAGCACCGCGCGAATGACGGGAGCGGCGGCGTCCATCACCTCGGCGGGGGTGCGGTAGTTGATCGTCAGCGTGGATTGGCGGATCGTGCCGAAGCCCACCCTCCTCAGGCGTTCGGTCCATGATTCGGCGAACCCGGCGCGGGCTTGGGCGCGGTCGCCGACCACCGTGACGCTGCGGGAGGGGCAACGGCGCAGCAGCATCTGCCATTGGGCGTCGGTGAGTTCCTGGGCTTCGTCGACGATGAGGTGCGCGAACGGTCCCGCCAGCGGATCGGCGTCCGCGTCGGGCAGGGCGTCGTCGTGCACGAGCGCGTCGCGGATGCTGTCGCAGTGGAGCAGGTCCAATCCCGACTCGGGGTCGTCGTCGGCGGCCAGGATGTCTTCGACCACGGCGTCCATGTAGGCCCGGTCGGCGGCCTCCTCGGCGCGCCGGCGGCGGTTGCGCGCGGACGCCTCGGGGTCGCCGAGCCGGTACCGCAGGGCGTCCAGCACCGGAAGGTCGGCCACCGTCCACGGTGACCCTTCCGGACGCCGCAGCGCCCGCACCTGGTCGGGCGTCAGCCACGGCGCGCAGCGGCGCAGATAGGCAGGCACGGCCCACAGGTCGCTGACCAGGTCGGACGCCTCCAGCAGCGGCCACGCCCGCCGGAAGGTGCGGCGCAACGCGGCGTCGCGGACGAGCGCATGACGGAACTCGTCTGCGGTGATGCCGTCGTCGTGCTGGTCGGCGAGCAGGTCGAGCAGGGCCTCCCAGACCTCGTCGCGGGCCTCGTTGTGCGGGGTGTTCGGGCCTGCGGACGCGAACGCCTCGGCCCAGATGTCCGCGCTGACCAGCACCTCGCCGGCGGCGGTCTCGAGTTCCAGGTCGTCGGTAGGTGGTTCCTCGTACAGCGCCACCGCGGGGCCGGCGGCCGCCGCCATCCGGGCGTCCCCCTTCAGCGCGGCCACTTCTGGATCGGGTTCCTCGATCGCGCTCGCCCCCTCGGGCAGCAGGTCGCGCAGCGTGCAGGTCCGCACCCCCTCCTCGCCGAGGGAGGGCAGCACGTCGGCGGTGTAGGCGAGATAGGGCTGGTGCGGCCCGACCACCAGGACGCTGCCCCGGCCCGCCCGCAGCCGCGGGTCGGCATACAGCAGGTAGGCCGCGCGATGCAGCGCGACCACGGTTTTCCCGGTGCCCGGACCGCCGTCCACCACGAGTGCGCCGCGCGCGTCCGCCCGGATGATCGCGTCCTGATCGGCCTGGATCGTCGCCAGCACATCGCGCATCCGCGGCGTCCGTGCGTCGCCGAGGCTGGCGATGAACGCCGACTGATCGTCCAGGGTGACCGTGGAGGAAAGCGCGGCCCGTGGAGGTGTCGCGCCCGGCGAGTCCTGGTCCGCGTCGAAACCGGTCCCGTCCAGCGCGAACACCTCGTCCCAATAGTCGACGACCCGGCCGCCCGACCAGCGGTAGCGCCGGCGGCTGGCCAGGCCGTGCGGGTGGGCGTGGGTGGCCGCGAAGAAGGGCGCGGACGCCGGTGCGCGCCAATCCACCAGCAGTGGTTCGCCGCCGTCGGGATCGGCCAGCCCGAGGCGTCCGACGTAGAGGGGACGCCCGGGATCGCCGGCGGGCACCATCCGGCCGAGGCAGGCGTCCACGCCGAAGCGGCGCAGCAGCCGCAGCCGCGCCGAGAGGCGGTGGATGTTCAGGTCGCGTTCCAGGGCACGGGTGCCGCGGCCCGCCGGAGCCGTGCGCAGGGCGTCCCGTTGCCTGCTTAGTTCGGCGATCTGCGCCTTCAGCGCGTCCGCGACCCGGGCCAGATGATGCTCGTCGGGGCCGATCAGGGCCGGATCCGCCTTGGCCGGATGCCGGGGAACGGTGATGATCATGACGTGACGCTCCTTGCCAGTGCGGTGATGAGGTCCGCACGGCCACTGATTGTGCGCTCCATGGGGGGCCTTGCGGCAAGCCCCCGGTTGGGTTATAGCTTGGTAATAGCAGGGGAGCGCTGGTCGTCGCAGGCGAGCGTCGCCGCGCGAGCGTCCGCTGTGCTGGTTAGGATGGGCGCACTCGGGCGAGATCGCATAGTGGCCGAGTGCAGCCGCCTTGAAAGCGGCCGAGGGGAGACCCTCCGTGGGTTCGAATCCCACTCTCGCCGCGTGGCTGCCGATGTGTTCGTGATGACCCCCCGCCCGCCGGTGCGGGCCCTCGCCCTCGCCGCCGTGTTCGCGATCGGGGGTGCGGCGCTGATCGTCGCCCCCACGCCGGGAGTGTGGCGCACCATCTTCGCCATCCTGGGCGGACTGGTGCTCCTGGTCGCCGTCCTGCTGGGGTTGCTCGCCTTCGCCATGCCCCGCCGGCAACGGGTGACCGTCTCCCTGGACGACGCGGGCTACCGCGTGGACGGGCCGAGCGGCGTCCGGGTCGGCACGTGGGCGAGCGTGACGCGGGTGACCGCCGTTCCCGGACGCCTCACGCTGCACCAGGGTGACAACGAGCGGATCCATCTGGTTTCACCGGGCGGTCCCACCCTTCAGATGGACGCCCTGGGTGAGGCCATCTCACGTCGCCTCGACGCGAACCGCGGCTACACGAGGTTCGAGGGCTAACCCCCCGGCCGGCTACGGGATGACCGGGTTGTAGGCGCATTCGTCGACGATCGCGGGCGTCTCGCTCGGGTTCCCGGAGGGGGCCGGCCCGGAGGAGGGATCGGCGGCCGACGTCGGGTCCGCGGAGGGCGAGTCCGGCGGCTGCGGGAGTCCGGGATCGGTCGGCTCGGTCACCGGAGGCGGGTCGATGGCGTCCCGGACGCGCTGGCGGACCAGATCCCAGTCCGGGTGCGCGGTGTAGAAGCCGTCCTTGTCGTTCTCGAACGACACCGAGCTCATCGTGCCGTCCTTGACCTTCAGCGCGAGGGTCAGCATGGCCGACAGGCGGCTGGAGGGCATATCGGTCGCGACGATGTTGCGTCCCGCCTTGGTGAGCGCCTCATAGTTGGCGGCGACCCTGGTCGGATCGGCTTGGCGGACGACCGCCTGGATCACGCATCGCTGGCGCGCCATCCGGTGGTAGTCGTCGGTCTTGTACCGCCCGCGCGCGAACCAGAGCGCGTCGAAGCCGTTGAGATGCTGGTCGGGCCCAGGCGGGAGCCAGCGGTCCGGCGGCACCGCGGGGGAGCCGCCGCTGGCGTTCTTGCCGCCCACCGGGACGGGCTGGCTGATATTGACGGTGATCCCGCCGAGGGCATCGATCATTTCGACGAAGCCCTCCAGGTTGACCATCGCGTAGTAGTCGACTTTCAGGCCGAGGGCCTCGCCGACGGCGAGTTTGAGCGCTTCGGCGCCGGGGTCCTCGATCTCGGGGCCGAACGCCTCGGGCGCCAGCACGGGCACGCTGTCGTAGATCGCGTTGAGGAAGTAGCTGTCGCGATCCCTGCTGGACCCGCTGGTGAACCCGCGCGGCCACCGCTTCTCCAGCGCTGACCCGGGCGGGAACGGCATGCGTTCGGTCTGACGGGGGAGGCTGAACAGCAGGGTGTTGCCGGTCTTGGTGTCGATGGACGCCAGCATGACGGTGTCGGTTCGGTTGCCCGTCCGGTCTGCGCCGGCATCGCCGCCGAGGACGAGCACATTGAGCCGCGCCTTGTGGGCCCACGGGTTGAAGACAGTGCCGTAAGGGTTGTCTTCGCCGGCGCCGCCGCCGTTGAGGACGCCGCTGATCAACTGGGTCGTGTCGTACAGGGTGCGCGCCCCCGCGAAGGTGGGGGCGGCGACGACGAGGGCGAGGGCGCCGATCAGCACCGACCCGAGGGCCCGCTGCCACGCGCGGGCGGGGGTGGGGCGTAGCGCGAGATGCGTGGCCGCGATGCTGACCACCCACGCCAGGCCGTAGACCGTGATCGCCACCCAGGCGACGTTCGAGCACGCCCGGCATCCCGACGAGCGTGAACAGCAGGGTGGGGGCGGCCAGGGCGGTGATGCCGACGGCGAGAATGACGAGGATGGTCAGGGCGAGCAAGGCCACGCCCAACGGACGCCAGCGCGTGCGCGTCAACCCGAGCCCGGGGATCAAGGTTCCGGCGACGGCCCAGCCGAGGGATGCGGGAAAGCTCCCCTCCCGCACCGGACGCCGCGGGCGCCCCCGGCGCTGGGATGGCTCATCGGGCAGCGAGCGGCGCGCGATGTCGGCGCCGGACGAGTAGCCGTCCGAGTCCTGCTGTGTGGCCATCGCCCTCCCGTCAAGTAACCACACCGAGCATACCCGCGGCTCGTACCCGGCTTTTGCCCGTCGGCACATCGGGCGATAGGCTGTGTTCTCGGTTGAGGAGGTGTCGCCTAGTCAGGTCTATGGCGCCCGCCTGCTAAGCGGGTTTGGGGGTTAACCCCATCGTGGGTTCAAATCCCACCACCTCCGCCACTGACTACGGGAAATGCTGCCCAGGAGCTCGTGCTCCTCGGCAGCGTTTTCTGCGTTCACAAGGCCCGTGGTCTCAGTTTTGGTCTCAGTTGTCTTTTTCGGTGCTGCTCGACGGTTCCCAGAGAAGCCCACCGACCTTCAGGAGGCGCGAGCTATGAGCGCCTCGATCGAGTCACTCCTTGAGGCTGGGCCGGACTGCGATGTCGTAGACGAAGAGGCGAAGGCTTGGGTCTACGTCCTTGAGTGACGGCAGGGTGTCGAGCTCGTCCCGGGCTCCCGTCTGGAGTTCGTATCGGGAGAACACCATCGGCGCGGCGTCAGACCCGCCGCCGTCGAGCACGTAGAGATGATCCTTCGTGAACTGGAAGTTCAACCAGTAAGCAGTCATGGGATTCGGGCTCGTGGTCTGAAGAGTGAAGCGCTCTGTTGTCTCACCCGTCTTAAGATCGGTCATGAAGACCCGGCCGTCCCTCACCACCCACCAGAGCTCACCGTCGCGGACGATGCTCCTTGCCGGAGGAATGTTCTCAGTTGGCTGGTCGGGCCTGACGGCGCTGTCGACGACGATCGGGGTCGTCGAGCGCTGACCGGTGGCGATGTCCCAGGTATGCAGGATGACCTCACGGGAAGGATCATCACTGGCCACGGAACGGCTGGCACGCAACTGACCGAACGTGTAGAGCTTCCCATCGGCGCAGTAGGCCGGAGCTCCTCCTGAAGTCACGACACCCTCAGTCGTCGCAACGCCGAGCAGTCTGTCCTCTGGCGTAGCGGGTTCGGGATACAGCTGTATCAGAGCATTGGTCGTGCTGTTCTCGCTGCCAGGATCAAATCCCATCGCGGCTGCCTGAGGGGCCAGGGAGGTGTACTGGAGTTCGCTCACGCCTACCACCACATCGCCGCATTGACCCACGGACGAGTACCAACCATCAGCATCCCAGGATTCGACACCGGACGTATCGCCAGCGGTCACCTGCTGCATGTATACCTGGCCGGTGTCGCCGCCGTTATACAACGAGATGAACCCATCACCGTATGCATACCGGGCAGTCTCGGAACTGATGGGAGAGCCTCCCCGGAGATCAGCGCTCATGCCCGAGCCATCGATAGCAAACTCCTCGTCTGGCCCACCCATGTACAACGTATCGCCTGCCCATGCAAGCAACGACCCCTGGAGCATTCCAGCATCAACACGTCTGGTACTGCCGTCATCGGAAACCAAGAGCACATACCCGCCGTGTTTCTCGCCCTGAGAGTGGACTGCCTGTGTGCTCAATCGCACCGCCAGCACGGTATCGTCAGTGACGAACGAACCGGTCTCCTCGGCCAATGGAACCCGACTCGTAGCACAACCAGACAACGGCACAACCACCGCTAGCATCAGCGCCCCGATAGACCACGCTCTGCGCATACGAACAACTCCTTTTCTTGGGAAAATCAATATCCTGATTGATCGTTCATCAGTTGATTCGCCAACCTCATGGGAACGACCGCCGCGCGGCCGTCGGAGCGACGTTAGTACGGAGACCCGGCACGAGTGCCAGGCGGACATGCCGAACGTTGGATAGACCGAGCCGCTGAAGCCCTTAGTGAAGTGGAAATGTCCCCGATCGGGCTCCACTGCCTCACCGGATTCCGCATTTGGACGATCTTGTACGGAACAGTTTCACGCTATGCCCACGAACAGGGCATCGTCAAATGGATATGCGCTCCGTGGCCTTGCGCGAGACGTTGTCACCGCGTGTGTTGCAGCATGCGTGCGGACGAAGTTGGGTGCGCCAGGAGGGGGCGTGTGCTCCGTTGCCTGGATTCGTTGGTGAGGGTTGTTCGGGCCAGGGTTTGGATGCCGGAAATGTCACACGAATCGTCGCTCGGGCGCTTCGCCGAGACGATTTGTGTGACATTCCCGGCACTCTGCGCCATGGTCCGCTTCGGGGGTGCAGCGATCCGAACCTTCTCGAAGAGGGGGCAAGAGACTCCCACATGCGGTTCCGGTTCTCGTCGACGAAGAACAACTAGCCATGGTTCCCCTGTTGGGGTGCCTGTTCGGGGGGAGGTGGTTCATTCTCGGACTTGTAACCATGATCGCCGCTCGCTCCTTCCTGGCGCCCGGCTATTGTCAGCGTGGGTGGAAGAGGAGGTGTCAGATGGTGACGATCACGGTGCGCGGTTTGGATGCACAGGTGCATGAGGCGCTTCAGCGGAGGGCACGCAGGCATGGCCGGTCGATGGAGGCGGAAGTTCGGCAGATCCTCGCCGATCAGGTGAGGGGTGATGTGGCGGTCCCGAACGCGCTGATCGAATTTCACGTCGCCATGCGCGAGGACCCCGTTGATCTTGAGTTCCCCGAGCGCACGGTTGAGCCGCCCCGGGCGACCGCGGCCCTGCTGTCGACGCCATGATCGCCGCGATCTGCAGAACCAATGGCCTCACGCTCGCGCCGCGCGACTTCGACGGTTGTGGCATCGACCTCATCGACCCCTGGGAGTGATCTCGTCGGTTGGCCGGGGCGTCACACCGCGTTGGGCTAAGAAGTGGTCGTTCTCAGGCGGGTTGCCGACCCGGAGTGAGGGTTGGGCCAAGATGTGGTCGTATTCCAGGGCGCGTGGCCGGTTCATAACGACCACACCTTGGCCCTTCCTTCTTCACCCCCTTGGCACGCGCCGATCACCCGTCTGAGAACGACCACATCTTGGTCCCGCATTCGCAGAAGCTGAAACCCTGGCGGGAGGGGCAGAGCGGGGCACAGATTGGGCCCCGCCCAGCGCCCTTGAGGCTCAGGTCGAGCACGGGCGTTTGTTGTGTGGACGTCGTGGGGCAAAGCGATCCTTGGCAAGCGCATCCGAGGCCCAGGTCGAGCGCGGGAGTGCGCTGTCGGTGCTCCTTAGGGAGAGGCCGGTGCTCGTCAGGGAGGATCGGTGACGTCGGCGACTCTCGCTTCGAGGGCGGCCAGGGCGGCGTCCGCATCGAGAGCCAAGGCGACGCCGTGGGCGCCTCCGCCCAGCGAGATCCGGCGGCCGGTGATCGAGGCGTCCGCGACGACCGGCCAGGCATGAGAGGCGCCGAACGGGGTGATCGTTCCACGCTCATAGCCGGTGACGGCGAGTGCAGTGGCGGCGTCCGGCATCGACAGGCGCGAAACGTCCAGCAGTGCGCGCAGCTTCGGCCAGCTGAACTCACGGTCGCCGGGAACGAGGACGAACAGGTAGTCGTCCTCCCCGCGCCTGACCACGATGGTCTTCACCAGATCGCGCGGTTCGATGCCGCGAAGAGCGGCCGCTTCGGCCAGCGATGACACCCGCCCATGCCGGGTCACCTCGTGGTCGAGACCGAGTGCGACCACGGCGTCGATCGCGGGCGTGCTGGTGGGCTGGTCAACGGTCATTCCGCGACCCTACGTCGTTGGTGTGCTGCGGCAGTAGGGTGCGGCGCATGGACGACAAAGGCGTGACACCGGTGCTCGGACCGTCGTCGCTGGTGCAGGGGATCGCACCCAGCGCGCCCGGCGTCCGTGGGCTCGCCGCTCCCACACAACTGGACGCGGTGCTGCTCGGCGCGGACGGTTCCGGGCTGTGGCATTACCGTCGCGCCCAGGATCGTCCCGATCGCGACTGGCGTCGCGGCGAATTGATCAGTCCGGACGCCGTCGGCCCCGGCGCGATCGTGGCCCGGGCGAAGGGGTGCGACGTGTTCGTTCCCGAGCCCGGGGGCGTCGCGCACTATCGCGCGGCCAACGCGACCTCGTTGCGCTGGGAGTCGCTGGGCATCCCACTTCCCGGTCGTGCCGTCTCGGCGACCGTCGCGGGCGGCGTCCTCATTGTGGCGGCTACGGTCGATGATGCCGTGGAGATCTGGGTTCACCGGCACGGTTGGTGCCGCGAGAGCCGTCTTCCTGATGCTGACGCTGCGGCGCTGGCGTCCGAGGGCAACCGGTGGGCGATGGTCATGCGCCAGGACGGCCGGTGGTGGTTCCCTTCCCCGGTGGGTGATGAGCGGTTGCTGCTGGCCGGTGGCCCGACCGGACTGCCGGCTGAAGGTGGTGGCGACGGGCCTCGTGGCCCGGCCCCTGAGAATCGCGAGGAATCAGCGAGACCCGGGGCTGCGGCAGCGATTGCTCCGATGAGCGGCGGCTGGCTGATCGCCCTTGCGGACGCCGACCGCGTCGACACCTGGACCGTCCTGCCCGGTCGCGAACCCACCCCGGACCGGCCGCTCACCTGGGGTGCGGGCATCATCCGCGGCCTCGCGCTGGCGCCCTCAAGTCTTCGCTCACCGGAACTGTTCCCGGGACGGCAGGCGCTGGGGCGGGAGTCGGCCGCCTCGTCGGGGAAACGGGCTCCGATCGTGCCGCGCTGGCGTCGCCCGGGTGCGGCGACCGGCGACGCGCGAGTGGCGGCGGATGCGTCCGCGCTGGTGGCCGCGGGCGGTTGGCTCCAGGCGCTGACCGACGAGGACGGCTCGGTCTTCCACCATCACCGGCAGGACGATCGGTCTCGGCGGCGAGGCCGGCAGCGACCGGAACGGGACGATGGCACCTCACGCCTGCTCGGGGCGTCCTGGTGGCCGTGGCCGCGTGGCCGGGACGGTCGCGCGCCGACCACGGGGCCGTCGTTCCAGGACGATGATCGTCCGCGGTGGATGCGGCACTCCTGCGTCCGGCTCGACGATCGCCACTTCACCGTCGATCCGGTCGATTCGCACAAGCTCGCTCAGGTCTCGGGCGATGTCGACACCCAGCCGACCCTCGACGGCGGCCTGCGCCCGACGCTGAGCCGGTCCGCGTCGACCGCAGGCGTGCGCGGCACCGATCTCGGCGTCCGCGTCGACCATCGTGGTGCGTCCTATCTGCTCTTTGGTGATTCGCACTGGCGGCGGCGTCCGTGGCTGGTCACCCGCGACGCGATCGCGCGCCTCACCCCCGACGGCCCGATTCCGGGACTGCCCGGCGTCCGGTTTCATGGGGCGCCGCTGCAGATCGACGGGCTCGGCGTGACGATGCGCGAATACGACGTGCCGCTGGACGCCTTCAGCACCGGCGGTGACTTCTTCCTGCTCGCCACCTCGAACCACTTCGCCCGCTTCCAGACGATGGGGCGCTCGGTGCTCGCCCGCGCCGCCGACCCGCGCCTGCCGATCGAGTCGGCCTCGCGGCGTCCGCTGCGGTTCACCGCGCTGTGCACCCTCTCGGGCCGTCTGTTCATCAACGTCTCCGCCCAGCGGTTCCCGGCCTCGCGCATTCCTGGTTGGGGCGGCGATCACGACGTCATCCTGTTGTTCGGTACGGACGCCTACCGCGCCGGCAACCTGCGCCTGGCCGTCCTCGACCCGAGGCGTCCCGGCGTGGCGGACGCCCTCGCCTCGCCCGGCCCGATCTCGCGCGAGGCGCTCGGCCTGCGCTATTGGGCGGGCATGGACGCCGTTCCGCTTCGGCCGGACGGTGCGGGTGATCTCTCGGCGGCGGCCGACCGGTGCCCGGGCGGCGGGGTTCCGGTGTGGTCCGAGCGTGAAGAAGACGCCCGTCCGCTGCTGCATCCGGGGGCGTTCGGGGAGATTTCGGTGCGCTGGGTGGCCGGGATCGAGCGGTTCTTGCTGCTGGCGGGCAGTGGTCCGGAGGATCCGATCGGCCCGTCCGTCACGCTGCGCACCTCGCCGACGCCGTGGGGTCCGTGGACGCCGCGGCATCGTCTGCTCGACTGGGTGGCGCGGGGGATGTCGCACCACGACCCGTCGGAGCGATTCATCAAGGCACATGGTGACGGCGATCCGGTGGGGGACCGTGTCTTCACACTTCAAGCCCGCTCGACCGGCGCGGGGTACGCGCCCTATCTGTTCGATGCCACCCCTGCTGGTGACCACCTCGTCCTGCGCTACACGTTGTCGACGTGGAACCCCTACCAGGTGGTCCTGCTCGAGCATCGATTGGCGTGTGCTCGGTAGAGTCGGTGAGGTGGATCGTCCTCTCAGCAGCAGAGAACAGCAGGTCCTTGTGGCCATGATCGACCATGCCGGCGCATTCGACGACCAGGCGACGCCCACTGCCGCCGCCCGAAGCGGCTGGCGTGCCCGCGTGCCCGGTCTCAGGGTCGATGGCGTCTGCGGATGCGGGACGTGCCCGAGCATCTCGCTTGCTGACCGATCGGCCCCTGCTCCGGACGCCGCCGAGGGCCGGGTGGTGCTGATGGCCGGGCTCACGGACGCTCTGGTGCTGTTGTTCATCGATAGAGGCGTGCCGAGCTACCTGGAACTCGCCCCCCACGATGACGAGATCGTCTATCCCGAGTTCCCGGACCCCACCACGCTCTCCTTCTGACTCGGCGCGGGCTTCCCGCAGGTGCGGTCTGGTGCTGCATTACCTGCCTGTCAGGGTACGAACTGCGACACCAGACTGCACAAGGTGGTCATCTGGGCCCGGCGATGGCGTGACATCCCGGGCGAGCAGAAGCCGAGTGCTCCTTAACTGCCGGAAACGTCACCCACAACGAAGGTGAGTGTCCGTCTGGCGAGGATTTGTGTGACGTTTCCGGCGCGGCGGCGTCGTGAGCCGGGTGAGTCGGGGACGCTGAATCTGGTGGCGGGACGGCGACGGTCCGCCACCAGGGTGGCCTGGCGACGGACCGTCCTCCTACCTCAGCCGTTGTCGGGGTTCTGCGCCCACATGTCGGGGCCGAACACCTCGTAGCGGATCCGCTCGGGGTTCACGCCGCGGGCCAGCAACTGCTTGCGGGCCGCGTACATGAACGGCAGCGGGCCGCACATGAACACGATCGGGTTCTCGGGCAGTTCGACGTCGGAGAGATCCATCAGGCCCGAGCGGGCCGGGTGCAGGGTCGGCGCCTGCTCGGCGCCCTCCTCGTACCAGTTCTGGGCGCGGGCGTCCGCCATGGACAGCACTTGGCGGCGCAGCGACGGGTAGAACGTGTGCGTGTCGTGGCTGTGGTCGGCGTGGAACAGCCGGACGGTGCGGTTCGGTTGGCGGCGCGACAGGTCCTCCAGGATCGCCGCGACCGGGGTGATGCCGATGCCCGCCGAGATCAGCACGATCGGGTCGTCGCTGTCTTCGAGGACCAGGTCGCCGCACGGCTGCGACAATTCCAGGATCGTGCCCGGCTGGGCGTTGTCGCCGAGCCAGTTCGACACCTGGCCGTCCGGGGCGCCATTGACGCCCTTCACCCGCTTGATCGTGACCCGCAAGGCATCCCCACGCGGCCCGGACGAGATGGTGTACTGCCGCGGCTGGCGCGAGCCGTCGGGCAGGTTGACCGCGATCGCCACGTATTGGCCGGTCGCGTGCCGCGGGGTCTCGCCTTCGACGGGGGCGAGCACGAGGCTGAAGATGTCGTCGCTCTCCTCGAAGCGCTCCACCACGCGGTACTGGCGCCACGGGGCGTCCGGGTCGGTGCCGCCGAGCGCGTACAGCTTGGCCTCCTCGGCGATCAGCGCGCAGCCGAACAGCCAGTACACCTCGTCCCAGGCGGCGGCGACCTCAGGGGTGACCGCCTCGCCCAGCACGGTGCCGACCGCCTTCATCAGGTGGTGGCCGACGATGGTGTACTCCTGCGCCCTGATGCCGAGCGACACATGCTTGTGTGCGATGCGCTGCATGACGGGGGTGAAGTCGGGCGCGTCCGGGTCGATCAGGTTGACCGCGTAGGCCACCACGGACGCCGCCAGCGCCTTGGGCTGCTCGCCGACCGCCTGGTTGGCCTTGTTGAACACCCGCATCAGTTCGGGATGGGCCGCGAACATGTCGGGGTAGAACGTGCGGGTGATGGTCTCGGCGTTCGCGGCCACCACGGCGGCGGTGGCTTTGACGATGGCCTCGGAGGCGGGGGACAGCTTCACATGGGCTCCTAGATCGGGCGTACGACAGCGGTGTCGAAGAGGTCGGATCGCGCCACACTAGCGGCCCGAACCCGCCCTACAGGCCATTAATTACGCGCGGATATGGACAAATAATTCCTCGGACGCCCCAGGCGGCCGGGCCGAGACATCACGCAAACCCTTGACCGGCGGATGCTGCCGTCTTAGCCTTCCGTTATCCGTCGACCGTTAACGGTGAACGAAGAGGTTCACAGCATGCCGATCCATCCCGTCGCCCAGGAACAGCTGGGGGAGCGCGTCGCCCGTCAGCTGCGACGCATGATCGTCACGGGCGAGCTCGCCCGGGGCACGGTGATCGTCGCCGACGATCTCGCCGCCGAGTTCGGCACCAGCCGCGGCCCGGTGCGGGACGCCGTCCGCACCCTGATCGGCGAGGGGCTGATCGACAGCAAGGGCCGGCGGGCGGTGATCCGCGGCCTGCGCCCTCACGACGTCGACGAGTTGTACAGCTTGCGGCACCTGCTCGAATCGACCGCGCTGCATCGCTCGATGGACAACGACCTGCCCGGCCTGACCGCCGCCCTGAAGGCGTCCCTGGACGACATGCGCCGGGCGGTGGAGACGGGCGGGCACGAGGCCTTCACGGTCGCCGACGCCGACTTCCACAGCCAGTTCTTCGTGTTCAGCCGCCACCGCAGGATCACCACCATCTGGAACCAGTACCGCGCCAGCGTCGAAACGATCCTGCTGGTGTCCCGGATCACCTGGCAGGACGTCCAGCCGTCGTTCGAGCGGCACGTCCTGCTCCACGACCTGATCGCGAGCGGCGACCATGACGCCGTCGACCGCGAACTCACCGCTCATCTCGAGGATGCCCGCCAGCGCGTGCGTCACTCGCTCGACGACGCGGTGTTCGAAACGGACGCCGTCGCGGCGTCCGCCTGAAGACCACCCCACCGAGGAATCCCACGCGTGACAACGCACAAACAACTCACAAAGGAGTGACATGATGAAGAAGCGATTCGCCACGGTCGTCGGCTTCGTGGCCGTCGGCGCGCTCGCGGTCGGCTGTTCGGGCGGCCCGTCCGGTGGTCCTGCGGGCGGGGACGCCAAGTTCCCGGCCAAGGACATCACCATGATCGTGCCCTACCAGGCCGGCGGTGCCTCCGACCTGGCCGCCCGCACCCTCGCCAGCGAGATGGAGCCCACGCTGGGCGTCTCCATCGTCGTCGAGAACCGCACCGGCGGCGCCGGATCGGTCGGCCTGGGTGCCCTCGCCAGCGCGAAGAACGACGGTTACACCATCGGCTACATGCCGGTGGAGACGGTGATGCTGTCCCACAACGGCTACGACATCGACCCGGCCAAGTACGCCTACCTCGGCCAGATCGTGGGCGTCCCGGCCACGGTCGCGGTGCCGGCCAACTCCAAGTACCAGACCCTCGACGAGCTGCTCGCCGACGCCAAGGCCAACCCCGACACCATCACGGTCGGCAACTCCGGCGCCGGCTCGATCTGGGAGGCCGCCACCATCGCCCTGGGCAAGGCGGCCGGCACCAGCTTCCGTCCGGTTCCCTTCGACGGGGGCGCCCCCGCGGTGACCGCCGCCATCGGCAACCAGATCAACGCGGTCGTCGCCGGCCCGTCGGAGACCTCCCAAGCGCACAAGGACGGCCAGCTCCGCATCCTGGCCGTGCTGGCCGACGATCCGATCGCCTCGCTGCCGGAGGTGAAGACCGCCAAGGCTCAGGGCGTCGACCTCTCCATCGGTGGATGGGGTCTGGTGGGCGGGCCCAAGGGCATGCCTGAGGCCGTGGTCACGGTGTACGACGAGGCCGTCAAGAAGGCGGTGGCCTCGGACAAGTACTCCGATGTCATCACCAAGGCCGGCAACCTTCCCGAGTGGCACAGCGCGGCGGACTCCGAGGCGTTCGTGACCAGCGAAGCAGCCCGGTTCGGCGACCTGCTGTCCTCCCTGCGCTAGACCTGCGGGGCCTGGCGGGATCACCGTCCCGCCGGGCCCTTCCGGTCGGCGTCCCTTCCTACGAGGAGACCCACATGTCTGACACCAACCAGGGCGGCACCTCGCGCCGTCCGCACCTGATCACCGCCGTCCCCACCCCGTTCCGGACCGACGGGTCGCTGGACCTGGACGGCACCCGCGCCTTGTTCGCCGACATCGCGTCGCGCCCGGTCGACGGCGCCTTCGTCGCCGGCACCACCGGTGAGTTCACCGCGCTGGAGCGCGACGAGCGCCTCGCCGTCCTGAAGGCCGGCCTGGACGCCTTCGGTCCCGACCGCGCCTACCAGCACGTCGGCGCGGCCACCGCCCACCAGGCGGTCGACCTGGCCCGCGCGGCGGTCGACCTCGGCTCGCGGAAACTGGCCGCGGTCACGCCCTACTACTTCCCCGCCCCCGAAGCCGAGGTGATCGACTACTTCGCTCGCCTGGTCAAGGCCACGCCCGAGGCCGAGGTGTACGCCTACCTGTTCGAGGCACGGACGACCACCCGCTGCGCGCCGGCGATCCTGCCCCGGCTGTTCGAGGTGGGCGTCGCCGGGGTCAAGCTCAGCGGCTACGACGACGCGACCGTCGCCTCGTACGTCGAGCACGCCCCGGATGCGATGCGGGTGTTCTCGGGCAACGACGTCTCGTTCGCCTCGCTGATGGCCGCCGGGGGCGACGGCGTCGTCTCGGGGGTCTCCTCGGTCTTCCCGGCTCCGTTCCTGCAACTGCGGGACGCCATCGCGGCGGGCGACGAGGCGCGCGCCACCGAACTCGCCGGCATCGTCCGTGGTCTGGTCGCGGTCGTGCACGCCGGTGAGATCCGCTACCTCAAGGCGGGTGTGGAGGCCCGCGGCCTGCCCGGCGGGCCGGTCCGGGCCGCCGTCGCGCCCCTGCCCGACGACGATCGTGCCGCGATCGATCAGGCGGTGGGACGATGGGCGCTGTAGATCCCGCCGACGCGGGAGCGGCCGAGGAGACCGGCTTCGCGGCACCGGCGTCCCCACGCCTGGAGCTGCTCATCGGCGTGGTGGCCTTGGTCGCCGCCGGTGCCGTCTTGGCCCTGTCGACGCAGATCACCTCGCGGGTGGACGCCGGAGGCCTGCACCCGAAGGACTGGCCGACCCTGCTGTCCGGGCTGGCCATCGCGCTGGCGATCGGGCTGCTGATCAAGGCGAAGGCGGGACGCCCGCAGGAGCGTGAAGGCGTCAACCTGGCCACCCGCGCCGGCCAGACGCAGGTGGGACTCGTGGTGCTCGCGAGCATCGTGTTCCTGCTGCTGTGGGCCTACGTCAACTTCGTGCTCGCCTGCGCGGTGTTCCTGGTGGGCACGCTGTTCATCTTCGGCGTCCGCTCGCCGCTGTGGCTGGTGGCCTTCCCCGCCGGGATCACCGGGCTGATCTACGTGCTGTTCCGCGTGCTGCTGAGGGTGCCGCTATGAACGCGTTCGCGCAGGCGATGCAATGGTTCGCCGATCCCACCTTCCTGATCTGCATGGCCGTCGGCATGCTGCTCGGCCTGTTGGTCGGGTTCTTCCCCGGTGTGACCATGACGATGGCCGTCGCGCTGGCGTCCGGCTTCACCCTCACGCTGGAGCCCGCGCAGGGCCTGGCCGTGATGCTGTGCATCTACGTCGGCGGCCAGTACGGTGACCGGATCCCGGCCATCCTGGTGAACACGCCGGGCACGCCGGCGTCCATCGCGACCACGCTGGACGGCTACCCGATGGCCAAGAACGGCCAGGCCGGCCTGGCCCTGGTCATCTCCGGCTTGGTGACCACCGGGGGCATCCTGGCCTCGATGCTGCTGTTCGTGCTGATCGCCCAGCCCATCGCGGGCTTCGCGCTCAAGTTCGGGCCCGCGGAGATGTTCGCGTTGGTCCTGTTCGGCCTGACCATCATCATCAGCATCTCGGCGCAGTCGCTGCTCAAGGGTGTTCTGGCCGGCGTCTTCGGCCTGCTGCTCGCCGTGATCGGCCGCGATCCGATCACGGGTGTGGCGCGGTTCACGTTCGGTTCGGACGAACTGTCCAGCGGCGTCCAGTTCATCGCGGTGATCATCGGCCTGTTCGGCATCGCTGAGGTGCTCGACCAGATCCTCACCCACCGGGAGCAGAAGACCAAGGCGGTGCAGGGCCTCGGCCGCTGGTGGCCCAACAAGAGCGAACTGCGTGAGTCGGTCAAGCCGGCCCTGATCGGCACCGGTGTCGGCCTGGGTGTCGGCATCGTGCCGGCTGCCGGCGGCGACATCGCCGGCCTGATCGGCTGGGACCGGGCGCGGGCGGCTGCGGGCAAGCTGCGCGCGAAGTTCGGTACCGGTTATGTCGGCGGTGTGGCGGCCTCGGACGCCGCGTCCAGCGCCACGCTCGGCGGCGCGCTCACCACCACCTTGGCTCTCGGCATCCCGGGCGACTCGGTGATGGCGGTGATGATCGGCTCGATGATCATCTGGGGCCTGCAGCCGGGACCGTCGCTGTTCAGCAACCATCCCGACATCGTCATCCTGATCGCGGCCATCATGATCACGGCCACGATCATCCTGGGCGCGGTCAGCCTGGCCCGCACCAAGGGCATGACGATGCTGCTGGACATCAAGCCGCAGTACCTGTGGACCATCATCCTGGTGTTCTGCATGGTCGGCACCTACACGACCACCAACTCGGTGATGACCGTCGTGCAGATGCTGATCTTCGGCGTGATCGGCCTGGCGCTCAAGCGCTCGGGCATTCCGGCCGGCCCGGTCGTGCTCGGCCTGCTGCTCGGCCCGATCGCCGAGGGCAACCTGCGCCGCGCGCTCGTCATCGGCGGGCCCGGTGCGCTGGTCAGCAGCTGGATCTCGATCGCGTTCCTGCTGCTGACCCTGTTCATCCTGCTGCGCTCGACGGTGTTCCGCCCGAAGCGTTCGCTGGAGGAGTCGGTGCTGGAGGAGGTCCAGCAGGATCTGGCCTCGGCGCGTCCGGACGACACCAAGGAGTCCTGACCCGCACCGGCCACACACTGGCACGGGACGTTCTGCAAAGGGGTGGGCCCCGGTCCTCAGGACCGGGGCCCACCCCTTTGACGATGCGATCAGGCCGAAGCGATGCGCTCACGCAGCTTGGCGAGCTGCGCCGACAGGCGCGCCGGCAGCTTGTCGCCGAACTGGGCGAAGTACTCCTCGGTCAGGTCGGCCTCCTTGGCCCACGCCTCCGGATCGAGCGCGAAGATCGCCTCGAGGGTCGCCTCGTCGAGGTCGAGCCCGTCGACGTTCAGGTCGCCCGGCTTGGGCAGCTGGCCCGAGATGGCCGCCTCGGCGTCCACCTCGCCCATCACCCGCTTGATCGCCCACTCGATCGGACGCGCGTTGTCGCCGAAGCCCGGCCACAGGAACGAGCCGTCGGCGCCCTTGCGGAACCAGTTGACCTGGAAGATCTTCGGCGCTTTGTCGCCCAGGGTGTCACCCATGTCGAGCCAGTGCTGCCAGTAGTCGGCCATGTTGTAGCCGCAGAACGGCAGCATCGCGAACGGGTCGCGGCGCAGCGAGCCGACCGAACCCTCGGCGGCCGCGGTCTGCTCCGAGGAGACGGTGGCGCCGATGAAGACGCCGTGCTCCCAGTCGTAGGACTCCGCGACCAGCGGGATGTTGGACGCGCGGCGTCCGCCGAACAGGATGATGTCGAGCGGGACGCCGGCCGGATCCTCCCAGTTCGGGGCGATCGTGGACGCCTGGTCGGCGCGGACGGTGAAACGGCTGTTCGGGTGTGCGGCCGGCTCGGTGGACTCCGGCGTCCAGTCGTTGCCCTTCCAGTCGATCAGGTGCGCGGGCTTCTCGTCGGTCAGCCCCTCCCACCAGACGTCACCGTCGTCGGTCAGCGCGACATTGGTGAAGATCGTGTCGTGATCCAGGGACGCCAGCGCCACCGGGTTGGTCTTCACCGACGTGCCCGGGGCGACGCCGAAGAAGCCGGCCTCGGGGTTGATCGCGTGCAGGCGGCCGTCCTCACCGGGGCGCATCCAGGCGATGTCGTCGCCGACGGTCTCGACCTTGAAGCCCGGGATGGTCGGCTGCAGCATGGCCAGGTTGGTCTTGCCGCAGGCGCTCGGGAAGGCGGCCGCCAGGTAGAACTCCTTGGCGTCGGCCTCGCGGGTGATCTTCAGGATCAGCATGTGCTCGGCCATCCAGCCGTCGCGGCGGGCCATCGTCGAGGCGATCCGCAGCGCGAAGCACTTCTTGCCCAGCAACGCGTTGCCGCCGTAGCCGGAGCCGAAGGACTGGATCTCGTTGTGCTCGGGGAAGTGGGTGATGTACTTCTCGTCGTTGCACGGCCAGCTGACGTCCTCGCGGCGGTTGCCGTCGGCGTCCACCAGCGGGTAGCCGACCGAATGCAGCGCCTTGACCCACGGCTTGCCCTCAGCGATCAGGTTGAGCGCCTCGGTGCCGATACGGGTCATGATGCGCATATTGACCACGACGTACTCGGAGTCGGTGAGCTCGACACCCAGCTGCGAGATCGCGCCGCCCAGGGGGCCCATCGAGAACGGGATCACGTACATGGTGCGACCGCGCATGCTGCCGTCGAACAGCCCGGTGAGGGTCGTGCGCATCTCGACCGGGTCGGCCCAGTTGTTGGTCGGGCAGGCGTCTTCTTCCTTCTCCGAGCAGATGAACGTGCGGGACTCGACACGCGCGACATCGGAGGGGGCTGAGCGCGCCAGGTAGGAATTGGGGCGCTTGGCCTCGTTGAGCTTGATGAAGACCCCGGCGTCGACCATCTGCGCGTTGAGGCGGTCGCGCTCTGCCTCGGAGCCATCGCACCAGTAGATGGCATCAGGCTTGGTCAGAGCCGCGACCTCGTCGACCCACGCGACCAGGTCGGCGGGCGCGTTCGAGGGGGTGTTGTTGGCGACTGACGTCATAATGCTCCTTTGCATCGGGGCCCAACGACCATCGCTGGGCTCCCTTGACCCGTGTGATTTCCCCTATGGTGCCGCACCGGCCGGGGAGCGGCCGAACTCAGGTGTCCCTTGGTCGCGTCTTACGGGCATCCCATCTGGACGCATCCGTCTCACCGATAGGCTGGGACAAGGGAGGTCTCGTGAGCCTGGACATGCTGCTGCTGATCGGTGCCATCGTGCTGATCGTGGCGACCTGGGCTGCCAGCCTCAGCTCGCGCGTGGGCCTGCCCGCGCTGCTGCTCTTCCTCGGCCTGGGCCTGTCCCTGGAGTTGTTCGGCATTCACATGACGGACGCCGAACTGGCGCACAACCTGGGCTTCGCGGCGCTGGTCTTCATCCTCGCCGAGGGCGGGTTCGCGACCAAATGGGTCGACATCAAGGGCTCCCTCACCATCGCCGGCCTGCTCGCGACGGTCGGCGTCCTGGTCTCGATCGGGCTGGTCGCGGCACTGTGCCATCTGGGATTGGGCATGTCATTGCCGCAGTCGGTCCTGATCGGCGCGATCACCGCCCCCACCGACTCGGCCGCCATCTTCTCGGTACTGCGCGGGATGCCGCTGCCCGGCCGGGTGCGCTCGGTGCTGGAGGGGGAATCGGGCCTCAACGATGCCCCGATCGTGCTGCTCGTCGGTGCCGCCACCGCCTGGACGCTGGGCGAACTGCCCGAGGGCGGGGCCACCGAACTGGGCGTGCTGATCCTGATCGAGCTGGCCGGCGGCGTCCTGCTCGGCGCGGCCGTCGGGTTCGTGGGCGCCCGCCTGCTGCGTAGCGTCGCGCTGCCGGCGTCCGGCCTCTACCCGCTCGGGGCGCTGGCCACCGCCGTCATCGCCTACGGGCTCGGAGTGTGGCTGCACCTGTCCGGGTTCGCGGCCGTCTACGTGGCCGCGGTGATCCTCGGCAACAGCAAGCTGCCGCACCGCAACGCCACCAAGTCGTTCGCCGAAGGCATCGGTTGGGTGGCACAGATCGGGCTGTTCGTCATGCTTGGCATGCTGGCCAGCCCTGAGCGACTCACGCCGCACATGGTGGGGGAGGCGCTCGTGATCGGCACCTTCCTCACTTTCGTCGCGCGGCCGCTGTCGGTGATGGTGTGCGCGGTGTGGTTCAAGGTGCCCTGGCGGGAACAGGCCTTCATCTCGTGGGCCGGGCTGCGCGGCGCGGTGCCGATCATCATGGCGACGGTGCCGATGGCGGCCGGGCTCGATGCCGCCGAACGCATCTCCGAAGAGGTGCTCTTCTTCGTCGTTGTGTTCACCATGCTGCAGGCGCCGACGCTGCCGTGGGTGGCGCGCAAACTCGGGGTGGCCGGCGAGATCGACCCGCACGACATCGAGGTCGAGGTGGCGCCTCTGGACCAGATCCAGGCCGACTTCATGCAGGTGAAGGTGCCGGAGGGCTCCAAGCTGCACGGTGTCACGATCCGCGAACTGCGGCTGCCCAAGTTCACGGTGATCGCGGTCATCCTGCGCAAGGGCGAACCGATCGTTCCGCACTCTGATGACCGTCTCAACGAGGGCGACGAACTGATGGTGGTCGTCCCGTCGGCCCGCCGCGCCGAGGTGGAGAAGCGGTTCCGCACTATCGGGCGTTACGGACGCCTCGCGCGCTGGCACAAACCCTGATGCCGGCCTTCCTGCCGCCGGCGGACGCCGCGCGTCTCAGTCGACGTTCGCCGCGACGTTGATCTCGGGAACGCAGGCCTTCCCGTCCGGGAGCGGAACGCCGAACGACGGGTTCTCCAGGGGCACCGGCTGGTTCGCGCCGATGATGACGTCGACCGTCGCATCGGTGCGGCCGTCCGCCTGGAACGCGATGTTGTCGAAGGCCTGGCGCACCAGGATCACCTCGGGGCTGTCCTCGGACTTCCCGACCACCAAAGACTCGGGGTAGTCGTTGCGGTCGGCGTTGACGCGGCGGAGCACCTTGAAACCGTCCGCCGACAACAGCTGGCCCAACCGCTTGGCCAGACCGTTGGTCTCCGACCCGTTGTAGACCTCCACGTAGACGTTCTCGGGTTTCAACTCCGGGCCGATGTCCTTGACCACGCACGGCGGGTGGGGACGGCGTGGGATCGGGGCGCGCACGGCGTCCCAGGCCCAGTTCGCCGAGAGGACGACCAGGGCCAGGAGCGCGATGAGAGTCACGGGCGTCTTCAGAGCCCGGACGGTCTGCCTCGTGTCCATCAGATCCTTCCCTACAGCGCGGGTCGCCGGGCCAGCCTACTTCAGCTCGAGCACCCGGGCATGCACCGACTGGCGCTGCTGCAGGGCCGCCCGCAGCGTCCGGTGCAGCCCGTCTTCGAGATACAACTCGCCGTTCCACGCGACGACGTGCGCGAACAGATCGCCGTAGAACGTGGAGTCCTCCTCCAACAGCGCCTCCAGGTCGAGCCAGCGCTTCGTGGTGACGAGCTGGTTCAACATCACCTGTTGCGGCGCGATCTGGGCCCATTGGCGCTGCGTATAGCCGTGCTCGGGGTAGGGCCGGTCCTCGCTGACGCGCTTGAAGATCACCGCCTCAGTCTACCCCTGGCCTTCGGCGGTGCCCCGGTGTCCGCTAGCCTGCCGACCATGAGCGATGCCCTCGACGCCATCCGCACCGGCTACACCTTCTCGACGCCCGCGATCGAACTCGGGGCACTCGTGCACGACGGTGCGCCCGTGCCCGACGTCACCATCCGGCTGGCGCTGTCGATGCTGAACCGGCACGGCCTGGTCGCCGGTGCTACCGGCACCGGTAAGACCAAGACCCTGCAGCTGATGGCCGAACAGATCTCCCACGCCGGCGTCCCGGTGTTCGCCGCCGACATCAAGGGCGACCTGTCCGGGCTCGCGATCCCCGGCACGCCGAGTGAGAAGCTGCTGGCCCGCACCACCGCGATCGGCCAGCAGTACTCGCCGGCCGCCTGCCCGGTCGAGTTCTACGCCCTGGGCGGCGAGGGGACGGGCGTGCCGCTGCGTGCCACGGTGACCTCGTTCGGCCCGCTGCTGTTGTCGAAGGTGCTCGGGCTCAACGCGACCCAGGAGAGTTCGCTGGCCCTGGTGTTCCATTACGCCGACCAGAACAACCTGCTGCTGCTCGACCTGAAGGACCTGGGCGCGCTGCTGAAGTTCCTCACCAGCGATGAGGGCAAGACCGAGCTGGCCGACATCGGCGGGCTGTCGAAGGCGACCGTCGGCGTCATCCAGCGCCAGATCACCGCGCTCGCCGCCCAAGGCGGCGACGCGTTCTTCGGCGAGCCCGAGTTCGACACCGCCGACCTGCTCAAGGTCACCCCGGACGGCCGTGGCGTCATCTCGCTTTTGGAACTGCCCAAACTGCAAGACCGCCCCGCGCTGTTCTCCACCTTCCTGATGTGGCTGCTGGCCGACCTGTACTCCGACCTCCCCGAGGCCGGCGACCTCGACAAGCCCAAGCTGGTGTTCTTCTTCGACGAGGCACACCTGCTGTTCGACGGGGCGTCCAAGGCGTTCACCGATGCGATCGAGCAGACGGTGCGGCTGATCCGGTCGAAGGGGGTCGGCGTGTTCTTCGTCACCCAGACCCCCAAGGACGTGCCCGAGGACGTCCTCGCCCAACTCGGCTCGCGCGTGCAGCACCAGCTGCGGGCGCACACGCCCAACGACGCGAAGGCGCTGCGAGCCACCGTCGCCACCTATCCGCGCACCGACTACGACCTCGCCGAGCGCCTGCAGCAGCTCGGCATCGGCGAGGCGATCGTGACCGTTCTCAACCCGAGCGGCGCCCCCACCCCGGTGGCGTGGACGCGGATGCGCGCGCCGCAGGCGTCCATGGACCCGCTCGACGCCGGCGCGATGGCCAGCGGGGTGGCGTCCTCGCAGATGCAGGCCCGCTACGGCACCGCGATCGACCGCGAATCCGCCTACGAGGTGCTGAACACCCGTCTACAAGCCGGTGCTGCCGCAGCCGCCGCGGCGGCCGAGGCCGCGCAGCGCGAAAAGGACGCTCAAGCCCGCGCCAAAGCCGAGGCGGACGCCGCCCGCGAAGCCGCGCGTGCCGAGAAGGCGCTCCAGGCCGAGCGCGCCCGCCTCGAACGCGAGGAGCGCCGGATCGAACGCGAGGAACGCCCCCGGGCGTCCGCGCGCCGCGAGAAGAGCTTCTTCGAACAGCTCACCGAGAACCCGATGGTGCGCCAGATGGCCCGCACCGCCAGCCGCGAGATCACCCGCTCGATCTTCGGCACCGGACGCCGCCGCTGAGCGCCACGCGATTCGGCATTGACACGTGTTATGCATGTGGCGCATGATCAGTGCATGGCTGGAACCCTGCAGATTCGGGATGTCCCCGAGGATGTCTCCCGGGAGCTGAAGGCGCGCGCGGCGGCGGCTGGGCAGTCGCTGTCGCAGTACGCGCTGACGGAGTTGATTCGCGTGGCGCGCCGTCCGCGAATCGATGTGGTGTGGGCCGACATCGAGACGCGGGCCGTCTTCGAGCGGGCGGACGTGGGCGCTGCGGAGTTGATTCGCGCTGAACGTGACGCCCGCCCGTGAGGGCGGTGCTGGACGCCTCCGCCTGCGTTGAGTTCCTGCTCGGCACGGCGGCAGGCCGCGCGGTCGCCGGGGCGCTAGCGGAGGCGTCGACGATCTATGCGCCCGAACTGATGATCAGCGAGGTGACCTCGGCGCTGCGTGGTCTGGTGCGTGGCGGCGTGATCTCGGACGCCGAAGCGCGATTGGCGCTGCGCGATCTGCGCCGACTGGATGTCGAGTGGGTCAGCGGGCTGGCGTTGTTGCCTTCGATCTGGCGACTCAGCCTTCGGCACTCGACCTACGACGCCCACTACGTGGCGCTCGCCGAAACCGTGTCGGGAACCCTGGTCACCGGAGACCGCCGTCTGGCGTCCGCGATGGGCGAGGTGCCGGTGATCCTAATCTGACCGGGCATCAATGCATGATCGTGGCGCGTCTACTTTCCAGGATGTTGCATTGGCGGGTTCGTCGACCTCGGTCCACGACTAGGGTCGCGCTCATGCCGCAGATACGAGTCATCGCCGTGGGGTTGCCGGTCCGGGCTGGGCACGTGCTCGTGCTTGACGGGTACGACAGCGTGAAAGACCAGGCCTTCCACCGCGCGAATCGCCCTTTGTACCCGGCAGGCGCCCTAGCCCTTGCCGAAGGCTTGGCGAACGACGCCAGATACATGCGGTCACGGGGAGGCCCCTCGAGATCCGGCGACCCCGAATAGCCGAGGTCAGGAGACCCCGAGCAACAATGACACGACGGTCGCCAGGATGACGCTGTTGAACGCGAACGCGAGCAGCACATGGCCGGTGACCACACGCCGGGCCTCGGTGGTACGCACCTCGACATCGGCGGTGCCGAACGCCGCCTGAGCGGCGAAGGCGAGACAGAGGTAGTCGGCGAGGGTGTCCGGCGGATCGCCGGGAAAGGCGAGCGACTCCGCCCCGATGCGCGCATAGCGCACCGCGTAGGCGATGGTCACGCTCAGCCACGCCGCGATCACCATGAGGACGGAGACTCCGAGTGTCATCGGGGTTTCGCGAAGATCGACGCCGGCCTGGTGTCACGTGAGGAAACCCCTGACGCGACCTGCGGATAGCTGAACCATGCGAGGTTCAGCGTCGTTCGAGGTGCGACCAGTGCTGCGCCCCGTGCAGGACGGCGACGATCTCGACCAGTTCGATGTCCTCAAACACCCGGTACCACAAGTGGTACGGGAACACCGGGGTCTTCACGTTCCGCAGTTCCCGGTACACGACTCGCGGCAGCAGAGGTCGCTCCCGGATCACCTCGACCGTGGTCTCGACGGTCGAGATGAAGCGTTCGACTTCATGCGGTGCCTCGGTGAGATACCAGTCAATGGCATGCTCGTACTCCTCGTCCGCGCGGCGGACGAAAACCAGCCGGAAGCTCACGCAGTTCTTCCCGCGGCGGCGACCTTCGCGCGCGCCCGATCCCGCACGGCCTCCCACGGGGCTGCATCCTCGGGGTGGGCGTCGGCCTCGGCGATCCGGGCGTCGAGCAACGCGGCAAGCTCTGCTGTGACCTCCACCGGCAACGACTGATCGATCGCGTCACGCAGGTCCCGACGCGCGTCAGCGTCGAGGCTCAGCACCTGCTCCAGCAGATCATGGTCAACCATGCACTCAAGGATACCCGCCAACCCAGACCGGCAGGAGCATCACGTACCGATCCGAGGAACCCCCTCCTGCCTCGCCCACCGAAGACCGTCACCACCCTCGCGGGGCCGCGGGGCGCGCAGGAAGTCCTCCCTATCGAGCGGCGAGGTGTCGGCTGCCACGTGGTCGATTTCTATGTCCAGATTCAGGCCTGTCTGCGTTTCCCCTAGCCGTGGGACCACCCCTTCGATCTGGACATAGATTTCGACCACGCCATTGACCCGACCCCGAACCGGGCGTACCGTAGCTCGGCTATGCGTGACTTCCCGCCTGCCGTCGAGGCGACCGAGAAACCCGAGACGCGCTCACCGGCACGGTTCCTCGGGTGGCTCATGCGTACCCAGGGCGCACTGGTCCCGCTCATGTCGGTGCTGGTCGCGGTCTGGCAGTTGCCGAGCGTGTTCTCGCCGTGGATTCTCGGTCGCGCGATCGACGCCGGCCTGGTCTCGCGCGATCCGTGGGCGACGATCGGCTGGGCTGCGCTGCTGCTCGCCGCGGTCATCGTGGGCGGTGCCGGTGGTGTATGGCAGCACACGCTGGTGGTGCGGTCCTGGGTGATCGCGATCTACGAGACGATGAAGCGGGTCGGGCACACCACCGGACGCCTCGGCCACGTACTGGGCCGCCGCGTACCGACCGGTGAGGTGCTGAGCGTCGCCTCCTCGGATTCGGACATCTTCGGGGCCGCCATCGAGGTGGTGGCCCGCGCCGCCGGAGCCCTGATCGCGTTCGGCATCGTCTGTGCGCTGATGTTCGCTCAGTCACCGCTGCTCGCGACCGTGGTGCTGGTGGTGTCGCCGCTGATGCTCGCGGTATCGGCGCCTTTCCTGCGTCCGCTCAGCGCTGCCCAGCATGCCGAGCGCACCCAGAACTCCGAGCTGACCGGCCAGGCGACCGACATCGTCGCGGGCCTGCGCATCCTGCGCGGCATCGGTGGCGAGCGCACCTTCGGCGCGAACTACGCCCGCCAGTCGCAGAAGGTCCGTCGCCTGGGCGTCACCGTCGGCACCTGGCAGGGTGCGGTGGAGGCGTTCTCGGTGCTGTTGTCCGGTGGGCTGCTGGTGCTGCTGGTGTGGCTCGGCACCCACGAGCTCGTCGCCGGGCGGCTCACTCTCGGCCAGCTGATCTCGTTCGTCGGCTACGCGCTCTACATGCTGTGGCCGTTGCAGACCTTCTACGACCTGGCAGCGCGCTGGGTGACCGCGCTGGTGTCGGCCGAGAAGACCACCTCCTTGCTCGCGCAGCAGCCGCCCTGGCCGCAGGGCGGCGCGCCGGTGGCGCCGGCCCCGCGGTTGGTGGACGCCGCTTCCGGCGTGGTCGTCGAACCGGGGCAGTACCTGGCGATCGTCTCCACCGATCCGGACGCCTCCGCCGCGCTCATCGACCGGCTCGGCCGCTACCTGCCCGCCCGCGTGCACCACGACAACGACGACGAACAACTGAAGGGCCGGGCGCTGCGCCGCGCCCGCCGTGAGAAGCTCGCCGCCCGCGCGGCCCTCGCCGAGGCGGAGGCCGCGCGCGCCAACGAACGCTGGGGCGTCACCGCCGACGGCGTCGATCTGGCCGACGTCGACCTGGCCTGCTACCGGAGCAGGGTCGTCGTCTCCGATTCCGGATCGCTGCTGTTGTCGGGAACCCTGCAGGAGGCGCTCGATCCTTGGGGCTCCCACACTCGCCAGCAGGCCGAGGACGCCCTGGTCACCGCCTGCGCCGAGGACGTCTTCGACGCCCTGCCGGGTGGCTGGCAGGGCCGGGTCGACGAGAAGGGCCGTGGCCTGTCCGGCGGGCAGCGGCAGCGGCTGGTGCTGGCCCGCGCGCTGGTGCTCGATCCCGAGGTGCTGCTGCTCGTCGAGCCGACCTCGGCGGTCGATGCGCACACCGAGGCCCGGATCGCCGAGCGCCTCCCGGAGCATCGCCGTGGCCGCACCACCGTGGTGACGACCGCCTCCCCGTTGATGCTCGCCCACGCGGACGCCGTCGCGCTGCTCGCCGACGGGATCGAGGTGGCGCGCGGGCGTCACGCCGATCTGCTCGCGCGGGCCGACTACCGGGCCGTGGTGGCCCGTGGCATGGAGGAGTCCGAATGACGCTGAGCACCGACCTGCGTGCCCGGTCGGCCGAGACCTGGCGGGACGCGCCCGCCCCCGCACGCGTGTCGCCGGAACTCGCCGTCGACACCAGCCTGCCCCCACGGCAGCGCCTGGCTGCGTGGAAGCGCCGCCATCAGGTGCGGGCCGAGCGGGCGACGTCGGTGTATGCCGACTCGCGCAATCCCGCGCGGGGACTCCCTGTCTCGGGGGCGCGTAGCGCGCTCGCCTTCCTGCGTGAGTTGCTGTCCACGCGCAAGGCCGCGGCGATCGTGATGCTCGTGTTCAACGCCGTTGCGGCCATCGGGGCGCTCGTCGTGCCCCGTCTGGTGGGCACCGTGGTGGACGCCGCGGCGTCCGGGACCTCGGATACGGCACGGATGGATGCGATCCTGCTGGCGGTGGCCGCGGTCGTCGTCGGCCAGGCGATCGCGACCTTCATCGCCAAGCGGTCCTCGGCCGCGCTCGGCTACGACCTGCTCGCCGCGGCCCGGGAGTCGATCGTCCGCACCGTGTTGCGGCTGCCGCTGGGCCGGGTCGAGGCGGCCAGCAGCGGCGACCTGATCACCCGGATCACCTCGGATGTCTCCAAGATGAGCGCCGCCGTGCGCTGGGGACTGCCGCACCTGATCACGTCGGCGTCGATGGTGGTGCTCACCGTGGTGGCGCTGCTGCTCAACTCGGTGCTGCTCGCGCTGCCGCTGCTGATCTCGTTCGGGATCCTGTTCGTGGTGGTGCGCCGCTACCTGCGCCGCTCGATGCCGGGCTACATCACCGAGTCGGCCACCTACAGCCAGATCAACGCGACCATCACCGAATCGGTGGAGGGGGCGCGCACGATCGAGGCGCTCGGCCTCGGCGAGAAGCGCCAGGCCCGGCTCGACGACGACATCGCCGAGTCGGCCCAGGCCGAGCGGTACACGATGAGCCTGCGGAACCTGCTGTTCATCTGGCTCGACTTCGCCTTCCAGCTGCCGCTGGTGCTGGTGGTGCTGCTGGGCACCTGGGGGTTCGATGCCGGCCTGGTCACGGTCGGCCAGGTGACCACCGCCGCGCTCTACTGCCAGCAATTGGTGGGTCCGCTCGACCAGCTGATCCAGGTGCTGGACCGCCTACAGATCGGCCTCGCCGCCACCACACGCCTGCTCGGCATCGCCGAGGTTCCTGATGACCGGACGCCGCAGGCGGACCTGCCGCAGGGCCCGCACCTGGTCGGCCGCGACCTGCGCTTCGCCTACCGCGAGGGCCACGACGTGCTGCACGGCATCGATCTCGACCTGCGGCCCGGCGAACGCCTCGCGATCGTCGGGCCGTCCGGGTCGGGCAAGTCGACCCTGGGACGCCTCGCCGCGGGCATCAACCGGCCGCGCACCGGCCGGGTCGAGGTCGGCGGCGTCGACGTGATGGATCTGCCCCTGCCCGTGCTGCGCACTGAGGTGGCCCTGGTCACCCAGGAGCATCACGTCTTCGTCGGCACGCTGCGCGACAACATCGTGCTCGCCCGCGACGGGGCGGCGTCCGATCAGGAGGTGCTGCAGGCGCTGGCCGCGGTGGACGCCGACTGGGCGCAGCGGCTGCCGGCCGGGCTCGACACCGTGCTGGGCCATGGCCGCGTCGAGCTCACGCCCGCGCAGGCGCAGCAGGTCGCGCTGGCCCGGCTGGTGCTGGCCGATCCGCACACGCTGGTGCTGGACGAGGCGACCTCCCTGATCGATCCCGGCACCGCGCGGCACCTGGAGGGCTCCATCGCGACCCTGCTTGAAGGGCGCACAGTGGTCGCCATCGCGCACCGGCTGCACACCGCCCACGACGCCGACCGGATCGCGGTCGTCATCGACGGCCATGTCGCCGAGCTGGGCAGCCACCACGAACTGATGGACGCCGACGGCGAATATGCCCGTCTGTGGCGCACCTGGCGCTCCTGATCTGCTACTTGATCCGGATCCCGTAGATGTTGCGGTCGTAGGACGCCACCACGAGCATGTCGCCGAACACCGCCGGGGTGGCTTCCACGTTCTTGCCCAGACTGACGGTGGAGATGTCCTCGCCCGTCGCGGGATCGAACAGGTGCATGATGCCTTCGGAGTCGGCGAGCACGCCGTACACGGCCCCGTCGCTGCCGGTGATCAGCGTCGGCGAACTCCACGAGTAGTTCGACAGGTGCCGGCGCCACACCACCGATCCGGTGGCCTTGTCGAGCGCGACCAGATCGCCCTCGCGGGGTGCCGTCGTGCGCGACACGTTGAAGATCACCAGATCCGAGACCGGGCCGCGGCCCAGTGCCGGGGTGGCCAGCACGCCGCCGTTCACGCCGTTGGCGAAGTAGGAGGGGATGTCGTACTGCCACACCTGCTTGCCGGTGAGGGCGTCGATCTTGCGGATGTTGGTGATCCGTTCACCACCTGAAGAGCCGCGGTTGTCGACCTCGTTGCCGGTGTAGAGGAACACGCCGTCGTCGGTCTCGTCGACCACCACGGAGGCGTCCACGTCGTCGCCGGTGTCGCGCATCCAGACCATCTCCAGCGAGGTGGCATCCCAGGCGAACAGCTTGCCGTCGTTGTCGGCGGCGAACATCAGGTTGCGGTAGGCGGCCGCCGAGTTCTCGATGCCGTACTTCTCGTTCCCCGGCGCGGTGTAGCGCAGTCGGGTGACCTGCGGGTCGACCGACACGGTCTTGGCTGCCGCGTCATATTTCGAGTTGAGCTTCACCTTGTAGATCAGCCCGTTCTCGGCGGGCTGGATCAGCGTGTCGGTGCTCGCATCGACCAGCGCCGAGGAGTCGAACGCGCCCCAGTCGTGGCGCGGCGCGGCGGCGTCCAGGCCCGAGATGTGCCAGACCTCCTTGTTTTGGATCAGGTCGAACACCCGGTAGCGCCACGGCCCGATGGTGCCGTTGGTGTCGTTCAGCCCCTGGCCGGCGTACAGCAGCGGGTAGCCGCGCGGGTCGACCGACGCGGTGCCCTTGAAGCCCCAGCCCACCTCGATCGGGTCGCGGGTCGGACGCCCGGTGGCCAGGTCGAGCCGGTAGATCTTGCCCTCGAAGACCGGGTAGATCACCTCGACGAAGGCGTCGTCGTTGATGAATTCCTCGGCCAGGCCCATCGCGATCTTGGTGGCGCGCGGCCACTGCACCAGCAGCGGCTGGCCGGTCCAGCCGGCACCGGGCCAATAGGAGCCCTCGCCGCGGATCTCGCCGATCTTCTTGGTCCATTCGACCGACAGCTTCTTCTCGGTCACCTGTGCGGTACCCCAGGTGCCGCCGGTGCGTTGATTGTTGCCGCGGAAGGTCAGCACGCCCGGGATCTGCGGGTAGGTCTCGGGGTCGCCGAAGCTGACCGTCGGCCCGGGCTTGTAGCCGACCGGCTTGCCGTCGGCGTCCACCACCGACCAGGAGAAGGCGCCCTCGGCCTCGGTCAGGTTGCGCTCGAAGACTCCGGCGGCGGTGGTGCGCGGTTTCGTGTAGCCCGGCAGGTCCGTCAGCCGGATCGGCGCCGGGTCGGCCTGCGGCGTCCGGGCCGGGGCGGACGCCGTGGGCGCGTGTGGACGCTCGCCGGTGCGGACGGTCTCGGTCGAGCAGGCCGCCAGGGCCAGCAGTGCCGTCGTCGCCATCGCTGTGGCCGCGATGCGCCGTCGCTGCACCATCGTGTCTCCTCGCTCCCGGGGGTGTCCGCGCCCAGCCTACTGCCGTCCGCCGACTGGGAAAGTTGGGCAAACATGCGGACGTGCACTAGGTTGCCAGGCAGAAACCGAGGCAATGCCTCCACCAGGCAAGGATTTCTTCCCTCATGATCACAACCGCGGACGCCCGCCAGCTCCACACCGCACGCCACGCGTGCGTTGAGTGTGCCGCTGCCTGTCCGTGTTGTTGTTGTCAGGCCTGACACCTCTCGCCCTCACCGCAGGAATACGTCCGCCGCACGATCTCGCGCAGGCGGCGTCCTTTTCGTACCCCGTGGCGGCCTTGGAGCCACTGCCTACGCTGCTGACAAACCCAAAAAGGAGAACACCCATGACCGCTTACTTCGCCGATGCCTCGGCCCTGATCGGCCGGACGCCGCTGGTGCGCATCAACCGCCTCTACGGCGATTCGAAGGCCACCGTGCTGGCCAAGCTGGAGTTCTACAACCCCGCCAACTCGGTGAAGGACCGCATCGGCGTCGCCATCGTGGACGCCGCCGAAGCCTCCGGTGAACTGAAGCCGGGCGGTACCATCGTCGAGGGCACCTCGGGCAACACCGGCATCGCGCTGGCGTTCGTGGGTGCTGCCCGCGGCTACCGGGTGATCCTGGCGATGCCCGAGACCATGTCGAAGGAGCGCCGCGCCCTGCTGCGCGCCTACGGCGCCGAGCTCGTCCTCACCCCCGGCGCCGAGGGCATGCGCGGCGCGGTCACCAAGGCTGAGGAGCTGGCGGCGTCCATTCCGGGCGCGGTGCTGGCCCGCCAGTTCGCCAACCCGGCGAACCCCGACATCCACCGCAAGACGACCGCCGAGGAGATCTGGGCCGACACCGACGGCGAGGTCGACGTCGTGGTGGCCGGCGTAGGCACCGGTGGCACCATCACCGGCATCGGCCAGGTGCTCAAGGAGCGCAAGCCCGAGGTGACGATCGTCGCGGTCGAGCCGACCGAGTCGCCGCTGCTGTCGGGTGGCAAGCCCGGGCCGCACAAGATCCAGGGCATCGGCGCCAACTTCATCCCCGAGATCCTGGACCGCTCGGTGATCGACGAGGTGCTGCCGCAGAGCTCCGACACGGCGGTGGAGTGGGCGCGCCGTGCGGCCCGCGAGGAGGGCCTGCTGGTCGGCATCAGCTCGGGCGCGGCCCTGGCCGCCGCCGGTGAGTTGGCCGCGCGCGAGGAGAACGCCGGCAAGACGATCGTCGTGATCATCCCCAGCTTCGGCGAGCGCTACCTGTCCAGCGTCCTGTACGCCGATCTGCTCGACTGATCATCCGCCTCCCGATTCGGGAGACAGAGCGAAAGGTGGCGCCCTCCGACTGGAGGACGCCACCTTTCTTTTCCGCGCCGTTGGCGCGGTCGAGCGCCTTTCTGAGTGGGTGCTGTGGTCACCCGGGCAGGGTGATGGTCACGCGGCGGTTGGCCGCTTTGCCGGTGTCGGTGCCGTTGTCGTAGATGGGTTCGGCTTCGCCCTTGCCGTCGACGGTCATGGTGATGGCGGCGGGCAGGTGCGGGCGCAGTGCGTCGGCGACGGCGCGGGCGCGGCGTTCGGACAGGTCGAGGTTATAGGAGTCGGTGCCGGTGTCATCAGTGTGACCGGTGATGGTGATCTCACCGGCGCTTCCGGCAGCGGTGATGTCGGTGGCGGCCTGGTTGATGACGCCGTTGGCGGCCGGGGTGAGGGTGGCCTCGTTGTAGTCGAAAAGGACCTCGGTGTTGAGTTCCAGGGTCTGGCCGGCATGGGTGATCTTGCCGTCGGTGACGATGTCGGTGAGCGGTGAGGTGACGTTGGTCGATTCCTCGGCGGGCAGCGAGGTGAGCATGTCTTCGGGGATGGTGGGCCATCCGGTGCCGAGGACGGGGAACTGGTCGCTGCTGACCGGTGTCATGGCGCCGTCGCTGACCGGGAGGTCTTGCAGGATGAGGCGTCCGCCGAGGAGGAGGTCGATGCTGTGGGTGGACGCCGGGAGTTCGGGAAGGTACGCGACGAGAACCAGCGGCTGCGTGGCGTCCCGCAAGGGCCATTCCGCCTTGTACCCGGAGGCGAGGACGCCATAGTCCCCGCTGCCGTTGCGGCCCAGCTGGCCGAGAGCGAGGTCGCGGTCGTGGTCGAAGGCGGCGGACGCGTTCGCGAAGTTCTCCATGAAGCCCAGCGCCATCCAGTTGGGCGAGTAGGTGGTGTTGTTCCCGTAGAAGCCCAGCGTGCCGAGCGCGCGCTGGTCACCGCCATCGGGGGTGGTGAGGGAGTAGTAGACGGCGGTGGCCCCGGGGACCCGCCGGATTCCGTGCACGGAGGCGAGTATCGGGGTGTCGCCGTGGCCAGTCGATCTGCCTTGGAGGGTGGCCCGGGCGAGGATGGGGATGGCGGTGCTGCCGCCGGCGTGGGCGTCCGGCCGGGTGACCGGAACGGTGACCGGGGCGGTGAAGGCGGGGCTGGTGATCTCGACGCTGGTGGTGCCCGCTGGTAGCGGTGCGTACAGGGCCGAGGAGGGGCGCGCCTCCGGCTGGAACCCACCCCAGGGGGACAGGTTTTGGCGCAGGGTCGCGGCGACCGAATAGGTGATGTCTTGGAATTGGGTCACCTTGTAGGTGTCGTCCCCGACGCGGAGCGCCGGTGGTTCCTGCCGGGGGGATTCGCGGGTGAAGATCGTGGCGGGCTCACGGTCTCCGCAGCGAGGACCCCAGGTCACCACGGTCGAGGCGTCGGTGGCGGTGACCGAGAAGAAGGCCAGTTCGCACCCGGCGTAGTCGTGGTCGGTGGCGAAGGTGGCGGTGGCGATCACCTGGGGCAGGGCGGGAGCGCCTTCACGCACCAGGCGGGTCGCGGCGTCCTGGGTTGCCCCCGACGGTGTGACGAGGCCGGCGGAGGTCGGGCTCGGTGTGGGAGTGCCGGGTGTGCAGCCGGTGAGGGCGAGGGCTGCGATGAGGCCGAACGTGGCCAGCCGGCGAGGTCCACAAGCCATGGTGTTCTCCCTGGGCGCGATAAGAGGCGCGCTCAACTTAGCAAACAGCCCTGGCGGCGTACCGGCATGCCGCCCACCAGCGAGTGCGACGGGTCCGGGGTTGCGGTGACGACCCCGGACCCGTCGTGTGTCACACCCTGACTCAGCGCAAGGGCTGGCGTCCGATGGTGCCCACCAAAGACGCGCGGTACGCAGGCGAGGAGACCTTCACGACCTCGGCCTCGGCGGCGGCGAGCCGGTCCTCGATGCCGAGGCGCGCGGCCGCGTCGGCATTGCGCGGACGCTCCAGGAACTTCGTCAGCGCGGCGACCGCCCGCTGGGCGTGCTGCAGATCCTCCTGCTGCTTGGCGTCCAGGCGCTCGGCGTACCAGTCGCTGGCCAGCACCGATGCCAGGGTGAACTGCTCGCGGAACGCCGGATCGTCGAGGGTGAGCCCCTCGGCGGTGCGGCCGCGCGCCATGATCTCCAGCAGCCCGTGCAGCGGCGGGACGGCCGCCGCGATGGTGCCGTCGTCGAAGTACGCCTGCGCGACGCGCTGGTGCGTGGCGACGATGGTGGCCATCGACTCGGCGAAGGTGTCCATGCTCTGGGTCTCCGGCGCCAGCATCTCGGGGGTGAACACGACCTCGGGATGCAGGAAGATCCGGCCGAAGAAGTGCGTGGCGAAGGCCTCGTTCATCCGGTAGCCGAGCCGGCTGGCGAGCACCGGCTTGCCGTCGTGCTCGAAGTCCTCCAGCTTCTCCAGGTACCCCTCGGCGATCAGCGCGGACGCCGAACGCTCCTGCAGCTTCATCCGGCTGAACAGCTCGGGCACCAGCAGCGAGAAGTCGTGGTCGATGCGCACGTTCGGGCCGATGGTGCCGGCCGAGGACAGCCAGCCGTCGTAGCCGGTGAGCACGAACGACAGCAGCGCCGCGTTCAGGTCGTAGATCGCCGGCAGCGCGTTGAACGGCGCCTTGGTCATCGCACCCTCGGAGCCCGCGCCCGTGGTCGAGGGCGACTTGCCCGTCATCGAGCTGATGAACTCCATGAACAGCTCGGGCAGTTCCATGTAGTGCAGCGGGTTGTAGGTGCACAGCGGGGGCACCCCCGGCTCGGCGGCGTTGTTGCGGCGTCCGGCTGCCACGATGTCGACCGGCGCGGGGCACGGCTGCGACAACGGCACCCGGCGGAACAGGTGCATCGCCACATCGGCGGACGCGGTAGCCTCCGGGTTGGCCAGATCGGGGCGCACCTGCAGGTAGCGCGGGTTCTTGCTGCGCTTGCCGTTGACCAGGCGGGGTTCCGAAGACGCCGCGAAGTAGGCGGGGCTCTCGCCGTCGGCCCTCGCCGCGGCCGTGCGCACCAGGCTCGCCATCGGATCGGTGAACTTGGAGAACTCCTGCACCTGTTCGATCATCTCCCGCGCGTCGGTGCGGGTGAGCGGCTCGAAGTTCGAGATGAACGTATCGGGACGCGCCATGTCGATCTCGGTCTGCTTGTCGTAGCCGCGGTGGATCGCGTCATCGGGACGCTGGAACAGCCGCTGCTCGCAGTTGACCACGATCTTGCGGGACAGTTCGCTGCCGTGGGCCGGCAGCGCCGATCCGGGCACCACCGTGGACGCGGTGATGTCGTCCTCGGACTGCACCTTGACCGCCGCGGAGAAATCGGGACGCAGCGAGAACAGCCGCCAGCTGCCGTCCGCCTCGAAGCCCACCCGCAGGTAGTTCACGATGATCTCGCGGCCGTCACGGCGCAGGGCGTTGCCCTCGCGGCCGTTCAACGTGTTCACGCTGAAGTGCGAGCGCCAGTCATTGCCCCACTCGGGCCGGTAGTAGCGCTTGACGGTGAACAGCAGTTCCTTGACGTGATCGGGGATCGCCCGCACGAACTCGTTGTACTCCTCGTGGTAGTCGTCCGAGCGCGTCATCAGCTTGATCACCGACCCGAGCGAACGTTCCTGCGAGAGCAGGCCGCGATGGTCGGTGCCGTTCAGCTCGGGGTCGGCGAACCGGGACGAGTAGTCGGTGTCGATCAGTTCCTGAACGCGCTTCATGTCGGCTTCGAAGCCGGACACGAAGCTGGTGCCGAACATGAAGGCGTCCAGCAGCGACTTCGAGATCTCGGACTTGCCGCCGCCGGAGACGGTGGCGGGCTTGTGGCAGTGCGTCGGCTCGGGAACGGTGCCGACCAGGTGCCAGTACTTCTTGTCGGTCTCGCGGTGCTTGGCGTGCACGCGGTAGCCGTTCGGCAGCAGATAGGTATGCGGCACCTGCAGCGAGATGGTGCCGGCGCCCTCGTCGTTGTCCCAGGTGATGGTCTGGGTGGACATCGAGAACGTCGCGCCGGCCGGCACCAGGGTGAGGTGTGGCCAGGTCGCATGGTCGGCGTGGCCTTCGGGGTGCTTGGCCCACGCTCCGGGGTCGCGTTCCAGCACCTGGGCGACCGTATAGGACGCCGGGGTGCGGTCGTCGGTCCAGTCGACGCCCAGGTTGTAGGCCGGGAACACGACGGCGCCGCCGGCGTGCTCCTCTTCGGCGTTGCCGACCAGGTTGGCCGAGTAGGAGATCTGGGTCTTGACCTCTTTCTTGCAGTAGCCGAAGTAGTTGTCGGCGATGACGGTGGCGATCACGCCGCGCGCGTCGCGGATGCACAGCTTGAAGGCCTGCCCGCCGTTGTAGCGCTCGTCCTCGGTCGTCCAGCACTGGCCGTCGCGCTTCTCGCGCTCGCTCGCCTGCGAGACGTGCGGCATGCCCAGTTCCTTCTTGGTGAGCGCCGTCAGGTGCGGGGCGAGGACGACCAGGCCGGTGTGGCCGGTCCAATGCTCGGGGTCGAGGGACGCATCGTGCTCGGGCAGGTAGGGGTCGCCGCCGTTGCCGAAGATGGACTCGACGAAGTCGAGGTTGGCCACCATGCCGCCGGGCACGATGAAGCGCACCTCGAGGCTGCGGGCCGGGGTGACGCCGGCCACTGCCGGCACCACGGCCGGGCGCAGCAGCAGCGACACGAAACACTCGGCCGGGTTGTTGGCGGTCGAGGACCACGGCAGGCGCAGCGCCTCGCGCGGCGGATTGAAGGCGGCAGCGAAGATGCGCGAGGCGACGTCACGGTTGACCGCGATCTTGTCGTCGGGGATCGGCAGGCCCCCCTTGGCGATGTGGAAGACGCCCGCGGTCGTCCGACGGTCGTTGGCCGGGTTGTGCAGGACGCCGTTCACCAACCGGTAGCTGGACAGCAGGTGCGAGGAGAACTCGTCGGCGTCCAGCGGCAGGGAGAGGGCGCGCGCCAGCCCGGGCTGGTCGAGCACGAGGGTCTGGCGCGGCAGCTGCGGGCTGGTCGAGGTGCCGGCCAGGTAGTCGTCGAGGAAGTTCTGGATGCGCTGATCCGTCGGGCACAGCCGGTCGGACAGGCGTCGCGACATCTCGCGCTGGCGGGCCAGCAGAGGCGCCACCGCCGTGTCGTTGGCGAAGTCATCCGCATCGACCATGGGCTGACCGATGAGGTTGAGGCGGAGATTGATGGCAGAGGATGCGGTATCCATGCCCTTTATTGTTGTCGCTGTGACCAGTGCGCGGGGGGCGTTTCAGATATCAGCCCAAACCGTCTCACATGTCAGCTCTGGTTGTAGAACGACCCGGTCAGGTGCTCCTGGTCGTCGATGGCGACCACTCCGGGCGGCGCCAGCACCAGGACGTAGGCGGTGACCTTGTCGATATTGCCTTGGACGCCGAAGACGAGGCCGGCGACGAAATCGACCAGCCGGTGACGGTCGTCCTCGGGCAGCCGGGTGAGGTCGAGGATCACCACCGACCCGTCGCGGAAGCGCTCGCCGATGAGACGGGACTCCCGGTACGACGTGGGGTGAAAAACCGCGATGGTGCGGGTTGGCGTCATCGGCCACTCCTTTCAGCGCCCCCATCTTCGCAGAGCGGACGGCGCGCCGCGGTGCCGGTGAATCTGAGAGCTTGCGAAGGAAGACTGGTGAATTTCTCAGGATTGGCTTAGGATGCCGGAAACCTTGAGTCTAGGAGGACTGCTCATGACCGCTCCCCGCATCGTTGCCCGGACGCTGGCCACCACCACGCTCGCCGGCGCTATCGCGCTCGCAGGCGTCGTCGCCGCCCCTCAGGCGCAGGCGTGGGACGTCGCGGTGTGGGACCGCGTCGCCAAGTGCGAATCCGGTGGCAACTGGTCGATCAACACCGGCAACGGCTACTACGGCGGACTGCAGTTCTCGGCGTCCACCTGGCGGGCCTACGGCGGCACCCAGTACGCCTCGCACGCCCACAAGGCCACCAAGGCCCAGCAGATCGCGATCGCACGCCGCACGCTGCAGGGGCAGGGGCCGGGTGCGTGGCCGGTGTGCTCCCGCAAGGCCGGCCTGACCCGCGCCAACGGCGGCGCCGACCGCAATGCGCAGCCGTCCGGCGGCTCCAGCTCGAGTGGCACCCCGAGCCGGTCGGCCGAGCGGCCGAGCGGCTCGCTCTCCGTCACCGGCAGGCTCGACAAGGCGACCGTCGCCGCGATGCAGCGCTGGGTGGGCAGCACGCCCGACGGCGTCTGGGGTCCGAAGACGACCCGCGCGCTCCAGGCGAAGGTCGGCGTCCGGGTGACGGGCGTCCGCAACGCCGAGACCACCCGCGCCGTGCAGCGGCTCGTCGGCACCAAGGTCGACGGCAAGTGGGGCTCGCAGACCACGCGCGCCCTGCAGAACTACCTCAACGGACGCTGATCCGGACCCGTCCCGTGCGGTGCTCGCACGGGACGGGTTTTCCCCCCATGGCCCCTGGGGCGTCCCCGGCTGCCCTTCAGAGACGGCCGGTGCAGGGCCACAATGGCGGTATGACCGAACAGCCCCGCCACTCCGATAGCCCCGAACACCCGAGCGGTCAGACCTGGGCCAACCCGATGGACGCCCCGCCGCCGTTCCCGAACGCCGGGCAGCCGTCCGCTCCCTACGGCCCCTACGCGTCGACGCCTCCGCAGGATCCGTACTCCGCTGCTGGAACCTCGCCCTACGGTGCCAATCCGTACGCGAGCAACCCCTACGGCGTCCAGAGCTACGGCGGCTACCAGGCTCCGGTGAGTGCCGATGAGCGGACGTGGGCGATCCTCGCGCACCTCGCCGCGCCGATCGCCTCGGTCGTGTCGGCTGGTTGGCTCAGCGTCGTCGGCCCGCTGCTGGTGTGGCTGATGTACAAAGACAAGTCGGCGTTCGTTCGCCGCGCGTCCGCGGGCGCCTTCAACTTCGTCCTGACGATGTGGTTGGTGAGCGTGATCGGGTGGATCCTGAGCTTCACCGTGATCCTCGCCATCATCGGCATCCCGATGATCATCATCGGCGCGCTGGGTTCGATCGTGCTCGGCATCGTCGGCGCGGTGAAGACCGCGCGCGGCACCTCGTTCACCTACCCGTGGCAGTTGCCCGTCCTGTCCTGACTCAGGCCTTCGGCGTGGCCGTGAACTGGCGGCGCGGGCTCGGCACGCTGCCGGTGTGGGCCGGGTTGCCCAGATCGGCGAGCGTGTTGGCCGCATCGAGGAGTGCCTTGCTGGCGGCGCGGTCGTCGGCGGGACGCCCGACCGGATAGCTCGGCGGTTCCGCGCTGTTCACCAGATCGACGTACTGACCGGCCGCACGCCGCATGCCGTGCATCAGATCGCCCAGCCCCGTCGTCGCCGTGCGATAGCGGATCCAGCGATGGTTGTCCCAGTCGAACTGCGCCAGTTGTTCCGCGCCCTCCGCGCCGAGTTCGGCGACCTCCTCGATGACGTCGGCGGGCATCGCCAGGTGCAGACCGCCGGCGTGGGTGGGCAGGCGCAACTCGACCACGCGGTCGCGGTTGCCGGCTGCGGGAATGGTGAGGGCGTCCCGCCAGTCGGTGAGCACCCCGACCAGCGAGGTGAGGAAGGACACGGTGCCGTCGACGGTGCGGACGCGACCGAGGATGCCGCTGTGGTTGTCCGCGGGGCGGTAGGCGCCCTGGTCGGGGAAGTCGGGGTGCCGTTCCTCCAGCGTGATCCCGAAGGTCGGGTGCCGCGGCATCGGGCTGTCGAAGAACTCCAGCGGGAAGTTGCTGGTCAGGCCGCCGTCGGAGAACCACACCTGCGCATAAGCCCAGTGCGGCTGCGCACGCCAGTGGTCGATGATCGCCATCGGTACGGCGCTGATCAGGCCGGGGAAGGACAGCGAAATCCGGACGCCCACGATCAGGGGCATGCTCGGTGCCGACGGCAGCGAGCGCAACTCCGTCCGCGGGTGCGCCGGGCAGATGGCCGGGATCAGCACCTGCTCGTCGTTCACGTGCTTGTACTGCGCCTCGGCCGGAGCCGAGTGCTCGCGCAGGTGGGTGAGTACGCGCGGCGGATAGTAGTCGGCCCAGCAGTCCGGGCACCAGTGGAAGATCCGCGTGCGCAGCGGGAAGGTGTACGGACGCCGCAGTGAGACGCAGGTCGTCATCATCTGCAGGTCCACGTCGGGTGCGAACTCGTCCAGCTTTGCCGGGTCGATCACGGCCGCGAGGGTTTCCAGGCCTAGCCGTTCCCAGACGGCGGACGCCTCGGCGCCCCACAGGTGCCCATAGGTGAGCACCTCGCCGGCGGGCAGGTCGGCGACCGAATCCAGTGTGTCGGCGAGCCATTCGGTGAGGGCGCTTCCTGGCGTTTCGCCGGGGTTGGACAGGCCGCGGACGAGGCCGAAGCCGTTGTCGTCCATGCGTTCGATGCCCACGCGCACGAACGTCACCACGGCCAGCGCCAGCCCGATGACCGCTGCCAGCCCGGCCAGCGCCAGCCCGACGATCCCGGCGAGCCATGCGTTCGCTCCGGTCGTCGCGAGTGCGATCCCCGCGAGGGTGCCGAGGGCGAGGCTGCCCAGTACGCCGAGCCAGAACGGCCCCGGTACGGCGCGCGCCACCCGTCCCACCACCGCGCGGAGCTTGGCCGGCCAGGTGGGGAGGTCGACGACGTCCATCAGCGCGCCGAGGTGTTCGGTGAGGTCGGTGCGCGCCACGAACAGGCCCTGCAAGACCCCGCCCAGCTCGGTGGGCAGCCCTTCGAGGCGGTCGAAGCCGACCGGCCCGTCCCGGTGTGGAGTCTCGCCCGCGAAGGCGCGCCCGCGCTGGTGCTCGGCGGCCGCGGTGAGCGCGGCGGCGATCGCCCCGGCGGACGCGCCGCCGATGGATCCGAAGCGGTAGCGCTTCGCCAGGGTGGTGACGAGCTTCGGGTACACGATTCCGCTGGTGATCCCACCCTTCATCACCAGGTCGCACGGATCGAGAGGTGCCTTCATGGGCTGACCCTAGGGGGCTGGGGGGGAGCGCACCAGGCGGAGGCGTCCTCTCTGCCGCGTGCTGAGGTGGCATCGGCGGCACCACCGCGTTCGCCAGGCTCGCCGACCACTACGGGGAGCGTGTCCGGGAGGGAATGCTCGCGCGGCTCGGGGCGTTGCTCTGGTGGTTGAAGTTTCACTCAATATCCCAGGAGAGAGCATGAAGATCGGAATCGTCGTCGGGTCCATCCGCGAGTCGCGGCTCGGTGCGCAGGTCGGCGCGTGGATCGCCGAGGTGGCGGCCAAGCGGGACGGCGCGGCGTCCTACGAACTCATTGAGTTGGCGGACTTCGACGTGCCCCTGTACGCCGGTGCCGCCCACCCGATGGCGGCCAACAAGTCCTACGACGACGAGCGGGTGCAGCGCTGGAGCGACGCGATCGACGCCTGCGACGGCTTCGTCTTCGTCACCGCCGAGTACAACCACAGCGTGCCGGGCGCGTTCAAGAACGCCGTCGACAGCCTCGGTGGCGAGTGGATCGGCAAGCCGGTCGGGTTCGTCGGCTACGGCGTGGTGGGCGGCGTCCGCGCCATCGAGCACTGGCGCGCCATCGTGGCCAACTTCTCGATGACCGGAGTGCGCGCCGAGGTCAACCTGAGCACCTTCGCCGACGTCACCGACGGACGCCTCACCCCCGCCGACCGCCGCGAGGGTGAGTTGAATGCCGTGTTCGCCCAGATCGAGGCGGCCGCCGCGCGCGGCTGACCCTCGCCGGGCGGGACGTGCCGTTCGTCCCGCCCGCGCCGGCGTCCGCGAACATCGGTCCGGACACCGGCCGCCAACCCGGTTCGTCCCTGCCCGCGCGGGCAGGGACCGGACTACCCTTCGTCCATGGCCGAGGTGGGTGTGATCGTCGCGATCATCGCGCTCGCCTGTGCCGGTGGGCTGGGGTGGCTGTGGCGGCGCGAGCGCCGGCGTGCGAACCTGCTGGCGGTCGAGAACGACCGCTGGCGGACCCTCGCCCAGGACCGCGCCGACCGGGTCGCCATCGTGAGTCACGAGGTGCGCACACCGCTGGCCCTGATCGCCGGCGCCGTCGAGTTGCTGCAGGACCACGCCGCCGGCCCGCTCACCGGTGCCCAGGACGGCCTGATCGACACCATCGCCGTGAAGTCGCACGAGGTGACCGAACTCGCCGCCGATCTGCTCGTCGACGCCCGGATCGACGCCGAACTGTTCCAGTTCCGCAGCGCTCAGGTGGATGTGCACCGGCTGGCGCACGGGGTCGTCCGCGACCTGCGCCGCCTCTACCCCAACCAGATCACCTTGTCGGCGCGGGGTGCCTCGCCGCGGATCGTCGGCGATGCCGCGCTGCTGCGCAAGGCGCTGTCGAATCTGATCACCAACGCTGCCCGGCATGCGGGCACCCAGGCCCGGATCGCGGTCACCGTCCGCGCGGCCGAAGACGGCGTCCTCATCGTGGTCAGCGACGACGGAACCGGGATGACGCCCGACCAGACCCGCGAACTGTTCCGGCGAGGGCTTGCGGGCAAGAGCGAAACCGGACACGGTTTGGGGATGCTCATCACCCGCCGCGTCGTCGAACTGCATGGCGGACGCTGCCTGGTCGACTCGATGGTCGACCACGGCACGGCGATCCTGTGCAGCCTGCCGCGGGCGGCGTCCGCGCGCGAGACCGACGCCGCGCAGGGTGTGACCGAGGCCGAGGTGGGCGTGTGATGCCCGCGACGATCCTCGTCGTCGACGACGAGCCGCGCATGGTCGAGATCCTCCAGCTGGCGCTGGAGGCGGCCGGCCACCAGGTGCTGACCGCGCCGGACGCCGCCCATGCCTGGAGGCTGCTCACCGAGCACCCTGTCTCGCTGGTGGTCCTCGACGTGATGCTGCCCGGGACCAGCGGGATCGAGCTCTGCCGGCGCATCCGCGACCATTCGGCGGTGCCGGTCGTCCTGCTCACCGCGCTGAGCCGCACCTCCGAGCGGGTCGCGGGGCTGGAGGCCGGAGCCGACGACTACCTGACCAAGCCGTTCAGCCCGCGCGAACTGGTGCTGCGCGTCGCCGCCATCCTGCGCCGCGCCCAGGACGCGCCCGCCCAGCCGCTGGTCACCACCCGGCGCACGGTGGGGGACCTGGTGCTGGACGCCGCCCGCGCCGACGCGCGCCGCGGCGTCCGCGAACTGCATCTCACCCCGGGTGAGTTCCGGCTGCTGTGGCTGCTCACCGAGCGTCCCGGCAGCACGGTCGGCACCGATCTGCTGCTGGAGGCGATCGGCGTGACCACCGATGCCTGGCGGGGCCGCGGCGCGCTGCGTACCGCGATCTACCGGTTGCGTGCCAAACTGGAAAGTGAAGGCGAGCCGGCCGTCATCGTCACCGAGCACGGACGTGGCTACCGGTTCGTGACCTCGCCCGGCTCCGGGTGACGAACATCACGGAAGTGTGATGTTTTCCCTTCTCGGAGCCGTCGCCGCGCGCCCAGGACGATTCCTAGACTGCCGAGATGCGGGTCACGGGCGAGTGACCCCGGTGAAACGTCAAGGGAGTCGTTCATGATCAAGAAGCGTGTGCTGGGCGGGGCCGCGGCCGCCGTCGCGATGTCGCTGTCCATGGTGGGGTGTGCGGTCGACACCGCCGCCAGCCCGTCGGCCGGCGGGGTCGCCGCCGATGCGAAGCTCACCGTCGCCTGCGGCGCCATGGAGGAAATCTGTGACGCCTGGACCAAGGCCTACCAGGCCAAGACCGGAACCCCGACCTCGTTCGTGCGGCTCAGCTCGGGCGAGACCGTCGCGCGCCTGGGCGCCACCAAGGACGCCCCCGAGTTCGACGTGTGGCACGGCGGCCCGGCCGACGGCTACGGCGCCGCCGCCAACCAGGGCCTGCTGGAGAAGTTCACCCCCGCGAACGCCCAGGACATTCCCGAGAAGTACAAGGACGCCAACGGTTACTGGAACGGCGTCTACGTGGGCGTGCTCGGCTTCTGCTCCAACACCAAGGTGCTCAAGGAGAAGGGCGTCGAGGTGCCGGGGTCGTGGGAGGACCTGCTCGACCCGAAGCTGAAGTCGCAGATCTCGACGGCGCACCCGTCGACGTCCGGCACCGCCTTCACCACCTTGTGGACCCAGGTGACCCGCCTCGGCAGTGAGGACGCCGGCCTGGGCTACATGGCGAAGATGCACAACAACGTGCTGCAGTACACCAAGTCGGGCACCGCGCCGGGCCAGGTCGCCGGACGCGGTGAGGTCGCCGTCGGCCTCGTGTTCAGCCACGACTGCGTGCTGTACAAGGAGCGCGGCATGACCGACCTGGAGGTGTCGTTCCCCAGCGAGGGCACCGGCTTCGAGGTCGGCGGTGTGGCCGTCGTCGCCAACAGCAAGAACGCCGCAGCGGCCAAGGACTACGCCAACTGGGCGCTGACCGCCGAAGCGCAGGAACTCGGCCCGACCGTCGGCTCCTACCAGCTGCCGACCAACCCGAAGACGAAGAGCGACTCGCGGATGGCCAACCTGGCCGACATCAAGCTGGTCGACTACGACTTCGCGAAGGCCGCCGAGCGCAAGAAGGACCTGACCGCCCGCTTCGACGCCGAGATCGCGGCCCAGCCGAAGGCGTGATCCGATGACGACAGCTTCCACGGCGGCCCCGGCCGCCCCGCCCCCGGCGCGCACGCGCGGACGCGGACGCCGCAAGGCCTTCGACTGGCCGACCGCCGCCGTGGTCGCTGTCGTCGTGCTGATCCTCGGGGTGCTGATCATCTACCCGCTGGCCTCCATCTTCGGCCAGGCGCTCAGCACCCGCGGGTGGGAGGTCGCCTCCTCGACCCTCACCAACCCGGTCAACCGGCAGATCGTGATCAACACCTTCGTGCTGGGCACGGTCGTCGGCGTCCTCGGCACCGTGCTCGGATTCCTGCTCGCCTACGTGCAGGTGAAGGTGGCCTTCAAGGGCAAGAAATGGTTCCACCTGCTCTGCCTGCTGCCCGTGGTGTCGCCGCCGTTCGCGGCGGCCACCGCGGTGATCACCCTGATCGGACGCCGCGGCATCATCACCCACGGCATGCTCGGCCTCGACACCAACATCTACGGCCTGCCCGGCCTGACCATCGTGCTGGTGATGTCGTTCTTCCCGGTCGCCTACATGAACTTCAAGGGCATGCTGGAGAACCTCGACCCGGCCCTGGACGACGCCTCGGCCAACCTGGGGGCGTCCAAGTGGCAGACCTTCTGGAAGGTTACCCTGCCGATGCTCATCCCGGGCTTCGCGGCGTCCTTCCTGCTGCTGTTCGTCGAGGCGATCGCCGACCTGGCCAACCCGCTGGTCATCGGCGGCGACTTCACCGTGCTCGCCTCGCGGGCCTACATCGCGATCACCGGCGAATACGACGTGGTCGCCGGATCGGCGTACTCGCTGGTGCTGCTGATGCCCGCGCTGCTCGTCTTCGTGATCCAGCAGTACTGGGTGAGCCGCCGCTCCACCGTCAGCGTCACCGGCAAGCCCGCCGGCCAGCGCCGGCTGATCACCCACCCGTCCGGGCGGGTGCCGCTGCTCGCCTTCGGCATCCTGGTGCTGGCGCTCATCGTGCTCATCTACCTGACCGTGATCGTCGGGGCGTTCACGAAGATCCTCGGCGTGAACAACGAGTTCACCTTGGCGAACTTCGCCTACGTGCTGTCGGGGATCGGCAACGAGTCGATCAAGGACACCACCTTGCTGGCGTTGCTCGCGACGCCGGTCGCGGGCGTCCTCGGCATGCTGATGGCCTGGCTGGTGGTCCGCAAGGTCAAGCGCGGCTCGGCGCTGCTCGACTTCCTCGGCATGCTCGGCCTGGCCGTGCCCGGCACCGTCGTCGGCATCGGCTACGCCATCGCGTTCAACACGCCGCTGCGCGTCCAGCTGGGCGGCACCACCTACCAGCTGCTGCCGGCGCTGGGCGGCGGCGCGGCCATGTTCGGCGGCGCCATCGCGATCGTGATGGTGTACGTGATCCGCTCGCTGCCCTCGGGCCAGCGCACCGGCATCGCGGCGCTGCAACAGATCGACCCGTCGATCGACGAGGCCGCGGCGTCCTTGGGAGCCGAGAGCACCACGGTGTTCCGCACCGTCACGTTGCCCCTGATCAGGCCCGCCTTCCTGGCCGGCCTCATCTACGCCTTCGCGCGGTCGATGACCACGCTGTCACCCATCATCTTCATCACCACACCGCAGACGCAGATCATGACCAAGCAGATCCTCGCCGAAGTGGACGCCGGCCGGTTCGGCAACGCGTTCGCCTTCTGCACCCTGCTGCTGATCATCGTGCTCGCGGTGATGGGCCTGATGACCCTTCTCGTGCACGGGCGCAACGACGTCCGCACCCAGATTGGAGCCGGAGCATGACCATCGCAGGACGCCACGAAGACACGGGGCGGATCAGCCTGACCAGCCTCGTCAAGGAGTTCACCGGACGCGACGGCACCACCCGCGCGGTCGACGACGTCGACCTGGTCACCGAACCGGGCGAGTTCCTGACCTTGCTGGGGCCGTCCGGGTGCGGCAAGACCACGACGTTGCGGATGATCGCCGGATTCGAGACCCCGACCTCGGGCGAGATCCTGCTCGACGGCGCCGACATGACCCGGCTCACCCCCGACAAGCGGCCCATGTCGATGGTGTTCCAGAGCTATGCGCTCTTCCCGCACCTGAGCGTCTTCGACAACGTCGCCTACGGCCTGAAGCTGAAGAAGATGAGCAAGGCCGAGATCACCGAGGCGGTCGACTCCGCGTTGGCGTCGATGGATCTGGTCAAGCTCGCAGGACGCGCGCCCAACCAGCTCTCCGGCGGCCAGCAGCAGCGCGTCGCCCTGGCCCGCGCGATGGTGATGCGGCCCAAGGTGCTCTTGTTCGACGAGCCCTTGTCGAACCTGGACGCCAAGCTGCGCGTGCAGATGCGCACCGAGATCCGCTCCCTGCAGCAGCGGTTGGGGATCACCGCGTTGTACGTCACCCACGACCAGGACGAGGCCATGTCGCTGTCGGACCGGATCGTGGTGATGAACAAGGGCAAGATCGAGCAGTGCGGCACCCCGGACGAGATCTACCGGCGTCCGGCCACCGTGTTCGTCGCCGACTTCATCGGCTCGGCGAACTTCCTCGACCCGGCCTCGGTGAGCGTCGTCGACGACGTGGCCCGGGTCGACGTTCTGGGGAGTCAGCGCGAGTTGCCCGCCGCGCCCGGGGCGGCGTCCGCTACCGCGCACGTGGTGCTGGTGCGTCCCGAGTCGGTGCAGGTGCGGCGGGTGGCCGACGCTCCGGCCGATGTCGCGCCGGGGGAGGCCGTGGTCGGCGGGCGGGGACGGATTCTGCGCGCGGTGTTCTACGGCTCGGTGGTCGAGTACGAGATCGACACCGACGCCGGCACGATCATCGCCGAGGTCGCCGACCCCGATCCGTCCGACATCATGGTCGAAGGCGAGTTGGTCGAGGTCGACTTCCCGCGCAGCCGAGGCTGGTTGTTGCCGGCCTGATCTTTGCAGTGTTCGGGCGAGGACTGCCGGAAACGTCACAGGAATCCTTGGGATTCCGGCCGTGGCGGGAGATGAGTGTGACGATTCCGGCAGTTCGGTGGCTCAGGACTTCGCGGCGAGGACCTGGTCGATCACCTGGACGACGCCGTACTCGTCATTGGAGCCGGTCAGGAAGCGTGCGCGTTCGCGCACGACGTCGTGGGCATTGGCGACCGCGTAGCTGTGCCGGACGGCGTCCAGCATCTCGAGATCGTTGAAGGTGTCGCCGAAGGCCATCATCTGGCCGGGCTCCAGGCCGAGGTGATCGGCCAACCGGAGCAGGGTGCTGCCCTTGGTGACGCCGGGATTCATGATGTCGAGCCACTGCGGGCCGCCGAGGGTGATCGAGAACTCCTCGGAGTAGGCCGGATCGAACACCTCGTCGCGGTGCCGGAGGGCGTCGCCGCCGGGGAAGTAGGCGGTGAACTTCACCACGTCGACGTCGAGATCGGTGAGGCTGCCGACGAACTCGACCTCGCCGAAGAAGACACGAAAGGCGTCCTCGTAGCCGCGATACTCGGCAAGCGTGTAGACGCGGCCGACGCCGCAGACGATCGGGACGCCTCGGGTCGCCTCCAGGGTGCGGGTGACCATCTCCCGGTAGCGTGCGGCGTCCATCACGCTGGTGAACAGCACCTCGCCGTCGTGCACCATCGCGCCACCGTTGTCGCCGATGTAGGCGATCCCCGGGCCGCCTTGCGGGAACATCCGCCGCAGCCTGATCAGCGCGCGCCCGCTCGCGGCCACGAAGGTGATGCCGGCCTCATTGAGGCGTGCCACGAGGTCATGGAATCCGGGCGGGAACTCGCCGCTGCTGGTGAGCAGGGTGTGGTCCATGTCGGAGGCAATGAGGCGGATGTCCTTCATCGGCGCGAGGTGTCCTTCGGTGGTGGCGAGTGCGGGAACACCAGTGTCTCGCGCGCCGCCGCGGTGTTTCGTCGCAGTCCGTTCGGTGGGCGGTTGGCCGGACGCCGTGCGCGTTAACCTGAGGGCGGTCGCGGTTATGACGACTATGGTCGCCATAACGTCCACTTCTGGCGACCATAGTCGTCACCATCGGCAGGCTGCGCGCGGGCAACCTCAAGAAGAAGCGTGCGCGATGACGACGTTTACTCGAGGTCGGCGTGGCGGGGGAACATCGTCTCGGAGGTTTCGCCGAGGGCGTCCATCAGTTCGAGGATGATCGCGTCGTAGCTGAGGAACGAGATCTGCTCGAACGCCGACCCCATCGGCTGGATCGACGTGACCGCCGTGGCCGCGCGCAGCTTCGGCGAGACGCCGGGCAGCACCACGCACACGTCGGCCAACCCGGCGATGGTGGAGCGGTCGTCCATGGTGATCAGCACGATCCGGACGCCGCCGGCGTGCGCCTTGCGGGCCAGGGCGACCAGGCTGGCGGTCTCGCCGGACCCGGAGCCGATGATCAACAGATCACCCGGCCGGGAGTGCGGGCTGGTGATCTCGCCGACCAACGACACCGACTTACCTAGGTGCATCAGCCGGTTCGCGAAACCGGTGATCGCCACCCCGGAACGTCCCGCTCCGGCCAGGAAGAGATGGTTCGCCCGCTGGATCTCGGCCACCGCGGCGGCGAGTTGAGCGTCGTCGACGAGCGCGGCGTTGCGGGTCAGTTCGGCCAGGATGCCGGTGAGATGAGTACGGACGCTCACGACAGTCCTTGCGTGAGGCGGGCGTGCAGGTGGGCGACCTCGGCGGCGGGATCGGGGCGTCCGGTGATGCCGCCGCCCACGATGACGATGTGTGGGCCGAGCGCCAGGTAGTCGGCCAGGGTTTCGCGCGCGATGCCGCCGGCGACGGCGAGCGGGACGCCGGCCTGGGCGTCGGTCAGTTCGCGCAGATCGTCGAGGGGAGTGCGGCCCTGGGCCTGCTGATCGACGCCGGTGTGGACGGCGATCACGTCGACCCCGAGTGCCGCGAGCTGGTGGGCGCGCGCGGGCAGATCGGGCACGCAGATCATGTCGGCGACGATCTGGCGTCCCTCATATTCGGCAGCAGCACGGACGGCCTCGGTCACCGACCCGTCGTCGGTGAGGGCGAGGATCGTGACGTAGTCGGCGCCCGCATCGAACGACAGCACCGCTTCGTAGTGCGCGGCGTCCATGATCTTGGTGTCGCTGAGCACCTTCGGGCCCGGGTAGCGGCGCTTGATGTCGGTGATGATCTCGACCCCGTAGCGCATCAGCAGCGGCGTGCCGACCTCGATGATGTCGACCTGCGCGGCGACCTGGTCGAGCAGGGCGAAGATCTGCTCGCGGGAGAGATCGTCCAGCGCGAGCTGAAGCAGTGCCCGTGGCGATGATGGTGTTGGCATGGATCCCTTCCTCGGCACCTGCAGGCGGGGTTCGCCCGACAGGACAAAGCCGACCCTACGCCCTCGATCGGACAGTTTCCGGGGCCTGTTTGCCGAGGTGCAGCGCGCCTGGCGGAAGCCCCGGCCTTGGTGTAGAACCGTGGACTGGAGCAGACGGATGGGGCGGCGGCCCTGTCCCGACGACGGGCTTGCTGGGGAGGAAGCTATGTTGATGCGGTGGGGGATGTTTTCCCGCTTCGTGGCCGAAACGATCGTGCTGGTGCTGGTGGCCACGGCGATCGCCTACGCCATCTATCTGGTCAGATTCGCGATAGGGCCTCATTCCAATCCCATCGGCACCGACGAGATCACCTGGGTGCTGTGGACGCTCGCGCTCGTGGCATCGTTCGGCAGGCTGAGTCGCCGAATCCAGAGCAGCCAAGCCTAGAGACCAGCGGAAGGCGGACGATGCCCGGCCGGGCGTCCGGTATCATAGCACGTTCCACTAGCAAGGGGGCGAGGAGGCATGCTAACTCGGGAGGCGCGGGTTGCGCCGGACAGTCGGGGTTCAACATCCTCGACCGAGCGCGCGGTCCGGTTGCTTGTCAATGTCCTATTCGGTGCGCTTTGGGCTGCCGTGTGTTTCGTCCAAGTGGGACTGGTGGCGTCAAGACTTTTCTCCGATTCGTCCGAGATGGGGTCGTTTTTGAACCACATGGCTGCCGTCGTGCTCGTGTATCTGCCCATCGTTCTCGCGGCGGCCGCCGCGTGGCTCACCCGCAAGATGAACGTGGGCATGGTGGTGATTGCCCACGTCGTCGGGATCGTCTTGTCGCTGCTTTTCTGGTTGGTGTGAGGGGCGGCCGTCGACTGCTAACGGCCATCGGCTTGTGCCCAGAGTCGGAGGCGCCGAAACGGTGTTATGCGCGTAGCCCAGCCAGGGTCTCGGCCAGACTGTGGCTCGTCGTGGTGTCGCGGACGGCGATCCTGATCCACTGAGGTCCCAGGCCGGGGAATGTCTCGCCTCGACGCACCGCGAAACCCTGGTCGGCGAGACGTTGACGGACATTGGGACCCGCCGCGGAGGCGTCCACCAGGACAAACGGGGTGCGCGGATGGCCGGCGGCGGGGAAGCCGGCCAGGGCGAGCGCTTCGATCAAGGCCGCGCGATCGTGATCGGTTTGTGCGGCCACCTCGGCGGCGTGGGCGCGGCCGGCGTCCGAAGCGCAGGTGATCAAGGCCGCCAACGCCGGTGCGGAGACCGACCAGGGTGGCTGTTGGGTCGCCAAGCGTGCGATGAGCGCCGGGTCGCCGACGGCGTAGCCGGCGCGCAATCCGGGGATGCCCCAGAGCTTGGTGGCCGAGCGCAGCACCACCAGGCCGGTCATGTCCGGGCCGATCAGGGATTCCGGTTCGCCCGGGACGAAGTCCATGAACGCCTCGTCGACGACCACGGTGCGTCCCGGGCGGACGAGCGCGCGCAGCAGCGCCGCCGCGTGCAGGGCGCCGGTCGGGTTGGTGGGGTTGCCGATCAGGACCAGGTCGGCGTCGGAGGGGATCGCGGCCGGATCGAGCGCGAATCCGTCCTCGGGCCTGGTCAGGACGCGAGTGACCCGGACGCCGGCACGGCGCAGCGCCGCCTCGCCTTCGGTGAACTGCGGGTGCACCACCGCGGCGTGGGTCGCGCCGAGTCCGCGAGCGATCAGGGTGGACGCCTCCGCGGCGCCCGCGGTGGGTAGCACGCAGGACTCGCTGACGCCGTGGTGGGCGGCGAGTGCGGTGCGCGTAGCGGAGGGATCGGGGTAGTGCGACCACTCGGACGCCGACTCCATCACCGCCCGAATCAGCCACCCCGGCGCGGGGGAGTGCACGTTGACGGCGAGGTCGACCAATCCGGGCGCCGCGTCGCGGTCTCCGTGGTGATCGAGGTCGAATGCTGCCTCATCCAAGACGGCAGAGTCGGCGTGGCTTCGCGCAGGGGCGGCCGGATCGGACGTCGGTCGCCAGCCCTTGCCGGCTGTTCGCGACGCAAAGGCGGCTGCGGCGTCCGCGAAACGCTGGGCGAATTGAGGAGAGCCCGCCCAATGGAGGTGCTGGTAGGCGGCATGGACGGTCGGGGTGCCGAGTCCGGCGGGATCAGCGGAGGCGCCCTCGGGGCGGGCCTCGTCGCCGATCGACCAGGCCGGTTCGATGGTCGCTCCCGGCAGTGGGGTGACCCCGGTGCGGTGGAACTCGTGCGTGCGCACCGTCTCGCCCGCACGCGCCAACAGGGTGTCGCGCGGGGCAGTCGCCACGTAGTAGCCGAGCGTCAGCCGCGGGCGCATCGCCGCCTCGATCGGCAGCGCGCCGGCCATCGGGCGTCCGTCGAGGGTGTCGGCGAGGTAGAGCAGTCCGGCGCATTCGGCGACCGTGGGCAGCCCGGACGCCACCGCTTGCGCCACGTCGGCGCGCAGGGCGGCGTTCGCGGCCAGGTCCTCGGCATACACCTCCGGAAAGCCGCCGCCGACGTACAAGCCCGCGGTTCCTTCGGGCAAAGACGCCGCCGACACGGGGTCGAAGGTGACCACCTCGCAGCCCGCGGCCTCCAGGAGTTCGGTGGTTTCGGCATAGCGGAAGGTGAATGCGCGCCCTCCCGCGACGGCGATCCTCGGGCGCCGTACCGCTGGGGTGCCAACGCCTGCCGGTGATCCAGATGCGGGGGTGATCGGGGGCTGCGGCGCGGGGGAGAGATCGGCGTCCAATGCTCGTGTGACGGGAACCACCACGGCGTTGGGTGACCACGGCTCGGCGTCCAGCGCGGGCGCCGAGCGGGCGACGTCGAGGACGGCGTCCAGGTCGATGTGCTCGGCGACCAGGCGGGACGCCTCGGCGATCAACGCGGCGGCCTCGTCGCGCTCTTGCGCGGGGACCAGGCCGAGGTGGCGCGAGGGGGTGCTCAAGTCCTTCACCCGGGGCAGGACGCCGAGGCAGGGCATGCCGATCTCGCCAAGGGCGTCGCGGATCTCCGTCTCGTGGCGGGGCGATCCGACGCGGTTCAGGATGACGCCGGCCACGGTGATCCCGGGATCGAAGGATGTCATTCCGGCGACGACCGCGGCGGCCGTCCGTGACGTGCTGGCGGCGTTCACCACCAAGACGACCGGCGCGGAGACCAGCCGCGCGACGTGGGCGGTCGAGCCGAAACCGCGGGCGCCGATCCGGCCGTCGAACAGGCCCATCACGCCCTCGATCACGGCGATGTCGGCGTCCCGGGCGCCGTGCAGCAGCAGCGGCACCAGGAGTTCTTCCGAACACAACCACGGGTCGAGGTTGCGGCCGGGGCGTCCGGTGGCCAACGCATGAAAACCGGGATCGATGTAGTCGGGACCGATCTTGTGCGGCGACACCGCCAGCCCGCGCTCGCGCAGCGCGGCCATCAGGCCGACGGTCACGGTCGTCTTGCCCGTGCTCGAACTCGGCGCGGCGATCACCAGACGCGGAAGCTCTACCATTCGATCCCCGGCTGTCCCTTCGCCCCGCTGTCGAACGGGTGCTTGATCTTCGTCATCTCGGTGACCAGGTCGGCCGCCTCGCGCACCGCCTCGGGCACGCCGCGTCCGGTGATCACCACATGTTGCGGTGACGGACGCCGGGCGAGCACGTCCAGCACCTCATCGACATCCACCCACCCGCGCGCCAGCGGATAGCTGAACTCGTCGAGAATGTAGAGCCGGTGCACGCCCTGCTCGAGTTGCTCGGCGACCCGCTCCCATCCGGCGCGGGCCAGCGCCGCCGGATCGGTGTCCTGGGTGGCGCGCAGCCACGTCCACCCCGACCCCATCGTGTGCCACTCCACCGGACCGCCCTGCCCGGTGGTCCGGTGCAGCTCGTCGAGCGCGGCATACGCGGCGGCCTCGCCGGTGCGCCATTTGGCCGACTTCACGAACTGGAACACCCCGGTCGACCATCCCTGCGCCCACGCGCGCAACCCCATGCCGAACGCCGCCGTCGACTTGCCCTTGCCCTCGCCGGTGAAGACGAGCAACCGGTGCGCCAACCGCAGTTCACGCTGACTGACACCCGCACGCACCGGGGGGACGCCGCGGTTGCCGGTCGCCGATCCGCCGGTAACCGGCACCTCATCGTCAGGCCTGGTCATCGCACACTCCGGAAGTCGCGGACGAGCGCTAGCAGGGCGTCGATGTCGACGTGTTCTTCGACCGCATCGGCGAGGGTCTCGATCATGGCCTCACGCCGGTCGGCATAGCCGGACGCCTCGGGGTCGGGCGTCCAACGGCTGCCGCTGAGTGGAGCGATCTCGGCCAGGAATGCCCGGCGGAAGGAGTCATCCTCCATCGCGCCGTGCAGTAGCGTCCCGAACGTCGCACCGACCCGGACGCCGTCCAGGAACTCCTCGTCGGCGTCCCCGACGACGGTGCAGTGGCCGTGATGAATCTCGTAGCCGGGCACCGAGAGGCCCCGCCACGGATGACGGGTGCGCGCCAGCACCTTCTCACCGAACGCCACCTCGACGGGCAGCACGCCCAAGCCGTCCACCACCCCGGCCTTCGACTCGACCGGGTCGTCGATGGTGCGGGCGAGCATCTGATAGCCGCCGCAGATGCCAATCGTGGGGCGTCCGGCACGATGCCGCTCGACGACGGCATCCGCCAGACCGCGGTCGCGCAACCAGGCCAGATCGGTGACGGTCGAACGCGACCCGGGCAACACGGCCAGATCGGCCGCCGCCACCACCCGAGGATCGGTGGTCACCGCCACCTCCACCCCCGGCTCGTGGGCGAGGGCGTCCACATCGGTCGAGTTCGAGATCCGCGGCAACCGCACCACCGCCACCCGCAAGGCGCCTTCGGCGTCCGAGGCCGGCCAGCGGGTCAGGTCGAGGGCGTCCTCGCCGTCGAGCCACACCCCGTCCAGCCAGGGCAGCACGCCCAGACAGGGCAGCCCGGTGCGCCGGGTCAACTCCACCAACCCGGGCTGCAACACCGAGGCGTCCCCCCGGAACTTGTTGATCAGATAGGCCGCCAGGTGTGCCCGGTCGGCGTCGTCGACGATGCCCCAGGTGCCGAAAATGGACGCCAGCACGCCGCCGCGGTCGATGTCGCCGACCAGCACCACCGGCAGCCCGGCATGCCTCGCCAGACCGAGGTTCACGTAGTCGCGCTCGCGCAGGTTGATCTCGGCCGGCGATCCGGCGCCCTCCACGACGACCAGGTCGCACGAGGACTCCAACTCGGCGTACGCGGCAAAGGCGGCCTCGGCGAGGTGGCGGCGTCCGGTGGCGTACTCGCCGGCCTCCAGCGTGCCCGAGGGCTGGCCGCGGACCACCACGAACGAGCGCCGGTCGGTGCCCGGCTTGAGCAGCACCGGGTTCATCGCGCTGCTCGGCTCCACGCAGGCCGCCTGCGCCTGCAGGTATTGCGCCCGCCCGATCTCGGAGCCGTCGGAGCACACCATCGAATTGTTGGACATGTTCTGCGCCTTGTACGGCGCCACGTCGATGCCGCGCCGGCGCAGCGCGCGGCACAGCCCGGTCACCACGAGCGACTTCCCCGCGTCGGAGGAGGTGCCCGCGATCAGGACGCCCGGCATGCGGTTCCCTTCGGATCGTTCGGCGACGGCCTTTTGCGCGCCAGCCACGATCCTTTCACCACCGACGCCGCCGCGAGCGCGGTGGCCGCCGCCGTGACACCGGTCACCAGCCGCGCCGCCCGGCGCACGGCGTCGGCGTCCGGACGCGGCGAGGAGGGGTCGCCGAGGCGTCCGCGCACCTCGACCCGGCCGTGATAGACGTTCCGCCCGCCCAGCCGGACGCCGAGCGCACCCGCCCAGGCGGACTCGCACCAGCCGCCGTTGGGGCTGGGATGGTCGTGGGCGTCCCGGCGCATCACCCGCCACGCCTCGGTGCGTGAGCCGCCCACCATCGGGGCCAGCAGGCAGGCCAGACCGCCGGTGACCCGCGCCGACAGCCAGGCCGACGCGTCGTCCAGCCGCGCGGCGGCCGACCCGAACCGGGCATAGCGGGCCGAGCGGTGGCCCACCATCGCGTCGAGGGTGTTGATCGCCCGGTGCCCGAGCACCCCCGGGACGCCGCAGGTCGCGGCCCAGAACAGGGGAGCGACGACGGCGTCATTGGTGTTCTCGGCCAGCGACTCCACCGTCGCCCGGCCGAGTTCCTCGGCGTCCAGACCCTCGGGCGCGCGCCCGCACAGATGCGACAGCCGGGCGCGGGCGGCGTCCAGATCACCCGAATCCAGCGCGTCGGCCATCAACCGGCCCTCGCGTGCCAGCGAATGCGCCCCCAGCGAGGCCCAGGTCGCCACCGCCGTGGTCAGCATCCGCGCCACCGGACGCCCGCGGGTCAGCCGCTCCGAGGCGACCCCGAGCGCGACCACCGGCCCCACCGTCAACGCGACGTGCAGCCCGCCGCGCACGGTGCGGTCGGCCCAGATCCGCCGCTCGACGGCGGCCGCAAACGTGCCGAAACCCGCGACGGGATGGAACCGTCGCGGGTCTCCGATCAGAGCATCCGCCGTGACGCCCAGCACCAGGCCGAGCGCGCGAGCGCCGACCAGGTGGCCGAGCGAGCGAGCGCGAGCCGGGTGGCCGAGCGTCACGACGAAACGATCTTCAGATCAGCCGAGCAGCTTGGCGGCCAGATCCTTGGCGTCGCGCGAGTTGCGCGCCTGGGCCACCTCGACGGCGGCCTTCTGGCACTGCTCGAGCGTCACCTTGGACAGCTGCACGCCCACCGCGGGGATCGCGCCGCTGGCCATCGACAGGGACGTGATGCCCAGGCCGATCAGGATGCAGGCGAGCAGCGGGTCGGCCGCGGCCTCACCACAGACACCCACCGGCTTGTTCTTCTTGATGCCGGCGGCGGCGGTCAGCTGGATCAGGCGCAGCACGGCCGGCTGCCACGGATCGGTCAGCATGGCCAGGTCGCTCGACATGCGGTCGGCGGCCATCGTGTACTGGGTCAGGTCGTTGGTGCCGATCGAGAAGAACTCGACCTCGTCCAGGAACTGCTCGGCGAGCATCGCCACGGCCGGAACCTCGACCATGATGCCGGGCTTGAGGTCGCGCTCGCGGCACTTCTGCGCGAACTCGAACGCCTCGTCGATGGTGCCGACCATCGGCGCCATCACCCAGGGGGCCTCGACGTTGTTGTCTTCGGCGGCGAGCTGGATCGCGTCCAGCTGGCGGTCGACCAGGCCGGGGTTCGTCCAGCCCAGGCGGATGCCGCGGACGCCGAGCGCCGGGTTCTCCTCCTCGGCATGGTTCGCGAACGGAACCGGCTTGTCGGAGCCGGCATCCAGGGTACGGACGACGACCTTCTTGCCCGGGAACGCGCTGAACACCTCACCGTAGATGCGGGCCTGCTCCTTGGTGGAGGGCTCGGTCTGGGCGGTCAGGAAGCACAGCTCGGTGCGGAACAGGCCGACACCCTCGGCCTCGCTCTTGGACGCCTTGGCCGCGGCCGCGCCGTCCTGAACGTTGGCGAGCAGCTGGACGTGGACGCCGTCGGAGGTTTTGGCCGGGCCGGTCCAGGCGCGGATCTCGGCGCGCAGGGCGGCGTCCGCCTCGACGAGCGCCTCGGCCTCGGCCTTGTCGGGCTCGAGGGTGATGACGCCGGAGACGCCGTCGACCAGCACCAGGGTGCCCTCGTTGACCGTGTCGAGCGCGGAGGCGGCCACGATGCAGGGAATGCCGAGCTGGCGGGCGATGATCGCGGTGTGGCTGGTCGGGCCGCCGAGGCGGGTGACCAGCGCGCGGATGAACGTCGGGTCGAGACCGGCGGTGTCGGCCGGGGCGAGATCGTCGGCGCACAGGATGATCGGCGTGGTCGGCTTCGGCACACCCGGCTCGGGCAGGCCCATCAGCTCCGCGACGACGCGGTTGCGGATGTCCTTCAGGTCGGTGGTGCGCTCGGCCATCAGGCCGCCGATCTTCTCGAACTTCTCGACGAAGTCGGCGATCGCACCGGCGACGGCCGGCTCGGCCTTCTGGCCGGAGTTGATCAGCTTGGTCGCCGCACGCGCCCAGCCGCGGTCGCGGGCCAGCGCCGCGGTGGCGCCGAGCACCTCGGCGGCCGCACCGGCGGCCAGCGACGAACGCTCTTCGAAGCGCCCGGCGACGACCTCGACGGCCGCCTTGAAGCGCTCGATCTCGGCAGGCCGCTCGTCCTCGCCGATGGTGGCGGTGGTGACGGACGGGACGTAGGGCTGATGCACCCAGCCCACAGGGGCGTACGCGTATCCGGGAACGACGCCGGTGCCACGAACGGTCTTGCTCTCCATGAAGTTCCTCCGCATTGAGGGAATGCTGTCCGCTGATCATCTCGCCTCCGTCTTGCCGCGGTCAACACAAAGGCGCTATACCAAGACGTGGAAGATGTTTGAACGCTTGTGTTTCTCAACGAGGGAGTTGGGACGATGTACGCCGAGGAGCGACAGCACGAGATCGTGACCCGCGCGCGGGGGCTGGGCCGAGTGTCCGTCGCCGAGCTCGCGGTTCACTTCGACGTGACGCCCGAAACGATCAGGCGGGACCTGGACGCGCTGTCGTCGCGGGGCCTGCTCAGCCGCGTGCACGGTGGTGCCGTGCCCGCCGAGAAGTTGCGCCTCACGGAGGCGCCGATGGGCGACCGTGAGGTGTCCTGGCCGGAGGAGAAGCTGGCGATCGCGCGCCGTGCGGTCGAGTTGCTGCCGCGCCGCGAGGGGCTCACCGTCCTGATGGACGCCGGCACCACCACCGCGCGCCTGTGCAGCCTGCTGCCGAGCTGGGTGACGCTGGTGGTGACCAACTCGGTGCCCTCGGCGGCCGAGCTGGCCGCCCGGCATGAGATGGAGGTGGTGCTGCTCGGCGGGGTGGTCCGTGGCATCACCCAGGCGACGGTAGGCCCCCAGTCGCTGCACTCGTTGCGGCAGTTGCGGGTGGATGTGGCCCTGATGGGCACCAACGGATTCTCCGTCGAGCACGGCTTCTCGACGCCCGACCCGACCGAGGCGGCGATGAAGGAGCTGATGGTGCGCTCGGCGCGCGAGGTGTTCATCCTCGCCGACTCCTCCAAGCTCGGCGCCGACTACCTGGTCAGCTTCGCCGGTGTCTCGGACGCCGACGTCCTGATCAGCGACACGAGACTGCCTGAGGCCAGCGTGTCCGAGTTCACCCGTGCCGGGATGCAGGTCGAACTGGCGTGAGCGCTCAGTTCCGGGAGCGGCGGCGCGGGTGCGCGAAGGCGTCCTTGACGCCACCGAAAGGCGCTGCATAGGATCGGCGCCGATCACGAGGATAGTGATTGCCCACGGCAAGCTAGACCTGGCTGGTTTCGCTGCGCGTTCGCGCGCAGACGGCACCGCCGGGTCTTTTTTGTTGCTCCCCCAACAGAAAGCTGATCAATGAAGATTCGTACCCTGCTGGCATCGGTGACCGTCGGACTCGTCGCGTTCACCGGCTGCTCCGCCGCCCCGCAGGCCCCCGCGACGCCGTCGCCCACGCCGGTCAAGGACGTGACCGTCTACGTCGTGCGCCACGGTAAGACCATGCTCAACACCACCGACCGCGTCCAGGGCTGGGCGGACGCCCCGCTCACGCCCGAGGGGGCGGAGGTGGTCAAGGCCGCTGGGCGCGGCCTGAAGGACATCCAGTTCGACGCCGCCTACAGCAGCGACTCGGGCCGCGCGGTCGAGACGGCCACGTTGATCCTGAAGGAGAACAAAGCGACCAAGGCGACCCTTGAGACGGACGCCCGCCTGCGCGAGTTCAACTTCGGCACCTGGGAGGGCGACCTGAACCACACCATGTGGTCGGCCATCGCCGCCGATCAGGGCATCACCTTGGATGAGTTCCTCAAGAACATGACGCCCAAGAGCTTCGCCGATTCGGTGGCCAAGCTCGATGCCGCCAACCCCGAGGCCGCGAAGAACTGGCCGGCGGAGAACTACGAGACGATCTCGGCGCGCCTGTCGGAGGGCATCAACGACATCGTCACCAAGGAGGCCGCGAAGGGCAACGACAGCATCCTGCTGGTCTCGCACGGCCTGAGCATCTCGGCGCTGTTCGACACGGTGACCGAGAACTACGTGATGCCCGAGGGCAACATCAAGAACGCCGCCGTCTCGATCCTGAAGTACTCCGATGGCAAGTTCACCCTGGAGTCGGTCAACGACACCAGCTACATCGAGAAGGGCAAGGCCTGATCGTCCGGCCACCTCAGTCTCCGGGGCCTCGCGTGGATCGACCACGCGGGGCCTCGGCTCTCTCCCGGCCCGCTCGCGGGCCCGGTCGCCGTGGAGTCGCAGGGCGACAACGGGCTCATACGCAGGTGAACAGACTCAAAACCAAGTAATCGGACGCCAAAAGTATGCTGACCGCTTGTGGTGGCCTGCGTGAGGGAGATATAAACGGACGAGAGGTCACCATCGCCCGAGGGAGTGCGCATGACTTACACCGATCCGGTGGACGCGGATCCGCAGAGCGGAGCCGGCACGGCGCCCGTCGTCACGTTCACCGCCAACCCCAGTATGGACAAGACGCTGCTGCTCGGCGGGCCGCTGGCCCGCGGCGAAGTGCAGCGGGTCGCGTCCGCCACCGAACAAGCCGCCGGCAAGGGCGTCAACGTGGCCCGTGTCGTCGCCGAGTCCGGCGTCGGTTGCACCGCGGTGCTGCCGTTCGGCGATGACGCCTACCTGGCGGCGCTGAATGCCGCTCGGCCCGGACTCATGGCGGTCAGCGCCCCGGCGATCCGGCACCGCCCGCGCACCAACACCACCGTCACCGAGCCCGACGGGGTCACCACCAAGCTCAACGAGCCCGGGCCGACGCTGGACGCGTCCGACCTGGAGGCCGCCTCGGCGCAGCTCGTGGCCGCCGCCGCGGGTGCGAAGTGGGTGGCGCTGTCCGGATCGCTGCCGCCCGGCGCGCCGGACAGCTGGTACGCCGACCTGGTCGTCGCGCTCAAGGCGTCCGGCTGCAAGATCGCCGTCGACACCTCCGACGCCGCCCTGGACGCGGTGATCGCCGGGCTGCCCGCGAGCTCGTTCGACCTGATCAAGCCCAACTCCGACGAACTCGCCCAGCTCACCGGCGGTGACGCCGCCGCCTTCGAGGCGGACGCCGCCCGCGGCGAGGTCGCCGCCATCGTGGCCGCGGCCGCCCAGCTGCGCGACCGGGGCATCACCAACGTGCTGGTCACCCTGGGCGGGTCCGGCGCGGTGCTGGTGAACGCCGAGGGCGCCTGGCACGCCACCGCGCCGAAGATCGCGGTGCGCAGCACCGTGGGCGCGGGCGACTCCTCGGTGGCCGGGTTCATCCTGGCGGACGTGGCGGGCAAGCCCGCCGAGGAGTGCCTGGCCAGCGCCGTCCGCTACGGTTCCGCCGCGGCGTCCCTGCCCGGAACCACCCTGCCCACTCCATCCGACCTCCCCGCCGGGGACGTCGTCATCACCCGACTCGACTCCTAAGGAAGGGACTGCGATGTCACTCATCGTCGAGGAACTGGTCGCGCTCGATGCCGACCTCGGCGTCGTCAAGGAGGAGGTGATCGCCTCGCTCGCCCGGATCGTCGAAAAGGCCGGACGTGCCGAGGCCGAAGGCCTCACCGCCGACGCGCTCGCCCGCGAAGCCAAGTTCGCCACCGGCATGCCCGGCGGCTTCGCCATTCCGCACTGCCGCTCCGCCGCCGTTCGCGAATCGTCGCTGGCGTTCGCCCGGCTGGCCCACCCGGTCGACTTCGGCGCCAAGGACGGCCCGGCCGACATGGTCTTCCTGATCGCCGCCGCCGCAGACGGGGACGCCGACCACCTCAAGCTGCTCACCAAGCTCGCCCGCGCGCTGGTCCGCAAGGAGTTCCTCGCGTCGCTGCGCGCCGCCGGAAGCCCCGCCGAGATCGTCGCGCTCGTCGACGGCGTGGTGAACCCGCCCGCCGATGCCGCTCCCGCCCCGGCGCCCGCCGCGCCCGCGGCCGGCAAGACGATCATCGTCGGCGTCACCGCCTGCCCGACCGGCATCGCGCACACCTACATGGCCGCCGACTCGCTCGTCGCCGCGGGCAAGGAGGCCGGCGTCGAGGTCATCATCGAGACCCAGGGCTCCGGCGGCGTGACCCCGCTGCCCGCCGCCACCATCGCCAGCGCCGCCGCGGCCATCTTCGCCACCGACGTCGGGGTGAAGGAGCGCGAGCGCTTCGCCGGCCTGCCGGTGATCGAATCCGGTGTGAAGCGGGCCATCAACGAGCCCGCGAAGATGGTCGAAGAGGCCCTCGCGGCGTCCAAGAACCCGAACGCCCGCAAGGTGTCCGGGACTCCGGGTGGCTCCTCCGATGAGAACACCGGCACCCAGCTGGGCTGGGGCAAGCGGATTCAGCAGGCATTGATGACGGGCGTGTCGTACATGCTGCCCTTCGTCGCCGCCGGCGGTCTGCTGATCGCGCTGGGCTTCCTGCTGGCCGGCTACGACATCAACCTCGCCCCTGCCTGTGACGCGCTGCCCGCCTGGGCGTCCGGTTTCGACGCCGACGCGTGCGAGAAGATGGGCCAGAACGCCGATATCGCGCTCGCCATCGGCCCGGGCAGTGGGCTCGGGATCTGGCTCGGCGCCATCAGCTTCAAGATCGGCGGGGCGGCCTTCGGCTTCCTGGTGCCGGCCCTGTCGGGCTACATCGCCTACGCGCTCGCCGGCCGTCCCGGCATCGCTCCCGGCTTCGTCGGCGGCGCCATCTCCGTCACCCTGGGTGCCGGCTTCCTCGGCGGTCTGGTCACCGGCCTGTTCGCCGGCGTCGTCGCCTTGTGGTTCACCACGCTGCGTCCGCCGCGCTGGCTCGCCGGCCTGATGCCGGTGGTGATCATCCCGCTCGTGGTCACCTTCCTCACCGGTGGCCTGATGTACATGCTGCTCGGCAAGCCGCTCGCGGCGCTCACCCAGGCGCTCTACACCGGCCTGGGAGGCATGCAGGGCGGCTCGGCGATCGCGCTGGGCTTGGTGCTGGGCCTGATGATGTGCTTCGACCTCGGTGGTCCGGTCAACAAGGCTGCCTACCTGTTCGCCACCGCGGGCCTGGATGCCCAGACCCCGGCGTCCTTCGCGGTGATGGCGACCGTCATGGCCGCCGGTATGGTGCCGCCGCTCGCGCTGGCGCTGGCCACGACGATCCGGCCGAAGCTGTTCTCGAAGAACGAGGTCGAGAACGGCCGTACCGCCTGGCTGCTCGGTGCCGCCTTCATCTCCGAAGGCGCGATCCCGTTCGCCGCGGCCGACCCGCTGCGTGTCATCCCGTCCATGATGGCCGGTGGCGCCGTGACCGGTGCCATCACCATGGCACTCGGCGTCGGTAGCCGCGCACCGCATGGCGGCCTGTTCGTCTTCTTCGCGATCGACCCCCTGTGGGGGTTCATCATCGCTATTCTTGCGGGCATGGTTGTCGGTGCTGCGGCTGTGATCGCTGCCAAGCAGTTCACCAAGAAGACCCCCGTTAGCGCCTAACCGGAAACCCTGAGAGAGGAAACTCATATGGCAAGCAAGACCGTGGCTGTCGGCTCGTCCGTCGGCCTGCACGCCCGTCCCGCCGCGCTCATCGCTGAGGCGGCTGGTGAGTTCGACGACGAGATCACCCTTCGTCTCGCCGGCACCGATGCCGACGACGCTGTGGATGCGGCGTCGAGCCTGATGATCATGACCCTGGGCGCCGAGAAGGGCGCCGAGGTGACGGTCGAATCCGACAACGAAGAGGCCGTCGAGAAGATCGCCGGGCTCATCGCCAAGGATCTCGACGCCGCCTGATCCGGCCTGAATTGCGCTGAAGGGCCCCCTTCCATCGCCGGAAGGGGGCCCTTCAGCGTGTCCGGGTGGGCGTCATCTCAGTTCGTGGGACGGGTGGTGAAGACGATTTGCTGGCCCGGGCGGGCTTGGGCGAGCCGGTCGGAGTCGATTTCGCGCAGCACTCCGACCACCGGATACCCGCCTGTCACGGGGTGATCGGCACCGAACACGACCGGCAGCCCGGACGGCGGCACCTGGATGGCGCCGCGGACCGTGCCCTCGCTGGGCAACTCTCGGTCGGCGAATCCGCGGGCGCGGGTCAGCGGGTCGCCCTCGAGCCGGACGCCGACCCGGTCCGACTGCACCGAGACCGTCCAATGACCGTCGGTGAGCCGGCGCACCCCGCCGGCGATCCAGGCGTCGCGCGGGCCCGGGATCAATGCCACCATCACCGGATCCAGGGTCGGCGGCAGAGTGGGCACCACCCCCAGATTCGGCGCGTGATGGCGTCCCTCCCCGATCGGCAGCAGCTTGCCGGGGGCCAGCGGTTCCGGGCCGATCCGGGCCATGGAGTCCCAGGCGCGCGAGCCGAGCACGGGCGGCTCGGCGATCCCCCCGGCGACGGCGACATAGCTGCGCAGCCCGGCGGGCGGCGTCCCCAGGCGGATGACGTCGCCGTCGGCTAGATAGAGCGGGCTGTGGTGATCGGCGGCGCGACCGTTGATGGTGACCGGGGCCGGGGCGCCCGCGACGGCCAGCACCGCGAAGCCGCGCATCTGCAGGGCCAGCCCGCCGAGCAGCACCTCGATGGTGGCCTGGTCGGTCTCGTTGCCGACGATCCGGTTCGCCAGCGCGTGCGCCCCGCGATCCGCGGCACCGGCCGGCCCCACGCCCACGTGCGCATAGCCGGGGCGGCCGAGATCCTGCAGGGTGGCCAGCGGCCCGGGGCTGAGGACTTCGAGGAATCCGGCCATCAGTCCTCCACCGCGACGAAGCGGACCCACGAGCCCGGCTGCAGCAGCGCGGGCGGTTGGCGATCGGTGTCCCACAGCACGGCGTCCGTGCGGCCGATCAACTGCCACCCGCCCGGCGAGGTGCGCGGATAGACCCCCGAGAACGGCCCGGCCAGGCCGACCGAACCGGGCGGGACGGCCGTGCGTGGCTCGGCGCGCCGGGGCACTTCGAGGCGGCGGTCGCCGTCGACGAGATAGGCGAAGCCGGGGGCGAACCCGACGAACCCGACCCGCCACGGCGTGCGGGTGTGGGCCTGGACGACCTCGCGGGTGCTCAGCCCGGTCAGCGCGGCGACCTCGCCGAGATCGGGGCCGTCGTAGTGCACCGCGATCGTCGTGGTGTCCGCGCTCGGTGGGCGCTCGGAGCCGCTGGCGCCGGCATACCTAATCGCCGACAGCAGCGAGGGCAGCGCCGCCGTGAGCGCGGCGAGCGCGCCGGCATGGCGCACCTTCAGCAGCAGCGTGCGGGCGGCGGGCACGGCGTCCACGACCGCGGCCCAGGGGCCTTCGTTGCGTTCCAGCAGAATCCGCACCGCGGCTTCGAGGGCCAACACCTGCGACAGGTCATCGAGTTCGACGAGTACCGCCCGCTCGCCGCACGGCAGTAGTCGCGAATTCATGGGGCAAGACTGCCACGGTGATCCCTGGTGCCTGGGCGAACCCGGTCAGATCGTGACGCCGGGCGACCATGATGAAACGGGGCTTTAACCTTGAACGCCCACCCGGGCATGTTCGGTCCGGCTAGCGTAAACCCATGTCCGCGCAACCCCGCCTCACCCGCCCCGATCCGTACTACTCCCAGCAGGTGGCCGCTGACACCGGGCAAAGGCTCGCTTCGGCGCCTGCGATCACGTCTGCGTTCGATGGTGCGCCGGCGGCGTTGTTGGACGCCACCGCCGATGCTGTCGCGGCCCTCCACCCGGCGTTGTCCGCGTTGGCGTCGGCGTTGCACGCCGACCCCGAGACCGCCTTCGAGGAGGTCCGCTCCGCTCGCCGGATCGCGGACCTGCTCGCCTCGGAAGGGGCGGAGGCGAAGGTCGGCGTCCATGGCCTCGACACCGCCGTGCGCAGCGAGTTCACCGCCGGATCGGGCGGGCGGACCATCGGCGTCCTCGCCGAGTACGATGCGCTGCCCAAGATCGGCCACGCGTGCGGCCACAACGTGATCTGCGCCTCCGGCGTCGGCGCCTACCTCGCGTTGCGCCGGGTGGCCGAAGCCAATCCTGGAGCCTTCGACGGCCGGGTGGTCCTGCTCGGCACCCCCGGTGAGGAAGGGCACACCGGCAAGGAGTACATGGCCCGCGAAGGCGCCTTCGATGGCCTCGACGCGGCGATCATGGTGCACCCCTACGGCTACGACGTGGCCGAACAGGTGTGGCTCGGACGCCGCACGCTTCAGGTGGTGTTCACCGGCATCACCGCGCACGCCTCGGCCGAACCGTTCATGGGCCGCAACGCCCTGGACGCCGCCTCGCTGTTCTACCAGGGCATCGGGCTGCTGCGGCAGCAGATGATCCCCGTCGACCGCGTCCACGCCGTCATCGTCGAGGGCGGCACCCGGGCGTCGGTCATTCCCGAGCGCGCCGTGGTCGACCTGTACGTGCGCTCCAAGTACGCCGAGACCCTCGCCGACCTGTCCCACCGCATCCGCGACATCGCCAACGGGGCGGCGCTGATGGCCGGCGTCGGCGTCCAAATCAACTGGGACAAGCACCCGCCCTCGCTGCCCGTCCTCGCCAACGGGCCGCTCACCGAACGCTGGGCGATCAGCCAGGCCGCCCGTGGACGCCGCGCGCTGCCGCTGGGCGTGGTGCCCGAGTCGCTGGCGGCGTCCACCGACTTCGGTAACGTCAGCTTCCGGGTGCCGGGAATCCACCCGCTGATCAAGATCGCTGACTCCGACGTGGCGCTGCACACCCGGGCGTTCGCGGACGCCGCGGCGTCCGATGCGGCGTATGCCGCCGTCGCGGATGCCGCCTACGGGCTGGCGGCCACCGCGCTCGATTTCCTCACCGACGACGCGTTGGCCGAAGCGGTTCATGCCGACTTCGTCGCCGCGGGCGGACCGCGCGACATCGACGCGCTCTTCGCCGGACTTCAGTAAACCCACCTTCAGGAGGCAGGCCTCCCGTAGTACGTCCGCCGCGTGGCTCCCACCGCCCGGCTCTCATCGAAGGAGTGACAAGCATGACCGAGACAAGCACCGGACGGCGGACGTTCAGCGACCGCATGCTCACCGCGATCGAGGTGGCCGGCAACAAGCTGCCCTCACCGTTCAATCTGTTCCTATGGCTGTTCATCATTGTGGGGGCCATCGGCACCATCGCCTCGTTGATGGGGGTGACCGTGTCCGTGCCGGGTGCGGAGAAGGCGACGGTCGTCAAGGGACTCTTCACCGGGGAGGGGCTGGCCTGGTTCACCTCCAACCTGGGCGCCAACTACATCGGTTTCCCGCCTCTGGTGACCGTCATGCCGATCCTGCTCGCGATCGGCATCGCCGAGAAGACAGGCTTCCTGTCGGCGGCGATCCGGGCGGCGATCGGCTCGGCGCCGAAGTGGCTGCTGCCCTACATGGTCGGCTTCCTCGGCATCACCGGCTCGGTGATGGCCGACTCGGTGTTCGTCATCCTGCCGCCGCTGGCCGCGCTCGCGTTCAAGGCGGTCGGACGCCACCCCGTCGCCGGCCTGCTCGGCGGCTTCGCCGCGGCCGGCGCGGGCTACTCGACCTCGATCGTGCCCACCTCGCTGGACGCCCTGTTCGCCGGCATCACCACCGCCGTGCTGCCGACGGTGCCCACGGTGGCGGCGGTGGCCGCGCCGGTGAACCCGGTGTCGAACTACTACTTCAACATCGTCTCCTCGGTGGTGCTGATGATCGCGGCCGGCTTCCTGATCGACAAGGTGCTTGAGCCGCGGCTCACCCGCGAGAACGTGCCGACCGTCGCGCGCACGTCCGGGGAGAGCTCGGTCACCATCGAGGACGATGGCGTGGAAGTCACGGTGGCGACCGATCTCGGCGCCGATCACGCCCTGACCGATGACGAGCGGCGAGGGTTGCGCTGGGGTGGATGGACGGCCCTGATCACCTCGATCGTGGTCACCGTGGTGGCGGTGCTGCCCAACTCGCCGTGGCGCAACGAGGCCGGAGAGTTCCTGCCGCGCTCGCCGCTGCTCAACTCGATCGTGTTCATCGTCTTCCTGCTGTTCGCGGCCAGCGGCTACGTGTACGGCACCAAGTCCAAGTCGATCAACGGGTTCGACGACGTGCCGCGGCTGATGGGCGAGGCGCTGAAGGACATGGTCCCGTTCCTGGTGCTCGCCTTCGTGATGGGCCAGTTCGTGGCGCTGTTCAACTGGTCGGGCATCGGCTCCTGGGTCGCCGTGTCGGGTGCCGAGGCGTTGCAGGCCACCGGGATGACCGGCTTCGGCGTCATCGTGCTGTTCGTCCTGCTGTGCTCGCTGCTGAACCTGTTCATCATCTCCGGATCGGCGATGTGGACGATCATGGCCGCCGTGTTCGTGCCCATGTTCGGCCTGGTCGGCCTGGAACCCGCCTTCGTGCAGGCCGCCTTCCGCGTCGGCGACTCGGCCACCCAGGTGATCACGCCGATGAACCCGTACATGATCGTGCTGCTCACCTACCTGCGCCAGTACATGCCCAAGGCCGGCTTCGGCAACCTCGCCGCCGGCATGATGCCGTTCGTGGTGCCGTTCTGGGTGCTGTGGATGGGCGTCGTGGCGATCTACTACTTCTTCGATCTGCCGCTCGGCCCGGGCAACGGCATCTTCATCGAGGCGCTGCGCTGACCGGATGATGTTCCGCTGACGAGATGACGGTAGAGGCGGTGCCCCCCGAGCGGGGGCACCGCCTCTACCGTCATCGTGTTCTTGGTCGCCGTGTCCGTGCCGGCACTGAGCACGCGGCCGTCCGTGAGGTGCTCAGTAGATCAGCACTCGCGCGTCGATCGGGGTGTTGTCGAACACCCACTTCGCCTCCTCCTTGGAGCCGATGTTCACGCAGCCGTGGCTGGAGGTCGCATAGCCGCGCTTGGCGAAGTCAGAGGAGTAGTGGAAGTACATGTTCGGGTCGAACATGACCGCATATGGCATCGCGCCGGCGCCGTAGTTCTCCGACTTCGGGTTCCGGTGCTTGTTGTAGACGCGGTAGAAACCGTTGACGGTCGCGTGCACCCGCCACTTGCCGGTCTTCGGCTCGGTGATGAACCCGCCGGTGCGCACCTTGATCGTCTTGACCACCTCGCCGTCGCGAATCCAACGCAGCGTGTCATGGGCCTGGTCGACGCACAGCACCACGCCCGGGATGGTGCACTCGGCGGGCAGTTCCTCCGAGCGGGCGGGCTGTTCGGAGGCCAGCGCGTACCAGGTCCGCTCTGCGGCGTTGCCGGTCGCCGGCAGCTCGCGGGAACGCTGGTAGCGCAGCAACGCGTTGACCGCGGCGACGCCCAGGCGTGAGGTCTTCTTGCCGGTGAAGTAGCCCAGCTCGGTGAGCTTGTCCTGGAGCAGGGCGGCGCAGTCGCCGCCCGAGCCGCTGGTGATCGTGGTGGTCAGGCAGTCGCCGTAGGCCGCCTGCTGCTCGCCGGTCAGCGTGGGCAGCGGGGCGTCCTCGGGAAAGACCGGGCGGCGGTAGCCGAGGGTCAGGTCGGGCACCGGGGTGGGGGAAGGGTCGGGGGTGGCCTCGGCCTGCTGCACGATCGGTGCCCGCGCGTCGGTGCCGGGCGCAGGTGCCGGCGGCATCTGCGGTGGCGCAGCGCATGCGCTCAGCAGTAGCAGCGGCAGGCCGAACAGGCTCACGACGAGACGACGATTCACGGGCGCTTCCTCACAGGGGTGGTCACTCCAGTGTCGCAGATGCTTTCGAGGTTGCCGGCCTCGTGTCGGTCGCGGTGCGGATGGTCGTTTTCGATGTTCAGTTCGACAGGGCGGGTGCGCGACTAGGGGTTTCGCGACGCGGCCTCGATCTGGACATAGAAATCGGTCACCGGCGTGCTGAACCGGGTCGTGCGCGTGCCGCGGCGCGGGGTCGCCACGCGATGATTATTTGACTAATGTCAGAGACATGGGTCTCTCGGATGTCTTTCGCCAGTTCAACCGCTCCTGGTCGCAGCGGGTTGGCCTGCTCGATGCGAACCATCTCGGCACCGGGCGTCCGCTGAACCAGTCGCGTCTGCTGTTCGAGATCGCGCACGCTCCCGGCGGGCGTATCGGTGTGCTGGACCTCCGCGCACGGCTCGGGCTCGACTCGGGCTACCTGTCGCGGATGCTCACTCACTTGGCTGACGAAGGGCTGGTGGTCGTCGCGGAGGATCGTGAAGATCGCCGGCGCAGGATCGTGTCGCTCACCCGACCGGGAACCGAGGCGGCCGAACTGCTGGACCTTCGTTCGGAAGGCCTGGTGGAACGCCTCGTCGCGCCACTGTCACCCGGCCAGCGACGCCGCCTCGAAGAGGCGCTGGCCACCGCCGACCTGCTGCTTCGTGCGGCGACGCTGGAGTTCCGGGAGGTTCCCCCGGACGGGCCGCTCGCGCGCCAGGCCATGGAGCACTACTTCGCCGAACTCGACGCACGGTTCCCCTCCGGTTTCGAGGTGAGCGACGAGGCGGTCGACCCGGAGGCGTACTGTCTGGCCGCGCTCAGCGATGGGCGGCTGGTCGCCTTCGGCGCCTACCGTCCGCTGTCGCAGCGCGACGCCGAGATCAAGCGCCTGTGGACCAGCCCCGACTGGCGCGGCGCCGGCGTCGCCTCCCGGCTGATGCGGCTGCTCGAGGAGCACGCGGCGGCGTCCGGGTTCGGTCGGGCGGTACTCGACACCAACGAGCACCTGCACGAGGCGGTCGCGCTCTATGATCGCGCCGGGTATGAGCGGATCGAGCGCTACAACGACAACCCGTACGCGACCAGCTTTCACGCCAAGGTGCTGCGCGCGCCCCACTCCTAGCGGGCGCGGATGAGGGGCCCGGCTGCTGCCGGACCCCTCGTTGCCGTCGCTGTTCTACGGCTGGCTGCTGACCAGTGATGAGCACTGACCGAGCGCTCGCTTGCCGATCGTGTTGCCGTAGCCGGTAATGCCCTTGGTCACGTACATGCACGCGGCGTGGCGGCCGATGTCATTGCGGACGACGAAGAGCATGTCCTCCGAATCCGGGTTCTCGGCGGGGTGGGGGTCGTCGAGCTTGATGTGGGTGAGCACCAGGTCACGCTTGATCTTGTTGAACAGGACGCCGATCCACCAGGTTTTCTGGCCTGACAGCAAGACGCTGCCGTTGACGGTGTTGTTCTTGATCGACCACGGGATCTCGTAAGAGCCACCGCCGGCCACCTTGATGCTGCGCACCGTGATGCCATTGATCATCACTGCGGCGGGCTTGGTGAGCTTGACGTCGCCCTTCACCGTGATCGTGGACTTGCCGTTCTCAGGATCGGACATGCAGGGGTGCGCCGAGTTGCCCGTGTGTGTCGGGGCCTGGCAGCCGAGTCCGACCATCGCGCCCCGGGCGCCGTATACGTTGCCGCCGACCGTGATCGTCGACGGCGCGCTCTGCGCGTCGAGCAGCGCACCCGCCCGGACGTCGATGTTGCCCTTGACCGTGATCTTGGCGTCGTTGGCGACCGCGCACTGGCCCTTCACGATGATGCTGGAGTAGGTGCCGGACGGGATCTCGCCGCCCGTGCAGACATATGCCTTGGCGGCATGCGAGTGGCCACGTCCTGACGTGGCGGACGCGGGGATCGCGGTGAACGCGAGCGCCCCGGTGAGAACCAGCGCGCCGAGCATCCTCCATCGGGCTTTCATCATCGACACCATCCTTACCGACTCAAGTGGTGGGGCCCGCGTCAACCCGTGCGCCCCGGTGGTGTGCTCAGTGTCCGCCTGTGAAGACGCTGTGAACACCCCAGATTTGCGGGGGATGAGGTGCTCCCCGGGTGGGTGAACCCCCTCGTTTGCGGGGGTGCCTGACGACTCCGGTGATCGGTCAGTGCCGGTCGAGGTCGATCTGGAGTGCGTGGAATCGAACGAGGTCTTCGATCAACTCACTGGGAAGCGGGTTCTCCAGTGTGAACTGGATCGCGTGCTCTGTGGTCCGGTAGCCCGAGAGCCGATCCTTCAGCTCTTCGATAGCCCAGGACGAGGGATAGAAACTCATGTGCTTCTTGGATGCCGTGAAGTACACCAAGGCGCGACCCTTGTACTTCAAGGTGGGCATGCGGTAGCTGATGGTCTCCTCGACGCTCGGCATGAGCCTGGTCACGAGCGCACGGATCCGTTCGAGCTCTGGCCGGTACGCGGGGTCGACCCCGTCGAGGTACTCATCGATGCTCGTCACCTTGCCGCTCATCACTCCTGCCTTTCCTGGCTGGCGGCCACAGTGCGGTCGCTGTTCGGCGGTTCGAAGGCGAGCATATGCTCGTCGATGGAACCGATCGGGAGCGTCCGACCGGGCAGCGCGCGATGGCCTACGGGTGGCAGGAATTGCACGACGAGCACCGGAGCCGGTTCGCCGGTCGAACGGAACGAGAGGACGAGAGCGCATGAAGACGACTTTCCGAGGGGTGTTCCTCACCGGTGCCGATCCCGCAGCGACCGCGCGGTTCTACCGCGAGGTGGCCGGGTTGCCGCTGGAACAGGCCGGCGGAGATGGCTACACCTACTGGCGGCTGGACCGCGACGGTATGCAACTCGCCATCCACGACGCGCAGGCGTTCGCCGACTATGCCTACCCGCCCAACCGCGGCTCCAACCTCACCCACCTCTACTTCACGATCGAGGACCGCGAGGCCTTCGTCGTCCAGCTGAACGATCTCGGGATCGAACCGCTCACCGTCGACGATGTCGTGGTCACCGTGGTCGATCCGGACGGCCGAGAGGTCATGTTCGGCACGGCATAAGGCGTAGGGGCTGTATCGAGCCAAGGTCCGGCGTTCTGAGCTCTTCCCCCGAGGGTTTCTTCGGGGTGGGCCCGGCACGCAGCCAGACGAGCGGCCGAGTGTGTCTGGCAGTTGTCCTACCATCTGTCCTACCTGACGGGTAGAGTGGGTCCATGACACGGGTGAAGCGGTCGATTTCGTTGGCGGGCGACCTCGCGGCGCAGATCGAGGCTGCGGCGGCGGCGGCGGACACCTCGGTGAGCGCGTGGTTGGCCGAGAGTGCCGCTCATCGTCTGCGGATGGAGGCCGGGCGCAGGGCGTTTGCCGAGTGGGAAGCCGAGAACGGTGTTCTGACCGAACAAGAACGTCGCGATGCCAGCTTGCGCGTTGATCGCATGCTCGGCCTCGGCGAGGCGCGGCAGAGCGCCTGAAGCATGGGTGTCGTCTATGACGCTGGCGCGCTGCTGGCTGGAGAACGCAATGATCGCCGCATGTGGGCGGTGCACGCCGAACTGCTTGCTCGCGATATCGCCCCCACCGTTCCGGCGCCGGTGTTGGCGCAGGCGTGGCGCGGTGGTGCGCGGCAGGCGTCGTTGGCCCGCATGCTGCGGCTGTGTGAGGTCGAAGCAATGACCGAGGACCACGCGCGCGAGGTGGGGGGCTTGTTGGGCGCCTCGGGCACGTCTGGCGTTGTCGACGCTGCGGTCGTGGCGACAGCCCGCCGTCAGCAGGCGACAGCGATCTTGACCTCCGATCCCGGCGATCTGCAGCGGATCGCGGACGCGCTCGGCTTCAACGTGACTCTCGAGGTGGTCTGATGCCTGACCTACGATCGCGGGTCCTTCTCTACTGCTTGAGAAGAACGTCCAAGACTCGTGGTGCGTGGAATCGTCGGCCGTACACACGCTCGTCATAGGCGGCGAGGATGCCGTGGTGGACGAGAGAGTCGATGAGTTTCTTGGCGCCGGCGTTGCCGATGCCCAGCGTTTTGGCCGCTTGGGCGACAGTGAAGGTGGGTTGGCCGACGGCGAAGTCGACGAGCAGCCGCGCATTTCCGGTCCGGATCGGTGTCGACTGAAGGTGCTCCTTCAGTTCGGTCTGGACTGCGGCTAGAGCCAGCATCCTTCTGTGTGCGGCCTCGGCCGATTCCGCCAGACCCTGTGCGAAGAACTCGACCCAGGTCGACCAGTCGCCATCGGTCGAGACACCGAGCAGGGCGTCGTAGTACTCCGTCCGCCGTGCCTCGAACCACGTCGATACCGAGAGGGTGGGCTCGGTCAGGACGCCGGACGCGTACAACTGCAGGACGATCAGCAGCCGCCCGAGGCGTCCGTTACCGTCGTGGAACGGGTGAAGGGCTTCGAACCCGTAGTGCCCCATTGCCGCTGCTACGACCGGATCGATCCGGCCGCCGTGATCGGCCTGCATCCAGGCGATCAGGTCCCGCAGTCTCGCTTCAAGGTCGGCTCCCGGAGGGGGTGGCACGTAGCGTGCCGCCTTGATCGGGATCTCGCTCGGCGGCGTGCCCTCTCGGCGCCCGATCACCACTTGGACCGGGCGGACCTGTCCGGAGTGTTCCCGCTCCGATGGGGTTCCTCGCACGAGGACGCCTTGCAGACTGGCCAGACCAGGCATGCTCCAGCGACGTCCCTCCTCCGCCCAGCTGAAGGCGGCCTCGGCCACGATCACGTAGTTGAGGACTTCTCGAAGCGAGGGGTCTTGCACATCATCTGAGTCGGCGGCCAAGACGCGGGCCAACGGTTCGTAGGTGCCTTCGAGTGCGGCGGTCGACTGGGCCTCCAAGCGCAGTGCGGAACTCCTGAACAACCTCGGATTCGGCAACCGCTGGGCGGTGGCGTCCAGGGCTGCCAGAGCCGCGCGCGCGTCGCCGACGTACCGGTACGCCCGGCCGCTCAGCTCTGGGCTGTCGTCCGGGAGCGGGTTGGGAAGGAAGGCCCAGTGTTCCCACGTGTTGCCACCAGGAAGTGAGCCGCTGATCGGAACAAGGGTGCCGAACGGCGCCTTCTGGAACAGTTGGACGTCCACAATGCAACACTACTGGCCGTTGTGGAAACTTTCATCGATGTGATTGATCCAGATTCGAGTGATCGGTCGCCGCAGCGCCGCCCAAGACTGGGCCCGGTGGCCTCGGCTACGTCAGAGCCCTGCGAGGTCGTCCGGCAGGAGGCCCGTGTCGTTTGCCCGGCCAGGTCCGTGGGTGCCTCTGAACGCGAACGAACTCCCGATGTTTCCATCGGGAGTTCGAGTAGCGCTCATATGGCGGAGGATACGAGATTCGAACTCGTGAGGGCGTGAACCCAACCCGGTTTCCAACCGAGCGCCATAGGCCTCTAGGCGAATCCTCCGCCGGAGATGCTACCCGATGACCCTCGCGGGGCCCAATCGGGTGCCCGGGGCTGTGCTCGTCCGGGCCCGGATCGTGCGGGCGCGCGGCGTGTGGGGGTGAGGTCACGAAGGGGTCGCGTGTGGCGCGTCGCGTTGACGCATGCGGGATCAGCACGTCGAATGGACCCATGCGGATCGCAGTGTCCCAGGTGGTCTCCGGGGTCGCCCCCGGGGGCAACCTTGACCTGATCCGTGACTGTACGCGGCGCGCCAAGGACGCCGGTGCCGAGTTGGTGGTGTTCCCCGAGGCGACCATGGCGAGCTTCGCCACCCGCTCCGCGGAGGTGGCCGAGCCTCTCGACGGGGAGTGGGCGAACGGCGTCCTCACGGTGGCGCGCGAACTCGAGATGACCATCGTCGCCGGCATGTTCACCCCCGCGCGCGAGGCCGCGGGAGGCAGGCCCCGCGCCCGCAACACCCTTCTGGTGGCGGACGCCTCCGGCGTGGTCGCGCACTACGACAAGATGCATCTGTTCGAGGCGTGGGGGTTCGAGGAGTCCCGGCACATCGAGGCCGGCGACCGTCCGGTCACCTTCACCTGCGGCGGGATCACCTTCGGCCTGGCCACCTGTTACGAGGTGCGCTTTCCTGAACTGTTCAAATATCTCGCGTTGGCGGGAGCCCAGGTCGTGCTGGTGGCGGCGTCCTGGATGAGAGGGGAAAGGAAAATCGACCAGTGGCGTGCGCTCACGGTGGCGCGCGCGCTCGACTCCACCTGTTATATCGTCGCCGCCGGGCAGGGTGACCCTGCCACCGTGGGCTTGACCGTCAAGCCCGATTCCCCGACCGGGGTTGGCCACAGCGTCGTGGTCAGCCCCTTGGGAGACATTCTCGCCGAGGCCGACGCAGCCCCGGCCCTGTTGATCGCCGATCTCGACCCGGCCGTCGTCGCGGACGCCCGCGCCCGGCTGCCGGTGCTGGCCACCTCGCGGTTCACGATCGCGGCGCCCTGACCCGATCTGCGCACGGGCGGGCCGGTCGGGTATGGTGTTCTCCGGGTCCCCGCGCGGTGGTACCTCGCCCAACTCCCCCAGGGCCGGAAGGCAGCAAGGGTAAGTGAGCTCTGTCAGGTGCGCGGGGGCCCTTGCGCGTCCGCTGCCCGCGCAGCCGGCGGAGAATTTTGTCAGAGGGGTCGAGTAGTGTTCTTGACGTGGCAGATGACGTACCCGAGGGCCTGTTCGACGACGAGATGAGTCTCGCCGCCGAGCCGCTGGGCGCCTTCGCGCAGGCTGGTCCTGACCTGTTCGGCCTGGAGCCTGACGAACTGATCCTGCCTTCCGAACCGGTGCCCACTCCTGATCCGGAGATGGAGATTGACCTCGACGAGATGAGCGAGATCCCGATCGACCCCGATGAGGATTCCGACGATGATCCGGACGCCGATGCTCTCGTGGGTCCTGGCGCTGGTGCGGACGGTCTGATCGGCGGTGCCTCCCCGACGGTTCCCGAACCTGGGGAAACCCTGGTGCCCGAGCCGGCGGAAGCGCTGGTGCCCGAGCCGGCCGCGTTCGCGCCGGAGGACGCGGCGTCCGCTTTTCTTCCGCCGTCGGCACCGCATCGGGCGCCGCAGCGCAACCGGCCGGACGCTCCGCTGGCGCTGTACCGCCGCTACCGTCCCGACACGTTCGCCGAGGTGATCGGGCAGGAGCACGTCACCGATCCGTTGCAGCGGGCGCTCACCAATAACAAGGTGAGCCACGCGTACCTGTTCAGTGGTCCGCGCGGCTGCGGCAAGACGACCTCGGCGCGCATCCTGGCGCGCTGCCTCAACTGCGAGCAGGGGCCGACGCCGAACCCGTGCGGCGTGTGCCAGTCGTGCCGCGATCTGGCCCGCGGCGGCGGGGGAAGCATTGACGTCATCGAGATCGACGCCGCTAGTCACGGCGGTGTGGACGAGGCGCGCGACCTGCGCGAGCGCGCGTTCTTCGCGCCCGTGCACAGCCGCTACAAGATCTACATCATCGACGAGGCCCACATGGTCACCAACGCGGGCTTCAACGCTCTGCTGAAGGTGGTCGAGGAGCCTCCGGCGCACGTGAAGTTCATCTTCGCGACGACCGAGCCCGAGAAGGTCATCGGCACGATCCGCTCGCGCACGCATCACTACCCGTTCCGGCTGGTGCCGCCGCGCACGCTGACCTCGTATCTGGCCCAACTCTGCGAAGCTGAGGGCGTCTCGGTCGATCCGTCGGTGCTGCCGTTGGTGGTCCGGGCGGGCGCCGGATCGGTGCGCGACTCGCTGTCCGTGCTCGATCAGCTTCTGGGCGGGGCGGACGCCGGCGGCGTCAGCTACCGGCATGCCACCCGGCTGCTCGGCTACACGCCCGACTCGCTGCTCGACGAGGTGATGGACGCCTTCGCCGCCGGCGACGCCCAGGCGGTGTTCGCGTGCATCGACAAGGTCGTCGAAGTTGGGCAGGATCCGCGCCGCTTCGGCGAAGACCTGCTGCGCCGCCTGCGCGACCTGATCATCGTCGCCGCGGTGCCGGACGCGCTCACCTCCGGCCTGGTCGATGTGGCCGCCGATCAGGCGGAACGGCTGTCCACGCAGGCCTCGGCGATGGGGGCCGGCGAACTGACCCGGGCCGCCGAGGTGATCGCCAAGGGCCTCACCGACATGCGCGGCACCACCGCGCCCCGCCTGCACCTGGAACTCATGTGCGCCCGCGTGCTGCTGCCGGGCGCCGACGTTGACGACCGCGGCGTGCACGCACGCCTCGACCGCATCGAACGCCGCCTGCAAATGGTGGTGGGCACCGGGCCGTCCGCACCGTCGCCCGACCGGATCGAACCCGCCGGCCCGGACGCGCCACCCGCGCCGGATCGCCCGCGCGCCACACGTCCCGCACCGCGGCCGGTGCCGGAGCAGGCCCCTATGCCCGATCGTCCCGACGCTCAGCGTCCCGAGCCACGGCCCGTGCCTGAGCAGGCATTCGGGCAGCGCCCATCCGACACACCGTCTCCGGCGTCCGGGGATCTGCCCGCGGAGCGCCGCTCGGTCGCGCCCCAGGAGCCCCCTGCGGGGCGGCCAGGAGAAACCGGGCAGTACCCGGCCGGTCGCGAGCAGGAGGCCGCACCCGCAAGGCCGCCCGTCGCTGATCCGTGGGCTCAGCCTTGGCCGGACGCGCCGGCCGGAGCGTCGCCGGCGCCCGCCGCATCGGCGGCTCGTCCTGAGCCCTCGGGGGGTGCACCGCGCCCTGAGGCGTCCGCTCGGCCGTCGCAGCCGGAGCGGCAGCAGGCGGCTCCCCGTGCGACATCCCAGCCGACGGAGCGGCAGGCGCGGGCGGCGTCCGACCCCTCGGTGCTGTCGACCGCGCAACTGCGGGCCGAGTGGCCGAGCGTGCTGGAGCGCATCAAGGGGCGCCGTCGGGTTACCTGGATCGTCGTGCGCGAGAACGCGGTCGTCCACGACTATGCCGGCGACGTGCTGACCCTCGCCTTCAACAACCCGGGCGCACGCGAGAGCTTCGCGCGGGGCGGGCACGACGCCATCCTGCGCGAGGTGCTCCGTGAGGCGTTCGGGGTCGCGGCCACCGTGCGGGCCATCGACAACGCGGAGGCCGCTCCCGTGGTGGCCACGCCGGCCTTCGACGCGCCGCCCGCCCCGGCCGCCGCCTCCCGGCCCGGCGAGCCGCCCGCCCCGCGCCGGTTCGGCGACGATCCCGGGTGGGGCGACCCGTATGCCGGGCAGTCGGCGGCGATGCCACCGGAGGATCCGTATGCTCCCGCGCCCAGCGGAACACGTCCGGACGCCGGGTGCGGCCCCGCGCCGGCGCCGCACGCCGAAGGATCTGCCGAGGCCGCGCGCGCGATCGCGCGGGCGCGCGCCAACGTCCAGCCCACCCAGATCGGGGTCGGCGACGACGAGGACGAGGCGGGGGAGTCGCTCGACGATGTCGACCTCGATCAAGGCGTCGTGAACGTCGATGAACTGCTGATCAAACACCTCGGCGCGGAACTGATCGGGGAAGAAGAACCCGAGCGGTAGTCGGTGAAGAAGAGAGGCCGCGCGGTAATCGGCGAACGAGGGGGCCGCGCGGCAACGGAGGACCGGCTCGCGCACGGTGAGCCCGCCGCCGCGAGCAGGACCCCCTCGCCTACGATGGGCCAGACGACGTGAAGGAGGACGCCATGTCCCTGTTCGGCACCGAAGGTGGCGGGTTCGACATGAACGCGCTGCTGCAGCAAGCCCAAGCGATGCAGGAGCAGATGGTCAACGCGCAGCAGCAGTTGGCCGCCACCAGGGTGACCGGTTCGGCGGGCGGCGACCTGGTGAAGGTCGTCATGACCGGCTCCGGCGATCTCACGCAGGTGCTCATCGACCCGTCCGTCATCGACCCTGACGACACCGAGACGCTCGGCGACCTGATCGTGGCCGCCGTCCGTGACGCACAGAACCAGATCCAGGCGCTGGCCAGCGCCGCCATGCCGCAAGTCCCCGGCATGCCGTTCTGATCGGAAACGCGTGTACGAAGGCCCCATCCAGACCCTGATCGACGAGCTCGGACGCCTGCCCGGCGTCGGCCCCAAGAGCGCGCAGCGGATCGCATTCCACCTGCTCAACGCCGACCGCGACGACGTCGACCGCCTGGCGGACGCCCTGCGCGAGGTCGCCGACAAGGTGAAGTTCTGCGACATCTGCTTCAACGTGTCCGAAGAGACCACCTGCCGGATCTGCCGCGACCCGCGCCGCGACCAGTCGCTGATCTGCGTCGTCGAGGAATCCAAGGACGTCGCCGCCATCGAGCGCACCCGCGAATACCGCGGGCTGTATCACGTGCTCGGCGGCGCGATCAGCCCGATCGACCATGTCGGCCCCGAAGACCTGCACATCGCGCCGCTGCTGCGGCGGCTCTCCGGCCCGGTCGTCACCGAAGTCATCCTCGCCACCGACCCCAACGTCGAGGGCGAGGCCACGGCCACCTACCTCACCCGCCTGCTCGCCGCGACCGGCATCGTCGTGTCGCGGCTCGCCTCGGGCCTGCCTGTGGGCGGCGACCTGGAATACGCCGACGAGGTCACCCTCGGCCGCGCCTTCTCCGGACGCCGCCGGGTCGGCGTGTAGGACGCCGCCCCCACACTCTCAACGAAACGGCCCGCACGGGCCCGGAAAGGAAGGCCCGGTGGCCATCCGGCTCATCGCCACGGACCTGGACGGCACCACCGTCCGCAGCGACCATCGCACCATCTCCCCACGCACCCGCGCGGCCTTCGCCGCCGCCCGCGATGCTGGCATCGCCGTCGTCGCCATCTCGGGACGCCAGCCCTACTCGATCGGCGCGCTGGTCGCCGGCACCGCGCTGGAGGGCCCGATCATCGGCAGCAACGGCGCGGTCGGCGTCGACCTGCGCGACCGCTCGTTGCTGTTCGAGGAGATGATCGAGGTGGACGCCCAACGGGCGCTCGCCGAACGGCTGGTGGACGCGTTCCCCGGCGTCCGGATCGTGTCGGTCCGCGACGGCGGCAACACCTACGTCGGGCAGTACGGCTACGTCGGCCAGCGGGATCCCGGCGCCGAGCACACGCTGTGGGCGGTCGACTACCTCGAGGCGTCCCTCGACGAAGTGCTGGCGGCGCCCTCGCTCAAGCTGGTGATCAGCGATCCCGAGGTGACACCCGACCAGCTTCTGGAGGTCAGCCGCTCGTGGGGGATCCCGGGCGTCCACCCGACGATCTCCGGGGCACCGTTCCTCGAGGTAGCGCGTGAGGGCGTGTCGAAGGCGAGCGCGCTGGCCCGGTTGGCGCACGGCCTGGGCATCGATCCGGGCGAGGCGGTCGCCTTCGGTGACAACACCAACGACGTCGAAATGCTGGAATGGGCCGGCCTCGGTGTCGCGATGGGCAATGCCACCGGTCCCGCGCTCGCGGCCGCCGATGAGGTCACCCTCGACAATGACGCCGACGGCGTCGCGGTGGTCATCGAACGCCTGCTCGGCTGAGCGCGCGGCGTCCTCGGGAGAGTCGGCGCGAACGAAGGCCCGGGTGCGTAGGGTGGACGCCATGCGCGCCGTGTTCGTCGAAGAAGCCAACCCGTCCGATCCGCTGGCGGCCCTGGTCGTCGGTGAGCGACCCGAACCCGAACCCGCCGAGGGCTGGGTGCGCGTTCGGGTCGAGGCGGCCGCGGTCAACCATCACGACGTCTGGTCGCTGCGCGGCGTGGGACTGCCCGCCGACCGGATGCCGATGATTCTGGGCACGGACGCCGCAGGCGTCACCGAGGACGGCCGTGAGGTGATCGTGCACGCGGTGATCACCTCGCCGGGATGGACCGGTGAGGAGACTCTCGACCCGCGCCGCTCGCTGCTGTCGGAACTGCACCAGGGCACCCTCGCCGAATGGGTGACCGTGCCGTCCGGCAACCTGGTCGACAAGCCCGCCTCGCTGTCGTTCGCGGAGGCGTCCTGCGTGCCCACCGCCTACCTGACCGCCTATCGCATGCTCACCCGTGACTCGGGCCTGACCGGTCCTGGCACCGTGCTGGTGCAGGGAGCTTCCGGCGGCGTGGCGTCGGCGGCGATCCAGCTGGCGAAGGCGCTCGGCCATCGGGTGTGGGCGACCGCCCGTACGGACGCCAAGCGCGCCTTTGCCGTGGAACTCGGCGCTGACCAGGCCTTCGAGCCGGGCGCACGTCTTCCCGAGCGCGTCGATCTGGTGGTCGAGACCGTGGGCGAGGCGACCTGGTCGCATTCGCTGAAGTCGCTGCGCCCCGGCGGCACCGTCGTGGTCTGCGGCGCCACCTCGGGCGCCAATCCGCCCGCCGACCTGAACCGGGTGTTCTTCCTGCAGTTGCGCGTGATCGGCTCGACGATGGGCAACCGTGCCGAGTTGGCCGAACTGCTCGACCTGCTGGAGCGCACCGGCGTCCGGCCCCGCATTGATCGGGTGACCGGCTTCGACGGCATCGCCGGCGCGATCGCCGACCTGGAGGCGGGCCGTGTGCTCGGCAAGGTGGTGCTGACCCCGCAGGCATAGCCACTAGGGTGACCTGAATTCTGCTCTTGCTCCCTGACTCTGGAGACGCTTCATGCTGCAATCGATCCGTCCGGCGACCGTCTTCGGCATCACGACGCGCCGGTTGCAGGTGATCCGGGCCGTGGATGTCACGCCGGGGATGCGGCGTGTGACGCTGGGTGGTCCCGGTCTGGCGGCGCATGCGGCGCCGAATGGGAATCCGGTGGCGGCGTTCCGGTCGGAGGGGTTCGATGACGAGTTCAAGGTGATCCTGCCCAACCCGCAGACCGGTGAACTGCTCGTACCCGCGCAGGGCGAAGGTACGCTCGACTGGCCGCGTGAGGCGTTCGGGAACACCCGCACCTACACGATCCGCCGTTGGGATCCCGAGGCGGGCGAGCTCGACCTGGACGTGGTGAAGCACGGTTCCGGCCCCGGGACCACCTGGGCCTACAGCTGCCGTCCCGGTGACGACATCCACATCGCCGGGCCCAAGGTGAGTTCCGGTCATCCGCCGGCGCGGTGGGTGCTGATCGCCGGCGACGAGACCGCGCTGCCCGCGATCGGCCGCTGGCTTGAGGAGATGCCGGCCGAGAGCGTCGCCGAGGTGTTCATCGAGGTCGCCGACGCCACCCGGATTCAGGATCTGGCCGCCCCGTCCGGCGCGCGGATCACCTGGCTGACCCGTGACGGCGCGCCCGCCGGGACCACCACATGGCTGTTCGATGCGCTCCGCGCGGCTCCCTGGCACGGCGACGACGTCTACGCCTGGGTGGCCGGCGAGGCCATCACGCTCGCCCCGATCCGGCGCTGGCTCCGGCAGGAGAAGGGCCTGCCGAAGGAACGCGTCGAGGTCACCGGCTACTGGCGCCGTGCCGGGAACGCCGACGGAGCGGCCGAGGTATCGGCACCCGAAGAAGATCCCGAGGACTACCTGCACGAGCTGCTCGAGATCGTGCCCGGCATCGCGATACGGACGGCCTCCACGCTCGGGCTGCTCAATGCGCTGACCGCCGGGCCGACGTCGGCGTCCGCGCTCGCCGCCCGGCTCGGCCTGCATGCCGGAGCCACCGCGCGCCTGCTCGCCTACCTGGCCGCACTCGACCTGACCGAGGCCGAGGGCGGATCGTGGCGACTCACGCCGACCGGGGTCATGCTGACCGATGAGGACGCCGCCGAAAGCCTCGACCTGACGAGTTTCGAGGGCCGCAGCCTCCTCGGCATCGTCGGCCTGCCGGACGCCGTGCGCACCGGCGCCTCCGGCTACCACGCCGCGTTCGGCGCGCCGTTTACGGACGTCGTTCGCGCCGCCGAGCCGGAGCGTCTGCATGACGTGCGCGCCCGGGTGATCGCCGAGCCGCTCGCGCGGTCGTCGCTGATCACGGGGCTGCGCGAACTGCGCCTGGCCGGCCCCGGCGTGCTCGATGTCGGCGCCGTGCTGGCGCGCACCCTGCCGGAGTTGTCGCTGATCCTGCTGGTCACCCCGTCGCAGAAGGCCTTGGTCGAGGCCGAGCCCTGGGTGGACGGGAACCGGATCCGCGTCGAAGTCGGCGGCCTGCTGGATGCCCGCCCGGTCACGTCGGAGGCGTTCCTGCTGCTCAACCCGCTCGTCGACCTGCCCGACGCGGACGCCGCGCACGTGCTGGCTCAGGCGGCAGCATCCACCGGCGACCGATCGGTGCTGCTCATCGATCGCCCGCTGGGCGAGGACGCCGGCGAGCACGAACGCGAACAGGACCTGATCGCCCTCGCAACGACGGGTGGTGCGGTGCGCACCGAGGCTGCCACCGATGCGTTGGCCGAGGACGCCGGCCTACATCTGGTCGCGCGCGAAACCATCGGGTGGGGCCTCCGGTTGCGCCGCTACGCCTGCTGAACCGCCGTTTGCGGGCGGAACCGGTCGGCCAGGGTGTTGATCAGGTTGGCGCGCCAGACGGCCCAGTCATGGCCGGCCTCGAAACCCGTGGTGCGCACGGTGCGGTGCCCGAGGCGTTGATCCGCCCGTAAGGAAGCCTCCAAGGCTTGGGCGGTGGGAAGCATGGCGCCCTCGCAGGTGCCCGCCTGGAGTTCGAGCGAACGCCAGCGTGGTTCGTTCAACAACGGCTCGGCGATATCGAAGCGCCACAGCGACGCCGATTGGGCGATCGCGTGCTGCACCTCACCCTCCGATAGCGCGAGTGTCCAGAGCGAGGCCATCCCGCCGAGGCTTTGGCCGCTGACCAGGGTGGAATCACCGCTCGGGTCGACCGCCCAGTTCGCACGCACACGCGGCAGCAGGTGGTCGATCACGGTATCGACCTGGCCGCCCGGAACACCGGTCTTGGCCCAGCGGTGGTCGCGGTCGCGCGAGTCCAGCAAGGCGACATGCAGCGGCGGCAGATGACCGGCGGCGATGACGATGTCGAGGATCTCGGGTAGTCCGACGCCCTTCCACACCTGACCGTCGAACAGCACCAGCAAGGGTGTCGGCGCCTCGACCTGGCCGGGGGAGTAGACCCAGGCCCGCTCGCCGTCGGGGAGCGTCAGCTCATCGAGGCGTGAGGAAGCCGGAGCGGGCCTCTCCGTGCTCACCCGCCACAACTCGACCGGAGCGAGCGGGCCCGCGCCGATCGAGGATTCCTGTCCCCAGGAACCACGGATCGTGTGGACGCCGCGGGGATCTGGCAGGCCGGGATCGCGGGCGGCGAGGATCACATTGCGGCGCCCGACCGCGGTGCGCCACGGTGGTGGGCCCTCCTCGTACCAGGACGCGATGCGGTAGGAGGCGCGCAGCGCGGACGACAACCGCAGGCAGATGGTCCACAGGTCGGAGCCCGGAAGCCGGGTGAACTCGGCCTCGCGGGCATCGCGGAAGTCGAACACGGGGTTGACCCACAACACGATGGCCCGGGCGTCGGCGTCTTCGATCACCCAGGTCCATAGGCTGCGCTCCGAGTCGTCTGGATCGGGTTCGATATGCGGATTGGGCCGCTCCAGCGCCTCCTGCGCGAGCAGGGAATGCCGCTCAGATTCGACGAGATGGTCGCCGTCTCCGGCGGCGCCCGTGATGACACTGCTTTGCGCGCCAGGTTCGTTCCCCTTGCGCCAGGCGGCTTCGAGGGGCCCGACCACGCGCTGCACACGAGGTTCGTCGGTGCGTGGCGCCGCGCGGCGCTCCTGGTGCGGAACTCCGTGCCGGTCACGCCATTCGCGCAATGGGCGCCCACCACCGGGCACGCGGGAGTTCTCGGTCATCGTCTTCCTTCATTCCGGGCCGCCCGGATGGTGGGTGTCGCAGGCCTCGGCCGATCACCGGCCAGGCGACGATCACTGTAGTCCGGCGTCGGAGACCGGGGAGAGGCGAAGGTCTGGAACCGCTGATGCGCGTTGTCCATGGTGTTCCCTCGCCGGAGACCGGGGAGAGGTGAACGTCCGGAACCGCACAGGATCCGGGGGCTCCAGCCCCGAGGGTGGATCGCCGATCTGCGACGAGTACCCGGAGGCGCCACACCGGTCTCCCCGGTCCGGAGAGTAAATCACTGCACTCAACCAGCGAGAGCATCAGAAAACATCAGTCCCACTGAGTTTTTTCGGCGCCCCACGATTTTGAGTGCAGTGATTTACTCTCCACCCTCGTCGCAGCGGTCCAACTGTTCGCGCAGTTGCCCGATCTGAGCCTCGAACAGGCCTCGGCGCTCGGGAGTGAGGTAGTCCAGAGGCTGCCAGCGCAGGTTTTCGGCTTCCTCCTCGCTGCACCCGATCGCGCGGGCGAGCCGAGCGGTGACGTCACCCTGCTCGGCGGACGCCAGCGCGGCCACGACCGGCCGCGGGTCGGCGTTCACGCGCAGAAGCAGTTCGAACTCGGCGATGCGTGACCGGAGCCGTTCGCGTTCGCCCATCTCATTCCCTTTCACCCGAAGACTCCGCTCAACGCCAGGAAGCCGATCGCGAAACCCACCAAGACCACCAGCAGGGGCACGATCGCGACGGGGCGGATGTCGCGGGGGACCTTACGCAAGATGAGGATCGACCCGACCACGGCGGCCACGCCGGCGAGCATCAGTACCGCGAGCAGTCCGTCCACGCCAGCCTCCCGATTTCCGCACCGTTGACGACCTTCCTACACTAGAAGGGTCGCAAGGCGATGATGGGGCCATCACCCCGGAGCTGCCGGAAGAACGGATCGATGATCTCACTAGAACCGGCCGCGGCGAGCAAGAGAGGGGTGCGCGAGCGCCCAAGAAGGGTGGTACCGCGGGGCCGTAAGCCTCGTCCCTTCGTCCGCCGATCAGACGAAGAGGGATGACATGACCACCCAGCCCGGGTACAACGCCGTCGCACCGCAGGTCGACCTGCCCGCGATGGAGCACGACGTGCTCGACTTCTGGCGCGACAATGACACGTTCGCCGCCTCGCTCGCCCAGACCGCCGACGGCCCGCGCTGGACCTTCTACGAGGGCCCGCCGACCGCGAACGGCATGCCGGGCACCCACCACATCGAGGCCCGCGCCTTCAAGGACGTCTTCCCGAGGTTCAAGACCATGCAGGGCTTCCGGGTCGACCGCAAGGCCGGCTGGGACTGCCATGGCCTGCCCGTCGAGCTCGCCGTCGAGAAGGATCTCGGCTTTTCCGGCAAGGCCGACATCGAGGCCTATGGCGTCGAGGCGTTCAACGAGCGCTGCCGCACCTCGGTGAGCCGGCACGTCGACCAGTGGACCGAGCTGACCACCCGGATGGGCTACTGGGTCAACATGGACGACGCCTACGAGACCATGTCGACCGAGTACGTGCAGTCGGTGTGGTGGTCGCTGAAGCAGATTCATTCCAAGGGACTGCTGGTCGAGGATTACCGGGTTGCCCCCTACTGCCCGCGTTGTGGCACCACGCTGTCGGATCACGAGCTGGCCCAGGGCTACGAGGACGTCACCGACCCCAGCGTGTACGTGCGGTTCCCGCTCACCTCCGGCCCGCTCGCCGGCAAGGCCGACCTGCTGGTGTGGACGACGACGCCGTGGACGCTGGTCTCCAACACCGCCGTTGCCGCCCACCCTGATGTCACCTACGTGGTCGCCCACCGCGGCGACGACACCCTGGTGGTGGCCGAACCGCTCGCCGAGAAGGTGCTCGGTGACGGCTGGAAGCTCGGCCCGAGCTTCCTCGGCAAGCAGCTCGAAGGGTGGCGCTATCAGCGTCCGTTCGACCTGATCGAGTTCCCTGACGTCGTCGGCGGCACCCATTACGTCGTGCTCGCCGAGTATGTCACCACCGAGGACGGCACCGGCCTGGTGCATCAGGCGCCCGCCTTCGGTGAGGACGACATGCTCATCTGCCGGGCCTACGGCCTGCCGATGGTGAACCCGATCCGCCCCGACGGCACCTTCGAGGCCGAGGTGCCGCTGGTGGGCGGGCAGTTCTTCAAGACCGCCGACAAGGCGCTGGTCGCCGACCTGACCGAGCGCGGCCTGCTGTTCCGCCTGCTCGACTACGAACACAGCTACCCGCACTGCTGGCGCTGCCACACCGCGCTGCTCTACTACGCGCAGCCGAGCTGGTACATCCGCACCACGGCGATCAAGGACGCCCTGCTGCGCGAGAACGAGGCCACCAACTGGTACCCCGATCACATCAAGCACGGCCGCTACGGCGACTGGCTGAAGAACAACATCGACTGGGCGTTGTCCCGCAAGCGCTATTGGGGGACGCCGCTGCCGATCTGGCGCAACGACGCCGACCCGTCGAAGATGGTGTGCATCGGCTCGCTCGCCGAGCTGGGCGAGCTGGCCGGGCGCGACCTGTCCGGGCTCGACCCGCACCGTCCGTTCATCGATGACATCACCTTCACCAAGCCGGGTGACGAGGGCGTCTACCACCGGGTGCCCGAGGTGATCGACGCCTGGTACGACTCGGGTTCGATGCCGTTCGCGCAGTGGGGTTACCCGTGGGCCGAGGGCTCGCAGGAGAAGTTCGAGGCCGCCTTCCCGGCCGACTTCATCTGTGAGGCGATCGACCAGACTCGCGGCTGGTTCTACTCGCAGATGGCGGTCAGCACGCTGGTGTTCGACCAGTCCGACTTCCGCAATGTGCTCTGCCTGGGCCACATCCTTGCCGAGGACGGCCGCAAGATGTCGAAGCATCTGGGCAACATCCTGGCGCCGATCCCGCTGATGGACACCCATGGCGCGGACGCCGTCCGCTGGTTCATGGTGGCCGGCGGGTCGCCGTGGGCGTCGCGGCGGGTGGGGCACACCACCATCAACGAGACGGTCCGCAAGGTGCTGTTGACCTTCTGGAACTCGGTGAGCTTCCAGTCGCTGTACGCCCGCACCAATGGGTGGACGCCCTCCGGCGCGGCTCCGGCGGTGGCCGAGCGCCCGGTGATGGACCGCTGGCTGGTCGCGCAGCGCAATGCGCTGGTTGCGCAGGTGACCGACGCCCTGGAGAACTTCGACACCCAGCGCGCCGGCACGCTGCTGGCCGACTTCGTCGACGACCTGTCCAACTGGTACGTGCGCCGTTCGCGCCGCCGCTTCTGGGACGGCCAGCCGGCCGCACTGTGGACGCTGCACGAGACCATCGAGGTGGTCACCCGGCTGATGGCGCCGATGGCACCCTTCCTGACCGAGCAGGTCTGGCAGGACCTGATCGTCGCCGCCGTTCCCGGCGCGCCCGCCTCGGTGCATCTCGCGTCCTGGCCGGTGGTCGACGAGGCACACCTGGACGCCGGCCTGATCGAGTCGATGACGCTGACCCGCCGCCTGGTCGAACTCGGCCGCGGCGCCCGCTCGGAGGCCGCGGTGAAGACCCGCCAGCCGCTGAAGCGCCTGCTGGTGCCCGGGTCGTCCTTCGCCCGCCTGGATGCTGAGCTGATCGCCGAGATCGCCGCCGAGCTGAACGTGGGTGCGGTCGAGTCGTTCGCCTCGGCCGGCGACCTGGTCGACTACTCGGCCAAGGGCAACTTCCGTGCGCTCGGCAAGCGCTTCGGCAAGGACACCCCGAAGGTGGCCGCCGCGATCGCGTCCGCGGACGCCGCCGCCCTGGCCGCCGCGCTGGCCGCCGACGGTGAGGCGACGGTCGACTTCGCCGGCGGCACGGTGGTGTCGGCCGAAGAGGTGCTGATCAGCGAGCGTCCGCGCGAGGGCTGGTCGGTGGTCAACGAGCAGGGCGAGACGGTCGCGCTCGACCTGGAGCTGACCCCCGAGTTGGTCCGCGCCGGCCTGGTCCGTGACGTGGTCCGTCTGGTGCAGGAGCAGCGCAAGAGTTCCGGCCTGGAGGTCTCCGACCGGATCGCGCTCACCTGGGCGGCGTCCGGCGAACTCGCCGAGGCCTTGCGCGAGGCGTCCGGTTTCCTGGCCGGCGAGGTGCTGGCCACCTCGGTCGCCGAGGGCGAGCCGTCCGGCGACGTGGTGACCGACGACGAGCTGGGGCTGCGCTTCTCCCTGATCAAGGCTTAGCCGGTCAGGGCCGCGCGGGCCTCGGGGCTGACCAGCATCGCGCGCGCGTCGTGACCGACGCCCGGCACCACGGTGAGTGGCTGCCGGGCGTCGATCGCTTCGCCGAACGCCTCGATCAGGTGGCGGTGGTAGTTGACGGCCCGGTCGCCCCGGTTGGAGCCTTGGGCCATGGCGCCGCAGGAGCGGTCCATGGACAGTGACCGCGGATCGTTATCGTTGGTGCCGATGAAGTAGCGCACGTCCCGGGTGGCATAGCGGGCACGGATGGTGTCGGCGTCCGACTCGGCGGCGTAGCCGTAGCGCTCATCGAGCCCGTAGCGCCACCGGTTCGCCTCGCGGCAGGGATCGCTGGTGGGCCGGTCGGGGGTGAACCACAGGTAGCTGGACGGGTTGACGACCACGTAACGGTGCGCCGCGCGCGGCGACACCGAGGCGTACCGGTTGACGAACTGCCCGCCCCCGGAGAATCCGACCAGGGTGACCTTGCGGTCGCCGACCGCCTCGATGAGGTCGTCCATCACCTGGTAGGAGGAGGCTCCGGTGCTGGAGGCGTCGCCCGCGGGCCAGCCGCGCGCGTCCCAGACGTGCCCGCCCGGTGCGGCGTCCAGCCAGGTGGAGAACACGGGCGCGATCACCGCGACGGTGGGCGCCTCCCCGGACGCCTCGCCGCCGAGCGCCTCGGTCACCGAGGCGAGCATGCCGCAGGCGTTGCGGTCCATGCCGTGCACGGCGACCACCACGCGGGTGACCGAGGCCGGCCATTCCTCCAGCGGACGGTGCGCGCAGTAGCCGATCGCGCTGCCGGTGAGGATCATCACGTGCTTGCGGGCGTCCGATGCCGCCGTCGGCGCAGGCAGCACGCCGGACGAACAACCGGTCAGCAGCAAGGCCATGGCCACCAGGACGCCGAGCGCGCCGCGCCGGCCTGCACGGCGACGCGCCGGATGCCGCCCGGTCATGAGCCGACCTCGCGGTCCCAGGCGTCGGTGAACACCTCGGCGAGCGTCTCGACGTAAGCGCGGGAGAGATGATTCGTGTCCATATAGACGTAAGTGTTGCCGATGACGGCCGGACACACCGAAACCTCGCCGGGTGGACAGAACCAATCGCTGAAATCCAGGTAGTGCTGGTGGGGCAGATCGGCGAGTGCTCCCCGCGGCCAGGACTCGGCCAGTTTGTCCGAGCGCAGGGCGAAACAGCGTGGATCGTCGGTGCCGTAGCGCTGGGCGCACTCGGGCATGTCGCGGGGCCAACGCGGGTTGTCGCGGATGTTCACGATCTCGAGGCCGGCTTCGGCGAGGGGGGCGATCGCTTCGGCCCACCCCCAGTCGTCGTGTTCGGGCGCGTCGGCGCGCGTCGAGGAACCGGTGCTCACCACGAAGTCGGGGCGGATCCGCAGCAACCAGTCGATCGCCTCCCGGGTGTACTCGGGGCATCCCTCCGCCTCGCTCGGTGAGCCGACTCGGCAGGCGGGCCGCACGTAGGCGATGACCCGCCAGTCGCGTTCCTGGGCGAGCGGGATGATCGCCGTGAGCCACTGGTAGGCGTGCGAGTCACCCACGATGGCCACCGTCCCGACCGGGACGTCGACCTCCTCCTCGTAGACCACGCACCAGCCCAGCTCGGGTTTCGGCGGCTGCTCGGGTCGGGCCGGGTCGCAGGGCTCGTACTGCACCGGCCAGTCCCGGGTGACGCCGATGTCGCCCGGCGCGATGCCGCGCACCGGCGTGGGCGAGGCCGCGCCGGGGGTCGGTGCGTCGCCGGTGGCCAGGATGCGGGCGCCCGGGCGCTGTTCGGGCGGCAGGTCGGCGATGGCCCGGTCCTCCCGCTCGACCAGCGACGAGACCCCGGCCACCGTGGACGCCGCGATCAGCGCCGACACCCCGATCGCGGCGGCGGCGTACGGCAGCGAGGTCAGCTTCGGGATCTGGTGGAACCGGCGCTCGACCAGCCGCGTCGAGGCGTCCGCCAGCAGCAGCGAGATTGCGAGCACGACGGCCGAGGTGGCCCAGCCGGTGTGCGGGTCGCTGTTGGAGGTGATCACCAGCGCGAACACGTAGACGGGCCAGTGCCACAGGTAGAGCGCGTAGGCGCGGTTGGCCACGAAGGTGAGCGGACGCCGCGCCAGCCACGCCGACGCGTGCCCGCGGTCGTCGGGGTGGTTGCCGGCCAGGATGACCAGCGCCGCGGCGAGCAGCGGCGGGACGGCCGCGAACGAGGGGAAGGAGCCGCGGCCCCAGACCAGGCCGCTGGCCAGCAGCAGGAACAGTCCCGCCCACGACATCACCCGCGACATGCGCCGCGACAGCGTGAAGGCGGGCAGCAGCGCCACCAGGGCCGCCGCGGTGAACTCCCAGGTGCGGGCCCGCGTGTCGAAGTACGCCGCCGTCGGGCTCACCTGCACCAGGTGGGTGGCCCAGGCGAACGACACCACGCTGGCCAGGCCGAGGGTGACCGCCAGGGTGCGCCGCAGCGGGATCGAGAAACGGCGCTCGATCATCGCCGCGGCCACGAACAGCACTGGCAGCAGCACGAAGAACTGGCCCTGCAGCGACAGGCTCCAGAAGTGCTGGAACGGGTTGAGATGCTGCGGATCGGGCACCATGTAGTTGGCGGAGTCGTCGATGAGCTGCCAGTTCTCCCGGTACAGCAGGGACGCCCACGCGTGGGTGAACAGGTTCTCGTAGCGGGTCGGCGGCAGCACCCACCAGCCCACCGCGAGCGTCGTCGCCAGCACCAGTGCGGCCAGCGGCACCAGCCGGCGGAAGCGCTGCACCAGGAAGTCGATCAGCGTGAACGAGGTTCCCTTGCGGACGAAGCTCGCCGTCATCAGGAACGCCGAGATGAACAAGAACACATCCACGCCGCCCGACACGCGTCCGGCCGTCCACAGGTGGTAGGCGACCACCAGCCCGATCGCCAGCCCGCGCAGGCCGTGGATGTCGCCGCGGAACCCCTCGCGCGGGGCGCGCGGAGCGGACTCAGGCGGCATGACGGCCTCGCAGATGGTCGGGGGAAGGACGCCTCATTCTACGGGGGCTCCCTGTGACGCCCCGCCGGGCGTCCTCCGCCATGCTCCCGGTGACCGTTGACGCGTCCCCCGACGCGGCGGGGCGGTCGGGCCGAGGACGCCGTCAGCCGGCCGGCGCGAACAGCGCGTCCAGCGCGGCGAGCAGATCCTCGCTCAGCCTCACCGCCGCGGCGGCGACGTTCTGCGTCACCTGCTCGGTGCGGGTGGCGCCGGCGATCACGCTGGTCACCGCCTCGCGGGACAGCAGCCAGCCGATCGCGGCCTGCAGCGGGGTGACACCGGCCTGGTCGCACAGGGCGCGGTAGGCGTCCAGCTGCTCCCAGTCGACACCGGTGAGCTTGGCGCCGTCGCCGAGGCTGACCGGCCCTGGCCCGCGCCCGCGGCGTACTTGCCGGTCAGCAGGCCGGCGCCGAGCGGGTAGAACGGGAAGAAGCCGAGGCCTAGCTCGGTGACGGCCGGCAGCACTTCGGCCTCGACGCCACGGCGCAGCAGCGAGTACTCGTCCTGGGCCGAGACGAACCGGACGAAGCCGTGCTCGGCGCTGACCGCGTCCGCCTCACGGATCTGTGCCGGGGTGAAGTTGGAGTGCCCGACGTGGCGCACCTTGCCCGCCTGCACCAGTTCGGTGAGGACGCCGAGGGTCTCGGCGATCGGAGTGCCGGGGTCGGGCTCGTGCATCTGCAGCAGGTCGATGCGGTCGGTGCGCAGCCGGCGCAGCGATCCCTCGACGGCGTTGCGGACGTAGGTCGCGCCGCCGAACGGGCCCCAGTCTGCGCCACCAGAGACCTCCGAGCGGGAGTGCCCGAACTTGGTGGCGAGCACCACCTGGTCGCGGCGGCCCTCCAGCGCCCGGCCGAGGAACTCCTCGCTGCGGCCCTGGGGCACCCCGTAGATGTCGGCGCCGTCGAAGAAGGTGATCCCGGCGTCCACGGCGGCATGGATCACCTTCTCGCTGCCTTCGTAGGACTCGGTGGCCGAGCCGACGCGGGAGAAGTTGTTGCAGCCCATCCCGATCACGCTGACGAGCAGGTCCGAGGTGCCGATGCGGCGCTGTTCCATCGCTTCTTCCTTTTCTCGCGCGGTGGGGGAGACGGGTTCCGGTGGCGGGGCCGCGCAGGGATCCCCGCCACCGGACATGCAATCTACGGTAGGGACCGCCGCAAGGACGCCAGCGCGGCGACGCAGCGCTCGGCGAGCGGCAGCTCCCGCACCGGCGCCTCAACGCCGAGCGCGAGGCCCTCGGGCAGGGCGCGCACGAAGTCGGTCAGGGGCAGATCCCCGTCGCCGGGGAACCGGCGTCCGGCCCGTGCCTCGGCCAGGGCGTCCGCCGTGCTGGCCGGCGCCGGCTCCGCGATCGTGTCGCACAGCTGCGCGTAGGCCAGCAGCGCCGGGTCGAGGGCGGCCAGGTCGGCCGCGCTGCCGCCGGAGCGGGCCAGGTGCAGCGAGTCCGGCAGCACCACGGCCGGGCCCTCGATCTGCCGCACCAGCGCGACCGCGTCGGCCAGCGTCCTGATCTCGGTGAAGATCATGAACTCCACCGCCAGGGTCAGGCCCCGCTCGGCGGCCGCCGGCGCCAGCACGTTCAGCCGGTCCAGGCGCCGGCCGGCGTCCGGATCGTTGACGTTGACCAGCACGTAGCGGGCACCCAGTTCGTGCCCGGCGTCCAGGATCGACAACTGCTCGGTGAGCGTCTTGTCCTCACGCAGCCGGAGCACCTCGATGTCCCAGCAGGTCAGGCCGGTGTCGGCGAGGCGGCGCTTGGTCTCGCGCATCATCGGGGTGTCCCCGATCAGCGGCCAGGCCGGTTCGTCGCCGGCCGGGAACACCCGCACGCCGATCGCGTCGAAGCCCGCCTGCGCGGCCGCGACGACCGTGTCGGGTGGTGGGGCGTCCAGGACGGTCAGCGCCGACAGCGCCAGCGGGCCGCGGGTGGAGGCGTCCACCTCAGGCCTCCCGTCCCGCCGCGTGGTGCCCGATGATGTAGCCGAAGATCATGCCCGCGCCCACCTGGCAGCCGCCGCCGGGGTACTGGATGCCGAAGACCTGCTGGGCGTCCGAACCGCACGCGTACAGGCCGTCGATCGGCTCGCCCTCGGGGGTGACGCACTGGCCGTGGGTGTTGATCGCCAGGCCGCGCCCGGTCGACAGCGGCGTCGGGTAGACGGCCATCGCGTAGTAGGGGGCCTTCAGCAGCGGGCCGAGGTTGACGTTCGGGCTGACCCGCGGGTCGCCGTACTGCGGGCTGTAGGGGCTCTCGCCCTTGCCGAACTCGGTGTCGCGCCCGGTCGCGCAGTCGTCGTTGTAGCGGGTCACGGTCTGCTCCAGCCCGTCGGCGTCCACGCCGATCTTGGCGGCCAGTTCGCGCAGGGTGTCGGCGCGGTAGAGGTAGCCGTTCTTCAGCCAGTGCTTGAGCAGCGGCGCCGGGGTGGCCGGGTAGATCATGCCCAGGCCGTAGTCGGTCATGTGCTTCTGGTCGGCGACCAGCCAGGCCGGAACGGTCGGGACGCCCGCCTCGTCCGATTCGTACATGGCGCGCACGAAGTGGTTGTAGGAGCGGGCCTCGTCGGTGAACCGCTTACCGGCCGCGTTGACGGCGATCATGCCGGGCTTGGCCCGGTCCCAGATGTGCGGGAACACCGCCTGCGAGCCGTCGGGACGGTAGCCGACCGAGCTCGGGAACCACAGGGCGCCGTTCTCCTCGGCCGGGCCCATCGTGCCACCGACCGATTCGGCCAACTCGATGGTGTCGCCGGTGCAGGATTCGGCCGCCGCCGTGTACTGGGCGGCGGGCTGGCGCAGGTACTTGTTGCGGTACTTCGAGGACGCCGGGAAGCCGCCGGCGGCGAGCACGACGCCCCGGGTGGCCTTGATCCGGCGCGGCAGGCCCAGGTACTCGACCACGGCGCCGCTCACTCGGCCGTCTTCGGTGATCAGCTCGGTGGTGTTCGCGTTGAGCCAGATCGTGCCGCCCCGCTTGGCGAACTGGTGGTACAGGTTCGCGATCAGGGCGTTGCCCATCACCATCCGGGTGCCGCGCGGCCAGCCGAGCGCCAGGTCGGCCGTCCAGCGGACGCCCAACGGCAGCGCGGTGGTGACCACCTGCCCCCGCTCCAAGCCCTTGCCGTCGAACAGGTGCAGCAGCTTGGAGACCTCCTTGCGGCGCACCATCAGGGAGCCGCCGAACAGGGCGAACTCGGGCACCGGGCCGCGCAGGTGCGAGAACATCTTCTTGCCCAGCTTCTTGCCCTCGAACGGCTCGGGTTCGAGGGCGCGGTAGCCGCGTCCGGACCCTTCGAGCTCGGGGTAGTAGTCGACGAAGCCGGGGAAGGGGATCCATCGGATGCCCAGCTTCTCCATGTAGTCGATCATCTTGGGCCCCTGGCGCAGATAGGCCATCCACATGTCCTTGGGGCCGCGGTCGCCGACGAGGGCGTCCAGGTAGGTCTCGGCCTTGCTCAGGTCGTCGGCGATGCCCGCCTCCTCGACGTACTTGCTGCCGGGCACCCAGCAGGTGCCGGCCGAGTGGCAGGTGGTGCCGCCGAAGTACTCCGACTTCTCCAGCAGCAGGACGCGCAGCCCCTCGTTGGTCGCGGTGAGTGCCGTGCTGAGGCCGGCGGCGCCGGTGCCCAGGACGACCAGATCGTAGGTCTCGTTGAAGTTGTTGTCGCTCATTTCGACTTCCTTGTCGCGTCGCCAGGGTTGGCTGATGTGCTGTTTCCAGGCTAGACCTCAATCTATGAACGGTCTAGTACGTACAGCTGGTGAAACGGGGTTTTCGGCGTGTTGATGGGGGAAAGGCGAACGGCGGGCGCCCTCGGGTGAGGACGTCCGCCGCAGGCGTGGGGAGAGGTGGCCTAGGCGACGTTGCCGTACTTGGCGACCTCGGCCTGGTCGGCCTCCCGGTCCATCTCGGTCAGCGTCTTGAACGCGGTCTCCTTGGCGGTGGCGGCCGTGATCAGCACGACGGCCATCACCGCGGCGGTGAGCAGGAAGACGGGCAGGAAGTGATCCTGGCCCACCATGATGGCGGCGGCGATCGTCGGCGCGAAGCCGGTGAGCGCGAAGCCGATCTGGGTGCTCAGCGCGGTGCCGGACATGCGGACCTTGGTCGGGAACTGCTCGCCGTAGAAGGCGGGCCAGACACCGTTGACCGCGGAGTAGAAGATGCCCTGCATCACGAAGCCGAGCACGAACACACCGGTGATGTTCGTGGTGTGCAGCGAGTTCATGTAGAAGTACAGCAGCACGAGCACCATCAGGTAGCCGCCGATGTAGACCTTCTTGCGGCCGATCTTGTCGGCCAGCCAGGTCCACAGCGGGATGGCGAACAGGGCGCTGAACTGGACCGCCGTGGTCTGGAGCAGCATAATGTCCGCCCCGATGCCCTGGTCCCGGCCGTAGGACAACGCCCACACCGAGAAGATGGTCGTCTCGAAGTTGTGCAGCGACAGGATCAGCACCCGGAGCCACGGCCCGCGGTAGCGGCTGAGCAGGATCTTCATCGGATCCTTCTCCGACTTGATGGAGCGGTCGGTGCGGATCGACACCTCTTCCATCGAGACGCCCTTCTCGGCCGCGACCTGGGCCTCGAACTGTGGTGCCTCCTCCAGGGTGCGGCGGATGAGCCAGCCAACCAGCACGACGATGGCGGACAGCCAGAACGGGATGCGCCAGCCGATGGAGAGGAAGAACTCATCGCCCATGGCGGCCATCGGGATGAAGACGCCCGCGGCCATCACCTGGCCGAGCTGGGTACCGAACATCGTCCAGCCGGTGGTGAAGGAGCGCCGGTTGTCGGGCGCGTGCTCCAGTGACATCGAGTTGGCGCTGGACTGCTCACCGCCGGCCGAGAAGCCCTGCAGCAGGCGGCAGACCACCAGCAGCGCCGGCGCGGTGACGCCGATCTGCTCGTACGTCGGCAGGCAGCCGATCGCGAAGGTCGCGATGCCCATCAGGAACAGGGTGAACACCATCACGTCGCGGCGTCCGCGACGGTCGCCCCAGCGGCCCAGTACCACCGCACCGATCGGGCGGGCGATGTAGGCCACGCCGAAGGTCGCCAGCGACAGGATCAGGGCCATGCCCGGGTCGCTCTTGTCGAAGAAGAGCCGGTTGAAGACGAGGGCCGAGGCGCTCGCGTAGATGAAGAAGTCGTAGTATTCCAGCGCGCTGCCGACGAGTGCGGCGATCGCGGACTTCTTCGGTTGCCGCCGGGATGCGATGGCGGCCTCGTCCAGATGGACGGGGCCTGAACCCGGCGATTGGTCTTGCTCTGACATGGGTGTCCTCCCTGTCGTTACTGGATATCAATGGGGCGTCCGCTGGTGGCGGACTCGTGGATCGCCTCGACGATCTTGACGTTCTGGACGCCGTCGCGCAGCGAGACCAACGGATCGGCCTCGCCACGAATGACCTCGGTGAAGTGCGTGAGCTGCGCCGCCAGCGGATCCACGCGAGGGACGGTGAGTCGTTCCATCGAGGCGAACGGCTTCCACCACGACCGTTCCTCGGCCCGGTCGTAGCTGAACAACTGCATGGTCGGCACCGACAGAGAACCGTAGGTGCCGGCCAGGTGGTAGCAGTCCTGATCGGGGTGGGCGTCGAAGGCGGGGTCCTCGCGCACCGTCTGCTCCCATGACCGCGGGGAAGCCGCGGCATCGGAGATGATGAAGGTGCCCAGGACGCCGCTGGCGAAGGTGAAGATGATCGCCGCGGTGTCCTCGACGGCGAACTGGCGGGTGCGGTTGGAGGTGACGGCCTGCACCGTCGCGACGTCGCCGCACAGGATCCGCAGGTTGTGCACCTCGTGGATGATGTTGATCCGGACCGGGCCGCCGCCCGGCTGGGTGCGCCACGGGGCGATCGGGTAGTAGTCGTCCGGCTTGTAGTACAGCGCGGTGCCGTTGACGGCGACCAGGTCGCCGAGGCGTCCGGATCGCACCACCTCGCGGCAGACCTGCATCACCGCGGAATGGGTGCGGTGATGGCCCACCAGGATGCGGGCGCCGAGGGCGTCCGCGCGGGCGATCAGCCGCTCGCCGGCCTCGAGGGTGTCGGTGGCCGGTTTCTCCAGCAGGATCGGCAGCCCCGCCTCGATCGCCGTGGTGGCCATCGCCTCGTGCAACTGGTTCGGCGAGGCGATGATCAATCCGTCGGGGCGGTCGGCGGCGAGCATCGCCTCGAGGTTGGGGTAGAGCGGGACGCCGCGTAGCTCGGCCTGCTCGCGGGCCGCGGGTGCGGGATCGACGATCGACGCGATGGTCGTGGCGTCGTCGGCGGTCAGTGCGTCGAGATGCCTTGTGCCGATCAGCCCCGCCCCAGCGACGGCGATGCGGACGGTCATCGTTGGCCTCCAAATCTGTGCTCGCCGGGCGCCCCGAGGGGCGGCCCGACGCGGGACTGCGGTGTCCCTACGCGCTCAATGTAGGGCAGGCGAGGGCTCGCGTAAAGACGTGGGCGCACTGTTTAGTTCATATTGTTTGCCGTGGTCACGCCCACAACGTGCCGCAGGCTCCCTCAGGTCTCACGGTTTCCTGTACAAGTGCGACAGGCGCGCCCTATAGTGCATGTACTGGTTAGTACACGCCATGACGAGCCGCGCCAACGAGGGCGTGGATGCGTCGGCTCATAGCTTCAGGCTAGGAAAGGGGCGGCACGGTGGCCGAGCAGAAGACCCGCAAGGAAATGACCCCCGAACAGGTCCAGGAACTGGACGATCTGTTCGCCAAGGCCCGCGCGGCGCAGAAGATCATCGAGACCTACGACCAGGCCAAGGTCGACCGCCTCATCCAGGCCGTCGCGTGGTCGGTGGCCAACACGACCACCTTCCATCGCCTGGTCGAGATGGGCATCGAGGAGTCGGGGCTGGGCGACTACGCCAGCCGGATGAACAAGCGGATGAAGATCCGCGGCGTCCTGCGCGACGCGCTGCGCCAGCCGAGCGTCGGCGTCATCGAGGAAGACCCCGAGCGCGGCCTGGTCAAGTACGGCAAGCCGGCCGGCATCATCGGCTGCATCGTGCCCACCACCAACCCCGACCTCACCCCGGCCGGCAACGCCATCTACGCGATCAAGGCCCGCGACGTGGTCATCTTCTCCCCGCACCCGCGCAGCCAGAAGACCACCTTCGAGACGGTCCGCCTGATGCGCGAGGCGCTCGAGGCCGAGGGCGCACCCGCCGACATCCTGCAGTGCATCACCCAGCCCAGCCTGCTGGTCAGCCAGGCGCTGATGAAGCGCGCCGACCTGATCATCGCCACGGGCGGCCAGGCGCTGGTCCGCCAGGCCTACAGCTCGGGCAAGCCCGCCTACGGCGTGGGCGCCGGCAACGCCACCGAGTTCCTCGACGAGACGGCCGACATCAAGGCGACCGCGATGAACTGCATGCTGTCCAAGACCTCCGACTTCGGTTCGGGCTGCTCGGCCGACGGCAACGTGCTGGTGCCGCGCTCGAAGTACGACGAGATGCTGGACGCCCTGGCCGAGGTGGGTGGCTACCGCGCCACCGCCGAGCAGCGCTCCGCGCTCGACACGGTGATGTGGGACGCCGAGGGCCACCGCCTGCCCGACACCGTCGCCATCTCGCCGCAGAAGCTGGCGCAGGCCGCCGGCTTCGAGATTCCCGCCGCGGCGAAGTTCATCTTCGTCGAGGGCACCGGCATCGGCGAGGAGCACCACTTCTGCAAGGAGAAGCTGACCACGCTGATGGCCGTCCACCCCTACGACGGCAGCTTCGAGGATGGTGTCGCGCTGGCGCTGGAGCTCTACGAGGTCGGCGGCAAGGGGCACAGCTGCGGCATCGCGTCCAACGACGATGAGCACATCGACTACTTCGGCAAGATGATGCCGGTCTCGCGCATCATGGTGAACCAGCCCAACTCGCGCGCCAACGCAGGCGCGTTCAACAACGGCATGCCGATGACCTCCTCGATGGGCTGCGGCACCTGGGGTGGCAACATCATCAGCGAGAATGTCACCCTGAAGCACTACATGAACACCACCTGGGTGTCGCGCAAGATTGCCGTCGACCGGCCCTCGGACGCCGAACTCTTCGGCGACTTCTACGACCCGGCGATGGAGCCCGACGGGGAGGCCAAGCCGACCGACGCGGCCGTCACCGTCTCCTGAACCGGACGGGGCAGCCATGAGCGAGCAGCACTCCGCCGGCGAGCAGGCGGCCGAGCGGCAGTTGGCGGAAGCCAAGCAGTGGTGGACGACGTCCATCATCGACATCCACCCCGGTGAGATCGCGGTGCGCGGCTACCCGATCGAGGAACTGATCGGGGAACTCACCTTCCCCGAGATGATCTGGCTGATGCTCATGGGCGAGGTGCCCTCGCGTCCGCAGGCAAAGCTGCTCGAGGCGGCGCTGGTCTCCAGCGTCGACCACGGGCCCCAGGCGCCGTCGATCGCCATCGCGCGGATGGCGGCGACCTGCGGCCCCGGCCTCAACGGCTCGATGGCCTCGGCGATCAACGTGCTCGACGACGTCCACGGCGGCGCCGGCCAGCAGTGCATGGAGATCTACTACGAGGTGGACGCCGAGGCCGGTCCCGGCGGCGACCTGGCGGCGGCCGCGGCCACCGTGGTGGCGCGGCGCAAGGCGGCCGGGCTGAAGTACTTCCCCGGCTTCGGGCACCGGTTCCACCCGCTCGATCCCCGCGCCCCCCGCCTGCTGCAGCTGGTCACCGAGGCGGCCGGCCGCGGGGAGACGTCCGGCCGGTTCGCCACCATCGGGACGGCCGTCGAGGACGCCCTGTCCGCCGGTCGCCCCCGGCGCATCCCGATGAACATCGACGGCGCCACCGCCGTCGTCTACTGCGAACTCGGGCTGCCCTCGGAGCTGGGGCGGGGTGTGTTCATCCTGTCCCGCTCGGTCGGCATCCTCGCCCACGCCTGGGAGCAGACCCAGCAGGGCGGCCGGATCAAGGGGCCGCAGGCGAAGCTCCTCAACTACACCTACGACGGCCCCGGCCGCCGCCATCTTCCCGACACCGACCACCGCGGCTGAGCCGCCACGAACTGAGAAGAGGAACCCACATGACGGCGCTCGCCTGTGAGGAAATCGTCCGCTACCTCGAAGGACGCGGGATCACCAAGGTGTTCGGTCTGTGCGGCCACACCAACATCGCCATGCTGGACGCGATGTCGCGCAGCGAGAAGATCGACTTCGTCAACGTCCGCCACGAGCAGATCGCCTCGCACGCCGCCGACGGCTACGCGCGGGTAACCCGGTCGGCGTCGGTGGTGCTCAGCCACCTCGGCCCGGGCCTGACCAATGCGGCCACCGGCGTGGCCAACGCGGCGCTCGATTCGATCCCGATGGTGGTGATCGCCGGCGACGTGCCCACCTACTACTTCGGCAAGCACCCCCACCAGGAGGTCAACTACCACGCCGACGGCGACCAGTGGCAGATCTACCGCCCGTTCGTGAAGCGGGCCTTCCGCGTCGAGCGCGCCGACATGCTGCCCGAGGTGCTCGACCGCGCCTTCGTGATCGCCGAGTCCGGACGCCCCGGCCCGGTGCTCATCGACGTCCCGATGGACCTGTTCAGCCTGCCGATCGACACCGCCTTGGTGGATCGCGCGCTGAGCAACCGGATCGACTACGCCAAGCCGACCATCACCGAGGAACTCGCCGAGCAGATCATCACCCAGGTGGTCGCGGCCGAGCGCCCGGTGGTCTACGCCGGCGGCGGCGTCCACCTCGCGGACGCCTCGGCCGAACTCACCGAACTGGTCGACCTGCTCGACCTGCCGGTGGCCCATTCGCTGATGGGCAAGGGCGCGGTGCCCGACGACAACCCGCACGTGATGGGCATGTCGGGCTTCTGGGGCACTCCGATGACCAACCGGATGTGCCTGGAGGCGGACTGGATCCTCGGGCTGGGCACCCGCTTCGCCGAGGCCGATTCCTCGTCGTGGTACGAGGAATACACGTTCAAGATGCCGCCGACCAAGCTGATCCAGATCGACATCGATCCCGAGCAGATCGGCCGCAACTACCCGGTCGAGATCGGTGCCGTGGCCGAGCTGAAGGCGGCCCTCGGCGTCCTGGTCAAGGTCGCCCGGCGCCTGCACCCCGACGGGGTCACCCGCGCGGGGCTCACCGAGGCGATCCTGGACGACCGCGCCGCCCGCAAGCAGGGTCTGCGCACGGACCAGACCTCGGACGCCTTCCCGATGAATCCCGCGCGCATCCTCGCCGACCTGCGCGAGGCCGTCCCGGCCGACAGTTTCCTGGTCACCGATGTGGGCTGGAACAAGAACGGCCTGGCCCAGCAGTACGACATCGTCGTGCCCGGCACCTTCCTCACCCCGGGCGGCTTCGCCACGATGGGCTTCGGTTCGCCGGCCGCGCTCGGCACCAAGCTGGCCGCGCCGGACCGTCCGGTGATCGCCCTGATCGGCGACGGCGGCTTCGGGCAGAACCCGGCCGTGCTGGCCACCGCCCGCCGTGAGCAGATCCCGGTGATCTGGGTGGTGATGAACAACAACGCGTTCGGCACCATTGCGGGCCTGGAGAAGGCCAACTACGACACCACCTACGGCACCACCTTCGCCGTCGAGGGTGGCGACGACATGTGGATCGACTACGCGGCCATCGCGACCGCCTACGGCGTCAAGGCCAAGCGCATCGAGAGCGCGGCCGAATTCGGTCCGGTGCTCGCCGAGGCGCTGGCCGCGAACGAGCCCTTCCTGATCGACGTCCCGATGCAGAACATCCCGACGCCGACCTCGGGCCACTGGAACATCCTCGACATCTACAGCCCTGACGGGGTCAAGGGCCACGTCAGTACCGATTGAACGGAGGGAACGCCATGAGTCACCGTTATTCCCTGGGGTACCTCACGGTCGGCGACCTGGAACCCTCGGCCCAGGTCTACGTCGCGAAGGAGGCCGGCTACGACTACGTCGGCCTGCGGCCGATCGCGATGGGCCTGCCCAGCGAACCTCACCTCGACATCGCGCACGACTCCCGGCTGCTCGCGGACTGCCGCACAGCCCTGGATGAGACCGGCATCGAGGTGTGGGACATCGAGCTGGCCCGCGTCCTGGACGAGATCGACTACGACACCTACGCCCCCGCGCTGGAGGTCGGCGCCGCCCTCGGCGCGCGGGTGCTGCTGACCAGCGTGTGGACCGACGATCCGCTCAAGCAGGTCCGTGGGCTGAAGCGGGTCACCGACCTGGCCAGCCAGTTCGGGCTCACGGTGGTGGCCGAGTTCGTTCCGTTGTCGAAGGTGAAGTCGTTGGATGCGATGTCCGCGCTGGTGCGTGAAGTGGACGCCGGTAACCTGGGCATCCTGATCGACGTCTACCACTGGCAGCGGTCGGGGGCCCCGCTGGACGCGGTCGCCGCCTTGCCGCGCGAGTGGCTGCCGATGATCCACCTGTGCGACTGCCCTGCGGAGTCGCCCGGCGATCTGGAGGCGATCCGGTATGAGGTGCGCGAGCGCCGTCTGTACGTCGGCGAGGGGGATGCGGCGATCACCGATCTGATCGCACGCCTGCCCACCGACGTCGTGCTGGCCATCGAGCAGCCTCACCTGGAGCGCCTGCGGGTGCTGGGTGACGCCGAATACGCCAGACGTGCGCTGCAGCACGCCAAGGCCGTCATCGACCCGGTCTTCGCGGCAACGGAGCCGGTGGGCGCGAGCCGCTGAGCAACTCCTCCGATTACCTGTGCGATTCAAGGAAGAAGGCACATCACATGTTTGACAAGGTCAAGCCGGTCACCCACATGCTCGGGCTGGTCGGTGACTCGATCACGGCGTCCTACACGCCGCCGATGCACGAGATGATGGGCAAGGCGATGGGGATGGGGGTGGCCTATCGCCCGATCGACCTCGCTGTGCTCGACATCGGCCCCGAAGACCTCGCCGAGACGCTCGTGTGGGCGCGCCGGCTCGGATTCACCGGCTTGAACATCACCGCGCCGTGCAAACAGCAGGTGATCAGCCTGCTGGACGAGCTGTCGCCCCGCGTCGAGGGCCTGCGCGCGGTCAATACCGTGGTGTTCCGCGACGGGAAGACCGTCGGCTACAACACCGACTGGTGCGGATTCGTGAACTCGTTCAAGCGCTCGATGCCTGAGGAGCGCCCCGACACGATCGTGCTGATGGGAGCCGGCGGAGCGGGCTCGGCCGTCGCCTACGGCATGCTCGACCACGGCGTCCGGCAGGTGATCATCTTCGACGTGATGGCTGAGCGCCAGACCGCGCTTGTCACCCGGATGAACGAACTGTTCGAGGGCGACCGCGCGGTGGCAGGCACCGACCTTCAGGCGGCCCTCGCGCAGGCCGAAGGCGTGATCAATGCCACCACGATCGGCATGACCGGGCACGAAGCCGGCACCTCGGTGCCGATCGAGTACCTGCGCCCCGAGATGTGGGTGGCGGACTGCGTCTACCTGCCCGTCGAGACCGAACTGCTGCGCCGCGCCAAAGAACGGGGCTGCCGGACGCTGCCCGGCACCGGAATGGCCGTCGAACAGGCCATCGAAGCGTTCCGCCTGTTCACCGGGGTCGAGCCTGATCCGGCCAGCGCCTATGATGCTCTTCAACAATTGCTGGCATCAAGAGATGGATAACACCTAGGCATGAGCACTGCACCGGCGGCGTCCAGGGATCTCGGGCGTACCCGGGCAGAGATCTTGGAGGTGGCGACGCAACACTTCGCGCGTCTGGGCTACTACGGCGCGCGCGTGGACGACATCGCCTCGGAGACGTCGACGACGAAGCGGATGATCTACTACTGCTTCGGCGGCAAGGACGATCTGTTCGCGGCGTGCATTCGCGCGGCGTACGCGAAGATCCGCCAGTTCGAGCAGTCGCTTCACCTGGACGATATGGCGCCGCGCGAGGCGATCGCGACCTATGTGCGCGGCACCATCCGCTATCTGGAGGAGCACGCCGAACTGCCGCTGCTGGTGCGCGCCGAGAACCTGCTCGGCGCCGCACACCTCGCCGAGGAGGACGACGCGCTCAACCGGCAGATCATCGACCTGCTCGACCGGGTGCTCGCCCGCGGGCGCGCCGGTGGCGACTTCCGCGACGGCGTCCGTGGTGTCGAATTGCACATGCTGGTCACCGCGCTCGGCAACTACCGCATCACCAACCAGCCGACCTTCCATGCGCTCTTCGGCTTCTCGACGCGGGATTCCGGGCGCCTGGAGCACGACCTCGACGAGTACGTGCGAATGACGCTCGGCTGGCTGAGGGCGGACGCGGACGAGATCCCGTCGGCCACCCACTGATCACCGGCCGGCTACTGATCCAGGTACGGCGGCGGCTGGCGTCGTTGCGGGTTGAAGTGGTTGAACACGAACGACAACACGATGGCCAGCACGATGAACTGCCACCAGTTGCCGGTCACCAGCGCCAGCAGGATGGCGCCCGGCCACAGCACCTTCTGGGCCATCGGCAGCCAGGAGGCCTGATTGCGGGCCACCTGGGCGCCGTCGGCCGGACGCGGGACCGGCGGCGGGGCACTGAACGCGGGCACCGGCTCGGCACCCGGGATCTGGCGCGGGTGCGGCGCAGGCAGGTCGCTGAACAGAGGAACGAACTCGCTGGCGAAGCGAGCTGACAGGGCGGCGCTCAGCCGTTCGTCGAATTCGGACGCCTCCAGGCGTCCGGCCTCGAAATGCTCGCGCAGCAGGGAGGCCGCCTCGTCCCGTTCGGAGTCCGAGAGTCGCTGCTGGGCGGAGGGTTCGTCGGTCATGGGTCCTCCTGTCGGTCACCATTCTGCCCTGCTACCGTCTCGAAGGCCCCTGCGCTATGCGAGATGGGATGTGCGAAGGTGCGCGGGCATGGCAGAGTGAACAAGGTTTGTCAGGGAAGGGAGTCGCGCGTGCGCGTTGTGCAGAAGTTCGGTGGTTCATCGGTGGCGGACGCCGCCAGCATCAAGCGGGTGGCCCAGCGCATCGTCGACACCCAGGAACAGGGCAACGAGGTGGTCGTCATCGTCTCGGCGATGGGTGACACCACCGACGAACTGCTCGACCTGGCCGCCGAGGTTAGCCCCAAGCCGCGGGCGCGCGAACTCGACATGCTGCTCACCGCCGGCGAGCGGATGAGCGCCGCCCTGCTGGCGATGGCGATCAACGACCTCGGCTACACCGCGCGCTCCTTCACGGGCTCGCAGGCGGGTGTGATCACCACCGAGAAGCACGGCGACGCCCGCATCATCGACATCACGCCCGGCCGGATCGTGTCGGCTCTCGACGACGGCGACATCGTCATCGTGGCCGGCTTCCAGGGCGTGTCGCAGACCACCAAGGACGTGACCACGCTGGGCCGTGGGGCGTCCGACACCACCGCGGTGGCGCTGGCCGCCGCGCTCGGTGCGGGCTTCTGCGAGATCTACTCCGACGTGGACGGCGTGTTCACCGCCGACCCGCGCATCGTTCCGGGCGCCCAGCGCATTCCGGAGATCAGCTACGACGAGATGCTGGAGATGGCAGCCAACGGCGCCAAGATCCTGCATTTGCGCTGCGTGGAGTACGCGCGCCGCGAGAACGTGCCCGTGCACGTCCGCTCGTCGTTCTCGAACAAGCCAGGCACCTGGGTCAAGCACATCGACGAGGAGGATTCCGTGGAGAACCCCATCATCACCGGCATCGCGCACGACCGGTCCGAGGCCAAGATCACCGTCGTCGGCGTGCCGGACCGGGTGGGCGCGGCCGCCGAGGTCTTCACCACCGTGGCCAACGCCGGCATCAACATCGACATGATCGTGCAGAACGTGTCGGTGGACTCCGGCACCACCGCCATCTCGTTCACGCTGCCGCAGGCCGACGGCGAGAAGGCGATCGCGGCGCTGCGCTCGGCGCAGGAGTCGATCGGCTTCCGCGACGTCCTCTACAACGACGAGATCGGCAAGGTGTCGGTGATCGGCGTCGGCATGCGCTCGCACCCGGGCGTCTCGGCGACCGTGTTCCGCGCCATCGCCGGGGCGGGCATCAACATCGAGATGATCTCCACCTCCGAGATCCGGATCTCGGTGCTCGTCGACCACGCCGACGTCGACAAGGCCGTCCGTGCGGTGCACACCGCGTTCGGCCTGGACGCCGACGGCCAGGCGGTCGTCTACGCGGGCACCGGCCGCTGAAGCCTGCGTCTCTCGTGTCCGGCTTGGCCGTGCAGGACGCCGTGGTGCGCTACGGCGTCCTGGTCGCGCTGGATCACGTCTGCCTCACCGTCGCACCCGGTGAGGTCGTCGCGCTGACCGGAGCCTCCGGTTCGGGCAAGACCACCCTGCTGCGCGCGATCGCCGGGCTGCAGAAACTCTCGTCCGGCCGGGTGTTGTGGGACGGGCAGGATGCCCTCGCGGTGAAGGTGAACCGGCGCGGGTTCGGGCTGGTCGCCCAAGGAGCGCAGTTGTTCCCGCGCCTGGATGTGGCGGCCAACGTCGGCTACGGCCTGCCCCGGATGGGACGCGAGAAAGCCGTCCGCGTCGCGGAGGCTTTGGAGTTGTTCGGCCTGCCTGGCGCCGGGCCGCGCCCGGTGGCGGACCTCACCAACGCCGAGATCCAGCGCGTGCTGCTCGCCCGCGCCTACGCCCCACGGCCTCGCCTGCTGTTGTTGGACGAGCCCTTGTCGTCGCTGGAGGAAGGCCCCCGCGCCCGCCTCGCCGACACCCTGGCCGTGGCGATGAGGACCGCCGGGATGGCGTCCGTCTACGTCACCCACGACCACGCCGAAGCGTCCCGCATCGCCGACCGCACCCTGACGCTCGCCAACGGACGCCTCGCCTGAGCCGTCCGGTCGCGCTACCCTGACAGCGCGACCGGTGTCGGACGCCGCCGCTACGCTGGATAGCTCCAGGACGGCGCATGACGAGCGGCGGAGGTGATCCTGATGGCTACACAGTTCGAATTTCGTCTCATTGACGGCGATGCTCCCGAGGGCGAGCTTGAGGCTGATCAGCTCATCGCGATCGTGCAGAGCCTCAAGGAAGTTGCCACCAAGATCAGCCGGGCCGAGACGGACGCCCAGGCTGTCGGGCGTCCCTCGAAACGGACGCAGCGGGTGGCGAGGCTCAGCATCGGACTTGCGCCGGGCAGCACCACTGTTCTCGTGCGCCGCGCCGGGGTCGACGAGAACGCTCTGCCGCTGGAAGTAACCGAGGAACGCGCTTTCGACGAGAAGTTCCAGGCAATCGTCGAATCGATCGCCGTCGACGAGCGTCCGGCGTGGGTGACAGATACGCTGGCGATCGCTGCTGGCAGCCTTCGCGGGGCATTGGAGGCCGCAGCGCCGACCGTGGAGTTCAAGGCTGGCGGACAAGTTCGAAGAACGTTCAGAACAGCCCAGACTCACAAAGAGACATGGAAAGCCGCAGGGGCCGAGCAGACCACTGCGGTGGTCACCTTCGTGGGGCGTCTCCGTGCGGTGAACCTCGACACCCATCGGCTCCAGGTCACCGACGACATCGGAAACAGAGTCGCCTTGCCGAACGTCGTGAATGACGTCGGACTTGGTCGGTTGCTCGGAAGCTATGTCACGGTGGTCGGCGCGGCCGAACGCGATGCCAAGGGGCATCTCGCACAGATTCACGATGCCGTGATCGAGCCTGCCCCCTCGCTGCCACCCGGCGTCGGGCTTGGGGTTCCTGCCTCAGCGTCCCTGGAGGAGATCGTCGCGGGCGCGCCCGGGCCGAGGTTCGGGGGCATTCAGGGACTGACCGATGATGAGGCTGACGCCTTCCTTGACGCATTGGGCCTGTAGTGCCAGACATGACTGCCGTCCTGGTCGACACTGACATCTTCGGATCGGTGTACGTCACGCCTGACCGGGCGGCTAAGCGGGGTCTGCCGGTAGCCGAGTGGAGGCGAGCGCTCGAAGGCGTCCGGGTGTTCATTACGTTCCAGACCCGTGCAGAGATCCTTGCGGGGGCTTTCATCGACCGTTGGGGAGGGCGGCGGGTCGCCGAACTCCGTGACTTGCTCGATACAACGCCAACAATCGGTGCAGACGCATCGGTGATCGACGCCTACGCCCGATTCCGCGCCGACTGTAGGACTGCCGGTCATCCCCTGTACGACAGGCCACACAACGCCGACCGCTGGAATGCGGCCTGCGCTATTGCGAAAGGCCTGCCGTTATTCGCCCATGACGGTATCTACACCGGAGCGCCCAGGCTGACGCTCTTCAAGGTGCCAGGTGCTTAAATCCCGATGAGATAGGACACCAACTAACGGACCCGCCTTCGATGATCGGCGGAGCGGACGCTCCGTGCTCGCACGTGGGAAGTTGTCATCGAGCGTGGGTTGCAACGTGCGCGCGACCGAGTTGGGGAAGCGTGGAGACGGAGCGTAGGCTCCGTCAGCCGGCTTGGCGGTGTGGGCGAGGGGCGCTGCCGCAAGACAAAGAAAAACCGCTCTGGTTTGGATTGATGTCCTCACCAGAGCGGTTCCGCTGGTCGGGGTGACAGGATTTGAACCTGCGACCTCATCGTCCCGAACGATGCGCGCTACCAAGCTGCGCCACACCCCGATCGGCCCTTGAGCCGAAGTAGATCATAACCCACTCGGCGCTGAATCTCACATCGGCGGGCTACTCCGGACGCGGGACGAGGGTGAGCAGGCTCACCTCGGGTGGGCAGGCGAACCGGTAGGGCGCGAACGGCGACATGCCGAAGCCTGCCGAGACGTGCACCGACGCGGTGTGCCCGCCGCTGGTGTGGGTGAACAGGCCCTTGGCGTGACGGGCCGGTAGATCGGAGTTCGTGGTGAGCGCGCCGTGGCCGGGCACGCAGACCTGGCCGCCGTGGGTGTGCCCGGCGAAGATCAGGTCCAGGCCGTCGGCGGTCATTGCGTCCAGCACGCGCAGGTAGGGTGCGTGTGTCACGCCCACCTCGACCGCGTCGCCGGACGCCGGGCCGACGACCTTCGCGTAGTCATCGAGGTGGTCATGAGCATCGGACGTGCCGCGAAAGCGGAACGTGGTGCCGCGCACCGTCATCTCGGCCGACCTCTCTTCGAGGTAGACCCAGCCGAGCCTTTCCAGGGAGGCCTGTAGCTCCGCGGTCGGCAGCCGGGTGCTGCGGCGTCCGCTCTTCTTACCGGACTCGCCGGAACTGCCGGAGTTGCCGAACAGATAGCGGGTCGGCACTTTGAAGCGCGGCGCCTTGTGGTCGTTGGATCCGAACACGAACACGCCCGGCACCTCGCGCAGCCGTCCGAGCGATTCGACCAGGGGGGCGAGGGCGTCCGCCGAGGACACATTGTCGCCGGTGTTGACCACGAGATCCGGCTCCAGACCGGCGAGGCCGCGCATGAAGTCACGCTTGCGGCCCTGGCGGGGCAGCAGGTGCGCGTCGGAGATGTGCAGCACCTTGACCGGCAGGGCACCGGGCGGAAGCACCGGGACGGTGAACCGGCGCACCTGGAATGCGGTGCGTTCGATGAGGACGCCGTACGCGAAGCAGGCTCCCGCGAGCGCCACGGTGGCGGCGCCGAGACGGCGAAGCATCAGCCCTCCTCGTTCGGCGGCGCTGGGGCCGTGCTCGGGTTCGGATTAGGATTCGGCTCAGTGCTGGGCTTCGCGCTCGGCTTGGGCGCCGGCCCGGCAGAGACGAGCAGCTTGATCGTGCTGTACTGCGGCGCGCGTCCCTTCGGGCTGATGCCGAGGAAGCGGCCCGCGGGGGCGGAGTTCGTGACCCGCGTCACCGCCGTGCCGAAGCCGGCGTCGCGCAGCTTCTGGCGGCAGTCGTTGAGGCTCGAGCAGGAGGGCAGATCCACCACTTCGGGCTTGTAGGCCTTCGGCTTGACGAACTGGCCCTTGGGCAGGCCCTGCAGGGCGACGGCCATGGCCGGCTTCCACAGGCCGCCGCCGGCCTCGCGTCCGGAGCTACCGGCCAGGCGAGCTTTGCCGCCGCGGATCGGTGCGCCCTCAATAGAACGCTGACCGCGCAGATAGCGATCGGCTTTCTTGTCGACGGTGAGCATCGCGGCGGTGGCCAGCTGAGGGGTGAAGCCCACCGTCCAGATGGTGGGGGCGTTGGTGTCGGTGCCGGTCTTGCCCGCGATCGAGTAGCCGGGAATGTTCGCTGCCGTGGCGGTGCCGCCGTTGAAGGGGCCGCGGAAGATGTCGGTGACGCGGTCGGCGACCTCTTGTGGGATCACCTGCTGGCAGTTGGCGTTGGGCACCTCGTACTCGCGGCCGTCCTTGCCGGTCACCGACTTCAGGATGATCGGGTCGCAACGCATGCCGCGCGCGGCGATGGTGGCGTAGGCGTTGGCCAGCGAGATCGGGGACGAGTTCTCGGTGCCCAGGGTGAACGCGGGGTTCTGCGCGAGCCGCCAGGATTCGTCGGTGCTGATATTTGCCCGCTGTGGCGCGATGTTCAGTCCCAGCGTGCGGGCCATCCGGGTGACGTCGCACAGGCCGACGTCCTGCTCGAGGGCGACGAAGAAGTTGTTCACCGAGTTCTTGGTGCCTGAATAGAGGTCGAAGGTGCCGCCGACGCCGCGCACATCCCAGCCCTTCTCGGCGCGGATGCTGCCCTCGCAGGTCGAGAAGCGCTCGCCGCCCCAGTCGCGCACGCGCGGGGACTCGTAACTGCGCCCGGGCGGGAAGCCCTTGGCGACGGCGGCCGCGATGGTGAACAGCTTGTAGGTCGACCCGCCGAAGTAGCCCTCGGCGCCGCCGAGGTTCTTCTCCATCGCGTAGGTCCAGTAGGTCTGGCCGGGTGCCTTGCCGATCTCGGGACGGCTCTGCGCGATCGCCTTGATCAGGCCGGTGCCGGGCTCGATCATGGCGATGACGCCGATGACCGGGTCGGTCGGGTAGACGTAGTTGGACACGGCGTCCTGGGCCGCCCGCTGGGTGCGCGGGTCGATCTCGGTCTGGATGACCAGGCCGCCGCGCTTGAGCATGCGCCGCGCGGTCTCCTGCTCGGCGCTGGTGGTGCCGCCGCCGAGGCTGGGCATCTGCAGCAGGGTCTTCTCGACGACCGAGCACAGGTGTGGGAACTCGCTGGAGACGCAACCGTTCTGCACCTCGGTGATCTTGCTGCGATCGAACTCTTCGGCCTTTGCTTCCTTGGCCTGCTCGGCGGTGATGACTCCCTGGCCGGCCATCACGTCGAGGACGTTGTTGCGGCGCTCGATGGCGAGTTTTTCGTAGCGGATCGGGTCGGTGGTGACCGGGTTGCGCACCAGGCCGGCGAGCATCGCGGACTGGGCGAGGTTCAGCTCGGAGGCGCTGATGCCGAAGTAGCGGCGCGCCGCCGCCTCGACGCCATAGGCGCCGGCGCCGTAGTAGGCGAGGTTGAGGTAGCGCTCGAGGATCTCGTCCTTCGACAGCCGGTCTTCGAGCGCGATCGCGTAGCGCAACTCGAGCAGCTTGCGGCTGAAGGTGCGCTCGCGTGCGGCGGCGAGGGCTTCCTTGTCGTTGTCGGCGACGGCCTTGTCGACGAGAGCGAGTTTCACGTACTGCTGGGTGAGCGTCGAGCCGCCCTGCTTGTTGCCCGAGGAAGTGCGCACCAGCGCGCGCAGCGTGCCGCGCAGATCGAGGGCGCCGTGATCGTAGAAGCGCTGGTCCTCCACCGAGATCTGCGCCTGGCGCATCACCTCGGAGATCTCCGACAGCGGCACGTTGACGCGGTTCTCATTGAAGAAAGAGGTGAGCACCGAACCGTCGGCCATCAGCACCGTCGACCCCTCGGCGGGCGGCGGTGTCTCGACCTCTCGCGGCAACGCCTGGACGGCGATGGCGCCGGCCTTGGCCAGCTCGGCTCCGACGCTCGCCGCCGGCACGACGAGACCGGCGACGAGGACGCCGCCGACCACGCTGACGAGGACGAACATCACGGCCGAGTACAGCCTCCGGCCCATGTTTGGTGCACGCACGGGCCAAGACTACGTGACGCAGGCCGTCAAGCCGAGTCGAAGGGTCGCCGGCTGGACCGTCACCCCTTGTGAGGGCGCTGCCAGGCAACGCACGCTTGGCAAGGAACGCGGGGATGTTTACCATAACGTTACGCCGGTGAGAGTATCACCCGCACGACGGAGAGGTTGTGCAATGACGTTTGTCGACACGGAGGATTGGACGCTTCAGGCGAAGTGCCGCGGGATGCAGGACAAGCTGTTTCCGCACGGTGCCGACCAGAAGCGTGCTCGTGCCGTATGCATGGCGTGTGCGGTCCGTTCGCAGTGCCTGGCCGAAGCGCTGGACAACCGCATCGAATGGGGCGTGTGGGGTGGCATGACCGAGCGCGAGCGCCGTCAGTTGCTGCGTCAGCGCACCGACATCTCCTCATGGCAGTCGGTGCTGTGCGGAAAGCCCAAGGGAAAGTGACCTCACTCTCACGCGTGCGCCGCGTGATCTAGGCTGATCCCATGACGAAGTGGGAGTACGCCACCGCACCCGTGCTGGTGCATGCGACGAAGCAGATCCTCGATTCCTGGGGCATCGACGGCTGGGAGTTGGTCTCCATCGTGCCAGGCCCCAATCCTCAGAACGTGGTGGCCTACTTCAAGCGCCCCATTCAGGAAGACAAGTGGTGACGACGCCGAGCGAACGGCTCGCGGCGCTCGGCCTGGAGCTTCCCCCGGTCGCGGCCCCCGTCGCCGCCTACGTGCCGGCCACCGCCTCCGGTGGGCAGGTGATGACCTCCGGCCAGCTTCCCACCGTCTCCGGTGAGCTGGTCGCGCGCGGCAAGGTGGGGGCCGAGGTGAGCATCGAGGTGGCCGTGGACGCCGCCCGGATCGCCGGCCTCAACGCACTGGCCGCTGCGGCGTCCGTCGCCGGTGGGCTGGATGCGATCGCCCGCATCGTGAAGGCGACCGTGTTCGTGGCCAGCACTCCTGACTTCACCGGACAGCCGCAGGTGGCCAACGGTGCCAGCCAGCTGTTCGTCGACGTGTTCGGCGATGCGGGTCAGCATGTGCGCAGCGCGGTCGGCGTCCCGGTGCTGCCGTTGGATGCCCCGGTCGAGATCGAGCTGGTCGTCGAGCCGGTCGGCGCCCGCTAGAGCCGTGCGTCAGCCGCAGGCGGTGAACGCCGCCCTTGCCGAGCTGTACCCGGACGCGCACTGCGAACTCGATTTCTCCACGCCGTTGGAGTTGCTGGTGGCGACCGTCCTGTCGGCGCAGTCGACCGACCGGCGGGTCAATGGGGTGACGCCCGCGCTCTTCGCGCGTTATCCGGACGCCGCGGCGTACGCGTCCGCCTCACTCGCCGACGTCGAGGAGATCATCCGCCCGACCGGGTTCTTCCGCGCCAAGGCGGCGCACCTGGTCGGCATCGGCGTCGCGCTCGCCGAACGGTTCGACGGGCAGGTGCCGGGCACGCTGGAGGACCTGGTCACCCTGCCCGGGGTGGGCCGCAAGACGGCCAACGTGGTGCTGGGCGACGCGTTCGGGGTGCCCGGGATCACGCCCGATACGCACTTCATCCGGTTGTCGAACCGGTTCGGCTGGGTGTCGTCGGCCAACCCGAACGTGGTCGAGAAGTCGGTGGGGGCGCTGTTCGATCCCTCCGACTGGGTGATGCTGTGCCATCGGGTGATCTGGCACGGACGCCGCCGCTGCCACGCGCGGCGTCCGGCCTGCGGTGCGTGCACGCTCGCGGGCCTGTGCCCGAGTTACGGCGAGGGCCCCACCGATCCCGAGGTGGCGGCCGGGATGGTGCGGGAGCCGCGGCGATGAGGCGGTGTCGTGGCGTGGCGGCGTCCGTCGTGCTGGCCTCGGTGCTGCTGGCCGGCTGCGCGGCGCGCCCGGTGCCACCTGAGCCGCTGCCGCCGCGTCCGGTCGACCCGGCGCTGGTCGCCCAACGCGAGGCGGCCGGGATCGCGGACTGCCCGGAAACCTCGGCGTCCGCGACGCCGGTGGGCGGTGGGCTGCCCGATCTTGTCCTCGGTTGCCTGGGCAGCGAACGCCAGGTCAACCTCGCCGCACTGCGGGGGACGCCGATGGTGATCAACGCCTGGGCGCAGTGGTGCGGTCCCTGCCGGCTGGAGGCGCCGCACCTGCGCGAGTTCGCCGAGCGCGCCGAGGGCGAGGTGCTGATGCTGGGCATCGACTACAACGACCCCGAACCGGCGCTGGCGCTGGAGTTCGCGCAATCCTCAGGCTGGGACTACCCGCACCTCACCGATCCGCTGAGACAGACGGCCGGTCCGCTGCGGGTGAGCGGCATCCCGGTGACGCTGCTCGTGGACGCCGAGGGCCGCATCCAGTACCGCGTCGTCGGGGTGGTGGAGTCAGCCGACCAGTTGGCCGGCCATGTGCGCACCTACCTGGGGGTGGAGGTCTGATGCGGTGTCCGGCCGCCTTGGCGGAACTGGAGGCGCGCCTGGCCGAACCCGGCTCGGGCGCCCGCGTCGTCCGCGGACGCGCCTCCCGCACCGGCCGTGCCGCCGCCGTGCTGATCCTGTTCGCCGCCCCCTCACCCGACGCGGTCCCCGCCGACTTCGAGCTGGTGATCATCGAGAAGTCGAAGCATCTGCGCAAGCACGCCGGGCAGTGCGCCTTCCCGGGCGGCGGCGTGGAGCCCGGTGACGCGTCCAGCGAGGAGGCCGCGCTGCGGGAAGCGCGCGAGGAGGTCGGGATCGACCCGGCGAGCGTCGACCTGCTCGGCGTGCTGCCGCCCGCGCGCGTGGCCGTCACCGGCTATCACGTCACGCCGGTGATCGGCTGGTGGCGCGAACCGCATCCGCTGGAGGTGGTGGACCAGGTCGAGGTCGCCGCCGTGCACCGGATCCGGGTGGGCGATCTGATCGACCCCGCGAACCGGGTCACCTGGCGGCTGCCGATGGGCTACCGCGGGCCCGCGTTCGTGGTGGCGGACCTGTTCATCTGGGGGTTCACCGGGCACCTCATCGACGGCCTGCTCGAGGTGGCCGGGTGGGCCGAACCCTGGGATGCCCACCGCGTCGCGCTCGTGCCCGAGCGGTTCCTGCACCGGGCCGGGCTCGACACCGGGCAATAGGGGCGTGGCGGCGCGCTAGCCACCGGCGGCGTGTGTGTTTTTGTCGGTGCCGTGCGGGACAATGAAGCCATGCAGTCGTCTCAGATTCCCTGGTGGTCCCAGGCGGTCGTGTATCAGGTCTATCCGCGGTCGTTCGCCGACAGTGACGCCGACGGAGTCGGCGACCTTCGCGGCATTCTGAGCAGGCTCGACCATCTGTCCGATCTCGGCGTCGACGTGGTGTGGCTCTCGCCGATCTACGTCTCACCGCAGGACGACAACGGCTACGACATCGCCGACTATCAGGCGATCGATCCCATGTTCGGCACGCTGGAGGACTTCGACGCACTCGTCGCCGCCGTGCACGAGCGCGGCATGAAGCTGGTGATGGACCTGGTGGTCAATCACACCTCCGACGAGCACCCGTGGTTCGTCGAGGCGAAGCAGCCCGGGTCGGCCAAACGTGACTGGTACCTGTGGCGTCCGGCCCGCGACGGCTTCGAGCCGGGCACACCGGGGGCGGAGCCGACCAACTGGGGGTCCTTCTTCGGCGGCTCCGCGTGGCAGTACGACGAGGCGTCCGGCGAGTACTACCTGCACCTGTTCAGCCGCAAGCAGCCCGACCTGAACTGGGAGAACCCTGAGGTTCGCCAGGCGGTCTACGCGATGATGCGGTGGTGGGTCGACCGCGGTGTGGACGGGTTCCGGATGGACGTCATCAACCTGATCAGCAAGAACTACCCGCTCACCGACGGCCGTCAGGGGCCGGGGGAGCCGTACTCCTTCGAGATCGAACGCGTCGCGAACGGCCCGCGCCTGGTCGAGTTCCTCGAAGAGATGAACGCCGAGGTGGGCATCGACGAGCGGCAGCTGTTCACGGTCGGCGAGATGGTGTCGTGCACGGCCGACCACGCCCGCGCCTACACCAGCCGGCATCACCACCGCCTCGGCATGGTGTTCACCTTCGAGCACGTGCAGCTCGACCAGCGCACCGGCAAGCTCACCCCCAACCCGGTGCGGCTGTCGGAGCTGAAGCAGAACCTCGCCCACTGGCAGCGTGCGCTCGCCGAGGATGGCTGGAACTCCCTCTACTTCGAGAACCACGACCAGCCGCGCTCGGTGAGCCGGTTCGGCGACGACTCACCCGAGCACCGGGTCGCCTCCGCGAAGGCCCTCGCGACCGTGCTCCACCTGCATCAGGGCACGCCGTACGTGTACCAGGGGCAGGAGATCGGCGTCACCAATGCCGGATTCACCACCATCGAGCAGTACGCCGACATCGAGGCGCACGGCATGTACCGCCAGCTGCTGGCGGCCGGGGTGCCGTCGGAACAGCTGCTGGACGCGCTCGGGCGGATGGGGCGCGACAACGCACGGACGCCGATGCCGTGGGACGGTTCGCCCCACGGCGGGTTCACCACGGGCACGCCGTGGCTTCCGTTGGGCGCAGGGCACGAGACGATCAACGTGGTCGCCGACCGCGCGGCCGCCGACAGCATTTTCGAGCACTACCGCAAGTTGATCGCGCTGCGTCACGAACTGGAGGTCGTGCGCACCGGGGCCTTCCAGCTGCTGCTACCCGACGACGACACGCTGTGGGCGTTCACCCGTTCGTGGGGCGACGAGGTGCTGCTGGTGCTGGCGAATATGAGCTCGTACCTGGCCTCGGTGCCGGTCGGTGAGCTGCCCAGCCTCGAAGACGCCCGGTTGATCCTGTCGTCCGGTTCGGCCGGCACCGATGTGCAGACGCTCCAGCCGTGGGAGGCGCGGGTCTACCGCCTCGCCACCGGCTGATCGCTCGGCCCGCTCCGGGGTCTACGGGCGCCCGGGGCGGGTGCCGGCGACGACCGCGCGCACGTCCGCCTGCCCCTGGGCGATGGCGGCGGTGACCGCCGCCGCGGTGAGGTTGGCCTCGCCGATGGTCGCCTCAGGCGCGCTCACCTTCATGCGGCCCTTGCCGATGAGCACGAAGACGCCGGCGATGATCAGCAACACCACGGCCATGGTCAGGAAGCCGAGCGTGAACGCCCACACGACCGGAACCGCATTGATGTACAGGGCGCTGAACGCCAGGCCACCGCAGATGAACAGCAGCAGCCCCGCGATGATCGCGGCGAACGCGGCGACGGCGAAGAAGCCGACGCCGATGCCCAGGCGCTTGACCTGCGGGACCAACTCGGCCTTGGCCAACTCGATCTCGCCGCGAACGATGGTTTTGACGTCGGCGGTGATGTCGTTGATGACGTCAGCGATCTGTGGCTCTGCCATGGTTCTCCTCGGTTGGCTCGTTCGCCATGCTAGCGGCGATGGCGGACATACGGGACGGCGGCGGTCACAGTCGGATAGGAAGTCCGGGATCGGCGTCCGCCAGCGTGGAGGACACCGCGGCGTGATTCACGACGGCCTTCCAGGACGAGACCTGGTACGGAAGCAGCAGCGGTTCGGGCACGCGGGCCGATGACTCGTAGAGGTTGCCGACCGAGGCCATCAGCTGGCCGAGCCGGTCGCTCTCGAGATCGGGGAACCGGCGTGCCACCATGTCGAGCAGGTTGACCCGGCTGATCGGCACCCAGAGGCGGTGGCGGCGTTCCACCACGTCGGTGAAGAAGGGGCTGTGGGAGAGGCGCTCGACGCTCTCGGTGCCGTAGGCGCCCGCCATGGCCTCCGGATCGACATCGCGCAGGAGCGCGCCCAGGCGCCGCACCCACGGGACGGAGTCGTCGCGCACGATATAGCTGACCGCGAGATGCCCCGTGGGAGTGAGAACGCGAGCGATCGAGGCCAGCGAGTCCTCCGGGAGTGCATGCAGCGACTGATGCACGGCGACAACGTCGAACGACTTCGGCGCGAACGGAAGATGGGCCGCCTGAGCCACGACGGGCAGGGCCCGCCGGAACCGGTTGAGCAGCGTGCGGACGCCCGCCCGGCTGGTGTCGCAGGCCACGACGCGCACGGACTCGTCCAGCGCGCCGACCAGGGGCGCGGCGCTCCTGCCGAACGCGAGGAGCCGGGGCGCAGCGGGGATCGCGCCGTCCGGTGGCGTGAGGAGCCACTGGAGGGCGGTCTGCGGAAAAGCCGGCTGGCTGGAGGCGGACATGCGCCGATGGTAGCGAGACAAGGCCCTCCTGTTCGTCCGGCCCAGCCCCGGCGGGCACTGTGGACGGCCGGTGCGCGTTGTCCACAAGGGGCGAACTCGGTGCACGATTGACCGCCGGGGTGCCGAACGTCGTCGCATGGAGCATGGCGAGGACATAGTGGTGCTGACATCGGAACAGGCGATACGCGACGTGGTCGAGTCCACGGCGGCAGCGCTGGGTGTCCCGGTGTGGGTGGTCGATACCCCGGATGCGGCCTTGGCCCGATGGGCGACGGCGCGGGCGGTCCTGGTGGGCGGCGACCAGGCTGCCGCGCTGGCGTCCGTGGCTCCGCGGCGGCGACCGCGGGTGTACCTGGTCGGCGAGGAGCCGGCGCATCTGGGTGCGTGGTCGCTCCCGCTCGGCGCCGAGGTGATCCCACTGCCGCAGGGCGTCTCGTGGCTGTCGCAGGTGCTGGCACCCGAGGTGGGCGCCGGTGCCCGCACCATCGCCGTGGTCGGCGGCTCGGGCGGTGTCGGGGCGTCGACGCTCGCGGCCGGGCTCGCGCTGGCGGCCGCGCGGTCGGGCCTGCGGTGCGCGCTGATCGATGCGGACGAGTCCGGCGGCGGCCTTGACCTGCTGCTCGGGGCCGAACGCACGCCGGGCTGGCGCTGGCCGCGGCTGCTGAGCGCCCGGGGCGAGGTGGCGGACCTTCGCGGCGTGCTGCCCGTCGTCGACGGGGTGACGCTGGTGTCGCTCGGGCGTGAGGCGTGCGCACTACGTGCGGAGGCCCTTCATGCCGTGCTGGGAGCGCTGGCCCGGCACCACGATGCGCTCATCGTGGACGCCGGCCGGGTGTGGTCGCCGGCAGTGGCGCCGATCGTGCTGGCCGCCGACGCGACGGTCTTGATGGGCGCCGGGCATGTGCGTGGGCTCGCCGCCGCTGCGGTGGTCCGGGAGCGGTTGGGATCCGGGCCGGCGGGCGTGGCCGCGCGGCGGGCGAGGGGTGCCACGCCGGCGGATCTCGTCGCGGAGGCGCTGCGGCTGCCCTTGTGGGGCTCCGTGCCGGACGAGCGCGGTCTGGCGGCGAATGCTGAGGCAGGTGAGCTGCCCAGTCACCGCACCCGTTGGGCGCGTGCGGTGGGCAAGCTCTGGGAGCGGGTCTGGACGGAGGCCGGCGATGTCCGCTGATCTCGACGAGGTACGGACGCGCCTGGCGGCGCAGGGGGTCGCGGTGACTCCGACGGCTGTCGCCGATGCGCTGGCCTGGCTGGGCCAGGTGGTCAGCGATTCCGCGGTGCGGGACACGATGGACGCGCTACGGCGGTCGTCCCGGGGCGCGGGGCGGCTGGATCACCTGCTCGCCGAGCCGGGGGTGACCGACGTGCTGGTGAACGGGCCCGACGAAGTGTGGGTCGATCGCGGCGGGGGACTGGAGCGCGCGGACGTCCGGTTCGACGGTGAAGAGGAAGTCCGGCGGTTGGCGGTGCGTTTGGCCGCCATGGTCGGGCGGCGGCTGGATGATGCCGCTCCGTTCGTGGACGCCCGGTTGCCCGACGGCACGCGCGTGCATGCGGTGCTGGCCTGCATCGCCGAGCGGACCTGCCTGTCGCTGCGGGTGCCGGCACGGCGCCGGTTCACCTTGGACGAATGGGTGGCCCGCGGATCGCTCACGCCCGATGGTGCCCGGGTGCTGCGCGGGCTGGTGGCCGGGCGTGCGGCGCTGCTGGTGTCGGGCGGCACCGGGTCGGGCAAGACCACATTGTTGGCCTCGTTGCTCGGCGAGGTCGCGCCCACCGAACGCCTGGTGATCGTCGAGGACAGCCGCGAGCTGAATCCCGCGCATCCCCATGTCGTGCACCTGGAAGGGCGCACCGCGAACGCGGAGCGCGCCGGCTCGGTCACGATGGCCGACCTGGTGCGCAATGCGCTGCGGATGCGCCCGGACCGGCTGGTCGTCGGCGAGGTGCGCGGCGCCGAACTCGCCGACCTGCTGGCGGCGCTGAACACCGGTCACGAGGGCGGCTGCGGCACGGTGCACGCCAACAGCACCGCATCCGTGCCGGCCCGCCTGGAGGCCCTCGGCGCGCTGGGTGGCCTCGACCGCGCCGCGTTGCACGCGCAGGCGTCCGCGGGGCTGGACGCCTGCGTGCAGGTGCGGCGCGATGCGACCGGGCGTCGCTGGGTTGAGCAGGTCGCCGCGCTCGAGCCGGACGCCGACGGGCTGTTGCGGGCGGTGCCTGCGCTCAGCTGGACGGTGGAGGGGCGAGTCGCGGAGGGTCCTGGTATGTCGGCGCTGGCGAGGTGGTTGTCGTGATCGCGCTGGTCGCGGCGCTGTGCGCGGCGTCGGCGGTGTGGTGGCTGCTGCCCTCCGGCGCGGCCGCGATGACCCGACTGGCATCGGGTGAGGAGGGTGCCGCGGCGACGGCGCGGGCTTCCGGTGGACAGGGGGCCGGTCGGCGGCGTCGGCGAACGCGATCCGCGGCGTCGGCGGGTGCTCGTCGCTGGTTGTTGGGGGGTGGAGTTGTGGCGGGGACCGCGGTGATCGGCGCGGGGATCCTGGCCGGACCTGGTGCTGGGGCGGTGGCGCTCGCCCTGGCCCAACTGGCGGCCTGCGCGGTATGGCTGGTCCGTTCTCGCGCCGGATCTCGTGCGCGGGTGCGCCGGCGTGCCGAGGTGGTGCGGGCCGGTGAATCGATTGCCGGGCTGTTGCGGGTGGGGCGAGTGCCGAGCGAGGCGCTCCGGGAGGCCGCCGAGGATGCGTCCGTGCTGGCGCGCGCCGCCGCCGAGGTCGCCGCGGGCGGCGAAGCGGCCGCCGCGTTGCGCCATGCCGCCGTGCTGCCGGGTGAGGAAGGACTGGCGGACCTCGCTGCGGCTTGGGAACTGTCCGTTCGTACCGGCGCCTCGCTCGCGCCTGCGCTGGACGCCGCCGCGGCCCGGCTCGCTTCTGAGCAGGAGGTCGCGCGCGTCGTCGAGGCAGAACTCGCCGCCGCGAGACTGGCCGGGCGCATGCTCGCCTGCCTGCCGCTGGTGGGTCTGGGATTGTCGTTCCTGATGGGCGGTGACCCGCTCGCCTTCCTGACCGGAGGCGTCCTCGGCTGGCTGTGCCTGAACCTAGGCGTGCTGCTCGCCTGCGGCGGCGTGGCCTGGGTCGAGACCATCGCCGCGCGAGCCGGGGGTGACCGGTGAGCGGGGTGGTGCTGTGGGAGGCGGCGTTCGCCGCGTCGTGGAAGTCCGCCGCATGGTGGTCGTCGATGGCGGCGGTCATGGCGGCCGCGTCTGCGGCGCTGGCCGTGTGGCTGCTGGTACCCGCGGCGGGGCTGGCCCGGGTGCGCCCGCGCCGCGATCGGGGCGGTGTGGCCGCGGTATGGCGTGCTCTCGCTGCCCCGGTCCGCCGGCGGATCTTGGCGCGGGCCGATCGCGAGCGCGAGAAGGCGTTGCGCGACTTGGTGCCCCAGGTCTGCGAGTTGATGGCGGTCTGCCTGGAGGCCGGGCGTCCGCCGCGGGTCGCGGCCCGGCTCGTCGCGAGCGTGGTTCCCTCGCCCGCCGCCGAGGTGTGGCAGGCCGTCCTGCAACGCATCGACCTCGGGCTGGACGAGGCCCAAGCCTGGTCGACACTGAAGGACACCCCCGGCTACGCAGACATCGGCCGTGATCTCGCACGCTCGGTGCGCACCGGCATCGGACTCGCCGAGTTGCTGCGACAACATGCCCGCGAAGCCCGCGACCGCAGCGCCGCCGCGGCTATCGCCCGGGCCCGGACGGCCGGAGTGCGCAGCGTCGTGCCGCTGATGATGTGTTTCCTGCCCGCGTTCCTGCTGATCGGCATTGTTCCGCTGTTCGGTGCGTTCGCTGCCGGGCTGATGGGCTGAGGATCGATGGCGGTCGAGCCGCCGTGATCGAGTTCGCCGACTCTTCGCGTTCGGCTGATGCTGTGTCCTGCTTCGCCCGGAGTGCCGGAATCGTCACACAAATCGCCCGCCTCGGCTGATCACGGCGGGATTTGTGTGACGATTCCGGCACTCCGGGATGTGGTGCGCGCTGAGTCCAGGGCCGTCCACAGCGCGGCCTGCGCACCGCGGGGGCTACTGCAAGCTGCGGTGCGCTCTGACCTCGGAGTCGTCCACAGCTGAGGAGTAGCTCCGGGGGTTGCCCACAGCACGCGGATTTGGGTGCGCTGAAGTGCGTCGTGGCGCCGACAGTCCGGGTGCATCGCAGCGGGCGGTGCGAGACACGAGAGGACAACCTCATGTTGGACAAGATTCAGACGCACCCGGCTCGCCCGGTGCGGCGGCGTGACGAGCGCGGCATGGTGGCCATCGAGTACGCGATGGGCGTCGTGCTGATCATCGTGATCATCGGTGTGATGATCGTCGCCATCAACGGCGGGTGGTTCGGCACGCTGGTGCAGGGGTTGGTGACTGCTCTCCTGGACTCGGTGAAGTCGTCGTTCGAGCTGCCGTCCTGGGCGGTCTTCGGGAAGCCGTGATGACGCGGGCTCGCGGCGAGCGGGGGATGGTGACCGTGGAGACCGGCTTCGCCGCGCTGTTCCTGGCGCTCGCCGCGGGCCTGGCCATCGTGGTGGCGGGCGCCCTGTTTGTCTTCGGTCAGTGCCAGGTCACCGCCAACGAGGTGGCACGGCAACTGTCCCGCGGGGACGAACGGGCGGCCGCACGAGCGAGCGAGGATGCGCCCGCCGGGGCTGTGGTCACGTCGGCGCGTGAGGGCGGCGCCGCAGTGGTGAGGGTGCGCTGGACGGCCAAGCTGGGCACGTTCACCTGGCCACTGGAGGCACAAGCACGCGTCTTGGAGGAACGATGACCCACAGTGATCGAGGTTCGGCGTTGTTGATGGCGTCGGTGGTGGCGATGGTCATTGCGGCCCTGACTGGTGTGCTCGTGCTCGCGGGGGTGTTCAGGGCTGGCGGTGAACGGACGCGAGGAGCGGCTGACCTGGCGGCGCTCGCGGGTGCGTCGGTCCTCGCCGGGCATACCTTCGCTGGTGCTGGTGCTGGTGCTGGTGCTGGTGCTGGTGCTGGTGCTGGTGCTGGTGCTGGTGGGGAGGTGGCGTCCACGCCAGACCCGGTTGGCGAGGCAGGTACCTTCGCCGAAGACGGCGCGTGCGCGGCGGCGTCCGCTTCGGCTCGACTCAACGGGGCAGAGGTGACGTCGTGCCGGGTCGCGGGAGACGAGGTGGAGTACGTGGTCACGGTGGCCGTGCGCACAGAACTCAGGTTTGCAGCCTGGCGGGTGCCGTTGGACGCCCACGCGAACGCCGGCATGTTGACGGGGTCGCCGGAATGAACCAGTCATCGCAAGATCCGAGCCACCCCGTCCGCGCGGATCTGGTGCCCACGATTCTCGCGAATCGGCGAGTTGCGGATGAGATGGCTACCGTGGGTAGATGCCGACGAGCGAATCTCTCACCTACTCCGAATCCATCCATATCGATGCCGCGCCCGCGGCCGTCTATGCCGCTGTCTCGGATGTGACACGCATCGGCGAGTGGTCGCCGGTGTGCCGGGAATGCTGGTGGGACGAGGGGGACGGTCCGCGCGTTGGTGCCATGTTCACGGGACGCAACGTCGACTCGGGGCGGGAATGGCAGACGCGCAGCCAGGTCACGGTCGCTGACGAAGGGCGGGCTTTCGGCTGGAGCGTCGGACCGGGATTCGTGCTCTGGGCCTGCACGATGCAGGAGTCCGGCGACGGCACCCTGCTCACCGAGGCATGGGAGTTCCTGCCTGCTGGGCTCGCCGTCTTCGAGGAGAGGTTCGGCGATGAGGCCGCGGCCCAGATCGCCGATCGTGAGGCCGCTGCACGCGCGGGCATCCCCGCCACGTTGGCGGCGATCAAGAGGGCCATCGAGCGCTCATCCTGAGCGTCTTGCAGCGGGGAAGCACGACCTCCGCGAATCCGCCAGTTGCGCCTATGGTGCTGCGCGTAGGCCGGTCCTGGTCAGAGCTTGTCCGGGCGGTCTGTCTTTCGCGGGCACCCTGACATGGAGAGCTGCGCCGAGATATGGCGTCGTTGAGTCGTCACACCCTCGCTTCAAGGCGGGCGAAGGCTTCACCCGCGGCGCGGAGGTCGCCTGCGCGTCCGGTTTCGACGAGGCGGGCGTCGTCGAGCACGAGGACCGGGGCGTCGTCGGGAATCAGGTCGGCGCGATGGGTGATCTCGATGACGGTCAGCGGGCCGAGCAGGGCACGCAGCCGCTCGCGGACGAGTGCGGCGCCGGCGGCGTCCAACTGGCTGAGGGCCTCGTCGAGTACCAGAATCCGGGGCTGGGCGACGAGGGCTCGGGCGAGCGCGAGCCGCTGAAGTTGTCCGCCCGACACCGAGGTTCCTCGTTCGCGCGTGGGGGTGTCGAGTCCTTGCGGCAGGGATGCCACCCAGCCGTCGAGGTCGGCGGTGTGCAGCGCCTCGGCGAGGGCGGCGTCGTCGGCGTCCGGGTTGGCCAAGCGCAGGTTGTCGGCGATCGTGCCGCTGAGCAGCGTCGGGCGCTGGGTGACCAGGGCGACGTGACCGCGCAGATCGTCGAGACGCAGGTCGCGCAGGTCGACGCCGTTCAACGACAAACAGCCCTTCTCCGGGTCGCGTCCGCGTAGGAGCAACGTCGCCAGCGTGGACTTGCCGCTGCCTGACACGCCCACCACGTAGGTCCAGGTGCCGGGGGCGATGGCTGCGTTCACCCCGCGCAGGGCGGGCCGCGCGGCGCCGGGGTAGGTGAGGGTGACGTCATTGATCCGGACGCCCGCCTCCGGTGGAGTGGGTGGGCCTATCGGTGCCGGGCGGATGGCTTCGACGGCGGGGGAATCGCGGACGGCCGGGGGCGCGTCGATGATGCGGCGGACGCGGGCGGTGGCGGCGAAGGCGGCGTCGAGTCCGGTGACGAAGTCGTCGATGCCTCGGGCCGGGCCGGCGAGTCCGATCGCGACCGCGACCGCGAGGGCAATGTCACCGGTGGGGACGCCAGCCGCCAGGCCCACCAGGACGGGGGCCGTCAGAGCTCCCGCCTGAAGCAGCGTGGTCGCGCAGGCCCGGATCGCCAGACCGCGACCGACGTGTCCGCGCGCGGCGGCCAGGCGCCGGTCGGCGGCATCCAACGTCGTGAGGCGAGCATCGCCCGCGGCGAAGGCGAGCACCTCACGGACGCCCTGAATGTCGTCGCCCAGATGCGCCGAGAGCGCGCCGCGGGCGCCCGCCACAGCATGGGCCGCGGCCCAGGTTCCGCGGGAGGCGACCAGCGGAACCACGGCGATTGCGGTGGCGACGAACGGGGCGATCGCCCCGGCCAGTCGCGGATCGGCTGCCGACGCCAGCCAGGCGAGCGCGATCGCGGGCACCGCGACCGCCGAGATGGCGGGCGGGAAGGTGTGCGCGAAGAACACCTCGATCCGGTCGATGTCGCGGGTCGCCCGGGCGGTCAGCTCCGCGCCCGCCCGGCCGGATGTCGCGGCCGGTGCCTGCGGAACCAAGCGCTCGAAGAACAACTCGCGCAGCCGCTGCAGGGCGGTGAACGCCACCCAGTGTCCGGCGTAGTGCTCGGCGTAGCGCAGGAAAGCCTTCGCCAGGGCGATCCCGGCCAGGGTTGCGATCAGCGCCGGGAGCGCGGGCGGGGTGCCGGACGCGGCGGCGACCAGCACCGACGCCGCCACCACGAGCAGGGCGATGCCCAGGAGTTGGTTGGCGATCCGGGCCAGCGCCGACAGGGCCAAGGGCGGCAGGAGCCGGCGAGTGTGATGCACAAGCCAGCGCGCCAGATCGAATCGGTTCATCGCGGCATCCCCTTGTCCGGCGCCATCGTGATGACGCGGTCGGCGGCCAGGATCGCGCCGGGGCGGTGCGCGATCATCAGCACCGTCCGGCCCTCGGCGAGACGGTCGAGCGCGGCGAGCAAGGCGGCTTCGCCGGCCAGGTCGACCTGTGAGGTGGGCTCATCGAGCAGCAGGATCGGGGCGTCGCGTAGCCAGGCGCGGGCGATCGCCAGCCGCTGAGCCTGTCCGCCGGACAGTAACGCGCCCTGCTCGCCGACCTGCGTCTCCAGTTGGTCGCGCATCGCCTCGACCTCGGCGCGCAGTCCGGCGATGTCGAGTGCTTCCCACAGTCGCGCGTCGGAGGCGTCCGGGCTGGCCAGGCGCAGGTTGTCGGCGATGCTGCCCAAGAACAGGAACGCACGTTGCTCGACGACCGCCAACTGAGCGCGGACGGCGCCGCCCGGTGCTTGAGAGGTGTCCAGTCCGCCGACGATGACCGCGCCTGCCCGCGGGGTCAGATGTGCCTGGATGAGTGCTGAAACGGTGGACTTGCCGACGCCGCTCGGACCGACCAGAGCCACCCGTTCGCCGGGTTCCACCTGGAGAGAGAAGTCGTGGACGACATCGGGGCCGCCGGGCCAGCCCGCGGTGACGTGATCCAGAGCGATGCCTCCCCGAATACTCGATTCGAGCGGGGGGAGGGGCTCGGTTTCGGCACCAGGCGATGCGGCATCGGTGCCGGCGACACTGGGTACACCCGCAGAACGAGGGGACTCGGCGCCGGTGTTGCCCGGCAACCGGGTGTCGGTCGCTGTTCGATGGGTGGTTCGCGCGCGGGCGCTCTGGTCAGCGGCGAGGTGTTCGTCCGCCGTGATGGCGTGCTGCCTCGGACGCCCGGGCAGCACTGAGGCGTCCCCGAGGTGGTCACCGATCTGGCGCTGGGCGGCGCGTCCCGAGATGCCGATATAGAAGAACTGGCCGACCACGTCGACCGGGCCGATCACCAAGGTGGTCATCAGCAGGATCGCCAAGCCCTGGCCGAGGGTGAGGTCTCCCGCGGCAATGCGGGTGGCCGCGATCGCCGCCGCCGCGACCACGACGGTGAGCGAGAAGGCGGCGTCCACGACGAAGATCAGCAACTGGTTTCCGGCCAGGACGCGCATCAGGCCGCGCCGGTGCTCCTCGCCGCGGCGGGCCAGGTCGGCGGCCGTCCGGGTGGCGGCGCGCGCGTACACGAGGGTCTCCAGGGCTTGGATCGCCTCCAGGAACGCGGCGGTCAACCGGCCCTGCGTGCGGCGATAGGCCGCGCCGATCGGGCGCACCACCCGCTGGAAGCCACCGATCAGCACCGGAACCAGCAGCACGAGCAGCGCCAGACACCCGGCCGTCACCGCGTCCGTCGTGACGGCCATCACGATCAGAACCAGGAACGGCGTGGTGAGCGCGCCGACGATGGGGCCGAGGAAGCCCGCGCGATAGTGCGCGGCGCGCTCCACGGCGTCCGTCGCCAGCGACAACAGTGCGCCCGAGCGCCCCGAGACCGCCAACACGCCCGCGTCGAAGACCCGGCTCACCACGGCCCGGCGCAGCCGGCGCTCGGTCTGGGAATCGGCCCATTCGGTGAACCACGCCCCGGCCGCCGCGCAGATCGCCGAGACGGCCGCGGCACCGATCAGAAGAGCGAGCGTTCCCGGCGCTGCGGTGCGCGAGTCGATTGCCGTGCCAACGAGGGCGAACAGCACGGCCGTCGTCGCCGCGCCGAGCCACGCCAGTCCCGCCGAGGTCGCGATCACCCAACGCGGCGTCGCGTCCCGCACCTGTGGGTGCACCGGACGCCGCGGGCCTGGGTGGCCACCAGCGCCCGGGTGGCCGCTGGGCGGGCGCCGGCCGCGACCCTCGTCAGCGCGAGGGTGTTCGCCGTGGCTTGGTCCTGGCGAGGAGGGGCGGCTCATGCGACGGCACCCCGCTCGACGGGGGGCTCGACCAACGCGGTCAGCACCGTGGCGGCACCGGGCTTGTCGAGGGGCTGGTTTCCGTTGCCGCATTTCGGTGACACGACGCAGGCGGGGCAGCCGTCCTCGCAAGGACAGGTGCGTAGCCGGTCGAGCGTGGCGGTCCACCAGCGTTCGGCGACATCGAAGGCGCGATCGGCGATCCCCGAGCCACCCTGCAGGCCGTCGTGTACGAACACGGTGGTCAGGCCGGTGTCGGGGTGCAGTGGGCTGGCGAGTCCGCCGATGTCCCAGCGGTCGCAGGGGACGAATGCGGGCAGCAGGCCGATCGCGGTGTGCTCGGCGGCGTGGATCGCCCCGGGAAGGTCGATCAGGTCCAGATCGAGGGCGCCGATCGCCTCGTCCGGCACGGTCCACCAGGTGGCGCGGGTCGCCATGAAGCGTTCGGGGAAGTCGAGCGGCGTCGAATCCCACACCTCGCCCGATTCGGCGTCCCGGCGCAGATAGCCGACCACCTGGCCCGACAACTCGACCGCGCCGACGTGCACCGTGCCGAGGCCGAGCGGGCGCGAGCGCTCGGTGGTCAGGATGCGCACCCCGGCGTGGGTCTGCGGCTGGGTGAAGTAGGTGGGGTTCGCGCGGTGCACGAGGGCAACCTTGTCGGCCAGGTCGAGTTCGTCGACCAGCCAGGTCTCGCCCTGGTGCACGTAGACCGCTTCGGGGTGCAGGGTGCGGTCGGCGGCGTCCGGATCGACCTGACCGATCACCCGGCCGGTCGCCTCATCGACCACCTCGATCGCCTTGCCTTGGGACGAGCGCAGGTCGATCGAGTCGACCGCGCGAGCGGGATGGGTCCAGAACCAGCCGAGCGGACGCCGCCGCAGCGCCCCCTGCGCGGTCAGCCGCGGCCAACTCGACGGTCGACGGGCCGAACCAGCGGGCATCATCCTCGGTGAGCGGACGCTCCTGCGCCGCCGCGCACAGGTGCGGCCCGAGCACGAACGGGTTGTCGACCGGCACGATCGTCCGCTCAAGCGAGGCCTCGAAGAGCAGCGAGGGGTGTTCGACCAGGTAGGCGTCCAGCGGATCCTCGCGGGCGGCCAGCACCGCGACCGCTTCGCGCCCGGCCCGGCCGGCGCGTCCGACCTGCTGCCAGAAGGCGGCCAGGGTGCCGGGGAAACCGGCGGTGACCACGGCGTCCATGCCGGCGATGTCGATGCCCAATTCGAGCGCGTTCGTGCTCGCCACCCCGCGCAACCGGCCCGACGACAGCGCGGCCTCGATGGCGCGCCGGTCGTCGGCGAGGTAGCCGCCGCGGTAGGCGGCGATCGCCGCGGGATCGTCGGAGAGTTCCTTGGCGCGGATCGCGACCAACTCGGCCTGCACCCGCGAGGTGGTGAACGCGAGTGCCTGGCCGTCGCGCGCGAACGCGGCCAGCAGCTTCGCGGTGGTCTCGGTCAGGCTCGGCGTGGGTGTGAGCAGGGCCACGTCGAGCGCGGGTTGGGGTGAGGCGTCCTCGGTGACGGCCAGCACATCGTCGTGGCCGATCAGCGCGGATGCGACGGTCTCCGGCGCCGCGATGGTGGCGGACGCGCACACGAACGCCGGGTTGGAGCCGTAGTGGTGCGCGAGCCGGCGCAGGCGGCGCAGCACCGCCGACACGTGCGCGCCGAACAGTCCCTTGTAGCGGTGCGCCTCGTCGACCACCACGTGGGTGAGCCCGCCGAGCAGCCGCGCGTAGCGGACGTGATTCGGCAGGATGCTGCGGTGCAGCATGTCGGGGTTGGTCAGCACGTAGTGCGCGAACTCCCGGGCGAACCGCCGCTCGTCCGGATCGGAGTCGCCATCGAGCGTCGAGACCCGCCAGCCGTCCAAACCGAGGTCCTCGCACGAACGGAGTTGATCGTGCGCGAGTGCCTTCGTGGGGGCGAGATACAGAGCCGTCGGACGCGAGGCGACCCGCAGCCCGGACGAGCGGGTTCGCTCGACGCGTGCCGTATCGGCGATCACGCCGTCCAGACCCGCGGCCAGCACCGGCAGCAGGAACGCCAATGACTTGCCGGACGCCGTCCCGGTCGCCAGCGCCACATGACGGCCCTCGACGGCGGCCTGGGCGGCCGTCACCTGGTGCGCCCACGGCCGCTCGATACCGCGCGCGGCGAACGCCGCACGCACCGGTTCGGAGACCCAATCCGGCCACGCCACCGTGCGCCCCGCGCGGGCGGGACGGTGATGCACATGCGCCAGGTTCTCCGACTCGGCGAGCCAACGGGGGAGCGTCATCCGGCTCCTCCGGCCATCGCGAGATAGGTGGGACGCCCGGCCACGATCGTCGCCCGCACCGGCATCGACCGCAGGGATGCCGCCGTCTCGGCGGCAGAATCGCCTTGCCACAAGGGGTCGGCGCCCAGCAGCACCAGATCACCCGGTGCTCCCGGGACGAGGCGCTGCCCATCGACGGACGCCGCCAGCGCCTCCCGGGGCGTGACGGATTCCTCGGGATGCCAGGCGGGACGGTCGTCGCCGCTGCGGTGCACGGCGGCGGCGATCGCCAGCCACGGATCGGGTTCCGCGACCGGGGCGTCCGAACCCAGCGCCAACCGCGCGCCCGCATCGAGCAGCGACCGGACCGGGAACAGCCGGTCGGTGCGGTCGGCCCAGACCCGGTTGGCCATGTCGCGGTCGTCGATCAGGTGCGCGGGCTGCACGGACGCGGTGACGCCCAGCGCGGCGAAGCGGGCGACATCCTCACGGCGCAGCAGCTGCGCGTGCTCGATCGACCCCGTGACACCGGCCTCGGCGAGCACGTCGAGGGCCACCTGGTTGGCGCGGTCGCCGATCGCATGCACGGCGACCGCCAGCCCGGCCTCTCGCGTCCGGGTGAGCAGCGTGGCGAGCGTGGGGTGGTCGTAGTTGGCGGCGCCGCACGGGTGCGGATCATCGGCGGCCATCCCAAGGTAGGGCGCGCAGCACCAGGCCGTCCGGGTGCCGAGCGAACCGTCGGAGATGATCTTCAGCGGACCCATCGTCACCAGACCGTCCCCACCGGGGAGCGCGTCGCCGGTGCGCCAGCCGCGGGCGATCACCTCGTCGAGCTGGTGCGGGTAGACACTTGCGCGCACCCGCAGCCCCCGGACGCCGTCACTCACCCGCCGCGGCCAGGCCAGATAGGCGTCCGAGAACTCCATGTCGACGATCCCCACCAGGCCGCGCGCGCTCAGCCGCGCCACCGCCGCGTGAAGCTCGGCGAGGGTCGGTTGCGCCTCGGGCAGCGCGTTCACCTGGGCGGCGACCGCGAACCAGTCGTTCTCGGTCAGCGGACCCGTCCGCGGCGGCAGGCCGAGCCTGGTCAGCGCGGCCGAGTTCAACCATCCGCAATGAGCGTCGCCCGACATCACCACCACGGGCCGCGCACCCGTCGCGGCGTCCAGTTCGGCGACCGTTCCTGCCCGCGGCCACGCGGTGGCGCGGAAACCGAAGGCGGTGATCAGGCGCCCGTCGTCGGGCCGGCCGGCCAGCGCCGTGGCGATCCGCGCGCAGGCCTGCTCGGGGCCTGCGCAGCCCGCCACATCGATCCAGCCCAGCGAGCGCACCCACTGGGTGGCGTGAACGTGCGCGTCCCACAGCCCCGGAATCAGCCAGCAGCCCGCGGCGTCCAACTCCGGCTCGCCGTACGAGCGCAGCCGGCGACCGACCTCCGCGATCAGCCCGCCCTCAAGGCGCACATCGGCGACCCGCTCGGCCTCGCCGTCCAAACCGACCAGATGCGCCTCGCGCACCAGCATCGCCGCCATGACACCTCCTCAACCGTCTCGCGCCGACATGACAGGCTTACCACCATGTTGACCCGCGCCCACGCAGAACGCCTCGCCGACCACCTTCGCGTCGCGGGCTACACCCTAGAGGCCGTCACCGACAGAATCGGCGCGGAGGCGACCGCCGCCCTCGCGCGCAACACCACCGTCGCCGCGGCCCGCGCCCTGGGCACGGACGCCGACCCGCAGGCGGCGCTCATCAGGCTGTTCCTGCTGCACCAGACCGTCCCGGACGCCGCCGCGCGCGCCGCCCTCGGCGACCCGGCCCCTCTCGCCGGCGCGGGCATCATCGAACCCACCGCCGACGGCGTCCGCGCCGCCCTCGAAATCCGCCCGTACGCCGCCGAAGGCCAAGGGGTGAACTTCGACGGCTGGATCGCCAACGACCTGCTGCCCAACCTCGACGGCCACCTCGGCCGATCCCGGCCCGACTACGTGCTCGGCGCCTCGCCGGCGTCCACCACGCTCAGCCAGATGACCATCCGCCGCCCCATCGGCCGCGCGCTCGACCTGGGCACCGGCTGCGGCATCCAGAGCCTGCTGCTCGCCCAGCACGCGGACGCCGTGGTCGCCACCGACCTCAACCCGCGCGCCGTCGCGATGGCCGGACTCACCGCCGGCCTGAACGGGATCGACCTCGACCTGCGCACCGGATCGCTCTACGAACCGGTCGCGGCGGAGTCCTTCGACCTGATCGTCACCAACCCGCCGTACGTGATGAGCCCGCCCGGCGGCGAACGCCTGGTCTACCGCGAGGGCGCCTTCACCGCCGACGGCCTGGTCCGCCGCGTGGTCGTCGACGGTGCCGCCCGTCTCGCGCCCGGCGGCACCCTGCAGGTGCTCGGCAACTGGGCGATCACCGGCGAGGAGGATTGGCCAGACCGGCTGCACGCCTGGATCGACCCCACCGGCTGCGACGCCCTGGTGCTGCAGCGCGAACGCTTCGACGCCTACGAATACATCGAGATGTGGCTCGCCGACGCCGGACTGCTCGGCACCGACGAATACCGCCCCCGCTACGAGGAATGGGTCGACTACTTCGACCAGCTCGGCATCGAGGGCGTCGGCCTGGGCTGGATCGCGCTCCATCGCGCCGGGCGCGACACCCCTGAGGTCCGGATCGAGGAATGGCCGCACGCGGTCGTCCAGCCCGTCGGCGAGGCCTTCGCCGCCCACCAGCGCGGCGCCGGCTGGGCCGCCGCAACGGACGCCGCCCTGCTCGCCCAGGCGTGGACGCTGGATGCGCGCATCGACGCCGAGACGATCGGGCGCCCCGGCGCCGCCGACCCCGAACACCTCGTGCTGCGGCAGCGCTACGGCTTCGGCCGCGCCGTCGAGGTCGACACCGCGCTCGGCGCGGTGCTGGGCGCCTGCGACGGCGACCTGCCCGCAGGCACGCTGATCGCCGCGGTCGCTGACCTGCTCGACGTGGACGCCGCGGCGCTCACCGGCGAGATCACCCCGCGACTGCGGGCATTGATTCGTGAGGGCTACCTCGCCGCCCCGTAGCAGGCGGCGAGGGCTTCGGCGGATTCAGGCGGCAGCCCCCGCCCCTCGTTTGCGGCTGCGTGTGGGCGGCAGGGCGACCGCGTCCTCGGCGTCCTGGCCCCAGATGGTGAAGCCTGCGTCGCGGATCATCGCCAGATCGTCGCCGGCCTCCTGGCCCTCGCTGGTGAGGTAGTCGCCCAGGAACAGCGAATTGCAGATCTCCAGCGACGGCGCCTGAAGGCTGCGCAGGTGCTGCTCGCGGCCACCGGCGACGCGCACGTCGGCGTCCGGATGCACGAAGCGCACCATGGCGAGGATGCGCAGGCACTCCAGCGGGGTGAGCTGGGAATGACCCTGCAGCGGTGTTCCGTCGAACGGCATCAGGAAGTTCACCGGTACCGAATCGGCGCCCACTGCGCGCAACTCGAACGCGACCTCGACCAGCTGTTCGTGGGTTTCGCCCATGCCCGCGATCAGCCCCGAGCAGGCGGACAGCCCGTGCTCGCGCGCGTGCTCGACGGTGCTGACCCGCTGGTCGTAGTCGTGGGTGGTGCAGATGTGGTCGTAGTGGGACGCCGCGGTGTTGAGGTTGTGGTTGTAGGCGTCCGCCCCATGCCCCGCGAGACGTTCGGCCTGCCCCTCTTTCAGGATGCCCAGGCAGGCGCATACCTCGACGTCTGGATGATCCGCCTTCAGCGAGTCGATGATCGTGCCGACCCGATCGACGTCGCGATCGGTCGGTCCTCGCCCGGACGCCACCAGGCACACCCGCTTTGCTCCGGCCCGGATGCCCGCCTCGGCGGCGTCCAGTGCCTCCTGCTGGCTGAGCCAGGTGTAGCGCAGGATGTCGGCGGTCGAGCCGAGCCGCTGGGAGCAGTAGAAGCAGTCCTCGGGACACTTGCCGGATTTGAGGTTGACCAGGTGATTCACCTTCACCGTCGTGCCGTGATGGTGGCGGCGGATGCGCCCGGCGGCGGCGACCAGCGGGTAGGTGAGGGCGTCATCGAGATCGAGGATCGCGAGCGCTTCGCCGGCGGTGACGGTGCCGCCGGCGATCACACGGTCGGCGAGGGCGTCCAGGTTCATAGTGTTCACTCCTTATTGAACGATGTTCAAATCGAGCCTAACCCTCCTGGCGATGCGGCGTGGGTATCCGTCCCGATTGGCGATAGGCGAGCCGTATGGGATACCCTAAATGCAATAGATAAAGCCTATTGAGGGGGCCGCCGGGTCCCCCAGGAGTGAGGTCGAGCACACCCATGTCCCTGATCAACACCGTGATCAAGCCGTTCACCGCCACCGCCTTCCAGCGCGGGGAGTTCACGACCGTCACCGAGGCCGACGTCCTCGGCAAGTGGGCCATCTTCTTCTTCTACCCCGCGGACTTCACCTTCGTCTGCCCGACCGAGCTGGGCGACCTGGCCGACCACTACGCCGAACTGCAGCGTCTGGGCGTCGAGGTCTACTCGGTCTCGACCGACACCCACTTCACGCACAAGGCGTGGCACGGTTCGTCGGAGACCATCGGCAAGATCGACTACGCGATGATCGGTGACCCGACCGGCCAGATCTCGCGCAACTTCGAGATCCTGCGCGAGGACGAGGGCCTGGCCAACCGCGCCACCTTCCTGGTCGACCCGCAGGGCCGCATCCAGTTCACCGAGGTGACCGCCGAGGGCATCGGCCGCAACGCCGCCGAGCTGGTCCGCAAGGTGAAGGCCGCGCAGTACGTCGCCGCCCACCCCGGCGAGGTGTGCCCCGCCAAGTGGGAAGAGGGCGAAGAGACCCTCGCCCCCTCGCTCGACCTCGTGGGGAAGATCTGACCTCGATGGCGCTCGATCAGAACCTGGCGGTGCAGGTCAAGGCCCTGCTCGCCAACATCGTCCATCCCATCGAACTCGTCGCCTCCCTCGACGGCTCGGCCAAGTCGGCCGAACTGAAGGGGATCCTGGAACAGATCGCGGCGATGAGCGACGCGGTGTCCTACCGCGAGGCGTCCGGCGCCGAACGGGACGCCCGGGTGCCGTCGTTCGCCATCGCCCGGATCGGCACCGGCATCTCCGTCCGCTTCGCGGGCATCCCGCTGGGCCACGAGTTCACCTCGCTGGTGCTGGCTCTGCTGCAGGTGGGCGGCCATCCCAGCAAGGCGGCCGTCGAGACGCTCGAGCAGATCGCCTCGCTCGAGGGCGAGCACCACTTCGAGACCTTCTTCTCGCTGTCGTGCCAGAACTGCCCCGACGTGGTGCAGGCGCTCAACCTGATGAGCATCGTCAACCCCTCGATCACCCATGTCGCGATCGACGGGGCGGTGTTCCCGGCCGAGGCCGAGGAGCGCGGCGTCCTCGCGGTGCCGATGGTGTTCCACAACGGCGCCTCCTTCGGCAGCGGCCGGATGACGCTGGAGGAGATCGTCGGAAAGCTCGACGCGGGCGCCGCCGAGCGTGCCGCCGCGTCGCTGGCCCAGGAGGCTCCGTTCGACGTGCTCGTCGTCGGCGGCGGCCCGGCCGGTGCCACCGCTGCGGTGTACGCCGCGCGCAAGGGCATCCGCACCGGTCTGCTCGCCTCGCGTTTCGGCGGGCAGGTGCTCGACACCATGGCGATCGAGAACCTGATCTCGGTGCCGCACACCGAGGGGCCGCGCCTGGCGTCCGATCTGCGCCGGCACGTGGACGCCTACGACGTCACCACCATCACCGAGCAGAGTGCCGAGCACCTGATCCCGGCCGGCGACGGGCGTCCGTTCCTCGGCGTCGAGCTGGCCTCCGGCGTGACCCTGTCGGCGCGGTCGGTGATCGTGGCGACCGGTGCCCGCTGGCGCACCATGGGCGTCCCGGGTGAGGACGAGTACCGCAACAAGGGCGTCACCTTCTGCCCGCACTGCGACGGGCCGCTGTTCAAGGGCAAGCGCGTCGCAGTGATCGGCGGCGGCAACTCCGGCGTCGAGGCGGCGATCGACCTGGCCGGCATCGTCGAGCACGTCACGGTCGTCGAATACATGGACGCCCTGGCGGCCGACGAGGTGCTGCAGCGCAAGCTGCGCAGCCTGCCTAACGTCGAGGTCGTCCTCGGCGCGCTGACCACCGAGGTGGTCGGCGACGGCTCCGCGGTGACCGGCCTTGAGTACCTGGAGCGCGCCAGCAACGAGCGGCGCATGCTCGACGTCCAGGGGGTCTTCGTGCAGATCGGCCTGCTGCCGAGCACCGAATGGCTGCAGAGCAGTGGTCTGGAGCTGTCCTCGCGCGGCGAGGTGGTCACCGACGAGCGCGGACGGACGTCGATCCCCGGCGTCTTCGGCGCCGGCGACTGCACGACCAGCCCGTACAAGCAGATCGTGGTGGCCTTCGGCTCCGGCTCGACGGCGGCGCTCAGCGCCTTCGACCACCTGATCCGCACCAGCGCGACGGACGCCGACGAGTCGGTGTCCGCGGGCGCCCGCACCTGAGCGAGCGCGGGAGCCAGGCGAGTGTCACCCAGGGTCGGCGCACCGCGGACGGGGCCGGGTCATGAACCTTCGTGATCTGGAATACCTCGTCGCGGTCGCCGACCACCGCCATTTCGGCAAGGCCGCCGCGGCATGCGGCGTCAGCCAGCCGACGCTGTCGGCGCAAGTGAAGAAGATCGAGAACGAGCTCGCGGTGGTGCTCATCGAGCGCACCTCCGGCGGGCATTTCGTCACCGAGGTGGGGGCCCGGATCGTCGCGCACGCGCGCACCATCCTGCGTGAAGCGGACGCCTTGCGCGCGGTGGCCGAACAGGCCCGGGCGCCGCGGACCGGCCGCCTCAGCCTGGGGATCTTCCCGACGCTGGCGCCCTACCTGCTGCCGCACGTGCTGCCGGGTCTCACAGCGGCCATGCCCGGCCTGGCGCTGGGCATCGTCGAGGACCGCTCCTCGGTGCTGCTGGAGAAGCTGACCCAAGGCGACCTGGACGCCGCCGTGCTGGCGCTCCCGGTCGCGGGCGGCGATCTGGTGGTCGCGCCGCTGTTCCGCGAGGAGTTCGTGCTCGCCACTCCGGCGGGCCACCCGCTCGACGCGGCACCCAGCGCGCTCGCGGCGTCCGATCTGGCCGGGGAAGCGCTGCTGCTGCTCGAAGACGGCCACTGCATGCGCGACCAGACGCTGCAGGTGTGCGCGACCACCGGCGCCCGCGAACAGACCGGCTCCCGGATCTCGACGGTGGAGACCCTGCGCTTCCTGGTCGCCTCCGGGGCGGGCATCACCCTGCTGCCGGCGCTCGCGGTCGCGCCCCCGGTGTTCCACCCGCCGACGGTCACCCTGCATCGCTTCGCGGATCCGGCCCCGCACCGGACCATCGCCCTGGTGTGGCGCCGTTCCGACCCGCACGACGCCCTGCTGGGTGAGGTCGCCGAGGTGCTGCGCGTCCTGCCGCCGGGGTTGGTGCACCCGCCCGAGGCCTGACCTCCTCCCCGGGCGGGGGCCGGTCACGCGACCGGGCTCGACCCGAGGGTGACGGTGGCCGAGTGACGGACGCCGTCGGCGTCCAGCCAAGTCAGCGCCACTTTCTGGCCGGGTTCGCGTGGTTCGAGCGCGGCGGCGAGTTCGTCGTGGGTGGTGACCGCCTGGCCGTCGATCGAGGTGATCGTTGACCCCACGGTGAGCCCGGCGCCCGCGGCGGGACCGCCGTCGGCGACCGAGGCGACGGTCAACGAGGACGACGCCACCGAGACGCCCAGGTAGGCGCGGGGACCGATCCGTACGGTTCCGGACTCGTGGCCGGCGCGGATCTGGTTGATCACGCTCATGGCGTCCTCGATCGGCACCGCGTAGCTGACATTGGTCGTGGCGACCGCGCGCCCGCGATAGCCGGGAACCGCCGTCGTCGTCTGCCCGCCCGCGGTCGTCATGCCCGCCACCTCTCCTTCGTGATCGAACATGGGCCCGCCCGAATCGCCGGGCTCGGCGGCCGCATCGGTGGCGATGACGCCACTGAGGTTCTCGGCCTTGCCCTCGTTGGAGACCTTCACCTGCTGCTCCAGGGCGGTCACCTGACCGGGCGCCGCGATGAGCTTCCCGCCTCCGGAGGCGTTCCCGACCGCGGTCAGGGCGTCGCCGACCGCGAGGTCGTCGTCGTCCAGCGTGACCGTGGCCAGGCCGGAGGCGTCCTGAAGCTGAATGAGCGCGACATCGCGTGCGGCGTCCCAGCCCACCACGGTCGCCCGGTACTGCTCGCCGGTGTCGGCGATGGTCGCGGTGAGCGAGGTCGAACCCTCCACCACGTGGTAGTTGGTCAGCACCTGCCCCGAGGACGTCAGCACCATGCCGGTACCCGCCCCCTCACCCGAGGGCATCGTCGAGTTGATCAGGACGACCCCGCGGCTCTGCGCGGCGGTCGGCTGCGTCGTGGCGGACGCCGTCGCCGGCGAATCCTGCATGCCGGACGCCGCCCCGGGCTGCCCGGAGGAGCCAGAATCGGAGGAACCGGACTCCGACGAGCCGGCGCCGGAGGAGGAACCGGCCTGGGGCCAGGTGCCGCGCTCCCAGCCCGGGCTCGAGTCGCTGCCGCCCGGTGACACCGGGCGCACCCACGCCGACGGCGTCCGCACCGTGGGAACGATGCTCTCCGCGGCCGGCGCCGTGAGGGCGGGGACGACGAGCGCGACGGCGCACACGCCGGCGACCGTGACCATGCTCAGCTTGGTTGACGTCTTCATGCCTGCCAGCACACGTCCGGCACCTGTGTGCGGGCTATGAGTCAGCATCGCGCTCGTTGTGAATCCCTCGGCGCGCCGGAGGTCGCGGCTAGTTGAGCGGCGCCGCGGTGAGCGTGATCGGGCCGGAATGGTGCTGGCCGGTGTCGGTGGTCCACTCGAGGGTGATCGTGGTGCCGGGCTCGATGCCGTCCAGCACCGTCGACAATTCGGCGCGGGTACGCACCCGCTGGCCGTCCACTGCGGTGATCACATCGCCGGGCCGCAGGCCGGCCTTGGCGGCGGGGGTGCCGTCCGTCACGCGCGACACGGTGACGGCGGCGCTGTCGTCCGCCTCCACGATGATGCCCAGGTAAGCCTTGGGGCCGATCACGACCGTGCCGGACTCATCGCCGGCCAGGATCTGGTTCACCACAGCCATCGCCTCATCGATCGGAACCGCGTACACGCGCCGGTCCGTCTCCTGGTCGTCGCCGCCACCGGCGGTGGTCATGCCGAGCACCTCGGCGTCGGCGTCGAACATCGGCCCGCCGGAGTCGCCGGGCCAAGCGGGCGCGTTCGTCTCGATCAGGCCCTCCAGCCGCTGCAGGGGATCCTGCTCGGTGGCGCCCTTGACGTTGATCGAGCGGCCGAGCCCTTGCACGTTGCCCCGGTGCGCCGAGACGTAGCCCTGGCCGTTGGCGTTGCCGGCCGCGATCACCACATCGCCGACCGTCACGTCGTCGGTGTCGAGGGTCACCGTGGGCAGGTTGCGGACGCCGGGCAACTTCAGCACGGCGACATCCTTGGTCGCGTCACGGCCGACCATCTGTGCAGTGATGCGGCGTCCGGTGTCGGCGATGGTCACCTTGATCGAACTGGTCGACCGCACCACATGGTAGTTGGTGAGCACATAGCCGTCGGGCGAGACGATCATGCCCGTGCCCGCCACCGAGTCGGCCGGCGTCATGCCCTGGATCAGCACGACCCCCCGGGTGAGCGCCGGGGTGAGATCGACCGGCCCCACCGACTGCTCGGGCAGCGCGGGGAGTGGGAGGGGAACCTGGGGCGAGCGCGCCGGAACCGGCGGCAGCACCGAGCCGCCGGGCGGCGGATTGAGCTGGTTCCAGGTGTTCGTGAACGAGGTGCGCAGGGCCACGAGGGTGCCCGCCTGGGCGACCATCGCGAGCACGACGGCCACCACGACGGCGACCAGTGACGGCGGCCGCGACACCGGCCGGGGCGGGCTCGGTGGGGGCCAGGGCACAGTCACGCGGCCAGTCTAGGCTTGGGCGGCAAGGGCGCCCTGGTCCTGCCCGCCTTGGCCGGAAGCGCTACCATCGCGTCTCGTGTCCTCGTCGTGAGCGGCGAGCGCAACCCCCAACTCAGCAGGAAGCAAGATCGTGGCCACAGATACCAAGCGCCGACTCGTCATCGTGGAGTCGCCCGGCAAGGTGCGCAGCCTCACCCAGTATCTGGGCGACGGCTACCTCGTCGAGGCGTCCATCGGTCACGTGCGCGACCTGCCCACCGGGGCGGCGGAAGTGCCCGCTAAGTACAAGGGGCAGAAGTGGGCGCGCACCGGCGTCGACGTCGACAACGACTTCGAGCCGCTGTATGTCGTGCAGGCCGACAAGAAGGCCACGATCCGCAAGCTCAAGGAGGCCCTCAAGACCGCCGACGAGCTCTACCTCGCCACCGATGAGGACCGCGAGGGCGAGGCCATCGCTTGGCACCTGCTGCAGGAGCTGAAGCCGAAGGTTCCGGTCAAGCGGATGGTGTTCCACGAGATCACTCCCGAGGCAATCCGGGCCGCCGTGGCGTCGCCGCGCGAGCTCGACGTCGACCTGGTCGACGCCCAGGAGACCCGCCGCATCCTTGACCGCCTCTACGGCTACGAGGTCAGCCCGGTGCTGTGGAAGAAGGTGATGCCACGGTTGTCCGCCGGCCGGGTGCAGTCGGTGGCGACCCGCCTGGTGGTCGACCGTGAGCGCGAGCGGATGGCGTTCCGCTCCGCCAGCTACGCCGACCTCGAGGTCACCCTCGACGCAGGCCCGGACGCCACCCCGTCCGCCTTCACCGCCCGGATGGCGAGCGCCGAGGGCCGCAAGGTGGCCGCCGGACGCGACTTCAACTCGGTCGGCGCGCTGACCGCCAAGAACGCGCTCCACCTCGACCTGGACGCCGCCCGGCTGCTCGCCGACGCCTTCACCGGCGCCGGCGTGGTCGTCGACTCGGTGGAGGCCAAGCCGTACACGCGGCGTCCGTATGCGCCCTTCCGCACCACGACCCTGCAGCAGGACGCCGGCCGCAAGCTGGGCTTCACCGCGCAGCGCACCATGTCGGTCGCGCAGTCGTTGTACGAGGGCGGCTTCATTACTTATATGCGCACCGACTCGACCACGCTGGCGGCGTCGGCGGTCGAGGCGGCGCGCGCCAAGGTCGTCGAGCTGTACGGCGCGGCCTACCTGCCCGAGCGGCCGCGCACCTACGCCTCGAAGGTGAAGAACGCCCAGGAGGCGCACGAGGCGATTCGTCCCTCGGGTGAGTTCCGGACGCCGGAGGCCTCGGGCCTGCGCGGCGACGAGCTGCGGCTGTACGACCTGATCTGGAAGCGCACCCTCGCCTCGCAGATGAAGGACGCCGAAGGCCAGACCGTCACCATCGCGATGACCGCCACGCCGACCGCGACCGTGGAGGTCACCGACGCCAGCTCGGGCGAGATCGTGCCCGTCGGCACGGCCGGGCTGACCGCGTCCGGGCGGACGATCACCTTCGCCGGGTTCCTGAAGGCCTACGTGGTCGGCATCGAGGAGGGCGACACCTCCGACGACGCCACCGCGAACCTGCCGGCCCTGACCGCCGGCCAGTCGCTGGATGTGGCCGGCATCGAGGCCCAGGGCCACGAGACCCGCCCGCCGGCGCGCTACACCGAGCCGTCGCTGGTGGCGAAGATGGAGGAGCTGGAGATCGGGCGACCCTCGACCTATGCGTCGATCATCCGCACCATCACCGCTCGTGACTACGTGTTCAAGAAGGGCTCGGCGCTGGTGCCGACCTGGCTGGCGTTCGCGGTGACCCGCCTGCTGGAGGAGCACTTCTCGCGTCTGGTCGACTACCAGTTCACCGCCGGCATGGAGGACATGCTCGACGAGATCGCCGCCGGCAACGCCAAGCGCGTCGAGACCCTCAAGCAGTTCTACTTCGGCGGCGAGGGCTACGACGGCCTGGAGAAGCTGGTCGGCGAACTGGGCGACATCGACGCCCGCGCCCTGTCGACGTTCGCGCCGGTCGGCGGCGAGGCGTCCGGCATCGCGGTGCGGGTGGGCCGCTACGGCACCTACGTCGAGGACGCCGAAGGCAACCGCGCCAACGTGGACGAGGACCTGCCGCCCGACGAACTGACCGTCGAGAAGGCCCGCGAACTGCTCGCCACCCCGTCGGGTGCCGAGCGCGAGTTGGGCCTCGACGAGGCGTCCGGGCATCCGATCGTGGCCCGCAACGGCCGCTTCGGCCCCTACGTGACCGAGGTGCTGCCCGAGGGCTCGCCCAAGTCGGCCAAGCCGCGCACCGCCTCGCTGTTCAAGGACATGTCGCTGGACGGCGTCACGCTGGAGGATGCGCTGAAGCTGCTCAGCCTGCCGCGGGTAGTCGGCTCCGACGCCGAGGGTGTCGAGATCACCGCGCAGAATGGCCGCTACGGCCCCTACCTGAAGAAGGGCACCGACTCGCGCTCGCTGGAGAACGAGGACGAGCTGTTCACCGTCACCCTGGAGCAGGCCGAGGCGATCTTCGCCCAGCCCAAGGCCCGCGGACGCCGCGCCGCGGCCGGCCCGCTCAAGGAACTGGGCGCAGACCCGGTCTCCGGCAAGCCGGTCGTGGTCAAGGACGGCCGCTTCGGCCCGTACGTGACCGACGGCGAGTTCAACGCGACCTTGCGCAAGGCCGATTCGGTCGAGGCGATCACCTTGGAGCGCGCCGCCGAACTGCTCGCGGAGAAGCGCGCCAAGGGCCCAGCCCCGAAGCGGACCACCCGGCGCGCGGCGACCAAGACGACCACGAAGACGACGACTCGTAAGACGGCCACCAAGAAGTAGCTTCAGATGAGGACCTGTCCGCTGTGCGGGGCCACCACGGTCGCCCCGGAGCGGTGCAGGCCTATTCTCCGACCACCGATCAGTGGTACGAGATGACCTGCTCGGCCTCGAACCCTGTGGTCACCTGTCAGGGTGGCGTTCGCGCCCGGGTGCTGCTGTACGACGGGCGCTTGATTCCGAGGAAGTGATCTTGCCGGCCCGAGTGGGACTCAGGTGTGGTCGTTTTCAGGTGGTGCTCGGCGGCGGATCTACGTCAGGACCACGTTGTGGTCGTTATGAGAGCCCTTCATCGGACGTATAACGACCACAACGTGGTTCCGACTCGGACTGAGGCCGAAGACCCGCCTGAAAACGACAACAACCTGGTCCGAAGGCTTCCCCGGCCCTGTTAGCAATCAAGGTTGACATCATCGCATTAGCAATCTAAGTTGACAGCATGGAGTCATTGCAGGTGGTCGAAGTCGCGGCGGACACCCGCGATCCGCGTGCCGGGTTGCGGGCCGTCGCCTCGCTCCGTGCGCTCACCGAACGTCTCGAACTGGCCCAGGTGGAAGCCGGGCTGCGAGCGGGGATGAGCTGGCAGGGCGTCGCGGATGCGCTGGGCGTGTCGCGGCAGGCCGTGCACAAGAAGTACGCCAAGCGGATCGACCCGTCGATCCCGGTTCAAAGGAGGAACAGATGAGCAAGTTCATCGCGGCGGCAGCCACCAGTCACACGCTGTCGGTGGCGGCGATGGAGGAGGCCTCGCGCCTGGGCCAGCATGAGGTCGACATCGATCACCTGTTGCTCGCGCTGGTGATCAACGAGCAGGTGGCGGGCCAGGCGCTGAGAAGCCTGGGCCTCACCCTGGAGGGCGCACGCGAGGCGATCGCCGCCCAGCATGCCGAGCAGTTGGCGTCCCTCGGTGTGACGGCCGAGCCGCCGGCACCGGGAAGGATCAGGTTCCACGAGTCCGGCACCTATGACTGGGGCCCCCGGGCGCTGGAGATCATGAGGCGCGGCACCGAGGGTAAGAAGCGCGGCGACGCGGCGGCGGTATTGCGCGAACTCGTCACCGAGTCGAGCGGCTTCATCGAGGAGGTACTGCACCGCCTCGGCACCACGCCCGGCGCGGTCCTGGCGCGGCTGGACGAGGCCGAGCGTTCCTCGGTGAAGACGCCGCCCGCCGCCGAGCCGGAGCCCCTTTCCGGTACCTCGGAGAGCTTCGTCCCGGCGCCGGTCGAGCAGGTCTGGGCCTTGCTGGCCGATCCCGCGCGGATGCCGGAATGGGAGCCGGGCACCGGAAGCGTCGAGGACACCCCGGACCAGATCGGCGTCGGGGCGACCTGGCTGGCGCACGCGCCCCAGCAGCGACCCGACGGCAAGCCCGTCGGGGTGAAGCCTGCGTTTCAGACGGCGATGGTGGAGGTCACCGGCCTTGAGGATCACCGCTATCTCGAATGGCGTTTCGCCTGGATGGACGCGCCGAAGGCGAACACCCGGCGGATCCGGATCGAGCTCGCCCCCGCACCCGGCGGAACCCAGCTGCGGCTGAGGTCCGCCTGGGAACTGACCTCGGCCCCCGCCCGGCGTCCGGTGCGGCGCGTGATGGGATGGGTGATGCGCCCGCTGTACCGCTACGCGCTATGGATGCAGTGCGGGCAGCTGACCGGCGCCATCAGCCGCGCCTTCCGGTGAGCCGTATCCACCCGAAGCCATGAGTGCAGAGATGGTATCGGGCGGTATCATGTGGCTATGGCGATGACACTGCGACTCTCTCCTGACCAGACGGAGCGACTTCGACGGGCGGCGGCGCACGACGGCCTGTCGATGCAGGCGGCTGCCATCAAGGCCGTCGATGAGTACGCGAGCCGCCGCACGCGACTCCGCGATGAGCTGTTGGCAGAGATCATCGCGGACGACGCCGGCGTCATCCAGCGCCTGGCGCAGTGATGGCTCAGGTCGATTATCTCGATCTGGAGGACCTGCTGGTGGTGGCACGGGCGTTGCTCGGAGATTCCCTGGAGATCCGCGATATCGGGCTGTTGGAGTCCGCGCTCGCCCGGCCGCGGGTCACGGTATTCGGTGAGGATGCCTACCGGACCATCCACGAGAAGGCCGCGGCGCTCCTGGATTCAGTGGTGAATAACCATGCCCTGGTGGACGGGAACAAGCGCCTGGGCTGGGTAGCGGTGCGACTGTTCTATGGCCTCAACGGCTGGCAGCTGGGCGGCACCGAGAATGAGCGGGTCGCCCTCGTTCTGGCGGTCGCGGACGGCTCCCTTCAAGATGTCGCCGTGATAGCTGGGCGGCTGGAGCGGCTGATCACGCCTCGCTGACTTCTCGTCGCCGAATGAGTGAACTCAGAGGCGGTTGTACTTCGTGGCGTGGCCTCGCGCTTGGGAAGTAAGGACTTTCCCCACCCCGAGCCGGTGTGCTCTCTTAAGCTTTCTGGCATGCCCAACGAGGGGCTTCTGTTCTCAGAAGGGTTTCGTCACCATGGCGGTGACCGATTCCGGTGGCGCCGTGGTGCGGACGTTGGAAAGCAGGGTGTCTCGTTCGCCCGGGCAGACGTATCAGTTCTCGTGGGATGGCCGCTCCGACGATGGCGTCGTCGTACCAGATGGAGTCTACGTGGTGCGAGGGCTGGTAGAGAATGATTCGGGAGCCGGTTCAGTGGAAGTCGAGGTGGGGGTGGATACCCGGCCTCCGGCCGTCTTGATCTCACCGGAGGCCGGTGTGACATTGTCGGCCGATGAGGCGCCGTGGGTGGTGAAGCCCACGCCGGGCATCCGGGTGATCGGTGTATCGGTGTCCTGCGAGTCGCCTCTTGGATGGGACTATTCGGGTACCCCGCGCGCGGACGGATCGTTTGCCGGAGAAATGACTTTGCGGAGCTGTGACGGTGGCCCTAATGGTGTTGTGATGGACGTTCATTTCTATGATCAATTTGGTGTGCAAAAGAGATGGAGGTCGCCGAGCGTTCCTGTGGTTGTGTCCATTGCTCCGTCGCTGCTGTGGGCTCACGCGGAGTCTCGGCTTTCGCCGAATGGTGACGGCTGGGGTGATCTGGTTCATTTCAGCTACTTCGTGACGAGGCAGGCGGACGTCACCGTGGTGGTGGTCGACGCCGATGGGAGAACGGTGCGGACGTTGGAGAGCCAGGTCCGGCGTGAGAGCGGTTTCGACTACTGGTTGACGTGGGACGGGATGTCGGATTCCGGCACGGTCGTGCCGGACGGCGTTTATGGCGTACGAGCGAGAGCAACGAATGATATGGGAGTTGGTGAGGCGCCGCGTGTCGAGGTCAGCGTGGATGCGAGGGTGCCTGCTGCTCTGGTCTCGCCGGATGCCGGCGTGACCGTGGCGGGCGGCGTCCGATGGGTGGTGGAGATCACGCCGGGTGTGCGTGTGGATGAAGTGGGTGTGGGTTGCCGGGCAGGCTCCGGCGGGAGCATGTCAAGGTCGCCGGATGCAGATGGACGGTTCTCCGGAACTCTCGATGTGTCGAGATGTCGTGACGGAGCCAACGCTTTGATCGCAACGCTCTATGTCCGCAACGAGGTGTGGGGCACTTCTGAGATCGTGGGGAAGGCCGCTGAAGTTCCGGTCACTGTAGTGGCTCTCCCAGGGGTCGAGATCATGCAATTTGCGTCGTATATCTCGCCGAACGGCGATGGTCAGGATGACGTGAAGTCCTGGCGGTATCGTCTCTCGCAGCCTGCGTACGTGACGATGACGGTGGTTGACGGAAGTGGCACGGTGGTGCGCACTTTGGAGAACAAAGTATGGCATCCGAACACTGCCGACTACTGGTCTGAATGGGATGGGAAGTCGGATGCGGGTGTGGTCGTTCCCGATGGTGTGTATCGAGTGCGAATTCAGCCTTCGAATGCTTCAGGGGACGGCGAGGCGGGAGAGCTGAGAGTGGGCGTGGATACGCGGATCCCAGCAGTCCTGACGTCGCCTGCGCTGGGTGACGTATTGTCGGGTGAGCGTCTGTCGTGGGTGGTGACCCCCACTGTGGGTGTTGCTGTGAATCAGGTGCGTGTGTCGTGCCGGTCGAGTATGAACTGGTCTTCTTTGGGTGCGGCGCGTCGTGCGGACGGCACGTTCAGTGGCGTTCTGGGCACGCGGAATTGTCTCGATGGTGCCAATGGTCTGGCTGTGACCGCGTATTATTTGGATGAATTCGGTGCCTCGCATGCGTGGGTGCTGCCCGAGGTCCCGGTGAAATTGTCCACTGTGCCGGTGCTGTGGTGGTGGGATTCTTCGCCCTCATCCCTGTCGCCCGATGGTGATGGGCAGAACGACGTAGCGTCATGGATGTACAACGTGTCGCAACCTGCACGGGTGACCGTAACGGTGCATGATACCGACGGTGTGGTCGTGCGGACGCTGGAGGACGGGGTGTCGCGCGCGGCCGATCCTGACCATTGGGTCTCGTGGGACGGTAAGTCAGACGAGGGCGTGTTAGTGCCGGATGGTAAGTACACCGTTCGGGCGCGCGCATCGAGTGCTTCGGGTGGTCGGGACGCGCCTGTCCTCGAGGTGGGGGTGCGTACGGGGGCCAAGCGTGCTCTACGCGTCGTCCGAATTCCCGTCTTCGTTTCGGCGGGCCAGGGACCACAGCCGACGCAAGACGGCGTCGTCGACGGTGGATGCGGCCTCGTCCGGGGCCGGTGCCGAGGGATCGCCGTGGACCTGGGTGTGTAACTGCTCCATCCGGCGGTCCAGATGCTCCGCGACCGCGGCGGCCGCGGCGAGATCGGCGGCCAGGTCGGCGGGCACGTCGCCGTCGTACTTGTAGAAGATCTTGTGCTCCAGGCTGGCCCAGAAATCCATCGCGATGGTGCGAATCTGCACCTCGACCGCGACCGGCACCGCGCCGGTGGACAGGAACACCGGCACCTCGATGATGGCGTGCAGGCTCTTGTAGCCGTTCGGTTTCGGGTTGGCGATGTAGTCCTTGACCTTCAGCACGCGCACATCGTGCTGCGAGGTGAGCGCCTCCAGGATGCGGTAGGTGTCGGCGATGAAACTGCAGGTGATCCGGATGCCGGCGATGTCGGTGATGTTGGCCCGGATCGACTCGAACGACGGGTCGATGCCCCGCTTGACCACCTTGTCGAGGATGCTCTCGGGCGTCTTCACCCGCGACTTCACATGCTCGATCGGGTTGTAGCGGTGCAGGTGCAGGAACTCCTCGCGCAGGATGGTGACCTTCGTCATCACCTCGTCCGCAGCGAACTGGTACTCCATCATGAACCGGGTGAAGTCGTCGCGCATCTTGCGCACGAAGGCGCGCATGGCGGCGTCCGTCGGCATCGCCACCCCGTTCGCCTCGGCGGCGCGCAGGCCGTGCTCGACGAGGGTGCGGACGCCTAACGCCGGCGGGTTGCCGGCCACCGCCGCGGGCAGCGCAACGGCGGGCAGACCGGAGGCGGGAATGGAGCCGGACGGCGAGGCGCCGGTGCCGGCGTCCGGAGCCGGGAGGGCGAGGGTGTCGGACGCCAGCAGCGCCGGGATCACGTGCTCGACGATCAGCGGTGCCAGCGCCCAGGGCGACCCGGGGTCGTCGTACCGCTCGCCGGACGCCGCGGGCGCGCCGTTGGCCGCGGTCACGGCGTCCGCCAGCGGCAGCCAGCGGATCTCCTCGATCTCGCCGGACGCCGCGGGTTCGCCCGAGAATGGGCTGGTGAACACGTCGGAGGTGATCGTCCAGCCCGGTTCGTTGGCGGCATCGGCCGAGAACCGGTCCAGCAGAGCCACCCCGGCCGGATCGAGCGTCAACGCGACCTCTTCGGAGACTTCGCGGACGGCGGCCTCCAGGTGGGTCTCGCCCGGTTCGACCTTGCCACCGGGCAGCATGAAGGTGGAGGTTCCGGTTTTGCGGACGACCAGCAGATGCCCATCCGCATTGCGCAGGGCCATCGACACGACGAACAGATTCACACTTGGGACGCTAACAGACGTCTCAAGGACGATCCGGTGCCGCGGACGCCCCGTCCGCGAGCGGGGCACCGGCCTGGTGCGGTCTGGTGTCGCTTTTCATACCCCAGGGGATAGGTAATGCAGCACCAGAGCGCACACGCGGCGTCCGGATCAGCGTTTGCGCACGTTGGCTTCGATGCGCGCGCCCACGTTCTTGTCGATCGATTTCCAGTACCGGATCGCCCGGTCGAGCACCTGGCCGGACACTCCGGCCAGCGCGCCGGTGACCGTCTCGACCAGGCGGTCACGCGCGGCGGCGTCGAACACCTCGCGGACCAGGATGCCCGCCTGGCCGAAGTCGTCGTCGGCGGCGCGCAGCGTGTAGGCCTGGCGCACCATCTCGCCGTCGGACTCCCAGCCTTCGGCGACCTTGCCCTGCGCCTGTGCCGACTCACGCCCGAACGAGTTGGGCGCGTACACCGGGGCATGGCCGGAATGGTGATAGGCCATGTTGCCGTCGAACATCCACTGATTAGTGGCCCGTCCGCCCTTCACCCCTTGCGGCTGGTTGACCGGAAGCTGGTGGAAATTCGTCCCGATCCGGTAGCGGTGGGCGTCCGCGTAGCCGAACGCGCGGCCGAGCAGCATCTTGTCGGGCGACAATCCGATGCCGGGAACCAGGTTCGACGGCGCGAATGCGGCCTGTTCGATCTCGGCGAAGAAGTTGGCCGGGTTCTCGTTGAGTTCCAGGACGCCGACCCGCACCAGCGGGTAGTCGGCGTGGGGCCACGTCTTGGTGAGATCGAACGGGTTGATCCGGTAGGTCTTCGCCTCCTGGTACGGCATGATCTGCACCGACAGCGTCCACTTGGGGTAGTCCTTGCGCGCGATCGCCTCCCACAGGTCGCGGCGATGGAAATCGGCATCCTCGCCGGCCATCTTCGCGGCCTCGGCGTTGGTGAAGAACTTCATCCCCTGCTGGGTGTGGAAGTGGTACTTCACCCAGAAGCGCTGGCCCTTGGCGTTCACCCACTGGTAGGTGTGCGAGCCGTAGCCGTTCATGTGGCGCCAGGTGCGCGGCAGGCCACGGTCGCCCATCAGGTAGGTGACCTGGTGCGCCGACTCCGGCGACAGCGTCCAGAAATCCCATTGCATGGTGTTGTCGCGCAGGCCGTTGGACGGCAGCCGTTTCTGCGAACGGATGAAATGGGGGAACTTCATCGGGTCGCGCAGGAAGAAGACCGGGGTGTTGTTGCCGACCAGGTCGTAGTTGCCCTGGGTGGTGTAGAAGCGCAGCGAGAAGCCGCGCACGTCGCGCCAGGTGTCGGGCGAGCCCAACTCGCCGGCCACCGTCGAGAACCGCAGCAGGGTGCGGGTCACGGTGCGGGGTTGGAACACCGCGGCCTTGGTGTAGGCGGACACGTCGTCGGTGACGGTGAACTTTCCGAACGCGCCCGAGCCCTTGGCGTGCGGACGCCGCTCGGGCACGTTCTCCCGGTTGAAGTGCGCGAGGGTCTCCACCAGGTGCGCGTCGTGGAGCAGCAGCGGGCCGTTGGGTCCGACGCTGAGGGAATGCTCGTCGCTCTCGACCGGTGCGCCGCCGCTGGTCTGCGAATGAGTCATGTCAGATGTCCTTCCGTGCGAGTCAGGAAACGCCGATACCCGACCAGGCTGGCACCGTTTCCGCCGTCCGGTGCGCCTTCGCCGGCAGCGTTCCCGAATCGTGACGCTCACTCATCCCCGTAGTCGCGCTTAGGATGACCTACGTGAGCGGAACTTTCGTGGTGTTCGAGGGCGGGGACGGGGTCGGCAAGTCGACCCAGGCCGGCCTGCTGGCCGGATGGCTGGCCGATCAGGGCCGCGAGGTGGTGCGCACCTTCGAGCCGGGCGACGGCGCGGTGAACGCGCGCATCCGCGAGATCCTGCTCAGTCGTGCCACCACCGGCCTAGGCCCGCAGGCCGAGGCGTTGCTGTTCGCCGCCGACCGTGCCCAGCACGTACATGCCCTGATTCACCCGGCGCTGCAGCGCGGCGCGGTGGTCGTCTGCGACCGCTACGTCGACTCGACGCTCGCCTACCAGGGTGCCGGCCGGGTGCTGGACGCCGCGGAGGTCGCGCGGATCAACGCCTGGGCCACCGAGGGGCTCACCCCCGACCTGACCGTGCTGCTCGACCTGGAACCGGCCACCGCCCTCGCGTCGGCCGGTGAAACCGGTGGGCACGACCGGATCGAGGCCGCCGGCACCGACTTCCACGCCCGCGTCCGTCAAGGATTCCTCGACCTGGCCGCCCAGGCCCCGGAGCGCTACCTGGTGCTGCCGGCCCGCGAGCCGATCGCTGCGCTGCACGAGACCATCCGGGCGCGCGTCGCCGCGCTGCTGGGCGGCTCAGGCGCGGTGCCGGATGTCGCCTCAGGTGCAGTGCCGGATCTCGCCGGAGGCACGGTGCCGGATCTCGCCGGAGGCACGGTGCCGGATCTCGCCGGAGGCGAAGTGTCAGACACCCCGGGCAGACTGATCCCATGACGACAACGCAGCCGGGTGTGAAGACGTCCCCGCCGGTGGGCCAGGGCGTGTGGGCCGAACTCGTCGGCCAGCATCGCGCGGTCGAGGTGCTGCGCCGGGCCGTGTGCGGGGAGTCGCACGCGATGACGCACGCCTGGCTGATCACCGGGCCACCTGGATCGGGCCGCTCGAACGCGGCCAAGGCGTTCGCCGCGGCACTGCAATGCGCCCAGGGTGGTTGCGGCGCATGCACGGTGTGCCGCACCTGCCTGTCGGGCGCCCACCCCGACGTGACGCTGGTGCGCACCGAGCAGTTGTCCATCGGCGTCGACGAGGTGCGCGACCTCGTCCGGCGTGCCGCGATGAACCCGACCTCGGGCCCCCACCAGGTGCTGGTGGTCGAGGACGCCGACCGGGTCACCGAGCGTGGCGCGGACGCGTTGCTGAAAGCCATCGAGGAGCCCGCGGCCCGCACCGTGTGGGTGCTGTGCGCGCCCACCGCCGACGACGTGATCGTCACCATCCGTTCCCGCTGCCGCCGGGTCGAACTGTCCACCCCGAGCGAGGCGGCGATCGCGCGGCTGCTGGCCGAACGCGACGGCGTCCCCGGCGACATGGCCGGGCATGCCGCGCGGGTGGCGCAAGGGCATATCGGACGGGCGCGCGCGATCGCCCGCAGCGAGGACGCCCGCAACCGGCGCGCCGAGATCCTCGCCATTCCCGCCCAGCTGTCCACGCTCGGCGCCTGCCTGAAGGCGGCGGCGAGCGTGGTCGCCGCGGCGTCCGAGGAGGCGTCCGCGACCACCGCCGACCTCGACGCCCGCGAGAAACAGGCGCTCTCGCAAGCCCTCGGCATGGGCGCCAAGGGGGCCCGGCCGCGGCATGCGCAGGCGGCCCTGCGGGAACTGGAGGACCAGCAGAAGGCGCGCGCCAAGCGCCTCCAGCGCGATGCGCTCGACCGGGTGCTCACCGAGTTCACCGGCTACTACCGCGACGTGTTCGCTTTGCAGACCAACGCCTCGCAACGGCTGATCAACGCCGACGTGATCGACGATCTCACCGCCGTCGCCGGCCGCACCCGGCCCGAGCAGACCATCGCCAGCCTGGACGCCATCCTTGCCTGCCGGCAGGCGCTGGAGACCAACGTCGCCCCGCAGTTGGCGATGGAGTCGCTGATGATCGGCTTGCACGCCGCCTGAACCCGTGTCGCTGCGAGGGTTCGGCCCCGAGCTTTGGGACGATGGATACACCCCATCGCCTTCGAGCAAAGGACTTCCTCATGGTCGACGACCGCACCGACGAGCACCCCGAGTCTGCGGATCAGTCTCACACCTGGGACGCCGAAGCACCCGGCGCCACCGAGCAGCCGGACGGGGGCGAACCCCCCGCCGGCACGGACGCCGCGCTCGTGCCCGCCGCGGTGAGCGCCGAGCATGAGCGCCTGGTCGCCGAGCGCCAGGCGCGCCGCGAGGCCCGGATGGCCGCGCTCTCACCGGCCAGCGAGGATCCGTCGCTCGTCTACCAGCAGCATTCCTCCGAGGCGGGTGCGCCCGCGGCAGCAGCGACGCAGGTCGCGGCAGAGCCGGTGAAGGTGATCCAGCGCAGCACCGACCAGTTCGCCGGTTCGCTCGGGCTGTTCCTGCTCCGGCTCGTCGTGGCGGCGATCATGGGGTACCACGGCGTCCAGAAGCTGCTCGATATTCCCGGCACCGCCACCATGCTGGCGACCACGGTCCTGCCTGCGCCCGACATCATGGCCATCGTGATCGGCTCCGCCGAGGTGCTGGCGGCGATCGCCCTGCTCTTCGGCGCGCTGACCCGCGTCGCGGGCCTCGGCGTGGCCCTCGTCACCGGCGGGGCGCTCGGGTTCGTGCTGTGGGGGCCGTGGAGCATCTTCCCGGCCGGGCAGCCCGGGTTCCTCGGCGAACTGGAGTTGCTGCTGGCCGCGGCCGGTCTGGTGTTCTTCTTCGTCGGCGCCGGCGGCTGGTCGGTGGACCGCGGCTTCGCCGCGCGCCGGGCGGCCGATCGGGCCGACGGCTGAGCGTCCGCGACCACCAGCGGCCCGGTTTCACGCCAGCGCCCACCCGTTGCTAGAGTTGGGCCCCGGCCCGCTCGCACGGGCCGCGCCACCTTAGCTCAGATGGTAGAGCGACGCACTCGTAATGCGTAGGTCTGGGGTTCGATTCCCCAAGGTGGCTCCACGCTTCACCCTTGTTTCACCCATCCTGGCCGCGGCCGGCGGCCCCGCACACCCCGAGGTGATCCCCGCATGGCCACTCCCGATTTCATCCTCGAGCTCCGCGCCCACGTCGGATCGATGCCGCTGTGGCTGTCCGGATCGGCGGCCGGTATCCATCGCCTGAGTGCGGACGGGCGCACCGAATGGCTCTTCGTCCGCCGGGCCGACAACGGCCGATGGTCGGTGCTGACCGGCATCGTCGACCCCGGCGAGCACCCAGCCGAGGCGGCGGTGCGCGAGGCGTCCGAGGAGGCCGGGATCGACGTCGAGGTCGAGCGGCTGGTCTGGCAGTCGGTCACCGACCTGGTCACCTACGCCAACGGCGATCAGACCCGCTACATCAACCACATCTTCCGCTGCCGCTGGCTCGGCGGCGACCCGCGGCCGGTCGACGGCGAGAACACCGAGGTGGCCTTCTTCCCCGAGGGCGAGTTCCCGCCCTTGTCGGACGAGCACACCCGGATCATGGCCGTGCTGGTCGCCGACGCCCCCGAATGCGGCCTGGGTGCTTTGCCCCACGCCTGAGGCGTCCGTTCGGCGCGGTCAGCGCAGGCGGTGGGCGCGCACCAGCACGGCGTTGCCGAGACCCACGGACGCGCCCGCATCGGCGAGCATCGCGGGGATGAAGTCGGCCGGTGCCGGATGCCCGGGCAGATCGGCCAGGTAGGCCTGGTGCGCGCTGAGCGAGGCGACCGCGGCGGCGACGTCGGCGTCCGACACCTCGATCGCGTGCGTCGGGTCGGCCGTGCCGCCCACCAGCAGCCAGGTCGGGCCCCACTTGGCCAGGCCCTCGCCGCTGGCCAGCTCCGGGAAGACCCAGGTGTTGTCGGCGTCGCGGCAGGCGTCCAGCGCCGACAGCCCGGCGGCGCGGTGATCGGCCTGGTTGAGGCCCCACGGCGCCTCGGCGTCCCAGTTCATCGTGATCACCACGTCGGGACGGAACCGGCGGATCTCGCGGGAGATGTCCCGGCGCAGATCCAGATCCGGCATCAGCATCCCGTCGGGATGCCGCAGGATGGTCAGCCGCTCGACGCCGACCTCGGCGCAGGCCCGGGCCTGCTCGGCGGCGCGCAGCGGACCCACCTCGGCGGGCGGACGCTGCATGCCGGCCTCGCCCGCGGTGAGCAGCAGGTAGCCGACCTCCACTCCGCGGCTCGTCCAGCGGTGGACGGCCGCCGACATGCCGTACTCCATGTCGTCGGGGTGGGCGACGACGGCCAGCACCGGCTGAAGTCCTCCTCGGGCAGGGGCAGAATGACGGATCGATCGGTCATCTTCCCAGCGTAGTCCCGGTCCAGCTGGCCAGCAGAGCCCAAGACAACGGAGGCCGAGCTTCGCCATGGCCCGCTCAGCAACGAGGATGAGGATGGCGAAAAAACGATGAGTGAACTGAATGCTCGAAGCATGTGCGCAGGCAGCTTGGCCGGGCTGGCGCGCGGAGGCCTCGGGGGTCCGCCTGAATATCCGCGCCCTCGCGATGGCGCGATATTGCGATGCGCGGATGCGTGTGCTAGTGTCAACTCAGGCTCTCGCCGAGGGTCGATGGGAGGATGTAACTCATGGCTGACAAGCTCACGAGTGTGCGCTTTGATTCAAATACTCTCGACAAGCTTCGACTGCTGGCGTCGTTGCACGAAGATAGTACTGCGAGTGAGATTCGCAAGGCGGTGGCGGCTTACATTGAGAGGGAGACCTCCAGTGAAGATTTCCATACGAAGGTTGAGAGGAAGCAGGAGAAGTTGCGCCGGGAGCATGACGAGCTTGCTGAGAAGCTTCTGGCTCGAAGGCCCACCTTACCGTCGAAGTAAGCTCTCATGTCTATCAATCCAGTGCGTTGGCAAGATATCGGGTTTGATGGCAGTCCCTACTACGTACATCCCATTTCTCCCGATCCGGATGGCAACGGAATGTTTGTCGGGCGAGACGCTGAACTGGCGCGACTGAAGAGTCAATTGAGGAACACCACTCTGCATCCCTGCATTGAGGGGGAAAGTGGAGTGGGGAAGACTAGCCTGGTTGCGGTCGCTGGTTACCAACTCCAAAAGGAGTTTGTACGAGGTGTCGAGGTGGCTCCTTTCGCCCTGGTTCGCAATCCATTTCAACTCACCCCGGAAACGACTTCGCGTGAGTTTACGTCAAGTGTGATTCGGGAACTGGCCCATGCTTTCAACGACCATCGTCATCGTATCGACTCCCAGCGGAATCCCTTTCCTTCTGTTGGTGAGCTGGAGGCATGGGTCAGTCGCCCTGTCCAAAGTGATGATTTCCAAAGTGTTGTTCGATCTTGGTTGTCGAGGGCTTTTCCATCGAATCTGGGTGGAGGGTTTATCTGTGTTCTTGACAACCTGGAGCTCGTCCGTACGTCGGCGAGAGCGCGTCAGGTTCTTGAAGAAATGCGAGATGACGCTCTGGCTCTTCCCGGTGTTCGTTGGGTGCTTTGCGGGGCGAAGGGAGTCGTGGAGCATGGTACCTCCTCAAGTCGTCTGGAGGGTCGCCTTGCCACCCCGATGAAGCTGCGGCCACTGGGGATGGAAAAAATGCCTCTCCTTATCAATCGGCGCATCTCGGTGTTCCGGCGAAGTACGGATGCAATCGCCCCAGTCCAGGAAGAAGGATTTTCCTTCCTTTATAAGCGCCTGGGTCATAACCTTCGGGCTGCGCTGAACTATGCCGAGAACTTTTCCGTAGAGATGCTCGTGAGGAATCAGGTGTTCGCCGACCGGGAGAAGATGTTTAAACTTCTCAAGGTCTGGGTAGGTGGGCAGGCAAGAGAGAAGATAGATGTCTTGAGCGGGCATGTTAGTGAGGGTCACTGGGCGATTCTTCGTGAAGCCAAGCGGCTCGAGCCCGAACGCATCTATGCAAACATGTATCTTTCTTTCGGCTTCGCAACCGCAGCGAAATTCCGACAGTACCTGCGAGATCTTGAAGCGGCTGCCCTAGTGACGCGAGCGTCGCATGAGGGCGACCAAAGATACAATGCGTATACGATTACTCCCAAGGGTGCGCTCTGTCTGCATGAACTTCCGGGCGGGGCTGCGCTAGACTGAAGTCAATCCCGGATTCGACCCGATGTGAAGCAGGAAGAGGGGCAAGGGTGGCTGTTGTGGACACGCTGGACTGCTTGGAGGCGCTCAAAGAGTCGTCAAAGCACGTCATCCGGTTCCTGGAAACCAGTACAGGAATGCTGCGCATTGCGCAGCATGAAGGTCAGTTTCATACGGGAGACGATCCTATCATAGCGGATAAGGATACCCATCTTCAGTTTGAGGAACGCCTTCGTAAGAGCCAATTTTGGCCTGACTTAAATATTTGGGGAGTCGTAGGTGAGGAGCGAATAGTTCAGCAGCCGAAGTACTTTACTCCTGGCGCCCGTGTTATTGTTGTCGATCCGCTAGATGGATCGACTGCGTGGGCTATGGCTAGGCAGGCTTACTGTGTTGCGGCACTATCGCTCCTCGCTGGAAGGGACAGAAGGCTCGCACTTGAGTGTGCGGTGATTTCCACGCCCGTTCATACATTTACCTATTCGGCAGAGTCTGCAGAGTTCTGTTATGGTCCGACGTCCGCAAGTAAGGGGGATGCGGAGGCGGAAATCTATGATTATCTTATTCAGTCCACCGTTCCGGAGACGGACGTTCGTCCGCGCTCGCTTGCGTTTAATGGGTACAAGAAGCAAGATAGGAAGTTCGCGCTGGAATTGATGAGAGAGTTATCTGATTGGGATATTCTCACCATGGGTGGCAATCCGTTCACCCCCTATGTCGCGTTAGGAAACCTCACGGCAGTGATGAACACGCGTGCGCAGTGCACTTGGGATGCCCTGGGGACGTTGATGTGCACGGCGACTGATGCGGTCGTAGGAACGATCGATGGCACGGTTGTAGACGGAGGGGCTTTTAATACGCTTTTCAATAAAGTTGCCCTGGAGGGAAATGTTAAGCTGATTCCGCCAATGATTGTAGCGAAGAACATGGATGCCTTCAATATTGTCTCGGATGCTGCAGGGAAGGCTTTTTCGATTGCGGGAGCACCGATGTTCGACGGCCTCTGAATGGGCTGGGTGTCAAGGCTCGCGGTGTGGAAGGAGCAGGTGCTGTATCCCCTGAATTTATTGGAGTTGTGGGATTGGGCTAAGGTTTCCAGTTTGGGTCAAGGGGGATCGGATTCGTCCCTGGTTGCACCTTGTATCGCACGCCTGATATTGTGAAATGGATTTCAAGAGGTTGGATCTCGGATGGCGTGTCGAGTTCTTGCGCTTTTCCGTTTTCGAGGATGCTGTGATATTTGTCCTGGCCCTTCCAGCAAATTTCGGTCAATGGGTGCCCTGAATTGTTTAGGAGCATCCAGTTGCCATGTCTCTCAAGCTCAACATTGGGGTTGAGGTAGGTCGCGGACTTAATTGTGTCGATGCGATCGTCGGCCCACATCTTGATGGTGATTAGAATCGCCAGTGTTGGGATGATTGCGGCTGCCCAATCGCCATATGTTCCCCATACGGATGGGTCTGCTCTTAAGTTGTTGAAGGTGCCACCAATTCGCTCAAGAATCAGGTCGGCGACCATAATGGCCGGAATGCTGCACGCAATGGCAATAATGTAGGTTCCCGAACGTGATCTCTTCAGCATGTACGCATGTTACGCGTTGTGTCCCGAGGAGGGCAAGTACAACACTTGGCCTAGGTCATTTATGGTGATTTTCGGTGGTGGGTTCGTTGTGACAATGTGGCGAGGTCTATTCTGTTGGTGGACGTGTGCCCTGGTCCGGACGGTGCTGGGTGTGTGACCCGGTATATGAGGTGACGACGACGTCACCTACACAAGCGGTCGCCAAGGCGCTACGAGAGCTTGTGCCCGCTCTCAGCGATCGCGCTTAAGGCTCAAGCCTGAGTTGGACCTCTCGGGCTGATTTCTGGATCTCTGATGTGTTGTGCCTTGTCGGAGGGTTTTGGGTGGGGTGTTTGGGGCACTAATCGGCCGGTAGGATCAGGCTTGTAAGCCCGTTTCTGCGAAAGGTCCGGCGACTTCGAGCGCAGGATGGTGCGCGGTCCGCGCTGGTGGGTCTTGAACTCATCAAAGGCCGACTCGATCTCCCAGCGTCGCGAGTAGGCCGCGGCCAGATCGGTAGCGGTGGCCTCTCCGGGATCCAAGATGGTCGTGAAGAGCCGATGACTCGTGGCGTTCTCGCGGCCGTCGTCGAGGGTGTACTCGGTGAAGCGCACCCGCATCGGTTCCGCGGCCCGTGTCGCTGCGGAATGGGTCTGTCGTAGGTCGGCCAACCAAGAGCCATCCGGCAGGTCTTCGACGTGGACCGGCTTGGGCCCGGACTTGTCGGTACGGATACGCCGCAGCATGTCCACTCCGGTCCCGATCGCTTTGCGCCACAAGGCGTAGGAGAAGAACCCGCGATCCGCGGTCAGCAGCATCCCGCCGCCAACCGCTCGATGAGACGATCGGCCAAGACCGCCTCCGACTGTGAGCAGGTGCCGGCCTCGGCGGCGAACACCGCATGCGTGCAGCACTCAGCCAACGCGACGACACGCGCCTGCGTGAACGCTGCCTGCTCGCCCTTGTTGACCCCGGGACGGCCGAAGTGCTCGGCATTCACCGGTGTGTCGGCAACGTCGACATGTGCCGTCGATCGCGACCAGACGACGCCCGGCCAGCCACACCCCCGGCATCGCATCGGTACCGATCGGCTTGGCGACCCGCTCGAACAGCGCCGCCACAAGGCTCAGCACTCAACCGAGCACGGGCCTGGATGACGGCCACGCCATGAGCCAAGTTGCTGCGGGGAGCGGGCGCTCCGGGCCGCGGGCGGATGTCAGCCCAGTTCGCTGGCCAACAGCCATATCCACCGTAGGACGCGGTATCGAGACGCGGACAATGCAACAGTTGGGTAAAGGCGTCCCCCCTGAGGCCCGAGACCGTTCCGCTGAGCGGGCGGATGCGGCTCTAATAAGCGTCACCATGCGCGGAGGCCGACCGGCCGCCGGTGTGCACTCACCAGGAGGTACTTCAACGTGAAGCGTCGTATCGCTCTCGCAGGTGTTTCTGGCCTGCTTCTCGCGTCCGTGGCTCTCACCGGCTGCGGTCAGCGCAACACTCCGGCAGCGCCGTCGGGGGGTGGTGCCGCGAAGAAGGTGGCCACCATCGGTGTCATCGCGCCGCTGTCGGGTGGTCTGTCGGCGATGGGCAACGGCATCAAGAACTCGGTCGACCTCGCCGTGAGGCAGGCCAATGAGACCAACGCGATCCCGGGCTGGGAGCTGAAGTTCGTCGCCGAGGATGACCAGGGCCAGCCCGATCCGGGCCGCAACGCCGCGACGAAGCTGGTCGCCGACAAGACCCTCGTCGGGGTCGTCGGCCCGCTGAACAGCTCGGTCGGCCAGGCCATGCAGCCGGTCTTCGAGTCGGCGGGCATCCCGCTGATCTCCTCGGCCAATACCAATCCGTCCCTGACCCGTGGCGCCGACCTGGCCAACCCCAAGCGCGCCTACTCCACCTACTTCCGCACCTGCGCCACCGATGACGTGCAGGGGCCGTTCGCGGCGAAGTACCTGCTGGACGAGGGCATCAAGGAGATCGCGACGATCCACGACAAGAAGACCTACGGCGCCGGCCTGGTCGGGGCCTTCAGCGAGGCGTTCACCAAGGGTGGCGGCACGATCGTCGCGGCCGAGACGATCAACCCCGACGACAAGGACTTCTCGGCGGTCATCTCCAAGGTGAAGGCCGCCAACCCGAAGCTCGTCTACTACGGCGGCGAGCATCCGCAGGCGGCGCCGCTGTCGCAGCAGATGAAGGCGGCCGGTCTCACCATCCCGCTGATGGGTGGCGACGGCATCTTCGACAAGGCCTTCATCGATCTGGCCGGCGCGTCGGCGAGCGGTGACCTGGCCACGAACGTGGGCGCCCCGGCGGAGGCTCTGCCGACCGCGGCGGCCTTCGTGGCGGCTTATGAGAAGGCCGGGTTCTCCGGCGGCTACGGTGCCTACGGCATCGGCTCCTACGATGCCGGTACTGCCCTCATCGAGGCGCTGAAGGTGTCGTTGAAGGACGCCGGCGATGCCGAGTCCGCGCGCAAGGCCACCGTGGAGGCCCTGAACAAGGTCAGCTTCACCGGCGCCTCGGGCAAGGTCTCCTTCGACCAGTACGGCGACAACACCACCCGCACGCTGACCGTCTACAAGGTCGAGAACGGTGAGTGGAAGGCCGTCCGGACCGAGGACTACAAGTAGTCGGTGCCGCGAGGCCACTCATAGGTGAGGGGCCGGGCCGACAGGCGCGGCCCGGCCCCTTCCCGGTTCACGAGGGAGTCAGATGGATCTCTTCGCCCAGCAACTCGTCAACGGACTCAGCCTCGGCGCGCTGTACGCGCTGATCGCGGTGGGCTACACCGTCGTCTACGGCATCGTCCAGCTCATCAACTTCGCCCACGGCGAGGTGTTCATGGTGGGGGCGTTCGGCTCCTACACGGTCTGGATCCTGATGGGCTCCCCCTCCCATCTCTCACCCGGTTTCGCGTTCGGCGTCCTGATGCCCGCGATGCTGGTGGGCGGCGTGATGGCCGCGGTCGGCACGGCCCTGCTGATGGAGCGGTTCGCCTACCGTCCGCTACGCGGGGCGCCCCGGCTGGCACCGCTGATCTCGGCGATCGGCTTGTCGATCGCGCTGCAGGAGGCGGTGCGCCTGTTCTACGGACGCATCCCCGGCTTCCCTGACAGCCGCCGCGCCGTCCCGTTCCCCGTCATCGACGGCTTCACCGGGCGCTCCTGGCAGATCGGCGGCGTCACCGTCCAGTACTCGACCGCGTTCACGCTGATCGCGCTCGTATTCTGCACGGCCCTGTTGTGGTGGTTCGTCAACCGCACCCGGATGGGCCGCGCGATGCAGGCCACCAGCCAGGATCCCGACACCTCCCGTCTGATGGGCATCAACGTCGACCGGGCCATCGCCACCGCCTTCGCCGTCGGCGCCGCGCTGGCGGCCGTCGCGGGCATGGCGCACGGATTGCGCTACAACAACATCGACTTCCAGATGGGCTTCATGGCGGGCATGAAGGCCTTCACCGCCGCCGTGCTGGGCGGCATCGGCAATATCAACGGCGCCGTCGTGGGCGGCCTCGTCCTCGGCGTCGTCGAGGCGATGGCGACCACCTACATTCCCGGCCAGTTCGGTTCGTCGGCCTGGAAGGACGTCTGGGCGTTCGCCCTGCTCATCCTGGTCCTGGTGTTCCGTCCCCAGGGCCTGCTCGGCGCGAAGGTGGTGGACCGCGCATGAACGCCACCGTGTCTGCTACGGACGCCTCGGCCGCGTCCCTGCCGCCGGCCGGACGGTGGGTCCGTTTCGCCAAGCCGGCGCGCGTGGTCGCGATCGCCGGCACCCTCGGCGTCCTGGCCGCCCCCTTCATGGCATGGGCCTACCTGCCGAACGCGCTCGACGACGTCAGCTACTGGGGTGAGCCGTCGACGCTGCAATGGTTCGCCCTCGTGCTCGGCGTCCTGCTGCTCGGCAGCCTGGTCGCCCCCTACCTGATCAAGCCGAAACCCGGACGCCGCCCGCGCCGCCTGCTGGCGTTCAACCGGGGCGCCAAGGCCGCGGCGTCCGGCGCCCTGATCTACTTCGCGGTCGCCTCGATCTCGATCGTGCTCGAACTCGGCGGGCTCGTCGCGCTCGAGCCCGGTGCCTGGGTCGGCCTGGCCGGTGCGCTCCTCGCCACGGTCGCCACCCGCGCGCTGCCCGAGGGGCACGATCCGCGCCTGCAGTTCGTCAAGACGCCCCCGTGGGGCCAGATCCTCGGCATCGTCGGTGCGGTGGCGCTCGTCCTGTTCGGTGCCGCCTACGGCCTGGGCCAAGAGGACGCGGGCGGGTTCGTCACGTTCGGCGTGCTGTGCGGCGTCTTGGTGTTCGTGGCGGTGCGCGTCGGCGTGATGGGCTGGTTGTCGGCGGCCGCCGCCCGCAACCGGCATGCGCTCGTGCTCGCCGCTTTCGTGGTGGCGTTCATGTTCCCGATGACGCAGGACGGCTCCGACGCCAATATGTCGATCGCGGCCGGCGTCCTGATCTTCGCCGCCACCGCGATGGGCCTCAACATCGTGGTCGGCCTGGCCGGCCTGCTCGACCTGGGCTACATCGCCTTCTTGGGTGCCGGGGCGTTCACCGCCGCCGTGCTGTCCCGCTCGGCGTTCGCCACGATCGGCTGGAGCCCGCCGTTCCTGGTGGTCGTGCTCATCTCGGGCACCGTCGCGGCGATCCTGGGCCTGATCATCGGCTCGCCGACGCTGCGGGTGTCCGGCGACTACCTGGCGATCGTGACTCTCGCGTTCGGCGAGATCTTCCGGATCACGATGAACAACCTCGACGGCGTCGACGGCCCGAACCTGACCCGTGGCTCCAACGGCATCCCGGCTATCCCCGACCTGGAGGTGTTCGGGTTCAACTTCGGCGAGAGTCACCTGATCCTCGGCGTCCAGATCGGCCGGTTCGCGAACTACTACTGGCTGATGCTGCTGGTGCTCGCCGTGATCATCCTCGTGTTCACCAACCTCAACCACAGCCGGATCGGCCGCGGCTGGGTGGCGATCCGCGAGGACGAGCGGGCCGCGGAGGCGATGGGCGTCAACGTGTTCGGGCTGAAGCTGCTCGCCTTCGCCGGCGGCGCGTTCTTGGCCGGCATCGCGGGCGCGGTGAAGGCGCACGTGGACGTGTCGGTGACCCCCGACCAGTACATCTTCATGGAATCGGCCTTCCTGGTGGCCGGCATCGTGCTCGGCGGCATGGGCACGATCGGCGGCGTCCTGATCGGCGCCTCCATCCTGAAGCTGTTGCCCGAGAAGCTGCGCTTCTTCGAGGACTACCGGCTGCTGCTGTTCGGCGTCCTGCTCGTCGTGATGATGCGCTTCCGTCCCGAGGGCCTGATGCCGGATGAGCGTCGCCAGCTGGAGTTCCACGCCGACGACGAGGACCTCGCCGAGGAGATCGGTGAGAACATCGAGGCGCACGTCATCCCGTCGCTCGCCGGCGCCCCCGATCCCGAGCTCAAGGGAGACCAAGCATGACCGCCCTGCTCAGCGCCCGTGACGTCACCATGAAGTTCGGTGGCCTCACGGCGGTCAACCAGGTCAGCCTGGATGTTGCCCCCGGCGAGATCGTCGGGCTGATCGGCCCCAATGGCGCCGGAAAGACGACGTTCTTCAACTGCCTGACCGGCATGTACCAGCCCACCAGCGGACGGGTGGAGTTCGACGGCCAGACGTTGCCGCCCAAACCCCGCCGGGTGGCGGTGGCCGGGGTGGCGCGCACCTTCCAGAACATCCGGCTGTTCCAGAACATGACCGCGCTGGAGAACGTGATGGTCGGACGCTACGCGCGGACCGGCACCAACGCGCTGGAGGCGATCTTCCGCCTGCCGCGGCATCGCCGCGAGGAGGCGGAGACCCGCCGCATCGCGCAGGAATGGCTCGACTTCGTCGGGCTCGGGGACGCCACCGATCTGCTCAGCCGCAATATGCCCTACGGCGACCAGCGCCGCCTCGAGATCGCCCGGGCGCTGGCCCTGGAGCCGAAGCTGCTGCTGCTCGACGAGCCCACCGCGGGGATGAACCCGCAGGAGACCCGCGAAGCCGAAGAGCTGATCACCCGGATCCGCGGGCTCGGCATGGCGATCCTCGTCATCGAGCACGACATGCGGTTCATCTTCAGCCTGTGCGACCGGGTGGCCTGTCTGGTCCGCGGCGCGGTGCTGATCGACGGCCCACCCGAGGTCGTCCAGAACGATCCGCGGGTGATCGAGGCCTACATCGGGACGCCGATCGACGTGGACGCGCCTGCCGGCGCACAGGAGGACAACGATGCTTGAGGTCAAGGATCTGGTGGTCGCCTACGGGCGCGTGCAGGCGGTCAAGGGCATCTCGTTCACCGTCGAACAAGGCCAGGTGGTCTCGCTGCTGGGCACCAATGGCGCCGGCAAGACGACCACGCTGCGGACGATCTCGGGCCTGATCAAACCCGTCTCGGGCGAGATCTGGTTCGAAGGCGAACGCCTCGACGGGACGCCCGCGCACAGCATCGTCACCAAGGGCATCGCCCACTCGCCCGAGGGGCGCAAGTTGTTCCCGCGGATGAGCGTGGAGGACAACCTGCTGCTCGGCGCCTTCACCCGGCGCGACCACGCCGGCATCAAGGAGGACCTCGACAAGGTGTACGCGCTCTTCCCCGTGCTGGGGGAGCGGCGCCAGCAGCCATCCGGACTGTTCTCCGGCGGTGAGCAGCAGATGCTCGCCATGGGCCGGGCGATGATGAGCCGGCCCCGGCTGCTGATGCTGGACGAGCCGTCCATGGGCCTGTCGCCGATCATGACGCAGACGATCATGCGGACGATCGCCGAGCTTCAGGCCTCCGGCACCACCGTGCTGCTCGTCGAGCAGAACGCCCAGGCGGCCCTGACCTTGTCGGACCGTGGTTACGTGCTCGAGGTGGGCCGGATCATGTTCACCGACACCGGACGGGCGCTGCTGCGCGACGACCGCGTCCGGCACACCTACCTGGGTGTGGATCTGTAGCCGACGCTGGAGTTGGTGGCTACGGTGGGGGTATCCCCGAAGCCGAGGAGCGCTCATGACCCGCACGTCCCGCCTGCTGACGGCGCTGTTCGCCGTCCTCGCCGTCGTGCTCGCCGCGCCATGGATGGCCCTGCCCGCGTACGCCGACGACGACACTCCGCGGTCGTGGCGCATTCCCGAGTTCAGCGCCGACGTCAAGGTCGATGAGCAGGGCACCAGCACCGTCACGCTCGATCTCGCCTTCAACTTCGCCAACGAGGCCGGTCATGGGCCGTACCTGGTGCTGGGGACCCAGCAGGCGGTGGACGGCAATCCCGACCAGTGGCGGATGACCGATGTGGACGTGCTCGAGGTGAGCAGCCCCAGCGGCGCGCCCGCCGAGACCCTGATCACCCGCCAGGACGGGGCGGTGAAGATCCGGGTGGGCCGCGAGGGAACCCGCGTGCGTGGCGTCCAGACCTACCGGATGGTGTTCACCGCCCGCGGCTTGATCGCGCCCCGGCATGCGACCAGCGGCCTCGACGAGTTCAACTGGAATGCGCTCGGAGCCGGCGCGTGGGATGTTCCCATCGACAGCGCCAAGGTGAGCGTCACCGGCCCGGTGGGCGTCAGCCGCACCGCCTGCTTCTCCGGGCGGCAATACGACCAGCCGTGCCAGGCGTCGTCGGCCGGCGACACCACGACCTTCGCCGCCACCGGACTGGACCGCGGTGACGGCATGCAGGTGGTCGCCGGTTTCCCCGCCGGCACCTTCGTCGGTGCCGAGCCCCGGTTCACCAAGCGCTACCACGCCGGCAATGTCATTCCGGTCACCCCGTTGACCGTCGGACTCACCGGCGTCCTCACCGCGCTCGGCATCGGCGCCGTCCTGGTCAAGTACCGGCGCTGGTCGCGCGACGAGGTCTACCTCGGGCTCACCCCGGGCATCCGGCCCGCACCCGGCCAGGCGACGGCGGTCGGTCTGGGCCGCCTGGGCAAGGATGATGTCGCCGTCCAGTTCACCCCGCCCCAGGGCGCAGCGGTCGGTGAGGTCGGCGTCCTGCTCGATACCCGGGCCGACAACGTCGACGTGACGGCGACGATCCTCGATCTCGCCGCGCGCGGGCACTACCAGATCGTCGAAGATGGCAAGAGGTGGCGCTTCGTCCGCCGGACCACGAACGATCCGCTCACGCCCGCCGAAGCGCACATCGTCTCGACGCTGTTCAAGCGAGGCAATGAGGTCACCACCAAGCAACTGCGCGACAAGCGCTACCACAACCTGCTGCCCGGCGCCCGGCAGCGCCTCGAGACACGCGTCACCAAAGACCTGCACTGGTTCAAGGGCAGCCCGCGGGTGGCCCAGGTGCTCGCCTTCCTGACGGCGTTGCTGTTGATCGGTGGCGGCGTCCTGCTCGGCCTCGTGCTCGGCTTCGCCTTCGGGCTCGGGTTGGTGGGTCTCGCCCCGGTGATCGCCGGGCTCGTGCTGGCCCCGCTCGCCTTCAAGGCCGGACGCCGCACCGCGGAGGGGTCGGCCGTGCTCGCCCAGGCGAAGGGCTTCGAGCTCTACCTGCGCACCGCCGAGGCCGACCAGATCCGCTTCGAGGAGGGCATCGACGTGTTCTCCCGCTACCTGCCGTGGGCGACCATCTTCGGCGTCGCCGACCGCTGGGCGAAGCTGTTCGCCCAGCTCGAACGTGAGGGCCGCTACCACCGCGGCGACTGGTACGTCGGCTACGGGTCGCTCGACGGCTACTACTTCGCCGCCGCGATGAACAACCTGAGCCACGAACTCAGTTCGTCGATGATGGCCTCCGCCTCGGCTCAGTCGGCGTCCACGTCCGGTTCGTCGGGCGGTTCCGGCTTCTCCGGTGGCGGCGGCTTCGGCGGCACCGGCGGTGGCGGATGGTGACCTCTAGGCGAGGGGTGTGCGGCGTGGCAGGGTGGGGTCATGTGCCGCAACATTCGTCCGCTGTTCAACTTCGAGCCGCCGGCGTATCCGGATGAAATGCATGAGGCCGCGCTGCAGTACGTGCGGAAGATCTCGGGCATGAACAAGCCGTCGCTGGCCAACCAGGCCGCGTTCGATGCGGCCGTCGCCGAGATCGAGGCCGCCACCCAACGGCTCGTCAGTTCGCTGACCACCTCGGCCGCACCCAAGGACCGCGAGGCCGAACGCGCCAAGGCGCGCGCCCGCAATGCCGCCCGGTTCGGCACGGCGGCGTCCGCCTGAGGTGGTTCCCGATCTCTCGTCGCGCTCGCTCGCGGTTGCGCCGGCCTTGCTCGGCTGCGTGCTGCGGGTGCGTGGCGTCGGCGTCCGGCTGACCGAGGTCGAGGCCTATGAGGGCGCGGACGATCCTGCCTCGCACGCCTGGCGCGGACCGACGGCGCGGAACGCGGTGATGTTCGGCCCGGCCGGGCGGCTGTACGTGTACACGATGCACGGGCACGCTTGCGTGAACATCGTCTGCGGTCCGGACGGGATCGCATCCGCGGTCCTGTTGCGGGCCGGCGAGCTCGTCGAGGGCATCGAGGTTGCCCGGGAGCGGCGTCCGGGCGTGCGGGACGCCTGGCTGGCCCGCGGTCCCGGCAACCTCACCCGGGCGCTCGGCATCACCCGCGACGACAACGGCGCGGTCCTGGACGCCGCGAGCGGCGTGACGCTGACCTCGCCGATCGGTGAGCGCGGCGAGGTGCGCGCAGGCGTCCGGGTCAACGTGTCGCGCGCATTCGACCGGCCGTGGCGCTTCACCCTCGACCATCCGAGCGTCTCCGCCCTCACACTCCACCCGGCGGCGCGCGCGACCCACTGAGTGCGGTCACCTTCGATGTGGGTCGCTTGATCGCAAGAATCAGCCACTCGACGGTGTCAGGAGGCCTCTATGGGCCCGCCGAGGGGCTGATTTTTGCGATGACGCCCGCGTGGAGCGCGAATCTTGGGGTGGCGCGGCGCGCCGAGGTCTCAACGCGGGGGAGTCGCCAACCAGGTGTCGATGTCCGCGATCCAGCGGCGCTTGTCGGGGTCGGGGGCGAAGGATGCCTGCACGGATGCCTTCGCCAAGCTGGCCAATTCGGCGTCCGACAGGCCGTGCGTGTGGCGTGCGGTCGCGTACTGGTCGCCCAGGCGGGACAGGAACAACAGGGGGTCGTCGGCGCCGAGGGCGATGCGCGCGCCGGCGTCGAGCAGGGTCCGCACCGGCACGTCGGCGAGGGTGGGATAGATGCCCAGGTGCACGTTGGATGCCGGGCACACCTCGAAGGCGATGCCCGCGTCCACCATGCGCGCCAGAAGTTCGGGATCCTCACAGGCCCGGACGCCGTGGCCGATCCGCGTTGGTTGCAGGTGTTCGACGACCTCGGCCAGGTGTTCGGGGCCGCGCAGTTCGCCGCCGTGCGGCACGCCCGGCAGACCGGCCCGGCGCGCGATGCGGAAGGCGCCGTCCCATTCGGGTGTGTCGCCGTCCCATTCGTTGTTGTTCAGCCCGAACGCGCACACCTCACCTGGTCCTTGGCCCGCGAACCGTGCCGCCAGCCGGGCGAGGGTGCGGGCGTCGAACGGGTGCCGGGTGCGTGAGGCGGCCACCACGATGCCGACCTGGACGCCGGTGTCGGCCGATGCGGACGCCGCTTCGTCGCAGACGATCTCGAGGACGGGTGCGAGCCCGCCGACCGAGGCGGCATACGAGGTGGGGTCGACCTGCAACTCCAGCCGCCGCGATCCTTCCGCGGCGTCCTCTTCTGCGGCGCTGCGGACGACGGTACGCAGGGCGTCCTCACCGCGGACGACCGAGCGCGCCAGGTCGTAGAGGCGCTGGAAACGGAACCATCCGCGCTTGTCGGCAGGTACGTCGAGGGCGATCGAGTCGACCAGCGACTCGGGCAGTTCGACGCCGCGGGTCGCCGCGAGGCGCTGCAGTGTGGGCACGCTCAGCGAGCCGGTGAAATGCAAGTGCAGGTGCGCTTTTGGCAGCGCGGCGATGTCTCGCGCGCCGGGGGATGGAACCGGCATGTCGGCGAGGAAAGGCGGTGCCTGGGCCGCAGCGTCGTCCCGCGTGCATGACGATGCAACGGGCATATCGACGAGGTGTGTCGGTGTCGGGACCGCGGCGATGTCGCGCGTGTCCGATGGAACCGACGACCCCCGGGGCGCCGTCCGGTCGCTCATCCGGCGATCGGCGTGGGCGCCCCGGGGGCCGGGGTCGGCTGTCTGCGTGGCGTCAGCCCTTGTACTGGTCGTCGTGCAGGCCACCGATGGTGTCCTTGGCGTCCCCACCCGGGGGCGGGGTGAACTCGTTCTCGAAGGAGGTGCCGCGGGCACGATCCCACGAGGCGCGGATCTCGTTCTCGGCGTCGGCGCGGCCGGTCCACACCGCGCCCTCGACCGACTTGCCGGGCTCCAGATCCTTGTAGACGCTGAAGAAGTGCTCGATCTCGAGCAGGGTCAGGTCGGGGATGTCGGTGAGGTTGCGCGTCGTCTCCTGGCGCATGTCGGCCACCGGAACGCACAGCACCTTGTCGTCGCCGCCCATCTCGTCCTGCATGCGGAACATGCCGATCGCACGGCATTCGATGAGGGCGCCGGGGAAGGTCGCCTCGGCGAGCAGCACCATCGCGTCCAGCGGATCGCCGTCCTGGCCGAGGGTGCCCTCGATGAAGCCGTAGTCGTTGGGGTAGGCGGTCGCCGTGAACAGCGTGCGATCCAGGCGGATGCGGCCGTTGTGATGATCCATCTCGTACTTGTTCTTGGTGCCCTTCGGGATCTCAACGGTCACGTCGAAGTGCAACGGGGGCTTGACCTTGGGTCGCTCGAAGCTAGCGCGCATAGCTGTCCTTAACGTCGGTGTGTGCAGCGTGATGCCCAGGCTAGCGTGTGTGCCGACCGGGCGCCTCATGGGCGATGATGGCATCCTGACGAACGGACGCCGGCAGAGGGAGGACGCAGTGCGTGCACGATGCCCCGCCCCGGCGGTTTTGGTGTGGCTCGGGGTGCTGGTCACCGTGGCCGGGATCGTCCTGCTTCAGGTGGTGGTGCGTCCGCAGCTCGCCGATGATCCGCGGGTGGGGGCCGGACGCCTGGACGCTCCGGGCGTGGCCGCCACCCCCGCCCCGGTGTTGCCCGCGCTCGCCGCGCCCGCAACCCCGGTGGACGCCGCGGCGCTGGCCGGACGCCTCGATGCCGTGCCGCGCGACGGGCTGGGCGATGTCGTCGCGCTGGTCGTGGACGCCTCCACCGGCGCCGAGGTGTACCGCAGCGGTGCCGGGCCACGCACACCGGCGTCCAGCCTCAAGGTGCTCACCGGCCTGGTCTCGATCGATGTGCTCGGTCCCACCCGCCGCTTCGCCACCTCGGTGATCCTGGACGGCGGCACGCTCACGCTCGTCGGCGGCGGTGACCCGCTGCTGGCCAGTGTGCCGTCCGATCGCTCACCGGGGCGCGCCAATCTGCGCGACCTCGCGCGGAGCACGGCGGACGCTCTCGCCGGGCGTGGCGTCTCGACGATCGCGCTGCGCTACGACGCGACCCTCTTCGAGGGGCCTGGCTGGAACCCGGCCTGGCCGGATGCCTTCGCCTATTCGGTGGCGCCGATCACCGCGCTCACCGTCGACCATGCCCGGGTGGGTCCCGGGCAGGCCGCCTTCGAGCGCCACCCGGACCCAGCACGTTTCGCGGCCGAACGGTTCGCCGGCGAGCTCACCGCCGCGGGCATCACCGTGTCCGGGATCGAGCCCGGCCGCGCCCCGGACGCCCCCGACGCGACCCCCATGCCGAGTGCCACCCCTACGACCGCGCCGAACGGGCCGGGCGAGGCGGGCCCGGTCCGGATCGCCAAGGTCGAGTCGCTGCCCGTCTCGGGGTTGGTCGAGCGCATGCTCGCCGAGTCCGACAATGATTCCGCCGAGACCTTGTTGTGGCAGGTCGCGCTGGCCCGCGGGCTGCCGGCGACGCCCGCGAGTGGCGCGCAGGCGCTGCGCGCCGAGCTGACCCGGCTAGGGCTGTGGACCGAGGCGATGGCGGTGGCCGATGGTAACGGGATCTCCACCTCGAACCAGGTCAGCGCCGATGCGCTGGTCGGCGCGGTGCGGCGCTCCCTCGATGAACCAGGGCTGCGCGCGCTCACCCAGGGGTTGCCCGTCGCGGGGGTGACCGGAACGCTGCACGAGCGTTTCACGGCCGCCGACGCGGCCGCCGGGCGCGGCGTGGTGCGGGCGAAGACCGGCACGATCCGCGGGGTGAACACCCTGGCCGGTTATGTGGTCACCGACCACGGGCAGCGGCTGGTGTTCGCCTTCATGACCTCCGGCGGCACCCAGTCGTCCGCCCGGGCCTGGATCGACCGCGCATCGTCGGCCCTGGTCGCCGCCTAGGCTGGCCCGCATGCCGAGCGTTCCCCTCATTGACGCGCGGGCCGCGATCGCGGTCGGCGCGGGCGTGATCCCGCCCGGCCCGGTGCTCACGCCGGCCGAGGCCGCCGAGGTGGTGGCCGGCCTGCGGGCCGCGGCGCTGGCGTCGGTGCGCCCGGTCGCCGAGGTGACCGGGCTGGGCGCGATCGCGGACGGTCCGATGCGGGTCGTCGACCGGCGCGACTGGCTGCGCGCGAACGTCGAGATGACGCTGACCATGCTCGCCGAGGCGGGCGATGGCCCCGACACGCCGCCCGCGACCGCGTGGCAGAGGGCCGAAGCGCACGCGAACGGCGCCCAACTCGGGGGGCTGTTCGCCGCACTCGGCACCCGCATCCTCGGCCAATACCTGCCGTTCGCCGCCGAGCCGTCCCTGCTGCTGGTCGCCCCCAACGTCGCCCAGGTCGAGCGGGTGCTCGGCGTCCGGCCGGCCGATTTCCGGCTGTGGGTGTGTCTGCACGAGCAGACCCACCGGCTGCAGTTCGCGCGCGCGCCTTGGTTGCGCGGGCACCTGATCGGCGAGATGAGTCTGCTGCTCGCCGACGACGACCACGCTGAAGCAGAGGCTCGCCCCGAACGCCGCAAGGAGCGTCCGCGCAGCCTGCTGGATCTCGCGGCCACCCCCGAGCAGCAGCGCGTGATCGGACGCGTCGGTGCCGCGATGAGCCTGCTCGAGGGCTACGCCGACGACATGATGGACCGCGTCGGCCCGGCCGTGGTGCCCACCGTCGACAGCATCCGGGCCCGCTTCGAGCGCCGCCGCCACCGGGGCGGATGGGTCGCGGTGCTCAACCGGCTGATGAGCATGGACCTCAAACTCGCCCAGTATCGCGACGGTGCCCGGTTCTGCCGCGCCGTCATCGACCGGGTCGGCGTGGACGGGCTCAACGTCGTCTATGACGCGCCTGCGCACCTGCCCAGCCCACAGGAGATCGCCGACCCCGCGCGCTGGATGGCGCGCGTGCACGGCTGATGGCCCGCCGCGCGCTGGGCGCCGCGACGCTCGCGGTGGTCCAGGCGGTCGAGACGCTCGCCTGTGAGCCGTGGCTGGTGGCCTGCTCGGGCGGGGCCGACTCGCTCGCGCTGGCCTGGGCGGCGCGGCATGTCGCCTCCCGCCGCGGCACGCCGGTGCGTGCGCTGGTCGTCGACCATGGCCTTCAGCCCGGTTCGGACGCCGTCGCCGCGGCCGTGCGTGCGCGCCTGGCCGGATTCGGCCTGGAGGCGTCGGTGGCCGCCGTCACCGTGCCCGAAGGCAGGGCCGGGCCCGAGGCGTCCGCGCGTGAGGCGCGCTATCAGGCGTTGTCGGACGCCATTTCTCCCGGCGAAAGCGTGCTGCTCGGTCATACCCGTGACGATCAGGCCGAGACCGTGCTGCTCGGCCTGGCCCGCGGCGCGGGCTTGGCGGCGCTGTCGGGAATGCGCGCCGAGCGCGGCCCGTTCCGGCGTCCGCTGCTGGATCTCCCCCGCACCACCACCGCGGACGCCTGCGCCGAACTGGGCCTGGAGCCGTGGCACGACCCGATGAACGCCGACCGGCGTTACGCGCGGGTGCGGGTGCGCGAGGTGGTGCTGCCGGTGCTGGAGGCCGAACTCGGGCCCGGCATTCGCGATGCGCTGGCGCGTTCGGCGCGGCTGCTCGGCGAGACGCACAGCCTGATCGCGGTGCTGGCCGACGAGACCGAGCCCGGATGTGAGGCTGACTGCCGCCACCTGGCCGGGCTCGCGCCCGGCGTGCGGCGGCAACTGATCCTCGAATGGTTGCGCGACCAAGGCGTCCGCGACGTGGCCACCGTGCACGTGGACGCCGTCGAACGCCTCGTCATGGCATGGAGAGGGCAGAAAGGCGTCGACGTACCCGGCGGTCGCGTTTCGCGCAGAGACGGGCGGCTGTACGTCACGCTCCGCTAGGCTGTGGGGAGTGGATGCCGCCCATATCAGCGGGGATTTGACCCGCGTCCTGCACACCGATGCCGAGATCCAGGCGAAGCTGGCCGAACTGGCCGCCCAGATCGACGCCGACTACGAGGGCAAGGAACTGCTGCTCGTCGGAGTCCTCAACGGCGCGATCATGGTCATGGCCGACCTGTCGCGTCACCTCAACAGTCACGTCAACATGGACTGGATGGCCATCTCCTCCTACGGCTCGGGCTCGCAGAGCTCCGGCGTGGTGCGGATCCTGAAGGATCTCAGCACCACTTTGGAGGGGCGCCACGTCCTGGTCGTCGAGGACATCATCGACACCGGCCTCACCCTGGCCTACCTGATCCAGAACCTGCTGTCGCGCAAGCCGGCCAGCCTGGAGATCATGACGATGTTCCGCAAGCCGGACGCCTTGCAGAGCCCGGTCGAGGCGAAGTACGTGGGCTTCGATCTGCCCAACGAGTTCGTCGTCGGTTACGGCCTCGACTACGCGGGCCGCTACCGCAACCTGCGCGACGTCGCGACGCTGGCCCCGCACATCTACAGCTGAAGGCCCCGACGGCTGAAGGCTTCGAGGTGCCGCGGTCGCCGAGGCGGCGGCACCTCCTGCACTGCTCGCGGGCGGTGCGTGGTCGCTACCCGCGAGCGATGGCCTGCAGCGCCGCGAGGTGCTGTGCCCATCGCGCGCGCCCGGCGTCGGTCAGGCTGAGCCAGGTACGCGGCCGCTTGCCCACGTATCCCTTGCGGATGCGGACCAGCCCCGCCTCTTCCAGCGCGGACGCCTGCCGGCTGAGCACCGAGTCGCTCACCTGAAGGTGGTCGCGCACCATGCCGAACTCGGATTCCTCGGTGGTGGCCAGGGCCGCGACCATCGAGAACCGGACCGGATGGCTGAGTTCGTCGACGAGTTGATGCCGCGGGTGCTGGGCGTCGGACGCCGTCATTGACGGGCCTCTTTCCAGGCCGGGACGACCGTGACCAGCGTGAGCGCGAGCGCCGAGGCCACCGTGAACCAGATCTCGCCCTTCCACCACACGGCGCCGCCGATCATGCAGAACGTCCAGGTGAGGCCCCAGATCAGCATGGCGCGGAGCCAGCGGCGTCCGAAACCTGCCTTGGTGGCCCGGGTGAAGACGATCGTGACGGTGAGCAGGATGCCGGTCCACGCCAGCATGGCCAGCATCGGGATGAAGAGGAGCCGCACGTCGACGAGGAGCACCAGCCAGATGGCGATCACCGCCATCGACGACACCCCGCCCAGCCCGAGCAGCAGGGCGATCTGCGGCCAGCTGGCGCCGGACTGGGCGGCGGCGCCGAGCTGACCGGCCTGCTCCAGCAGGCGGCGGGCCTCGTCGGGGGAGGGGTTCTGCTCGCTCACTGGACTACCTTCCTTGTGTCGGCGTTCCCGGATGGAGCGTCGATGCACCCCGGGTGCCGCCAGGTCATCGCCCTGCTCGCTTGACGCTTCGGACGTCCAGCGTGAGATCCGCGAGGTCTGGTGGTTGTCCGGGACGTGTGGACCGTCGATAGGGCTGAGCGCCAAACCCGAGCGTGGGGGCGAGCGCCTGTCAGTGAGCGAACCGGCAGACACGTCCCGGCACCTGCGGCACCCAGAGACGAGGGTGCCTCCCCACTGGGACTAGCAGCGAGGAGGCTGACATGAAGTCTGCCAACACACCGAACACCGAACAACCCGAACACCCGCAAACCACGGCTCTGCCGGACGTTCCGCCCCGTGATGTGACGGCGGGCCTGGACTGGGCTCGTGACGACCACGCCGTGAGCATCGTCGACGGCCGTGGACGTGAGATCGCCCGCACCATCGTGGAACACACGGCCCAGGGACTGCGGGAGCTGACCGGGTTCCTGGCTCGTCATGGCGCCGCCGAGGTCGCGATCGAACGCCCCGATGGGCCGGTCGTCGACACGCTGCTGGCCGCGGGCGTCACCGTCGTGGTGATCTCCCCGAACCAGGTCAAGAACCTCCGTGGCCGATACGGTTCGGCAGGCAACAAGGACGATAGGTTCGACGCCTACGTTCTCGCCGACACGCTTCGCACCGACCGGGCACGGCTGCGGCCGCTGATTCCCGATACCGATCCCACGGTCGCGTTGCGTCACCTCGTTCGGGCCCGCAAAGACCTGGTGAACCAGCGCGTCACCGCCGCGAACCAGCTCCGCGCGCACCTGCGGGGCGCACTGCCCGCCGCGGTCGGCCTGTTCAAGGACATCGACTCGCAGATCAGCCTCACGTTCCTGGAACGATTCGACACCCAAGACAAGGTCGACTGGCTCTCCCCGAAACGCCTCGGCCACTGGCTGGCGGCCCAGGGCTACTCCGGGAAAGTCAGCCCGACCGTGCTGCACCAGCGCATCCTGGACGCGCCCCGAGGAGCCACCGGCGCCCACGGCACCACCCACGCGCCCATCACCGCCGGCTACGTCGCCGTGCTGCGCACCCTCACCGACCAGATCAAAGCTCTCGCCGAGGAGATCGACCGGCAGCTGGACGCCCACGCCGATGCGCACATCTTCACCAGCCTGCCCCGCGCGGGCCGCGTCCGCGCCGCCCGCCTGCTCGCCGAGATCGGTGACTGCCGAGCCAGATTCCCCACCCCCGAGTCGCTGACCTGCCTCGCCGGAGCCGCACCCTCGACCAGACAGTCCGGGCGCTCCCACATCGTCGGCTTCCGATGGTCCTGCGACAAGCAACTCCGCGACGCCGTCACCGACTTCGCCGCCGACACCGTCAAAACCAACCCCTGGGCCGCGCACCTCTACCAGCGAGCCAGAGACCGCGGATGCGACCACCCCCACGCCGTCCGCATCCTCGCCAGAGCATGGCTGCACATCATCTGGCACTGCTGGCAAGACCACGCCCCCTACAACCCCGCCAAACACCGCGCACTCCAGCCCTACCTCACCCCAAAAACCGAGGCGGCTTGACATAGGGCTTCTCACGCCTGTTCCATCCTCGCCAGCTTGACCTTCATCGACGCGTACACGCTGGCCCAGATCGTGCCGGCCATGGCGGCGGCCGAACTGGCAGCCACCATCAGTGCCGCGGACTCGATGGTCAGCGCGTAGGCGAACAGCCCGGTCATCCAGGCGATCGCGGCCGCGGGGCCGATCCACACCAGACGGATGCTCGCCCGGATCTTGTCTGCCTGGGACTGCTGGGTGCGGGTCATGGTGTCCTCCTCAGGTGGTGGTGAGAGGTGTTCCCCTCGTGTCCAAGACACTAGCAACTACTTTCCAAAACGACAAGTAGTTGCATAAGAGATTCCTCTTTCCTCGCTGACCCACGCGCACGATCGATACCGTCGCGCACGAAATTTCGTAGGCAACGGTGCAACTCGTGCGCGCGAGTGCCGCAGGGCCGACGTGGACGCGGTGGCTGGCCGGGGCGGGGTGGGCAGGGGCGGGGGAAGGGCGGGCGTCACGGACGGCGGAGTGTTCCGGGTGGTTGGCGGGGTCCGGTACTCTCGACGGCGCACCCACTCATCCATGACAGGGAGTCGAATGAAGGCACCGCGACTGCTCCGCAGTCCGTTCCTGTGGATTCTTGCCATCTTCGTGCTGATCGTCGTCGGCATGAACCTGTTCTCGGCCTCCAGCCGCTATCAGCAAGTGCCCACGTCGCAGATCATCAAGATCATCGACGGCGACGAGGCGCTCCGCGAGGTCGTGATGGTCGATGGCGATCAGGAGATCCGGCTGGAGTACAAGGATGACGGCGGTGCGCGGATGCGTGCCACCTGGGTCGGGCAGCAGAGCAACACGATCGTCCAGCGTCTCGATGCGCGGGTGGCGGCCGGCACGCTGGAGCAGTGGCGCGGCGAGAACCCGGGCAGCAGCCTGCTCTCGACCTTCCTATGGGGCGTGGTGCCGTTCCTGCTTCTCGGCGTCCTGTTCTTCTTCATGATCAGCCAGGCCCAGGGCGGCAACCGCGTCCTCGGCTTCGGCAAGAGCAAGGCGAAGGTGGCCAGCAAGGACACCCCGCGGACGACCTTCGCCGACGTCGCCGGCTGTGAGGAGGCGATCGAGGAACTCCAGGAGATCCGCGAATTCCTCTCCGAGCCGGCCAAGTTCACCGCGGTGGGCGCCAAGATCCCCAAGGGCGTCCTGCTCTACGGCCCGCCCGGGACCGGCAAGACGCTGCTCGCGCGCGCCGTCGCCGGCGAGGCGGGCGTCCCGTTCTTCTCCATCTCCGGCTCCGACTTCGTCGAGATGTTCGTCGGCGTCGGCGCCAGCCGCGTCCGTGACCTGTTCGAGCAGGCCAAGGAGGCCGCGCCCGCGATCGTGTTCATCGATGAGATCGACGCCGTCGGACGCCACCGCGGCGCCGGCATGGGCGGCGGCCACGACGAACGCGAGCAGACCCTCAACCAGCTGCTGGTCGAGATGGACGGCTTCGACGTCAAGGGCGGCGTGGTGCTGATCGCGGCCACCAACCGTCCCGATGTGCTCGACCCGGCGCTGCTGCGCCCGGGCCGCTTCGACCGGCAGATCCCCGTCGAGGCGCCCGACATGAAGGGGCGTCTGCAGATCCTGCGCGTGCACGCCGCCAACAAGCCGATGGCCGCGGACACCGACCTGGAGTCGGTCGCCAAGCGGACGCCGGGCTTCACCGGCGCCGACCTGGCCAACGTGCTCAACGAGGCCGCGCTACTCACAGCCCGGCAGAACCTGCAGTGGATCCCCAAGGCCAACCTGGACGAGGCGATCGACCGGGTCATCGCCGGCCCGCAGAAGCGCACCCGGGTGATGAACGAGCGCGAACTGCTGATCACCGCCTACCACGAGGGCGGGCACGCGCTGGTGGCCGCCGCGATGCCCGGCAACGACCCGGTGCAGAAGGTGACGATCCTGCCGCGTGGGCGCGCGCTCGGCTACACGATGGTGATGCCGGACGCCGACAAGTACTCCCAGACCCGCGGCGAACTGCTCGACCAGCTGGCCTACATGCTGGGCGGGCGCGCCGCCGAGGAACTGGTCTTCCACGACCCGACCACGGGTGCGGCCAACGACATCGAGAAGGCCACCAAGACCGCACGCGCCATGGTCACCCAGTACGGCATGACCGAGACGCTGGGCGCGGTGAAGTTCGGCGGCGACAACACCGAGCCGTTCCTGGGCATGCAGGCCGGCATGGGCGGGTCGCGCGACTACTCCGAGAGCGTCGCGGCCACCATCGACGCCGAGGTCCGGGAGCTGATCGCCACCGCGCATCAGGAAGCCTTCGACGTGCTGCACGAGAACCGCGACGTCCTCGATGAGCTCGTCCGGCAGCTGTTCGAGCACGAGACCCTCGACAAGGAGCAGGTCGCCCGCGTCTTCGAGCCGCTGCGCCGCCGCCCGCGGCGTCCGGCCTGGACCGGTTCGGACTCCCGGCAGCCGTCCGACGTGCCGCCGATCGACCCGCCGGAACGCAAGATCCCCGATCCCGTCGCGGTCGCCCCGCAGCAGGGCGCGTGGGAGGGGCAGCCGATGCCCCCGCAGCCCGGCGCGCTTCCTCCGATGCAGCCGGGGCCCTGGCAGCCCGGGCCGCCGGCCGGGCCGTGGGGCCCGCCGCCGCAGGGCCCCTACGGCCAGCCGCCCCAGCAGGGTCCCGCGCCGTGGCAGCAGCCCGGCCAGCCCCCGATGCCGCCGCAGCCCCCGCAGCCGGGCGCCGATCCGTGGAGCCAGCCGGGCGACCAGCAGCCGCCGGCCGGCCCACCGTTCCAGCCTCCGCAGGAGCGCTGAGATGGCGGTCGACCACCCACGCCTGGTGGCGGCGATCCGCGAGGTGCTGGCCGCGGTCGGCGAGGATCCCGACCGCGACGGCCTGCGGGACACCCCTGAGCGGGTGGCCCGTGCCTACGCGGAGATGTTCGCCGGCCTGGACCAGGACCCGGCCGAGCACCTGAGCGTCACCTTCGACATCGCGCACGAGGAACTCGTCCTGGTCAAGGACATCGAGATCTGGTCGACCTGCGAGCACCATCTGCTGCCCTTCCACGGGCTGGCGCACATCGCCTACATTCCCAGCCCCGAGGGCCGGATCACCGGGCTGTCGAAGCTGGCCCGCCTGGCCGACGTCTACGCGCGGCGTCCGCAGGTGCAGGAACGCCTGACCGGGCAGATCGCCGACGCCCTGGTCGAGCACCTCAAGCCCCGCGGGGCGATGGTGGTCGTCGAGGCCGAGCACCAGTGCATGACCATGCGCGGGGTCCGCAAGCCGGGCAGCAAGACCGTGACCTCGGCCGTCCGTGGCGCGCTGGTGAACGCCGCCACCCGAGCCGAGGCGATGAGCCTCATCCTGCGCTAGGGGACGGCCCGGTGGCCCGCACGCTGGTGATGGGGGTGCTCAACGTGACCCCCGACTCGTTCTCCGACGGCGGGCGCTGGGTGGATGCCGACGCCGCCGTCGCGCACGGCCTGGCGCTGGTCGCGCAGGGGGCCGACATCATTGACGTCGGCGGCGAATCCACCCGCCCGGACGCCGGCCGCGTGGACGCCGACACCGAACTGCGCCGGGTGCTTCCGGTGGTCACCGCGCTCGCCGAGCACGGTGTCGCGGTCAGCATCGACACCATGCGCGCATCGGTGGCGGCCGCCGCGATCGAGGCCGGCGCTCGGTGGGTCAACGACGTGTCCGGCGGACTGGCCGACCCCGCGATGCTGCCGGTGGTGGCCGAGCGGGAGGCGTCCTATATCGCGATGCACTGGCGCGGGCATTCCCGCGCGATGGCCGAGCGGGCCGTCTACGACGATGTGGTGGCCGCGGTCTGCGACGAGCTCGGACGCCGCCGCGACGCCGCCCTCGGCGCCGGGATCGCGCCCGGGCGGCTGGTACTCGACCCGGGCATCGGCTTCGCCAAGAACGCCGCCCACAACTGGGCGGTGCTGCGCGGCTGGGACGCCTTCGAGGCGCTCGGCTTCCCGCTGCTGCTGGCGGTCAGCCGCAAGCGATTCCTGGGGGCGCTGCTCGCCGAGGGCGAGGCGCCGCGCCCGCCCGAACAACGCGATGTGGCGACCGCCCACTTGTCGGGGGTGTTCGCTGCCCGCGGGGTATGGGGCGTCCGCGTCCACGATGTGCGGGCCAGCGCCGATGCCATCGCCGTGGCCGATCGATTGGGGAACAGATGAACGCCGAACGGATCACCATCGCGCTGAAGGGCGTGAGCGCCCGCGGCTACCACGGCGTGTTCGCCGCCGAACGCCGTGAAGGGCAGACCTTCGTGGTGGACGCGGTGCTGAGCGTGCTGCGTCCCTCGACCGCTGATGTGTTGGACACCACCGTCGACTATGGCGCGCTCGCGCTCGCCCTGGTCGCCGCGATCGAGCGCGACCCGGTCGACCTGATCGAGACCCTCGCCGGGCGTCTCGTCGAGGTCTGCCTGGCTTCGCCGCTGGTCGAGGAGGCGACGGTGACCGTGCACAAGCCTGAAGCGCCGATCACCGTGCCGTTCGGTGATGTCGCGGTCACCTGCACCCGGCGCCGTGCCGAGGAGCGAGCGTGAGCTCCACGGTGCCGTTCGTGCTGTCGCTGGGCGGCAATGTCGGTGATGTCGCCGCCGCGCTGGCGCGGGCGGTCGCGCTGCTCGGCGCTGTGCCGGGGGTGAGGGTGCGGCGGGTGTCGGCGGTGTACCGGACGCCGGCTTGGGGCCGCACCGATCAGCCCGACTTCCTCAACATCGTCGTGCTGGGGCAGACCACGCTCAGCCCCGAGGAGCTTCTCGATAGCACCCAGGCGATCGAGAACGAACTCGGCCGGGTCCGGCACGAGCATTGGGGGCCGCGGGTGATCGACATCGACCTGGTCGTCGTTGGTGACCAGGTGCGCGAGGACGCCCGCCTGAGCCTGCCGCACCCGTTCGCGCACGAGCGCGCGTTCGTGCTGGTGCCCTGGCTGGACGCCGACCCCGGCGCTCAGCTGCCCGGCCATGGCCCGGTGCGCGCCCTGCTCGGCGCCCTGGACGCCTCGGGCGTCGTCCGCGTCGACGGCCTCACGATCGCGGTGCCGTGAGCCCGCACGGACCGACCGTCAGACCGACCCGGCCCGGCGTGCTCGCGCTCGCCGGGGGCGGGGCGACGGTGGTATCGGCCGCGGCGTTCGTGTTCTGGCAGGACCGGGGCGGCTCGCTGCCGATCCCGGGATGGATGTCGTGGGTGGGGGTGGCCCTGCTCGCGGCGGGCATCGGCTGGCTCGCCCGTGTCACCCGGCGCACCCTCGCCGCGGACCGCTCCGCGCTCGACCCGGCCGCGGCGGTGACCCGGATCGTGCTCGGCAAGACCAGCCGGCTCGCGGGCGTCCTGCTGCTGGGCGTCTACGCGGCGCTGATCGTGGTGGCGGCGCGGGCCTGGCCGGCTCCGCTCGCCATCGAGCGGGTGATTCACGCCGGATTGTCGGTGCTCGCCTGCGGGGCATGGATGCTCGCCGGCCGCTCGCTGGAACGCGCCTGCCGGATTCCGGAAGACGACGACTCCTCCGACGGCGATGATCCCGCGTCTTCGCCGGACGGACCGGTAGGCTGACCGCCGTGACCCAGCAGACGCATTCCGCACCGCGCAGCCGCCGCCGGATTCTTCTCGTGACGTCCCTGGCGGTCGGCACCGCCGCCTCCGTGGCCCTGATGGTGGCCGCGCAATGGATGACGCTTCTGGCCTGGCCGGCGCTGATCGTGGCGCTGCTGGCCGGTTTCCTGGCCACCTGGGCTGCCTTGGTCGAGTTCCGCGAATGGCGCGAACGCGCTCAGGCGGACGCCGCCCGCGCCCGCGCCGAGGAGCGCGACCGCACTCAGGAGCTGCACGCCGCGCAGCGCCGCGTGCTGGGCGCCGTGCATGGACGGGTGCGGTCGCTGAGCGGTGAGCTGGTGGTCGCGAAAGAGTCGCTGACCCGCGCCGAGTCGACGCTCGCGGAGGTGAACAAGGCCTACGGCGAGACCCGTCAGCAGGTGTCGCGCTTGCGCGGCGACAACGAGGCGCTGCGGATCGAGAATGACGCGCTGCGCACGGTCGGTGAGGAACTGTGGGCCGAGAATCGCCAGTTGCGCGCATCCGGTGAGGCGCCGGAGGCCGAAGTGGTCACGCTGCCGCGCCGGCGGGCGCTGGCCCGCGACGGAGAATGGGATCTGGATTCGGCGCCCACGGTGGTCGATCTGGATCTGGCCAGGCTCGCCGCGCCATTCATCAGCGAACTGCGCGAGCGCCACGCCAACTAACGATCGTTCACTTCTGACAGTCTTCACAATTGTGCCCGGTGGGTTCTTCCCGCCGGGCACAATTGCGTCCTGGCCCCGTGTGGGCATGGAATCACCCGGAAAACCCGGCTGAATAGGGGCGCCAGGGTGAGAAACAGGCTCTACGCGTTGCCCCGATGGCGCCAACCGTGTAGTTTAACGATTATCTATCCGGGGGGATATCTACTGAGCGGGCTGAGATGCCCGCAATGACCGAAAGGCTATATACATGGCACAGCGTGTGCGTATCGAGCTCACCGACGACCTTGCCAAGGATGGGACTCTCGCGACCCAGACGGTGACGTTCGCGCTCGATGGCGTCAACTACGAGATCGATCTGAGCGACGAGAATGCCCAGAAGCTGCGCGACGACCTCGCGCAGTGGGTGGCGGCGGCCCGTCGCGCCGGGGGGCGCAAGGTTTCCAGCCGCGGCAACTCGTCGCGTCGTCGCTCCGAGGCGGGTTCCGCGAACGACATCCGGGCCTGGGCGCGTGCTCAGGGCATGGAGGTCTCCGACCGGGGTCGCGTCAAGGACGAGATCCGCGCGGCCTACGAGGCGGCGCACGCCTGATCGAAGGCAGAGCACTGGGGGGTCCGTCGCGCGGCAGCGGCGGGCCCCCTTTTTCATTGGCCGCGTGCGCTGTGGGCGAACGGGGAACAACCGAAACGCATTCAGGCGTTGACTAGACTGACATCGAGCCCGCACCCTTGCGGCGATCCGGCTACCGGCCGGAGTGAAGGAGTCCCATGTTCGATCGGTTCACCGACCGTGCGCGGCGCGTGATCGTCCTCGCCCAGGACGAGGCGCGCATGCTCAACCACAATTACATCGGTACGGAGCACCTGCTCCTTGGCCTGATCCACGAGGGCGAGGGGGTCGCGGCCAAGGCGCTGGAATCTCTCGGCATCTCGCTGGAGGCGGTGCGCGCGCAGGTGGAGGAGATCATCGGCCAGGGCCAGCAGGCCCCGACCGGGCACATTCCCTTCACGCCCCGTGCCAAGAAGGTCCTCGAGCTGTCCATGCGCGAGGCGCTGCAGCTCAACCATCCCTACATCGGCACTGAGCACATTCTGCTCGGCCTGATCCGTGAGGGCGAGGGGGTCGCGGCCCAGGTGCTGATCAAGCTCGGCGCCGACCTGAACCGCGTCCGCAATCAGGTGCTGCAATTGCTGTCCGGTTTCCAGAGTGAGCAGAAGCCCTCGACGGCCGGTGCGCCGGAGGCGCCGCAGCAGCAGGGCAACCAGACCATCCTCGATCAGTTCGGCCGCAACCTGACCCAGGCCGCGCGCGAGAACAAGCTCGACCCGGTGATCGGGCGCGAGAAGGAGATCGAGCGCGTGATGACGGTGCTGAGCCGTCGCACCAAGAACAACCCGGTGCTGATCGGCGAGCCCGGCGTCGGCAAGTCGGCCTGCGTGGAGGGCCTGGCTCAGCAGATCGTCCGCGGCGACGTTCCCGAGACGCTGCGTGACAAGCAGATCTACACCCTCGACCTGGGTGCGCTGGTGGCGGGTTCCCGCTACCGCGGCGACTTCGAGGAGCGCCTGAAGAAGGTGCTCAAGGAGATCAAGACCCGCGGCGACGTGGTGCTGTTCATCGACGAGATCCACACCCTGGTGGGTGCGGGTGCCGCCGAGGGCGCGATCGACGCGGCGTCCATTTTGAAGCCCATGCTGGCCCGCGGCGAGTTGCAGACCATCGGCGCCACCACGCTGGATGAGTACCGCAAGCACATCGAGAAGGACGCCGCGCTGGAGCGCCGCTTCCAGCCGATCCAGGTGGCCGAGCCGTCCATCGCGCTCACCATCGAGATCCTCAAGGGCCTGCGTGACCGCTACGAGGCGCACCACCGGATCACCATCACCGACGGCGCGCTCACCGCGGCCGCGCAGATGGCCGACCGCTACATCCAGGATCGCTTCCTGCCCGACAAGGCGATCGACCTGATCGACGAGGCCGGCGCCCGGCTGCGCATCCGCCGGATGACCGCCCCGCCCGACCTGCGCGAGATCGACGAGCGCATCGCGGTGACCCGTGGCGAGAAGGAGGCCGCGATCGACGGTCAGGACTTCGAGCGTGCCGCGCGGCTGCGCGACGACGAGAAGCGGCTGATCGCCGAGCGCAACCAGCTCGAGGAGCGGTGGCGCAAGGGCGACTCCTCGGTGCAGGCCGAGGTCGGCGAGGAGGAGATCGCCGAGGTGCTCTCCAGCGCGACCGGCATCCCGGTGTTCAAGCTCACCGAGGAGGAGAGCGCGCGCCTGCTCCAGATGGAGGCCGAGATCGGCAAGCGCTACATCGGGCAGGCGGACGCCGTGAAGGCGCTGTCGCGTTCGATCCGGCGCACCCGCGCCGGCCTGAAGGACCCCAAGCGTCCCTCGGGCTCGTTCATCTTCGCCGGCCCGTCCGGCGTGGGCAAGACCGAGCTGACCAAGGCGCTGACCGAGTTCCTGTTCGGCGACGAGGATGCGCTCATCACGCTGGATATGAGCGAATACTCCGAGAAGCACACCGCCTCGCGGATGTTCGGCTCGCCTCCGGGATACGTCGGTTACGAGGAGGGCGGCCAGCTCACCGAGAAGGTGCGCCGCAAGCCGTTCTCGGTGGTGCTGTTCGACGAGATCGAGAAGGCCCATCCCGACATCTTCAATTCACTTTTGCAGATCCTGGACGAGGGCCGGCTCACGGACGCCCAGGGCCGGGTGGTCGATTTCAAGAACACGGTCATCGTGATGACGACCAACCTGGGCACGCGCGATATCTCCCGCTCGGTCAACCTCGGTTTCAGCCGCAGCGATGATCCGGTCGGCGGCTACGACGCGATGAAGGCGAAGGTGTCGGACGAACTCAAGCAGCATTTCCGCCCTGAGTTCCTGAACCGCGTCGACGAGATCATCGTGTTCCACCAGCTGACGCAGGCCGACATCGAGCACATCGTCGACCTGATGGTGGGCCAGGTGGAGGCGCGCCTCGCCGACCGGGACATGGGCATCGTCCTCACCGACGCCGCCAAGACCCTGATCGCCAAGCGTGGATTCGACTCGGTGATGGGCGCCCGGCCGTTGCGCCGCGCGATCCAGCGCGACATCGAGGACATCCTGGCCGAACGGATCCTGTTCGGGGATCTCCACCCCGGTCAGATCGTGGTGGTCGACGTGGCTCCCGAGGGTTCGGAGCTTCCGTTCACCTTCGTCGGTCAACCGCGCGCTGAACTGCCCGATCACGCTCCCGCCGAACTGGCTGGCCCCAGCGAGGGCTGACCGGCCGCGGAGCCGATCAGAGGATCGCATGCAGAAGTGCCTCGGCTTCGGCCGGGGCACTTCTGCGCTGCGTCGCACCTGTGTGGTGCCGCATTCACCTTCGTGCGTCACAGCCGCAGGTTCCCGGCGGCGTCGGTTCGCACCAGGCCGTCGGCGAGCAGTGAGTCCAGCGCCCGGCGGGCCTGCGCGGGGTCGGACGGCCAGCGCGCCAGCAGGGCCGCGGCGGGCACGGCGGCCTCGGTTTCGCGTAGCCCGGCGAGCAGGACGCCCCGGCACTGCCGGTCGGTGCCCGCATAGGTTTGGCCCTTGCGGGGAGCGCCGTCCCAGGCGGGCCGGCCCGCCGCGAACCAGGCGCAGTGGGGGCGCACCGGGCAGTCGGTGCAGCGTGGGCGCTCGGCGGTGCAGACGAGCGCGCCCAGTTCCATCGAGGCCGCCGCCCAGGCCGCGGCGGCGTCCGGCGCCCGCGGCACCCAGGCCTGGCCTCGTTCGCGTTCGGCCCGGGCGAGATGGTCGGGGGCGAAGGCGCGGCCGGTCTCGATCCGGGCGAGCACGCGGCGCACGTTGGTGTCGAGGACGAGCGTGCGGCGTCCGTGCCCGAAGGCGGCGATGGCGGCGGCGGTGTATTCGCCGACCCCGGGGAGCGCGCGGAGCGCCTCGACATCGTCGGGAACGCGGCCGTCGTACTCGTCGCGGATCACGGTGGCCGACGCGTGCAGCCGTTGCGCCCGCCGCGGGTAGCCGAGGCGTCCCCAAGCGCGGACGGCCTCACCGACGGGTTCGGCGGCCAGCGCGGCGGGGCTCGGCCAGCGTTCCATCCACGCCGTCCAGGCCGGAAGCACCCGAGCGACCGGGGTTTGTTGCAGCATGAACTCGCTCACCATCACGCCCCACGGGCCCGCCTGCGGTTCGCGCCAGGGCAGCGGCCGGGCGTGGGTGGCGTACCAGCCCAGCACGGAGTCGACGATCGCGGGCCGGTCGAGCGGGACGCCGTGCGCCGGCGCTGCGAGGGACGTGGGCGGCACGGTCAGATCGACAGCGCGCTCTCGGCGATGTGCGCCAGGCCTTCGCGGATCAGGGTCGCCCGGGCGGGGGTGACCCCCTCGACGGCGCGCAGGTCCGACACCGAGGCGGCATAGATCGCGGGAAGCCCGCCGAAGTGGGCGACCACCCGGCCCACGACCCCTTGGGGGAGGCGCGGGATGCTGCTCAGTTGGCGGTAGCCGCGCACGCTCAACGGGGAGTCCAGGTGCATGCCGGACGGCAGACCGAGGGCGCGGGCGACCAGCACGATGTCGAACAGTTCGTGGTCGTCGAGCAGCGCCAGACCGACGAAGGCCATCGTCTCGACGTCGGCGGGGGCGTAGTCGCGGTGAACGAGGGAGGCGATCGGAGTGAGATCGTCGACGAGATCGCGCAATTGGAGCGCCGCCAGCCGTCCGTCGGCGCCCATCGCCGTCACATAGCTGGCGACCTCGTCGGCGAGACGGTCGGTCATCTCGAAACGCTGGGCGACGTGGGCCAGATCGCGCAGGGTGACGGCATCGTGCACCTCGAGGGTGGTGAGCCGCTCGAGCGACTCGTCGAGCCGCTTGCGATGGCCGGAGATCGCGGCGAGTGCCTGGGCGGCGCGGTCGTGGAGCTGATCGGGCCGGGGCACGACCTGGCGGCCGTCGCCGGCGAACAGCGAGATGGTCGACATGGACGCCGAGACGGTGACCACCGGGATCCCGATCTGGCGGGCGACCCGCTCGGCGGTGCGGTGCCGGGTGCCGGTTTCGCTGGTCGGGTAGGACGCCGACGGCGACAGGTGCACCGAGGCGGCCAGGATCCGGGTCAGATCGCTGCTGAGGACGATGGCGCCGTCCATCTTCGCGAGCTCGCGTAGCCCGGTGGCGCTGAAGGGCACGTCGATCGCGAAACCCCCGCTGGAGATGGCCTCCAGCTCAGGGTTGCTGCCCAATACGACGAGGGCACCGGTATGCCCGCTGACGATGCGATCGAGCCCCTCGCGCAGGTCGGTGCCCGGGGCCAACTTGACGATGTCGGCAGGCAGCCTGCTGGTGATCACACGGGTCTCCTCGGGCGGGACGGGGTGCAGCCAGTCTACCGGCCCGGTCTGGGTCGCGGCCGTCGCCGGGTGCTCGTGCCCTCGTGGTCGTGGTGGTGTGGGGCATCGGATCAGGGGGTCGTGCCGGCGCGCGAGCGTCGTGATGTCAAGGGAATGACGGCGGCGCCATCGGTGCCGAAGGCCAACTCGAGCGCCCGCGCGAGTGAGGACGCCGGCAGCACGGTCATGCCGGCCGGTGCTTCGATGCCCGCATCGTCGGGCACGACGGCCCGGTCGAAGCCGAGCCGTGCGGCCTCCGCGAGGCGGCGTCCGAGCGCCGGGACGCGGCGCACCTCGCCCGACAGGCCGACCTCGCCGAGCGCGATCAACCGCCCGGGCGGGGGTTCGTCGCGCAGCGCGGAGGCGACCGCGATCGCCAGCGCCAGGTCGGCGGCCGGGTCGGTCAGCCGAACGCCCCCGATCGTCGAGGCGTACACGTCGCGGGTGTGCAGCTTGTGCCCGGCACGTCGCTGCAGCACCGCCAGCGTCATCGTCACCCGTGACGAATCGAGCCCGCTGGTCACCCGGCGCGGCTGCTGCAGCGGCGTGGGCGCCACCAGCGCCTGCACCTCGGCCACCAGCGGACGCCGCCCCTCCAGGCTGACGGTCACGCAGGTGCCGGCGGCAGGCCCGTGCCGCGAGGTGAACAGCCCCGAGGGATCGGGCACCTCGCGGATGCCGGTCTCGGTCATCTCGAAGCAGCCGACCTCGTCGGCGGGTCCGTAGCGGTTCTTGGTGGCCCGCACCATCCGGAAGCCGCCATGGCGCTCGCCCTCGAAGTTCAGCACCACGTCGACCAGGTGTTCCAGGGTGCGCGGGCCGGCCAGCGCCCCGTCCTTGGTAACGTGCCCGATGATCAGCACCGCCATGCCGCGCCGCTTGGCCGTCCGCACCAGCGCGTTGGTCACCTCGCGCACCTGGGCGACGCCGCCGGCTACCCCGTCGATGCCGCCGGCCTGCACCGTCTGCACCGAGTCGAGCACCAGCAGGGTGGGGGAGAGCTCTTCGATATGGCCGAGGATCACGCCGAGATCGGATTCGGCCGCCAGGAACAGCTCGTCGTGCAGCGCGCCGGTCCGGTCGGCGCGCAGCCGCACCTGGGCCGCGGACTCCTCGGCGGTCACGTACAGCGTCCGCCGCCGCCCGGACGCCCACCGTGCCGCCACCTCGAGCAGCAATGTCGATTTGCCGACCCCGGGTTCGCCGCCGAGCAGCGCCACCGCGCCCGGGACCAGCCCGTCGCCGAGTACGCGATCGAGTTCGCCGATCCCGGTCCTCACGCCGCGTGCCGAGTGCGCGGGCACCCCGGTGATCGGGATCGCCGGCTGGGTGGGCCGCTGGGTGGCGACCGACGCCGCCGGTCGCGCGTCCGCCTCGGCGATGCTGCCCCAGGCCTGGCATTGCCCGCAGCGGCCGACCCATCGGCCGGTCGTCCAGCCGCACTCGGTGCAGCGGTAGGTCGTCGTACTCTTCGCCATGCCGCACACGCTAGACCGCGGCACCGACATTTCCTGCTCCGCGTGCGTCGACGGAGCCTACGCTCGGTCGTCGGTGGGGCGGGTGTTCGGATCAGGCGTCGTAGTCGTCGTGGGTGGCGACGCGGGCCAACTCCACCTGCCCGTCGGGGAGCAGCCAGTAGTGCAGGCGCCGTGCCGACGGGGTGTTCACCTGAAGGCTGACCCGCCAGGCCCGGGCGCCGTCGGGACGCACGCGCTGCGGATCGTCGCCGCCCAGGCCCGAGCGGAGTTGGTGGACGCGACGGCTGCTGTTTTGTGCCGCGATCCCGGTGAGCACCTCGAAGACGACGTCGGCCACCTTCTCCTCGCTGATCCCCTCGAGTTTGGCGAGGGAATCCAGGAACCCGGGGCCGATCACGTAGTCCGGCAACGGACGGCTCGCCTGCTCGCCCGGCATGGTGCGCTTCGCCCACTGGGTGAGCACCAGATAGCGGAATCCCTGTTCCGGATCGGCGAAGCTCGGAATCTCGGCAGGCCGGGCGGCATTCCGTGCGCTCTTGGCTTTGCGCAGCCGGGAGCGTGCTCGGGTCAGTTCCTCCTCGGCGCGGTTCGCTCGTTGCTCGGCTTGAACGAGCAGGTCATGCAGTTGTCTGCGTTCGTCGGTGCTCGCACGTTCCTCGCGGGTCAGCCGTTCGTTCTCGCGGGTGAGGCGGCTCACCTCCGCGTTGAGCCCGTCGATCTTCAGCAACAACCCCTTCGTCCCCTCCGAGGCGGGCGCGGGCACGGACGCCGGAGGTGCAGCGGCCGGTATCGGCGCCGAGGGTATGGCGCCGGACGCCAGAGGCGGGGTGTCTGGATGGGGCCGTTTGCGATCGAACAGCGCCGGACTCGGGCGGGCGGGTTCGGGTGTCGCCGGCGCCGGGACTGAAAAGCCGGAACCAGACCGATCAGATCCTGGCTGACCAGGGGCGACGGTGCCCTGATCGGGTGATAAGACCGCCGGCGAAGCGTCCCGAACCGGCATGCCGGATGCGCCCGGGCCGGGGTGTTCCTGTTCGGCGGGCTCGGTGGTGAGAGGTGTCTCGACCAGCCAGGAAGGTCCGCCGGTCAACAGCGAGGGGGCCTCGATGACGGGTTCGTTGTCGTCGACGTCGTCGAGTGCTAGCGCCCAGCGCGGGCCGGTGCAGGTGATGCGGGCGCGGACGACCTCGCCGGCGGTCATCAGGGTGCGCAGGTCGTCGAAGGGGTTGCTCGTCACCTCGGCGATACCGGCGCGTGCGATGACCGCGGGGGCGTTCGTCTCGGGGTAGAGCATGAGTTCCGCAGTGTCCTTGGCCACGGTGGCCACCGCGGCGAGCACGACATCCCCCACCGTGTACGCCGACAGCGCGGCGTTGGGCGTACGGAGCGCCCGGCGCAGATCGAGCCGGTTCGTGTCCGGGTCGTACCATCCGCTGACGCGCTGCCCGACCGTGAGGATGCGCTCGATGGGCACGTCCTTGGCGGTGAGTTCCTCGGCGACGGTGGCCGGCATCGAGTTCCCGATACCGACCAGCCCGCGGCCGGCGATCAGCATCGTCACGGTCCCGTCGCAGGCGCGGCCGGACCGGTTCGGGGTGACCCGGAGCAATCCGGCCGCGGCGGCCATCCGGAACATGTCCGAGATCAACAACTCGGTGGCGCGCTGGCCGTCCGCCTCGCTCCAGGCGAAGCGCAGGGGTGATGCCGCCAGATCGGACGCCCACGCGTGCCCGACCGGGTAGACGCGGCCGGCGCCGCCGTAGACCTGGGTGCCGTCGGCCATCCGGCGGGAGAATTCCCACGAGGCGTCGCTGGTCGGCATCAGGTAGACATCGGCCAGATCGCCCGCCTCTCGGACGATCTCGTCCACGTCGATCCACGGTTCGGTGCGGCTGGCCGGAATCGTTACCACCACGACGGGCCGGCGGCGCGCATTCCCGTTGAGCAGGCCCGCGAGCGCGGCGGCCGCCCGCTCGTCGTCGATGCGTCGGATGCCGGTCATCTGTGCAGCCTAGTCGCGCCGCACCGGCCCCCGACCGGGCCGGAGGCCCGCGCCCCTCTCGTGGACGGTCTCGGCTACGCGGCGCGGCCCCGAATCGGGCGAACTCGGGTGCAGCACCGATGCCGCCCGGCTCCGAACAGTCGCCCGGTTTCCTAACCGGGCGGTGGAACTCAGACGGTGACGATGCCCTTGGGGCAGCGGAAGGTGACCGATTCGATGCCCGGGTTGCCGTTGGGGGAGTCGAAGTTCAGTCCGACGCCGTCGAAGACCGGGCCGATATCGCGCCCCACCCACTCGCTGACGCGATCGCGGGAGCCGGAGATCCGGATCTCCAGCACCTCGACCTCACGCGGGGGCAACGCGGACGGGAGTAGCTCGTCGGGGCTGGTCCACTTCACGAAGAAGGGCAGCTGCGGGTCGGCCATCAGGCCCTTGACGCCGATCTGATCCCATTCCAGGCGGCGTCCGTCGGGGAACTGCCGGGTGCCGTGCGCGGACTTGCGGCCGAGACGCTCCTCCAGCGGGGCCATGTCGTCGACCTGGATCACCCAGGCCAACCAGCCACCGCCGAGCGCCGAGCGGGCTCGGACAGCCTGGCCGAAGATGGCTTTCTCGGCGGCCGGGTGCTCCAGCACCTCGACCGCTTCGATGTAGCGGCCGTCCGCCAAGGGCAGGATGTTGTTGCGCGTGCCGAAGCTGGGGTGGAATCCGCCATCGCGGAAGGGCACGCCCAGGGAGTCTTCGAGACGTCGCACGGCGGGGGTGAGACCGTCCGGGCCGGCGGCGAAGGTGAGATTCGACAGGCGCATGCCAACATTGAAACCCATGCCCGGACGCCGACGCGAATCGAGCGGGAAACCCCCAGTTAGAAGGGGTATCACGATATGGAGATACTCCCGGGATGCTCGTCACAGGAGCGGTCTGCGTTGCCTGCGGGTCTTATGATGTGGGGCGTGAACGCGAATCCAGCGTGGCCCACCGACGGCGTCGCACGCGCCAACAGGATCGGTCTGTCGACCTCGTCGGTCTACCCCGAATCGACCGGCAGCTGCTTCGAGTTGGCCGGACGCCTGGGTTATGACGGCGTCGAGGTGATGGTGGGGATCGACCCGATCAGCCGTGACGTGGACGCCCTGGTCCAGTTGCAGGAGTACCACGACATCGAGGTGCTCGCCATCCATGCGCCCACGCTGCTGGTCACCCAGGGCACCTGGGGCAACGACCCGTGGGACAAGCTGGAGCGCTCCGCGGTCGCCGCGCACCGGCTCGGCGCCGGCACGGTGGTGGTGCATCCGCCGTTCCGCTGGCAGCGCAGCTACGCGCAGGGTTTCGTGGACGGCATCCGGCGCCTGGAGCGCAGCACGGGCATCATCTTCGCGGTCGAGAACATGTATCCGTGGCGGGGGCCGCGCGGCACCGAGGTGCGCGCCTATTCCCCCGGCTGGGATCCGACCGAGCGCGACTACGACCATCTCACCCTCGATCTCTCGCACGCCTCCACGGCGCGGCAGCACTCCCTCGATCTGGTCAACGCCTGGGGACAGCGGCTCACCCACCTGCACCTCACCGACGGCGACGGCTCCTTCGCCGACTCCCATCTGCTGCCCGGCGACGGCGACCAGGACGCCCACCGCGTCCTCACCACGCTGGCCTCGCGCGGGTTCGCCGGCGACGTGGTGATCGAGGTCAACACGCGCACCATCGGGTCACGCTCGGCGCGCGAGGAGGCGCTGGCCAAGGTGCTCGCCTTCACCCGCGAGGCGCTGGCCGTGCCCGTCCGCCCATGACCGACCTCACCCCGGACGCCGCGCCGGCCCGTCCGCGGCACCTTGCGGAGGTCGCGGTGGTGCTCGGCATCTCGCTGGGCCAGTCGGCGATCTATTCGGTGCTGTCCATCATCGAGAAGCTCAGCCGCGGCCCGGCGCTCAACGAGCAGACCACCAGCATCAACAACTCGGTGACCCCGGACCGTTCTTGGCTCGATCTGGCCTATCAGCTGGCCGGGATCGGGTTCGGGCTGATGCCGATGCTGCTGGCGGTCTACCTGCTGCGGCTGTCCGGCGACCGGGGTTCGATCGGCTTCGACCGGAGGCGTCCGGGCTTCGATCTGGGCCGCGGATTCCTCGCTGCGGCGGTGATCGGCATCCCGGGCCTGGTGTTCTACGTGGCGGCGCGCGAACTGGGCTTCAACACCAACGTGGCGCCGGCGAACCTGGCCGCGCACTGGTGGACGATCCCCGTGCTGGCCGGGTATGCCGCGATGAACGGCCTCCTGGAGGAGGTGATCATGCTCGGCTACCTGCTGCGCCGCTTCGATCAGCTCGGCCTGCGCCCGTGGACGGGCATCGCGGTGAGCGCGGTGATCCGCGGCGGCTACCACCTCTACCAGGGCTTCGGCGGCTTCGTCGGCAACGTGATCATGGGCCTGGCGTTCGGCTGGATGTACCGGCGCTGGGGCCGGGTGATGCCGCTGGTGGTGGCGCACACGATCCTCGATCTGGTCAGCTTCATCGGCTACGCCCTGGTGGCGCCCTACACCGATTGGTTCTGACGGCCGGGCCGGACGCCCACAAAGACGGCCCACGATCCGGCGGTGGCGGTCCCGTAGGATGGCGACCATGCTTGTTGGAGTATTCGGTGCGACCGGTCAGGTCGGTCAGGTCATGCGCACTCTTCTGGAGGAGCGCGAGTTTCCCCTCGACGAAGTGCGGTTCTTCAGCTCGGCCAAGTCGGCCGGCAAGACCCTGCCGTTCAAGGGCAAGGATGTGACGGTCGAGGACACGGCCACCGCCGACTTCTCCGGGATCGACATCGCGGTGATGTCGGCCGGCGCCACCATGTCGCGCGAGTACGCGCCGAAGGTCGCCGCCGCCGGTGCGGTCGTCGTCGACAACTCCTCGGCGTGGCGCAAGGATCCCGAGGTGCCGCTGGTCGTCAGCGAGGTCAACCCTGAGGACGCGGTCAATCCGCCCAAGGGCATCATCGCCAACCCGAACTGCACCACCATGGCCGCGATGCCGGTGATCAAGCCGCTGCACGACGCCGCCGGCCTGACTCGCCTCACCGTCGCCACCTACCAGGCCGTCTCCGGCTCGGGCGTCAAGGGCGTCTCGACGCTGGCCGAGCAGGTCGCCGCGGTCGACAACCCGACCGTGCTGGCCCTCGACGGCTCGCAGGTGCCCGACGGCGACACCGGCCCCTACGTGGCGCCGATCGCCTACAACGTGGTCGCGCTGGCCGGCAGCATCGTCGACGACGGCTCCGGCGAGACCGACGAAGAGCAGAAGCTGCGCAACGAGTCGCGCAAGATCCTGCACCTGCCCGAGCTGGCCGTCTCCGGCACCTGCGTGCGGGTGCCGGTCTTCTCCGGCCACAGCCTGGCGATCCACGCCGAGTTCGAGCGTGAGATCACCCCCGAGCAGGCCACCGCGCTGCTGGCGGACGCCGCCGGCGTCCAGTTGGCCGACGTGCCCACCCCGCGCCAGGCGGCCGGCGCCGACGACGTGTTCGTCGGCCGGATCCGCCAGGATCAGGCGGTGCCGGGCAACCGGGGCCTGGTGCTCTTCGTCGCGGGCGACAATCTGCGCAAGGGTGCGGCGCTCAACGCGATCCAGGTTGCAGAACTACTGGTAGGAGGCCGGTCATGAGCCGTGTCGCAGTGATTGGAACCGGCATGATGGGCGAAGCCCTGATGGCCGGCATGCTGGCCGCCGGATGGGCCCCGGCCGACATCGTCGGCGCCGACCGCCGCGCCGAGCGCTGCCGCGAACTGGAGCAGAAGTACGGCATCGCCACCGCCACCGATTCGGCCGCCGCGGTCGAGGGTGCCGCGGTGGTGCTGATCCTGGTCAAGCCCCAGGACGTCGGCTCGGTGCTGCCCGAGATCGGCCCGCAGCTGGCCGACGGCGCCGTCGTGGTGTCGCTGTGCGCCGGCGTCACGCTGGCCACCCTGCAGGCCGGGCTGCCCGCGGGCACCCCGGTCGTCCGGGTGATGCCGAACACGCCCGCCCTGGTCGGGCAGGGCATGGCGGCGCTCAGCCCGGGCGAGGCGGTCACCGACGAGCAGCTGGCCCGCGCGGTGCACATCCTCGAGGCGGTCGGCAAGGCCGTGGTCGTGCCCGAGCGCTACCAGGACGCCGTCACCGCGATCTCCGGGTCGGGCCCGGCCTACGTGTTCTACATCGCCGAGGCGCTGGCGGACGCCGGCGTCCTGCTCGGCCTGCCCCGCGACACCGCGGTCACCCTGGCCAACCAGACGCTGCTGGGCGGGGCCACCATGCTGGCCCAATCCGACGATCACGCGGCCGTGCTGCGCGAACGGGTCACCTCGCCCGCCGGCACCACCGCGGCGGCGTTGCGCACGCTGGAGGACCGCGCGGTCAAGGCAGCCTTCCTGGCGGCCGCCGAGGCCGCCCGGGACCGGTCGCTCGAGCTCGGCCGCGGCTGAGCGTGCGGCGTCGGTGAGCTGAACGCCTGACCCGTCTGCGAACGTCTCGTTCGTTTGGCCGGGTCAGGCGGCAGCCGGTAAGATGCTGTGCTTGCGGGCACTTCGGCCCGCGCATTTCATGTATTCATCCCCGCCTCCGAGGTCCGGGGGCGTGCAGAGGAGACACCTGTGGGTTCGGTCATCAAGAAGCGTCGCAAGCGGATGGCGAAGAAGAAGCACCGCAAGCTGCTGAAGAAGACGCGTATCCAGCGCCGCCGCGCTGGCAAGTGAGCAGCCGGACGCCCCCGCCGCCGCTGCCGGACGCCCGCGTGGTGGTCCTGGTGCGGCAGGGGTGTCATCTGTGCGACGACGCGCTGACCATCATCGAGCCGGTCTGCCGGGACGCCCACGCCTCCTGGCAGACCGTCGACGTCGATTCCGACCCTGACCTGCGCGCCCGCTACACCGATCACGTCCCCGTCACGTTCGTGGACGGCGTCCAGCATGCGCTGTGGTTCGTCGACGCGGAACGGTTGGCGGCCGCGCTCGCCTGAACGCCTATCCTTGCCCTCATGCAGCCGACGATCGTCCACGTGTGCCGCCACGGCCAGGTGCAGAACCCCGACCACATCCTGTACGGACGCCTGCCCGGCTACGGGCTGAGCGAACTGGGCCGGGCGATGGCCGAGCGGCTGGGCGAGCGTTTCGCCGACGTGCCGCTCGATCACCTGCGCGTCTCGCCGCTGCAGCGCGCCAAAGAGACGCTCGCGCCGATCGCGGCGAACCATCCGCATCTGCCGATCGTGGAGGAGCCCCGGGTCATCGAGGCCGCCAACGCCTTCGAGGGCCGCGAGTTCGGGCGGTTCAACCAGAAGCTGCTGCTGCCCACCAACTGGTGGTACCTGCGCAACCCGCTGCGGCCGTCCTGGGGCGAGCCCTACCGGGAGATCGCCGTCCGGATGCGCGCCGCCATCGCCGACATGGCGGCGTCCGTGCCCGCGGGCGGGCAGGCGCTCGTGGTGGCCCACCAGCTGCCGATCTACATCGCACGGCTGGACGCCGAGGGGCGCAGCTTCGTGCACAACCCGGCCAACCGCGAATGCCGGCTGGCCTCGGTGACCAGCTTCCACGTCCTGGACGGCCGCGTGGTGAAGGTCACCTACGAAGAGCCGTGCGCCGACCTGTACCCGACCAACACCAAGCTGTTCCGCCCGGGGATGTGAGGCGGTGCGGCGCAGGAGTCTGATCGCCGGACTGGCGGCGTCGGTGCTGCTCGCCGGTTGCGGCGCAACACCGGGAGCCGACGGCGGCTTCGTGGGCGGGGACGGGTCACTGACCCTGGTTTCCCCCGCCGATCGCAGGCCCGCGCCGCAGATCACCGGCACCCTGCTGGACGGCACGCCGTTCGACTCCGGCGAATTCGCCGGCCTGGTGATCGTCTACAACGTGTGGGGCTCCTGGTGCGCCCCCTGCCGCAAGGAGGCGCCCGCGCTCGAGGCGGCCTCGCGCGACACCGCCGACATCGCTCGCTTCGTCGGCATCAACACCCGCGACCTCGACCCGGCGCCCGCGCGGGCGTTCGTCCGCGCCTTCGACATCACCTTCCCCAGCGTCTTCGACCCCGACGGACGCGAACTGCTCAAGTTCGCCTCGCACCTGCCCGCCTCCGCGATCCCGAGCACGGTCGTCGTCGACCGCGAGGGACGGATCGCGGCCCGCATTCTCGGCGAGACCACCGAGACGACCCTGCGCGAACTCGTCAAAGACGTCGCGGAGGGCCGATGATCCCGCTGGAGACCTGGTTCGAGCAGGCCGTGGGCGGCTCGATGCTGCTCGCGTTGCCGGTGGCCGCGCTGGCGGGGCTGGTGTCGTTCTTCAGCCCCTGCGTGCTGCCGCTGCTGCCCGGCTACCTCAGCTATGCCACCGGGCTGACCTCCGCCGACATCACCGGGGCGTCCGCCGGCGGGGCGCAGGCGCGCGGCCATCGCGGACGGATCGTGCTGGGCACCAGCCTGTTCGTCCTCGGCTTCGCCTTCGTGTTCGTCTCGGCCGGGGCGATCTTCGGCGGGCTCGGCTGGCTGTTGCAGGCCTGGAGCCGCCCGCTGTCCATCGCCGGCGGCGTGGTCGCGATCGTGCTCGGCCTGGTCTTCGCCGGCGTGCTCGGCTTCGGTCAGGGCACCTGGCGGATCTCCCGGGCGCCCGCGTTCGGCCTGGCCGCCGCGCCCGTCCTGGGCATCGTCTTCGGCATCGGCTGGACGCCGTGCATCGGGCCGACCCTGGGTGTGGTGATGACGCTGGCCGCCAACGAGGGCACCGCGCTGCGCGGGGCCGTGTTGTCGGCCGTCTACGCGCTCGGCCTCGGCGTCCCGTTCCTGATCGCCGGCCTGGCCTTCGACAGGTTCGCCGGCACCACCGCCTGGGTGCGCCGGCACCATGCGGCGCTCAGCAAGGCCGGCGGAGCGATCATGGTGGCCGTAGGCGTCCTGCTCGTCACCGGCATCTGGGACGCGCTGATGGGTCTGTTCCGGCAGTGGGCGTCCTCGTTCGGGGTGGTGATCTGATGGCGACGCTGCGTTGGCTGTGGACCCAGCTCACCTCGATGCGTACCGCGCTGATCCTGCTGCTGATCCTCGCGCTGGTCGCCATCCCCGGATCGATGCTGCCGCAGCGCCCGGTCGCGCCGATCCGGGTCAGCGACTGGAAGGAGGCGAACCCGGCCCTGGCCGACCTGTACGAGGCGGTCGGGCTGTTCGACGTGTACGGATCGCCGTGGTTCGCGGCGGTCTACCTGCTGCTGCTGGTGTCGCTGGTCGGCTGCATCATCCCGCGCATCGGCGTGTACGCCCGCGCGCTGCGGATGCCGCCCCCGCGCACCCCGAAACGGCTCGACCGGCTGCCCGCCAGCGCCACCGGCACCACCGGCGTGGACGCCGAGACGGCGCTCGCCGCGGGCGAGGCCTACCTGCGCGGCAAGCGGTTCCGCACCCGGCGCACCGGCGACTCGGTCGCCGCCGAACGTGGACGGCTGCGCGAATTCGGCAACATCGTCTTCCACCTCGCCTTCGTGTTCGCCCTCGGCGGGGTGGCCTGGAACCAGCTGGCCAGCTACACCGGTGACGTGATCGTCGTCGAGGGCCAGGCGTTCTCCAACAACCTCACCCAGTACGACGACTTCCGCGCGGGCGCGGCCTTCACCCCGAGCGCGCTGGAACCCGTCACCGTGTGGGTCGACCGGTTCACCGCGAAGTTCGAGACCGGCGAAGTTCAGCGCGGCGCCGCCCGGGTCTTCCGCGCCGACGTCCGCTGGGCGGGCGCCGACGGCGAGGTCCGCGCCCAGAGCGTCGAGGTCAACCAGCCGCTGCGGGTCGGCCGCACCCAGATCCACCTGACCGGCCACGGCTACGCGCCCGTCGTCGAGGTGAAGGACCCCCACGGCGACCTGGCCTTCTCCGGGCCGGTGGTGTTCCTGCCCCAGGACGGCAACTTCACCTCGATGGGCGTGATCAAGGTGCCGGACGCCCGCCCGCGCTTCATCGCCTTCGAGGGGTTCTTCCTGCCGACCACCATCGTCGACGACCAGGGGCCGCGCTCGGTGTTCCCCGACGCGCTGTCGCCGTCGATGTTCGTCAACGTGTGGACCGGTCCGCCGCGCGAGGAGACAGGGCGCCCCGAGTCGGTCTATTCGCTGTCCAAGGCCGGCCTGGAACAGATGACCACGCCCGAGGGCGTCCCGGTCACCTTCAAGATCGAGCCCGGCGAATACGTCGAACTGCCCGACGGCTCCACCCTCACCTTCACCGACTGGAAGCGCTGGACCAAGCTGCAGGTCAGCGAGAACCCGGGCCAGTGGCTGATCATCGCCGGCGTGGGACTCGCCGTTGCGGGCATGACAGTGAGCCTGTACGTTCGCCCCCGCCGGATGTGGTTGCGGGTGAGGCGCGGCGCCGACGGCGTCCTGGTGGTCGAGGCAGGCGGCCTGGACCGGGCCGAGGCGTCGAGTGGGCTGGCCGAGGCCGTGGCCGCGCTCGCGGCGTCCGCCGGGGTGACGGACGCCGGCCTGCGCGGCACCGACGAGAACGAACCCGACGACGACCAGGACGACCAGGAGGACGCTTCGTGATCGCCACCTACTCCAGCCTCGCGATGGTCAGCTCCGCGGTGATCTACCTGCTGGCGATGACCGCGCACGCGCTCGAATGGGCGTCCGCGCGCAAGCCCGAACCCGGTGCGGAGGCGTCGGGGGCGGCCGGCGGGCGCGTCGAACTGTTCGGGCGGATCGGCGTGGCGCTCACCGCGGTCGGCGCGCTCAGCCACCTGGCCGGCGTCGTGCTGCGCGGCGTGGCGGCGCAGCGGCTGCCGTGGGGCAACATGTACGAGTTCGTGACCAGCTCGCTGGGCATCACGGTGCTCATCTACCTGGTGCTGGTGGCCCGGCGCGGCTGGGTGTGGCTCGGCCTGCCGGTCACGCTGCTGCTGTCGGTGGGCCAGGGGCTGGCCGTCACCGTGTTCTATGTGGCGGTCGCACCGCTGGTTCCCGCGCTGCACTCGGTGTGGTTCATCATCCACATCGTCGCCGCCGTCACCGCGGGGGCGGCGTTCAACATCGCCGGCATCGCCGCGATCTTCTATCTGCTCCGGCGCCGCGCGGAGGCGTCCGGGCGCACCGGAGGCTATCTCGGACGCCTGCCCCAGGCGGCCGCGCTGGACGACTTCTCGTTCCGGGTGACCCGGTTCGCGTTCCCGCTGTGGACGTTCGTCATCCTGGCCGGCGCGATCTGGGCCGACTACGCCTGGGGACGATTCTGGGGCTGGGACCCGAAGGAGACCTGGTCGCTGGTCACCTGGGTCGTCTACGCCGCATACCTGCACGCGCGGGTCACCGCGGGCTGGAAGGGGGTGCGGGCCGCGTGGCTGTGCCTGATCGGCGTGGCCAGCTTCTGGTTCAACTTCGTCGGGGTCAACCTGCTCTTCCAAGGCCTGCACTCCTACGCGGGAATCTGAGGTTGGCCAGGGGTGATGTGGTCTGTGCTGCCGTGCTGGCGAGGTCGTTACCCGCGCATGGAATACTGTCCCTCGCCCCGCACCCGGCAGAAAGGCGGACGCTGACGTGAGCGCGAGAACGGCCAAACGCCGCAAGATCACGCTGGCCGCAGGCACCGTGGCCCTGCACGAGCGCGAGGGCAAGAAACCGCAGGTGCTGCTCGTGCACCGTCCCAAGTACGACGACTGGACGCTGCCCAAGGGGCACCTCGAACCCGACGAGTACGAGGCCGTCGCCGCCGCCCGCGAGACCTGGGAGGAGGGCGGCAGCCGCGTTGTGCTGCACCAGCCCGCCGGGGTGATCTCCTACCCGGTCGGCAGCGGCACCAAGATCGTGCACTACTGGGTGGCCAAGGCGCCCAAGGTGACCGCGCGCAAGCCTGACCGCGAGGTCGACAAGGTCGCCTGGCTGACCCCGTCGAACGCGTTCGCGCGAATGACCTACGACGACGAGAAGGGTGTGCTGCGCACCGCACTCGCGCTGGAGGAGACGACGCCGTTCCTGATCGTCCGGCATGCCAAGGCGATGGATCGCAAGCACTGGTCGGGCCGCGACCAGTCCCGGCCGATCACGGCGCGGGGGCGCAAGCAGGCGGCCCGGCTGATCCCGCTGCTGGAGGCGTTCGGCGTCGGTTCGCTCGCGTCGAGTTCCTCGGCGCGCTGCGTGCAGACGCTGGCGCCGTATGCGGCCAGCGCCGGGCTGAAGGTCGACCCGTGGGCGATCCTGTCCGAAGAGATCGGCGAGGACAACCCCAAGGGCGTCGCGAAGCTGATCCGCCGGCTGGCGCGCGAGGCGGCGTCCACCGGCGTGCCGGCGGCCGTGTGCGGGCACCGTCCCGTCCTGCCGGTCATGCTCGCCGAGCTCGGCCTGCCGCCGCGTGCCATGCAGACCGCGGCCGCGGTGATCGCCCACCTGAACGTCAAGGGCGAGGTCGTCGCGACCGAGTTCCACCGGCCGCGTTGCTGAGCAGGCCCGCCCGCGCCCGCCTGGGCTGGGGCGTCTGAGCGGACGCCGTGAGAACGGAGCGAAGCGACGGATGCCGTTCATCCGCCGTTCACGCACCTGATCGAAGCACGTCACGACGCTTCCTTACCGTCATCGACGGAGACCGGGCCACCGGTCCGTCCGCGGGGGATTGCTCGGCGGATGTTGACTCGAAAAGGAACCATCGTGAAGCTCACGAAGATCGGCACCGCTTTCGCCCTCGTGACCGCCTCTGCTCTCGCGCTCTCCGCGTGCGCCGCGAACGAACAGCCGGCCGCCCCCGGCGGTTCGTCCTCCGCTAGCGGATTGAGCGGCGTTCTCACCGGTAAGGGCGCCTCCTCCATGAACGTGGCCCAGACCCACTGGGTCGCCGGCTTCCAGAAGGCCCACGGCGGCGTGACCGTCAACTACTCCCCCGACGGGTCCGGCCCGGGCCGGGACGCCTTCAAGGCAGGCGCGGCCAACTTCGCCGGCTCCGACCGGGCGCTGAAGGACAGTGAGATGGGCGTGGGCAAGTTCGCCGGCTGCTCGACTGACTCCAACGCGCTGAACCTGCCGGTCTACATCTCCCCGATCGCGGTCATCTTCAACATCGCTGGGGTGAGCGAGCTGAACCTCGACGCCGACACCGTCGCACGCATCTTCACCGGCGAGATCAAGAACTGGAACGCTCCGCAGATCGCCGCCCTGAACCCCGGCGTGACCCTGCCGGATCTCCCGATCACTGCGGTGCACCGCTCCGAGGGATCGGGCACCACCGGCAACTTCACCGACTATCTGGCCCAGAACGCCCCCGAGGTGTGGACCGAGGCGTCCTCGGATGAGTGGCCGGCATCCATCGCCGGTGAGGCGGCCAAGGGCACCTCGGGAGTGGTCGACACCGTCAAGAAGGGCAACGGCATGATCGGTTACGCCGACGCGTCGCAGGCCCGCGAGGTCGGTATGGCCAAGATCAAGGTGGGCAACGAGTTCTTCGGCCCGACCGCGGACGCCGCCGCCAAGCTGGTCGACAACGCGCAGCGCCTCGAAGGCCGCTCCGAGCACGACTGGGCGCTCAAGCTCGACCGCAAGGCCGAGGGCCAGTACCCGATCGCGCTGATCTCCTACGTGATCGTCTGCGAGACCTACGCGGACGCCCAGGTCGCCAAGCTGGTCAAGGAATACGTGGGATTCATCGGTTCGGCTGATGGCCAGGCCCTCGCCGCCGCCCCGACCGCCGCAGGCAGCGCCCCGCTGTCGGCCGACATGGTGACCAAGGTTCAGGCCGCCGTCGCGTCCATCAAGTGACGCCCGAGAGCCTGAGTAGGTAAGGAAGGCACCTGTGAGCCTCACCACCAACACCCCGCGGCCGGACGAGGAATCCTCGCTCGTCCCGCGCAAGCCACGCCGGGGGGACAAGGTCTTCAAGGGCCTGTCCACCGGCTCGGGCATTCTGATCTTCGTGATCCTGGGCGCCGTCGCCACCTTCCTGCTGGCGATGGCGGCCCCGGCGCTCACCTCCTCGCCGGAGGTGCTGCAGCAGCAGGGCTACGGAGCGTTCTGGTCCTGGGTGCTGCCGTACGCGTTCGGCACCGTCTGGTCGTCGTTCTGGGCGCTGGTCTTCGGCGTCCCGGTCGCGATCGGGATCGCCCTGTTCATCTCGCACTACGCGCCGCGTCGTCTGGCGGCCCCGCTGGGCTACGTGATCGACCTGCTGGCCGCGGTGCCGTCGGTCGTCTACGGCCTGTGGGGCGGCCTGACCCTGGCGACCGCGCTGCAGCCCTTCCACGTGTGGCTGTCGACCTACCTCGGCTGGATCCCGCTGTTCTCGGGTGACCCCTCGGGCACCGGACGCACCCTGCTCACCACCTCGCTGGTGCTCGCGGTGATGATCCTGCCGATCGTCACCTCGCTGTGCCGGGAGGTCTTCCTGCAGACCCCGAAGCTGCACGAGGAAGCGGCACTCGCGCTGGGCGCCACCCGCTGGGAGATGATCCGGATGGCGGTGTTCCCGTTCGCCCGGGCCGGCATCGTCTCAGCCGTCATGCTCGGCCTGGGCCGGGCCCTGGGCGAGACGATGGCGGTGGCCATGGTGCTGTCGGGTGCCGGGGTGATCAAGTTCGAGATGCTGGGGCAGCAGAACCCCAACTCGATCGCAGCCGTCATCGCGCTCGACTTCCCCGAGGCGTCCGGCATCCGGATCAACCAGCTCATCGCGGCCGGCCTCGTCCTGTTCATCATCACCCTGGCGGTCAATATGGTGGCCCGCTGGATCGTGAGCCGCCGCGCCGCCTTCTCGGGAGCGAACTGATGACCGCCGTGACTCCTGTCCCACCCAAGAACTCACTGACCGCCGGTCAACTGCCGCAGTGGACGGTGCCGGCCGGCATCGTCGTGGCGATCGCCGCCGGCGCGTTCATCACGCTGCTGCTGGGCTCGTTCAACATCGCCCTGGCCGCCGTGCTCGCGTTCGTCTTGTTCCAGGCCGGCGTCTTCGGGGCGTCCGCCGCGGTCGAGGGCACCCGGCGTGCAACCGACCGGCTGATGCGCGGCTTCGTCGTCGGCGCCTTCCTGCTGGCCCTGGTGCCGCTGATCTGGGTGTCGGTCACCACGGTGATGGCGGGGGCCGCCCGTTTCGATGCGGCCTTCTTCAGCAACTCGATGCGCAATATCGTTGGTCCTGGTGGCGGTGCGGTGCACGCCATCTACGGCACGCTGTCGATCACCGGCGTCGCCACGCTGATCTCGGTCCCGATCGGGCTGCTGACCGCCATCTACTTGTCCGAGTACGGCGAGGGCAACTCGCTGTCGCGCGGCATCACCTTCTTCGTGGACGTGATGACCGGCGTCCCCTCGATCGTCGCCGGCCTGTTCGCCTACGCGCTGATGGGGCTGATCCTCAAGCCGGGCTTCGTCAGCGGCTTCTCGGGATCGCTCGCGCTGTCGGTGCTGATGATCCCCGTGGTCGTCCGCTCGTGCGAGGAACTGCTGAAGATCGTCCCGAACGAGTTGCGTGAGGCGTCCTATGCCCTCGGTGTGCCCAAGTGGCGGACGATCCTGCGCATCGTGCTGCCCACCGCCATCTCCGGCATCGTGTCCGGCGTCATCCTCGCCATCGCCCGCATCATCGGCGAGACCGCACCGTTGATGCTCGCCGCGGGATTCACCCAGAGCATCAACAACAACTTCTTCAGCGGCCCGATGATGACCCTGCCGACCTTCGTCTACGGTCAGTACGCCTACCGCGGCGTGCCGCCGGAGGCCTTCGTCGACCGGGCCTGGGCGGGCGCCCTCACCCTGATCCTGATCGTCATGGCGCTCAACCTGCTCGGCCGGGTCATCGCCAAGCGTTTCGCCCCCAAGACCGGCCGCTGAGCCCGAGGAGACCACACCCATGTCCAAGCGCATCGAATCGAAGCATCTCGACATCTACTACGGCTCGTTCAAAGCCGTCGAAGACGTCTCCATGACCATCGAGCCCCGCTCGGTGACCGCGTTCATCGGGCCGTCCGGCTGCGGCAAGTCCACCTTCCTGCGCTCGCTGAACCGCATGCACGAGGTGATTCCCGGCGCGCACGTCGAGGGTCAGCTGCTGCTCGACGGTGAAGACCTGTACGGCCCCGGCGTCGACCCGGTGAACGTTCGCCGCCAGATCGGGATGGTGTTCCAGCGGCCCAACCCGTTCCCGACCATGTCGATCAAGGAGAACGTGCTGGCCGGGCTGAAGCTGAACAACAAGCGGATCTCGGCGTCCGAGGCCGACGACATCGCCGAGAAGGCGCTGCGCGGCGCCAACCTGTGGGAAGAGGTCAAGAACCGCCTCGACCTGCCCGGCTCGGGCCTGTCCGGCGGCCAGCAGCAGCGCCTGTGCATCGCCCGCGCGATCGCGATGGCCCCCGACGTGCTGCTGATGGATGAGCCCTGCTCGGCGCTCGACCCGATCTCCACCCTCGCCATCGAGGACCTGATCGGCGAGCTCAAGGCGAACTACACGATCGTGATCGTGACCCACAATATGCAGCAGGCCGCCCGCGTCTCCGACACCACCGCGTTCTTCAACATCGCCGGCACCGGTCACCCGGGCAAGCTGATCGAGATGGACCGCACCGAGAAGATCTTCCACAACCCGGCGGAGAAGTCCACCGAGGACTACATCACCGGCCGCTTCGGCTGATCGTCTGCCCATCCCGCAGGACCATGATGCGCCCGGAGCCTCGGCTTCGGGCGCATCTTCTACACTCGGACAAATGAGCAAGGCAGGCTGGTACCCCGATCCCGGCGGACAAGCGGGCATGTACCGCTGGTGGGACGGTCAAGCATGGACGCCGATGCTCACCGCGAACCCGTACTCGCCGCCGCCTGCACCGCCGGCGGGACTTCTGCCGATGCAGGACGCCGCGACGGCGTCCGGCGACCCGTATGCCGCCTACCGGCAGGCCGAGACCCAGCGCAGCTCGCGCCGTGGTCCGCTGCTCGTGCTCGTCATCGTCGGCGTCCTGCTGGCAGGACTGATCTGGGGGGTGACCTCGCTGCTCGGCGGAGGCCTGCTCAACCCTCGTCCCAGCGTCGGCACCAACCCGACCGAGAACTTCTGCCCGCCGCGCACCATCCAGGTATCGCCGCGTCCGCACACCGCCGCCCCGGGTCGCGTGCAGGGGGGCGCGCTGTCCTATCCGCAGCTCGACTCGCCATGGGAGAGGGTGCAGCCCGACTTCCGGGTGCCGTTCGGTGCGGACGCCTGGGGGCAGTCGGTCATGCTCTACCCGAACTACAACAACGATGGCCTCTCTTCCTGGGTGGCATCGGTGCTGGTCGCCGAACTGGTCGCCGGCGACGGATTCTTCTCGCCCCAGGAAGGCGCCCAGATCGTCAGCCGGTGCGTGCTCGGCGAGTTCTACGGCAACGCCGAAGTCCAGCGCACCGATCGCGTCAACGAGGCAACCACCATCGACGGCCACGCCGCTTGGGTGATCGAGATGCACCTCAGCTTCGACATCCCGAACCTGCCCGAGACCGGCGAGACCGCGATCCTGGTGATCGTGAACACCAGCGAGGAGTCCTCCAGCCTGTATTACGCCTCCATCCCCGACAGCCGCCCCGACCTGCTGCAGACGGCCCGTCAGCTGCAGACCCAGTTGCGCGTGGAGTCGTAGGCCTCAGCCGACGACGGCCTCGCAGGAGGTCAACCCGCGCGCGGCCTTGAGCGCCAGCACCCGGCCGGCCGACTCGGTGACCCGCGCGGCCAGATCCGGGTCCGACTCCGCCGCCGACGCCAAGCCCTCGATCATCCGCGCACCGACAGCCGGGTCGACGCTGATCGCCAGGTCGCCGCCGGCGCGCACGAACCGGGTCGCCCGCTCCGATGCCGGCACCGACGCGACCGCCTTGGCCACGCCGAGGTCGTCGCTGACGATCACACCGCCGAAACGCAGATCGTCGCGCAGGATGCCGACCACCTTCGGGCTGAACGCCGCCGGGGCGTCCGGATCGATCTTGGTATAGAACGCGGTGGCGACCATGACGCTCTCGACGCCCTCGGCGATCGCGCGCCGGTACGGTTCCAGCGCCGGATCGTTGGCGGTGGTCTCCTCATCGACGACCTTGGCAACGAAGTCGGTGTTGCCGGTGACCCGCCCCAGGTTCGGGAAATGCTTGGGCGAGGTGGCCACGCCGGCGGCCTTCATCCCGCCGACGAAGGCGACCACACGCTCGGACACGGCCTCGGGCGTCGAGCCGTAGCCGCGTCCCAGCTTGCCGATCGGTTCGTTGCTCGAGGTGCGATCGGCGGGCACCACATCGGCTACCGGAGCGAAGGTGAGATGGACGCCGGCCTGTGCCAGCTGCTGGCCCCAGCGCTTCGCGTCGCCCGCCAGTTCGGCGGCCGACCGGTGCGCCTGCTCGCGCGCGGACGGGATGGTGTCGAAGCCGGGACCCTTGAGACGCTGCACCGTGCCGCCCTCCTGGTCGACCGCGATCAGCAGGCCGGCCCGGCCAGCTTCGCGAGGGCGTCCGTGCGCACCTTGGTCGCCGCCACGCCGCCGGTCGTATTGCCCATCAGGATCACCGACCCGGCGGCACTCGTCGTGATCGCCTTCGACTCGGCCGCATCCAACTCGCCGGTCACGCCCAGCATCACCAGCTGTCCCGCTCGCTCGCGCAGGGGGAGCGCCGCGGCGGCGTCCGTGCAGGTGGAGGCCTGTGGCGGGTGGGACGCGGAACTGTCGGGGGTGGCGTGCGGAGAGCCGGGGGTCCCGGTGGGGTGGGCCGGGGTGCCGGTTGCCGCATACGTGGGTTGGTCGCCACCGCCGCTTTGTACTGGGGGCACCTGCGCGCAGCCGACGATCACCAGAGCCGACAAGCCGAGCGTCGCGGCGAGGCGCCGCGCCGGCGCTTGGTTGATTCCGGGGGATGTCGCTCCAGGAGCATTGGTCCGGCCGCGCATCACGACTCGTCCAGACCGAGCGACAGCAGCGCGTTCTCGACCACCTCGGTGAGCGCGGGGTGAATCCAGTACTGGCCGCGGGCCATCGTGGGCACGTCCAATCCGGTCGCCATCGCCTGGATGAGCGGTTGGATCAGGGTGGATGCTTGCGGGCCGATCAGGTGCGCGCCGACGATCGAGCGGGTGGCGCGGTCGGCGATCAGTTTGACGCAACTGGTGGTGTCCTCCATCGCCCAGCCGTAGGCGGTACTGCCGTACTCCTGCACGGCCACCGCGAGGTCGAGACCGGCCGCGCGGGCGGCGTCCTCGGCGAGGCCGACCGAGGCGACCTGAGGGTGGGCGAACACGGCGTGCGGGATCGCCTGGTGGTTGCTCGCGATCAGGGCGTCGGGGTGCAGCAGGTTGTGCTGCACGACGCGGGCCTCGTGGTTGGCGACGTGCTTGAGCATCCATGGCGAGGCGACGTCGCCGAGCGCCCACACCCCGGGGACGTTCGTGCGCTGGAACTCGTCGACCATCAGGAAACCGTCGTCATCGACGGTGAGCCCACCCGCGGCGGCATCGATCCGGTCGCTGTTGGGGCGGCGCCCGGTGGCGAGCAGCAGCAGATCGGCCTCGATGACGTGCTCGGTGCCGTCCGGGGTGGAGGTGCGCACCCGGACTCCGCCGGCGTCCGCCTCGATGGCCCGGGTGGTGTGATGCAGGCGCAGATCGAGGTACTCGGCGGCGGCTTCGGTGAACCGGCGGGAGATCTCGGCGTCCTCATTGCGCAGCATCGCCCCTGACCGGGCCAGCACGGTGACCTGGGCTCCGAAGGCGCTGAAGACGTGCGCGAACTCGGCCGCGATATAGCCTGCGCCGACGATCACCAGCCGCTTCGGCACTTCGTCGATGCGCATGATCGTGTCGGAGGTGTGTACCCGGCCGGTCGCGGCGGCCGCGTGCAGTCCCTCGATCGTCTCGGGCCAGACGGTGCGCGAGCCGGCGGCGATCACGATCCGGTCGGCGGTGATGGTCTGGCCGGCCACCTCGAGGGTGCGCTCGCCGACGAAACAGGCGGTGTCGCGGTAGAGGGTGAGGTTCGGTGCCTGCGCGCGCCATTGCTCACCGCCGGCGCTGATCGGGTCGATGCGGCCGAAGATGCGGTCACGGACTTGTTTCCAGTCGGCCGTCGGTTGCGGGGCGTGCACGCCGATGCGCGCGGCGTCCGCGGGGGCGCGCAACGCGTCGGCGGGCAGCACGAACATCTTGGTCGGGATGCAGCCCGCGTTGAGGCAGGTGCCGCCGAAGCGGGCACCATCATCGATGAGGGCGACGTTCTGGTCGGCGAAGCGTTCGTCGACGAGGGTGTTGCCCGAGCCGGAGCCGATGATGATCAGGTCGAAGTGGCGCACCGCACCATTGTCGCTCACCTCACGCCCGGTGCGGCGATGCTGCGGCGCGACCTGGAGGAGCGGGGACTTCCCCACTCGCCGAGACCGGCGCTGTCAGGCCCGGTAGAGCGTGTCGGTGTGCACGATCGTGAAGCCTGCGCGCTGGTACAACCGGACCGCCGCGTCGTTGCCGGCATCTACGTAGAGGATCACCCGGGAGTTGCCGTGGGCGGCCAGCCGGGCGAGGCCGGCGTCCAGCAGCAGCGCACCCAGTTTGCGGCCGGCCGCGCGCGGGTGGACTCCGAGCACGTACACCTCGCCGGTGGTGGCGTCGTGGCGTTTGGTCCAGTGGAAGCCGACCACGCCGGAGGTGTCCTCGGCCAGGATCAGGCCGTCGGGGTCCCACCAGTCCTCGGCCTGGCGGGCAGCCAGATCGGCGGCGCTGAAGTGGCCCTGCTCGGGGTGGTTCGCGAACGCGGCGGCGTTGACGGCCAGGACGGCCTCGGTGTCGGCGTCGGTGAATCCACGCAGGGTCACCCCTTCGGGTGCGGCCGGCGGTTCGGTGTTGGTGAGCGCGCGCTCCATGATGTGCAGGCCGCGCGTGGGTGCCAGCCCGCGGGCCCGGGCGAACGCCTGCGCCGCAGGCAGGTCGCCGAACGCCCAGACCGCGGGCGCCTCGGCCGAGGAGGCCAGCGCCTTCCACAGCCGGGTGCCGTGGCCACGGCGGCGATGCGCGGGATGCACCACGATCTGCCCGGTCGCGTTGGCGGGCTGCCAGGTCGCATAACCGACGACGGTGGCATGGCCGCCGCTCTCCTCGGGTGGGGTCTTGCCCTCCGGTTCAGCGTCGCCCGCATCTGTGCCGCTCGCATCCGTGTCGCCGGCCACGGCGATCCAATGCCGCGCCTCGCCGGTGCGCAACTGCAGCCGGGCTTCCTCGTTGAGGGGGTCCACGCCGTCCGATGCCTCGGCGGCCTCGGCGAGGGCGAGCACCGCCTCGCGCTGGCCGGGCGTCAGGGTCGTGCTGGTCTCCATTGGCTCACCCTAGCCCGGCGTCGGCGCCGTTCGAGGTTCGCCTCAAGGCAGATTGCGAGGGTGTGCTCGTGGGTCGGCGGGCCCGGATGTCCGATTTCTATGTCCAGATGAAACCGGGTCTCTCGTGACAAGGGCAAATGCGGAGAGAGGAAAATCTGGACATAGAAAACGACCACATCGCAGATCAGCGTGCCGCCGAGCGACGCCGTTCGCGCAGTGGCGGCCGGCCCACGGGGGCCCGCCGCGGGCTAGCGTGGTGGTGTGAACGGGAGCGCGTGCTGATGTGGATCGTCTTTGCGCTCGGCGCCGCCTTCTTCGCCGGCCTCACCTCGATCCTGGCCAAGGTGGGTATCGCTCACGCGCCCTCGCACCTGGCCACCGCGCTGCGCACCATCGTGGTGCTCGCCTGCGCGTGGGGAATGGTGTTCGTGGTCGGGTCGCAGGCGGGTCTGGGCGCGATCGGTCCACGGGCCTGGCTGTTCCTCGGATTGTCCGGGCTGGCAACCGGGGGATCGTGGCTGTGCTTCTTCCGGGCGCTGCAGTTGGGCGAGGCAGGCACGGTGGCGGCCGTCGACAAGTCGAGCATCGTGCTCACGGTGCTGTTCGCGATCGTGTTCCTGGGCGAGACCGACCACCTGCTCACCCGGCTCGCGGGGATGGTGCTGATCGTGGCCGGCACCTGGTTCATGGTGGAGCGCTCAGCCTGGTCAGGAGTGGCCCGCGGCGGATCCTGGTTGCCGTGGGCGTTCGGATCGGCCGGCTTCGCGGCGCTCACCGCGATTCTCGGCAAGGTCGGCATCACCGAGGTGGAATCCAGCCTGGGCACGGCGATCCGCACGGTCGTGGTGCTGGTGATGGCCTGGGTCGTCGTGTTCATCACCGGCGAGCAGCGCGTGCTACGGGCGATCCCGCGCCGCGACCTCGCGTTCATCGCCGCCTCGGGTGTCGCGACCGGGGCGTCGTGGCTGTGTTACTGGCGTGCGATGCAGGAGGGGCCCGCCAGCCTGGTCGCCCCGATCGACCGGCTCAGCATCCTGGTCACCGTCGGTTTCGCCGCGGTCGTCCTCGGCGAGCGCCTTCCCCGGCGGGCCGCCTCGGGGCTCGCGCTGATCGTCGCGGGCACCCTCGGCATGCTGATCTGACCACGCGCCGCGGTGATGGCCGGGGCCGTGCTCAGGCGCAGATCCTCGCTGGTGGTGGTGGCATGACGCTCCCGCCCGCGGCGATGGCCAGGTGCCGTGCTCAGGGCTCCAGCAGGCCGCGGATGTCGTCGGCCGACAGCGGTGCGGCCATGTCGGATGCCTGGCCGACCACCGAGGCGAACAGGTCGCGCTTGGATTCCTGCAGCGCCACCACCTTCTCCTCGATCGTGTCGGCGGCGACGAGCCGGTAGACGTTGACCGGCTTGTCCTGCCCGATGCGGTGGGTCCGGTCGATCGCCTGCGATTCGGCGGCCGGGTTCCACCACGGGTCGAGGATGAACACGTAGTCGGCCTCGGTGAGGGTCAGGCCGAAGCCGCCCGCCTTGAGGCTGATCAGGAACACCGGGTCGTCGCCGGACTTGAACTTGTCGATGCGTGCCGCCCGGTCGCGGGTGCGGCCGTCCAGGTAGGCGTAGCTGATGCCCTCGTCATCCATGCGCCGGCGCACCAAGGAGAGGAACCCGGTGAACTGGCTGAACACCAGCGCCCGGTGGCCCTCGGCGATCACCTCGCCCAGCATCTCGATCAGCGCGTCGATCTTCGCCGACGTGCCCGGATAGTCGTCGTCGACCAGCGCCGGCGACAGCGACAACTGGCGCAGCAACGTGAGTGAGCGCAGGATCGTGATCCGGTTACGGCCCAGATCGCCGACCAGGCCGAGCACCTTCTGCCGCTCGCGCGCCAGATGCCGGTCGTACAGTTTGCGGTGCCCCGGCGTCAGTTCGACGGCGACCACCTGCTCCTGCTTGTCGGGCAATTCCGAGGCCACCGCCGCCTTGGTGCGGCGCAGCATCAGCGGCCGGATCCGGCGGTGCAGGCGGCCGAGCGCCTCGGCGTCCCCGCCCTCGATCGGCTTGCGGAACGTCTCGGTGAACGCCTTCGGCTGCGGGAACAACCCGGGTGCGGTGATCGACAGCAGCGACCACAGGTCCATCAGGTTGTTCTCCAGCGGGGTGCCGGTGAGCGCCACCTTCACCCGGGCCCGCAGCTTGCGGACTGCCTGGTACGCCTTCGAGGCGTGGTTCTTCACGAACTGCGCCTCGTCCAGCAGCACCGCCGACCAGGGCAGGTCGATGTAGGCGTCCGCCTCGAGGCGCAGCAGAGTGTAGGAGGTGAGCACGATGTGCGCGCCCGCCACCGCCTCGGCCAGCTCGGTGCCGCGCCGGGCGAGGGTCTCGGTGATGCTCACCACCCGCAACGCGGGTGCGAACCGCGCCGCCTCGGACGCCCAGGTGCCCAGCACCGAGGTGGGCGCCACCACCAGCAGCGGGGCGTCCAGTTCGCCGGACTCGTAGGCGGACTGGGCCAGCGCGAGCGCCTGGACCGTCTTGCCCAAACCCATCTCGTCGGCCAGGATGCCGCCCAGCCGGGTGCGCCACAGGAACGACAGCCACGCGTACCCGGTCTGCTGATAGGGGCGCAGCGTGGCGCGCAGGCCGGCCGGGGTGGGCACCTCGGGCAGCTGGTCGAGATCGAGCAGGGCGCCGACGGCGCGCTGCCAGGCCTCGGACTGCTCGGTGACCACGCCGAGTTCGACCAGTTCGGCCCACAGGCCGGCATGTTCGGGCCGCAGCTGGAAGGTGTCACCGTCGCGGTCGACGAGCTGAGACGCCTCCTCGATCAGGGAACGGAGCTGGTCGAACTCCGGACGGTCCAGGCTGAACCACACCCCCGAGTCGAGCAGGAGGTGATCACGGCCGGTGGCCAGGGCGCCGAACAGCAACGCGAACGGCACCACTTCGCCGTCGACGACGACCTGCACGTCGAGGTTGAACCAGTCGCCGGCCTCGGGCTCGGTGATCCGCACCAGCACCTCGGGGGCCTCGGCGGCCTCGGTGTAGACCGGCGCCTCGCTGGCCAGGATCACCTCGACACCGTCGAGCGCCTCCAACTGCGGCAGCGTGCGCCCCGTGAACGAGAACAGTGCCCGCCCGGTGAGGAACGCCGGCCGCAGTTCGGGGGCGTCCTGCGCGCCCGCCTCGACCCACGGTCCGGGCGGTACGGACGCCGCGAGTGCGGCCTCGGCGTCCGGCTGGCGCAGGGGCGGCTCGTGGGCGGCTGGGGTGAGCCCCAACTCGTGGGCGGTGTCGCCGAGCCGGTAGCGGAAGCTCCAGCGCAGCGTCGCCGAGCCCTCGCCGAACTCGACCCGGCACACCAGCACCGGCGGCGCCGCCGCGGGAAGATCGACCGCCGGATCCACCTCGACATGAACCCGGCGACGCAGCGCCGGCAGGTAGCCGGCCGCGAACAACGGCAGGTCGGCGCCGGGCACGTCGAGCGCGCCGGTGTGCACGAACAGCCCGTGCTCGGACTGATCCAGCGGGCGGGTGAGCGGCGCGAGCACGAGGCGTCCGTCGCGCTCGAGGGCGACCCCGTGCGCCGGACGCCCGAGCCAGCTCGTCCGGGGCACCGTCACCGGCTCGCCGTCGACCAGGATCGAGGTGGTCAGCCGGACGCCGCCGCCCGCCGGTTGCAGGCTCACCGCGGGCTCGGCGGGCTCGGCGAGCAGCACCTCCTCAGCGAGCAGGGAGCGCGTCGAATTGTCCCCCGACAGCAGCGGAATGCCGAGATCCCGCGCGCGGCGCAGCAGCGCCCAGGCGTCCGGGCGCAGCTCGCCGAGCGGCAGGGCGTCGGTGCGGTGACCCCAGGCGAACTCGTTGCGGCGCCGCGACTCCAGCAGGGCGAGCAGCACCTCGCGCTGCTTGGGGTCGAAGGTGTCGACGCTGAGGCGGATGTCGTCCCAGGTCGCGCCCGATTTCACCCACGCCTCGCGGGCGCCGCGCCGCAGCGGGCGCAGCGAGTACTCGTGGTAGCTGAGGTTCAACTGCAGGGCCAGCGCGGTGCCGCCACGGCGTCCGGACGCCTGTGGCACCAGCGGCGCCAAGGCCTGGCGCCACAACGCGGGCGCCTGGTGATCGTTGCTGCGCCGCAGGCGGGCGAGCAGGGCGACCGCGTGCTTGCAGTCGCGGCGCACCGGGCAGGTGCAGGTGGCGACCAGCGAGGCCGGGCCCGCGGTGCACACCACCGAAGTCTGGTAGTGGTTCGCGCGGCTGCCGCTGACGGTGGCCATCACCAGGCTGCCCGCCGCCCTGATCGAGCCCACCCTGTTCTCGTCGCAGTACGCCTGGCCGCGCGCGATCGTCTCGGCGCCGAAGCGCCGCAACAGATCGGTGTCGCTCAAAGTGGCGACCCACGCGGGGGACGATGTCATGGCGTCCGATCGTAGCTCGGGGCTCCGACAGTTCCGGCGTGCGCCCGCGTGTGGACGCCCGTGCCCGGGGGCCGTGCCGGGGTGCTCAAGCGTTGGCGTCCTGGCGCGAGGCCTCGGGGCTGAACCGGTAGCCGACGTTGCGGACGGTGCCGATCAGCGACTCGTGCTCGACGCCCAGCTTGGCGCGCAGCCGCCGTACGTGCACGTCGACCGTCCGGGTGCCGCCGTAGTACTCATAGCCCCACACGTCGGCCAGCAGCGTCTCGCGGCTGAACACCCGGCCCGGATGCTGCGCGAGATACTTCAGCAACTCGAACTCGGTGTAGGTGAGGTCGAGCGGACGCCCGTTCAGCGAGGCGTGGTAGGTGGTCTCGTCGATGGTGAGGCCACCGGCGCTGACCACGCCGTCGTCCTTCGCCGAGCGCAACGCCAGCCGGATCCGCGCGTCGAACTCGGCCGGTCCGGCGGAGTCGAGCACGATGTCGGTCACCCCCCAATCGGGGCTGACCGCGGCGAATCCGCCCTCGCTGAGCACCAGCAGAATCGGGGTCTCGCTGCCGGCGGCGGCGAGCAGGCGGCACATCTGCCGGGCGACCGTGAGATCCGATCGTCCGTCGAGGACGACGATGTCGACCTTGCCTGCCTCGGTTGCGACTTGGGCATCGGGCAATATTTCGCGGACAGCATGGGGCAGCAGTCCGAGCGCTGCGAACGCGGCCTCACCGATGCCGGATGCTGCGCGGGAACTCACGGCGAGCACGCGTCCCATCGGCCCTCCTTGCGGGATTCGATCGCGGACATTCTATGCCCGTCCCGCGTTGTCAGGTCGTGCGGACCATCCCCGGAATGTTCAGCGTGACCAAACGGTGCTGTCGAGGATGAGCGTGACGGGGCCATCGTTGACCAGTTCGACCTGCATGTGCGCCCCGAAAAGTCCCGTCTCGACCGTGGCGCCCCGGGCACGCAGCGCCGCGACGAAGGCGTCCACCAGCGGCTCGGAAACCGGACCCGGTGCGGCGGCCGACCAGGACGGGCGGCGTCCCTTGCGCACGTCGGCGTACAGGGTGAACTGGCTGACCGCCAGGATCGGTGCCCCGAGATCGGACGCCGACACCTCGCCTTCGAAGATCCGCAGGCCCCAGACCTTCTCGGCCAGCCTGTCGGCGTCCGCGGCGGTGTCGCCGTGCGTGACGCCGACCAGGATGCACAGGCCGGGGCCGTCAATGGCGCCCACCATCTCGTTACCGACGCGGACGGATGCGCGGGCCACCCTTTGAATGACGAGCTTCATGGGTCCCTCTCTGCGGGCTACTGGTAGGAGATGAACTGGGGGGTGGGGCGCACCTGGGCGACGGTCTGCGCCGGGGTGAGCATCGGGGCGTCCTCGTCCTCGAAGTTCTTCCAGCCCAGCCAGGTGCGCGCGGGCAGGTTCGCGCGGATCGCCGCCCAGGTGTTCTGCTTGTCGCCCTGGCTGCCCTGGCCGTCGACGTGCACGAGGTATTGCACTTCGGGCCGGGTGGTGTCGAGGCGGGCGCGCTCGGTGATCATCCGGGTCTGGAACTGGTGCAGGATCAGCACCTTCGGCGGAAGCTCGTGCGCCTGAACCAGGTCGGCCAGCCAGGTGCCGACCCGGTTCACCTCGTCCACGCCGACCTGGCCGATGCTGACCAGATGGCGCCCGTCGGGGCGCAGCCGCCACTCGGGGTCGAGCGCGAGGCCGACGCGGGGGCGGCGCAGCAGCTCCTCGTAGCGTTTGGCCTGGGTGAGGAAGTCGGTGCGGCCCGGCTGCAGATCGAGCACGACGTAGATCCCGGCCTTTTCGGCGGCCTCGATCCACGGCATCAGCTGCTCGATCGGGGTCTCGTGGGAGTAGTCGCCGTCGCCGCCGGCTTGCGCCGAGGCGACCGTGGTGATGATCTCGAACGCGCCCATCACCTCGTCGTCGGTGATCAGTGGCTTGTACTGATCGACCAGCTTCGTGAGCCGGGCGACGGCCGCGGCGGGCGGCTGCTCGCCCATCATGCCGAGCGCCGGCGTCGACGGGTGGCCGTAGAGCGCAATCATGTGGCGGCCGGGGAAGGGGACGACTCCGCCGCCGGGGAACTCTGGCGCGGTGCGGGTGACCTTTACCTGGGTGGCGAACTGCTGGTCGTCGCCGAATCCCTCGCCGATCGCGACGACCGGTCCCTGGTGGGCGCGGACGTGAGCGGTCGAGGTGAGGTCGGCGCCCGGGTGCGGTACCGGAATGCCCAGGGGCCGCAGGCCGGCCGCGGCCAGGGTGGTCGCCGTGGGTGCGGCGATCTCGCCGTGGGCGAACGACAGCCCGTCGCTGCCGGGCGGCGTCGCGGGCAGGCCCGGCAGCGACACCTCGGCGGCCTCGGCCGGGCCGGGGATCACCTCGCGGGAACCGAAGTCGAGACCTTCGGCGTCGTAGGCGATCACCGTGCGTGTCTGCAGCCGGTCGAGTTCGGCGATCAGGCCGGGCGACCAGGCGAAGAAGGGAAGGCCCAGGTCGCGCGCGACCTGCGCGGCCGTGGCGGTGAGGTGAGGGTCGGGCCGGGCCGGTTGCGCGCTCGGACTCGCGGCCGGTGTCGCGGTGCGCGCAGGTTTGGCTGTCGGGGTGGGGGTCGCCGGGGTCGGGGTGGTGGTGCCGGCCCCGGGCCCGATCACCACGACGGCAGTGGCCGCGGCCAGCAGCGCACGGCTCGTTGCCAGCGCCCCGTCGGGGCCCGGTGGCAGGACCAGGTCGGCGGTCAGCCGGGAGGCCACGATGCGATGTTCGTTGGGAGGGAGCCGGGGCGGGGTGTCGTCATCGCGGGGCTGCAGGGTGCACCCGGCGATCGTCAGTGCCGCGCCCGAGGTGGCTCCGGTGAGGAGGAGGCGGCGAGAGATCATGGCGTCCAGGTTGTCATATGTGGGGCAGCCTTCCGGGCGTTGCGCGCGGCGATCCGCAAGCCCTGCGTCTCGGCGCGGACCCCAATGACCTGGAGCATGCGCGCGCGTGTCGTGACGGGATCGTCGAGAAAGGCGGAGGCGGAGATCCGCACCACCTGCCAGCCCAGGCAGGTGAGCTGCAGATCCCGGTCGCGGTCGCGCTCGAACGCCACCCGGTCGTGATGGAAGGCGTAGCCATCGACCTCAAGGGCGAGCATGAGCGCGGGCAGGGCGAGATCGAGGTAGGCGCGCGATCGGTCGAGGAGCGCGACCGGGTGATTGGTCCGGTACTCCAGTCCGAGGCGGAGGCTCCGGTATTCGTGGTGCAGCGCCCGCTCAGCCTCCGACCATGGCTCGTCGCGGGAATCGCGTAACAGTGCCCGCAGGCGTGTGTTGCCGGGCCGGCCCGGGATCAGGTCGAGCGCGCCGTGCAGGTCGGCGAGGGAGCAGGCGCGGCGCCGGAATGCCTCGTCGATCGCCCGGCCTCCCAGGGTGGAGGCGAGCTGGAGTGCACTGAGCGCCGGACTGGCCAGGCGGAGGCCGTGCCGTTCGGCGATCAGTTCGGCCGGAACGCCGGCCTGGGTCCACCGGAACCCCGGGAAGGGCGGGTGAACCGTGGACCGTGACACCACGATCTCCTCGGCGGACACCCCCGGCCACCACAGCAACTGCGCCGCGGCGGCGCCCACGATCACGCCGTCGGGATCGCGCCGGCTCAAGGCGAGTGCGCGAAGCGCCGGGGTGATGCTGCGATCGGCGGCGGCGTGAACGCCGGGGGCGACTTCGATCATGCGGCCCGCGCGAACCGCCCTGACGAGACGGCGTCGGTCAGCCGCGGTGCGCGCGACCACGAGTCCGTGGTCGTCGGCGAGGTCATCGAAACGGTGATTCATGCCCTGACGGTCGGCGGGCAGTGCTCGATCGAGGCACTCGTTGTCGGTGGCTGTGGATGATGGTGGTCGATTTCTATGTCCAGATCCACAGGCCGACGCATCGCCCCTTGTCGTGGGAGGGGTGCCGGCAACTGGACATAGAAATCGACCATCGATGCCCGCAGACCCGCAGCCGACCGCATTGAGGTCGGGCGACGGCATCAGGCATAGGTACGGGGAAGAATGGGGACCGATTGAGTGTTGAGCACCCGAGACGACGCAAGGAGACACCGTGTTCGAGATTCCCGCCGACCTGAACCCCGCCCTCGCCGGCCTGGCCTGGCTGCGGGGCCGCTGGGAAGGCACCGGCTACCGCGAATGGCCGGGGGAGGAGAAGATCCAGTTCGGCGTGCAGATCGACTTCACCGAGAACGGCGGCGACTACCTGCACTATCTCGCGCAGATGTTCATCCTCGATGCCGACGGCCGCCCCGAGCGCCCGCTCACGATCGAGACCGGCTTCTGGCGCGCCACGCCCGATGCGAAGGCCGACGTGGTGATGTGCAGCCCCGACGGCTACTCCGAGATCTGGTACGGCCCGGTCACGCCCGGCCGGCTCGACCTGACCACCGACGCGGTGGTCCGCTCCCCGCTGGCGACCGTCGAGTACACCGCAGGCCGGCGCCTGTACGGCAACGTCGACGGTCAGCTGATGTACAGCTTCGACCGGGCCACCACCGATCAGCCGCTGCGCCCCTACATGTGGGCGACGTTGCGGCGGATGTGAGGCGACCCGTGAGTATCGACGGCGCGGTCGCCCACACCGACGGCCCCGACGCGGGAGCGATCTGGCACTACGGCGATCCGCTGCGCGAGCAGCGCCTGTTGCAGGCGGGGAAGGCGGCCGCCGACCTCTCGCACCGGCCCGTCTTCACCGTGGGCGGCCCCGACCGGCTGACCTGGCTGCACGCGATCACCTCGCAGGCGTTCGAGGGCCTCGCGCCCGGAACGCCGGTGTCCGCGTTCATCCTCGACCCGCAGGGCCACATCGAGCACGCCTTTGCGGGCATTGATGACGGGGAGACGTTCTGGGCGCACACCGAGCCGGGTCGCCTGGAGCCGTTGCTCGCATGGCTGCGGCGGATGGTGTTCGCCTCCCGCGTCGAGATCGCCGACGTGAGCGACACCTATGGCGTCATCGGGACAGTCCTGATGAACGGTGCAGCTGGGGCCGATGTCGAGGATTCCGACGATGCCTCGAACGCCACGCGCGAACTCGGCACCGCGCATGCACCGCTGCGATACCGGGTGGTGCCACGCGCTGAACTGGAGGCGGCGCTCGGCGAGGTTCGCGCCGGAACCTGGGCCGTCGAGGCGCTGCGGATCGCCGCCGGTCAACCCCGGATTTTCCTCGACACGGATGCTCGCGCGATCCCCAACGAGATCGCGGTGCCCGACGGGGATCGACTCGGCGACGCGGTTCACCTGAAGAAGGGCTGCTATCGCGGCCAGGAGACGGTCGCCCGCGTGCACACCCTCGGACGTCCCCCGCGCCGCCTGGTGCTGCTGCACCTGGATGGCTCGGACGAGCGCTTGCCGGAGGTCGGCACCGACGTGCTGGCCGAGGGTCGCGTGGTCGGCCGGATGGGCACCGCCGCGATTCACCACGAGCTTGGCCCGATCGGGTTGGCGCTGTTCAAGCGCAACACCCCGGTCGACGCGCCGCTGACGGTCGACGGCATCGCCGCCTCGCAAGAGGTGGTCGTCGATCCGGACGTCGGCCAGCACTTCCGGGCGCGTCTCACCTGAAGCGGCCTCCCCAGATGTCTGATCGAGCGTTGGCGCTGAGTTTTGATGGCGATGGGCGGAGTCTTTTCCCCCGAGAACAGTTGGTCGCTGTCAGTCAACGTTATGCGGTGGTGCGCGAGTTCGCTGCCACGGACGGCGACTGGGTGAGGTGGAAGCACTCCTTCGGCTCGGGATTCCTGAGTCTCATGGTTTCATTTCGTGAAGATCACGCGAAGCCACGGCTTCGTGTGCGGCACGACGTCGTGGAGGTGGATCTCTGCGTCTCGGTGAGGCGGTTCGAGGGTCTGTCGGGGGCAAGGCTCACGGCGCGGGCTGTCGAATTGCTTGAGGAGGTGTTGGTATCCGTACAGCGCACGACGTCGCCGCCGTGCCCCTGGTTTCTGGGGCGGACGAAGCGTGAGTGCGAGGCTGGATACTCGCGTCCGGAACGTGCTCCCGAGCCCCGCGACATCACGATCGTGCCACAGCCACGTCTGATGAGCGCGGCGGAGTTCTGGCGACGTGTCGATGAGCATCGGCTCCCTTCGCCTCGGCCAAGCGCTGCGGGGGCGCGTTTCTCTGAGAGGTGCCGACTTCTCATGGCGGGGCTGGACACCGAGCGTCATCGTGCGTGCGGAGAGAGTGTTCTCGGGTTCATCAGTGATGACGTGTGGGAGGACATTCTGGTTTGGCTGGTGCTACAGGGCGAGCGGAAGTACCACCGGTTCGTCAAGGATGAGGCGGCGCTCGTCAAACAGCTAGCGGTCTTTGAAGAACGGGAGCCGGAGTTTGATGGTTCGTGGCTGGCTGAGTTGGAAGCCTGATCTTCATCACAAGGTCGCTTCCGGTACTACCCTTGATCGGCCGACGCACGGCGGTAGGTGATGGTCGATGATATACGGCGGTAGGTGATGGTCGATGATATGAGGTGTCGGTCGCGGGCTCAGGAGAAAACGATGCCGTGCTCGGCTCGGTAGTCCGCGAGGACGGCGTCCACGACATCGGCGGTGCGCAGGGCTGTCGCGCCGGTGCTGGACGCCGCTGAGGCGTGGCCGGTGAGCACGTCGGTGATCTGCTGGATCAGTGGCAACTGCACGACCGCGGGGTAGGGCGCGGGGATCGCGGTGCACTCGCCGCCGCGGATCAACTGGATCGGGTCCTCACCGAAGCACGGCATCCGCAGGGTGCCTGCCGTGCCGATGACCTCGATCATGTCGGTGCGGCGCGAGGACGCGAACTCCCACAGTCCGGTCCCGAGCACGCCGTTGGCGAACGTGAAGGACGCCGCGACGCTGGTCTCGGCCGAACCGCGGCCGCGGAGCGGGTGCCCCGCATGCCCGCTGACCCGGCTGATCGGGCCGAACACATGGTCGAGCCAGTCGAGGGTGTGCGAGGCCAGGTCGACGAAGAGCCCTCCGCCGGCCGCCCGCGGGTCGAGCCGCCAGGGCAGCGGTCCCGGCGTGCTGGTCCGGTCGGTCTGCTCCAGCTTCACCGCGACCGCGTGCACCTCGCCGAGTTCGGTCGCGATCAGTTCGCGCGCCAACTCGAACCGGGGCATCGTCCGGCGGTAGTACGCCACGAACACCGGCACGCCCGCCCCGGACGCCGCCTCCAGCATCTGCCGGCACTCGGCGCCGGTGCGCGCCATCGGCTTCTCGACGTACACCGGCTTGCCTGCCTGGGCGACCCGGACGGCGTAGTCGCAGTGGGAATCCGGCGGTGTCGCGATGTAGACGGCATCCACCTCGGGATCGGCGATCAGCGCGTCGGCATCGTCGTAGGCCCGGGGGACGCCGTGGCGCCGCGCGTAGTCGCGGGCCCGCTCACCGTCGCGGCGCATGACCGCCACCAACGCTGACCGCTCGGCCTGCTGGAACCCGGGCCCACTCTTGCGCTCGGTCACGTCGCCGACGCCGATGATGCCCCACCGCACACGATCCATCCGGTCAGCCTACTCAGGCGTCTTTCTTGGCGCGGTTGCGGGTGCGGGCGCGCTCGTGGGCGTCCAGGATCGTCTTGCGCATCCGGACCGCGGACGGGGTGACCTCCAGGCATTCGTCGGCGCGGCAGAATTCGAGGGCCTGCTCCAGCGAATGCAGCCGCGGGGGCACCAGGCGTTCGAGCTCTTCACCGGTGGAGGAGCGCACGTTGGTGAGCTTCTTCTCCTTGGTCGGGTTGACGTCCATGTCGTCGGGGCGCGGGTTCTCGCCGACGATCATGCCCTGGTACACCTCTTCGCCGGGCGCGACGAACAGGACGCCGCGCTCCTGCAGGTTGAACAGGGCGTAGGCGGTGACCGCGCCGATCCGGTCGGCGACCAGCGAACCGGTGAGGCGGGTCTTGATCTCGCCGGCCCACGGCTCGTAGCCCTCGAAGACGTGGTGCATGATGCCGGTGCCACGGGTCTCGGTGAGGAATTCGGTGCGGAAGCCGATCAGGCCGCGCGCGGGCACGACGAACTCCAGGCGCACCCAGCCGGTGCCGTGGTTGATCATCTGTTCCATCCGGCCCTTGCGGGTGCCCATCAGCTGGGTGACGGTGCCCAGATGCTCCTCGGGCACGTCGACGGTGAGCCGCTCGACGGGCTCGTGCAGCTTGCCGTCGATGGTGCGGGTGAGCACCTCGGGCTTGCCGACCGTCAACTCGAAGCCTTCGCGGCGCATCATCTCGACCAGGATGGCCAGCTGTAGTTCGCCACGGCCCTGCACCTCCCAGGTGTCGGGACGCTCGGTGGGCAACACCTTGATCGACACGTTGCCGATCAGTTCGGCGTCCAGGCGGGCCTTCACCAGGCGAGCGGTGAGCTTCTTGCCCGACTTGCCGGCCAGCGGCGAGGTGTTGATGCCGATGGTCATCGAGATGGACGGCTCGTCGACATGGATCAGCGGCAAGGCCTGCGGGTTGGCCGGGTCGGACAGGGTTTCGCCGATGGTGATCTCGGGAATGCCGGCGATCGCGACGATGTCGCCGGGGCCGGCCGATTCGGCCGGGACGCGCTCCAGCGCGTTGGTCATCAGCAGCTCCGACAGCTTCACCGTCGCGGTGCTGCCGTCGCGGCGGATCCAGGCCACCTGCTGGCCGCGCTTCATGGTGCCCTCCACGATGCGGCACAGCGCGAGCCGGCCCAGGTAGGGCGAGGAATCCAGGTTGGTGACGTGCGCCTGCAGCGGCGCGCCCTCGGTGTAGGTGGGTGCGGGGATGTTCTGCATCAGCACCTCGAACAGCGGCTCGAGGTTTTCCGAGTCGGGCATGCCGGCGTCCGCGGGCTGGGTGAGCGAGGCGCGCCCGGCCTTGGCGGCGGCGTACACGATCGGGAAGTCGAGCAGGTCGGCCTGGTCGTCATCGACCAGATCCATGAACAGGGCGTAGACCTCGTCGACGACCTCGCTGATCCGGGCGTCCGCACGGTCGACCTTGTTGATCACCACGATGATCGGCAGCTTCTTGGCCAGCGCCTTGCGCAGCACGAAGCGGGTCTGCGGCAGCGGGCCCTCCGAGGCGTCCACCAGCAGCAGGACGCCGTCGACCATCTCCAGGCCGCGTTCGACCTCGCCGCCGAAGTCGGCGTGGCCGGGGGTGTCGATGATGTTGATCGTCACCGTCTGCCCGTCGGCCATGGTGTGCTCGACGGCGGTGTTCTTGGCGAGAATGGTGATGCCCTTCTCGCGTTCCAGATCCATCGAGTCCATGACGCGCTTCTCCACGTCCTGGTTCTCACGGAAGGCTCCCGACTGCCACAGCATGGCGTCGACCAGCGTGGTCTTGCCGTGATCGACGTGGGCGATGATGGCGACGTTACGCAGGTCGGCGCGTGTGGGCATGCAAGAACTCTCTGGGCGACAGTGGGAGACGCTTCACTCTACGCGCGGACGCCGTCAACACGTTAACCGGCCCCGTCGGTCTCCACCGATCGGACGCCGCGGGGCACCTCCGGCCTCCCGTGCGGACGCCCGGGGCAGCGGACGGATGCCGAGGCGCGGGGGATCAGCGGGCGGAGGCCGAGGCGGGGGAACGCCCGATTCCCACCACGAAGAACCCGGCGAACACGGCCGCGAGCAGCGCCATCGCGCCGCCGTAGGCGAGGCAGGCGCCGAGCATGCCGAGGCGGGGGATCAGCAGCAGCACCATCGCGGCCACGGCCGCCGCGGCGGCGACGTAGCCCACGAACACGTGGCGCTGGCTGCGCATGGTGACGAGGGCGTAGTAGAGCACGACGCCCGCCGCGTTGAACGCGCCGCCCGCGACCAGGACGAGCAGTTCGGTCAAGAATGCGGACAGGTCCACGCCGTAGATGAACCCGAGCAGTGGCAGGCCGATGGCCCAGCTGATCCCGAAGGTGACCGCGGTGGCGGCGACGACCGCGAGCAGGCCCCGGCGGACGACGCCGAGGAAGGCCGCGCGGTCGTGGCCGTTCCAGTGCACCGCCATCGTGGTCAGCAGCGGCTTGAAGATGGCCAGGCCGAGCAGGTTGATCACCAGGGCCGGCATGAACAGGATCGCGTAGTAGGTCTGTTCCTCCCGCGAGAGGAAGTGCTCGATGCCGAACCGGGGCGCGCTGCTGAGGAATACCGACAAGAAGGCGCCGAAGAACAGCGGCAGGCAGGTGCGCAGCAGCGAGCCCACCGCGCTGGCCACGAAGGTGGGAGCGATGGCGTACCGGGCGCGCGCCGCCGGCAGGTTGAGTGCGATCAGTGCGACGAACGAGCCGGCGATGGTGACGACGCAGGTGACCAGCAGGTCCCCGGTGGCGGCGAGCGCGGCCGTGAACAGCACCGTGGTGATCAGCGTCCGGTAGAAGTAGGCGCGACCGGCCACGTCGAGGCGTCCCAGCCGCTGGAATTCGCCGTGGAAGACGTCCTCGAACGCATCGAACACCCGCAGGAAGCCGACCAGCACGATGAGCAGCGAGTCGAGGGTGAACCCGTTGGAGGCCAGTGCGAACACGACGATGCCGGCGATCATCAGCCCCGTGGTCACCAGCCGTGCCGCGTGGTAGCTGCCGAAGCCGAACCGGTGCTCCACATCGGTGGCATGCAGCGGCCTGACCTCGAAGGCGCCGAGCATCTGGAACTGCTGGCCGAGCGCGAACGCGAACGCGAACGTGCCGGCGGCGTATTCGCCGAGCAGCCGGGTGACCACCAGCAGCATGATCACGGTGGAGGCAGCCGCCATGACGCTGCTGGCCGTGTTCCAGAAGTAGTCCCGCCCGACCTGCGAGGTGAGTTGCACCCGGTCAGCGTACGCGACGCCGCAGGTCAGCCCTCGGGCAGTTCCAGCAGATAGGGATAGTGGTTCTTCCGCTTGTCAGCGGGCGGCAGCGTCATGTAGTCGCCGTAGCCGCGCCGCAGCACGGCGTCCACGTTGCGGGGCAGCTTGACGGTGATGTCCTCGAACGGGGCATCGGACGCCGGGTACAGATCGTCGGTGCTCGCCGCCCAGGCGCGCGGGTCGCGGTCGGAGTAGTCGGCCATCTGCGCGGTGGACTCGTGTTCGTACTGACGGGCCGCGCGCTCCCACCGAGCCTGCAGGAAGCGCGGGGAGACCCGGAGGGTCCGCAGCCCCCAGTGCGCGATCCGGGTCGCGGTCAACACCAGGGCGCGCTTGGGCCCGGACAGTTCGACGTGCGGCGTCGGCGTGGCGCGCAGGATCAGCAGGCGTCCCCACAGCCAGGTGCGCCGGCTCTGCCGGCGGTAGGCGCGTTCATCGCCGGGCATATTGTCCAGCGGGAAGATGTCGACCGCCAGCGGACGCCGGTAGCTGAGGGTGCGGTAGAACTCGGGGACGAACGCCGTCCCCTTCTGCCCGAGGTAGGCGTAGGTGGCCGGGAAGTCGGCGTGCGTGCGCATGCTGTCGACGGTGAACTCCGGCCCGATCACCGCCGGCGCCTCGCGCAGGAACCGCTCGTAGGCGGCGCGGCTCATGCAGACGTCCGCGTCGTCGTCCCAGGGCACGAAACCGCCGTGCCGCACCGCGCCGATCGCCGTGCCGCCGTAGACGACGTAGGGAATGTCGAGCAGCCGGCACACCCGGTCGACCTCGGCCAGGATCCGGGTCAGCGCCAGTTGGGTCTGCCGCAGGACGGCCGGGTCGTAGCTCTTGTACTGACCCTGGGGGCGTCGGGATGAGGTCGTCATCGCCAGCTCAGCTCCCGCCAGCTCAGCTCCCGCCAGTTCGGCGAGGCGGCGAGCACCGTGCCGATCAGGATGGCGATGCAGCACACGATCACCAGCGGTGTCGGGACGGTGCCGATCAGGATCAGGCCGAACAGGACCGCCCACGCCGAGTAGGAGATGTTGAGCGCCATGCCGCGCGAGGCGCCGATCGTGTCGATCGCCTTGTAGTAGAAGAGGTAGGACGCCGTGCCGGCGACGGCCGCCAGCGCGACGACGCCCATCGCGGGCGAGGTGCCGGCCTTGACGGCGAATCCGGCCACGCTGAAGATCGGCAGCACGACCAGCGCGTACACCACGCCGGAGGTCGTCTCGCGGATGTGCAGCGCGGTCTCGTTGTCGACGGCTTCGTCGCGCATGCCCCAGGCGAGGATGACGGCCTCCGAACCCCAGCCGACCACGCACAGCAGGGCCGCGGCAACGCCCAGCAGCGCGGCACCGCCCGAGGCGGCGTCCGTCGAGCTCCAGCTCATCACGATGACGCCGGTGAGCGCCACGAACAGGGCGACGATCTGGCCGACGCGCATCCTCTCCTTGAGGAAGACATAGGCCAGCAGCGAGCCGACCGCCGGGTAGAACGACGAGATCACCGCGGTGTAGCCGGGGCCGATGTTGTTGATGGCGATCAGGTAGCCGGTCATGCCGAGCGGTCCGCCGAGGATCGCGCCGAGCATGACGGCGCGGCCGCTGCGGGTCTTGACGGCCGCCCAGGTGTCCTTGAGCCGGCGGCGTGCACCCATGTAGACGAAGAGGATGATCGCGCAGGCGGCGTCGTGCAGGAACGCGCTCGCCACGGCGGCCTCGGGGGCGTCCAGGAACGGCGCGATGCCGAGCGCGATGCTGAGGACCACGGTGCTGAGGCCCCACAGCATGCCGCTGGCCAGACCGAACTTCATGCGGTGACACCCTTCGTCGAGGCGGCCTGGCCGCTCAGATCCTCAAACCAGTCGCCCGAGGGCTGCTCGTACCACGCCAGCACCCGGTCGACGTGGTGGGCGGCGTGCACGTAGTAGATGTAGAGCCACTCGCCGACGTTGTCGCCCTCGGCCTCCTTGGCCAGCGCCCACACGTACCAGCACCAGCCGGCGAGCACGATGTAGGCGAAGAAATGCCGCCGCTCGGCGGGCGTGGCCGGACGCCCGAAGTAGGCGTCCAGCGCCTCGGACGCCGCGTCGAGGGGCAGTTGGCTGCACACCACGAAGGTGCCGAAGTCGTTCGCGATGTCCGACATGCCGGCGTATTCCCAGTCGATCAGGTGGATATCGCCGCCGGCGTCGATGAGCAGATTCTGCGGGAAGAAGTCGTTGTGGCTGGGCACCTGCGGGTAGCCGTCGGCGTCCGCGTGCCGCTTGAGCCGGATCACCTTCTCTTTGAGCTCGAAATAGCCCGGCACATCGATCGGGCCGTGCGAGGCCAGCAGACGCTCGTAGGCCTCGCCCTCGTCGAAGAAGTCGAAGCGCCGCTTCAGCTTCTTGCCGCTCTCGTGCAGCAGCCGGTCCATTCGCATCGCGGCGCGGAGCTGGCCTGGATCCTGCGGGTCGAGGGTGCGGACGTCGGGCAGGAATCGGGAGATCTTCCAGCCCCGCTTCGGGTCGGCGTGCAGGAAGGTGCTGTCCAGGCCCAGCCTGCGGGCGAGCTTGAGCGCCTTCACCTCCGCCTTGCGGTCGATCATCTTCTCGGTGCCCACGCCGGGATGCCGGTAGACGTACTCGGCGCCGTCGACGGAGAAGTGGCAGGACAGGTTGGTGATGCCCTGTTTGAGCGGGTAGAAGTCCGAGATCTCGGTCTTGGCGCACCCCAGGGTCGCGGCGATGTTGTCGAGCGCCTCGGAATCGACGTTCTCGATGAACGTGTCGTCGAAGCCGCGCAGTTCGTCGAGGGAGTCGAATTCGTGGATGGCCGTGGACGGGTAGCGGCGGGCGATCATGCGCAACTCGTCGATGTGGTCGAGGTAGAGCGACTCCCACAGCTTGGGCGCGGTCGTCGGCAGGTCGTATTCCTCTTCGAGAATGCGCCGGAAGGTGGCCGAGAAAGCGCGGTCGAAGTAGACATGGCCCAGCATGACCCAGGCGTCGCGCCCGCCCACGGTGACCTCGGTGATCACCTCGTCGTCGCCGGTCGTGACGCACCATTCGTCGGTGTCGCCCTCGACGTACCGGGTGGCGTAGTACGCCTCGTAGACGTAGCGTTCGAACGGGTTCTCGGCGAAGTAGTTGTCGGAGGAGCACACGAAGGTGTTGCCCAGCCGGGCGCGGGCCGCCCACAGCGTCGAGTGGTTGTTGCGGGTCGCGTACACCGGGTTGACCATGATGCTGACGCCGAACTCGGCGGCCAGATAGAAGAAGTATTCGCCCTTGTAGCCGACGACCACGGTGATGTCGGTGATGCCGGCCTCGTGCAACTGCCGGATCTGCCGTTCGATCAGCACCTCGCCGCGCACCCGCAGCAGTCCCTTCGGCTTCTCGTACGAGATGGGCGCGAACCGCTCCGACATGCCGGCGGCCATGATGACCGCGTTGTCCACCTGGTAGGGAGCCAGCGCGCTCAGTTCGTCGTCGCTGAGCTCGCGCTCGGCCATCGCGGCGCGCAGCGTCGCGAATTCCTCGCGTGTCAGTGTCATCTCACGTCCGTTTCGCCGAAAAGATATCGATCGGCGTCCCCGACGCCGAGCAAAGGCTAACGGAAGATGAACAGTTTTCTGTGGTTTGGCTGTCCACGACCTGTGTGTCGAGGCGCAGGTGGCCCCTCCAGGCGGGGGTCAGCGGACGAGGTGCTCGCCGAGGTTGCGGACGCCGGCGGTCCTGCGGTGCAACGCCGCCTTGGGCAGGAGCGTCAGCGCGTGCAGGCGCGAGGTGAGGTGTGCGCGTGCCGTCCTGGCCGCCTTCGGCCATCCGTTCGCGGCCATCTCCTCGGCCATCTGGTAGAAGAAGCGGCGTTCCTCTTCGAACCGGACGCCGTCCAGCGCCTTGACCGACGAGTCCGAACCCGAGTGCCGGCGGTACAGGAAGGCCGCGGTGTCGTCGAGCAGCAGCGAGCCGCCCTGCCTGACGATGTCAAGGACGAGGGCGAGGTCCTGCACCACGTGGTAGTCCTCGCGGAACCCGACCGCGGTGATCCGTTCCGCGCGCCAGCCGATCGAGGGGAAGTAGAGCCAGTTGCTGGCCAGTAGGGACGCTGCCAGCTTCTCGCCGCGCAGCAGGCGTGGGCCGCGGCCTTTGGGGCGGTAGGCGTCCTTGATCTGTTCCACCAGCGTGCGCGACGGGGCGCCGTTCTCGTCGATGACGAACACGCCGGGCTGGAACACGTCCGCCTCGGGGAACCGGGCGGCCCGGTCGACGAGCCAGGCCACGTAGTTGGGCAGCATGATGTCGTCGGCGCCCATCACCACGACCAGTTCGTGCTCGACGAAGCCGAGTGCCTTGCGGTAGTTGCCGTTCGCGCCGAGGTTGACCTCGTTGCGCAGGTAGGTGATCCGGTCGTCGCCCAGCGAGGCGAACCAGCCGGGGATGGACGCGTCGGGGTAGCCGTCGTCGACGACGACCATGCGCCAGTCGGGATCGGATTGCTGCCGCACCGACTGCACCGCGAGCTTCATCAGTTCCACGTCGCCGTAGAAGGGGAACAGGATGTCGACAGTCATGCGGGCGAGACTAGCGCACCCGCGCCTCGCCATCCGAGCGCCACGACGAGGCGCCGGCCACTCGGCGGTGGGCCGCCTCGTAGATCGCCGCCGAGGCGAGTTCGGAGGCCAGCAGCCCGGCGAAGACCCATACCAGCGCCCCCGCGAGAACGCCCAGCACGCACAGCCCGAGGGTGATCAGCGTCACCAGCGCGCGCAGGAAGGTGAGCAGCTTGGCGCGGCCGGCGCGGCGCAAGGCCGCGAACGGCAGCGTGGTCGCCAAGGCGGCGGCGCGCCAGGCGGAGGCGACCAGCAGCGGCGCCAGCAGTGACTGGGCCTGCCAGGCCGCGCCGAACAGAAGGCCGAACACGCCGGTGACGTCCAGGATCAGCAGTGCGACCGTGGCGGCGACGACTGCCGAGGACGCAAGCACGATGTCGCGGCCGGCATGCGCCTTCAGCAGGCGCAGCCGCAGGAAGGTCAGCGGGATGGCCAGCAGCCCGGTCACGGTGCTGACGGCCGCGAAGAGCACCGACGCCTGGGGTCCGAGCAGGAACAGGGTGAGCATATTGATCGCCGGCAGCGCCGCCCCGGTGATCGCGGTGTCGGCCACCACCCAGCGCCGGATCTGCGGCACCACCGGGCTGGCCCGGTGCCCCACCGGACGCCCGCGCACCAGCGCCGCCGCGGCGATGCCGATACCGACCGGCACGAAACCCCACGACTGGCCCGCCAGGATCGATGCGCCCAGGCCGGCCGCCGCGCCGAGACCGACGGCGGCCGAGCTGAGGATCTCGCGGTGGTCGCGGCGTTCGGCGACCGACACGCCTCGCCCGACCTCCAAGCAGCCGAGGGCCAGCGGCACGGCGAGCATGATCGCCCATCCCTGAGTGGGGAAGGCGGCCATCAGGGCGCCCGCCACCAGTCCCATCGCGGTGACGGCGTGCGGCACGACCACCCGGCGCGCGGTGCCCGTCGAGCTCAGCCGCGACTCGACGATCCAGGCGAACAACAACTGCCCGGTATACAGCCCGATCGTGACGGCGTTCGCGATCAGGCCCTGCTGCTGCGGCGTCATCAGCCCGCGCTGGGCGAGCCCCGCCGACACCGCCAGCGCGACGGTGGGCAGGATCGCGAGCACGGCGCCGCCGGCCATCGATCCGGCGCTGAGCAGCGCCCCGGCCAGCGGTGAGCGCGCGCTCACCGCGCCACCGCGGTCGCCTGGGATGCCCCGAACGTGCGCCCGAGCAGGCCTTCGAGGCGGCCGAGGAAGACCCACCAGCCGTCGGTGATCCGGTGCGTGGCCGGGTGCAGGACGCCGCTGAGCAGCCCCGCGCCCAGGAACGCGACCTGCCACCACCACGGGTAGTGCCAGCGGGCCAGCAGCCGGGCGGTGCCGCGGTTGTAGCCGCGCTGTTTGCGGCGGCGTTCGGCGTCCGACAGGCCGGTGGCCTCGCCGATGCCGCGGACGTGCACCTCGGGCGGGCACCACACGAACGCGTCGGTGTAGCCGTCGCGGCGCAGCCTCAGCAGCAGATCGGTGACCTCACCGGCCTGCCAGGGCGTCGAGGCCCCGGTGCCGATCTGCTCGTCGAAGCCGCCGACCGCCTCGAACGCCGAGCGGCGCACCAGTAGGCCCATCTCGATCACCGACCACACGGTGCGCTGGTCCACGGGGGTGCCGGGGGCCGGCAGGGTGAACTTGGGGCCGTGCTCATCGATCACGGTCAGGGCGCCGGTCACCAGGGCGGGGCCGAGGGCGCGCAGGGCGTCCGCACCGCCGCTGGGCAGCCAGGTGGTGTCGTTGGGGAACAGCAGCAGCGGATCGCCGTCGCGCAATGCCCGCACGCCGGCATTGCGGCCGCGCGCCGCCCCGCGCGGGGAGGTGATCGCCGAGACCGGGATGCCGCGCCCGCGGTACTCCTGGGCGAGAGCACGCACCTCGTCGGCATGGTCTTGTGCGACGAGGACGACCTGATCGTCGGCGGTCAGCTGGCCGTCCAGGGACTCCAGCAGGGTGCGCAGGGCCCCGACGCGCCCGAGGGTGGTGACCACCAGGGCGAGCGGGGTGACGGCGGGTGACATGCGGGTCCTCCAGATTCGGCTCGGTTCAGTCTAGGCACCCCGGCGGAGGTGGGCGCGGGGCCGCCAGCTAGCATCGAGGCGTGAAGATCGCGGTGGCCTTCGATTGCCTGTACCCCTTCACCACCGGCGGTGGTGAGAAGCAGTACATGCAGTTCGCGCGCGAGTTCGTGAAAAGCCGGCCACCAGGTCGATTACCTCACCCGCCGCCAATGGGACGGTCCCGCACCGGTCCTGGACGGCGTCCGTGCCGTCGATGTCAGCGGGCCGCTGACCCTGTACCGGGCCGACGGCGTCCGTATCCCGTCCACGGCCGCCCTCTTCGCCGCCCGGCTCGGCCGCTACCTGCTCGCGCACCGTCGTGACTACGACGCGGTCGTGGTGTCCGCCACGCCAGTGCTGAACGTGTTCGCGGCCCGGGCCGCGCTGGCCGGCACCCGCACGGTGCTCGCCGCCGACTGGCTCGAGGTGTGGACACCGGGGCAATGGCGGGAGTACTCCGGCCCGCTCGTCGGGCGGGTCGCGAACCTGCTGCAGGCGCTGGCCATCCGGCTGTCGCCGCTCGCGACGGGGCACAGCCGCCGTACTCAGGACGGCATTCTCGGCAGCGGCCTGCCGGCGGGCCGGTTCCTGCGCAGCCCGGGGCTTGTCCCCGAGATGGACCAGGTCACGCCTCGCCTCGGCGTCGCCGCCGAGCCGGGCCCGGTGCTGTTCGTGGGTCGTCACATCCAAGACAAGCGGGTCGAGACGATCCCGCCAGCCCTGGCGCTGGCCCGCCGCGACCAGCCCGGACTGCGGGCGGTCATCGGCGGCAGCGGCCCCGAGACGGACGCCGTGAAGCGCGCCGCGCGCGCGGCGGGTGTCGAGGACGCGGTCAGCTTTCCGGGGTTCGTCGCGGAGGATGAGCTGGCCCGGATGATGGGCGAGGCGTCCTGCCTGCTCAATCCGTCACGGCGGGAGGGGTACGGGCTGGTCGTCGTCGAGGCGGCCGCGCACGGGACGCCGTCGATCGTCACCGCCCACCCCGCCAACGCCTCCACCGAGCTGATCGCCGAGGGGGTCAACGGGTTCGTCGCGGCGTCCGCCTCGCCCGAGGACCTCGCCGAGGCGATCGGCCGCGTGCACGCCGGCGGTGAGGCGCTGCGCCGCTCGACGCGCGCCTGGTACGAGGACGCGATCCGCACCCGCACCATCGCCCGGACGGCGCAGGGCATCCTGGACGCCCTCGAGAAACGTCGCCGATGAGCACACGGATCCTGGTGGACCTGCTGTTCTTCACCGGCACGCGCGGCGGCATGGAGACGGTCGCGCGCCGGCTCTACTCCTCGCTGCCCGACGACGTCCTCGGGAGGGTCGAACTGGTCGGGCTCGCGTCGAGGGAACTCGCCAGGCAGGGAGCGGACTGGTTTCCCGGGGAGCTGATCGACTCCCGGATCCCGAGTTCCTCGGCGCCGGTCTGGGCGGTCGCCGAACTGCTGGCCGGCGCCTGGGAGCGGCGGGTGCGGCCGGACGTGATCCACTCCCCGGCGAACTTCGGTCCTTGGCTGACGCGGGCACCGCGCGTGGTCACCATCCACGACCTGCTGAGCTTCCGGCACCCCGAGTACGTTCCCGGACGCCTCGCCGCCGTGCAGCGGGCCCTGCTCCGGGGCACCGCGCGCGCGGCGAGTCGGGTGATCACCGTGAGCGAGGCCTCGGCCGCCGACATCGTCGGCTATCTCGGGGTCGCGCCCGGGAAGATCGACGTGGTGCCGCCGGCCGGCAGCGGACGCCACGCGGAGCCAGGCGAGCGTGAGGACCGGCTGCTGTTCAGTCTCGGCAACCGGTTGCCGCACAAGAACTTCCCGCTGCTGCTGGAGGCGCTCGCCCTGATCGAGCCGTCCGCCCGCCCTGGTCTGGTGCTGCCCGGCGGGGGAGCGGAGGATCCGCTGGCGCCGCTGGTCGAGCGGCTCGGCCTGGGCGGCAGCGTGCGCCTGGCGGGCTGGCTCGCCCAATCCGAGGTCGACCGGCTCTATGCGCGGGCGACCGCGCTGGTCTTCCCGACGCGGTTCGAGGGCTTCGGCCTGCCGGTGCTGGAGGCGATGTCGGCCGGCTGCCCGGTGCTGTGCTCCGACCTTCCGGTGCTGCGCGAGGTGGGTGCGGACGCCGCCGCCTACGTCGACACGACCTCGGCGGAACGCCTGGCCGAGGCGATCACCGCGCTGCTGGCCGATGCCCCGCGCCGGGCGGAACTGTCGGCGTCCGGGATCGCGCGGGCGGCGGAGTTCTCATGGGAGGCCACCGCGCGCGGCACGATTGCCTCGCTCGAACGTGCCGCCGCCGACGGCGTGGGTCAGGGACGGTCGCCGGGGAAGTAGCGGGCGCGGGCGTCCCGCAGCGCGATCCGGCGAGCCAGGCCGAACAGCACCCGGCGGTTCGCCTGGGCGCGGGCGTACTGCGTGATCGCGTAGACGACGAAGGTGGCGGCCAGGCCGTAGAGCAGCAGATCGGCGCCGCGCCCGATCCCGAGCAGGTTCGCCAGCGTGGTGGTCAGGCTGGGGAACAGCACGGTGATCACCATGACCACGGCGAGCAGGCTGATGCCGATCTTCTTCAGCGCGCTGACCGCGCTGGCCTTCTGGCGGGCGGCGAAGAAGAGCAGCCACAGCGCCACCAGGACGACGAGAACCTGCACCAACATCAGCGGCTCACCTTCCGTAACAGCGTGTCGAAGGCGATGTTGACGGCGTTGATCATCGACTGGCCCTTGGCCCGGCTGTAATCGGTGTAGATGATCTCCACCGGCACCTCGGTGTAGGTGTAGCGGTGGCTGCGGATGATCTCCAGGATCTCCGAGGCGTGCCCCATGTCGGGGATGGTGAGCTGGATCTCATCCAGGACGCGCTTGGTGAACACGCGCAGGCCGTTGTGGGTGTCGGTCAGATGGACGCCCGAGGTGGCGTTGCTGAAGGCGATGGCGGCGCGCAGCAGCCAGCGTTTGCCGCCGGACATGCCGACGGCTTCGGTGCCGAGGAAACGCGATCCGAGCACGAAGTCGGTGCCCTTCTCCTCGATGACCTCCAGCATCCGGGCGACATCCTCCAGCCGGTGCTGACCGTCGGCGTCGAAGGTCACCGCGTAACGGATGCCGGGAATCACCCGGGCGAATTCGAAGCCGGTCTGGAGGGCGGCTCCCTGGCCCATATTGATCGGATGATCGACGAGGTAGCCTCCGGCCGCGACGATCTGCGCCGCCGAGTCGTCACTGGAGCAGTCGTTCACGCACACCACATGGGTGTAGTGCGCGCGTACCCGCTCGATCACCTCACCGACGACTTGGCCCTCGTTGTAGACGGGGATGACGAATACGACATCGTCGCGCGCGGAATGCGCCTGGTTGTCGCCGGCCACGGCGCCCACCCTAGCGGATCGGGCGTCCGCAGCCGTGAGCGGTGTGCTCGGGTGAGGCGCCTAGCAGACGTCGATGCGGTACAGGACCGCCTCGCCCTCGCGATCGACCTCGGTGACGCCCGGGTTGACCGCGAGGTCCTCCAGGCCAGGGAACGGGTGGTGCGCGCCGTGCACCTCGCGGTCGCCGAAGTCGAGGGCGTAGCGGACGCCGAGAGCCCGCGCGGCGGGGCAGACCGCCGGATCGGTGGCGGCGTCGTCCAGAGCCAGGTTGAGCAGGTCGAGCTCAGGCCCGGAGGCGTAGAAGATGTGCTTGGTGGTGGTCGGGACGCCGGTGAACGCGTACAGCAGTGACGAGCCGTTCCACGGGTTGGCCGCGACCACGGCCCCGGGCTCGACGTGAGACGGCACCCGCTGGATGAGCGCGTACTCGTCGGTGCTGATCAGGGGCGCGTCGGCGGTGAGCGCGTAGGTGGACGACGTCTCGTCGACGGCTTCGTCCAGGTAACGGGTGCGCTGGGTGGTGCCGGCCACCGTGGCGACGACGAGCACTCCCGCCACGACCGTGGCGGTCGCGCTCGTGCCGGCGGACGCCGCCGTGAACCTGCCGGCGAGCCAGCCGGTGACGGCCTCCAGCCCCACCGCCGCCAGCGGGAAGGCAGCCACGGTGAGCAACGCCGCCAGACGGAAGGGGTCGTTGTAGTAGCCGCCGGTGAGCAGGTCGCGCAGGTCGCCCTCGGGGCCGCTCGCGGCGACCAGCCACAGCACGAGCGTGACCGCCCACGATGCGACGAGCCAGGCCTGGCGGCGCTGCCATGCGGCCACGATCCCGAGCGCCACGAGCAGGCTCACCACCCAGGCCGGCCCCCACCCGAGCGGGGCGTTGAGCAACGCCTGGCCGAAGGCGTCGGTGCGGGGCATCCGCGGCGGCCAGGGCAGATCGTCGGGACGTCCGACCTGCCAGGCGTAGCCGAACACGGGCAGGCAGGCCACCATCAGTACGATCCGGAGCCAGCCGGCCGCCGGCGCCACCTGTTTCGCGACCAGTGCCCGGGTCTCGCGCACGATCTGGACCAGCAGCATCGGCGTGGCGATGGCGAACAGGGAGAGCACCGCGGACGGGTGGCTCAGGAAGAGCCCCGGCAGTGCCAGCCCGCCCAGCAGCAGCGCGCGCGGGTCGTAGCGGGCCTCGCGTCCCAGTCCGAGTGCCTCGACCGTCAGCCCGACCGCCGCGGGCAGCAGCGTCAGGCCGGTCAGGTTCGGGTAGAGGACGCCGAACTTGATCAGCAGCAGCGGGAAGCCGGTGAAGGACGCGGCCAGGACGCCGGCGCCCAGGGCGGCGGCCGGGCCGGTGGGGGCCAGCGTCCGGACCAGGAACAGCGCCCCCAGCGGCCAGGCCACGGCCACGATCGCCCATACCGCGGCGGTGAGCGCGACCGTGATGCTGCCGGGGAAGGCCAGGAGCACCAGCGAGGCGAGATCGTGGAACGCGGCCGGGTAGAAGGTGTGGACGCCTGGGCCCTCCAGGCCACCGGCGGCGAGGGAGGAGCCGTTGTGGCTGGCGGCCATGAAGCGGGTCAGGGACAGGTGATAGATGTTGTCGAAGGTCTGCGAGAAGGCGTCCGGGCGGTCGAACACGTTGCGCAGATGGCGTAGCCACAGCACCATGGCGACCGCGGCGGCGGCCCACCACGGCCATTGCTCGCGCAGCGGGGTGCGGGTCTCGGCGGGCGGCAGCCAGCGGGCCAGCGCCCGGCGGAGCGCCCAGGCGAGGCCGGACAGAACGGCGGCGGTGGCCAGCGGCGTCCACCACCCCCACGGAATACCCGCGGCGGCCCCGGCGATCGCGCCCACGCTGATCGCGGTGAACGAGAGCGCGGGGGCCAGGGCGGCAGCGCCGAAACCGCGGCGTCCGGCGGCCAGCGCGATCGCCAGGCCCGGCAGGAGGACGAGCGCGACCGCGAACAGCAGCGGGCCAGCGAAGGCGAGCCAAGACATGACGTCCATCTTCCCAGACAATTTTTAGTGCGGTATTCCTGGGTTATTGGTCTCTCCTACGCATTGTAGGAGGAAAGGTGGCAGGATGATCCCCATGACTGCACGAACCATCGGCGTGACCGAGGTCGCGCTCCGCGATGCGCATCAGAGCTTGATGGCCACCCGCATGGCCATGGAGGACATGGTCGATGCCTGTACCGATATCGACCAGGCCGGCTACTGGAGCGTCGAGTGCTGGGGCGGGGCCACCTATGACTCCTGTATCCGCTTCCTCAACGAGGACCCGTGGAAGCGCCTGCGCACCTTCCGTGAACTGATGCCCAATAGCCGCCTGCAGATGCTGCTGCGCGGCCAGAACCTGCTCGGCTACCGCCACTACGAGGACCACGTCGTCGACCGCTTCGTGGAGAAGTCCGCCGAGAACGGCATGGACGTCTTCCGCGTCTTCGACGCCCTCAACGACCCGCGCAATATGGAGCGCGCGATGAAGGCGGTCAAGAAGACCGGCAAGCACGCCCAGGGCACCATCTGCTACACGATCTCCCCGCTGCACACCACCGAGGGCTACATCAAGCTCGCCGGCCAGCTGCTCGACATGGGGGCTGAGTCCATCGCGCTGAAGGACATGGCCGCGCTGCTGCAGCCGCAGCCCGCCTACGACATCGTCAAGGGCATCAAGGACACCTACGGCGACGTGCAGATCAACGTGCACTGCCACTCCACCACCGGCGTGACGCTGGTCAGCCTGATGAAGGCGATCGAGGCCGGCGCCGACGTGGTCGACACCGCGATCAGCTCGATGAGCCTGGGCCCGGGCCACAACCCGACCGAGTCGCTGGTGGCGATGCTGGAGGGCACCGAATACACCACGAACCTCGACATGGATCGCCTGCTGAAGATCCGTGACCACTTCGCGAAGGTGCGCCCCAAGTACGCCGAGTTCGAGTCGGCGACCCTGGTCGACACCGACATCTTCTCCAGCCAGATCCCCGGCGGCATGCTCTCCAATATGGAGAGCCAGCTCAGGGCCCAGGGCGCGGGCGACCGCATCCGCGAGGTGATGGAGGAGGTGCCGCTGGTCAAGGCGGACGCCGGCCACCCGCCGCTGGTCACCCCGTCGAGCCAGATCGTCGGCACCCAGGCCGTGTTCAACGTGCTGATGGGCAAGTACAAGGTGCTCACCGGTGAGTTCGCCGACCTGATGCTCGGCTACTACGGCGAATGCATCGGCGAGCGCAATGCCGAGGTCATCGAGATCGCGCAGGCGCAGACCAAGAAGGAGCCGATCGAGGTCCGCCCGGCCGACCTGCTCGAGCCCGAGTGGGAGACGCTGGTGGCCGACGCCGCCAAGCTGGAGGGTGCCGACGGAACCGATGAGGACGTGCTGACCTACGCCATGTTCCCGTCGGTGGCGCCGGGCTTCTTCGCCAAGCGCGGCGAAGGCCCCAAGAACGTCGGTAAGACCGCCGAGCAGATGGCCGAGCAGGCCGCTGCCAAGGGTGACTCCGACCGCGCGGTCCGCGGTCCGATCACGTACAAGGTGTCCCTCGGTGGACGCGACCACTCCGTCACCGTGGAAAGGGCGTGACAGTCATGGCCAAGAAGCCATTGAGCATGGAAGAGCAGGTCGAGGCCGTCCACAAGCGGCGCAACAAGGACCGGCTCGGCGGCGGCGAGGCGCGGCTGCAGAAGCAGCGCGACGCCGGCAAGCTGACCGCGCGCGAGCGCATCGACGCGCTGCTGGACGAGGACACCTTCCAGGAGATCGGGCTGTTCCGCCGCAACCGCACCGTCACCTTCGGTATGGATGTCGCGGACATGCCGGCCGACGGCGTCATCACCGGCACCGGCGCGGTGCTGGGGCGTCCGGTGCACATCGCCAGCCAGGACTTCACCGTCGTGGGCGGCTCCGCGGGTGAGACCCACTCCAAGAAGGTCGTCGACATGATGGAGTCCGCGCTCAAGTGCGGCACCCCGTTCGTGTTCGTCAATGACTCCGGCGGCGCGCGTGTCCAAGAGGGCATTGACTCGCTGTCCGGCTACGGCCAGGTGTTCTACAGCAATGTGAAGCTGTCGGGCGCGGTGCCGCAGATCTCGATCATCTCCGGCCCGTGCGCGGGTGGCGCGGCCTACAGCCCGGCGCTGACCGACTTCATCATCCAGACCCGCAAGGCGCACATGTTCATCACCGGCCCCGGCGTCATCGCCTCGGTCACCGGTGAGAAGGTCACCCAGGACGCCCTGGGCGGCGCGGATGCGCACATGGGCGTCTCGGGCGTCAACCACTTCGTGGCCGACGACGACACCCAGGCGATCCTGATCGCCAAGAAGCTGCTGAGCTTCCTGCCGCAGAACAACACCGAGGATCCGCCGGTCATCGACCCCGACCCCTACGTCGACCCCGACGAGCAGATGCTGGGCATCGTCCCGGTCGAGGGCACCAAGGGCTACGACGTCCGTAAGGTGATCGCCCGCTTGGTCGACCACAGCGACTTCCTCGAGGTGCAGGCCGGCTACGCGATGAACATCGTGATCGGCTTCGCCCGGATCAACGGCCGCAGCGTCGGCGTGGTGGCGAACCAGCCGAACGTGATGGCGGGCGTGCTCGACATCAACGCCTCCGACAAGGCGAGCAAGTTCATCCGCTTCTGCAACGCGTTCAACATCCCGCTGGTCACCCTGGTCGACGTCCCCGGCTTCCTGCCCGGCGTCGCGCAGGAGCACGGCGGCATCATCCGCCACGGCGCGAAGATGCTGTACGCGTACTCGGCGGCGACCGTCCCGAAGATCACCGTCGTGCTGCGCAAGGCTTACGGCGGCGCCTACCTGGCGATGTGCTCCAAGGACTTGGGCGCCGACCAGGTGTTCGCCTGGCCGACCGCCGAGATCGCGGTGATGGGTGCCGAGGGTGCGGCCAACGTGGTGTTCCGCCGTGAGATCGAGGCAGCCGAGGATCCGGCGGCCAAGCGCGAGGAACTCGTCGAGGAGTACCGCAACACCTTCTCCACGCCGTTCGTCGCCGCATCCCGCGGCCTGGTCGACGACATCATCAACCCCGAGGACACCCGCCGCAAGGTGGCGATGGCCCTTGAGGTGCTGATCAACAAGCGCGAACTGCGGCCGGCCAAGAAGCACGGCCTCGGCCCGGTCTGATCGGAGCGCTCATGTCTGACGATGTCAATGCCGAACTGCTGGCAGCGGTCAAGCTGCTGACCGAGCGGGTCGTGACCCTGGAGACCGAGATCAAGGGCATCAAGCTGCTGAATGCGCAGAATGTGCCTGAGGAGACCATCGTCGCCATCGCGGCCGCGGTGGCCGCCTACCTCGGTCACCGCGCCAAGCGCCGCCAGGCGCACTTCACCCAGTCCTCCGCCTGGCAGTCGACGACCCGTCGCTCTCAGCACGTCCACGCACCGCTGCACCTGCGGTGATCTGAAAGGCACAACCCATGAAGTTGAAGGTGACCGTCAACGGGATCCCGTATTCCATCGAGGTCGACGTTCAGGAAGAAGAGAAGCGCGATGTCGGCGCGATCGTGATCGGCGGCGGTGGTACCGGTGCGCCGGTGGCGACCACGGCGTCGGTGCGCGCGACCTCCGCCAACGCGGTGACCGCGCCCCTGTCGGGCTCGGTGTCGCGGATCCTGGTCGAGGAGGGTGAGGAGATCAGCGCCGGCCAGGTGCTGTGCGTCCTGGAGGCCATGAAGATGGAGACCGAGATCACCGCGCCGGCCGACGGCAAGGTGGCACGCATCCTCGTCGCGAAGGGCGACTCCGTCGCCGGTGGCGAGGCCCTGATCGAACTGGGCTAGTTCGCCGACAGGTCGCGCACCGAGCCCCGCCAGATCAGCGGCATGGGCAGGACGGCGTGACGCAGCTCCTGGGCGCCGAGAAGCATCTCGGCGCCCAGTCTGCCCATCTCCTCGTACGGCAGCCGCGCGGTGGTCAGTCCGGGCCGGTGGTAGGCCGCCACCTCTTCGTCGTCGAAGGAGATCACCGAGACGTCCTCGGGAATCCGCAGCCCGAGTTCGGTCAGCGCCTGGTAGATGCCGAACGCCACATTGTCGTTGGCGGCGATCAGCGCGGTGAGGCCGGGGCGCTCGGCCATCAGCCGCAGCGTCGTCTCGTACCCGGTCGGCGGCGACCACAGCTCCATCGGTGCGCAGGCCGGCTCGACTCCCGCTGCGGCGAGGGTCTCGTTGATGGCCCGGAAGCGGGAACCGATCGTGACGGTGCGGCGCGGATCGACGGTGATGGTCGCATCGAGTTCGCCCAGGACGCCGATGTGCCGGTGCCCGGCGTCCAGGATGCTCTGCGCGACCGCGCGCCCCGCGCCGGCCTCGTCGGGCAGGATGCTGGGGTGATCGTCGGAGGTGGTGCCGTTGATGATGACCAGGGGGGTGTCGGTCGGCACCTCGGGAACGTCGACCATGCGCGCGCCCATCAGGGCGACGGCGATGCCGTCCACGCGGCGGTCGAGCATGGCCGAGATGGCCTCGCCCAGGGCGTCCGGTTCGCTGCCGGTCTCGGCCATGAACACCGTGTGGCGGTGCTCCCGGGTGGCGTTCAGCGCGCCGACGATCATATTGGTGGCGTAGCGGGTGATGGTCACCTGATCGCTGATCAACCCGATGGCTCGGGTCTTGCCCGAGCGCAGGCTCTGGGCGACCGGGTTGGGCCGGTAGTCGAGTTCGGACGCCGCCGCGCGCACCCGCTCGATGGCCTCGGCGGACAACCGCGAGCCTGGCTTGTTGTTGAGGATCATGCTCACCGCGGACTTCGACATCCCCGAGCGCTCGGCCACGTCGGCGAGGGTCACGCGCGAGCCGGACTTTCTGCGCATCGCGAATCATCTCCCTTGCTGAGAACCCGGGGCCCATTTCAGCACATAGCCTTGTCGCCGCGCGCGGGGTGGTGTTAACGTTCCGCTGCTAAAAGGATTTAGCATCCGTGGCAACCGGCCCGTCGTAACCCGCGACCGGGCACGGAGCCTCCACCCGCAGGGGAGCAACATAGTGGTTGATCTCAGTCGCCGGGCAGTCATCGGGCTGGCCGGCCTCGGCGCGATAGGCACGGCCGTCTCCTGGCCACGCCTCACCGGCGCCGATATTCCAGGACGGGGGCAGAAAGCGCTCACCGTCGCGCTGTTCGGAACCCAGCAGGACGCCCTCGCGCGCCAGAAGCTGGTCGACGGCTTCCAGAAGAAGAACCCCGGCATCGCTGTGCGCATCGTGGCGATCCAGGGCCAGGACTGGAGCGAGTACTTCGCGAAGATCCTCACCATGATCGCGGCCGGAACACCGCCGGACGTCGTCACCGTGGCCACCGAGGGAACGCAGCTGTTCGCCTCGCGGATGGCCCACCCGATCGACGAGTACGTCCAGCGGGACGCCGACGAGATGAAGGAGTACTTCGACGACGTCCACCCCTCACTGATCGAGTCGTTCCTCTACAAGGGTCACCTGTACCAGCTGCCCGACAATTTCAACGCCGCGAACGTGTTCTACAACACCCAGGCACTGGAGCGCTCCGGCATGGGGCGCCCCGACGAGAACTGGGACATCGACGACTTCTTCACCCTCGCCCGGGCGATGAAGAAGGGGGCCTCAGGCACCTTCCTGCCGTACTTCTGGAACAACCGGTTGTGGGGCGGCGTGGTGCCGTGGCTCTATGTCAACCAGACCAGCTTCCTCACCGAAGAGAAGGCGCCTGGCGGCGAGTGGTTCTGGGAGAAGTTCTACCCCGGCATCCCCCCGCGCGGCGGCGGCTACCTGTGGGAGAACGCGGACGCGCTCAACGAGCGCACCGTCGAGAGCTTCTCGGTGCTGCAGCGGCTCGTCTCCGAGGGCTTGGCGGCCAACCCGGCCCAGGGCGGCGGGAACGAGCTGGTGGCGCTGTTCTCGACCGGCCAGGTCGGCATGACCCCGGCCGGCGGCTTCTGGGTGAAGGGCCTCAAGGAGGCCGGCGTCGGCAACGACGACTACGACGTCACCTTCTTCCCGAAGATGCGCGGCCAGCGGCACCAGTTCGGTGCCGGCGGCTACGCCATCATGGCGACCTCCGAGCGCAAGGACGAGGCCTGGCAGTGGCTGAAGTACTGCGTGTCGTATGAGGGCATGGCCATCGCCCACCCCGACCCGGACTCGTCGATTCCGCGCCGGTCGCTGAACACCGAGCGCTACAACGCCGGCGTCGGTCCCAAGCACTGGCAGGTGTTCTACGACACGCTGGAGAAGTTCCCCGACACCGGACCCATGCCGGCACCGCCGCAGCAGGCTGCCGTCGAATCCGCGCTGATCAAGAACGTCGTCACGACGATCACCAACGGCCCCGACGGCGTCCGTCGCGGTCTGGAGACGATGCAGCGTGACCTCGAACTCGCACTGAAGGGACGATGATGTCCACTACCCCAACCCCCAAGGCCTCCAAGCCCGGCTCCGATCCGCTGTCGAGGAAGAACCGCACGCTGACCTGGGTCTTCCTCGCGCCCACCGTGATCGGTCTGGGCCTGTTCAACTTCCTGCCGATCATCATCTCCACCGTGCTGGCGTTCTTCCAGTGGGACATCATCACCGCGCCCCGGTTCGTCGGCCTGAACAACTTCGCCGAACTCGTGACGAACCCGACCGTCGCGACATCGTTCCTGAACACCATCGGCTTCGTCGTCGTCGCGGTCATCGTCCAGCTGGCCGTCGCGCTCTTGCTGGCGTTGCTGGTGCAGTCCAAGATGCCGAACTGGCTGCGGACCTTCTTCCGCTCGGCGCTGTTCTTCCCGCTGATCCTGTCGGCCGCCTCGGTCTCGCTGATCATGGCCTACCTGTTCAACCAGGAGTTCGGCCTGATCAACCAGTTCCTCGGCCTGCTGGGCATCGGCAAGGTCGGCTGGCTGACCACCGGCTTCGGTGCCAAGGTCGTCGTGCTGATCGTGTACGTGTGGCAGAACTTCGGGCTGACCTTCCTGCTGTTCATCGGTGGCATCGCGGGCATCCCCAAGGAGGTCTACGAGGCGGCGTCCATCGACGGCGCGACCGGCTGGGCGCAGTTCCGCAACATCACCCTGCCGCTGATCAGCCCGACGCTGCTGGTGGCGTCCGTGATGGCCATCATCAACGCGCTGCAGATCTTCGATCAGCCGTGGGTTCTGACCCGCGGTGGCCCAGGTGACGAGACCCGGACCGCGGTCATGGTGATCTACGAATCGGCGTTCCGTGAGCTCAACTTCGGTGGCGCCTCCGCCATCGGCATCGTGCTCACGCTGCTGATCATGGTGGTCACCGGGATCCAGTTCAAGCTCAGCCAGCGTTACGTCTTCTACGGGTGAGGTGGAGAACCAATGAGCAGCATCGAAGCAGTTGAGAAGCGTTCTCCGTTGTACGCCGTCGGCACCGCAGGCAAGTACCTGATCCTGGCGTTGGGCACCTTCCTGACGCTCGGCCCCGTGGTGTGGACGTTGTGGGTGTCGCTGACCCCCAGCGACGTCGAGACCAATGTCACGACCTTTGGCCTGGCGGCCTTCGCCGACGTGTTCAAGAAGATCCCGGTGTGGCTGTACATCTGGAACAGCGCCTTGGTCACCGCGATCGTCGCGGTCGGGCAGATGCTGAGCGCGGCCATGGCGGGCTACGTGTTCGCCCGGTTCGAGTTCCGCAGCAAGAAGATCCTGTTCAGCCTGATCCTGGCGACGATGATGGTGCCGATGCAGGTCACCATCGTCCCGGTGTTCATGCTGATCCGCGGCATGGGCCTGGCGGACACACTGCTGGCCCTGATCATCCCGGCGCTGCCGACCGCGTTCGGCACGTTCCTGATGCGGCAGTACTTCATGGGTCTGCCGGCCGAACTCGGCGAGGCGGCCGAGATCGACGGAGCCGGTCCGTGGGGGACCTTCTTCAAGATCTACCTGCCGCTGTCGACCCCGGGTCTGGCCATCGTCGGCATCCTGGCGTTCAACTACCACTGGAACGAGTTCTTCCGGCCACTGATCATGACGATCAGCGACCAGAACTTCACCCTGCCGCTCGGCCTGGTCACCCTGCAGGGCAACCTGGGCACCGGCAGCGTGTCGACCGTGCTCGCGGGCGTCATCATCTCGATGATCCCGGCACTGGTGGTCTTCGTGTTCGGCCAGAAGCCGCTGCGCGACGGCCTCACCGCCGGCGTCGGCAAGTAAAGTGGTCTGACGAGGCCCGCCGGATGTGCTCCGGCGGGCCTCCGTCGCTGTTTCCCTCCCCTGTTCCTGATCGAGAGAGCCTTCCGCCGCCATGCACTACGTGCCGCCTGCCAACTGGTTGAACGACCCCAACGGTCTGGTCTTCCACAAGGGCCGCTATCACCTGTTCTTCCAGTACAACCCGTACGGGAACACCCACGCGCACATGAGCTGGGGGCACGCCTCCAGCACCGATCTGGTCACCTGGCAGGACCATCCGGTGGCGCTGTGGTGCACCGAGGAGGAGCAGATCTACTCCGGGTCGGCGGTGGTCGACCACGGCAACACCAGCGGCCTGGGTACCGCGGCCGATCCCGCGCTGGTCGCCATCTACACCGCGCACCGCCGCGAGCCCCGGCACCAGGCGCAGTCGATCGCCTACAGCCTCGACGACGGTCTCACCTGGACGATGTACGACGGCAACCCGGTCGCCGATCGTGGCTCCACCGACTTCCGCGACCCGAAGGTCTTCCGCTGGCAGGGCGAGACCGGCTCCTACTGGGTGATGCTGGCCGTGGAGGCGATCGACCGCCAGGTGGTGCTCTACCGCTCCGACGACCTGCTGCACTGGAGCTACCTGTCGGCCTTCGGCCCGGCCGGATCGGTCAACGGCATCTGGGAATGCCCCGACCTGTTCCCGCTGCAGATCGACGGCACCGGCGAGACCCGCTGGGTGCTGCTGGTCAGCCTCGGGCCGACCGGCGATCCGGACGTGCCCGGCATGCAGTACTTCGTCGGCGACTTCGACGGGACGACCTTCACCGCCGACGAGGCCGGGCACCGGTGGCTCGATCACGGCCCCGACTACTACGCGGGCGTCACCTTCGACAACCTGCCCGCCGAACATCGCACCCTGATCGCCTGGATGGACAACTGGGTCTACGCCCGGGACGCCCCGCTGCGCAACGCCACCCGCGGGGCGATGACGCTGGCGCGCCGGCTGGCCCTGGCCTCGACGCCCTCAGGGCCGCGGGTCACCCAGTTGCCGGTGCTGCCCGCACTGGACTGGGCGCAGGCGGTGGCGTCCGATCGGTGGGCAGCGCCCGAACCGGTCGAAGGCGATCGGGTGCTGCAGGCACGGCTGCGCCTCGGGGCGGACGCCCGCGCCGAGCTCCGGCTGCGGACCGCACCCGACGGCTCCGGGGGCGTGGTCGTGACGGTGACCCGTGATGAGATCCTGCTCGATCGCACGGACGCCGCCGGCGGCGTCTATCCGGCCTGGACCAATGTGCACCGCGTGCCGCGCCCGCGCGCCGGCGCCGAGGCCGACCTGCTGGTGGTGCTCAGCGAGTTCTCACTGGAGGTGTTCGCCGACGGCGGCACCGTGTCGATCACCAGCCTGATCCTGCCCCAGGCCGATCACCGGTCCGCGTCGCTCGGCGCGGCCGCGGGCGACGTGGCGATCGAGTCGCTGCGCTGGGGACGCCCGCGTGCGGCGTCCGTTGAGAAGGCCACCGCTGAGAAGGCCACCGCTGAGAAGGCCACCGCCGGGGCTCACGCCGCGCCGTAGGCGCAGAACAGCCAGGCCGGATCGTCGCCCGCGCACCGCTCGAGCGCGGTCGCGGCGTCCAGGCCGGCCAGCAGGCCCGCGTGCAGCGCGGGCATCATCGCGGCGGCGGTCGCGTCCGGAACCGGCCCGCAGGCCGCCACCACGGTGCGGCCACCGCAGGCGAGCAACGCGGCGGTGAGCCCGAGCGCCTCATCGCCCGGGCGCGGCTGCGACCGGCCCACCTCGCAGGCGGACAGCACGATCAGCCCGGCCCGCACCCCGACCCGCTGGATGGTGTGCGCGTAGGCGGGCCCGTCGGTCAGGCGGATGGAGGAGAACATCGGGCTCTGCTCGTGATGGGTGCCGTGCGCGGCGACGTGCACCACCCCGGGCGCGGCGACCGCGTCCAGCAGCGCAGCCCGGTCGGCGTCCGGGCCGGTGAGCAGCATCCCGCCGCGCAGCGCGGCGACGTCCGTCGCCTCGGCGCTCGCCCGCTCCAGGCCGGGGCCGGCCAGGGCGGTAGTGCGGGCGTCCGGGCCTGCCGCCGGGGTGGTGGCCCGTTCGAGCCAGGCGGTCGCCGCCGGCGCCACCACGATCGGCCGCCCGGCCAGGCCGGGCACCAGACGCCAGGCCACCGGTCCCAGGATCTCGGAGGGAATCACGACCACCTGGTCACAGGCGGACGCCGGAACGGCCGGGGCCAGCAGATCGCCCAGGTGCCGGGCCGAGGCCTCCAGCGAGGCCCGGACGACGGCGTGCAGCGCGGGATCGGCCACCCGGGACAGCGCCAGCGCGTCCGCGGCGATCCGGGAGGCCGCCTCGCGCCAGGACTCCTCGGTGCCCAGCCGGCTGAGTCGCTCGCGTCCGTCGCCCAGGGTGAGGGCGAGCACCTCGCCGCGATGACGGATCAGGCTGATCAGCCCGGTGCGCCGGCTGCGCAGCGCCGCGCGCATCGCCGCCAGAGAGGCCGGGCGCAGATCGGTCTCGGTCACCGGCGCCCCGGGCACGATCCACGGCAACCGCCGGGCGACACTGCGCCAGCGCTCGCTGGCCCGATACACCGCGGGGACGCCGCCGTCAGCGAGCGCGAGCGCCACGTCGAGCTCCCGCAGCCGCCGGCCGTGCACGGCGAGCGCGGTGCGCGACTCGAGATCGCTCTGCCCGGCCTGATGCCGGGCCAGCAGTTCGGCCGCCGCGGCGAGGGCGGCGTCGGCGCTGCGCCGGCGTCCGAGCGCGGCATGGACGCGTGCCCGCGCCAGGCCGGTGCGCAGGGTGTCGCTCAGCGGTGCGGCGCCGCGTGAGAACCGGCCGAGCGCCACGGCCGCGGCCTGGTCCTGCCCGGCGTGCACGAGCGCGGTGGCCAGCAAGGCGCGTGCCATCGGGTCGTTGCCGTCGGTGAGGCTCCTGGCTTCGGCCACCAGCCGGCTGCTGCCGGCACGGGATCCGGGGCGTTCGGCGTCCATCAAGCCGGCCTCCAGAGCGACCAGGCGGGCGCGCCGTGCCCACGTGGAGGCGCCCAGGCGTTCGAACGACCGTGCGGCGCGGCGGGCCAGGGCGCGGGCGTGCGCCGGGTCGTCGCGTAACAGGGCGAGCCGCGCCTGCTCCATCCAGGTCTCAGCCAGGTCGAGCCGCCCGCCGGACGCGGAGGCCACGCCCGCGGCCTCGCTGAGCAACGGGCCCGCCTCGTCGGTCAGGCCGACCTCCATCAGTGCCCGGGCGTGGCCGAGCAGCGCGGCGACCGGCTGCACGTCGGGGGCGAGTGCGGAGGCCCGCGCCATCAACTCCAGTGCGGTCGGCACGTCACCGAGCCTCAGGGCGAGCGCACCACGGTTGTGCAAGGCGGCGACCTGTATGTCGAGGTGGCCGTACAAGGCGGCCATCTCCTCCGCGCGCCGTAGCGGCTCCTCGCTGGCTGACTCGTCTCCGAGGAATTGGCGGCCCAGCCCGCGGTTGAGTTCGACCGCGCAGGCCGCGCGCGACGGCAGCAGGGGGTGGCCGGCCAGCCCGTCGTACAGCGTCACCGACTCCTGCCAGCGGCCCGAACGTCCGAGCAGCGCGGCACGCTGCACGCGGGTCAGGACGCCGACCGTTGCCGCCTCGGGGTGGGCGTGTCCGATGACGGCGAGCTTTTCGGCTTCGTCCAGCAGTGCCAACGCCCCGTCCAAGCCGATCCGGTCGTGCTCGGCGGCCGCCAGGGTGACCAGCGTGCGCCCGCGCAGCACCCGGGCCTCGTCGCCACCGGCGCGTGAGGCCTGGTCGACGGCGCGGCGCAGCAGCCGGCGCGCGGTGGCGACGCGCCCAGACCCGAGCTCGCCCAGCGCCTGCTGGACGAGCGTGGCGACGGCATCGGCCGGAGTCGAGGGAGCGGTCATCGGCAGCCGCGGAGGTCAGACCTCGACGTGGGGGGTGATCACCGGGCGGGCGCCCGGATCCGAACTGGTGACCAGGAACTGGACCAGCCCTCGCTCGACCCGCCCGAAGGTGAAGCGGCCCTCATCGGCGGTCAACGCCGTGCTGCGCGCGCGCTCGCGCAACTCCACCCGGGCGGACGCGTCACCGGTCAGCCAGCCGTCGAGCCGCACGAAGGTGCCATCCAGCGGCGTCACCGTGACCAGCATCGACCAGGTGCCCACCGAGAAGGTGAGCGAACTGACCCGCTGGTAGTCGTGCGAGCGGACGCCGACACCCTGGTCGGACCGTTCGAAAGCGGCCAGGTCGGCGTCCAGTTCGGCCAGAGCGAGGGCCAGGCAGATCTCGTCGGCCAATGTGGCCGGGGCGGGATCGATCCGGTCGTACAGCGCGGCGATCTGGGACAGTAGCGCCGCATCGACCGCGTCGAGTTCGGCCCCCGCGTCAGGGGGGATGTCGGGTCGGGTCATGATGCGGTCTCCCATCGAGGATCGGCGGCGAGTGCCGCGCGCAGCTTGGCGAGGCATCGGCCTCGGGTGGGTCCGATGCTCCCGACCGGCATGCCGAGAGCTTCGCTCAGCAGTGCGTAGTCGGGGCGGTCGGCATGAGCGATCACGCGCAGCAGCGCGCGGCAGCGCTCGGACAATGCGCTGACGTGGGCCCATAGCACCTGGCTCTGTTCGTCCAGGCCGGCCTGGGCCGCCGGATCGGGGGTGGTGGCGGGCGTCCGTTCGTCGAGTTCGCCCCTCGCCCGCCGGTGCGCGGCCGCCACCCGCCAGGCCTCGCGGCGCGTGGTCGACAGCAGCCAGCCGAGCACCGCCTGCGGATCGGCGATGGTGGACGCCCGCTCGACCAGGCGCATCCAGGCCGTCTGGACGACATCGCCGGCGCTGGCCTCATCCAGCCCCTGTCCCCGGGCGCAGTGCCACAGGATGGGCGTCACCAGGCGGACCAAGTCGTCGATCGGTGTTCCCGGATCGTCCCGGTAGGCCTGGAAGGCCTGGCCCGCGCGCGCGGCGAGAGTGGCGGGGCTGGTCAACGGCTCGGTCATGACTTCTACCCCCTGACGATCGTCGCGGCCAGATCGCCGGCGACGTGGGGTGCGGCGAACGAGGTGCCTGACCAGAGCGCGAATCCCGAGGTGTGCGTGTCGGGATCGATCGTGGCCCGGACGGGATGGGCCTGGTGCACCGGGTCGTGGCTGGCCACGCTCCGCTGGGCCGAACCGCTCAGCGTCACCGGAACCGTGCTGACCACGGCCGCGCCGGGGGCGTACTCGTGCACCCATGCCCCGCCGTTGGAGAACAGCGCGACGGTCTCACCGTCCGGGTTGAGCGCGCCGACCGAATGCAGCGTTCCCTGGGTGTGCTCGCTCATCGCGGCGAACGCGGGGGCGAGTGCGGCAGGAAGGAACGGTGCCTCGGTGGCATCGTTGCCCGCGGCCGCGACGATCTCGATCCCGAGATCGGTCAACCCTCGCAGCGCCATCACCAGCGGCGCTACCGGCGCCAGCGGGGTGTTCGGATCGAAAGGATCGAACGGGTTGGCTGGGTCCAGGGGCACGAACGGGTCGAATGACTCGTGGTAGTACCCGAGCGAGAGATTGACCACGTCGACGCGATAGGCGTTCTTCTGGTGCTCCTCATTGAAGGCCCGCCGAGCCGCGGCCAGGCGTTCGAGCGCGATGATCACCTGCGCTTCTTCGCACAGACCCCAGGAGTTCAGCAGCGGGATCGCCAGGATGCTTGCCTGCGGACAGCGCTGCCGGACGATGCCGGCGACGAAGGTGCCGTGCCCTGCGGCGTTGTCGAGCGCGCCGTTGAGCCGATCGCTCACCACGCCGGTGTTCTCGGGATCCTCCTCAGGCAGGAAGCCGGCGCAGGCCTTCCCGCCCGGTAGATCCGGGTTGATCAGGACGCCGGGGAGCGGAGTGTGATGGCTGTCGGTGAACCAGGGGTGGACGCCGATGCCGGTGTCGAGAATCGCGACGACGGGCGCGTTCTCGCCCACCTCGGCCGCCAGCGATCGCGGGTCAGGGCCGCAGTAGGCCAACGGGGTCCGTCCGCCGAAGCCAGGGCCGTATTCGGACAGTCCGCGCCCGACGTGGCCCGAGATGCCGCCGACGTACACCCACATGTCGACGGAGCCGTAGGTGGGGGCTGTCATCGACACGATGTGGTTGAGGAAGACCTTTCCCTCCAACTCCGGATACCGCTCAAGCGCATGCTGCATCAGCGTCCAGGCGTCGACGATCACGGGTTGAACGGCGTCCTGGGCAGGCTCGGCCGGCTCGAGGGCCGTCCGCACGGTCTGCGGACGCTCCGGATCCTCCGGGGATCGATCCGGCTCTCGGAGCACGAGCCCCAGTTCAGAGCCGACCGCGTTCATCATTCTCAGCGTCACCGCATGATCTGCGGAGCTTCCGTGGAGGAGCAGGGAATCGGCGACGTAGGCGGTCGGCTGCAGGCTGCCCTTCTTGAGGGTGCTCCTGGCGGCCGGCCGAGCGGTGGCCGGGTCGAGGACGCGGGCGTTAAGCGCACGAGCGGCGCCAGGTGGGAAGGCGGGCATGGGGGCTGACGTGCTCATCGGCGTCTCCTGCGGGCGTGGAGCGGGGCTCCGGAGATGGTGGCGGTCAGCCTACGGCGGACCTCGGACAGTTAACAGGAGCACGAATCCTCCCTCTTGATACATGGCCGGCCCGATGTATCACCGGGCCGGCGTGCGGCGTCCTTCATCACAACCGTTCGGCTCCCGCATCCAAGGGGGCGAACCGATCGCAGAAGGAGCAATCATGGCTGCCCATCTCACGCGGGAACAGATCCGTCCCGTCAAGCAGCGCATCGAGGACGAGCTGCTCGGCCGCAACGGCGTCACCGGCGTCGACATCGCCGAGAAGATCGTCGACGGCGTCCCCACCGGCGAGCTCAGCATCGTCGTCTACGTCGACCAGAAGCGGCCCCTGGAAACGATCGCCGAATCCGATCGCGTCCCGGTCGAGATCGACGGCATCAAGACCGACGTGCAGCAGATGGTGATCGAACTGCAGGTGCTCACCCCGGTCGAACCGGGCGCCCTCCAGCTCGACCCGTCCGCCTATCCGACCCTGGTCGGCGGCATCAGCATGGGCCCGCACGCGCCCATCTACCTCACCCCGCCCGAGGTGCCGACCGCGGGCTACTACAACAGCTCGGGCACCCTCGGCGCACTGGTGCGCGACAACGCCACCGGCGCGACGATGGCGCTGACCAACTTCCACGTCGCGGCCCGCACCCTGGCCTGGACCACCGCGGACCGGATGACGCAGCCGAGCATGCCCGACTCCAGCAACACCGGAGCCCAATTCGGCACCCTCACCCGTGCGGTGCTGTCGGAGAACGTGGACGGTGCCGTCGTCACCCTCGATGCCGGCCAGGCCTGGGAAGCCCGCGTCCAGGACGTCGGCTGGGTGACCGGCACGGCGACGGCGACGGCCGGCATGGCCGTCCAGAAGCGCGGCCGGACCACCGATCACACCTTCGGGACGGTGCATTCGGTGGATGCCACCGTGACCGTGAACTATGGCGGCACCATCGGCAACCGGACGCTGCGCAACCAGGTGCGGATCAGTCCCGACACCGCGCGGAACGCCCGCTTCTCCGATCGTGGCGACTCCGGCTCGGTGATCATGGACTCCCACGGCAACGCCGTCGGCCTGCTGTTCGCCGGTGCGAACGACGGGACGGCGACGTTCGCGAACCCGATCGCGGCCGCGCTGTCGGAGCTGGACATCACGATGCAGACCCGGCCGTCGGTGCTGGTCACCCGCGATCTCGGCTGCCCGCCGCTGGTCACGCGCCAGCTGCGGTGCTTCACCCGCCCGGTGGTCAACTGCCCGCTGATCACCAAGCAGGTGATCTGCGACTCGCGGCTGTCGGTGTGCACGCGTCCCATCTCGGCGTGCATCAAGCTGCCGCCGACTCGTCCGCTGTGCCCGGAAGTGACCCGTCCGCTGTGCGACCTGAACACGCGCATCTGCGGTGACCAGCTGGTCAGCCGCGCGTGCGATCTGCCCGGGCCGATCAAAGGCCTGGGGCAGGACGAGCCGGAGCCCGAACTGGACTTCGAAGCGGCCTTCGTCGACGGTCTGCGGTTCACCAAGCTGATCTACTCCACCCGGTTCACCCGGATCCGGCAGCTTTGCGAGCCGCTGATCAAGATCCGCGACTTCCTCGAGCTGCCCCCGATCGATGAGATCGTGGTCGGCCCGAAGTCGGAGACCGGCTACGGCGAGGACACCGGGGGCAACGAGTACGACGATGCCTTCTGGGCCGGCTACCTGGCCGCGCTGGAAGAACTCGGCGTGGACCCCTCCGGCGCTCAGGGCGCGGAGTCCTGAGATGGTGAGCGCTCCGTGCCTGCTGGCCGCAGCCATCCACGCGGGCCTCGTGCCGGTCGACCTGGCTGGTCGGGGACAGATCGGTGTGGCCAGCACGGCACGGAGTAATCCCGTCCACCGGATCGACGCCGGCGGCGTCCCGGTGGCCTTCGTGAAGCAGGCCGGGCTCGCGGCCCGGCTGGCCGGCGCCGATCCGGTCGCCGTCGAATCCCGGGTGCTCGGCCTGCTGGCCGGCTCCGGCCTGGTGCCCGCCCTCCTTCCGCAGCGCGATCCGCGCACGGTATGGACGCGGCCCGCGCCGGGGCGTCCGTTGCTCGAGGCCGTCTCTTCGGTGGCGGCCTTGGACGCGGCGGCCCGGGGCCTGGGCGGGGCGCTGGCCCGGCTGCACGGCCTTCCGGTCGATGCCGCGCCCGCCGCGACGGTTCCGTGGCCGCTCGCATCCCGCCGCCCGGCGTGGGTGGGGGCGGTCCGGACGCCCGGCGTCGCGGCGGTGCTGGACGCGCTCGGCGCCGAACCGCTGCGCTCGGCACTCGCCGCCGCGGCGTCCGCCTGGACCCCACGGGGCTGGGTGCACGGCGACGTGTCCGCGCTGAACGTGTTCGTGGACGGCCCCCGGGTGACGTTCATCGACCTGGAGGACGCCGGACTCGGCCATCCCGACTGGGATGTTGTGTGCGCCCTCGACACCCTGGCCGGCCTCGATCCGCGCCCGGAGGCGCCCGCGGCGTCAGTCTTCCTGGACGCCTACGGCCGGCCGGAACCCGCCCCGGTGTGGTGGACGCTGCGCACGGTGATGACCGCCTGGCAGCTGGCCGCCGCGAACCCGGACGAGGAGTTGTCCGCGCACTATCTCGACCGGGCGCGTGCCCTCGCCGCCTGACCCCTTGCCACCCTCTTGATCCGTGAGGAGTGCTCGATGACCATCACGACCCACGCATCCTTCGCCGGCGCGACCGCCGCGCAGGTGCGGGCGGCACTGGCGTGCGCCGAGCAGATCGAGGCGTCCGCCGGGGCGCCGCTCTCCGAGGACGATCTCGCCCTGGCGCTCTACCGGCACTGGTACGTCGGCCCGGTCACGCCCGAACCGGTCGAGGAATGGTGGCCGCCGCTGGCGGGCATGTTTCGCGCCGCGCACGCCGGCGGGACCGTGTGGGCCGATCGTGACGCCGAGGTGGTCACGGGCGGGATCGCCGGCGTCGCCGTGGTGCGATCGGCGTCCGGCCCGCGGGCACTGTGCCAAGGCGACTACGTCAGCGCCGGCGGTGCCGGGCTCGCACCCCGCCGCGGCTCGCGCGTGCGTGCCTGTGCCCGGCACGGGGCGATGGTCGCCGACGGCTGGTGGCGCACCTGGGGCCCCGCCTGGGACCGGCGAAGCACGCCGCCCGGGCTGGTCCGGGTCTACTTCGCCGCCCGGCTCGCCCAGGCGCCCGAACTGGTCGCCCGCGTCACCGGGGTGCTGGTGCGCTCGGCCGAGCCGTGGGCGTTCAAGATCGGCGTCGACGCCGCCACCCTGGCCCGCGCGGACGCCGCGGTCGCCTACCTGCCCACGGGCGCCTGGGACGCGGTCGCCCCGCTGCTCGTGCCCGCCTGTGCGGACCTGCTGCGCCCGGCCGTACCGCCGCTGACCTCGCCCGTCGCACCCGGCATCGGGCTCGCCGACGACCCCGGTGGCGAGCTCAGCTTCGGCGAATCCCGCTGCCGGTTGCTCGCCCGGGCGCACCGCCTACGCGGCTCGGGCGCCGACCCTGTGGCGGTCGCCGCCCGGGTGTTCGCCGACCACGGCCTCGACCCGTCCGCCCCGCACCTGCGCTCTAGCGCCGACCGATAGGAGCCCGCCATGACCGCCGTCCTCCGTCCTGCACCGTTCAACCGTCCGGAACAACCGACGAACCGCCCGGGAACGCCGCGCGATGCTGCACCGGCGTCCGGTCCTGCCGCCGATCCGCGGTCGGCGCGACTGCTCCGCGCCGCGCACGCGTGCGTGGACGTCCTGCTCGCCGCGGGCATCGAGATCGGCAACGAGACGTTGTGGCCGTCCTGGGAGATCGGCGAGAAGGGTGCCGAGCGCGTCGTCACCGGCCCGATCGGGTTCTACGGTGCGGACGCCGGCATCGTCTGGTCGCTGGGCAAGCTCGCGGCCTCCCTCGGTCGCCCGGACGCCGGCCGGGCCGCCGCGCGTGGCGCGCGCCGGGTGGCGCGGCTGGCCGGGCAAGTGGAGGCCGGGGGACTGCTGTCTGGGCGTGGCGGTGTCGCGCTGGCGCTGGACGCCGCAGGCTTGGAGTGGCCGGCGCCCGAGGCGTCCGTCTTGACCGACCTGACCGCGGGCACCGCGGGCTCGCTGCTGGCGTGGGCGCGCCTGGCGGCTGAGCGCGGGGCGGCTGGGAACGGAGCGGCGGGGAGCGGGGCGGCGGGGAGCGGGGCGGACGGGTACGAGCACGCGACGGCGCTACTCGCCGCGCTGACGGAGGCGGCCGTGCCGCACCCGTGGGGTGTCTGCTGGCCCGAGCGGGCGCTGGGCGAGCGCCCGTTGTGCGGGCTCAGCCACGGCAATTCGGGAATGCTGCTCGCCTTGGTCGAGGCGTCCGCGGCGTGGCCGTCGCTGGCCGGCGAGGCGCTGGCGCTGGCCCACCAGGCGTGGCGCTGGGAGGCCGCCCATCTCGATCCGCAGCGTGGCGGCTGGCCCGATCTGCGCGAGGGCGGGATCAGCTATCCGGCGTTGTGGTGCCATGGTTCCGCCGGGGCGGGTGCGGTCCGGCTGCGGATGCTGGAACTCGCCGATCGGGTGCCCCTTCCCTGGCCGCTGGATTCGGTGCGCGCCGAGGCCGAGGTGGCGGTGCAGGCGTGCGGCCGTGAGGTGGTCAAGGTGACGGACGCCGCCCGCGCCGGTGAGGCTCCCGCGCTCGGGCTGACCCTCTGCCATGGCACCGGCGGCCCCCTCGGCGTCCTGGCGCTGGCCGCCCGCGTGCTGGATGAGCCCCGGCACCTGCGCACGGCACGCGAAGCCTGCTGTGCGGTGCTGGAGGTGTTGCCGGAGGAACCGAGCGACTGGCCCTGCGGCCTGCGCGGCGCCGACGGAGACCTGTCCTGGGCGAACGGCCTGGCCGGCACCGCCCTGCTGCTCGCCGAACTGGCCGCCCCGGACGCCGCCTCGTCGGTGGTGCTGCTGCGCTAGCGCCGTTCAGTCCGCTGTCTGTCGAGATGGTGGCTCGGACGCCGATGCGCCGGCATCCGAGCCCTGGCTCGCGTGGTTTCCGATGACCGCCCTCGGATGTGAGAAGAACCGGGCCGGACTACCGACCCGGTTCTTCTCACATCCGGGTCGAATCACGCGCCGAAAATCACTGACGGCCTTTCGGTCACTACGGAGGTGATTGTGACACCTGAAACTCAGGACTGTTCCGCCGACGATGGGGGTTCGGACGCCGAGGGCGCCGGTACGCCCCGCCCGATCGCGATGATCGCCAACTGGGTGCGTGACCTGGCGTCGAACTTGCGCATCAGGCTGCTGAGTGTGTCTTTGACCGTGGTCGTGGAGACGAACAGCCGGCTGGCCATGTCCGTGTTGCTGGCGCCGGTGAGCAAAAGGTTGAGCACTTCGCGTTCGCGCACGGTCATCTCGGGAACAGGTCGAGGCACAGGAGGGCTGGGTGCGAGTTGCCACAGGCGGGGATCGCGCCATGTGCTGTCGACGACATCGTGCATGATGACGCGAAGGCCGGCGTTTACCCCTCGAACCGCCTGGATGAGCGCCTGAGGGGTGATGGTGTTCAACACGTATCCGCTGACGCCCGCTGTCATCGCTCGGTTGAGGGTTGTCGGATCATCCATGCCGGTCATGAGGAGCACGCGGGTGTCCGGGTGGGCGGCGCGGATCAGCTTCGTGGTTTCGATTCCATCCAGACCGGGCAGGCGAAGGTCCATGACCACGACGTCGGCAGGTGAGGCGTCGAGGATTCTGCGGGCCTCGGCGCCGTCCGCGGTGGCACCTGTGGCGATGATCTCCGGAGCTGTCTTCAGGTAGGCGATGATCGATTGGCGCGCGAGGGGATCGTCGTCGACGACGTGAACATGGATGGGGCGAGGATCCGGTTCTCCGCGGGTCATGGTCTACTCCTTCTGGGCGCGGTGGTGGGGGAGCGCGATCTCAGTACGCCACAGGTGCCCGTCCCGGCCTGAGTGAAGGACGCCTCCGGAGTCGGCTGCGCGCTCGGTCATGCCGACGATGCCCAGGCCGCCCCCGCTGCTGGCGGACGCTCGGCGGGCGACGTTGGTGAGTACGACAACGGTTCGTGTGCCGTCTGACTGCACGAGCAGGCTGCACGGAAGCTGCGCATCGCCGTGCCTGAGTATGTTCGAGATGGCCTCGTGCAGGATGACCGCGAGCGTCGTTCTGACGTTGGCGGGCAGATCAGCGACAACGTCGTCTGAGGCGATGTCCGGTGAGAAACCTCCTCCCACAAGGCGGGTCTGGGCTGTGGTGAGGATCTGCGTGAGAGCAGGTGCCGTGTCGGTGGAGTCGATGGCAGGGGTGGAGCCTCGAAGCTGGTGAAGGAGCGCGCGGATGTCGCTGACCGCCTCTCGCCCCTTGTGTGCGATGTAGTCGAGGTCGTCCTCCGTTGTTCCCCGGATCTTCGCTTCCTCGGTGCGCATCACGATCAGGGAAAGGTCGTGCGCGATGGTGTCGTGCAGGTTGCGCGCGAGTTCGAGACGGTCCTCGGCCACGGTGCGGCGCACGGTGTTGTCGTGAACTTGCCTGACTACCCGGAAGCCGTAGGCGATGATCCACATCGCGAAGACCAGGAAGACCCATAGCCCGGCGGCCGGAACGAGCACGTCCGCTCCGTCGTGATGGACGCTGAGCGCGGTGAGCAGGACGACCACCGCGACGCTGTATCCGGCCCATGGGCGCCGCGAGCCTTCGGGAACGCCGCCCAGGATCGGCAGCAGTAACGAGTATTCGCCGAGCGAAGCACCGACGGGCGCAAGGGCCAGTTGGACTCCCCATGCCGCGAGAAGAATCCAGGCCGACCGCACCGCCCAGCGAGGAGTGAGAGCAACCCAGGCGAACGAGACGGCATCGAACAAGAAGGTGTGCCACGGCGCTCCCCGCACGGCATGGAGCGAAATGCAGGCTATTCCCATCGCGACGGCGAGCAGCGTCTGCATCGTTGCGCCCGGATTGGCCGTGTTGATCCGGTCGAGGAGTTTCCGCACGGGGAACAGGGTGACACACGATGCCCGGCGGCTCCTTCTCCCGGCCAAGTGGACGGAATTGGGTGGCCATGTGGACGGAGAGGTGTCCAAAAGGTCGAGGATGCTCTGGCATCACGGGAATCTACTCGCCGGGGGAGCGCGGTGAGCGCTGATGAAGGAGTCGGATAGATGCGTCGTGTGGTGGCTGTCGGTGTGGTGTCGTTGGTGAGCATCCTGTTGTCGGGATCGGTCGGGCCGCAGGGGTTCTGCGACTTCTTCCCGTGGGCACCGGGGTGCCGTCCGCCGGCGGCGATCGTTCGATGATCAGGGCTGGGGGCGCACATCGTCTTCTCACTGCGGTGGTGGCTGTGGCGGTGATGCTCGGGCTGTGCGTGCCCGGGATTCGCTCGGCGCACGCGGAGTCACCGAGCATGCTGGGCGAGCAGGACGCGCTGGTGCGTGCCCGTTCGCTGACGCAGGACGTCGAGGTGACCAGTCTCACGAACGAATGGCGACGGGTGGTCGCGCGACCGTCCGGCGTCCTGTCGGGTGAGTACACGGTCGGGGTGGCGCGTGTGCGTGACGGGCGAGGTAGCTGGCGAGACCCCGATCCGACTCTGCGCCGGGGCCCGGACGGCCGTCTGAGCCCGGTGGCGTCGCGGGTGCCGATTTCGGTATCGACGGGCGGAGAGGCGGCGTTGGCTTCGCTCGAGTCGGGAGCCGAGCGGCTGGCGTTGGGCTGGCGCGGTTCGCTGCCCGAGCCTGTGGTTGATGGTGACACCGCCACCTACGAAGGGGTCTATCCGGGAGTGGACCTGGTGGTGCGGGTGGGGGCCGACATGGTCGGCACCTACTTGATCGTGCATGACCGGGCCGCGGCTGCGAACCCGGAGGTGCGCCGCGTCGTGCTCGATGTCGAGACGAGCGGCCTGCCGGAGGTGCGTGCGGACGACGCTGGGGGTGTTGCCTATCGCACCGCCTCCGGGCAGGCCGCTTTCGGTGTCTCGGTCGCGACGATGTGGGACGCGACCGGCCGCGAGATGGGGGCCGAGCCGGCCGAACTGGTCGAGCCGGGGCCTGATGTGCGGATGCGGAAGATGGAACTGTCGGCGACGACGCGGGAACTGGCGGTCGTTCCGGACGCGGCCTTCCTGGACGATCCGGCGACCGTATACCCGGTCACCATCGACCCGGTGGTCTATGCGAACAGCGCCACGTTGTCGCAGCGGGTCACGCCGAGCTTCACGCAGACGAACCACACCGGCGACGCGGCGCGCGTCGGCTACAACGGGTGGTCGTCGCCGTACTACCCCTCCGAGATGTACTACCGGTTCGGCGTCGGTTCTCTCGACACCGGTGCGGTGCGCAGCCTCGTCTTCCGGCACGACAACGTGCATTCGGTCCAGTATTCGCCGTGCTACATGGAGCATTACGGGCATCCGATCGAGGTCGGCATCACCAACTGGGTGGATGCCAACACCAGCTGGTCGAATCGTCCAGCCTGGCTTGGGTGGCCGATCGCCAACGACTATGGCGTCGGGAACGAAAGCACCTGTGCGGCGCGGGCGACGGTGGCTTGGGACCTGACGGGCCCCTTCCAGTCGATCCATGGGTCGATCCACATGGACTGGGATCTGACGATCGGCATGCGAGGCACTGGTGGCAACGACAAGTACACCTGGCGGGAGTTCTACAACCAGTTCGGTGCCGGATCCGCTTCGCGACCGCTCTTGTCGATCGAGTACGTCACACGTCCGGCTGCGGCGCAGTCGGTGTCGCTGGCCTCGTCGAGCATTCTGACCCAGACCTCCGAGGCGATTTTCACGCCGACGAAGACGCCCACGCTGCAAGCGGTGATGCCCACGAGTGCGGATTGCCCCAACGGCCTGTGTCAGCGAGCCGTCTTCGAGATCTGGAATGAGGCGGGAACATCGATGCTCTGGTGGGGGCTGTCCCCGGTCGCAGCACCCGGTGCCACCGTTCAGGCCACATCGATGACGCTTGCGGAGGGGACCGCCTATCAGGTGCGTGCTTGGGTGGAGAACACCCACTACTGGATGCGCTCCGAAACCGCCGTGTCTGCGCCCAAGAAGGTGCGTGTGTCGATCGGGCCGCCCGCCAAACCGACCCTGACTTTCGCCGAACATGGCGCGGGAAGCGGACGCGCCGATGCTTCCGGGCGCTGGTCGGTGACTGCGGCCACCACGACCCCGTATGTGACGAAGTACTGCTGGGCTGTGGGCACCGGGCAGATCGAAGGGAACTTGCTTCCTTCCAACCAGTGCGTCGCCAGTACCAGCCAACAGAAGACGCTGTCGGCCGGGCCTCTCACGTTCGATGCCACCCATCGGTTCCGGCCGGTCCAGGTGGGCGTCCAGTACGCCACCGGAGAATGGGCATGGGCGAGCAATCCGGTGAACGTCTACCCCCACATCCCTTAAGTGGCCTTGTCAGGTCGCGTGTGAACTGCTGAAGGAAAGGCCGGATTGCTATGACTCGTCTGTGGAGGACGATCCTCGCGGGGATCGTCACGATGGCGGTGCTGATGGCGAGTTGGGGCTCGGCGGCGACGGTCGCGGCGGCGGCACCGACCAAGGCGCGGCCGACCGCGCGGCCCGGTGAGGTGCTGACCAGCGTCGACGTCACCGCGGTTCGCGCCGCCGGCCAAGACGTGCCACAGGTGAAGCAGGTCGCCGCGCCGAAGGTGTCGTGGCCGGAAGGCCGCATGGCGCGCGTCTCTGAGCTCACCCCTGCCGCGCAGGCGACGGAGGTAACTGGCACGCCTCTGCGGATCGGGGCACTTTCTGAGGTTGGCAAGGGGAAGCCGGTCAAGGTTCGCCCGCTGGAGGGCGCCGAGTCCGGCGGGCTGTCCGGCATGGGCGTTGGCTACTTGTTGGAGGGCGAGCCCGATAGTGCGTTGCACGTTGAGCTCGACTACGCCCCGTTCGCGAAGGCTGTCGGTGCCGACTGGTCGGGCCGGCTGCGGTGGGTGGCCGCGCCGGCATGCGTGCTCGAGCGGCCTGACGCGCCCGAGTGCCAGCAGGTGCGGCTTCTCGATTCGCGTAATGACACTGAGGCGCAGACGGTATCCGCGGACGTGACATTGACGGATGGCTCGGTCGTGGTGATGGCGGCCGGTGCACCGACGAGTGCCGGGGGCGACTTCACGGCGACCGGCTTGTCGTCGGCATCATCGTGGACTGCGGGCGGGCAGTCCGGCGGGTTCTCGTGGAGCTATCCGATGCGTACGCCGCCGATGCCCGGCGGACTGGCTCCGGGTCTCAGCCTCAGCTACTCGTCAGAGGAGGCCGATGGTCGCACTTCGGGCAGCAACAATCAACCGTCCTGGCTCGGGGAGGGCTTCGATATCGGGGTCGGGTTCATCGAGCGCAAGTACGTCTCGTGTTCCGACGAGGTGGGCACGTCGGGTGCCAACAACACCCAGAAGACGGGAGATCTGTGTTGGCTTACCGATAGTGCGCGGACGAACGACGCGAAGTGGGACAACGCGACGTTGAGCCTGGCAGGGCATTCGGGCGAGTTGGTGCGCATCGGCAACTCTGCCGTGTGGCGACTGAAGGCCGACGACGGAACCCGGGTGGAAAAGCTGGGCACGGCGGGCGCTGCGAGTGGTGAGTCGTGGAAGGTGACCATCACCGACGGCACCCAGTACTTCTTCGGAAAGGGTGCCTCAGATGGGCAACCCGGCACGCCGACCAACTCTGTTTGGACGGTGCCGGTGGCCGGAAACCATGCCGGGGAACCGGCCCGCGCATCATCGTTCGGGGCATCATTCCGTTCGGTGCCGTGGCGCTGGAATCTCGACTATGTGGTGTCGCCGCACGGCGATTCGATGACCTACTACTACGCGGCGGAGTCGAACAAATACAAGCAGAACCTGTCGACGGTCACCAGCTACACCCGCGGCGGGCACCTCACCGAGATCCGGTACGGCGAACGGCGTGGAGTTGAGACGGCGACGCCGGCGGGCAAGGTGACCTTCACAGTGGATGAGCGCTGCTTCGACGACGGCAAGCTCTCCAACTGTGCGTCGGCGACTCCGACGGCGACGAACGCCTATCACTGGCCGGACGTTCCGGTGGACTCGATCTGCACGGGCACGACCTGTGCGGTTGGGCAGGTATCTCCGACGTTCTTCACCCGTAAGCGGCTCGCGCAGATCAACACGTTCATCCGGAATGCCGCCAGCGGATACGACCCGGTTGACCGTTGGGTGCTCACGGCCGGCTATCCGGACTCCGGTGACGGGTCCCCGAACGCGCTGTGGCTGGAGAAGGTGCAACACCTCGGCCTCGGTGGGGGCAGCATCACACTGCCGGAGACGACGTTCACGCCGTCGATGATGGTGAACCGCGTCACCGGACTCAACTACGGAACACCGCTGACCCGTGCCCGTCTGACCACCATCAAGCTGGAGAGCGGCGGCAAGATTGAGGTCGGCTATCAGGCATCCGACTGCACCTCGAGTTCGTTGCCGACCCCGGCGACGAACGGCAAGCGTTGCTTCCCGGCTTACTACTCCGAGAACGGCAGCCCGCCCACGCTGCAGTGGTTCAACAAGTACGTCGTGAAGACGGTGCTTGAGCAGGACACCGCGCAGGTGGTCGACCAGAACAATCAGGTGTCGGCGGCGGGTGCGGTAGCCGAGCGGACCACCTACACCTACCAGGGCGCTCCGGCTTGGCGGTACGACGACTCTCTGCTCACGCCGGCGAAGTACCGAACCTGGAACATTTGGCGCGGATTCGAGAAGGTGGTCACCGCGGTTGGAGACCCGGGCTCCACGCAGACGGTGAGCGAGGCCCTGTTCTTCCGCGGCATGAACGGCGACAAGACCGCCACATCGGCAACCAAGTCCGTGTCGGTCACCGACTCAACAGGCGCCACCTGGCCGGATGAGGATCATCTGGCCGGTGCGGTACGCGAGTCCCGGCAACTCACCGCGGCCAGCGGCGGAAGTGAGCTCAGCGGTGCGATTCATGACCCTTACGTGAGCGGGCCCACCGCGAACGACGGTCGCTCGGCCGCGCGTGTGGTTGATGTCGCTGAGTCTCGCTCGCGTCAGAACGATCACTGGCAAGCCCGCGCGGAAGCATACCAGCAAGGTCGTCTCACGCGACGCCACCTACCCCTGGTTGGTCACCTCCGCTGAGAACACTGGTGACCTGGACGTGACCGGTGATGAGACGTGTGTTCGATCGAGCTTTGCCTCGAACGCGGGGTCATGGATGATCGGCCTGGTCGCAGAGTCGAGCACGATGCCGAACTTGTGTGCGACGCCGTTGAGCGACTCAACCCTTCTTGCGCGCAAACGAACCTTCTACGACGGTTCGACGGCTCTGGGCCAGGCGCCGACGCGTGGTCTGCCGACCAGAGTGGATGAATTGACCGGTTCGTCGACCCGGGTATGGTCGACGACGGCCACGGGCGGGTTCGACCAGCATGGCCGGCCCACTACTACGACCAACGCGCTCGGCCAAGTCAACAGCGTCGCCTATGCACCGGCGACAGGACCGGTCACGTCGGTGACCAGTACCTCGGCCGATCCGGACGGCGCTGGGCCCGCAACGCCGCTGGTGTCGACAACGGCATACGACCCTCGCTGGGGTACGGCCATCAAGCGTGTCGAGGCAGGCGGACAGACAACGGAAGCTGTGCCGGATGCTTTGGGCCGGACGACCAGCGTGTGGGCGCCGGGACGAGCTCGTAGCGAGAGTGCTTCGCAAAAGTTCAGCTACGGCGTGAACATCAACGGGGTCAACTGGGTGAAGACTGAGTCTTTGCGGGTAGACAGCAGCTACGCGGTGAGCTACGCGATCTCTGACAGTTTGCTTCGCGAGAGGCAGTCGCAGAAGCTTTCCGCGAACGAGGCCGGCGGCCGAGTGATCACCGACCAGCGGTATGACTCGCGTGGCTTGCCGACTTTTGCTTCCAGCTATTGGACGGTGTCGGGCTCTCCGGATGGCAAGTTGGTCGAGCCGAAGCAGTTGGCGGATATTCCCGCAGTGACGCAGATGACGTTCGATGCTTTGGAGCGTGCACTGGTGGCCACGTTGCGGGAATACGGTCATGAGAAGTCGAAAACGAGCATGGAGTACACCGGTGACTTGGTGAAGGTCACACCGCCTGCGGGTGGTGTGCCGACGACGACCGCGGTGGACGTTCACGGCCGGACGACGGCGTTGACCAGGCACATGGGCGCCAGCCCGGCGGCGACTGGTACGACGACGGCGTACACGTACACGCCTGCGGGGCAGTTGCGCACGGTGACCGACGCGCAGAGCAACGTGTGGACCTACACCTACGATCTGGCCGGGAACCGGCTGACGTCGAGCGATCCGGATAAGGGGTTGAGCACGTCAACCTACGATCTGCTGGGGAACGTGACGTCGTCGTCGGATGCGCGCGGCCAGGGAGTGAAGACCACCTACGACGGCCTGAACCGGTCGATCAAGACCACCAATCTTGCCGGCAGCACCACGCTGACCAGCACGGTGTGGGACACGGTGAAGAAAGGGCTGGTGACCTCCTCGACCCGGCATGTTCAGGGAGCGGCGATCGTCAGCAAGGTCAACAGCTACGACGCAGCGGGGCGTGCGACGAGTAACAGCATGGTGGTGCCGGCGATCACGAATCTGGTGCCATCACAGTTGGCGGGAACGTATACGACCACGCAGGCGTTCAACGTCGATGGTTCGGCGAAGACGCAGGGTTTGCCCGCGTTGGGTCCGGTTCCCGCGGAGACGCTGACGCACGGATATGACGCGCGAAACAACCCGTTCAGTCTGACTGGTCAGCCGGCGACTGGTGCGTCGACGAAGTATGTGACCGATGCGTACTACACCGCATTGGGGGAACCGGACACGGTGTGGTTCGGTTTGAGTTCTCATGGTTGGCTGGGGCAGCAGACGTTCTACGAGGCGTCGACGCGCCGGTTGACGACGATGAATGCGGTGCTCGACAGCGTCGGTGATCTTGAGTTGGGCACCCTGGCCTATGATCCGGCGGGCAATATTACGAAGGCGACCGCGAAGCAGGGCAGTGCGACTGATACGCAGTGCTACCGGTACGACTCGTTGCAGCAGTTGTCGGAGGCGTGGACGCCCGCGAATGGTAACTGTGCCACGAATCCGACTCAGGCGGGTCTGGGCGGGCCGTCGCCGTACTGGAAGTCGTGGACTGCCGATGTGGTGGGGAACATCACCAAGCGGATTGACCGGACGGTGTCGACGTCGACCACGACCGCGTTCGCGTATGGGGCGGCGGGGCAGCCGCGCCCGCACTTCACCACTGGCGCGGTGAGCACGGGTTCTGTGGCGGCAACGCGTTCGTATGGTGCGGATGCTGTCGGGAACACGATCTCGCGGGCTGAGGCCGGGCAGACGCAGACGCTGGCATGGGACACCGAGGGCAAGTTGAGTTCCGTGTCCGTGGCCGGCAACGCGCTGGAGACGAACGTGTATGACGCCGGTGGTGCGCGGGTGCTGCGTCGTGAGTCGGGCAGGACGACGTTGTACACGCCGGTGGGTGAGTTGACGGTGGCTCACGCGTCGGGCGCGTTGTCGGCGAATCGCTATTACTCGTTCAACGGTCAGGTGGTCGCGCTCCGGTCGGGGGCGTCGTTGGACAAGGTGACGTACACGCTGGGGGATCATCAGGGCACGACGCATATTCAGGTGAATGCACAGACGCGTGTGACGTCGACGCGGTGGTCGGCTCCGTATGGTGTGCCGCGGGGCACGACCGGCGGATGGTCTGGTGAGCGTGATTTCGTGGGTGGAACGAAAGATGACGCTGTCGGGCTGATTCATATCGGTGCGCGCGATTTCGATGCGCATCTGAACCGTTTCATTACGACGGATCCGCTGATCGATCCGTTCGTCGTGCCGTCGTTGAACGCGTACAGCTACGCGAACAACAACCCGACCACTTTGAGTGATCCCACCGGGCTTTGGCCGACGATCGGTGATGTGATCAACGGAGTTATCGCATTTTTCCAGGATCCAATCGGCTCGGTGGTCAAGGCAGGTCGGTACTTGGCGTCATTGGTGGCAGGCGGAAGCAAGAGCGCTGGGAGTGGGCGTTCGTCAGGCCCGTCGAAGGGGCATGCGGCATCGAACAGCAAGCCCCCTAGTTCTGGCGGGAGATCCAAGCCACGTTTCGACGCTGGCGCGACGTTCCTCAAGGCGTGGGGTGGCACATTGGATCACGGCGATCCCGCGGTACATGCAGGCGTCATGAAGAGCATGGTGATGGCGCCACCACGTGCGATCGTTTTCGGGGCGTGCATGGGGAACCAGTTCCAAGAGGAATGTCAGTCCGACAGTTGGGCGGCCGCCACCTTCGCCGGCCCGGTCGAGCAGTGGTTCGACAACCTCGCCCGAAGCATGGGTATCCAGCCCACAGAGGTCGGATACACAGTGGGCGATACCGGAGGAAGCATCCTCATAGCAGTCGCGGGCGCTGGGGCTGGTAAAGCGCTGTCACCGGCAAGCTACACTGCCACAAACGGCGCAGCTCCGCGGTTCATCGGGAACAGTGCCGGCGGCATTCTCGATACGACACGGGTGACGATCCCCGAGGGTAAGTTCGGTTACCTGCTCAAGAATCCGAGCAAGTCGGGCGTCTTCAAGGATTCGATGGGCTTCGACCAAGCGGGTCTTGATTCTGCTCTCCGAAGTCACCTGACGACCAATTTCGGGAATGCCTCAGCGTCGGTGCCCATGACTGGCGGTGGGACGAAGTTCGTCGTTCGAGGGCCGCTCACGGGTCCAAGCGGTCAGACCTGGAACATCACGACAGCGTGGGGCGTCGATGTCGATGGCACCGTACGGCTGATCACGGCAACGCCATGAGCGCCGTCATGACTGACGAGACCCTCGTCTTTCGAGACCGTGTTTACGAGGTCCGAGTGTCGCCCGCGGAAGACCTGCGCACGGCGGTTGTCACCGTGACGCTGGACGGGCGGTTCGAGTGGTCACTGACGGCCCCCGGTTGGCGTGCGGTGTCCCTAGGCGCTTCGGGCGAGATCGGCTACCTGTGGTCCGCTCGGCAGTTGGCCGTCCTGCCCCACGCCGCTGAGGCGGAGCTGCAGGTCATCAGTGTCGACGAGGATCTGCTGTCTGTGTTCCGCGTTGATGAGGGTTGGCTCTTGGTTTGTGAGACATCGATTCGCCTGCTCGTCGACGAGGTCGAAACGGCTCGAGTTGAACTGGGCGACGTGGTCGAGGTTGCCAGATGGGAAGGTGGCGTCCTGCAGGTACGCGATGCCGCTGGCGAGATCCTCGAGCTACGAGTCGACGGTGCGCGCTTGATCGCGTAGCCGGCTCAGCCGGTGATGAGGCGGAGCTTGGCCTTGGTCACCATCGCGTCGATGACGTTGGTGATGGTGGCGCGTTCGTCGTCGGTGAGTTGGTCGAGGTCGGCGAGGCGGACGTCGACATGGCTGCTGGGTGCGTTGAGGGGCCTGCGTTCGGCGTCGTTGATGAGGAGGTAGTCGACGGTGACGTTGAAGACCTGGGCCATGCGGATGACGGCTTCGAGGCCGGGGGCGACCTTGTTGTTTTCGTAGCGAGAAACCTGGCGGGCGTCGGAGCCGATCTTGGCGGCGAGTTCGGCTTGGGACCAGCTGGCTTCGGTACGCAGCGCCTTGAGGCGGTCGCCGTGGAAGGGGCTGGGCATCTGGTGTCCTCCGCTTGGGGGTGGGGATGCCCATTCTGCTGCGTCGATGACGGTCGTGGTTGCCTCCGCTGTCCTGTCGCCTTGCGCAAGGATGCACTATCTAGCATATCATGTTGCCTGTGAGTGTAAGTCGGAGATTCTTGAGGAGGTCGGCGTGGCACGCATCCCTGACGCCGAGCTGGCCCGGTTGACGGCAACGCCATGAGCGCCGTCATGACTGACGAGACCTTCGTCTTTCGAGACCGTGTTTACGAGGTCCGAGTGTCGCCCGCGGAAGACCTGCGCACGGCGGTTGTCACCGTGACGCTGGACGGGCGGTTCGAGTGGTCACTGACGGCCCCCGGTTGGCGTGCGGTGTCCCTAGGCGCTTCGGGCGAGATCGGCTACCTGTGGTCCGCTCGGCAGTTGGCCGTCCTGCCCCACGCCGCTGAGGCGGAGCTGCAGGTCATCAGTGTCGACGAGGATCTGCTGTCTGTGTTCCGCGTTGATGAGGGTTGGCTCTTGGTTTGTGAGACATCGATTCGCCTGCTCGTCGACGAGGTCGAAACGGCTCGAGTTGAACTGGGCGACGTGGTCGAGGTTGCCAGATGGGAAGGTGGCGTCCTGCAGGTACGCGATGCCGCTGGCGAGATCCTCGAGCTACGAGTCGACGGTGCGCGCTTGATCGCGTAGCCGGCTCAGCCGGTGATGAGGCGGAGCTTGGCCTTGGTCACCATCGCGTCGATGACGTTGGTGATGGTGGCGCGTTCGTCGTCGGTGAGTTGGTCGAGGTCGGCGAGGCGGACGTCGACATGGCTGCTGGGTGCGTTGAGGGGCCTGCGTTCGGCGTCGTTGATGAGGAGGTAGTCGACGGTGACGTTGAAGACCTGGGCCATGCGGATGACGGCTTCGAGGCCGGGGGCGACCTTGTTGTTTTCGTAGCGAGAAACCTGGCGGGCGTCGGAGCCGATCTTGGCGGCGAGTTCGGCTTGGGACCAGCTGGCTTCGGTACGCAGCGCCTTGAGGCGGTCGCCGTGGAAGGGGCTGGGCATCTGGTGTCCTCCGCTTGGGGGTGGGGATGCCCATTCTGCTGCGTCGATGACGGTCGTGGTTGCCTCCGCTGTCCTGTCGCCTTGCGCAAGGATGCACTATCTAGCATATCATGTTGCCTGCGAGTGTAAGTCGGAGATTCTTGAGGAGGTCGGCGTGGCACGCATCCCTGACGCCGAGCTGGCCCGGTTGACGGCATGAATCCGACTCGGGGGCTGGCCAAATCGCCTGCGATCCGGATCTTCAGCGGTTGTAGGCGGGCATGACGCCCTTCAGTGGCTCGCTGATCCGCTGGCAGGCGTCGAGGACGTCGGCGGGTAGCGGTCCCTGGGCGAGCGAGGCGAGGTTGGCGTGCAGGTGTTCAACCTGATCGCCGCCGACCAGCACCGCGTTAGCACCCGGCTGGCTGAGCAGCCAGCGCATGCCCAACTCGGGCATGCTCAAACCCGCCTGGGCGGCGATCTCGCCGATCTGGGCGACGGCGGCCAGCAGTTCGGGCGTCCAGTAGCGCTTCTTGTACATCTCGGCGAGGCTCGATCCCTCGGCGAAGCGCGCGGGGGTGGCGGCCTCGTCGGGCACGCGCACCAGCAGCCCGCCGGCGAGCGGGTTGTAGCACATGGTGATCACGTCGTGGGTGGCGGCGAACTCGACCCATTCGTCCTCGATGCGGCGGGCGAGCAGGTTGTACACGTTCTGGCCGACCACCGGGACGAGAGTGCCGATCTCACGCGCCGCCTGGATCACGTCGAGCGTCTGCCAGGCGGCGTAGTTGGACACGCCCAGCGCACGGATCTTGCCGGCCTGGTGCAAGGCGGCGATCGTCTGCATCGTCTCGGCGATCGGGGTGCGGCGGTCGGGCTGGTGCAGGTAGAACAGGTCGATCGTCTCGACGCCGAGGCGGCGCAGCGATCCCTCGACGCAGGCGGTCAATCCTGCGGACGACAGTGGAGCGTGCTCGCCGGCGTCCGGGTGCGGCATGCCCGCCTTGGTGGCGAGCACGATCTCGTCGCGGTGCCGTGCCACGAAGGGCGCGATCAGGGCCTCGGTGGTGCCGCGGGCGTAGCCGTTGGCGCAGTCGATGCCGGTGATGCCCGCCTCGATCGCCGCCTCCAGCAGCGCCTCGGACGCGGCGGCGTCCGCGGTGTCGCCCATCGACATGGTGCCCATGACGACGCTCGTCAGCGGGGTGTCGACGCCCGGGAGCCGGAAGGTGGGGAGTGCGGTGGATACGCCCATGATGCTGGCCTTTCTGTGCGGCACGGCCAGTTTCACAGAACTGCGTGTTTCGCGCAACCAATAGCGTGATTTGCGCACAAACTGCTACGCTGAGGCCAGCGGACATCGTCGAGTCCACCCTTCTCACGCGTCACAGGGGCCACCGTGAAATATGCAGCCGGCAGCGCACCGCAGCTGGTGCTCGCCGACGACCTCTCGGGTGCCGCAGAGTCCGCCGTGGCCTTCGGCGCGGGCACCCAGGTGCTGCTCTGGCCAGCCGATTCCGCGGGCACCGTGCCCTCACCCACCGGCCCGGTGACCGTCATCGACCTCGACACGCGCGTGCGGACGCCGCACGCTGCGGCCGCCGTCACCCGCGCGGCGCTCGCACACCTGGCGGGTCCGGGCGTGCTGGTCAAGAAGATCGACTCGCTGCTGCGCGGCAACCTCGGCGCCGAACTCACCGCGCTCGTGGGCGACCGGACGATCGTGCTCTGCCCCGCCCTGCCCGCGCTACACCGCACCACCCGCCACGGCGCGGTGCTCATCGACGGCGTCCCGTTGGCCGGCACCGGGTTGTGGGACGCCGAGGGCGCCGAGCCACCGCGCACGGTCGCCTCACTCGTGCCCGGATTGCCGTCGGCGCTGGTCGGCCTGGACGCCGTCCGCAGCGCCGAGCTGGCCGCGATCCTGCGCGAACAGCGCAGCCGCGCCCGGTTGATCGTCTGCGACGCCGAGACCGACGCCGACCTGCGCGCGATCGCGCGGGCGGCGTCCGTGCTCGACGAGGTGGTGCTCGCCGGATCCGCCGCCCTGTGTCATGCGGTGGCGGCCGTCTCGGCCTCCGATGCGGACAGGCCCGCCGAGGGGGGTGACCGGGCCGAGCCGGACGCCAAGGGCGTGCGGGCGTCCGGGCCGGTGCGCGCATCCGCCGGGCATGCCGGCGGCCACACCTGGACCCGATCTCGCGGGCGCCCGGTGCGTGACGGTGGTCGGCACCGCGCACCCGGGCGCCGTGGTGCAGGCCGAGCGTCTGGCGTCCGCCACCGGCGCGGCGCGCGTGCATGCGCCGATCGATGCCGTCCTCGACGAATCCCGGCGCGACGAGTGGGCGGGGCGCATTTCCGAAGCGCTCGCGCGCGGCGACGTGCTGGTGACCTTGGCGCCGCTCGCCTCGGGGCGTCCGGCGCCGAGGCGCGCCCTCACCGATGCCCTGGCCGGCATCGTGGCCCGCAGCGCGGTGGCATCCGCCGGCGGACCGACGGCCGACCTGATCCTCACCGGCGGCGAAACCGCGCGCGCCGTGCTGACCGCCCTCGGCGTCCGGAGCCTGCGCGTCGTCGCCGAGGCCGAACCGGGCGCGGTGGTCAGCCGCACCGACGGCGGACGCCTGATCGGCACCCGGCCGGGCAGCTTCGGCGGCCCCGACTCCCTCGTCCGCCTCCGTTCCGCACTATCCTCCGCTCACCCCGAGCCCGACCCGAAGGACTGACATGACCAAGACCGAGACGAGCGCGCTGCCCCTGATCGCGATCACCATGGGCGACGGTGCCGGAGTGGGGCCCGAAGTGTCGGTGGCGGCGGCGCTGTCGGACGAGGTGCTGGCCCGGTGCCGTCCCTTCGTGATCGGCGACGCCGAACGGCTGCGCCAGGCCGCGGCCGCCCTCGGGGTGGACGCCGAGATCGTCAGCATCGCCGGCGTCGACGAGGTGGCGCCCGCACCCGGACGCGTCTGCGTGATCGACCTCGGCCTGCTGCCCGCCGACCTGCCCTGGGGGCAACTGTCGGCGGTGGCCGGCGACGCGGCCTACCACTACATCAAGGTGGCCGCCGAACTCGCCGTGGACGGCCGGGTGAGCGCCATCTGCACCGCGCCGCTGAACAAGGAGGCCCTCAAGCTGGGCGGCCATGCCTTCCCCGGCCACACCGAACTGCTCGCGCACCTGACCGGGACGCCGGAGGTGTCGATGATGCTGTCCTCGCCCAAACTGCGCGTCATCCACGTCACCACGCATGTCGGCCTGATCGATGCGATCGCCATGATCGAACCCGGGCTCGTGGAACGGGTCATCCGCCGCGGCTGGCAGGCGCTGCGCCGCGTCGGCATCGAGAATCCGAAGATCGGCGTGTGCGCGATCAACCCGCACGCCGGCGAGAACGGACTGTTCGGCTACGGCGAAGAGGAGACCAAGATCGCCCCCGCGATCGAGGTGGTGCGCGCCGACGGCATCGACGCGGTCGGTCCGCTGCCCGCCGACACCGCCTTCTACCTGGGCGGACGCGGCGACTACGACCTGATCGTCGCCATGTACCACGACCAAGGCCACGGCCCGATCAAGGTGCTCGGCATCGAAGAAGGCGTCAACATCACCGTCGGACTGCCGGTGATCCGCACCTCGGTCGACCACGGCACCGCCTTCGATATCGCCGGCCGGGGCATCGTGAACCCCGCCAGCATGATCGAGGCGATGCGCCAGGCGGTCACCCTCGCCGCCGTGTAGCCCGTCATCACGGTGGGGGCGGTCGTGTCGTTCCGTCACCATGATGGCGCTGCCGGTGTCGTCCGCCTTCACGGCGGGGAGTGTGGTCAGAGACAGTCGGTCATGTGGGCTTCGAAGTCCTCGACGGCTTTCGCGGTCAGGTCGTCCGCGAACAAGCCCCGAGCCTCCCCTTCACACGTTGTCGCCCGGGGTACGCACCGTCGCCCGGGGCGCTAACCGGGCGACGGTGCGTACCCCGGGCGACAGGCCGGGGGACTGTGTTTAACCCGGGCGACGGTGACTTGCCCGGGCGACGAGCGGTACCCAGCGGCTAGCGTCACCCCAGTGGCGGTGACCAAGGTCCAGCCCGCGGTGACCACGGGTGACGGAGCGTAGGCTCGGTGACGTGGCGCATCCAACTGTCGTCGCGCACATGCTGCAACACTCGCGCGGTGACAACTTCCTACGCCAGGCGACGGAGCCTACGCCCCGTCATCACCGTGCCCGGACGCCGGAGAAGAAGGCAGCCGTCGATGATCCGCTCGGGGGTTGGAGGCATGAGGACGCCGAAAGGACGACGAGAGGGGGACGCCTGCAGGCGTCCCCCTCTCGCTTTTCCCCACCAGGAAAGCGTTAGCGCATGCCGCGCGCCTGGTCGGCGTCCAGCACCTCGCGCAACTCGGCCAGGCCGGCGTCCGACAGGCTCGAGAACGGACGACGGCAGGGCCCGACGGGGCGTCCGAGCAAACCGGTGGCGATCTTCACCACCGTGTTCGGGTTGCCGTGCCGGAACACGGTGCGGAGCGCGCGGATGCTGCTCTGGTAGCGCTTGGCCGCCTCCAGGTCGCCGGCCTTCCACGACTCGTAGATGCCGACCATGGTCTCGGGGTGGACGTTCGCGACGCCGGTGATCGATCCGGACGCCCCGGCGAGCAGCGCCCACAGAATGAGGGCGTCGTTGCCGCACAGCACCGCGAAATCCTGGCCCTCGACGCGGTCGAGGTATTGCAGGATGGTGTCGTAGTTGCCCGAGGAATCCTTGATGCCGACGATGTTCGGCACCTTGCTCAGCTCGCCGAGGGTGGCCGGCGCGATCGCATTCCCGGTCCGGGCCGGGATGTTGTACAAGATCACCGGGATCGATACCGACTCGGCGACCGCGGTGAAATGCGCGATCAGTTCGGGCTGCGAGGCGGCACCGAAATAGGGTGTGATCACCGACAACGCGCTGGCTCCGGCCTTCTCGGCGGCTACCGACAGCTCGATCGCCTCGCGCGTGGTCACCGCGCCGGTGCCGGCATAGACGGGCACCGCCCCGTCCACTTCGTCCAGCACGACGTCGAGCACCCGAAGCCGCTCGGACGCCGACATGGCGAAGAACTCGCCATTGGTGCCGCCGGGGAACACGCCGTGCACGCCGGCGTCCAGCATGCGCCGGGTGTGGGCGCGCAGTTCGGCCTCGTTCAGCGACTCGTCGTCGTGGAAGGGGGTGACGATCGCGGGAATGATGCCCCGGATCTGGTTGGTCTTCATGTCGCTCCTGTTGTTCACACGGGGTTGCGGGGGCTGCGGCCATCGAGGACGGCCGCGATGTCCTCGACGACGGACACCCCCATGAGTTCGTTGGCACGGTCGGTGAAGGCGCCGATGTGCGGGGTGAGCAGCACGTTGGACGCCGCGAGCAGCGGGCTGCCCACCGGCGGTTCGGACGCGAAGGCGTCCGCCGCGTAGCCGCCCAACCGTCCGGACGCCAAGGCCGCGGCCACGGCGTCCTCATCGACCAGATCGCCGCGGGCGGCGTTGATCAGCAGGGCTCCGGGCCGCATCAGCGCCAGGCGGCGCTCGTCGACCAGGGTGGTGCCGGACGACGGCAAATGCAGGGTGACCATGTCGCTGGAGGCGAACAGGGCATCCAGGTCATCGGCCCGGGCGGCCCCCTCGGCCTCGAACCGCTCGGCGGGTGCGTACGGGTCGTAGGCGAGCAGCGTCATGCCGAAACCGCGCGCCCGGCGGGCCACCTCGCAGCCGATCCGGCCCAGGCCCACGATGCCCAGCTGCTTGCCGGACAGCTCCGGTCCGTGGAACTTCGCCCACTCGCCGGCGACCACCGACCGGTGCGCCTCGACGATGTGCCGGGCCAGGCCGAGCAGCAGCCCGAACACCAGGTCGGCGACCGCCGCATGGTTGGCGCCTGGCACGTTGACGACGGTGATGCCGTGCGCCTTCGCCGCCGCGACGTCGATGTTGTCGACGCCGACCCCGTGCTTGGCGATCACCTTCAGGTGCTCGCCGGCCGCGATCGCCGCGGCGTCCACCTCGTCGAGGCCGACGATGAGCGCCTCGGCGGTGCCGATCTCGGCCTGAAGCTGCGCCGAGGTGAGCGGGGAACGGGCGATGGTGGCGCGCGCGGTCAGGCCCAGGGCGTCCATGCGGGCGCGCGGGGCCGGCGACCACTGGCCGAAACTGGGGGACAGCACGAGTACGTCGTGACCGGTCATCGTCATCCGATCTTGATGCCGAAGACGTCGAGCAGCGAGAACACCGCGAGCGCGCCGACTGCGAGCGAACTGATCACCAGCATCAGCGTCAGGAAGGTGTTCGAGCGGAAGCGGGCGTCGAGCTCACGGCGCAGCACCCAGGTGGCGATCACCACGGCGACCAGGAAGATCGCGCCGCCGATGCCGCCGATCATCACCATGATCACCGGGGACTTCAGGCCCAGATAGGTGGCCGACCAGATAACCGGCATGCCGATCATGAAAATGCGGATCAGCCGGTTGCGCAGCTTGACGTTGTGCCAGTCGAAGACGCCGAAGGTGGCCAGGTTGTTGGCCCACAGCCGCGGCACGGACGCCCCGGAGGCGACGAAGGTCGACCACAGCACCGCGATGGCGCCGATCAGGAAGATGTAGTAGCCGGGCATGCCGAGAATGTCGGAGTACATCCGCGACAGGGTCGCGATCACGTCGTTACCCTTGGGGACCAGCTTCTGCGGGTGCAGGATCGCCGCGCCGATCGCGTAGAACGACATGGTGCAGGTGGTGCAGACGACCCACGAGACGAAGATGTCCAGGCGCATCACCTTGATCCAGCCCTCGGCGCGCTGGGCGCGCTCCTCGGAGCCGTCGTCGGGACCGGTCCAGCGGGCGTAGCCCTTCTCCATGCACCAGTAGGTGTAGGTGGTCATCTCGTCGGCACCGACGCCGGTCAGGCCGAAGACAGCGATGGCGATGGCGAGCGCGCCGGCCGGGATCTGGAAGCTGAAGCCTTCGAGGACATCGCCGAGGGTGAACGCGAACTTGGTGAACGGCAGCGACAGCGCCAGCCCGAGCGTGATCAGCGTGAAGACGAGCACCATGATGAACGAGCCTTGTTCGAGCAGCTTGTACCGGTTGGCCACGTTGAGCGCGACGGTGATGATCACCAGCGTGACCAGCCAGAAGATGATCGACTCGTGACTGAGTGCCTCGCCGAAGACGGGTGCTAGCATCGAGAAGGCGACCACCGCGCCGCCGATGATGCCGCCGCGCTGGAACATCTTGCAGACGTCCATCATGAACCAGAGCACGTTGATCCAGCTGGCTTTGCCGATCTTGAACGGCACCCGGGCATAGGCCTGCATCGCCGGGATGCCCTTGATGATCGTGTAGCTGGCCAGTTCCATCTGCACCCACACCTTGACGGTGGTGGAGATGACGATGAGCCACAGCAGCGCGAAGCCGACGGTGGCGCCCATCGTGGTGGTGGTGATCAACTCACCCGATCCGACGACCGCGGCCGACATGATCATGCCGGGGCCGAGGTAGCGCCAGCGCTCCTTCATCGTGGCGGGAGCATTCATCGCCTCGGCTGGGTCGAGGGCGTAGAGGTCGGCGGGAGGCGCCGACGTTGCGGCCGCGGACGCGGCGGGTGCGGAGCTCATCGTTGGGCCTTTCGTACAGCGTTGTACTGCGTGTAGTACGCACTATTGAAACCCCAACGCGCTAACTGCGCAAGTAGATGGACGATATTCGGCCGAATTCCTGCGCGAAGTGTGCAGTGTTGCGCGATGTGCGCGACCGACGGCGCCGGATCTGGGTACCAGCCGGTGGCTCTGCTCGTCGTGGTGCCCTACGCACCCCGGTCCGGTCGCGTAGTTCGGACTTGACGTGGGGTTGCTCGTGCCCGGATGTGGGTGCGAGCCGGGCAGGGAAGCGTCAGTCGGCGATGACGACGGGGATGCCCGCGCGGTGGAACGGGTCGAGTTGGGCGTCCGTCACGCCGGCGTCCGTCACCAGGGTCCAGTGCCCGGGCAGGCGTACCCAGGCGTTGAACGGGGTGGCGCCGATCTTGTCGGCGTGCGCGAGCAGGTACACCCGTGCGCCGGCGCGCGCCATCAGTTCCTTCAGCCGGGTCTGGGCCGGCGACGCCTCGCACAGCCCGCGATCGGCGGTGACGGCGTCCGCGCCCAGGAAGACGCGGTCGAAGGTCCAGCGTTCCAGGGCGGCCTCGGTGAGCGACCCGACGAACGCCTGGGACACCTCGCGGTACGAGCCGCCGAGCAGGACCCGCTCGATGCCGGTCGCGCCGGCCAGCTCCATGAAGGGGGTGAGCCCGCTCGTCACCACCGTGAGCGGCGTGAGCGCGCGCAGATGAGCGGCGACGCGGGCGGTGGTGGTGCCGGCGTCCAGCAGGACCGTCTCGCCCTGCTCGACTTGGCGCGCCGCCCAGCGCCCGATCGTCTCCTTGGCCAGATGACCCTCGGCGGAGCGCTCCTGCAAAGTCGCCTCGTGATGGGTGGTCGACACCGCGATCGCGCCGCCGTAGGTGCGCGCCAGCTGGCCGTTCTGGCCGAGCAGGGCGAGGTCGCGGCGGATCGTGGACGGCGTCACCTCGAAGGCGCGCGAAAGTTCCTCGACGCTCGCGAGGCCCTTGTTGCGCGCCATCCGCACGATGGCGTCGCGCCGCTGGGATGCCTTCACCGCAGACTCCTTCAGCGCGCCCCGGGTGCCGGGTGAGATCGGTGCACCTTGTGGTTCGCCGCCTGCGCGCGCGGGCGGATCACGATGCGGTCGATGTTCACATGCGACGGACGTGTCGCCATCCAGGCGATCGCGTCGGCGACGTCCTCCGCGATCAGCGGTTCGGCGACACCGTCGTACACGGCGTCCGCCTTGGCCTGGTCGCCGCCGAAGCGGACCAGCGAGAACTCCTCGGTGTGCACCATGCCCGGCGCGATCTCGCAGACCCGGACCGGTTCGCCGCACAGTTCGAGCCGCAGTGCCCCGGCCAGCATCCGCTCGCCGGCCTTGGCGGCGTTGTAGCCAGCGCCGCCCTCATAGGCGGCGTCCGCGGCGGTCGAGGTGACGAAGACGATGGTTCCCTCGGCGGCCTTGACCGCGGGAAGCAGCGCCTGGGTGACCCGGCCGGTGCCGAGCACATTGGTGGCATACATGGTGGTCCAGGCGTCAATGTCCGCGTTCGCGATCGGCTCCAGGCCCACGGCGCCGCCGGCGTTGTTGACCAGCAGATCGACCCGCTCGCCCGCTGCCTCGGCCAGCCCGGCCACGTCGGCGTCGCTGGTGATGTCACAGGCCGCCGCGATGCCGCCGATCTCGTGGGCCAGCGCGGTGACCCGATCGAGGCGGCGCGCGGCGCAGACCACGGTGAACCCCTCGGCGGCCAGCCTCCGGGCGGTAGCGGCCCCGATCCCACCCGAGGCGCCGGTCACGACAGCGATGCGGCTATTCATGGAGCCGATCGTATCGGCGTCAGCGGGCGAGATGGGCGTCCATCAGGCTGCGGGCGGTCAGGGTGAGGGTGGCCCAGCGTTCGTCGAGCGCGCCGGCGTCGGTTTGGTCGACGAAGTCGAGCACCTCGTGGTGCATGGTTCCGGCCAGCGGGCCGCGCGGGCACTCCCACAGGGTCTCGGGTTCGCCGCCGCGCGGATGCCAGCGGATGTAGCTGGGCTCGGAGGGGTCATCGAAGCTGAGCGCGCCGTCCTCGCCGGCGATGGTGCTCGGGGCGACCCCGGTGGCGATCTTCGACCAGGTGAGCGTCGCGACGAAACCGTCATAGGCCAGCGTCATCGAGCCACCGGCCTCGACGCCGTTGTGCAGCCACACGCTGGCGCCGCTGACGCCGCGGGGGCGTCCGAACCAGTCGAGCGCGGGCTCCAGGCAGTAGACACCGATGTCGGCCAGCGCCGAGTTGCCGAGAGCGGGGTTGAACGCGTTCAGGATCTCGCCGTTGCGGAAGGCGTCGTAACGCGAGGAATACTGCAGCTTCTCGATGTGCGCGTGCCGGAGCGCTCCCAGGCGGGGGAGCGCGTCGCGGATCACCCGGTGATAAGGGGTGTGCACGCTGCGCATCGCCTCCATCGCCACGACGCCCCGCGCGCGGGCAGTCTCCAGCAGAGCGCGGACCTCGGCGGCGGAGGCGCCCATCGTCTTCTCGACCAGCACATGACGCCCGGCCTGGATGGCGCGCATCGCCTGATCGTGATGGGCGTAGATGGGGCTCGCGATGTAAACCGCGTCGACCAGTTCGATCAGGGCGTCCAGATCGTCGACCGCATGCTCGATGCCGTACTGGTCGGCGAAGGCGCGTGCCCGGTCCAGATCGCGGGAGAGCACCGCCACCGGTTGGGCCCGACCGTCGGTGCTCGAACATGCCTCGACGAACCAGGTGCTGATCGTGTTGGTCCCGATGATCCCGAATCGCATGGCCCCATCTTTGCATCGCGGGGCCCCTCTTGGCCTCCAGGTCGCTGCAGGCATGGGCCGGGGGCCTCGTCGTGCGTGGCCCTGGCGGCGGGTGGTGGTCGATTTCTATGTCCAGTTGGAAGGCGATGTCTCGCGACTAGGGGTAATGCGTGGTGGTGTCGATCTGGACATAGAAAACGACTACGCATCCCCGTTCCCTGGCGTGCGCGGCCGGTGTTTACTACCCACCATGAGCGAGGCCGAGACCATCGAGGTGCCCGGGCCGGACGGCCTGCGGGCGATCAAGCTGAGCAGCCCCGACAAGGTGCTGTGGCCTGCCACCGATACCTCGGTGGCGGTCACCAAACGTGACCTGGCCCAGTACCTGCTCGCGGTGGCCGGGCCGTTCCTCGCGCTGAACGGCGATCGGCCGATGACGCTGCAGCGTTTCCCCGAAGGGGTCGAGGGGGAGGAGTTCTTCTCCAAGCGCCCGCCCGCGGGCACGCCCGCTTTCCTGCGCCGGGTCACCTGCACCTATCCGAGCCGGCGCCGTCATGATCAGCTCGTCTTCGATGAGCCGGCCGCGCTCGCCTGGGCCGCGCAGATGGGAACGATCACCTTCCATCCCTGGCCGGTCCGCACCGCGAACCTCGACAATCCCGACGAGTTGCGCATCGATCTCGACCCGCAGCCGGGACGCACCTTTACCGACGCCGCCCGCGCCGCCCTCGCGCTGCGCGAGGTGATGGCCGAGGCCGGCCTGACCGCCTACGCGAAGACCTCCGGCAACCGGGGCGTGCACGTCTATGCGCGGATCAAGCCCACCCACGAATTCCAGGACGTCCGCCACGGCGTGATCGGCATCGCCCGCGAACTCGAACGACGGCTGCCCGATCTGGTCACCGCCAGCTGGTGGAAGGAGGAGCGCGGCGAACGCGTCTTCGTCGACTTCAACCAGGCCAACCGTGACCGCACCATCGCCGGCGCCTACTCACCGCGCCGGGCCCCGCGTGCGCCGGTTTCGATGCCGTTGCGCTGGGACGATCTCGCCGGCGCCGACCCGCAGGCCTTCACCGTGCACACCGTGCCGGCGATCCTGGCCGAGCGCGGCTGCGCGTGGGCGTCCTTCGGCGACGAACCCGGCGACGTCACGGGTGCGCTCGCCCTCTGGGAGGCCGATCTGGCCCGCGGTCTCGGCGAACTCAACTTCCCGCCCGACTACCCGAAGATGCCCGGCGAGCCGCCGCGGGTGCCGCCGAGCAAGCGCAAGGCCGACCGCGCCGAGGCCGACTATCTTGCGCCCAAGGCCGAACGGGACGCCGAATGGGGCACCCCGATCGTGCCGCCGTTCGGGCCGATGCTGGCCAAATCGGTGAAGAACTTCCCCGCCGGAGACATGCTCTTCGAGCCTAAGTGGGACGGCTTCCGCACCCTGATCTGGCGTTCCGGCGACAAGGTCGAGCTCGGCTCGCGCAACTCCCGCCCGATGACCCGCTACTTCCCCGAACTGGTCGAGGCGGTCAAGCAGAACTTCCCCGATCCGTGCGTGATCGACGGCGAGATCATCATGATCGACCCGGACGCCGCCGACCGGCTCAACTTCGACCTGCTGCAGCAGCGCATCCATCCGGCCGCGTCCCGGATCAAGCGGCTGTCGGCCGAGATCCCGGCCAGCTTCGTCGCCTTCGACCTGCTCGCCCTCGGCCCCGAGAACTATGCCGAGAAGCCGTTCCGCGAACGCCGCGCCGCCCTCGAACGTGCCCTCGCCGGCGCCCGTCCGCCCATCTACCTTACCCAGGCCACCGCCGATCGCAGCACCGCGCAGCAGTGGTTCGAGCGGTTCGAGGGGGCCGGCCTCGACGGGGTGATCGCCAAGCCGCTGGACGCCCCGTACGCCGAGGACAAGCGGGTCATGTACAAGATCAAGCACGAGCGCACCGCCGACTGCGTGGTCGCCGGCTACCGGCTTTACCGGGGCGAGACCGACGCGATCGGCTCGCTCCTGCTCGGCCTGTTCACCGACGAAGGCGTGCTCAATTCGGTCGGCGTGATCGGCGCTTTCCCGATGGCGCGCCGCCGCGAACTGTTCACCGAACTCCAGCCGCTGGTCACCGATTTCGAGGGTCATCCATGGGCGTGGGCGCAGCCCGAGGAGGTCGCGCCCGACAACCGTGACCAGTCCATCCCGCGGACGCCGACCGCCGCCGCGCACTCGCGCTGGAACGCCAGCAAGGATCTCTCCTTCATCCCGCTCGCGCCCGAACTCGTCGTCGAGGTGCGCTACGACCACATGGAGGGCGTCCGGTTCCGGCACACCGCCCAGTTCGTGCGCTGGCGTCCGGATCGCACCCCTGACACCTGCACGTACGCCCAACTCGAGGAGCCGGTCAGTTACGACCTCGCCGACGTCCTGGCGGTGCCGGACGCCGGCGCCTGACCGGGCGGAATCGGAGCCGATGAGACGGAGGTCGGCAACCGGCCTCCTGATTCGCCCCGGAACGCTAGGCTCACGCCCATGACGTACAAGCTGATCCTGCTGCGCCACGGCGAGAGCGAGTGGAACCAGAAGAATCTGTTCACCGGTTGGGTGGATGTCGACATCAACGAGAAGGGCATCGGCGAGGCGAAGAAGGCCGCCGAACTGCTCGCGTCCGAAGACCTGCTGCCCGACAAGCTGCACACGTCGCTGCTGCGCCGTGCGATCCACACCGCCTACCTGGCGCTCGACGGCTGCGACCGTCACTGGATCCCGGTGCAGCGCTCGTGGCGGCTCAACGAGCGCCACTACGGCGGTCTGCAGGGCCTGAACAAGTCCGAGACGCTCGCCAAGTACGGTGAAGAGCAGTTCACCCTGTGGCGCCGCAGCTACGACACCCCGCCGCCCGTGCTCGAGCAGGACGCCGAGTACAGCCAGTACAACGACCCGCGCTACGCCGACATCCCCGCTGAGGAGCGCCCGCAGACCGAGTGCCTCGCCGACGTCGTCGTGCGGATGCTGCCCTACTGGGAGTCCGACATCAAGCCCGACCTCGCCGACGGCAAGGTCGTCCTGGTCACCGCGCACGGCAACTCGCTGCGCGCGCTGGTCAAGCACCTCGACAACATTTCGGACGCCGACATCGCCGGGCTCAACATCCCGACCGGCATTCCGCTGCTGTACGAACTCGACGAGGACTTCAACCCGGTCACGCCGGGTGGTCGCTACCTCGATCCCGAGGCGGCCAAGGCTGCGATCGAGGCCGTGAAGAATCAGGGCAAGAAGTAGATCAGCTACCACGCAACGATGCCCGGTCCCTCCAGGGGGCCGGGCATCAGCGGTTTCGTGGGGAGGTGATCAGGCGATCGTCCAGTTGTCGCCCTCGGGGTGCAGGCCGGTGACCAGGTAGATCACCCGGCTGCCCATCAGGACGGCGTGGTCGGCGATGCGCTCGTAGTAGCGGCCCAGCAGGGCGCAGTCGATCGCGGCCTCGACGCCGTGCTCCCACGAATCGTCCAGCATGACGCGGAACTGCAGGGTGCGCAGGTCGTCGATCTCTTCGTCGTGGTCGGCCATCTTCTCGGCGTCCAGCACATTGCGCTCGTCCAGCGTGCGCCCGGCCAGTTCGACCATTTCGGCGGCCAGCTTCGCCATCCGCTGGAAGTTGCCGCGCATCGACTCCGGCACGGCCTGGCGCGGGTAGCGCATCCGGGCGATCTTGGCGACGTGGGCGGCCAGGTCGCCCATCCGGGCCAGGTCGGCCACCATGCGCAGCGCCGCGACGACCGTGCGGAGCTCGCCGGCGACGGGCGCCTGCCGGGCGAGCAGGTTGAAGCAGCGGCTCTCGAGGTCGTCGTGCAGGGCGTCGAGTTCGGCGTCGTCGGTGATCACCCGCTCGGCGGATGCCAGGTCGGCCGACAGCAGGGCTTGCGTGGCGTCGCCGACGGCGACCTGCACCTTCTGGGTCATGGTGACCAAGTCGTCCACGACCGACGACAATGCCTCGTGGTAACTCGCGCGCATAGCGCTCCTTCGCATTCGTAGGTCGGCCCGGGGTAGGACCAACCTGGACACTACGGCTCGGTGGAAGCATAGGCGGGCACCGAGGCCAACGTGTGGTGAACAGTCGATGAACCTACGCCCGTCGCGTTCCGTCCCGCGTGGAGAACCCTATGCTGGCGGCGTGTCTCCCGCGATCGCAGCTCTGGCCGGCCTGGTCTTCGGCGCGCTGATCGGCATGGCCGCGGGCGCGACGATCGTGCATCGCCGGATGGCCGCCGTCCCGCCGCCTGATCCGTTGCCGGAGCGCCGCCGCATCCTCGACTCGCTGCGCAGCGCTGCGGCGCTGGTCGGCAATATGGACGAGATCCTCGCCGCCAACGATCAGGCGGTCGACCTGGGTGTCGTCCGCGGCGACCGGATCGCCGTCGCCGAATTGCTGGATCTGGTGCGTCACGTGCGCCGCACTGGTGAGGACGCCTCGGCCAATATCGACCAGCGTCGCCCCGGGCGCGTGGAGCAGAAGCTCGCCGCCCGCGTGCTGAGGCTCGATGACGGCACCGTCTTCGTCGTGGTGGACGACCGCAGCGCCGCGCTGCGCGTGCTGGCGTCCGCACGCGACTTCATGGCCAACGCCACCCACGAGCTGAAGACGCCCATCGGGGCCATCACGCTGCTGGCCGAAGCGACCGAACAGGCCGCGGACGACCCCGAGGCCGTCCTGCACTTCAGCGGCCTGGTGCAGCAGGAAGCCCGGCGGATGACCGAACTGGTGGCCCAGATCGTCCAGCTGTCACAGCTGCAGAATGGAACGACGCTTCACCCGGACTATGTCTACGTCGACGACGTCGTGGGCGACGCGCTCGATCGCTGCCGGGTCGCCGCCGAGCAGCGCCAGATCAGCCTGACCTGTGGCGGCGTGACCGGGATGCGCGTGCGCGGCTCGCGTGAGTCCCTGGTGACCGCCGTGGTGAACCTGATCGAGAACGCGATCGCCTACTCCGACGCCAAGACCCGGGTGGTGGTCACCGTGCTCCGAGCCCGGGCCGAGGCGGGCGACCGGGTCGCGATCGCGGTCACCGACAACGGCATCGGGATCCATCCCGACGACCAGGAACGGATCTTCGAGCGCTTCTATCGCGTCGACTACGCGCGCAGCCGGCAAACCGGCGGCACGGGCCTGGGCCTGTCGATCGTCCGCGAGATCGTGGACGTGCACGGCGGCGAGGTGTCCGTGTGGAGCAAACCGGGTTCCGGATCGACCTTTACCATCAGCCTGCCGCTGGCGGTCTTTGATGAACAAACCGAGGAGGACGCTTCATGAGTGTGGTGCTGATCGTCGAGGACGAAGGCAGCTACCGCGACGCTTTGCGGTTCATGCTGACCCGTGAGGGCTTCGACGTGATCCTGGCGGCGGACGGCACCGAGGGCCTGGCCCAGTTCGAGCGCCACGGCGCCGACATCGTGCTGCTGGACGTGATGATGCCGGGCTTGTCCGGCACCGAGGTGTGCCGGCGGCTGCGCCAGATCAGCACGGTGCCGATCATCATGGTCACCGCCCGGGATTCCGAAATCGACAAGGTGGTCGGCCTGGAACTGGGTGCCGACGACTACGTGACCAAGCCGTTCAGCCATCGCGAGCTGGTCGCGCGCATCCGCGCCGTCCTGCGGCGCGGGGTGGAGGCGGAGTTGCTGCCCGACGTCATCCAGGAGGCCGGCGTCCGGATGGACGTCGAACGGCACGAGGTGTCGGTGGACGGCGAGCCGGTGAAGCTGGCGCTGAAGGAGTTCGAACTCCTCGAGATGCTGCTGCGCAACGCCGGGCGCGTGCTCACCCGCGGGCAGCTCATCGACCGGATCTGGGGCCCCGACTACGTGGGCGACACCAAGACCCTCGACGTTCACGTCAAGCGGCTGCGCGGCAAGATCGAGAAGGACCCCGCCAATCCGCAGCGGCTACTCACCGTGCGTGGGCTCGGCTACAAGTTCGAGGGCTGACCGCAGGCCAGCACCGGCCACAGACAGAACCGCCGCGATACCCGGATGGGCGTCGCGGCGGTTCGCTTCGTCGAGGTGGTCGTTACGGCGTCGCGGTGGGTGTCGGTGTGGCCGTGCGTGCTGGAGTCGCGGAGGCGGACGCCGGGGCCGGGCTGACCGTCGTGTAGATCGGGTCGTCGTACGACATGACCGGCGCGACGGCGTGGGCTGTGCGGCCCGAGGCGAACGTCAGGGTGAGGTCGACCGTGAGGCCCGGACGCAGGTCGGGGCTGGACACCTTGATGACCGGCGCGGGATTCGTCAGCACGGCGATCTGGTCGGCCTTGAGCTCCACCGCGGCCCCCTGGGTCACGGTCAGCGGCGTCCCCGCGCTGTTGTCGGCCTTGAACGGTGTGCCGCTCACCGAGACAAGGCGGTCGGTGACGGGTGAGGTCATGGACGCCGAGAGGACCCCTTGGCCCTTGGTGTCGGAGATGACCAGCAGGTTGCGCACCTTCAACTGGCGGTTGTTGTCGTCGGTCTTGACGTCGATGTTGACGCCGTGCGCCGGCGTGTACGGCTGGAGCGTCTGCATGTCGAAACCGCACCCGGTCAGGACGAGCGTGGCGCCCACGCCCGCGATCAGTGCCCGGACAGCCCGGCGACGGCGGCGGGTGCTGGATTCCATGTCGGAGCCTCCTCGATCGAAACGTCTCGCTGGCGCACACAATAACGAACCGGCGACCGCAAGCGTTAGCGCCGATGGCGCCCCTCGTGGGGTGCGCACCCCGCGGATCACAGATCCCGACGGATGTCAAGACTGCTGAGGTCCGCCTGGCAAGGGAGGACGCTCAGACTGCGGTCGCAGGCACATGATATGATGGCAGCTGGGAAAGGGGTCAACGATATGACTTTTTCAGTCGGCGAAACGGTTGTCTACCCGAATCACGGGGCGGCCGTCATCGAAGACATCGAAACCCGGACGATCAAGGGCGAGGAACGACTGTATCTGGTTCTGCGCATCGTCGGCCAGACTGATCTGGTGGTGAGGGTTCCCGCCTGCAACCTCGACCTGGTGGGTGTGCGTGACGTCGTTGACGCCGACGGCCTGGAACGGGTCTTCAGCGTCCTGCGCGCGCCGCACGCCGAAGAGCCGACCAACTGGTCACGCCGCTACAAGGCGAATCTCGAGAAGCTGCATTCGGGCAATGTGATGAAGGTTGCCGAGGTCGTCCGTGACCTGTGGCGCCGTGAGCGTGAGCGTGGCCTGTCCGCGGGCGAGAAGCGGATGCTGGCCAAGGCACGGCAGATCCTCGTCTCCGAGCTCGCACTGGCCGAGAAGGTGTCGGACGATCGCGCCGAGATCATGCTCGACGAGGTGCTGGCCTCCTAGCCAGACATGCCTCAACCGCTTGTTCTTCAGCCGGCCGTCGCCATCGTGGTGGCGGCCGGTTCCGGTTCCCGGCTGGGCGCCGGCATGCCCAAGGCGCTCGTCGAGGTCGCGGGCGTCCCGCTGGTGGTCCGCTCCGTGCGGCAATTGGCGGCGGGTGGCGTCGGTGCCGTGGTGGTGGTCGTTCCCGCTGATGAGCGCGCGGCCTTCGAGGCCGTGCTGGCGTCGGCGCCGATCCCGGTGACGATCGTTGCCGGTGGCGCCGAGCGCCAGCATTCGGTGGCCAACGGTCTCGCCGCGCTGGACTCCCTTCATGCCTCGAGCCCCGCCGGTATGCCCTCGCCCCGTGTCCTGCCTGATGCTGCGGCTCTGCCCGACGCGAGCGGTGACCCGCTCGATGACCTGGTGGTGCTGGTGCACGACGCCGCACGGGCCTTCGTGCCCGCCGCCGTGGTCGCGCGCGTGATCGACGCGGTTCGCTCAGGGTCCTCTGCGGTGGTTCCGGTGATCCCGGTGTCTGACTCGATCCGCGAGGTTCACGATGCCGGCTCCACGGTGGTGAACCGCTCCCGGCTACGCGCGATCCAGACCCCGCAGGGATTCGCCCGCGGCGTCCTGGTTGAAGCGCATGCCGCCTTGGCCGACACCGGCACCATCGTCACCGATGATGCTGCCGCCGCCGAGTATCTGGGTCACGACGTGACCTTGGTCGAGGGGTCACGCTATTCCTTCAAGGTGACCGATCCGTTCGACCTGCTGATCGCCGAAGCATTCGCCGCCTCGACCGGGGAGCAACGCCGATGAGGGTGGGGATCGGCACCGACGTGCATGCCTTGGTCGAAGGGGTGCCGATGCACTGCGCGGGCTTGTTCTTTCCTGACGAGCCCGCGGGTTTGTCGGGTCACTCCGACGGTGATGTCGCCGCGCACGCCGTTTGCGACGCGCTGCTGTCGGCGTCCGGTTTGGGTGATCTGGGTTCCAACTACGGCACCTGTGATCCGGTCTGGGCGGGAGCCTCGGGTGTCGCCTTCCTGGTGGAGACCGCGCGCCGTGTCCGTGCCGCGGGATTCGAGATCGAGCATGCGGCCGTCCAGGTGATCGGCAACCGGCCACGAATGGCCGCCCGCCGCGCAGAAGCCGAGACGGTGATGTCGGAGGCGCTCGGCGCCCCGGTGAGCGTGTCGGCGACCACCACCGACGGGCTTGGCCTGACCGGCCGAGGTGAGGGCGTGGCCGCCATCGCCACCGCCCTGGTGACGCTCGCGCGCTAGCAGCACCGCGCCGGTGTCGGCCGCACGCACCGATGATGTTCTGCTCACACGCGAGGCCGAAGACCGCCTAGAGGCTGACTCTGGTGGATGGCCCCGTGTGTTGCTTCCTGACGGCCTCGAAGGCGATCGGCTTGTGCCTGCGGGCAGGGCCGCCCCCTTCCCAGCGACGGTCACGGATTCTGCCTGGTGACGGTCGCAGTCCGTCCATCGGTGGTCGATTTCTATGTCCAGTTCGGAGGGGGGCCGTTGTGACAAGGGGTGATGCGGGCAGGTTCGAATCTGGACATAGAAATCGACTATTGGGCACCCGGCCATCACGTCTGGCGGACACGATCAGGCGCCCAACTTGCCGCGGCGGCGCGGTCTTGGTGACATGCTGAAGAGATCACCTGATCGACCGGCGCGCCGGCGAGGGCGGGCCCGTAGCGAAGGGCAGGATCATGGGCGGCGGAACGAGCACCAGAACGCGCCGAGGGATGCGGATCCTCGCGGCGTCGGCGGTGATGATGCTGGCCGCCTGCAGTGTTCTGCCACGGCCGGTGCGAACCAACGGGCCGTGCCCGCGGGACTGGCAGGCGGCGGTGGTGTGGTCGACGCAGAACGGGATGGTCAGCACGTTGTCCTACGTGGCCGCGGACGGCTCGATCGAGGAACGTGACCTGCCCTACATCGGCTTCTCGTCCGCGGGACTGGGCACCGTGGCACGCCGCGGGGACGAGACGGTGATGGTCTCCAACGGCAATATGAAGCGCGATAAGACTCACCTCGTCACCGTCTCCGCGACTTGTGCGGTGACGGGTGTGAGGGTCGACGAGATCGCGGTGATGGGCATGGACGCTTCACCCGAGGTGGTGTTCACCACGGGCTGGCTGAACGGCGTCGGCTGGGTTCGCGGACACGATCGCGGCGGGGTCGTCACCGCCGCGGCGCACTTCCCGGACTGGATGGTGAACAAACCGGTGGTGCACGACGGCCGGGTCTACGCGTTCGCCAACGACATGAACGCCGCCGACGCCCCCTGGCTGCTCGTCCTGAATGCGACCACGCTCGAGGAGATCGCCCGGATGCCACTGCCGGAGGATGCCGGCTTCATCATGGACGCCCTGGCTAGGGATGGCACGCTCTACTACCCGCTCCCGGGTCCCTCCGATGGTTCCCGTGAGGGGCAGCGCCTGGGGATGATCGACCTCGCCACGCTCCGGTCGGTCGAGGTCGCCTTGGACGCCTCTTCCCCCTACCTGCTCGCGGCGAGCCGGGATGCGATCATCGTCGGTCACACGTTCATGAACCCGAGCTTCCGTCCGATGAACCAGTACGTCTGGGTCACCCGCTACGTACCGTCGACGGGCGAGAAGCAGACGTTCGACATCGGGACACCGACAGGTCTCGGCGTGATGACGATCGCCGCCACCGACACCACGCTGTTCGTCCTCGGCACGGCCGATGACAACGCGGAGCAGGTGTCTTTGCTGGTGTATGACGCCGGCACCATGGAGTTGAGGTCGCGGACTGACATTCCGAGACCGCGGGGAGTCGGTCACCGCTACCCGGCGGGGCTCGTCACCCCCTGACCCCGACCGCGAGGGCCATCACGTACTCCCGCGCACGAGTTGCACTGTTGCGCACGAGATACCGTGCGCAACAGTGCAACTCGTGCGCGGGAATCGGGATGGTTGAAGAAACCCTCAGAGCTCCAGGCCCGGGTAGAGGGGGTTGGCGTCCAGCAACTCGGCGGAAGCCGCCTTGGTGCGGTCGGCCACGCCGTCGGCGAGGGTGTACTTCGCCTTGCCCGGCTTGCCGGTGGACGCCGTGACGGGTGTGGTGTTCTTCAAGACGTCGACCATCAGCTCGGCGACCCGGTCGAACTCGGCGGCGCCGAAGCCGCGCGAGGTGAGCGCCGGCGTCCCGACGCGGACGCCGGAGGTGTACCAGGCGCCGTTGGGGTCGCGCGGGATCGAGTTGCGGTTGGTGACCACACCGGAATCGAGCAGCGCCGACTCGGCCTGCCGTCCGGTGAGGCCGAAGGAGGTGGTGACGTCGAGCAGCACCAGGTGGTTGTCGGTGCCGTCGGTGACGACCTTGACGCCGCGCTTCATCAGGCCCTCGGCGAGGGTCTTGGCGTTGTCGGCGACCTTCTGCGCGTACGCCTGGAAGTCGGGGGTGTGCGCCTCGGCGAACGCGACCGCCTTGGCGCCCATGACGTGCGACAGCGGGCCGCCGAGCACCATCGGGCAGCCCTTGTCAACGGCGTCGGAGTACTGCTTGGTGGCGAGCACGAAGCCGCCGCGCGGGCCGCGCAGGCTCTTGTGGGTGGTGGAGGCGACGACGTCGGCGTAGGGGATCGGGTCCTCTTCGCCGGTGAACACCTTGCCGGCGACCAGGCCCGCGAAGTGGGCCATGTCGACGAACAGGGTGGCGCCGACGGCGTCCGCGATCTCGCGCATCTTCGCGAAGTTGACCCGGCGCGGGTAGGCCGAGTAGCCGGCGACGATGATCAGCGGCTTGAACTCGCGGGCGTCGGCGAGCAACTGGTCGTAGTCGATCAGCCCGGTCTCGGGATCGGTGCCGTAGCTGTGCTGCTCGAACATCTTGCCTGAGATGTTGTGCCGGAATCCGTGGGTGAGGTGACCGCCGGCGTCCAGGCTCATGCCCATCACGCGCTGGGAATTGAACTCGCGGCGCAGCGCCTCCCAGTCGTCGTGGCTGAGCTCGTTGACGTTCTTGGCGCCGAGGCGGGCCAGTGCCGGCGACTCGATGCGGGTGTTCAAGATCGCCCAGTAGGCGACCAGGTTCGCATCGATGCCCGAGTGCGGCTGCACGTAGGCGTACTCGGCGCCGAACAGTTCGCGGGCATGCTCGGCGGCGACCGCCTCGACGGTGTCGACGTTCTGGCAACCCGCGTAGAAGCGGTGACCGACGGTACCCTCGGCGTACTTGTCGCTCATCCAATTGCCCATGGAGAGCAGGGTGGCCAGTGAGGCGTAGTTCTCGGACGCGATCAGCTTCAGCGAGGCGCGCTGATCGTCCAGTTCGGAACGGATGGCGTCGCTGATGCGCGGTTCGACGCTGGCGATGACGGACAGGGCCTGGCTGAAGGCGCTCGAGGCGGTGGCGGCGAGGTCGCTCACGGAAGGGTCTCCTTGGATCGGCGTTCCCCCAAGATACCGCTCCGGACGCCTGCCGTCGTTCCCGGGTGGGCCCGGCGAAAACAGGTGGGCGAGTGGACGCCGTGGGGTAGGTTCGAAGTAGTTCACCCCCCTGCCAGGAGGCACTCCATGTCTGACCCATCCTCTCCCGAGGACTCCACGCCCACCCCGCAGCCTGATCCCGTGCCTACTCCAAGGCCCGAACCCGAGCGCGTGCCGGGGCGTGAGGAGGCCGCTGCTCGTCCGTCGGCGCAGGCGTCCGCCCTGCCGCCGATGCCGCCCTTCGGCTATCCGCCGGTGCCGTCGCAGTTCCCTTCCGCTCCGCAGGCCGCAGGGAAGCGGCCGTCCGGCTTCAAGCACGGCTTCGGGCTGGGTGCCGGCGTGGGGCTCGGCTTCGGCGCGTCCATGCTCGTGCTCACGGTGGTGAGCACCGTGCTGGGCATGATCTCGATGATGGCGTTCGGCGCGATGGCGAGTTCCCTGGCGTCTTCCTCGCCCGGCTCGGTCGACAGCTTGAAGACCGTGTGGGGTGCCGATGGTGCCGCCAGCACCTTCCGTGCGATCCCCGTCCGGGGCGCGATCCAGGCCAGTGGTAGCGACGGGTTGTTCTCCTCAGGCGGCGTCTACGGCTACGAGGTCGCGGAGGTCTTGGACGCGCTGACCACCGACGATGCGGACGGCGTCGTGTTGATGATGAACACCCCCGGCGGTTCGGTTCCGGGATCGCTGGCCATCTCCAAGGCCATCGACCGGTACCGCGAGCGCACCGGGCACAAGGTTTTTGCGTTCGTCGAAGACATGTCGGCTTCCGGCGGCATGTACACGATGGCGGGCGCCGACAAGATCATCGGCGCTCCCGGCAGCCTGGTGGGCAGCATCGGCGTCAGGTCGGGACCGTACCTGCGCTACCGCGACGTGACGAGCAGCGGCAGCATGCTGGGCGGGTCGGTGACCGCGCGGGAGATCACGTCGGAGTACATCACCGCAGGCAAGGGCAAGGACGCCGGTAATCCGTTCCGCGACATGACCCCTGAGGAACGCGCCCGGGAGCAGCAGATCGTCGACGACATGTACGAGGATTTCGTCACCCATGTCTTGACGAAGCGGAACATCCCGCGCGAGCGCATCGTCGGTGAGGCGGGCGCGGCCATGTTCACCGGCCAGCGCGCCATCGACATCGGCTACCTCGACGCGATCATGGATCGTGACGAAGCCCTGCGGAACTTCGCCACCGAGGCCGGTTTCGACCCGGCCAACACCAACATGGTCGAGTCGAGCGGTCCCGCCTCGTGGACGAGCCTGTTCGGCATCCAGCAGCGCCCGTGGGGCGTCTCGCCGGCAGCGACCGCCCCGGCGGGCCAGACCCCGAAGGTCACCGCCAAGCTCTGCGCCGATCCGACGACGCCGCTCGTCCTGCACGGCACCCTCGACAGCGTCTGCGGCTGACCTCCGGACGCGGGCGCCCGCCAGGCCGCCCGCGTCGGCGCGGAGACACAAGAAGCTGAAGCCCGGACGCCGAGTCCCGCCAGGACGCCCGCGTCGGCTCAGGCCGGTGCCGTCCTTCCCTCTCCGCAGTCACGGTCCGCCGGACGCCGATGCTTTGGCCTCCGGATTCGCAAGGATCTGCCACTCAAGGGCCACAAGCCCCCGCTTGGGTGACACCGCTTGGGTGACGTCGAGTGGTTGATTCTCGTGATCGAACGGGGCGGGCAAAGACACGACGTGCTCCGCGAGACGGTGCACGAGGTGATCCCGTGGAAGCGAAAGGCACGCGCCCTCGTGATCGCCTCGGCCAGCGGTCCGCCGGCCTGGGCAGCACGGTGCTATGTCGTGGAATCTCGGCGACATTGGTCCACCGACCAGAGCTCGAGCGGCATCGACCCCGCGACCGAGCGTCGGATTGAGGGCGTGCAGGCACGCCGATCGTCCGTAACGCCGGAAACGTCACACAAATCGCGCGGTGAGCCGCGTCGGGGAACGATTCGTGTGACGTTTCCGGCAGGCGGGCGGTGGGGTAGAACCCCACCACGCCAGGGGACTTGGCCCAGCACACGGACCGGGCACCGACCGCACCCCCAGCACACGGACCGGGCACCGACCGCACCAAACAAGCGAGGCGGGGTGGGAGCAGGACCGGCCGCAGCCGTGGATGGGCCTGGCCCCCTGCGGCGCGCTTGCGCGCTGCAGGGTGGTTGGCGGCGGCCGATCCTGCTCCCACCCCGCCGGACAGCACCGGAACTGTGGTGCTCAGGCCGGACCATGATGCCGGAGAAGGACTGCGCCGGAACCGGGATGTCGAGCCGGACCGCGCCGGAACTGTGGTGCTCGGGCCGGACTGCGCCGAAAACCGGGATGCCGGAGACGGACTGCGCCGGAAGCGGGATGCCGGAGACGGACTGCGCTGGAACCGTGGTGCCCGAGACGGTGCACCACGGTTATCAGTCAGCGCCGGGCGCGGGAGATCTCGTAGAGGGCCACGGATGCGGCGACCGACGCGTTGAGGCTTTCCACTTCGGACGCGATCGGGATGGACGCCAGCACGTCGCAGTTCTTGCGGACGAGTTGGGCGAGTCCTTCTCCTTCGGAGCCGACGACGAGCAGCAAGGGCCCGTCCATGCCCGGGGTTTCGGAGATGTCGGTTTCGCCTTCGCCGGCCAGCCCGACCACCATGAACCCGGCTTCGGCGTATTCGCGCAGCACCCGGTTGAGGTTGGTGGCGAGCGCGACGGGGATGCGCGCGGCGGCGCCGGCGGAGGTCTTCCAGGCGGCGGCGGTCATGTGCGCGGAGCGGCGTTCGGGCACGATCACGCCGCAGGCGCCGAAGGCGGCGGCGGAGCGGATGATGGCGCCCAGGTTGCGCGGGTCGGTGATCGAGTCGCAGGCGACGACGATGGGCGCCTCCTGGTCGGCGAGGGCGTCGGCCAGCAGGTCGCCGGGGTGCGCGTACTCATACGACGGCAGCTGGATCGCGACGCCTTGGTGGACGGCGCCGTTGGTGAGCCGGTCGAGTTCGCTGCGGGACGCCTGCAGCAGGGTGATGCCGCGGGCGGCGGCAATCTTGAGGATCTCCGAGACGCGCGAGTCGCGTTCGGCGCCCTCCATCAGGTAGGCGCGCCGAACGGGCAGTTCGGCCTCCAGGGCTTCGAGCACCGGGTTGCGCCCGATCACCCATTCGGCGCCGGGACCCTTGCTGGCGGAGCGGTCGCGGACGCGTTCCTCGCCGGGCACGTGGCGGCGTCCGCGCGGCTTGCCGTCCGAGATGGGGCTCGCGTCGGGGTGACGCTTGCGATAGGCCTTGTGGTACGGGCGATCTTCGGCTTTGGGCGTGGGGCCTTTGCCTTCGAGGCCGCGGCGGACGCGCCCGCCGGAGCCGGCGGTGTTGCCCTGGTTACCGGTGCCCTTGCCGCGCTTGCGGACGGCTCCCTTGCGTTGGCTGTTTCCGGGCATGTCAGCTCCTGTCCAGCGACCAGCGGGCGCCGTCGGGGGTATCGGTGATCTTCAGGCCCGCGGATGCCAGCGAGTCGCGAATCGCGTCGGCGCGGCCCCAGTCCTTGGCGGCGCGTGCAGCGGCGCGTTCGTCGAGCAGGGTGCGGACGAGGGCGTCGACGACGCCGGTGAGGTCGTCGGACGCCGAGGCTTGGGCGTCCGCCCATTCGGGCGCCCACGGGTTGAGCCCGAAGATGTCGAGCATCCACACCACGTCGTCCAGGGTCGCTTTCAGGGCGGCGAGGTCGCCCGAAGCGAGGGCCTGGTTGCCTTCGCGCACGCGTCCGAAGATGGTGGCCAACGCGACGGGGGTGGCCAGGTCGTCGTCCATCGCCGCGGCGAAAGCGTCCCGGTGCTTCGATTCGGCCGGGGTTCCCGCGGCGGTATCAGCCTGGCCGGCGGCGTCCAGTTCTTTCTTGGCCCGCACCAGGAACGAATCGATCCGGGCCAGCTGCGCGGCGGCCTCCTCCAGCGCTTCGGGGGAGAGTTCGATCATCGAGCGGTAGTGCGGCCCGGCCAGGTAGAGCCGGACGGCGCGCCCACCGTAGGTCGCCACGGCGCCCGCCACGTCGGCGGTGTTGCCCAGCGACTTGGACATCTTCTCGCCCTTCATGGTCACCCAGGCGTTGTGCATCCAGTACGAGGCGAAGCCTCGCCCGGCCGCGCGGGACTGGGCGAGTTCGTTCTCGTGATGCGGGAAGCGCAGGTCGAGGCCGCCGCCATGGATGTCGAAGGAGTCGCCGAGGTATTTGCCGGCCATCGCCGAGCATTCCAGGTGCCAGCCGGGGCGTCCGGGGCCCCACGGCGAGTTCCAGGACGCCGTCGCGGGCTCGCCCGGCTTGGTGCCCTTCCACAGCGCGAAGTCGCGCGGGTCGCGCTTGCCGCGAGCCTCGGCGTCCTCGGACGGCTCCATGTCGTCGGCCTTCTGGCCGGACAGTTCACCGTAGGACGCCCAGCTGGCGACGTCGAAGTAGACGTCGCCGGTGCCGTCCTCGGCCGGGTACGCGTGCCCGGCCTCGATCAGTTCGGCGACCAGTTCCAGCATCTCGGGGATGTGCCCGGTGGCGCGCGGCGCGTAGCTGGGCGGGCGGACGCCGAGCGAGGCGGCGGCGGTGTTGAACACGCCCTCGAACAAGAAGGCGTGCGCCCACCAGGGGCGTTTGGCCTCATCGGCCTTGATCAGGATCTTGTCGTCGATGTCGGTGATGTTGCTCACCAGCGTCACCGCGTAGCCGGACGCCTCCAGCCAGCGGCGCAGCACGTCGAAGTTGACCTCCTTGCGCACATGCCCCAGGTGCGGCGCGGACTGGACGGTCGGCCCGCAGCAGTAGATCGACACCTGCCCCTCGACGAGGGGGGTGAAGTCGACCGTGGCGCGCCGGGCGCTGTCGTAGAGGCGGAAAGTCACCCGCTCATCGTAGCGGCGTGGGTCACTCCTTGGCCGCGCGCCTGCGCAGCGCCTCGATGTCGAGATGGTCGGGCAGCACTTCGGAGCCGGGCGCGTAGGCCTCCGCCTCCCACGGATCGTCGGCGAATCCCTCGTCGTCCTCGTCGGCGAAGCCCTGGGACGGGTCGAACGGGTTGAGCAGCGCCCGGCCACCCTCCTCGATCGGGGCCAGCGCGGTCGAGGACAGCACCTCGTCGGGCAGCACGCTGAGCACGTCGCGGATGTAGCCGTGCACGGCCTCGGTGAGCGGGACGTCGCGGCCTTCGCGTTCGCTCTGGTACCAGCGGTAGTCGAGCACCTCGTGGAAGATCTGGGCGGGCTCGCGTTTGCCGCGCAGGTCGGACGGCACCGCGGTGACGACCGGCTCGAAGGACTGGGTGAGCCACTGGTGGGCCACCACCGATTCCTCGACGTGGGTCTGGTTGGTGCGGGCCCGGTAGGTGTCGAGGTCGTTGAGCAGGCGGCGGGCCTGGTTCTCTTCGGTGTCGAGGCCGGTGAGCCGCAGCAGGCGCCGGCTGTGGTGGCCGGCGTCCACGACCTTGGGCTGGATGGTGACCGTGTCGCCGGTGGGGGAGGTGCGGATGTCGAGTTCGGCGACGTCGAAGCCGAGCTGGTTGAGCCGGCGGACGCGGCTCTCGATCCGGGCCAGCTCGCTGCCGGAGAATTCCTCCACCCCGGTGAGTTCGTGCCACAGCGCCCGGTAGCGGTGCGAGATCTGTTCGACCAGCACCATCGGGTCGAGCGCCTCGTCCAGCATCCCGCCGGCTTCCAGGTCGGTGAATTCGCCGAACAGGTTGACCATGGCGATGTCGAGGTCGTGCAGCCGCTGGCCGTCGGTGAGCTGGTCGTGCATCTCCGCGGTCTCGGCGTCGACGAGATAGGCGGCGAACTCGCCGGCATCACGGCGGAACAGGATGTTGGACAGCGACACGTCGCCCCACAGGAAGCCGACCAGGTGCAGGCGCGCCAGCAGCACCGCCATGGCGTCGATCAGCCGGGTAACGGTCTCGGGCCGCACTCCCTTGGAGAACAGCGAGCGGTACGGCAGCGAGAACTGCAGATGACGGGTCAGCAGGATGGAGTCGAGCGGCTCCCCGTCTGCCGACAATCGCGAGGTGATCACGCCCGTCGGCTCGACCGCCGGAGTGTTGAGCCGGTTGAGGTCGGTGAGCATCCGGTATTCGTGCAGCGCGGCGTGCTCCAGGACTTCCTTGGCCGCGAAGACCTCACCACCGACCTGAATGAACCGCACCACATGGCGGGAGATGCCGCGCGGCAGGGCGACCAGGTGCTTGAGCGGCCACTCGGCCAGCGGAAGGTGCCAGGGCAGGGGTAGGAGTCGAGCGTCCGGCTGGGCGGCCAAGAAGCGGGGCATGACGGAAATCCTCCCAGAAATGCGTGACGGCCCGCAGCGCAGTGCCGCGGGCCGTCACGAGTGTCGGTCAGACAGCGTCAGCTCAGTCGCTCGCCGGTCTTGGTGTTGAAGGCGTGCATCTTCTCCAGATCCGGCAGCAGGCGGACGACGCTCTGCTTGCTGAGCGGGTGGCGCGACTGCAGGCGGGCCACGATCTGCGTCGCGGTCAGCTTCTCGTCGGGCGAGAGGCCGGCGAGGGTGCCGTACAGGTAGGAGTCCGCACCCAGCTCTTCGACCACGGCGATGTCGATGGCGATGCCCTGGCCGTCGTGGCTGCTCTCGAAGTGCTCGGGGCGGATGCCCAACGTCACGTCGGTGTCGTTGCCGGCCTTGGCCAGCACCTCGCGGGACACCGGGACGGTGTAGTCACCGATCCGGACGCCGCCGTCGACGGCCTTGCCCTGGAGCAGGTTCATGGCCGGGGAGCCGATGAAGCCGGCGACGAAGAGGTTCTTCGGCGAATCGTAGAGGGTCAGCGGCGAGTCGCACTGCTGCAGCAGGCCGTCCTTCATGACCGCGACGCGGTCACCCATCGTCATGGCCTCGACCTGGTCGTGGGTCACGTAGACGGTGGTGACGCCGAGGCGCTGCTGGAGCGCGGCGATCTGGGTACGGGTGGACACGCGGAGCTTGGCGTCGAGGTTCGACAGCGGCTCGTCCATCAGGAAGACCTGCGGCTGGCGGACGATGGCGCGGCCCATCGCGACGCGCTGGCGCTGGCCACCGGAGAGGGCCTTCGGCTTGCGGTTGAGGAACGACTCCAGGCCGAGCAGCTTGGCGGCCTCGGCGACGCGCGCATCGCGGTCGGCCTTCGGCACGTTCTGCATCTTGAGGGCGAAGCCCATGTTGTCGGCGACGGTCATGTGCGGGTAGAGCGCGTAGTTCTGGAAGACCATCGCGATGTCGCGATCCTTGGGCGGCAGGTCGGTGACGTTGCGGTCGCCGATGTGGATCGCACCGGCGTTGACCTCTTCGAGGCCGGCCAGCATGCGCAGCGAGGTGGACTTGCCACAGCCGGAGGGGCCGACGAGAACCATGAACTCGCCGTCACCGATCTCGAGGTTGAGCTTGTCGACAGCCGGGTGATCGGCTCCAGGGTAGACGCGCGTAGCGTCCTTGAACGAAACGGTGGCCATGCCACACATCCTTCCCACGGGCAGGTACGTGCCCGACGATCCGTTGTGGAAATTGTGGCCGCGGTCGTTGCGGCTACACCCCGCATTCAACAGGTACCGGGCATCTGCCGCAACCGAACGCGCGCTTTTCGGACGCGAAACTGTGTTGTGCGGACGCGAACGTGTGGTTTTCCCGACTCCTGGGCGCCTGGGCCGCGTTGCCGGCAGGGGAGAGGGCAAGGGCCGGGCCAGGCGCGGCCGGTATCCTCGCCGGGTGACGAATGCGCCGTCCCCGCACGAGCCGGAGGCAACCACCCCCGAACCCGAGTGGTGGGACGACCCTGCCCTGCCGTGGCGGCACGAGCCGCAACGCGCCGACTTCATCTGCATGGGCGGGCTCAGCGTGGTGGCCATCTACGGGCTGGTGATGCTGCCGCTGCGCCCGGTGATGCTCGGCCTGGCGCCGCATCTGCTCGGCTCGCTGGGTTACCGCACCGGCATGGTGCTGGTGGGTGCGCTCGCGGCGACGGGCGACCCGTGGTGGCCGCTGGTGCTGGTGCTCGCCTCGGCGGCGGCGATGAAGTTCGACTGGATCTACTGGTGGGCCGGCAAGCTGTGGGGCCGCAACATCATGGACGTCTGGGCCACCAACCGCTCGCCGCGCACCCAGCGCTACTGGCAGCGGGTCTGGGACGGCGCCCGCCGTTACGCGGTGCCGGCGATCCTGCTCACCTATCTGCCGCTCCCGCTGCCCGCCGGGGTCATCTACGCCGCGCTCGGGGCGGCGGGCACGCGGCTGCGCACCTTCCTGCTGGTGGACGCCGTCGGCGCGCTGGCCAGCACGGCCGGCTACCTGGCGCTCGGCTACTGGCTGGGTGAGCCGGCGGTGCAGGTGGTCGACACCTACGGCCGCTACCTGTGGTACGTGTCGATCGCGATCCTGGTCGGCATGCTGGCCGTGTTCTGGTACCGCAGCCGCAAGAAGGCGGACGCCTGACCCGCGCTCAGGCGCGCCCGAGCACCGCGACCAGGAAGCCGGACCCCTCGGTGTAGGGCCGCAGATCCCAGGTCGAGTAGGCCTGGTGCAGCGCCAGGCCGGACGCCTCGGCGTCGGCGAAGAATTCGGCGAAGTCGTAGCCACGGCCCGCGCCGTAGCCGATCACCGCGCGGCCCTCGGGGTTGAGCCAGCGCGCGAACTGCGCGAGTACCGGACGCCGCGTCGCCGGGTGCAGGAAGCCCATCACGTTGCCGGCGCACAGGATCGCGTCGAACGACTGCGGCGCATCGGGGGGAAGGGTGACGTGGGTGAGGTCGCCGACCAGGTAGCGCGGCCCCGGGAAGTCCTGTTCGGCAGCCTCGATCAGCACCGGGTCCAGGTCGATGCCGACCACGGTGTGCCCGGCCGCGTGCAGATGCCCGGCGTGCCGGCCGGGACCGCACCCGGCGTCCAGGATGGTCGCGGCCCGGGCGTTCATCGCGTCGATGAGCCGCGCTTCGCCGACCAGGTCGGCACCGCCGGCGGCCATCTGGCGGAACCGTTCGACGTACCAGGACGAATGGCCGGGATTGGCGGCGACGGCGTCGGCCCACTTGCTGCGGTGATTCACGAGCCTCCGACAGGATTCGAACCCGCGACCCTCCGCTTACAAGGCGGACGCTCTACCAGCTGAGCTACGGAGGCGTTGGGCACGGCGGCCCGAAAGGCCATTGTGCCGTACGACCGGCGCGAACGCCGGTCAGTGCTGCGCCGACGGACGTGGGCGCGGGATCAGGTGCATCACGGCCACCACGACCGCGCCCGCGGCCAGGCCGGCGACGAAGGAGAAGAAGGTGTTGGTGGTCCAGCCCAGGAAGGCGCCGAGGGCGCCGGTGGCATGGGCGACCCATTCCTCGGCGTGGTGCACGAACGCGTAGGGCGCATGCCAGCCCAGGGTATCGGCGCCGACCAGCAGGATGTGGCCGCCCACCCACAGCATCGCGATCGTGCCGATGATGCCGAGCGCGGTGAGCACCTTCGGCATGGCGGTGACCAGCGCGTGGCCCAGGGCGCGGGCGCGTCCGTCGCGCACCAGGTGCAGCCCGATGTCGTCGGTCTTGACCAGCAGCGCGACCACGCCGTAGACGCCGAGGGTGATCGCGATGCCGACTCCGACCAGGATGATCGCCCGGCTGAGCAGCGGCTCCTGGGCGACCTCATTGAGGGCGATCACCATGATTTCGGCCGAGAGGATGAAGTCGGTGCGGATGGCACCTGCCGTCATCGCTTTCTCGGTGTCGTGATCGGTGGACGCCGCGGGCTCGCCCTCATCGTCATGGGGCCCCATCGCGGGATCGTCCACCTCGGTGGCGTGTGCCACCTGCGTGGCCGCGCCGGCGGCGGGCGCGTGGCCATGGCCGTGACCCGACACCTTCTCCCAGATCTTCTCGGCACCTTCGAAGGACAGGTACAGCCCGCCGCACATCAGCAGCGGGGTCAGCACCCAGGGCAGGAACTGGCTGAGCAGCAGGATGGTGGGAAGGATGAAGACCAGCTTGTTGCGCAGCGATCCGAGCGCGATGTTCTTGATCATCGGCAGTTCGCGTGCCGGCGTGATGCCGGTCACGTAGCGCGGGGTGACGGCCGCATCATCGATGACCACGCCGGCCGCTTTCGCGCTGGCCCGTCCCGCCGCGGCTGCCACGTCGTCGACGGACGCCGCGGCCGCCTTGGCGAGCGCCGCGATGTCGTCGAGGAGCGCGGCGAGCCCGCCCGCCACGCCTCAGCCCAGCCCGGTCGAGGCGAGGAACACCTGGGCGTCGCCGGTGGCGGTCACCTGGGCGTCCTCCGCGGGCAGGAAGGCCGACTGGCCCGCCTTGATCGGCAGCGACTGCGTGCCGTTGGTCAGAGCGACCTCGCCCCGGGTGACCAGCGCGATGCGGGCGTTGTGCGCCGGCGGCAACGCGACGGGGGCGTGCTCGCTGACCTCGAGGCGCGCCACATCGAACTCGTGGCAGAAGGTGGGGTAGTCCCACACGCCCGGGGTGGTCTCGATGCCGGTGAGGATCTCGGGCTCGCCCCAGGAGAAGTCGACGACGCGGACGAGTTCGTCGACCGCGATGTGCTTATTGGTGAGGCCGCCGCGCAGCACGTTGTCGCTGGACGCCATCACCTCGATGCCGGTGCCGTGCAGGTGCGCGTGCATCGTGCCCGGATGCATGTAGATCGCCTGGCCGGGCTGCAATTCGACGCGGTTCATCAGCAGCGCGGCGAGGATGCCCGGGTCGGAGGGGAAGGTGACGTTCAGCTCCAGTGCCGTGCGGGCGAGCGCGCCCACCTCGTCCTCGTCATCGCGGCGGGCCTCGGCGGCGGCGAGGACGGCGTCCACGACCTGGCGCTTGTCGACCGGCAGGGCCAGGACGTCGAGGAAGACCTCCTGCAGCGCCGCCTCGCCTCCGCGTCCGCGCAGCGGCGCGACCAGCCTCTCGACGAGCGGACCGGCGTTGAGCGCGCTGAACAGCAGCGCGGTGCGGTGCGGGTCGCGGAACCCGGCGAGGGTGTGGAATTCGTCGAGAGCGACCAGGATCTCGGGCTTGGGCCAGTTGTCCTTGTAGGTGCGGTGGTGGGCCGTGCGGGGGACGCCTGCCGCCTCTTCCGCGGCGAATCCCTCTTCGGCCTGGACACGGTCAGGATGGGCCTGCAACGACAGAGGATGGCGGGCCGACAACACCTTCATCAGGAACGGCAGCTGTTGACCGAACTCGGACACGCTGGCCTGGCCGAGCAGGTCGGGGTGCGCGGCGAGATGGCGGTCGAGCGTCGTGTCTCCGATCGTGGACGGAGTCAACGGGTGGGCGCCGAGCCATAGTTCGGCGACGGGCTCCCCGTCGGGCTCGGTTCCCAGCAGACGATGGATGGCGTCGAACGTTCCCCACGGGTAATTGACGACGGCTCCCCGTAGGTAGTCCATGCTGTGCGCCTCCTTTGTCGGTGGGTGGCCTGGGGTGCAGCGGGCGCTCATTCTATTCAACCCGGTGCGGTGGTCCTGGACAAACCGATGTGTTGATCACTGGGACGGCCGGGCAAATGACATGGCTGTGATTTCTCGCCTACCATGGGCGCATGTCCGAAGCGATGATTCAGCCCGAAGCCGGCCTCAGCGCCGCCGACGCGGCGATGCTCGACTTCGAGGCGCGCTGGTGGTCGGCGTCCGATTCCAAGGACGCCGAGATCCTGGCCCGGTTCGGCCTGTCCGGACCCCGCTACTACCAGCATCTCAACGCGTTGATCGACCGGCCCGAGGCGCTCGCGTACGCGCCGTTGCTGGTCAAGAGGATGCGCCGCCTGCGCGAGCGCCGGCAGCGCGACCGTTCGGCACGCCACCTGAGCGTGCGCTCCACCGTCTGAGATCACCCCGGGTGTTTGCACTCGCAGGGGTCGAGTGCTAAACATGATGTAGCACTCTCCGCAGGCGAGTGCTACCAGCATCCCAGGTGAGGCCTGCCGATCAGGCCGTCCGTCGCGGGCACCGACGGGTGCGTACGCAGACATCCGAAAGGATTGCCGCAGTGGCAAAGCTGATTGAATTCAACGTCGAGGCACGCCGTGGCCTCGAGCGGGGCATGAACACCCTCGCCGACGCGGTGAAGGTGACGCTCGGCCCGAAGGGCCGCAACGTCGTCCTCGAGAAGAAGTGGGGAGCCCCCACCATCACCAACGATGGCGTCTCCATCGCCAAGGAGATCGAGCTGGAGGATCCGTTCGAGAAGATCGGCGCCGAGCTCGTCAAGGAGGTCGCCAAGAAGACCGACGACGTCGCGGGCGACGGCACCACCACCGCCACGGTCATCGCGCAGGCGATGGTCCGTGAGGGCCTGCGCAACGTCACCGCCGGCGCCAACCCGATGAGCCTCAAGCGAGGCATCGAGAAGGCCGTCGCCGCCATCGCCGACGAGCTGGCCGCCCAGGCCACCTCGGTCGACACCCGCGAGCAGATCGCGGCCACCGCGTCCATCTCGGCCGCCGACACCATCGTCGGTGACATCATCGCCGAGGCGATGGACAAGGTCGGCAAGGAGGGCGTGATCACGGTCGAGGAGTCGAACACCTTCGGGCTCGACCTCGAGCTGACCGAGGGCATGCGCTTCGACAAGGGTTACATCGCGCCGTACTTCGTCACCGACGCCGAGCGGATGGAGGCCGTGCTGGAGGATCCCTACGTCCTCATCGTCAACGGCAAGGTCAGCAACCTCAAGGACCTGCTGCCCGTGCTGGAGAAGGTCATGCAGTCGGGCAAGCCGCTGCTGGTCATCGCCGAGGACGTCGACGGCGAGGCGCTCGCCGGCCTGATCGTCAACAAGCTGCGCGGCACCTTCAAGTCGGTCGCCGTCAAGGCTCCCGGCTTCGGCGACCGCCGCAAGGCCATGCTGACCGACATCGCCATCCTCACCGGTGGCCAGGTCATCTCCGAGGAGGTCGGCCTCAAGCTGGACGCTGTCACCCTCGAGCTGCTGGGCCGCGCCCGCTCGGTGCTGGTCACCAAGGACGAGACGACCATCGTCGACGGTGCCGGCGATGCCGACCAGATCGCCGGTCGCGTGGCGCAGATCCGCCGTGAGATCGAGAACTCCGACTCCGACTACGACCGCGAGAAGCTGCAGGAGCGGCTGGCCAAGCTGGCCGGCGGCGTGGCCGTCATCAAGGTCGGCGCGGCCACCGAGGTCGAGCTGAAGGAGCGCAAGCACCGCGTCGAGGACGCCGTGCGCAACGCGAAGGCGGCCGTCGAGGAGGGCATCCTCGCCGGTGGCGGCGTGGCGCTGCTGCAGGCCGCGGCCGCGGTCAAGCAGGCCGTGACCGAGGCGCTGTCCGGCGACGAGAAGATCGGCGCGCAGATCGTCTTCACCGCGGCGTCCGCTCCGCTGAAGCAGATCGCCGAGAACGCCGGCCTCGAGGGCGGCGTCGTGGCGGAGAAGGTCGCCGGCCTCGAGCCGGGCAAGGGCCTCAACGCGGCGACCGGCGAGTACGTCGACATGCTGGCGGCGGGCATTCCCGACCCGGCGAAGGTGACCCGTTCGGCGCTGCAGAACGCGGCGTCCATCGCGGCGCTGTTCCTGACCACCGAGGCCGTGATCGCCGACAAGCCCGAGAAGGCTCCGGCCGCTCCCGGTGGCGACGGCGGCATGGGCGGCATGGACTTCTGATCCACCGCGACCCAGGTCGAAACAGGGCGTCCCGCATTCGTGCGGGGCGCCCTGTTCGCCACCCCGGCCAGGCGGCGCACCCGAACGCGACGGCGCCGAGGGTGATCAGCAGCGCGCCGAGCAGGCCGGCCAGGCCGCGGACGATGCGCAGGGCGCCGGGGGAATCGACCGGCGCGGCGCCGCGTGGCGTCCTGGCCGTCCGCCTTCAGCGACGGCATCATGGGGGCATGACCGCGGTACTCCAGGTGCGTGCGCTGGGCGCCCCTGACGCGGCCCCCGCCGAAGCCGGCGGCGCGGACCGCCTCGAACTGGTCGGCGAACTCACCCACGACGGGCCGCTGTCGCCCGAACCCCGCCTGGTCTCCGCGGTGCGGTCACGCACCAGCATCCACCTGCGCCCCGTGGTCCGGTTGCGCGAGGGGTTCTCCACCGACGGCGGCGAGCTGGTCCGGCTGCGCGGGCTGATCGCCGCCTACCTGGATGCGGGCGCCGACGGGCTCACCCTCGGTTTCCTCAATGGTCTGGGTGAGGTGGACGCCGAGGTGATCGGCGCCCTGCTCGACGGCTTCACCTGCCCGTGGACGTTCTCGCGGGCCTTCGACGCGATCCTGGACGCCGACGCGGCCTGGCGGACGGCCCGCCGGCTGCCGGGGCTGGACGGCGTCCGCACCGCGGGCTCGGCCCGCGACCTCGAGCACGGCCTGGACGCCTTGGTGCGCCGCGCGCGGGAGGAGCCGGCGGTGGCGTCTTTGATGGTCGCCGACGGCGATCTGCACCCCGATCATGTCCCCTGGCTGGCGCGTGCCGGCGTGCGCGCCTTCCACGTGGACGACCAGGTGCGTCCCGGCGGTTCGCGGAAGGCCTACGTCGATGAGGCGCTGGTGCGTTCCTGGCGCCGGCTGATCGACACCGAGGTCCGGCACGCCCGCGGCTGAGCGGTCGCGGCGTCCGGCTCAGACCGGATCCGGGCCGTCGCCGTGCGGACCGAACGGGCCTGAGGGCGGCAACGAGGACGGCCCGGGTTCGATGTGCACCACGGTGACCGTCTCCGGCAGCGCCGCGCGCACGGCGTCCTCGATCGCGTCGGCCAGGTCGTGGCTGCGCGCCACCGTCCAGTGCCCGGGCACCACCACCGTCGCCTGGGCGAAACGTTGACGGCCCGACTCGCGCGTGCGCAGGTCTTTCAGCACGACGCGGGCGTCGTCGGTGACCGAGGACGCCGCCCGCCGGATCACGTCGACGTCCTCGGGCGGCAGGGCGGCGTCCAGTAGGCCGACCGCGGAGCGGCGGACGAGCTTGGCGCCGGTCACCAGGATGTTGAGGCCGACGACGAAGGCGATCAGCGGGTCGATCCACTGCCAGCCGGTGAGCACGAGCAGGCCCAGGCCGGCGATGACGCCGACCGTCGTCCACACATCGGTGAGCAGGTGGTGGCCGTCCGCCTCCAGGGTGATCGAGCGGTGCTGGCGCCCGGCCCGGATCAGCACCAGACCGACGGTGAGGTTCACCGCGCTCGCGACCACCGACAACACCAGGCCCCAGGTGAGCTCCTCGATCGGCTGCGGGGTGATGAATCGCTGGATCGCCGAGATCACGATGGCCAAGGCCGCGACGAAGATGAGGCCGCCCTCGACCAGGCTCGACATGTATTCGGCCTTGCCGTGGCCGAAGTCGTGGTTGTGGTCGGCCGGTTTGGCCGACACCGCCAGCGCCCAGAGCGCGACGAGTGCCGCCACCAGGTTGACCACCGACTCCAAGGCGTCCGACAGCAGGCCGACCGATCCGGTGAGCCAGGCGGCGACGGCCTTGGTGGTCACGGTGATCACGGCCGCGGCGATCGAGAGGGCGATGAAGCGCATCAGGTACCGCGTCGAGACCGGGGTGCTGCCCTCGGAGGCCGTCATGGCTGATTCCTCCTCACGGTGCGTTCGGCGGACGTACGGACGGTGGGGGCGTACCGCCAGCCTAGGGGAGCGGTCGCGGCGGGGACACCGGGACCGTCGACTCCTCCACGAGGCCGATGTCGCCGGGCCAGGACTGAGGGTCCGGGGCGGACGCCACCAGTGCGGCCAGGCCTGCCGGCCAGACGGGCTCGGACTGCCGGTCGAGTTCGTCCAGCGGCAGCCAGGCGTGCCCAGCGATGGTCTGCTGCTCATCGGCCGTGTGCCCCGAGATGTCGACCTCGAAGCGTTCGGCCCGCAGCACGTAGAACGACTCGGTCTGCTCGCAGACCTGGTCGGAGTATCCGTGCAGCACCACCCGCCGCATCACCGGGCCGATCAACGCGGACTCCTCAGCGATCAGCCCGGTCTCCTCGGCCAGTTCGCGCACAGCGGTCTGCGCTTCGGTCTCGCCCGGATCCATCCCGCCGCCCGGCGTGATCCACCAGCGGGAACCGGGCACGCCCGGATCGGTGTCGTGAAACAGCAGCACGCTCGCCCCATCGGTCACCACCACGCGGACGCCCCGGCGCGTCTTGTGCGGGCGCAGGTGGGCCGGCACCGCGGCGAAGGTGCGGGTGCGGAAGGGTTCGGAGGTCATGGCAGGTCCTCGGGTCGTTCGCGGCGGCGCAGGGCGTCGCCGACGATCAGCGGGATGGCGATGAGCAGCACCAGGCAACCCCAGCGCGCGACGCCGGTGATGCTGTCCCACATCTGGAAGTTGCCGATGGCGCCCGGGCCGAGCATCGAGCCGATCAGCCCGAGCCCGACGGCGGCGTAGAACGCGTACGAGAACGCCCGCCGTACCGCGCGCCGGCGGTAGCGGATGCGCTGAGCGAGCAGCGAGGCCACCGCCAGCATCGGGATCGCCAGCGGGCCGATCAGCCCGCCGAGCAGCAGGCAGATCAGAACGCCGGGGGTCGCGGCCGTCACCGCGTCCTTGAGCGTGACGGGGGTGAACGGGGCCGGGGGCGCGGGCTGCTGCCAGGGCGGCGGGCCGGGCTGGGGGAACCCGGGCGGATTCACCGACGGCGGATGCGCCTGCGGCCCGGGAATGTGCGAGACCGCCGGCGGGGGCGCGCTGGGGAACGGGCTCTGGGGAGTCCAGGCCGGCGCCGGCCCGGACGGGGGCGGATAGCCGCCGTGCGGGGTCTGTGCAGCGTGCGCCGCACCCCAAGGCGAGGCCGCCGGCGCCGAGGAGCCGGGAACCGAGAACGCGGGCGGTGGCGCATCCGTGGGCAGTGCCGCGGGGTCGGTCGGCACCGATCGGGGCAGGTGCCCCGACGGCGGCGTCCAGGACGTCATCGGCGTGGCGACCACCTCGAACGCCTCGCGCGGATCGCGCCCGGGCGGCGGCGGGGCGGCCAGCGCCTCCAGTTCGGGTGCCTGCACGGGGGCGTAGTCGGGACGGCCCGGGGCGGCGGGCGCGCCCACGGCCGAGTCACCGTGGGCGGGTGCGTCGAGCGGAGCGGCGTCCGGCTCGACGAAGGCCATCGGGCGCTGGATGGGCGCGTACTCGGGTCCGTCGGTCCAATCGGCCACGGGCGCCTCCTTCGCGCTGCTGGAGTCGGGGCCCCCAGGCTACCCGAGGCCCGGCGCGGCCCCGCGTCGGCTAGGCTGGTGCGGTCCAGGTTCCCGCCGATCGAGAGAGTTGAGTGCCATGCCGAGCGGCCGCGTGCGGTTTTTCGACGCCGACAAGGGCTTCGGGTTCATCGCCCCCGATGGTGGCGGTGACGAGGTCTACGTCCATGCCTCCGCGTTGCCCGCAGGCCTTCCCGGCCTGAAGAAGGGCCAGCACGTCGAGTTCGGCATCATCGACGGACGCCGCGGCGCCCAGGCGATCTCGTTGCGCCTGCTGGAGACGCCGGTGTCGCTGTCGAAGGCGGCGCGCAAGTCGCCCGAGACGATGGCGGTGATCGTGGAGGACCTGATCAAGATGCTCGACGGCGTCGGCAACAGCTATCGCCACCGCCGGCACCCTGATCCGAAGCATGCCGCCAAGACCGCGCAGGTGCTGCGCGCCGTCGCCGACGAACTGGAGTTGTGAGCGTGGCGGTCAAGACCCCCGAACTGGACGCGGCCTGCGCTGCCGCGGTCGACATCGCGCGTGATGCGGCGATGCGGCGCGCCGACGTGATCGGCGTGGGCGAGCACGTCCGGGTCGTCGCCGAGGGCGCGCGCGTCGCCACCCACTATTTCGTGGCCGAGCATCCGGGCTACGTCGGATGGCATTGGGCGGTCACGGTCGTCCGGGCCTCGCGTGCTCGCGTCGTGACGGTGTCCGAGGTGGTGATGCTGCCCGGCGAGGGTGCGCTGGTGGCGCCCGTCTGGGTGCCGTGGGCCGACCGGATCGAACCCGACGACCTGACCCCCGGCGTCCTGGTGCCGACCCCCGACAACGACCCGCGCGTCGAGCCGGGATTCACCGGGGGCGACGGCGCCCGCGACACCGACCCGGCCCAGTATCAGGCCACCCGCGCCGTGGTCGCCGAACTGGGGCTGGGCCGCGAGCGGGTGCTCAGCGTCTACGGCCGCGACGAGGCCGCGGAGCGCTGGATCGACGGCGACGGCGGGCCGCGCAACGCGATGACCAAGCAGGCGCCCGGCGTCTGCCAGGAATGCGCCTACTTCGTCCGGCTGTCCGGCACGCTCGGACGCCAGTTCGGTGCCTGCGCCAACGAGCATTCGCCCAGCGACGGCCGGGTGGTATCGATCGACCACGGTTGCGGTGCCCATTCGGATGTCGTCGAATCCTCGCGCGGCGTCGAGTTGCCGCGTCCGGTGTGGGACACGATCGCCACCGACGAGCTGCTGTTCGACTGACGATCCTCGCACGTGCGACCCTCGGCGGTGCCCGAGGGTGATTGGGTGGACGCCGCCGGTGGCGTCCGGGTGAACGCCCTAGCCTGACGGTATGTCTTCCAGCACCTCCGCTCCGCCCGCGCCGTCTGGGATCGACGGCTACTTCGGGATTACTCGCCGGGGCTCCACCATCGCCAACGAGGTCCGCGGCGGCCTCGTGACGTTCTTCACGATGGCCTACATCATCGCGTTGAACCCGCTCATCATCGGTACCACGCCCGACCGTGACGGCAACCTGATCAGCGGCCTGTCCGCCGCCGATCCGGCGAACGTCGGCGTCACGATCGCGATGGTCGCGGCCGCCACCTCGCTGGTCGCCGGCATCATGACGATCACCATGGGCGTCGTCGGGCGCTTCCCGCTCGCCCTGGCCACCGGCCTGGGCCTCAACGCGATGCTCGCCTATGTGATCGCGCCCCGCGTCACCTGGCCGCAGGCGATGGGCCTGGTCGTGTGGGAAGGCGTCATCATTCTTCTGCTGGTGCTCACCGGCTTCCGCGAGGCCGTCTTCCGCGCGGTGCCGCCGGCGTTGCGCACCGGCATCGCGGTCGGCATCGGCCTGTTCATCACGTTGGTCGGCTTCGTGGACGCCGGTGTCGTCCGCAAGGGCGCCGGCACGCCGCTGGAGATGGGCGTCGGTGGGCATCTGCTCGGCTGGCCGATCGCCGTCTTCGTCGTCGGCCTGCTGCTGCTGATCCTGCTCTACGTCCGCCGGGTGCGGGGCGCGATGCTGATCTCGATCGTGTCGATGACGGTGCTGGCGATCGTCCTGGAGGCCGTGCTGGGCATCGGCGGGCAGAACATGGGCGAGACGCCGACCGGCTGGGCGCTCAACGTGCCGGCCATCACCGGCAGCCTGGTCAGCCTGCCCGATCTCAGCCTGATCGGCCGCGTCGACCTGTTCGGCGCCTTCTCCGCCGGGCCGGACGTGATGATCGCCATGCTGATGACGGTGTTCGCGCTGTTGTTGGCCGACTTCTTCGACACGATGGGCACCATCGTCGCGGTCGGCGCCGAGGGCGGCCTGCTCGATGAGAGCGGCCATCCCGAGCGCACCCGCGAGATCCTCATCGTCGACTCCGTCGCGGCGATCGCGGGCGGTGTGGGCTCGGTGTCGTCGAACACCTCGTTCATCGAGTCGGCCGCCGGCGTCGGCGAAGGGGCACGGACCGGTTTCGCCTCCGTCGTCACCGGTGCCGCCTTCCTGCTGAGCCTGTTCCTGGCGCCCATGGTCGCTCTGGTGCCGTCCGAGGCGGCCGCGCCGGCGCTGGTGTTCGTCGGCTTCCTGATGCTGAGCCAGGTCGTGCACATCGACTGGGACGACCCCGAGGACGCCGTGCCGGCCTTCCTCACCATGGTCGTGATGCCGTTCTCGTACTCGATCACCGCCGGCATCGGTGCGGGCTTCATCTTCTACGTGCTGATCAAGGTGGTCCGCGGCAAGGCCTCCCGGGTGCACCCGCTGCTGTGGGTGGTCGGTGCGGCGTTCGTCGTCTACTTCGCCCAGGGGCTGATCAACGCGGCCATCGGCTGAGGCCCCGGCCGTCAGGGACGGTAGTCGGCGAGGAGGTCGGGCGCGGTGCGCCCGGCCTCCTCGGCTTTGCGGGCCCACTCGGGGAATCCCGACAGCCAGGAGGCGAGGCGTTCGGCGTGGGCGCGCGGACCGTCCTCCAGGTCGGGGAGCGCCTGGGCCCACGCCGAGGCCATGGCCGTGGCGTGCGTTCCGCGCACGTAGCCGGTCGCCTGCCCGGGTTGGCGTTTCAGGGGGACGCCGACCGCGTCGTTGAACAGGTTCCGCAGTCCGAGGCGCGCGGGCACGCCCACCTTGGCCAGGGCGAAGTCGAGGGCGTCGAAGTCGGCCTCGGTCGCGGTCAGCGTCACCGCACTCCACGCGGCGTTGGTCAGCCAGAGGTCGACCAGAGCCCACGCGGCGCTCAGTCGTGCGGGAGACACGTCGCGTCCGTGGACCACATCGTCGAGGTCGTGACCGGTGGGGACACCCGGACGCATCACCGGAGCGCCGACCCCCCGGCGGGAGAAGGGACCGAGCTTGCCCAGCAGCGTGCGCGGCTCAGGGGAGGGCGGCCAGGTGGCGGCGGCGAGTGCGCGCAGGCGAGCGGCGACGGCCTCGGAACCCGCGAACACGTCGCGGAACTCGTCGATCCCGAGCGCGTGGAGGCTGACGGTGCCCATGCCCGGCACACTACAGCGCCGGTGGCGACGCGAAGCCCGGATAGACTGGATCGGTGAATCTCAGGACGCGCACCCGGATCGTGACCGCGGCTCTGCTGCTCCTGGTCCTGCTCGTCGTCGCGGGGGCATTGTTCAACGTGCTGCCGGCGCGGGCGGCCGACACGTTCCAGCTGCCGGCCAGGCTGGTGCCGGCGGGCATGGCGACCGACCACGCGCGTGAGCGGTACTGGGTGCTGGGCTCGACGCCCGGACGCCTCAGGCTGACCGCGGTCAAGGCCGGCGTCGTCGAGGGGGAGTTCGTCTCCCAGGACAGTCTCGGCAGCCCGCAGGCGCTCGCCTACCTGGACGGGCACGCCTACATCGGAGACATCGGCGGACACCGTGCCACCGTGACGGTCTACGACGTGACCGAGCCCTGGCCCGGCACCGACATCCTCAGGGCGGTGGCCTACCCGCTGAGCTATCCCGACGGCACCCACGATGCGGCCGCCCTGTTCGTCGACGGCAGGCGCCGGATCCATCTGGTGACGAACGGGCCCGGCGCGGGCGTGTACCGGGCGCCGGCCCAGCTCGCGAACGGCGAGCCGGGGATGCTGGAACGTGTCGCCGACGCTCCCGACGGGGTCACGGACGCCGCGGCGCTCCGCGACGGCCGCGTCGTGCTGCGCACGCAGGCGTCGGTGATCACCGTGGACCCGGCGAACTTCGCCGTCCTCGGCGAGGCGCCGGCCGAACCCACGCAGCAGGGGTTCGCGCTGACCGAGGCGCTGACCGCGGGCGAGGTGCTCCTCGCCGCCGCGGCGGATGGAACGGTGAGCGCCGTCGCCGTTCCGGGCGCGGCTCCGGCGCCAAGCCAGCCACGGCCAACCCCGACGCCGGCCAGCCCGCCGGGCGGGACGCCGCCCGGTGTCCGCCCGCTGGAACAGACCGGCACCGTCCTGTCGCTGGTCGCCGCGCTCGTGGTGGCCGTCTTGGCCGGGATCACCGTGCTCGCCCGGCGCTGAGTATTTTCGTTACGTATCCCTATCCTTTCCTTTTCTCCCTGGGGTGGTCGCTGCCGATAGGGTGACGGCGGGCGAGTTAATCGATTCTTTGAAATGGGAAAGGGGCGCAGGGTGAGCGACCTCATCGATACGACCGAGATGTACCTGCGTACTGTCTTCGAGTTGGAGGAAGAGGGCATTGCGCCGCTGCGGGCACGTATCGCCGAACGGTTGAGCCAGAGTGGGCCGACCGTGAGCCAGACGGTGCAGCGTATGGAGCGCGACGGCCTGCTGTGGGTGGCCAACGACCGGCAGATCGTGCTGACGGCGTCCGGACGGGAGAAGGCGACCTCGGTCATGCGCAAGCACCGGCTGGCGGAGGTGCTGCTCACCGAGGTGATCGGCGTGCCGCTCGACCTGGTGCACGCCGAAGCCTGCCGCTGGGAGCATGTGATCTCCGACGCCGTGGAGCAGCGCCTGATGGAACTCCTCAACGCACCGGCGACATCGCCGTACGGCAATCCGATCCCGGGGCAGGGGGCGGTCCGGCCCCGCCCGGCCGCCGACGACGGTCTGCTGGCGTTGCCCGATGCGCTGCACGGCGAGGATGCCGCCGAGGTGATCTTGGAGCGGATCGGCGAGGTGCTGCAGAACGATCCGCCGGCGATGGCGGCACTCGTGGCCGCGTCGATCACGCCCGGCGCGTCGTTCAGCGCCCAGCGGGTGGCTCGGCGTGTCCGGCTGGAGGCGTCCGGTCACGAGCACTGGCTGCCGGTGGAGGCGGCTGCGCACCTGTTCGTCCGGCTCGCGTGATGGATGCCGCGCTGCTGCGGCCCCTGCTGACCGGTCACTGGTACGACGCCCTCGCGGCGGTCCTGGACGCCGAGATCCGTAGCGGTGCGGACGATCCGGATCTGGTCACCGCGCGGGAGTTGGCGGTGGCCGCTAAACGCGTTCTCGACCTGGACGCCGAGGACTTCGGCGTGATCGCGGAGTCCTTTCCGCGGGCCCGGTGGCGGCGGGATCTCGACGGGGCCTGCTTCCCGCTGCAGCCGCGCGACCCGAACCGGGGCGCGCTCGCCTCGCTGATGCCGCTGTACGGGTTGATGCTCGAGGTGCTCGACCTGCGTGCGATGCGCACCGAGCCGCTGCAGGTGGTGGTGACCGCGCATCTGATCGGCGAATACCTGCCGCAACTCGCCTGGGAGTCGACGCTGGGCCACGGCGGGGATCCGCTGTTGCTGCGCGACCAGGTGGGGGAGCGCTGGGGCAGCGACGATCCCGCGTGCGCGCACACCCCGGGGCTGCGCGCCACCGCGCGGCGCGCGGTGCACGCCTGTGCGGGCGACGTGCCGGGGTACACCGCCTATCTGGATCGTTTCCACTCCCGCCAGGGGGCGGCGTTGGCGGTGTGTGCCATGCACCACCAGGCGACCCAGGCGGGGGAGCGTCCGGATGTGGGCGACACCTGCCCGCATCCCTGTTCGTGGGCGTTGCGCGGCGACCGGGCCCAGCAGCGTGACCTGGACGCCCGCGTCCGGCTCGCGCTGATCTACAAGAGTTCGCCGATCGTCGGCCTGCGTCATCACGCGCCGGTGGGTCATTTCTTCGGCGTGCCGAGCGCCTCGGAGATCTCCGCAGCCTGGCTGGCGACCTGGGAGCGGCTGGTCACGCCGTGGCCTGATGGCTCCAATCCGCTGCTGCGCGGCGATGTCGTGGGGCGTCCAGAACCCACCGAGGCGCTGCCGGGCATGGCCGATCTCGTCTCAGCGGTGGCGGGGCGACCCCTCGGACCGGGGCGATTGCTGCGTACCATCGGAGCTGAGATCGCCGCGCTGAAGGGTCTGACATGAGAGGTGAATTCGACTGGGAGGGCTATCTGGCCGCCTTCCACCAGAATCGCCCGGGCATCACCGAGTCCGTGCTGTCGCGGACGCTGTCGGGCGGGCATACGCCCTACCGCTGGCTGGGGCGGGCCGTCTCGCCGCGGGCGAGCCTGGTGATCGACCTGGCCTGCGGATCGGGCGCCATGACCCGCGAACTGGCACGCCCCGGCCGCACCGTGCTGGGCGTCGACCTGGCCGAGTCCGAGCTGGCGCTCGCCGCCGAGCGCTCGTCCGGCCCGTGGATCTGCGCGGACGGCCTGCACCTGCCCTTCGCCGACGAGTCGGTCGATGCCGTGGTGAGTTCGATGGGCACCGTGGTCATCCAGCCGGTGCGGGCCCTGTTCCTGGAGGTCGCGCGCGTGCTCAAGCCTGGCGGCGTCTTCGCCTTCACCGCACCCACCGTGGTGCCCTTGCACCCGCGCGACCTGGTGACTTCGCTGCGCATCGTGGGCCGGCTCCGCAGCCTGCCCAAGTTCCCCGGGCCCACCGAGGTGACCGGCTACGTCGATGCTCTGGTGGGCACCGGACTGCGCAAGGTCGAGGACGCCCGCGAGCGTTATCACTTCGAGGTCGCCACCTTGGCGGACGCCGAGGCGATCGTCGGCGCGTTGTACCTGCCCACCACTTCGTGGAAGCGCCGGCGGGCGGCGATCAGCTGGCTCGCCGGGCGGGCCGCGGACGAGGGTCCGGTCAGCATCTCGATCGCCATGCGCCGGTTCGTGGTGCTGAAGCCGCCGCGTCGCTGAGCGCGCGTGGGACCGGAGGGAATGGGGACGGCACCGGCTGTGTTGAGGTGGGCGCAACGCACGAGAGGAACCCCATGGCCACCGTTGAACTCAACGCCGACAACTTCGCCTCGCTGATCGAGGGTACCGAGACCCTGTTCATCGATTTCTGGGCGGCCTGGTGCGGCCCCTGCCGCCAGTTCGCGCCCGTGTTCGAGGCGGCGTCCGACAAGCATGCCGACGCGATTTTCGCCAAGCTCGACACCGAGGCGAACCAGGAGATCGCGATGGCGCTGGAGATCCAGTCCATCCCGACGCTGATGGCGTTCCGCGGTGGCGTCCTTGTTTTCCGCCAGGCCGGCGCGATGAATGCATCCAGCTTCGACCAGCTCGTCGAGGCCGTGAAGGCGATCGACATCGAGGAAGCTCGTCAGCAGGCCGCGGAGGCCCGCGCAGCGCATGAAGCGGCGCAGGCCGCCGAGGCCAACTGAGATATCTCGTGAGGGCTTACCGGGCGCGGTCACCGCATGTTCCCCCCAGAAGATGAGGGACCGCCGCCCGTGTGAGCCCTGGGACGTCGAGCCTTGTGTATTCCCCCCAGAATCAAGGCCCCGTCACCCGGGATGACTTAATCTCACCACTCAGATGGTTGAGGTGTCAATTAGTTTGGTGGTGGCGACGGCGCTACGTTTTCACTTGTGAGCGTACGGTTTCACTTGCGTGCGCCGGTCGGTCGCCCGGGTGCCTCGTGCGCCGATCTGATGCGTGCCGGCCCGGACGCCGTGATCGTCGTCGGTGTCAGGGGCGTCCGCCTCCGTATGGTGCGTGTTTGTCGGGTATCGCACTGGGCGAGTAGCCTGATGCGTCGCTGGCCCCATAGCTCAGGGGATAGAGCAGAGGTTTCCTAAACCTTGTGTCGCAAGTTCGAATCTTGCTGGGGCCGCCACCACCACTACCCCGCCCGGCGCGCTCGCCGCGTCCGCCCGCCCTTGCTGATGTTCCCGCGCACGACTTGCACCGTTGCGCACGAAATCTCGTAGGCAACGGTGCAAGTCGTGCGCGGGAGTGGCGGCGTCCGGCGTTCACGTGATGAAGCGGACGCGGCGGGTCAGCCGGACGTGGTCGACGAGGGCCATGTAGGGGCTGGCGATCTGGCCGATGCGGGCTTGGTGAGGGTGCAGGGGTAGATCGCGGATGATCACGTGCACCTCGCCGGCGTAGCGGCCCAGGGCGGGCAGATCCATCTGCAGGCTGCCGCGGGCGCGGACGTCCGCGTTGATCCAGGACGATGGGGTGGGGGCGCCACGGGTGTTCTCCAGGCGTTCGGAGAAATCCGTTTGTTCCACGCGGACGCCCCAGGTGCCGTCCAGCAGGAAGGACGCGGCGTCCTCGGCCTCGGACAGCGGCACCGTGATCTCTCCGGTGTGTTCGTAGTGGTCGATCCACTCCAGGTGCCGGGGGTGGATGGTGCCTTCGGCGACGACGATCTTTGCCCGCGGGCACAGCGAGGCGATCTGCAGATAGTTGATCCACCCGTTGCGGTGGCGCTGACCTTCTAGCGTTGGCAATCCGAGATGCAGCGGCGCCCGGAAGGTCAGCTCACCGGGGATGAACGCGAACAATCCCAGCCCACGTTCACCGAACAAAGCGTTCTGCGCGCGAAAGAAATCCGTAGTCAAGCCGGTTTCGGGACGCGGGTAGAAGTTGTGCCATCCGGCCACCTCCAGCCCGGCGAGTGAGTCCAGCAGGGTGGCGTCCGCTGTGCTGGCGTTGACGGCGATGGTCAGCCCGCTGGTGTCGGCGATCCGCCGGATCTGGATGGCGTCGAACCCGAAGTCGATCCGCACCCATCGGACGCCGGCCTCGCGGAGGCGTCCGACCTCCTCGATACCGAGACCGAGACGGTCCAGAGTGAGCGGTGAGATGTCGGCGCAGAAGGTGAATCCGTCGGCCTCGTGCAGCGTACGCAGTTCATCGACGAAGGTGCGCAGGCCGTCCGCCTCGGGAATGTGCAGCGAGGTGAACAAGGTGCGTTCGCTGCTGAGGCGGGCGGCGTCCAGCACCGAGGTGCGTACCTCGGCGGAGTCGGTGGGATACAGCGAGAACAGCAACGCGACCTCCGAGAGAGTGAGGAAACGACAAGGCGGGCCCGCTTTCCTGCTGCGGACCCGCCGAGATCGTCAGCCGAGACGCTCGACCATGGACTCCTTGAAACCGAAGAAGTAGGTGAGCACGAAGCCCATCAGCACCGCGATTCCGAGGCTGCCGAGGTACCAGGCGACGCCTCCGGGGGAGATGACGCCGGTCATGAACAGACCGGACAGGCCGAGGGCCTGGGCGCCGAAGGGTCCGCCGGCCTGCATGCCCCAGGCCATGAACGCGCCGCCGAATCCGGCGCCGAGGCAGGCGGTGATGAACGGGTAGAGCAGGGGCAGCGAGACGCCGTAGATGAGCGGTTCGCCGATGCCGAGGAAGCCCAGCGGCAGGGCGCTCTTGATGATGGTGCGCAGCTTCTTGCTGCGCGTCTTCAGGTAGACCGCGATGGCCATGCCGTCCTGGCCGCCGCCCGCCATGGCGAGGATCGGCAGCAGCTGGGTGTAGCCGTGGTCGGCGATCAACTGGGCGTGCAGCGGGGTGAGTCCCTGGTGGACGCCGAGCATCACCATCGGCAGGAACAGGCTCGACATCAGGAAGCCGCCGACGATGCCGCCTTGCTCCAGACCGAAGTCGACCAGCAGCCAGGTCAGGCCGCGCATCAGCAGCGCCGAGATCGGCATGATCACCAGGACGGCCGCGACCGCGCCGAGCAGCACGGTGACGACGGGGATGATGAACAATTCCAGCGTGGCCGGGATGAACCGGCGCAGCCACTTCTCGATCACGGTGAACAGCCAGGCGGTGATCATGGCGCCGATGACGCCGCCCAGCGCCGGGCTGAGCTGGCCGAACAGCGGCACCACGAGCGGTGCGGCGGCGGTGGTGATGCTGCCGTCGGCGGCCTTGACCGCGGCGATGCCGGCCAGGGCCGGCATATAGGGGACGCCGCCGGCGATGAAGCCCAGCACCGGGGTGCCGCCGAACTCCTTGGCGGTGTTGTGGCCGACGATCAGGTGCAGCGCACCGGTGACGATGCCGCCGAGGGCGGCGAACGCCAGGAACCACGGGTTCTTGACGATGGACGGGTCGGCGATCTTCCAGAAGTTGGCGATGGAGGCGATCAGGCCGCCGGCGATGAAGCCGGGGATGATCGGGATGAAGATGTTGCCGATGTGCCGGAATCCGGCATGCACCGAGGTGCTTTGCCGGGCCTTCACCTTGGCGCGGGTCTCGTCGGCGACGTCGCGCACCAGGTCGTCCTCGGGCTGCGGCCCGTCGAAGCTGAGCTGTGCGGCGTCGCTGACCTCGGCGAACGCGGCGCGCATCCGGTCGGCGTGGCCGGGACCGACGACGATCTGCAGCTGGTCGCCGGGAACCACGCCGAGGACGCCGTCGAGTTCTTTGATCGCGTCGAGGTCGACCTTCTCGGTGTCGATGAGGTTGAGGCGCAGGCGGGTCATGCAGTTGGTGAACGACGCCACGTTGTCGTTGCCGCCCACCAGATCGAGGATCGCCCTGCTCAGGGCCTTGTAGTCCATGCGAGTCTCCGTTTCATGCGGGATGTGTGATCAGCGGGGGCCGACGGCTGCGCGGACGAAGCCGTGGCTGGAGCTGAGCCGGTCGCGGGCGCCGTCGGCATCGACGCCGCAGAGGATCATGACGATGGCCGTCTTGGCGTGGTCGCCGGCCTCGGCCAGGGCTGCGCGGGCCTGGGCTTCGTCGCAGCCGGTCGCGCTGCGGACGATCCGGACGGCCCGGTCGCGCAGCTTCTCGTTGGTGGGCGAGACGTCGACCATGAGGTTGCCGTACACCTTGCCCAGGCGCACCATCGTGGCGGTCGAGATCATGTTCAGCACCATCTTCTGGCTGGTGCCCGCCTTGAGCCGGGTCGAGCCGGTGACCACTTCGGGTCCGTTATCGACCTCGATCGCCACCTCGGCGTGCCCGCTGATGGTGGCGCCGCGATTGCAGGAGAAGGCGACGGTGGCCGCCCCCACCGCGCGGGCATGGTCGAGGGCGCCGATTACGTACGGCGTCCGGCCCGAGGCGGCGATACCGACGACGAGGTCGCGCTCGGTCACACCGATCGCGGCCAGGTCATCGGCGCCGAGCTGAACCGAATCCTCCGCGCCCTCCACCGCGGTGAACATCGCCCCCTCGCCGCCGGCGAGCAGCCCGACGACCTGCCCGGGTGGGGTGCTGAAGGTGGGCGGGCATTCGGCCGCATCCAGGACGCCGAGGCGTCCCGACGTGCCGGCGCCCACGTAGATCAGCCGTCCGCCGGTGGCGATTCGCTCGGCGGCGGCGTCCACCACGGCGGCGATGGTGGGCAGTACCTCGGCCACCGCGTCCGCGACGCGGCGGTCTTCGTCGTTCATCACCCGGAGCACCTCGAGCGTCGTCAGTTCGTCGAGCTGGGTGGTGGCCGGGTTGCGCGCCTCGGTGGTGGCCATGGCGTCCGTCATCGAGATCCTCCCTGTCTGACGACGTCGGTCTGTCGCACAACGTCGATGGCGCATCATTACACAACAAAGAGTATTTGTGAAGCGTTGCAACACGGCGTTGTCGTTCGGCACACTGGGGGCGACGAGGAGGTGTGCATGGTCGACATCATCGGGCGGATCCGCGCCGCGCAGCCCACGCTGAGGCCGGCCGAGAGGCGCGTCGCCGCGGCCGTGCTGAAGGACCCGGAATCGGCCAGCATCGCGACGGTGGCCGGGCTCGCCGACGAGGCGGACGTGTCCCAGGCGAGTGTGGTCCGGTTCGCCCGCGCGCTCGGCTTCGACGGACTGCCCGACCTGCGGGTGGCGCTCACCCAAGACCTCACCCGCCGTGCCATGGAACTGGAGCGCTCCAGCGTCGCGCACGGGCGGATCGACCCGGCCGACACTCTGGCCGACGTGGTCGCCAAGCTCGCCTTCCACGAGGCGCGCTCGATCGAGCAGACCGGACGCCTCATCGACCACCAGGTTCTCGGCGAGGTGGCCGACGCGATCGCCTCCGGACGCCCGACGGTGAGCCTGGGCGTCGGCGCGAGCGCGCTGGCGGCGTCCGACCTGAACCAGAAGCTGCAACGGATCGGATTGGTGAGCTCGTTCTCGCCTGACACGCACATGCAGCTCACCCATGCCGCGCTGGCCGGCGGGCAGGCGGTCGTGATCGCGTTTTCCTTCGGCGGCCGGACCACCGAGGTGCACCGGGCGCTCGTGCTGGCCGGTGAGCGGGGTGCGTTGACCGTGGCGGTGGCCGGCAGTGGGCTGTCGCCGATCGCCGAGGCCGCCGAGAAGGTGCTGCTGATCAGCGCGCGTGAGGCCGAACTGCGGGTCGGTGCCCTGGCCAGCCGTACGGCGCAACTCGCCGTCGTCGACTTCCTCTTCGTGCTCGTCGCCCAGAGGCTGGGTAGCACTTTAGACCCGTTGCTGGAGCGGACCAGGGATGCTGTCCGGCCGCAGCATATGCCTGGGACTAGGGATTGAAGAGTTAGGACGAGGGGTATGAGAGAAACCGGTCATCCCGGTGGGGTACAACCTCGTCCGAGTCGCCTATACTAAAGAATGAGAGCGACGCCAGGTAGATGATGTCTCCTGGGGGTGGGTAGACGGCTTCAAGCCCTTCGACCGGCGTCGCTCTCTTTAACGTCTTGGGGGGATCGGCGCATCCGCCGCTAGAGTCGGACCCATGACAACTGGTCTTGACCGTGCCCGGACGAAGATGGCGGAGGCGGGAGCCACCGATGCGGCTATCGATGTGTTCACGCACTACTACGCCCAAGCCGGCGACGAGTCCGGCGCCTACATCCGCGAGGACGACATCGAGGCGCTGACCGATCCGCCGCGCCTGGCCTCGGTCGATATCGATCCGGACGCCGCCCGCGACGCCCTCGCCCGCACCGTGCTGATCAAGCTCAACGGCGGGCTCGGCACCTCGATGGGCCTGGACGGACCCAAGACGCTGCTCCCCGTGCGGGGACGCAAGACCTTCCTCGACATCCTGGTGGCGCAGGTGCTGCGCGCCCGCGAGCGCTACGAGGCGCGGTTGCCGCTGTTGTTCATGAACAGCTTCCGCACCCGCGAAGCCACCTTGGATCACCTGTCCCGCTACGACGAACTCCCCGTCGGGGGGCTCCCGGTCGACTTCCTGCAGGGCTTCGAGCCCAAGCTCACCGTCGATGGGCTGGAGCCGGTGTCGTGGCCGGCCGACCCGGCGCTGGAGTGGTGCCCGCCCGGCCATGGCGACATCTACACCTCGCTGGTGGGCACGGGGCTGCTCGATCAGCTGCTCGATGCCGGATTCCGCTACGTCAGCATCGCCAACGGCGACAACCTCGGTGCCGGCCCGAACGCGGCGCTGGCCGGCTGGTTCGCCCAATCGGGCGCCCCGTACGCCGCCGAGGTGTGCCCGCGGACGCCGAATGACCGCAAGGGCGGCCACCTGGCGATCCGCAAGGCGGACGGCCAGCTGATCCTGCGCGACACCGCGCAGACCGCGCCGGAGGAGATGAAGTACTTCACCGACGAGTACCGGCACCCCTACTTCCATGCCAACAACCTGTGGGTCGACCTGCAGGCGCTCAAGCGGCTGATGGCCGAGCGCCGCAACGTGCTGGGGTTGCCGCTGATCCGCAACCTGAAGACCGTCGATCCCGCCGACAAGGCGTCCACCCCGGTGGTGCAGTTGGAGACGGCAATGGGCGCGGCCATCGAGGTGTTCCCGGGGGCGCGCGCGATCGCGGTCGAGCGGGACCGGTTCTTGCCGGTGAAGACCACCAATGAGCTGATGCTGGTTCGTTCGGACGCCTTCGCGCTCGACGGTGATGCCCGGCTGCTGGCGACGACCGAGCGGCTGCCCGAGGTCTCCCTCGACAAGCGGTTCTACAGTCTGCTTCCCGATTTCGACCGGCGCGTCGAGTACGTCCCGTCGCTGCGAGAGGCGCGTTCGCTGACGGTGGAGGGCGACTGGTCCTTCCCCGATCCGGTCACGGTCGTCGGCGATGCGCACCTGCCCGATCGCGGTGAGCCGAGCGTGGTCACCGACGAGGTCATCGGGCGGCGATGAGCGGACGCTGGCACGCCGCCATCGCCTGGGCGCTGACCGGGGAGTCGATGGACCTGGGTGACCAGGATGCTCCCGATCCCGAGGCGTTGGCGGCCGGGTTGGCCGATCATGGTTGGGACGAGGCCCGTCTCGCCGAGCATGCCCGCGAGGCGTCCGCGTCCGGGGTGTGGCCGCATCCGATCCCGGACGCCGTCCGCGCCGGCCTGGGTGCGGCCCAATTGCATGCCGCGATCCGGAGCGCGCGCGAGCATCTCGGCCTGGCGGTGCTCAGCGTGCGCGCGCCCTCGCGCCGGACGAGCCTGAACGCCGACGAGCGCCGGTTGCTGGCGGACGTCCCGCCGCACTACGGGCGTGATTAGCGTCCGTAGCGACCAGCACCGTGGGCGCGGCTAGCGTCCGTAGCGACCAGCACCGTGGGCGCGGCTAGCGTCCGTAGCGACCTCGCCGTGGGCGCGGCTAGCGTCCGTGGCGACCTCGCCGTGGGCGCGGGTCGCGTCCCCACGCATGCGAGGGCCCGCCCGCGCCCCGACCTGGCGGTCGAAACACGGGCGGGCCCGAAAGGTGCAGCGTCAGCGCGGGCTGTAGGTGAGGCAGTCCGCCTTGTCGGCAGCCGAACCGATCATCACGGACGCGGCCGTGCACTCCAGGTGCGAGTTGTGCGTGCACTCGGCACGCTGGCAGGCACCGATGTGCGAGACGACCTTGTCCATGCCGCCCCTGATGGTGGCCAGCGGGATGAAGGTGACGCACGAGGCCTGCTGGCCAACGGTGATGGCGGGCGCCTTGCAGTGGGTGTGATCGTTGTAGGAGCAACCTGCGACGGAGCACTCGCTCACGGTCGGCAGCTCACGCAGCTCAGTCATTGTGTCCTCCTGTGGTTGTCAGTGACCTTGACAACAACAATTGAAACACCGGATCCGTGTTTACACAACGCTCTCAGGCGTCCATTAAGCCCAGTTTTTCCTGAGCGATATTACTGAGGTGAGCCTGAGGGGTGTGAGGGTTGCCTAACTGTGTCATGGCTTGTCAGCGAGGTTTTATTGCGTCCGGCCTTGTCGCCTCGAAGATGCGGAGTCCGGTTTGGCGGCTCGCGCTGACAAAAGCAACAATAGCATTTACGAAACACGTAGATCGCCTATTTATGAATGGCTGGGAGCGTGAAGACGGCCCGTCCCCGAGGGGGCGGGCCGTCTGCGGGGCGCACCGGCTCAGCCGTTGCGGGCCTTGAGCAGGTCGCGGATCTCGGCGAGCAGCTCGTCCGTGGTCGGGGCGGCCGGCTCGGCGGCCTTGTCGGCCTTCAGGCGTGCGTCGGAGGCCGCCTTCATCGCGGTGTAGGGCTTGATCACGAAGAAGTAGACGATCGCGGAGACCATGATGAACGACAGCAGCGACGTGAGGAAGACGCCGATGTTGAGGTCGGTGAAGGGGATGGTCACCTGACTGAAGTCCGGCTGGCCGCCGAACATGCCGATGAAGTCAAGGATGAACTGGGTGAAGGACTCCACCACGGCGGCGAACGAGGTGCCGATGATGACGGCCGTGGCCAGTTCGACCAGGTTGCCTTGCATGAGGAAGTCGCGGAAACCCTTCATGGAAAATGTCCTCTCTGTAGGGTGCGGCGGCCCGGCGTGCGAGCGGGCGCCGGGCGTGCCGCCTCTTGAGTCCAGCCTGCTCCCTGAGTCAGCGCAGCGCAATCGTCACGCCCGATCCGCCGTGGGCGGCGATGTCGGCGGCGACGGCGTCCGGTACTTCGACCAATGCCGAGCGTGAGGCGGAGGTGAATCCCGGGCCAACGTCGGTGGCGGCAGGCCCGACGACGCGGACGTCCGCGGCCAGTGTGCTGCCGTCGGGCGCCAGCAGGTCCAGGCGTGAGCCGGGACGCAGCAGCGAGCCGACGGCATCCCCGGGCAGAGGCAGAGGCACGATGAGGTGGCCGGGGCGAGCGAGCCGCTCGGCGGCACCGACGGTCGCGGCGGTGAGGGGCGCCCCTTGGTCGACGGGGCCGGCGAGGGTGCGCCCGAGGAGGGCGGCCTCGTCGGAGGAGGCTCCCTCAGGGACGGTACCGACCGGAAACTCGACCCGTGCCAGGTCGGCTGAGGCCAGCACGGTGCCCGCCGCCAGCGGCCGGGAGGCAGTCACCACGCTGGCGGTCTCACCCTGAGGCGGACGCAGTGTGAGCAGGCAGGCCAGCACGGCCAGGAAGGTGAAGGCCGCGGCCAGCGTGCGGCGGCGCAGGTGGAAGACGCGACGGATCGTCGCGGGTGCGGAACGAGTAGCCATACCTAGGCATTAGGCACGGCCTGTCACCTCGGCCCCAGATCGGGCCCGGTGGGGCGGAATCAGGCGGCGGATTCCTTCGCGGCAGGGGCCGGGGTGGACGCCGCGGGCGCCGGCTTGGCGGCGTCCGTCTTGCCCTTGGCGGCCTCGGTCTTGCCCTTGGTGCGGTTGTCGGTGGCGTAGAAGCCCGAGCCCTTGAACACGACGCCCACCGCGTTGAACACCTTGCGCAGGTTTCCCTCGCAGGTGGGGCACTCGGTGAGAGAGGGATCGGTGAACCGCTGAACGACCTCGAGTTCGCGGGCGCAGTCGGCGCAGCGGTACTGATAGGTGGGCATGGGTCTCCTTGCGATCCGGTGACGGCCACCGATTCTAACGCCGCCTCCGCGCGCCCTATTCCGGCGGTGCGGACGCCGGACGCCGCGCCGTGGTGGTCAGCGTCCGGGTGGGTGTCACCACGAGGTCGACCGGGATGTCCCAGGGCTCGGCGGGAAGGGCGGCGACCACCTCGTCGTCACCCACCAGGGTGCCCAGGGTGGCCCGTGGGGACGCATGCGTGAGGGCTCGGTCGTACCAGCCGCCGCCGGTGCCCAGCCGGACGCCCGCGGGCGTGACGGCCAGCGCCGACACCCACACGAAGGTCGCCTCGGCCAGGGCCGGCGCCGGCAGCACGGGGCCGCGCGGCTGCGGAATGCCTCGCCAGCCCGGCCGGAGCGAATCCGGCCCCTGGTACCAAGCCCAGGCGGGTTCCCGCGCCGAGCGCAGCACGGGCAGCAGGACGCGTGCGCCGGCGTCCGCGAGCGCCTCGATCAGGGCGAGCGTGTCGGGTTCGGGAGCGGTGGAGGCGTAACAGGCGAGCACGCGGTGGCCCGCGCACGCCTCCAGCGCGCGAGCCAGGCGTGCGGCGTCCGCCAACGCGCGCTGCGGATCGGAAATCCGGGCGTTCGCGATGCGCGTGCGCAGGGCACGTTTCGCGGCCGGCGCGTCACTTTGCGAGGCTCGCGAGACCGGTCCCGGAGTCGATGGGCACATTCGCTTATCGTAGGCTTCATGGCCCTGTTTGGACGCAACACGAGCAACGTCGACGTCGTCGACGTCGAACCCGAAGCACCGGTGGCGGCGCCCGCCCCGGTGGTCGTTCCCACCCGTCGCTCGCTCGAGGAGGAGCGGGAATTCCTGCTCCGGCGGGTGAACGCGTTGCGTCCGTTCGGCATGCAGATCTGGGACGTGCCCGGGCTCGTCTTGTGCGAAGACATCGTCTCCGACCTCGACCTTCCCCTGGTGACCACCACCCGCATCGCCGGGTGGGGGGTGCGTGGATCCGATCTGGTGGGCGCGCGCCCCGGTGATCCGCGCCGGCTGTTCCTGGTCGACAGCATCAGCGTGTCCGACGGGGTGAGCCGTCCACTGGTGGCGGGGGCCGTGATCGAGATCGAGAAGGGCGCCATCGTCCCCGACGGCGTGGACGCCGTGCTGCCGCCCTCGGCGGGCACGCTGGCCGCCGACGGTTATGTGGACTTCGAGACCGAGACCCGGCTCTACCAGAACCTGCGCCGCGCGGGCTCCGAGCTGGCCGACGGCACGCCGTTGCTGCGCGCCGGCGAGGTGCTCACGCCGCGCTCGGTCGCCGTCCTGGCCGAGGTCGGCCTCGACAAGGTGCTCGCACGTCCGCGTCCGCGCATCGTGGTCTTCACCGTCGGCGAGACCCTGGTCGCGCCCGGGCGTCCGCTCACCGCACCCCAGCAGCGCTACGACGCCGCGACCGCGCTGCTCACCTCGGCCGCGCGCGCCGACGGCGCCACCGTCTACCCGCTGGGCATCGTCGAGTCCTCGCCCGAGGTCGTCCGCCAGACGATCGCCGACCAGCAGATCCGCGCCGACCTCATCGTGGTCGTCGGCGGCGGCGACCTGGTGCGCGACGCGGTCGCGAGCCTGGGCGAGGTCGACGAGGCCGAGGTGGCGATCAACGGCGAGGCGCGCGTGACGTACGCCGGGCTCGGTGCCGAGCGGACGCCGCTGCTGAGCCTGCCCTCGGGCGTGGTCAGCTCGTACGTGGCCTATCACGCGCTGGTGCGTCCGGTGATCAACAAGCTCAACGATGTCGACCCGCTGGGGGCGCCGCGGGTGCAGGCGCGGCTGGCCGACCGGCTGGAGTCGTCCGAAGGCATCACCCATTTCGTGCCCGGGGTCCTGGACGCCGAGGGCGTCGTGCGCGCGGTGGCCGGCACCGACTCCGAACTCGCCTGGGACTTGGCGCGCGCCAACGTGCTCGCCCTGATTCCCGAGCATTGGGGTGGGGCCGAGCCGGGCAGCCTGCTCGAGTGCCTGGTGCTGGACGACGCGCACACACCCCCCGCCGCTCGGTGAGGCACTTCGGGTCGCGCCGCTGGCCCGTCACGCTGAGGCACGGGCCGATCGGCTTGCGTCCGTTGCGGCCGCGCGACTTCCGGGAATGGAACGAGTCCCGCGCGCGCAATATGGCGTGGACGGCGCCCTGGGACGCCACCCGGCCGCCCGAGGCGTCCGGGGAGGGCCTGTCGTTCCAGGACATGGTGCGCCGCGGGCGCGCGGAGGCCCGGATGGGCCGTGCTCTGCCGTGGGCGATCACCTGGACCGAGGCCGGGCGGCGTCCGGTCTTCGCCGGGCAGATGACCATCTCGGGGATCGTCTATGGTGCCGCCCGCTGGGGCATGGCCGGCTACTGGGTCGACCAGGCGCTGGCCGGGCGGAGGATCGCGCCGACGGCGCTCGCGCTGGCCGGCGACCACATGTTCGGCCCGCTGCGGCTGCACCGGCTCGAGGTGGCGATCCGTCCCGAGAACCACAACTCGCTGCGCGTGGTCGAGAAACTCGGCTTCCGCTGCGAGGGGCTGCGGGAGTCCTATATGCACGTCGACGGCGCCTGGCGCGACCATCTGATGTTCGCGCTGCACGCTGAGGAAGTCGGCCCCGAGGGGCTGATCGGACGCCTCGGCTGAGCGTCTTTTTCGCCGTTTCTCAGGCGGACGGCGCGTCTCACGCGCCCGTGGTTGCGGGCACCTTAAGGTTCGACCCATGGGGGATGTGACAGGTCTTATCTTTGGTGGTCTCGCGGCGTTCTGGCTGATCTATCTCGTTCCCCTGATCCTCAACCGTAAGGAGAACGGGCTGCTCGACGAGGTCGAGCCCGGCGAACCGTTCAGCCCGTCGGTGACCATCGTGCGCCGCGGCCATCCGCTGGATTCGGCCGAGAACGGCACCGCGCTCGTGTCGACCCCGCTCAACCGCCGCGCCGCCCTGCGCGAACTCAACGAACTCGACCGCGGCGCCGCCCGCCGCCGCCGCCTCGTGCTGGCCTTCCTCGGCGTGACCGCCACCGTCGTCGCCGTGTTCGCCGTGATCGGCTGGGCCGCATGGTGGACGCTCGCGGTGCCGGTCGGCCTGATGGGCGTCTTCCTGCTGATCGCGCGCTTCTCGGTGCGCACGATGCGCCGCAACCTGGACGCCCGCGCCACTATCATCCGCGGCGGCGAGGGCGTCAACGAGGACACCGTCCCGATCGTGATGATCGACGAGGCTCCGCTGGACGATTACGAGCACTCGGTCGAGCTGACCGTGCCGATCGTGACCGGCTCGCTGTGGGAGCCCATCCCGATCACCGCGCCCACCTACGTGAGCCGTCCGCTGGCCTCGCGCACGGTACGGACGATCGACCTGGCCGCCCCCGTTCCCGCGGTGTCGGCGGTGCCCATCACCGCCGATCTGCCCGAGGACGCCGAGGCCTCCGCGGAGGCGTCCGGCGAGTGGGGAAACCCCGACGAACGCGCCCGCGCGGTCGGCGAGTAGCCCCTCGCTCGTTCGCCAGAAGGCTCGCTGCGTGCTAAGATCGTTCACGCTCATCGAGCATGGGGCTATGGCGCAGTTGGTAGCGCGTCTCGTTCGCAATGAGAAGGTCAGGGGTTCGAATCCCCTTAGCTCCACCCAGTTGCTCTTATCAAAAGTGCAGATCGACGCTTGTGAGGCCGCCCGAGAGAGCGGCCTCAGTCGTCTCCGGACGCGCGGGAAACCCTGGGCTGACCGGGAGTTTTGCAGGCGACAGCACGTGGTTTGAGTAAGTTCTCCTTGCTTCATCGCCGGAGGGGTTCTACTACGGCGCCTTGGTTGCCAGGTCTCGTCCTGGTTGGGTGATGCTGGCGAAGGGCTCGTTGAGCTCGGCGCGGATCTGGGCGAGATCTGGGCCGAGGAAGATCCCGGCGAAGATGGCGCGGTTGAGCTGCTTCCGCGCGGTCGTTGGCGCATCGGCGTAGGTAGCGTGGACGTCCTGCAGCAGGTCGAGGGCGTCGCGGACGCGCTGCCGAATCTCGGTGTTCTCAGACTTCAGCTTCGCCCTCTCGCGCACGAGGCTCGCCTGTTCAGTATTGAGCCGTCGCTGGTGGGTGAGGAACAGCTCGCGAGGAATGGCGTCGGTGTAGTAGGCCTCGAGCAGCTTGGGCTGGTTCGCGTCGACGGTCTGGGCCTCGACGGTGATCGCTTCGAGCCGGTCGTCGTTGACTGCCTGCTGTCGGTAGAGCTTCATGAGCACAATCTGTTCGATGCGTTCACGCTGGCCGGGATTCAGCTCGGTCGTGCTGTACAGATCTTCGACCCGCTGCTCGACCAGGGCGATCGGCAGGGCCTTGCGTTGCTGGCAGGTGGCATCGCGGCGTCGGTGGCAGACGTAGTACTCGTAGACCCGGCCGCTCTTGGTGCGGGTGTGCTGCACGATCAGCCGCCTGCCGCACTCGATACAGAACACGGTGCCCTTGAGGTAGTGGTCGTGTTCGCGTGAGCGTTCCCCGTTACGACGACTGGTGAGGATGTCTTGCACTGTTGCCCAGGTGACCTGGTCGATCAGTGGTTCGTGCCGTCCGGGATGCTCGACGCCGTTGTGGGTGACCACGCCCTTGTAGTACGGATGCCGGAGCAGGCGGTGTAGCCCGTTCACCGTCAACGGCCCCGCCGGCGTGTCCGGTCCCGGCCTGGTCGTCAGGCCACGAGACCCTAGCTCGGCGGTCAGGCGGGTGACGCTCCATTCACCGGTGGCGTAGGCGTGGAATGCCCAGACGACGTGCTCGGCGCGTTCCAGGTCGACCGTGACGGTGCGCACTTCACGGCCGTCGTCGAAGCGACGCTCGTTGAGGTAGCCGAGGGGCGCCCGCCCCGGCGTTCCTCCCTGGATGGCCTTCTGCCGCATCCCCTTCATCACCTCGGTAGCGAGATTCTGGGAGTAGAACTCCGCGATGGACGCCATGATCCCATGCAGCAGCCTCCCGCTCGGTGTCGTGCTGATCGCCTCAGTTGTAGAGACCAGGTACGCGCCCGCTCCCTGGATCGTCTTCGTGATGGCCGCGTCGTCGGCCCGGTTGCGGGCGAGACGGTCGATCTTGTGCACGATCACGAAGTCCACCGGCCGGTTCTGGATGTACTCCAACATCCGCTGCAACTCTGGCCTTTCCAGCGATCTGCCCGAGCGGCCACGCTCGACGAACTCCGCGACCACGAGGGCGCCCATCTCCAACGCTCGCCGCCGGTTCGCCTCCCGCTGCGCTGGGATCGACAACCCCTCCGGCTCAGCACCCCGCCGGGCTTGATCGAGGGTGGAGACACGGACATAGGACACGGCCCGAAGCGGACACAACGGACAATCTGTTGTTGTAGTAGTCATGCCTCTAACGCTCGTGGAGCGCAGACGCGTGTCACTGGCAAGGGGGAGCAGCGTCACCCTGGCTGAACACAGGATCCAGGCATGATGCCATCAGAGTCATCTGCTCCCGCGAGGTCTGCCTCACGCCTCGCGTAACAGATGACTCAGGAGAAGGGCAGCATGAACCACCCAAGAGTTGCTCACTGTAGATTAGCGACGGCCCGCGCCAGCGACTTGCTTGGCGACGCCGGTGGTGTTGTACCGGAACCGGGCCATCTCAATGGTCACCGCGTACTGCTCAGCGATCGCGTCGATGCTGGCGCCGCGACGGGCAGCGGACACGAGCAGATCGCGCGGAAGAAGGAGTGTTCCACCCAGCGCGGTCGCTTCTTCCTCCTCGTCCGGTTTGCAGGTTCGAAAGGGCATACCGGCGATCTCTCGGACCTCGGACAGGTCGTGTTCCAAGATGATGTGTGAGAGCTCGTGGGCGATGTCGCTGTTCTGGCGCCCTCGTCCCCGTATGGGGTTGACGACGATGATCTTGCGATGGCGCACCTCGAACGTCGCGGCTGAGAAGGCGTATGCCTGGATGCGCTCCAGCTCCTCGAGTTCAGCCATGGACACGAGCGTCGCGGCATCGACGATCGCCACGTTGAGGTGCCCCGCGAGCGTGCGCGGGTCCAGTGGATCGGCCGGCGAGAGGGAGAGCTCCTGGCGGTAGCGCTTGGCCGTTCGTTCTGCGTTCGCCTTGAACCCGTGTTTGAGAGTCAAAGTCTTCCCGCGTCCACCAGCCGCTCGAGCTCCGAGTTCATGGAGCTCAGCATCTTGTTCAGGCGCTCGGGAACTCCAGGACGAAGAACGCTTGCGGCGCGGAGATGGCACGCGACGACAGGCGGGCCGGCGATGTTCTGAGCGAGTGCGTCGTACATCGTCCGAAGCACGTCCGCGATCTTTCCTGCGGCTTCGGGTGCAAGCCGTGGATCGGACGAAAGGTGGGAGATGGCGGCGTCGACGCCGCTCTGCTCTCGGGGCGCGATTGGCGCGAAGAAGTCGCTTGGGGGTACTCCAAGCCACGCGCACAGCAGCATGAAGGATGTGAGGTCGGGCTGCGATCCGCCCTCGACTCGGGAGAACGTGCTGAAACTCACGTTGGCATCCGCGGCGGCCTGGCGGAGGGATAGCGAACCCCGGCGCTCCCGCAGCATGGCTCCGAGGCGCGCCAGATCGAGGCGTTCGATCTCTCCGGCGGCCGCTTGGGGAAGGCCCTCGTTGCTCATTTCCGTCTTGCTCGATCGGTCCATGGCATACCCCCAGCATAGCACTGAGTGACGCTTCGATGATTCAGACACGCGCGCCTGTAGTTTGTCATTGCCGCTTTGCTGATACAGTTAGAAGACAGCAACAGCCCGCGCCGCGGGCAGAAAGGAGGCGACTATGAGCGCCACTGACATCCGCAAGAAGCTCCGGATCTCGATCGACGGGAAGGAGTACACGACCCGCGACGACGACCAGGAAGCTGCGAGCCTGCTCCGTCTCGCCGGACGTGACCCTGAGAAGTACGACCTCGCCCGCCTTCGTCCGGGCGGCGAGCCGAAGGTCTTCAGGGACGGCAAGGTCCTCGACCTCCAGGACGGCGACGCGTTCATCTCCATCAAGCAGCGCACCAAGATCACCTTCACGATCGACGGCGTCAGCTACAGCACCAAGGACGACGATCAGGAAGCTGCCGCGCTTCTCCGCCTCGCGGGCCTCAACCCCGACGAGTACGACCTCGCCCGCGTCCGTCCCGGGCAGGAACCGAAAGTCTTCAAGGACGAGAAGGTCCTCGATCTCCGCGAGGGCGACACCTTCATTTCCGTCAAGCAGAGCAGTCCTGTCGCCTAATGTCTCCCGAACTGATCGCTCCGGTTGCAGCCTTCATCGCTGACCTTGCTGGCGAAGGGATCCAGGCCAGCGTTGAGGGACTCGCCGTCGTCTACTCGGTGTATGCCGTAGCCGGAGCGCTCGCGGGAACGGAGGTTCCCACGGCGGTCAGTGCGAGTGAGCTTGCCGGATGGCCCGCCGTGCCGCCGCACTGGCTTCACTTCGAGAACACCGTGCGGTTTGCGACCACCAACACCGACACTCTCGAATGTCTCGAGGGCTGGCTTCGCCACTCTCGCGACATCGGTGCCTGGAGCACCGATCGACCACCCATCGTCAACTGGCTCGCACACGTGCGCGGCGTGATCAAGGACGCAATCGCATGAACCTCTCCGTCGCCATGACCTCCGAGGCGGTGGCCGAACTCGACCATCACCTCAATCGCGACGACGGCCAAGAAGACGTCTGCATCGCCACCTATGTCTGGTCCACCGGCACTGAGCGCAAGTCGGCCCTGATCCGCGACATCATCCTGCCCCGTGACGGCGAGCGGTTCGTGCGCGGCAACGCCGAGTTCACCGGGGCATACGTGGTTAGGGCAGCTACTGAGGCGCGTGAGCGGGGCGAAGGCATCGTCCTTCTCCACTCGCATCCGGGGGCGCATGGCTGGCAAGGGCTCAGCGGCCCCGACCACAACACCGAGTCCGAGTACGAACGAGTAGCTCGCGCGATCACAGGAATGCCCCTCGTCGGGATGACGCTCGCCACCGCCGAACAGGCATGGTCAGCCCGGGTCTGGTACGACCGAACCACGCCGACATTCGCCGAATCCGTGCGTGTTGTCGGAGAGCGGCTCAACGTGACCTGGAACGACAAGGCTCGTCGCCGCCCGGTCGCCACCGCCTTCCAGCGTCGAACGATCGCCGCCTGGGGCGATCGCCGGCACGCGAGCATCGCACGCCTCAAGATCCTCGTGATAGGAGTTGGCAGCGTCGGGCTTGACGTGGTCGCACGTCTCGCCGCCACAGGCATCGAGCACGTCGGCGTGATGGACATCGACATCGTCGAAGACCTCAACCTCGACCGCATGATCGGCGCCACACGCGAGGACGCCCGCGCTGGTCGACGCAAGACCGAGGTCGCCGCGCGCATCGCCCGACAGGCCGCCACGGCCGCCAACTTCACGGTGGCAGTGCATGACCTCAGCGTCACGACACCGCAGGGACTAGCAGCTGCTCTTGACTACGACATCATCTTCTCCTGCGTTGACCGCCCCTGGCCCCGTGGAGTCTTGAACGCCGTCGCCTACGCAGATCTCATCCCGGTCATCGACGGCGGTATCGCTCTCGACACCCTGCCCACGGGCGAGATGCGAGGCGGGACATGGCGAGCCCACACCCTCGTCCCCGGACGTCCATGCATGGTGTGCAGCGGACAGCTTCGCCTCAATGAGCTCAGCCTCGACCGAGCCGGCCTCCTCGACGATCCCGAGTACATCCGCGAATCCGGGATCAACCCCGGCACGGGCAGCCCGAACGTCGCTGCGCTCGCCGCGTCGGTCAGCGCGGGGCTACTCGCTCAGTTCGTCAGCCTGGTCGCCGCGCCCGGCGGAATGGGCGTACCGGCACCGCTCCGCTACATGCTCGCCATCCATCAACTCGAGCACATCCCTGCCAAGAGCGGCGCCTTCTGCGTCTACGAGAACGAGACCGCCCGCGGTGACCAGCGCCCCGCTCTCGCTGACGACCTTCGCCTGCCCCCACACGCGTCAAACGCAGCAAAGTCACCACTATGGCAGCGACTTACAGCCTTCATCAGAGGCGCGATCGTCCGTCAGCGGCAGTGAGATGCTTCTCTCTGCCCCGCTGGAACGCGCCTCGTGCGTCCTCCGACCCCGCCGAAGCACGCGGCGGTGGATCGATGTTCACGTCCATGCGTGCCCAGGGCACCCCACGTCTAGACCTGGACGTCGCCGCGAGGATGCTCGGAGATGATCAGGTTGTATTCACCCTCGACTGTGCGCTCGATGCTGACGTATAGGCCGATGAAGTTGGTGTCACGCAGGGTACTGCCGAGGACTCCCCAGTGAATGAGCGTCGGGACGTTGCCCTGGCCGGAGATACGCCGCGGGTCGTGGCTGAGACGCAGGTCTTGGATGCCCAGGTCCTGGCCGTCGATCCAGGTACGGAAGCCGACGACGACCTCCTGCTCCGACTCCTTGCCTTCAGTCGGCGTCCATGGGAGGTCGCCGAAGAAGTCCTCTCGGAAGTAGACCTTATGATCGATAGCAGCGTCCTCTTGGCTCAACCGGAGGTTGCCGGTTGGGTTGCTCCGGGGCGATTTCACTTGCTGTGCTGCCGTATGGTCCAACTTCTTCACCCAGCGACGCTGCACGTCATCGAGCGGGTATGGAGCCGCGCCGGCGAGGGCAGGCTGCCCGATATCTACCGTTCCGCTGGACGACGTGCCCCTGCTTGTTCGCTCGGGTGCGCCGGGCGGAGGCGACGCGCTCGATGCAGCGATCTTGGTGCTGAGCGAGGGCAGTTTTCGGAGTCCAGAGAGAACTGGCTTGAACAACCCGCTGATCGTTGCCGTGATCGCGCTGTCGTTGTCCTCCGGCGCGTCCGACTTTCTCCTTTGGACTCGCCGGCCCCTGGCCTCCGATCCAAGCGCGATGTCGCGGCTGGCCTCGAGTTTCTTGATGAGGTCGGCCGTGAGGGGCGTGCAGGTCTCGCTCGCCGCGATCAGGGCGTCGAACCAGGCATTGACACTGCCGGTGACGTCCTCCCCTTCGCCGGCGTTCCAGTCGATCCACATCGATGCCTCATAGTTCCAGCTGAGCCCGCCTGCCGTGAGGTTGCTCGAGCCGGTGAGCAGCGAACGATCGCCGGACACAGAGGAGGCGAAGTATACCTTTGGATGGAACGTGCGGCGCGGATCGTGGAAGACGTAACCCTCGTCGGCGACGTCGAGCGCGAGTTCCAGGCCTTCCTTGGTGGCCCCGCCTTCGCTGACTCCGACAATCAGAACGATCCTGCCGCCCTGATCGCGGAACTCGCCGAGAGAATCCCACACGCGACCCAGCCCAGAACGCTTCGCCCAGGCCACCGCGATCTTGAGCTCGTCGAAACCGCCGCCTTTGGCGTGCTCGATGAAGTCAATCAGGTTGGAGTGCTCGGCGAAGGGCTGGCCGATGAAGCGGGTTCGCATGCCTTCAGGATCGCATGCGTGTTCCCGGTGGACGAGACGAGACATCCCGAGTATACTGCTTCAGTAACTGAAGTACTAGGAGCGATGTGCGTACCCGAGACGAAGTGAGCGACGAGAAGCTGCGTGGAGGCTTCTATTCACCCGACGTTCTCGTCGACATGTGCCTCAGGCGAGCCAAAGCGCTGCTCAGGGGAAGGAGTCGACTCCGCGTGCTGGAGCCTGCCGCCGGAGACGGGGCTTTCCTCCGTGGCATTGAGCGCAACGGTCTGAGCCACGACATCGAGCACGTCGAGGCGGTTGAGTTGCTCGGCGGTGAAGCAAGCAAGGCGGAGGACGCCCTCCGCTCACTTCGTCTGCCAGGCACCGTCCTCAATGAGAACGTCCTCAACTGGTCCCAGGGCCGAGCGGCCGACTTCGACCTGGTGCTGGCGAACCCTCCCTACGTGAGGTTCCAGTTCATTGCCGAAGCTGACAAGCACCGGGCCAAGGCGATCAGCGCCGAGCTCGGGACGGCCGGGACCGCCGTGTCGAACCTCTGGATCCCAGTCTTCCTGCTGGCCATCTCCAAGCTTCGTGACGGCGGCGTGTTCTCGATCATCCTTCCGACGGAGTTCCTCACCGGAATCTCGGCCAGCGCGGTCCGCAACTGGCTCCTGGCCAACACGACCGAGCTCACCATCGACCTGTTCAAGCCGGGGTCGTTCCCCTCCGTCCTCCAGGAGGTCCTAATCCTCAGCGGTCGTGCCGCAGCTCACGCGGCCGCAGCGGCGAGGACGATCGACTTCCACGACCACAACGGCGGCACGCGATCGTGGTCTCACGAGGTCAACCCGGGGACGGGGACATGGACGAACTTCCTCCTCACGCCAGGTCAGAACAGCGCGCTCGATGCGGCCCGTTCGATCATCGACGTTAAGCGTCTCAGTGAAGTGGCGAGATTCAGCGTCTCGACGGTCACGGGAGCCAACGGGTACTTTTGCGTCGATGAGGATCAGGCCGGAGCCTTCGCACTCCACGATTGGACCGTTCCGCTCCTACCGCGCTCGCGCAATGCCGAGGGGCTCGTCTTCACCAAGGAAGAGCACCAGGCGCTCGTCGATGATGGCCAGCCCGCCTGGCTGCTCAGCTTCTCGGCCGACAAAGCCTCGCCCGAATCCCGTCCGCGTCCGCGCAAGTATCTCGCCTCTGGTGTCGAGCAGGGTATCGACCAGCGCTTCAAGTGCCGGGTGCGCACTCCCTGGTACCGCGTCCCCGTCGTTCCGGCCGGAAGCCTCCTGCTGTCCAAGCGCTCGAACCGCTTCCCGCGAGTGATCTCGAACCACGCCGAAGTCATCACGACCGACACGATTTACCGGGGCCAGGTGCTCGCAGGATCGCCCACGACTCCAGACGCCTTCACCGCTGCGTTCCACAACTCCCTCACGATGCTCTCGGCCGAGGTAGAGGGCCGCAGCTTTGGCGGTGGGGTGCTGGAGCTCGTCCCGAGCGAAGTCAACTCACTACTGGTCCCGATCGCCCCTCACGCGGACGCTGAACTGGGTCGACTGGACAAGATCTCACGGTCATCCGAGGATCCCGAAGCATTGATCACCGCCACGGACGAGATGCTGTCGCGCCTGATGCCCGCGTTGGACCGCGAGGTCCTCGGTGAGCTGAGCGAAGCTCGTCACGACCTCATGGAGCGCCGACTCCAGCGGACGAACCTGAAGTTCTACGGATAGGCATTGCACCTCAGGCTGTTCGCAGGCAATTGACCCGGCTCGGGCTCGCACCGGCGTCGGATCGGGCGGGTAGCGGGCGGCCGCCGTATTGCCGCCGGTGTTGCTGTCACGATTGAAATCACAAGCCCACTCCACGTTGACCCCGATGAGTGGACTGTCAAGGCCGCGTGTGCGGAACCCACGGAGGAGGCGACAGATCACTTAGTTGAGTGCCTCGTGTGCGTCCACACCGTCGCGCGATGGATACCGAATCGCTTGGCGATCGACAGCACGCTCTCGCCGCCCGCCCGAGCGGTTTGAATAGCTTCTACTTCCTTCTCCGTCAGAGGGGTTCTATTGGGTCTACTAGGGTTCTCGACGACATCGAAACCCTCGGCGAACGCGAGTGGCGGCGACGCCAGGAGAGTCGGAGATCCCTGTATCCACGCGGAATCAAGGCGATCCAGCCTGCGCATGTGGTTCAAGTTGGGTGCCTTAGAGTCCACAAGGACGGACACTCGTTTTCGGGTGTCCGTTTTGCTTGTCCCCATTGCCCCCGCATTGCCCCGCGGGGCGTTGAGGCGCTCCAGACCGGCCCGATGGGCACCCGTGCCCAGGTAATGCAGGTACCGGTTCCTGGTCGCGATCGACTCGTGCCCCAGCCATGCCTGAACGGTCCCCGGGTTCACTCCGCGGGCCAACCACAGGCAGGCAGCCGTGTGTCGTAGGTCGTGGTACGGCGGCCAGCAGCAGTGGCCCCCCAGCCAAGGCGCCGGCTGATGCCGGCACCGCTGCGGTCCGCTGCGCACCCCGTTCCTGTGCGGTCCTCGCGGCGCAGCCGCGTGCGACGGGTCAGTAGGGCGTCAGATCCCAACTGGCCTGAATGACCGCTCATCGAGCTTCGTGCACCAAATCGGACGAGATCGATCGCCGGACCGCAGTTGGTAGACGAACGAATCCGGCGAGTTCCACCGGAAGGTCTCGATCTTGGCTTGCGTGAGTTCGCGCGCCTCATCGATCGCAGGCTCAAGGTCGCTGTCGTGGGAGGCGAGGATCACCAGGTCGATGTCCTGCCTGGCTGCCTCGCGAACGACGGCGAGCGCGCACAGAACGTCGACGCCCTTCTCACGCTTCTCCACAATGGTCACGTTCCCGTTCACGTCCAACATGGGCCGGCCGGTGGCATCGCGCTCCAGCCGGTACCGCAGCGGACGGAGTTGGACGTGGACGCGACGGTCCCGTTCCCAGTGGTGTTGTTGGGCCATGCTGCGCGCGTTGTCGTCCGGATCGTACTCGCTCGACGGCAAGCCTCGGTACACCCACACCTCCTGCAGGATCGCGCTCGAGTAGCCGGGTCGCTGGCGTGCGTTGCGCTGCTTGATCAACTCGTAGGAGAACAGGAGGGGGTCGATCAGGGATGTGTGGCGCTCCAGGTACCTTGTGGACGGGAAGGCATCGTGTCCGACTAGGTGCACGTTCTGGTAGTCGATGATCACCGCGGTCTTGAGCGGCGGCGGTCCAGGTACGGCTGTCACGTGGGCTCCTACGAAAAAACCCCACCAATCCCGCGAGGGACGGTGGGGAACTATGGTTCGACAGTACAAGAGTCCAATGCCATCCACAAGTAGCCGTTTCCCGGGGACTTGACAATGAAGAACCACGTGGCGGCTGACACAGCCCAGGGTCTCTTCGCGACGCCACCCGCGGCAAGCATCGGCACACCACTCGCCGCTCTTGTCATCTCCCTTGCAGGAACCGGCGGCGCCGGGCTCGGAGCCTACGCATTGACCTCCTCGGCGATGCTGGTTCTTGCCCTCATCCTTGCGGCACGGGCGCTCGGAAGATGGAAACCGAGGTGTTAACCGAGGTGCTCAGTTGATTGATGCCTCCAGGGTTTCGCGGGCCTCGATCATCGCCGGGCCATACCAGAACAGCGCTCGCCCTGGGACCGCGACCGTCCGGAGCGTTGCCGGGAAGGCATCGGGTCCGTCGTCAGGACCGAACGCGTACGGCTCGTCGGGCAGTAGGACGGCGTCCATACCGCCCGATGCGGCCACGGTCCGCGCTGGGTCCGCGTGTGGATAGCGTTCGCCCAGACTGGCGGCGGCGTTCGTCCACCCCAGGCGCTCCATCACGTCGCCCGCGTAGGTGTGCGCGCCCACCCAAATCCACGGATCGCGCCAGATCGGCACGGCCACCCGCAGTCCCGGACGCCTCGGCGGAGCATCCCAGACGTCGCGGGCTTGGTGCAGCCAGTGGGGGAGCGCCGTCAGCCCGAACGCGTCACGGAAGAGTCGCTCAAGGCTTCGGAATGCCTCGTCCACGCTGTCAATCTTCGTCACCCACACCGTGATGCCGGCGTCCCGGAGTCGTTCGACGTCGAGTTTGCGGTTCTCCTCCTCGTTGGCGATCACCAGATCGGGCTTCAGGGCGGCGATTTTTGCCCGGTCGGGATTCTTCGTGCCGCGGACGCGCTCGACGTCCAGGCCGTCCGGGTGCGTGCACCAATCGGTCGCCCCCACCAGCACGCCGGGCACGGTTGCCGCGATCGCCTCGGTGAGTGAGGGCACCAAACTGACCACCCGTCGCGGGCTGGTCCGCACCTCAACCGGCACGCCCAGGTCGTCGAACATCGTCACTCAGATCACGATACGTGCCGCCCTCAGACGGGCAGGCTGTCGCGTCGCGCGTCACGGTGTCGTGTGTGGCCGCGCCGCTTGGGGCCTGGCCTGGCCTGGCCGACTCTGTCGGTGACTTTGTCTCGATCAGTCGCAAGGTCTCTTCGGGGGCGACCCGATCAGGATGTCGCTACGACGCTCACCGCGCAGATCCAGGGCTGCGGTGGGGTGAGTCTTCGGCGCCTTCTCGCATCCAGGACCAGGCAATCCAACAGCCGAGCAGCGCCAGCGGTGTGTGAAGAGCTTTGAGCAAGAGCTGGTAGGGCAGCGGGCTCTGGTAGCCGATCCAGTCCTTCGTGGCGAACAACACCAACGCGATGCTGATGACGAACACCGCGATCCGGACCGGGCGGGCATCGCTGGCGGCGATCAGCACGGGTAGCAGCGCGAGCACGGCGAACATCCCTGCCAAGACAAGGAGGGCGGTATTGTCCCCGCGAGGGCCGAGTTCGCCGGTGGCCCATTCGACGAAATCGCCGTCACGCACCCCGCCGGCGACCCAAAGAATGGTCTGGATCACCGGGAGCCATAGGCCGGCGCGAAAGATCTGGATCAGCAGGAAACGGTTCTTCGTCATCCGCCAGGACTCAGCCCGAGGCCGGACGGGAGTGGGATGGGTTCCGCTCATTCGACTCTCTCCATTCTGTCAGCGAGGGTGCGGGTGGCGGGGCCAGCCTCGCCTTGATCTCGTCGAGCAGTGTGCCGCGCTTGCATGGTAACCACTTCGGCGGGAGGGGTATTCTCGGGGCTTTCGAAGTCTCGGGACTGGCTCGCGGCAAGCGGACGGACGCGCATAGGTGGCGATATGAGCGCAGGGCGGTGGGACGCCGACAGCGACCGCCTGATCACCCGGCCGGACGTGCCCGCGATGGACGGTGAGGACGAGCCGCGGCTGGTGCGGCTGCACCATATCGAGTCCGCCTCTCGGGTGCTGCGCGATGCCGCGCGCACCAGGCAGGCGGGGTTCACCTCAGAGCGGATCCCGCACTGGATGTTCCGGCGGCGTCCGATTCTCTTCGATGATGGGGAGGCTCATGACCGCCATCGCAGCGAACTGGCGCGCTTCTTCGCCCCACAGGTCCTGCAACGACGGCATGGATCGTTCATCCGGCAGACCGCCCAGGAGCGGGTCGGGCGCGCTCGCGCGGCCGGCGGCTGCCTGCTGGACGAACTCGCGCTGCACTATTCGGTGGCGGTCGCGTCCGCGATCGTCGGGTTGACCGAAAGCCCGGTCGAGCAACTGGCGCAGCGGCTCACCCGCTTCTTCGAGCAGCCGCCGGTCGATCACACCAAGCTCGGTCATGGTCGCACGACCAAGCAGTGGATCGAGGCCGCGCGGCGGGCGCTCGTCCCGCTGCTCGACTTCCATCTGCGCGACGTCCGCCCGGCGATCAAGCGACGCCGGAAACAACGAGCGGACGACATCATCAGCTTCCTGCTCGATCAGGGTTACCGCCCGAGCGAAGTGCTGATGGAATGCCTCACCTACGGCACTGCGGGCATGGTGACGACCCGGGAGTTCATCTGCGCGGCGTTCTGGCATCTCGCCAGGAATGAGCCGCTCCGAGATCGCTATCTCGGCGCCGACCAGCGCACCAGGCATCGGCTGCTGCACGAGATCATCCGTGTCGAGCCGCCGGTCGGTCACCTCTACCGCCGCGTCGTCGCAGATGACGGTCCGGACGAGGCGCGCGCCGAGCCACAGCGCTGCCCCTACCCCGCGGGCACCCTGGTGGACATCGACGTGCGCGCGGCCAACCTTGATCCCGAGCGCTTCGGGGAGCGTCCGGGCGTGATCTGTCCCGACCGCGACTTGCGTGCGTCCGACCGTTCAGGGCTGAGCTTCGGCGATGGCCCGCACCGCTGCCCGGGGGCGCCGCTGGCCTTGCTGGAGACCGATGCGTTGCTGCTGGAGCTGTTCGCGGCCGGCGCGACGGTGGTGACGGAGCCGGTCGTGCAGTGGGACACCTTGCTGGAGGGCTATCAGCTGCGGGAGTTCAGGATCGGCTTCGCGAGCGGTGCGTGAGCAGCCTCCTCAGCTGACCCGGCCACTGCTGGCGGGCATTCAGCGGCACGCTCCACAGGTCGTGCCCGGCGACGCCCCAGCCGGTGAGCAGCTGGTTCGCCGCCATCCAGCCGGTGGTGGCGGCGCGTTCCATCAGCGCGATCGGCAGATCGCTGCGCACCCAGTCACCGGCGAGTTTGATGCCGGGCTCGGGTGTCGAGACGCCGGGTTTGTCATCCCACGGGCCGATCCCGGCGAGCGCGCAATCACGTTCCACCAGCCATTGCTCGCCGAGCACGCGCACCTGCGCCGCCTCGGGGTAGACCCGCGCGAGCTGATGCAGTAGTTCGGTGCGCAGCGCCTCCGGATCGCGATCCTCAGCAATGGCGTAGGCGTGCAGCTCGATCACGCTGCCGCCGCGTTGACGGGCCCACGCCGCAGCTCCGTCCTCGAAGCGATCGAGCACGCTGATGTTGTCGAGCGGGCCGAAGCCCGCCGTGCCGAGGAACGGGGCACGATCCGGGTGCAGCGGACGGTCGATCCACAGCCGCCACACGGCGAAGGCAGGGGCGAGCCGGACGCCGGCAACCCGGCGGCGCCAGTCCTGGTCGCCGACCTCCGGTGAGCGCGCGACGATGCCCGGGGTCTGATCCGGGCCCGCGGCCAGCACCACCGCGTCCGCCTCGAGAGGGGAGCCGTCGGCCAGCAGCGCACGCCATCTGGGGGATGCTCCGGGCAGGTCGCGGGCGTCCGATCGTTCCAGCCGGACGACCTCGCCGGTGACGCGCTGCGCACCCTCGCGCTCCAACGCCTTCCCCAGCGGCGACCACAGCGAGGTGTCGTAGTCGTCGCGGGGCACGTCGAAGAGCAGGCCCTCGGCCGAGCCGAGGAAGTAGCTATGGAACATGGCCACCAGCTCGCCGGCGGAAAACTCCCGTGGGTCGGCGAAGAAGCTCCGGGCGAAGACCTCCAGTGCCAGATGCCGGGCACGCGGCGGGAAACGCAGCCGGTCGAGGAACTCCGCGGCGCTCTGGTTCTCGAGTTCTCGGAACGTCTGGGGGAAGGAGACGTCGAGGAGGGAGAGTGCGGAGTCGAGGTTCACCCGGCGCAATTCGCGCATCTGGAAGGTGGGACTCTTCGCGACGAAGGTGATGAAGTTGAACGGTGGCGTGCGCGGGATGCTGGTGAACGAGTCGCGATCGCCGCCACCGCTCACCACCGGGTAGTCCTCGATCGGGCGTAGCAGGCTGTCGAGTGACCCTGCTCGGCTCAGCAGGGCGCGCAGGTTGTAGTACTGCCGGAAGAAGGCGTGGAAGCCCCGGCTCATCGTCACCGGATCGGCACCGATCTGGGTGCGCCAGGCGCGGACCCGACCACCGAGTTCGTGTTCGCGCTCCACCAGGCGTACCTGCACGCCGCGTTCGGCCAGGCCCATCGCTGCGGCCAGGCCGGCGATGCCGCCGCCGACGACCAGCACTGAGCGTGGGCTGCCGACGTGGTCGGCGCCGGTCTCGGCTCGCAGCCGGACGGCCCGGGTGTCCCGGCCGGGGTAGGGAGGTGTCATGTGCGGTTCCTCTTCGAGGTCCGGCGTCCGGCGCGGTGCTGCTCGGACGGTGAGGCCTGCTGCTGGGTGTCGCGCAGGGTCAAGAACCTCCACACGATGATCGTGAGCGTGACCATGGCGAAGCCGAAGCCGAAATCCTCGATCGGAATGTCCCAGGGCCAGCGGATGCCGGTCATCCGGTCGGGGTGGTAGAGGACGATCGGGTCGGAGAGCTTCGTCAGCCAACCGTCGACCAGGGCTTGGAAGAAGAAGATGATCCCCATCGAGATCCAGTAGCGCAGGCTGCCGAACACGCCGGTGCGCAGCCAGAAGACCTCGATCGCGATGACCGCGAGCATGCTGAGCAGGGTGGCCACGGTGTACTCAGGCATCGTCGCCCTCCTTCCGGCGTGAGGGGCGCCGCTTCGAGAGCCAGGCAAGCACGGTGCCCACCGCTTCGTAGGTGAGCAGCGAGCACAGCGGGATCACCACGAAGAAGACGAGCTCTTCGACCGGATAGTCGAAGGGAAGCATGATCCCGGTGGTGAACCGAGGGCTGTACGTCCACAGATCGAACCCGATCGCGATGACATCCCACACCGAGAACACGATCACGGTGACGAGGACGGCTTGGAATGCCCGCAGCGGGCGGCGATAGACGCGGGCGTCCAAGAGCCACTCCAGCGGCAGGGTGATGGCGAGGCATCCTGCCATCAGGATCAGATACTGCCACTGGTCCCAGGCGAAGGTCATCGGAGGCCCCTGGTTGGTGCGGGCCGGCGGGGTGCGCGTCAATCATGAGCCCACTCCGCATTGGTGATGGAGATGTCGCGGGCCATCTCCTGCAGGAAGCGGGTGACGGTTTCGCGTTCCTCGCTGGTCAGGCGGGCGGCGGCATGCAGGCGCTTGGCGTGCTGTTTGCCCACGGTTCGTTGCGCGGATTCCTCGGTGTGGGGGGTGATCTCGATGGCGAACGCGCGCCGGTCGGTCGGATGCACCCGGCGCACCACATGACCGCCGCGCTCCAGCCGGTTCAACAGTTTCGTGGTGGACGCCGCGGAGATCTTCAGGAATGCGGCGATCATGCCGGGGGTGACCGTCTCGCCACGGCTCTTGGCGACCATCAGGTAGTGCAGCGCGCGCATGTCTTGGGCGCTGAGCTTCATGTACTTCTCGGACGCCTCCATGATCGCCTTCTCTGTCTCTCGCAGTTCCGCCAGCGCCCTCATCAGGCGGGTGATTTGGGCGAGATCCCCTTCCGAGAGGTCGGTCCCCTCGACGACCGAGCGGGCCGGCGACCTGGCGTCGAGATCGTAGAGGCGCTCCACGATCGGGTCGTGAGCCGACCGTGCGTCCTGCTCCTCCATGGCAGACATGGTAAGCCCAAGCACTGAAGATTGGTAGATATTCAACTCAGGGTTACTATCGCTTGAAGGTGACAGTATCCTTCTTCTAACTTGTAGTGAGTGGATCGGTCGAGGAGGGTGACGGCGGTGGACGACTCATGCTCGCGCTGACCAATCTGCCCGCGTTGGCGGGGGACGCCGTTGACGAGGCGGTCGAGAGCGCGTTGCGGCGACTGTCCGAGCGTGCCGAGCGCCACGGTCCTGGCGCCGCCCGGATCGTGCGTGCCGCCTGTGAGGCCGCCAGGGGAGGGAAACGGTTTCGTCCCCGGCTGGTGTTGGCCTCCTTCCAAGCATTCAGCGACGGCGCCCCCTTCACGAGTGCGGTGACCGATGTGGCGGCCGGTTTCGAACTGCTGCACACGGCGTTCGTGCTTCACGACGATGTGATCGACCGGGACGTGGAACGTCGCGGACTACCCAACGTGTCCGGCCTCTTCCGGGAGCGGGCGCGCGAGGCCGGGGCGGATCCGGACCGGGCCGCGCAACTGGGGGAGGCGGCAGCGATCCTTGCCGGAGACATCCTGCTTCACGAAGCGACGCGGCTTATCGCCGGCGCCGAGGTGTTGCAGGGGCAGCGACATCGCCTGCTCGATCTGCTCGATGAGGCCATCCTGGTATCGGCCACCGGTGAGCTCGCGGACGTCGAACACGCGACGCTGCCGGATGAGGCAGCCGCGGATGCGGTGCTCGCCGCGACCCGGGACAAGACCGCCCTCTACTCCTTCAGCGCCCCCTTGCGGGCCGGGGCCTTGCTCGGCGGCGCTCCCGACGATGCTCTGGAGGCGTTGGCGAAGACCGGACGCCTGCTCGGGCTCGCCTTCCAGCTCGTCGATGACCTGATCGGTGCCTTCGGCACGACGCAACAGGCCGGCCGGGAGCCGGGGGCAGACCTGCGGGAAGGCAAGCAGACCGCGCTGATCGCGTTTGCGCGCCAGGACGATTCTTGGCCCGAGGTGAGAGCAGCGGTGGCGCTGGCCGGCAACGGCCCGGCGGCGGTCAGGGTCGCGCAGGCGGCCGTCGAGGCGACCGGCGCACGCTCGGTCGTCCGGGCACTGATCGATGACAACCTCCAGGCGGCGCAGGACCCATCCACCACGGCTGCGCTGCCCGCCGCGGCGCGCGACATACTCGACGACATCGCCGTATCGATCCGGAAACGCATCCCATGACCGCCGCGACCGGACTTAGCCTCTACGACCGGACGGCCGACCGTGCCGCCTCGACGGTGATCGCCGGATACTCGACGTCCTTCGGCCTGGCCTGCCGGCTGCTCGGACGCCGCGTGCGCACCCATGTGCGGGTGATCTACGCGTTGGTGCGCATCGCCGACGAGATCGTCGACGGCCCCGCCGCCGAAGCGGGCCTCGACCGGGACGCAACGCGCCGGGCGATCGACGACCTGGAGGCCGAGACGCTGCGTGCCCTCGACGAAGGGTTCAGCGCCAACCTCGTCGTGCATGCCTTTGCCCGGACCGCACGCGAGTGCGGGATCGGCGCCGATCTGGTGCGGCCCTTCTTCGCCTCGATGCGCACCGACCTCGACACTCGTGAGCACGACGAGGCGTCCCGCATCGGCTACATCTACGGTTCGGCGGAAGTCGTCGGGCTGATGTGCCTGCAGGTCTTCGTCAACGCGGGCCGTCGCGATCGGGTGCTGCCGGATCGGCTGGTCCGGGAGGGGGCGCGCAGGCTCGGCGCGGCTTTCCAGGAGATCAACTTCCTGCGCGACGCCGCGGATGACCGCAGCCGGCTCGGACGCGACTATCTGGGCACCTCCGCCACGCCCCGAGCCAGAGCCGCATCGCTGGCCCGGATCGAGCAGGACCTCGACGCCGCGGCCCGGTGCATCCCGCTCCTTCCTCCCGACTGCCGGCGAGCCGTCGCACTCGCCCACGCGCTGTTCTCCGCGCTCGCCGCCCGCCTGGCCACCGCCGGGGGCGACGAACGCGTCCGGGTGAGCACCCCGCACAAGGCGCTGCTCGCCGTCCGCGTCCTGCTGCTCGATCCGTTCACGGGCGGTGCGTCGTGAGCGCGCCGGGCCGTCGTGCGGTGGTGATCGGGGCAGGTATCGCCGGTCTGGCGACCGCGGCGCTGCTCGCCCGGGAGGGCCTCGCCGTCACCGTGCTGGAAGCCAGGGATGAGACCGGCGGCCGGGCTGGATCGTGGCAGGCCGATGGCTTCCGGTTCGACACCGGCCCGAGCTGGTATCTGATGCCGGAGGTGTTCGAGCACTTCTTCCGCCTGATGGGAACCAGCGCCGACCGTGAGCTCGACCTCATCGGGCTCACCCCCGCCTACCGGGTCTATCGCGAGCCGGCGTCCGGCGGCGCCGCCGAAGCCGTGGACGTGCTGTCCGGCCGGGACGAGGCCACCGCCCTGTTCGAACGCATCGAGCCCGGCGCGGGGCGCCGGCTGGACGCCTACCTGGATTCAGCCCGCGACGCCTACGATCTGGCCGTCTCGCGGCTGCTGTACGACAGCTACGAGACGATGCGCGGCCTACTCGACCCGCGCCTGATCCGGCGTCTGCCCGCCCTGGCCCCCTTGCTGCTCCGGCCGCTCGCCAGGCACATCGACCGGCGATTCACCGACCCCGCGCTGCGGCAGATCCTCGGGTTCCCGGCCGTGTTCCTGGGCGGTTCCCCCGACCGGGTGCCGAGCCTCTACCACCTGATGAGCCACCTCGATCTGAACCAGGGCGTGCTATACCCCCAAGGCGGCTTCACCACCGTGATCGCCGCCATCGAACGCCTCGCCGTCGCGGCCGGGGTGCAGATCGAGACGAACGCTCCCGCCATCCGCATCCTGACCCAGGGCGGACGCGTCCGCGGCGTGCGCGTGGCGGACGGCCGTGAGGTCCCCGCCGACCTCGTCGTCTCCACCGCCGACCTGCATCACACCGAGACCGTGCTACTCGACGAGGCGGAGCGCACCTACCCGCCACGATGGTGGGATCGCCGCACGCCCAGCCCCGGCGCGCTGCTGCTCATGCTCGGCGTCCGCGGCGAACTGCCGCAACTCGCCCATCACACGCTGCTGTTCGCCGCCGACTGGCAGGCCAACTTCGATGCGATCTTCGGCCCGGAGCAGCGCATTCCCGATCCGGCATCGGTCTACGTCTGCCGGCCCAGCGCCACTGATCCCTCCGTCGCACCGCCGGGTGATGAGAATCTGTTCATCCTCGTCCCCGTCCCGGCCGACCCTGGTCTGGGTCGAGGTGGCGTGGACGGCGCGGGCGACCCGGTGATCGAGCAGGCGGCCGACCGGGTGCTGGCGCAACTCGCGACCTGGTGCGGCATCCCCGATCTGGCCGACCGCGTGGTGGTGCGCCGCACCGTCGCACCCGCCGACTTCGCCGCCGACCTGCACGCCTGGCGCGGCAACTCGCTCGGGCTCGCGCACACGCTCCCGCAAAGCGGCCCGTTCCGGCCGCGCAACGCCTCCCGCACGGTGCAGGGACTGCTCTACGCGGGCGCGACGACGCTGCCCGGCATCGGGCTGCCGATGTGCCTGATCTCGGCCGAACTCGTCATCAAACGGCTCCGCGGCGACCGCACCGCCGGGCCGCTGCCGGAGCCTTCCCGCGAGAGGGATGAAACGCCGGACAACCCGCGGCATCAGAGTTAGGCTTGCCTTACCTCGCTGTACGGGAGGCTTGGCGGTGAGGTCGTGGGAAGGCGTTCGGCGCTTTCGCGCTGGGCGCGACGAACGACGAGAACGGCAGATCGATGACCGAGCAACAGACCGGGAAGCATCCGCTGCTGCGCCTTGACGGCGTCAGTGTGAACGTCGGTGGCACGACGGTGTGCCACGAGGTGTCCATCGCCGTCAGAGAAGGGGAGACCCACGTCCTGCTCGGCCACAACGGCTCGGGCAAGTCGTCGCTGCTCAACGCGATCATGGGCACCGGGCCGTTCCAGGTGAGCTCGGGCCGGATCGAGTTCGCGGGCATCGACATCACCGAGGCGTCCGTCACCGAACGGGCACGGCTCGGGCTGGGGATGGCCGCGCAGCGTCCGCCGCAGTTGCCGGGGGTGACCGTCGCCAAGCTCGCGCACGCGATCGGCCGTGACGAACACCTGCAGGCGGCGGCCGAGACGATGAGGCTCGGCCAGCTGGTCCCCCGCGACGTCAACGTCGGCTTCTCCGGAGGTGAAACCAAGCGCTGGGAGGTGATGAAGCTGCTGCTGCAGCAGCCCACGCTCTGCCTCTTCGACGAACCGGAATCGGGCGTCGATCTCGAACACGTCGCCGTGGTCGGCAAGGCCATCCGTGGACTCCTCGATACGCCGACGGCCGACGGACGTCCGCGCGGCGCGCTGATCATCACGCACACCGGATTCATCCTTGACCATCTCGACACCGCCATCGGTCACACGATGACCGACGGCCGCATCGTCGAGACCGGCGACGCGCACTCCATGTTCGAGCGGATGCGGCGGCAGGGCTTCGCCGCGTAGCGCGACCTGCCCAGCGATCCGGCATCACACCGTTGTGAAGGGACAAGAACGATGACGACTTACGCACCACCCACCAGTACCGAGATCACGCCCATCGCGGGACTCGGCCACCTCTCGGTCACCGCCGACCTGCTGGAGAGCATCGGCTACGTTTCCGAAGATCAGGCGAGCGCCACCACCGTGCTCGTCGATCACCACTTCGAGCGCATCGTGTCGCACGACGGCGATGTCGAAGTGATGCCGCTCGCGGACGCCCTGGTCACCTATCCCTGGGTGCAAGACCTGATGTTCTCGCTGATCGACCCGACCAGCGACGAGACGCTGCGGCGCGCGTTCGAGTCGTCGCGGCGTCCGTTCGGTGTGTTCACCTGGGTGCACGACGGCGCCCGGCTCACCCGCCCGCTGCAATCCTTCGACCTGATGACGGTGCCGCAGGAACGGCAGTTCGTGCACTCGATCACCGTCATCGGCGAGGGGGCGGAGGTGGACTGCCTGAGTGGATCCGGTGTCACGCCCAAGCTCACCCACGGTAAGCACGTGTCGATCTCGGAGACCTTCGTCGGCAAGGGCGCGCGGATGCGCTCGCTCAGCGTCGAGCGCTGGGGCCGCGAGATGGAGGTGCACAGCTACGGCGCCACCAGGATCGGCGAGGACGCCGTGGTGTCAGGCGTATCGGTGGCGGTCTCAGCGATTCGCCGGCATGTGTCGACCTCGACCACCGAAGTCGCGGCCCGTGGCGTGGAGTCGGCCCACTCGGTCGTCTTCGCCCCGAAGGGCACGCACCGCGAGATGCACCTGACCACCGATCTCGCCGGTGACGGAGCCCACGCCGAACAGGTGGCCCGGATGGTCTCCGACGGCGGTCACATCCTCAACGCGTCCACGCTCGTCGGCACCGCACCCGGGTGCAGCGGGTTCCTGGAATGCGACGGCCTGATGCTGTCGGGTGAAGGATCGATCGATTCGGTGCCCTCGCTGCAGGCCCGCACCGATCGCGCCGAACTGTCTCACGAGGCCTCGGTCGGCATGGTCGACAACGAGAAGGTCGACTACCTGATGGCGCTCGGCATGGACGAGGACGCCGCACGCGACCTGATCGTCCAGGGATTCCTCGATCTCGACGAGCAGTCCCTGCCCGCGCCGCTGAAGGAGAGAGTTGCCGACCTGGTCGCCCAGGCGCGCAGTGCCGAAATGTGACACAACGCCGGGGTGATCGCGCCGCGCCGACAGAAACGTCGGGTGCGTCCCGGGGGAAAGCCCCGCGGGGTGCACCCGACGTTGTCCCGTTCAGCCGGCGCAGGCCGGCCCCATCTTCCGGAGCTCCTCCAGGTCGATGCTCGCGTCGAGTGCCTTCAGCATCTCGACCCGCTGCGCGTGGCGTCCGCCGGCCGGCTCGGTGGTCAGGAACGCCTCCACGATCATCCGGGCCTCGCCCGGCCCCACGACGCGCTCACCCACCGCGACGATGTTGGAGGCGTTGTGCTGCCGCGACAGCCGCGCGGTGTAGGGCTCCGAGCACACCACCGCACGCGCTCCGGCCACCTTGTTGGCCGCCATCGAGATGCCGACGCCGGTGCCGCAGACGAGGATGCCCAGGTCGTACTCACCCGCGGCCACCTTGTGCCCGACCACCGCGCCCGCGTAGGGATAGTCGACCCGCTCACCCTCGACCGGACCCAGGTCGTCCACCTCGTGTCCGAGCTCACGGGCCTGCTCGATCATCTCCAGTCGGATCCGTATCCCGGCATGGTCGCTGTGCGCAACGATCTTCATGGATTCACCTTAGGACGCCGCGGAGACCGGGGCGGCTTCGGATGCCCGTGCGCACCGAAGCGAGGCCGGCGGGATCAGAGGTACTTCTGGAAGAAGGGGATTGCCGTCTGGAGTGCCTGGCCTGCGCCGACCGGCTGGTCGTAGAGGTCGTAGTGCGAGACGCCCTCGAGTTCGAGCAGCTGCTTGTGCTCCGACTTCGCGCGGCGGTAGATCTCCTGGCCGTCGCCGTAGGCGCCGAAGGCGCCCTTCTTGTCGCCGATCACCACCAGCAGCGGCTGGTCGAGCAGTTCCTCGGCGAGGTGGAAGGCGTCCCAGCTCATCACGGTGGCGCCGTGGGCGATGTCGAAGGTTGCGGTGCCGTGCGGGTGCTGCGCGCGCGGCGTGCAGTAGTAGTCGTAGGCCTCGATCACGTCGATGTCACCGATCTGCTGCGCCACCTCGGCCGACGGGGGCAACGCCGCGCTCACTGCGCCGCCGGTCTCACCGCGCACCTCGGCGCTGCGCTGCCGGGCGATGCCCGCGAGCGCGGCGAGCGGCCCACCCTGCTGGGCGGAGTTGTCGCGGGAGAGGCGTCCCCAGTTCACGCCGGTCATCGAGGCGACCGCCTTGAAGCGCTTCTCGGTCTTCGCGGACGCCCACGCGTACCCGCCGCCACCGCAAACGCCGAGGACGTCGATGCGGTCGGCGTCGACGTAGGGCAGGGTGACCAGATAGTCGACGACACGGCTGAAGTCCTCCACCCGCTGGTTGGGGTCTTCGAGGCGGCGCGGCGTGCCGCCGCTGTCGCCCTGGAAGCTCGCGTCGAACGCGATCACCACGAAACCGGCGTCGGCGAGCGCGGTCGCGTAGACGTTGCCGGCGGTCTGCTCCTTGCAGCTGCCGATGGGGTGCGCCGCCACGACGGCCGGGTAGCTGGAGCCCTCATCGAAGTTCGGCGGGAAGTAGAGGTCGGCCGCGATATCCCAGTACATGTCGGCATTGCGGAAGGTGACGTGCTTGATGGTGGCCTCTGCCATGGTCCTCGCTCCTGTTCGGGATGGGGCGGTCGGTGCCAAGCGCACCGGCGATACCTCCCATTCTCGGGGAGGACGCCGCACCTCGGCCAGGCAGGACGGGCCGGGCATCCGCCGGGCCGTCGCGTTCGTCACGCCCGGGAGTCGAATGCCATCCGGACGCCGAAGGCGAGCAGCACGCCGCCGGTGACGCGATCCAGCCAGCGCAGCACGCCGGGGGTGCGCATGCGGCGTCCGATCGCCGAACCGGCGAGGATGATCGCGCCGCTCCACAGCAGGTTCAGCACCGCGTGGGTGAGCGCGAGCAGCGCGCCCATCAACAGCGGCGAAGTGCCGGGCGGGATGAAGTGCGGGATGGTGGCCAGGTAGAACACGCCCACCTTCGGGTTGAGCAGGTTCGTGGTCAGGCCGATCGTCCAGGCGCGCCAGGCGCCCCCGGTCGGCTCGGGCAACCGGGCCTCGGCTTCGGACGCCGGCGGCGTCCGGAAGCTGGTGAGGATGAACGACACCCCGAGCCCGGCGAGGTAGAGCGCCCCGGCGAGGCTGACCACCTGATAGGCGAGCGAGGACGCGGCCAGCAACGCGGTGGCCCCCGCCGCTGCGGCGACGCCCCACACGACGGTGCCGGTCGAGATGCCCAGCGCGGTCGCCCACGCGTAGCCGCGCGTGCGGGTGAGCGAACTGCGCAGCACCAGGGTGGTGTCGATGCCGGGAATGACGGTGAGCAGCGCCACCATCATCGCGAACCCGAGCAGGGCTTCGGTGATCGTCATGGGGTCAGGCGACCACGGCGGTGGTCGCGGCGTCCGGGGTCACCGTGACCGTGCAGAGCGCCGGGCCGACGGCCAGCTTGCCCGCGTGGAACTCGTCGCCGCTTGCGGCCAGATAGCCCTCGAGAAAACCCTGGTGGATGGCGCACACCAGGGGCATCTGCTCGGGCGAGATCGATCCCCGGAACGGGCAGCGCCGGAAGACGAGGGTGTCTCCGTCGCGTTCGGTGCCGAAGCCGCGCTCGCGCAACTCCCGGGTCAGGCCCTCGCGGACCGCACAGGGCGGCACGCCGGCCGGTACAGCGCGGGCTCCCCAGGTGCGACCGGCCTCTTCGGTGGCCGCGACGGGATCGGAGGCCGTGGTGGTGACATAGGCCAGCAGCGTGTCAGCGAGTTCGAGCAGGTGGCTGTTGGTGAGTGAGGGGGCGGACGCGGTAGGCCCGTACAGTAGCGGCGGACGCCCCAGGGCCCCGGCGGGCGCCGAGGCGCGTTCGGCGTAGCCGGCGGCGACGAGGGCGTCCAGGTGGAAGCGGGCCGAGTTGCGATGCACGCCGAGTTTCTCGGCGATCTCGTTGACCGAGACCGGGTCGGTGGCGCCCTGCAGCAGTGCCAGGACCTGAGCGCGAGTTGGTCCCAAGCCATGGGGCTGGGTGGCGGTCACGCAAGCCATTGTGTCATTCCGATAACGTTCTTCGCCGAGGAAATCGTCAGATGACCCTCCGGCCTCTGCCGGCCGCCGGAGATGCCGGGGTAGGGTTTGCCCGTGTTCTTTGGAGAATTGGCCGACCGGTACGGGCGGGTGGCGCGCGATCTGCGCGTCTCGCTGACCGATCGCTGCAACCTGCGGTGCAGCTACTGCATGCCCGCCGACGGGCTGCAGTGGCTGCCCACCGAAGACACCCTGACCGACGACGAGGTGGTGCGGCTGCTCGGCGTCGCGGTCACCCGCCTGGGCGTGACCCGGATCCGGTTCACCGGCGGTGAACCGCTGATGCGCAAGGGCCTGGAGCGCATCGTCGCGGTCGCCGCGGCGCTGGCCGGGCCGAACGGACGCCCCGAGCTCGCGCTCACCACCAACGGCCTCGGCCTGGACCGCCGCGCCGACGGGCTGCGCCGCGCCGGCCTCGACCGGGTGAACATCTCCCTGGACTCGCTCGATCCGGCCCGCTACGCCCGGCTGTCCCGCCGCGACCGGCTGCCGGACGTCCTCGCCGGCATCGAAGCCGCCGAACGGGCGGGCCTGTTGCCGGTCAAGATCAACGCGGTGGTGATGCGCGACGTCAACGAGGGCGACATCGTGCCGCTCACCGAGTTCTGCCTGCGCCACGGCTACCAGCTGCGGTTCATCGAGCAGATGCCGCTCGGCCCGTCCGGCGAATGGAGCCGTGACGACATGGTGACCGCCACCGAGATCCTCGCCGCCCTCGCTGGGGCGTTCGACCTCGCGCCCGCGGTCGAACCCCGGGGCGCCGCGCCCGCCGAACTGTGGCGCATCGAGGCGCGCGGCGATCGTCCGGCCGGTTCGGTGGGCGTGATCGCGTCGGTCACGCACCCCTTCTGCGGGGCCTGCGACCGGACCCGGCTCACCGCCGACGGGCAGATTCGCAACTGCCTGTTCGCGCGCGAGGAATCCGACCTGCGCGCGATCCTGCGCGGTGGGGGCAGCGACGACGACCTGGCCGAGGCGTGGAGCGTGGCCCAATGGGGCAAGTCGCGCGCGCACGGCATCGATGAGGCCGGCTTCGTGCAGCCGGCCCGCACTATGAGCGCCATCGGCGGCTGAGCGCTACGGCGAGGTAGCGGTATAACGAAGTGGACGAGGCAAGGAGAGAGCGCATGCAGGTCAGATTCTTCGCAGGTGCCGCCGAGGCGGCCGGAATGGAGGCCACCTCGGTGGACGGGGTGGCCACGGCGTCCGCCCTTCTCGCACGCCTGGGCGAGGGCAACGAGCGGCTGGCCGCCGTGCTGCGGGTCAGCACCCTGCTCGCCGACGGCGCCCGGGTCGCCGACCCGTCGGCCAGCCTGGAGGGCGTCGCCTGCGTCGACGTGCTGCCGCCCTTCGCCGGCGGGTAGGCCGGTGCGCGCGGCCATCGTGCTGGGCGGGGGGCGCTCCCGCCGGATGGGCACCGACAAGCTCGCGCTCCTGCTCGACGGCAGGCCGGTGCTGGAGCGGGTGGTCACCGCCGCGCTCGGCTGGGCGGACGCGGTGGTGATCGCCGGCGACCGTCCTGACGGCTGGCGCGACGACGCGCGAGTCGGATTCCGGCGCGAGGATCCGCCGTTCGGCGGGCCGGTGGCCGGCATCGCCGCCGCGCTGGAGATCTGGGAGGGGCGCATCGCGGGCCGGGTCGGGCGAGGCCAGGGCGGCTTGCCGAAGCCCGGTGCCGAGGAGGCTCCGCTCGGCGGCGTCCGGCCCGGTGAGGTGATGCTGCTGGCCGGCGATCTGGCCGATCCGGACGCCGTGGTGCACCTGCTCGCCGGCGCGGCTCCGGGCGTCGACGGCGTTGTCCTGGAGGACGACGAGGGCTGGCCGCAGTACCTCGCCGGCCGCTACCGGACCGAGGCGCTGGCCGCGGCCGTCCGGGATCTGGCGCAGTGCCGGGACGTCTCGGTGCGCCGGCTGCTGGGCGGGCTCGACCTGGCCCGGGTGCGGGCGCCGCAGCCCGCGCTGACCGATTTAGATACTCCCGAAGTTGCGAAATTATGGGGCGCAAAGGCTCCGCATCTGCGGTAAATGGGCTAGTCAGAGTCCGCAGGTGCGAAGCAGCCGCGACCCTCTCCGACGAGTTGTCGTAGGCACCCCCACTTTCGGTTATTTCTCCGAAAAATCTGTGCAAAGCTGTGCGGCATGAATCAGACTGCGCGACTCGACGGCACTGCCTCGGATGCTCTGCTGAAGCTCGGCCGGTTCTTCACCAAGTGGGACGAGACCGACGACGGCCGCGCCGTCTTCCGGCACGGCGGGCGGGCCGGCGACGTCTTCTACCGGGACCGCTGGAGCCACGACAAGGTCGTCCGCTCCACCCACGGCGTCAACTGCACCGGCTCCTGCTCGTGGAAGGTCTACGTCAAGGACGGCATCATCACCTGGGAGTCGCAGCAGACCGACTACCCGACCACCGGCCCTGATCGTCCCGAGTACGAGCCCCGCGGCTGCCCCCGCGGCGCGGCCTTCTCCTGGTACACCTACTCGCCGACCCGCGTCCGCTACCCGTACGCCCGCGGCGTCCTGGTCGAGATGTACCGCGAGGCCAAGAAGCGGCTGGGCGACCCGGTGGCCGCGTTCCGCGAGATCTCCACCGACCCCGAGAAGCGCCGCCGCTACCAGCAGGCCCGCGGCAAGGGCGGCCTGGTCCGCATCTCCTGGGACGAGGCCCTCGAGATCGCTGCGGCCAGCTACGTCAACACCATCAAGCACTACGGTCCCGACCGCTGCGTGTCGTTCTCGCCGATCCCGGCGATGAGCATGGTCAGCCACGCGGTCGGCACCCGGTTCACCCACCTGATCGGTGGCGCGATGACCAGCTTCTACGACTGGTACGCCGACCTGCCGGTGGCCAGCCCGCAGGTGTTCGGCGACCAGACCGACGTGCCCGAATCCGGCGACTGGTGGGACGCGTCCTACCTGATGATGTGGGGGTCGAACGTGCCCTTGACCCGGACGCCGGACGCGCACTGGATGGCCGAGGTGCGCTACCGCGGCACCAAGGTGGTCACCGTCAGCCCCGACTACGCCGACAACGTGAAGTTCGCCGACGAATGGCTGCCCGCCCAGGCCGGCACGGACGCCGCCCTCGCCATGGCGATGGGGCACGTCATCCTCAAGGAGAACTTCGTCGACAAGAAGGTGGAGTACTTCGACTCCTACGTGAAGCAGTACACCGATCTGGGCATGCTGATCACCCTGGTCGACCACCCGAACGGCCACGGCCTCACCGCGGGCAAGTTCATCACCGCCGCCGATCTGCCCGAGCATGCCGGGTTGAGCGATGCCGCCTTCAAGACGGTGATGTGGGACAAGGCGACCGGCCGGACGGCGGTGCCGAACGGTTCGATGGGCTTCCGCTACTCCGAGGACGGCGCCGGCCAGTGGAACCTGGATCTCGGCGACATCGAACCCACCCTCACCTTCCACGGCGAGGCGGACGCCGAGGCCGTCGAGGTCGCGCTGCCCTGCTTCGAGGATCCGCGCGGCGAGGGCTCGATCATCCGGCGCGGCGTGCCCGCCCGCCGGGTCGGCGACCGGCTAGTCACCACCGTGTTCGACCTGATGCTGGCCCAGTACGGGGTCGAGCGCGACGGGCTGCCGGGGCAGTGGCCGTCCGGCTACGACGACGTGAACACCCCCTACACCCCGGCCTGGCAGGCCGAGATCACCTCGGTGCCCGCCGAGGCCTGCCTGCGGATCGCGCGCGAGTTCGCGGCGAACTCCGAGGAATCCAAGGGCCGCACCATGATCATCATCGGCGCCGGCATCTGCCACTGGTTCCACGCCGACGTCACCTACCGCTCGATCATCGCGCTGCTGATGATGACCGGCTGCATCGGCAAGAACGGCGGCGGCTGGGCGCACTACGTCGGCCAGGAGAAGTGCCGTCCGATGACCGGCTGGTTCAACATGGCCAACGCGATGGACTGGCAGCGTCCGCCGCGCACCATGATCGGCACCGCCTACTGGTACATGCACACCGACCAGTGGCGCACCGACGGCTTCTCCGCCGACCGGGTCAAGTCGCCGCTGTCCACCGGCGCGCTGGACGGGATGCACACCGCGGACGCCCTGGCCCAGTCGAACCGGCTCGGCTGGATGCCGTTCTACCCGCAATTCGACGTCAACCCGCTCGACCTGGCCGACGAGGCGCAGGCGGCGGTCGACCGCGGCGAGGCGCCCACCGTCCAGGCATACGTCGCCGCCCGGCTGAAGAGCGGCGAGCTGAAGAGCGCGATGGAGGACGTGGACGCCCCGCAGAACTGGCCGCGGACGATGATCCTGTGGCGCTCGAACCTGTTCGGTTCCTCCGCGAAGGGCAACGAGTACTTCCTCAAGCACCTGCTCGGCACGCATCACAATCTGCTGCCGAACCAGCACGGCGCCGACGAGCGGCCCAAAGACGTGACCTGGCACGACGAGGCTCCGGAAGGAAAGCTCGATCTGCTGATCACCGCCGACTTCCGGATGACTTCCTCGACGCTGCTGTCCGACCTGGTGCTGCCGGCGGCGACCTGGTACGAGAAGCACGACCTGTCCAGCACCGACATGCACCCCTACGTGCACTCCTTCTCGCCGGCGATCGACCCGCCCTGGGAGGCCAAGACCGACTTCGAGGTGTTCACCGAACTCGCGCACCGGCTCTCGGCGATGGCCAAGGGACGCCTCGGCACCCGCAAGGACCTGGTCGCGGTCGCGCTGCAGCACGACACCCCCGGCCAGATCCAGCAGCCCGGCGGCGTCGTCCGGGACTGGAAGGGCACCGACATTCCGGCGGTGCCCGGGCAGAACATGCCGGTGCTGGCCGTGGTCGAGCGCGACTACACCGCGATCGCCGACAAGCTGGCCACCGTCGGTCCGCTGGCCGAGAAACTCGGCTTCACGGTGAAGAACATCACCTACCGGGTCGGCCACCAGGTCGAGAAGCTGGGCAAGCTGCACGGCGTCTACCCGAGCGGGCCCGCCGAGGGGCGTCCGGCGATCAACACCGACCAGCGGCTGGCCGAGGCGATCTTGATGTTCTCCGGCACCACCAACGGCGAACTGGCCACCCAGGGCTTCCACGACCTGGAGAAGAAGACCGGCCGCAAGCTGGCCGACTTCGCCGAGGGATCGGAGGAGAAGCTGATCACCTTCGCCCAGACCCAGCAGGCGCCGCAACCGGTGATCACCTCGCCGGAATGGTCCGGCTCGGAGACCGGCGGACGGCGGTATGCGGCGTTCACGATCAACACCGAACGGCTCAAGCCGTGGCACACCCTGTCGGGCCGGATGCACTTCTTCCTCGACCACGACTGGATGATCGACGCCGGCGAGCAGCTGCCCACCTTCCGCCCGCCGCTGGACATGACCAAGGCCTACGGCGAGCCCGAACTCGGCCCCTCGGGGGAGAAGACGATCACGCTGCGCTACCTGACGGTGCACAACAAGTGGTCGATCCATTCCGAATACCAGGACAACCTGTTCATGCTGTCGCTGGGCCGCGGTGGTCCTCAGGCGTGGCTGAGCGTGGCGGACGCGGCGTCCATCGGGGTGAAGGACAACGACTGGATCGAGCTGACCAACGCCAACGGCGTCTTCGTCGCCCGCGCCGTCGTCACCTCGAAGCTGCCTGACGGCATCTGCTACGTGCAGCACGCGCAGGAGCGCACCATCGACGTGCCCAAGTCGGAGGCGACCGGACGCCGCGGCGGCATCCACAACTCGGTCACCCGGATCCTGCTCAAACCCACCCACCTGATCGGGGGCTACGCGCACCAGGCGTACGCCTTCAACTACATCGGCCCGACCGGCGTCCAGCGAGACATCGTCTCCACGGTGCGCCGCCGCTCGCAGGAGGTGCAGTACTGATGGCGAAGCAACGCCGCGTCATGGCCCAGGTGGCCATGGTGATGAACCTCGACAAGTGCATCGGATGCCACACCTGTTCGGTCACCTGCAAGCAGGCCTGGACCAACCGGGCCGGCATCGAATATGTCTGGTTCAACAATGTCGAAACCCGCCCCGGCCAGGGGTATCCGCGCGGGTATGAGAATCAGGAGAAGTGGCAGGGCGGCTGGGTCCGCACCAAGAGCGGACGCCTCAAGCTGCGCTCCGGCGGCCGGTTCAAGAAGCTGCTGACCATCTTCGCCTCCCCGGTGCAGCCGGGCATGGACGACTACTACGAGCCGTGGACCTACGACTACGAGAACCTGGTCACCGCGCCGCTCGGCGACGATTTCCCGGTCGCGCGCCCGAAGTCGCTGGTCACCGGCGAGAACATGGCCATCGGCGCCTCCGCCAACTGGGACGACTCCCTGGGCGGCGTCGCCGCCACCGAGGCCGGCGACCCGATCCTGCGCAAGCTGCGCGAGGAGGCCAACCAGCAGATCAAGATGGAGTACGAGAAGAGCTTCATGTTCTTCGTGCCCCGCATCTGCGAGCACTGCCTGAACCCGTCCTGCATGGCGTCGTGCCCCTCGGGTGCGATCTACAAGCGCGCCGAGGACGGCATCGTGCTGGTCGACCAGGACAAATGCCGCGGCTGGCGCCAGTGCATCACCGGCTGCCCGTACAAGAAGATCTACTTCAACCACCGCACCGGCAAGGCCGAGAAGTGCCACTTTTGCTACCCGCGGATCGAGGTCGGCCTGCCGACGGTGTGCTCCGAAACCTGTGTCGGACGCCTGCGCTACCTCGGCATCATCCTGTACGACCCCGACAAGGTGACCGCCGCCGCACTCGCCGACGACCAGGACCTCTACGAGGCCCAGCTCGATCTGATGCTCGACCCGTCCGACCCGCAGGTGATCGCGGACGCCCGCGCGTCCGGCATCCCGTCGGACTGGCTGGACGCCGCCGCGAAGTCGCCGGTGTATGCGCTGATCAAGCACTTCAAGGTCGCGCTGCCGCTGCACCCGGAATACCGCACCATGCCGATGGTCTGGTACATCCCGCCGCTGTCGCCGGTGGTCGACCTGCTCAAATCCCAAGGCCATGACGCCGAGGCCGGCGGCAACCTGTTCGGCGCCATCGACGCGCTGCGCATCCCGCTGGAATACCTGGCGGAGTTGTTCACCGCCGGCGATGTCGAGCCGGTGCGGCTGGTGCTGCAGAAGCTGGCCGCCATGCGGTCCTATATGCGCGACATCACCTTGGGGCGTCCGCGCGATGAGCAACTGGCGGCCGCGGTCGGGATGACCGGGGCGGCGATGGAACAGATGTACCGCCTGCTGGCGATCGCCAAATACGACGAGCGCTACGTGATCCCGAAGGCGCACCGGGAGCAGGCGCACAACCTGGAGGAGATGGGCTGCTCGGTGAACTTCGACGACGACCCGAGCATGCCGGGCAGCTTCGGTGAATCCTCCGGGCGCCTGGTGCCGGTCGCGATCGAATCGTTCGCCGCGGTCAAGGCCAAGCGCGAGGCAGCCGAACGCGAAATGGCGGGGCGCGAGGGCACCGACCGCGAGAAGGCGCAAAGCGCATGAGTCCGGCCGCGTTGAACCTGACCGTGCCGCCCAGCAAGCGGGCCCGCGTGATCTACGCGGCGGCGTCCGTGGTGCTGTCCTACCCCGACGCCGAGGTGATCGACCGGTTGCCGCTGGTCGAACAGGCTTTGGCGGACGCCGGCGCGCTCGACGGCTTCGCCGACACCTTGGCGCACCTGCGCTCGATGCCGCTGATGGAGGTGCAGGCCTGGCATGTGCAGGAGTTCGACCTGTCCCGCCGGCACGCCCTGCACCTCACTTATTGGACCGATGGCGACACCCGGCGCCGCGGCGAGGTGCTGGCGTCCATCAAGCAGACCTACCGCGACTCGGGGCTGGTCGTCGATCTGGACGGGGAACTGCCCGACTACCTGCCGATGGTGCTGGAGTTCGCCGCCAACGGCGCGCCCGCGCTGGGGGTGGCGCTGCTGAACACCTACCGGGCCTCGCTGGAACTGCTCCGGATCGGCCTGCGCGAGGACAAACTGCCGCAGGTCGGCGTCCTGACCGCGGTCTGCGACACCCTCGGCGGGCCCTCGCCGCAGACCCGCGCGGAGGTGCAGAAGCTGGTCGACTCCCCGCCGACCGAACTCGTCGGCCTGGACTCCTTCATCTCCACCACTCCGTTCCCGGTGGGCCAATCCCCGGCCACCGTCAAGCAAGGAGGCTGACATGGACGTCTTCGCCTGGGGCGTGCTGCCCTACATCGTGGCGCTCATCCTGGTCGGGGGACTGGTCTGGCGCTACCGCTACGACCAGTTCGGCTGGACCACCCGCTCCTCGCAACTGTACGAATCGCGGATGCTGCGGGTGGCGTCCCCGCTGTTCCATTTCGCGCTGCTCGCGGTCTTCCTCGGGCACGTGGTCGGGCTGATCATCCCGAAGGCGTTCACCGACTGGGTCGGGCTCGACCAGCACATGTACCACCTGGGCGCCTTCTGGGGCGGCGGCCTGGCCGGGGTGGCGCTGGTGGTCGGGCTCGGGCTGCTGATCTACCGGCGGCGCACCCAGTCGGCGGTGTTCCGGGCCACCACCTGGAACGACAAGATCATGTACCTGATCCTGGCGCTCGCCGTCGGGCTCGGCATGGTCGCGACGCTGACCGGTGACAAGACGCCGTCCGGCGAGGAGCACAACTACCGCGAAACCGTGTCGATCTGGTTCCGCTCGCTGGTCACCTTCCAGCCCGACATCGATGCGATGGCCGCGGCCACCTGGCAGTTCAAGGCGCACATCGTCATCGCGCTGCTGCTGATCGCGATGATCCCGTTCACCCGGCTGGTGCACGCCTTCTCCGCGCCGCTGCACTACCTGTTCCGTCCCTACATCGTCTATCGCTCCCGGGACGACCAGAACCGGCAGTCCCAGACGGTCAAGGGACGCGGCTGGGATCCGATCGGCACCCCCGACAACCAGAAGAACCCCCACCAGAACCGGCGCTGACGGCGTCCCCACACGAAGGAAACGACCACTCCCGTGAGCAAGAACCTCATCGAGGTCCCGCCCGTCCACGAGACCGGCAAGGGCGCCGGCCGGGTGATGACCATGTCGACCATCGCGTTCACGCTGATGTTCGCGGTCTGGCTGATGTTCGGCATCCTCGGCATCCCGATCCAGAAAGAGTTGGGCCTCACCGACGAAGAACTGTCCTGGATCTCGGCGGTCGCGGTGCTGAACGGCTCGATGTGGCGGCTGCCGGCCGGCATCATCGCCGACCGGATCGGCGGGCGCAAGGTCACCTTGTTCCTGCTGTTCGCCACCGCGATCCCCGCCTACCTGGTCAGCTTCGCCGACAGCTATATGTGGCTGCTGGTGCTCGCCTTCCTGGTCGGCTTCGCCGGCAACCTGTTCTCGGTGGGCACCACCTGGAACTCGGCCTGGTACAGCAAGGAACGCCAAGGGCTGGCGCTGGGCGTGTTCGGCGCCGGCAATGTGGGCGCCTCGGTGACCAAGTTCATCGGGCCGCCGCTGATCGCCGCCACCGCGGGCAGCACCTACATCCTCGGCATCCAGGGCGGCTGGCGGCTGATCCCGGTCATCTACGCGGTGCTGCTGGTCATCGTCGGCGTCCTCACCTGGGTGATCGTGCCGCGCGTGGATCGTGCGCCCGGCTCGTCGCGGACGCTGCGCCAGATGACGGCGCCGCTGTCCAGCCTGCGGGTGTGGCGGTTCAGCCTCTACTACGTGGCCGTGTTCGGTGCCTATGTGGCGCTGTCGGCCTGGCTGCCGAAGTATTACGTCGACAACTTCGGCGTCGACCTGACCGTGGCCGGTCTGCTGACCGCCACCTTCATCTTCCCGGCGTCCCTGCTGCGGCCGGTCGGCGGCTGGATGAGTGACCGCTGGGGCGCGCGCAGGGTGATGTACTTCACCTTCGGGTTGATGCTGGTCACCAGCGGCATCCTGATGATGCCCAACGGCTTCATCACCATCACCCACCCCGACGGTGCCCAGACCACCCACCTGCACTATGAGATCCAGCTGGTCTGGTTCGTGATCCTGGTCTTCCTGCTCGGCTGCGCGATGGGCTTCGGCAAGGCCGCGGTGTTCAAGCACATCCCCGAATACTTCCCCGACAACGTCGGCTCGGTCGGCGGGCTGGTCGGCATGCTCGGCGGCCTGGGCGGATTCTTCCTGCCGCCGATGTTCGCCTACACCAAGACCTGGTCGGGATTCCCGAGCTCCACCTTCTTCTGCGTCTTCATCCTGGTGGCCATCTGCGCCGTCTGGATGCACGTCACCATCCACCGCATGATGACCCGGGCCACTCCTGAGACGGCCGGGCTCATCGAACCCGAACTGGAGGCAGCTACGTGAGCGCCGCACTCGAAACCAAGGGCGATTGGCTCCAATCCTGGGATCCCGAAGATCCGCAGAAATGGGACAAGAAACTCGCCTACAACACGCTGACCGTCACCACGTTCACGCTGACGCTGTGCTTCGTCGCCTGGTTCCTGCCCAGCGCGATCGTGCCCAAGCTGACCGCGCTCGGCTACACCTTCACCCAATCGCAGCTGTACTGGATGGCGGCGATGCCCGGCCTGTCCGGCGGCCTGCTGCGCCTGGTGTGGATGGTGGTGCCGCCCATCATGGGCACCCGCAAGATGGTCACCCTCACCACGCTGCTGCTGATCCTGCCCGTGCTGGGCTGGGGCTTCGAGGTGACCAACCCCGATGTGCCGTACTGGCGGCTGATGGGGCTGGCCTTCCTGGCCGGCATCGGCGGCGGCGCCTTCTCCGGGTTCATGCCGTCCACCTCCTACTTCTTCCCGCGGCGGATGCAGGGCACCGTGCTCGGCGTCCAGGCCGGTGTGGGCAACTTCGGCGTCTCGCTGGTGCAATTGCTGACGCCGTGGCTGATCTCGTTCGGCATGTTCGGCTTCCTCGGCTCGCAGCAGATGGCGGTTCCCGGCAAGGAGTCGGTGATCGTCTGGTACCAGAACTCGGCGCTGGTCTACATCCCGTTCATCGTCGTCGGCGCGATCTGGGCCTACCTGGTGCTCAAGTCGGTGCCGGTCAAGGCCAACATCAAGCAGCAGTTCGACATCTTCTCCAACCAGGACACCTGGTGGATGACGCTGCTCTACATCATGACCTTCGGCACCTTCTCGGGACTCTCGGCCCAGTTCGGCCTGCTGATGAGCAACCTGTACGGCTCCGGCAACCCCGAGATCGTCCAGGGCGCGGGGGCGTCCGCCACCCTGCTGGTGGACGGCTACGCGCTGCCCGACCCGGTGAAATACGTCTTCCTCGGCCCGCTGATCGGCGCCGGCGCGCGGGTGGCGTTCTCGCCGCTCACCGACCGGATGGGCGGGGCCGTGTGGAGCCTGATCTCGGGGGTGGGCATCCTCGCCTCGATCCTCTACACCCTGGGTGGATTGGTGCCCGACACCAGCAGCGCCGAGGCGCTGACCGCCGGGTTCAACCAGTTCCTGTGGGGCATGCTGGCGATCTTCCTGTTCTCCGGGATCGGCAACGCCAGCACCTTCAAGCAGATGCCGATGATCTTCGAGCGCCGCCAGGCCGGCGGCGTGATCGGCTGGACCGGCGCCATCGCCGCCTTCGGGCCGTTCCTGTTCGGCGTCGGCCTGACCCTGATGCCGCCGACCACCTTCTACATCATCGGCGCCGTCTGGGCGGTCATGTGCATCGCCATCACCTGGACCCGCTACGCGCGACCCGGCGCACCGAAGAAGAGCTGATGGCACCAGGGATACTCATCGGAGAAGAGGTGACGACTCGAGAAGAGTTCACGACCCGGGAGGAACTCATGAGTCGAGAAGAACTGCCGCTGCTGGAGTTGAGCGGTGTCGTCGAGTCCGACATCGACCCGGACGCCGTGGAGGCCGCGGTCGCCTCCCGCCGGGCCGGGGCGGTGGTGACCTTCGCCGGCGTCGTCCGCGACCACGATCATGGCAAGTCGGTGACCGGCATCGACTACGTCGGGCATCCCTCGGCCGATCAGGTGCTGAAAGACGTGGTGGCGGAGTTCGCCGGGCGTGACGGCGTCCATGCGATCGTCGCCCAGCACCGGGTCGGTTCGCTCGGCATCGGCGGCATCGCCCTGTTCGTCGCGGTCGCCGCCACGCACCGCGGCGAAGCCTTCGGATGCGCGTCCGACTTCGTGGACGCGGTGAAGGAACGCCTGCCGATCTGGAAGAAGCAGTACCTCGCCGACGGAAGCTACGAGTGGTCGCAATGCCCGTGACCGAACTGACCGGCGAGCAGCGCGAGCGCTACCTGCGCAATGTCGATGTCGTCGGACTGGGTGAGGAGGGGCAGCTGCGGCTGCTGAACTCCTCGGTGCTGGTGATCGGCGCCGGCGGGCTCGGATCGGCGGCGTTGCCCTACTTGGCCGCCGCCGGAGTGGGGCGGATCGGTGTCGTCGATGGTGATGTCGTCGAGTTGAAGAATATGCAGCGCCAAGTGCTGCACACCGACCTGGGCCGCAACAAGGCCGAATCTGCCGCTGAGCGGCTGCGGCTGCTCAATGTGGACGTTGAGGTGGCGGCCTATCCCGAGTACCTCACGCCCGGCCGTGCCCGCACCCTGTTCGCCGAGTACGACCTGATGCTCGACTGCACCGACACCTACGGCGCCAAGTACCTGCTCTCGGACGCCGCCGCCGCCGTCGGGGTGCCGCTGGTGTGGGCGTCGGCGGTCGGCATGCAGGGCCAGTGCTCGGTGTTCGGCGTCCCCGATGCCTTCGGTGACCGGCTGTATCTGCGCGACCTGTTCCCGGAAGAACCCGCCGCGGGCGACTACCCGATGGCCACCGAGATCGGCGTGCTCGGCGCGATGGTCGGCCAGATCGGCGCCCTGGAAGCATGCGAGGCGATCAAACTGCTGGCCGGTTTCGGCGAACCCTTGGTCGGGCGGGTGATGGTGCTGGACGCCCGCACCGCCCGCTGGTCGGTCCTGCCGCTGCGCAAATCCTAGGAGTCTGATGATCACCGTCGAGCAATATCTGGAACGGGTGCTCGCCCTGGCGACGCCCTTGCCGGCCCAGGAGTGCCCGGTTGCGTCCGGGTTCGGCCGGGTGCTGGATGAAGACCTGGTCGCCCGCCTCGCGGTGCCCCCGTTCGACAACTCGGCGATGGACGGCTTCGCCGTGCGCAGCGCCGACACCTCGGCGGGCGCCGATACTCGCTTCGCGCAAGCGGACCCGGCGACCGAACGCAGGGTGGGTAGCGCCGATACGTCCGTGAGGGCGGATACTCGCTTGGCGCACGTGGACTCGGCGACGGAACGGAGGGTAGGTAGCGCCGATAGTTCGGTGGGGGATGACAGCCCGGCCGGCTTGGTGATGTTGCGGGTGGTTGGCGACATCCCGGCCGGCGCATCGAGTGCTCCGAAGGTCGGGCCGGGGGAGGCCGCCCGGATCATGACGGGCGCGCCGATGCCGATTGGCGCCGACACGGTGGTGCCGGTCGAGGACACCGATCAGCCGCTCGGCGACGCGCCGCTTCCCGGGTTCGTTCAAGTGCCAGCGGTGGCCCCTGGGCGGAATGTGCGTGGGGCTGGCGAGGATGTTCGCGTCGGCGAGGTGGTTCTTCGTCGCGGTCAGATCTGGACTCCGGCCGCGGCGGGTGCCGCGGCCTCGATCGGGTATGCAACGGTCCGGCTGCGCCGGCGGCCGCGGGTCGCGGTGCTCGCTACCGGATCCGAACTCGTCGCCCCCGGGGAGCCGCTCGGCTTCGGCCAGATCCCGGACTCCAACTCGATCCTGCTCGCCGGCCTGATCGAGGGCTTCGGCGGCGAGGTCGTGGTCTCGCGCGCGGTCGGCGACGATCCCGGCGAGTTCCGCGACGCCTTGGCGGATGCCTCCGGCGCCGACCTGATCGTCACCTCCGGCGGCGTCTCGGTGGGCGCCTTCGAGGTGGTGCGCCAGGTCGTCGAGGGAGAGATCGAGTTCGTGCGGGTCGCGATGCAACCCGGCAAACCCCAGGCGTGTGGGCGTCTTGGCGAGCAGGCTTTGCTGGCGCTGCCCGGCAACCCGGTGAGCGTCTTCGTGTCGGCCTGGGTGTTCCTGCGCCCGCTGCTGGCGGCCTTTCAAGGGGTCGACGCCCCTGGGAGCCGCGCCGCCTCCCGGTCGCGGAGGGATGGAAGACCCCGCCCGGGCGCCGGCAGTACATGCCGGTGGTGATCACCCCCGAGGGCGTGCGTCCCGCCAACCGCTTGGGCTCGGGATCGCACCTGGTAGCGTCCTTGCACCTCGCCGAGGCCCTCGCGGTCATTCCGGCCGAGGCCGGGACCGTCGCTGCCGGTGGCCTGGTGGACGTGTTCCCGATTCGATAGCCCCGCAGGCATGAGTTCGCGCTCTCGATCATCGTCGGCGGGCAGTTCGGAGGATCGGGCCAAGATATTGTCGTTTTCAGAGGCGTCGTCGGCGCTGAACTCGGCTCGGGCTATGAAGTGGTCGTTTTCAGGCCTCCAGGCCGTCTCATAGCGACCACTTCTCAGCCCATCACTGTTTTCCGCGCGATCACCACCGTGAAAACGACAACTTCGTGGTCCACGTCCAGGAGGTCATCGCAAACTCGGTCTGGGACAAGTGGTCCGACCATGTCGCCCGGGTTGGCCGAAGCTGGCTGTTGATGGAATGTTCACGACCAAGGGTCCGGCCATGCCGCCTGGGTTAGTCACGTTCGCCCGGCAAGGCGCCCGGTGTAGTCGCCGTCGCCCTGGTAGGAAACCGGGCGACGGTTCGGAGACCGGGCGGCGCTCAACACGTCCGACCAGGGCGTCGGCGTCTGGGGCGCCGCCTTGCTGCCGCTGTGGTCGCATCCGCCCGATTGACCGGTGATGGAGCGTACGCTCCGTCGCCGCGCGTGGGAAAGGGTCGCTGCGCGCATGCTGCAGCATGCGCCACGCCGCGGTAAGCAGGGCAACGTCACCGAGCGTACGCTCCGTCGCCCTCGCCGAGGTGGGTCGACGTGAACGCCGCCACCGTGTTCGGCGGCCGCGGGCCTCACCGTCTCAGCGCGTCTGCCTGGCGGTTGGAGCGGTCGGGTTTCGCTGTTGCGCACGAGTTGCACCGTTGCCTACGGAATTTCGTGCGCATCCGTGCAACTCGTGCGCCTGAGCGCGGGGTGGGGTAGGGCGGTGCGTGACGCGCGGCCACGAGAGGCCGTCCACGGTGATCTGTGATGAGCGAGGTGTTGGCGGCGGCACCGAGTGGGAGGCGAGCGCTTCCGAGTGGGACACGCGCATGCGAGGGTGTTGGATGGAGGCATGGAGTTCACCCACCTGGATGCGCGCGGACACGCCCGCATGGTCGATGTCACCGCCAAGCAGCCGACGGTTCGGTCCGCGAGCGCGGAGGCTTTCGTCTCGTGTTCGGTTGAGGTTGTCGGCGCGTTGCGCTCGGGCACGGTCCCCAAGGGGGATGTCCTCGCCGTCGCTCGGGTCGCCGGCATCGCCGCAGCCAAGAAGGTGCCCGACCTGTTACCGCTCGCGCACGTGATCGGTGTTCACGGGGTGGTGCTCGACGTCGAGGTCGTCGATGCCGGCGTTCAGATCCGGGCCGAGGTCAGGACCGCCGACCGCACCGGCGTCGAGATGGAAGCACTCACCGCGGTCACCGTCGCCGCCCTGGCCGTGGTTGACATGGTCAAGGGAGTCGACCGCAGTGCCGAGATCACCTCGGCCCGCGTCACCTCGAAGTCCGGAGGACGCTCGGGCGACTGGTCCCGCGAATAGACGATGCCGGGGCGTGACCTGTGGTGTGGGTATGTGCTCGGCCGGGTGATGCCAGCGGAGCGAGCCCGATGTTTCGGCGCTAGCTCGATGCGGGGCGGTTGAGGTCGTGGTCGGCGCCGTCCAGTTGCTCGACGATATGGGTGAGCAAGGGGGAGAGCACCGCCAGGGCATCCCGGGCGCCGCCGCGCGAGCCGGGGGCGTTGAACACGAACGCACGAGGACCGTCGCGCTCGATCACCCCGGCCAGGCAGCGTGACAGGCACGACAGCGGCGTCTTGGCCAAGCCGGCCGCGCGCACGGCTTCGGCGATCCCAGGAAGCTCGTAGGCCAGCAGCGGGCGCGTCGCCTCGACGGTGACATCCCGCGGGCTGATGCCGGTGCCACCGGTGGTGAGCACGACGCGGGCGCCGGCGTCCACGGCGTCGGTGATCGCGGCCGCGATGAGAACCGGATCATCCGGCAGGATCACCGGGGCTGCTACGGCGAAGCCCAATGCGGAGAGTCCGTCGCGCAGCACGGGACCGGAGCGGTCCTCGTAGATGTCGGCGGCGGCGCGGTCGGAGCAGGTGATGACGGCAGCGGGATAGCTCACCCGGGAAGCCTACCCAGATCGCCCACAACCGCAATTTCTACTGATAATCTGTGAAAATGACGCATATACGGATCGCGGTCGCCGCGAGTCTCCTCGGTGTCAGCGACGACACCGTCCGCCGCTGGGTCGATGCCGGACGCCTGCACGCCGTCGCCGACGACGCCGGCCGCCAGGCCATCGACGGCGCCGAACTCGCCGCACTGGCTCAAGAACTCGCCGACGACGCGCTCGATCAACTCGACGGCGGGGCCGGCGTCCGCTCGGCCCGCAACCACCTGACCGGGCTGGTCACGAAGGTCCTCTCCGACACCGTGATGAGCCAGGTCGAACTGCAGTGCGGCCGGTACCGGATCGTGTCGCTCATCTCCACCGAGGCGGTGCGCGAACTCGGCCTTGAGCCGGGCGTCGTCGCCACCGCGGTGATCAAGGCCACCAACGTCACCATCGAAAGGAAGCGGGCATGAAGCGTCTCGCGCTGCTCGTCGCCACCCTTCTGCTCGCCGCGTGCGGCCAGAGCCCGGCGCAACCGTCCCCGTCCACCAGCGCCGCGGCGTCGGCGTCCGAGGGCCCGATCATCGTGTTCGCCGCCGCGTCGCTGAACAAGGCGTTCCCCGCGGCGTCCGCGGGCCTCAATGCGCAGTACTCCTTCGACGGATCCTCCGGCCTGGTCGATCAGCTCAAGGGCGGCGCACCCGCCGACGTGTTCGCCTCGGCCGACAAGAAGAATATGGACAAGGCGGTGGAGGCCGGGCTGATCGACGGCACCCCGGCCATGTTCGCCACCAACTACCTGGTGCTGGTCACGCCGGCCGACAACCCGGGCGGCATCACCGGATTCGACGCCTCCCTTGATGGCAAGAAGCTCGTCGTCTGCGCTCCCGAGGTGCCCTGCGGCGCCGCCACCGCCCGCTCCGCCGAGGGCGCCGGAATGACGCTGAAGCCGGTCTCGGAGGAGAACAACGTCACCGACGTGCTCGGCAAGGTCACCGGCGGCGAGGCCGACGCCGGCCTGGTCTACGCCACGGACGCCGCGGGTGCCGGTGACAAGGTGAAGGTGCTCGACGTGCCCGGCGCGAAGAACGACCCGAACACCTACTGGATCGGCGTCGTCAAGGGCGCCCCCAACAAGGCGGGTGCGGACGCCTTCGTCGCCCGCATCCTCGGTGAGGGCCAGACCACGCTCGCGACCTTCGGGTTCGGCCCGCCGCAGTGAGGCTGAGTTCGAGCTACCCCAGGTGGGCGCTGGCGCCGATGGCGCTGGCGCTCATTCTGCTTGGGCTGCCGCTGGCCGGCCTGCTGGTGCGGGCCGACTGGGCGCGGCTGCCCGCCCTGCTGGCCTCGGAGCGCTCGCTGGATGCGCTCGGGCTCAGCCTGACCACCTGCCTGATCTCGACCGGGATCGTGCTGGTGCTCGGCGTCCCGACCGCCCTGGTGCTGGCCCGCACCCGCGGACGCTGGGCGACCGCGGCCCGCACCCTGGTCACGGTGCCGATGGTGCTGCCGCCGGTGGTGGCCGGTCTCGCGCTGCTGACCACGCTGGGACGCCGCGGCCTGATCGGTCAGCATCTGTCGGTGATCGGCATCGAGATCGGATTCACCACCGTCTCGGTGGTGATCGCCCAGACCTTCGTGGCGCTGCCGTTCCTGGTCGTCTCGCTGGAGGGAGCGCTGCGCTCGGCCGGCGAGGACTACGAACGCGCCGCCACCTTCCTCGGCGCCGGACCGACCCGCACCCTGCTGACGGTGACGCTGCCGATGGCGGCTCCCGCGCTGGCGTCCGGGACCGCGCTGTCGTTCGCCCGCGCGCTGGGCGAGTTTGGCGCCACCTTGACCTTCGCCGGATCGCTGCAGGGCGTCACCCGCACGCTACCGCTGGAGATCTACCTGCTCCGCGAATCCGATTCCGACCTGGCGCTGGCGCTGGCCGTGGTGCTGCTCGCCGTAGCCGGGCTGGTCGTCTGGCTCGCCACCCATTTCCGCGCCTGGGGGAGCCATGGCTGAACCGCTCAGCATCGCCGCGACGGTCGCGGCCCGCGGCGTCCGGATCGACCTGGAGGCCGCGGCGGGGGAGATCGTCGCGCTGATCGGCCCCAACGGGGCGGGCAAGTCCACCTCGATCCAGCTGGCTGCCGGAGCCCTGCGCCCCGACGCCGGCACGGTGAGGATCGGCGGGCGGACCATGGCCGACGGACGCCTCTTCGTGCCCGCCAACCGGCGCCGGATCGGTTACCTGGAGCAGCGTCCGCTGCTCTTCCCGCACCTGTCGGTGATCGACAACGTCGCCTACGGCCCGCGCTCGCGCGGGGTCGCGAAAGCGGACGCCCGGCGCCGCGCCGGCGAGGAGTTGGCCGCGGTCGGCCTGGACGGATTCGAGCGGCGGCGTCCGCGGGAACTGTCGGGCGGGCAGGCGCAGCGGGTGGCGATCGCTCGGGCGCTGGCCTTCGATCCTGACGTCGTCCTGCTGGACGAACCGTTCGCCGCGCTCGATGCCAGCGCCACCCCCGGGCTGCGCCGCGTGCTGCGCGACCGGCTGCGCGGGCTGACCACACTGCTGGTCACCCACGATCCGCTCGACGTGCTGGTGCTGGCCGACCGGGTCGCCTCCCTGGAGGGCGGGCGCGTCGGCGAGACCGGCACCGTCGAGGACGTGTTCCAGCGCCCGGCCACCCCGTTCCTGGCCGATTTCGTCGGCCTCAACCTGCTGCACGGCACCGCCGCGGGTGAGGCTGCCGTCCGGCTCGATGGAGGTGGGGTGGTGGCCGGCCTGGCCGAGTCGCCGCTGCCGGGCGGCCCCGCCCGGGCCGTGTTCGGGCCGGACGCGGTGAGCATCTTCGGTGAAGCCCCCGGCGGCAGCCCGCGCAATGCGCTGCCCGCCATTGTCGCCGGCGTCGAGGATCGCGGGTTGGTGCAGCGGGTCAGCCTCGCCGTGGCCGGCCAGCGCATCCACGCCGACGTCACGCCGGCAGCCCTGGTCGACCTGGCCCTGGCCGAGGGCGACCAGGTCGTTGCCGTGATCAAGGCCACCCAGGTGGCGCTGCACCCGAGCCGGGCCTAGCCGGAGCCGGCGCTAGTGTCCGAAGCGGGGACGCCCCCCGTCACTTAAGTTAGGTACGGCTAACCTTGGCCGGACGACGCTTGAGGGGACAGCGAATCGATGATGCGTGGCACGGGCGGAACGTCCGGTGGATGGACGGGCTATCTGGCCGGGTTGTGGCTGGTGGCTCTGGCCGTGCGGCAGCTGCCGTTGGTGGTGACCGGACGATGGGCCGGCGAGTTCAGCTGGGACGAGGGCGTCTACATGGTCGCCAGCCAGAAGCTGATCAACGGCGTGTGGCCCTATGCCGATTTCCTGCTGGTGCACCCGCCCGGGATCGTGCTCTTCCTCACCCCCTTCGCTGCGCTGGCCAACGTGATTCCGGACGCGATCGCGGCCAGCATCGCCCGCACGGCGATCTCGGCGCTGGGAGCGACCAGCGCGGTGCTGGTGGCCCTGCTGCTGCGCCGCTACGGCCGTGCCGCTGCGGTGGCCGGATCGGTCCTCTACGCGGTGTGGTCGGCCACGGTGTGGTCGGAGTGGGCGATCCTGCTCGAACCGCTGCTCGCCGTCGGCGTCCTCGGTGCACTGCTGTTGCTGGGCAAGGACGCCGCCCCCGCGACGGTGCCGTCCCTGCGGCGCACGGCCACCGCGGGTGCGATCCTGGGGCTGGGCCTGACCGTCAAACTGTGGGCGGCGGTGCCGCTGGCGGTGCTCGCCCTGATGCTGCTGGTGCGCAGCCCGAACCGGCTCGGCTGGGGCCGGGCGGTGGCCTTCGGCGGCGCCGCCATCGCGGCGGTCGCGGTGGTGATGACGCCCTTCCTCGTCGTCGCCGGCCCGGCCACGGTCTGGCGCGACGTGGTCGGCTTCCAGATCGGACGGCCGGAAGCGCCTGTGTCCTGGGGCACCCGGCTGGCCTACTTCAACGGCAGCCTGCTCGCCCCCGACCGCCTGCCGGACGCCGTCTGGCTCGCCGTCGGTCTGGCGGCCCTGGTCGTCTCGGTCGTCGCGGTGGTGGCCCTCGCCCGTGCCCGCGCGGTGCCGCTACGCACCTGGGAGCCCACCAGCTGGTTGGTGCTGGCCACCGCGCAGGTGCTCGTCCTGCTGAACGCCCCCAGCTTCTACCCGACCTACACCCTGGCCGCCGCGCCCGCCCTCTGCCTGGTGGCGGGGATCGCCGCCCAGTTCCTGGTCGAGCGGCTGCGGATCGAGGAGCGCGGGCCGGTGATCCGGCGCGGTGTTGCCGGCTTCGGGGTGGCGGTGGCGCTCGTGCTCGTGGTGATGTCGACCCGCCAGATCGGCCCCGGACTCCACGCGGCCCGCGACTGGTCGGTCGTCGACCGGCTCGAACAGGAGGCGGCCGGCGTGGACGGCCCCCGCTGCGTCTGGGCGCCCACCCCCGAGGTGCTGCTCGAAGCCGACGTGGCCGACGATCAGACCCGCCAGCAGTGCCCGACCACGATCGACGTCTACGCCACCGTGCTGCGGGAACTCGGCGTCGCCGATGCTGAGTTCGACACCTCCGCGCCGTTCGCCCAGGTCTACCAGGCCCAGGTCGCCGCCGAGTTGGCGAACAGCGAGGTGGCGATCGTCGATGAGGCCGCGTGGAAGCGCCTGAACGAGGCCAACCAGGACCTCATCCACGACCGGTTCGTCCCCGAGGGCACCGCCGGCCCCTACACGATCTGGCGGGCCGACGACACCCGCCCGCGATCCTGAGTAGGCCCGGGATCAGCCGACGGTGATCACCACCTTGCCGGAACTGTCGGCCGAAGCCTGCTCGAAGGCCGCGGCGGCGTCACTGAGCGGGAAGCGGCCCGAGATGATCTCGGACGCGGGCAATCCGCCGCCGGCCGCGATCTCGATCGAGGTGAGGATGTCGGCCTCGGTGTAGGCGGCGCAGCCCTGCACCCGGATCTCCCAATCCTGGATGATCGGCAGATTCAGCGGTGCCGGACGCGGCGGCACGCCGACGATCAGCAGTGTTCCGGCACGGCGCAGCAGGCTCACCGCCTGCGCCAGCGAGGCCTCGATCGCGACGCAGTCGAAGACCACGTCGGCGCGACCGCCCAGGGCGTCGATCACCTTCGCCGTCGCGTCCGGATCGGAGGCGAGCACGCCGGCGTCCGCCCCGATGCGCACCGCGCGATCCAGCTTGGCCTGCTCCCTATCGGTGACCACCACGGACGCCGCCCCCGCGGCCCGCGCCGCGATCACGCACAGCGCGCCGATCGTGCCGGCCCCCAGCACCACCGCCCGCGCACCGTGCAGGTCGCCGGCGATCCGGGCGGCGTGCACCGGCGTGGCCAGGCATTCGATCAGCACGGCCGTATCGTCGTCGACGCCCTCGGGGATCGCGAACAGATTGCGCGCGGGCGCCACGAACTCGTCCGCCATCGCGCCCGACAAGGTGCGGGACGGGTCGCAGCCGATCCAGGCCAGGGTCTCGCAGGCGTTGCTGCGCTGGGCCCGGCAGTTGAGGCAATCACCGCAGGCGACGTTGGGCTTGAGCAACACCCGCTGCCCGGGGGTGAACCCTTCGGCGCCCGGGCCGGACGACGCGACGATGCCGATCGCCTCGTGCCCCGGCACATAGGCGGCGGTGAGGAAGGGGTGATGCCCGGCCAGCGCATGCGTGTCCGACCCGCAGATGCCGACCAGCGTGCTGCGCACCAGCACCTCGCCCGGCGCCGGGGTGGGCCGGGGCGCCGACTCGATCCGGACCCCGGCGAGCGGCTCGGCGAGCGCGCGGCGCATGGTGGTCTGGTCGGCGTGGTCGTTCATGAGGTCGTCTCCGTTCGTAGGCCCGGTGGCTGGTTTCCGGATCGGGATAAAACGTACTGTTCAATCTGGTCAGGATCGGGAAAACACCAGTCGGACTGATGTTCTTGACGCTCGGCAGGGATTGAGCAGTACGTTGTGCACCGCCCACCCCGGCGAACGTGCTGACCGCGGACGGGCGTGATCAACACCGGCTGCGTGGCCGGACTGCCTCCCCGGGCGGAGTTGCGATTCCCTCCCAGTATTCGAAGGGGAGCGGCCCGATCGTCCCGGCGTCCATCACTGCGTCAGCTTCGTGCGATGACGTGATCGAGGAAACGGCGGTGAAAACGCGCTTCGCCGGTCACCTCGGGATGGAACGACGTGCCGATCAGGGCGCCCTGTTCGACCGCGACCACCCGCCCGTCTGGGAGCGCGGCGAGCGCGAGGGCGTCCGGGCCGACCTGGTCGATCAGCGGCGCCCGGATGAACGCCGCGTGCACCGGCGGCGCGCCGAGGGCCGGCACGTCGAGATCGGTCTCGAAGGAGTCGACCTGGCCGCCGAACGCGTTGCGGCGCACGGTGACGTCGAGGCCGCCGAACGTCTGCTGGCCCTCGATCGCGCCCACGATCCGGTCGGCGAGCAGGATCAGCCCCGCGCAGGTGCCGAACACCGGTAGGCCCGCGGCGATCGCGTCCCGGATCGGATCGCGCAAACCGTAGAGGCGGGCGAGCTTGTCGATCACCGTCGACTCGCCGCCCGGCAGCACCAGGCCGTCGATCACGGCCAGATCGTCCGGGCGCCGCACCCGCGTGACCCGCGCCCCCAGGCCCGACAGGAGGCCCGCGTGCTCGCGGACGTCCCCCTGCAGGGCCAGGACGCCGACGCGCGGCCCACTCGCCGGGCCGGACCTCGCCTCAGCCAGGACGCCGGCGTGTGGCCCGCTCACCACCCGCGCTCGGCGAGCCGGTGCGGTGCGGGCACGTCGGCGACGCTGATGCCGACCATCGCCTCGCCCAGCCCGCGCGACACCTCGGCGATCACCGCCGGATCGTCGTAGAACGTGGTCGCCTTCACGATCGCGGCGGCCCGCTTGGCCGGCCCGCCCGACTTGAAGATGCCCGAGCCGACGAACACGCCGTCGGCACCCAACTGCATCATCATCGCGGCGTCCGCCGGGGTGGCCACGCCGCCCGCGGTGAACAGCACGACGGGCAGGCGTCCGCTCTCGGCGACCTCGACGACCAGGTCGTAGGGCGCCTGCAACTCCTTGGCGGCGACGTACAACTCGTCCTTGGTCATCGAGCGCAGCGCGTTGATGCCGGCGGTGATGGTGCGCAGATGCTTGGTCGCCTCGGACACGTCGCCGGTGCCCGCCTCGCCCTTGGAGCGGATCATCGCCGCGCCCTCGTTGATCCGGCGTAGCGCCTCGCCGAGGTTGGTTGCGCCGCACACGAACGGCACCGTGAAGCGCCACTTGTCGATGTGATGGACGTAGTCGGCCGGCGAGAGCACCTCGGACTCGTCGATGTAGTCGACCTTGAGCGCCTGCAGCACCTGCGCCTCGACGAAGTGCCCGATGCGCGCCTTCGCCATCACCGGGATCGATACCTCGGCGATGATCGCCTCGATCAGGTCGGGATCGCTCATCCGCGCCACACCGCCCTGGGCGCGGATGTCGGCCGGGACGCGCTCCAGCGCCATCACGGCCACCGCGCCGGCGTCCTCGGCGATGCGAGCCTGTTCGGGGGTGACGACGTCCATGATCACGCCGCCCTTCAGCATGTCGGCCAGACCGCGCTTCACCCGGTCGGTGCCGGTGGTGGTGCTCATCATGTCTCCTTCGCTCGGACGCCCTTCGCCCGTTCTCGTTTTGACCTAGGCCAAAACTTAGCACGGGTGGTGGGTCGCCCCCGTAGACTCGCGCTCGTGGCAGACCTCGCGGGACCGGCGATCACGGGCAGCACCGCCGCCGAGATCGCCGACAGCGTGCGCGACCTCATCGAGGCCGGTGTCCTGGTGCCCGGAGATGCGCTGCCCTCGGTGCGAGCGCTCGCCCAGAAACTCGACGTGAACCGGAACACCGTCGTCGCGGCCTACGGGCTGCTGGCCCGTTCCGGCGCGGTGATCGGGCAGGGGCGGGCCGGAACCCGGATCGCCGGGCACCGGCCAGTTCCCCAGGAGGGGGCGGCGTGCCAAGGCGGCCGCCCCGGCGGCGAGACCGGCGATGGCGCGCCCGGGGCGGCCGCCGCGGTTGTGCGCGATGTCGGCACCGGCAATCCGTCGGCTTCGTTGATCCCCGACGTGGGGCCGGCGCTGCGGGCCGCGGTGGGGCGTCCGGTGCTCTACGGCGAGCCGGTGATCGACGCCGGCCTCGAAGCCTGGGCGCGCGACTGGTTCGCGCCCGACGTGCCCGCCGGCTTCCGGCTGACCGTGACCAGCGGGGCCGTGGACGCCGTCGAACGCCTGCTCGCCCAGGCGCTCACCCGCGACGACGCCGTCGCCCTGGAGGATCCCTGCTTCCTGGCCAGCATTCACCTCGCCCGCCTGGGTGGCTATCGTGCCGTCGCGGTGCCGGTCGATGAGGAGGGAATGACCGTCGACGGGCTGAAGGCGGCGCTCGCCCACGGCGTCCGCGCGGTGATCTGCACCCCGCGGGCGCAGAACCCGACCGGCGTCTCGCTCAGCGCACGCCGCGCCGGCGAACTGCGCGCGGTGCTCGCCGGCCACCCCTACGTGCTGGTGATCGAGGACGACTACTACTCGCTGCTGTCGCGGCGTCCGTTCCGCTCGATCGTCGCGCCCGGGCACCGGCGCTGGGCGCTGGTGCGGTCGGTGTCGAAGTTCATCGGTCCTGATATCTGCGTGGCATTGGTGGCCTCGGACGCCGAGACGGCGTCCCGGCTGGCGATGCGGCTCAGTCCCGGCACCACCTGGGTCAGCCATCTGCTGCAGCGCACCGCGCACGCCCTGCTCGCCGACCCCGGGGCCCGTGCCGCGATCGAGCGTGCGGGCGTCCACTACGCCGAACGGAACCGGGCCTTCGCGGCGCGGCTCGCCCGCCACGGCCTGGAAGCCGCGGCGGGCGATGGGATCAATCTGTGGGTGCCGGTTCCCGTTCCCGCTGAGGAGGCCGGGGTGCGGCTGAGGAAGCGGGGCTGGCTGGTCCGCACCGGCGGCGAGTTCCGGCTGGACGCCTCCGGCGGCCCGTCGCACCACCTGCGGCTCACCGTCCACGATCTCGATGATGCGGACGCCGACGCGCTGGCCGCCGACCTCGCCGGCCTGGCCGGCGACGGGGTGTGACGGCCCGCCGTGATCGCGCTGGCCCGCCCGTCGTGGTTCAGCGCAGCGAGGTGTGCTTCTTGAGCGAGCGCAGCGTCCAGACCACGTAGACCGGCAGCGTCGCGAGCAGCAGGGGAAGCCAGCCCAGCGGGATGAAGGACGGATCCTCATTGGCGAACGCCTTGGGGAGTTCGCTGGCGAAGGTGGTGAACACCAACTCGCTGAGATCGAGGCTGACGCCGAGCGGAATCAGCAGGATCGCGACGATGGTCAGCACCTGCAGGACCAGGTAGCTCGCGAACCACACCAGCACCGGGCCGCCGACGCCGAGCGCGCGGAAGCGGTCCTCCATACCGAAGGTGACGATCCAGCCGAACTGCGCGACATAGATGACCACCCCGATCAGGCACCAGCCGACCAGCGCGATCGTGGGCGCGGTGCCGAGCCCGGCGAGGGCCTCGGTGAGGCTCGTCCAGGCGTCCGCCACGGTGCCGCCGTAGGCCACCGTCTGGGCCACGAAGAAGCCCACGCCCATCCCGATCGCGACCACGAGCGCGATCAGCCACACCGCGAGCGCCCAGGTGAACTTCGCCGCGTACAAGGTGGTGTGCTTGGCCGGGATCGCGTGGGTCAGGTAGCCCTCGCGGCCGTACATGGAGGTGTAGTAGCGCATCAGGACCCCAGCCGGCACGCTGAGCGCCAGGAAAACGCAGGCGCTGATCGTGGCGAGCGCCCCGATCTGCGACACCGCCGGGATGCGGAGCAGGGCGAGCGCCATGCCGCCGGCGAAGACGGCCAACGCGATGCCCAGATAGGCCAGCAGGGGCCGGGTCTGGAGGCGGGCTTCGTGCTTGAGGAGTGCGGCGTACATGATCAGCTCCTGGTGGTCTGGTAGGCGGTGCGGAACAGTTGGTCGAGGCTCTGGCCATGGCTGGCGCGCAGATCGTCGGCGTCGCCGGCCATCAGCACCCGGCCGCCCCGCAGGAACACGGCGGCGTCCGCGACGGCCTCGATGTCGGCGATCAGATGGGTGGAGATCACCACCAGGGCATCCGGGTCGTACTGGGCGAGGATCGTGTTGAGGATCACCTCGCGGGCGGCCGGGTCGACACCCGAGATGGGCTCGTCCAGCAGGTAGATCCGGGCCCGGCGGCTCATCGCGAGGGCGAGCTGGACCTTCTCCCGTTGTCCCTTCGACAGCGTCTTGAGTTTGCGGGTGGCGTCGACGCCGAGGTCGGCGATGAGGGTGGTCGCGCGGGCGGCGTCGAAGTCGGCGAAGAAGTCGCTGAACATCTCGACCGCGGTCGCGGCGGAGATGGTGTCGGGCAGGAAGCTCTGGTCGGGCAGGAACGAGACCATCGCCTTCGACTCGGGGCCGGGGCGGTGCCCGTGCACGAGCACCTCGCCGGTGTACTCGGCGAGCAGGCCGCTGATCACCTTCAGCAAGGTGGTCTTGCCCGAACCGTTCTCGCCGAACAGGGCCACGATGCGGCCTGGTTCCAGGGTGAGGCTGAGGTCGTCCAATGCGGCGACGGTGCCGTACCGGCGGGTGAGGTTGCGGATCTCGAGGGCGGGCGTGGTGCTCATCGGTCCTCCTTGGTGGGAGCGGTGGGGTTGTCGGTGCCCAGATTCCAGCGCTGGGCGATCAAGGTGACGGCGGCGTCCTGGGTGAGGCGCAGCCCGTGGGCCTGGGTGATGTAGGCGTCGGCGGCGGCCTGGGCGAGGCCGAGCTGGGCGTCGGTGATCAGGGTCGTGTCGGTGGTGACGAAGCGGCCGGCGGTGCGCTCGGCGACGGCGAGCCGGGTGCGTTCGAGTTCGGCTAGTGCGCGCTGCACGGTGTTGGGGTTGACGCCCAGTTCGGCGGCGAGTTCGCGCACGCTGGGAACCCGCTGCCCCGCGGGCCAGTCCCCGGTGGCGATCAGGCGCGTGAACTCGCGGACCAACTGGAGCCAGATCGGCTGCCCCGCGTCGAAGTCCATCATGTCCTCCTGTATTAAGTCAGTAATACAGTAGCACAAGGAGGGGTGCCTGGGTCATGATCACGGGCGCTCGATGCGGTTTCGGTTCGTCGGGTTGGTTGTTCCCGGGGCCGAGGCCGGCCACGGCGACCCAATGCCGCGCTTCGCGGGCGCGCAACTGCAAGCCGCGCCTCCTCGTTCAGCGGGTTCACGCCGTCCGAGGGTGGGCGGCACCGCTCCGCTCGGCGTCGTGGCGAGTCGTTCGGTGTGCCGGGGCCGAGGGCTGTCGCGGTGCCGTGGTCGATTTCTATGTCCAGATTGAGAGCGACCCTTCGCCACTAGGGGTTTCGCGAGGTGGTCCCGATCTGGACATAGAAATCGACCACCCGAGGGCGCGCAACTGCCCGGCGGTGTGCCGGAGAGTGTCGAAGTTCTCGTCGTGTGGTGTCGGCGGGGCGCCCACAGAGGGGGCCGAGGGCGCCTCTGCGCTACGACCTTGATGGCTGACCGCGCGGTCAGTGCTGACGAGCGTCCGGAGGGGTCGCGCCGAGGGCGTCTATGCGCGGGTGGCCGGGGGGAGGCCGACCACGAGTACCGAGGTGCCGCGCACCGGTGCGGCGAGCGCGGCAGGCAGATCGTTGACGTTCACCCGTGCCGCGCGCAGGCCGAGTCCGCGGGACGCCGCGGCGATGTCGAGGTGCTGCGGCGTGGCGAAGAAGCGGTTGAACACCTCGTCGGGGGCGTGGCGATGTTCGAGCGTGCCGAAGATGCCGCCGCCGTGATCGTCGAGCACGATCACCTGCAGATCCACCTCCGGCTCGTGGTCGCCGCGCACCAGCGAGCCGAGGTCGTGCACGAAGGACAGGTCACCGAGCACCAGGCGCACGGGCTCGCCGAGCCCGGTGGCGAGACCGCGCGCGGTCGCGATCAGCCCGTCGATGCCGGCCAGTCCCCGGTTGGCGAGCACGCGGGCTCCGCGTGGTGTGCCGGGTGCGACCGCATCGAAGGCGCGCACGGCATTCGACGACCCGAGGAACAGCATCTCATCGGTCGCCCAGATCGCCGACGCGGCGCGTTCGATCGGCTTCGGAGCCGAGCCCGGCGCAGCGGCGGCCTCGCGCCAGCGTTCGCGCCAGGCGAGATCAGACGCAGCAGGTCGGCTCACGTCGACCACGGGCACCACCGCCGAGGCGGCACCGGTGACGTCGGTCCACCGGGCGGTGGGTGAGAGCACGATGATCTCGGCGTCGCGTCGGCCGAGCAGCGAGGTGATGGGTCGCGACAAGGTCGGATGCCCGAAAACCACGATCCGTTCGGCATCATCGGCCAACCCCCGGCCGAGCATATCGAGGTAACCCACCACCGATTCCGCACTGATCCGCGCCCCCGAGGATGGTTCGGCCAGCAGCGGCCAGCCCGCCTCCCGGGCCAGGCGGGCGGCCTCCGTACCCGCGCCGTCGCCGGCGACGGCGAGCGTGCGCACGCCGGCCGGCAGCGTGAACGAGGGTCTCGGAGGAGTCGCGGCCACCGCGATCGGTGTGGGCGGCGCCCCACACTCCCAGCGCCCCTCGGGGGTGAGCGGTTCGCCGAAGGCGACGTTGAGATGCGCCGGTCCCGGGTCGCGGGTCAGCGTGCCGAGCGCGGCCGCGACCAGCCGGGTGACCTGCCCGCGGGCGGCGGCCGGGTTTGCCCGCGCCGGCAACTCGCCCGCCAGCCGAACGGCGGAGCCGAAGATCCCGGCCTGTGCGGTGGTCTGGTTCGCGCCGGTGCCGTGCCATTCGTGCGGCCGGTCGGTCGAGATGACCAGCAGCGGCAGGGGAGCGTGCGAGGCTTCCAGCACCGCCGGGTGCAGGTTGGCGACGGCCGTTCCCGAGGTCGTCACCACCGCCACCGGGCGCGGTTCGCCGCGATGCTGCCACGCCTTCGCCAGCCCCAGCGCGAGGAAACCCGCGCTGCGTTCGTCGATCCGCACGTGCGCGCGCAGCCAGCCGGCGCGTTCGGCGTCCGCCACCGCGTAGGCGAGCGGCGCCGAGCGTGAACCGGCCGCGAGCACGACGTCGCCGACCCCTGCGGCGGCGAGCTCGGTCACCAGCGCGCGGGCCATCGCGGTGGCGGTCACGACAGCGCCTGGTTCAGGTCGATCCCGGCGAGGGCGGCCACCCGGCCGAGGCGGGCGCGCCAGCGGGCGTCCACCTCGGCGGACGCGAGCGGGATGGCGTCGGCGTCCACCCGGCGCACCGGCAGCGCACCGTCGGCGGGCACCAGGGGCGCGCGGGTGACGTCGCCGGCCAGCAGGGTTCCGGTGGCCAGCCCGGACGCGTTCGGGGTGCCCGGCAGGGCGGCGGCCAGCGCGACGCCGGCGGCCAGGCCGACCGAACTGTCCAGGGCCGAGGAGACGGTGATCGGCAGGGCCACCTCTTCGGCCAGCTCCAGGCAGGCGCGCACGCCGCCGAGCGGCTGGACCTTCATCACGATCACGTCGGCCGCGTGCGCGCGCACCACCGCGAGCGGATCGGACGCCCGCCGGATCGACTCGTCGGCGGCGATCGGCACCCTCACCCGGCGCCGGACGGCCGCCAGCTCTTCGACGCTGCGGCACGGCTGTTCGGCGTATTCCAGGCCGCCGGCGGCCCGGTCGAGCGCGGTGAGCGCGGCCACGGCGTCCTCGACCGGCCAGGCGCCGTTGGCGTCCACCCGGATCGATCCGTGCGGCCCGAGGGCGGCGCGGACGGCTGCCACCCGGTCGAGGTCGTCGGCGAGCGATTGGCCCGGCTCGGCGACCTTGACCTTCACCGTGCCGCACCCGGACGCCGCCACGATCGCGGCCGCGCGCTCGGGGGCGACCGCGGGAACGGTCGCGTTCACGGCCACCTCGCCGCGCACCGGCGCGGTGTAGGGTGCGGTCGCCATCTCGACGGCGGCGCGCAGCCAGGGCACGCAGGTGGCGTCGTCGTAGTCCCAGAACGGGGAGAACTCGCCCCACCCGGCCGGGCCGCGCAACAGCACCCCATCACGCACGGTGATGCCGCGGAAGCGTTCGCGCAACGGAACCGAATAGACGGCGATCATGGCCGCGCCACCGGCGATCGGGAGTGGTGCGTCGCTGAGAATCCGAGGGCCGGGCGCGCGGTGGTCCGCAGTTCCGTGCCAGTGATCGTCACGGACAGCCAGCGTACGCTACGGCGTCGGTGACGCCGGGGGCAGTGCGACCTGCTCGGCGGGCGGACGGAGCTTGCCGGATGCCGCCCGGCGCAGATCGCGAGCGGTCGGTGTCCGCACCGCGACACCGCCGGTGCTGCGGCCGCGGACGACCAGGCGGGTCAGCCCGCGCCGGGGCCGGGTGGGAACAGAACTGGTCGTGTACGAGGAACCGTCGGCTTGAATCCCTTGCAGGTCGGCGCCCCAGCCGTCGGGGATGATGATCGTCAACCCGCCCCACTGCCCGCCGATGACGATGTCGATCACCGGCGAGGTCGGGTGCGACTGGGTGAAGTCGATGAGCGAACTGCGCCACCCGCACACGACCTCGATGAACGGGGGCGCCACCCACGGCCCGCCGACCCGGACCGGCTGTTGGTCGCCGCGCAGCAGAAGGGGATCGTCCCACGAGTAGCCCGGACCCTCGCCGATGGGGACGCCTGCGCCGAGTTCGTTGTCGAGCTCGGCCGAGGGCACGAGATCGTGGAGCACCTCGGCCAGATCGGCCCGGGTGACCGCGGCCAGCGCGCGGGTGGTGCGGTGCTCAAGCTCGTCGAACTCCAGGCGTCCATCGGCGGCCGCGCTGCGCAGGATGTCGAGGGCGTGGTCGCGCTGCGGATGGCCGATGCGCAGGTGCCGGTCACGTGGGCTCTCGCTCATGGCCCCCACGATATCGGGAGCGGTGTGGCGTCCGAAGAGAGTAAATTGCTTCACTCAACGGGACCGGCGCCTGCGTCACCCCTAGCCGTGATGAGTGAGCGTGCATTCAGTGAAGCGAAATGCTCACCTCGCTATCCTCAAGGACCATGGACAACCCGTTCGATCCGGCCCGCTGGCGCGTCGTCGAAGGCTTCGATTTCACCGACATCACCTACCACCGCGCGATCGACGCCGCCGGGAACGACCTCGGCTGCGTCCGGGTCGCGTTCAACCGTCCCGAGGTGCGCAACGCCTTCCGCCCGCTCACCGTGGACGAGTTGTACCGCGCGCTCGATCACGCCCGGATGACCTCCGACGTCGGCACGGTGATCCTGACCGGCAACGGTCCCTCGCCCAAGGACGGCGGCTGGGCGTTCTGCTCCGGCGGCGACCAGCGGATTCGTGGCCGCGACGGGTACCGCTACGAGACCGAGGGTGCCGACGCCCTCGCCGACCCGGCGACGCGGCGGGAGCAGATCGACCCGGCGCGGGCCGGACGCCTGCACATCCTCGAGGTGCAACGCCTGATCCGGACCATGCCCAAGGTGGTGGTCGCGGTGGTCAGCGGCTGGGCCGCCGGGGGCGGGCATTCGCTCAACGTGACCTGCGATCTGTCGATCGCCTCCCGGCAGCATGCGCGGTTCATGCAGACCGACGCCAACGTCGGCTCCTTCGACGCCGGCTACGGCTCGGCGCTGCTGTCGCGCCAGATCGGTGACAAGCGTGCCCGCGAGATCTTCCTGCTCGCGCGCGAATACTCCGCCGAGGACGCCGAACGCTGGGGTGTGGTCAACGAGGTCGCCGACCACGACCAGATCGAGAACCTCGCCCTCGAGTACGCCCGGATCATCGCCACCAAGTCCCCGCAGGCGATCCGGATGCTCAAGTTCGCCTTCAACCTCGCCGACGACGGCCTCGCCGGCCAGCAGGTCTTCGCCGGCGAGGCGACCCGGCTCGCCTACATGACCGAGGAGGCCCAGGAGGGCCGCGACGCGTTCGTCGAGCGTCGCGATCCTGATTGGTCGCCGTACCCTTACTACTTCTGAGAACCGCTCTGTCGAGAGGCGGGAATTCAGCCCACTCGATCGCAGCGGGCATGCCCACCGCCTGTCGTCCACCGGGGGCAAACTGCTGTTTGGCTGCCTGCCTTACGCCTAAACAGCGTGCTAGCCTGGTGGAACTGGGCTGGCCGCAAGGCCCTGGTCCACCCTTTAGGCGAGGACATCCCTCGCCGCAACCTTGAGGCGGGTGTAGCCCGCCTCAAGTCGTTTGTCAGGACTGCCCGTTGCGTGAACTGAGCATCTTCATCGACGAGTCGGGTGACTTCGGCCCGGTTGAGGCCCACTCGCCGTACTACGTCATCAGCCTCGTCTTCCACGACCAGAGCGACGACATCACAAGCCATCTCGACAAGATCCACCAGGCACTCGTCGTTCGGGGCCTGTCTGCCAGTCACGGCATCCACACCGGGCCGCTGATCCGCCGCGAGCACGACTATCGGTGGCTCGACGTTCGGGAGCGTCGTTCCATCTTCCGTGTCCTCGTCGACTTCGTCCGTATCGCCAACATCAGCCACCACTCGTGGGTGTTCACGAAGAAGGAAGTCGGTGACGCGGATGCGCTGGTCAGCATCATGTCCCGCGAGCTCGGAGCCTTTATTCGGGACAACTACGTCTTCTTCCAGTCCTGGGACCGTATCGTCATCTACTACGACAACGGCCAGAAGGAACTGACCAACCTCGTCAACAGTGTCTTCAATGCTCATCTGAGCACCGTCGAGGTTCGCAAGGTCATGCCGTCGGAGTACAGCCTTTTCCAGGCTGCCGACCTGTGCTGCACCCTGACGCTGGTTCGCAAGAAGATCGAAACCGTCGGGCTTTCGGTGTCGGAACGAGACTTCTTCTCGACCCAGCGTGATAGCGCCGAGCGGGCCTTGAAGCTCGGCTATTTCAAGACCATGGACCGCAAGCGATTCGGCTCCTGGGTGCTCGGTGGATAGGGCGAAGGTGCAACTTTCCTACGGCCCGGGTGGCACCGGGGCGGACGCCGTCGCGCGGCTCTACGACGCGCTCGAGGCGCGGCTGGCCCGCCGCCTGGGCGAGCTTCAAGACGGGGAGTGTTCCGAGGTTCCCTTACTGATGGCCACCGACGGCGCCGAGTTCGAGGCGTCCCGGGGGCGGATCACGCAGCCGCTCGACGGGGTGGACGTGATCATCCGCACCTCCGGAAGCACCGATGGGCATGGGCGGCTCGTCGGGTTGTCGTGGGATGCGCTGGTGGCGTCCGCGCGGGCCACGCTGACCCGGCTCGGCGGGCCCGGGCAGTGGGTGACCTCGCTGCCCGTGCACGGGGTGGCTGGGTTCCAGGTGGTGTTGCGCAGCGTGCTCGCCGGCGTCCGGCCTGTCGTGTTCGCGCCCGGCGGAGGGTTCGATGCTGCCTTGTTCGCGCGGTGTGCGGCGGCCCTCGATCCGGGCGTCCGGCACTACCTTTCGCTGGTTCCCACCCAACTGCACCGTGCACTGGACGCCGCCCCGCGCGCCCTCGCCGGGTTCGACGCCGTGCTCGTCGGCGGTGCCGCGCTCGCGCCCGGCCTGGCCGCCCGCGCCACGGACGCCGGCGTCCGGATCGTCACCAGCTACGGCGCCACCGAGACCTGCGGCGGGTGCGTCTACGACGGCGTCCCGCTCGACGGCGTCGAGATCGAGCTGATCGACGGACTGATCCATCTCGCCGGGCCAACCCTCGCCACCCGCTATCTCGACACCGCCGAGCAGCCGTTCGTCATCCGCGACGGACGCCGGCTGCTCGCCACCCACGACCTCGGCGCCTGGCGCGGCCAGGGGCGGCTGATCGTCCGCGGCCGCGCCGACGATGTGATCATCTCCGGGGGAGTGAACGTCAACCCGCACGAGGTCGAGGCCGCGCTCGCGGTGCTGGGCGGCGAATGGGTCGTCGTCGGCGTCCCTGATGACGAGTGGGGGCAGCGGGTGGTGGCGGTCGGCACGGCGTCCGCCACGCCGGCTGAGGTGAGGGCTGCGACCGCGCAACTGCCCCCCGCCGCGCGCCCCCGCGGCGTCGTCCATGTCGGCGCGTTGCCGGTGGGCCGCACCGGAAAGGTGGATCGCCGGGCCGTCGCCGGCTTGGCCGCGCAAGGGTGAGGGGCGTCGCCCGGGCGGGTCTGCCGACCGCCGCGCGGCCGCCGGCCACGGCGTCCGGACCCGGAGGGGTATCGTCACACAGCCCGGACGGCTACCCTGACTCAGGTTCGGGAAGCAGGAGGTCTCATCATCAGCGCCACGATTACGGTGGAACGGCAGCGGCGTCAGTCCCTGTTCGCCGGCACGGTCGGCAACCTCGTGGAGTGGTTCGACTGGTCGGTCTACGGCTTCTTCGTTCCCTTCTTCGCCTCCGCGTTCTTCCCGCAAGGCGATGCCGCGGCCCGGACGCTGTCGGCGCTCGCCGTGTTCGCGGTCGGGTTCTTCTTCCGCCCGCTCGGCGGGGCGATCCTCGGCTCGTATGCCGACCGGCACGGACGCCGCGCGGGCATGACGCTGACCATTTTGCTGATGGCCGGCGCCTCCGCCATGATCGCGGTGCTGCCCACCTATGACCAGGTCGGCATTCTCGCGCCGGTCCTGCTCGTGGTCGCCCGCTGCGTGCAGGGATTCTCGGCCGGTGGCGAATTCGGCACCTCGGCGGCGTTCCTCGTCGAGAACGCCGCGCCCGGCCACCGCGCCTGGGCGGGGTCGTGGCAACAGGTGTCGGTGGGCGCGGGCACCTTGCTGGCTTCGGCCGTCGCCTCGATCATGTTCACGGTGTTTCCGCCCGAATTCGTCGGTACCTGGGGTTGGCGGATTGCGTTCGGGCTCGGCGCCGTCCTCGGCCTGATCGGGCTGTGGCTGAGGATCGCGGTGCCCGACACGGCGGCCTTCACCCAAGCCCGCGATCAGGGACGCCTCGAGCGCGCCCCGCTGCGGTCGGTGCTGCGCGAGCATCCGCGCGCGGTGCTGCTCGTCATCGCGATGATCTGCGCGGGCACCGCGTTGGCCCAGTTCTGGATGGTGGCGCTGCCGACGATCCTGCAGTTCAAGACCGGCATCGAACTGCGCGACGCCCAGGTGGCCGCGATGGTGGGCCTGGCCTTGTTCACCGTTCTGCAGCCGGTGGCCGGCACGCTCTCCGACCGGTTCGGACGCCGCCCCGTCTTGTTGTTCTTCGCGCTCGGCTCCGCGGTGAGCTTCGTGCCGCTGCTCGCCACCGTCACCACCACCTTGTCGAGCGCGCTGGTCGCGGCCTCGGTGAGTTGCGTGCTGATGGCCGGCTGACGGTGGCTCGCTGGCCGCGGTGATGGCCGAGCAGTTCCCGCCCGAGGTGCGCACCGCCGGCATCTCGTTGCCGTACGGCATCGCCGTCGCCTTGTTCGGCGGCCTGGCGCCGGTGATGGCGACCTGGACGCTGAGCGCCGGCGTGTTCTGGCTTTTCGAGACGGCGATCGTCGTGCTGTGCCTGGTCTCCGCGGTCGCCTACTGGCGGATGCCGGAGACCGCCCGCCGTCCCTGAGAGCGCATCGACGATGCTGACGCCTCATCAATGCAAAAATTGTGGGGCGTCTATTCGCCACATCTCTACATTGACGGGGCTGCGAGGCGGTAGACCGTGACGTGGCTGGGGGAGTCGGCGGTGAACTCGGTGCGGTTCCAGTCGGCCCAGCGGTGTTCGCGTTCGAAGCCGGCCAGCCGTGCCATCAGGTCTAGTTCGCTCGGCCAGATGTAGCGGTGGGGTGTGCGCTCGATCCGGGCTTCGCGTCCGTCGGCGAGATCGGGTCCGAAGCGGACGTGGTGTGAGATCACCTGCTGGTGGAGGGGATCGTAGGTGTCGACCAGCAGGTACCCCGGCTGGCTCACCTCGACGGTTCCGCCGCGACCGGGGGCGAGCGCGCGCAACTGGGGCACCCAGAGCTCGATGACGAAGCGTCCTCCGGGTGCGAGGTGCCGGGCCGCGTTCCGGAAGCACTCGACCTGCTCGTCCTGGGTGAGCAGGTTCGCGATGGTGTTGTAGACGAGATACGCCAGGGTGAACCCGGTGCCGGCGCTGGTCGTGGTCATGTCGCCCTGCACGACGGGGATGCGGCGTTCGTCGGCCTTCTCGCGCAGCCGCGCGACCATCGCGTGCGACAACTCGATACCGCTGACGTCCACGCCGGCCTCGGCCAGAGGGATCGCGACCCGCCCGGTCCCGATCGCGAACTCGACGGCCTGGCCTTCCCCGGCAAGCTCGGCGAGAACTCGCACGGCCGGGCCGAGGACGCCCTCGGCGAACGCCCCTTCGCCGGGTGTGTCGTAGTTCCGGGCGGCTTCGGCGTCCCAGAGGCTCTGCTGATCGATCACGCCCTCATTGTGCCCATGCCGGACGGTCTGTCGGCTTGGACGCCTCATCAATGCAAAATCGTGGTGCGTCTATTCGCCACATCTCTACATTGACGACGGGGTAACGCCCCATCTGCGCGTGAATCCGCTTCGTGGGACCCCGGTTCAGTTGCCCGGCGTGAACCGGCGAAGCCGGGTGGAGTTGGTGACCACGAAGACGCTCGACAGGCTCATCGCGAAGCCGGCGATCAAGGGATTGAGCAGTCCGAACGCGGCCAGGGGAATCGCGGCGATGTTGTAGCCGAAGGCCCAGACCAGGTTGCCCTTGATGGTGCGCAACGTGCGCCGGGCCAGCGCGATGGCGTCCGGGATCACCGACAGATCGCGGCGGACCAGGATGATGTCGGCCGACTTCATCGCCACGTCGGTGCCCGAGACGACCGCGAGACCGAGGTTCGCTGAGGCCAGCGCCGCGGCGTCGTTGATGCCGTCGCCGACCATGGCGACCCGGCGTCCGTCGGCCTGCAACCGCTCGATCACCGCCGACTTGTCGGTGGGCAGCACCTCGGCGATCACCTCGTCGACACCGACCGCCGCGCCGACCGCCTCGCCCGCGGCCTGCCGGTCGCCGGTCAGTAGCACGGTGCGCAAGCCCATCGCCTTGAGCCGCGCCACCGCAGGGGCCGCCGACTCCTTGATGGTGTCGCTGACGATGATCCATCCCAGCAGGGCGCCGCCGCGCGCGACCAGCACCGCGTTCGCGCCGACGGACGCCGCGTCCTCGACGGCATGTACGGCCTGGGCGGGCAACGCCACATCGTTCTCGGTCAAGAGCTCGGGATTGCCGACCAGCACCACCTCGCCGGCCACCGACCCGACCGCGCCACGCCCCGGGATCGCCCGCACCTCGTCGGCCCGCTCGACCGCGATCTCATCAGCGGACGCCCGCGCCACGATCGCCTTCGCCAGCGGATGCTCCGACTGCGCCTCGACGGCGGCAGCCGTCGCCAACACCGCGGTGATACCCCGGCGGCCGGCGGCCGATACTTCCATGGACTGGCGGTCGTCGTCGCCCAGGGCATGCACCGCGTCCACCCTCATCGAACCGGTGGTCAGGGTGCCGGTTTTGTCGAGCACGACCGTGTCGATCACGCCGGACGCCTCCAGCGCGTCGGGGCCTTTGATCAGGATGCCGAGCTGGCCGCCGCGTCCGACACCCACCATCAAGGCGGTCGGAGTGGCCAGTCCGAGCGCGCAGGGGCAGGCGATGATCAGCACGCTCAACGCCGCGCTGAACGCGGAACGCGGCCCGCCGCCGGCGAGCAACCAGGCCGCCAGCGTCACCGCGGAGATCACCAACACGGCGGGCACGAACCACGACACGACCTTGTCGACCATGGTCTGTACCGAGGCCTTGCGGGCCTGGGCCTGTTCGGCGGTGGCCGCCATCTGGGCCAGCTGGGTGTGCGCACCGACGCGTTCGGCCTGCACGATCAGGGCTCCGGTGGTGTTGATGGTGCCGCCCAGCACCAGGTCGCCCTCGGCGACCTCGCGCGGCACCGGTTCGCCGGTCATCATCGAGGTGTCGATCGCGGACGCCCCGACGACGACGCGTCCGTCGGTGGCGATCCGCTCGCCGGGCCGGACGCCGAACCGGTCGCCGACCCGGAGCTCGCCGATGGGAATGATGGATTCCTGGCCGTCGCGGATCACCCGCACCGTCGAGGGCGCCAGCTTGCCGAGCGCCGACAGCACCCCCCGGGCGGACTTCTTCGAGCGCGCCTCCATATAGCGCCCGCCGAGCAGGAAGGTGGTCACCGCCGACGCGACTTCGAGATACAGCGAATCGGCTCCGGCGGGCGCGATGCCGTAGCCGAGCCAGTATCCGGTGGTGTCGTCGGTGCCCAGCACCGTGGAGACCAGCGACCAGGTGAACGCGGCCAGGATCCCCAGCGAGACCAGGGTGTCCATCGACGTCGAGCCGTGCCGCAGGTTCCGCCAGGCCGCCCGGTGGAAGGGCCACGCGCACCAGAACACCACCGGCAGCGCGGTGACCAGCAGCACCCACTGCCAGCCGGGAAACCGCATCTGCGGCGCCAGCGCCAGCACGATCGCGACGTCGCCCAACGGCACGGTGAGCAGCGCGGCGACGATGAGCCGGTTGCGCAGCATCTTGACCCGGTCGGCGTAGCCGGTGCCCTCTTCGCCGTCCACGACCGGCGAAGCCCCGTAGCCGGCCGCCTCGACCACGCCGACGGCGTCCGGCGCCTTCTGAGGCGGCAACCCGAGAATGACGGCGCGTTCGGTGGCGTAGTTGACGGTGGCGCGGACGCCGTCCATCTTGTTGAGCTTCTTCTCGATCCGGGACGCGCAGGCGGCGCAGGTCATCCCCGAGATGTCGAGCTCGACCCGCTGGTCGAGGCCGCTGGACGGCTGGCCGGTCTCGGTCTGGGTCACGGTTCGAGCCTCTTCACCACGGTCTCGCGGGCGCGCTCGGCGTCCCGTTTGGCCAACTCGGCCAGCATGTCGTTGTAGGCGTCGAGCGAATCGTCCTCACCGGAGTCGGCGCGCGCATCGATCCTGGCGGCGTCCTTGGAGTCGGCGCGGAACCACTGCGAGGCGAGCGCGATGATCACCACGAACAGCGGGATCTCACCCAGGAACCAGGACGCCTGACCGGCGATGTTCTGGTCGGCCATCAGCGCATCGTGGCCCGCCAGCCAGCCGACGGCGATGGTCTGGTAGAAGTCGGCGCCGATCAGGGACTGGCTCGACAAGATGCCGACTGCGAACACGGCATGGAACGGCATGATCGAGATGACCAGCGCCAGCTTGAGCAGGTGCGGCAGCTGCTTGGAGGTGCGGTCGGCGCCGATGATGAGGGTGAAGAAGAAGTAGCCGGTCATCATGAACACCAGCAGCATCAGCTGGTGCGCCCAGTGGTACTTCATCAGCCACGGGAACGCGGGGGTGAAGTAGACCGCGAACAGGCTGCCCACATAGGCCAGCCAGGCCACCACCGGGCTGGTGACGAACTGCCACAGCCGGTGCGAGTCCAGCGAGTCGATGGCGTCGCCGAGCGTCACATGCGTGCTGGCGGACGCCGACCCGGCCCGGATCAGCGCCAGCGGCGCGCCCAGGACACCCAGCACGGGCACCAGCATGTTGACGGTCATGTGCACGACCATGTGCCAGCTGTACTGGACGGTCGAGTACTCCCACAGCCCGGTGACGGCCAGGAACAGGGTGAGCAGCCAGGCGGCGGCCCACGCGACGCTACGCCCCAGCGGCCAGCGCCGGCCCAGCCGGTGCGCCTTCACCACGCCGGCGGCGTAGGCGCCGAGCGCGAACACGACGATGCACACCCACAGCAGGTTCGGACGCCCCAGCGTGACCAGCCGCTCGATGGTGGGGGCGAGGACGACTTCGTAGCCGAGGTAGTTGACCTGGATGTTCTGCGGCTCCAGGAAGCGCGGCGGCGGCACGTGATTGGTCGCGGTCGTGATGGCCGTGAAGGCGATGGCCAGCACGATATCCACCGCGATCAGCGAGGTGCCGCGTCCGCCCCAGAACTGCCGTACCAGCCAGATCAGGCCGTACAGGACGCCGACCGCGGCGAGCGCGAGGCTCCACAGCCCGTACGGCGTCGCGGTGAGCGGGACGCCGGCCATCTGCTGCCAGGTGATCACCGCGTGCGCCCCGGCCGCGACGGCGAGCAGCGGCGGCACCAGTCGTTGGTAGCGCCGCACGGACGCGGCGTCGCCGGCCAGCCAGGCGCCCAGCGACGCCGCGGCCAGCGGGATCGCGGTGAAGGTGCCGACGATGGCGGCATCGGTCGCCCAGTCGTGATTGAACCCGACGGTCACATTGCCGGTGACCGCGACGAAGCACAGCGCGAGCACGCCGGCGACCAGCCCGATCAGGTTCGCCGCCCAATGCCTCGACACATAGCAGGCCACGGTGATTCCCGCCGCGACCAGGGCGGACGCCAGCCAGGCCAGGCCTGAGGGGGACGCCCACACGAAGGTCCACCACGAGGCCGGCGTGAACGTCAGCCCGATCGGGACGCCGTTGACATAGGCCGGGTTGGCGAAGGTGTTGAGCACCGACGCCATGAACCACACCTGCGCCAGCCGCCCGGCCCAGCCGCGCAGGCGCCCTCCGGCTTCGGTGAGGGTGTCGTCGTCGTTCTTCGGCGCGAAGCCGACGATCGCGGTGAGGACGCCGAGGGTGCCCAGCGCGGCCAGGCGCGCGGTCAGATCGCCGATCAGCGAGATCAGCCCGGTGACGTCGTCGGCCTGGATGCGGGCCGGCAGCGGTGGCCGCACCGCCAGGTCGAGCCCGGTCAGCCAGACGGCGACGTAGGCCGCGACGACCGCACCGCTCACCCCCAGGAGCGCGCCGGTGGACGGCGCGCGGCGGGTGGCGGACGATGACGGCGACGTGCTGCTCACGAAAAAACCTCGATGCTGCGATGGACTCCGGCCGGCGGCTGCGGGCCCGAGTCTAGTCCGCGGCCCTGATGCTCAGTCGTCGTCGGCGTCCGGGTCGAGGTAGGCGCCGGGACGGTCGACGATCAGCACCGCGCCCTGCAGGTCGTGCTTCAGTTCGGCCGGCGCCAGCCAGTGCGCCAGGTGGTAGACGGCCACGGTGACCAGGGTGCCGAAGGCGATGCCGCTCAGGGTGAAGTCGCCGACGGTGAGGCTGACGTCGCCCACGCCGATGATGATGCCCGCCGACACCGGAACCAGGTTGATCGGGTTGCCGAAGTCGATCCGGTTCTCCTTCCAGATCTTCGCCCCGAGTAGGCCGATCATGCCGTACAGCACCACGGTGATGCCGCCGAGCACGCCGCCCGGCGTCGCGGAGATGATCGCACCGAACTTGGGCGAGAAGCCGAACAAGATGGCGACGAACGCGGCCACCACGTAGGCGGCCGAGGAGTACACCCGGGTGGCCGCCATCACGCCGATGTTCTCGGCGTAGGTGGTGGTCGGGCAGGCGCCCGCGGCGGTGGCGAGCATCGAGGTGACGCCGTCGGCGCCGATCGCCTTGCCCATCTCCTGATCCAGGTCGGCGCCGGTCATCTCGGCGACCGCCTTGACGTGCCCGGTGTTCTCGGCGATCAGCGCGATCACCACCGGCAGCGCGACCAGCGCGAAGGCGATGTTGAACGACGGCGCATGGAAGCCGACCACATTGGACGCCCCGTGCAGCGTCCAACTGCCCAGGTCGGTCACCGGCGGAAGGCCCAGCCACGGGGCCGAGGCCACCCCGGACCAGTCGACGCGCAGATGCGTGGTCGCCTCGCCCGCGGCGGGGGCGAAAGAGGTGATCGGGCCGGTGAGTAGGTCGAGCACCCAGCTGAGCACGTAGCCCGCGATCAGCGAGACGAAGATGGCGATCCGGCTCACGAAGCCGCGCACGCCGACGCTGAGCACGACCACGATCAGCATGGTGATCAACCCGACCCACTGGTCCTGAGGCCAGTAGGTCTTGGCGACGACCGGCGCCAGGTTGAAACCGATCAGCATCACGACCGCGCCGGTCACCACCGGCGGCAGCGCACGGTGGATCACCCGCGCCCCGGCGGCATGGATGATCACGCCCGCGATCAGCAGCAGCACCCCCACCCAGAACATCGCGCCCGAGACATGAGAGGGGTTGCCGCCGGCGGCGTAGATGGCGGTCGACACCCCGACGAAGGACGCCGAACTGCCCAGGTAGGACGGCACCCGCCCGCGCACCACCGCGAGGAAGATCAGCGTCGCGATGCCCGACATCATCACCGCGAGCTGTGGGTTGAGGCCCATCAGCAGCGGGAACACGAAGGTGGCGCCGAACATGGCCACTACGTGCTGGGTGCCCAGGCCGATCGTCTTGCCCCAGGTGAGCCGCTCGTCGGGGGCGACCACCGCCCCGGGTTCGAGGGTTCCGTTGCCGTGCAGCTTCCATATGGCCATTGGCCTGTGCCCTTCATCCGTCCGCGCAAACGCCCGCACTGTAGCGTCCGCGACCGGGTGAATTCAGCGATTCCGGCTAGGAGGTCCAGCCGACGTCCTCCCACTCGGTCGTGCCGTACCCTGGCGCGCCCAGATTCGCCAGCCCGGCGCGCACCGCCACATATTGCGGCTCCTGGTAGAGCGTGACGAGGGTGGCCTCCTGCCACAGCAGCCGGGCGAGTTGGCTGGCGGTGTCGGCTCGGCGCACCGGGTCTACCTCGGCTGAGACCTTGTCGCTCAACTCGCGCCCGGTGGCGGTGGCGGTGGCCTCGGCGGGCAGTGTCGCCAGCGGGAACGGGCTGATCGGCAGGCTGCGCGGGGCCAGGTCGGCGTCCGAAGCGACCGCGTTCAGGGTGACGCCGAGGCCGGCCCACTGATCGAGGAGTTCCTCGAATTCCGCGGAGGCCCGGACGTCGCCCTCGGCGGCCTCGAAGGTGAGGGTGAGCGGCTGGCCGTTCTTGGTGCGGACGCCGCCCTCGAGCGTCCAGCCGGCCTCGTCGAGGGCGCGGGCGGCCGCCGCCGGGTCCGCCGTCAGCCCGGTCGCGCGGGCTTGATCGACGTAGCCGGGCTGGGTCGGCAAGAGCAGCGGGTTGGACCACACGGCGGTGGTGGCGGCCGACGTCTCCGACGGCAGCGCCGCGGTGAGCAGAGCGGCCCGGTCCAGGCCCTGCACCAGCGCGCGCCGCACGCCGGCGTCCGCCAAGGGACCGCGCGGTTTCACCGCGAGCGCGCGACCGCGGGTGCCGGGCGCGGTGCGCAGGCTGGTGTCGGCGGCCGCCCGCGACTGCTGGAGCGCATCGGCCGACAGCCCGGTCTCCCACAGGTCGAGCTCGTTGTGCAGGAAGGCCGCCGAGAAGGCCTCGGGCTGCACCGTGCGGAACATGATCCGTTCCAGCTTGGGCGCATCCCCCCACCAGCGCGGATTGCGCTCCAGGGTGACCAGCCCCTGCGGGCGATCGACGTGGGCGACCACGAACGGCGAGGCGTAGTGGGCGGACGTGTAGTCGGTCCAGGACGCCGCCTGCAGCGAGCCGGCGCGCAGCGGGCCCCGCACCAGCGGCTCGGCCCAGTCGGGCTCGATGCCGGCATAGGTGAGCACCACCTCGCGCGGCGACCAGCCCGGGCGCACCTCGGTCACGTGCGCCCATCCCGGCACGGCAGCCGGGGACGCCTGCCCGGATCGGGCCCATTCCCAGGTGGCCACCCAGTCGGCGGCCGTCAGCGGTTCGCCGTCACCCCAGACCGCGTTCGCGTTCAGCTGGAGCGTGACGACGGTGTTGCCGTCGTGCCGGGCGTCCGCACCGGTGATGAAGTCGGGATTCGGCGTGGCCCGGCCCGCGGGATCCAGCGTGAAATGGGTGGGCGCCAGCGGGGCGAGGACGCGCTGGGTGTCTGCGTCGGCGGCCTCGGCGTGGAACGGATTCCACTGTGCCGGCAGTGAGCGGACGCCGAACCGCAGCAGACCGCCGTCGCTGATCCGGTCGCGCGAGGTGGCGTTGACGTCGTGGGGCGCGTTCGCGGGCACCATCGGGGTGTTCGACGGCACCGGCGGCTGTTGTGTGGTGCACCCCGCGGTGAGGACGATCGCCAGAGTCGTGCCGAGACACGCTCCGAGGCGCAGCGTCTTCACTGGTGTCCTCCAAGTCGTGGGGCGGAGCCGGGGTGACGTTCACCCTAGACGGGATCGGGGACGCCCCGATCGTGGTTCAGATCACGATTCGGACGCGCAGGTCACAGTTCTGCAACCGGGGCGTCCGGCCGGTGTCCATGGCACCGTGAGACCCACGGCGGCTCCGGGGGCGGTTAGACCCAGGTGGCCAGCCACATCCGGGCCCGCCAGGCGGCATCGGTGAGGACCTGCCCGGTGAACTCCGGATACAGGTAGGCGAAGTTCGCCACGACCAGCCCGCTCGCGACGCCGACGATGATCGCGCCGCTGCGGCGTCCGGGGGCCCGGGCGGGGCCGAGCAACAGACCCATCGTCATCGCCAGCGCGATCGTGGTGAATGGGATGATCGTGATCGTGTAGAAGAAGAACAGCGGACGGTCGGTCGAGGCGAACCAGGGCAGGTAGGTGGCCAGCGCGGCGAGCGCGGGCACCGCGAACCGCCAGTCGCGCCCGGCCAGCCACCAGATCAGCGCCACCACCAGGGCCGCCGCGGCCATCCACCACAGCAACGGGGTGCCGAGCGCGCTGACCCGCTCGACGCATGTCTCGGGGCCTAGGCAGCCCTTCGTGCCCGGCTGAATGTCGTAGTTGGCATAGAAGGCGGTCGGGCGCAGCATCAGCAGCCAGCCACCGGGGTGCGCGTCATAGCCGTGGGTTTGCTCACGGATGTAGTCGCCGGTGTGGAACGCGTAGATCTCGCGGTGGTAGTTGAGCAGGGAGGCGAATCCCTCGCCGAGGGTGGTCACCCAGGGGTGGTCGGGGTGCTGGGCGCCCCAATCGCGCCCCCAGCCGCCCGAGGTGGTCAGCCAGCTCGTCCACGAGGCCACGTAGACGACCGCCGCGGTGCCGACCAGCGACACGAACGCCAGGACGCCTTCCCTCAGCACGGACGTCCAGGCCAGGAACCCGGCACCGGCCAGGCGCCGCGCGCCGACGTCCCACCACACGCTGAGCAGGCCGAACACGGCCAGCACGTAGAGCGAATTCCACTTGGTGGCGATCGCCAGACCGAACAGGACGCCGGCGCTCCAGCGCCATGGACGCCGCCACAGCAGCGGCCCGAACGAGCCGCCCAGGGTGCGCAGCCCGGCAGCGTCCATCGCGTCGGCGAGTGTGTGCCGGTGATGGTCGCGGTCGGCGACCAGCGCGGCGACGGCGGCCACCAGGAAGGTGGCCTGGAAGATGTCGAGCAGCGCGATGCGGCTCATCGTGAAGGCGAGGCCGTCGAAGGTGAGCAGGATGCCCGCCAGCGCGCCGATCATCAGCGAGCGGGACAGCCGGTGCGCCAGCCGGATGGTCGCCACCACCAGCAGGGCGCCGAAGACGACCGCGGCGATCCGCCAGCCGAACGGGTTCATCCCGAACAGCGCCTCACCCGAGGCGATCAGCCACTTGCCGACCGGCGGATGCACGATGAACGAGCCGGTCTCGCTCAGCCCGGACACGTCACCGGCCTCGATCGCCGCGTTGGCCGACTCGGCCCAATTGCCCTCGTAGCCTTGCTGCAGCAGCGCCCAGGCGTCCTTGGCGTAATAGGTCTCGTCGAACATCAGCGACGGCGGGTTCGCCACCCCGATGATCCGGATCAGGAACGCCAGCAGGCCGATCCCGAGCGTCACCGCCCAACTCAGCAGGCGCGGTTCGCGCATGCCGTCGCGGAGGCGATCGAGGGTGCTGAGCGCCGGGGGAGTCGTCACCCGGCCATGGTAGGGGGCGCGCCGAAACGGACGCGGTGCCGGTCCACCGGCGAACACGGTTGGCCATACTGGGGCGGTGACCCCTGCTGAACCGGACGCCTCGGGCGTCCTCGTCCTGGCCGCCACCCCGATCGGTGACATGGCCGACGCCTCGCCGGCGCTGCTGGACGCCCTCACCGGCGCCGACGTGATCGCCGCCGAGGACACCCGCCGGCTGCGCGACCTGTGCCGTCGCCTCGGCATCGAACTCACCGGGCGGATCGTGTCGTACTTCGACGGCAACGAGGCCAGCCGGGTCGGCGTCCTGATCGATGCGCTTCACGCCGGCGAGCGGGTGGTGGTCGCCACCGACGCGGGCATGCCCTCGGTGTCCGATCCCGGGTTCCGGGTGGTGCAGGCGGCCATCGCCGCCGGCATCCGGGTCACCGCCGTGCCGGGACCCTCCGCGGTGCTCACCGCGCTCGCCGTCTCGGGGCTGCCCACCGACCGGTTCTGCTTCGAGGGTTTCGTGTCGCGCAAACCCGGCGAGCGCCGCCGCGTCCTGGGTGCGCTGGCCCGCGAGGAGCGCACCATGGTCTTCTTCGAGGCGCCGCACCGGCTGGCCGCCTTCCTCGCCGATGCCCGGGACGCCTTCGGCGCCGACCGTCCGGCCGCGGTGTGCCGCGAGCTGACCAAGACCTACGAGGAGGTGATCCGCGGCGGTCTCGGCGAGCTGGCCGCCTGGGCGACCGGCGAGGTGCGCGGCGAGATCACCGTCGTGGTCGCCGGTGCGTCCGGGCCCTCGATCAGCGCCGAGGACGCCGTCGCCGAGGTGCTGGCCCGCGTCGAGTCGGGCGAACGCCTCAAGGACGCCGCCGCCGCAGTCGCCTCCGCCACCGGCCTGGCCAAGGGCGCGCTGTACAACCAGGCGCTCCAGGCGCGCGGATGACCACCTGCTGACTCGTCGTCGGACCAGCCCACGCGGACGCACCGATCGGCGCGTCCGCTCGGCGGTTGGAGCGGCTCGTGTTCGCTGTTGCGCACGAGTTGCACCGTTGCCTACGAAATTTCGTGCGTATCCGTGCAACTCGTGCGCGTGAGTGGTGGGGCGGGGCGTGAGGCGCCGACGCCACGAGAGGCCGTCGGAGGTGATCCTTGGCGGGCGTGCGAAATCAGCGCGAACGGCGTGGTGCGTCAGCACCGTGGTGATCGTGGCCGACACAACTGTCGTCACACGTACGCTTCAACACCACGACGGTGTTCGCGTCATCAATGCAAAGTCGTGGTGCGTCTACTCGCCACGTCTCTCCATTGACGGTGCTTCTGGGCGTCAAAGCGTGGTGCTTCCCGGCACCTGATCTCTCCATCCCGCGGCCGGCGCTTTGGTCGAAGGTGCCGCACGTCGCCCGGTTTCGGTGCTGTCGCCCTGTTTCCTACCCGGGCGACGGTGACTACACCGGGCGACAGGCCGGGCGAACGTGACTAACCCGGGCGATGGTGACTAACCCGGGCGAACGTGACCAACCCGGGCGGCGTGGCCAGGTCACTTCCCCCAGAGTTTCCGATCACCCGCTGTGATCCCACGTTCTGTCAATCAGGATTGGGCCCGTGACGTGCTGGCGCGCCGGGTGCTCGGGTGAACGCCTATCCTGACGCGGTGACTATCTCCGCCGCGCCCGGGGCATCGCCCGCGCCAGCGCCCGGGCGTGATCTGCCTGCGCCTCCCGAGCCACTGCCCGTGGCGGTGACCGACGCGCACACCCATCTCGGCACGACCGCCCGGAAGTCCGGGTTGCAGCCGGCCGATGCCCTGGCCCGCGCCCGGCGGGTGGGCGTCCGGCGGCTGGTCGACGTCGGCTATGACGTGGAGTCCTCGCGCGCGGCGATGGCGCTCGCCGAGCAGCACGACGAGGTGATCGCGGCGCTCGCGATCCATCCCCACGATGTGGTCGAACTCGGCGACGGGCTCGATGAGGCGATGCGCGCGCTGGAGGGGCTGCTCGGCACCAGCGATCGCGTGCGCGCCGTCGGAGAGACCGGGCTCGACTTCTATTGGGTCAAGGACGGTTGCGGCCGCGACGCCCAGCGGGCGGCGTTCGCGGCGCACATCGGCTGGGCGAAGGCGCACGGTCTGGCGCTGGTGATCCATGACCGGGACGCCCACGAGGCGCTCACCGAGGTGCTGGACGCCGAGGGCTGGCCCGAGCGGGTGCAGATGCACTGCTTCTCCGGTGATGCCGCCTTCGCGCGCCGCTGCCTGGACGCCGGGGCCTACCTGTCCTTTCCCGGCACGGTGACGTTCAAGGCGAACGAGGCCCTGCGCGAGGCCGCCCGGATCACTCCGCTCGACCGCATCCTGGTCGAGACCGACGCCCCCTATTTGACGCCGATCCCGGTGCGCGGACGCCCCAACGCGAGCTACCTGATGCCGCACACGGTGCGCTTCCTCGCCGAGTTGCGCGGCGAACCGCTGGAGGAGTTCTGCGCGGCGATCGACGCCAATGCCACGGCACTGTTCGGTGACTGGGGAACCGAACCGGCAAGCGTGGCCGGTGGTGGGGGAACCGAACCCGCTGGTGCGGCCGATGATGGGGGCAGTGATGGCTGACGCGCTCCTCGACCCGCGCACGTTGCGCGCGCTCGCGGCGGAGTTGAATCTGCGGCCGACCAAGCAGCGCGGCCAGAACTTCGTGCACGACGCGAACACGGTCCGGCGCATCGTGGCCGCCTCGGGGGTCACCGCCGACGACGTCGTGCTGGAGATCGGCCCCGGCCTGGGCTCGCTCACCCTCGGCCTGCTCGAGACGGGCGCGCAGGTGACCGCGATCGAGATCGATCCGCCGCTGGCCCGGCGGCTGCCGCGCACGGTGCAGCAGCGCCTGCCGGAGGCGTCGCAGCGGCTGCGGGTGGTCGAGGCGGACGCCCTCGACGTGACCGATCTGCCCGGACCGCCGCCGACGGCGGTGGTGGCGAATCTGCCTTACAACGTGAGTGTGCCGGTGCTGCTGCATGTGCTCGCCCGCTGGGATTCGATCACCCGCGGGCTGGTGATGGTGCAGTTGGAGGTCGCCGATCGTTTGGTCGCCGGTCCCGGGTCGCGCACCTACGGCGTGCCGAGCGTGAAGCTGGCCTGGTACGCGTCCTCGTCGCGGATCGGCACGGTGCCGCCGAAGGTGTTCTGGCCGGTGCCCAATGTCGACTCCGGATTGGTCGCGCTGACCCGCCGCGAGCCGCCGGTGACCTCGGCGTCCCGCGAAGAGGTGTTCAGCGTGATCGACGCCGCTTTCGCGCAGCGGCGCAAGATGTTGCGCGGAGCGCTGTCGGGGCTGTTCGGCTCCTCGGCGCAGGCGGCGGCCGCGCTCGAGGCGTCCGGGGTGGATCCGCAGGCGCGCGGCGAGGTGCTCGGGGTGGCGGACTTCGCGAGGATCGCCGAGCGGCTGATAGACAAGGACGTATGAAGCCGACCGCCCGCAGCGATGACCGAGTGAAGGTGCGCGCGCCGGGCAAGGTGAATCTGGCGCTCCGGGTGGGCGGGGCGCGTCCGGACGGCTACCACCCGCTGAACACGGTGTTCCAGGCGCTGTCGCTGTTCGACGATCTCACCGCGCTGCTCGCACCGGCGGGGGAGTACCGGATCGAGACCCTCGGTGACCAGGCCCACCTGGTGCCGACCGACGACTCGAACCTCGCGCTGCGGGCTGCCCGGCTGCTCGCGTCGCGCCACGGCGGCGAGGACCGTTACGGCGTCGCGTTCGAGATCCGCAAGACCATCCCGGTGACCGGTGGCATGGCGGGGGGGTCGGCGGACGCCGCCGCCGCGCTGGTCGCCTGCGCCCACCTGTGGCATATCGACATCAGCCCCTCGGAGCTGGAGGCGCTCGGCGCGGAACTGGGCGCCGACGTCCCGTTCTGCCTGCTCGGCTCGACCGCCTTCGGTCGCGGCCGGGGCGACGTGCTGGTGCCGATCCTCAGCCGCGGCGGCTACCACTGGGTGCTCGCCCTGCCCGAGGTCGAGCTCTCGACGCCAGCGGTGTTCCGCCGCTTCGACGAACTCAACCCGGACGCCGGCGCCGCCCCGCCGGTCCCGCCCGGCCTGCTGGAAGGCTTGGCCAGCGGCGACGTCCGCCGTGTCGCGGAGCACCTGGTCAACGACCTGCAGCCCGCCGCGCTGTCGCTGCGCCCGCACTTGGCCGAGGTGCTGGACGCCGGCGTCGGCGCCGGCGCGCTGGCCGGGATCGTCTCCGGCTCGGGCCCCACCTGCGCGTTCCTGACCGCCAACGAGGACGCCGCCGTCCGCCTCTCCGGCGCGCTGGCCGGCCTGGGTGTCTGCCGCGCCATCCGCCGAGCCTCGGGCCCGGTTCCCGGAGCCCGCCTCTTCGGCTGAGGTCGTCACACGGCCGTAACGCGTTTCACATCACCGTAACCGGCGCGCCTTACCGTGGTTGCATGACGCTGTTCGCCGCCTATCCGCAGGGCCGCGCGTGGGACGAGATGATCGACCGCGGTGGCCTGCCCCGATCGCAGTACGAGGTGATCCACGACACGCTGAGCCGCCTCGGCCCGGACGAACTCGCCCGCCGCGCGGACCAGCTGGCCCGCACCTACGTCGACCAGGGCGTCACCTTCGACTATGCGGGCGAAGAGCGGGCCTTCCCCCTCGATCTGGTGCCGCGGATCATCCCGGCCGATGAGTGGGATGTGATCGACCGCGGCGTCCAGCAGCGGGTGCGGGCGCTGGAGGCATTCCTCGACGACGTGTACGCCCGCGACGGCGGCCTGCCGCGCGTGGTCAGCGACGGCATCCTGCCGCTGGAGGTGATCCTCAGCTCCAGCCACTTCCACCGGGCCGCGGTGGGCATCCGGCCGCACAACGGCGTCCGGGTGCACGTGTCGGGCATCGACCTGGTGCGCGACGAGCAGGGCACCTTCCGTGTGCTGGAGGACAACGTCCGGGTGCCCTCGGGCGTCTCGTACGTGATCAGCAACCGGCGTGCGCTGACCAACACGTTCCCCGAGGCGTTCTCGGCGCTGAAGATCCGCGGCGTGCACGACTACCCCCGCCACCTGCTGCGCGCCCTGCGCGCGGCGGCGCCCGGCGGCAACCCGAACCCGACCGTGGTGGTGCTCACCCCGGGCGTCTACAACTCCGCCTACTTCGAGCATTCCCTGCTGGCCCGGATGATGGGCGTCGAACTGGTCGAGGGCCGCGACCTGATCTGCACCGGCGGCACGGTGCGGATGCGCACCACCCGCGGCGACCGGCGCGTCGACGTGATTTACCGCCGCGTCGACGACGACTTCCTCGATCCGGTGCAGTTCCGGCCCGACTCGGTGCTCGGCGTCCCCGGCCTGATCAACGCGATCAGGGCCGGACGCGTCACGGTCGCCAATGCGGTGGGCAACGGGGTGGCCGACGACAAGCTGGTCTACTCCTACGTGCCCGACTTCATCGGCTACTACCTCGACGAGGAACCGATCCTGCCCAACGTCGACACCTTCCGCTGCGTCGAACCCGACCACCTCGCCCATGTGCTGGCCCACGTGGACGAGATGGTGGTCAAGCCGGTCGACGGCTCCGGTGGCAAGGGCCTGGTGATCGGCCCCGAGGCGGACGGCGCCACCCTGGATGCGCTGCGCGAGCGTCTGGTCGAGGACCCGCGCGGCTGGATCGCCCAGCCCGTGGTGCAGCTGTCCACCGTCCCGACCCTGATCGAGGGCGCCCTCAAACCGCGCCACGTCGACCTGCGTCCCTTCGCCGTCAACGACGGCGAGACCGTCACCGTGCTGCCCGGCGGCCTGACCCGGGTGGCGCTGCCCGAGGGCGAGCTGGTGGTGAACAGCTCCCAGGGCGGCGGCTCGAAGGACACCTGGGTGCTCGCCCCGGCCGGTCCCGCCGAGCCGGCCGAGGACGCCGAACGTCCCGCCACCGAGATCATCGTGATGACCGCGCCCGACGAGTTCAGCCCCGACCCGATCCGCTCGGTCAAGGAGCAGCAGAAGCAGCAACAGCAGGCCGCGCCCGCGGCGTCCGGAAAGGAGGGGCGCACATGCTGAGCCGCATCGCTGAATCGCTGTTCTGGATCGGGCGCTACGTCGAGCGCGTCGACGGCACCGCCCGGCTGGTGGACGTGGTGCGCCTGGCCATGCTGGAGGGCGGCCTGGGTGCGAGCGACGACTCGGCCCACATGGTGCTCAACGCGGTGATGGGGGAGCGCACTCAGCAGCGGGTCAGCTACGCCGAACTGCGCGACCGGCTCGTGTTCGACGCGAGCAACCCGTCCTCGGTCACCGGCTCGTGGAACGCCGCCCGCGAGAACGCCCGCCGGGCGCGGGAGACGCTGTCCACCGACCTGTGGGAGGGCATCAACACCGCCTGGCTGCGCTGGGGACGCCTCGGCGCGCCGGACGGCACCGCCCGGCATCTGTCCTGGGCGCGGGAACGCTCGATCCTGATCGCGGGCATCGCCGACTCGACGATGAGCCACGATGAGGCCTGGGACTTCCTCGTGCTGGGCCGCTACCTGGAACGCGCCGACATGACCGCGCGCATCCTCAACGCCGGCACGCTGCCGATCGGCGGGCTGTCGTGGCAGTCGGTGCTGTCGTCCTGCGGCGGCACTCAAGGGTTCATGCGCTCCTCCCAGGGCGTGTTCACCGATGAGGCGGTGGCGACGTTCCTGGTGCTCAACCGGCAGTTCCCGCGCTCGGTGATGTACGCGATCATCCAGGCCGAGGCCGCGCTGGAACGGCTCGATCCCGAACGGACGCCGGTCGGCTTCACCGTCGAGGGACGCCGCCTGCTCGGCCGGATCCGCACCTCGCTGGAATACCGCCAGCCCGACCATGTGATCCGCGAACTCGGCCCGCAGATGGCGCGGGTGCAGCGGATGGTCACCGAGGTGGCGGTCTCGGTCGGCGAACGCTACTTCCCGGGTGGCCCGGAACAATCCTGGACGGAGGAAATCAAGTGACCACCTGCCGCTACCGGATCGTCCACACCAGCAGCTATCACTACACCGCGCCCGTGAGCGCCTCGCACAACGAGGTCCGGATGACCCCGCTGACCGAGCCCGGCCAGACCACCCTGGAGAGCCGGCTGCGCATCCGTCCGCTGTCGTGGAGCACGACCTACCGCGACTACTGGGGCACGCACGTCACCGCGCTGGAGACCTCGGGCTTGCACGAGGCGCTGGTGCTGGAGGCGATCTCGACCGTCGAGCGCGACGAGATCGCGGCCGATTGCGAGCCGGTGACCTGGGAGTCGCTGCGCGCCGCCCAGACCCGCGACCTGCTCTACGAGTACCTGCAGACCAGGCCGCGCACCGATCTGCCCGCCGAGGTGGTGGAAGCCTTCGCCGCCCCGGCGTCCGGCCTGGACCCGGCCGCGACGGTGGAGGCGGTGGTCGAGGCGATCGGCGCCCACCTGGACTACGAGGCCGGTGTCACCGAGGCGACGACCGCGGCCGCCGACGCGTGGGCCGCCGGCAAGGGCGTCTGCCAGGACTTCGTGCACGTCACCCTGGGCGCGCTGCGCGGCCTCGGCGTCCCGGCCCGCTACGTGTCGGGCTACCTGATGCCGGACGCCGACGCGCCGCTGGGCACGTCGCTGGCCGCCGAAAGCCACGCCTGGGTGGAGTGGTGGGACGGCCGGGCCTGGTGCGGGATCGACCCGACGAACCGGCGTCCGGTCGGGCTGGGGCACATCACGGTGGCGCGCGGGCGCGACTATGAGGACGTGGCGCCGTTCAAGGGCGTCTACCTGGGCGACGCCGAGGCCGATCTGACCGTGACGGTGACGATCACCCGGTTGAGCTGAGGTCGTCAGGCTCGTCGGCCTCGGCCGGCTCCTCGCCGACGCGCAAGGACGGCTGCGGCTGCAGGTGGCGCATGCCGTGCCAGGTCAGGTTGACCAGGTGCGCGGCCACCTGCGGCTTGCTGAGCGTGGTGGTGTCGCGCGACTCGACCCACCACTGGCCGGCGAGGGCGACCAGGCCGACCAGCATCTGCGAATACAGGGGTGCGGTGCCCGGGTCGAAGCCGCGGCGCTCGAACTGCATGGCCAGCAGGCCCTCGACGCGGCTGGCGATGCTGGACAGGATGGTTTGGAAGTTGCCGCCCTGGGAGTAGGGCGAGGAGTCGCGGCTGATGATCCGGAAGCCGTCCGGCTCTTCTTCGATGTAGTCGAGCAGGGCGAGCGTGCCGAGTTCGATGAGGGAACGCGGATCGGTGTGCGGGCGCGAGATGGCGTCGTAGATCGAGTCGTGCAGGCGGCGCACCTCGCGGTCGACCACGACCGCGTACAGCCCCTCCTTGCCGCCGAAGTGCTCATACACCACCGGCTTGCTGACTTCGGCGTAGGTCGCGATCTCCTCCACCGAGGTGCCCTCCAGGCCCTTCTCGGCGAACAGTCCGCGCGCCACCTCGATCAACTGCTCGCGCCGCTCGGCGCGGGGCATGCGCACGCGCCCACGCCGGGTGCGTGACTGGGTCGGGTGCGGGGACGTCACCGGGCTAGTGTCTCGCGAGGACGCCGCCGCGCGCCAATAACCAGCGGATCGTCCGGTCTGCGCCCCGGCATGCCGCGCCGCTAGGATGGGCGAGTCCGCTGTTGTGGACGAACCCCGGTTGGTCTTTCGGCAGGGCCCGCCTGACTTTGAATCAGGACAAGCGAAGTAGGTTCGACTCCTACCCGGGGTGCGCTAAGGCCACCAACGATGAGGAGACAGGCATGGGTGGGCAGGGCGTCGCAGGGGTCGTGGTCCTCGCGGCAGGCGAGGGCAAGCGAATGAAGTCGCGCACCTCGAAGGTGCTGCACCAGGTGGCCGGACGGTCGATGATCAGCCACGCGGTGCACGCGGCGGACGCGTTGATGCCCGAGCGCCTCGTCGTGGTCGTCGGTCATGAGCGCGAGCAGGTCGAGTCCCATCTCGCCGAGGTGGCTCCGCACGTGGTGACCGCCGTCCAGGAGAACCAGAACGGCACCGGGGACGCGGTGCGCTGTGGCCTCGCGCCGCTGCGGGACGCCGAGGGCGAGATCGTGGTGACGATGGGCGACGTTCCGCTGCTGACCGGCGAGACCCTGGTGCGGCTGCTCGATGTGCACCGCGCCAACGGTGACGCCGTCACGATCCTCACCTCGGTGCTGGACGACCCGTTCGGGTACGGCCGCATCGTCCGCGAGGACGACGGCGACCAGGTGGCCGCGATCGTCGAGCAGCGCGACTGCACGCCGGAGCAGGCCGAGATCTGCGAGATCAACGCCGGCATCTACGTCTTCGAGGCCGGCGTGCTGCGCGCCGGGCTGGAGTCGCTGACCAGCAACAACGACCAGGGCGAGCTGTACCTCACCGACGTGGTCAAGTACGCCCGCTCGGTGGGCAAGTCGGTGCACACCTGCGTGCTCGATGACCAGGCGCAGACCGAGGGCGTCAACGACCGCGTCCAACTGGCGCGGCTCAACAAGGAGTACAACCGCCGCCTGGTCGAGAAGTGGCAGCGCGAGGGCGTCACCGTCATCGATCCCGACACCACCTGGCTGCACGCCAGCGTCGACCTGGCCCCCGACGTGACCCTCCTTCCGGGCACCAGCCTGGAGGGCGCCACCTCGGTCAGCTCGGGTGCGGTGATCGGGCCGGACACCACGCTGATCGACGTCGAGGTCGGCGAGAACGCGCACGTCGTCCGCACCCACGGCAGCCTGGCCGTGATCGGCACCGGGGCGTCGGTGGGGCCGTTCGCCTACCTGCGGCCCGGCACCGTGCTGGGCGCGGGCGGCAAGATCGGCACCTTCGTCGAGACGAAGAACGCCCAGATCGGTGCGGGCGCCAAGGTCCCGCACCTCACCTACTGCGGGGATGCCGAGATCGGGGAGGGCGCCAACATCGGTGCGGGCACGATCTTCGCCAACTACGACGGCGTCCTGAAGTCGAAGACCAGCATCGGGCGGCACAGCTTCGTGGGCTCGAACACGGTGCTCGTCGCGCCCGTCGAGGTCGCCGACGGAGCCTACGTCGCGGCGGGCTCGGCGCTGACCGACACCGTCGGGCCGGGCGAACTCGCCATCGCGCGGGGTCGGCAGCGTAATATTCCCGGCTGGGTAGAGAGCCGGCGCGCCGGGACCAAGACGCACCGTGCCGCAGTCGAGGCGAGCAACAACGAAGGGACCACCCAGCCGTGACGGGTATCAAGCGCCAGTCCGAGAAGCACCTCATCCTCGCATCGGGACGCGCGTATCCCGAGCTCGCCGAGGAGATCGCCGCGCTGGTGGGCGTCGATCTGGTGCCCACGCGTGCGGTCACGTACGCCAACTCCGAGATCTACTGCCGCTTCGAGGAGTCGGTGCGCGGCGCGGACGCCTTCGTGATCCAGTCGCATCCCGCGCCGGTCAACGAGTGGCTGATGGAGCAGCTGATCATGGTGGACGCGCTCAAGCGCGCCTCCGCCAAGCGGATCACCGTGGTCGCCCCGTCCTACCCGTACGGACGCCAGGACAAGAAGCACGCCGGGCGCGAGCCGATCTCGGCGCGACTGGTCGCCGACCTGTACAAGACTGCGGGTGCGGACCGGCTGATGTCGATCGACCTGCACGCCTCGCAGATCCAGGGCTTCTTCGACGGGCCCGTCGATCACCTGATCGCGCTTCCGGTGCTGGTCGAGTACGTGCTCGACAAGTTCCCGCTGGACAACCTGACCGTGGTGTCGCCGGACGCCGGCCGCGTCCGTCTCGCCGACGCTTGGACCGACCGCCTCGGCGCGCCGCTGGCGATCATCCACAAGCGCCGCGACCCGAACAAGGCCAATGAGGTCGCCGTGGGCGAGGTCGTCGGCGACGTCGAGGGCCGGGTCTGCCTGCTGGTCGACGACATGATCGACACCGCCGGCACCATCTGCGCCGCCGCGCAGACGCTGCGCGACCACGGCGCGGCCACGGTGATCGCTGCGGCGACCCACCCGATCCTGTCCGGGCCGGCGGCGCGCCGCCTCAACGAGTCGGCGTTCGAGGAGATCATCGTCACCAACACGCTGCCGATCAGCGATGAGATCAGCATCCCGAAGATGACCGTGCTGTCGGTGGCGCCGCTGATCGCCAAGGCGATCACCGAGGTCTTCGAGGACGGTTCGGTGACCAGCCTGTTCGACGGGACCAACCTGTAGCGCCTTCTTTGTCGCTGTGCCGCGGCCCCGGACCCGATTCGGTCCGGGGCCGCGGCGTCCGGTAGGCTGGGCGGGTTGCTTGGCGAGGGGACCGCGATGGTCCCGTGATCGACAAGGCCCTCCCTTGCCAGGCCCAGAGTGCTTTGTCAGCAAGGTTTTTGAGGAGAACAACCCATGGCTCACGAGATCAAGCTCGCCGCCAGTGCCCGCACCGAGTTCGGCAAGGGCGCGTCCCGCCGTCTGCGCCGCGCCGGCCAGGTTCCCGCCGTCGTCTACGGCCACGGCGCCGACCCGGTGCACATCGCGCTGCCCGGCCACGAGACGCTGCTCGCGCTGCGTACCGCCAACGCCCTGCTGTCGATCAGCGTCGACGGTGGCGCCGCCCAGCTCGTCCTGCCCAAGCAGGTGCAGCGTGACCCGATCAAGGGCTTCCTGGAGCACGTCGACCTGCTCGTGGTGAAGCGTGGCGAGAAGGTGTCGGTCGAGGTTCCGCTGGTCGTGACCGGCGCCGACAAGGAGGACCGCGTCCTCGTCATCGACCAGCAGACGCTGACCCTCGAGGTCGAGGCCACCCACATTCCCAGCGAGATCACCGTCGACGTGTCCGGCCTGGAGATCGGCGCGCAGCTGACCGCCGCCGAGCTGGTGCTGCCTGAGGGTGCCGTCTACGCCGGCGAGCCCGACGACCTGATCCTCTCCATCACCCAGACTCGCGCGGCGGCCCAGGCCGGCGACGAGGCCGAGGGTGCCGAGGCCGCGGCGGAGTGATCCTGTCTTGACGACATGGCTAGTGGTCGGGCTCGGTAATCCGGGCCCGACCTACGCGTCCACGCGGCACAACGTCGGCTTCATGGTGGCCGACGAGTTGGCCGCGCGGGCGCGCGCGCCCTTCACGGCGCCGCGCGGCATGCGCGCCGACGTGTGCGAGACCCGGCTCACCGCCGCCGGCATGGGCGGCGTCGGGGCGGACGCCGAACGCGTCGTCCTGCTCAAGCCGCGCACCTTCATGAACGCTTCCGGTGCCGCCGTCGCCAAGGCGTGCGCCTTCTTCAAGATCGAGCCCGCCCAGGTGATCGCGATCCACGACGAGCTCGATCTCGACTTCGGCCAGCTGCGCCTCAAATCCGGCGGCGGCGACAACGGCCACAACGGCCTGCGCTCGATGCGATCCTCGCTGGGCACCGGCGACTTCTTCCGGGTCCGCTTCGGCATCGGACGCCCCCCGGGCCGCCAGGACCCGGCCGACTACGTGCTGTCCCCGATCCCTTCGGCGCTGCGCGCCGACTACGCCGTCGAGGCGTCCCGCGCCGCCGACGCCGTCGAATGCCTGATCAACCACGACCTCGCGACCGCCCAGAACCGCTTCAACTCCTGATCGTTGGGGCGCCCCTCTAGGCACGAACGCCATATCGCAGTATGGTGCGGTGATGGTGACCAAGAAGATCACGATCACGCTCCCGGAGGAGTTGGTCGAGGCCGCCCGCGGGCTGACGGACAACCTGTCCGGCTATGCGGCCGAGGCTCTCGCGGCGAAGATCCGTCATGCGCTGCTGGGGCAGGAACTCGATCGTCATGAGCAGGAGCACGGTTTCTTCAGCGAGGCCGATATCGCCGCTGCTGAGGGAGAGTTGTTCGGCGAGAAGACAAGCGCGGGAGCGGCGTGAACGCTGCGGGTGGAACGGTGGTGCTCGACGCCCAGGGCCTGTCCGGCTGGCTCGTTGAAGACCGGCGAATCCTGGCGCTGTTGAGGGCCGCGCATCGTCGCGAAGCGGATGTCGTTGTTTCGGCGATGACCATTCTCGAGGTGACACACCGACGGCTCGACCGGCGTCGTCTCGACTGGGTCCTATCCCGCGTGCGTATCGAGCCGGTGACCGATCGATCGGCGCGAGCGGCCAGTGCGCTCTTGGTCGCCGCGGGATTGCACGGGCATGCTCATGCCATCGATGCGGTCGTCGCGGAGTTGGCCTCCCGCCAAGTGCGCCCCGTCGCGTTGATGACGTCCGATCCGGGAGATCTCAGCCGGTTGTGCGAGGGGCACGTCAAGGTCGTCGGCGTGTAGCGAGACCGCCCGGGTTGCGGCGACCGGCCGAACTGAGCGGGCCGGGGCACTAGGGTTGTTGGCGATCCCGACCAACGGAGGTAGGCACCGCATGCCCAAGCGCGACGACATCAGCAAGGTTCTGATCATCGGATCGGGGCCGATCGTGATCGGCCAAGCGTGCGAGTTCGACTATTCAGGCACCCAGGCCTGCAAGGCGCTGCGCGGGCTCGGTTACGAGGTGGCGCTGGTCAACTCGAACCCAGCGACGATCATGACCGATCCGTTGATGGCTGATGAGACCTTCATCGAGCCGCTCAATGTGCCGACGCTGGAGAAGATCATCAAGAAGTCGAAGCCGGACGCGCTGCTGCCCAATCTGGGCGGCCAGACCGGCCTCAACCTGTCGACGGCGCTGGATCGCCAAGGGATTCTCCAGGCGAACGGCGTGGCGATGATCGGCATCACCCAGGATGTGATCGAGCGCGGTGAGGATCGCGAGACCTTCAAGCGGACCATGGCCGAGATCGGCGTCGACATGCCGCGCTCGAAGACGGTGACCAGCGTCGAGGACGCCCTCGCCTTCGCCGCCGAGGTCGGCTACCCGATGGTGGTGCGCCCGGCCTACACGATGGGCGGCACCGGCGGCGGCTTCGTCTACGACGACGAGGACATGCGCACCATCGCGTTCCGCGGCATCCAGGCCTCCCCGATCGACCAGATCCTGGTCGAGGAGTCCATCCTCGGCTGGGAGGAACTGGAGGTCGAGGTGGTCCGCGACGCCAAGGACCAGCTGATCAGCGTCTGCTTCATCGAGAACGTGGACGCCGTCGGCGTGCACACCGGCGACTCCTACTGCAACGCCCCGATGATGACCATCGCTCCCGAACTTCAGGAAGAACTGGAACGCATCGCGCACAAGATCGTCTCCGAGATCGGCGTGGTCGGCGGCACCAACGTGCAGCTGGCGCACAACCCGAAGACCGGCCGGGTGGTGGTCATCGAGATCAATCCGCGCACCTCGCGCAGTTCGGCGCTGGCCTCGAAGGCGACCGGCTTCCCGATCGCGATGGTCTCCACCCTGCTCGCGGCCGGCCTCACCCTCGACGAGATCCCGTACTGGCGCGACGGCACCCTGGAGCGCTACACCCCCGAGGGCGACTACGTGGTGGCCAAGTTCGCCCGCTGGGCGTTCGAGAAGTTCCCCGGCGCGATCGACAAGCTGGGCACGCAGATGCGCGCGGTCGGCGAGGTGATGAGCATCGGCAAGAGCTACAACGAGGCCTTCGGCAAGGCGATCCGCGGCCTGGAGAACGGGCGCTCCGGCCTCGGCAACGCCTCCGATTTCCGCGAGTTGGGCCTCGACGCGCTGCTGGCCCGGCTCGCCGAGCCGAGTTCGGACCGGCAGTACCTGCTGTACGAGGCGCTCCGCGCCGGGGCGAGCATCGAGCAGCTGGCCGAGCTCACCCACATCAAGGCCTGGTTCCTGGAGCAGATGGCCGCGATCCTGGCCGCCGAGCAGGCGGTGGAGGCCTACGCCGGACGCCTGGCGGACCTGCCCGCCGAGGCCCTGCGCACCGCCAAGCAGGCCGGCCTGGGCGACGCCTACCTGGCCGCGATCCTTGGCGTCGCCGAGGCTGAGTTGCGCGCGCGCCGGATCGCCGACGGCATCGTGCATCGCTACGAGGCCGTCCCGGTCTCGGGGGTGGAGGACGCCGAGTACTACTACTCGACCTACCTGCCCGAGGACCCCGCCAAACCGAACCCGCTGCCCGCGCCCAAGCCGGTCTCGGATCGCCGCAAGGTGATGGTGCTCGGCGGCGGCCCGAACCGGATCGGCCAGGGCATCGAGTTCGACTACTGCTGCGTGCACGCCGCCTACACGCTGCGCGAGGCCGGCTTCGAGACGATCATGGTCAACTGCAATCCCGAGACCGTCTCCACCGACTACGACACCTCCGACAAGCTCTACTTCGAGCCGCTCACCGTCGAGGACGTGCTGGCCATCTACGAGCGCGAGAAGCCCGAGGGGGTCGTCTGCCAGTTCGGCGGCCAGACCCCGCTGAACATCGCCCGCGCGCTGCAGGAGGCCGGCGTCCCGATCCTGGGCACCTCCCCGGCCACCATCGACCTGGCCGAGGACCGCGACCAGTTCCGCGCCATCATGGACCGGCTGCGCATCCCGATGCCGGCCGCCGGCATGGCCGTCACCACCGCCGAGGCCGTCGCGGTGGCGTCCGGCATCGGCTACCCGGTGATCGTGCGGCCGAGCTACGTGCTGGGCGGGCGCGGCATGGAGATCATCCACGACGACGAGGGTCTGCGCCGCTACATGGACGCCGCCGAGGGCGTCACCCCGGATCGCCCGATCCTGATCGACCGCTTCCTGGAGAACGCGCTCGAATGCGAGGCGGACGCCGTGTGCGACGGCACGGACGCCTTCGTCCCGGCGGTGATGGAACACATCGAGTACGCCGGCATCCATTCGGGCGATTCGGCCTGCCTGGTGCCGAGCGTGACGATCCCGGCCGAGCACCTGGCCACCATCGAGGACTACACCCGCCGGATCGCCGTCGAACTCGGCGTGGTCGGGTTGATGAACATCCAGTACGCGATCTCGGGTGGCGTCGTCTACGTGCTGGAGGCGAACCCGCGCGCATCCCGGACGGTGCCGCTGGTCAGCAAGGTGTGCGACGTCAACATGGCCTCGTTGGCGACCCGGCTGATGCTGGGGGAGTCGCTGGCCTCGCTCGGCCTGACCAAGCGGGCGGTGCCCTACTTCGGCGCCAAGGAGGCGGTGTTCCCGTTCTCGATGTTCCCCGAGGTCGATCCGGTGCTCGGCCCCGAGATGCGCTCGACCGGTGAGGTGCTGGGGCTGGCCTCCAACCCGGGGCTGGCCTTCTTCAAGAGCCAGGAGGCGATCCAGTCGCCGCTGCCCACCGAAGGCACGGTGCTGATGACGGTCGCCGCCCGCGACCGGGTCGGCACCCAGCCCGGCACGCCGGGTGCCAATGTGCTGACCGCGGCGCGCACCTTCGTGGCGAGCGGATTCCAGATCGCGGCGACGCAGGGCACCGCGGCCTTCCTGGCCAAGAACGGCATCGACGCGATGGTGGTCGAGAAGCTGCACGAGGGCACTCCGAATATGGTCGACGACGTTCGCGAGGGCCGCGTCCAACTCGTGGTGAACACCCCGGCCGGCAAGGAGTCCGAGGTCGACGACAGCTACATCCGCAAGGCCGCGATCCGCGCCAAGGTGCCGTACATGACCACCACCTCCGGCGCCTACGCCGCCGCGATCGGCATCGCCGCGCACCGCCGCGGCACCGAGGGTGTCCGCTCACTGCAGGAGTGGCACGGCCTGATCGGCTGATCCGGCGCGAACTACACTGTCGGGGTGAATAGTGCGGGCCTGATCGAGCTCGTCGCCTCCGAACCCACCCTCGCGCGGCTGATCGACGCCGCGCGCGCAGGCGCGGAGCCGACGCTGGACGCCGTCTGCCCGGCCGCGGTGCGCCCGCTGCTCGCGGCGGCGCTGAGCAGCCAGGGGGGGCGTCCGCTGCTGGTGGTCACCTCCACCTATCGCGAGGCCGAGAACACCCGCGACGCGCTGGCCTCGCTGATCGGTGCGGACGCCGTCGCCTACTACCCGGCCTGGGAGACGCTGCCGCACGAGCGGCTGAGCCCACGCTCGGATACGGTCGGACGCCGCCTCACCGTGCTGCGCCGCCTGGCCGGCCATGCCCCGCAGCCGGCCCCGCGCATCGTGGTCGCGCCGGTCCGCGCCGTGCTGCAGCCGCAGGTCGCCGGGCTGGGCGAGCTGCGGCCGGTCCGGATCGCCGTCGGCGAGGACCACGACGTCGACGACATCGCCCGCGCCCTGGTGGATGCCGCCTACGTGCGCGTCGACCTGGTCGAGCGCCGCGGCGAGTTCGCGGTGCGCGGCGGCATCGTCGACGTGTTCCCGCCGACGCTGGAGCATCCGGTCCGCATCGACTTCTTCGGCGACACCATCGAGGAGATCCGCCCGTTCGCGGTCGCCGACCAGCGTTCGCTGGAGGACACCCTCGACGAGGTCACCGCCGATCCGTGCCGCGAGATGCTGCTCACCGAGCAGGTGCGCGCCCGGGCCGCTGCGCATGCCGCGCGCGCGGGCGTCCCCGATCAGCTTCGCGAACTGTTCACCCGGATCGCCGAGGGCCATGCCGTCGACGGCATGGAGGCCCTCGCCCCCGCGCTGGTCGACAAGCTCGAACTGCTCACCGACGTGCTGCCGGCCAACACCACCGTGCTGGTCAGCGATCCCGAGAAGGTGCGCACCCGCGCCCTTGAGTTGCACGCCACCAGCCAGGAGTTCCTGGCGGCGTCCTGGTCGGCGGCGGCCGAGGGCGGCAAGGCGCCGATCGACCTGGCGGCGTCCGCCTACCGGCAGCTGGCCGAGGTGCGCGGCGGCGCGCTGGATCGCGGCCAGGCCTGGTGGACGCTGTCGCCGTTCGCCGAGGACCCGGAATCCCGCCAGATCCCCGCCGAGGAGAACGAGCCGTTCCGCGGCGACCTCGAAGCGGCCGTGAAGGCCATCGCGGACGCCGTCGCCGCCGGCACCACCGTGGTGCTGGTCGCCGATTCGGCCGGACGCGCCCAGCGCCTGGGCGAGGTGCTCGCCGAGCACGACCTGGCGGGCCGGGCCGAGATCATGGTCGCCGACCTGCCCCGCGGTTTCCGGCTGGACCGGCTCAACCTGCGCGTCTTCACCTCCGGTGACCTGTCCGGGGCGAAGGGCCCGGCCGACAAGGCCGAACGCAAACTGCCGGCCCGCCGCAAGAACGCCATCGACCCGCTGCAGCTCAAGCCGGGGGACTACATCGTCCACGACGCGCACGGCGTGGGCCGCTACGTCGAGATGATGACCCGCACCGTCGGCGGCGCCACCCGCGAATACCTGGTCATCGAGTATGCGGCGTCCAAGCGCGGCCAGCCCGGCGACCGGCTGTTCATCCCGATGGACGCCCTCGACCAGGTCACCCGCTACGTGGGCGGCGAGGCCCCCTCGCTGGACCGGATGGGTGGCGCGGACTGGAACAAGCGCAAGGCGCGCGCCCGCAAGGCCGTCCGTGAGATCGCCGCCGAGCTGATCAAGCTGTACGCCGCCCGGCAGGCCTCGCAGGGGTACGCGTTCGGGCCGGACAGCCCGTGGCAGCGCGAACTCGAAGACAACTTCTCCTACGTGGAGACCCCCGACCAGATGGGCGCGATCACCGAGGTGAAGCGCGACATGGAGCAGATCGTGCCGATGGACCGGTTGATCTGCGGCGACGTCGGCTACGGCAAGACCGAGATCGCCGTGAGGGCCGCGTTCAAGGCGGTGATGGACGGCAAGCAGGTCGCGATCCTGGTGCCGACCACGCTGCTGGTCCAGCAGCACTACGCCACCTTCGCCGACCGGTACGCCGGCTTCCCGGTCACCGTCGCCGCGCTGAGCCGGTTCCAGACCCCGGCCCAGTCGCGCGCAGTGATGGACGGGATCGCCGACGGCTCGGTCGACGTCGTCGTCGGCACGCACCGGCTGTTTGGCAACGAGGTGCAGTTCAAGGATCTCGGCCTGGTCATCATCGACGAGGAGCAGCGCTTCGGCGTCGACCACAAGGAGGCGCTGAAGAAGCTGCGCCTCAACGTGGACGTGCTCGCCATGTCGGCCACCCCGATCCCGCGCACGCTGGAGATGGCGATCACCGGCATCCGCGAGATGAGCGTGATCGCCACCCCGCCCGAGGAACGCCACCCGGTGCTCACCTTCGCCGGGCCCAGCGACGACGCCCAGATCCGTGCCGCGATCCGCCGCGAACTGGCCCGCGAGGGCCAGGTGTTCTACATCCACAACCGGGTGAACACGATCGAGAAGGCCGCCGCGCACATCCGCGACCTGGTGCCCGAGGCGCGCGTCGCGGTCGCGCACGGGCAGATGAACGAGCATCAGCTGGAGCGGGTGATGGTCGACTTCTGGGAGCGCGAGGCCGACGTGCTGGTCTGCACCACGATCGTCGAGGCGGGGCTGGACATCAGCTCGGCCAACACGTTGATCATCGAGCGGGCCGACCTGCTCGGCCTCTCTCAGCTGCACCAGCTGCGCGGACGCGTCGGGCGCGGCCGCGAGCGCGGCTACGCCTACTTCCTGTACCCGCCGGAGAAGCCGCTCACCGACACCGCGCACGACCGGCTCGCCACCATGGCCGCGCACACCGACCTGGGCGCGGGCATGGCGATCGCGATGAAGGATCTGGAGATCCGCGGCGCGGGCAACCTGCTCGGCGAGGAACAGTCCGGGCACATCGCCGACGTCGGCTTCGACCTCTACATCCGGCTGGTCGGCGAGGCGGTCGCCGACTTCCGCGGTGAGGCGTCCGAACCCGAGCCCGAGATGAAGATCGAGCTGACCGTGGACGCCCACCTGCCGGTCGACTACGTCGAATCCGAGCGGCTGCGCCTGGAGATGTACAAGCGGCTGGCCGCGGTGCGCGCGCCGGCCGAACTGGACGCGGTCCGCGCCGAACTGCTCGACCGCTACGGCCCGCTGCCCGAACCGGTGGAGAACCTGTTCGGCGTCGCCCGGTTCCGGCTGCTGTGCCGTGAGGCCGGCATCACCGAGGTGCTCAGCGCGGGCACGATGATCCGGTTCTCCCCGGTATCGCTGCCCGAGAGCCGCGATATGCGCCGCCAGCGGCTCTACCCGGGCTCGCGGATCAACAAGGCGACCGGGCAGCTGTTCCTGCCGCGTCCGATGACCGCGCCCATCGCGGGCAAGCCGCTGACCGACGCCGCCCTGCTGGAGTGGGCCACCGCCGCGGTGAACGCCTTGCTGCTGGGTAGCTGACTCCAGACCCGAAGGTGCCACCGGACGCCGGTGCGCGGGCATCGCCGTACCGGCGGGCGGCGGGGGATCGGGCTAGGATCGAGGCGTCCATTCACGGCCGAGGAGACCTCGAAGAAGATGAACAAGCCCGCGCGCTTTGTTGCCGCCGCCGCTGCCGCGGCGATCCTGCTGACCGGATGCTCGGCACCGCCGAACGCCGCCGCCGTCGTGGGTGGCCAACGCGTCCCCGACAGCGAGGCCCAGGCCGTGGCCGGGGCGATCACCGCGGTGACGGGCGCTGAGGCGTCCGCTTCGCTGCGGCAGGCTGCCTATGACCTCACCCTCGGTGAGGCCTCCCGGCAGATCGCGGACCGCCTGGGTCTCACCCTGTCCGAGGCCGGCAAGAAGGCCGTGATCGAGGGCAACCAGGCCGCCCAGATGGTGGCCGGCACACCGGAGGGCGCACCGTGGGCGGACGCGGTGGGCACCACCTACGCGCTGCTGCAGGAGGTCGGCAGCGACCAGTTCCGCGAGGAACTGGCGAAGACCCCCATCACGTTCAACCCCCGCTACGGCAACTGGGATCCGGTCGAACTCGGCCTGACCTCCGGTGCGCTGTCGCAGCCCACACAAATCCAAGCCTGAGCAGGGCCTGCCGCGAGGCGGCGCGCGCGAACGCGCGGTGAACGCAGCAGAAAAACGATCCAAACCCTGAGAAGAACAACGCAAGCAAACCCGCGCGCACACGTCATCGGCGCTAGGGTGTGAGCCAAGCCCAGACAACGACGAAAGGTAGTCACTGTGGCAAGCATCGACATCGTCACCGCCCGCGAAATCCTGGATTCCCGCGGCAACCCCACCGTTGAGGTCGAGGTTCTCCTCGACGACGATTCGCAGGGCCGCGCCGCGGTTCCGTCCGGCGCGTCGACCGGCGCGTTCGAGGCCGTCGAGCTGCGCGACGGCGACAAGAGCCGCTACGGGGGCAAGGGTGTCCTCCAGGCTGTCGAGAACGTCAACGAGGCCATCGCCGAAGAGGTCCTCGGGCTCGACGCCACCGATCAGCGTGAGATCGACGCGGCCATGATCGCCCTCGACGGCACCGACAACAAGGGCAAGCTCGGCGCCAACGCCATCCTCGGCGTCTCGCTCGCCGTGGCCCGCGCCGCCGCCGAATCCTCCGGCCTCCCGCTGTACCGCTACGTCGGCGGCCCGAACGCCCACGTGCTCCCGGTCCCGATGATGAACATCCTCAACGGTGGGTCGCACGCCGACTCCAACGTTGACATCCAGGAGTTCATGATCGCCCCGATCGGCGCGGAGACCTTCGTGCAGGCCGTCCAGCTCGGCGCGGCCGTGTACCACTCGCTGAAGAAGGTGCTGCATGACCGTGGCCTGGCCACCGGCCTGGGCGACGAGGGCGGCTTCGCGCCGAACCTGGAGTCCAACGCCGCCGCGCTCGACCTGATCGTCGAGGCGATCAAGGCCGCCGGTCTCGAGCCGGGCAAGGACATCGCCCTCGCGCTCGACGTCGCCGCCTCGGAGTTCCACAACGATGGCTCCTACACCTTCGAGGGCGCCTCCAAGTCGTCCGACGAGATGATCGAGTACTACGTCGGCCTGGTCGAGAAGTACCCGCTGGTCTCCATCGAGGATCCGCTGGACGAGTCCGACTGGGACGGCTGGAAGAAGATCACCGACGCCCTCGGCGACAAGGTGCAGCTGGTCGGCGACGACCTGTTCGTCACCAACCCGACTCGCCTGCAGCGCGGCATCGACACCCAGACCGCCAACGCCCTGCTCGTCAAGGTCAACCAGATCGGCTCGCTCACCGAGACCCTGGACGCCGTCGAGCTCGCGCACCGCAACGGCTACCGCTGCATGATGTCGCACCGCTCCGGTGAGACCGGTGACACCACCATCGCCGACCTGGCCGTCGCCACCAACTGCGGCCAGATCAAGACCGGTGCCCCGGCTCGCTCCGAGCGCGTCGAGAAGTACAACCAGCTCATCCGCATCGAGGAGCAGCTCGAGGACGCCGCGGTCTACGCGGGCCGCGCCGCGTTCCCGCGCTTCAAGGGCTGATCAGTCACCACGCCAGACGGCCGGTCCCCTGTGGGGGCCGGCCGTCTCGCACGTTCACCGGCGGGGTGTCGGATCTGGATTGTGGCGCCGTTGCGCCTACCCTGGTGTTTCGAGACCACCACTTCGCGCACGAGAGGCGTTCTTCCTTGGGTGACAACCGGCTGAACCGTCAGCCGTCCGGGCGCGGACGGTCGACCCGCCGACCCCGCACATCGCCGGCGTCCCCGGTGTCGGTCGAGGCGGCGGAGGCACCCCGGCCGGCCCGGGCCTCCCGGACGCCGCAGGCTGCGCGCGGGAGGCGTCCGCGGTTGGGGTTCACCCGGCGGGCGCTCGCCGTGTTCACCGTCGTGGTGCTGCTGGTGTTCTCGTTCGCGGGCGCGCTGCGCGTGTGGCTGATGCAGTCACAGCAGCTTGCCTTGGCCAACGCCCAGATCGAGCAGCGCAACCAGCAGATCGCCGCCTTGGAGGATGAACTCGTCCGCTGGAACGACCCGGCGTTCGTCAGCGCGCAGGCGCGCTCGCGGCTGGGCTGGGTGATGCCCGGCGAGGTCGGCTACCGGGTGATCGGCGCCGACGGGTCGATGCTGTCGGGTACCGAGGGCATCGACGGGGTCGGCGGAGCCCACGTCAGCGGCCTTGAGGAGCGCTGGTGGGACCGCGTCGCCGCGTCCATGAAGGAAGCCGACCGGGTGGATGGCCCCGCGCGCTGAGCGTAGGGTGGGGCGGGTGCCCACCTACGAGACCGCTACGGCGTCCGATGTCGCCGTGCTCGCCGACCAGCTCGGCCGGACGCCGCGTGGCATCGCCGGCATCGCGTGGCGCTGCCCGTGCGGCAAGCCCGGCGTGGTCGCCACCGAGCCGAGACTGCCCGACGGGACGCCGTTCCCGACCACCTACTACTTGACCTGCCCGCGCGCGGTCGCGGGCTGTTCGACGTTGGAGTCGTCCGGCGTGATGGCCGAGATGACCGAGCGGCTGGCCACCGACGAGGCGCTGGCCGCGTCCTACCGCGCCGCGCACGAGGCCTACCTGGCCGACCGGGCCGCGCTGGGCGAGGTGCCCGAGATCGCGGGCGTCTCCGCAGGCGGCATGCCGGGGCGGGTCAAGTGCCTGCACGTCCTCGCCGGGCACGCGCTGGCGGCCGGGCGCGGCGTCAACCCGCTCGGCGACGAGGTGCTGGACGCCCTCGGTGAGTTCTGGACCCGTCCCTGCCTGGAGGAAGCATGAGCACCCGCGTCGCTGCGGTCGACTGTGGCACCAACTCGATCCGCCTGCTGGTCGCCGAGGCGGCGCCGCAGCCGGGCGGTTTCCGGGAAGTGCACCGCGACCTGCGGCTGACCCGGCTGGGGCAGGGCGTGGACGCCACCGGCGAATTCCACCCCGATGCCCTCGCGCGCACCATGGCGGCCTGTGACGAGTACGCCGCGATGCTCGGCGAATTCGGCGTGGGGCGCGTCCGGTTCGTGGCCACCTCCGCCGCGCGGGATGCGCGCAACCGCGACGAGTTCTACGCCGGCGTCCGCGCACGCCTGGGCGTGGACGCCGAGATCATCTCCGGCGACGAAGAGGCCCGGCTGTCCTTCGACGGGGCGCTGTCGGCGATCCCGGACGCTCAGACTCCGGCCCTGGTGATGGACATCGGCGGCGGCTCCACCGAGCTGGTCTCGGGCCGCCCCGGCGCGCCGCTGCGGGGCATCTCGCTCGACATGGGATCGGTGCGGCTGCGGGAGCGGTTCCTGTTCGGCGACCCGCCGCGCCCCGACGAGATCGCGGAGGCGAGCGAGTTCATCGACGACCTGCTGGACGCCTCCGGCATCGACTTCGACCGCCAGCGCACTTGGATCGGCGTCGGCGGCACCGCCACCTCGCTGTCGGCGATCGTGCAGCGCCTGGACGTCTACGACCGCGCGCGCGTGCACGGGTCGCTGCTGGCGCGCTCCGATCTGGCCGAGTTGTCGGCCCGGCTGCTGGTCGAGCCGGTGGCGCAGGTGCTCCAGATCCCGACCATGGTGCCGGGTCGCGCCGACGTGATCTGCGCCGGTGCGCTGATCTGTCACCGGGTCGGCGTCCGGATGCCGGTGGACCTGCGGGTCAGCGAGGCGGACATCCTGGACGGCCTGGTGGCCGCCCTGCTGGCCTGAGCCGGGCCGGCCCAACACTAGACTCGGGTCCAGGCCCGGCGTTGCCCCCGTGGCCCAATCGGCAGAGGCAGGCGGCTTAAACCCGCTTCAGTGCGGGTTCGAGTCCCGCCGGGGGCACGGCAGCGTCGCGGAGCGACGCCTCGGCCGCGCCGGCGAGCCTAGGAGTTCGCCTCGTCCAGCACGCGCGCGATCTCGCTGCGGTAGCGCTCGACGGTGAACCGGTCCAGTGCGTTGCGCCGGCCGGCGAGCGCGAGCCGATGGGCGAGCTCGGGGGAGCGGATCACCGAACCGACCGCACGTGCCAGGTCGGCGGCCGAGGCGGTCTGGGCGTGCAGACCGTTGTCGCCGTCGCTGACGATCTCGGTCAGCCCCTGCACCGCCGAGACGACCACGGGACGGCAGGCCATCTGAGCCTCGACCGCCACATTGCCGAACGGCTCCACCCGCGACGGCACGATGACCACGTCGGCGGCCTCCAGCGACCGCCACACCGGACGGACGTACCCATGGAAGGTGACGGCACCGTCGAGGTCCGGGCGCGCGGCGCGCTCGCGCAATTCGGTCTCGAACCACTCGTACCCGGGGAACACCGCCCCGTAGAGGTCAAGGTGGACGTCGAGGCCCTCGGCGCGCAACAGCGCGGTGGCCTCCAGGGCGGTGTCGCTGCCCTTGCGGGGGCTCAGCCGGCCGACGAGCGCGATCCTGGTCGTGCCCTGGTGCGGCGCGGGCGGCACCGGCTCGTGCTCGGGCCCGGGGACGCCGTTGTAGACGAGATCGATCTTGGCGCGCAGGAAAGGCAGCGCGTCGGTGATGGCACGGGACGCCGCGCGGCTGTTCACCACGATCGTCCGGGCCAACGCCAGCGGCGAGACCAGGGCCATCCGCACCAGCTTGCTGCCGTCCTCCTCCGCCTCGTGCACGTGCACCACGGCGCGGGTGCCGGCGCTGCGAGCCGCCGACAGCCACACCGGGCAGGTCACCGTGTTCACCCAGACGACCGACGGCCTCACACGCCGGATCTCGCGGTGGGCGCCGATCTGCGCGCGCACGGTGTCGGCCACGAACCCCAGGAACCGGCGCGGATGGAGCAGGGAGCGGCTGACGACCGGGAACCGCATGATGCGGACCTCGGCGCCGCGCTCGACGAGCAGCGGCAGCAGCGGGCCCTCCTTCGGCAGGACGACCACCACCCGCCAGTCGTCGTCCACGAAACCGGTGACGGTCTCGAGCATCTGAAGATCGGAACCGTACAGATCCGGCGAAGGATGCGCGAGCAGAACGGTGTCGCGGACGGATTCAGGCATGGGGTCTCCGATCGTGTCGGGGGGCATAGGTCACCACCGGGTACGGCTGCCCTCCACATGGTGGCAGTTCTCACCTTAGGGGAATTCGGGGCTAGGATAGTTCAAAGCGCCCCCCGTAGACGATCGTTCGAGCGTTGCGGGCATGGGGGCGTGAAACGGAGACACTGCCGGTTGCGGAAGGGTCTCGAGAATTTTCATCGGGGGATGGGAAAAGAATGACGACTTCACACACCGTCGTCGGCTATGTGCCGGGCGGGTTCGACATGCTGCACATCGGGCATTTGAATATCTTGCGCGCGGCACGGGAACGTTGCGACCGCCTCATCGTGGGCGTGGCCACCGACGAGGCGCTGATCGCGATGAAGAACCGTGCACCGGTGGTGCCGCATCGTGAGCGCATGGAACTGGTCGCACACCTGCGATTCGTCGATGACGTGGTGACGGATGTGTCGCAGGACAAGCGCGAAGCCTGGCGGCGGCACCCGTTCGACGTACTTTTCAAGGGCGACGACTGGCTGGGGACGCCGAAGGGCGCCCAGCTCGAGGCCGAGATGGCCGAGGTCGGCGCCCGGGTGCTCTACCTGCCGTACACGGCGGGGACGTCCTCGACCATGCTGCGGGAGTTCCTGACCCGAGGCAACACCGCCGAGCTCGGCCAGGCCGCCTCATGAGCCGAGCGCTGTCGATTGCGATGGTCGGTACCCGCGGCGCCCCGGCGCGCTACGGGGGCTTCGAAACCGCCATCGAAGAAATCGGGACCCGCCTGGTCGAGCGGGGGCATGACATCCGCGTCTATTGCCGCACCGGCAATTCCGAGGTGACCGATTCCTACCGCGGCATGAAACTGGTGACGCTGCCTGCTCTGCGTCATCGTGCGCTTGAGACGCTCAGCCACACCGGCCTTTCCGCGCTTCATCTCGCAACGCACCGCACCGATGCAGCCTTCTTGTTCAACGCCGCCAACGCGCCGTTCCTCCCGGTGATCCGCGCCGCGCGCATCCCGGTGGCCACGCATGTGGACGGACTGGAATGGAAGCGCGCCAAGTGGGGGCCCAAGGGACAGGCTTACTACCGCGGGGCCGAGACGGCCTCGGTGTGGATGTCGGATGCGCTGATTGCCGACGCGCAGGGAATCGCCGACTATTACCAAGAGGAGTTCGGCGTCCCGACCGAACTCATCACTTACGGGGCGCCCATCCTCACCGACGTGGCCTCCGACAAGCTGGCCGAGGCCGGCCTGTCCCCGGACGGGTTCCACTTGGTCGTTGCCCGGTTCGAGCCCGAGAATCATGTCGACATGATCGTCGAGGGGTACCTGCGCTCCTCCGCGACCCGGCCGCTGGTCGTGGTCGGGTCGGCGCCCTATGCCGATTGGTACGTGGCGAAGGTCCGCTCGCTCGCCGAGGGTGACCCGCGCGTGCGTTTCTTCGGCGGGGTCTGGGATCAGGACCTGCTGGACCAGATGTACGCACACTGCCTCAGTTACCTTCACGGGCATTCGGTGGGCGGCACGAATCCGTCGCTGCTGCGCGCGATCGGTGCCGGGGCGGCGACGACCGCGTTCGACGTCGCATTCAACCGCGAGGTGGTGGGTGCTGACGGGCTGTTCTTCGGCGATCCCGCCGATGTGGCGAAGGCGGTCGAGCGGGCGGAGGCCGACGTCGACGATCAGCTCAGCCGCGGGGAACGGCTCCAGGAGCGCGCCCGCGCCTACGACTGGGATCACGTGGCCGACGGCTACGAGGACCTGGCGCGCCGGCTCGTCGCCGGCGAGGTCAGCGGGCCCTGGTGGGGAACGCGGCGGCGGCGACCCGGACGCGGGGAGAACGGCTGATATGCCGAGTCTCGCCGAGCTCGCGTTCGTCGCGAAAAGCCGAACCATCAAGCACCGCTCGGGCGACTACCTTCGAGAGCTTCTGGCGCACGAGCGCCTCACGCCCGCGGAGGTTCTGACGCTGCAGCGGGAGCGCGCGGCGTCCATCGCACGGTTCGCCGCCGAGCAGTCGCCCTACTACACCCGTCTGCTGAAGGACGCCGGCGTCGATCTGGATCGGATCGAGGAGCCCGCGGAATGGGCGCGGATACCGATCACCGATCGCGCGAGCCTGCGCGAGCATGAGTCCGAGGTGCTGAGCGCCGAGGCGACGCCGCGCAATGCCGTCGTGGGCCTGACCGGTGGGAGCACCGGCGAGCCGTTGCGGATCCGCCGCGACGCGCGGGTGCCGCTGTTGGCCCTGGCCTGGCGCATGTACCGCTGGTGGGGCATCGAGCCGTGGGACAACCTGGCGCGCATCGGCCGCTGGGGGTTCGGACGCCTCGACTCGGTCAAGTCGACGCTGTCGTGGTGGCCCTCCTCGCAGGTCTACCTCGATGCCAAGTACTTCGATCCGGCCTCGATGGCGGACTTCCACCGGCGGCTTCTCCGCACCCGGCCGGCCCTCCTCGAGGGCTACGTCGGGGCGATGGTCGCCTTCGCGGATTTCCTGGACGAGCACGACCTGCGGGTGCCCAGCCTGCGCGCCATCGCGACCACTGCGGCCCCGTTGACCGAGAGCGTGCGCCAGCGCCTCGAGTCGGTCTACGGCGTTCCGGTCTACGACGAGTACCGCGGTTCCGAGGTCAACTGGATGGCGGGGGAGTGCCGCGAGCAGAACGGTCTGCACATCTTCGCCGACGCCCGGATGCTCGAGATCGTCGACGAGAACGGTCAGCCGGTGCCGGCGGGCACGCTCGGCGACATCGTGATCACCGATCTGGCCAACAGAGTGTTCCCGATCATCCGCTATCGCCTCGGCGATCGCGGGATCTTGCGCGAGGGGCCCTGCCCATGCGGCATCGGGTTGCCGGTGATGGAGCCGGTGCAGGGCCGGACCACCGACCTGATCAGGCTGCCCGGCGGCGGTGGGTCCAACCACGGGATCATGGGGATGTTCGGCAATTATCCGCGTGCGGTCCGCATGTTCCAGGTGCGGCAGGCCCGTGACTACTCGATCGAGGTCCTCGTGGTCCGTGGCGACGAGGAGAACGCGGAAGAGAATATCGAGCGGGTCATCGAGGGTTTCCGGCGGCAACTCCGCGATCTGGTGCCCGTGACTATCCGGTACGTGGACTCACTGGAGTCCCCCGGAGGCAAATTGAAGTACTTGGTAAGTGAGGTGGACGCGTGACCGAATCGTATGGCGCGGTGGTTTCAAGGCTGGCTAGCGCACAGAAGGGTGCGGCGCGCAGCGCGCCCGCCTACTCGAGGTTCGTCAATCGCAAGATCGGACGCTACCTCGCCGCGGCGGCCTACAAGGCGGGGATGACCCCGAACCAGGTCACCGGGGTGAGCGCCCTGCACACGTTCACGGGCATTGCGCTCCTCATCGCCCTACCCCCGTCGTGGTGGCTCGGCCTCGTCGTGATGGTGTTGCTCGTGCTGGGCTACGCGTGGGACTCCGCCGACGGCCAGGTCGCCCGCTTGACCGGTTTGGGTAGCCCCGCCGGCGAATGGCTCGACCATATCGTCGACGCGCTGAAGGTGGTCACCCTGCCCTTGGGCATGCTGATCGGATTGTGGCGATTCGCTGCGATCGAACCGATCTGGTTGCTGGTTCCGCTCGTCAATGCGGCCGTCTCCTCGGTGCTGTTCTTCGGGATGATCCTGACCGAACAGTTGCGCCGCGCGCACGGGGTGACTTCGAAGGCGGCCTCCGGCGGACGGATGCCATGGCTGCGTTCGGTCCTGGTTCTGCCCACCGACTACGGGATTCTCTGCCTGACGTTCGCGTTGTACGGGGCCACGAGCGTGTTCGTCGCGATCTATGGTCTCCTCACCCTCGCCACGGTCTTCTTCCTGCTTTTGGCGCTGCCGAAGTGGTTCCGTGACGTGCGTTCGCTCACGTCGGCCCGGGCCTGACGATTCACCTCTTTTCCGTCTTTCGCCACGCGTGGATGATGGTTGGTGTGCGGGGTAGATAGCCCATACAATGCATGCTGGCTGGTATTGCATGATGCGTGTACCGCGAAATTGCTTTCGCATTGCCCGGTTGTTCGAGGCGCGATGCGAGAGTTCGGAACTTCAATACTGAAGGATCGTGTTGGAGTCGGGTGGGGTAGAACGGAAATGGAGCGGTGCGGTGGACGAACAGCAGAAGTCGAATGAGGTCGTGGTGCGGCGTCGTGTTCTGATCGGGATTCTCGTGGCCGCGGTCCTCGCGGTGGGGATCTGGGCGGTCTGGTCCGGGCGGCCCGGTGCGGCGCCCGCCTCGCCGAGCCCGTCCTCCGCCCAGGTTCCCGACGCCGGTGGCCAGACGTCGACGCCCGCGGCGTCCTCTGATGCGGTGCCGCCGGCGAACGATCCCGCGGGTCGGCCCGCGGTCGATCCCGTCGCGCCGTCGGCATCGCCCGTGGCCGGCGTGCTCCCCGAGATGCCCGCGGTGGGGCTCGATTCCGACTCGGAGCTGCCCGGACGCCTGACCGTGTCGCTGGAGAAGATCGAAAAGGTGCAGGGCGAGGCACGCCTGCCCGGTGAGGTCGCGGGCGAAGCCCTGCGGCTGACCGTCCTGATCCACAACGAAGGCTCTGAGAGCGCCGCGTTGGATGCCGTGGTGGTCAACGGCTATTACGGCGAGGCGCTCACGCCTTTGGAGACCCTGACGGCCCCGGGGGGGAGCCCGTTCTCAGGGTCGCTTGCCCCCGACGGGGAATCCCGCGGCGTCTATCTGTTCCGGTTGTACCCGGAGGCGTCCTCGGATGTCACCGTCGCGGTGGACACCGGCCAGGGCCGCCCGGCCGCGGTGTTCCGGGGCGACGCACGCTGACCTCTGACGGGCGCGCGGTATATTTCGTCGTACGAGGTACGGCGGGCTGGCGTGCGCCCGTTTGGCCATCGGATGGTGGTATCTAGGTCGGCCTCGCCGAGGTCATACCGACCTGAGGAGTTAACGAGAATCTCAGGGTGAGACGGACGGGTGCAGGCTTCCCAAGCGTCCGGTCCCATCCTAGAATGATTACGGCACGAGTCTGGTTACTCGTTCCGGGGGAAAATAAAAAGGTAACCGTAATACTTCCGGGGGGCCGGCACATCGAGATGATGCCGGCAAGGGGGGTAGTGCGGTTTAGGGGGAACTGTGACTAATACTTGCGCTTCAGTGCGCCCGAAAACCCGTGCGGTGACATCGATTGTCCTCGCCGTCTTGATGGCTCTGGGCTATCTCGTCGTGGGGCCGACACAGGTGGCCAGCGCCGCGGAATCAGGGCATATCTTCGATGACCCGCCGGTGACCGCCGATCCGCTGCCGACCACACAGATCGACGGCGTCGCGTGGTCGCAGGCCGTGAGCGGATCGAAGGTCTACGTGGGCGGCGAGTTCTCGAACGCCAGGCCTGCGGGAGCGAGTGCGGGGCAGAACCTGTCCCCTCGCGGCAATCTGCTGGCCTACAACATCGAGACCGGCGTCCTGGACCCGTCCTGGGCTCCGACCACCAATGGTGCGGTGCGGGGCGTGAGCGTGTCGCCCGACGGTTCGGTCATCTACGTGACCGGCATCTTCACGCAGGTCAACGGCCAGGCGCGCTACCGTGCGGCGGCCCTGGATGCCGCGACGGGCAACCTGCTGCCTTGGCAGCCGATCATGAACGCCCGCGTGTACAGCGCGAAGAGGCATGGCAACGTCGTCTACCTCGCCGGTGACTTCACCACGGTCAACGGCGTGGCGCGCACCAAGGTGGCCGCGGTGGACGCCGTCACCGGCGCGCTGCTCCCGTTCAACGCCGAGGTGCTCGGTGGCTACGGCGCCCGCGGTGTCGTGGTCTCGCCCGACGGCGCCAAGGTCGTGATCGGCGGTGACTTCACCTCGGTCAACGGCTCCACGAATCCGGGCCGCGGCTTGGCCGCGCTCGATGCGTCCAGCGGTGCTTCGCTGCCGTGGGCGGCCAACGCGGTCGTCCGTAACGCCGACAAGAACGCCGGCATGTACAGCCTCTCGTCCGACGGCGATTCGGTGTACGCGACCGCCTGGGACTTCTACGGCACCGACGAGGACGGCCTCGAGGGGTCCGTTCGCATGTCGTGGAACGACGGCTCGATCGTGTGGCTGGAAGACTGCCACGGCGACACCTATGACGTCGCCTCCGTGGCCGGCGCCGTCTTCATCGCGGGTCACCCGCACTACTGCGGCAACATCGGTGGCTTCCCTCAGACCAGCCAGCCGTGGGAGTTCCATCACACGCTGGCGTTCTCGAAGGAGCCGACCGGCCAGCTGATCACGCCGGACATCTACGGCTACGCCAGCTTCACCGGTATCCAGGCGCCGCGTCCGCTCAACTGGTACCCGCGCTGGAGCACCGGTACGTTCACCGGCCAGGCCCAGGCGGCATGGTCGGTCTCCGGCAACGACCGCTACGTGGTCTTCGGTGGGGAGTTCCCCGCGGTCAACGGCGTGAGCCAGCAGGGCCTGGTGCGCTTCGCGATGCGATCGATCGCTCCGAAGAAGTCCGGACCGCAGGTCCAAGGCGGTGCCTACAAGCTGAACGTCAACTCGTTCATCGCCGGTCAGGCACGCCTGACCTGGCCGTCCAACTTCGACCGGGACAACTCCGAACTGAAGTATGAGGTGCTGCGTCAGGACCGGGGCAACAACGCTCCTCTGCACACCTTCACGTCGAAGTCGACCTTCTTCAAGCGACCCGGCCTGACCTACACCGACGCCGAGCTGACCCCGGGTCAGACCTACAACTACCGCATCCGGGTGACCGACCCGGAGGGCAACGCCACCTGGACGGACTGGACCCCGGTCACGGTGACCGCCACCGGCCAGCCGACGGCCTACGCGGACGCCGTCCTCGGCGACACCCCGCAGCACTACTGGCCGCTCAATGACGCCAGCGGTGCGGTCGGCATGGACTGGGCCGGCGCGGACGACCTGACCACCCGGAGCGTCACCTTCGGGCAGCAGGGCCACCACCAGAACTCCACCGCGACCGCGGCGGCGTTCGGGGGCGCCTCGAGCTCGACCGCGTCCACCACGCAGTCGACCGATGGCCCGCAGGAGTTCACGGTGGAGACCTGGTTCCGCACCACGAGCACCCGCGGCGGCAAGCTCATCGGTTTCGGGAACGCGATGACCGGATCCTCGGGCAGCTACGACCGTCACGTCTACCTGAGCAACAACGGCCGGGTCACCTTCGGTGTTTACCCCGGTGCGATCAAGACCGTGAGTAGCGCGGCGGGCTTCAACGACGGCCAGTGGCACCATGTGGTGGCTTCCCTCGGCAAGGACGGACAGTCCTTGTGGCTCGACGGCAAGCTGGTCGGCCGCAATGTGGATGTGGTGTCCGCACAGGCCTACTCGGGATACTGGCGCCTCGGCGGCGACACCCTCGGCAACTGGCCGAATGCGGGAACGTCGGCCTACCTGAACGGGACGATCCAGGATGTCGCCATCTACGACCGTGTGCTGGACCGCCGCGAGATCGACGAGCATTGGGTGGCGTCGGGCCGCGCCTCGCTGATCCCGCCGACGCCCGGCGATCCGTACGGCGATCGCGTGTACTCGCTCGATCCCGACCTCTACTGGAGGCTGAACGACACCCAGGCCGCGACGTCGGCCCTCGATAGCGGTATCTTTCAGTCCGCCGGAGTCTTCTCCGGCTCCACCACCCGTCAGCAGAACGGCGCCCTGAGCGGCGTCGACGACCGCGCCGTCCGCTTCAATGGAACCGGGCGTTTGGTCACCCAGCGGATGACTCAGGGACCGAGCACCTACGCGCTCGAAGGCTGGTTCAATACGACCTCCGCGACCGGAGGAAAGATCGTCGGCTTCGGTGACAGCGCCGGTGCGGCCAACAGCACGCTCTACGATCGTCACGTCTACCTGGACGCGGCGGGCAAGCTGTCCTTCGGCGCGTGGTCCGGTGAGGCCTCGACCATCACGTCCACTGCGGCGCTGAACGACGGGCAGTGGCACCATTTCGTGGCGCAGCAGTCGTCGGCGGGCATGCAGCTCTTCGTCGACGGCGCCCTGGTGGGGCAGAACGACGTGCAGGACGCCCTGCAGTTCAACGGCTACTGGCGGGTCGGCGGCGACGTCTCCTGGGCGGGCGCGGCCGGTTTCACCGGTGCGATCGACGAGGTGGCCGTCTACCGCGCGACGCTCACCTCCCAGGAAGTGTTCGGACCACTACCAGCTGGGCACGGCCGGCTCGATCAACACCCTGCCGGTTGCCCACTTCGCCAGCCAGGTGACCGACCAGCATGCGGCCTTCGACGCCTCGACGTCGCAGGATTCGGATGGGACGATCGTCAGCTACCTGTGGGACTTCGGTGACGGCACCTCGGGCAGCGGCGCCAGCGTCGAGCACGACTACGCGACCCCGGGCGCCTACACGGTGGTCCTGACGGTCACCGACGATCGCGGTGGGGTGTCCACCTACTCCCTGTCGGTGGTCGCCACTGCGCCCAACCAGCTTCCCACTGCGGACTTCACCACGACCGCCGACTACCTCAACGTCGACTTCGACGCCTCGGGAAGCCAGGATGCCGATGGCACCCTCCAGTCCTACTCGTGGGCCTTCGGTGACGGTTCGTTCGCCAACGGGGTGACGGCGCGTCACACCTTCGCCGCCGCGGGCAATTACGAGGTGACGTTGACCGTCACCGACGACCGCGGAGGTGCCTCCACGGTGGTGCGCACCGTCAAGGTCGTCGCGCCGCCCAACCAGGTGCCCAGCGCGAGCTTCGCGACGCACACCAACGGCCTCGCGCTGTCGGTGGACGGTTCGGCTTCGTCCGATCCTGATGGCAGCATCGCGTCGTATGCGTGGGATTTCGGTGATGGTTCGACGGGGAGTGGCGCTCAGGCGTCGCACACGTATGCGGCGTCCGGAACCTTCATCGTCACCCTCAAGGTGACCGACGACGACGGTGCCGAGTCCGTCACGACCCGCACGGTCACGGTCAACGCGCTGCGCGTCATCGCCGCGGACGGTTTTGAGCGTTCGGTGGCGAGTGGTTGGGGTAGTGCTGATGTTGGTGGTGCGTGGGTCACGAGTGGGGGCGCTGCTGCGTTCTCGGTGGCTGATGGTGCCGGCAAGATGTTGTTGCAGCCGTCGTGGACGCGGGAGGCGATGCTTCCTTCGGTGCAGTCGACGAGCACGCGGAGTGTGATTGGTTTCTCGTCTGATACTGGTTTCGCTGGTGGTACTCAGTCGATCACGTTGATCGGTCGTAAGGTCGGTAGCTCGGTGTATGGGGCTTCGGTGCGGATCGAGTCCGGTGGTGTGGTTCGGATGCATGTTCTTCGTGATACGACTGCGCTGGCGGGTAGTTATGTGATTCCTGGTTACAGCTACCGTCCGGGTGATGTGTTGAATGTGTCGCTGGATGTGACGGGTACGAATCCGACGAAGGTTGCGGCGAGTATTTGGGTGGAGGGGACGTCTGTGCCGAGTAGCCCGCAGTTGGTGGGTACTGATAGCACGGCGGCTCTGCAGGTGCCGGGGAGTGTGGGGGTGAAGGCGTATTCGCCTGGTCCTTCGACGTCGAACCGGGTGCTGAGCTTCAAGAACTACCAGATCCTCGATCCGAATCCCGCCGCGGCGAACGTGGTTCCGGTGGCGTCGTTCACCTCGTCGGTTGATGGTTTGGCGGTGTCGGTTGATGGTTCGGCGTCGTCTGATCCTGATGGCAGCATCGCGTCGTATGCGTGGGACTTTGGTGATGGTTCGACGGGGACGGGTGCTCAGGCTTCGCACACCTATGGGGCTGCTGGGACGTTCACGGTGCGGTTGACGGTGACCGATAACGCGGGTGCGACGCACAGCGTGACGGAGTCGGTGACGGTCAAGGCTCCGCCGGCGGGCAATGTGGTTCCGGTGGCGTCGTTCACCTCGTCGGTTGATGGTTTGGCGGTGTCGGTTGATGGTTCGGCGTCGTCTGATCCTGATGGCAGCATCGCGTCGTATGCGTGGGACTTTGGTGATGGTGCGACGGGGAGTGGCGCTCAGGCGTCGCACACGTACGCGGCCGCTGGGACGTTCACGGTGCGGTTGACGGTGACCGATAACGCGGGTGCGACGCACAGCGTGACGGAGTCGGTCACGGTTCAGGCCCCGGCCAGCAGCGAGACGCTGGTCACGGACGGTTTTGAGCGTTCGGTGGCGAGTGGTTGGGGTAGTGCTGATGTTGGTGGTGCGTGGGTCACGAGTGGGGGCGCTGCTGCGTTCTCGGTGGCTGATGGTGCCGGCAAGATGTTGTTGCAGCCGTCGTGGACGCGGGAGGCGATGCTTCCTTCGGTGCAGTCGACGAGCACGCGGAGTGTGATTGGTTTCTCGTCTGATACTGGTTTCGCTGGTGGTACTCAGTCGATCACGTTGATCGGTCGTAAGGTCGGTAGCTCGGTGTATGGGGCTTCGGTGCGGATCGAGTCCGGTGGTGTGGTTCGGATGCATGTTCTTCGTGATACGACTGCGCTGGCGGGTAGTTATGTGATTCCTGGTTACAGCTACCGTCCGGGTGATGTGTTGAATGTGTCGCTGGATGTGACGGGTACGAATCCGACGAAGGTTGCGGCGAGTATTTGGGTGGAGGGGACGTCTGTGCCGACTAGCCCGCAGTTGGTGGGTACTGATAGCACGGCGGCTCTGCAGGTGCCGGGGAGTGTGGGGGTGAAGGCGTATTCGCCTGGTCCTTCGACGTCGAACCGGGTGCTGAGCTTCAAGAACTACCAGGTTCGTAGCTGACACATCAGCCCTGTGGCATGGTGAACGTGTGAAGGAAAGGACGACGATGGCGGAGCGACTCGGCGGCGGCATACTGCTTGTCTGCACGGCAAACGTGTGCCGCTCGCCGGTCGCCGAGCTGATTCTTCGTCAAGAATGCGAGGGTCGCGGCGTCCGGGGAGTGCCGATCGCCAGCGCTGGCCTTCGCGCCACTCAAGGCACCGGGATCGACCGGTTGATGGCCTCCCTTCTGGCGGAGGAAGGCATCCAGAGCGAGGGCTTCCGCTCGCACCGGCTGGGGCGTGAGGACGTCGAGGCGGCTGGTCTGATCCTGACCGCGACCGCGGCTCAGCGAACGGAGGTCGTCAAGGCCTCGCCGAGGTCGCTGTCGAAGACCTTCTCGATGCGGGAGCTCGTGTTCCTGACCGGGCAGCATCAGGGGGACGGCTTGGAGCCGGTCGAGAGCGTGCGCCAGTCCGCCTTGCGTGCTCGTCCTTACCACAGTGTTCCTGCTCGTGACATGGACATCGATGATCCGACCGGACGGTCGCTGCGCACCTACCGGAGTGCCTACCGGCTGCTGCGCGAGACCATGGAGTCGGTGGCCGAGCGGTTGGCGAGCGTGGTCTGACCCGCATCTCGTCCGACGATGGGGCGCCTGAAGGCCCTCTGACTACGGACCACGACCTGTTTACTGAGAGTTACATAAGTTTCTGAGAGAATCCTGCTACGATCTGGTCTCGGCTCCACCCCCCCTGGAGCTGGCATCTAGACACAGGATTTCCCCCCATGAATCAGAGTTCAACTCGTCGGGCGGTCACCAGACTTGCCTCGATCTCAGCGGCGGCGGCTTTGGCCGCCGCATCGTTCACGTTCGGACCGGCGGTGGTCGCGGCGCAGGCCGCCGACAACTACGTCGGCTCTCGCGTCGAGGGCCGAGGAACGGTCCTCGGCTCGGCGTCGTACGCCCCGCCCTCGGACGCCGTCTTCGTCAGCAACAGCGGTTCCGACGCCAATCCGGGCACCCAGAGCAGGCCGGTGAAGACGGTCGCGCGTGCGCTCGTGGTGGCCCGGTCGGGTGGCACGATCGTGCTGCGCGCGGGGCAGTATCACGAGTCGGTCCATGTCGATAAGCAGGTCACGATCCAGAACTACCCCGGCGAGGTCGTCTGGTTCGACGGTTCGTCGGTGGTGTCCAACTGGACGCGCTCGGGCAACGTCTGGACGGCTCCGTGGTCGAAGATCTACGGCGCGCAGTCGTACTGGGGCGGTGTGCGCAGCGAATACCCGCTTGCGAACTACCCCAACCAGCTGTTCGTGGACGGGCAGGCGCTCAAGCAGGTCGGGTCGGCCGGCGCGGTCACCAGCGGCACGTTCTTCGCCGATGCCGCCAATAGGCGCCTGGTGATCGGGACGGACCCGGGTGGCAAGCAGGTGGTGTCGAGCGACCTCGAGCAGGCCATGAACATCATCGCCCCCGACGTCACCCTCCGTGGGTTCGGCGTCCGGCGCTACTCGACCACCGCCAATGCGCGGGCCGCGATCGTCAACGATGCGCGCGGTGGCACGATTGAGAACCTCGTCGTCTCCGATAACGCCACGGTCGGGTTGTGGTTGCACGCGAACGGGAAGAACGTCCGCCAGGTCACGCTCGAACGCAACGGCATGATGGGCATGAACATGGACAGTTCCAGCAACTCGTCCATCACCAAGTCCGTGGTGCGTCACAACAACATCGAAGGATTCCCCGTCCAGCCGGTCGCCGCGGGTATCAAGATCACCACCTCGGCGAACGTGAAGGTCGCCGACAACCTGGTGACCGACACCTTCCTCGCGACCGGTGTCTGGTTCGACGAGTTCAGCACCGACCCGATGGTGCTCAGCAACGTCGTCAAGGACAACGGCGAACTTCAGGTCAACATCGAGCTCAGCAAGCGTGGCATCGTGGCCAACAATGAGATCGTCGGCGGCCGGAAGGGCATGGACGTGCGGGCCACCGAGGGTCTGCGCGTGATGAACAACAAGATCAGCGGCTACTCGCTGATGGGCATCTATGTCGCGCAGGACGATCGGGTCACGAATCGTCCGAGCAAGGCCCCGGCGGACTTCGCGATGCGGACGCGGAACAACCAGATCGTCAACAACGTCTTCGGTTGCGGCACCAGGTTCCAGGTGTTCGTCAACGACGAGACCGGCAATTCCTCTGCGGAGACCTTCAATCTCACCACCACGGGCAACCTGTTCAGTGCGCGCCGCCAGAATCCCGAGCTGAACCTGATGCTGTGGGGCCTCGGCCGGGACAAGTACGACTTCATGCAGTCTCCGGCCGACATCAGCCGGCGCAACGCCTCGTGGAAGAACCTTCAGGCGAGCGGATGTGTCGCCAACCCCGAATCGACCGTGAGCGCGAGCGCGCTGAGCTCGGTCGCCACCCCGCTGCCCTCGGATGTCGCTCAGTTGCTGGGTGTCTCGGCGGGTACCCGCGCCGTGGGCCGCATCACCGGCGGCGGATCGGTGACTCCGACCGATCCCGTCGCGCCGCTGCCTCCGACCGAGTCGTCCAAGACCACGACCGATACGTTCGGGCGCAACCTGAGCAACACGTGGGGCGGCGCCGATACGGGTGAGACGTGGGCGCTGTCCGGTGGCAACGCAGCGTTCTCGGTGTCGGGTGGCGTCGGCGCCATCGATCTGTCCCCTGGTGACACGCGTGCGGCCTCGCTGCGGTCTCCCAGCGGCACGTCGGCGGTCGTGAGCGCTCAGGTCTCGCTGGATCGCCTGCAGACCCAAGGCACGTCCGGGATCACCCTGGTCGGCCGGCAGATCGGCTCCGCCTACTACGGCGCGCACCTGCGGGTCTCGGCCGACGGGTCGGCGCGTCTGTACGCGCTGCGTCACGACACGGGCCTGGGCGAGAGTGCACCGGTCGCGGGCAAGTTCACCCCCGGGGCCGTCTACAACATGAAGGTCGAGGTCACGGGAACGGCGTCCACCACCGTGCGCGCCAAGGCCTGGCCGGTGAACTCCGCCGAGCCCTCGAACTGGCAGATCGTGGTGGCCGACAATGCGGCGAGTCTTCAGGCCGCGGGGTCGACAGGCGTCATCGCCTACGAGAGCGGTGCTGCGAAGGGATCCTCGCGCTACCGCATCGACAACTGGAGCGCCACGGTGAAGGGTGCCGGAGTCGCCGACGCGGCGTTCCAGGGTGTCCGGTCGGTGGAGGCCGCACCGGGCGAGGCGCCGAACCCTCGTCAGTCCTGAATGGCGCCACTCGGCCGATGATGTCAGCGCATCACTGACCGGCGCGTTCGCTGGGGAGAATTAACAGCCGGATTGCTTATCGAAGGCGGGTTCTCCGTGGTACCGATCGGTGCCACGGAGAACCCGCCTTCGCGCTGGTTGTGGCGCCGGTGAACGTGGTCAAGCGGGCGTCTTCAGGTCGGCTAGACTCGGACAATCGAGCTGACCGCCGTCCACAATCGACTCATATGATCGGGCGCGGCCTTCGGCGCCAAGATTGTTTTTTCGCTCGGACGGGAGTCCTCCATTGACAGTGGCCCAGTACCTGACTGTCCTGAAGCGGCATGTGCTTCTGATTTTCATCCTCGTGCTGCTGGGTGGTGTGGGCAGTTACCTGTACGCGAATACGCTCCCCAAGCTCTACCGGTCTTTTTCCTCGGTGATGGTCGTCCCCGAGCAAGGACAGACCACGCTTGAGATCGTTCAGGGGTCGAACTATGTCGCCGGCATCGTCGAATCGTATGCGTTGCTGGCCACGTCGCCGTACGTGCTGCAGCCGGTGATCGATGAACTCGGGCTGGAGGAGACCCCCATCCAACTCGCGCGGAGCGTCATCGTGGAGACCCCGCTCAACACGACGATCCTTGAGCTCGCCGTGACCGCAGGCTCGCCCGAGGAGGCGCGGGCCAAGAACGAGGCGGTCTCCCGGTCGCTGATCAAGGCGGTCAGCGAACTATCGCCCAGGATCGGCAATCAATCCTCGGTGCGGCTGACGCTGATTTCGCCCGCCAGCCTTCCGGTGTCGCACGTGTCCCCGGACAATCGAATCTATGCGCTCAGCGGTGGCGCTGCGGGCCTGGTCGTGGCCGTCCTGGCGGCCTTTCTGCGCGAGTTCCTTCGCTCGCGTCCGCGGAACTCCGATGATCTGTCCGAGTTCACCGACCTCCCGGTGCTGGGCGAGATTCCCCGTCTTCCCCGCGATAGCGCGAATCTGCCCTCGGCCATGCTGAAGGCGCCCGACGGACCGGTCGCCGAAGGCCTGCGGGCGCTCGCGGCGAGTTTGCGGTTCGTGTCGGTCAACCAGCAGGTTCAGACGTTGATCGTGACATCGGCCCGGCCCTCGGACGGCAAGACGAGCGTGTCTGCTGCCTTGGCGCTGACCTTCGCCGAGGCGGGCCGGCGGACGCTGGTGATCGATGCCGATCTGCGCAATCCGTCCATCGCGCGACTCACCGGCGTGGAGCCCGGCATCGGCCTGAGCACCGTTCTGCTGCACGATTGCGACTTCGAAGAGGCCGTCCAGCCGTGGGGGCACGAGAATTTGCACGTGCTCGCGGGCGGGCCGCTGGTTCCCAATCCCGGGCAGTTGATTTCCTCGGGGCGGCTGGCTGAAGTGATCGCTATCGCGCGGGGTGAGTACGACGCGGTGATCATCGACACTCCGCCCGTTCTTCCGGTCAGCGACGCCATGTGGCTCGCGCCGTCCTCGGACGGTGTGATTCTCGTCGCGCGAGCGAGTAAGACGCCCAGCCGCGCCATCCGTGCCGCGCTGAGCGCGATGGCCGCAACGGGCACGGCCGTGCTCGGGCTGGTGCTCAATGGCGCCGTGATGACGGTGGACAGCCGCTACCACGGCACCTACGGGCAGAACGCCAAGCAGCGGCCCTGGTTGCCGTCGAGCCGTCCGGCCACCTACGGCAACGGCAAGTCGGACAGTCGGGGGCGGTAACGGCCCATGCTCCAAGCACTGGCCGCGCGTGGGCTGACAACGATCTTGTCCGCGGTCATGGGGATCCTGACCGCGCGCATGATCCTCGGCGACGCCGGAATCGAGTTCTTCGCCCTCTACGCGCTCATCACCACGCTTCCCGCGCTGATGCAGTTTCAGGATCTCGGTGCGGGGGCCGCCTTGGTCAACGCCATCGCGACGAGGAAGGAAGGCGATCCGGAGCAGGCGATCGCCTCCACCCTGATGTCGGTCTGGCGGATCATGATCTGTTTCTCCGGCGTCGTCCTGATCGTGAACCTGGTTCTCTTCCTCACCGGCGGCTGGAGCTTCGTCCTCGGTGAGGCGGGAAGCCTCGACGGGGCGCGGCTGGCGGCCTTCTCCTGCATCTCCGTCTGGGCGATCAGCGTGCCGATGGGCATCTGGCAGCGGGTGCTGCTGGGGCTGAACAAGAACTATCTGATCATCCTGATCCAGGGGGTCATCCCGCCGCTCAACTTCGTCTTCGTCTGGTTGATCCTGCAAGGGGGCCCCGCGATGTACGCGTTCGCGGGCATGGCCACCTACCTGTCCACCTTCGTGGTCGCGGTGACAGGCCTGGCCGTGGCTGTTCGCCAGATCTGGGGTGCCAGCCTGCTGGCCGTGCGGCAGGTGTGGTTCCCGAAGCGTTACCCGGGCGTGCGGGTCATGGATGTCGGCTGGCCGATGATGGCGCAGATGCTGTCGACTCCGCTGTCGATTTCGGCGCAGCGCTACGTGCTCGCGCAGTCCGCGACCACCGTCCAGGTTGCCGAGTACACCGCCGCCGCGCAGATCTATCTCTCGCTGCTGGGGATGATCTCGGCGGCGGGAGTGGCGTTGTGGCCGTCGTTCGCGCGCCAGCGGGCGGCCGGGACGCTGCGGACCAGCCCCTACCGGCTCAGCATCTATTTCGCCGTTGCCTGCACCGCCGCCTTGGCCATGTTCTTCCTCGTCCGTGATCCGGTGTTCTGGTTCACCACCAAGGGTGAGGTGCACGTGCAGGCCAGCACGGCGATCGCATTCAGCCTGATGCTCATCGCCCAGGCGGCGCTGTATCCGCTGGGCATGTTCATCATGGACGTTCAGGGGATCCGGTTCCAGGTCGCCCCGACCCTGATCATGGCCTTCAGTTCGTTGTTCCTGTCGATCCTGGTGACTCCGACCATGGGGGCCATCGGCCCGCTGCTGAGCAATGTGGTCTGCGTTGTGTTCGCCCAGGTGATCCCGTTCAGCATCTACATTCACCGGAACCGGGCGAGGCTGTGGCAGAGCGAGGCGTCATGACCGCGCACCCCCCGCGCGCCACGCCCCTGATGCCGTCGCGTGAGTCGACGCTGGACGCCGTGGTCGCGGTCGCGCTCGCCTTCGCGATCGGTTCGCAGCTGAGGCTGACCGGGCCGCTGTCGCTCGCGTTGCTCGCCCCCTTGGCCCTGGCGCCGGTGTGGATGCGCAGCACGCCGACCAGCCTCAGGGTCGTCGCCGCGATCGGCGTCGCCGCGATCGGAAACGGGCTTCTGCTCAACGAGGCGTCCGCTCCCATGCATGTGATCTCAGGCAACCAGACACGGGCTCAAATCGCCTTCGTGCTGGAGGTGGCGGTCGCGGCCGGAGCCCTGTACTGGGTGCGCAAGGTGGTGGGAGCGCCTGCTGCCGGGCTGAGTTTCGGCATCGGCGTCCTGGCCAGCCAGGTGCTGAGCGGTCTCAATGCCACGAATCCCTGGAAGTTCAGCCTCTTCCTGCCGGTGGCGGTGTGCTGCCTTTCCGTCGCGTGGTGGAGGCGGAGCTTCAAGCTCGAGGTCGCGGTGCTGCTGGGGTTGATCGGCGTTTCGGCGTTGAACGATTCCAGGTCGGCGGCGTCGATGGCGGCGATGACCTTGGCGATCGTGGTGTGGCAACGGTTCAGGACGGCGCTGGAGAGGCAATCGACACCGCTGCGCGTCGCTTTGGTGCTGGCGATCATCGCGACCGGCTCGTACTTCATGATGCAGGCGTTCATCCTCGACGGATACCTGGGTCAGGACGCACTCGAGCGCAGCGAGTCGCAGCTGCGCACCAGCGGGTCGCTGCTGCTCGGTGGACGCCCGGAGATGGGAGCCACGTTCGCCTTGCTGCTGGAGAAGCCGATGGGCTACGGCCTGGGGGCGGTGCCGAACTCCCGAGACGTCTACGTGGCCAAGTCGGGCATGGCGTCGCTGCACTACGAACCGAACAATGGCTACGTCGAGCGCTACATGTTCGGCAACGGATTCGAGGTCCATTCGATCATCGGCGACCTGTGGCTGCGGTGCGGAGTGTTCGGGCTGATCCTGGTCGTGGCGTTCCTGGTCGTCATCCTCGGCGGAGTCCTGAGCCGTGTCGCGCGCAACCGCGCCAGCGGGCTGGCGGTCCTGATCGCGATCCTGGTCATCTGGGAGATCTTCTTCGGGCCCTTCTACCCCTCCACGGTGCGCATGATCGTCCTGGCGCTCGCGATGCTCGCCCCGATGGCGGATGAGCCCGCCCTGGGGCCACCACGACGCTCGCTAGGTGATCTGACCGTGCGGAGCGCCGCCGCTCCCGCCTAGGCGGCGGTGGGGGCGAGGCTCAGCTCAGCCTCGCGCATACTCATCCACGCGCACATCGAGCGCACCCTTGATGCGTCCGATCGCGAACCAGTAGCGGCGCTTGCCGACGGCGTCCATCGACACGTTGCGGGTCAGCTTGCCCACGACATGGACGGCCTGGAACGCCACCATCCGCACCGCACCGCCGGCCAGGGCCGCAGCGCGGGCCCGGACGGCCGCGAGTCCGGACCGTCCGCGAAGCCGAAGGGACGAATGGGTGACGCCGTGTGCGATCGTGCGCCGGCGGACGAACGCCACGGTGGCGCGGTCGCGGGGGACCTCGTCGAGGACGATGGAGTCCGCCGAGGCGACGATGGTTCCCCCAGCGGCCAGCAGGGCCTCGCCGAAGAGGGTGTCCTCACCGCCGGCGAGCCCTTGGCCCGGATCGAAATCCACGCCGCGCCGGCGCACGTCGGCGACGTCGATGAGGACGTTGCCGGTGGAGAGGCTGGTCAGGCGCGTGCCCGTCGCGTGCCGGTCACGGCGCATGAAACCGCCCGCGCTGATCCACGGGTCGCAGTCGGCGGGCCAGGCATAGCGCACCCACCCCTTGACGACCGAGGGTCGGTAGGCCTCCCAGGTGGCGACCAGTTCGGCGAGCCAGCGCTCCTCGGGCATGACGTCGTCGTCGACCATGACCAGCAGATCGTCGTCATCCGCGCTGCCCAGCGCCGCTCGTCTCGCGGCGCCGATGCCAGGGGTGGGTTCGTGAACGTAGCGCACACCCAGCGACCGGGCGGTCTCCTCAGCCGAGCGCTCCGGGTCGTTGTCGATGACGGCGATGGCGCACCGGCGGCCCAGGGCCTCGGCTTGCGCACCGATCACCTCGACGAGCGGCGGGAGCAGTGGCATGCGCCGGTAGGTGGTGATCGCCACCAGGACGGGGCGTGCTGGGGCCGGGGTGGTCACCGCTTGGTCCTCGTCGCTTCGACGGCGCGCCGGTAGGCGTCCCGATGGGCGGTGCCCGCCTCGGACCATCCTCGCGCCGACAGGTCCGGCAGCGAACCGGGAATCCCGGACTGGAGGGCCTGGTCGACGTCCTGAGCGCTGAGCGTGCCGGCGAACAGGTGCACCCAGCCTTCACCCACCTCCTCGCGCAGGGCGCGATTGACGGCGTTGTCGGGAACCAGGACCGGACGTGCGAGCGAGAGCGCCGCGAGCGCCGAGCCGGAATTGTGCATATGGACGTACGGCAGCACGATCAGCGACGATCCGGTGACCGCCTGGGCGAAGTCTTCCTCGGACAGGTATTCCAGCCGCAACGAGACGCCCGGCGCCCGCGCGGCGAGGCTTTCGAGCTCCTGCCGGATCTCGTCCGAGGTCGGACGCCCGGAGATCGCCAAGGTGACGTCGTCTCGCTGCTGGCGCAGTTCCTCGAATGCGGCGAGCAGCGATTCCACGCCCTTGTAGCGGCGAACGAGGCCGACGAACCCGATGCGACCAGGAATGGCCTCATTCTGCGGCATATCGCGGAACCAGTCGACGTAGTGCCCGTGGGGGATCAGCGCGGTGGGCGCGGCCACCTGCGTCTGGTCGTTCAGAGTGATGCTCATGGCCGGCCGCTGCTGGATGAAGCGGAGCATCCGCGTCTCCCAGCCGTTGAGATCGGTGGGCAATTCCAGGTTGTGCACCGTCCGGACGATCGCCGTCCGGGTGATGCGCAGTCGCCACAGCAGCAACTGGAATCTGGCGGCTTTCACCACGCGCCGCAGTCGTGTGCGGCCGCCCAGGAACACCTCGGGCCAGTGGAAATGGATAGCGTCGTAGCGCCCGAAGAACGCCTCCCGCCAAGAGAATCGCAGATGATCCAAACCGGGGGTGTTGACGAGCGCCTCGTCTAGCATGTGGATGTAGGGGTTCGACGTCGGTCGGGGCCGGCGGAATGAGTGCATCACACGCAGGTTCGTGTTGGCCACGCTTGTCTGCTCCTCGGGTAACAACGTTAATGAGTATCGCCGTTACTATATAGTCCCGACGAGGTTTTCCGAGCGCTCAGCGCTGTGGCGGGCCGGATTGGACACAGAGGGGGAGCTGGTGGTAGTTGCGCGAGTGGCGTGTGGCAAGGCTGGATGTCGTCAAGTATTAGGGCTGTCGGCCGGCAATCCGATCGTCGGTGAGGTGGATTGTGCCGAATAGCGCACTGATCGTCGTGAACTACGGCTCGAGTGAACTCCTGCGCCAGAACTTGCGTGCGGTTTCCACGGCGGTGCCCGAGATCGCGGTTTATGTTGTCGACTGTTTTTCCACCGAAGCGGAGCAGGCGGCGGTCGGAGACCTGGCCGAAGGGTGCGGATGGCATCCCGTGCTGCTCAGCGAGAACGTGGGTTTCGGGGCCGGCGTCAACCGCGGGGCCGAACTGGCGTTGTCGCGAGGCGCGGAGGTGCTTCTCGTGCTCAATCCCGATGCCGTTCTCGATCGCTGCGCGGTGCTCGGGCTGATCGAGGCCGTGAACCGCGAGCCGATGTCGATGGTCGCGCCGCGGGTGGTGCGCCCGGATGGCAGCACCTGGGCAGAGGCGATGGACCTGCATCTCGACGACGGCTCGATCGCCGCCGAGAGGTTCCGGGCGCGGCACCCAGGCAGGCCGCGGCGGCGTTGGCTCTCGGGCGCCTGCTTTGCGATCTCGGCGCAGCTGTGGCGCCGGATCGGTGGATTCGACGAGGACTACTTCCTCTATTGGGAGGACGTTGATCTCTCCTACCGGGTGCTGGCCGCGGGCGGGGAGCTGGTCGTCGATCATTCGATTCTGGCCACCCATGATGAGGGGGGTACGCAGCGCACGGCCGACAGCGCCCAGCGCCGATCCAACCTGTTCTACTACTACAACATCAGGAACCGGCTGCTGTACGCGGGCAAGAACCTCGACCCGGACGCCCGTCGTGCGTGGCGCCGGTCGAGTCTTCGCGCGGGGGTGCAGACCGTGTGGGGCGGCGAACGCCGCGGAGCGCTGAAGGCCGCAGGGCCTTGGATCGCGCTCGCGCGGGGGCTGCGGGACGGGATCAAGGGGAGGGCCGGACGGTGAAGCGACCTGGAGTGGTCATGGTGACGAGGCCCTACCATGGCCTGGGGAACAGGATCAGGGTGGTGCTCTCGGGCCAGTTGCTGGCCGAACGTCACGGGCGGTCCTTCGCCTACGTCTGGCCGACCGGGCGCCATTTCGGCGCCCGCCTGGACCAGCTGTGGCAGGTGGACGAGCGGCGGATCTCGCCGGCTCGCTCGTGGCTGTTGGCGCGCAGGCATCCCTACCGCGATGCTTCGCTGGATTGGCTGCCCACGGCGACCAGCGACAACCTGTGGCAGATCAGGACGTCGCAGCCGATCGCCTTCCCCGAAGGCATCGATGAGTGGCACCCGTTGCTGCGCGGCCTAGTGCCGGTGCCCGAGATCCAGGAGCGGATCATGGCCGTCTTCGATGAGCATCTGCGCGGCCGTCCCTACGTGGGGGTGATGGTCCGCACCCACTCCGTGTCGCACGAGAACACCCTGAAGGACTCTCCCCTGGAGTGGTATCTGGAGCGCCTGGCCCAGATCCGCCGGGAGCACGGCGATATTCCGTTCTACGTCTCCGCAGACACCGTGGCCGGCGAGGCTGCGGTCCGCGAGGCCTTCCCCGGCTCGGTCGGGCTGGGCGACAAGGGTGCGTACAACAGCCTTCAGGCGCTGCAGGCCTCGCTCGTCGACCTGTACCTGCTGGCGAGTTCGGCGCACATCATCGGTCCGCACTACTCCAGCTTCCCCGAGCTCGCCTCCTATCTCGCCGAGCCGGCCATCCGGCTGGAGACCTCGCAAAGCCCCGAGGGCAGCCGCCTGGAGGTGGGCGACCAGCTGACGGTCGTGTCTGACCCGCTGCGCCCCTGGCGGCGATAGGCGGCGATTCATCGATGCGTCTCGGGAGCTCTCAGATTGAGGGCTCCCGATTCGTTTGCCAAGCCCAGTCCGGCCGGTCGCTCAATTGAAAACTGAAAATCGTCCCCCATTGGCCTCGCGTTCGGTGCAATTGAAAACTGAAAGCTTCCCACGCCGGCTTCGCAGCCGGTGGAATTGAAAACTGAAGGCTCCTTGCCGCCCCACACCGCTCGGCGGAACTGAAAACTGAAATACATCGAAAGTGTGAAATCAGGCCTGAGGGCGCGATACGGCGTAACCTTTCAAGACTTAAATGTCTATGCTGCAAGTATCGATATCCCGTGCCCATTCCGGTGGCGCGTGTGAGGATCTGGGGGAGGATCTCTCGTGTTCGATTCAATGCATCCGCGTCCGTCTAAGCGCCGGTCGTCTCGGCCGCTCGTGACGGTGCTCGCGGTGGCGCTGGCGTTCGCGAGCGCGATCGTCACCGGCCTCACCGCCGCCGCCGCTGCGCCGTGCGAGGACGGCGGCAATGCCATCGTCTGCGAGAACGCCAAGCCCGGCGTGCACGCGGACGTGTGGGACATTTCGGGCGTCGGCGACCACTCGATTCAGGGGTATTCGACCGAGATCAGCGTGGACGCGGGACACCGGATCGACTTCAAGATCGATACCGACGCGACCGACTACCGCATCGACATCTACCGCACCGGCTACTACCAGGGCCTGGGTGCGCGGCTGTGGGGTTCGGTCCGCCCCGATGTGTCGCTGCCGCAGAACCAGCCGGAATGCCTCAACGATCTGAGCACCGAGTTGTACGACTGCGGCGCCTGGGCGGTCTCCGCGCACTGGGACGTTCCTGCGAATGCCGTGTCGGGCGTCTATGTGGCGAAACTCATCCGCACCGATACGGGCGGTTCGAGCCACATCACCTTCGTGGTGCGCGATGACGGATCCACCGCCGACATGGTGCTGCAGACCTCCGACACCACCTGGCATGCCTACAACACCTACGGCGGTTCCGACTTCTACCAGGGCGCCATCAACGGCCGTGCCTACAAGGTGAGCTACAACCGTCCGTTCGCCACCCGCGGCGGCATCGAGGAGCGCGACTTCTACTTCGGCGCCGAGTATCCGATGGTGCGCTTCCTGGAGCAGAACGGCTACGACGTCACCTACATCGCCGGGGTCGACACCGACCGCAGCGGCGAGCGACTGCTCAACCACAAGACGTTCATCTCGATCGGGCACGACGAATACTGGTCCGGGCGCCAGCGCGCCAACGTCGAGGCCGCGCGGGATGCGGGGGTCAACCTCGCATTCTTCAGCGGCAACGAGATGTACTGGCGCGGACGGTGGGAGCCGTCGGTCGCCGGTACGCCGACCGACTACCGCACCTTCGTCTCCTACAAGGAGACCTTCAACCATCGCAAGATCGACCCGTCGACCGAGTGGACGGGCACCTTCCGCGACCCGCGGTTCTCCAACCAGGCAGACGGCGGTGGCGTGCCGGAGAACGCCCTGACCGGAACCATGTACATGGTCAACTACTCCGACCTGCCCGTCACGGTGAACGACGAGGAGGGCAAGCTCCGGCTGTGGCGCAACACCGGCCTGGATGCCCAGGCCCCGGGCACGTCGACCGCCCTGACGCCGCACACGGTGGGGTACGAATCGGACGAGGACATCGACAACGGCTTCCGGCCGGCCGGGCTGATCCGGATGTCGACCACCAAGGGCATGGTCTCGGAATACCTCCAAGACTTCGGCAGCGTCGTGGCGCCGGGGGAGACCACCCACCACATCACGCTGTACCGCGCGACCAGCGGGGCGCTCGTCTTCTCGGCCGGGTCGGTCCAGTGGAGCTGGGGCCTGGATTCGATGCACGATGGCGAGCGCCCGGCCGCCGACGTCCGGATGCGGCAGGCGACGCTCAACCTGTTCGCTGATATGGGCGTCCAGCCGGCGACCTTGGCCGACGATCTGGTCGCGGCCACCCGCACCACCGACGCCGCCGCCCCGACGGCGACCATCACCGCGCCGGCCGCCGGCACCTCGCTCGCCAGCGGCAGCGCCGTGACCGTGACCGGCACGGCCGCCGACGTGGGTGGCAAGGTGGCCGGAGTCGAAGTGTCGCTCGACGGCGGCCGCACCTGGCATCCGGCCGAGGGCCGCCAGAACTGGAGCTACACCGGTCTGATCAACGGAATCGGGGCCGGATCGATCCGGGCCCGCGCTATCGACGACAGCGTCAACCTCGGCGCGCCCGCCGAGGTGGCGGTCACCGTGGCGGGACCCACCAGCATCTACGGCCAGCAGGTGCCCGACCGGCCCTCGACGGCCGATCCGGGGGCCTTGGAACTGGGCCTCCGCTTCACCCCGTCGGTCGACGGGTACGTCCAGGGCGTCCGGTTCTACAAGGGGCCGGCCAACACCGGCCCGCACGTGGGGCGGCTGTGGAGCGCGACCGGCCAGCAGCTGGCCTCGGTCACGTTCACCGACGAGACGGCGACCGGCTGGCAGGTGGCCCGGTTCAGCCGCCCGGTCGCGGTGTCGGCCGGCCAGAAGCTCGTCGTCTCCTACACCGCGCCCGCGGGCGGGTATGCCGCCTCCGAGGACGTGTTCTACTACGACGGCATCGACACCGGCGTGCTGACCGTCTCCGGCGGTTTCGGTTCGGAGGTGGCCAGCGTTTTCAGCGCCCCGGGGCAGTTCCCGGACCGCTCCTACGGCCGGCCGTCCTACTTCGTGGACGTGCAGTTCAGCACGGTCGACGATTCCCCGCTCACCGCCTTCGGTCATGCGCCCGCCGATCGCGCGGTCAGCGTGGCCCCGGCCAGCACGGTCAGCGTCACGTTGTCCCGCAATGTCGACCCGGCATCGGTCGCGATGACGCTGGTCGATTCGGCCGATCGCGCGGTCGAAGGGACGACGAGCTACGACGCGCCGACCCGCACGGCCACCTTCACGCCGGCCTCCCCGCTGGCGGCCTTCGTGGAGTTCAGGGCGAGCGTGACCGCCACCACCACCGGGGACGGCCAGCCGATCGCCGAGGGCGGCACCTGGAGCTTCCGGACCCAGCGCCCGGACTCGGACGCCTGCCCCTGCGGGCTGTTCGCCGAATCCGAGGTGCCCGGGATGGCCGACGCCAACGACGGGCGTCCGCTCACCGTCGCCACCCGCTTCATCGCGTCGAACGCGGGTGAGGTGTCCGGCGTCGAGTACTACAAGGGGGCCGCGGACAACGGCGACGTGACGGTCTTCCTGTGGGGGCCCGACCACGCCGTGCTGGCCTCGGCGCCGGTGACCGATCAGGTCGCCGCCGGCTGGCAGCGCGTCCTGTTCGACACGCCGGTCGTGATCGCCGAGGGCGCCGAGTACACCGTGGGGTACCGGACGTCTGCGGGCGTCTACCCGGTCACGCTCGGGCGCCTCTCCACGCCGGTCACCGCCGGGCTGCTGCGCACGCCCGAGAAGGCCGGCGGCTTCACCTACGGCACCGGCTACCCCGATGCCCAGGTCTCCACCTCCTACCTCGTGGACGTGCTCTACACCCCGGTCGAGGCCGCGCCGTCGGTGCTGTCGCTGACACCGTCGCGCGGCGCCATCGACGTGCCCGCCTCCAGTCAGCTGACGGTCAAGGTGTCCGCGCCGCTCGCCCCGGGGGCGACCCTCACCCTCGTCGATGCCCTCGATCATGCGGTGGAGGGGACCACCAGCACGAGCGCGGACGGCCGCACCGTCACCTTCGTGCCGAAGCGTCCGCTGGGGGAGTCGGCGACCTACCACGCCGCCTTCACCGGCCAGCGCGCCGAGGACGGTGCCGCGTTCCCGGCCACCGAATGGAGCTTCACCACCGCGGCGCCGCCGGGGCAGTGCCCCTGCACCGGATTCGGTTCGGTCACCCCACAGGGGGTCGACTCGAATGACGGTGCCGCCACCGAACTGGGCATGACGTTCATTCCCGAGCGGGACGGATGGATCACCGGCGTGCGGTTCTACAAGTCGGCCGCCAACACCGGTACCCACACCGGCTCGCTGTGGGACGGCGGCGGGAACCGGCTGGCCACCACGACGTTCTCCAACGAGACTCAGTCCGGCTGGCAGACCGCCTCGTTCGACAACCCTGTCGCGGTCGTCAAGGGACGGACCTACGTCGTGTCCTACCTGGCGCCCCAGGGCCACTACTCCGCCGACGCGGCCTACTTCACCGCCGAGCGCGCGGTCGGGCCGTTCCGCACCCCGGCCGGCGCGGGCCGCTACGTCTACGGCGGCGGGTTCCCGGTGTTCTCCTGGAACGGCACGAACTACTACGTCGACGCCGTGTTCACCGAAGGGGAACTGAGCGTCGTCGACCAGGCCCCCGCGCAGGGCGAGACCGGGGTGGACCGGTTTGCGACCGTGTCCGCCCGGCTCAGCCAGTTGCCGGTGGGCAGTACGCCACAGATCGCGCTGACGGCCGCCAACCAGCCGGTCGCGGGCACGAGCAGCTTCGACTCGGGCACCCAGTCGGTGACCTTCACGCCCGCGGGCCAATTGGCCGAGCTGACGACGTTCACCGCCACCGTGACGCTGGCTGGCGAGACGCTGGCGAGCTGGACCTTCACCACCGGGCAGACGCGGGTCTACACCGACCTGCAGAGCCTGTGGTCGGACGCCGACACCCCGGCCGTCCCCAGCTGGGACGACTCGGCGGCGATCCAGGTCGGCACCCGGGTGAGGGTGGAAGTCGACGGCACGGTGGCCGGCGTCCGGTTCTACAAGGGTGCGGGCAATACCGGCACCCATACCGGATACGTGTGGAGCGCATCCGGCCAGCTGCTCGGCTCGGGCACCTTCACCCGTGAATCCGCCGAGGGCTGGCAGACCCTGCAGCTCGGCACACCGGTGGAGGTGACCGCGGGCACGGAACTCGTCGTGTCCTACTACGCCCCGAACGGGCACTACGCGGTCACCGCCGAGGCGCTCGCGCGTCAGCGGTCGGTGGACGGGCTGACCTCGCTGGCTCCCGGCGGCGTCTTCGCCTACGGGTCGACGGCCTTCCCGACCGGCACCTCGCCGCACAGCTTCTGGGTCGACCTGCTGCTGGAACCGGCTTCGGATCCAGGCACCGGAACCGAAGGACCGGCCCCGGTGCTCGCCGGGCGCGGGCTGTGGTCGCTCGACGACGTTCCCGCCGTAGCCGCCAGCACGGATACCGACTACGTCCAGGTGGGCACCCGGCTCAAGGTGACGCAGGACGGCACGATCCCGGGCATGCGCTTCTACAAGGGCGAGGGCAACACGGGCACCCACGTCGGCAACCTGTGGTCGATCGACGGACGCCTGCTCGCCTCGGGCACGTTCACCGGTGAGACGGCCTCGGGCTGGCAGACGCTCGCGTTCAGCACGCCGGTGACGGTGAGCGCGGGAACCGAACTCGTCGTGTCCTACGTGGCGCCGCGAGGGCACTACGCGTTCACCTCGAAGGGGCTGGAGTTCCCGGTCAGTGCCGGGCCGGTCCAATCGCTCGAGCGCGGTGGTACCTACGTGTACGGCGCCGGCTTCCCGTCGGCGACCTCGGCGCACGCCTACTGGACCGACATCGTGTTCACGCCCGCGCCGTGAGTTCGGCGACCGGGGTGCTCAGCGGATGATCGCGGGCGACCACGCCTGGGGAAGGAACAACTCAGGCGTGGCGTCCGGCCGGGTCGCCGACAGCGCCCAGACGTCGGTGACGCCGGCCTGGTCGGCGCGCGGCAGACCGTAGAGGATCGTGTCGTCGTCGAGCCAGGCGATCTGGTCGTCGAGAGAGGTGCGCTCGCCGGTCAGGACGGTGACCTGTCCCGTGCCGAGATCGAGCACGGCCGGCGTCCAATGCGGGGTTCCGCCCCGGGTGGCGGTCGTCGCCTTGAAGGCCAGCCGGGTGCGGTCGGGCGACAGCGAGGGGCATTCCACCCCTTCGGCGATGGCCTCCAGGGTCTGGTCGGCCGCATTGCCGCGCACCAGCCAGGTCTTGCCCAGCGTCGTCGACTGCGTGGTCGCATAGAAGGTGGTGTCGTCGACGAAGGTGATGCCCCACATATTCCGGTCGACCGGGGCGATCGTCGCGCCGTCGACGGTCAAGGTGTAGAACTCGATGTTGCCCAGATCGCGCGGGGCGGCGGGATCCTCCAGCCCATGGATGACCGTCTCGGTGGAAAATCCGGCGGTCGAGTAGGAATGACCGGTGACGAAGGCGGTGGTGGTCACCCGTGTTCCGTCCGGCGACAACCGTGTGCGGCTGGGGATGCCCGGAAGCGGCCAGCGCGACACCTCCTGCCAGGATCCGTCGAGCATGATCGCGGCGAAGCTGGTGAGGACGCTGCGCTCGGTGCGCAGGCATGAGGCGCGCCCATCGATGGCGTCCACCCGGTCGCACGCGACGTCGGTGACGTCGCGCGGGCCCTGAGGGTCATCCAGGGCCACCACGGACACCTTGCCGAACAGCTGCCCGGGTGCGGTGCTCCGGAAGACGATCCGGGGGCGGCCGTCGAACGCGCCCGCCGCGGCGCGGGTCACGTCGGTGGGCGCGTTGATCTCGGCGTGCGTCCGGCGGCCTTCGTTGACGGCGACGATGACCACCGCCACGACGACGACCAGCACGATGGCGGCGAGCAGGACGCCGCGACTGCGGCCCCTCACGCGTTGGCGTCCGGACGCGCGAAGGACGGTGCCGTGTCTTGGGACTCGGCGGGGTCGTAGACCGCATGCGCGAAGCGGCGCAGCAGCAGGTAGCCGACCGGGACGGCGAGTGCGAGCAGCACGGCCACCGTCATCAGCGCCTCCCCGCGACCCAGCGTGTACCACAGCAATCCGAAGGCCACCGACGACAGCAGCCGTCCGACGGCGACGGCGGTCTGCACGGTGCCGATGGCGGACGCCCGCACCTGCGGCGCCACCATCGCGCCGGCGAGCGCCGCCAGGACGCCGTCGGTGGCCGCGTAGAAGGCACCGAGCAGCGCCAGGACGCCGAGCGACAGCAGCCACGAGCCGGGCACCGCCGCGCCGAGATAGGCCAGCAACAACGCGAGGTGCCCGGCGACGAAGACGCGGGTGCGCCCGAAGCGGTCGGCGAGCTGACCGAAGGGGACGGCCAGCGCCATATAGAACGCGTTCGTGCCGACGTACAGCAGCGGGAACCACTGCGCGGCGAAGCCGTCGCGTTCGAGCAGCGACAGGTAGATGAACCCGTCACCCACGGTGAGGAGCGCGAGCACGCCGGCGACCACGATCGTCCGGCGCATGGCGGGATCGCGCAGGAAGGACCAGGAGAACCGCGGACCGGAGACCAGCTCCAGCCCGGGAGCGTCGCAGCTGCATCCCTTGCATTTGGGCAGCTTGCGTTCCTGGCGGTCACGGTGCTTGGCCAGCCAGGACGCCCGGCGGGGCTGCAGGTCGGGCACCATCAGCAGCAGCACGGCGACACCGATCACCGCCGCGCCCAGCGAGACGACGAAGACGGTGCCGTAGCCGTCCGGGATCAGCCACAAGATGACGAAGGCCAGCAGCGGGCCGAGCGCCGCGCCGGCCGTGTCGAGGGCGCGATGGACGCCGAAGGACCGGCCGATGGTCCGCGGAGTCGACGAGGCGGCGATCAGCGCGTCGCGGGGTGAGGTGCGGATGCCCTTGCCGATCCGGTCGGCGGTGATCAGGGCCACCATGGCGCCCGCGCTGGTGAAGAGCAGCAGTCCCACCCGGGTCAGCATCGAGAGGAAGTACCCGGCGAACGCGACCCACTTCGGTCGCCCGCCCTTGTCGGCCGCCCATCCGGCGGCGATCCGGACCAGCGAGCTCGCCCCCTGCAGGATGCCGTCGACGAAGCCGTAGGCCACCGTCGACAACCCGAGCGCCGCGGTCATGTACAGCGGCAGGATCGCGGCGACCGCCTCGGAGGAGATATCGGTCATCAGCGAGACGACGCCGAGGCTGACCACGGTCGAGGAGACCCGGCCCTTGGTCGATGCCGAGGAGCGCCGGGCGGTGGCCGGCGCGGGTTCCGAGTCGGGAACGGAGCCTGCTCCGAGGGCCGGACGGGCTGCGGCCGTGGCTGGTTCGGGGGTCATCGGCGACCGACTTCCAGCGCGGCGAGCAGCGCGATGGCGCACCCGTCGCCGTCCGGCGTGGTGGTCACGGTGACTCGGTCGTGATCACGGTCGAAGGCGACGCGTGCCCCCGCCGGACGCTCGTGGGTGGCGGACTCGGTGAACCCGCCGCGGGTGAACCAGCCGCGGTAGTCGACGAGCACTCCAGCGCAGGCGCGGGCCGTGCCGGCCGTGAGCGTCACCTGCGCCCGGCCGGAGTCGGTGCTGACCTCGCTGGTACGCACGGTGAAGTCCTCAGGAATGGCGATCACCTCGGTCGGGAAGCCGTCGACCAGGCGATCGGCGGATCCGCCGGGCGGCGCTTCGGTCAAGGCGCCTGCTCCGGCCTGCTCGTCGATCAGCTCGCTGAGGTGCTGCGGCGTGCTGGCCGGGAGCGGCAGGACCTCGCTGCCGGCGCCGCCGCTCTGGCCGCCGCTGCTGCCCTGCACGACGGGAATGCTCGGCGAGGGCGAGGGGCCCCGCGGGTCGCCCGGCGCCGGTAGCGCAGCGCTGCAGGCGGTGATCCCGAATGCGACAACGACTGTCCCAGTCAGAGCAAGAATGGGCATGGTTTTGCGCATGATTCCCCCTTCTTGCGCCCGCAGCTCCCCACTACGGTGCGCCTGACCGCATAGCGCGACGCGGTCATCGCACTCAGTTTATCGGACTCACGCGCGTTGCTGTCTCGCTCTAAGGAAGGGTTTGCGGACCGGCTCGCGGCGCACCTATTCTAACCTGCGGGTTTTGGCACACAGAGAGCGGATCATGATCCGGTGGTCCGAATGGTGCCAGAGGGGGGAAAGCTAAATATGGATACTGCCACTACGCCTCGGGTCGCCGTCATCGGCGCAGGCTACTGGGGTCCGAATCTTGCTCGTAACTTTGCCGCGTCGCCGGAGTGGACGCTGGTCGCGGTGTGCGACCGTGACGAGGCGCGCGCGTCGAAGCTGGCCGCCGCGGTCGGGCACGTCGACGTGGAGACGTCGGTCGACGAGCTGCTCGCGCGCGATGATCTCGACGCGGTGGCGATCGCCACGCCGGCCGCCACGCACCATCCGCTGACGCTGGCCGCGCTGCGCGCCGGCAAGCACGTGGTGGTCGAGAAGCCGATCGCCGACAGCATCGAGAAGGCTCAGGAGATGGTCGACGAGGCCAAGCGCCGCGGCCTGGTCCTGATGACCGATCACACCTTCTGCTACACGCCGGTGGTCGCGAAGATCCGCGAACTGATCGAGAACGGCGATCTCGGCGACATCTTGTTCGTGGATTCCGTGCGGATCAACCTGGGGCTGGTCCAGCCCGACGTGGACGTGTTCTGGGATCTCGCGCCCCATGACCTGTCCATTCTCGATTTCGTGCTGCCCGGCGGGCTCAAGCCGGAGTATGTCGCGGCCCACGGTGGTGACCCGATCGGCGCGGGCAAGGCCTGTGTCGGCCACCTGGTCCTGCCGATCGGCGACGGTGCCGTCGCCAGCGTGCATGTGAACTGGCTCAGCCCGACGAAGGTGCGCCAGATGACGATCGGCGGTTCGCGCCGGACGCTGATCTGGGACGATCTCAACCCGGTTCAGCGGCTCAGCGTGTTCGACCGCGGCGTGACGCTGGAAAGCCAGTCCGCCACCGAACTCGACGGCGACGCCAAGGCCGCGGCCAAGGTGTCCTACCGCCTGGGCGACACCTGGTCGCCGGCCCTCCCGGAGCGCGAGGCGCTGCGGGAGATGGTGAACGAATTTGCGGCCGCGATCCGCGAGGGGCGACCGGCCCGCACCGACGGTGAGGCCGGTCTGCGGGTCCTCCGCGTCCTTGAAGAAGCCACGGCAACGATGAACGGAGCACGCGCATGAGTCAGCTCAAGGGAGCAAACGTCCTGGTCACCGGAGGTGCGGGGACCATCGGATCGACGCTGGTGGACCAGCTGGTCGAGGCCGGTGTGGGGCATGTCGAGGTCATCGACAATCTCGTCCGCGGACGCCGCGCCAATCTGGACGGCGCGCTCGCCTCCGGCAAGGTGACCCTCGTCGAGGGTGACATCCGCGACCGCGACCTGGTCCACGACCTGACCCGCGGCAAGGACCTGGTCTTCCACCAGGCGGCCATTCGGATCACCCAGTGCGCCGAAGAGCCTCGCCTCGCCCTGGAGGTGCTGGTCGACGGCACTTTCAATGTCGTCGAGGCCGCCGCCGAACACGGCGTGGACAAGCTCATCGCCGCCTCCAGCGCGTCCGTGTACGGCATGGCCGAGGAGTTCCCGACCACCGAACGTCACCACCATCACAACAACGACACCCTCTACGGCGCGTCGAAGTCCTTCAACGAGGGATTGATCCGCAGCTTCCGCGCGATGAAGGGCCTCGACTACGTCGTGCTGCGCTACTTCAACGTGTACGGCCCGCGCATGGATGTGCACGGTTTCTACACCGAGGTGCTGGTGCGCTGGATGGAGCGCATCGCCGACGGAAAGGCGCCGCTGATCTTCGGCGACGGCAAGGCCACGATGGACTTCGTCTGCGTGCCCGACATCGCCCGCGCCAACGTGCTGGCGGCGTCCAGCGACGTCGTCGACGGCGTGTACAACATCGCGAGCCAGTCCGAGACCAGCCTGCTCGAGCTGGCCGAGGCGCTGCTGCGCGTGATGGGCTCCGACCTCGGCGTCGAGCACGGCCCCGAGCGCTCGGTCAACAGCGTGGTGCGCCGCATCGCCGACATCTCCGCTGCTCGCCGCGACCTCGGCTGGGAGCCGACCATCGGCCTGGAACAGGGCCTGGCGGAGCTGGTGGAGTGGTGGCGGCCGCTGCGCGAGGAGATCGCGGCGTCCCGCGGGGTGTCTGCATGAGCGAGTTGCCCCGCATCAATGTCATGAAGCCCTGGTTCGGCCAGGAAGAGGCCGACGCGGTGACCGAGGTCATCGCGTCCGGCTGGGTCGCGCAGGGCCCCCGCGTGGTGGCCTTCGAGAAGGCGTTCGCCGAGGCGGTCGAGGCCCCCTTCGCGGTGGCCACCTCGAACTGCACCACCGCGCTCCACCTCGCACTGGTGGTCGCCGGGGTCGAGGCCGGGGACGACGTGGTCGTGCCCTCCTTCTCGTTCATCGCGACGGCGAATGCTCCCACCTACGTCGGGGCGCGTCCGGTGTTCGCCGACGTCGATCCGTTGACCGGCAACCTGACCGCCGCGACGGTCGAGGCGGCGCTGACGCCCGCCACGCGCGCGGTCATCGTCGTCGATCAGGGTGGCGTTCCGGTGGATCTCGGCTCGATCCGTGAGGTGTGCGACCCGCGGGGGATCGTGGTGGTCGAGGACGCGGCCTGTGGCGCCGGCGCGACCTACCGCGGACGCCCGGTGGGTGCCGGCGCGGATGTGGCCGCGTGGTCGTTCCATCCGCGCAAGATCCTCACCACCGGTGAGGGCGGGATGCTCACCACCCAGCACGAGGAGTGGGCGGCGCGCGCCCGGCGGTTGCGCGAGCACGCGATGAGCGTGTCGGCGGCGGAACGCCACGCCAGCCTGGTGTCTCCTCCTGAGGAGTACGGCGAGGTCGGCTTCAACTACCGCATGACGGACCTGCAGGCCGCCGTGGGGCTCGTGCAGCTGGCCAAGCTGCCCGAGGTCACCGCACGCCGCCGTGAGCTTGCTGATCGCTACCGCGCGCTGCTGGCCGACGTCGCCGGCATCCGTCTGGTGGCCGACCCGGAGTGGGGCACCTGCAACTACCAGTCGCTGTGGCTGGAGGTCGGTCCGGAGTACCCGCTCGACCGCGAGGGGCTGCTTCTCGCGCTGGCCGAGGCCGGGGTGTCGGCGCGCCGCGGGATCATGGCGTCTCACCGCCAGCCCGCTTACGCCGATCGCGACACCGGCGACATGCCGCTGCCGGTCACCGAGCATCTCAACGACAACACCTTGATCCTTCCGCTCTACCACCAGCTGACCGAGGAAGACCTCCAGCGGGTGGTGGCGGTGATCGTCAGCGCCGGGCAAGGCTGACATGGCCGCGCTCATCGTCGGCGCCAGCGGCTTGGCGCGCGAGGTACTACCGCTGCTGCGGGAGCGCGCTATCGAACCGATCGGGGTGCTGGACGACCGGCACGCCCAGTTGGGGGGCACGTACGCGGGGCTTCCCCTGTTGGGTGGCATCGACGATGTCGTCGCCCACGCCGGCACCGACCTGGTGCTGTGCGTGGGCTCCAGCCCCGGTCGCGCCGCCGTGCGCGCCCGGCTGGAGGCGCTGGGCGTCGAGGAGTCCCGCTACCTCACCGTGGTGGACCCGTCGGTGCGCAACCCGGCCGGGTGCCCGATCGGCGCGGGCTCGATCCTGTTCGCCGGGGTCGTGCTCACCGCGGACGTGAGCATGGGTGCGTCGGTGGTGGCGATGCCGAATGTGATCTTCACGCACGACTGCGTGATCGACGAAGGCGCGACCTTCGCCGGGGGAGTCAGCCTCGGCGGCAGCGTGCATGTAGGACAAAACGCCTATCTGGGTATGAACGCGACCGTTCTGCCCGGACGGGCCATTGGTAGGGGCGCCGTCGTAGGGATGGGCGCCGTGGTGCTGTCGGATGTTCCCGACGGCGAGACGTGGGCCGGAGTGCCGGCCCGTTCTTTGGGAGGTCAATCATGAAGGTTCCGTTCTTGGATCTGGCGGCGCAGTCCGCCGAGATCGCCGATGAAGTGCTGCCCCGTTGGCAGGAGCAGCTGCTGTCTGCCGGTTTCGTCGGCGGGCCGGAAGTGTCCGCTTTCGAGGCCGAGTACGCCGAATACATCGGCACCCAGTTCTGCGTGGGCGTCGCCAACGGCACTGACGCCGTCGAGCTCGCACTGCGTGCGGTGGGCGTGCAGGCGGGCGACGAGGTGATCGTCCCGGCCAACACGTTCATCGCCACCGCCGAGGCCGCCTCGCGCATCGGTGCCACGCCGGTGCTCGTCGACTGCGACCCCCAGTACCTCCTCCTCGACACCGACGCCGTCGAGGCGGCCGTCACCGAGCGGACCCGCGCCATCGTGCCGGTGCACCTGTACGGTCAGGCGGCCCCGGTCGAAGCGCTGCGGCCGCTGGCCGACAAGCACGGCCTGGCCATCGTCGAGGACGCCGCGCAGTCGCAGGGCGCCTCCTCCAGCGCGGGCCGTGCGGGCGCGCTCGGACGGGTGGCGGCGACCAGCTTCTACCCCGGCAAGAACCTGGGTGCGGCGGGCGACGCCGGCGCGGTCACGACCGACGATCCCGAGATCGCCCGCTTCGTCCGCACGGTGGCCGCGCACGGCAGTGCGGTGAAGTACGTGCACGAAGTGGTGGGCTTCAACTCCCGCCTGGACGCCGTCCAGGCAACGGTGCTGCGGGCCAAGCTGCGCCGCCTCGAAGGCTGGAACGAGGCCCGCCGTGAGGCCGCCGCCCGCTACGCCGCGCTGCTGGCCGACGTCCCCGGTGTGACGGTGCCGGCCTCGCGCCCGGGTAACACCGATGTGTGGCACCTCTACGTCGTCCAGGTGGACGACCGCGACCGCGTGCTCGCCGAGTTGAACGAGGCGGGCGTGGGTGCCGCGCTGCACTACCCGACCCCGCTGCACCTCACCGATGCCTACCGCGACCTCGGCTACGTCAAGGGCCAGTTCCCGGTCGCCGAGAGCACCGCGGGACGCATCCTGTCGCTGCCGATGTTCCCCCACCTGACCGCCGCCCAGCAGGAGCGCGTCGTCGAGGTGCTGCGGGCATCGGTGGCTTCGGGCGCGAAGGCCTGAGAGGCGCGCCCGTGGCACGGCGTCCGAAAGCGCCGGGCTCGCCGGCGCGCGCGCTGGTGTGGAGCTTCGCCAACACCGCGTTCTCGAAGATCGGCGGGATGGCGATCGGTATCGTGCTCGCCAGGCTCCTGGGGCCCGAGCAGTTCGGTACCTTCGCCGTCGCGATGGTCGCCCTGATGGCGGTGCTCAGCTTCAGCGAGCTCGGCGTCAGCCTGGCCATCGTGCGCTGGCGCTCCGATCCGCGCGAGATCGTGCCGACGGTGACCACCATCTCGGTGCTCGCCAGCCTGGCCTTCTACGCGGCGGGCTACTTCGCGGCACCGGCGTTCTCGTCGATGATGGGATCGCCGGAGGCGACGCCCGTGGTGCGGTGGCTCCTGGTCGCGGTCGTGGTCAACGGGGTGGTGGCGGCCCCGGCCGCCCTGCTCCAGCGCGAGTTCCGCCAGGGCGTCCGGACGGCGATCGACCAGGTGAACACCTGGCTCGGCGCGGCCGTGTCCATCGTGCTCGCCCTGCTGGGCTGGGGCGCGATGAGCCTGGCGGCCGGACGGATCGTCGGGTCGGTGGTCTCGGGCGTCATGTTCGTGGTCGCGTCGCCGCTCCCGGTGCGCTTCGGCTACAACCGTGAGGTGGCCGGCAAGCTGATCCGTTTCGGCCTGCCCCTGGCCGGCGCCAGCATCGCGGTGTTCCTGATCGGCTACGTCGATCAGATCGCGGCGGGCGCGATCCTGGGCACCGTCGCGCTGGGCTACTACGTGCTGGCGTTCAACCTGGCCAGCTGGCCGGTGACGATGTTCTCGCAGCCGCTGCGCGCGGTCGCCCCGGCCGCGTTCGCGCGCATCCAGGACGACCCCGCGGCGCTGAGCGCCAACTTCCAGGTGGTGTTCCGCGCGATGGCCGCGCTGGCGATCCCGGCCTGTCTGGTGATCGCCGGCAGCGCCGAGCCGATCATCGCCATCGTGTACGGCGAGGAATGGCTTCCGGCCGCCGTCGCGCTGCAATGGCTCGCCGGGTTCGCGGCCGTCCGGATCATGTTCGAGCTCTCCTACGACTTCCTGGTCGTGGTGCGCAAGACCGGCTGGGTGCTCACCGTTCAGCTGATCTGGATCCTCGCCCTCGGCGCGGGGGTCTGGGTGGGCGCGCAGTCCGGCATCGCCGGGATCGCGGCGGCCCAGCTCGTCATCGGCGTCGTGATCGTGCTCCCGCTCTACCTGTGGGGCGTCCACCGCAGTGGTGTGGCGCTGATGGGCGCGCTGGCGCGCAGCCTTCCCTCGTTGCTCGTGGGTGGCGCGGGACTCGCAGCCGCCTTGATCGTGTCGGCGACCGTCCCGGATGCCCTGGCGGCCTTCGGGGTGTGCTTCGCCATCGGCCTGGTCACCCTCGCCGTCGCCATTCTGCTGGATCGCAAGGCCTTCCGTGAGGTGCTTGTCGCCTGGCGCAACCCTGCCCCGGCCACCACCGACCAGCCGAAGGAGGCCCTGGCATGAGGGTGCTCGTCTATCCGCACACGCTCGAGATCGGCGGCAGCCAGCTCAACGCGATCGAACTCGCGGCAGGAGTGCGCGATCTGGGGCACGAAGTGGCCGTGTTCGGACGCCCCGGCGACCTGCTCGAGCGCATCGGCCAGCTGGGCCTGGAGTTCATCGAGGCACCCCCGCAGGGCAAGCGTCCGTCCTTGCCGACCGCGGCCGCCCTCACCCGGCTGGCCCGTGAGCGCGGCTTCGATGTCTTCCACGGCTACGAGTGGCCGCCGATCCTGGACTCGGTGCTGGCCTCGCACCGCTGCGGTGCGGCCACGGTCGGTACCGTCATGTCGATGTCGGTTCCGCCCTTCATCCCGTCGAACACGCCACTGGTCGTCGGCACGAAAGAGATCGAGGACGCCGAACGCCATCGCTCGCTCGTGACGACCATCGAACCGCCGGTCGACCTGAGCTTCAACGACATCGACGCTGACCCGGGGCGGCAGGAGTTCCGCAGCCGGTACGGCCTCGACGACGGGAAGGTCGCGGTCGTGTCGGTCTCCCGGCTCGCGCACGAACTCAAGCTCGAGGGTCTGCTGACCGCGATCGAGGTGATCGGCGATCTGGCCGCGACCCTGCCGGTGCGGCTCGTGGTGGTCGGCGACGGCCCCGCCCGCGCCGAGGTGGAGGACGCCGCCGCGCGCGTGAACGCACGGGCCGGGGCGGGCACCATCGTGCTGGTCGGACGCCTCGACGATCCCCGTCCGGCGTACGCCGCTGCGGACATCTCGATCGGCATGGGAGGCTCGGCGCTGCGCGCGCTGGCCTACGGCAAGCCGCTCATCGTCCAGGGCGAACGCGGATTCTGGCGCACGCTCACCCCCGAAACGCTCGACCAATTCCTGTGGACCGGGTGGTACGGCATCGGCGAGGGGAGCGCACACGGCGCGCAGACCCTGGCCGGCGAACTCCGCCCGCTGCTGGCGCAGCAGGAACGGCGTGCCAGCTTGGGCGCGTTCGGTCTGCGCACGGTGCGCGAGCGCTTCTCGCTCACCCGGGCGTCGGAGCGGCAGCTGGAACTCTATGAGCGCGCCTGTGCCGCACCGCGGGGCTGGGGGAACGCGGGTCCCGAACTCGCCGCCTTGGCCCGCTACACCAGCTACTTCGTCGACAAGCGCGTCCGGCGCGCCATCGGCCGGGAGCGCACCGACGACTTCAACTCGCGGACCGTCACCGCGCGCAACCGGGACAAGAAGGGCGCCCGGCGATGACCGGCGGCCCGATCGTCTGGGTTGCCGGCGTCGGCTGGGACGACGTGCCGGGCACCGACAAGCAACTCGTACTGGTGCTGGGGCGCGAGCATGAGGTCATCTGGGTCGATGCGCCGCGCAAGCACGCCTGGCGGGGCTGGCTGCGCGGCACCGCGCCGGCCGTCGAATCGGTGGCTCCGGGCGTGCTGCGCGCTCGCATCCCGGCGCTGCCCGGCTTCACCCGCTGGCCGATCCGCTACCTGACCGACCTGCTCACCGCGCGCTGCGTGCGGCTGGTCCTGCGCGGCCGCGGACGGCCTCGCGCCGTCGTGGTCGCCAACCCGATCTGGCCCTTCCCCGCCGGGGTCGCGGGCACCAAGGTGCTCTACGTGACCGACGACTGGATCGCCGGCGCCGGGCTGATGGGCCTGTCGACGCGATGGGTCACCGAGCGGCTCGGCCGCAAGGCGTCCCAGAGCGAGCGGTTCGCCGCCATCACCGAGCCACTGGTGGCTCAGGCCCGCGAGCTGGGCCTGGACGACCAGGTGCCGGTGGCGCTGCTGCCCAACGGCGCTCCGGTGGTGGAGGTCTCCCCGGGGCATCGCGAACCGGTGGCCGGGGTGGTCGGCCAGATCAACGAACGCACCGACCTGGCCTGCCTGGAGGCTGTCGCCGAGGCAGGCGTCCGGGTGCGCATCATGGGTCCGCGCGCCGATCGTGACCCCGAGTTCGGCCGGCGCTTCGAGGCGCTACTGCGGCACCCGAACGTCACCTGGCTCGGTGTTCTCGGCACCGAGGAACTCGCCGCGGAGCTTTCTCGGATGAGCGTCGGCCTCACCGCCTATGCCGACTCGGTGTTCAACGAGGCGAGCTTCCCGCTGAAGACGCTGGAATACCTGGCCGCCGGCGTGCCGGTCGTCTCGACCGATCTTCCGGCTTCACATTGGCTGGACACGCCGCATGTGCGGATCGCCGGCGACCCCGCCGGGTTCGCCGCGCTGGTGGCGGCGGCGATCGAGGAGACCGACGGGCACCCCGGCCCGCACCCCGGCGAGGCGGACCGGATCGCGTTCGCGCGCACCCACGGCTGGGACGCCCGCGCCCGCGCCTTCATCGAGCTGCTCGATTCCTGACCACAACGGCTGACGCCGCTGACGACCAGGTCGTCAGCGGCGTCAGCCGTCTTCAGGATCGCTCAGGCGAGCGAGACCTTGTAGATGTGGTAGTCGTACTCGTTGGCGAAGTTGTCGGTGAAGCGACCATCGGTCACCTTCAGCGTCCGGCCCTCGCCGTACACCTCCACCGAGGTGCCCTTGACACCGGGGGGAAGGGTGAACGTGCGGGAACCGGTCTTGCCGTCCGTCATCGCGAAGATGTAGGCGTCGCCACCGTAGGTCTTCAACATCGTGTCCAGGCCGCTCCCGAAGGTCCACACGTAGGACTGCGTGTTGATCACCCGCGCCAGCTTGTGAATGAGGTTGTTCACCTCACCCATCGCCTTGATCTGCGGGTAGCCGCAGAAGGAGGAACCCTGGCGCTGCGCGCTCCGCAGGGCGCCTGCCGTCTGGCAGTTGCCGGTGTAGGACTGGTTGAAGTAGATCAGGCCGCGGGCTTCGTTGATGACGGAGTTCATCGCGGCGCCCTTGACCTGGCCGGGCGTGATGTACGGACGGTGCTGGTCGGCGGTGGACAGCCCGTTGAGGTTCTCGATGAACATCCAGCGAGGCTGAATCCGTCCGTCCGCGGCGTCACGGATCGTCAGCGCGTTCGTCGTCTTGCCGTAGCTGGACGACGTCCGGCAGGTCTCCTTGGACACCGGGTCGGCGTAGAGGTGACCGCGGAACTGCGACCAGTCGCAGTTGTAGAGGGAGTACCAGTACATGTCGACCGAGGAGACGTCCGGCGTGTTCACATACTTCTCTTGCGCCTTGACATCGATATCGATGCCCGTCACCAGCTGCGTGTAGTTGGCGTAGGTGAACTTGCCCGAGCCCTTCCACTCGTTGTGCATGTTCTGGATCATCGAAGTGCCCTCATTCGGGCTGAAGCGTCCGTCCACCTCGTCGTCCAGGAAGACACCGGGCCAGTTCGGCGAGTGATCCTTGAAAGTGCTGTTGAGCTTGCTGCCCAGCCAGTACATGTCGTTGCGCTCGAACAGACCGAAGTCGGTCCCTTCCCACAAGCCGGCGTAGTAGTTGATGCCTTGGCTCTTGTCCCACTGCACCTCGGCGTCGGACGAGATCGACTCGTGCCAGATGCCGATGGGGAAGAAGGACGGATCGGTCCACTCCGAAGCATCCGAGAACTGGGCCCAGTAGTTGGGGCCGCCTTCCCAGGGAACGCGCGGCAGGTTGAGGCCGGCCGCGGTCGCGTCGTTGTTGGGCACCGTCGGCTTGGACTGAGGCTTCTCCGGCGCGGGGTCCGCGGTGCGCGACGGCGTCATCGTCGGCTTGGCGGGCGTCGAAGGCCGAGGCGCGGTCGGAGCCGGCGTGGTGGTCCCCGGCGTGTCGGACACGAGGAGGTCCACGTGGTAGTTCGACGAGCGGTAGGTGTTCGTCGGGACGCTTCCCTGCTCGTAGGTGTAGACGCCCGCGTCCTGCGGAATGTTGAAGACACCGCTGGTCGTCGGCCGCGTGAAAGCGAGCTCGTCAGCCGGGTACTGCCCCTTGGGCGCGGTGTAGGACACCGTGTAGGTGCGCCCGGTCTGCAGCGGCACGCCCGTGGCGAAGTTGGCCTGGACGAGACCGCCGTTGCCGCTGAGGCGGGTCTGCGCGAGGCGGGTGCCGTTCGCGTCCCACAACGTGGCGGTGGTTCCGCTGGTGGTGGCGTTCTGCGAACGGGACCTGGACGCCGAGGGCAGTCACCGGCTTGGTCACGCTGAAACGGAACCCGAGTTCGACCCAGCGAGTTTCGGGATCTGCTGCGAGTTGCGGGCGGACATTGTCGCTGAAAGCGGATGTGGTGGCCGCTGACACGGGTTGTGCGGTGGCCACGAGGGCGATGGTGGTCGCGAGTCCGAGAGTGAAGAGGGTGCCGGCAATCCGGCGAGGTCTGTCACACGGAGAGTTGGTCTCCTGGTGGTCATTCTGGATGGTTCGATTGCGCACTGGCTGGCCTTTCGACAGTCGTTTGCTCTCCCCCCCAGGTGCCCTAAGAGTATGCAGGAGCGCACGCGGGTGATGTCAAACTGGCCTGTGCGTGGACATCAAGACGTGGGAACTGTCCCGCCGTGATTCGTGTCTTTTGATGCGGGCCGCGAAGTGGCGCAGACAACCGATGATGCACCGCACAGACCGACGATCAAGGCCAGAGTTCCGGCGGCCATCGTGAACGAAAAAGCGTCAAAAAGTGCTACCAGAAGGGCCGCCACGCTGAGTGAGGCCGTGAGGGCCCGTGTCTGCGTGCGCAACGCCACATCGGCGGTGCGACGGCTGGCGCGCAGACTGACCACGAATGCGGCCACCACGAGCGCGACGAATGCCGCCAGCCCGAGGACGCCGAGTTCGACCAGCAAGCCCAAGTAGGCGTTGTCGAGGATGCGGTAGCGGGGCAGGAGCGTGCCGAATCCTCGGCCGATGAACGGGTGCGCGCTCCAGATCTCGAGGGCCGGGCCCCAGCTGTGCAGCCGTGAGTTGGTGCTGGCGTCGCTGCCGGCGAACAGGCTGCGGAGGGTGCCGAACATGCCCGGCACCAGCACATACACCACACCCAGCAGGAAGACGGCGGCGATCATCAGATACCCGCGGGTCTTCTTCGGCCAGGAGGGGAACAAGAAGGCCACGCCCAGCACCACCGACAAGACGGCGGAGCGTGACACGGCGAACAGCGAGGCCACCAGGATCGCCGCGCTCGAGTACCACCGGACGGCGGCGGTGGCCGTCGACACGAACAGCGCGCGATTGAGTGCCAGGGGCAGAGCGCAGCCCAGCACGGCGGCGTACTCGAGCGGATGCGCCGCCATGGCGCTGGCACGAATCAGGTCGCCACGCTCTTCCAGCCCGAACCCGTTGCTGGTGAATCCGGGCAGCGCCACGCCGGCCAGGAGCTGCTCGCCGGTGGCGAACTGGAGGATGCCCAGGGTCGCCGTCGCGGCCCCGCCGATCGCCACCCGCTGCAACAGCGTCAGGAAGCGCTCCTTCGACTGGATGCCGTCCATGGTGAGAAGCGCCACGCCGGCGAAGGAGGCCAGGCGGATCAGGCCGGAGTCGGTGACCGTCGTCTCGCCCGGAGGCAGCCCGCGCGCGTGCGCTGCCGCGTAGCTGAGCAGCGCGATGATCAAGAAGACCGCCAGCGCGATGCGCACCGGCTGTGCGGGGCCCAGACGCGGCCGGCGGCGCTGGATTGTCGCCAGGATCCACCAGGCCAGGCACACCAGCCCGATCAGCGTCGACGGACGTCCGACCGAGCCGATGGCCGCGATCGCCCCCGCCGACGGAAACGCATACAGCGCCACCAGATAGATGGTCAGCAGCGACACGGCATCGAAGGGGTGTTTCTTCTTCTTGGCTACGGGCGATACCGACCGCGCCGGAGTGGTCACGATCGGGTGACCGGGTCGGCGATCCGGGAGTCCCCGGACTCCTCGTCCGAGGGTGCCACGCGGCGCGGACTGCGTCCGTCGAGCCACACGGCGGCGATCAGCGTGATGAGCAGGATGCCGCCGCCGACCACCACCGACAGCTGAAGCTGGGCCTTGAGGGAGCGATCCGGCTCGGCGTCTTGCGCCAGCGGCAGCAGCGTGGTCTGCGCCGACGGCGGTGTGTCCACCTCCGCCTGCAGGCGGCCGAGTTCGATGACCAGGGCGTCGTTCGCGCGCTGCAGCAGGCTGGTCGCCCCGTCCGGGCTCGACGAGGTCGCTTGCAGGACGACGACCGGGCCGGCGGTGGTGCCGTCGATCTCCACGACCAACTCAGCCTGCGGATCGCCGTTGACGACCCGGCTCATCACGTCGTCGGACAGCATCGTCCGCACCAGTAGGTCGCGCTGCTGGGTAAGACCGCCGAGATACAGGAACGGGTTCCCGCCCTCGGGGAAGACGCCCTTGGCCGGGATCAGCACCGCGCTCGATATCTGCGTGTAGCTCGCCGGAACGCTGGTGGACACCCCGGCAACGGCTGCGGCGGCGATCACGATGCCGGCCACGAGGACATACCAACGGCGAACCAGGCTCGCCACGATGTCACGAATCTCCATAACCCCCCCAAATTATGCTGAGCCCATCTTTACATGTTTGGGCAAGGGTTGGCTGACGGAGCCCAGGTTCGGGCTGCTGATAGGGTGGCCGCCGTGAGGTCCGAATACCGACAGCGTGCAGGCGTCAGGGCCGAGGGGCGGGCGTCGTGACCCTCGGTGCCGTGTTGCGCCGCCGCTGGCGTGTCGTCGTGGTCGGCGTGATCCTCACCGTCTTCACCGGCGTCTGGATGGCGTGGCCTCAGCCGTCGTATTCGATCCAGAACGATCTCGTCTTCGTCGCCCCGGGCGCCACGCTGGCCAGCCCCGCCGACGACGCGGTGACCCAGGAACTGGCGGCATTCGCCGCGGTGGTGGAGCGCCGGTACAACCGTGGGCCGGTGTTCCGGCTCAGCCGTCCCGACGCGCCCATGTACGGCGCCGGTAAGCGGGAGGGCGTGTTCGTCACCCTGCCGAACCTCGGCAATCAGTGGGTGAACGCCTTTCTGCGCCCGGCGCTGTCGGTGGAGGTGAACGGGAACGATCCCGACGCCCTGATCGCCCTCCACGACCAGACGGTGGAGGAACTGCGGCGGTTGTCGAACGAGGTCCAGGACGAGGCCGGGGTCCCCTGGGACGCACGGATCACGGCATCCCCGATCGCGGCTCGGCCGAAGGTCAACTACGTGGGGTCCAACGACCAGGGCACCATCCGTGCGCTCGCTGCCGTCGCCGCGGCCGGGCTGATCGGCACCCTCTCCAGCGCGGTCCTGATCGATCGCTGGCGCCTGCGTCGTCGTCTCGCCGCGAGCCGACGCGTCGTCGTCTCCTAGGCCGCCTCGATCGACCCGGCCGGGTCGCCGATCAGGATCAGGCGTCGCCCGCGGCGTCCTGGTCGGCGACACGACTGGAACTGTCCCGCTCCCATGCCCCCGACGACGCGCGGGCCGACCGCCGCGACCACATCGCGAAGGCCGCATAAACGGCCGCGTCGAAGGCGCTCACCGGTCCTGAGACCGTGCGCAGCAGATCCCTCACGGTGCTGCCGGCCGACGAGACGCCGAGCTCGGCCCCGCCGCGCTTCTGCCGCCGGAGGATGTTCATCAGGTTGCTGCTCGTCCGCGGAACCCGGACCACGACCGCGTCGGTCTGGATGATCCGCTTCTCGTCGGAGGAGAACTGCTGGTCGACGAAGAGGTCGTCGCCGGTCACTTTGGGAAAGGCGCCGAAGCGCTCACGGCCTTGGCGTGACAGCGCGTAGGCGCCCGCCCCCCACAGCGCGACCTCGCCGCGCTGCATCCGGCCGCGGGCGCGGTAGTAGGTGCGCACGGGCCAGGTGGTCCCGGACAGATCCCATCGGTAGGGCGGACGGCCGGCCAGCGGATCGCCGGAGGCGAGCGCGTCCAGGATGTCGAGCACGGCCGCCGGACTGATCTCGATGTCCGCGTCGAGGTAGAGCCGGGGCCACTGCGTGGCCACGGCTTCGGCGGCGTTGATCGCGCCGGGCTTGGACGCCTCGGGTGTGTCGATCACCTGCACGCCCTCGAACGAGGAAGCGATCGCGACCGTGTCGTCGGTGCAGGCGTTGGCCGCCACCACGACCTCGATGCCCGGTGCGCCGAGCAGCGGGCCCAGCGAGCGCAGCGTCCGGCCGATCACCGCGGCCTCGTTGTGCGCCGGGATCACGATCGACCCCCGGGCGGCGGCGATGCGCGCGGGGGAGGCCTCGCGGGTGGCATGCGGCAGGTTCGGCCAGCCGCGGCGGTCGGCCACCAGGCGCGCGACCCGGCGCTGGCGCGGCCGGACCGCGCGGATGCCCTCGTGCACGACCGTGACCGCGTAGAACATCGCGGTCGGGAGCGGGGCGTGGTACTTGGCGAAATAGCGCACCCGGTTCACGGCGCGCAGGGCGTCCAGCTCGGGGGCCGACCCGGAGCCGCCCTGGGCGTGCCGGACGACGGCGGTCGGCTCGTACCAGACGGCGTAGCCGAGGTCGCGGGCCCGCCGGAAGAAGTCGGTCTCTTCGGAGTAGAGGAAGAAGCGCTCATCCCACGGCCCGATGCGGTGCGCGGCCTCGGCGTCGATGAGCAGGGCCGCCCCGGTCGCCCACTCGATCTGGTGCGCCGTCTGGTACGGCTCGGGGTCGTGGATGTTCTCGGTCCAGGCCGTCAGCCGGTGCGGAACCCGCCGCCCGAGTGCGGCATCGCCCATCGCCCGGGTGAGCGACGGCTCCCGCCGCAGGGACGGGTAGCGGTGGCCGTCGGCGTCCTCGATGCGCGGAACGACCACGCCGGCGTCCGACTCCTCCAACCGCGCCAGCAGTGCCCGGATGCAGCCGGGGACGACCTCGAGGTCGGGGTTCAGGATCAGCACCGCCCGGGTCGGGCCCATGGCGCGCAGTCCCGCGTTGATGCCGCCGGCGTAGCCGATATTGCCGCCCGACTCGACGGCCACCACGTCGGGGTGCCGCCGGACGGCGTCGAGAGTGCCGTCGGCCGAGGCGTTGTCGGCGATCACCACCCGAATCCTCAGCTGCTCGGCCTCGTGTCGCAGCGACGACAGCAGAGAATCGATCTCGGCGTGGTTGTTGTAGGTGACAACGATGACGCTCACGTCCGCCGTCGAGGCGTCGGTCACGAAGCTAGTAGGCACGGGGTGTCCTCCGTCGGCCGTGCTGATCACGGTCACAGTCGGTTGGTCGCTTGATCGTGCCCGGTCGTGCACGTTGATGCAAACCGCGTCTCATGTTCTGCCCATCACCAAGCATGCGTTTACGTGATGTGTGTCGTCGCTATACCCTCGTTCTCGTACAGGAGCTTGGGGGGAGGCTACTCGGTGCAACGATCTGGCGTGCGTGCGGGAAGCGCGCAGGGGTGTTATCTATTCATTGCGAGTTCGGGCGGGCATATCGACGAACTCCTACGACTTGAGGAACAGATCGATACCGGCGATACGCCGGTGTTGTGGATGACCGCCGAGTCGGCGCAAACCCGTTCCCGTCTGCAAGGACGTGACGTGGAGTTCGTCGCCCATATCGGTCCTCGTCATTTGGGGCGTGCGCTGGCCGCCGTCCCCGGCGCCGTGCGTGCGCTGCGGCGGAACAAGGTTCAGCACGTGGTGACCACGGGCGCGGCCATGGCTGTTCCCTACATGCTCGCCGGTGCCCTGCTCCGGCTGCCGATCACGTTCATCGAGAGCGCGGCGCGTCAGGTGGCTCCGTCGCTGACGGGGCGCATCGCCGCGGCGCTGCCGCGCGTGCGGTTGTACTGCCAGGCCCAGCCGGTCCTGGGCCCCCGGTGGCGGCGGCTGGCCTCGGTGTTCGACGGCTACATGGCCGAGCCCCGCACGACGCCCGAGATTCGTCGCGTGGTGGTGTCGCTGGGCGGGGAGCGCTTCCCGTTCCCGCGCGCGATCGAGCGGATCCGGGCCGCCGTGCCCGAGGGCGTCGAGGTGGTCTGGCAGACCGGATCGACCCCCGCCGCCGGGCTGGAGGGGGCGCAGGACTGGTTCCCGTCCAGCGATCTGGTCGCGCTCATGCGTGAGGCGGACGTCGTCTTCGTGCATGCGGGGGTGGGGTCGGCGCTGGCCGCGCTCGACGTGGGCAAGGCGCCGGTCCTGCTCGTCCGCCGTCAGCGGTTCGGTGAGCACATCGACGACCACCAGGAGCAGATCGCACTCATGCTCGTGCAGCGCGGCCTCGCCGTCGCTCCGTCGCTGGAGAGCTTCTCCTGGGCGGACGCGGAGGCGGCGGCCTCGCGTGAGATCAAGAAGGTCGCAGCGGTCGAGCGGATCACTTTGTGATCGGTGGCGACATGGCGGTCACCGACATCACCGGTGAGCGCGAACGGGGGAGCGCCCGCGCCTCGGCGGGCCGGTTGGCGGCCCTCGTCGTGGTGGCGCTGGCCGGCGCTGCGCTGCCGCTGGCCGCGGGGCTGCTGTTCGCCACCGAGCCGGCCCACGAGTGGACGCGCGCCGTCCAGGTCGCGGTCGGCGGGTGGGAGCACGGGGGCTGGCGGATCCTGCGCGGAGGCCTGAAGTGGCTCTCGCCGCCGGTGGTGGCCGTGGGCGTCCTCGCGATGCTGGTGGCCCTGGTCCGCGGCGGACGCCGCAGAACGGCTTACGCCGCCGCGGTCGTCGCCGCAGGAGCCTTCGTGACCGTCGAGGCGATCAAGCTGGGGTACCTGGCGTTCCCGGCCTACCGGATCGACCAGACCCGGGAGATGTCGGGCCATGTGGCGATGGCGTCCTCGGCGTTCGTCGCGATCGTGCTGGCGGTGAGCCCACGGCGCCGACCGCTGGGCACAGCGGTGGCCGGGGTTCTGCTGGTGGGCATGTGCGTGGGCATCCTCGCCTCCCGCTGGCACGATGCCGCCGACATCGTGATCGCGATGACGGTGACGATCGCCTGGGTGCTGGTCGCGCGCGCCTGCGTCGCGGTGATCTCGCCGGTGATGCCCGCCTCGGTCGGCTCGCGCGGGGCGACTGCGCTGCTGCTCGTGGCGCTCGCCTCGGCGGGGATCGCGGCGCTGCTGCTGACGAACGGCGGCCTCGTTCCGGGCTTCGCGCCCGAGCGTGCGCTCGCGGCGGCCACGCTCGCCTCGGTGGCTTCCGCGCTGGTGCTTGGGTACGCCACGCTGGGCTTGGCGTCCGCGGTCGACGCGTGGGAGAGTGCGAGCCATACCGCGGGTCGGCCGGATGCGACCCGTCCCCACCCCAACCATGAAATGGAGCACTGAGATGGCACGCATCGCAGCCAGCGCAGATGTCGATGACCGCGCAACCCTCGGCGACAACGTCGTCGTCTGGCACCTGGCGCAGATCCGCGAGGACGCCGTCGTCGGCGCCGGCTGCACGCTGGGCCGCGGTTCCTACGTCGGCCCCGGCGTCCAGATGGGTGCCAACTGCAAGCTGCAGAACTATGCCCTCGTGTACGAGCCCGCGGTCCTCGAGGACGGCGTGTTCGTCGGTCCGGCGGCCGTGCTGACCAACGATCTCTTCCCGCGCGCGGTGAATCCCGACGGGTCGCTGAAGTCGGGCGAGGACTGGGAGTGCGTCGGCGTGACGCTGCGCGAAGGCTGCTCGATCGGCGCCCGCGCCGTGTGCATCGCCCCGGTGACGGTCGGCCGCTGGGCGACCGTGGCGGCCGGATCGGTCGTCAACAAGGACGTGCCCGACTTCGCGCTGGTGGCGGGCGTTCCTGCACGCCGCCTCAAGTGGGTCGGCCGCGCCGGCTTCCCGCTCGTCGACGAGGGCGAGGGCCACTGGCGCTGCCCCGAGACCGGCGAGACCTACACCGAGGCGGACGGCGTCCTCACCCTGGACGCCTGAGGTGTGTCCGGTCGCGCCGGATCGGTCCGGCGCGACCCCGCCTCGGTGGTGGCGCGGGGCATCCCCGCGGCGTGCTCGGCGAGGAATAGCCCGACCGGCTGGGAGCGTTGCCTATAGTGGACGGTGAGTCCACCGAGAAAGGCGAGACCTTCCATGCAGAGCACCAACCCCGTCTTCACGCGGAGCCAGAACTTTACCCAGCCCGCGCCGCAGGGTTACCCCACGTCGGGTTACGGCCAGCAGCCCTACGGCCAGCCGGGCTACGGTCCCGAGCCGTGGGCGCAGCCCGCGCCACAGCAGACCGCGCCCGAAGGCGTGATGACGATCGACGATGTCATCACCAAGACCGCGGTCACCATGGGCGTGCTCGTCCTCACGGCGGCGATCACCTTCATGTTCATCCCGCAGGCGCTGCTGTACCCGGCGCTGATCGTCAGCGGCATCGTCGGCTTCGTCACGGTGCTGATGGTGTCGTTGCGCCGCAAGATCAACCCGGCGTTCGTGCTGGCCTACTCCGCGATCGAGGGCGTTTTCATCGGCGCGTTCAGCCTGCTGTTCGCGATGATGTTCGACCCGAGCATCGTGATCCAGGCGGTGCTGGCCACCTTCGTCGCCGCCGGCGCCACCTTGGCCGCCTACAAGGTGCTCCGGGTCCGGGTCACCAACCAGTTCCGCCGGATCGTCACCATGGCGACCTTCGCGTTCGCGGGCCTCGTCCTGGTCAACCTCGTGCTGTCGCTGTTCGGCATCAACCTGGGTGTGCGCACCGTGGGCGGCGGCTTCAACGCGATGGCGATCCTGATCTCGCTGGTCGCCGTCGTGCTGGCCGTGGCCAACCTGATCATGGACTTCGACTACATCGAGCAGGGCGTCCGCAACCGCCTGCCGGCCTCCGAGTCGTGGCGCGGCGCCTTCGGCCTGACCGTCACGATGGTCTGGCTCTACACCGAACTGCTGCGCATCCTGTCGTACTTCCGGTCGAACTAGTCGACCGGAGCAGGAGCTCAGCCGGTCGAACTGACCTGATCCGAACCAACAGAGTCCCCGTCCGGGTTTCCGGGCGGGGACTCTGCGTTGTCGGAGGTGGGTAAGGTCAGGCGCTCGCCCGGCGGGGGACGGTGCGCAGCAGTGAGGAGGCGTGCTTGCCGAGCAGGGCGCGGGAGCCGTTGATCCAGGCGACCTCGTTCATCGCGTCCGCTGACACCCAGCGGCAGCTCGCGGTGGTGCCGCCCCGGTCGTGGACGACGGGGTCGCCCGGGTCTTCGCAGCGGGCGGCATAGATCAGCCGGACGGCGTGAAAGTCTTCCACGACGCCGGTGGGGGAGTGCCCGATCCAGTGGTCGGACTGGACGTCGAGGAAGCGGGTCACCTCGGCCACCTGGCCGGTCTCCTCGAAGACCTCACGCTGCACGGTGGTGGACGGGTTCTCGCCGGGGTCGATGCCGCCGCCGGGCAGGCCCCACATGCCGGGCACGGCCGTCCGGTCGGAAAACTCGGTGGCGAGCAAGCCGCGGTCGGAGACGACGAGCGCGTAGGCGGCCAGCCGCTGCCGCACCACCGGTTCGCCCACGTCCAGGCCGGGCCGCAGGCTGTTGCGGACGCGCTGCGGGCCGCGGGGCACGATGCGGCGTCCGTGCCGGGTGATCAGCAAGGTGACGACGAGGTCTTCGAGGGTGCCGGACGCCGACAAGGGCCGCAGCACCCGGTATCCGGCCTCCCACGCCACCTGGTAGGGATCCTCGCCGTGGCCGAGCGTGAAGGAGAGCGCCGGGGCGCCGCCCGGAATCTCAACCCCCACAATCTCCATCTGTCCAGTCTAGTCCGACTATCCTCGTAGCCCACGGGGCGCGGCGACTGGAGGCCATCATGCAGTTCAACCCGAACGCTTCACTCGATCCTTCGCAAATGGGCGGCGGTGGTGGTGGACGCCGCGGCGGCACCATCGCGGTCGGCGGCGGGGCGAGCATCGTCGTGCTGATCCTCGCGGTGATCTTCGGCTTCAATCCCGCCGAGCTGCTGGCGGCGTCCGACCCGTACCATGCCGAGACCCGGGCGGGGAGTCAACCCGGTGGTCTCGCGCAGTCGGACACCCGGTTCGCCGGCTGTCGCACCGGCGCCGACATCGCCCAGAACCCCGACTGCCGCTGGGTGGCGTACACGAACTCGATCCAGGCCTATTGGGGGCAGGTGCTGTCGGGCTATCGGCCGGCCAAGACGGTGGTCTTCTCCGGCGCGGTGAGCACCGGCTGCGGGCAGGCGTCCTCCGACCTGGGGCCGTTCTACTGCCCGGCCGATGAGACGGTCTACTTCGACGACAGCTTCTTCGAGCTGATGCTGCCCCGGATGGGCGCCAAGGGCGGGCTGGCCGCCGAGGCCTATGTCGTCGCCCACGAGTACGGCCATCACATCCAGAATCTGACCGGGATGATGGCCAAGGTGCAGTCGGCGGGCAACCAGTCCGGCCCGGATTCGCCGCAGGTGCGCCTGGAACTGCAGGCCGACTGCTACGCCGGCACCTGGATCGCGTACGCGGCCAATGACCCGAACGGGATCATCAAAGAGGTGAACCGGTCCGACCTCTACACCGCTCTGGACGCCGCCCAGGCGGTCGGCGACGATCACATCCAGAAGACCCAGACCGGCCGGATCCGGCCCGAGTCGTGGACGCACGGCTCGTCGGAGCAGCGCCGTTATTGGCTCAACCGCGGCTTCTCCACCGGCGACCCCAACCAGTGCACCACCTTCGCCGCCGACGCTCTCACCCGGCGCTGAGGGGCGCCTGCCGCGAGCGAACCTCAGCGGCGGACGCCGTTGAGGGTGGTGACGAAGCTGCGCTCGCCGACGGTGAAGTACATCAGCGGGGTGCCGGTGCCCGCGCGGTCCTCGACGACGCAGGTCCACGGCGTGTCCAGGGTGAACGCGCCGTCCTCACGGAGTTCCTGCAGCACCGACCACACCACCGCCGGCTGCACGCGTCCGGGATCGAACCGGCGCAGTGTCTCTGACGCGGTGCGGGGCGTCGCGATCACCGGCGTCCGCGCCATCCGCTGGCGGCGCTGGAAGGAGCCGCCGGCGTCCGGCACCGAATCGAGGTAGACGCCGGTGGCCGACCCGAAACCCATCGAGGACGCGCCCACGCGCGGGCCGACGACGTCCCGGTAGCCCTCGGTGAGCCCCCACTCGCTGGTGAAGTCGAGGGTGGGCAGCAGCGTGCCGTCGGGCTGGAAGAACACCGGCCGCGACTCGGGATTGGTCGACACCGACATCGAGACCAGGCCGGCCGAATAGTCGACGATCTGCAGCGACTGGCCCTGCCGGGAGCCCGACACCGACTCGGCGAGCCGGAACAGCGCCCCCAGGTCGTGAAAAGAGAAGTCGGCCGGATCGAACGCGCGCTGGGCGACGTAGGTGACGTCGGAGGGGATCTGCTGGATCCGGCCGCCGCGCCACGCCCAGGCCTGGGCGGCACCGTTCTTCACCACGACCACGGAGGCGTCGGTGGCAGTGACGGTGACCATGAGCACGTCGCTGCCGCCGGCGGCCTCGACCAGGCGGGCGACCAGTTCCTCGGCGGTGCCGGGGACGGTCAGGTCGAGTTGGCCGGGCGTGGGGGTGGCGGACGCGCTGGCCGCACCGCCGGACGGTACCGGGGTCGCGGTCGCCGAACCCTCGGAGGCGGGCGCGTCCGGCGACGCCGGCGGCGTGGATCCGGCCGGCGAGCACGCCGCCGCGACCATCGCCACCAGCGCGACCAAGGCGGCGCGCGCGGGGGTTCTCACCTGGGCGAGACTACCCGCCGGCCCCCGCGCCGCCTACCGGAAGGTGCCGCGCCCACCACTGGAGAATGGCCTCGAAGCGCTGCCGCCGGTGCCACGGCGTGCCCGAGCGGGACAGTTCGTGCGTCTCGCCGGGAAACACCAGCAGTTCGGTCGGCACTCCGGACGCCTTGAGTTCGGCGTAATAGCGCAGGCCCTGCGCGATCGGACAGCGCAGATCGTCCTCGGAATGCACCACCAGGGTGGGTGTGCGTACCTGACCGGCGACCAGCATGGGGGACTGCCGGTCCTGGCTGGCCCGGTCGCGGCCGTTGTAGGCGGGCATGAAGAACCAGCCGATGTCGGAGGAGCCCAGGAACGAGGCCGGGTCGAGGAAACCGCGCTCGACGATCGCGCCCGCGAACCGGTGATGGTGGGCGATGATCCACGCGGTCAGGTAGCCGCCGTAGCTGCCGCCCTGGATGCCGACGCGGCCGGCGTCCAGACCCTCGACGGTGGCCAGTGCGTGGTCGAGGAAGGCGAGGACGTCGGCGGTGTCCAGGGTGCCGAAGTCACCGGTGATCGCGGCGCCGTGCGCCTGCCCGTAGGAGGCCGACCCGCGCGGATTGCAGGCCACCACCGCGTATCCGGCCGCGGTGTAGGTCTGGAACTCGTCGAAGAACTCGGGCCCGTAGTGGGAGTACGGGCCGCCGTGGATCGCGAGCAGCACCGGATGCGGGCCGTCGCCCTGCGGCACCCATACCCAACCGTGCACCGGGTAGCCGTCCGGCGCGGTGGCGGTGAGTTCGGACGCCGGCACGATCGTCGTCTGGTCCCGGAGCGCGGCGCCGAAATCGGTCAGGGTGCGGGCCGCCCCGTCCGCGATCAGCGCGACCTCGCCCGCGGAGTCGGCCGGCAGCACCGAGGCGACGACAGCGCCGGTCCCGGGCACGGACGCGACGGCGAGCGCCGCCGGGGTGCCGGCATGCACGGTGCGGACCGCGCCGGCGGTGTCCACCCGAAGCACCTCGGCGCCGCCGCGGTGGGCGCGCACGGCGAGCACGGCGTCCTCGCCCGCGATGGCGAGTGGGCCGGTCAGCTCGACGGTCTCGGGGTCGGTGAGCCGGACCGGGGCGCCGTCGCGCACCACGTAGAGCGCGTCGTTGGTGGCGACGAACTGCAGGCCGTCGGTGCCCAGGTCCTCGCCGAGCGCGAACAGGGTGCCGTCGCCGGAGTAGCACGCCGAGGAGAACGACACCCGCGCGTCGGCGAGCGCGACCGCCCTCTCGCCGGTGGTGAGATCGACGCGGTGCAGGGCGCTGCGCAGATGGTCGTCGGCATCGTCACCGCGGCGCGAGGTGACCACGATCTGGCCGCCGTCGGGGGTGAAGACGGGCTGGCCGACATCCCACGGCCCGTCGGTGAGCTGCCGCGCCGGCGGCACCTTCCAGGCGGACGCCGCGGCGATACCGCTCGTGGCGGTGCCGGTGGCCCGCGCGGCGCGCCCGATCGGTTTGATGGGCGGCTCGTCCCACGGGTCGGGGGCGGCGACGATGAACAACTGCTTGGCCCGGTCACGGGACCAGCCCAGGCCGTTGGCCTGGAACTGGTTGCCGGTGATCCGCCGGGCATCCTCCTGCCCGGCGCCGACTCCCTCCCAGGTGCCGTAGCGGCCGTCCTCGGGCACGCGCGCGACGAACGCGAGGGTGCGGGAGTCGGGGGACCAGCAGAACTCGCTCACGCCCAGCTTCGCGTCACTCGCCTGCGCGGCCTCGCCGCCCTCGGCGGGGGCGACGAACAGCTGCGCGCGGGCGTCCGGCTCGCGGCGCAGGAACGCGACCAGGCGACCGTCGGGGCTGATCCGGGGCGCGGAGTCGGCGAATCCGCGGGTCAGCCGGCGGGGTGTGCCGCCGGCGATCGGGACCCGCCACAGCTGCGAGGTGTAGTCGTCGGCCTCGAAACTGGCCCGGGACGCCGCGACGAGCGCGAAGGCTCCCTCGGGATGGACGGTCGGTGCCCCCACGGTGACCAACAGGGGCAGGTGTTCGGGACGCATGAACGCACTGTAATCCGTGCGCGTGCCGCCAGGCGCGGCGGCGACGTGGCCGGGGATGCCGGGCCGTGGCGAGGGCCATCGAGGAATCCCGCATGGCGAGCGCGGGGTCACCACTTAAAATTAGGTAAGGGTAAACTTATCTAAGTCTGCGTGCGAAAGGGAGCTGCTGAATGAAGCCACGGGTGTTGCTGAGGGCGATCGGGGCGTTCGCGCTCACGCTCCTGCTCGGTGCCTGCGCGAACGGCGGCGTCAGCGCGCCCACCGAGTCGCCGGCGGGGGCCTACGGGGTCGCCGTCGGAGGCGAAGGGGTCGCGCAGGGAATTCCCGGCCTCGCCGACGGCACGCCGTTCCGGGTCATCGAGGACGTCAAGCACGACGCGGTGGCCGTTCCGGTCGACCCGCAGCGGGTGGTGACGCTCAGCGAGCCGACGCTGGACGGCGCGCTCGCCCTCGGCGTCCGGCCGGTCGGATCGGTCAACGGACGCGGCCAGACCACCATGCCGAACTACCTGCTCGACAAGGCCGAGGGAATCCCGGCGGTGGGCTCGGTGGCGCAGTTCAACTACGAGGCGATCGCCGCGCTCAAGCCCGACCTGATCCTCACCTACGCCTCCGGCGGCAACAATCCCGAGACGATCGAGATCATGAAGCAGATCGCGCCGGTGTACTTCGTCGGCTACGCCGGTGCGGAATGGAAGACGACCTTCCGCAACGTGGCGAACGCCCTCAACAAGGCCGGCCAGGCCGAGCAGGAGCTGGAGAAGTTCGACGCCTACGCCCAGAAGGTCAAGGACGCGCTGTACGCGGCCGGCTACGGCGAGAAAACGTTCTCGATCGTGCGCTGGCAAGGGTCGAACGCGTCGCTGATCCTGAAGGACCTTCCCCCCGGCATGGCCCTGGAGACCATCGGCCTGCGTCGCCCGCCGGCCCAGGACAAGGAAGGACGCGGCCACTCGGAGCCGATCTCGCTGGAGAACCTCGCCGACGCGGACGCCGACTACATGTTCTTCGGCACCCTGGGCGGGTCCAGCGCCAGCAACCCGGTGGCCGGAGGCACCGCCGACCTCAGCGGGGCCGAACAGGCCTACCAGGAGGCCCAGGGCGTGCCCGGTTTCCGCGAGCTCAACGCCTACCGCGACGGGCATGTGATCCTGGTCGACGGGTCGCTGTGGACCTCGACCGGCGGCCCGCTGCTGATGACCGGAATCATCGAATTCGTCGAGAAGGCGCTGCTGTGAGCGCGCGGCTGAGATCAGCGGTCGCCGCGGTGATCGCGCTGACGCTGCTGGCCGGCGGCGCGAGCGCCGCCAGCGCCGAGGACGTCGCCACGCCCAGCCCTGCGGCGTCCACCCCGGTGGCGTCCGGCGAGACGGCCACCCCCACCCCCGCTGGCCTGGAGGCGAACGAGGACGCGGACGCCCCGGCATCCGAGCCCGGGTCCGTGCCGGTGGCCGAAGATGCTGACGCAGCGTCGCCCAGCGCCGAGGCCGAGCCGGTGCGGGACTCGTCCCCGGCCGTGGTCACGCCGGCGTCTGAGACGCCCCCGGTGGCCTCGCGGCCCGCCACGGACGCCGCGCGCGTCGGCGTGCTGGCCGCGGAGCGGCTCAGCATCGCGCAGCAGCCCGAGCATGTCAGCGCCGCCCAGGGCGGCAACGTCCGGCTCTCGGCGCTGTCGAGCGGCGGTACCGCGCCCGTGACGGTGCAATGGGAGCGCAGCACCACGCTGAGCGCGGCCGCCGAGCCCACCCGCTGGACGACCAGCGGACTGGACCGCGCGGTCACCCCGACCTTCACCTTCAACGCCGGAGCCACCCCGCACCAGGGCAACCGGTGGTACCGCGCCGTGTTCACCGATGCGGACGGCACCACCGCCACCACCAGGGCGGTCAAGCTCACCATCCTTCCTGCGCCGACCATGACCCGGCAGCCGGCCGGTCAGACGGTACGCGCCGGCCAGAGCGCCACCTTCCGCGCCGCCGCGTCCAGCGAGGGCCCGATGAACGTGCGCTGGCAGTCCACCAAGACGGCGCTGCCCAACGGCGATCCCGACGGCGCGACCTGGGCCGATGTGGCCCAAGCCACCGGCGAGGAGCTGACGGTGGCCGACGTGGCCACCTCCGACCACGGCACCTTCTACCGGGCCGTCTTCAGCAATGCCGCCGGGTCGGTCGAGTCGCAGCCCGCGCAATTGCAGTTGTACGAGCGGCTCGACACCAACGGACGCCTGACCGTGCGGGGGGAGTCCTACGGTCCGCCGGGCTTCGCCCCCAGCCCGTTCGCCGTGACCGCGCCGAACGCCGTCGTCAAGGGCCGCGCGATCGTGATCGAGGGCGAGGGCTACCTGCACACCGACGGCCGCACCGGCTCGGTGGTCAACGTCATGGTCGACGCCGGCTACTCCGGCGATCCGAATACGCTGAACAGCACCCGCACCATCATCAACCCCGCCACCGGCGAGGAGTTCGCCGACCCCCGCTCGCACGGCATGGTGCAGGCGGGCGCCGACGGGCGCTGGCGGTTGGAGATCCCGTGGCCGGACGCGAGCAATACCGACCGGGACGCCGCCTTCTTCGCCCAGAACTGGGGCGAGGGAAGCCAGCACTTCGTCCGGATCCTCAGCGGATCGCAGCTGACCGGCGACTACCAGCGCGGCATCTCGGTGCGGTTCACGGTGGTCGGCTCGGCGACCGAACCGGCGTCCGCGCCCCAGATGACCGCGCAGCCCGCGGACGCGTCCGTGACCGCCGGCGACACCGCAACCTTCACCGCCGCGGCGTCCGGACGGCCGGCGCCGTCGGTGCAGTGGGAATCCCGGACCCCCGCGGGAGCCTGGGCCCCGATCGCCGGTGCGACCGGCGAGACGCTGCGCCTCGACGGGGTGACCACCACCTCGTCCGGCACCCAGTACCGCGCCGTCTTCACCAACTCGGCCGGCTCGGTGACCAGCGCGCACGCGACCCTCACCGTCGCCGCCAGCGGCATCGGGGTCGCCACGCATCCGGCCGATCAGAGCGCCGAGGCCGGCGAGCGGGCGCGCTTCACCGCCATCGCGACCGGCTCGGAGATCTCGACCCAATGGGAGCGCAGCCGTGACGGGGTGACCTGGGAGGCGATCCGCGGGGCGCTGGGCCCGATCTACGTGATCGAGCCGGTGCTCGCCGACGACGCCGACTGGACCTACCGGGCGCGCTTCACCAACCCGGGCAACGCCGAGGGCGTCCTTACCCAGGCCGCCTCGCTCACCGTCACCCCGCGCGAGAACGTCCGCGAATACTGCGGGCTCTCCTACGGCCCGAGCGGGTACGAGGGGGAGCGGTTCTGCTTCTCCGGTCCCGAGAAGGTCATGCCCGGCCAGGACATCGTGATCCGGGGGACCGGCGGCTATCTCGCCACCGACGGCGCGACCGGGTCGGTGGTGAACTTCTTCCTCGACGCGCTCTACTCCGGCGATCCCCGCACGATCTACGTCAAGCAGCCGGTGGCGCATCCGGTCACCGGCAGCCCGGTGGACGACCGCCGCACCCACGCGATGGTGCAGGCCTCCGGCGACGGCACCTGGACGGCGACCATCCCGTGGCCGTCGGTCGGCGCCGTGTCGCCCGCCCAGGACGGGATCGCCGACTTCACCCAGGCCGACCTGGACCGACGGTTCGCCCCGGGCACCACGCATGCGGTGCGGATGCTGTCGGGCTCGCTGCTGAACACGCCCCCCGATATCCAGCGCGGCGCCACCTGGTACTTCACCGTCGTCGGTGACCTGAACGATCAGGTCCCGGTGGCCGAGCCGATCTACCCGCACGAGACCCTCACCGCCACATCGGCGGGTGACCGGGCGGTCGCCTGGGTGCCCAGCACCGCCGACTCGGGGCTGCCCGTGCCGCTGACCGGGACGGGCTGGCTGACCAAGGACCACGCGGCCGGCTCGGTCGTCGAGATCCGGCTGACCAACGAGAACGGCGGCCACTACCGGCGTGCGGGTACCGCGGAGGATCCGCACGCGGACCCCGATGACCCCACGGTGTGGCAGCGCGTCCACGTGCGGTCCACCGGGGTGCTCGACACCCGGATCGACCTGCCCGCCTCGGTGACGGCGGGCTCCTACCTGGCCGTGCAACTGCGCAGCGAGGACGACGGCACGCCGCGTGGCGATGTCGCGCGCGAGTGGACCTCGAAGCCGCTCACCGTCGACGGGACGCCCTGGACCGCTCCGGTCACCGAGGGCTGCACCGCGGCGCCCGGCGAGGCGGTGTACCAGTTGGCCCCCGGGATGGCGGTGCCCGCGGCGAACGTGGGCGGGACCATCCGGCTCACCGGCCAGAAGTGGTGCAATACCGTGACCGGCCGCGGCTCCTACATCGCGATCAAGATCAACGACGGCGCCTTCTCGCACAAGGGCAGCGCCTCGGCGAAGGTCTTCAACGCCGAACTCGGCCGGGAGACCGGCCTGTGCGCCGCGGACGCCTGCACGACCAACAAGACGATCTGGTACGTGATCGAGGCGCGCGACGACGGCAGCTTCGATGTGAACATCCCGCTGCCGGACCGCACCAACACCACCCCGGCCTTCCGCGAGGGCTCCTACACGCTGCGCATCATGACGGCCACGCTGGCGGGCGACCCCTACTACGGCGGCGTCCGCGAGGCCTCGCGCACCATGCAGTCGCCGGAGTTCACCGTCGTCGCCGAAGGGGTCGGGCTCGACAACGTGAAGCCCGGCAAGCCGACGCTGCCGCCCGATCCGCTGCACGCCACCGACGACCTCACCGGCGCGGTGAGCGGAGGCGTCCAGGTCGATCAGCGCAGCGACCGCTGGATCGTCACCGTGCCGGGCGCCCAGCCCGGGGACTGGGTGTACGCCAACGTGTACGAGGGCGCCTCGCCCCGGTTCCCCTGGGGCGCGGAGTGGTTCGAGGTGGCGGCCGATCGCACGATCGCGCTGCCGCTGGCGGGCGTGACGCTGCCGGTGGGGGTCAACAAGCTCTCGGTGCAGGACCGGGCCGGCCGGATCCTCGGCTGGACGACGGTGCGGGTCGCCGAGCCGGCGCCGATCCGGGACGCACCGCCGGTGCCGTTGCCCATCCCGCGCCCGTCCGCCGGGGTGACCGCACAGCTGAAGTCGGTCACCTCGCAGCCCAAGCCGACGATCGTCCCGGCGGCCCCGGTCGCGACGTACGCCGACCTCACCGAGGCCAATCTCGGTGGCGCCACCGGCGTCGAGGCGGACGGGAAGGTCGTCGTCACGCTCCCGGGCATCGAGGGCGGCCGCTGGGTGTTCCTCTACCTCTACACCGAGACCGGCGCGGTGCGCGCCGTCGACTGGGTGCAGGTCGGCACCGACCACACCGTCACCGTCGAGACCGGGGTCCTGCCCGACGGCAGCCACAAGCTGGCCTTCGTGGACGAGGCGGCGCAACTGGTCGGCTGGGTCACCGTGAACGGCCCGCGGCCGCTCGCCCTGGCGGCACCCGCGGCACAGGCCGCAGCGGCCGGACTGCCGGCCCTCGCACCTGCCGCGGCCGGCGCCGACCCGACCATGACGCTGGTCCTGATCGGGCTCGGCCTGCTCGTGCTCGCCGGATCGGCCACCGGCGTGATCCTGCTGCGCACTCCCGCTCCCACCCCCGCCTCCCGGCGCGCGAACTGATGGAAACCGACACCGTGAAGGACCGAGAAGAGATGACGACGACCAAGACACCACGGACGCCTGTGCGCGTCGCGACGCGGATCGCCGCCGCCTTGCTGCTGACCGCGGGGTTCCTCCTCCCCGGCGCGGTGGCCGTGGCCCTGCCACCGGACGGCGCCGGCCCGGACACGAAGGGCACGAAGTCGCGGGTGTGGCCCGCCCAGGTCAAGGTGGGCGACCGGCTCAACTTCGAGGTGTCCGGCTACCCGGCCAACGAGGTCGTCTATATCAAGATCGACGACGGGCTCGCCTGCTCCGACACCTCGCACGGCGCCTGCGTGTACGCCACGCAGAAGCTCGACCGCAACGGCCGCGCCACCGGCTCGATCGTGGTGCCCCAGCTCGCACCCGGCAAGCACTGGCTGCGCATGCTCGCCACCGGCGACGTCTTCGACGCCAAGACAGGTGAGAAGCTCGGCTACGACGGCTACACCCGCCGCGGTGGCAACGACTTCACCGTCGTCGCGGGCGGCGCCGCGACCGGCGGCGGCAGCACGGGGGCAGGCGCCGGCACTCAGGCCGGTGGCGGCACGACCGCTCAGCAGGGCGGAGCCGGCACGACCTCGAACGGCACCGTCGCCGGCGGCTCGGTGTCGCTCGGCGAACCCAGCCAGGACGGCGGCGCCGGCCAACAGACCGCGACGGCCGCGCCCGTGGCGACGACCGAAACTCCCGATGCCGTGGCGGTGAGCTCCACCGACGGGGCGGGGACGAACGGGGTGCAGCCCGAAGCCGCCTCGTCGTCGGTGCCTGTCGTCGGGATCGCCGTGCTCGGCGGCTCGGTCGTCCTCGGCGGCGGCGCGCTGGCGTGGGCACTGGTGCACCGGCGCAGAATGGCCGCGGCCGCATCGGGCGAGCAGGCGTGAGCGTCCGCTCCGAGGATCGGCAGGTCGTCGGGGCGCGCGCGCAGCCGCAGGTCAACCGGCCGGGTGCGGTCAAGGCGGGCGCGGTGCTGGCCGCCGTCGCGCTGCTGGCGGTGACCGTGCTGCTGTCGCTGTCGCTGGGATCGAAGGACATCCCTCTGGGTGACACCTGGCGCCTGCTGCTCGCGCCCGACGGCTCCACCTCCTCGACGGTGCTGCACGATCTGCGGATGCCGCGGACGCTGCTCGGCCTGGTCGTGGGTGCCGCGCTCGGCGTGGCCGGCGGGCTGATGCAGTCGCTGACCCGCAACCCGCTCGCCGACCCCGGCATCCTGGGCGTCAACGCCGGGGCGTCCGTCGCGGTGGTGCTGGCGGTCGCGCTGACCGGGGTGAGCGGGATCGGCTTCTACCTGTGGTTCGCCTTCGCGGGCGCCGCGACGGCGTCGGTGGCCGTCTACGCGCTCGGATCCGCGCACCGGCACGCGGCCACCCCGGTGCGGCTGGCGCTGGCCGGCGTCGCGATCAGCGCGGCCCTGCAAGCGCTCACCACCACGATCATCCTGGCCGATCAGGCCGCCTACAACGAGTTCCGCTTCTGGGTGGCCGGCTCCCTGGAGGGGCGGCTCTACCCGGTCATCGGCATGATCGTCCCGTTCGTGCTGGCCGGCTTGGCGATCGCCGTCCTGCTCGCCCCGGCGCTGAACGCCCTCGCCCTCGGCGAGGACACCGGCCGCGCCCTCGGCGTCCGGGTGCGCTCCACCCGTGGGCTGACCATGGCCGCGATCACGCTGCTGTGCGGCGCTGCGACGGCCGCGGTGGGGCCGATCTCGTTCGTCGGCCTCGCGGTGCCGTTCGTCGCCCGGCTCATCGTCGGATCCGACCAGCGCTGGGTGGTCGCCTTCTGCGCGCTGCTCGGCCCCAGCTGGCTGCTGCTCGCCGACGTGCTCGCCCGGGTGATCACCCGGCCCCAAGAGGTGCAGGTCGGCATCATCGCCGCCCTGATCGGCGCGCCGGTGTTCGTGCTCATCGTCCGGCGCAGGAGGATCGCCGCGCTATGACCGCTCCCACCACCGACCGGCACCAAGCCCGCGCGGACGCCGTGCGGCGCGCGCTGCACAGCCGGCATGCCACCCTCGGCGCCGGCGCGGTGCGCTTCCGGTTCGAGCGGCGCGGCGCCGTCGTCGCGGTGCTGCTGCTGGCCGTCGCCGTGGTGACCGGTATCGCCGGCATCCTGATCGGCGATTACGGCATCACCCTGGACCAGACCTTCGCCGCGCTCGCCGGGGGCGGCGACGACCCGCTGGCGCGCTATTTCGTCACCGCCGTGCGGCTGCCCCGCGCCGTCGGGGCGCTCCTGGTCGGGGCGGCGCTAGGGATGTCCGGCGCCATCTTCCAGACCCTGTCGGGCAACCCGCTGGGCAGCCCCGACATCATCGGCTTCACCACCGGGGCGGCCACCGGCGCGCTGGTGCAGATCGTCCTGTTCGGCGGCGACACGCTGGCGATCGCCCTCGGCGCCGTCCTCGGCGGCCTGGTCACCGCGGCGCTGGTCTACGGCCTGGCCTGGCAGCGCGGGGTGGCCGGGTTCCGGCTGGTGCTGGTCGGCATCGGCGTGAGCGCGGTGCTCGGGGCGGTCAACTCGCTGCTGGTGGTGCGGGCCTCGCTGGAGTCGGCCCAGACCGCCTCCCAGTGGCTGGCCGGTTCGCTGAACGCCACGCTGTGGCCCGAGGTGGCGGCCGTCGGGATCGCGCTGGCGGTGCTGGCGCCGGTCGCCGCCTGGCAGTTCCGCCCGCTGGCCCAACTGCCGCTGGGGGACGCCACCGCGACCGGTCTGGGCGTGCGCGTCGAGCGCTCGCGGGCGATCCTGATCCTGGTCGGGGTCGCACTGATGGCCGTCGCCACCGCCGCCACCGGCCCGATCGCCTTCGTGGCGCTCGCCGCCCCCCACCTCGTCCGCCGGCTCACCCGGACCCCCGGCGTCCCGCTGGCCGGTTCGGCGCTGATGGGCGGCGTCCTCGTGCTCGTCTCCGACCTGATCGCGCGCCGGCTGTTCGCGCCCACCGAACTGGCGGTGGGCGTGATCACCGGGTCGATCGGCGGCCTCTACCTGGTGTGGCTGCTCGCCATCGAAAGGAAGCGTCTATGACCGCCACCTCCACCGTCACCCCCACCACGGCGCGGCTGGCCGGGCAGGAGTTGCGCGTCGGCTACGGACGCGACGGCGAGATCCTGCACGGTGTCGACGTGCTCATCCCCGAGGGGGAGCTCACCGTCATCGTGGGCCCGAACGCCTGCGGCAAGTCGACCCTGCTGAAGACGCTCGCCCGCATGCTCGCGCCGCGCTCGGGCAGCGTGCTGCTCGACGGCCAGCCGATCCAGAGCTACCCGCCGAAGGCCGCCGCGCGCACGCTGGGACTGTTGCCGCAGGGGCCGACCGCTCCGGACGGCATCACCGTGTCCGATCTGGTGGCGCGGGGCCGCTACCCGCACCAGACCCTGCTGCGGCAGTGGTCGCCGGCCGACGAGCAGGCCGTCGTGGACGCCCTTATCGACGCCAACGTCGACGATCTCGCCGCCCGCAACGTGGACGAGCTGTCCGGTGGCCAGCGGCAGCGGGTCTGGATCGCGATGGCGCTGGCGCAGCAGACGCCGATCCTGCTGCTGGACGAACCGACGACCTACCTGGACATCTCGCACCAGGTGGAGGTGCTGGGCCTGACCCGCCGCCTGCAACGCGCTGGGCGCACCGTGGTGCTGGTGCTCCACGAACTGCACCTCGCCTTCCGCTACGCCACGAATCTGATCGTGATGCACGAGGGTCAGATCGTGGCGCACGGGCGCCCCGAGGACGTCGTCACGGCCGAGCTGATCGAGCGGGTCTACGACCTGCCGTGCCGGGTCATTCCGGACCCGGTGACCGGGCGTCCGCTCGTCCTTCCCCTCGATCTGGACGCCTGAGAATTAGGCAAGGTTATGCTAACCTTTCTCAGGGCGAATCTATCGCTCCGCTCTTCTGCGCGGCGTTGACCGGGGGGTTGACCGCGCCGTCTCCGAGAGGTTTTCCATGGGTGCTCCACGCTCCTCCACACTGGCCCGGCCCTGGCGTCGAACGTTGGCCGGCCTCGTCGCCGCCGCGGTCGCGCTGACCGGTGCCGGCGTCGTCCTGACCACTCCTGCCTATGCCGCCGAGAGGACGTACACGCACGGCGACGGCGCCACGATCACCTACAACGACCGTGTCGTCGCCGGCGAGCCGATCGTGCTGTCGGGCACGAACTGGACCACCAAGTCCGGTCACGCCGACGTGATGGAGGGCGACGAAGGCTCCATCGTCGGGGTGAAGTTCATGCCGAGCACAGGCGGCACCGTCGTCCGTAACCCGAAGCCGACCAACCCGTGGAATGGCGACACCGACTACGCCAGCCCTGACGTGTGGGAGGTCATCCAGGCCGCCGGCACCGGCGACTGGTGGGACGGCGCCCCGTACGGCAGCTGGCGCCAGGAGATCCCCTGGCCGACCGCGGCCGCAGGGGCGACCAACGCGCCGAACCTGAAGCCCGGCGACACCTTCAGCCTGCAGTTCCTGGGTGGAACGCTGTACGGCAACAAGGTGTGCGCCAACTCGGCCTGCGAGGCGACCCGCCCCGACGTGTCCCGCACCGTCAACCTGACCTTCACCGTCGTCGCCGACGAGCCGGCCACGCCGCTGGCGGTGTCTCAGCAGCCGCAGGCCGCCTCGGCCGGGAACGGCGCCGAGGCGTCCTTCACCGCGGCCGCCGGCGGCGGCACCGCGCCGGTGACGGTGCGCTGGCAGCGCAGCACGAACGCGAGCACGACCGCCCCGCAGGACAACCGCTTCGTCGACCTGCCCGCCGACGCGGCCGTCGGCGGCAGCCAGGCCCAGCCGACCCTGCGGGTCGTCGCAGGCCAGAGCAGCAACGCCAACAACCGCTGGTACCGCGCGATCTTCACCGACGCCGCCGGCGCCACCGTCACCACGAACCCGGTGAAGCTGAGCATCCTGCCCGCGCCCAAGGTGACCGAGCACCCGAACTCGGTCGGCCAGACCATCAACGTCGGCGGTACCGCGACCTTCTCCGCAGCCGCGACCAGCGACCTGCCGATGACCGTGCAGTGGCAGTCGACCCGCGCGGCGCTGCCGAACGGCGAAGCCGACGCCGCGACCTGGCAGAACGTCGCCGGTGCCACCGGCGCGACCTTGACCGTGACCGGCACCGACGCGGACGCCCAGCACGGCACCTTCTACCGGGCCGCGTTCACCAACGCCTCCGGCACGGACTACAGCTACCCGGCCCAGCTGCGGTTCTTCAGCAAGTTGGATACCAACGCCCCGGTGACGGTCTCGGCCGAGTCCTACGGCCCCGTCACCCCCAACCAGCCGTTCAGCGTCACCGCGCCGAACGCCCTGGTGAAGGGCCAGCCCATCGTGATCACCGGCACCGGCTACAAGCACCCCGACGGCGTGCGCGGCTCGGTGGCCAACTTCATGGTGGACGCGTCCTACTCCGGCGACCCCAACACGCTGCGGTCGACCCGCACCATCACCAATCCGGCCACCGGCGCCGTCTTCGCCGACACGCGTTCGCACGGCATCGTTCAGGCCAACGCCGACGGCACCTGGCGGATGGAGATCCCGTGGCCGACCCCGTCGAACACCGACCGCGACGCGGCCTTCTTCACCTCGAACTGGAGCGCGGGCTCGCAGCACATCGTCCGGATCCTCACCGGCTCGCTGCTGGAAGGTGACTACCAGCGTGGCATCTCGGTGCGCTTCACGATCGTCGACGAGGCGACCGGCCCCGCGCCGGTGACCCCCAAGGTGGCGCTGACCAGCACCCAGGCGGCCCAGCACGGCGACGTCTGGTTCAACCTGAGCGGCTTCGAGGCGCGCACGGGCGTGACCGTCGAGCTGGCCAACGGCGCCGGTCAGACCGTGGCGTCGAAGGGCTTCACCATCGGTGAGGACGGCAACACCGCCAACCCCGACGGGCAGACCTACCGCAAGGTGACGGTTCCCCGCGGTGCCACGCCGGCCGCCAACTACACGGTGCGCGTGCGCAACACCGCGACGAACCAGGTGCTCGCCACGTCCGGCCCGGTGACCGTCACCGCGGCCACCCGGAACGTGTACAACCCCGGCGACCATGCCGGCGGGGCCGAGGATCTGCTGGTCCAGCTCGGCGGCACCTGGACGTTCCACGCCGTCGCCTTCGCGCCCAACGCGAAGCTCACCGCGACCGCGCGGATCGGCGGGGAGACCGTCACGCTGAGCGGCCCCGGGCAGATCAGCGCCTCCGAGAAGGCCTGGCAGCTCGACGCCAACGGTGACACCACGCGTGACGCCTTCACCCGCGTCCAGTTGCCGCCCGGCCTGCAGCCGGGTGCGCTGGAGGTCACCTTCAGCGACGGCACCAACACGGTGCCGCGCACGCTGACCCTGGAGATCCCCTCCACCGCGTCCGTCACGGTCGCGGAGACCGCCGAGATCGGTGGCACCCTCCGGGTCACGGGCACCGGCTTCCGGCACCCGAACGGCACCGAGGGTTCGCGCATCGCGATCAAGATCAACGAAGGCGCCTACTCGCGGCTGGATACCTCGCTGCACGCGAACCGGACCATCTGGTGGATCGTCGAGGCCGATGAGTTCGGCAACTTCTCCACCGACATGCCGATCCCGAACGGGACCACTGCCGACAACGGCGACACGCTGGGCTCGAACCCGGCGCTCGCGCCGGGCGAAGGGTTCTCGCTGCGCTTCCTGACCGGCAACCTCAAGCCCGGGGACGAGTCCCGCTCCAAGGAGTCGGCGAAGTTCACCATCACCGCGGCGGCCGACCGGACGCCTCCGGTCGTGTCGGCGAAGGTGTCCGAGCGCACGGTGACCGTCACTGCCACCGATGCCGGCTCCGGCGTCAGCCGGATCGAGACCCGCATCGACGGCGGCGCCTGGCAGGCCTACACCGCACCACTCACCGTGCCGGGCACGGCCGGGCACCGGGTCGAGTACCGCGCGAGTGACGTCGCCGGCAACACGAGCGCGGTCGGGGCGGTCGCCGTGGCGGCCACGGCACCGTCCGGCGCGCTGAGCGCCACGGCGCTGGGCAGCGAGCGCACCGTCCTGGCCGGCGATCAGGCCTTCGGCTACGGCGTCCGGCTGGTCGATGCGAACGGTGCCACCGTGCGCGGACTGCCGGTGACCTTCACGATCACGGGCGGGACGTTCGCCGGCGGGCGAACGAGCGTCCAGGCGCTGACCAACGCCGCGGGCATCGCGGTCGCGCCGCAGGCATCGGCCACCGCGGCCGGTGACCTGGTGATCCGCGCCGCCTACACCGGCGGTCAGGTCACCCTGCCGACCGTGCATGTCGTCGCTCCGGCGGCGGGGCTGACGGCAGACCTCGCGGCGCAGCCCTCGGTGGTGGCCGGCAAGGTGGTCCTCACCGTGACGGCGACCAACACGAGCTCGGCGCCGGCCACGATCGTGCTGAAGACCAAGTACGGCTCGAAGACGTTCGCCGGGGTCGCTGCCGGGGGCACGGTGAGCCACACGTTCAAGACGTTCATGGGGGCGATCGGGGGTGGCACCGTGACGGCCACGGTGTCGAACGCCACCGGGACGGCCGTGGTCGACGCCAGCTACCAGGCGCGTTGACCATGCACAGGAAACGAGACAAGGAGAGCCAGATGGAGTCGGAGCTTGGGGGGGACCCGGGCGCGCGTGGCGCGATGGGGAAAGCGACGTCGCGGCGTACGGTGCTGAAGGCGGGTGCATGGTCCGCACCGGTGATCGCGCTTGCGGTCGCCTCGCCCGCGGCGGCGGCGAGCACGGCCGCGAGCATCGAGTTGGTGAGCGGGCCGTTCGAAGGCGTCGACGTGGGGGACCCGATTCCGCTGGTGTTCAGCGTGACCGGTGTCGCCGACGGTGTGACGGCGACCGGGACGATCCTGACCGGGGACACGGTCGTCGAGTGGCAGGACGGCGGAACGATCGCGTTCGCCGCGGTGGCGGACGGGATGCTGTTCTTCCCCGCCACCGTGCTCAGCCACGGGACGTTCCAGGTCGAGATCGCGGTGGGCGGCGCCAAGGAGCTGTTCACGATCACGGTATCCGCGGGATGAGGCTCAGGATCCTCGCCGCGGTGAGGATCCTGGTGGGAGTCGGGGCCGGTGTCGCTGCGTGCGCGCCGGCCCCGGCGCATCACAGCTGCTCGAGTTGGCCGCGGGCGCGCAGGTCGGCGACGATGCGGGCATGGAAGGCCTCGTCGATCCGGTAGAAGCGCAGGTACAGCAGGTAGCTGATCGCGAGCATCACCAGCGGGAACGCCATCATCATCATCTTCATCCCGAGTAGACCGCCCGCGGTCACCTCGTCCGGGGTCTGCGCGGCGTTGATGCCGGTCACGATCAGCGTCGCGCCGACGATGGCGGTCCCCATCGCGCCGGCCACCTTGTTGATGAACGGCTGCAGTGCGAAGGTGACCGCCCCGTTGCGGCGTCCGAGCTTCCATTGGCCGTACTCGATGCAGTCGGTGAGGAAGACGATCATCAACACCACCACGAACGCCTGGCCGACGAACAGCAGCAGCCCGGCGATGCCGATGATCACGATGTCCATCGGCGCGAAGAAGAACACCACGTAGCCGGCCGCCACCAGCGCCATGGCGACCGTGAACAGGCGCTTGCGGCTGATCCGGCGCCGCAGCAGCGGGAACAGCGCGAAGCCGAGCAACTGCCCGACGCCGAGGATCGCCGCGAACGGTGAGAACATCGCCTCGTCGCGGTAGGCGTACTTGAAGAAGTAGACCCCGAAGCTGGTGGTGGTGTTGTAGCCGATCAGGAACAGCACCATCGCGGCGGCCACCCACAGCAACTGGTCGTTGCTGGCCACCACCGCGACGATCTCGCGCAGGCTGGTCCGCGGCGTGGTGGTGGCGATCCGGGGCTCGCGGACGCCGATCAGCGTCACCACCTGGCCGGCGAGCATTACGATCACCACGCCGATCGAGAACAGCTGCCAGGCGCGGGCATCCCCGCCGAGCGCGTTGGTGATCGGCACGATGCCGACGACGGTGGTGAACAGGCCGATCGTGGCGAACAGCTTGGTCAGCGAACTGATCCGCTCCCGTTCACGCTGGTCGAGCGACAAGGCGGGCAGCATCGACCAGTAGCCGATGTCGTTCATCGTGAACGACAGCCCCCAGGCGAGGTAGACGACCGTGAACAGCGCCACGTACGGACCGCCCCGCAGCCCGAAGTCGGTGAACAGCAGGATCGTCAGCGCGCCCACCAGTAGTGCGCCGAGGGTGATCCACGGCTTGTACTGCCCCCAGCGGGAGCGGGTGTTGTCGATGATGCCGCCCATCAAGATGTCGATGAAGGCGTCGAACAGCCGGACGCCGAGCAGAATGCCGTTCACCCACCACAGCGTCGCGTCGTCCAGGTCGAGCACCTCGGTGAGGTAGACGATCAGGAAGAGCGCCATCAGCGAATACACCATGTCGCGGCCGATCGTCCCGACCGCGAAGGTCCAGCGGTTACGCCGTGCCAGCCCAGATGCCATGGCGTAAAGGTAGTGCCGGGTGACGACGGGCGATAGGGCCACGCGTCACCGTGCGCGGTTGATCACCACACCAGGTCGCACACGCACAACACGACGCAGAAGCCGGCCTCGATCAGGCCGATGCGTTTCGGCGTCCAGCCCCGGCCCGGCACCGCGGCCGCGCGCACGGTGGTCGCCGCGAAGAACGCCGTCCACCACGAGGCGGCCAGACCGGACGCCGCGAGCACCGCCGCCGCGAGGGTGGCGGCGGCATGCCAGCCGATCGAGGCGATCAGGAACGCCCGCGAGCCCCGCTCGCGGATGTTCGTCTTCACATAGAGCACGGTGCCGAAGAAATAGGCGAACAGCCCAGCCGCGAGCAGGGCCGCAGCGGCGGCGTCCGGGCCTGCGGTGAGCAGGGCCTGCGGGTGCGGGAAGCGCAGCACCAGCGTCATCAGGCAGGCCGCGGCCACGGTGAGCGCGCCGCCGAGGGTGGCGCGTTCCCGGCGGCGGGAGGCCAGCCACAGCGCGGGCACCAGCAGCGGCAGGTAGGCCAGCACCCATCCGGCCATGCCGAGGCCGCCCAGGGCGAGCGTCACCACGCCCGCCGCCGCGGACGCCCCCGCGTAGGTCACCAGTGGTTTCAGGTAGGCCGGACGCCGCCGTGGCGCCGCCTTCAGCCAGCCGGACGCCGCATGGAACGCGAAATAGCCGAGCATCCAGAACGCGAACAATGGCGCGATCCACCAGCCGGCCACACCCGCGCGGACCGCCTCGGCGGCCCCCAGCGCGAACGGCAGCGTGAGCATCGCCCACGCGCCGTGCTGATCGGGGATCCAGCCGGGTTTGCGCCGGGCCACTAGCCGGGATCCTTCAGCGACCGGGTGACCAGGTAGTGCCGGTCCTGGGCCTCGATCGTGGTGATGCCGACGTGCTTGCGCAGCAGCGGCAGGTAGGGCAGGTGCGCGTTGAAGACCAGCCACAGCTCGCCGCCGGGGCGCAGCACCGGGCCCGCCTGCTCGATCATCCGCAGGGTGGGGGTGGAATCCTTGGCGCCGCCCACGTGGAACGGGGGGTTGCTGACCAGCAGGTCGACCGATTCGGCGGCCACGCCGGTGAGCCCGTCGCCGCGTCGGGTCGCGACCTGGACGCCATTGGCGCGGGCGGTCAGCCGGGTGGAGGCCACCGCGGACGCCGTCACGTCGATCGCCTGGGTGGCCCAGTTTCGCTGCGCGAGCCAGGCGGCCAGGATGCCCGAGCCGCTGCCCAGGTCGAGGGCCACCCCGCGCGAGGCGGCGGCGTCCGGCTCGCCCGCGACGCGCGCGAGCGTGCGGACCAGCAGGCGGGTGCCGTCGTCGAGCCGGTTGGTGGCGAACACCGAGCCGTGCGCGATCACGGTCAGCCCGATCTCGCGCAGGTAGCGGCGCTGCGGCCAGCGCGGGGGCCGTGGCCGTGGCGCGGATGCGCGCAGGACGCGCGACTTCTGCCGGCCGAGGCTGGCCGACACCTCGGTGAACTGCCGTGCCAGCGCCGTGTTCTGCGCCGGCGTCATGTGCTTGATCCGGCCGCCGGCGATGATGCGCGCGCCCGGTGCGACCCGGGGCGCCAGGTGCTCGGCGTAGTGCTCGACGGCCGACACCGCGCGCGGCAACCGCCACAGCACCAGGTCGGGCACCCAGCCGCGGGGCAGCGCGAGAATGCGGTGCTCGGGCGGCACCTCGCTCATCTGGCGCAGATCGTCGCACCAGGTGAGCACCTCGGCGCCGGCGTCCGCAGCGGCCCGGGTCAGCGCCCCGCCGGCGTCGTCGACGACGAGCACCCGTCCTTCCACGGCGCCCGCTTCATCGAGCATGAGTGCGGCGACGGGATCGAGGGGCATACCCGCCATCGTATCGGTGGACAAAGTTTGGCGACGACGCGGGAGGGCGGCGGAGTTCGACTACGGTTGGGTATGCAGAGATCGGGCGGGCTGCTCCGCCGCCCGCGGGTCCCCTCCGGGCCCAGCACGTCGTCGTGTCACGGAGCATATGAAGGAGAAGCCTGTTCAATGACCGATCAGACGAAGTGGGTCTACGACCTCAACGAGGGCGACGCATCGCTCAAGCCGTTGCTGGGTGGCAAGGGTGCCAACCTCGCTGAGATGCATCGCATCGGCGTCCCCGTGCCGGACGCTTTCACCGTGACCACGCAGGCCTGCGTGGCGTCGATGAACAACGACGGCGAATGGCCCGAGGGTCTCGCCGAGCAGATCGACGCGGGCCTGGCCCGTCTCGAGGAGCGCACCGGCAAGAATCTCGGTTCGGCCGAGAACCCGCTGCTGGTGTCGATCCGCTCCGGTGCGGTGTTCTCGATGCCCGGCATGATGGACACGATCCTCAACCTGGGCATCTCCGACGACACCGTCGAGGCCGTCGCCCAGCTGGCCGACAACGAGCGCTTCGCGTGGGACTGCTACCGCCGCTTCGTGCAGATGTACGGCGAGGTCGTCGAGGGCATCGCACCGAACGTGTTCGAGGATGCGCTGACCGAGATGAAGGAGTCCAAGGGCGTCGCGCTGGACACCGACCTGACCGCGGCCGACCTGAAGGAACTCACCCAGCAGTTCAAGAGCCTCGCCAACGAGGCGCTGGGCGGCCACTGGACCACCGACCCGAAGGAGCAGCTGCTCCGCGCCGTCAACGCCGTCTTCAAGAGCTGGCTGAACCCGCGCGCCGAAGTGTACCGCAAGAGCCAGGGCATCTCCCGCGATCTGGGCACCGCCGTGAACGTGCAGGAGATGGTGTTCGGCAACCGCGGCGAGACCTCCGCGACCGGTGTCTGCTTCTCGCGCAACCCGTCCACCGGCGCCAAGGAGCTCTACGGCGAGTTCCTCACCAACGCCCAGGGCGAGGACGTCGTGGCCGGCATCCGCACCCCGCGCCCGCTGGAGGAGATGGAGGCCGTCCTGCCCGAGGCCTTCACCGAGCTGCTCGAGACGATGGAGCGGTTGGAGAAGCACAACAAGGACATGCAGGACATGGAGTTCACGATCGAGGATCGCAAGCTCTTCATGCTGCAGACCCGCAACGGTAAGCGCACCGCCGCCGCCGCGGTGAAGACCGCCGTCGACATGGTCGACGAGGGCCTGATCACCACCGAAGAGGCGCTGCTGCGGATCAACCCCTCCGACCTGGACGCGCTGCTGCACCCGGGCATCGACCCCGACTTCGACGGCGTCGCGATCGTCAAGGGCCTGCCGGCCTCGCCGGGCGCGGCCGTGGGCGCGCTCTCCTTCGACGCCGAGGACGCCGCCGAGCGCGGTGGCCGCGGCGAGAAGATCATCCTGGTCCGCTACGAGACCACGCCCGACGACATCGCCGGCGTGATGGTGTCCCAGGGCGTCCTGACCGCCCACGGCGGCATGACTTCGCACGCGGCCGTCGTCGCGCGCGGCATGGGCATCACCTGTGTCGCGGGTGCCCCCGGCATCAAGATCGACGTCAAGGCCGAGACCGTCACCATCAACGGCAAGGTCTACGGCACCTCCGACGTGCTCACCCTCAACGGTTCCACCGGTGAGGTGTTCGACGGGGCGGCCCCGCTGGTCCCGCCGGCGATCAACGAGGACTTCGAGAAGGTCGGCGAATGGGCCGACGCCGCCCGTCGCCTCGGCGTCCGCGCGAACGCCGAGAACTTCGAGGACGCCTCCAAGGCGCGCGAGCTGGGGGCCGAAGGCATCGGCCTGGCCCGCACCGAGCACATGTTCATGGCGCCCGACCGGCTGCCGGCCGTCCGCAAGATGATCCTCGCCGACAACGAGGAGGAGCGCGCAGCGGCTCTGGCCGAGATCCTGCCGATGCAGCAGAAGGACTTCGAGGCGATCTTCACCGCGATGAAGGGCCTGCCCGTCACCGTGCGTCTGCTCGACCCGCCGCTGCACGAGTTCCTGCCCAACCTGGTCGAGCAGTCGCTGCTGGTCCAGAAGCTGGAGCTCACCGGCGCCGACGAGGCCGACGTCGAGCGCGAGCGCGCTCTGCTGGGCCAGGTCAAGAAGCTGCACGAGCAGAACCCGATGCTCGGCACCCGCGGCTGCCGCCTGGCGATGCTCTACCCGTCGATCCCCGAGATGCAGGCGCGCGCCATCATCCGTGCGGCGCTGGCCGTGCTGGAGCGCGAGGGCGAGACCGTCGGCGTCGAGATCATGATTCCGCTGGTCGTGATCGCCAAGGAGCTGCAGGTGCAGCGCGCGATCGTCGAGAAGGCTGTCGAGGAGGAGCTGGCCGCGGCCGGCAAGACCCTCGATTACACCGTCGGCACCATGATCGAGATCCCGCGTGCGGCGCTGACCGCCGATCAGATCGCCGAGCATGCGGACTTCTTCAGCTTCGGCACCAACGACCTGACCCAGACCGGCATCGGCATCAGCCGTGACGACGCGGAAGCCGGGTTCCTCGGCTACTACGTCGACACCGAGGTGATGGCGCGCAACCCGTTCGAGGGGCTCGATCAGGACGGTGTCGGCCAGCTGGTGCAGATCGGCGTCGAGAAGGGCCGCAGCACCAAGACCTCGCTGAAGACGGGTATCTGTGGCGAGCACGGCGGCGATCCCGCGTCGGTGGAGTTCTTCCACAATGCGGGGCTGGACTACGTGTCCTGCTCGCCGTTCCGGGTGCCGATCGCCCGCCTCGCGGCGGCGCGCGCGGCGTTGCTGAACAAGTGATCCGCTGACACATCACACGAGGGCCCCGGGGAATACCCCCGGGGCCCTCGCGCCGTGTCCGTGAGGCCGGAGCCGGCGGTGCGGCGTCCGTCGGCTTGCGGGCCGGCTAGGGCGTGGGCGTGCCCCACTTCTGGTGGCCGCGGTACATGAACGCGGCCATCGCATCCCGGTTGACGGGAGTGACCGGCCGGAACTCGGCGCCCCCGCCTACAGGCCAGCCGGTGCTGATGCCGTGGGCGGCGAGCCAGGACATCTCCTTGTAGAACTGGGTCGAGGGCCGCACGTCTGTGAACGGGGACGTGGCGGGCGGGGTGTAGGACGGCGAGCCGTGCAGGCGGTAGAGGAAGGCGGCCATGGCGTCCCGGTTCACCGGTGCGTAGGGGTGGAACCGCCTCCCGTGAGGGGTGACCCACCCGGTGGAGATGCCGGTGGAGGCGAGCCACTCGATCTCCTTGTAGAACGGCGTGCTGGGGCTGACGTCGGTGAAGGTCCGCCGGCCCTTCGGGTCGAACGCCGGGCTGCCCGCCAGCCGGTACATGAAGGCGGCCATCGCGTCCCGGTTGACGGGCTGAACCGGGCGGAAGGTGCCGTCCTCGTAGCCCCTGCTGATCCCCATCGCGGACAGCCAGCAGATCTCGCGGTGGAAGGCGAGCCCAGGCGGCACGTCGCCGAACGTGCACGCGGCCTTGAACGCTTTGACCTGGTATTCGACGGCCGGGACCGGCGTGTTCGAGGGCCCGCGGGTCACGCCCGCGATCCGCACCGTGTAGGTGTCGACCTCGCCGGTCTGCGGCGGGTTGAGGCCGGTTACCTCCCAGACCAGGGCGGGATCGCCGAACAGGCCGTCGCGGGCGACCACGGTCGCCGCGATCGGGGCGCCGCGCAGCGTGACGCTGACCGTCGCGTTGGCGAAACTCGGCTCACCGGTGCGCGCCAGGGAATAGGACCAGCGGTTGCTGGTGGGCATGATCTCCCAGGGGAAGTAGCCGGCCGACGGCCAGGTGGTCGCCCCGGACGGCCGCGGATTGTCCTGCTTCTCGCTGATCACCTTGAGGGCGTTCGCGGTGGCGGTCGAGCCGGTGCCGAATTCGGACGCCGGCGGATACAGCAGCCAGCGCCGGTGCCCGACATGCTGGTTGGCCGGGCCGAAGTCGTCCATGTACATCGCCATCGCCCGGCCGGGTGCGGCCTCGGCCTTCGGCCACGGGGACTGGATGGCGAGGTTCGAGGTGCTCGCGCCGTAGGCCCCCTGCAGGCTGTAGCAGGGCCAGTCCCGGCCTGGATCGTGCGACAGGGCGCGGCTCTCCTGCATGATCAGCGCGGCCTGCAAGGCGATGGCGGAGGCTCCGGGCCGCTCCTTGACCGGCTGGAGGCCCGCCATGTCCCGGTAGAAGTTGATCGCCGCGAAGGTGGCCTGCCTCGAGGCCTCCGACTGGGTGCCGATCGCCGCGGCCGGCTGCATATCGTGCTGGCCGCTCACGCAGCGGGTGGTGTCGCCCGTCCACTGGGGGGTCACATCCAGCGACGGCAGGAAGTCCTGGTAGGCGACGGCGACGGCGCCCTTGTCCGTACGGTCCAGCGTGGGCGCGGCCGCCGCAGGGGAGGCCGCGAGCACGGTGGGGACGGCGAGCGTGACCGCCGCCATGGCGGTAAGGGTGAGCCTGCGCATGCCGGATGGTAACGCGCGCCGTCGGCCGGGCGGAAAAAAGCGCCGGAACCGTGAGGCAATCAGGCAAGAGTCGCACACCGGCGCTCGGTGTGAGGTCTAGACTGCCGAGCAAGTGACCGGACTGGATCGTTCGGTCGGTACCCATGCACGAAAGGACGACGATGTCCGGTCACACCCCCACCGCGCCCGCTGGCGGCGCGCCGGTGATCACACCTCAGATGGCCCGGCGTGCGGCGTTGGGTAGTTTCGTGGGTGCGGTGGTGGAGTGGTATGACTACCTGATCTACAGCGTGGTGGCCGCGTTGGTGTTCAGTAAGGCGTTCTTCCCTGACTTGAACCCGACGATCGGTCAGATCGCGGCGTTCGGCACGTTCGCTCTTGGTTTCGTGTTCCGTCCGTTGGGCGGCGCCTTTTTTGGGCATTTCGGTGACAAGCTCGGCCCGAAGCGGATGTTGTTGTGGACGATCGTGATCATGGGTGCGGCCACCGCGGGGATTGGTGTGTTGCCGACCTACCACAACATTGGGATGGCAGCACCGGTCTTGTTGGTGGCGTTGCGTTGTATCCAGGGTTTCGCGGTCGGCGGCGAGTGGGGCGGGGCGGCGTTGATGGCGACCTCGCAGGCCCCGAAGGGCCGCAAGGCGTTCTTCTCCTCGGGTGTCCAGATGGGCTACGGGGTGGGGTTGGTGTTGGCCAACGGCATGTTCTTGTTGATCATGGCGATCATTGGTAACGAGGCGATGATCGCGTGGGGTTGGCGGATCCCGTTCTTCTTCGCGGGCTTGTTGACGCTGGTGGGGTTGTGGGTGCGTAACGGTGTGGCCGACATCCATCATGCTGATGTTGCTGATGGTGCGGTCAAGGCTGCTGCTCAGCGTGAGCGGGCGAAGCGGCCGTTGGTGGAGGCGCTGACCCAGGACCCGGTCGCGTTCTTCCAGATCATTGGTATCCGTGCGGTGGAGATGTTCACCATGTTCATCGTGACCACGTTCGGTTTGCAGTACTCGGCCAACATCCTGAAGTGGGAGTCGAGCACGTTCCTGGGGATTTCGGTGGCGGTGGGCGCGATCAGCCTGATCACGATTCCGGTGTTCGCGTTGATGTCGGACAAGTTCGGCCGCAAACCGATCTATCTGGCTGGTGCGGTGGTCGGTGGCCTGGCGGCGTTCCCGTTCTTCAACGCGTTGCAGGCCGGCAGCTTGATCCTGACCTGGGTGTTCGCGTTGGTGCTGGTGAACATCGCTCATGATGCGGCGGTGTCGGTGCAGCAGCCGTTGATCACTGAGTTGTTCGGCGCGAAGCATCAGTACTCGGGTGCTGGTTTCGGCTACCAGGTGGCCGCGGTCGTGGTGGGTGGTTTCACCCCGATGGTCGCGACCTGGATCCAAGGACCCCGCGATGAGGGCGGTCTGGGGCTGGGCGCGCCGGGCGTGGCCTGGTACATCGTGTTGGGTGCGGTGGTGAGCTTCTTCACCGTGTTGATGATGAGCCAGCGGCAGCACGCCGTGGCCCAGAACGCGTAAACCGTACGGAGAGAGGGGGAATCATGGCAACGGTGCAGGTGAAGGACGTGACGCTGGGTGTCGGCCCGGCGAAGGTGATCGTCCCGATCACGGGACGTGATACCGCAGAGTTGGTCGCGCAGGCGTCCGAACTCGCCCGGCACGAACTCGATATCGTCGAGTGGCGGGTGGACTACTTCACCGACGCCCTCGATACCGGCGCGGTGCTCGCGGCAGCCGGGAAAGTGGTGGCGGCATTGGGTGGTAAGCCGGTGTTGTTCACGTTCCGTACCAAAGGGGAGGGTGGGGAGCAGGCGATCGCTCCGGACGCCTACGCGGCCTTGAACATCGCGCTGGTGTCCTCGGGCCTGATCGATGCTGTTGATGTCGAACTGTTCTTCGATACTGCTGCGGGTGATGCGGTGATCGCGGTGGCGCACCAGCACGGTGTCGCCGTGGTGGGCAGCAACCACGACTTCTTCGCCACCCCGGACGCCGGCGAGATCGTCGCCCGGCTGGTAGCGATGCAGCAACGCGGCTGCGACGTGGCGAAGATGGCGGTGATGCCGACCTGCCGTGCCGATCTGGTCACCCTGCTCGACGCGACCGTGACCATGGCCGAGGAACACCCCACCACCCCGGTGCTGACCATGTCGATGTCCGGCCTGGGCGTGATCACCCGCGCCGCCGCGCAGGTCTTCGGCTCGTGCGCGACCTTCGCGATGGTCGGACGCGCCTCCGCGCCCGGCCAGGTGCCGGTGGAGGACCTACGCCCGATCCTGGCCTTGGTGGACGCGAACCTGCCGGCCTAGCCGATCGGCCGCGCCCCGGAGCCGATCCGGGATGCGGTCAGGAGCCCGCCGGTGGGTCAGTAGCCCTCGGCGGTGCCGCCGTCCAGGACGGCACGGGTTCCGGACAGACCCAGCCGGGTGGCGCCGGCGTCCACCATCGCCTGCGCGGTGGCCCAGTCGCGGATGCCGCCGGACGCCTTGACGCCGAGGCGTCCGCCGACCGTGGCGGCCATCAGCGCGATCGCGTGCGTGGACGCCCCACCGGCGGGATGGAAACCGGTGGAGGTCTTCACGAAGTCGGCCCCCGCGGCCTCGGCGGCCCGGCAGGCGGCGACGATCTCGTCGTCGGTGAGCGCGGCCGATTCGATGATCACCTTGAGCACGGCCGGTGCCGGAATCGCCGCGCGGACCGCGCGGATCTCGGCCTCGGTGTGTGCCGCGTCCCCGGCCTTGAGCGCGCCCACGTCGATCACCATGTCGACCTCGTCGGCGCCGTGCCGCACCGATTCGGCGGCCTCGAACGCCTTGGCCGCCGGGGTGTGCTTGCCCGAGGGAAACCCGCACACGGTGGCCACCTTCACCCCCGGCGCGAACGGCAGCGGCAGCATCGACGGCGACACGCAGATCGAATAGGTGCCCAGCGCGGACGCCTCGGCGGCGAGTGCCTCCACCTGCGCCGGCGTCGCGGTCGGGGCGAGCAGGGTGTGGTCGACCAGGGCGGCGAGTGCGGTGCGGGTGAGGGTCATGGGTGCCTCCTGGGTCGGCGCGGCGCTGAACGGACCCGGGTCAGCCTAGTCCTTACAAGCGGGGATCGACCGGCTCGGTCACTTGGCAGGTCCAACTGTCGTTGCGCGCACGCTTCAACCCCAGGACGGTCCGCGTTATCAATGCAAAGTTGTGGTGCGTCTACTCGCCACATCTCTACATTGATGACGCTCACCCGTGCCACGGCACGATCTTTGGTCAGACCCGACCCTTCTCAGGTCTCCATCCGCCGACCGCTACGGGTCACGCCGGCCCGGCTACTGTGGGGTCGCCACGGCGGCTTCACGAAGGAGACATCCATGACGGCGACCGCTCCTGCCTACGACCAGCACACCGATGATCGCTCCGAGCGGCGCGTGCCGGCTCCGTCCGAGATCGGCCGGCTGTTGGCGCTGCTGACCGCGTCCAGCGGTGAGGCGTCCGAGACCGTCTCACCGCTGGACGGGCGTCCGGTCGCCCGCGTGCCGCAGTCGAACTCAGCGGACGTCGATGCGGCCGTGGCGACGGCGCGCCGGGCACAGCCCGCATGGGCGGCGCTCGGGCCACGCGAGCGCGGGCGACGGCTGACCCGGTTCCATGATCTGCTGCTGGACCACCAGGATCGCCTCGCCGATCTGATCATCACCGAGACCGGCAAGGCGCGCCGGGATGCCTACGACGAGGTCGTCCATCTCGCGCTGACCGCGCGCTATTGCGCGACCATGGCCGAGCGGGTGCTGCGTGACGAGCGGCGTCCGGGCCTGGTGCGGGGACTGATCCGCATCGATGTGCACCACCATCCCAAGGGGGTGGTCGGGCTGATCACGCCCTGGAACTATCCGCTCACCATGGCGATGGCCGACGGTGTCGCGGCGCTCGCGGCCGGCAACACGGTGGTCGCCAAACCGGACGCCCAAACCATGTTGACCGCACTCGCCGGGGTCGAGTTGCTGCGCGAGGCCGGGGTACCCGAGGACGCGTGGCGGGTCGTGGCCGGTCCCGGTGACATGATCGGCGGCGCGCTGATCGACCGGGTCGACCACATCTGCTTCACCGGCTCGACCCGCACCGGACGCCTCGTCGCAGCCCGGGCCGGCGAGCGGCTGATCGGCTCCAGCCTGGAGTTGGGCGGCAAGAACGCGATGGTGGTGTGCGCCGACGCCGACCTGGACGCCGCCGTCGCCGGAGCCCTGCGCGGCTGCTTCGCGAACGCCGGCCAGCTGTGCGTGAGCTTCGAGCGGCTCTATGTGGCCCGCGAGATCTACGACGTGTTCTCCGATCGGTTCGTCGAGGCCGTCGGACGCCTCGAACTCGCGCCCGGCTACGGTTGGTCGAGCCAGGTCGGCACTCTGGTCAGCCCGGCCCAGTTGGAGAAGGTGACCCGTCACCTCGAGGACGCCCGCACCCAGGGTGCCCGCGTCCTGGTCGGTGGGCGGCACCGTCCCGATCTGGCCCCGTGGAGCGTCGAGCCGACCGTGCTCGAAGGCGTCCGCCCCGGCATGGAGTGCTGGCGCGACGAAACCTTCGGCCCGGTGGTCGCGCTCTACCCCTTCGACGACGAGGACGCCGCGATCGAGGCGGTCAACGACTCCGCGCACGGACTGAACGCCTCGGTGTGGAGCCGCGACACCCGGCGCGCACGAGAACTGGCCGCACGGATCGTGTCGGGCACGGTCAACATCAACGAGTGCTACGCCGCCACGATGGCCTCGATCAGCGCCCCGATGGGCGGACGCCGCGACTCCGGCCTCGGACGCCGCCAGGGCCCCGAGGGAATCCTGCGCTTCACCGACACCCAGGCGGTCGCGACCCAGCATGTGATGCGCCTGTCCGCCCCCGACGGCATGGCCGAGGACGCCTTCGCCCGGCTTGTCGCCGGCGGGCTGCGCTTGATGCGCCGCGCCGGCCTCTGAGGCCGAGCCAGGTCAGATCCAGCCGCGCTCGCGGGCGATGCGGACGGCCTCGTGACGGGTGCCCGCGTGCAGTTTGCCGATGGCCGAGCTGAGGTAGTTGCGGACGGTCCCCGGCGAGAGTGACACCCGGCGCGCGATCTCTTCGACGGGAGCGCCGTCGTCGGCGGCGTGCAGGACGTCCGCCTCACGCGGCGTCAGCGGCGAGTCGCCGGCGGCGATGGCGTCCGCGGCCAGCTGGGGATCGACATAGCGGCCGCCCGCGTGCACGGTCCGGATCACCTCGGCCAGCGTCCGTCCCGACACCGTCTTGGGCAGGAACCCGCGGACGCCGTGGGCGAGCGCCTGCTTGAGGTGCCCCGGCAGTCCATGGCTGGTCACGATCACGCACGCGCAGGCGGGCACCTCGTCCGCGCACGCGGCGGCGACCTCGATGCCGGAGAGTCCCGGCATCTGCAGGTCGAGCACCGCCACGTCCGGATGCCGCTGCCGCAGCAGCGCGAGCGCCTCGTCGCCGGATGCCGCCTCGCCGACCACCTCGATGCCGTCGCTGAGTCCCAGCAACGAGACGAGCGCCTCACGGATCAGGTGCTCGTCCTCGGCGACGATGACGCGGATGGGAGCGATGCTCATGGCTACGATCCTGCCGCGTCCAGGCGGGCGAGGGGGCCGGCGTCCACGCGGGCGATCAGGCGCCAGTGCCCGCCCACAGCGGCGCCGGTCTGCAGCGTGCCGCCGATCTCGGCGAGGCGCTCGGCCAGCCCGGCGAGACCGGAGCCGCCGCCTGCCGACCCCGCATGGCCCGTTGCTGAGGTCTCCGATCCCAGCACGCCCGATTCCGGTGCTGAGCCGGTGCGGACGGCGACCCCGTCGTTGACCACCCTCAGGCGGACGCCGCCGCCGTCGCGGGTGAGGGCGAGGTCGACGCGGGTGGCGTCCGCATGCCGCAACACGTTGGTGGTCGCCTCGCGCACCACCCAGCCGAGGCAGCGGGTCACCGCGGCGGGCAGTGCGGACGCCTCGACGACGGTGGTCACGGTGATCCCCGCGGATTCGAGCAGCGACCGGGCGCCGGCCAGTTCCGAGGCGAGGTCGGTCTCGCGGTAGCCGCGCACCAGCCCGCGCAGTTCGTCCAGGGCGTCGGTGGCGATGGCGCGCACCTCGCGCATGGTGCCCACCGCGTCCGGACGCCCCAACTCGGCTTGCTGAGCGGCCAGGTCGGCCTTGAGCGCGACCGCGGACAGCGTCCGCCCGAAGACATCGTGCAGGTCGCGGGAGAACCGCAGCCGCTCTTCGGCGACGGCCAGCCGCGCCGAATCGTGCCGGGACCGCTCCAGCTGCTTGGTGGTGCGCAGCATATTGAGCATCATCGAGGTGAACGCGACCCACATCACCGACCAGATCAGCGTCGGGAATGCGATGACGATCCTGACCGTCACCGTGGTGGGATCGGGCGAGGCGATCAGGCAGACCGCCGCCAACCCGAGGGCGCACCCGTAGCTGAGGAAGGCGCGCCGGCCGAACACGAGGACGGGGAAGGACAGCCCGGCGGCGAACAGCGAGAGCACCAGCGAGTCCAGCAGGGGAAAGCCGGGCTCGCTGGGAACCTCCGGCGGAATCAGGAACGACAGCAGCGCGCACGCGGCCACCGAGGCGACGAGCCAGACGGCGATCGCCGGACGCCGCAGTGTCGGCGCGTAGAAGAGCCGGTCCCAGCCGACGGGGCCGAGATCGCCACAGGTCCGCATGCCGGTGTGCAGGACGGTCACCCCGGCCCAGCTAGCGACGGCGGAGGACCCCACGAAGGCCGCGAAGGTCGCGTCCCCGCGAAGCCCGTCCGACCAGTTGCTCAGCGCGTAGAAGAAGGCGACCAAGAATCCCGTCACCACACCCCAGTGCAGGGACTGCTGAGCGTATTTCTCGGTGCGGGCCACGCCTGCGGTGGTTGCGGTCATCGTTCGTCCTTCGGTTCAACCGGCATCGGTGACATGGCCGGCTGGTGAGCAGGGTAGTGGGAGGGAGGGGGCGCACCGCCTGCTCATGAGCGGGCGTCCCAGCGGAAGGAACGTAGCCCGGCCCACAGACCGAGCGCGGTCCACAGCACCAGCGGTGCCAGCATCGTCGCGGCGGCGGCGAGGATCTCGGCCGGCCCGGTGACCGGCGTCCCGCCCAGACCCATGCCCGTGAAGGCGAAGGTGAGCAGGTCGACGACCGGAGCCATCGGCAGCCAGTGGGCGGCCGTTTCGGCCGGTGCGGGCAAAGCCGACAGCGGGATCGAGAATCCCGACAGCAGGATCGAGACCAGCATCAGCGGCATGGTGGTGAGCTGGGCGGATTCGACGGTCCGCGTCCAGGTGGCGCTCCAGATGGCGAGGGCGGTCCAGGCCGAGGCGCCGCCGGCGACGGCGAGCACGAGCGCCCACGGGTGCGTCATCGGCGCATCGAACCAGAACACCGCCGCGCCGACGCCGACCCCGGCCTGCACGACGAGCAGCACCCACAGGGGCACGGCCGGAGCGAGCAGGATCTCCCACCGGGTCGGTTCACCCGCCAGTAGCCGCTTGAGGACGAGCTGCTCACGGCGTCCGACCAGCGAGGTGACCATCGTGTAGTAGACGACGAACAGCAGTCCGGTGCCCAGCAGGATCGTGCTCAGCAGGATGCCGAGCGAGACCGGGTCGAGCGCCATGCCGCTGAACGCGAACGCCATCATGAACGGCAGGGCGACGGCGGTGAACACCGCGGTCTTGTTGCGCAGCAGGATGGTGGTCTCGGCGCGGACCAGCGCGGCGAACCGGCGCGCGGCCGTGCTGGGGCGGGTGGGGACGACGGGACGGGTGGCGGTCTGGATGGTCATCACAGCTCCTCGGCGGATGTGTCGGCGATCGAGAGGAAGACCTGCTCCAGCGACGCGGAGCGGGCCTCGAGGCGGGCGAGCGGGGTGTCGCCGGCCCAGTCCAGGACGCGGCGCAGCGTGTCCTGCAGGGTGGTGGTGGTCACGGTGACCAGCCCGGACGCCTCCACGCGCGCCCCGGGCAGGCTCAGGTCGGACAGCGCCAGCGAAGCCGGGCGGGCGAAGGTGATCCGCGACGGCGTGCCCGCGACGATCTCGGGCAAGGTGCCCTGGGTGACGATCACCCCGGCGTGCATGATGGCGATCCGGTCGGCGAGATCCTCGGCCTCGGGCAGGTAGTGGGTGGTGAGCAGCACCGAGGTGCCGTGGGCGACCCGTTCCCGGATCAGCGACCACACCGTGCGCCGGCTCTCAGGATCCAGACCGGTGGTCGGCTCGTCCAAGATCAACAAATCAGGGTCACCCATCAACGCCAGCGCGATGTCGAGCCGGCGCCGCTCGCCGCCGGACAGCTTCGCGATCTCGACGTCCGCGCGGTGCGCGAGCCCCACCGCGTCCACCATGGCGGCCGCCGGCAGCGGATGGCTGAGCGTGTCATGCCAGGCGTTCGCCATCTCCGCGACGGTCAGTGACGGCGGGAATCCCGAGTTCTGCAACACCACCCCGGTGCGGTGCCGGACGGCCGCCCGCTCGGCGACCGGGTCGTGCCCGAACACGCGGACGCTGCCCGCCGACGGCGAGGCGAGCCCTTGCACGAGTTCGACGGTCGAGGTCTTGCCGGCGCCGTTGGTGCCGAGCAGCGCGAACAGCTCACCGCGTCCGAGGCTGAGATCGATACCGCGGACGGCCTCGAACCCGGGCCCGCGCCCGCGGCGTCCGGTGAGCGGGTTGATCCCGCGGGTCAGGTAGTTGCGCCGGACGCCGGACAGCGTGAGCACGTCTGCGCTGCCGGGGCCGGGTGAGTGGAGTCGTGAGGCAAAGTGTGGGGCTGTCGTGGTCATGCCTCCACCTTCCCGCCCACCCGGCGTCCGCCGTAGTGCGGTCCCTCACCGCTTGATGTGAAACCCCCATGACCCGCCCATGACGAATGTCATCGGCGACGACATCGCACGAATCAGCCACTCGACGGGCACGAGGAGGCACCCAAGGGGCGTCGAGTGGTCGATCCTTGCGAAAACCGGACGCCCCGGCAGGATTAGCGCACCAAGGGGAGCCGCACGGTGAATCGGGTGAACCCGGGACGCGACTCGACGCCGACCTGGCCGCCGTGCGCGCCGACCACGGCGGCGACGATGGCCAAGCCGAGTCCGGTCGATTGGCCGCTGCCGGTACGGACGCGGCTGGTGTCGGCGCGCATGAACCGTTCGAAGACGCGGTCGCGGATGTTCTCGGGGATCCCGGGGCCGTTGTCGGTCACCGTGACGACAGCCCAGGCGCCCTCGCGGGCCAGCGCGGTCTGCACCAGGGTGCCCGCGGGGGTGTGGGTGCGGGCGTTGCCGAGCAGGTTGGCGACGATCTGTTGCACCCGCGACTCGTCGCCGAGCGCGAGCACTTCCTCGTCCGGCAGCGTCAGTTCCCAGCGATGCCCGGGACCGGCGGCTTCGGCGTCCGACACCGCGTTGGCCAGCAGCGCACCCATGCTGACCGGGCGCGCCTGCAGGGTGGGTCCGGAGTCGAGCCGGGCGAGCAGCAGCAGGTCGTTGACCAGGCCTGACATCCGCTCGGATTCGGACTCGATCCGGCCCAGCGCGTGCGCGGTGGTCTCGGGGACGTCGGCGCGTTCGCGGCGGGTCAGTTCGGCATAGCCGCGAATGGACGCCAGCGGGTTGCGCAGTTCGTGGCTGGCGTCGGCGACGAACTGGCGCAGCTTGGTCTCGGAGTGCTGACGCGCGGCGAGTGCTCCTTCGACGTTGTCGAGCATCACGTTGAGCGCCGCGCCGACCTGGGCGACCTCGTTCGTCGGGGCCAGCCCGCTGTCGGGCACACGCACCGGCACGGCGACCTCGCCGGAGTGCAGATCGAGGGCGGATACGGTCCGGGCGGTCTCGGCCAGTTGGGCGAGCGGACGTAGGCTGCGTTCGACCACCGCGCGCGCCGCCCAGAACGCGGCGACGATGGTGGTGAGGGTGAGGGCGGTCGCCGCGAGCAGCAGGCTGAGCATGGTCGCGGTGAGCGAGGCGGTCGGCAGCCCGATCGCCATCGCGGTGCCGCCGACGCTGATCACCTGGACGCGATAGGAGCCCACCCCGGGCAGGTGCACGGTGAGGGGGCCGGTGGTGGTGAGTTCGTCGAGCGGGGCGGTCTGTTCCACGGTGAGGGCGGTGTAGTCGCGCCCCTCCTGGATGATGCCGCCGATGTCGGGGATGTAGCGCAGCAGGCCCTGGATCTGGCCGGGGTCACCGGCGGGTTTGAGCGGCCCGCGCGTCCCGGGATCACGCAGCCGCTGCCCGGTGGAGCGCAGTTGCTGGTCGAGTTGGTCGGTGAGGATCTGGTTGACCGCCAGCGCGGTGAGCGCCGACAGCGCGATCGCGACCGCGGCCACCAGCGCGGTCACCCGCAGCACCAACTGCCGACTCAGCGTGCCCTGGCCGCCCACGGCGTCCCCTCTCTCGTGCTGGCCGTCCTCGTGTCGGTCATCCTCGTCTGCCCCGGCCTCTCACCGGCGGACGCCGACGGCCGTCGGCCGGGCCTCATGCGGCCGGCTTCAGGACGTACCCCGCCCCGCGCAGGGTGTGGATCATCGGCTCGCGCCCCGAATCGATCTTCTTGCGCAGGTAGGAGATGTACAGCTCGACCACGTTGGCCTGGCCGCCGAAGTCGTAGTTCCACACCCGGTCGAGGATCTGCGCCTTGCTGAGCACCCGGCGCGGGTTGCGCATCAGGAAGCGCAGCAGCTCGAACTCGGTCGCGGTCAGGTGGATCGGTTCGCCGGCCCGGGTCACCTCGTGGGAGTCCTCGTCCATCCGCAGATCGCCCACCACCAGCTCCGACCCGGGGCGCGCGGTGGTCGCGCCCGAGCGGCGCAGCAGCCCGCGCAGCCGGGCGACCAGCTCCTCCAGCGAGAACGGCTTGGTGACGTAGTCGTCGCCGCCGGCGGTCAGTCCCGAGATCCGGTCGTCGACGGCGTCCTTGGCGGTGAGGAAGATCACCGGTACGTCCGGCTGGTCGGCGCGGATGCGGCGCATCACCTCCAGCCCGTCGAAGTCGGGCAGCATGATGTCGAGGACGATCACGTCGGGGCGCACCTCGCGGGCTGCCTGCACCGCACCGAGCCCGGAGTCGGCGGTGGTGACCTCCCACCCCTCGTAACGCAACGCCATCCGCAGCAACTCGGTGATCGCGGGCTCGTCGTCGACGGTCAGCACGCGGATCGGCGTGCCGTCGGGGCGGGTCAACTGCTGGCGGTCGGGGCTGCTCATGACAACAAGAGTTTCAGCCCAGACCACCATCCCGCTATGCCCACGCTGTGCGTTTCCTGTGAAGGTGCGGGCCTCAGCGCACGTCGAACCCCGAGATCGCGGGGTCGGGGGTCGTCCATTCGACCAGGAACTCGTTCACCCGCCCCGGACGCCGGAACTCACGCGGGCTGGTCAGCAACCGGACCAGTTCGTAGACGTCGGCGGCGCGTCCTTGGGCGTCCACCTCGACCGAACCGTCGAGACGGTTGCGCGCGTAGCCGACGATGCCGAGGCGTTCGGCGTGGCGCATCACCCACCAGCGAAAACCGACGCCCTGCACGAGCCCGTCCACCCGGACCATCGCCCGGACCGTCTCGTCGCTCACGTGTGCAGGTACTCCAGCAGATGGTTGCGTTCGTCGGTCAGCTGATCGATGCGGTACTTGACCACGTCGCCGATCGACACGATGGCACGCAGATTGCCGTCGACCACCACCGGAATGTGCCGCACCCGCTTGACCGTCATGGTGTGCGCGGTCTCCTCGATGCGGTCCTCGGGCTTGCCGACATGCACGTCGGTGGTCATCAGGTCGGCGACGGTGGACTCGGTGACGGCGGCGCCGTTCTGGGCGAGGCCGCGGACCACGTCGCGCTCACTCACGATCCCGTCGATGTGCGTGCCATCGGAGGAGACCACCACGGCGCCGATCTTGTATTCCGCCATCAGCGAGACCAGCTCGGTCACGGAGGCGGTCGGCGCGATGGTCACCACAGAGGTTCCCTTGCTACGGATCACGTCTTCGAGCTTCATGCTCGGACGGTACCTGCTGAACGCGGGACCCGCCAGCGTTCGGCCCCGATGGGCCTATGATCGACCGCACCGGCGAGAGGGGAGTGGGCGTGGAACGATCGAGGTGGACGGCCGCGGTGCGGACCGGAATCGACACGGATCCGGCGCACGGATCGGTGGTGCCGCCGATCTACTTGTCGACGAATTACAGCTTCGCTGCCTTCCGGACGCCGCGCGGTTTCGACTACAGCCGCTCCGGCAATCCGACCCGCAGCGTGCTGGCCGAGGCGCTCGCCGAGCTCGACGGCGCCGCGGGGGCGGTGGTGACGGCGTCCGGCATGGGGGCGATCACCACCTGCCTGATGGCGATGACCGGCCCCGGCCAGAGGGTGGTGGCGCCGCACGACGCCTACGGCGGCACCTGGCGGCTGCTGGTCGCGCTGCGCGACAAGGTGGGATACCAGCTCGACCTGATCGATCTGACCGCCCCGGACGCCGCCGCGCGCGTCGCTGAGTTGGCCCCGGATCTGCTCTGGGTCGAGACGCCGTCCAACCCGCTGCTGGGGATCAGCGATCTGGCCGCGCTCGCCGACGCCGTGCATTCCGGTGGCGGCCGGATGGTGGTCGACAACACGTTCTGCTCCCCGGCCTTGCAGCGGCCGATCGCGTTCGGGGCGGACGCCGTCGTGCAGTCCTCGACGAAGTACCTCAACGGCCACTCCGACGTGGTGGCGGGCGTGGTCACGGCGTCCAGCACCGAACTGACCGAGGAACTGGCCTGGTGGGCGAACTGCCTCGGCCTGACCGGTGGCGCGTTCGACTCCTACCTGACCTTGCGCGGGCTGCGCACCTTGCGCGTCCGGATGCAAGCCCATCTGGAGAACGCGGCCGCAGTCGTGGACGCCCTGGTCGGCCATCCGGCGGTCGAGCGGGTCCACTACCCGGGGCTCGCGGAGCATCCGGGCCACGAACTGGCCGCCCGGCAGATGGACGGGTTCGGGGCGATCGTGTCGTTCGAGACCGCCCACGGCGAGGCGGGGGTCGCCGCGCTGGTCGAGGGGCTGACCCACTTCAGCCTCGCCGAGTCCCTCGGCGGGGTGGAGTCGCTGATCTGTCACCCGGGCTCCATGACGCACGCGGCGATGCCACCGGAGGTGCAGCAGGCCGCGGGCCTGCGGCCGGGATTGGTGCGGTTGAGCGTCGGTATCGAGGACGCCGCCGATCTGGTCGCCGACCTGCGCGCCGGCCTGGACCGCGTCCAGGCGCTGGGCGGGAACTGACCCGGCCGGGGTGACGCCCGAGCTTCACCGCCCCGGTGACGTGCCTGGCCAACCGGCCGGGGTGATCGGGCCGGCTAGTGCGCCGGCGGGAATTCGATCCGCGCCTGATCGGCGATCCGCTTCATCATCGCCAGGTCGATGCCGGCGCCGAAGGCGCCGCCGGCGACCGGAACGAAACGCCCGGCGCCGACGAACGCGCGGCGTCCGACCGAGCGCAGCAGCTGGAAGCCGACCGCCTTCTGGATCACCATGATCGCCGAGCGCGGCAGTGCCGGGCCGGCCACGGTGAGCGCGGCCGTCGTGCCGAGGCTGGGGCCCACGCCCACGTTGCGGAGGATGTCGGAGGCGTTCGAGCCGACCTCCGCGAGCAGGACCGCCGTCCGGATGGTGGGGTCGGCGATGTCGTACCCGCGCAGGTGCGCGATCGCGGCCGTCATCCGGGTGGCCTGCACGTAGAACGCGAACACGTTCACCGGCACGGCGACCGCCATCGTGAAGAAGCCGCCCAGGCTGGTCAGGAAGCCGGTGGTGCCGGCTCCCCGGTAGTGCTGGTTGATCACCGAGCCGATGGCCCGTTCGACATTCCCGCCGGAGGCGGCGAGCGCCTTCTCGGCGACCCTGACCGCCCCCGGGTAGCCCCGGACGCCGTCGATGCCGACCGACAGGATCCGCTTGATCACCACGGTGATCGCGTCGTCGGTGCCGTCGGGTGCGTTCGCCTCATCGAGAGCCGAACGCGTGGCGCGCACGTCGCCGGGACGGAGAATGTCGAACAGGCCCATCGTCTGCTCCTCGCTTAGTGGCTGGTGCCGCGACGGTAGCGCGCGTAGTCGAATCGCGGCTCGTCGCGCAGCGGATCCCCGGCCGGGAACTGCGCCGGATCGCCCGACACCTGCGCGGCGCGGGTTTCGTAGGCCTCATCGAGCAGGTCGAACAGACTCTGCTGCTCTTCCAGGAGCGACTCGTAGCGCGGCAGCAGCGTGCCGATGCGTCCCTGCGCCTTGATCAGCCCGGCGTAGTGCGCCTCGCGGGCGGCCGCGTCGTGCGACAGATCCGGATCGAGGTAGGCGTGCGCACGGCGGCGCACCTCGCTCAGCGTGGTGAGCGCCTTGCCCTTGGGCGACATCAGCGACATCACGATGACCACGATCAGGGTGCCGACGATGACCATCAGGCTGAACTGGGTGCTGATCTCGATGACCGGCACGTGCTGCCCGCCGTTGATGAACGCCAGGTTGTTCTCGTGCAGGGCGTGCAGGATCAGCTTGACGCCGATGAAGGCCAGGATGATCGCCAGACCGTACTTGAGGTAGATCAGGCGGTCGAGCAGGCCGTCGATCAGGAAGTAGAGCTGGCGCAGGCCGAGCAGCGAGAACGCGACCGCGGTGAACACGATGTAGGTGTTCTGGGTGAGGCCGAAGATGGCCGGAATCGAGTCGAGCGCGAACATCACGTCCGTGCCACCGATCGCGATCATCACCAGCAGCATCGGCGTCATGGCCTTCTTGCCGTCGACCATGGTGAACAGCTTGTCGCCGTCGTAGTAGTCGGTGGTGTGCATGAACCGCTTGGCCAGGCGGATGATGAAGTTGTTCGCCTCGTCGGCCTCGCCCTCACCCCCCTCGGGCTTGACCAGGTTGACGGCGGTGAGCAGCAGGATCGCGCCGAAGATGTAGAACACCCAGGCGAAGCTGTTGATCAGCGCGGCACCCAGGAAGATGAACCCGGTGCGGAAGATCAGCGACACCACGATGCCGAACATGAGCACCTTCTGCTGCTCGGCGCGCGGCACCTTGAAGCTGCCCATGATGATCAGGAACACGAACAGGTTGTCCACCGACAGCGAGAGCTCGGTGATGTAGCCCGCGTAGTACTCCAGGCCGGACTGGTGGCCCATCGTCGTCCAGACGAAGACGCCGAACAGCATGGCGATCGAGACGTAGATGGACGTCCACATCGCCGATTCCTTGATGGTCGGGATGTGGGCTTTGCGGACGTGGAAGAAGAAGTCGAAGGCCAGCAGACCGGCGATGACGAGGGCGGTAACGATCCACGTAGTGGTCGTAACTTCCATGGAGGACCTTTCGAGGAAGGAACGAGGACAGCGTGTCCCGCCAGGCGTCTCGCGCGCAGGCGGCCAACTCTACTGATCGGATGAAGTGTAGGCGGCGCAGTCTACGGGGAATCAACACCGCGCCGTCCGGCGTCCGAACACCGGCGTCTCAATACGTGACGGACGCCCTCAGGCCAGCCGCCAGTCGACCGGCTGGCCGCCTTGGGCGACGAGCGCCTCGTTGGCGCGGCTGAACGGCCGCGAACCGAAGAATCCGCGGCTCGCCGACAGCGGGGACGGGTGCGGCGAGGTGATGCAGGGGACGCCGCCCAGCCGCGGCTGCAGGTTCTGCGCATCGCGTCCCCACAGGATCGCCACCAGCGGCCCGCCGCGGGCGGCGAGCGCGTCGATGGCGGCGTCCGTCACCTGCTCCCACCCCTTGCCGCGGTGCGAGGCCGGCGCGCCCGGCCGCACGGTGAGCACCCGGTTGAGCAGCAGGACGCCTTGGCCGAACCACGCCGACAGGTCGCCGTGCGGGGCGGGCGGAATGCCGAGGTCGGCGTTCAACTCCTGATAGATGTTCACCAGCGAACGCGGCAGCGGGCGCACATCGCGCGCCACCGAGAACGACAACCCGACCGGGTGGCCGGGGGTGGGGTAGGGGTCCTGGCCGACGATGAGTACCTTCACCTCGGCGAGCGGACGGCTGAACGCCCGCAACACGTTCTCGCCGGCGGGCAGATAGTTGCGGCCGGCGGCGATCTCGGAGCGCAGGAAGGCGCCCATGGCGGTGATCTGGTCACTGACGCCGGCGAGGGCCTCGGCCCAGTCGGGCGCCATCAATTCGGCAGGGGGACGCGGTGTCACCCCTTCACGCTAGCGGATACGCTGGCCACGCCGGTCCCGGAAGGGGCCGGTCCCGGAAGGCCCCTCCCCGAAGGTCCTCCTCCGCAGGCTCTCGTTGTCGAAGGAAGTGTCCCATGGCTGTCGCCGATGCGTTCCGGCGGATGCTCGCCGGCCCTGCCGCCTCGACCGGCGCGGCGTCCGATCCTGCCGGAGCGGACGCACCACCGGTCGCGTCCGCTCGCGCCGCGGAGGATCTCGACCTTGAGGTGCGCGGCGGCAACGTCGAGCCCGTCGCGCCGGCACCGCAACCGGTCGCGCTCGAGCCCTATGTTCCGCGCGGGCTCACGGTGGCGGCCGGATTCTCCTGGCGGCTGCTGGTGATCGCGGCGTTCGTCCTCGGCGTGATGTGGCTGGCCGGCTACTTCTCGGCGGTCACGGTGCCGGTGGTGCTGGCCGTCCTGCTCGCGGCGATGCTCGACCCGGTCAAGCAACTGCTGGTGCGGCTGAGGGTGCCGCCGATGGGGGCCTCCGCGCTGACCCTGCTGGGGATGATCGTGTTCATTGCCGGCGTGCTCACCTTCGTCGGCGCGCAGGTCGCCCAGGAGGGCCCGCAACTGGTGGACATGTTCGGCGCCGGCATCGACAGCCTGATGCAGTGGATCCGCACGCTGCCGTTCGCCGTCGACCAGTCCTCGCTCGACGGCTGGATCAAGCAGGGCCTGGACTGGCTGCGCACCCAGGCGACCGCGCTGGCCTCGGGCGTGGCGTCCGCTGGTATCGCGTTCGGCAACTTCGCCGTCGGCCTGCTCACCTGCCTGATCACCACCTTCTTCCTGCTCGGCCAGGGCCGGACGATCTTCACCAGCGCGCTCGGCCTGCTGGTGCCGCGCCGCTACCGCGCCCAGACCGACGCCGCCAGCCAGCGCGGCTGGACCTCCCTGGTCGCCTACATGCGGGCCGCCGTGATCGTCGCGCTGGTGGACGCCGCGGGCGTCGCGCTGGCGGCGATGATTCTGGGCGTGCCGCTGGTGTCGGCGCTGTTCGCGCTCACCTTCTTCTTGGCCTTCATCCCGATCGTCGGTGCCGTGACCGCCGGGGCCGTCGCCGTGCTGCTGGCGCTGGTCTCGCACGGCTGGGTATCGGCGCTGATCATGCTGGGTGCGGTGATCCTGGTGATGCAGCTGGAATCGAATCTGCTGCAGCCGCTGGTGATGGGCAAGGCGGTCAACCTGCACGCGCTCGCCGTCATCCTCGGCATCACCGTGGGCGGTGTGCTGGGCGGCATCCTGGGGGCCTTGCTGGCCATTCCGACGCTGGCGTTCCTGGTGGCGTTCGTGTCGTCGTTGCGCAACGATGAGGTCGAGGCACTTCCTCATTTGTAAAGTCCGTCTATCATTTTGGCATGAGCGATCCTGATCTGACGCAGATTCTTGCCGATCTTGCCGCCGGGCGCATCGACGCCACCGAGGCGGCCCGGCGCATCGAGGCCGCCCGGGGCGGTGCCGCCGACGGCGAACCGTTCATCGATGCAGGCCGGCCCGACCGGCGTCAAGGGCACCGACCGGGTGGTGATCCGCGCCGTCGGGCGCCGGGTCACCGTGGTCGGCGACGCAACGGTGGCGACGGCGTCCGTGACCGGCGAGCACGTGCTGCGCCGCAACGGCAATGTGCTGGAGGTCTCGGCCGACGGCGAGGTGGGCCCGAAGCTGGAGGGGTTCAGCGTCCTCAACCCGCCCAAGAGCCTCGACGACCTGCGCGGGCTCACCTTCGCGCGCGGGCTGACCGTGCGGGTGAACCCGGCGATCGAGGTCGACGTCGAACTGACCGCGGGCAGCCTGTCGGTATCCGATGTGCCCTTCCTCGGACGCCTGCGGATCACCGCGGGCGGTGCGGGCGTGAAGGGGGTGCGCCGGGTCGGTGACGCGCTGGTACAGGCCGGGTCGGGCAACTTCGAGGGCAGCTTCAACGCCGGCCGTTCGCGGATCAAGGTCGAATCGGGCTCGTTGAACGTCGCATTGACGCCGCGGGCGTCGGTGACCGTGCGGGCACAGGCCCAGCTGGGCAGGGTGTCCTGGCCCGAGGACGCCGGAACCCCCGACGAACTGGTGGTCGGCGCCGGCGCGGCCCGCCTCGACCTGGAGGTCGTGATGGGCTCGGTGAGCGTGAAGAAGGCCGACGCATGACCGCGCCCTCGCGGGCGCACCGCGCCCACACCCACCATGCGCCTTCCGAATGCCCCGTCTGCGGTGATGCGTTGACCACCACCCGGCTCGGGTGTGCCGGGTGTGGCACCGAACTGGTCGGGTCGTTCGCCTCGTGCCCGTTCTGCGCACTGGACGCCGCCGACCTCGACCTGCTGAAGGTCTTCCTGACCAGCCGTGGCAACCTCAAGGAGCTCGAGAAGCACCTGCAGGTGAGCTACCCGACCGCGCGAGCGCGGTTCAACGCCGTCCTGGATCGCCTGGGCTGGCTCACCGACGCCCCCGATCCCGACCCTGCCGTGCCGGACGTCTCGGAAGACCTCACCGGAGCACCGGCCGAGCCTGCCGGCGAGCCGGGCGCCGCCGACGCGGAGCCGGGTTCCTCGCAACGTGGGAGCGCTAGCGCCGCCCACGAGACGGGACCCCGCGACACCACCGACGCCCCGGTCTCGGAAGGGGCAGATGCCGTCCGCGACCAGGTTCTCTCCCAGGTCGCTGCGGGAATCCTGTCCCCGGCGGTCGCGGCCGACCTGCTCGGACGCCTCCGCTGATCGCGAAGGCCTGAGCCGGTCTCACTCCAGCCGGGTTCAGGCCGGCTCCGGCTGCTTGATTGCCGGGAACGTCACACTCATCGGTCTCGAATCATCTCGCGGGGTCGATTCCTGTGACGTTTCCGGCGGATCGAGCAGGGGTCAGGCGCCGGTGAAGACCGAGAACTCCAAGACGGTGACCTCGATCGTCTTGCCGGTCGGGGCCGTGTAGGAGACGGTGTCGCCCTTCTTGGCGCCCACCACGGCCGCGCCGAGCGGCGACTGCGGGCTGAACACGTCGATCTTGCTGTCGGTGACGCCGATCAGCTCGCGCGACCCGAGCAGGAAGGTGTCGGTGTCCTCGGGGTCGTCGTCGTAGCAGATGGTGACCGTCATGCCCGGGGTGACGGCATCGCCGGCCGAGGCCGGCTCACCGATGTGCGCGTCGCGGAGCATCGCCTCGAGTTGCCGGATGCGCGCCTCTTGCTGCCCCTGCTCTTCGCGTGCGGCGTGGTAGCCGCCGTTCTCGGAGAGGTCTCCCTCTTCGCGGGCCTGGGCGATCTTGGCCGAGACAGTCTTGCGGCCCTCACCCTTGAGGTACTCCAGCTCACCACTGAGCTTGTCGTAGGCCTCTTGGGTCAGCCAGACCGTCGATTGTGCTGCGTCAGACATTGCGCCAGCCTAGCTCAGCGTGCTTCACAGGAGCGGATCGAGGCGGACGTCCCGCGTTTGAACGTGCGCACGGTGACGTGGTGGTCTTCGAGGGTCTCGGTGCCGGGGGCGAGCTCGATCGGGTACTGCCCGACGGTGTCGTAGCTCTCGGCCTGCACGATCACCGTGCACACGCCCGGACGTGACGGGTCGGGACGCTGGGTGGTCACGTGCACGTCGACGGTCTGGTCGGAGGTGACGCTGAAGCTGACGATCTTCGCCGACACGGCGGGATTGGCGCCGTGCAGGGCCGCCCAGATCATCCAGCCGCCCCCGACCACGGCCAGCGTCACCGCGATCGCCACCCACAGCCAGCGTGGCGTCCGGCTGGGCGGATAGCGGCGGGCGAGGCGGGCGGCGGCGTCCGTATCGGTGGGCGAAGTCACCCGACCATTCTGCCCTTTTGGCGCGGACGGGGTTTGTCCGGCGCCGAGATCACCGCGACAATGGCCCGCATGCCGTCTGATCCCCAGCCCCTGCGCGTGGACGCCGCGGGTGAGCCGCTGCGCCTGCTCGCCGTGCACGCTCATCCCGATGACGAATCGAGCAAGGGCGCCGCGACGGTCGCGCGCTACGTGAGCGAAGGCGTCCAGGTGCTGGTGGTGACCTGTACCGGCGGCGAGCGCGGCGACATCCTCAACCCGGCCCTCGACACCCCCGAGAACTGGCAGAACATCGCGACGTTGCGCGAGGCGGAGATGGCGCGCGCCCGCGAGATCTTGGGTGTGCAGCAGCAGTGGCTCGGCTATGTCGACTCCGGCCTGCCGCAGGGCGATCCGCTGCCGCCGCTGCCGGAGGGCTGTTTCGCGCTCGCCGACGTCACGCAGGCGGCGTCGCGGCTGGCCACGATCATCCGGCGGTTCCGGCCGCATGTGCTGACCACCTATGACGAGAACGGCGGCTATCCGCACCCCGATCACGTGCAGACGCACAACATCAGTCTGCCGGCGGTCGATCTGGCCGCCGATCCGGACGCCGCGGGCGTCGAGGGGGAGCCGTGGCAGGTGCTGAAGGTCTACTACCACATGACCTTCCACCGCTCGCGGGCCGTCGCGCTCGATGAGGTGATGCACGAGCACGGGCTGGATTCGCCCTACCGCGAGCGGCTGAAGGGCTGGCCGGAGGATCCGACCCAGGCCGCCCGGCTGACCACCTTCGTGCCGTGTGGCGACTACTTCGCCGTCCGCGACGACGCGCTGCGCGCGCACGCCACCCAGATCGATCCGGACGGATTCTGGTTCGCGGTACCGCTGGCGCTGCAGCAGCGGGCCTGGCCGACCGAGGACTACCAGTTGGTGAAGTCGCGGGTGCCGACCTTCGTTCCCGAGGATGACCTGTTCGCCGGGATCGACACCCACGACGGGAGTAGTGTGGACGCGTGGTTCTACTCGATCTAGGTCTGGGTTCGGCCCTGGCGCCGGGATGGGCGCCGCTCGGCGTCGCCGTCGTGATGTTGGTCGCGCTCGCGTTGCTGTGGTTCAGCATGCGCCGGCACCTGAAGATCAACGAGCGCAACGAAGAGGCCACCCAGACGCACGCCGCCGAGTCGCCGCACTCGCCCGCCGACCTCTGAGGTTTCCCCTCGCACGCACGACCGTGGGTGATCCCGGTCGTGCGTTGACGCGCCCTTTCATCCCGGGTCCGGTGCGAGGACCGTCACAGACCCTTTACCGGACAGAAACCTGGGGCGTCCTCGGGGACGCTGGAATTTCCTGCGTGCAGCGCTGACCAGGGCTTCGGCCTTGGCCACCGTGCGCCACGACGCGGTTCTCGCTCCCAGGAAGGTCGTCTGGCCATGAATACCCACTCCAGTCCGGAGGTCGCCCCCGGCGTCCCGTCCGGTAAACCACAGGACACCGTCGAGGCCGCAGGGCATCCCGTCGGCTCCGGCAATATGAAGCCCCACTACGACGAGAACCTCGCCAACGAGGATCTCGCGCCGCTGCGCGAGCAGAAGTGGAGCTGGTACAACATCTTCGCCTTCTGGATGTCGGATGTGCACTCGGTCGGCGGTTACGTCACCGCGGGGTCACTGTTCGCGCTCGGCCTGGCCGCCTGGCAGGTGCTCGTCGCGCTGCTGGTCGGCATCGTGATCGTGCAGGTGTTCACCAACCTGGTCGCCAAGCCCAGCCAGAAGACCGGCGTCCCCTACCCGGTGGTCAACCGGTTCCTGTTCGGCATCAAGGGCGCCAACGTGCCGGCCATCATCCGCGGCATCATCGCGATCGCCTGGTACGGCGTCCAGACCTTCTTGGCCGCGCAGTCGCTGAACATCATCTTCCTGAAGTTCATCCCGGGCAGCGCGGCGCTGCTGGATGTCGGGTTCCTCGGCCTGTCGGCGCTGGGCTGGATCAGCTACGCCATCTTGTGGGTCGCCCAGGTGGCGCTGTTCTGGAACGGCATGGAGGCGATCCGCCGCTTCATCGACTGGGCCGGCCCCGCGGTGTATGTCGTGATGATCATCCTCGCGGTCTACCTGGTTTCGAAGGCCGGCATCGGCAACGTGAGCCTCGACCTGTCCTCCAGCGATCACGAGTTCGGGCTGGGCGAGACGATCGGCACCATGGCGATGGCCATCTCGATCGTGGTCGCCTACTTCTCGGGACCGATGCTCAACTTCGGTGACTTCGCCCGCTACGGACGCGACTTCAAGGCGGTCAAGCGCGGCAACTTCTGGGGTCTGCCGGTCAACTTCCTGTTCTTCTCGCTGCTGGTGGTCATCACGGCCTCCGCCACGGTGCCCGTGTTCGGCCAGCTGATCACCGACCCGATCCACACGGTGGAGCGGATCGACACTCCGGTGGCGATCCTGCTCGGCGGCCTGACCTTCGTCACCGCGACCGTCGGCATCAACATCGTCGCCAACTTCATCTCGCCGGCGTTCGACTTCTCCAACGTGGCGCCGAAGAAGATCTCCTGGCGGATGGGTGGCATGATCGCCGCCGTCGGCTCGGTGTTCCTGCTGCCGTGGAACTGGTACTCCAACGATGACGCGATTCACTACTCGCTCGGCGTGCTGGCCGCGCTGATCGGGCCGCTGTTCGGCATCCTGATCGCCGGCTACTACGTCGTCTCCAAGCAGCGGATCAAGACCGACGACATGTACACGGCCAGCCCCACCGGTGCCTACTGGTACAAGAACGGCTACAACCCCAACGCGATCTGGGCGCTCGTCCTGGCGGGCGTCCCGACGGTGGCGCTGGCGGTGTTCCCGAAGCTGCTGGCCGACCTCGGCATCGTCGACTTCGCCTGGATCGGCAACTACACCTGGTTCATCGGCTGTGGCCTGGGCTTCGTGCTGCTGGTGGCGTTCGAGCGGGCCAACCCGCGGGTGCCGACCTTCACCGACGCCGGGTCGCCCGGCGTCTCCTACGGTACGCAGGACGGCCGGACCGGCTACGACTACGTGCCGGCCGATCATGCCGACGATGAGCTCGCGGCGGCGGGCGCGCCGCGGTGAGGATCCTGCTGATCAACCCGAACACCTCCCGGGCGATGACCGCGAAGATCGCGGACGCCGCCCGGGCGGTGGCCGGGCCCGGTGTCGAGATCGCCGCGGTCTGCCCCGAGCCGGGCGAGGCCCCGGCCGCGATCGAAAGCCACACCGACGAGGCGTTCGCCGCCGTCGCCATCGTGCGCGCGATCGAAGCTGACCTGGCCATGGGTGGTTCGGACGCCTACGTGATCGCCTGCTTCGGCGATCCGGGCCTGGACGCCGCCCGCGAACTCGTCGAGGTTCCCGTGGTCGGCATCGCCGAGGCGGCCATGCACGTCGCGGCCATCTCAGGACGCTCCTTCGGCATCGTCACCACGCTGAGCCGCACCCTGGGCCGCGCCCAGGATCTGCTGCACCGCTACGGCATGGTGACCGCCTGCGTGTCGATGTCGGCCACCGGCATCCCGGTGCTCGATCTTGAGGACGCCGCACCCTGCGACATCGACACGATCGCCCAGCACTGCACGGACGCCGTCGCCCGGCACGGCGCGGACGCCATCGTCCTCGGCTGCGCCGGGATGGCCGACCTGTGCGGTCACCTCGCCGAGCGGGTCGGCGTCCCGGTGGTGGACGGCGTCGCCGCCGCGGTCGGCCTGGCCGCCGCAATGAGCCGGATGAACGTCGGCACCAGCAAACGCGACGAGTACGCGCTCCCGCCCTCACGGGCCGCCCTGGTGTGAAGCAGGGGACGGCGGCCGGTCAACGGCCGTCGTCCCGCGCTGCGCGGTGGGCGGAGACCTCAGTGGCGCAATCTACTGGAACATTGTTCCAGTACGTTTCAGCTTGGGGTGGTGCCGGTGAAGTCAGGCGTCGCGGACGAGGCTGCGCGTGGGCGTCCGGGGCGGCATGAGAGAGTAGGGGCACTATGGCGAACCGTCTGGCGTCCTGCACGAGCCCGTATCTGCTTCAGCACGCGACCAATCCGGTCGACTGGTGGCCCTGGGGGCCCGAGGCGTTCGAGGAGGCCCGGCGTCGCGGCGTCCCGGTGCTGATCTCGATCGGCTACTCGGCCTGCCACTGGTGCCACGTGATGGCGCACGAATCGTTCGAGGACGCCGCGGCGGCCGCGCTGGTCAACGAGCATTTCGTGGCGATCAAGGTCGACCGCGAGGAGCGGCCGGACGTCGACGCGGTCTACATGCGCGCCACCCAGGCGCTGACCGGGCAGGGCGGCTGGCCGATGACCGTCTTCGCCACGCCCGAGGGCGACCCGTTCTTCGCCGGCACCTACTTTCCGCCCGAGCCCACCGCCGGGCAGCCGTCGTTCACCCAGCTGGTCGGCGCGCTCGGCGAGGCCTGGCGGGAGCGCCGCGACGAGGTGCTCGCCTCGGCGTCGGCGATCGTCGGCCAACTCGCCGAGATCAACGCGCTGCCGACGGCCGACGAGCCGCCCGGCATCTGGGAGCTCTTGGACGCCGTGAGCGCCGACTTCGACCTGATGCACGGAGGGTTCGGCGGCGCGCCCAAGTTCCCCTCGCCGCTGCTGGTCGACGCGCTGCTGGTCAAGGGCGAGGCGGGCACGCTCGATCTGGCCCAGCGCACCCTTGAGGCGATGGCGCGCGGCGGAGTCCACGACCAGATCGGCGGCGGGTTCCACCGCTACGCCGTGGACGCAGGCTGGGTTGTGCCGCATTTCGAGAAGATGCTCAACGACAACGCGTTGCTGCTCGGCGCCTACGCGCGTGGCTGGCGGCGCACCCCCCAGCATGAGGCGCCGCTGCGCGCCCTGTTCGAGCGGGTGGCGCGCGGCATCGCCGGCTGGGTCGAGCGCGAGATGACCACCCCGGCCGGCGGGTTCGCCGCCTCGCTGGACGCCGACTCGGCCGACATCCGCGGCATGGCCCACGAGGGCATCTACTACGTGTGGAACCCCGAACTGCTCGCCGACGCGCTCGGCGAGGACGCCGAATGGGCTGCCGAAGCATTCCACGTCACCAAGACGGGCACCTTCGAACACGGCCTGTCGACCCTGCAACTGCGGGGGGCGCCGGACGCCGACCGCCTCGCCGAGGTCTCCGAATGCCTGCTCCAGGTCAGGGCCAACCGGTTCCCGCCGCCGCGCGACGGCAAGGTGATCGCCTCCTGGAACGGCTGGATGATCGAGAACCTGCTCTGGGCCGGGCTGATCTTCGGTGAGCGGTCGTGGATCGACCTGGCGCACCGCGCCGCCGACCACCTGTGGTCGGTGCACTGGACCGCCGACGGCCTGGCCCGCACCTCCCTCGACGGGGTGGTGGGGGATGCCCCGGGCGTCGCCGAGGACTACGGCGCCGTCGCGGGCGCCTTCGCCCGCCTGGCCGGTGTGTTGGGCGAATCCGCCTGGCTCGACCGTGCCGTGCTGCTGCTCGATCAGGCGATCGAGCGGTTCGGCGCCGAGGACGGTGGCTTCTACGATGCGGCGTCCGGTGTGTTGTTCTCGCGGCCGCGCGATGTGCAGGACAACCCGGCGCCGTCGGGAACCATGGCGCTGGTCGCCGCGCTGCGGACGGCCGGTGCGCTGGCCGGCCGGGCCGACTTCCTGGCCCGTGCGGACGCCGCCGCCCGGACCACCTGGGGCATGGTGGCCGCAGCCCCGCGCTTCGCGCCGGCCGCGCTCGGTGACCTGCTGGCGGCCGACGAGGCCCGCAAGGGACTGCGCCCGGCGGTCGCGGTGGTGCTGGACGAGGACGCGGATCCGCTCAACGACGCCGCCCGCGCCGTGTGGCGGATGATGCCCGCCGGCACGGTCGTCGTCTCGGGGCGTCCGGGCACCACCGGTTTCGCGCACCATTTCGAGAACCGCACCACCATCGATGTGCCTGGCCGCCCGGATCGCGGCGACCGGCGCGGTCGAGGAATACGACGAACACGAGATCGTCGGGCTCGATCACACCGTCTACGTGTGCCGCGGTGAGGTGTGCTTCGCGCCCGCCCGCACGGTGCAGGACGTCCGGCGTGCGTTGTGGAGCCGCGCCTGATCCGGAGGCCTCAGCCCTCGGCTCAGCGCAGCGTGGCCAGCGCGATTGCGGCGAAGTGGCAGATCGCCGCCAGGATCGTGCAGGCGTGGAAGATCTCGTGGAACCCGAACCAGGCCGGCGACGGGTTGGGGCGCTTGAGCGCGTAGACGACCGCGCCGCCGGAGTAGATCAGGCCGCCCAGGGCGATCAGGATCACGATCAGCGGACCGCCGGAGACCCAGAACGCGGGCAGCCATCCGACCGCCACCCAGCCCATGATCAGGTAGAGGGCGGTGTAGAGCCAGCGCGGCGCGTTCATCCAGCCCATCTTGACGGTGATGCCGAGCACGCCGACGCCCCAGGCCAGCGCGAGCACGGTGACCCGGCTGGCGCCGTCCAGCAGCATCAGCGCGAGCGGGGTGTAGGTGCCCGCGATGAACAAGAAGATGTTGGTGTGGTCGAGCCGGCGCAGGAAGGCGCCCATCTTCTCGCCCCAGTTGCCGCGGTGGTAGATCGCCGAGGTGCCGAACAGTAGGGTCGCCGACACCAGGTAGACGGCGATGCCGATGCGGGCCAGCAGGCTGGGTGCGGCCACGATGAGGATCAGCCCGGCGAGCTGCACCGTGGGTGCCATGCCGAGGTGGAACCAGCCGCGCAGTTTGGGCTTGGTGGGGGTCGTATTCATCGCCGATCCCTTACTTGACGATGCGTAACTTACGGTCACGTAGGTAAGCGTAGGTCGGGCCGGAGACGGATGCAACCCCCCACGCCGGGTACCCCCGCGCCGGGCGTACCCGGCGTGGGGGTACCGCGCAGGCGCATCGGGAGTAACGTGTGCACGCATGAAGCTGCTCGTGACCTCCAACGCTCCGTTCGAGTTCGAACCGCCTTCCGACGTCGAGGTCGTCCGCATCGACGAAACCCAGGCCGTCGCGGCCGAGCACCTCGACGCCGACGGCGTGATCCTGCAGGGCTGGACGTCACCGGCCGCGAGCCAGCTCGCGCGCGAGGCGTCCGGGTTGCGCTGGGTGCAGACGCTGGCTGCAGGCCCCGACGGCGTGCTGGCCGCGGGCTTTGGGCCCGGCGTCACCATCACCAACGGGCGCGGGCTGCATGACAAGACGGTCGCCGAGACGGCGGTCGCGCTGGCCCTCACCGGAATCCTGCGCTTTCCCGAGATGCTCGCCGCCCAGCGCGCACACCGCTGGGAGCACGACGAGTTCGGCGACTGGCGCCCCCTGCACGCCCCCGGCCGGCTGGGCTCGGTGATCGACACCAACGTGCTGATCTGGGGGTTCGGATCGATCGGCCAGCAGACGGCGAGCCTGTTCCAGGCGTTGTCGGCACGGGTGCGCGGGGTGGCGCAGACGGCGGGGGAGCGCGCCGGGTTCGAGGTGTTCACCGAGGATGACCTGCCCCGGCTGCTCCCCGAGACCGACATCCTGGTGATGGTGCTGCCCAGTTCGCCGAAGACCCGGCACGCGCTCAACGCCGAACGGATCGCGCTGCTGCCGCCGCGGGCCTGGGTGGTGAACGTGGGCCGGGGCGTCACCGTCGACGGGGACGCGCTGGCCGAGGCACTGCACGCCGGACGCCTCGGCGGCGCCGCGCTCGACGTGGTCGACCCCGAGCCCTACCCGGCCGACGGCCCGCTGTGGGACGCCCCGAACACGGTGATCGTGCCGCACATGGCCGGCGGGGTCGCGCACGGCTCGAACGAGCTGTTCAACGCCAATCTCGCGCGACTTCGCGCGGGGCAGCCGCTGATAAATGTCGTCCCTCGCTAGCCTTCAGTCATGACCACCCCCCCCTGGAAAGACCGGCTTCGCGAGGCCGCAGAACGGCTGCGCCCGGCCGGGCTGCTGTACTCCACCTACGAGCAGCGATTATTCGCCGAACTCGACCGCGAGCGGCTGCCCCGCCACGTCGCCGTCCTCGCCGACGGCAACCGCCGGTGGGCCCGGCTGAACGCCCCCGACCGCCCGTTGGTGGCCGGATACCGCGCGGGGGCGGAAAAACTGCGCGAGTTCGTGACCTGGTGCGACGAGGCCGGCATCCAGGTGGTGACGTTGTGGGTGCTGTCGACCGAGAATCTCACCCGCCACACCGAGGATGTCGGCCCCCTCCTGGGGGTGATCGAGCGGCTGTTCGTCGAACTCGCCGGTTCGAAGCGCTGGCGGGTCAAGTGCGTCGGCGACGTCACGATGCTGCCCGAACGGATGGCCGCCAACCTGGCTCGCGCCGAGGCGTTCAGTGCCGGCAATGATGGCATGCAGATCAACGTGGCCATCGCCTACGGCGGGCGCCACGAACTGCGCGATGCGGTCCGTAAACTGCTCGCGGCCGAAGCCGAAAAGGGGACGCCGCTGGCGGAGGTCGCCGAAACCCTCGAGATCGACGACATTGCCGAGCATCTTTACACCGCGGGCCAGCCCGACCCTGACCTGATCATCCGGACTTCCGGCGAACAGCGGATGTCTGGGTTCATGATGTGGCAGTCGGCGCACAGCGAGTTCTATTTCTGCGAGGCTTTGTGGCCAGACTTCCGCCGCGTCGACTTTCTGCGCGCTCTGCGCAGTTATGCCAACCGAGAGCGCCGTTACGGGCGTTGACGCCCGGCGGCCGTGACCCGGGCCGGGGGAGCTCGGGCGCGGCGGTGAATCCCTCCGCCGCGCCCGCAGGCCTTACACCTCGGCGATCAGCAGTTCCGTGATCGCGTTCTTGACGTCGTCGGCGACCGGCAGCGCGGCGAGGGCCGCGAGGCGTCCGGCTGGTGAGGGCGTCCGGGTCAGCATGTCCCACAGCACATGCTTGTCGTCGTAGCGCACCTGCAACTGGTGGAGCAGGGCGAACACGCGGGCCTCAAGGCGCTGGTCGGACGGCCGCGGAGCCTCGGCGAAGCGCACGACGCGTCCCTGAGCGGGGTCGACGACACCCAGATCGAGGGTGAGCGTGCCGGTCTCCTCGTCGTAGCTGCTCTCCACACCGGGCGCCTGTGCGGGCGCGACACCGGTGATCGCCACCGTCCAGCGGCGCTCGGCGGGCAGCACGGCGGCGTCCCCGATCACCGGCGCGATGGTGAAGGTGCCACTCGCCTGCTCCCAGCGCAGCGGCGTCCGCGCGGTGACCGGCTCGGCCGCGTCGTCGTCCTCGTACAGCTCGAAGGATCCATCAGCGCCGGCGAACACCCGCACCTGCAGCGCGGCCGGGTTGCCGACGCCCAGGTCGTCGCCGGCGGTCAGCGGCACGATCGCGCCGGCCCGGGCCAGCACCGGGTAGGTCTCCAGCGGGCGGCCGAACTCGACGAACCGGCCGCCGGTGTAGCGCAGGCCGGAGTACCAGTCGGTCCAGGTGCCCGCGGGTAGCCAGGTGCGGACGCGGGCGCAGCCGGTGCGCCGGTCGGCCGGGGTGGTCAGCGGCGCGATGAGCAGTTCGCTGCCGAACAGGAAGGTCCCGGTGCTGGTCAGCACGGTCTCGGCGCGCTGATCCTCCCAGTACAGCGGACGGACCAGCGGCACCCCGGCGGCGTGCGCGCGCTCGTTCATCGTGTATAGGTAGGGCAGCAGCCGGTGCCGCAGCCGCAGGCTGTCGGCCATCACCGCGGCGGCGCGGGCGCCGAAGTTCCACGGCTCCTTGCCGGTGAACGGGCTCGCCGACGAGTGCAGCCGCATGATCGGTGACCAGACGCCCAGTTGCAGCCAGCGGGCCACCATCTCGTCGTCGCGCTCGCCCATCATGTGCCCGCCCAGGTCATGGCTCCACCAGCCGTAGCCGATATTGGACGCCGTGGCGGTGAAGTAGGGCTGGAAGTGCAGGCTCTCCCAGGTGGTGATCGTGTCGCCGGAGAAGCCGACCGGGTAGCGGTGCGACCCCGGCCCGGCGTACCGGCTGAAGGTGAGCGGACGCCGTCCGGTGCGCGCCGAATCGAGGAAGTGCACGTGGTTGAGCAGCCACAGCGGGTCGAGCCCGGGCATGCCGGACGCCCCGCCCTGCTGCCAGTCGAGCCACCAGAAGTCGACGCCGGCCTCCTCCAGCGGGTGCAGCACCTCTTCGAGGTAGGCGCGGATGAACTCGGGATCCTCGACGGCGAACGCGATGGCCTCCCCCGTGGCGGGATCGAGGCCGAGCCGCTTCGCCAGGCGCGGATAGGCGTCCTCGTGGCGGCGGATGCCGTCGGCCGGGTGCAGGTTGAGCGACACGGTCAGGCCGCGCTCGTGCAGGGCGGCCAGGAAGGCGTCCGGGTCGGGGAACAGGTCGGTGTTGAACGAGAACCCGGTCCAGCCCGAGCCGAGGCCGGGCTCGAGGTTGACCCAGTGCCAGTCCATGTTGACCACGGCGACCGAGAACGGCAGGTTCTCGGCGGCGAAGCGGTCCATCAGGGCCAGGTACTCCTCGGCGCTGTACTCGTGGTAGCGCGACCACCAGTTGCCCAGCGCCCAGCGCGGCAGCAGCGGGGTCGGCCCGGTGATCGCGTAGAAGTCGTCGAGCGCGCCCTGGGCGTCGTGGCCGTGACCGAACAGGTAGAGATCGATGTCGCCGACGCGCGGGGTGGGCCAGCCGTCGGCGTCCAGCGCCAGCGAACCGGAGTCGTCCAGCGTGGTGGAGCCGCGGGTGGCGAGCAGGCCGGGCTCGAGTGGCACGGCGCCGTCGGCCTCGTCGAGGGTGCGCGCGGTGCCGCCCAGGTTGCCCTGCAGCCAGGCGGGTTCGCGCGGCTGAACGGGAAGGTCGAGCCCGTAGTGCCACTGCGAGTGATTCTGGGCGCCGACGAGTTGGCGGACGGTCAGCCCGCCCGCGCTGAAGCGCGCGCCGTCATAGTCGAGCTGCAATGCCTCGGTGGTGAGCCGCAGGCCGTCGCCGGAGCGTGTCACTTGGAACGGCACCGGCGGCAGGGCGCGGTTCCACACCACCTGGGTGGGGCGATCCTCGAACACGCCGTCGTCGGACCATTCCAGCCGCAGCAACCGCGGCGTCAGCACGGTGATGCGCCAGTTTGGCCCGCTCACCACCTGCGCGGGATCGGCGATCGGACGAGTCTGGGGAATGTGGGCGGTCGCGCGCGTCATGGGCCCTTGCTTACGGCACGCGGTGCTCACGGGGCAAATGAGGCCTGGGTTCCGTGGGAAGATTCCCCTCATGGCCGCACCGCGCAGAAACGCCACCGTTGTTCAGATGATCGTGGCGATGCTGGTGATCTTCATCCCGGCGATCCTGATCACCCGGCTGTTCACGATCGACCCCGAGCCGCCGGTGAACCCGATCGACTGGCGCCCGGTGGCCCAGGCGGCCGCCGACGAGGCGTCGTTCGCGGTGGTGGCGCCCGAGAACCTGCCGGAGAGCTGGGTGGTGACCCGCGCACGCTGGATCCCCGCAGGCCAGCGCGGCATCGGCGGCGATCCGGTGCCCGCCGACACCTGGCAGTTCGGCGTCCTGACGGCCGAGCGGTCCTACCTGGGCCTCGACCAGCGCGGACCGGCCACGCCGGTGTTCGTCGACGACGTCACTCGCCGCGGCAAGGTGGACGGCTCCTCCCAGGCCGGTGGCCGCACCTGGGAGCGTTACGTGTCCGAGGACGGCCGCACCCATTCGCTCGTGACCACGTCCGACGACACGGTGACCATCGTCAGCGGTGACCTGCCCTACGAGGCGCTGGAGGCGTTCGCGTCCACCCTCGCGCCGGTGTCCTGAGCGCCTGCCTCACTCACGACCGTCTGAACCGAACGACCCCGCCGACCAGAAGGTCGGCGGGGTCGTGACGATGAGGCGTCCGGCTCGGTTCAGGACTTGAACGAGACGTGCACGTGGTCGTAGTGGTTCTGGGTGACCGAACCGCGGTTCTCCATCCAGCGCCATCCCCGCTGCGGGTAGGCGGCGTTCCATTGCTGCTGCCGCCAGATGATGTAGCTGACGTTGTACTTCGCGGCGTTCGCCTGGAAGTCAGCGGCGATCTTGTCGCCCAGGTCGACGCCGGTGGAGGATCCCCAGTTCGGGACCATCACGTCGATCGCGCGGCCGTTGGGGTGGTCGGAGGAGTAGGCGCTCCCCGAACGCCAGCCGCCGATCGTCCGGATCGCCGGATAGGAGTCGATGACGTGCTGGGCCGCGACCTTGGCGTTGTTCTTCAGGCCCGAGTATCCGGGCAGGCTGACCGAGGTGTTCATCGGAGTCAGCGAGGCGGTCGGCGGTGAGGACGACACTCCGGGCGCCGTCGAGGTGGTGTACGCCCGGAACACCCAGCGCGCGGCGCCGTTGTAGATCACCTGCAGGCGGTCCCCGGCGACCACACCGGTCGTCTTCAGCTCGGTGCCCCGGCGGAGGGTCGCGACCACGGCGCTGTTCGGGCTGGAGGTCGCCCGCACGTAGAGCGATTCCACGTCGACCCACACGCTGCCCGTGACGGCCGGGGTGCTCGGCACCGACGGGCCCGACGTGGTGGCGCTCAGGTAGCGGGTGGCGATCCAGCGGCGCTCGCCCTGGTGAATGATCTCGGTGTAGTCGCCCGACGTCGCACCGGTCGTGTCCACCACCGAGTACGCGGGCAGGACGCCGTCAGCGGCGTGCTTGATGCTTCCGCCCACCCGTAGGTAGAGATTGGCAGTGGTGCGCACCTGGCCGGACACCGGTGCGGAGGAGCCGCTCGCCGCGCCGCGGGTCAGGTAGGAGGTCGAGATCCAGGCGGCCGAACCGTTGCGGATCACCTCGGTCCATCCTCCCGACGTCTTCCCCGTCGTCGGGAGGGTGGTGCCCTTGGCGGCGACCCCGAGCACCGTGTGACCGGTGCCGGGGCCCGAGCGGACGTTGACCGCCGCGATCGTGGTGGCCGACCCGGACGCGGTGGGCGACGAGGACGCGGAGGAGCCGGAACTGGTGCCGGTGCTCTTCAGGTACGTCTTAGACACCCAGCCGGTCTGCCCGGAAGTAGTAGTTACTTGGTACCACCCCCCGCTGGTCTGGCCGGTGGTGGTGACGGCCTGTGACGGGGCGAGCACGGTGAGCACGCCATGCCCGGTTCCGGGACCGGAGCGCATATTCACCCAGGTGGTCGCAGCCATTGGCTGGCTCGCGAACGCCTGGTTGCTGAACACTACTCCTGCCGTAGTCAGCGTGATGAGTGACATTCCTACGCCTGCTGCCATCAGCTTCAGGCGGCCTGTTCGTCTCACTGGTGGAACTCCCTTGTTTCATCGGGGTACGACCCGCCCGCTGCGGTTGGCCACGACCATGGAAGCCCGTGTGCCGGGGGAGTTCAAGCGGAAATGGCGATGAGGCTAAGGAACTAGTCGAAAAGGCTGAGAAACCTCAACGAGAGGTTGAGGTTTCTCAGCCTTGAGTGTTGGCTGAGAGCTCGCTCGCGTCGTCGATGACCCATGACTGATCGAGGTCGGCCACCCATGCGGTGGCGGCGCCCCACGCCTGGGCGGGCAGCCACCCCGCGCGCAGGTCGGCGTCCGGCACCACCAGACAACCGCAGGCCTCGGCGGCCCGCGGGAGCAGTGCTGGGTCGGCGTGGATCGGCAGCGTACGCACCCTCTCGGTGAGCAGGTTGGCACGCAACATGCCGAGTGTCTCGGTGCTGAAGTCGGGCGCGACCAAGACCAGCGGCCGCTCGTGTTCGCGGGCCTGGGCGAGGAGAGGAATGAGCAGGCGGTCGTCGCTCAGCGCGGCGTCGGTGACGAGAACCAGCGGGTGGCCCGCTACGGCGAGGTTTCGTGCCGGGTGGGTGAGGAAGGCCGGATCGGCGACTCCGGCAGGCAGTGTCGGTACGGCTGGGCGCCGGGCGAGCAGGGGGTCGACGGAGGCGTCGTCCGTGGCGGCGCTCGTGGGGAGCTTGGCGAGGTCTTCCTCGGTGGTGAACCCCTCGCCGAGCCGGCGGTAGCGGCGGCGGTCCCACCACCAGCCGGCGGCGATCACGACGACGCCGAGCGCCAGCACGACCGGGATTCCCCATTGCGGCGGCGTCATGGTGCCAGCGTACGTGCGCACTGCGGCGACCGGTCCTAGACTGTCTGGCCGGGGCCTATAGCTCAACTGGCAGAGCAGCGGACTTTTAATCCGCGGGTTCTGGGTTCGATCCCCAGTGGGCCCACCAGAACGTCATGGTTCACACCGACGACGTCACCGGGGTGCGGTCAGCTGCTTGGCCTGGATGCCAGTTCGCGGAGCGCGGTGGTGATCGGCTCGGCCTTGTGCGGGCGGACGAGGCGGGTCACCTCCACGCCGTCGCGCAGGAAGACCAGCGTCGGCCACAGCTTCACCCGGAACGAGCGGCCCAGACAGCGCCCCGGTCCATCCTCGACCTTGACCACCCGCATCTGGGGGTACTCGGCGAGCGCCGTCTCCAGCGGACGGTGCGCCGCCCGGCAATAGCCGCACCAGTTCGTCCCGAACACCAGCAGGGTCGCGCCCGGCATGGTGTCGATGTCGGCGCGATCGGGTTGTTCCTCGCGGTAGCCCAGCGAATCCATGGCGGCGAGCCTACGTCAGGCCCCGAGCGTGGCGAAGGCCGGTCTTTCCTCGGTGGACTCGAAGGCCCCGAGGGGAGGTGGTCGCCTCCGAGGCTGCTCTGCCGGAGCCGCTCTGTCCGGGGCCACTCGGCCCGAGGCCCCTGCCCCTCCTGGCGACTCGAGAGCCTCGAGGAGATGGATGGCTCACGAATGGTCGTTCTCAGCCGGGTCGGAGCGGCACCGGTAGCTATGGGCCAAGAAGTGGTCGGTATGAGCTGGTGGATGAGGCGTCATACCGACCACTTCTCGGCCCTTGCGGCTGTCGGGCCTGATCTGTGCCCTGAGAACGACCACATCTTGGTCCTTACCCGTGAGGCCTCAGAGGCCGAGTGCTCGGGCGATCCGATCCATGACGATGTGCGGCTTGTGCATGATCTCGCTGACCTGCCAGCGCACCACGTCGTAGCCGAGGTCGCGCAGCACCTGCTCCCGGCGCTTCTCGGCGGCGTACGCCGCGGGATCGCGGTACTTGATCGTTCCGTCGCACTCGCCGACGAGACCAGGGCCGTTCCGGTGGGCCGGACCCCGCCAGTAGAAGTTGGGGTGGAACCGCCCGGCCGGGGTGCGGATCTCCTTTTGGCATTCCGGCCTCGGCAGGCCGGCCAGGATCATGTGTCCGGCGGAGAGCGACTCTCCCGGAGACTCGCGCAGGGCATCGATCGCGTCGATGGCCGTGACCAGCCGCGATCCACCGCGTCGGATCGCGGCCGAGCGCCTGACGAGATGGCGTGCCTCCTCGACCAGCCGGGGTGCGCCGTAGTGCTGGCGCCGGGGGTTCGTGACCATCGAACCGATGATGATCCGAGCCGCGGCGTCCAACAGCACCAGCGCGCCGGGTAGTTCCTCATCGAGCGCCAGGTCGACGGCGGTCCGCGCAGGGCTGGTGACCGGGTACCCCTCGTCGTCGGTCTGCACCTCACCGGCCTCGAGAACACCGCGGTGATGATGCGTGACCGACCGCATCTGGGAGCGGTGGTGTTCGGGTGGGAGCGTGATCGAGGGAGGGGCCTCCCACCAGTTGCCGGGATTCGTCGTGGGCAACCCCCAGATGGTGGCGGCTGACTGGTGACTGATTACGGCGTCCGGGTGGACCGTCACCTCTGCGCGAGCGCGGAGCACGTGCTGCTGGGCGGGGTCATCGGGCCAGCGATCGGCCGAGAGCAGGACGCCACGGCGCACGACGGCGAGTCGGCCGGCCGCGACCTGTGTTCGCAGCATCCGTGGCGTGGCGCCCGCTTCGAGTAGTGCCTGCCGGGTGGTCGGCCGAGGCGGAAGCGGCATGGGGGTAGGTGTACGCACAGGACCACTGTGCTGTGTGACAAGGTCGCCATGACACCCGGGGCCGCGAGATTGTGGATAACTTCTCCGGCGACGCCCACTGAACCGGTGGTCTCGACTCCGGTGGTGCCGGCTGAGTGGGCGGTCTCGACTCCGGCGGCACCGATCGAACGGTGCTGATCGAACCGGTGTTTTCGACGGTTCGGCTCCGCGGCGCCGAGGCGGACGGTGCGGCGGCGACCGCGTAGCTCCGGGCCGCGCTTTATCGCCGACCGTGGGTGCATGAGAATAAAGTCTGCGGTCGCACTCGAAATTCAGGTTTGAGTCGCTATTGTTCTTGGCGTACGCGGGGCGCATTCTCGACCGAGAGGAGCATGGTGATGGACGACAAGGGCTGGGCCGCCGGATATGAGGCTGCCGCCGAAGTCGCCGCCCATGCGCACGTGGTCTCGTCGGGAAACTGGTCGCCCAACCGGATTCGTCCGGTGATCGCCGAGGATCTACGCCATCTTCAGTCGTTTGGCCGGCTCCCGCGCGTGGCTTGCCCCTTCCCGGTCGAGAGTGCGTCGCGACGCCGGCCCCCAGTGACGTCTCTGCTTGTCGGAGCCGTGATTGGTGCTCTTCTGGGGATCATCGCCAGTGGTGTCGTCCCGCATGCGCAGGCACTGCAGGGAGCTACCCAGGCGATGGCCGGTGTCGATCTCGGCTGGCCGGTCGCCGGTCTGCTTCTCGGCGTGTTCGCCGGCTGGTGCTGGGCTGTGTGCCCCCGCAAGGCCGAGTCGGCTCGATATGCGGATCATGCCGTGAGCCGGGCGAGGATGAGCGAATATTGGAGTCGTCGTGAGAAGGTCCGCTCAGAGTTGGAACGTGGCGTCATCGCACCTGCCGAGGCGGCTGCTCGAATTACCCAATATTGGGGTATCGACTGCGTCTAGTTTTCATTGCTAATGCGATGAAATCGCATAATCCGGCCTCGCACCCGTTCGCCAGCATCCAGGTCTCTAGGGCAGCGGCAGCCCTCCGTTCCGGCCGTCCTGAACGTCGTACGTCTATCCCGAACCCCGTCGGCGTACGGACGTCGTGAGCATCTCCGCAGTCTCGTCCGCAGGAGGTGGGGGAGCCTCAGCGTTGGTCTTTGGTTCGAACTCAGACCATGAACCAGCACTGGCGCGTCTGGCTGGCTGGGTGAGGGCGGAGACAGGCGTCGCCGGTGGTCGGGGTTGGGCCACCGGCGCGCTGAAGGCATTCTTCGGCGCCGAAGCGCCGCGTGAGTGGGTTATCCGCGGCGTGCGCGCCGGCGGCGCCGGCCGGTGGGCTCGGTCGCGGGCCGTCCGGCACCTGCGGCGTCGGGACGCCCGGCCGGTGCGCTGGTGGGGCGCCCTCCGTTCTTGGCCGGGGCGGTGCGGGCCGCCTGCTTGGGGGTGGCGCCGCGCGGCTTGGAGCCGGTGCCGCGCGCCTGCTTGGGCACGGCGCGGGCGGCCTCCTGCGGAATGTCGGACGCCGCCACGGCCGCGGCGGGCTCCCCGGCCACGTCGAGGACGCGCTGATCGCCGGGCTGGATCGGGGTCGGCTGCACCGAGATCTTGGCGGCCCGGGCCAGGCCGGCGAAGTCCTTGCGCTGCTCGGGAAGCACCAGCGTGACGACGTCGCCGTCGTGACCGGCGCGCGCCGTCCGGCCGGAACGGTGCAGGTACGCCTTGTGCTCGGCCGGCGGATCGACGTGCACCACGAGTTCCACGTCGTCAACGTGGATGCCACGGGCGGCGATGTCGGTGGCGACCATCACCCGGACGCGCCCGTCGGCGAACGCGCGCAGGCCGCGCTCACGCGCATTCTGGGACAGGTTGCCGTGCAACTCGACCGCCGGGATCCCGCTCGCGGTCAGGTCGCGCGCCAGCTTGCGAGCCTGGTGCTTGGTGCGGGTGAACAGCAGCCGGCGCGAACGCCCCGAGGCCAGCTCGCGGACGACCGCGCGCTTCTGTGAGGCGTCCGGCACCAGGAAGACGTGATGGCTCATCGCGGTGACCGGCGACTCGGCGCCGTCCACGCTGTGCAGCAGCGGCTTGGTCAGGAACTGGTTCGCCAGCTTGTCGATGCCGTTGTCGAGCGTCGCCGAGAACAGCAGCCGCTGGCCGCCGCGCGGGGTGGCCTTGAGGATGCGGGTCACACCGGGCAGGAAGCCGAGGTCGGCCATGTGGTCGGCCTCGTCGAGCACGGTGATCGCGACCGCGTTCAGGCGGGCGTGACCTTGGGCGATCAGGTCCTCCAGGCGTCCGGGAGTGGCGATGACCAGGTCGGCGCCGGAGCGCAGGCCCTGCACCTGGCGGCCCTGGCTGACGCCGCCGAAGATGGTGATGGCGCGCAGCCCGGCGGCCTGGGCGAGCGGCTCGATGGTGGCCATGATCTGGTTGGCCAGCTCGCGGGTCGGGGCGAGCACGAGTCCGCGCGGCGAACCGGGCTGGGTGCGCCGGGGCAGGCCGGACGCCGACGGCACCAGTCCGGCGAGGCGGGCGACCAGCGGCAGCGCGAAGGCGAGGGTCTTGCCCGAGCCGGTGCGCCCGCGGCCGAGCACGTCGCGCCCGGCGAGCGTGTCGGGCAGGGTCGCGACCTGGATCGGGAACGGGCTGGTGATGTCGCGCGCCGCCAGCGGAGCGAGCAGCACGGGCGGGACGCCCAGCGAGTCGAAGGACGCGCGGGCGGTGACAGTTTGTGACACGAAGAAAGACTGCTTTCGAAGAAGGATGCACCACGGTCCAAGTCCGCTCGCGTTCATCGGCGTGGACGCCGGCGCGGTGCGGAAGCAGGTGCGATGCCGGGGCGACGATGGTCGCGCCCTTGGTCCAGTATGGCACGGGCGGAGCGCGCGGCCGGAATCGCTCCCTCGCCCCGCGTGCTCGGCCGCATCCGGCGTGGCGTGCTCGACCGCTTTCTGTGGAGGCGGTGCGCGTCGAGATCCCGGCCGTGATGGGCTACCCGCCGAGGTAGGCGTCCACGTGCTGGCGCATCACGTGCTCGGGCTGGGCGCCCACGATGCGGTCGACCACTTCGCCGTCGCGTAACAACACCAGGGTGGGGATGCTCTGGGCTCCGTAACGGGACGCCGTGCGCCGGTTGTCGTCGACGTTGACCTTCACCACCTTGAGGCGTCCGGCGTACCGCTTGGCGAGCCGTTCGACGATAGGCCCGACCATGCGGCAGGGGCCGCACCAGGGTGCCCACAGATCGACCAGCACCAGCTGATCGGTGGCGGTGGCGGACGCGAAGGTGTCGTCGCTCGCGTTCACCAGCCATGGCAGGGGAGCGTGGCATTTCGCGCACTGGGGGCATCCGGACGCCGCCGCGGGCACTCTGTTCTTGGCGCTGCATGCGGGACAAGCGACGATGCTTGAACTCATGGGTCCAGCGTAGACGCTCAGCGGCACCGGACGCCGCGCGCCGGCGGAGCCTGGGGGTCTCCTCGGCGGGTGGCGCGGCCGCTAGGGTGCACGTGTTCCTGCCTGCCCGAGGAGATCTGAGATGACCGAAGCGAGCGACCGCGTGGCCCAGGTGCTGGCCGGCGTCCCCGTCGACCTGCTGCTGGACGGTCAGTGGCAGCCCCGCGAGCAACGCTTCGCGGTGATCAACCCGGCCACCGGCGCCGACTTGGCCCTGGTGGCGGACGCTTCCGTCGGCGACGCGCTCGCCGCACTGGACGCCTGCACGCGCGTCGGTGGTGAGTGGGCGCGGACGACCCCGCGGCAGCGCGCCGACATCCTGTGGCGGGCCTACCAGCTGATGCTCGACCGCATCGACCAGTTCGCCGCGCTGATCACCCTCGAGATGGGCAAGCCGCTGGCCGAATCCCGCGGCGAGGTGCTGTATGCCGCTGACTACGTGCGCTGGTTCGCCGAGGAGACCACGCGCATCCACGGCGAGTACCGGGTGGCGCCCGCGGGGGACACCCGCATCGTCACCATGCGCCAGCCGGTGGGTCCGTGCCTGCTGATCACGCCGTGGAATTTCCCGCTCGGCATGATCGCCCGCAAGGTGGCGCCCGCGGTCGCCGCCGGATGCACGATGATCGTGAAGCCGGCGCACCAGACCCCGCTCACCTGCCTGCTGATGGGCTTGGTGTTCGTCGAGGCGGGCGTCCCCGCCGGGGTGCTGCATGTGCTGCCGACCAGCCATTCGAGCCGGATGTCGGAGGCGCTGCTCGCCGACCCGAGGCTGCGCAAACTGTCGTTCACCGGGTCGACCGGCGTGGGCAGCACCCTGCTCAAGGGCGCGGCCCGAAACGTGGTGCGCACCTCAATGGAGTTGGGTGGCAATGCGCCCTTCATCGTCTTCGACGACGCCGACGTCGGCCAGGCGGTCGAGGGCGCCATGGTGGCCAAGTTCCGCAACGGCGGGGAGTCGTGCGTGGCCGCCAACCGGATCCTGGTGCAGGCCGGCGTCGCCGAGCGGTTCACCGCGGCCCTGGAGGAGCGGATGCGTCAGGTGGTTGCCGCGGACGGCCTCGACCCGGCCGCCACGGTGGGCCCGATCATCACAGACAAGCAGCGGCGTCATGTCGACACCCTGGTGAAGGACGCCGTTCGTTGCGGTGGAGAACTGCGGCTGGGTGGCGTGGCGCGGCCCGGCGACGGCTACTTCTACGAACCGACGCTGATCACCGGAGTGCCGCTGACCGCGCGGATCGCGCGCGAGGAGATCTTCGGCCCGGTCGCCGCCGTCACGGTGTTCTCCGAGGAGAGCGAAGCCATTGCGATGGCCAACGACACCGAGTTCGGCCTGACCGCGTTCGTGTTCACCAACGACCTCAACCGTGCCTTCCGGGTGGCCGAAGCCCTCCAGACCGGCATGGTCGGGCTGAATCGTGGCCTGGTGTCGAACGCCGCCGCCCCGTTCGGCGGCGTGAAGGCGTCCGGGATCGGCCGTGAAGGAGGCTTCGAAGGGATCAACGAGTACTTGTCGACCAAGTACATTGCCCTCGACGCCGCCAGGTTCTGAGGGCGTCGATCCGCTCGCTGATCACCAGCTGGAGCGAGCGCCGCCAGCACTTCGTCGAGGGACGCCTTGTCGACCCCGTCGGGTGACCTGTGTGGGGTGCTCCTGCGGGTCAACTGCGGAGGATCGACGCCATCTTCTTGCCGCGCGCCAACTCGTCGACGAGCTTGTCCATGTAGCGGATCTTCTGCATCAGCGGATCCTCGATGTCCTCGACCCGGTAGCCGCAGATGACACCGGTGATCAGCGAGGTGTTCGGGTTCATCTGCGGTGCCGCGGCGAAGAACTCCTCCAGGGTCACCTCGTCCGCGATGGCCTTCTGCAGGCCGGCCTCGTCGTAGCCGGTGAGCCAGGTGAGCACGAGATCGAGATCGTCGGTCGTCCGGCCCTTCTTGGTCACCTTCTCGACGTAGAGCGGATAGATGCTCGCGAACGGCATCCTGAAGACTCTGGACAGATTGTGCGCCATGGGTCCGAGTGTCGCACGTGGGGCGCTCAGGGCGAGCGGAAGACGCTGTGGTGTTTGGCTTGAGCCGTCGAAGGTCAGTGGTGAATGCGGGGAACGCCGAAAATCACGGCTGGTGGTCCGAGGGAACGGGCTGCTGTGCCATGTCATCGAGATAGGCGAGGAAGTCTTCGGCGTCCTCGAACGTCGTTACCTCACCGGCGGTGAGGAACTCCTCGACCTTGCGCTCACGCTCCTGCCAGCGCTCTTCCCAGAACCATGCCTGGTCTGCGGGGAAGGGCAACACCGGGCGCTTTTGCTGTGCTGCGTCCGTTCCGGTCATGGGGCAAGAGTAGGCGCAGGTCCGCAATGCAGCGATACCGTAACCGCGGGAAGCTGGCGGGTTGCTCTGGGCTGGGGGGCATCGATTCGCCGTGCTGCCGCTCGTGCTATTTGACCACGATGTTAGCTTCCGGCCAGTAGCCGTCGACTGGTAGTCGGACGTAGCGTCCGCTAATTCCTGGGTCGCCGAGCAGCCAATCGAACCGATGCTGACGACGACCGATCTCGCCAAGAACCTGGTCGTAGCGGCCGGCGGCGTGGCTTCGTCGCTGGCGTCGCGTCCCATCGCCGAGCTAAATCGGGTCGGGGAGGGCGGGCTATTAGAGAGGTGCTGCGCCCGCGGTGCCAACACGGCGAGTATGCGTGCAGTGGTCTTGCATCGGTATATCGACGGCGACCGTCATGGCGTCCATTTCGGTGATATCAACGCGAGCTCGTTGATCCTGATCGACTGGGAATTTCAGAGCCAAGTACTCGTGCAGCGACTGTTCGGTCGCCAGTCCCATCCGTTTGAGGATGCGGACGATGTCCTGCCCAGTCATGAATACAACAGGGTGTTGGTCCTCCCTGACCTCGCGGTACGCCTGGGACGCGACGAATGCCGTCGTAACAAACACTCCAAACTGGCGGTGCTTGATGCGAGAGATGAGGCGGCTGACCATGCGAACGCCAACACCGCCACCGTTCGGATCGAAGCACTTGGCTTCGAGCGCAAACTCGAGTCGTACGGGATCCTCAACGGGCCCCAGCCGGTACTCGCCGATGGCGTCCCGCCCGCCGTCGCGACTGGGGCGCGTCACCTCGATGGAGGCGACATGCGGGTCGGACTGAACCCACATTTCCGCAGCGAAGGTCTCGAACTGCACGGGATCTGCTGCGAAATGCTGGTGCACCTTGACCGCCATCCACATGTCCTCCGGCTTGGGTAACTGCTCTGCCTTGCTACGGATCGTGACGTTCCTCGGAGCTTCGAGCGCCCGGTAGATGCGAGCATGCACCCAGGCTCGCCACTCAGGTGGGCAGGCTGGGCCCATCGTCTTGCCAGCCAGTATCTCCGTGATCCAGTTGCGCGACACGCGGCTCGTCTGGAGCACAGTGAAATGGGAGCGGTAGTTCTGGAACCTCAGGTTCTGGGTCGTGCGCCAGACGGCCACGAGTTCTTCGTCGCTGGTCAGACGAGGCGGACCGGGTGCGAGGAGGCCCCGGAACCTGACGTCTCGTCCGCTAACTCGTTCAAAGAGGAAGAGGGGAGGAACGCGTCCGCGGTCAGCTGCCTCAGCGCGCGACGCGGCGAAGATATCTCGGAGGAGGCGGTTGCCTCCGCGAGGTGTGTCATGGAGGTCCTTGCCGGGCTTCCGGTTGTCGCCGTAGTAGGTGAAGTCCCCGGTGGTCGGCTCAATGTGATCGGGCCAGTCGACCTCTGTGCCGGATGTATACAACACGACAAGCCGGACGGTTCTCTTGGCGACGCTCCCGCTGAACCGGAAGCCGCCCTGGTTGCCGACCGGCAGCAACTTCGCGATCGCGTCGTCGCCCATGCTGCCGAGTGTCCCGCCTTGGTACACGCGGTCCAGGATGAGGTCAGCGGTTGCGAGGTCGGTGAACGGGATGATCTCCTCCGGCATGGGATCATCCTGCCAGTTGGTCTGGCGCGAGTCTGCACCGTTGGTCTGAGATCGATGGAAGAGATGCCTGATCATGCGCTTGACAAGGTATTTCAGAATTGTCGGAGGGCTCGCCTACGCTATGCAGTGCGCCGAAGGGCGTGAAGCTGCCTTGCAGGTGTCTTGAGAGGAGGACGGCGATGGCGCTGACGTCGCTCGAGATATGTGCGGGGGCGGGCGGTCAAGCGCTCGGCCTAGAGCAGGCCGGGTTCGACCACCTAGCGTTGGTCGAGATCGACACTCACGCGTGCCGGACGCTTCGTACGAACCGGCCGGAGTGGAGAGTGGAGCAGGAAGACCTCCTCGACTGGCGCCCGTCCGCTGATCTCCGGGGGCAGGATCTTGACCTGCTTGCAGGCGGCGTCCCCTGCCCACCTTTCTCGAAGGCGGGTAAACAGCGTGGCGCCGACGATGAACGTGATCTCTTCCCGGCAGCGCTCACGCTCGTGAAGTTGCTTCAGCCGCGAGCCGTGATGCTTGAGAACGTCCGTGGCCTGCTGGATCCGGTTTTTGCCGACTACCGCCGCCACATCCTCGATCAACTGGCGGACATGAACTACGTCGGCGAGTGGCGGCTGCTCCATGCATCTGATTTCGGTGTGCCGCAGTTGCGCCCGCGAGCCATCCTGGTCGCGCTTCGCGAGCAGTACGCGCCCCACTTCGTGTGGCCGGAGGGCTCTGGTGATGCGCCGACGGTGGGTGAAGCTCTCAAGGATTTGATGGGGGACGCGGGGTGGCTCGGTCTGGCCGAATGGTGTGAGAAGGCGAGGACGATCGCCCCCACGCTCGTCGGTGGTTCCAAGAAGCATGGTGGTCCCGATTTGGGACCCACGCGTGCGCGGCGGGCGTGGGCCGAGCTCGGCGTCAACGGGAGCACGATCGCGGAGGCTGCTCCGGATCGCGACTTCGTCGGGATGCCTCGTCTCACCGTGAGGATGGCTGCCCGTTTGCAGGGCTTCCCTGACGACTGGCAGATCACCGGCGCCAAGACGAACGCCTACCGCCAGGTTGGCAACGCCTTCCCACCGCCTGTGGCGAGAGCAGTGGGCAAGGCCATCGCGGACGCGCTGAAGGCCGGGGATGCTGCTGGTGTGGGAACACCGGTCGCACTGCCTATCCGGACGCCGCATCCGCTGGTCGCGGAGCTTGCGCGGGAGTCGGCGTGACCTCCCTTCTCACCCGGTCCCGGCAAGAGTTCCACCATTCACTGGTAAATGACCAGACGTTATGCGTTGATGCCAAAGGGGTTGCTTCTAATGCCGACGGCGGTCAGCGGACGAGCCGGGCCATTGCAGCCCACATGGCTGAAGCGCTGGGTGCGGCCACCGTTGAAAGCAAGCTTTCCGGGCAGACGGCCGGTGACCAATTCGAGATTGCTGTGCGCGAGTTCCTCTATGCGACGGTCGGCCAGTTCCCGATGCTCAGGCCCGGGCGCTGGGATGTGCATCGTGTCGGTGGCCAGCGCGCTGTGAACCATGTTGCGATGTTCGAGCCCTACCGTCATCTGGACGAGTTGGCTCGTGCGATTCAGGCGACGCCTGAGCTGGCTTCGGTGCTGGGCAACAGCTACGACATCTCGCCGGACGTTCTGGTGACCAGAGAACCTGAGCCTGACGCGGTGATCAATGAGTCCGATGACCTCGTCGATGACCAGACTGGACGACGCTCGATCATCCGCGAGGCGAACCAGGACGTGCGGATCCTTCACGCGGTGGTCTCATGCAAGTGGACGCTTCGCTCTGACCGAGCCCAGAACGCCCGTAGCGAGGCGCTGAACATCATCCGAAATCGTAAGGGCCGCACTCCACACATCGTGGTGGTGACAGGCGAGCCAACTCCGTCGCGACTGGCGTCTTTGGCGTTGGGTACGGGCGACTTGGACATGGTGTACCACTTCGCCTTGCCGGAGTTGATCGACGCGGTGGACGCCTGTGGGAACGACGAGGCAAAGGCGATGCTCGACATGTTGGTGAACGGTCAGCGTCTGCGAGACATCGCAGATCTGGCCTTGGATCTGACGGTCTGATCGCGAACCGCTTCTCGGATGTTGTCGACGACCTCGGTCGTGTCCTGGTGCTCCCAGAAGCGCAGCACGATCCAGCCCGCCTCGCGAAGCCGCGCGTTGGTATCGGCATCGCGAGCGATGTTGGTGGCGATCTTCGCTGGCCAGTAGTCGACATTGTGGTTGAAGCTTGATCGGCCATGCTCTGGGCATCCATGCCAGAAGCAGCCGTCAATGAACACGGCGATGTGCGCCCGGGGGAAGACGATGTCAGCGCGCCGCCGGAGACCAGGGTCGGGTGCGATCCCCACTCGATAGCGAAGCCCGAGCTTATGGAGCGCCCGACGGACAGCAAGCTCAGGCTTGGTGTCCTGCGAGCGGATCCCCTGCATGTTGCGCCGTCGTCCCGGGCTTGAGGCCCATGAATCTGCGCCAGGCATGCCACTACTTTAGGACGCCCGCTTCCGGTGGTGGCTCGCACATCCCCCCAACAGCCGCGCGGGATCGACAATATGAGGAGCGGTCATCGTGATGGTTCCTAATCGAGAGTGCTGGGAGATGTTCACCCGAAGAATCACGCGATGGCCGCGCCCCGTCCCGGCGACATGCCGGAGACGATCACACGAACCGCGCTACACCACTATCAGGGACGCAACTCGCGCGAGGCGTCGAGCCGCCGTCCAAGTCGATGCGTGCCAACACCAACAAGCTTCTCCTTGGCTTGGAGGCGGACGCCGAAGCCTGGTCGCTCGTTGGCGCGGACACCGTGCATCGAGCGGTCCGAGGAGTTCGGGTTCACGTCCGTCCGGGCTGGGAGCCGCCCGCGTTCGCGTTCCCGCAGCGGTATCGCGGACGGCGTCCCATGGGCAGGTAGGGGGCATCGTCGACGTCGAGCCAGTTGCTCGGATCGACCCGGCAGCTAGTCTGGTTGACGTCATCTCGGGGCACTGGTCTACGAGGGCGTGTTCGTCTTGTCGGGGCGCATCGGCTCCACCGCGCTCGTCCCAGTCGAGTGCACGGCTGGCGGCGGATCTCCAGGCAGAGGCTGGAAAATCCTCAAGTTCGAGATGGCAAACCTCCAAGCGGCGTCTGGCAAAACTCCAAGTAGGGCGTGGTGAATCTCCAAGTTTGCGGTAGGATCCCCGCATGTCCGATGAGGTTGTCCGTCACCTCCTGCCGCTGTGTCGAGAGGTGTTGGAAGACACGCCGATCCTTGTCCTGCAAGGGGCGAGACAGGTGGGAAAGTCGACGCTGGCGCGCCAGATCGCCGGGTCCTCGGCACGGCACGTGACGCTCGATGACCGGCTCACGCGTGGGTTCGCGCAGGACGATCCCGAGCAGTTCGTCCTGCAGAACCCAGGAGGGCTACTGGTCATCGACGAGGCCCAACGGGCACCTGAACTCGCGTTGGCGTTGAAGGCGACGGTTGACGCCGACCGTCGCCCCGGCCGCTTCCTGCTGACTGGTTCGGTCGATCTGCTGCAGACGCCCGGTCTGGGGGACTCGCTTGCCGGTCGCAAGGAGACCGTCCGCGTGTACCCGTTCAGCCAGGGTGAGGTGGAGCGCCGATCGCGTCCCGAAGACTTCGTGGCCTGGGTGGCCGCCGGCGCGGAGGGCGGCATCGATACGACCGGTGACTTGCCGAGCCTGGTGACCCAGGGCGGCTTTCCCGAACCCGTGAAACGAGGTCCTGGACGCCGTGCCGACCGTTGGTTCGCCGACTATGTCGACACCCTCGTTCAGCACGACGCGACCGAACTCAGCGATGGGCCGTTCGCAGACCACCTGTTGTCCACGCTGCGCTGGTTGGCGGCGCAGGGCCAGACCGAACTGGTGAAGGCTCGTCTGGCACGGCACCTGTCGGTCTCCGAGAGCACCGCGGACCGCTACCTTCGGCTGCTCTGGAGCATGTTCCTCGGTCAAACGTTCCCGTCGTGGGGGCTCGGAACCCTCGGACGTGAGACGCGGCGTCCCAAGGTGGGTCTCCTCGACACCGGACTGGCCAGCCATCTGTCTGCCTTCACGGCTGAGCGGGCAACGTCGATCGGCGGTCGAGAGTACTTCGGGACGCTGCTGGAACAGTTCGTCGGTGGTGAGCTCACCAAGCAGGCCGAGTGGAGCGCGCAGCGCTATCGCGTCTACCACTACCGGCATCGCTCGACCGAGGTCGACTACGTGGTCGAGCTAGCGGACGGATCGGTGCTCCTGATCGAGGTCAAGGCCTCCCGAGGCGTGGACGCCTCAAGCTGGGAGCAACTGTCCACGCTCAAGGCCGAACTCGGTGACCGCGTCCGTGCGGGTGTCGTGTTGCACACCGGCCCGCACGTGGCCCACCTGCGCGGGTGGCTGCACGTCCTGCCGATCTGGGCGTTGTGGCGGCATCCGGCTGGGTAGCCCACGCCCGCCCCGGCATGGTCCAGGGTCAACTGTGGCTGCGAAATGCTCGGCGCGGTAGGTGGAGGACGCCTTGACCTCGATCGCGATGGCCCGGCCATCGAGGGCGGGGTCCGAAACGAACGACTTGGGGCGACCGATCCCGCGCTTGGTCAGGTTCGGCGTCCCGCGAAGGCGTCGCGTCTGCCTACCGGACGGGAGTTGCGCCGCATCGCGGGTGAGAACTCGCTGCAAATGACTGTCGAGCCACGTTTCCCAGTCTGACCGTGACGGCAGCAGTCCAGGTGTACGGCGACCCCGGCGGCGTCCGCAACCGGGACTTGTGCCACTTCACCCACGGTGGGCCGCAGCGCGCTCCGATAGCTGAGTCGATGTCGCCCCGCGTTTCCCCGCCGTATGAGAGGGACGCCGAGGCGCCGGTTTCACAGCCTGGGCGGGCGGCAGCCACAGGACAGAGCCTGACCAGGAACGAGCCGGCCATCCTCAAGGTGCTCGCCGATCGAGGGGCCGCGTCCCTCCGGGAGTTGCAGGTGGCGACCGGGCTGACCGTGAACCAGGTGCGTTATGCCCTCGCGCACTCACTTGATGCAGGCCTCGTCGAGATGAGTGGAAGCCAGGGGCGACAGGACACCGTGTACACACTGGCGAAAAGTGCAACTATGACTGGGGATTCATAGTCATAGTCTGACTCACGGCAACCGCTGGGCGTCCAACTCTCGCATGAGGGCTGAGCGGCGCCGGTATTGCTCGCGGAGGAGGCGGATCTCCGCGTCGATCTGCTCGCCCAGGCCGGCTGCCGCGTAGAGGCGTCGCATGGTGGCCAGTGTGCGGGCGATGCCGGGGTAGAGGCGGGTGTTCGGGGTGACCAGGCTGGCCATGAGCGACGGCCGGTACAGGTCGGCCGCGCGCCGCGGATGGGTCGACTCGGACGCCGCCGCGAGTGCTTGCCACTGCCGTCCCGGTCCATACTCATCTGCGGCGGTCCAGGCGCGGTCGAGGTCATCGTCCGCCAGCGCGAAGCTGACCAGCAGCGCGCCTTTCTCGTGCGGGGCGGACGCCGCCACGACGCCGATCGCCCACGCGCGTTCGGCGTCCGCGCGGCCGAGGCGTCCGGCAATGTCGCAGAGAATCCGGTAGGCGTCGAGGCTGGGGCGTCCGCTGAACAGGGTGCGTAGCATCGTGAGAGCGTCGTCCGCCCGGTCGTGGGCGAGGTAGAACTCGGCGACGTCGAGGGCGCCCAGTTGTCTGCCGGATGCGCCCCAAGCAGAGACGGCGTCGGATTCGACGGCGCGATCGATCCATGCCGCGACCTCGTCCTCGCGCCCTGCTGTGCGGAGTCGCCGGACGATACCGCCGTAGTCAGCCCGGTCGGGCCGACTCAGAATGCGGATCGCCTCATCGACATCGCCGTCATGGTCGGCCAACTCGAGTTGCATGCGGCGTATCTCCCCAAGGGCGCCCCACTCGTCCGTGTCCTCGTACGTCAGCGCCAAGAGGGAAACCGCCGCGCGGTAGGCGTCCATCGCCTCGTCATCGAATGCGTCCACGAAATCGCTCAGCGTCACCTCGGGCCAGCCGGGCGAAGGGACGCGGAACGTGGACAGCCAGTACGCCAGTTGGACCCGGTTCGGATTCCCTTCCCGGCAGGCCCGCGCGTACAAGTCGAGCGCCTGCTGGCAGGCGTCACCGATCTCACCATCGGAATCGTCTGCGCGCTCCACCAAGTCCCGCAGCAGGACGGTCGCCTCGAGGAGGGCGGGAGCCACGGCGTCCGCTCGCCCCGAATCGAGTTGATACTCCAGTTCGGTCAGCACCTCAGACGCCGCCGCTGCGACGGTGTAGGCATCGTCGTAGTAAATGACCTCCCCGAACGCGAGTTGAGCCCGGACGCGGGCGACGTACTGATCGGCGAGGGCCATGCCGTCGTTCGCGTCGGGGATCTCGCGGGCGGCGCGGGCTTTGACGAGGTGGTATCCCTCGGTGGTCGTCGTCGCCAGTTCGAGCGCGAGCATGCGGACGTCCGCTTCGTTGAGCGAAGCCAGGTACGCGTCAACCCCTGGATCGACCTGATGCTCGCGTCCTGCTTCGTCCCAAAGGACCTTCGCCATGGTTGCTCCCGAGTCGTATGTCGTTGGATGCCTGAGGCTGGATGAGCGTCGCTCCTATCGTGGCGTCTCAGCAGCCGTGAAGCGCTTGAACTTGCGGACTTTCGGAGCCAACGTGCCGGTCTTCCGGTGGCAGCGTTCCTTGCCGACCGCTACGCAGGAGGAGTTGCCGATGTGTAGCCATAATAGGATCGTTGTCACTACTATTGTGTCATGTCGTTGATGTCGACTTCGGAAGCGGCTTCTGCGCTGGGTGTGCAGGAAGTCCGTGTGCGGCGCATGCTCAGCTCAGGGCAGTTGGCGGGTTGCAAGGTAGGCAAGGTCTGGATTGTGGATCGTGCTGCTGTCGAGGCGGCCGCGGATGCGCGCCGTCTCGCGGGGCGTCCGATGTCTGCGGTGATGGCGAGGGCGATGATCGACCTGATCGGTCAGCACCTCGGTGCATCACCCGGGGCTGCTTGGTCGGCGGTGGAACATCGTGGGCGTACGCGTCTCAGCGACCATCTTCGACGGCTTCTACTGGCCGACGATCCGGCTCCGCTCTTGCGATCGTGGCTGCCGCATCGGTCTGAGCGGCGTGTCTACGCGTTCAGGGGCGAGATGGCGGAGTTGTTGGGGGATGCTCGCGTTGTTCCTGGGGGATCTCATCATGCCGAGCTTCCTCTGTCCGGCGGGCCTGCCGATCTGCACGTCGCGCAGTCCGACATCGACGATCTTGTATGGGAGCACTTGCTCGTTGCTGATCCCGCGGGTGACGTCATCGTCCATGTCGAGCCCTCCGTGCGAACCGATCTTGCCGCCTGTCTGGTCGACATCGCCCAATCCGGCGGGCCACGCAATGACGCCGTGGTGGCGGAGGTCTTGGCTCGATGAGCGTTCAGATTCCAGCGAGCGTTCCTGCTGTCCAGCGCGAAGTCTGGCAGCTTGCCGGGCGCCTCTTCGCGGAGGTCCCGAACGGTTGGACCATCGTAGGGGGTCAGATGGTCCAGTTTCACGGCTGGCGGATGGGTGTGGTTCCAGGCCGCGTAACGACCGACCTTGACGCTGGCATCGCTGCACGCAGCCACCCCGACGCGTTCCCGGTGTTGACCGCCGCGCTTCAGGATCTTGGACTCCGCGCCGTGCAACACGACAGTGGCATCGAGCATCGGTGGGTTCGAGACAGCGAGACTCAGCCGGGTGCATCGATCCAAATCGACGTGTTGCTGCCGTCGAACCTCGGGCAGCGCGCCAGGCGGTCGATCAACGGTGCCCCCGGCGTCCAGTCCAGGGGCGTCCAGTGGGCAACCGATCTATCCGAGGTTCATTCCGTGCGGGTTGGGCAGGATGTCTTTGAAGTCCCCGTTCCCGGCCTTGTTGGAGCGCTTGTAGCCAAGGCATCTGCGCTGCTCAACTCATCGGACGTGCGTCCGCGGCGGCACCTTGATGACCTGTCGTTTCTCTGTGGACTGGCGCGGCCTTCGGACTTCCGGGTGGAACTTGCCGCGTCGCAGCGCGCCCGACTGGAGCAGGCACTTCGGCGGCTGTCCGCTGACGCGCCTGGCGTTGCGATGGTCCGCTTGGCACTTGAGCGCTGACCACGCCTTTGGTGCTGGAGTCGGAACCTTCGGAGCTGGCGCGGACTTGACCATTGTTCGGCAACGGTAGCCCCTAGCCCGGGGGCGGCCTGGCGTGCGGCCGTCCGGCCTCAACTTGTGGATTTTCGGAAGCGAACTTGCGGATTTTCGGCAGTCAGTGTGAGGGATTGTTGGCGCCTCTTGTCCAGCGCTACTGCTCCCTTGGCTGGAGCAACGTGCACGCGACGGCGGCGCGATGCTCAGGTGTGGTGAGGCGTCCGGCGAGGCTGTGTACGACGCTCATGGTCGGACGGCTCGATTCGTTGAGCGCGAGGTCGAGGCGTCCGTTGGTCACGCCCCAGCCGATCGAGCCCATGATCTCGGCGGCATCACTCAGGCTCGAGTACCAGTCCCTGCCCGCGGCGACGAACAGGAGCGCCACGCTGCCGGCGTCCGCTTCGTGCCGTTTGCCGAGCGGCAGGCGTGACGAGATGTGTGCCATGAGGGCGGAGGGGTTCCCACTGAGGCGGCGAGCGGCCGCGGTGCGGGTGAGCTTGCCCTTGGCCTTGCGGAGCAGGCCGAGCGCTGTCGCCGACTCCCGCAATTCCAGGACCGGCAGCGTCATGTCCTCACGATTGCCCTTGCCGATCCAGCGCCCGTCCAAGCCGAGCTGGGTGAACAGTGCTTCGACGATGCGCGGTGGCAGGTATCCGGCCGCGGTGAGGGTGAGGCCGTCCCCGACATCGTCGAGCAGCAGCTGATACCCGCGGACGGCGTCTGCGATCTGAGCTTCGGCCAGCGGCGGGCTGGCGAGGGCGTCTCGCACCAGCGCGGCCACCGGTGACAGCGGGGAGGCTCCGGTCTTGACGAGCAGATCGAGCAGGATCGGAGGAATCTCCGAGGCCGACAGCGGCTCGGCAGTGAGCGCGTCGTTGACCTCATCTACCGAGAAGGCCACGGGGTGTAGGCGGCCTTCTTGTTGCGCTTGCGCAGCAGCTTGAGCGGCTCCGGGGCGAACGGGTCATCTATGGACGCCCTGAGCGAAGCGATCCACTGCCGGATGTCGGCGAGGTTGGGTGCACTGGGCTGTTCCCCCGATCGGGGGAACGGAATCACGTTGTCGTTGCTCACTACCGATCTCCTCCAGGGCGCAGGTGCATTCACCCTAGTCGTCCGGCCTGAGCTGGGCCGAGGTGAGGCCGGAGTCCGGCGTGTCAGAAAAATCCCGGAAAAAACTTCTGGGTTCGCGTCATCATCGGCGTCCGGGTGGGTCTTCTTGGATAGGCGGCCTTCGGGGGAGGGTCGCACTGCAGGCGGCGTGGTCGGGGAGGACAACGCTGTAGGTAAGACGTTACTCGGGGGAGGGACGTCGCGGGAGGGCGTTGCGGTAAGGCAACTGCTTGCAGAGGTGGAAGACGCCTCGTTGGCCCGGAGTTGACAGCACTCCGGGCCAACGTCACGCCTGGGCTTGTTTCCCCCCCCGTGGATGATGGCGTCGTCACGCAACGTTCCGGCGCGCGGCGCTCAGGGTATCGCCCCGCGCCGGTCGGGGGCGCCGCGCCAACGGTGGAATGGGCGCCGCCGTGGTCAGTGAGCCAGGGGTGGCAACTCGACGGTGAACTGGGCGGTGATGCTGTAGCGCTCGGGGACGTAGCGGCTCTCGGTCCATTCGAACGCGGCGCCGGTCACGTCACGGATGAGGCGGCGCTCCACGAGCAGAGGCGATCCGCGCTTGACCGACAGGTGTTCGGCGTCGTCGGCGGTGGCGAGTTCGGCGGTGATGGTGCTGGTGCCGGTGGCGGGGATCACGCCCTGCGCGATCAGCGCCTCGTGCAGCGAGCCGTTCGCCAGATCGGCCTCCAGGACGCCGGCGCAGCGCTCGGTCAACGTGGTGCGTTCCAGGACCAACGGGATGTTGTCGGCCAGGCGCAGGCGCCGGATCGTCACCACGCGACTGCCCGCGGCGGCGTCCAATGCGCGGGTTTGCGCGTCGGTCCCGTCCGCGAGCCGTGCGTCGAGCACGGTTGAGGACGGATGCAGGCGGCGGGCGGTCATCTCGGCGGAGAAGCCGCGCAGATTCGTCAGCTGGCGGTCGACGACGGGTGCGGCGACGAACGTCCCGCGCCCGGGTTCGCGGTAGACGAGGCCGTCCTGGACCAGCTTCTGCACCGCGGCCCTGGCGGTCATCCTGCTGACGCCGAACTCGGCGCACAGATCGGCGTCGCTGGGCAGTGCGTCGTGCGGCTGCAGTGCGGCGATGCGCGCGCGGAGGGCCTGCTCGATGGCGAAGTAGCGCGGCGTGAACCGGTCGTGACGGCCAGTCGATGTCACGTTCCACCTCCGAGAATCGCGGTTCGCCGGGCGGCGGACGCCGTTCATCAGTCTAGCTGTCTAGCCGACATGCCTGCTAAGCTATCGGTCTAGACAGCTAGATGGATAGCTGATCCCGGATGCACGACGCTTCACCCCACGACAGGAGCGGCGGGGTGATACCGGCCGGCGATCGCCGTCCGAGGCCTCACCCTCAACGAAAGGAACCGACCATGAAGCCCACCAAGTCCGCCCGCGAGATGACGGTGGCCGAACTCGCCGCCTACATCGATCATTCGGTGCTCAAGCCGGAGTTCACCGTGGCCGACATCGAGCGCGAGATCCGCGCCGGAGTCGCGTACGGCTGCAAGACCGTCTGCATCAACCCGGCCTCGATGCGGATCGCCGTCCCGATCTGCGCCGACACCGCCACCGGGGTGTGCGTCGTGGTCGACTTCCCGTTCGGCGCCTCGTCCACGGCCTCGAAGGTGGCGCAGACCCGCGAGGTGCTCGCCGAGGGCGCCGACGAGGTCGACATCGTCGCCAACTACGGTTGGATCCGCTCCGGGCTTCTCGATCGCGTCGAAGCCGACCTACACGCGGTGATCGCCGAATGCCGCGCGAACAACGTGCCGGTGAAGGTGATCCTCGAGACGGACGCCCTCACCGAGGCCGAGGTGCGCGCCGGTGTCGATGCCGCGATCGCGGCCGGCGCCGACTACGTCAAGACCTCGACCGGGTTCTACACCGGCGACACGCAGCACGCGAAGACCGGGGCGTCCGACGAGATGGTCGCGCTGATGATGGACGCCGCCGCCGGCCGCAGCTTCGTGAAGGGGTCGGGTTCGATCCGCGACCGGGAACATTTCCTGCGCCTGATCGATGCCGGCATCGACCGGATGGGCATCGGCTACCGCTCCACCCCGGTCGTTCTCGGCGTCACGGAGGACGCGGCGCCCGCCGGATCCGGATACTGACAGGCGCGAAGGGGGTAAACGTACTGCTCAATCCGGGCCCGATCGGAAAAACACCAGTCCGACTGATTTTTTGGACCCGAGGCCGAGATTGAGCAGTACGTTTTGCTCCGCGCGCGGTCGTGAGTGGGCTGCCCAGAGATGCTCGGTGAGAACGGCCTCGGTCCGGGTGCGCGGACGGTCGTGAGCGGGCTGCCCGAACGGACGCCCTCTCCTCACTTCTGGCGGAACTCGATGACCACGCGGCGGTTCTTGGCGCGGTTCTCGTCGGTGTCGTTCGGGTAGGCGGGAGCGGTCTCGCCGCGTCCGCTCACCGTGATGCGGTCGGCGGCGATGCCGTGGCCGGTCAGGTAGTCGGCCACCGCCTGTGCGCGAGCCTGTGACAGCCGCTGGTTAGGGGCGTCGTCGCCGGTGTCGTCGGTGTGACCCTCCACCCGGACCGCCCCCGCGAAACCCTTGGCGCCGGCGTCGGCGAGGATGGCGTCGAGCGCCTGTGCCGCGTCCGGCAAGAGTGTGGACTGGTTGTAGGCGAACAGCACCGCCTCGGACGCCTCGTAGGCGACCGCCGTCTCGTTCTCGACGGCGGTGACGTTCTGGGTGAGTTGGCGCGACGGCAGCGAGGCGCCTTCCATGGACGTCCCCGGCAGGGTGACGCCGGGCACGGTGAGTCCGGGGATGGTGACCGGTGGTGCGACCTCGGTCCCGTCGTAGATGCTGCTGCGGTAATAGGTGCTGCGGTAGGCGGCGCTCTGGTACGCAGCGCCGCGGTAGATGGCGGGCCGGTAGATCGCGCTCACGTACTGTCCCGAGGTTTCCACCTGGCATCGCTGCTCGGTGCTCGCCCCGAGGGCGATCGCGGCATCGTTCTCGAGGGGCTCGACGGTGATGGTGTTGCCGGAGCCGTCGACGTAGGTGTACCCCTCGATGCGGTAGCCGGGAATCCATCCCGCGGAGATGGTCACCGCAGGCAGGCAGCCAGCGGGCGCGTCGAAGGTGACCAGGCAGCCCGCCTCGGCGGTGGTCGCCGGCCTGTCGACGGCGGGAATGTCGAGAGCAGGGACGGTCTTCGCGCCCACGCGCTGCTCGGGAACCGACAGGCCGGCCCAGGTGACGGCCGGGATCTCGACATCGGGAAGGTCTTCGACCGTCTTGCCGGGCCCGGGCGTGCAGAGCGCGCGCACCTCGGCCACCACCGACGGGTCGACCCCATAGGCGGACGCCTCACCGCTCGGCGCGTTCGTGGTGGGGGTCGTGCTTATCGCGGGGCTCGGCGCAGGAGCCGTGCTCGGCGCCGGCGAGGATGCGGTGCATCCGGTGAGCAGCACGATCGCGGCCAGTGGTGGCCCCCAGGACAGCTTCCGGCGAGGGAGAACGTAGGGGAGTGCGCGCATGATGCCTCCGTAAGAACGGTCCTGATCATCGTAAGCCCGGGTGGGCGGCCTGCTCACGCGCACGATCTGAACGGATGCGCACGATATTTCGTGCGCAACGGTGCTGATCGTGCGCAACGGCCGGTCGGCGCATGCGAACGGACGATGGCCCATGCCCAGGGCAAGGACGGACGCGGTGCAGGCGGGCCGCGCGAGGGGACGGAGACCGGCGAGCGGTGTACGGGCAGTACACCCCAGAATCGCCAACAGCGTCCTACCGTGGGCGGCATGGATCAGCGAGACGAGGTGACGGCGTTCCTGCGGTCGCGCCGTGACCGGATCACCCCGGAGCAGGCGGGCATGATCGGGGGCGGACGCCGCCGCGTCCCCGGCTTGCGCCGCGAAGAGGTCGCGACGCTCGCCGACATCAGCGTCGACTACTACGCGCGGATGGAGCGCGGCGATCTGCGCGGGGTCTCACCCGAGATCCTGGACGCCATTGCCCGCGCTTTGCGCTTGGATGAGGCCGAGACCGATCACCTGTACGACCTGGCCCGGGCCGCGGAACCGCGGCCGGCGCGACGGCGTCCGGGGTCGCGTGGCGATCAGGTGGTGCGGCCCAGCCTGCAGCGGCTGATCGACTCGATGGGCGCCGCGGTGTGGGTCCGCGACCGCCGGATGAACGCGGTCACCGCGAACGCGCTCGGACGCGCGCTGTACGCGCCGATCCTGGACGACCCCGAGGCTCGCGGGAACACCGCGCGGTTCACCTTCCTCAGTCCGGCCGCTGCCACGTTCTTTCCCGAATGGGAGAGCAGCGCCGACCAACTGGTCGCCACCCTGCGTGGCTATGCCGGGCAGAACCCGCGCGACCGTCCGCTCACCGACCTGATCGGTGAACTGGTCACCCGTAGCGAGGCGTTCCGGGTGCGCTGGGCTGCCCACAACGTCCGCCACCATCGCACCGGCGTCAAGCGCTTCTGCCATCCGCTGGTCGGTGACCTGGAGCTGACCTACGAGGCGATGGACCTGCCGGCCAACCCCGATTGGCTGATGTTCGGCTACACCGCCGAACCCGGCACACCCAGCGAGGAACGCCTGAAACTGCTCGGCAGCCTGGCCGCCACCGACGACCCCCTCGCGGTGGTCCGCGCCCCGCTCTGACCCCTTCGTCCGCTAGAAGAGACTTCATGACTACGGTTGGCAGATAGATCATGTGTACCCTACTAGTAGGGAAAGTAGGAGGATGGCATGTCTGCTCCGATCGTTGAAGGCGCGAAAGTGATGTCCAAGGGGCAGATCACTTTGCCGAAGGACATCCGGGAGAAGCTGGGTGTCGAGGCGGGAGACCGCTTGGTGCTGATCTGGGACAACGGCCAGGTCGTGCTGATGAATGCTGCCGTGTTCGCGCTCAAGAAGGTTCAGGACGCCATGAAGGGCGCGGCGGAGGAAGCCGGATTCGACTCGGAGGAGGACATCGCCGAGTACATCAGCGATCTACGGGCCGAGTCTCGGAACCGATGAAGGTCTTCCTCGACAGCAACGTGCTGATCTCTGCCGCGCTATGGCCTCGCGGCGCGACGGCGGAGTGCTTTCGCTCAGTGGTGAACGAGCATTCACTCGTCGTCTCTGACTACGTCCTCGATGAGGTTCGGCGCGTTACGCAGAAGAAGTTTCCAGCGCGCGGTGGTGTGGTTGAGGAGTTCCTTGATGCCGTCGTCGAGTTCTCTGTCGTGGCCGTGACCCCGGACTCCCCGGCAGCGGATGAGGAGGCCGTTCGCGACGACAAGGATCGCCCGGTGCTCCGTGGCGCCAGGGCTGCGCGGTGCGATGTCCTGGTGACGGGTGATCGGGATCTCTTGGAGGCTGGAGTCGGCGATCCCATGATCATCCCGCCTGCTGAGTACCTTCGCCGATACCAAGAGGGCTGACCTGGTGACCAGGGCTGTTGCTACCGTCGGGGCGGTGGAGATGCCCGAGATGTTGCAGGACAAACCGCACCGCACCGTCGTGCGCGTTGGCGACACCGTGCGCAGGCCGTTGCAGCCGTGGTCGGCCAGGGTCCATGAACTGCTGAACTATCTGGAGTCCATCGGGTTCCCGTACAGCCCGCGGGTGAAGGGGATCGATGACGAGGGCCGCGAGGTGCTCACCTTCCTCGACGGCGAGTCGGGCACGGACGGATGGGCGAAGGTCGTCGACGAGCGTGGCCTGGTGGCGATGGCCCGGTTGCTGCGCGAGTATCACGATGCCGTTCGTGGGTTCCGTCCCGTCGCGGCGTCCGGCTGGGCGGGGTGCTCGGGTGAGGGCGAAGGCGGAGGTGAGCTGATTTTGCACGGTGACTTCGGGCCGTGGAACCTGGTGTGGCGCGGAGTCCAGCCGATCGGCATCATCGACTGGGACTACGCCTGGCCGGGGCGTCCGCTTCACGATGTCGCCTATGCGCTCGAGTATGTGGCGCCCTTCCGCGACGACGAGTCGTGTCTGCGGTGGTTCGCCTACCCGAGCGCGCCGGACCGGCGCCGCCGGCTGGAACTCTTCGCCGAGGCGTATGGACTGGCCTCGGCCGAGGGGTTGGTGGACGAGGTCGTTACCCAGCAACACGCCGTCTGGGACCGGGCCCGCCGGCTCGCCGCGCAGGGCATGCAGCCGCAAGCCGAGTGGCAGCAGACCGGCTTTCTCGACACGACCGCCGACCGGGTCCGGTGGACTCGCGAGCACCGTGCGTTCTTCGAGTGAGTGCAGTCGCCGAGATCCACCGCTGGAGCGATGCGATCATCAGCACTGACAGCATCGAGTAGCCCCGTGTCGCCGGAAACGTCACATGAATCGGGCGCCAGCTGCCTTCGCGTGCGGATTCGTGTGACGTTTCCGGCATGGTGGCCTTGATTCCCTCGTGGACGCCGACACACATCTCGTCACTTCGCCGGGCGGGCTCGTTACCGCGTCGGAGTTTCTGACGTCTCTGCCACCGTCCGTTCGGCCAGGGCGCGGGTCAGGATGGCGCGCATGCCCGGCAGCATCAGCAGTGCGGCGACGATCGCGAGGGCTCCGGCGAGGGGGACGGTGCTCGGGCCGAGGGTTTGCAGGGTGAGACCGCCCAGGGACGAGCCGAGCGCGACGCCGAACTGGGTGATCAGGACGCCGAGGCTCATCGCGAGTTCGGGCGTCCGGAACCCGGCGAGCAGGACGCACTGCTGATTGAGCAGCAGGGACGCCGACGACCCGGCTCCCCACACCACGAGCAGGGCGTAGACGACCGGCATCGGCGGATGCAGCCACAGCACCACGAACGCGAGCGCGACCAGGCTGCTGGTGGCGATCGCGCCGGTGAAGACCCGCGCGGGGCGCAGGCGTCCGCCGGCCAGCACGCCGACGATGCCGGCGACGCCGAGCACCATCAGGGGGAGCCCGACGGTTTCCTCGGTGCCGCCCGCGTTGAGGAACACCGGGGCCACGAAGGTGAGCACCGCGTAGTGGCCGAGCAGGACGGTCGCCCAACTGGCGGCCATCCGCAGGACGCCGGGGGTGCGCACCGCGTCGCGCACCGAACCCGAGTCCTCGGGATCGACCCGGAAGACGGGCACCAGGAAGAACAGTGCCACCGCGACGACCACGCCGAACCCCGCGGCGATCACGAACGAGCCGCGCCAACCCACCGTGCCGGCCAAGACCGCGGTCAGCGGTGCGCCCACGGCGAGGCCGGCGCTGTTGCCGGCGAGCGCGATCCCCATCGCTTTGGGTGCGTCGCGGGGCGGAACGATCCGGGCGACGATGGCGGGCATGGTCGAGACCAGCAGTCCGTGGGAGGCTCCGCCGAGGAACCGTCCCGCCAGCGCCACCGGCAGCGATCCGGACGCCGCGACGATCAGGTTGCTGACGATCAGCGCGAGCACGGTGGCGACCACGACGGCACGGCGGGTGAACCGCATGCTCCACCGGGTGCCGGGCAGCACGGTCACCACGATGGCGAGCGCGAACACCGAGGTGAGCGTGCCGGCCACGCCGGTGGGCACGCCGAACTCGCGCGCCATGGCGGGCAGTAGTCCGGCGGTCATCAGTGAGGTCGTCATCGTGAAGAATCCCGCCGCCGCGAACATGCCCACCGTGCCCCACGGCGTCCGGTTCGCCGATGCGGACACCGCGGTGAAGGAGGTGCTCATGACATCTTCTTTCGTCTTCTTTCGTGCTCGGTGTTCGTGCGGAGTACCGGGGGCCTGACGCGGCCTGCTGGTGCTCGGCGTCGGGGGAGCGGGCATGCTCGACTGGCCCGCGTCGGCAAGGCCGAGCCCATCACATCGCGAACGGGGGCACGCAGGGAGTCTCTGGTGAAGGGTGTACCGAGAGAGCATCCCTCATCGGCGGCCGGCGACGTAGCGTGGACGCCGTGGACAACAGGGACGAAGTGCGCGAGTTCCTCATGTCCCGCCGCGCGAAACTGACCCCCGACCAAGCCGGCATCGCCGCCTCGGGCACCAGGCGCGTGGCCGGGCTGAGGCGCAGCGAGGTCGCCATGCTCGCCGACGTCAGCATCGAGTACTACTCCAAGATCGAGCGCGGCCACCTCGCGGGGGTGTCCGACGGCGTCCTCGAAGCGGTCGCGCGGGCACTGCGGCTGGACGACGCCGAGCGCGAGCACCTGTTCGATCTGGCGAGGGTCGCGCACGGGGGAGTGGAGCCGGTGCGGCGCCGCAAGCCGAAGCAGTGGGTGGCGCGCGAGAGCCTGCTCCGCGCGCTGGAGGCGATCACGGCCGGTCCGGCGTTCGTCCGCAACGGACGGATGGACGTCCTGGCCACCAATGCGCTCGGCCGCGCCTTCTACGACCAGGTGTTCGACGGTCCCGGCGAGGGGAATCTGGCCCGGTTCCAGTTCCTCGACGAGCGCTCCCGCGACTTCTATCCCGACTGGCCGCCGGCCGCCGATGTCACCGTCGCCATCCTGCGCACCGAGGCGGGACGGGATCCGCGCGACAAGCAGTTGCACGACCTGGTCGGTGAGTTGTCCACGCGTTCGGATGAGTTCCGGACGCGGTGGGGCGCGCACAACGTCCGCCGCCATGGCTCGGGCACCAAGCACTTCCGGCATCACCTGGTCGGCGACCTCACGTTGACCTACGAAGGACTCGAACTGACCGCTGAACCCGGCCTGTCGTTCCTGATCTACACCGCCGAGCCGGGGTCGGTCAGCGAGGAACGGCTGAACCTGCTGGCCAGTTGGACGGCCGCGGACGCGCACGGGCGCGGGGAGCGCGCGCAGGCGTCCGCCACCACCGATCTCACGAAGAAACCAACGGAAGGACCAACCCATGGCTGACCGATTCGACAGCATCTTCCCGCGCGGGGCAACCAACGACGCCTACGCGCAGTACTTCATCGGCCAGAGCTACCTGGCGCCGCTCACCACCGAGGGTGTCGCCGTCTCGAACGTCACCTTCGAGCCCGGCTGCCGCAACAACTGGCACATCCACCACGCGACCTCCGGAGGCGGGCAGATTCTGCTGTGCACCGCGGGCAGCGGCTGGTACCAGGCGGACGGCGAGGAGCCGGTCAGCCTGGAACCGGGCTCGGTGGTGAGCATTCCGGCCGGGCAGAAGCACTGGCACGGCGCCAAGGCCGACGCGTGGTTCAGCCACCTCGCCATCGCGGTGCCCGGCGAGAACACCAGCAACGAATGGCTGGAGCCGGTCACCGACGAGCACTACGCCACCTTGAAGTAGACGCAACCCGAAACAGGAGAGAGAAACGCATGATCCTCCACGAGAGCTACACCCTGGCCAACGGCGTCGAGATCCCCCGACTGGGGCTGGGCACCTGGTTCATCGACGACGCGGTCGCCGCGCAGGCCGTCCGGGACGCCGTCGCGATCGGCTACCGCAACATCGACACCGCGCAGGCGTACGGCAACGAGCGCGGGGTGGGCGAAGGCGTCCGCACCTGCGGCGTGCCGCGCGAGGAACTGTTCGTGTCGACCAAACTGGCCGCCGAGATCAAGGACTATGACGCGGCGGTCGCCGCCATCGACGGCTCGCTGGCCACGATGGGACTCGGCTACGTCGACCTGATGCTGATCCACAGCCCGCAGCCGTGGAGCGATTTCCGCGGCGGCGACTACGCCGAAGGCAACCGCGAGGCCTGGCGCGCGCTTGAGGACGCCTACGCCGCAGGCAAGCTACGCGCGATCGGCGTCTCGAACTTCACCCGGCCCGACTTGGAGAACATCCTGGACGCCTGCACGGTCGCCCCGCAGGTGAACCAGCTGCTGGTGCACGCGGGCAACACGCCCGCCGAACTGCTCGACTACTGCGCGGCCCAGAACATCCTGGTGCAGGCGTACTCGCCGATCGCGCACGGCGCGATCCTCGGCAATGCGGAGGTGGCCGCGATGGCCGCGAAATACGGCGTCGGCGTCCCGCAGCTGTGCATCCGCTACACGCTGCAGCTCGGCACCCAGTCGTTGCCGAAGACCGGAAACCCCGAGCACATGCGCGCCAATGCCCAGGTCGACTTCGAGATCTCCGCCGACGACATGGCGGCGCTGAAGAACCTTGAGCACACCGACTATGGCGAGCACAGCTTCTTCCCGGTCTACAGCGGCAAGTGATCGAAAGGCAGCAACGATGCAGAAGGTAACCGCGGGCCGCGACTCCCTGGGCGAGTTCGCGCCGAAGTTCGCCCAACTCAACGACGACGTCCTGTTCGGTGAGGTGTGGAGCCGCGAGGAGGAACTCTCCCCTCGCGATCGCAGCATGATCACCGTGACCGCCCTGATGGCGAGCGGTGTACTTGACGGGTCGCTCCGGCACCACATCGAGCGCGCCCAGAGCAACGGCGTGACCGCGCAGGAGATGGCCGAACTGCTCACCCATGCCGCGTTCTATGCGGGCTGGCCGAAGGCGTGGGCGGCGTTCCGGATGGCGAAAGAGGTCTACGCCGGCTAGGGGAGGTCAGCCGTTCATCCGGACGAGGGACTTGATCGCTCGGCGTTCGTCCATGGCGCGGTAGGCGTCCGCGACGTGGTTGAGATCGGTCTCGAAGTCGAACACCAGCCCGGGATTGATCGCGCCCGACAGCACATCGGGGAGCAGGTCGGGAATGTACTTGCGGGCCGGCGCGACCCCGCCGGAGAAGCCGAGGTTGCGGAAGATCATCGTGCTCACCGGCAGGGTGACGTCGTGCGGGACGCCGACCGAGCCCACGGTCGAGCCGACGGCGGCGATCTTGTAGGCAGTGTCCATGGACTGGCCGGTGCCGACACATTCCATCACGGCGTCCGCACCGTAGCCATCGGTGAGATCGCGGATGCGGTCGACGGCGTCCTGGCCGCGCTCGGGAACGATGTCGGTGGCGCCGAACGCGCGCGCCACCTGTTGGCGGGTTTCGTGCCGCGACAAGGCGATGATTGCCGAACGATCCGCCGTTCACGCAATGACAAGGCCATCCGTTCGCGCACGGGCGGCACTGTCCGCAGTTCCACAGGAAGGGCGCGATCACCAGATCACCCTCGGCGACGTCACGCACCTCGCCGCCGGTCTGTTCGACGATCCCGATGAACTCGTGCCCGATCGGGCCGAGCGCGTGCGGGGACACCCCGCGGTAGTACCAGAGGTCGGATCCGCACACGCAGTCCATCAGGACGCGCACCACGGCGTCCGTCGGCTGCTCGATGCGCGGGTCGGGCCGCTCGCCGACGGTGATGTCGTGCGCGCCGCCGTACAGGGTCGCTCGCATGGTCCGCCTTCCGCCGCGGTGTGGTCTCACGATCGCGATAGGCCTGCCGGGCGGGGCCTGGGGTGTACCGCGAGTCCGCGGCTTGCCGGTCACTCCACGAGCCCGCCGAGGCAGCGCCTACCGTGGAACGCATGAATAGGGGACGAGTGCGGATCCGCGTGGGGGTGGCGGTGGTGGCGACCATCGCCGTCGGCATGGTGGGGCGGTCGCTGCCGTGGGTGGGCAACGCACTCGGCGGGATCGCCTACACGGTCTTGATCGCGCTGCTGATCGCCCTGGTGTGGCCCGCGGTCCGTCCGGTCGTCGCGGCGTCCGTTGCGACCGGGGCCAGCGTGGCCGTCGAACTTCTGCAGCTCACGCCGATCCCGCGGACCCTGGTCGGCGCCGCACCTGCGCTGCGCTGGGTGTTCGGTTCCACCTTCGCCTGGGAGGACATGCTCTGGTACGCCGCCGGAGGCCTGGTCGCCTTCGGCGTCGTCGCCCTGATTCGTGCCGCGCTGACGCCTTGATCTGCGGGACGAATGTACGTACGATGTGCACACGAGAGGAGGCGTGATGGTGGCAACGACGGGGATCAGCCGACGCGCGAAGAGTCAGCGCATCGACCTTCGCGCCACAGAACGGCAAGAGGCGTTGTTGCGCCGTGCTGCCGAGGCAACCGATCGGACGCTCACAGATTTCGTTCTGGGGAGCGCGGTCGAGCAGGCCGAGAGAGTGCTGGCAGATAGGCGGTGGTTCACCGCATCGGACGAGCGGTTCGCCGAGTTCGAGCGGCTGCTGGATGCGCCTTTGCCCACCACCAGCAAGTTCGATCAACTGTTTGCCCGGCGATCGCGCTTCGCGGACGATGCGGGCTGAGTACTCTCGGCCGCGGAAGCTGCAGCGCACAGACGTTCGCGCCGGCTTCATCAGTGGTGCCAACGAACTGGATGATTGGCTGATCAAGTACGCGTGGCAGAACCAGCAGGCGAACAATGCCACCACTTACGTCATCACCGATAGTGAACGGGTGGTCGCCTACTACGCGATCGCGATGTCCGCTTACGGGAAGGACCGCGCACCGGTCGTGCTGCAGAAGGGACGCCCACCGTTGATCCCCTGCCTCTTGTTGGCGCGGCTGGCGGTGGATCGATCGTGCCAAGGTGAGGGCTTGGGGTGGGAACTGCTCCGGGATGCCTTGCTGCGTGCTGTGGTCCTGAGTGACAGCATCGGCGCAGCGGCTGTGCTGATTCACTGCCGTGATGATCAAGCGAGGGATTTCTACCTGCGCAATGGCGACTTTTTGCAGTCGCCCGTCGACGACCTGCACCTGATGGTGCCCATCAAGGCCCTCAAGCGTTACGTGGACTGAACCGGAACCACGGGACCAGTTCGTGAACGAACAGCGTCACCGCGTCGCGGCAGCGAGCGAAGTGTCGGCGCGCGGCATTACCATCGCACCCATGGATCGGATGTCGACGCCGTCGGGACGCTTGGCTCGCCGAGGATTCGGAGACCCTCACCGCGCCGTCGAAGTCATTGACGACTGGATGGACGCGGTCGAGAACGAGGACGCCGTCGAGCGGTTGGTCGACGAGGTGCTCGCCAGCGACGACCCCGACCTGGCCATGAGCGGCTTCGCGCGGCTGGCGTCCGATCACCGGGCCGCCTTCTGCCGGGTGCTCGCCGATCCTGGGCGCATCCACCGGGTGGCGCGGGTGATGGGCGCCTCGGTGGCACTCAACCAGCACATGGTGGTCACGCCCGGCTCCATCGCCGAACTCGACGACGACCCCTACCCGCGCACGCCGGACGCCTTGCGCCGCGAACTGCTGCTCGCGGTCGGCGCCGACCCGTCCTCGCCGGCGCCGGTCGCCACCCCGGGCACCTCGGACGCCCTGCGTGTCGCCTACCGCGGCGCCGTGCTGCGCATCGCCGCCCGTGACCTGACGGCGCCCGACCCGATCGAGATCGTCGACAGCATCGCGCGCGAACTTGCCGACCTCGCGGACGCCGTCGTCGAGTCCGCGCTCGCCCTGGCCCGCGCAGAGGTGGCCGGGCACGAGCGGGTGCGGCTGGCGGTGCTCGCGATGGGCAAGTGCGGGGCGCGTGAACTCAACTACGTTTCCGACGTCGACGTCATCTATGTCGCCGAACCCGCCCTTGATGAGGCCGGGGAGCCGGCCTGTTCCGGCAACGAGGCGATCGCGATCGCGACCAAGCTGGCGGCGTCCATCGCGCGGACCTGTTCGGCGCACACGGCGTCCGGCACCATCTGGCAGGTCGATGCCAACCTGCGCCCCGAGGGCAAGGCCGGCCAGTTGGTGCGGTCGCTGGCGTCCATGGGCAGCTACTACGAGAAATGGGCGAAGAACTGGGAGTTCCAGGCGCTGCTCAAGGCCCGGCCGATGGCGGGGGATCGCGCGCTCGGTGAGGAGTTCGTCGCCCTGGTCGCGCCCCGGGTGTGGTCGGTGTCGGACGATCCGCAGTTCGTCGGCGAGACCCAGGCGATGCGCAAACGGGTGATCTCGCTGCTGCCCAAACGCGAGGCCGAACACGAGATCAAGCTGGGTGCGGGCGGGCTGCGCGACACCGAGTTCAGCGTGCAGTTGCTGCAGTTGGTGCACGGACGCGCCGACGAGCGGCTGCGGATGCGCGGCACCTTCGACGCGCTGCACGCCCTGGTCGATTCGGGCTATGTGGGGCGCGCGGACGGCCGCGAGCTGGAGAACGCCTACCGGTTGCAGCGGGTGCTGGAGCACCGCATCCAGCTGTTCAACCTGCGCCGCACCCACCTGATGCCGACCGACGAGATCCACCTGCGCCGGATCGCGCGCAGTGTCGGGTTGGTGGACGCCGCGACGCTGACCAAGCGGTGGCGGGCGTCCACCCGCAAGGTGCTGCGCCTGCACCAGCGCATCTTCTACTCGCCGCTGCTGGAGGCCGTCTCCCGGATCCCGACCGAAGCCGTCCGGCTCACCTCCGAGGCCGCCGAGGTGCGGCTGCGCGCGCTCGGCTTCAACGACACCAAGGCGGCGCTGCGGCACATCGAGGCGCTGTCGACGGGCATGTCGCGCCAGGCCGAGATCCAGCGGCAGTTGCTGCCCGCAATGCTCGGCTGGTTCGCCGCCGGCCCCAACCCCGACCATGGCCTGCTGGCGTTCCGGCAGGTCTCGACCGAGTTGGGCAGCAGTTCCTGGTACCTGCGCGCGCTCCGCGACGAGGACGCCATGGCCGAGAACCTGGCCCGCGTCCTGGCGTCCAGCCGGTACGCGGTCGACCTGCTGCTGCGTGCCCCGCACACCGCACACCTGCTGGCCGCGCGGACGGTCGAGCTGCGCGGCCGCGACGAGATGCTGCACGAGATGACGCTCAGCGCGCGCCGGCACGACGACCCGAGGAATGCGGTCGAGGCGATCCGCGCGGTGCGCCGCAAGGAACTGCTCCGGATCGCCATCGCCGACCTGCTCGGCCAAGCCGACATCACCGAGGTCGGCTTCGGCTTGAGCGAGGTGATGGCCGCCACCCTGGACGCCGCGCTGGAGGTCGCCAAGCGCGGCATCGACGAGATGCCGCCGATGGCCATCATCGCGCTCGGGCGCTGGGGCGGGCAGGAACTGTCGTACGCCTCGGACGCCGACGGCATGGTCGTCATTCCGGACGGTCTGGGGGCCGAGGCGCTGGCGCGGGCGATCAAGGTGATCACCCGGCTGCGCGAACTGCTGCGCCAGCCCGGGCACGACCCGGCCGTCGAGCTCGACCTGGATCTGCGCCCCGAGGGCAAGAGTGGCGCCATGGTGCGTACCCTGGATTCATATGCCGCCTACTACGAGAAATGGGCGTCCACCTGGGAGGCGCAGGCGCTGGTGCGCGCCTCGCACGGGGCCGGCGATCCGGAACTGTCGGCGTCCCTGTTCGCGGTCGTCGACCGGCTGCGCTACCCGCTCGGCGGACTCTCCTCACGGCAGATCACCGACATCCGCCGGCTGAAGGCGCGGATGGAGAACGAGCGGATGCCGCGCGGCAAAGACCCGCGCCGCCACGTCAAACTCGGCCCCGGCGGGCTGACCGACGTCGAATGGTGCATCCAGCTGCTGCAGCTCGAACACGGCCACGATGTGCCGTCGATCCGGACGCCGCGCACCCTCGACGCGCTCGCCGCCGAAGAGGCCGCCGGACTGATCTCGGCCGAGGACGCCGAAGCACTGCGCGACGCCTGGACCCTGGCGTCCCGGATCCGGAACGCGACCATGCTGCTGCGCGGGCGTCCGCTCGACACTATCCCGACCGACGCGCGGGAACGCTCCGCCGTCGCGGAGATGCTCGGCTACGACAAGGGTGAGACGTCGATGTTCATCGATGCCTGGACGCGCGCGGCCCGCCGCTCGCGCGAAGTGATGGACCGCGTCTTCTGGGGTGTCGAATCCACCACCATGGGTCCTGCTTGAGCGCCCCGGTGCGTGGTCGGAGCACGAGGTGGGGGCCGACCACGAACGGCACGGAAACCGGGGATGCATCCTGACCATCTGAGGCGCCTCACGCACCGGGCCTCCCCGGCGCGACTACCCTGGGACGAGTGAGCGACACCACCTTGACGACCACCCCGACGAGACTGACCGGCTGGGGGCGCACGGCGGCATCGACGGCGCACGTGCTGCGCACCCCCGACGTGGACGTGATCGCCCAGGCGGTGGCCCGCGAAGCCGAGCGCCGGGCGTCCGGTCAGGGGCGCGGGGTACTGGCCCGCGGGCTCGGCCGCAGCTACGGCGATGTGGCGCAGAACGGCGGGGGACTGGTGGTCGACATGACCGCGCTCGACCGCATCCTGAACATCGACCCCGATAACGCCCAGGTCACCGTCGAAGCCGGCGTCAGCCTCGATGAGTTGATGAAGGCCGCGCTGCAGTACGGGTTGTGGGTGCCGGTGCTGCCGGGCACGCGCCAGGTGACGGTCGGCGGCGCGATCGGCAACGACGTGCACGGTAAGAACCACCATTCGGCCGGCAGCTTCGGCGACCACGTGGCGTCCATGGATCTGCTGGTGGCGGACGGCCGCGTCCTCACCCTCACGCCCGAGGGCAGCGCCGACGACCCGGACGCCGCACTGTTCTGGGCGACCGTCGGCGGCATCGGGCTGACCGGCATCATCGTCCGGGTCACGCTCAACATGACCCGCACCGAGACGGCCTGGTTCCTCGCCGACGGCGTCGTCACGCACACCCTCGACGAGACGATCGCGGTGCACTCGGATGGATCCGAATCCCGCTACGACTACTCCAGTGCCTGGTTCGACGCCATCGCGCCGGCACCGAAACTGGGCCGCGCGGCGATCAGCCGCGGCTCGCTGGCCACCCTCGACGAACTGCGCGAGTACGCGCCCAAGCTCGCCGATCGTCCGCTGGAATTCAACGGCAAAACGTTCGTGACGCTGCCGGACGTCTTTCCCAACGGGCTGGCGAACAAGCTCACCTTCGGGTTGCTCGGCCAGGCGTGGTTCGCGAAATCGGGCACGTATACCAACAAGATTCAGAGCCTCACCGGCTTCTACCATCCGCTGGACATGTTCGGTGAATGGAACCGGGCCTACGGTTCGCACGGATTCCTGCAATACCAGTTCGTGGTGCCGCCGTCGGCGGTCGAGGAATTCAAGCGGATCATCGCCTCGATCCAGGCGTCCGGGCACTACTCGTTCCTGAATGTGTTCAAGCTGTTCGGTGAAGGAAACCGCGCGCCGCTGTCGTACCCGATGGCCGGCTGGAATGTGTGCGTCGACTTCCCGATCAAGGCAGGCCTGTCCGACTTCCTGGCCGGGCTGGACGCCCGCATCCTGGAGTTCGGCGGACGCCTCTACACCTCCAAGGACTCCCGCACGCAGGCGTCCACCTTCCACGCGATGTACCCCGAGATCGGCTCGTGGATCGCCACCCGGCGCGCCATCGACCCGACCGGTGTGTTCGCCTCCGACATGGCCCGACGACTGGAGTTGATGTGATCGACGCAACCGGCAATCCCCGCACCATCCTGCTGCTCGGCGGCACCTCCGAGATCGGGCTGGCGATCGTGGGGGAGTACCTCTCGCACGCGCCGGCGCGGGTGATCCTCGGCGTGCAGCCCGGTGACGACCGCACCGAGGCGACCGTGAACGCGCTGCGGCACCAGGGTGCGACCGGCGTCGAGGCCTACGACTTCGACGCGACCGACTTTGATGCGCACCCGGCCTTCATCGAGCAGGCCTGGGCCGGCGGAGACGTGGATGTGGCGATCGTCGCCTTCGGCATCCTCGGTGACAACGAGGAACAGTGGCAGAACCAGGCCAAGGCCGTCGCCGCCGCGCAGATCAACTACACCGGCGCGGTGAGCGTCGGCGTCCTGCTCGGGCAGCGGATGAAGGCCCAAGGGTTCGGGCAGATCATCGCGATGAGCTCGGCGGCCGGGTTGAAGGTGCGCCGGTCGAACTTCGTCTACGGCTCGACCAAGGCCGGCCTCGACGGCTTCTACACCAACCTTGGCCAGGCCCTGGAGTCGTCGGGGGTGAAGGTGCTGGTGGTGCGCCCGGGGCAGGTGCGCACGCGCATGTCGGCGCATGTCAAGGAGGCGCCGCTCACCATCAACCCCGACGAGTTGGCCCGTCTGGTGGTGGACGCCGCCCGCAAGGGCAAGTCGATCATCTGGACGCCGCCCGCGTTCGAGTTGGTCATGCACGTGCTGCAGCACATTCCCGCGCCGATCTTCAAGCGCCTGCCGATCTGATCCGCCTTCGAGGGCGTTAGGCTCGCGTTGTGATCGCACCCGTCGTCTCCGTCTCTTGGCTCGCCGACCATCCCGAGGCGGTGATCGCCGACGTCCGCTGGTACCTCGACGGGCGCTCCGGACTCGCCGCACACACCTCGGGTCACATCCCCGGTTCGGTCTTCGTCGATCTGGACGCCGTGCTCGCCGCACCGGCGACGCCCCAGGCCGGCCGTCACCCGTTGCCTGATCCTGACGTCTTCGCGGCCGGCATGCGTGCGGCGGGCATCTCGGATGATTCCGTGGTGGTCGCTTACGACGGCGCGGGCGGGATGTCCGCCGGACGCCTGGTCTGGATGCTCCGCGTTCTCGGCGTCGAGGCGGCCCTGCTCGACGGCGGGCTCGCTGCCTGGGACGGCGATCTGGTGACCGGCGAGGGATCGCCCGTTGCCGCCGGGACGTTCACCGCTCGCGATTGGCCGCTCGATCGGCTGGCGACGATGGATGAGGCCGCCGGTGCCGCGGACGCCGTGGTGATCGACGCCCGCGCACCCGAGCGCTACCGCGGCGACACCGAACCCATCGATCCGCGAGCCGGTCACATTCCGGGTGCGGTCAACGTGCCGTTCGGCGGCAACCTGGACGCCGCCCGTCACTTCCTGGCACCCGAGGCGCTGCGAGCCCGCTTCGAGGCGGTCGGCGTGACCCCGGATCGCGACGCCATCGTCTACTGCGGCTCAGGAGTAACCGCTTGTCACAACCTGCTCGCCATCGAATACGCAGGCCTCGGACAGGCCCGCCTCTACCCGGGATCATGGTCGGCGTACTCGGCGACCGACCGTCCCGCGGCGGTGGGCGGCTGACGCGATCAGAAGGTGCCGGTCAGGCGAGCACGTAGGCGAACGGTGGTTTCACATGTGCTTGGGTGTCACTGTCGACGACGTGCTGGAGGATGGTGGTGATCTGGATCAGCTTGGATGTGACTGGCGGGACGTCAACTCCGCCCCATTGAACGGGTTGATCACCTTGAGTCCGGCGTCCAGAAAGGGCGTCGTGTCTCGGGTGGATATCGTGAGCCGCCGCGAGAGGGCGATGGCTGCGATCATGGCGTCGAGATCCCCGATGGCGCGGCCGCGCGACCGCATCTCGGCCCGCATGGCGGCGTAGTGGTCGGCGGCCGGTTCGTCGAAGCTCAGAATCCTGACGTCGAAGACGGGAAGGACGTCGCGTTCGAAGCGATCAGCAAGTGTGGTGCGACGCTTTCCGACGGGCAGTGAAGCGATGCCATAGCGGATCTCAGCGACGCTGATTGCCGAGAGATAGAGCGTGGCCGGATGCTGGGCGTCGAGCCACGTCACCACGCCAGGGTGCGGTGATAGGCGCAGCGGTTCCGACACCACGTTCGTGTCGAGAAGGATCATGAGAGATCGATCGGTTCACGTGGAGTCTGGTCGCGGACGATCGGTAGGTCGACCCCACCCGCTTCGCGTCCGATCGATGCGAGCAACGTGCCGAGGCGGGGACCTTCGGCCGCCGCGGCGTCGAGGATCTCTCGCACCTCGGCTTCGGTGCTGCGGCCATGCGCGGCGGCGCGCGCTTTGAGCGCGCGGTGGGTTTCTGCGGACAGATTCCGCACCGTGATCGCGGGCATCGCACCTCCCTGCTGATATCAGTCAGCTCATTTGCTATCAGTCTACGTCACTACGCGCGTCCCGCAACCGGAGAAATGAGAACAATCGGGTTGGACTACCGGCCCGGTTCTTCTCACGTTCTTCACCACCGACGGAGGGCGAGTCCGCTCACGGGCAACTCCCTCGGTGTCGTCGTACTTGTCGCCCGGTTTCCGTGCTGTCGCCCGGGGTGCAACCCGGGCGACGGTGACTACACCGGGCGGTGTGGCGGGCGAACGTGCTCAACCCGGGCGACTGTGCGTAAACCGGGCGACTAGCCACGGTGCCCCTGGTGGGGATCGGGTTCCGCATCGACTTGTCTGCGAACCGGACGAGATCCAGCGGAGGCCCGGACTTCACCTTGTTCCTCGCGCGATGAGGGCCTGCCATAGCTAGCGAAGACGATCACCGAACTGTCCGTGGTCCTGCCTGTCGCCCACCACCGCGATGATGCGTACGAGTCGGAGGTCGTGGTCTACCCGGTACCAAAGCCGATACCGGAACCCTGGCAGGTGCCAACTCCGGACGTCACCTTGGATGATGTGCCCGAGTAGCGTTGCCGCTCCAACTGGTGGGCCGCTTCGTAGAAGGCGTCCAGGAATCGATCACCTTGGCGGCGCTCGGGGTCGTCGTACCAAGCGACGATCCGGTCGCGGTCGCGCCGGGCGTTCGGGCCGAGCCGGACAACGTATGTCACGCTACTCGCCGGCGTGCGCGAACCTCGGCCTCGTCCGCTGCCAGCGTGGGGTAGTCGTTCCAGTCCGCCGCATCGTCCTCTGCGACCCGTTCATCAAGCAGCGCTTGATCCTCCGGCGACAGGGCCGACAGGCCGACGGACTCTTCTATGGCGTCCCGCAGTTCAAGGCGGGAGTGCTCATCCAACTGCATCACCCGCTCAAGCAGCGCCTTGTCGACCATGGTGACATCGTACGTGGTCAAGGTGGTCGTCCGGCAGTAGTGGGTAGCCCGGAGGGGCTGGCTCTTACTCGAAGAAGTCCTCGTCGATCTCGACGATCTTGATCGTGCGTTTCACCTGGACGCCGACGCCGTAGCGGATCATCAGCCTGGTGAGACGGTCGCCGTCGATCAGGACAACCCGGGCAGGCACCTGTGCAGCGTACATTGTGGCGTCTGCGCTGAAGCGACTCGTCGTGATGAACACACCCTGGTTCGCCTGCTGACCGGCGAGGGCGCCGACGAAAGCTTGGATGGCGGGTCGCCCGATGACACTGTCGGCGGAATAGCGCTTGGCCTGGACATAGATTCGGCTTAGCCCGAGTGCATCCTGATCGATGATCCCGTCGATTCCGCCGTCGTTCGACAGTTGCGTGCGCGTCGCTGATCCTTCCGCTCCGCCGTAGCCCATGGCGAGAAGCAGATCGAGGACGGCCTGTTCGAAAAATACCGGCTCACGGCCCATGATGCGGATGAGGAGTTGATCGACGACGTCGCTGGTGATGCGAGCGATGCCTGCTGCGATCTGTTCGTCGGGATCGAGCGCCGTCGCCTCTTCTATCTCGAATGGCGCCTCGGTGGGGGTGGAGTTCTGAGAGAGGCGTCTTCTGGCACGAGGAGTGCCTCGTTCGCCGTACAGCGCGTGCAGGTGCTTCTCGGTGATGCCGTCGGGATGCGCGATAAGCAGCTTTCGGCCGGTTTCGGTGATCTGATAGTGACCCCGGGTGGGGCGTTCGATGGCTTCCGCGCGTGACAGGTATGACAGGGCCCAAGTACCCCGGTTGCGGTACTGCTCCTTCCCGGAGGGGATCATAACCTGGCGCTGTTCGGCGGTGAGGCCGAGCAAATCGGCTGCAGCCTCGACGATCTCGCGCCCGCGATGGATTTGTCCGTCCGACAGCACTCGCAACGACGGAGCCATGTACTGCTCCCACACCGGCGTCGACATCACAAGGAGACTTTAGCCTGATCGTCGAGAGGCGCGGCGTGGCCGGATGGCGGGCTGTGCGGGCGCCTTCCTTCCGGCGCCTGTCTGCCCTTGGACGTGGAGAAATGAGAACAATCGGGTTGGACTACCGGCCCGGTTCTTCTCACGTTCTTCACCACCGACGGAGGGCGAGTCCGCTCACGGGCAACTCCCTCGGTGTCGTCGTACTTGTCGCCCGGTTTCCGTGCTGTCGCCCGGGGTGCAACCCGGGCGACGGTGACTACACCGGGCGGTGTGGCGGGCGAACGTGCTCAACCCGGGCGACTGTGCGTAAACCGGGCGACTAGCCACCCAGGCACGACGCCCCCGGGTCGTTGCTGATATGGGCGCAGACACGACGAAGTCCTCGGGGTCGTTGCCGATTTTGGACGCGGACACGACGAAGCCCCTCGGGGACGTTGCCGTCACCGAGGGGCTTCGTGGGCCGATCAGAGGTCGAAGTACATTTCGAACTCTCCTCCCGTCTTTGGTGGGGTTGGACATCCTCGGCAACCTTGGGTTGACCAGGTGAACAGCGGCTCGACATGCACGGCTGACTCTGGTTACTTTCGGCAATCTTGCGGACTTCCCGCGGACTCCGAACGCAGACGATGGCCCCGCCCTCCGGAGAGGGCGGGGCCATGTCGGGCGGGGGTGGGACCGGGCAAAGCCCGGCCCGTACTCCTCAGGGGGTGCGCTCGGTGGGCTGGAGCTTGCCGCCGACGAGTCTCGCGGCGTCGTAGATGCCGGAGGCGGCGAGGCCGAGCTGCAGGCCGTGGGTGGCGGCCTGCCACAGGGTGTTGTCGCCCCACAGCTGGGTGGCGGCGGACAGCGCGACGCCGATCCCGATTGCCGCGAACGGTGCGAGCTTCGGCGGCAGCCCGACGTCGCGCAGGAGCGTGACCAGGGCGATGATGGCGGCGGGGGTGAGCAGGGTGATGGGCTCCATGGGAGGGACTCCTTCGAAAGGGTTGGGGAGGGGGTGCCGAGGCCCCGTGCGGTGGTGCGGCGAGGTCCCGGCACGACTCAGGCCGCGTGGGGCGGCGTGCCGTCAGGGGTGTCCGGCGTGTTGTCGGGCGCAATGAGGTCGGCGAGGAGGTCGGTGATCTTGAGCAGCAGCTCGATGGCGATGTCGGTCTTGGTTGCCAGGTGGGTGATGGCGTCGTCGGTGCGCATCGGGCCGATGCCGGGCATCGATACCTTGCCGGTTTCGGCGGCGAGGGCGAGCGAGCCGCGGATCGTGGTTTCCCACGAGCGGTCGGGGTCGTCGCCGCTGACGGTGATGCGGCGATCGAGGAAGCGGTCGAAAGCGGTGTCGACCGCGGTCTTGACGTCGTCGAGAGTGGCCATGATGTCCTCCTGTTTCAGGGTGGTGTTGGGTGTGGGGAAGCCGGCGCGGACCCACTTGTAGGCGCCCTTGCCGGGGCAGTCGGTGGATGACCGGTCACGGTGGCCGATGCGGGCGAGGCGGTGTCCGGCGCGCCGGTCGGCTTCGGCAACCAGCGCGAGGATGGTGCGCTGGGCGGCCGGGGTGACCTCGGTGCCGGTGCCGTCGAGGTAGAGCACGCTGTAGACGCGGCCACCTCGGCCGGAGATGCTGCCGTCCTGGCGGTCGAAGCCGCGCAGCTCATAGGCGTTGCCGCGCGTATCGACGGCATGGTTGTAGGCGATGTCGCTCCATCCTCGGCTGTTCTGGTGGAACGCCTGGTACTGACGGAGCCTCGCGCCGACCTCGGCGTCCGTCGTGGGAGCGGTCTTCTCGGCGCCGGGCCAGTGCAGGGCGGCGTCGACGACCTTGCCCCACGGCATGCGGGTGGTTCGGGTGGCGGCTTTCGCGCCCCACGTGGTGCGGGGCCTGATGGTCAGGGTCACGGGTGCCTCCTCGGGGCATGGGTACGGGTCTGCGTGGCGAACGGGGGTCGCGGGCTATGGGCGGGCGGCGATCTCATCGATGCGCCGGTTGAGCGCATCGTGTGCTTTCGCGGCTGCCTCGCGGGCTGCATGATCCGCGGCTGCGAGTTGCTGGTCGGCGTCGGCGAGCCGGCCGACGTCGCGGCGGAGGCCTCGGACGTCGGCGGCCGTGTTGCGCGCGCTCTCGTCGAGCCGGCCGAGATGGTCTCGCTGGTCGGCGAGAGCCGCCAGGACTTCGTCGAGTTTCACCTCTGTTCGAGCGGAGGAGTCCATCAGCGATCCACCGCCGTTCGGCACGACTTGATGGTGGGTCGCGGTGATGATGAGCGCGGACTGCTGGAGGTCAGCGCGCACGGCTTCGATCTCGGCACGGGTCTTCTCGGACTCGGCCCTGATCTTCGCCGACTCGGCTGCCTGCTTGACCAGTGCGCCGAGAGCACCGGTGAGCGCGGTGAGCGCGGTGGCTGCAGCGATGATCAGCTCGGGTGTGAGCATCGGGGTGCTACGAGAGTGGGTAGGAGCCGCCGAGGCGGAAGGATGTGATGCCGGGCGATGTCCACGCGTGAGCCCATGCCCACAGCGATCCGCCGGCGTCCGGGTAGGCCCCGACCGAGAGGGTGCCGAGGTCGAGGTCTCCGTGCGCGATCGACAGGGCCTGTCCTGTGGTGGGGCGGGCTTCTGCGGCTAAGCCGGTGATGATGTTCCCCGTGGTGGCGCCAGCCATGCGGGTGACGCGACCGCGCCAGAAGCAGACGCCGTCCCGGATGCGGTACATCACCGGGTCGTCGTCGGCCTGTGTGTAGCCGTTCGCGAGGGTACCGCCGTGAGGGCGCCATCCGGTGTCCTGGCGGAGGTCCGGCGCCGCGGTGCCGGCCACGTTGATCGACGCGGTGATCAGGTGGTGGTCCGACGGCGCCGGGGTGGGGAATGGCGGGGTGGCGTTGAAGATCCCGCCCGCGGTGAATGTGGCTCCGCTCGACACGAAGATGGTGTCCAGCTTCTCGGCACGCGATTGACCGGCTGCAGGAAACGGTGGGCCGGTAAGCCAGTCGGTCCACGTGGGCAGGCTCTGCCCGGACGCCCCAGGCAGGGCCTGCCACAGATCCCCGAAGGCGCCATCGGCGCACATGGCAGCGCGCGGCTGGCCCTGAGTCGCGCCGTAGTCGTTGGTGTCGCATCCGAGCACAACGCTCGCCCGGTGGGTCCGGCTCACATCGATGAGCGCACTCCGAGCCGCGCGTGCTTGGGAGAGCCGCACGGCCGCATCGTCGGGGTGCCAGTGGTCGGATGCGAAGATCACCCTGGTGCCGTCCGCGCGATGACGGAGGAGCACCCACACGCCCTCCTGGCCGTAGCGTGCGCCGAACCCGGTCCAATCCCACACTCCTGCGTCGAACACCACGCCGCGGCGAGTCCCGAACGACAACGAGCGCCACGCGGCGCCGATCGCTGCCGCGAGTTCGATGCCGGTGTCCTGCTGAGTGCCCTGGTAGGCGATCTCCTGGATTGCCAGCACGCTGACTCCGGAGGCGCGCACGCTGGCGGCCAGCAGGGGCTTCCGGACGGCCCAGGCCCGTGGTCCAGAGGTGTCGTCGAACGCGTACTTGATGTTCCACGTCGCGGCCTTCACCGATGTCGTCGGCGCCGTCGGCTGGGCGGCCTCACCGCGGCTGATGCCGTGGATGATGACGCGCTGGCCGAGGGTCTGGACCCACACTCGCTGTCCGACCTCGTCCGGCAGGACGAGGCATGATGGGGCGAAGGGCATGACTTCGCCGTGGTCGGCGTCCAGCTTGATCCGGAGCGGGGTGAGAGACACCACGGTTCCCCACCCCCAGGCACCCTCACCCTCTGCCGCCGGGGCGGGCCCTGTGGTCGCGATACGCCGGATGGCGGCGAGTAGGTAGGCCGATTTCGGGATCATTTTGACGCTCCGATTTCTTTAGTGCGGGATTCGGTAAAGGTGGATCGCGTGCTTGTCTGCGAATACGTCCGTAAACGATCCCGCGGACATCTGAAGAGTGCGGGATTCGTATAGCACTTCCACGACAGCCGACGTTTTTCCAGCGACTGTGAAGGTGGCCGTCACTGGCCCCGGAGGGGGATTCGGGTTGGGCTGCATCGTGACGGGCACAGCCCATCCAGCCATGAGATATATGCCTTCTGGAGTCCAGCGTGACGAATGCCGGACGTGCCCGCTAGTAGAAACCAGACCGATCGCTTCGGGGCGATTCAGGACCGACGCAAGCTCGTGGACTCGAGAGTTGAACTGTGTGATCGCCTCCCGAACCGGGGCATAATAGGATTGGTGCAGGATCTGCGTGGTCTCGCCGATTCCGCCGAAGGTGTGCAAGAACCAAGCGATGCCGCGTGCGCCAGCAATAATCGTATGCCACGCCGCCGACAACATTGCTGGGATGGTAATGTACGGCACCTTCGTGTCGTCGCCGGCTTCGATCAAGTCGGGCGCTTCGTTGTAGGAAAAAGGTCCACCTGCTTCAACAAATCCGAAGATCGGAACCCTGTCCTGCGATAGACGGCGTAGCTTTTCGATGGACATCCCGTAGTGATGAGAGCGGCCAATCTCGTCGGGAGTCATGTCCCGCGTAATCCCGATGAGAGCGCCTCCCTCGTTTGCGCCTCTCACGTTGTCGTCCGTGTGGTAGTACACGTCATAGCCGAGCATGCCAGTGGGAATGCCGAGCATGGACGACGCGTCCGCCTCTTTGCTGAGGAAGCAAAACAGGATGCCCTTGCCGAAATTGGTCGCGGTCGGGCGGTCGGATGGTGCCCCGGCCTGCCTGTCAAGCACGTGCTGCATCTGCTCGGCAGACGGGGCGCCCCACCATCCATTTGGAGGCCCCATATCTGGCTCATCGCCAGTGAGGTACATGACCACCTCGGAGCCTGGATTCTGGTACATCGCCGAGTAGTCAGGGATGGAGTACATTCCCGGCACCTGGCGGATATAATCGCCGCGCGAGTCGGTGGTGAGGGCCATCAGCGTATTGATTCCGGCGTCCCGCATCACCTGGACTTCCTGGACCGAGCGCGCGCCCTGATACCAGGCGATGATCGGGAAAAAGGCCGGGTCGGCCGGGTAAGAGGACCCCTCGAACTGTGCCCAGAATTCGGGGCCGCCGCCTGGCAGGGGGCGTAGGGTCACGCCGGCCGGGAGGGTTGGCGTGCTTGGCGAGGCGGGGGGCTGGCTGTCTGGGTCGAGGATCTGGCCATCGAGGTAGAGGTGAGGGCGGAGGCGGCGCGGCCGACCGTCGCGGTAGACGTAAAGGTGCGAGGTGATCTTCAGGTTGACCAGCGCCCGCGCCCAGAGCGATGGAATCGGAATGCTGGGGGCCGGGATAAGTATCAGCGTCCGCCCCCATGTGGAGCTGGCGGGGAGAGGGGGTTGGGGAACATCTACGAGCTGGCGTGCCCACTCGGAAGGGCTGGCCATATTTAGGACGTCCTGCGAACGAACACCGTGTGCGTCCCCGCCTCCAGTCCGCTGAAAATCTGCGGACTGCGCACGCCTGTGCGCTGGATCGGTGCGACATCCACATCTCCGGGCACTACCGACACCTCGTAGACCGCCGGAGCGCCCGCGTCGTTCCATGCCACCGCGATCGTGCCGTCCTTGGCGCCAAAGCGTGATGGTTGGGTGATGGCTGCCTGAGCGAACACGGGCGTCGGGAGTAGCTCCTCCTGCTGATTGTCGCCGATCAGGACTGCCTGCCCCATCAAAAGCTGCAGCTCGTCCCAGCCCAGCACGTAGGGCCCTCCGCTGGGGCCGGGGATGCCTACGTCCATGCCGACGACTTGGTCGGAGGTGAGCGCCAGCCCTGTGAGTTCGAGGGTTTCGCCGAGCGGTGATGTCCATGAGCCGGGGATGGCTGCCGCATACGCTCGCGCGGTGACCGTCTTCGCGGTGAGGTCGAGGGCGACCGCGACCCTGATGCGTTGCCCCCAAAGATTGGCGCCAACCGTCCCGGGGATGGCTTGCGAATTCAGCGCATAGAATCCGCCATTCGCTCGCACCGAGATGACCCGCTGAGAGTTGTAGGACCCGGCAGCATTTGGGAATCCAAGAATCGTCACGTCCCCAGTGAATGGTGTTGTTGGCAGCGTTACAATCCCCGAGAACGACACCTTCGAGGAAGGTGGCATGTCGGCCGGAGGTGTCCAGCGGCAAAAAGTCCCAGCATTCGCGGCGCACTGGAATGAGGCGCCAAGTGCTCCGCGTGCCGCCATGGCAGCACTGAATGTGTGGGTGCCGCCGTTCACTGACCGTGTGGAGAATCCAGCGAGAGCAGCCGTGAGTGCAGCGCCGTCGGTGCCGGACTCGAAGCCGACCTTGTAGATCGCCATGACTACAGCCCTCCTTGGGGGAGATCGTCAGATTGAATGGTGTGGTGAGTGTTCTGCACAAAGTAGAACCGCTGGCCGCGGCCCATGCTGTCCACTACTCGCATCCGAGTGGGCGGTGTGGGGATGGTGCTCGCGCCAACCGTATCCTGTCCATCAATTCCCCTCTGCCAGGTGTGAATTGCAAGAAGGTTACCGAGGGAGGGGGTAGTGAAGGTTGGGTTTATGACCGTCAGGCTTCCGTTAATGCTCGTGTACGGCTGCCCGGGCATGATTTCATGGGAGCCGTTGGAATGCGAGATATGAAATCCGTCGTTCGCTTTGCTGAATGTGCAATCCTTCAGGATGACGCCATCGTTGCATTCGCCATTAAACGCCCAGGCCTTTTTGTTCAGCTCGGGGCTGTCGATGGACCCCTCGCCGAAGATGCAATCTTCCCATTGCGCGTCGAATGTGTGATAATTGACGGCACTCGCGGCTGCGCGCTGGTGGTGCGTCCTGATGTGCTTCATTCGGGGGCTGATTGCGCGAAGGACGTGGACGCCGACGGTCCCGGCAATATCGGAACTATCGGCGAACCGGCCATCCGCGTCGATATCTTGGATGGTGAGTGGTTGTGGGGAGCCCATCGTGACCGCGAGCCCCGACGTTTCCCCCGGGGGGGCGCCGTGGTCACCATGCCATCCCCGGAGCTGGACGTTGGTGACCTGCACCGGTCCCATCGGCCGGAAGATTTCGAGGGCATGGTAGTTGTGGCTGCGATAGTTCGTGCCGTCCTTTGAGTACGGCTGTGGCGTCCCCAGGACTTCGATGTTGCGGATCGTCAGGGGGCCCGTCGCGTCGACTGACCGTATGATCCTGGCCTGGGTTGTGCCGCCCGAGGACTGAGCAGGCGCCACGGGGGTCCCGCCACGGGTTGATGATCCCTCGACCAGCCGGAAGCGGGTCCGGCGGTATCCGACGATCCCACAGACAGTTGACTTTTCAAGGTTCAGCGCGGAGTGCGTAACAGCGCCACCCTTATCGAGCGCGGCGAAGTCGTGCAGAAGGAATTCATCTTCCGGGAACGTGACCACCGCCTTGGTCGCGAGTGTGTTGAGCGTTTCAGTCACAGACGAGTGCGATGTCCGGTACAAAGTCTCGTACCGGACATACGGCACGCCGGTGAAGGGGTCGATTGCTCCTTCGTCGGGGCGGGCGTCCTCGGATCGCGATCCGTCGCCAAACAGGCGGATGATCTTACCCTGGCGCCTCACAAAACCGCCGAAATTGCTCACCCCTCCACCTCGAACCAGAGGTCGCCCTCCTGGAGGTCGGTAGGCCGCTGCTCGACGATGCCGAGCGAGCGCTGCACCATTGGCCCATAGATCAGGTCGAGGACGGCGGCCTCGTCAAGGGCGGCGGTGGGGAGACCGACCACCTGGCTGGCGTGAACGCGGAAGGCTGGCGGCGCGAAACCGTCCGGGCCGACCTCCATCACACGGATCTTCATGCCTGTACCTCCGTCAGTGTGGTCGTCATGGTTGGCACAGCCCCTGCTTGATACTCGAGTGTGTCTTTCGAGATCGTCACGGTCGTGTCGATCTCGGGCGCGGCGTCCGTAGCGGGGACGAGGAGCCTGGTGGCGGACATCAGCGCGAAGGGGCGGAAACGGTTCTCGACGGTGTAAGACAGCGCGATGGCTGATTTCTGCTCGAGGATTCTGGCGGCGTACGCGTCGGCGAATGGCTGGATGTAGCCGCGCCACCAGTCGATCGTGACATCGTCGGGGTCGTCCCAGGTCGACCCTGGGGTGATCTCAACGCCCAGGTCGACATCCTCCTCGACGAGCGGCACCACATAACCGTCCCGGGAGGCCACCGAGAGGGGATGCCGGTCGGGCAAGAACGCGGTCGCGGCCACCCCTTCCACGCGATCCCAGGGGGATCGAGCCGTCACAAGGCTCATGTTCGGGGTGTCGCTGAAATCGACGTCGACGTCGACGTCTGGCCGGTAGGTGCAGGTATGTCCGTGCACGAACCCGAGGTCGGGGTCAACGGGCCGGTGGCCGGGAGCGATGTAGGGCTCGAAGTGGAGGGCGCCGAGCTCGTCGGCCCAGGTCGCCCGGTATCCGATGGCCCGGGCGATCTCGGTGCACACCTGCCGGATGGTCTTGGTGGCCGGCCAGCGTGCGCCCGAGGCGCTCACCGCGGCCGAGTCGGTGATGGCGTGCCCCGTGGCGCCCGCAGTGCTGTAGAGCTGCCGCACGAGGGCGGTGTAGCTGCCGCCGGCCTGCAGGTAGACGGGGCGGCCGAGTGGCCGGTCGAGCAGGGTCGTGTAGTCGAGGAGGCGGAGGGTCACCTTGCTCTGGCGTGACGCTCGCCGGTCGCCGGTCAGCACGGGGATCCCGGTGAAGACGGGCACGATCTCGGTCTTGCCCGCGAACGAGGACTGGGCGAGAGCGCGGATTGCGCCGCGCCGCCAGTCGTCGGGTGCTTGCTGGTCGATGCTGATCGTGGCGCCCGTGGATGGTGAGGCGTGCTGGTTGCGCTCGCGGGAGAAGCTAGCGACGCCTGTGAGGGCGTCGAGGGTCTTCCGATCGCGCGTCAGCCGCTCGAAGCGCATCGTCTGTTTCAGGCCGGATGCGGCGTAGTCCACCATCACAGCACCTCCGGGCGATAGCCGGTCTCGGTCAGGGTGACGGCGACTTCTGCGGTCGCCGAGCCGGTCTGGCTGACAGGGACCGGCTCGATGGTGACGAACCAGGAACCGTAGCGGTCGCGGTAGCACGTGTTGCCGTGGTCATCTTCGGCGACGGCCCAGAAGTCGGCAGGTGAGTCGTCGGCGGTGATGAGCGTTCCCTGGATGCTGAGCTCGTTGATGCGTCCCTCGCCGATCGTCTCGACGGGGAGTTCGCGGCCGGAGTACCGGTCGAGGGACCGGATGCGCCCGCGGGTCTGGGTCCGGCGGAGGTTTCCCCAGCAGCTCGCCACGACCTCCCAGCCGGGCCCCGTGTTGAGCCAGACCCGGCGGAGCACCGCGGTGTCTGGCTGGACCTCAATGGCCGTGTCGGATTGGCTGGGGAGAGCGGAGACCGCTTCGACCCGGTAAGTCGCGCCAGCGATGTTCGGGAGGGGGTCGACCCATGTGGTGTTCACGCCGATGCCCGTCGCGACGAGCTGACCGTCGCGGTAGATGTTGTGGAAGTCGACCGGGGGAGCGTCGGCCTGATTGCCTTCCACCCAGAAGAGGCCTGCGTTCTCGGCTGGGCTGACCGTATAGGCGCCATCGTCGGAGACGTAGTAGAAGCCTGTGGTTTCCGCCGGCGAGACATCGGCGGAGTCGAGGAAGTAGAACCCCCAGTCGTCATCGGAGGTGATCGACGAAGACCCGACCTGACCGGCGTTGCTGATCTCCAGCACGACAGCTGCTCGCGCGACGTCCCACTCGTAGTGGACGACGGGCGGCCGGGGTGGCGCATATACGACCTCGATCTGTGACGACACCCGATCGGACCACAGCCCCACACCATCGCGGACGCGGACGTCCACGGTGTAGCTCGTGGCGTCCTCCAGGTCGTACGGAACGGTGAAGTCGCGCGCCGCACCAACGCCCGCCCACACACCGATCGGGGCAGCATCCTGGCCGCGGCACAGCCGCACCTCCCAAGATGACTGCTGGTCACCAGCAGGGTCAAAGAACGCCCAGGCCACCCTCAGACGCCGTCCCGGGATCACCGATCCGGGGGTGGGACTCACAATCCCAGCGAGCGGTCGCGCCGACGTCGCGAACGTCGCTGTCGCTGACCAGGCAGACGGGTCGGCGTGCTGCCCCCACGTGCGAACCTGCCGGCCGATCACCACACCCTGCGCGAACGTCCCTGCCGCGAAGGTATGCGACGATGATGTCGTGACGATCTTGCCCGACGTCACCCACGATCCGCCTGACTGCCAGCGGATCTCGTAAGCCGTCTGCGCCGTCGTGTCCACCGGGGTGTGGTCCCATGCCACCGCGATCGGGAGCGACGCGTCGAAGGCCGAGTTCGCCGGACGCCAGACTGGACGGGCGGGCGCGGCGAGGAGGGCGACCGTGTTCGAGGCGTCCGACCACGGCGACCAGTGGCCGTTCGGGGTGCGGGCGGCGACCTGGTACCGGTGGGTCACCGCCGACGATGGGCCCTGGTGGACGTAGGGCAGCGACGTGGCGGCGTCCGTGATGACCGTCCACGTTTGCCCGTCCGAGGAGTCGCGGATGGCGAACTGGTTGGCCCACGGTGCCCGGTTCTCTGCGGTGATGACGATCGCGCCGTCCTGCCGCTTCGCGGCCACGGGTTTCCCGGGCTTCGCTGGTGGAGTGAAGAACGGGCCGCTCGTCCGGTACTCGCTGCGGCCGGCCGCGTTGGTTGCGGAGTGGCGGAAATGGTAGCGCGAGTTGCCCGCGAGGTGCGCCCAGTTGTACGTCGTCGCCGGCCAGAGCAAGGCCGCCGACGACACGACCGTGGCCCAATTATCGGTCGAGGCCTCGACGAACTGGTTCACCCACGGATGTGCCCCATCCGCGCCCGTGTAGTTGCCCTGCCATACGCATTCGGCACGATTCAGGTCAGCGTTGATTGTAACCGTGAACCCGTTTGCTGGAAGCGGCTTGGAGTAGGGGCGCCGCGGGATCTGGATCTCGAACGTGTAGGTCGTGGTGGCCTGATCGCCGTTGAAGAAACTGACGCCGTAAACGGTGGCAGTCCATGTGAGCACCTGCACCCCGGCGTACGTCATGGCGACGTTCTTCGCCGAGACGTTCCACGTCCGGGTACCACCGTTAAGGGGGCTGCCGGTGTGGACGCGCCCGGCGGTGACGAGCTGGCCGCCGGTGTCGATCCAGTTCGTTGCGTCGTTCCACCCAGGCTTGGAGGAGAACTGGATGCGAGGATTCACCAGCCACGCGTTGACACCGTCGTCGGCGATGCGGTCGTAGATGAGCGACAGGGTGGCGCCAGATCCTGATCCGACCGAGTTGCCCCACGACTTCTCCGGCATCGATCACACCTCCTCTGGCAGCAGCGACAGCAGCGGGAGCCGCTCGAAGAAACGGAGCAGTGCGGCGACGCCCTCGATGTCCTTCGCGGTGACATTGAAGACGGGGTTGTGTAGGTGGAGCTCACGGGCGCCCTGGGCTGGCGGGGGCGTTGCGGCGCTCCCTGGTTGGGGTCCGGGGGACCCGATCCGTGTGGCGATGGCGTCGTACTTTGCCTGCACCGAGGTATGCACCCGGCTCGACAGATCAGCGAGAGCGAGATCGACGGGGATCTGCAGCGGGTGCTGCGGAATGGCCGCCGCCGTCATCGCCGAGGCGGCACGGCTGACAGCGCCCTCCATTGCGGCGAGACCCTGCACCACCCCCTGCCCGGTCTGCTCGCCGATCAAGGCAAACACCCGGCTCGGGCTGTGAATGCCGAGAGCGTTCTTCGCGGCGGCGATCGCGCCTTCGACCACACCCCGGACCTTGCCCGCGATCGCGCCGGCCGCGCCCGTGATGCCGTTGATCAGGCCCTGAATGAGCTGGCCGCCGGCGCCCACGAGAGCGCCACCGATGCCGCTGAGCGCGGATGCGGCGCGGCCCGGGAGCGAAGCGACCAGGGAGATCGCCGACGAGATGCCCGACGACACCGCGCTCGTGAACGCCGCCCACGCCGAGCGTGCGATCCCGGAGATGAGGCCGCCCAGCGCCGACAGCGCCGACGCGGCACGGCCCGGGAGCTGCTGGGCGTAGCTGGTGGCCTGGCTGACGCCGGAGTTGACCGTGCGAGTGAAGCTGGCCCACGCCGACGACGCGATGCCTGTGATCGTGCCGCCGAGTGAGGACAAGGCTGCGGCCGCACGTCCAGGCAGGGCCGCGACGAACGCGATCGCGGTGTTGACGCCGCCGGACACGACCGCGACCATCGCCGCCCACGCCGACGAGAGCGTCGCGGTGATAGCAGCCCACGCGGCGGCGCAGGCCCCCGAGATCGCCAACCAGGCGTTGGTGGCGATCAGCTGGATGTTCCCCAGCGCGGTGGTCCAGATTGCCGCCAGCGTGCCGGACAGTCCTTGCATCGCTGAGGCGATCAGTTCGCCGTTGCCGGTGAAGATTCCCACCAGCATCAGCAATGCCGCTGCGGCGATTGCCTTGATGGACTCCCATACCGCGGTGAAGGCCTCGACCCACATCTGGAGGGGAGCGGTGATGACTGGCCCGACCGACGCCCAGATCGTCGTGGCGGTCGTGACGATGCCCGACCAGATCCCAGCGAGCGCAGTAGTGAAGCCAGTCCACGCGTTGAGCACCGCGGTCGCCACCGACGACGCCGACGACACGATCCCAGTCCACACACCGGTGGCGCCGGACATGATCGATGCCCAAATCCCAGCAAAGAGCCCAGGGACCGCGTTCCAGGCGGATGTGACTGCCGACACGGCGCCAGTGACGCCGGACACGATCGACTCCCACACGCCGGTCGCGATCGACACGAGCCCAGTCCAGGCACCCGCCAGCCAGTCGGTGAACGCTGCCCACGCCTGACGGCCGGTCTCGGTCTGGGTGAAGAACCACACCAGGCCGGCCGTCAGGGCTGCAACGGCAGCGATCGCCAACCCGATCGGGTTCGCCGCCAGGATTGCCCAGAGGCCGCGCAGGGCCGTTGAGGCGGCGCTGACGAATGCGCTGATCGTGGTGCGCGCGCCGGCGAGCCCGTCGGTCACGATTCGCACGAAGCCCTGCATGGCGGTGCCCGGGCTGGCGATCGCGTGACCAAGTAGCTGCGCGGTCTTGGCGGCACCGACCAGCGGCGCGAAGCCCCCGCGGACGCCGAGCCCGAAGGCACTGATCAGCGGCGTGACTGCCTTCATGCCGGCCATCAGCCCGGACACGGACGACGCTACCCCGGTCACCAGCGGGATGACTCCGCTGATCAGTTTCCAGCCGATGAACGCCTGGGCGACGGCCATGACGAGTGGCTCGTTCGACAGCAGCGCGGCGGCGAGTTCGGCGAGCTTCACCACGATGGGGATGAGCGCGGGGAGGACTGCCGCGAGGCCGGTGACCAGCTGCCCGCCGATCTGAGCGGCCACGACAGCGAGTTGGGCGGCCACGGATGCGAGGGTGGGGACCGCGGGGGCGAGGGCCTTGATGATCTGGACGACGGCGTCGGCGATCTGGGGTAGGACCGGCTGGAGCGCCTTGAAAGCGAGGTTGAGCGGCGAGAGGGCCGCGGCGAAATTCAGGACCGGTGCGGCGTCGCCGAAGGCCTTCGTGACCAGGTTCCACAGGTCGCCGGCGCCGACGATGATCTCACCGAGCTGGGAGAGTTTGGCGCCGGCCTCCTCGGCGGCACCGACCATCTTGATGCCGAGGGCTTCCGCGGCGGGCTTCACTGCGGAGGTGATGCCATCAATGAGCCCGGTCAGCCCGATGAGGATGGGCTTGGCCGCGGTGAGGGCCGGGCCCATCGCCGCCGCACCCAGGCGTCCGAGCGCGGCCTGGGCGTTCGCGAGTGCCCCGGAGAAGGTCTCGGCCGACTTGAGCGCGGCGCCGCCCATGCCGGCGTGCATGGCGGCCTCGAAGGTCGCGAAGTCGATCTTGCCTTTGGAGACCATGTCGGAGACCTCGGCGGAGGTCTTGCCGAGGTGCTGGCCCAGCATCTGCAGGACGGGGATGCCGGAGGACATCAGCTGCAGCAGGTCGTCTCCCTGCAGCTTGCCGCGGGCGGCGACGCTGCCGAAGATCGTGCCCATGTCGGTGAGGGATCGGCCCGAGATCGCGGCGACGTCGGCGACCGTGGACAGCGTCCGGGTCATCGCGTCGCCGTTCTTCACGCCGGCGGCGGCCATCATCGCGGCCACGGAGGCGGCGTCACCCAGGCCGTAAGCGGTGCCGCGCACCGACTTCAGCGCCGAGTCCATGATCGAGCTGATCGAGGACGCCGAGTGACCGAGCCCCTCGAGCTTCTTCTGGCTGCCTTCGATCGCGATGGCGCGCTGCATGCCGAGCGAGATCGTCTTGCCGACCAGCGCACCGACACCGACGACGGCGCCGGCCTTCAGCAGGGTGCCCTTGATCCCTGACAGGAAGCCTTGGCCGGAGCCCTTGCCTGACTTGCTGGCGACGTCCTCGGCTTCGCCGAACGCCTTGCGGATGTCCTTGGCCATGCCCTTGGTGGAGGCGACGATGCTCAGAAAAGCGGTGCCGATCTCGGTGGCCATCGCGTCACCTCCACACGGGGGTGCCCGTCACGACACCAACCACCAGACGGGGGGTAAGGGTTGGTGTCGTGACGGGCTGTTCAGTTGTTATTCAGTTGTGGCCGCGAGCGGCCTGCCGCCGGGGCGGGCGGCGTACCAGGCTGCGAAGTCGTCGATTGACGACCCGTCGTCCTGGCTCCCCTTGGTTTGCACCGTGGGGCGTTTGATGGGCTTGGGGCGGGCGCCCTTCCCGCCGCCGCGCTGCCAGTTGCCGCCGGCGAGTTGGTCGACGGCTGTGGCGAGGAGGTAGGCGGCGGGATCCCATAGTTCGATTTCCTCGCGCGGGTGGACGGCGAGGAGGGTGGCCGATTCTCGGGGGAGCGTGGCGGCCATGGCTGCTACGTCCGCGAGCGGTACGCCGGCGTCGAGCAGGTCGTCGAGGCCCCGGCCGTAGTAGCGCCAGAAGTCCGCGACCAGGTGGTCGCGGTACTCCACCAAGAGCGCTACTAGGACCGGGAGTTTGGGTTGGCCGCGGCCACCTTCTCCATCACGCGGGACAGGAGGGCCTGGTACTCGTCGATGTCGACGAGGTTGTATCGCTCCTCCAGCTCGTCGAGCTGCTCGCCGAACGTGCCCTCGAAGAACTCGACGAGCGCACCCACGTCCTCGTTCTTGAGCCGTCGCATCAGCCGCACGTTGCGGACCGGTGCGAGATCGACGGTGATCGTGTTGCCGTCGAGTTCGACGTCGATGGTGGTGACCGCCGGGGCCTTCGGCTGGTGGTCGTGGGTGGCAGGCAGGTTCCGCTTGGCGGGGTTGCCGCTCTTGTTCTTCTTCTTGGCCATCAGGCGGTCTTCTTTCCGTCGTCGAGGTAGTCGTAGAAGTACTTCCCGGTGATCGGGTCGCGGTAGGCGGTCAGCTCGAACGGCAGACCGATCGGGCTGCCGTCGCTGAACGTCTGCTCGAAGCTCTCTGTGGTGTCCTGCGCGTCCGGGAACACGGTGCGGTGCAACCGGCCCTCGTCGTACATGTCGAACACCCACACCCCGGAGGGTGTGTCGTCGCCGGCATAGGCCACGGTGATCTGCTTACCGTGGGTGGCATTCGCTGGGGTGACGGTCACGGCGGCCGTGCCCCACTTCGCCGTCTGGGTTGCCTCGTTGAGGTTCTCGATGAGAGTGACGGTGACGCCGACCGAGTGCTCGGTGCGGCTGCGCTTGACCTCGTCACCGCCCCAGGCGGCGATCGTCTCGAACGCCTTCTCGATCTGGCGCCCCCAGCCGTCGGAGCTGGCGTATCCCAGCTCCTTGTAGGCGGCGGCGAGCGGTGCGGTGGCATCGGTGGGCAGCGCGGTCCCTGCCGGGGCTCGGAAGATCGCGCCGGCGACCTTCGGCTTACCGACGACGACGTTGTTCTTGTTGGGCATCAGCCCTCCTCATTCTGGTCGGTGGGGGTCTCGGGGGCGTCCGGGGGCGTCGTGAGCCATCCGGCATCAATCCATGGCTCGGCGTCGGAGACTTCGATCTCCTGCCTGGTCAGGGGGTGGTAGAGCTCCATCAGGTCTCCGTTCGGTGTCGCACAACACAGGTCATGACGTATCGGGGGCACCCAGTTGTCGGGTCAGGCTGCGGGTAGGGGCCAGATGGCCAGCCATCGAAGGCGGGCAGCAGCTCCCATTCGTCGAGCGTCTCGTAGACGATCTCGGCGAGCCGGGATGCTCTCGATTCGTCGCCGGGCCACCAGCATTCGACGGTGATCCGGGAGTCGCGGTGCACGATGGTGCGCCGCTCGGACCCCGATGACATGACCCGCACCAGGCAATCGGGGAGAGGCGAGGGCACCGTGGTGCTGAGGACGACGTCCTCGTCGAGGCGCCCAGGGAGCGCGGCGGCGAGGTAGTCCAGCGTCATCTTCTCGGCGTCGGCCCACATCACGGCCTCGCCAGGTTGTGATACTTCGCCTCGGCGACCATCGCCCTGCGGGTGACCGTCAAGACGATGACGCGGCCGCCGCCGAACGTGCCCTGGTGGGCGGGCTTCGCCTCGTAGCCCTCGCCGCACTGCGCCGCTTTCCGTTGCGCGAGATCGTCGAGAACGGCCAGCACGCCGGGAGCGAACCGGGCTGCGGCGTATGGCTGTCGCCACAGGAATCGGGTGCCCATGCGTCATCCCTCCACTCGTCGGACGCGGACGGCGACCCCTGGGTCGGGCCACCAGGGCCCACCGGTGTAGTCGCGAGGATGCCCGACCTGCTCGCATACGCCGATGGGCAGGTGCCAGCGGTCGCGGGGATGCGTATCGGTGCCGGGAGGTGCGAGGACGTCGTATTCGGCTTCGATGGGGTGCCGGTTGCCCTCAGGGGCCTGGGTCATAGCGGCGGGCTGCCAGCAGTACACCGCGATGCTGACAGCGGGGCCCCATCCGTCGACAGGTGCCCGGTGATCGTTGATGCCTGGCGTGTAGGCCTGGACGAGGATTGGGCGAGTCGGGATGTCCATCACAGTCCGCCCGGGCCGGCGCCGAGGGCGCCGTTGACGCGACCCCTCGACCATTCGTTGAGCGCTCCGACCGGCGCGGTGTTCAACGTCCGCGCCGTGGACTGGGCACACATCGCAGCCAGATCGGCGCGCTCCTGGCTGGTGAAGAGGTTCATGGACGCTCGGCCGTCAGTGGACTGCGAGAACATGCCCGCGGTCTGCTGCGTCACCACCCCGCTACCTCCATCGAAGCGGCGCACCAGGGCGTCGAGGATGATGGAGGTAGCGGCGTCGCCGTAGGGGAACGCGTCGGACATGATGCAGGGGGCGATGCGGGCGGCACGCGCGATCGCCCCCTGCAGCATGATGGCGGCCATCGCCGGAGACAGTTCTGGACGTAGCGTGACCAGCTTTTCCGGGTCGATGACGAGCGCCATGGTCAGCCGATCGTCCAGCCGAGCGCCAGGAGCGCCTGGACTCCCTGCGGCACGATCTCGTGCCCGTCTCCGTCGGGTGACACCATGAACGTCGGCCCATCGGGTTTGTCGGGTGTGACGTCGTTCTGGGCCTCGGTGTCGGGCGTGACGTCGTTCTGGGCCTCGGTGCGGCGGGGCATGGTCAGGCCGCCGGGGTGACGACGCCGGCGGGGTAGGCGAACGTGCCGCCGTCGAGACGGGTGCGGGGCACGGCCGTCTGGAAGCCGACGCGCATGACAACACGGAGCGCCTTGGAGTCCTGCTGCATCAGGTTGAGGACGACCTTGCCGGTGTTGTCGGAGATGACGCCTTCGCTGAAGAGGTCGTAGGTGACATCCTGGCGCACACCGACGACGAACTTCGACCAGTCGATCGCGATGCCTTCGGCCACGGCGGCATCCCAGGCGCCGTTGCGTGCCTCGTCGAGGTTGAAGCCGAACAGGCTGGCGTTGCCGCCCTGGGTCGCCGCCCCGAACAGGTACTGTCCCTGGTTGTCCTTGAGCCCGCGGAGGCGCCAGTTGAGGCCGGGCCGCGCGATGAACCCGTTGACTGCGAAGCCCTTGGCGGATGCCTTCTCGGCGACGGTGAGGAACGCGGACGCCAGGTCGTGGGTCGGGCCGGTCGTGCCAGAGACAAACGCACCAACCTTTGCGACATTCCCGGCGGCGATGGCGGCGGGAATGATACCGGCCGGCCACGAAGCCGGCTTGTTGACGCCGAACAGCGCGGCGCGGTCGACGGCCTTGCCGATGGCCTCCTTCAGGAGAGGCTTCACCTGCTCCCACAGGGGCACATTCGAGTCATCGACGACCGCGTTCGGGATCGGGACGATCACAGCGAGTTCCTCGGCGGTGATCGAGAGGCCCGACCAGGTGACGTTGGTGGTCTGCTTGAGCCCGGTGTCGCCGTCGACCCAGTAGGCCTCGGGCAGGGTGGCGAGGACCGGCTGCTTGGCCTTCTTCGCGGACAGCCGCACCTTCTTGGCGCGGGTGAGGACGACGGAGTCCTCGGGGGTGGTCTGGATGATCTCGGTGATCACCTGGTCGGGCATCATCGCCTCGGCGACGTCAGCCCGGCCGACGATCTGGTCGTATCCGGCCATGAGTGGTGGTTCCTCTCAGGGGGTCAGCGGCGAGCGAGGCTGTCGCGCAGCCAGTCGCCGGAGGTGGGTGCGCCGGCAGGTCTGCCCTGCGCGTCGCGGAAGGTGTTCGGTGCCTGCTGCGCGGGCAGCAGTCGGGCAAGGGCTTCGGCGTCAGCCTCCAGCTCCTCCTTGGTGGAACCCTGCAAGCGGGCCGCCATCGCTGCGGGCAACCCCTTCGCCTGAGCGACCTCCAGCCGGAGCCGTGACGTCCGCTCAGCCGCCAGTTCCTTCTCCAGCTTCTCGGCGCGCTCGGTCGACCGCTGCAGTTCGGTCTTGTTCTTGTTCTCCAGTTCGTCGAACTGGGCCGCCTTGGTGACAGCGTCGGCGAACTTCTGCTCCTGGCTGCGCCGCTCGGCTGCCAGGAGCCGGTTGACGTCCTCCTGGGAGAACGTGCGGCTATCCCCGGTCTGCGCGCCGGTAGCGGCCTCCTGCTGTTGACCGGTCGCCGGAGTCGAGGCGGCCGGGCTGGCAGGCTGCTGATTGGTTCCCTCGCTCATGAGGTGATTCCCCTTCCCGGGTGGTGGTAGTAACCTGGACTCACGAGGGAGCCACCCCCGCACCGCGGGGGTTACCGGCTCCCTCGCTTTTCACGCCAGGGTGATCTCTTCGATGTCGCCATCGCTGGACAGGACCCACAGCCTGCGGATCGCGTACCTGCTGCGGTCATGGTTGTAATTGGCGAGCGCGGCCCGCAGTTCAGGGGTGAGCGGTTCGGCGCCGAGGTCGATCACGAAGTACTCCTTCGCCACGCCGTGTCTCGCCGCGCGCCGGACGGCGTCGGCGATGCGGGCGCGGATGGTTTCGTACTTCGCTTTGGTCGACTTCGCTTCGACGGGCACCCCATGGTTGACCCACACGAAGTCGCTGGTCGGGATGCTGCGCCGGCGCTGGATCCACTCGATCGACTGGCCCGCCCGTAGTAGACGTTCGACGAGTTCGACCTCGTGAGACTCCAGGTACTCGCCCTTGAAGTCCACGCCGGTCGCGTTCTGCCGTTCAATCCAGTACGTGCTCCAGGCTGCGCGATCGTCCCGGTCTGGCGGGTCGCCCATCTCCTTGAACGGGCCCGCACCACGACGAGGCGGGTTACCGCCGCCGCCAGCCCCACCGGTCTGCGTTTTCGGCGAGTCGTTGAACTCGCCGTGCTCGCGCATGTGGGAGAGGATCTTCGTGGCGTCCGCTGGGCCGCTGATCGAAGCGACTGCGGCATCGTAGGCGTCGACGTAGTGCTGTTCCTCGGCGGTGGGCGTCCATGTACCGATCTGCTCGACGACGGTGCACCCGCATGAGGTGTGGTACTTCTCGCCGAGCCCTTGGGTGCCGCGGGTACGTCCCCGGCCTTCCTGGACGCCATGCCGGGCGTGACGTCGTTCACTGCCGACGACGGCGCCGGCGGATGCGGCACTCCGGTAGACCGGGCCGCGGCCGATCAGCATGGCGCAGAACGTGCACGGGTTCCCGTCGCTGACCCGGCGCCAGGCGCGGCCGGAGGCTTCGGCGGACTCGACGATGGTCCTGCGCCCGGAGTTCTTCGCCGCGAGGTCGGCGCGGAGAGCGAGGTGCTCGATGATCCGGCGGAACTCGGCGTCCCAGTCGCGTTCGTCGAGGCGGGCTTGCGCGGCGTCGAGGTCGCGCACGGCTCCGATCGCTCGCCCGTAGCTTGCGCCGCCGTCGAACTCGGCTTCAACCAGTACCCCGTCAGCGTCTTCTGCTTCGCGCAGCGCGGTGATGAACCGTGCTGCGGTCCTCACCGCGGCGTCGTGGGTCAGCTTGTCACTCGCGACGAGCCCGCCAACGAACTCGTCACGAGTGAGCTGGCCTGCGAGGAACAGGTGGCCCAGCTCGATGGTGAGCGCTGCAGCCAGGACGCCGTTCCTGATCTGGTCGGTCCGATGCTGGCGGATCAGCAGATCAGGCGGCGCCATCGGCGGGGCCCGCCTGCCTGGTGACCGCGCTCGCGAGAGCAGCGAGCGGGCCCTGATTGGAGACCCAGTCGCTGGCGATCTGCTTCTGATCCTCAGGCGTGATGCGGAGCCGGTCGTAGGTAACGCTCGAGCGCGGGGGCAGGACGCCGGCCTGGACCAGCTTCACGGTGGCGTCGGCCTCGGCGGCGACGGTTGGGGTGTCGGCGGCCCGCCAGTGCACCGAGATGCCGTTGGCGTCCTGGCCGTGTGCTGCGAGGACCAGCGTCCCGACTTCCCTCCACGCCCAGCCGAAGCTGGTCTGGCGGCGCTCGGTGCGCTTCACGAGCCGTGACTCGATGTTCCGGATGGCTTCTGCGCTCGCAGGATTGTCGGTGAGGAGCCCGAAGTAGTGCGGCGGGATCGCGGCTTCGCCGGCCAGCTGCGTCGCGAGTCCGCTGATCTGGTCCAGGAACGGTGTGGGCGGGCTGCTGGCGAACGACCCGAACCGCACTGGCTGCTGGCCCGGGCCTGGCTGGCCGGATGTGAGCATGGCGGCCATCGCGGTGACCCAGCCGGGCTTGGGCGTGCCGTCGTCGTCGGCGAACAGGTCGTCGGGTGCGTTCTCGGCCCAGCGCTGCGGGTAGGCGTAGAAGTCACGGTTGGCGCGCATCCCGGCGAGCGTCTGGACCGCCTGGTCGGTGTAGGAGCGCACTGGGCGGGTGATCTCGGACCGGCCGCCGAGTCGTGATGCTCGGGGGCGGTTGACCATCTGAACGACCGGGGTGCGGCCGAGCGGGTTCAGTCGTCGGTCGACCCACCGCCACACGCCGGCGACCTTCTGCAGGCTGCCGGTCACCTCATCGTCGGCGTATGCGATCACCCTGGGCTGATCGGTGGTGTTGTCACGCTCAACGATGGTCAGCGCAGCGACCAGGCGTCGGCGTTGACCGTCCCAGATGCCGGTCGTGGTGAGTGGAGAGGCGGCCGTGACCAGGTCCGGGCGCCCGTCAGCGACCGCATGCGGGTCGATCTGCAGGAACGCTACTCCGTACAGCAGAGCATCGAGGTGCCCGAGAGTCGCCTCCAGGTCGATCCCACCGGTCCGGAAGAGCGCCTCCAGGGTTCCGGACTTGTCGCCGCGCCACCCCAGCAGATCGAGACGCTCTTCCAGTACGTCGATGACCGTTGCCGGCCACCCGCACACCTGCCGGGCTTCCTGCCACGCGATCGGGAGGACCGGGGACCGCGGGATGCGCGCCTCGAAGTCGTAGTAGGCCTGCTTGAGCTGGTTGCTGCGGCGGGTCGCGTCGAGGCGCTGCAGCATCGCGTCGATCTTCCCTCGTGTCGAGGTGTCGGCGAGGTCGGAGAGCACCAGGGGTGCGGTGAGGTTCATAGCATCACCCGTCCTCTCATCGGCTTGCGGGGTGGGAACAGGCGGGCGCCGTAGGCGGCGAGGGTGACGGCGTCGAGGTCGACGACATCAGTGCCGTCGATCGACTGCCATCCCCAGCCGCCCCGAGTTCCGATGGGCCGCTTGGTCGCGACCTTCACGACCTGGTTGAGTTCGGCCTGGCCGATGTGGGTGAACGTGCCGGCGTTGATCGAGGCGAGGATCTGTGCGTGCGCGGTGATCACCTGATCGGGTGTCGGGCCGACGACGAGGGGGCCGTGGACGCCGAGATCCTTCAGCTGGTCGATGAGGGCGCCCGCACCCCCCTTGCCATCTATGACGATCGCTACCGAGGTCGCGAACCGAGCTGCCAGCCAGTGCGCGAGCGGCATGTCCTGCAGCACGAGGTCATCGGCCGCCAGGCGGGCGATGACCTCAGCGTGAACGCTGTTGCCGTCCAGGACGGCGGCTGCTACCGCCACCGAGAGCCCATTGGGGCTGAACTTGACGCCGTATGCCGGTGGGCCCTCGGGGGCTTCCCGGACGAGCCCAGCCGACCAGGCTGCGGCTGAGACGGGCAGCAGTGTGACCGCCTTCTCGTCCCAGATTCCCAGTCCTTCGCGGCGCAGGGATTCACGGCTCAGCATCTTCGTCATCCTGATGATCGACGCCTCCGGTGTCCGATCAGGGAATGACGGGTTCGCCTCCTCGAACGCCTCGAAGTCCACATAGCCCGCGGGCCATGTCTTCGGGTCCACCGCCTTCTTCGTCGCGAACTCGACCCACAGGGTCGCGGTCGCCTGGCCCGATAAGGCTTCTTCCCGCGCCCGGGCGAAGACCTCCGAGTCATCCGTCGGCCTGGGGGGAGTCCCGGCGAAGATCGCCAAGCCGCCAGTCGGCTGATTGCTCGCGTTCATGGCGGGGATCATGTCGTCCATGGCCTTGTCGGTCAGGATCTGTGCCTCGTCGAACACGAGCACGTCAACCTGCGCGAATCCGCGGCCGAAGCCGTTCTCTCGTGCACCGAACAGGATCCGGGAGCCATTGGTGAAGAGCAGGCCCCACTCGTCGTTGTTCTTCGGTGTCTTCTCGACGTACGGCGCGATCGCGCGACGCCGTGCCATGCCCTTCATCGCTTTGTACGTCTCGGACGCCGTCCGTGTCCGATGGGCCGTCCAGATGACCGTGAGTCCTGGATGGAGCAGGCAGAGCGCGAAGACCAGTCCGCCGAGCATGTACGTCTTGCCGACCTGGCGAGGAATGCTCAGGAAGACACCGCCGGTCGTGCAGGCGTACACCCCGGTCGACAGCTTCCCGAGCGCCAGCTTGGCGATCCCTTGCTGCCAGCCGTCGAACGGGAGACCGAGCTTCTTCAGCCAGAACTCGACCGCCGGCCAGCCGGTGGTCTCGATCCCCGCTGGGATGACCAGGCGGCGAGCAACCTCAGATAGACGCCGCGTCGATCGGGACATCCTCGGGGACCTCCTCGGCGGCTTCCTGCTTCGCCGCCAACTCGAGCGCCGTGATCTCGCGGCGAATCTCGCGGGCTGCGCGCTGCAGTGCAGCCAAGTCACGGGGTGGGCAGTTCGGGTCGTCGATCGCCTTGGTGATCCTCGCGAGCAGCGCATGGTGCATCGCGATCTCGTCGCCGGACTCGACCGCCGCCGACACCGAGGTGGGCGCCGCCAGCCGGGAGGGCACGGTCGGTAGCTGTACGACGCTGGCAACAGGCTTCGGTCCCCGGGTGCGCTGGGCGCGGCTGGCGCGCTGGCGGCAGGCCGCCGACGCGAATCGTGCAGACCTGCGCGCTGCCTCGAACGTCTCGCCGCAGCCGCACTCGCAGCGCTTCAGCATGACGTCACGACCTCCTTCGCGTGACGGCGTGTGCTGTCACGCGTCACGCTAGGGAAAACGGGTATCGCGCGAGAGCCCTATGCCGCTGGCGGGCTGCCGGGGCGGGGGGAGGGTCCCCTCCCCAGGGGGCACCACCAGGCGGGTGGCTACCAGGCGCGGCTGGTCGGGTAGGTGGTGCGCACGACCTCGGCCCTGGCCGGCCGCGTGCCATCGCCGCGTCGCTGGTTGCAGATCCGATGCGCCAAGCGGCAGTTCGCACGGTCGTACGGTGAGCCGCCGAACTTGACCGGCACGATCTCGTCCACCTCCGCTCGCTGCGGATGCGGCACACAACCGGGACAACCCAGGTCAACGCACCGCGGCCCGTGCTCACCCCATGCCATCGTCAACGTCTTGTCGACGACCAGGCCACAGAGCGCGCAGTGAGTTTCCTCGGCGAGGACGGCGGCGCGGACCTGGTTACGGCGGTGACCGTTGGTGCGTCTCGGGTTACCCATGAGCGGATCACCCGGCCTTATGCAGCACGAAACCCGACCCACGAAGGATCGGGTTCGGGGCGCGCTGCGCCCTCATCTCGTACCCAACGCTAGCAGGTCACGCGCCGCCGTCAAGCTTCGCCTGGAGTTCGCGCACGTCCCGGAGGCGGTAGACCCAGACTTCCCCGAACACCAACTCATGGCCGCGGCGGTACAGCCGCGTCATCCTCTCCCGCGGCAGCCCATGCCGGGCGACGAGGTACTCGATGCGTTTGCGGGCGACAGGTTCACCACCTTGCGTGAGGACACCGACGATCTCGCCAATCGTCAGTGGTGTGTCGCCGGCCTGGTCCAGGATCACTCGCTGGTGATCAGCCCACGACGCCCGGTAGGTGCAGGCCGGGCAGGTCACCATGACGTGACCGGCGGCGATGTCATGGTGACCGGGGCGGGGCATGCTGATCGCGGCGCCGCACATCGGGCACTTGCCCAGGCGGATGTCGTCGCGCGGGCGGTCCACGACCTGGTGGGCTCGCCGCGCCGCCGCGGACAGCGCGGCCAGCTGGGCAGAGACCGGCCGTACTTGGAGTGCTGCCTTGACCTCGCGCAGCGCGTCCGAGGCACCGGCGTTGAACGGGACGGGCGACTCCTCGATCAGCGCTCCTGTCTCAGGGTCGGCGTGCGTTGCGGGCGCGCCCAGCTGAGCGAACGCGACGTCCTTGATCACGGCCTCATGGAGGGCGAGGAGCAGCGCCGGTGCGTCGGCGCGCAGCCGGTCCAGGAGGTCGGAGCACTCGTGACACAGGGCGGCGCCAGGAGGGCGAGAGTGCGACTCGTCGCACACCGTGGAGCGGGGGCGCGGTTCCTGCCACAGCACCGGCGTGCGCCTGGTGTAACGCACCTCGGGCAGCGGGCGTCCGGCGGCTCGTTCGAGGTCTGCCACATGGTGCACGCCGCCGCTCACCATGTGGCGTTCGGCCGGTGTCATGGTGAAGGACTCGTGGTCGGGGCAGCAGCACCACAGCCGCGCGAGGCCGGTGCGGTCACAGACGGGCAGGTCAGCCACGATGCGCCTCCTGCGGCATCCACCAGGACTCGCCGCGGTACCGGTACTTGTCGGAGCTCCGGGCGTGTGCGGACTTGGCGTTCCGCAGGACGACGCCGCACCCGAAGAACGCCTCGGCTTGCTCACGGCCGCGGCGGATCAACTCTCCCCGGGAGTCACCGAACACTGCCGCGCAGAACACTTCTTCGCCGGCCGTGCGGGCGACAGGTGAGGGTCTGGTTGCGGGCGGGCGGGGGGCGGCTTGACGTCCGGGCGGCGGGTGAGGGATGGGGCTGGTGGTCATGGGGTAGCTCCTCTCGTCTGGGGGTCGGAATGTGGGGGTAGCGGCTGGTCTCGGCAGGTAGCAGCAGGTAGCGCTACCCTGCTACCCGCCTAGCCAGATGGCGTTTCGGCGGGTAGCAGGCGGGTAGCGGTAGCGCTACCTGTCATGGGTCTGCTACCCGCCCGCTACCTGTGCTGCTACCTGCTTTGCGGGCGGCGAGGAGGAGGTCTGAGTGCCGGACGCCGCGCCGGTTGACGCCGTCACGCTTGACCTGCACGACGGTCACGTGGGGGCGCAGCGACGTCGAGACCTGAGCGGCCTGCCATCCGGCGTAGAGCGCGGGGTAGGCGTCGGCCAGCAGCGCGGCGAGAGCGTCGCACCAGGCCGCCGGCTCCCCTGCCGGCCACACCGCAAGGACGTGGTCGATCACCGTCTCGACGTCGTCTTCTGGGGTCGGGGTGGCGGGCTTGGGGTGGCGGAGCTTGCGGGCCTTGGCGGCGATCTCCTCGGCCTGGACGCCGTTGACGTAAGCGAACCGGACGATGTTCACCGCTTCGCCCTCGCCACCGATCAGGTAGCCGATGCCTTTGTCGTCGGGGGTGAACCCGTTCGCCCGGTAGCCCTGCTTGTACATGCCAGTGCCGAGCACGACGTCGTTCTCGAGTTGGCCGGCGACCCGGAAGCACAGCCGGAAGACCGCGTTCGCGGAGATGTTCGTCGGGATGGACTTGCTGGTAGGGCGCTGGGTGGCGGCCAGCATGATGATGCCGGCGGCCGGGCCGCGCCTGGAGAGGTCCTCGACGATCTCCTCGATCTCCTTGCCCAGCACCGGGTCGCGGAACGCGAGCTGGCATTCGTCGAGGGCGTACACGAGTGGGTGCAGGCCGATGCCGCGGCTGGCGAGTTCGTCGGTGACCTTGGAGTCCGGGCACTCCTGGCGGGGCAACGACCGGATCACCTCGTAGCGGTGGCGCATGTCGGCCTGGACTCGCCGGAGGTCCTCGGCGAGCGCCGCGATGGTTTCCGGGTCGTCGCCGATGTGCAGCGTCGCGAGATCCTCCAGCGGGAGGTAGTCCGATCCGCCCTTGAGGTCCGCCGCATGGATTTCGCACCTGGGGTCTTGCGCGGCGGCGAGCAGCATGAGCCGTACGGCGCCGGTCTTGCCCATACGCGGCTGCGCGCCGATGATGCCGCTGACGAACATCAGGGTGGCCGTGATCGGCCGCCCGCGGGGATCCCAGCCGAGGGTGATCGGGTCGAACAGGCTCAAGGGCCCCCCGCCGGCGTGTGGCCACGGCTTCGGTTTGGTCTTCGCCAAGGACCGGTCCGCGACCCACATGACGAGCCGGCCGGCGTGCTGGCTGTGGTCGGGCTCCAACCACACACAGTCGATCGGCCGGCGCAGGCCTGACGCCATCTCGTCGCGCTTCTCGATCACAGCACCAGCGGTCACACCGGTGGGAAGGTTGATCTCCGCTCGCCACCCGGCGCCGTCCCGCACGATCGGGCCCGCGAACCCGACACCCTCCCCATCGGGGCGTAGCGCCTTGTTCAACTCGCTGATCCCGAGCGCTCCGAGAGCCCGCACGATCAGCTCCGAGTTGATCCGCGGCGCCTCCGACGGGTCGACCACCGGGCCCAGGAGCGGCTTGGTGCTCCTCCGGCCGGCCAGGCCGAGCACGGTGAGGGCGGCGCCGCCTGCGAGCACGACAGCGGCATCACCGGCCTGCCACCACGCCACCACGAGAGCCACTGCCACGCTGGCGGTGACCGCGGTCACGGACAGGATCCGGACGAGGACGCGGTGCGCACGTTCTTGCCGGATCCGCAGGTACGTGCCCGGGCTTTCGCGGGAGGCGACCTGGATCGCGTCACGGTACGCCGGGAGGCTGTCGGCGTCCGCTGTCCACAGGATCAGCCGTACCAGGAGCCGGATGAACCCGAGCGGAGCCCAGAATGCGAGCTGAGCGGCGTACCACGGGCCCCTGACGGCGTGGTAGAGGCTGACTCGACCATAGTGCCAGCCCGCCCACCGGAGCGTCTGAGAGGCCGCCTCAGCGCTGCGGAGCCATCCGGGCAGGATGTGCTGAGGGGTGCGCGGGTGGCGAACCGGGCCAAGGGCCGGATCAACCGTGGTGACGACCTCGCCCTCCACGATCTCCGCAGGCGCTAGTTCGTGGGCGGTCATAGGACCACCACCATGATCCCGGCGATGACCCCCGCCACGAGATACACGACGATCAGGGCACCCATCAGGCGCAGGTAGCGGTCCTCGCCGGCGCGGGCGGACGCGGGGTCGTAGAGCACGATCCCCGCCTTCTCCAGCTCCTCGCGGGTCGGATGCGCGGTGAGGCGTTCGGTCTGGTCAGGCATCGAGGTCTCCTCGCATGGCTGCGCGCATCGCGGCGCGTTGTTCGGGTGTGGGGCCGACGCCGGAGCCGCCGAGGCGGCGCGGGTAGCAGGCCGGGCAGCTGGATCCGGGCTCGCCGTGATCGCAGTATGTGATGATCCCGGGTTCGGCCCGCGGCGAGGACGTCCTGGTCGGCCACCATGGGCCGGACTCCAGGACGCGTTTGGGGGTCCGTGTGGTGGCGTCGGTGGCGATGTAGGCAAGCGCTACAGCGGCGTCTTGGTAGGCGTGCTCGACGAGGTGGGTTTCGATGAAGGTCACCAGCGAGGCCCACGGCCAGTCCGGGCGGAGCTTGTTGACGGCGCCAGCCAGACGCTCGGTCTCCATCCTGTTCATCGCCTTGCTCCAATCCCAAAATCGACAACGCGCGCGTTACCTAGGTGAGGTTGGTCTTGGACGTAACCACTGTTCTTTTCCCCTGTTCCCCTGTTCCCCTGTTCCCCTGTTCCGGGCGCGAGTGTGTCGCGAGGGCTCGCGAGTGTGTCGCGAGGGCTCGCGAGTGTGTCGCGAATTGTGACGTTTGGGCTTGTCGGGAGTGGGTAGCGGGGTTTCGAGGGTCGGTCGATGCGTTGGTGGTGCCATCCGGTGATGGAGAGGTACTCGTACCCGTCTTCGGCGGTGTAGCGGACTATGCGACCGGCTTCGGAAAGCTGCGCGAGCCCTCGCGACACCCTCGCGAGTGTGTCGCGAGGGTCGCGTGCGAGGTCGTCGGCGAACAGGTCGGCGGTGATGCTCGACAGCTTGTCGAGGCCGACGCCGTTGTCGTCGACGTAGGACCAAAGTCCTATGAACAGGAGCCGATCCTCGATCGGGAGAGCTGAGATGGCGGACGACCGCCAGAACTCCGGCTTGATGCTACGGATCCTCATCGGTGGGCCCCCAATCGAGGTCTACGGGCGGCGGTGTAGAAGGAGCAGGGATCGGCGAGCACCTCGACGCCCATGGGGCGGAGCAGGCCGGGGAGGTCTTCCAGACGGAAGAGCTTGCAGCCAGTAGAGGCAATCCGGTCATCCCACAGGCCGTTATCGCGGAGGCCCCGGATGTCAAGGAGATACGCGTGGCCCGTGTCATAGGCGCCGCTATCGCCCCGGTAATGGCGGACGTAATTCCAGGCGCTGGTCCAGCAATAGATCCACTCGGTGCCGTGCAAGACGCCGCGCGAAAGCGGCGACGAACACCACCGCATTGCATCTTCTACCGTCGCGCCGAACCGGATCCCAGTAGCGGTGCCGGCGGCGGTGACGGTGTAACAGAAGGCGACCCGCCGGAGACCGGCCTCATCCACCCTGCGCCCGTCAGACTTCGACGATCTGGCCTGGGCCAGAGGGACATCAAAGAGGGCGTGCTGGGCGCTCATCAGTCGCCCCCCTGACAGTCGGGCGACCAACGAAGCGTCAGCGGCCCCCACTTCTGGAGCACCTCCGACGCCCGGCGGGGACTGGTTTTCGGACTGACCATCCATGCGTCAGGCGCGATGTTGGAGAGGGCTTCGAGCATCCACACGTCGCCCGTCGTGTCGGTGTACACCGAGCCCAGAGGCGCCCGACGGATGTCGTCCAGGGTCACCTCCCTGGACGCCTCCACCCGGGTCGTGACCCACTGCTGCAGCCGATCACGGGCAGCGTCACGCTCCTGGCGCCAACGGCGGGCCTCCCGCACAAGGATCAAAGCAGGACCCGGGGAGAACACACGGGAGAACTCGCGGTCGTCCCCGACCTCGGACGCCGCCATGGAAATCGCTTCGAGTTGATCAAGGTCGATCATTGGTGCACCTCGACTCTGAGCGTGGTGGCCGTGACGGCGTCAAGGACGAGCCGCCACGCGGCGATCCGGTCATCCCATGCAGCCTGAGGGCGGGCGTCGCTGTCGTAGTAATCGGGACGCTGCTCAGACGCGTAGTAGCTCGGGTGCCACGGGCACGGATCGAGCGCGAACGGCAGCATCCACCAGCGCCAGCCGAGAGTCCACGGCAGCCCGTGCCCTTCGGCCAGGACCGCCAGGCGCTCGGTGACGTCAGGGCGCGCGTCGCGCATGGCGTGCAGCTCGCTCCACGCTATGCACCACCGCGGCCGGCAGAACCAGCCGCCCCACGTCTCCGCCGGCTCGATGCGCAGGCCATCGCGCCACACGGAGTACGCCCACTGAGTGCCGCCGGGGAGCCCGTGCAGGCCCGCCTTGATCTCGCCGAAGAGGTCGAGCTGGTCGACGTGCTGCATTCGCGCCATCATCGGAGTGCCTCCGCTCTCCTGGTGAGCTGGCGCAGCACGGTGGCGACGCCTGGGTACCCGGACGCATTGCTGGGGTGCCCGAAGGTCCGGATGAGCCTGGCCAAGGCCACGTCCTCGGCCAGGTCACGAGTGGGGTAAGGGCCTCGCCAGGGGGTTGCTCCCTGGCTGTATCCGTCGAGCCGATAGTCGACGCACTGGGCCCATCCGCCAGGGATCGGAGCGATGCTCCATCGTGCGACGGCTGTCCGGGAGCGAACTTCGTGGGTGGTCGCCGCGGCGTCCGCCGGGTCCCTCACATCGGCGACCCAACGCTCGAACTGGGCGCGCTCCTCGGCGGGCGTCCTGTGGTGCAGGTACGTCAGCGATGCGCGGGTCTCGGAGCATCGCCGCTCGGCGGCCAGCGCGGCGTCAGTGACGGTCCTGGACTCCTCCTCGGCCGCCAGAATCTCTCCGAAGAGATCCAGCTGGACGGCCGTCATGGCAGCACCTCGACTGGCTCCGTGCATTCAGGGCACTCGGATTCCTTGCCCGGGACGCGGGTGACGTACCGGCGGGCGTCGTCACGGTCAGCGCAAAGGGCGCCGCCCATCAACCGGTCGTAGAGAGCATCCGCCAACACGGCGACACGCCCCTGAACACGACGCTCCCGCCGCACTCCCTCAACGAAACCCTCCACCGCACTGATGAGCGCCAAGAGATCACCCGGCGCGCCAGTGGCGGCCCACCCAACCTCGTCGGCGGCGTCCAGCAACACGACCCGTGCCGCCTCCGCAAACCTCGCAGGCGACGGATCCTCAGCATCATCAATGCCCGCGCACGGACACGACACCGTGCACGCAGCACCGTGACCATGCTCCTCGGACGCGCCACAGCCCACCTCGCGGCAGCCCGGCAACGCCTCAACCAGCGCCTCACGCCACGCCTTCACCGTGACCGCAGCCAACGCGCCCTTCGCGGACACGGCCACGCCCACCTCGGCACACCACGCCCGGCACGCCGCCCGCTCCGCCACCGTCAGACCGTCAATACCGCGATGCTCCGCCACCTCCGCCGGCTCCTCCGGATGGGCCAGCGGCTCGGGCTTAGCCAACTCCTCCGCGGCAGCGCACAAGGCGCCGACGTCCGGGCCATACTGCTCGCGCAACGCCTCCACAACCTGCACCGTCACACCATGACGGGACGCGATCGCCGCCGCCGTACGCCTCGCATGCGCAAGATCAGACACGATCCGCTGCACGCGATCGCGTGGAACATCCCCAACGGGACTCATGATGACTCCTATCAGTCAGTTGAACACCACGCCCAGGCCGGGCGTGAAGTAGAAGATGGTCAAGGGAGCCCCCGCCGCAGAGCGAAGGCCGAGCGGGATCGTCACTGGTCGACTTCTTCGACCGACCAGTCGTCCCCCAGCCGGACGGTGACCCCACGCAGATCAGTGAGAGGCACCTCATCCGACGGTCGCGGATCATCCATCCGGATAGACCAGCCCGACGCGACAGCCTCCGCCGGGTGAGCCTCGATCCAGCCATGGCAACCGCGGGTGCCATCGCCACACACCCGGACCAGGTTCGACGGGCAATGCGGATTCTCCGCCCGGCGCTTCCGGCGATGATGGACCGATTCCGCCCGGGCGCCGCACCGGCGGCACCACAAATCACGCTGCCGCAACAGCTCCCGGGTGAGCGGCGGCACATCCGGCTTACGGCTCCGGCGCCGCGACGGCCGGCTCCTACGCACGATCGGCCCCCTCATCCGTCAGAGCAGCGAGACGATCAAACGCAGCCTCCCGAGCAGCCCTGGCCGCCTGATACTGGCTGGTGCCCTCCCAACCAGCCCGGCGCTCACGCCGCGTCGCCTCCACGAACCGGCGCGCAGCTCGCACCAAGTCGTCGTCGTCCGGGAGCGAAGGCTGCAGCAACCTCCCGAGGGCAATGAGCTGGCGGCGGACGCCTTTCAGCCCTTCGCGGGCGTCTGAGAACCTCGCCGCCCGCACATGCGCGTCACACGCCAGAATCGCCGCATCAATATCGGCCACCGCCCGACGCGCGTCATCAACGACAGTCACCTCCACACCCCCGCCGCCACCGAGACGAGCAAGACGACTGCCGCGATGAGAGCGAACACGATCACCGCCTGCCCGACCGGCCACCACAAGCCCCGGTGAGCCGACCGGTCGTAGAGATGACGCCGAAGCAACTCCGGAGTGGCGTAGGTACGGCCACAGCTAAGGCAAGTGCGCTCCACGAACTGGTCAGTCATCGGACCCTTGCCTCACGCTCAGCCTTAGCGGCCTCGAAGTCGGCCAAGCGCTTAACCTCGACGTCGATCGCATCGGGATGGTCATCCATCCAGGCGCGGCACTGCGCGATAAGGGCCTGCAACCCCGGACGCCGCCGGGCGCACTCGCCGCCGGTCGCCTCGGGCCACCCCTCATCAGTGGAGATCAGATCCTCCAGAAGATCAGGGGTGCCGGTCCAGCACCCCACGCGGAGTTCCCACCCATCAGGTCGCGGCATCAGGACGGCCAGGCCAGACCGCAGCCCGCCGACCTGGAGAACGGAAGGGGCACTCTTTGCGCCCCAGAGGTTCGCGCCCCAGAGGTTCGCGCCCCCGAGGTTCGCGCCCCCGAGGTCCGCGCCCCAGAGGTCCGCGCCCCCGAGGTTCGCGCCCCAGAGGTCCGCGCCCCAGAGGTCCGCGCCCCCGAGGTTCGCGCCCCAGAGGTTCGCGCCCCAGAGGTCCGCGCCCCAGAGGTCCGCGCCCCTGAGGTTCGCGCCCCCGAGGTTCGCGCCCCCGAGGTCCGCGCCCCTGAGGTTCGCGCCCCCGAGGTTCGCGCCCCAGAGGTCCGCGCCCCTGAGGTTCGCGCCCCCGAGGTTCGCGCCCCAGAGGTCCGCGCCCCTGAGGTTCGCGCCCCAGAGGTTCGCGCCCCAGAGGTCCGCGCCCCAGAGGTTCGCGCCCCTGAGGTTCGCGCCCCAGAGGTCCGCGCCCCTGAGGTTCGCGCCCCAGAGGTTCGCGCCCCAGAGGTCCGCGCCCCTGAGGTTCGCGCCCCCGAGGTTCGCGCGCCTAGCCGTCGCCCTGGCTTCAGCAACGATCTTCTCGACGTTTTCGCGGGTCAGCGTCATTGTCAGGTCCTTATCTCGTTCGGAACAGATCCCCCGCGAGTGCGGGAAGGATGAAGAAGACGACAACGCCAGCCGCACCAAGGAAAAGACGGGCCAGCGCGTCAAACAGGTAGATCACCGCGACACCTCGCCATCACGGCGAGCACGGGCGGCCTCCTCGGCGGCAAACTGCGCATCAAGCCACGCGAGCACATCCGCCTCCCGATACACCACCCGGCGGCCGACCTTCGCCGACAAAGGCCCCTTACCCTGATGACGGAACGCGTACAACGTGTTAACCGGCACCCGCATCAACTCAGCAGCCTCAGCGACCGTCAGCAGAGTCCGGGTCGCGATGGTCGTCATACGGGCCTCGCCATCCGGACCGAGTCATGGCAAAGGTCCGGGTCGCACCGGTCACAGATACCGGCGTGGCTGTCCAGCCCGCACAAGCTGATACTCGTGAGGCGCGGGCCACCGCACGCGGCGCACGTCCGATTCGCGAGAGCCCAGCCGACCGCCGCATGATCGCCGACCTTCGCTACCAGGGCTGAAATCTCGTCGTCTGGATGCGAACGGGCGAACCACGCGCAGGCCTGGAACAACAGAGCCAACTCGTCATGCGACAGGGTCAGGTCAACGAAAGCCATCAGGCAGCCCTCCCTGCCCGGGAGCGAGGGGACTCGACATGCTGGGATGATGCGAACATGGAGTGGGCCACGACGGTTGAGGGGTGGGCGGCGATCGCGGCGTGGGTCGCGGCGATCGTTGCGTTGGGGTCGACGGCCATCACCGTTTGGATGCAGGTACGAAGTCGAGCGTGCGCCGAATGGGCCCCGATGATCGTCGGGCTGGACGCTCGAGTGCAGGAAAACATCATGGCGCTGCGCCGCACCACACCACCTACTTGGGCGTTCGAACTCACCAATGCCGGAGACGGCGCCGCGTTCGACGTCAGCGTCACGGTGGACGGTGTCGCCCAGGACATCCTGGAGATCGTCGAGCCGGCAGCAAGAGCCGCGCTGCGCAACATAGAGGGGGCGGTCACCGCCGGCTCCAGACTTCGAGCCGTTGCGCCAGTGACTTGGCGACCCGGCGGCGCAACCAGTACCGAAATCGTGGTCCGATGGACGGCTTCACCCACTCGTTTGGGGCGCCGGTGGGAACAAACGTTTCGCCTAGACCGGAGCGGATTCGAACCACGCCTTCCGGCGCGGCGGGCCAAGTCGTGATCCAGTCACCCAAGGACTTCGCGCCAGGCATCGTCAACATCGCCATCGGCAGCGACCGAGTCCGGCCGTCGGCGAACTCCCACCACAGTCCGACGTTCATGGCGCCACCCCGGCCGACTCGGCGATGAGCGCGATCTGGGGGACACGGAGCGCCGCAGCGATACGGGCAACAGCCCTCACCGAAGGCCGCTTACGGCCAGCCTCAACATTGGCCACGTAAGGCCTGGACAGCAACGCCGCCCGGGAGAGGTCCTCCTGAGTCATGCCACGCGCCTCTCGGAAGTGCTTGATCGTGGCCCCAACACGGGCCGCCTCAGCGCCGGCGCCACCAAGGGACGACTTGGCGGAGAGTTCCGCCCGTTTGGTAGATGTTCCGCTCATGGTTACGAGACTAGAGGAACAATAGGGAACCTAGCAACCAAAAGCCTAGGAACGACAGGAACGTTTCGTAACGCTCCTAGTCACGTGGTCTTACACTCTCGTAACTACCGGCGTGTTTTCCCGAACCGGGTGCCCTAGGGTGACCAAAGGGCGCGCTTGATGTTCCTTCGGCGTGTCTCGCACCATCGAGCCATGGAGACACGACATGCCAACAGAGGCGGGGAAGGCTGCGGCGCGACACGAGGTAACGGCCGCGATGGCACGCCAGGGACTCACGCGGTCGAGTTTGTCGCGAAAGTCCGGCGTCGACCCGAACACGGTGAGCGACTTCCTGAACGGCCTGCGATGGCCCATCCTCAAAACCTTGGCCAAGATCGAGGCTGCGTTGGGCCTGACCCCTGGCACGCTCGCGGCACTTGGAGAAGACCCCCACCTCGGTGAGGCGGACCCACCCAATGGGACCGTCACGACACCAACCCTCCGAAGCGCGACCGACGAAGAACTCCTCGCCGAACTCGGCTACCGCATGGTCCAACTACGCCGGGCCGCCGAGGACGCCACGGCGTCCGGGCCGGCGAGCATGCAGGAACGCCGACATCGGCAGGTGCTTGAGCAGGGCCAGCTCGTAGACCGGGCCGCCGACAGCAACCCGTCCGAGGGAACAGCGCTTCGTGCCCAGTTCGACGAACATGACCATCATCAAGACCCTGACGGCCCCGAGTTCGGCGCCTGACCCCACGCCCAACAGATAGAAGGACCCCCATGAACACTCGACTGCTCGCCGCTGTCGGCATCGCAGCCCTGGCCCTCACCGCCTGCTCCACAACAACACCATCGGCCGCTCCAGGCTCCGGGGCGCCGGCAGCCCCCGCGGCCACATCCGCGAAGCCCGCCAAGCCCGCCGACGCCACCGCGTGGGCAGAACTCGCCAAGCAAGGCAGCACAACCAAGATCGTCACCATCACCGAGGACAACGATCCCAACAACCTGATCGGGCGGCCCAACGGCTACAAGACCGCCGCCGTGATCTACGACTCCGGCGCGTCCTGCGACCAACTCGGCACAAGCTGCGGCGGCACCGTCGAGGTCTTCGCGACCGAAGCCGAGGCGAAGGCGCGCTCGGAGTACACCCAGGGCGTCCTCAAGGACGCCCCGATGTTCGGCACCGAGTACCACACCCTCAACGGCGCCGCGCTCCTGCGCATCACCGGCAACATCAAACCGTCAGTCGCGACTGGCTACGCGGACGCATTCTCCGCAGCATGACGGCGGATGGAGGCATGAAGTGACGGGCGACGGCCTGGAAGGCGGCGTGGTTCCCGCCGGTGACGGGTCCGCGGTGATCCACCGAACCTCGCAGGAGCGGATCACGCTCCGCTTCGACGGGGACAACGTCATCGACGGCACCATCAACGCTCGAGCGATGGGCCAAGCGCTCCAAGGGGCGGCGAACCTGGTCCAAGCCGTCGCCAATACCAGCACGTTCGACGACCACTCCGCGCCCGAGGTACGCGTCGCCGCCACCGAAGAAGGCTCATTCGAGATCGAACTGATCATCCAGGCGCTCGGCGAGTGGTGGGCTATGAGCCGCGAAGTACTGGTCAGCGACGACGCTCAGGCCGCCTCGGCCCTGGCCGGATTCGTCAGCGTTGCTGTCGGTGCGATGAAGTGGGCCCGCGACAAGGCCGGCCGCCGCATCAAGACGAAGTCGATCAACGCCAACGGTGACGTCGAAGCCCACCTCGACGACGGCACCACGCTCGTCGCTCCGCCCGAAGTCGCTGAAGCAGCCGAGGAGCCGAAAGTCCAACGGGCGATCAAGGAGGTAACGGCGCCGCTGTCGTACATGGGCATCCAGACGCTCAACATCGAGTCGATGACGGTGAACATCAGTGTGAGTAGCGACGAGGCCCGCAAGATCCCGGACCCCGAGCCGGAGCCCGACCTAACCCGCAAGACAGAGGTTTACGAGACCTGGGTCACGTTCGACCGGCCGCACTTCGGCGGAGACCGGTGGGGCGTAGTGATGGCCTCGAAGAAGTTCCGTGCAACAATCGAGGACGCCGAGTTCCTCACCCGCGCCGATCACGGAAACGTCAGCCTCGGCGCCTACGATGAGTTCAAAGTGAGAGTCAGGGAAGAGCCCTACCTCACTGGCGGCGGACGACGCCAGAACCGTCGCTACATCGAGCAGGTGTACGAGCATCGCCAGCCGAAGCGAGATACAGATGAGCCGAGATTGCCGACCGAAGAGGGAGGGGGCGGGTAACGTCCTCGGCTTCACTGCGATCACCATCGGAGTCGGCGCCGTCGCGTTCTCGGTTCTGCGCATCATCGCCGGCGCGCCGATCGCCGATCTAATGCTCCCAGCCGTGTGCCTCGTGATCACGATCTGGCTAGTGCGGCGCTGAACTGTCAGACCCCAGCGTCACCATCGTGTCGTGCCGTACCACCCCTGGCGCATCCTGCGCGCCCTCGCGGCCTGGACGTTGGTTTGGAAAGCGCCCACTTCAGGCGCACGTGCCGAAACGTACTGGCCGAGCAAGACGATCCTGATCCACCCCCAACTACTACAACGCGAACGCCGCAGCGCGCTGGCCCCACGAACTCGAACACGTCGCCCGCGGGCCGTTCCCACGCTGGGCCCGGGCGCGGGAAGAGGCGGCAGTGAACGCGGCAGCCGCCCGCAAGCTCATCGCCGTGGAAGACCTCGCTGATGCCCTGTCGTGGTCGCTCAACCCCCACGACGTCGCCGACGAACTGTGGGTCGACATCTCAACACTGGAAGCCCGCATGACCCACCTCAACGACATCGAGATGGAGTACCTGCGCAGGCGCCTCGCCCACCTGATCGAGGAGAACTGATGGCCAGCATTAAGCAGCGCCCCGACGGCATGTGGCGAGCCCGGTACCGTGACCACGCGGGCAAGGAGCATGCGCGTCACTTCAGGCGGAAGACCGACGGCCAACGCTGGCTTGACGAGGTGACGGCCGCGGTCGTGACCGGAACCTACATTGACCCCGCCCGGGCGAAGATGACGGTCGATCAATGGTGTGACGAGTGGCTGGAAGGGTACGGAACACGCCGGGCCTCAACCGTCCGGAAGGCTCGCGTGGACCTCAAACGGATCCGCGCCAAGTTCGGGCCAGTCCGCCTATCAGCGATCCGGCCCTCGCACGTGAGGGCATGGACCGCGGAATTGTCCGCACTCCTGGCCCCCTCGACGGTGTACGCGACCTATCGGCGGTTCGCCCAGCTGATGAGCGACGCCGTTCACGACGGGTTGATCCCCAAGTCGCCATGCTCGAGGAAGACCTCCCCGGGCCAGCCCAAGCCAAGGCCCTACGTCGCGACCACAGCCCAGGTGTGGGCGCTCTACGACGCCTTCTCCCCATGGCTGCGCTCCGCGGTGCTCCTGGGCGCCTTCGCGGGCCTGCGGACCGCGGAAGCCGTCGCGGTGGATACCCGTGACGCCGACTTCGCCAGCGGTGTCATCACCCCGTCCAAGCAGTACCCCGACGAACCGCTGAAATCGGAAACCTCGAAGACCCCGATCCCCATCCCCAGTGATCTGTCGCTGATGCTCGCCGCGTCCGTCCGGGAGTGGTGCGGAGAGAAGCTGGTGACCGACATGTTCGGCAAGCCCGTCGGGCCGTGGGTCGTGGAACGGGAGATGCGCAAGGTCCGGGCGGTCATCACAGCGGACCCATCGCGCGGCCTGGAGCCGCTGCCTGAGGGCTTCAGGTTCCACGACCTGCGGCACTACTACGCGTCGCTGCTCATCGCCGCAGGCCTGGACATCAAAACGGTACAGACGCGGCTACGGCATGCGTCCGCGACGACCACCCTGAACATCTACGGCCACATGTTCCCAGACAAAGACGAGTCCGCACGGGCGGCCGTTGCAGCAGCATTCGGCGCCCGTGCGGACTCATTGCGGACTCAGCAGGCAGCCGAAACCGCCTGACAAGGCCAGTTGATCAGAGGTCGAAGTACATCTCGAACTCGTGCGGGTGCGGGCGCAGGCGCAGGGCATCCACGTCTTCGCGCTTCATCTCGATCCAGGTCTGGATGAGATCCTCGGTGAAGACGTCGCCGGCCAGCAGGTAGTCATGGTCGGCCTCGAGGGCGTCCATGGCCTCGCTCAGCGAAGCGGGAACCTGCGCGATCTCGGCGTGCTCCTCGGGCGGAAGCTCGTAGAGGTCCTTGTCGATCGGGGCGGGCGGCTCGATGCGGTTCTGGATGCCGTCCAGGCCGGCCAGCAGCATCGCGGCGAACGCGAGGTACGGGTTGGCCGACGGGTCGGGGCAACGGAACTCCATCCGCTTCGCCTTGGGCGAGGGGCCTGTGAGCGGGATGCGGATGCAGGCGGAGCGGTTGCGCTGGCTGTAGACCAGGTTGACCGGGGCTTCGAAGCCGGGCACCAGGCGGTGGTAGGAGTTCGCGGTCGGGTTGGTGAACGCGAGCAGCGACGGGGCGTGGTGCAGGATGCCGCCGATGTACCAGCGGGCGATGTCGGACAGCCCCGCGTAGCCGGCCTCGTCGGCGAACAGCGGCTGGCCGTCCTTCCACACCGACTGGTGCACGTGCATGCCCGAGCCGTTGTCGCCGAAGATCGGCTTCGGCATGAAGGTGGCGGTCTTGCCGGCCTCCCAGGCAGTGTTCTTGATGACGTACTTGTACTTCATCATGTTGTCGGCGGCGCGCAGCAGCGTGTCGAAGCGGGTCGCGATCTCGCCCTGGCCGGCGGTGCCGACCTCGTGGTGGGCGCGCTCGATGATCAGGCCGACCTGCTGCAGGTTGCGCACCATGTCGTCGCGCAGGTCACCGAAGTGGTCGACGGGCGCGACCGGGAAGTAGCCGCCCTTGTACTTCACCTTGTAGCCACGGTTGGCGCGGCCGTCCAGATCGCTCTCGGCGCCGGTCGCCCAGGCGCCGGCCTCGGACTCGATGAAGTAGTAGGAGGCGTTCGCCTTGGTCTCGAAGCGCACCGAGTCGAAGACGTAGAACTCGCCCTCGGGGCCCATCAGACAGGTGTCGCCGATGCCGGTCGACTTCAGGTACTCCTCGGCCTTGCGCGCGATGTTGCGCGGGTCGCGGCTGTAGGCCTCCTTGGTGATCGGATCGTGCACGAACCAGTTCATGTTGAGCGTCTTGCTCTTGCGGAACGGGTCGGGGTAGGCCGACGTGATGTCCGGCAGGAGCGCCATGTCCGACTCGTGGATCTTCTGGAACCCGCGGATCGAGCTGCCGTCGAACGACAGGCCCTCTTCGATCACGTCTGCCGTGAGGAACTTCGCCGGGATGGTGAAGTGCTGCATCACGCCAGGCAGATCGCAGAAGCGGACATCGATCGTCTCGATGTCGTTTTCCTCGATGTAGGCCAGGAGCTCATCGGCGCCTTGGAACATGGATCCTCCGTACAGGTAGAAATCTGACACCCCGACGTTAGGGGCGCGAGGTCACCGCCCAATTGCGTCCGTGTTTCGGCGGTGTTACAGCCTGGGAACTAGGGTGGGGGACCGTGAGCGCCCCCGACTACCCCGGCAGAAGCCTCGGTCTTCCCGAGAGCGGACGCGGTGCGCTCGCCTCCTGGGGCAGCCGGCTCGGCGCGCTGGTCGTCGATTGGGGCGCCAGCATGGCGGTGGCGGTCGGGGCCTTCGGCGGCGGCGTCCTCACCGAGAGCGGCTGGCGCGCCTGGATGATCCTCACCGTGTTCGTCGTCGAGAAGGCCTTGCTTACCGCGCTGACCGGGAGCAGTTTCGGCCAGCTCATCTCGGGCGTGGGCGTCACGCGCGTGGACGGGACGCCGATCGGTTGGTGGCGCTCGTTGGCGCGTGCGGTGATGATCGGCCTCGTCCTGCCCGCTGTCGTGGTCGGTGCCGACCGCCGTGCCTTGGACGATCTGTTGCTCGGTACGGTCGTGGTCCGGCGCCGCTGAGCCATCACTTTCAGTCCTGCTCCCGTCGGCGCGAGGCGTAGCCACGCTTAGGTAACGAATATCTCACGGCTGCCACCGTACGGTTGGGACGGCATCGAACGCGTGTGTACCGTGCTAGCACGACGCCCAGGTGCCCGGACGACCCAGGGTCACCTGGATCGCAACGAGGCCGTGGGAATCGGTCTCGCCGTCACTCTCACTGGAGGACACCTTGAGCAAGCGTAAGTTCCTGGCCGCGGCGGGCATCGTCCTGTCGAGTGCCTTGGCGTTCACCGCCTGCACGCCACCGACCCCGCCGAGCGGCGCAACCACGTCCGCCGCTCCGACCGCGGTGAATGTGGCGTGGAACCAGGCGTTCTTTAGCTACAACGACGAGACCGACTACGGCAACGCCACCGCGAACGCCAACATCATCTACATGGCGAACGAGCGAATCGCCTACTACGACAAGGATCTGAAGCTCGCGCAGAACGCGTCCTTCGGCAAGTACGAGAAGCTCTCCGACAGCCCGCTGACCGTCAAGTACACCTTCGCCGACACCGCCACCTGGTCGGATGGAACCCCCGTCACCGGTGCGGACGCCTTCCTGCTGTGGGCAGCGCTGTCGGGTGTCTACAACACCACCAAGCTCGAGCAGGACACCAAGGGCAACGTCGGTGAGGTCACCGGCGAGAACGTCTACTTCAACGGCAGTGACCCGGGCCTGGAACTGGTCACCGACGTTCCCGAAATCTCCGCCGACGGCAAGTCGATCACGCTGGTTTACTCCAAGCCGTTCGTCGACTGGGAGATCCTGGCCTCTGAGCCGGTCGGCGTCCCGGCGCACATCGTGGGCAAGAAGGCGCTCGGTATCGACGACAACGCGCAGGCCGCCAAGGCGCTGGTCGAGGCGTTCAAGAACAAGGACAATGCCGCGCTCGCGAAGATCTCCAACGTCTTCAACACGGCCTTCAACTTCAAGAAGATGCCTGACGACAAGGAACTGCTCGTCGGTAACGGCCCGTACGTCATCACCGATCTGGCCGAAGAGCAGTACGTCGTGTTGGAGAAGAACCCCAACTACAAGGGTTCGCACAAGCCGTCGATCGACAAGGTCACGGTCCGTGTCATTCCGGACGCCCAGGCCTCGGTGACCGCGCTGGCCAATGACGAGGTGCTCGTCACGCAGCCGCAGTCGACCGCCGACATCCTCACCCAGCTGCAGGGCATGCAGAACACCACGGTGCTCACCCAGGACGGCGGCACCTACGAGCATGTCGACCTGGTGTTCGCCAACGGCGGTCCGTTCGATCCGGCGGCCTACGGCGGCGATGCGAACAAGGCGCTCAAGGTGCGCCAGGCGTTCCTGCACACGATCCCGCGGCAGAAGATCATCGACACGATCATCAAGCCGCTCAACCCCGAGGCCGCCATCCGCAACACCTACTCGGTGGTCCCGGGCGCGCCGAACTACGACTCGATGGTCAGCACCAACGGTATGAAGGACGTCTACGGCGGCGGCGGCGATGTCGAGAAGGCCAAGGCGCTGCTCGCCGAGGCCGGTGTGTCGGCCCCGACCGTGCGCGTGAAGTACGCCTCCAACAACACCCGCCGTCAGCAGCAGTTCCAGCTGATCAAGGAATCCGCTGAGGCGGCCGGCTTCGTCGTCCAGGACGTCGGCAGCATCGACTGGGGCCAGGAACTGCGTCAGCCCAGCCTCTATGACGCTTCGTTGTTCGGATGGCAGTCCACCTCGACCGGCGTCCACGAGGCGGCGGCCAACTACATCACGGGCGGCCAGAACAACTACGGCAAGTACTCCAACGCGGAGGTGGATCGCCTGTTCGCAGAGCTGGGGGTCACCATCGATCCCGCCGAGCAGAAGCGCCTGCTCGAGGAGGCCGAGAAGCATCTGGTGAACGACGGGTTCGGCATCACCATCTACCAGTTCCCGGAGATCACCGGCATCAGCAGCAAGATCAAGGGTGTCGCCTCGATCCCGCTGTCGCCGAACTACTTCTGGAACTTCTGGGAGTGGAAGCTGTCCTGACGCGCGAGCGTCTCGCGGCCCAACACGCGACCCGAAGGTGGGGCGTCAGGGAGACCTGGCGCCCCACCGGCGGGTCACGGGGTTGCGGTCGCGGCGTCCGACCCCGAAACTCTCACCCATCATCCACTCTGCGAGGTAGTCCATGGTCCGGTTCATCGCCCGAAGGCTCGGGCTGGCCGTCGGAACGCTGTTGGTGTTGTCGTTCCTGATGTACGGCCTGCTGGAGCTCGCGCTCGATCCTCTCGCCGACCTGCGCGAGAACCCAGCACCCAACCGGGAGGAGATGATCGCCAACCGCGTCCGGCTGTTGCACCTCGACCTTCCCTGGTACCAGCGCTACGTGATGTGGCTGACCAGCTTCGTCCAGGGCGACTTCGGACTCGCCTGGCGCACGATGCAGCCGGTAGGCGTGCTCGCGCGCGGCGCCATCGTCACTTCGGTGCAGTTGGTCTTCGCCGCGACCATCATCGCGATCCTGCTCGGCGTCACCATCGGCGTGATCTCCGCGCTGCGGCAATACACCACCTTCGACTACACGATTACCTTCGCGTCGTTCCTGCTCTACTCGCTGCCGATCTTCTGGGTGGCGGTGCTGCTGAAGCAGTTCCTCGCGATCGGCATGAACGACTTCCTCAATGATCCGGGCGTCAACTGGCCGCTCGTCATCGCGTTGAGCATCGTGTCCGGCCTGTTCTGGGCCGGGGCGCTCGGCGGGCGGCGGGACAAGAAACTCAAAGTGTTCGCGGGCGCGCTCGTGGTCACCTTCGGCGTCCTGGCCGGCACGCTGCTGTCGGGCTGGGTGCTGAACCCGCAGATCGGCATCGTGGGGGTCGGCGTCGTCTCGCTCGCCCTGGCGTTCGGTATCACCGCGCTGTTCGCCGGCCTCAACAACAAGCGGGCGTTGTATTCGGCGCTCACCACGGCGGTCGTCGGCACGATCGTGTGGTACCCACTGCAGTTCTTGTTCTTCTACGTCGAGATGAACTGGTGGTGGATGTTCGGCCTGCTCGCCGTCGCCCTGCTGGCCGCGGTGGGCATCGGCTGGGCCTACGGCGGTCCCGACCGGGCCGTCTCCGCCCGCGGCGCGATGATCGTCGCGCTGATCACCAGCGTGCTGATCTTCATCGACCGCGTCCTGCAGACCTGGGGGCAGTACTTCAACACCGCCGAGATCAACCATCGCCCGATCGCCACGATCGGCGCCCATACCCCCGGCCTACGCGCCGACTTCTGGATGGGCCAGCTCGACCGGTGGACGCACCTGTTGCTGCCCACGGTCGCGCTGGTGCTGATCTCGTTCGCGACCTACACCCGCTACGAGCGCGGCGCGATGCTGGAGGTCCTCAACCAGGACTACATCCGCACCGCCCGCGCCAAGGGTCTGTCCGAGCGGGTGGTCATCGTCCGGCACGCGCTGCGCAACGCGCTGATGCCGCTCGCCTCGATCGTGCCGGTGGACTTCATCACCCTCATCGGTGGTGCGGTCATCACCGAGACCATCTTCAGCTGGGCCGGCATGGGCCGGCTGTTCATCGATTCGCTGTTCGGCCAGGAGGTGGACCCGGTGATGTTCTACATCATGCTCACCGGCGCGTTGGCGATGGTCGCCAACCTGGTGGCTGACTTCCTGTACGCCGTCATCGATCCCAGGATTCGGGTGGACGCATGAGCAACGACAAGCATTCGGGCGCCGACCGCATCGAGGACGCGCTCCCCGAGAACGAACCCCAGGCCTTCGGCGCGGACGCCTACGGGCGCGGTGAGGGGGTGGGTGAGGGACAGGACGTCCAAGGCCTGTCGCAGGGCCAGATCGTGTGGAGCCGGTTCATCCGCCACCGCGGCGCCATCATGGGCCTGATCATCATCGGCCTCGTCGCCTTGTTGTCGATCCTGATGATGGGCATCGGCCCGATCGACGGCCTGTGGCGGGACCAGGAGATGCGCTCCGGCGACGTCCTCAACGGCGGACGCCCCACGCTCACCATTCCGGGCATCAACGGCGCCGAGTTCAGCATCGGCCTGTATCCCTTCGGGCAGGACTCGCTGGGACGCGACTACTTCGCCCAGGTGATGCTCGGCGTCCAGACCTCGCTGTTCGTGGCGTTCGTGCTGGGCCTCGTCGCGCTGCTCATCGGGGTGACCGTCGGCTCGTTGGCCGGGTATTACCGCGGCAAGGTCGACATCGTGCTGATGCGGATCACCGACCTGGTGATCACCCTTCCGGTGATCGTGATGGGCGCGGTGCTGGGCGCCCTGGTCGCCAAACTGCCGCTGCGCCTCAACGCCGGCCCTGAGGTGACGGCCTGGATTCGCGAGAACATGCCGCTGCTGCTGTCGATCGCGCTCGGCTGCATCCTGTGGACCGGTCTGGCCCGCCTCGTCCGCTCCGAATTCCTGACCTTGCGCGAACGTGAGTTCGTCGACTCGGCGCGGGTGGCCGGGGCGTCCGACTTCAGGATCATCGTCAAGCACATGCTGCCCAACAGCATCGGTGTGATCGTCGTCAACACGACGCTGCTGATGTCCTCGGCGGTCACGTTGGAGGCGGCGCTGAGCTTCGTCGGCTTCGGCATCCAGGCGCCCTCCATCTCGCTGGGCCGGCTGATCCAAGAGAACCAGGGGGCGTTCTCGACGCGTCCGTGGCTGTTCTGGTGGCCCGGCCTGTTCATCATGTTGATCGCCTTGTCGATCAACTTCATCGGCGACGGACTGCGGGACGCGTTCGACCCGCGCACCAAGAAGATCCCGTCGGCGCGCGCGATGGCGAAGGCTGAGCGCCAGCTGGCCGAGCGTGCCCGGACCGAGACCAAGGAGGTGTCCTCGTGAACGCCGAACGTAGCGCCCGCGTGGGCAAGGACGATCAGAGGGCGCGTTCGGCGTTCACGGACGCGATCAAGCTGAGCCGCGACACCGGCGGCCCGGTCGCCCGCGGTGACGTGATCCTGGACGTGAAGGACCTCACCGTCCGGTTCTGGGTGGGTGAGGAATGGTTCACCGCCGTCGACAAGATGAGCTACCAGCTGCGGGCCGGCGAGGTGCTCGCGATCGTGGGCGAATCGGGATCGGGCAAGACCCAGTCGTCGATGAGCCTGCTGGGCCTGCTGCCCGGCACGGGACGGGCGAGCGGCTCGGCCAATTTGAAGGGCACCGAACTGGTCGGCATGTCGATCCAGGAGCTGCGCGAGATTCGTGGCAATGAGATCTCGGTGATCTTCCAGGAGCCGATGACGGCGCTCAACCCGGTCTACACGGTCGGCTTCCAGATCGTGGAGACCCTGCGCACCCACTACCTGATGCACCCGAAGGCCGCCAAGGACCGCGCCATCGAGCTGATGACGCTCGTCGAGATCCCCGACCCGGCCGACAGCTTCAACAAGTTCCCGCACCAGTTGTCCGGCGGCCAGCGCCAGCGCATCATGATCGCCCAGGCGCTCGCCTGCGAGCCGAAGCTGCTGATCGCCGACGAGCCCACCACCGCGCTCGACGTCACCGTACAGGCCGAGATCCTGAAGCTGATGCGCGAACTGCGCGAGCGGGTGAGCGCGGGCATCATCCTGATCACGCACGATATGGGCGTGGTCGCCGACATGGCCGACCGGATCATCGTGATGAAGGACGGCCAGGTCGTCGAGCACGGCACGGCGGACGACATCTTCCACCGCCCGTTCCATCCTTACACCCGGCAGCTGCTGGCGTCGGTGCCGCATCTGGCCGAAGCGGTGGACGAGGGGCAGGGGCCGCCGAAGACGCTCATCGAGGTGGACGGATGCCCGGTGCCGCTGACCGAGTCGTCCTCGGCCGAGCCGCCCGCGTTGCTGATGGAGGACGTCGCGATCGTCTACCCCAAGCAGGGGCGCCGTCCCGAGTTCCGGGCCGCCGAGCACATCAACCTGCGGGTCGATGCCGGCGAAGTGATCGGCCTGGTCGGTGAGTCCGGGTCGGGCAAGACCACGCTCGGGCGCGCCGCGGTCGCGCTGCTGCCCGTGCGCGAGGGACGCCTCACCGTCGCCGGCCACGACATCACCAAGGCGTCGTTGAAGGAGCTCAAGCCCTTCCGCAAGACGGTCGGCATCGTGTTCCAGGATCCGGGCAGCTCGCTCAACCCGCGCCTGCCGGTCGGTGAGTCGATCGGCGAACCGCTGCTGTTGCACGAAGGTCTACGTGGCTCCGCGCTGAGCAAGCGGGTCGAGGAACTGCTCGACTCGGTGCACTTGCCCCGCGCGATGCGCAACCGCTACCCGCACGAGCTATCGGGTGGCCAGCGCCAGCGCATCGGTATCGCCCGCGCCCTGGCGCTCAACCCGCGGCTGCTGATCGCCGACGAACCGACCTCGGCGCTCGACGTGTCCGTGCAGGCTCGGGTGCTCACGCTGTTTCAGGAGTTGCAGGAACGCTACGGCTTCGCCTGCCTGTTCATCAGCCACGACCTCGCCGTCGTCGAGCAGGTGTCCAGCCGGATCGCCGTCATGCACCACGGCCATCTGGTCGAGGTGGGCGACACCACCGACATCGTCACCCGTCCTCAGCACCCGTATACGCAGCGTCTGCTGTCGGCGGTGCCGGTTCCCGATCCGGACGAGCAGCGCAAACGCCGCGAGCTTCGCGACGCGATCATCGAGCGTGAGCAGCTGGTGTCCTGAGCTGCGCGGTGCCGGAATCGTCACAGGAATCACGCCCGGCGCCCGTCTTGAGCGGGATTTGTGTGACGATTCCGGCACCGCGGCCGTGGGCGGACGCGATCCCTCAGGCCGGGTCGCCCTCCACCGGGCCGGCGGTGTTCGGCTTCCAGCCGAGCGCGGGGGCGACGTAGCGGGCGAAGGAATCCAGCACGTGCAGGTTGTAGTCGACGCCCAACTGGTTCGGCACGGTCAGCATCAAGGTGTCGGCGGCCATCACCGCCTCGTCGGCGAGCAACTCCTCGATCAGCACGTCCGGTTCGGCGGCGTAGGTCTTGCCGAACGTGGAGCGGAATCCGTCGATGACGCCGATCTGGTCGGCATCGGTACCGCGCCCGAAGTAGGCGCGGTCGCGGGCGTCCACCAGCGGGAACACGCTGCGGCTCACCGACACGCGCGGGCGTCCGGTGTGGCCGGCCTCGCGGTAGGCGGCCCGGAACAGGTCGATCTGCTCGCGCTGCAAGACGTGGAACGGCTGCCCGGTGGCCTCGGTGAGCAGGGTCGAGCTCATCATGTTGAGGCCGAGCTTGCCGGTCTCGACCGCACTCGGGCGCGACCCGGATCCCCACCACAGGTGGTCGCGCAAGGTTGCCGAGCGGGGTTCGATCGGCAGCCGGACGCCGGCGCCCACCATCTGCGGATCGCCCGGCACGAGCGGCTCGCCGTCGATCGCGCGCAGGAAGAGGGCGAACGTGTCGCGGGCCAGGTCGGCGCCGCGCGGATCGGCCGATCCGGTGTAGCCGAACGCCTCGTACCCGCGCAGCGCGGTCTCGGGGGAGCCACGGCTCATCCCGAGCGCGATCCGCCCGTCGGCGATCAGGTCGAGCGCGGCGGCCTCCTCGGCGAGGTAGAGCGGGTTCTCATAACGCAGGTCGATCACCCCGGTGCCGACCTCGATCCGCTGGGTACGGGCCGCCATCGCCGCCAGCAGCGGCATCGGGGACGCCGCCTGCCGGGCGAAATGGTGCACCCGCACGTAGGCGCCGTTGACGCCGATCTCGTCGGCGCCTTCGGCGAGCGCGATAGTCTGGGTGAGCATGTCGCGGGCGGTCCGGGTGGCCGAGCCCTGCTGGGGGCCGTAGTGACCGAACGACAAGAATCCGAATGCTCTCACGTTGGTCCAACGGCGCCCGCAGGTGGATGATTCCCGCATGGAACCGATCGCCGGACTCGCCATCGTGGCGGTGCTCCTCATCGTCGCGGTGTCCGCCTTCGCCGAGAAGCATGGCGTCGCGGCCCCGCTGTTGCTCGTCGTGGTGGGAATCGGCCTCAGCGTGATCCCGGGCGCCCCCGCCCTGGAGATCGAGCCCGAATGGATCCTCACCGTCGTCCTGCCACCGCTGTTGTACGCGGCGGCGGTGAACATGCCGGCCACCGATTTCCGGCGCGACTTCGGCGCCATCGGCGCGCTCTCGGTGCTGCTCGTCATCGCGTCCGCGTTCGCCTCGGGCGCGGTGCTGTACTGGCTGCTGCCCGACCTCGGGTTCGCCGCGGCCGTCGCGGTGGGCGCGGTGATCAGCCCGCCGGACGCCGTGGCCGCCACCGCGATCGGCAAGCGGCTTGGGCTGCCGTCCCGGCTGGTGACGATCCTCGAAGGCGAGGGGCTGGTCAATGATGCGACCGCGCTGGTGCTGATGCGCACCGCGGTCGCTGCCACCGCGGGGGCGGTGTCCTTCGGCAGCGCGCTGGGTGACTTCGCGATCGCGGTCGTCGTCGGGGCCGGCGTCGGGCTGATCGTGGGCATCGTGACCGTGCAGATCCGCGCCCGGATCGACCAGCCGGTGCTCACCACCGCGATCTCGTTCGTGGTCCCGTTCCTGGCCTTCGTGCCGGCCGAGGAACTGCACGCCTCCGGCGTCCTCGCGGTCGTGGTCGCCGGCCTGGTCACCGGCGCCCAGAGCGCCCGCAAGTTCAGCCCCGGCGACCGGATCGTCGACCGCACCAACTGGCGCACCATCCAGATGCTGCTCGAGAACGGCGTCTTCCTGCTGATGGGCTACCAGATGACGGTGCTGATCGAGGACGTTCGGCATGACGGCTTCGGGGTCTGGCTGGCCGTCGGCCTCGGCCTGGTCGCCACCGCCGTGCTGGTGCTGGCCCGGGTCGTGTTCGTGATCCCGCTGGTCGCCTGGCTGCGCCGCGGCGAGCGCCGCAACGCCGAGAAGGCCGAACGCATCGAGGACGCGCTGGGACGGATCGACGCCGTCAACTTCTCCCACGCTCCCGAGCGCCGCGAGCGGGTGACCCGGTTCCTGCAACGCAAACAGGCGGACGCCGCCTTCTACGCCCGCGAGGGGCTCGGCTGGCGCGGCGGCGCCGTGCTCGCCTGGTCGGGGATGCGCGGCGTGGTCACGCTCGCCGCCGCGCAATCGTTGCCGTCGGATCTGCCCTACCGCTCGCAGCTGATCCTGGTCGCCTTCACCGTCGCGGTCGTCACCCTGCTCGTGCAGGGCGGGACGCTGCCCGCGGTGATCCGGATGCTCGGCGTCCGGGGCAGCGACGCGCAGGAGGCGCACCGCGAGTTCACCCGGCTGGTCGCCGAACTCGGGGACGCCGCCCGCGCCCTGCTCGACAATCCCGGCCTGCGCCGCAGCGACGGCAAGCCGTTCGATGCCGCCATCGTCGACGAGGTGCGCCGGCGCAGCCTCGCCGCGGCCCCGCCGTCGGGCGATCACGAGGAGTGGACGGGGGCGCTCCCGCGTCTGGAACAGCGCCGCGAATTGCAGCGCATGGTGCTGGACGCCGAACAGGCGGCCCTGCTGGACGCGCGGGCGTCCGGCATCTACCACTCGCACGCGATCATCGCCGCCCAGCATGCGATCGACAACAACTTCGCGATGCTGGAGGGCCCCTCGGCTCACGGCTGAACGCCGCTCATGTCGTCGCGGACGCCCGTCCATGCAAAGACCGGGCGAGTAGACGCGCCCGGTCTTTGCATTGACCTGCGCTCCTTTGCGCAGGACTTGGCGTGGTCGAGAGTCTCGGGCCGCTGTGAAGGGTAGGGTCCGCCGCCGCCGTGGCCGCCGAGCTGTTCGCGGCGGCGGACCCTGATCGGGGGGATCAGGCCACGGACGCCGCGTAGATCGACTCGATGGCCGACGCCAGTGCGGCGTCGAACTCCTCGTCGGTCTGCTGGGCGGACAGGCCGTCCAGCAGGGCGCGGCTGAAGCTGGCGATCAGGCCGGGGTTGCGGGCCAGGTGCTCGTTGGCCTCGTCGCGGCTGTAGCCGCCGGACAGGGCGACGACCCGGCTCACGTTCGGGTGCTCGATCAGCTCGGTGTAGAAGCCGTCCACGACCGGGATGGTGAGCTTGAGCGCCACCTTGGCCTCACCGAGGCCGGCCAGATGCTCCAGGATCGCGGCCTTGAGCAGGGTTTCGGACTCGGCGCGATCGGGGGCGGTCAGCGTCACCTCGGGCTCGAGGATCGGCATCAGGCCGGCGTCCAGCACGCGGCGTCCGATCTCGAACTGCTGCGCGACCACCTGCTGGATGCCCGCGGGGTTGGCGGTGGCGATCACCGAGCGCTCCTTGGTGCCGAACACGCCGAGCTCGCGGGCGCGGGCGAGCAGGTCGTCGAGGCCGGGCATGTCCTTCATCAGCTGGACGCCGTCGGCCTGGTCGGCGAGGCCCTTGTCGATCTTGACCAGCGGGATGATGCCCTTGCGCTGCCACAGGTAGGCGGCCACGCCCAGGCCGTCGATCTGCCGGTCGAGGGTGGCCTCGAACAGGATGGCACCGAGGATCCGCTCGCTGGTGAACACCGGGCTGGTGATGATGCGGGCGCGCGCGGCCTGGATCAGGTCGAACATCTCGGTCTCGGATGAGTACTGCGACTCGTCGATGCCGTAGGCCTTCAGCGCCTTCGGCGTGCTGCCGCCGCTCTGGTCGAGGGCGGCGATGAATCCGGCGCCGGTCTCGAAGCGGGCGAGCATTTCGGGGTAGGACATGGGGCGTAGCCTCCTTGGATCGGCCGCCGGGTGCGGCGGTCTGGGTACGTCCCCCACAGTACTTGTTGAGAACCGTTCTCATCAAGCTGGCAGGGGATTCGTCCCGTGATCCGTCAGGCAAGGATCGCGGCCATCTCACATCTGATGGCGGTTGTTGTTCGGTACAACGAAGTCAGGCCGTCGCGGACCTGGCTGGAGCGCACGAAGCCCAGTGATTCGTAGAACTCGATGACCCTGGCGCCCCGGGCCTCCACGACCAGGTACTTGCTGCCAGCCTGCTCCGCGCCGGCTAGGTAGGTTGCGTATGAACAGGCCATCAGGAGCTTGCTCAGCCCTTTGCCCTGGCAGGTCGTATCCAGAGCGAACTTTCCCAAGAGCTGTGCTGGCGCCCGGCCCATCGCACCGATCATGCTGCCGTTGTCCCGATCGTTGTACCTCTCGCGCCGGGCGATGGAACCGATCTCTACCAGGTGTCCTGAGAGGGTATAGAAGCCCAGCACCTTGTCGTTGCGATCTTCAGGCGAGAGAATCCAGACCCTGCATAAGTCCTCTGCGTGAAACCGGGGAGCCCTGAGCCGCAGCCAGTCGGCCAAGCTGCCGCCATGACCGCACTCAAAATCATCCAGGTAATGGTCTTCGTCGAGTGGACGGCAGGAGTACCCCGAAGAAGAAAGTACGTCCGCAACCGTCACTGCGCAGCCCTGAGCCGGCGCACGTCCGCCACGAAACTGTTCGAGAAGCCAGCTGATTCAATCTTGTCTACGTCCGTCTGGGAGACGAACGAGATAAGGCTCAGTGGGAGATCCATCTCTCTTGGAGAGGTTTGGCCAAGGAAGAAATCAATGATGTCCTGTTGCGGCATGTCGCCTCGTCGCGAGCCGGCCGGCCTGGACGACCAGGAGTCTTTCCACACCTCGTCCTGATGGGTCAGTTCCACAAGAGTCCAGGGATCCTTGCTCCCGTAATATCGCCAGATCGCGTCAAGAACCTGCTCAACGTAAGCTCCCAGATCGCCCTGAAACCCATCACGCTCGGCTAGCTGCGCCATCAGTGCATCGTGGCCAACCTCACGTTGCCCTGCGTGAGCACTCAGGAGTTCGCCGACAACCGGCCCCTTTTCCATCGCATAGAAGGCTTCCGGGAAGAGGTGCTCTCCGGTCAGGTGTGCGTACCAACCAAAGCTGTAGAAGCAGAGTTTCTGGAGCTTTACTGTGCTGATCGTGGTCTGCCCTGACTTCTCAATCAGCGCAGTCGCAACGTCGAAAACGGTGGTCACACTCATGAGCCCTCCTTCCCTCGGTACCAGTAACTATCTCTTCGATGCCAGCGTGGGGTGGACGCACCTACAAGCCGCCTGACCCACGATCTGAGTGTAGACACAAGCCTACGTCATGACTCTGACACATCAGCTCGGGGCCTACCATTCATGGTCCTCACCGCAGTGTGGCGTAGTGGTTGGCCGCGTCGGCGACGCGGTTGTTGTACTCCACCGACGGGTTGTAGGCCTGCACCGCGGCGATCCAGTTCGCGGGCTGGGTGAGATCGGTGCCGGACGAGCACAGGTACTCCGCCGCGGCGAGCGCGGCGTCGTCGATCTGTTGCACGTCGGTGACGCCGTCGCCGTTGCCGTCGCGCGCGAACTGGGCCCAGGTCTGCGGGATGAACTGCATCGGCCCGACGGCGCGGTCCCAGGTGGCATCCCCGTCGAGGATCCCGCCGTCGGTGTCACGGATCGCCGCCGTGCCCTGGCCGGTGAGCGGGACGCCGACGATGTCTGGCGAGGCGACGCCGTCGGGGCCTAGCGACGAGCCGTTGATCGTGCCGTGTTCGGACTCGACGTGGCCGATGCCGGCCAGGGTGTTCCAGCCGAGCCCGCAGCCGGGGTGGGTGCGTGCGACGGCGAAGGACGCCCCGGCGTAGGCGGCCAGCGCCCGTTCGGGAATGTTGCCCGCCTGCGCGATGCGGGCGACCCAGGCGGGATCGGCGAGATCGGCGATCGGTGCTGCTGCGGGGTCGGTCCCCACGGCCGGGGCGTCCGCGGTCGGACGAGGTGCCGACGGGGTCACCGAGGCACTGCCCTGGGGCTGGGGCGCGGGGGTGCGGTCGGGGCTGAAGGCGGCGGCGATCAGGGCTCCCGAACCGAGGACGCCGAGCAGTGCGGTGGCGGCGGCGAGCAGCGTCCGGCGAGGGCTCGGGTGCGAGGGATGGGCGGTCATGGATGAACTCCACTGTCGAGGGGGAGGGGATCGGATGCGGCTCCGGACAGCGTACGGGGCGCTGCCGGAGGTGCCGCGGCGGTGCCGTGCGTGGCGGTGTCGTCCGCGACGGTGTGGCGGGCGACGGTACGGTCCGCGATGGTGCCGTCTGCGACGGTGTGGCCCGCGAGGGCGCGGCGTCGTGCGAGGGCGAGCAGGCCCTGGCGGGGTGAGAGGAACCAGGCCGCCAGGAAGAAGGCGGTGAGCACCAGCACGACGGTGCCGCCGGTCGGCAGATCCCACGACCAGGACACGTACAGGCCCACCACGGCCGCGAGCGCGCCGAAGGCGGGGGCGAGCAGCATCATCACCCCGAGCCGGTCGGTGAGCATCCGCGCGGTGGCCGCCGGGGTGATCAGCAACGCGAGGACGAGAATGTTCCCGATGGTCTGCACGCTGATCACCACGGCGAGGGTGACCAGCACGTAGAGCACCAGGTCGAGCCGGAACACCGGCACCCCCATTGCCCGGGCCGATTCGCGGTCCAGGCTGATGGTGACGAACTCCTTGTGCAGGCAGAAGAGCGCCGCCAGGACGGCCAGTCCGGTGACTCCGACCACGATCAGGTCGGAGTCGGGGATGCCGGTGATCGAACCGAACAGGAACTGCTGCAGCGAACCGGCATAGCCGGGGGCCTGCGAGATCACCACGATGCCGAGCGCGAAGGCGGCGACGAAGAAGATCCCGATGATGGAGTCCTCCTTGAGTCGCCGGTTTTGGGAGAACACCGCGACCAGGACGGCGGTGATCACGCCGGCGATGGTGCCGCCGAGGACCAGGTTGCCGGCCAGGACGAAGGCGACCGCCAATCCCGGGAAGACGGCGTGCGCCACGGCGTCCCCGATGAAGGCCATGCCGCGCAGCACGACATGGCAGCCGACCACGCCGCACACCAGCGACGACATCACGGCGACCGCGAGCGCCTTGGGCAGGAAGGTGAGATCGGGGTTGAGCAGGTCGGCGAGGAAGTCGAGCGGGTTCATCAGGCGGCCGCCTTGAGGACGCGGAGCAGGGCCGAGTCGGGGCCTACGCCGAAGGCGGCCATCCAGACAGACGGGTCATCGGCCAATGCGGCAGGGGTGCCGGCGGCGATCACGGTGCGGTTCAGCAACGCGACCCGGTCGCAGGCGTCCAGGGCACCGACGAGGTCGTGGGTGGTCATCAGCACGGCGTGCCCCTCGTGGGCCAGGCCGGCGAATAGTTGCGACAGCAGATCCTGGGTGATCAGGTCGAGGCCGGTGAACGGCTCGTCCAGCAGCAGCAGGCTGGGTCGCAGCACCAGGGCGCGCGCCACCAGGACGCGTTGCCGCTGCCCGCCCGACAACTGCCCGACCGGACGGGTGGCGAACTCGGTCATCCGGACCCGGTCGAGGGCCTCGGCGACCGCCTCCCAATGCTCGGTGCGCATCCGGCGGAACAGGCCGAGGCGTCCGGTGAGCCCGGTGCCGACCACGTCGGCGACGCTGGCCGGGAATTCCCAGGCGAACTCGTGACGCTGCGGCACGTAGCCGATCGCGGTGCGGCCGGGTTTGGCGACGCGGCCGGCCACCGTCACGCGTCCGGCGGCCGGGCGCAGCAGGCCGAGGACGGTGCGCAGCAGGGTGGTCTTTCCGGCGCCGTTGGGGCCGAGCAGGCCGACCAGTTCACCGCGGGCGACGGTGAGGCCGGCGTCCTGCAGCACCAGGCGTCCGCCGAGTTCGACGGCGAGATTCTCCACGACCAGGGTGGGCTCGCTGTCTGGTGTGGGGACGGCCGGTGTGGGGACGGCCGGTGCGGAGACAGCCTGCGCGGCGGGTGCCTGCTGAGCGTGGGTGGGGGACGGAGTCATCGCGCCTCCTCGCCGGACGGATCGCTAGGGCCGGGTTCCTGGGGGGTCACCTGCTGGCCGGACGTCGTGCCGGGTTCCTGAACGGGCACCTGCTGTCCGGACGCCGTGCCGGGTGAGGCGTCCGCCGGCGAGGTGCGGTGCTCGGTGAGCACGCGCCGCTTGGCACGGTTGCCGCGCACGACGACGATCACGACGCCGGCGACCAGGCCGGCGGCGACGACCACGATCGCGCCGATCAGGATCGGCACCAGCGGGCTGCTGCTGCCGGACGCCGCGGGCTGCCCGTCCGCCGCCGGCTGACCACTGCCGGGCGCCGCACTGGGCGAGGCGCCCGCGTCGTCAGGCCCGGTCCAGGTGGCGGCGAGGGCGTCCGCGGGTGCGGTGGCGGTGCCGACCGCGACCCGGATCAGCTGGGTGTCGGTGACCGAGGTGCCGTCGATCAGGTCGGCGTCCGCGGTGAGGCGCAGCAGGTAGACGCCGGGCTGGGTGAACACCCAGTTGGCGTGCGTGTGGGTGTTCACGTCGACCCAGGCCGGCTGCGCGCCGGGCACGCGGGAGTCGAATAGCAGCTGCGGCTCGCCGAAGGATCCCGATTGCAGGTAGGTGGTGACCACGCCGGGGCCTTGGACGCCGGTCAGCGACAGCGTGATGCCGCGGTTGATGGTGCGCATCACCTCGGGATCCTGGGTGTTCCAGCCCAGCCAGACCACCTCCGGGTTCTGCGTCTGCGGCACCACCCACACCGGCTCGCCGGGCTTCGCGCCCAGGAAGGCGTAGGCCGGGTCGTCGGGCACGGTCAGCTTGCCCTGATCGAGCACGTGCAGCACGGTCTGATCGGGGTAGCGCCACACACTGGTCGCGCCGGCGTCGGCGCGGGCCACATCGTCGTGGATCAGGAACTTCCAGGCACCGTCGACGAACTTAGGCCCCATGTCGACGTGCCCGCGATCGAGGACGCGTTCGCCGGTGACGACCCGCATATCGGGGGAGAGTGCCTGCTTGAGCGCCGCGTCGTCGGGTCCCTGGGCGGATGCCACCGCCGCCGGGCCGGCGAGCAGCGCCAGGGTCAGGAGCGCGATTCCGGCGCGCAGCCGGGACAGCCGCGACGCCGGTCGGCGTGCGGGGGCGGACATCCTCATGGTCGGCCTTTCTGGTGGTTCGGTGTGACGTCGTTCGGTGTCAGGAGGAAGAGGGGAAGGGATGGGGATCAGCCCGACAGGCAGGAGCGCAGCGAGTCGGCGTTGAACCGCATCATCTGCACGTAGCTGGTCACGGTGGCGTCGAAGGTGTCGCCGTAGATCGCGCACACCGCGATGCCCTGCTCGCCGGCGACCTCGGTGAGCGTGGACGCCCGCGCGGCCAGGTTCGGCTCCAGGAACACCGCCGGCACCTTGAGGGTGCGGATGGTCTCGGTGAGCTTGCGGCGGTCGGCCATCGACGGCTCGGTGGCCGGGTTGGGCGTGACGAATCCGGCGATGTGGACGTGGTAGGCGTGCGCGAGATAGCCGAACGCGTCGTGGGTGGTGACCAGGTGCCGGTTGCGTTCGGGAATCTGCGCGATGGTGTCGCGCACGTAGGTGTCGGTGGCGTCGAGTTCGTCGAGATAGGCGGACGCCCGCGCGGCGTAGTCGCGGGCACCGGCCGGGTCGGCGCCGATCAGGGTGTCGCGGATCAGGTTCACATACGCCATCCCGTTGCGGACGTTCTGCCACAGGTGCGGGTCGATCTCGCCGTGCACGTGCTTGCCGAGCACCGCCTGCGGCAGTTGGTAGATCTGCGTGCCGGGGCGTCCCAGAAAGGTGAACTGCTGCCCGGCGGGGATCTCGGCCAGCGCCTTGGCGGGCACGTCGATGACCACCTGCTCGGGGGCGTAGGCGACCTGGGTGTGCTCGCCGCCGCCTTCGGGGTCGTAGCGCACCTCAAGGACGCCGTCGGCCAGGTTCGCGGTCAGATCGGCGTGTCCCTGGTTCAGCACCACGGCGTCCGGGCCCGCGACATCGGCCGGATTGACGCCGACCGCGAAGGTGAAGGTGGCCTCGCCGACGGGCTGCGGACGCGCGGTGGCGTCCGCCTGCACCCGGGCTTGCAGGGTGACGGTGTAGACGCCCGGGGCGGTGAACGCCCAGGACAGGTGGGTGTGCGCGTCGGCGGGCAGCGCCATGGTGTCGTCGCGGTAGCCGGTGGCGGCATCGAAACCGTCGGAGGAGTTGAAGTACACGTCGGTGTCGCCGAAGGTGCCGGTCAGGTAGCCGTACACCTGCCCGGGTCCGGTGGCGGCGATCGCCGACAGCAGCACCTCGGAGGTACGGGTCGCCCCGTACCGTTCGGCGCCGTCACCGTGGGCGCGCAGCCCCAGCCAGACCGTGTCCAGGTTGACGTTCTCGACCAGCGGAATGATCTCGGCGGCGTACTTCACCGCCTCCTCGGCGAGCGACACGTTCACCGCGTCCGGGCGCAGGTTGGCGTCCAGGGTCTTGATGATGCCGTGCTCCTCCAGCAGCGCGTAGTTGGAGAAGGCGACGTCGGCGTACACGACGTTGCGGGCGTCCCGCAGCGTCGGCTCGTAGCTGTGCGGGTCGGCGCCGTCGGGGACCAGCGAGACGACATCGACCCGGTCGCCGCCGACCTGGCGCACCAGGTCGCGAAGCAGCCCGGTGGTGGTGACCACCTGCAGCCGGTCGGGGTGCGCGCTCAGCAGCGGTTTGGGCGCGCACCCCGACACGGCCAGGACGCCGGCGGCGAGGGCGGCGGCGAGGGCGACGGGTCGCCTCATCCGCACACCCCCGCGCGCCGGGTTCCCCCGGCCCGGACGCCGCTCATCACAGCCCTCCCCGGCGGCCGCGCCACCACAGCGTCCCCGTGCCCGCGGCTCCGGCGAGCAGCAACCCGCCCAGAATGCTGAGCAGCAGCGGCACCGGATCGCCCTCGTTGAGGGCGGTCACCGGATTCGGCAGCGGCAGCGGGGTGCCCTGGCCCGGCAGCAGGTCACGCGCTGCCGCCGCGGCCTCGGCGAGCGCCTGCTGGGCGGCCTCGAAGGTGCCGGCCGGGTCGTCCGACAGCAGCATCGCGTTCGAGATCGGACCACACCCGGTGCCGGTGCCCGCCGCGGTGGCCGGGTCGACGTTCCCGACCGCGATGGTCAGGGTTTCGGTGTCGGAGGAGGTCTGGCCGTTGGCGAGCGTCGCGGTCTGGGTCATGCTGATCCGGTAGATGCCCTCGGCGGAGAACGCCCAGTTGGCGTGCGCGTGCACCCCGAGCGGGATCGTGTAGCTGCCGCCGTTGTTGAACACCATCTGCTGGACGCCGCCGAACGGCCCGGACAGGTACACCTTCACCGACCCCGGCCCGTTGACCGAGTTGATCCGCCACTGCACCGGGCCGCGGGTATTGCCCGCGTTCAGTGCTTCGGTGTTCCAGCCGAGCCAGATCAGGTTCGGGTTCTGGGTCTGCGGCACCTGCCACACCCGTGCACCGGCCGAGCCGACCGCGCCGTAGCCGGCGGGCAGGCTGACGCGCGAGGACGGCTTGAGCCACAGGATGGTGCCGGACGGCTGCCGGTACACCTTCTTGCCCGAGGTGTCGTCGCCGATCAGGGATTCGACCTTGCCGCCGAGAATGCGGGTGGCGTAGTCGATGTGTCCCGACGACAGGATCGTCGCCTGGGCCACGCACTGGTTCGCGGCGACGTTCCGCACTGCCGGGACGGCGTCCGTATTGCCGCCGCCGTGGTCGGCCGGCGGGGGAGTGAGGTCGACCGGCGTGGTGTTGACGGTCTCGCCGCAGCGGGCGGGATCGATCTGCATCACGTCGGCGGTGCCGACCGCGACGGCGAGCACGAACTGGTCCGAGACGGTCTTGCCCGAAGCCAACTGGGCGGTGCGCTGCATCGACAGGCAGTAGTTGCCCTGCTGGGAGAACGCCCACGACCCGTGCGCGTGCGTGTTCTTCGGAATGGTGAACCGGTCGGCGCCGCCGATGCCGTCGCGGGTGTTGAACAGCACCTGTGGCTGCCCGACCGAGTCGGTCAGGTAGAGCGCGAACTCGCCGGGGCCTGACTTGTCGGTCAGCGCCCAGGACACCCCACCGGTGGTCGCGGTCAGCGTAATCGCCTCGGTCGACCAGCCCGGCCAGAGCAGGCCGGACTGCTGGGTCTGGGAGACCTGGTAGAACCCAGCCCCGGACGCCCCCAGGAACCGCCACTGATCACCGGCCGGCACGGTGGCGCGCGCGTTCGGCAACAGTTGCAGCACGCTCTTGCCGACCGGACGCCACACCGGATCGTTGGACGCCGAGGTGTCCTTCACCTGGGTGACCAGCCGGTCGCCCTCAATGAGGGAGGCGATGTCGACGTGTCCGTTGTTGAGCACGGTGGCGCCCTTGGCGTTGACGGTGCCGTTGGGGACGTTCCACACGGCGTCCGGGATCGGGGTTTCGCCGCCCGGTTTGTTCTCGTCGGGGTCCTTGCCGCCGGGATCGACCGGGTTGATCACGCTGAGGACGTCCCAGCCGATCAGGGCGCCGTCACGGTGTTTGACGACCAACTGGTGACCGCCGGGGGCGGCGTCCGCGGGCAGCCGGACCTGGATCGCGCCCGAACCGCCCACCTGCACCCAACCCAGCCAGGAGGTGTCGTCGAGCCAGGCGGACACCCACTGGCCCGCGCGGTCTTTGCCGACCTGCGCGGTGACGAGCTGACCGGGCGTGAACCCTTTGCCGCCCGCGAGCACCTGGACGCCCCCGGTGTTGCCCTCGTTCAGGGTGTCCGGGGCGACCGGTGTGGTGTCGGGCTCGGACGGCTGGCCCGTGGGCTCGGTGAAGCACTTGGTCGGGTCGACCTTCTTCACGTCCACGTTGCCGACGGCGAACGCGAGCGTGAAGTCGTCCGAGACCGTCTCACCACTGGTCAGCGTCGCCGACCGGGTGAACGCCAGGCAGTAGGTGCCCTCGGCCGTGAACGCCCAGTTGCCGTGCGCATGGGTGTTCTTCGGGATCTCGAACTGATCCGCGGCAGTGATCCCGTCGCGAGTGTTGAAGTACACCTGAGCCGCCCCGTTGGCGTATACCGCCACCTCACCGGGCCCTTGAGCCTTGGTCAGCCGCCAGTTCACCCCGCCCGTGGTGGCGTCGAGCGGGATCTTCTCGGTGGACCAGCCGGGCCACAGCAAGCCGTCCTGCGGCGACTCGTTGATCTGCCAGATCGTGTCGCCGACCGCGCCGATGAACGACTGGACCGGTGAGGTGATCGTCGTCTGGGTGAACGGTGTCAGCTGGAGCACCGTCTGATCCGTGGGCCGGAAGACCGGATCGGTGGCACCGGTGGTGTCATCCTTGATCCGCGTGACGAGCTTGCCGTCCTCCAGCAGCGACGCGACATCGACGTGCCCGTTGTTGATGATGGTGGCCCCCGAATCGGTGAGCGACCCGTTCGGTGTCTCCCAGCGGCGTTCGTCCGGTCCTGGCTCCTCTCCGCCGGGGTCGGTGCCGTGGCCGCCCTGCGCACACAACTCGACGGTGGCGGGGTCGATGTTTCCGGCGACGTAGGTGAGCGTCTTGGTCACCGACGCCGTACCGGTATCCGTGGGGATCTCGAAGGTCCAGGGAACGCAGTAGGTTCCTGGGGCAGTCATGGTGTAGCCGCCATAGTGATAGCGGTCGCGCCAGACCGTGGTGCGACGGGATGTCGTTGACGAGTCAAGGTGGTTGTCAACCACATTGGACTGGAATGCCCCAGGCCCGTCTACATCACCGAGCGTGATGGCCGTGTCGTGCTCGGCGTACTGACCGTCCCATTGCCAGACGAGTCCGTTCTCGGTCATCCACAGTCCACCGGCCGAGCGGGGAGCGGTGAACACGACACTCTCAATGTCGCGGAGTGCCGGCGTGTCCGTGATCCCTTGACGGGTTCGCGCGACAACCTCTGCGGCACCCGTCTCGGTGAGGTAAGGCGTGACGAATACCTCGTCGCGGACCGGTATGTAACGCTCCGAGGAGACCGAGTCGAGGGCCAGTGGCTGCCGCTCGCCGATGATCGGCTCCTCCGAGCGGCCGCACGGCTCGACGCCGGCGAGCGGGATGTCGCCGACAGCAACGGTCAACTGCCCGATGGCGGTGTGCTCGGCGTTCGGATCGGTCAGTCCGCGCACGGAGGTCTGCATGGTCAGGCAGTAGAGGCCCGGTCGGGTGAACGCCCAGTTCTGGTGAATGTGCGACTGCGTGACTTCGCGGGTGCCGGGAAGACCCGTCACGGTGCTGAAGTACATCGCACCCGCTTCGCTGCCGTCGTAGACGGCGACCCGGCCGCCTTCGGGTGTGCGGACACCGAGAAGGCGGAACTGGACACCTCGCTCGAACGGCTGCTTGAGCTTCAGCGTCGACAAACCGGGCCACGTCAGCGAATGTTGCAAAGTGCCAGCGCTCGGGAACAACCAGTAGTCGCTGCCCTCAGGAGCGAAGAAGGACTCCTCGGCGGTCGACACCTGTCGACCGTATTCCGACCCAAGCACGAGGATGGCGTCGTCGGTACTGTACTCGTCGGTGATTCCGGCGTCCCTGTCGTGGAAGAGACTCAATCTGAGACGACCATCCTCACCGAGCGTGGGCCCGATATCAACGTGTCCCTTGCTGATATAGGCGACGTCGTCGAGAAGCCCCTCTTCCGGCGCATCCTGCTCGATCACGCCTCCAGGTGTTTGCGCACACGGCGTGACCTGTGCTGGGTTGATTCCCACCGCGAAGGTGTAGGTGGCGAAGGCCTCGGACGGATTCTCATGGCCGCTCAGGGTTGCTCGGCTACGCACGGTGACGCAATAGCGGCCGGGTGTGGAGAAAGCGAAGCCCTCGCGAGTGGTCGCCGCGCTTCCCCAATTCAGGTAGCCAGGGCCTGCTGGCCGCTTGATCGTCCCCCGGTAGCCATTACGACGGGTATCCCAGGCGTTTCCGTCGGTCACACCGAGACCGGCGCCGCTCGTTCGGAAGGTCGTGAAGTAAGCATCAGGTGCTGGACCGGTGACCGTTCCGATGCCGAAGGACACCGCCCCGTCGGCGAGGTCGGGGGCGTTGATGAACTCTGCATCTGTAGCGACGCTCAGAGAGTTGGAGTAGTACCCGTCCTCTGATGTCTGCCCAACGGTCGAACTAGGACGGGTGCGGTATAGATGGTCGCCGGTGTTCCCGACGGCGCGAGAGATCGCCAAGCCCTCCGGGCTCGCGGAGGTGAATCCGTCGATGGGCCAGGCGTGTTGGTCCCGGTTAGGGATGGAGATGATCGTCGAGGTGGGATCTGACCAGGCCACCCGACGGCGAGTCGCATCGACGTTGAGCAGGCCTTGCGACATCTGACCTTTGGTGAGGGCGGCGGCGAGTCGGAGGTCGCCGGAGTCGAGGATGGTGGTGGTTGTGCCGGGGTCAGTTGGATCAGTGGGGTCGATGGGGTCTGGGTCTGTTCCTGGTTGGGGGCACGGGGTGACGGTGGCGGGGTCGGTTCCTACGGCGAAGGTAAAGACGCTGTTCGCGGCGTAGTCGCCCGAGCCGTCCGCTTTCTGGGTCACGGTGCTGAGGTCGAGGCAGTACACGCCAGGGGCGGAGAATACGAATCCGGTTCCGGGGAACGGGGAACTGGGTGCATCGCCGGAGCCTTCGCCGATGTTTCTGGTGTCGGATTGTTCGCGCCCGGGCTGGGTGGACCAGACGTCGACGAAGGTGTCTGGATAGGCGTCCTGGCCATCGGAGAATGTCTGATACGTGGTGAAGTAGCCGCCGGAGGTCGTGGTGAGCTTATTCATGGTGAACGCCGTGGAGCCGGGTGCGACCTCATCGAAGGATATGTAGCCGGTGTCGAGGTCGAGGCTCAGCGGGTTGGCCTTGGTGGGGGATGTGCTGTGCTTGGACTCGATCCGCCAGATGGCGCGGCGGTCGGGAACCATGCGGTTCCATTCGGTGGATTCTTCATTGCCGGGGAATGGCTCGCTGGTGGGGAGGGAGATCAGGGTGGTGGCGGGGCTGAACCACTCTCCGGAGGTTGCGTCGTTGTTGAGTCGGAGTAGCCGTAGGCCGTAACTGCCGTTGGTGAGGGAGGCGGCGAATCGGAGATCGCCCGAATCCAGCACCGTAATCCCACCGGCGGACGCCGCCACGCCCGCCTTGAGTGTCGGTTCGGCGGCGCCCGCCAAAGCCGCCGCCGGATTGAGAAGTGAAACGCAGAACAGGACAGCGGTGGTGATCACCGCGAGTGTCGTGCGGGCGTGTGGGGAGCTAACAGTGTTCACCGGTGGTGACTTTCCGTCGGTACGAGAGTGCTGCGGACATCAGGGGCGGGTCTTCTGGATCGGGGATAGGCGGCAACATCGGGGCGGCGGGCCGAGATGGCCGCCGCCCCGACGCTCCGCCCGCTAGCGGAGTGGGGAACGCGTCACTTCACGTCGAACTTGTACGTCTTGTAGGCCACGGTGGGGGTGGTCCCCGACGCGGACTCCACCTTGAACGTGACGTAGTAGACGCCATCGGCACCGAACTGCCAGTTGTAGTGGTCGTGGAAGTTGGCCGGCAACGCGGTGTTGTTGGTCACCACGCCGCCAGTCTCGGTCCACTTGTACTTGGTGGCGCCGGTCGTCCCGGGCAGCTTGATCGTGAGCTGGCCCGTCCCCGTGCCCGGATGGCTGACCGAGTAGAGGGTGAGCTTGGCGGCAGTGCCCGTCTCGTTGCGGAGCCCGCCCCCGGAGAGGGGGTAGATCGTCGGGTTGCCGCCGTCGTCGGCGGGGATCAGATTGTTCTGGGACGCGGGCACCTGCCAGCCGTCGGCCGGCGTGCTGATCGGCTGCTCAGTGCCGTGGTCGTAACTCCCGAGCTGCCACGAGCTGCCGACGATCCTGGCCGACACGAAGTCGAATTCGCCGGAGGTGATCGGGGCCGCGTGCGCGACGCCGGAACCGGCGACCGCCACGATGCCTGCTGCGGCGAGCGTGGTGACGGTGCGCAGGATGCCGCGACGGGCCTTGCGGGGCGTGGTGGCCGTCTCGTCGAGACGGTCGGGGGTGAGAACGGACATGATGTGTTTCCTTCGTTTTGGTGCTGAGGGTTCCGGCGTGATCAGGCGCGTCGCGCCGGGCTTCGCCGAGGCCTCGGTGGCGTCGGTGGGGGGTGGAGGCACCTCGGCCGGGCCGCGTCCGTGTTGCGCAGGGACGTCAGGCCGCCGCGACGTTCGTCGGGCGCGGTGGGGCCGAGGTCAGATCCATCGGTCCGAATAGATGAAGTGGGTCAGCACGAAGCCGGTGTGCTGGCGGCGCAGCGGGCGCCACTGCCCCTCGCGTGCCGGACATCCGACCTGCATCGCGGCGGCGAGGGGCAGTGACTCGGGCCCGCAGCCACAGCGCAGGCTGCCATGCTCGGCCAGGTGGCCGCGGGTGTGGACGTGCCTGCGGTGGTCACCCGGCCGGTTGTTCGTCGCGCGGCACGAGCGTGACCGGGCCGGAGGGTGATGGCCAGGCTGAGCGGACCGGTTCGCCGGAGCGATACCCATGTCTCACCTCGCCTCTGCCCTCTCGTTCCGGTGCCCACCGGAACTATCGTTGAGAACGATTCTCAATATGATGTAGTGATCATGCCTCGGTTCGGCGGAGGTGTCAAGCGGGTCCTCGGATCTAAGATTCGAGCTCACGACAACTTGTTTTCGGTGCACCGAAAACTTATCGTTCCGGGTATGCCGAACCTTGCTCACCGCCGATCCCCCCTCCGTGCCGCCCTCGCCTGTGTCGCGCTCGCGGCCCTGCTCGCGTCCGGCTGCTCGGCGCCACCCCTCGCGGCGCCGAGCCCCACCCCCGCCGCGAAACCGGTTGTGCTGACCACGTTCACCGTGCTCGCCGACATCGCTCAGAATGTGGCCGGCGAGCACCTGGTGGTCGAGTCGATCACCAAGCCGGGCGCCGAGATCCACGGCTACGAGCCCACGCCGCAAGACATCGCGAAGGCGTCCGATGCCGACCTGATCCTCGACAACGGCCTCAACCTGGAGCTGTGGTTCGGCCAGTTCGTCGAAGGTCTCGACGTGCCGCATGTCGTCGTTTCGCACGGGGTGACGCCGATGGACATCACCGAGGACGCCTACGCGGGCAAGCCCAACCCGCACGCCTGGATGAGCCCGGTGAACGTGCAGTCCTATGCCGGCACGATGGCGGACGCCTTCGCCGACCTCGACCCTGCGCACGCCGCCGAGTACCGGGCCAACGCCGCCGCCTACCAGGCCGAACTCCAGAAGGTGCAGGACGACCTCACCGCCGAACTGGCCGCACTCCCCGCGAATCAGCGGGCACTGGTCACCTGTGAGGGTGCCTTTTCCTACCTCGCCCGCGACGCGGGGCTGACCGAGAAGTACATCTGGCCGGTCAACGCCGAACAGCAGGCCACGCCGCAGCAGATCGCGTCCACGATCGAGTTCGTGCGCGCCAACGAGGTGCCGGCGGTGTTCTGCGAATCGACCGTGTCGGACAAGCCGATGCGGCAGGTGGTCGAGGTGACCGGTGCCAGCTTCGGCGGCACGCTGTACGTCGACTCCCTGTCTGGCGCGGACGGTCCGGTGCCCACCTACCTCGACCTGATCCGCTACGACGCGGACACCATCGCCGCGGGCTTGACCGGACGGCGGTCATGAGCGCGGGCATCGCGGTCGCTGGCCTCACCGTCCGCTACGGGCCGGTGCTCGCGCTCGACGGGGTCGATCTTGAGGTGCCGTCCGGCCGGGTGATCGGGCTGGTCGGTGTGAACGGCTCGGGCAAGTCCACCCTGTTCAAAGCCATCATGGGCATGGTCCGCCCCGACGGCGGGACAGTGGCGATCGGAGGCCTCCCGCCCGCCGAAGCGCGTGCCACCGGCCTGCTCGGATACGTTCCGCAGAGCGAGGACGTCGACTGGGCCTTCCCGGTCAGCGTGCGTGACGTGGTGATGATGGGCCGCTACGCCCGCCAGGGATTCACCCGGCGACCCACGGCGGCCGACCGGCGCGCGGTCGGGGAAGCGATCGACCGCGTCGGGCTCGCCGAGTATGCCGGCCGGCAGATCGGGCAGTTGTCCGGCGGGCAGAAGAAGCGGGCGTTCGTCGCGCGCGGCATCGCCCAAGGCGCCCGGACACTGCTGCTCGACGAGCCGTTCGCCGGCGTCGACAAGCGCAGCGAGGCCACCATCGTCCGGCTGCTGCGCGAGCTGGCCGACGACGGCACCACCGTCTTCGTCTCGACGCACGACCTGCACGCGCTGCCGCGGCTGGCCGACGAGGCCGTCCTGCTCATGCGCCGGGTGCTGCTGCACGCGAGCGTGGATCAGGTGCTCCGCCCGGAGAACCTCGCCCTTGCCTTCGGCCTCGACGTGCTCGACCCGGCCGAGGGGGCCGCATGAACCTGCTCGACCTCCTCCTCGTCCCGCTCGGCTACGACTTCATGGTCCGGGCTCTGGTCACCACCGTGATCGCCGCGGTCGCCTGCGCGCTGCTGTCGTGCTGGCTGGTGCTGATCGGCTGGTCGCTGATGGGGGACGCCGTGTCGCACGCCGTCCTGCCCGGCGTGGTGATCGCCTACATCCTGGGGGCGCCGTTCGCGGTCGGGGCGGTCGCGTTCGGCTTCGTCGCGGTCGCGCTCATCGGCGTCGTCCAAGGTGCGGGGCGGGTCAAGGAGGACGCCGCGATCGGCATCGTCTTCACCACCCTGTTCGCGCTCGGCCTAGTGCTGATCAGCGTCACACCGAGCCAGACCGACCTCAATCACATTATCTTCGGCAACATCCTCGGCGTGTCCGGCAGCGACCTGGCCCAGGTCGGTGCGCTGGCGTGTGTCGTGGTCGTGGTGCTGCTGGTCAAGCGCCGGGACCTGGTCCTGTACGCCTTCGACCCGACGCACGCGCATGCGCTCGGGCTCTCGCCCAAGCTGCTGGGCGCGCTGCTGCTCGGCCTGCTCGCGCTCACCTCGGTGGTGGCGCTGCAGGTGGTCGGCGTCATCCTCGTCGTCGCCATGCTGATCATTCCCGGGGCGACCGCGTACCTGCTGACCGACCGCTTCGCGCGGATGCTCGTGATCGCGCCGAGCCTGTCGGCCGTATGCTCGATCGTGGGGATCTACCTCAGCTACTGGCTCGACGCGTCGCCTGGTGGTTTGGTGGTCATCGTCCAGGGGGTGGCCTTCGCGGCCGCCTTCCTGTTCGCTCCCCGTCATGGGCTCGTCGCCCGCCGGTTCGCCGCACGGCGGCGGGCGTCCGCGACGGGCTCCCGGAGCGCGCACGCCGAGAGTGCGCACGTCGATCAGGAGGAGCATGGCCGAGTCCGCGGTGACCGAGAACTATCTCAAGGCGGTCTGGAACGCCGCTGAGTGGTCCGAGCGTCCCGTCACCGTGACGGTGCTCGCCTCGCGCTTGGGGCTGGCGCCGTCCTCGGTATCGGAATCGGTGCGCAAGCTCACCGAACGCGGCCTGCTGACCCACGCCCGCTACGGTGCGATCGAGCTGACCCCCGAGGGCCGCCGGATCGCGCTCGCGATCGTCCGCAAACATCGCCTGATCGAGACCTTCCTGGTCGACTATCTCGGCTACGGCTGGGACGAGGTGCACGACGAGGCGGAGGTGCTGGAGCACTCCGTCTCGGACCTGTTCATCGATCGGTTGGATGCCCGCCTCGGTCATCCGGACGCCGACCCGCACGGTGATCCGATCCCGGCCGCCGACGGTCACCTGCCGGCGGCGGGGTATGTGACGCTCGACACGGTGGACGCCGGAACGCGCGTGCAGATCGTGCGCGTCGCCGATTCCGACCCCGACCTCCTGCGGCATCTCGAGGGACTCGGGCTCACCCCGGGCGCGGTGGTGGAGGTGGCCGGCAACAGCGAGTCCACCGGCGTCGTCGACCTGAGTAATTCCGGTGCTGCGGCCGCTTTGAGCCGGGAGGTGGCCCGCTCGGTCCGGGTTCATCTCTGCTGAGCGGCGGCCGTCCCTGCTGGGCGGCGTCCGGCTGCTGGGTGGCGGCCCGGGTCATCACCTCCGGGGTGCCGAGGGGCGCCCTGCTAGGCTTATTGCGAACTGTTCTCAACGGGGCGTCCTCGCTGATGGCCGACGGTTGGTGTCTCCTCCGCCGGCCCTTCGCGCGGACCGTCCCACCGATAGGAGTAACCCATGAACCGATCCGAACTCGTCGCCGACGTTGCCGCCGTCACCGAGCTGACCGAACGCGAGACCGAGGTGACCATCGCCGCCGCGCTGGATGTGATCGGCTCCGCGCTCGCCCGGGGTGAGAGCGTGACGCTGGCCGGTTTCGGCACCTTCGAGCGCCGCGAACGCGCCGCCCGCGCCGGCCGCAATCCGCAGACCGGCGAAGCGATGGAGATCGCTGCCGCGAAGGTGCCCGCGTTCAAGGCCGCGGCCGCGCTGAAGCGCCGGGTTGCCGGCGCCTGAGCGCACGTCCGGACGCGTGGTGCCAGCGGCCGGATGCCCAGGCTGCGTGGGGCGTCCGCCTGGAAGCGAACCCGGCGGACGGCCTCAGCCGACGGGCATCCGCCGGAATCGGGCGTGGGTGAAGACGAACACCGCGACGGCGCCCATCAGGATTGCACCCGCGATGATCGGCAAAGGCGACCAGAGGCCGTAGAGCGCGGTGCCCGCGGTGGGGGCGATCACGAAGGTCAGTCCGTTGGTCGCGCCGATCAACCCGGCCAGGCCGCCCTGCTCCTCGCGGCTGACCAACAGGCTGGTGCCCGCCGTGTAGCCGGGCGTCGCGATGCCCAGGCCGAGGCCAATGAGCAGGACGCCGGCGAACAGTGGGACCGGGCCGGCCTCTCATGATCAGGGTGAGGAAGCCCGCGAGTGCGGTGGTGACGCCCACGCGTAGCAGCGTGGCCGGCGCCCAGCCGCTACGCGGAACGACCACGCCCTGGGCCACGATCATGCCGAGTCCTGCGGTGAGCAGCGCGCCGCCGGTGACTAGGCCGGTGGACGAGGCGTCCAAGCCGAGGCGGTCCTGCACGAGGAACCCGGTGATCACCTGCACGAAACCGAGCGCGGTGAACATGCCGAACCCGGCCACCAGGAACGGCCATACCCGCGTGTCGAACGGGCTCACCCGTGCCGGGGTCTCGATCAGTTCATGGCGCGGCTCGCGGCGCAACCGCAGGGCGAGGAGCGCGAGCCCCGCCGCCAGCAGGACCGGCACCGCGATCAGCGGAGCCATCAGGCCGAACGCCGACAAGACGCCCCCGAGCACCGCGCCGCCCACCATCGCGATACCCTGCACCGCTCCCACCCCGGACATGCCCTTGACCCGGGCGGTCTCGTCGGTGGTGACGTCGGCGATGTAGGCCTGCGCGGTCGGTGGCACCGCCGCGATCGCGGTGCCGAAGGCAACGCCGCGCAACAGCACGAAGGACGCGAACAGGGCCGCGCCGGTGAGGGCGCCCGTCATGCCCATCCAGGCCAGGGCCGCGAAGAGGATCATCGTGATGCAGGTCAGGGCGAACGCCGCGACCAGCACGGGCTTGCGTCCCCACGACTGCGAACGCCGCCCCCAGAACTGGCTGGTCAGCACCACCATCACTGCGGCCGTGCTGATCGTCACCCCGATCTGCCATTCGGCGAGCCCGACCTCGCGGGACAACGGGGCGATGATGGGATTGAGCGTCTGCTGGCCGAGGTACGCCAAGAACACCGCCCCGAGCAGCAACGGGATCTGCGGCCGCGCCGCCGCCGGGTCGCTCGCCGACGGCGTGGTGGGGATCGGGGTGGTCATTCGATTCCTCGCGTTTCTTGGGGACGTCCAGCGTGCTCCTATCGGTGGGAGCCGAGTCGCCGACCGTAGTAAGGCTAGCCTTAGTTCGAGTGCGGATGGGGTCGTGCGGCTGGGTGGGGCCACCTCTTCGTTCTAAATGATAATGGGTATCATCTGATCTAATGAGTGTGCGACGAGATCCCGAGGTGTCCGAGGGACGCGTGCCCGTCGTCGCGCTCACCGGCTACCTCGGTGCGGGCAAGACCAGCCTGCTCAACCATCTGCTGCGGACGCCCGGCGCGCGCCTGGGCGTGGTCGTCAACGACTTCGGCACCCTCAATGTGGACGCCGCGCTGGTGAGTGGCCAGATCGACGAGGCGGCGTCCATCTCGGGCGGGTGTTTGTGCTGCCTGCCGGACGCCGGCGGTCTCGACGCGGCGCTGGAGAAGCTCGCGCATCCGCGCTTGCGCTTGGATGCGATCCTGGTGGAGGCCAGCGGCGTGGCCGATCCGCTCGTGCTGGCCCGAATGATCCGGTTCAGCCGCGTCGACCGCGTCCGGCCCGGCGGGATCGTCGAGGTGATCGACGCCGTCGAACACTTCCGCACCCTCGACCTGTGGCCGCGCCCGCCGGCCCGCTACGCGGCGGCGACCCTCGTGGTGATCGGCAAGGACGATCTGCTGCTCGAGGCGGGCCGCGAGGCGATGGTAGAACGCATCCGCCAGCGGGTGCGCCTGCGCAATCCGCACGCTCCGGTCCTCATCGCCCGGCAGGGACGCATCGACCCCCGGCTGGTGTTCGACACCGCCAACACCGAAGACCCGCAAGACCAGTTGCCGATCGCCCAGTTGATCCGTGAGCAGTCGTCCCGTCGCCACGGCGAGGGTCAGGGTCACGGCGATGGGCAGGGTCGCGGCGACGGGCCTGGGCATGGCCACGGCGACGGGCATGACCACCTGCACGCGCGGGCGGCGTCTGTGGCCCTGGATCGCCCGGTATCCCCGAGCGCGCTGATCGACCTGCTCGAAGACCCTCCCTCGGGTGCCTATCGGCTCAAAGGCCGGGTGTGCGTGCGCGGCCCCAAGGCGGAGCGCGGCTACCTGGTCAATGTCGTCGGCTCGATGATCGGCGTCGACGCACTGTCCGCGCCGCCGCAGCCCGGCGAACTGGTCGCGATCGGGACCGACCTCGACCCAGACGTCGCCGAGCGTCGGCTACGGGCGGTCGCCGAGGCGCCGGGTGGGCGTCCGGACGCCGCGGGTATGCGCCGCCTGCGGTCCTACCTGCGACGTGGACGGGTTTGAGCGCCGGTGTTCGACGGAGCGTACGCTCCGTCGCTTGGCGCGGCTAACGACCGTCGCGCGCATGCTGCAACACCCGCGCGGCGACCACTTCCCGCGCGCGAACACGGAGCGTACGCTCCGTCACACGTCCGCCGCGTCGGCCGGCATGGCCGGGTCGGTGGTGTGGGTGTGCATGCGGGCGCCGGCCTCGTTGAAAATGCTGATCACCTGGGCCGGACGCCCTCCGTGCGCCGACATGGCGTGCGGCGTCCGGGTGTCGAATTCGGCGGCCTCGCCCGGAGTGAGAATCAGGTCCTGGTCGCCCAGCCGCAGCCGGAGGCGTCCTTGCAGCACGTACAGCCATTCGAAACCGTCGTGCGTGCGCAATTCCGGTAGCGCACCGCCGGCGGGGTAGGTGATCTTGTAGGTGAGGACGGGGGAGTGCTCCGGCGCGAGCGGTGCGATCACCATGCCGTCGCGGCGAATCACCGGACGCCGCACGCGCGGATCCGCGGTGTGGACGCGGACCAGGTCGTCCAGGGTGACGCCGAGGCGCTTGGTGAGGGGCAGCAGGAGTTCCAGGCTGGCCTGCCGTTTGCCGGACTCGAGTCGCGACAGGGTGCTGGCCGAGATGCCGGCGCCGGTGGCCAGTTCTTCCAGGGTGAGGCCGCGCGCTTGCCGTGCCGAGCGCAGTCTCGGGCCTACCTGTGCGAGCTCGCCGTCCATGATGCTCCTTGCTGATTCCGCAAACTTGTTTGCATTCTAGTCGGATGCCGCTCATGCTGGGCAGCATGCAGCAGAACTCTTGGGACGTGATCGTCGCCGGTGGCGGACCGGCCGGGCTGTCGGCGGCGTTGATGCTCGGACGCGCCCGCCGGCGGACGCTGGTGATCGACGCGGGCAGCCCGCGCAATCGCTTCGCCGCCCATATGCACGGCGTCCTCGGGCAAGAGGGCGTGCCCCCGGGCGAACTCCTCGACCGTAGCTGGGATGAGGTGGCGGGCTACGGGGTCGAGCGCCTGTCCGGTGCCGTGATGGGTGTCGAACGCGAGCCGGACGGCCTGCGGATCACGACCACCGACGGCGCCGTGCTGCGCGCGCGGGCGCTGATCGTCGCCACCGGGCTGACCGATGAGCTGCCGGCCATCCCCGGCCTCGCCGAGCGCTGGGGCGTCACCGTGCTGCACTGCCCGTACTGCCACGGCTGGGAGGTCCGCGACCAGCACCTCGGCGTCCTCACCACCTCGCCGCTCGGACTGCACCAGGCCGAGCTGATCCGGCAGTGGAGCGACCGGGTCACCGTCTTCACCGCCGGCCTCGGATCGCTCGAGCCCGAGACCGCCGAACGGCTGCGCGCACGCGGTATCGTCCTCGAACCCGAACCGGTGGTGGGACTTCTCGGCGAAGGTACCGCTCTCGAATCCGTGTGGCTGCGCGACGGACGGCAGGTCCGGATGGATGCCCTCTTCACCGCCGGAACACCGCGACCGCGCGATGACTTCCTGGCCCCGCTGGACCTCGCCCGCACCGACACGCCCTGGGGCTCGTTCCTCGCCGTGGACGCGATGGGCCAGACCAGCGACGACCGCATCTGGGCGGTCGGCAACGTGGTGAACCCGGGCGCGAACGTGCCGCTGTCCATCGGCGTCGGCTCCTTCGCCGGAGCCGCCGTCAACGCCGCCCTGGTCACGGCCGATTTCGACGCGGCGATGTCTGCGGATCACCGCGATCCTGGTCACGCCGCGGAGGGCGAGGCGCACAAAGGTGGATCGTGGCCGACCGTGGCGTCGGCCGACTTCTGGGAGGAGCGGTACGCGGGATCGGAGCAAGTGTGGTCCGGCAAGGTGAATCGTGTGCTTGCCGAGGTCGCCGCCACGCTCACCCCGGGGCGCGCGCTCGATCTGGGCTGCGGTGAGGGCGCCGACGTGATCTGGCTCGCCCAGCACGGCTGGGACGCGATCGGTGCCGACATCTCGCCGACCGCCATCGGCCGCGCCCAGGCGGCCGCGGACGCCGCGCGCGTCGCCGGCAATGCACGGTTCGTCGTCGCCGACATCGCCCACGTTCCCGCGGGTGCCTTCGACCTGGTCACCGCGAGTTTCCTGCACTCGCCCGCCGAACTCCCCCGCGAAGACATCCTCCGCCAGGCAGCCGACGTCGTCGCGCCCGGTGGGCACCTGCTGATCACCTCGCACGTCGGCCCGCCGCCGTGGGCCGACCCCGCTGACACGCACCACCACCGGTTCGCCACGCCGCAGGAGGAGGTCGAGCAACTCGCCCTCGATCCGCAGCGGTGGCAGGTCGTGGTCGCCGAGGTCCGTCCGCGCGAGACGACCGCTCCTGACGGCGCGCCGACGACGATCGACGACGGCGTGGTGCTGATCCGACGCATCTGAATCGTCACTGCAGTACGTTTTGTCCCCGCACTCGGTGCAACGGTTGTCTCAGCGCACGCCCTGACGGCCCGATCAGGCGTCGGCCGCCTCCAGTACGGTGAACTCGTGCTCGAAGCGTGCCCGCAGGGCGGTCTTCTCGGCGTCCGGAAGCCAGCAGGCATCGACGCCGGCGAACGCCATCTGGCGCAACCGCTGGTAGGGCACGGCCAGGTCCTCGGCGAGGATCCGGTATTCGGAGGCCAGCGTGGTCGGGAACATCCCGGGATCGTCGGAGGCCGCGATCACGTTCAGCCCGGCGTCCAGCATCGCCTTGATGGACGCCCGCCGCCACGGCCGCCAGGAGCGGCGCGAGGTGGTCGAGATCACCGTCATTGGGGTCTGCTCGGCGCGCAGCCGGGCCACGACGGCGTCGTCCTCGAGCACGAAGTAGCCGTGGTCGATGCGGTCGCAACCCAACAGGTCCAGGCAGGTGATCGTGTTGGCGGCGGCTGGCACGTGCTCCGACGAGTGCGCCGTCCGCCGCAATCCGGCCTGACCAGCGAGCCGGTAGGCGGCGGCGAACCGCTCCGGGGGGCCGACGGTCTCCAGATTGTCCAGGCCGATGCCGGCCACGTACTCGTGCGGAGCATCGGCGACGGTCCGGACCCAGGCCAACGCCTCGTCGGCGGTCCGGCTCCGGTCGATGGCGGCGAGCAGGCGTCCGGTCATGCCGAAGTCGCGCTCGGCCAGCCGGATGCCCTCGGCGTAGGCGTCCACCACGGCGGCGTAGCCGATCCGGGCCAGCCGGGGGGTGAGCTCGTCGAAGGACACCTCCAGGTGCCGGGTGTTCGACAGCCGGTGCGCGTCCTCGAACGCCTCGTAGACGATCCGGGTCAGGTCGTCGGTGTCGCGCAGCACGTCGATCACCCAGCCCGACAGCTGGAACAGCGAATACGACACCTCGGGCTCGTCGGCCGAGCGGCCCTGCGGCACCGGGATGCGGGTGTTCCGGTACAGCGCCGGGTCGGGCGGCAACGAGTTGCAGGACGCGTACACCTGCTCGGGAGTATCGGGCAGATCCAGTCCCTCGCGGCGGGCCAGCTCGGCGAAGGTGGACGCCCGCACGGTGCCGATCAGGTGGCAGTGCAGATCAACCTTGGGGATCGCCCGGAGAAGGTCGGCGGACGGTGCGGTCATCGCTCAGCGGCTCCCAACGGTTCAGAAAACAAAGGCCGCCCCGGATCAGGCGATCCGGGGCGGCATTCAGGATAGTTCAGCGACGGCTCAGCTGCCCGTCACCTCGCGGGTGAACCGCTCGGCGAGGGCGCTGTAGCCGGAGGCCACCTTCTCGGAATCGAGCACCTGATAGCCGGCGGCGACCGGGTCCTTCGCGACGTCACCCAGGGCCTTCACCAGCGTGTCGGGGACGGTCACCTTCGTGTTCACCGGCAGGTCGTTGTACGCCTTCGCGGCGGCCTCCTGGGCCTCGGCGCTCATCAGGAAGTCGATGAACTGGTGCGCGCCCTCGACGTTCCCGGCGCCCGTGGGGATCATCGCCCGGTTGGTCGCCATGTAGGCACCCTTCGACGGCACGGCGAACGCGTAGTTGCTGTCGCTGCTGATCAGGGTGGCCGCGAACGTGCTGATCGAGTCGGCCGCGACGATTTCGCCCTGGGTGATCAGGTTCGAGACCTCGGTGGTGGTCGAGTAGAACTTCAGGACGCCCGGCTTCCACTCCACCAGCTTGCCGATCGCGGTGTCGTAGTCGAACGGGCCCGAACCGTAGGCCGTGCCCAGCCCGGAGACCACCAGCTGGCCGGCGGTCGCGCTGATGTCAGGCAGCGCAACCTTGCCCTTCACCTCGGGGCTGCCGAACAGCGCCCAGTCGGACGCCGTCGCGGCGTCCAGCTTGCGGGTGTCGTAGACGACGCCGTTGAGCTGGTAGGTGGTGGCCGGACCGTTGTAGTCGGCGGTCTTGGCGAAGTCGGCGACGTCGGCCAGCGACGGAACCTTGGACGCGTCGACCTTCTGGAACAGGTTCTTGGCCTGGCCCTGGGCGGCGAAGTTGTCGGTGATGATCATCACGTCGACGCCGGCGGCGTTGCCAGTCGCGTCCAGCTCGTTGAGGCGCTCGGCGTTGCGGCCGTGGACGACCTCGACGTCAATGCCGGTCTTGGCCTCGAACGGCTTGATGATCGACTCCTCATACGCCTCCAGCCCGAAGCTGAAGGTGCTGACCTTGAGCGTCTTGTTCGCGGTCGCCGCGGTCTGGGTGGGCGTGCCACCGCAGGCGGCGAGCGGCAGGGCCATCGCCGCGACGGAAGCCGCGATCATCGCCAGGCGCTTCGTGGATGCCATATCTGGTTACCTTTCCTTCGTCCCCGGTCGCTCGACCGTGGTCGTCTATTGCTCTGCGGCCGGTCAGGACGCGATCGGAATCAGGTGCTCCGGCGCGATGCTCACACCGGCTGGGTCCCCGGGGGTGATGCTGCCGGCCGGGACGCCGCGCAGGTCGGCGGTGAGCCGCACCCGCGCGCCGGACGGATCGACGACCTCGCTGGTCACCAACAGATCCACCCCGCGGAAGGCGACATCGGCGACGGTGCCGGGCAGCACCAGGCCCGGGCCCGCGGCGTCCGGACCGGCCAGGCGCAACCGTTCGGGGCGCACCGTCACCAGCTGGCCATCGGCGAGGGTGAAGAAGTTCTCATAGCCGAGGAACTCGGCGATGAACCGGCTGACCGGACGGTTGAACACCTCTTCGGGCGACCCCGCCTGCTCGATCTTGCCGGCGTGCATCACCACCATCTGGTCGGACAACTCCAGGGCCTCGTCCTGGTCGTGGGTGACCAGGACGACGCACAGGCCGGTCTCGGCTTGGATCCGGCGGATCTCGGCGCGCATCTCGACCCGCAACCGGGCATCCAGGGCCGACAGCGGCTCATCGAGCAGCAGCAGGCGCGGCCGGATCGCGATGGCGCGGGCCAGCGCGACGCGCTGCTGCTGGCCACCCGACATCTGCCGGGGACGCTTGTCGGCGTGCGCGCTCAACCCGACCAACTCCAGCGCCTCATCGGCCTGGCGATGCCGCTCGGACAGCGGCACCTTGCGCAGCTTCAGGCCGTAGGCGACGTTGTCGCGCACCGTCATGTGCGGGAACAGCGCGTACTGCTGGAACACCATGCCCAGGCCGCGCTTCTCCGGCGGCAGCTTGGTGCACTCCTCGCCGTTGATCAGGATCTGGCCCGAGGTCGGACGGTTGAAGCCGGCCAGCATCCGCAACGACGTGGTCTTGCCGCACCCGGACGGGCCCAGCAGCGTGGTCAGCTTGCCCGGCTCGATGTCGAGGCTGATGTCGTCGACGGCGACCAGATCGCCGAACCGCTGGGTGACGTGGACGAACTGTGCTGCAGGGACGCTCATCGGTTGATTCCTCCGAAGATCTGGGCGAAGCCGACGGTCCGTTCGGCGATGAAGGCGATGACGATGGTGCCGAGCAGGATCAGGGTCGACATGGCCGCGATCATCGGGTCGATGCCCTGGGCGACGTAGTCGAGCATCGCGATCGGCAGCGTCGAGCTTCCCTTGGTGAGCAGCAGCGACAGGGGCACGTTGTTGAACGAGGTGATGAACGAGAGCAGCGCCGCCGAGAAGATGCCCGGCCGCAGCAGCGGCAAGGTGATGTCGAAGAAGGCGCGCACCGGCGAGGCGCCCAGCATCCGGGCGGCCTCCTCGGCTTGGCCGTCCAGGTTGGCCAGCGCTGCCCCGGTCACTCGCACCGCGTAGGGCAGCATCAAGATGGTGTGGCCGAGGATCAGCACCGGCAGGTAGTTCTGCAGCCGCAACGGGATCGCCAGCTGCTGGTAGAGGGCGGCGCCGAGCACCAACTCGGGAATGATCAGCGGCGAGAAGAACAACTGCTGCACCGCGGCGCGTCCCTTGAACCGGCTGCGGGCCAGCGCGAGCGCGGCCGGGACGCCGAGCAGCAGGCCGAGCGCGGTGGAGGTGAGGGCGACGATCAGGCTCATCACCAGGCCGTCGGTGAACCGCTGGTAAGTCAGGGCCGCCGCGAACCAGTGCAGCGACAACCCCGTGGGCGGGAACGACAGGGTCGACCCCTCATTGAACGCGATCGCCACCACGAAGAAGATCGGCACGATCATGATCACGTAGCCCAGGACGGCCACGGTGGCGGCGATCGGGTGGCGGTTGGTCACTGTGTCCTCCCGAGGCGTCCGGCCACGCTGGACAGCGAGGAGACCGCGAACACCAAGATGGTCATCGACATCGCGACGGCGGCGGCCATCGTCCAGTTGATGTTGGTGTCGGTGTAGTAGAAGAGCTGGGTGGAGAGCATCTTGTCGCTCGACCCGCCCAGCAGGTAGGGCGTGGTGTAGGCGGTGCAGGCGCCCGCGAAGACGAGCGTCGCCGCCACGATCACGCCGGGCATCGACAGCGGCACGACCACGCTCCAGAAGGTGCGGATCGGGCCGGCGCCCAGGCTGCGGGCCGCCTCGTCGAGGGTCGGCTCCACCTGGGCGATCGCCGAATAGCTGGAGATGATCGATAGTGGCAGGAACAACTGGATCAGGCCGAGCACGATCGCGAACTCGCTGGCCAGCAGTTGCGGTGCCGTTTCCACCAGGCCCAGACCGGTCAGCAGGCGTCCGAGGACGCCTTGCGAGCCGAGCACCACCAGCCAGCCGAAGGTGCGCACCACGTTCGACAACAGCAGCGGGAAGATCGCCAGCGCCAGCAGCATGCCCACCCAGCGCGAGTTGCTGCGGGCCAGCATGTAGGCGATCGGGAAGCCGAGCAGGATACACAGCGCGGTGACGACGAGACCGATCCAGATCGTGCGCGCGTGGATCGCGAGCATGAACGGGTCGGAGAACATGCCGGCGAACGCGGCGAACACCTGACCTGGGCCGGAGCCGCGCGGGAAGAACAGGAACGCGATCGCCGGCACGATCAGGCCCGCCACCAGGATGAGCATGCCCGGAAGAACGAGCAGACCTGCGCGGGTCTTCATACGGTTCCTCCTCGATCAGCGGTCGCGGGAGGAATGTACCGAGTCGTACCCACGCACACGGAGCGTCTCGGTTACGGCTCTGTAAAGGTCGGTTCACCTGGATGACTCCCGCAGTGCCGCGAGATGCGCCGTTGTCACCCTCCCGCGGGCTGGTTACCCTCTTGAGCCATGCCCTCAGCACCCCCCGTTGACGCTCGCCCGATGGATGACCAAGACCAGTACATCGAAGTGTGGAACGACCTGGTATCGCCACGAGACCTGACCTGGTCGCTGGTCGCCTGCGGCGGGGCTACCGCTGTCGCGCTGATCCTCGCCACCGTGCTGTCGGGCAACCTGTTCGGGTGGGGGCTGGCCGGTTCGGTGGCCGGGTTCATCATCTGCGCGGTGATCGTGGCCCCCAAACGCACCGTGCGCATCGTGGCCACCGATGAGTCCTCCGATCCCGCCTCGGCCGCATCACCGGCGGCCGGGGGCGGCGTGACGAGGTCGGCGTCCTGAGATGGATATCGCTCTTCTGATCCAGATGCCGATCGCGGCCATCGCCGCCATCCTGCTGTACACCTTCATCGGATTCATTCCGGGGACCGACGAGACCAGCGTGCTGGTTCCGGTCACGCTCGCCCTGGTGCTGGCCGGTGTCGCCCCGATCGTGGTGCTCACCTTCTTCATCGCCGCCATCGTCACTCTCAATCTCACCAATGCCATTCCCACCGCTCTGGTCGGTTTGCCCGGCGGGGTGTTGTCCACCCCGATGATGGAGCATTCGCTCTATCTCAAGGACCAGGGCCGGGCCGCGGAGACCATCAAGAAGATGGCGGCCGGAAGCGCGGTCGGCACCGTGGTGGCCATTCCGGTGAGCCTGGCCATCGCGACGGCGATCACCCCGTATGCGGAAACGCTGCGTCAGCACGGTTCGCTGTTGTTCGTCGTCGGTGCGGTGGTGCTCGCCCTGCTGGGGGCCAACCGGCTGCTGTCCTTGCTGGCCATCATTCCCTTGTCGTTGCTGTTCCAGGGATTGCTCTCGCTCTACCGTGATCAGGGCGTCATTCCCGAGGGTGGCAGTATCTCGGTGTCCTTCTTCCTGGGCATCACGATCGGCCCGATGCTGGTCTCGATCCTGGGGTTGCTCAACCGGAAGACCCGCGAGGCGCTGCCGCGGCGGCGTCCGGTCGCCTTGGACATTTCTCGCCGGGCGATGCGCGGGCAATCGCTGGCGCTGACCAACATCCTGACCAAGGGGGAGGCCGCCCGCACCGGGCTGTTGTCCCTGGTGACCACGCCGCTGTTCTTCCTCAGCCCGGTCGGGCTGACCTTCCTGCTCGGCAAGGCCGCCGAAGGACGCGCCGCCGACCAGCTCACCCAGGCGAACCGGGCGGTGACGGCCATGAACGGGATCGCGCATGCGGCCTATCTCTCCGGCACGATCATTCCGCTGCTCGCGGTCGGCATCCCGCTGTCGCCGGTGGCGATCGGGCCCGCCCAGGCGCTGTTCAACGCCCCGCCGGTGCTGTCGCTGGACAACAATCTGCACCACATGCTCAGCACCGGTCAGTTCATCGCGGCGGTGCTGGTCGGTGCGGTGCTGGCCTTGGTGGTCACCTATATCATCGCGGTGCGGTATTCCTACCAGATCACCTACTTCGTGATGCGGTACATCCCTCACGAGGCGGTGCTCGGCCTGTTCGTCGGGTTCATTCTGCTGCTGGCCTACCTGGACGCCGGCGCGGCCAATATCTTCGGCGTCCTGCTCGTGGGTGTGGCCTGCGGCACCTTCAACAAACTGGGCGTGGGATACGGCGTGCAGTTCATGACGCTGTATGCGTCGCCCTGGATTGTGCAGAACCTGCTCTAGGAAAGGCTTTCGTGACTCCACACACCGGGCTCGGCCATGCCGTCGCCAAGATCATCCTCTTCGGGGAGCATTCCGTGGTGTACGGCTACCCGGCGATCGCGCTGCCGTTGCGTTCGCTGCGGATGACCGCTCGCGCCGAACCCTTCGACGATCCGAATCGCCGCACGACCCTGACCAGCCTCGGTTGGTCCGGCCCGATGACCGAGGCTCCCGCGCATTTCGCCAGCATTCTGCGGGCGGTGGCCGTCGCGACGGAATTCGCCGGACGCCCCGACGCGGGAATCGATATCAGCACTCATTCCGAGTTCCCGGCCCAGCGCGGGCTCGGTTCCTCGGCGGCGGCCGCCGGCGCGGTGATCCGGGCGATCCTGGACGCCTACGACGTGCCGGCCACGCCTCAGGAGATCTTCCACCTCACCCAGGAGGCCGAGAGAATCGCCCACGGACGCCCCTCCGGGCTCGATGCGATGGCCACCTCGGCGAACGCCCCGGTTCACTTCCAGGCCGGGACCACCACCGAGCTGGACTTCGCACTTGAGGCCTGGATCGTCATCGCCGACTCCGGAATCCAGGGCAGCACCCGGGAGACGGTCGGGAACGTCCGGTCGCTGTACGAGACCTCACCCGAGACCACCCGGGCGGCGCTGGCGCGCCTGGGCAGCATCACCGAGGAGGCCGTCGACGACCTGCGGGCGGGCAACATCGCACCGGTGGGGGCCAAGATGACGCAGGCGCACGGCCTGCTCGCCGGGCTCGGCGTCAGCAACGCGCCCCTCGATGCGCTGGTCGCGGCCGCGCTCGAAGCGGGCGCCCTCGGCGCCAAACTCACCGGCGGAGGCGGCGGGGGATGCGTCATCGCGCTCGCCTCGACGCGCGAGGAGGCCCAACGGGTGGAGGCGGCGCTGATCGCCGCCGGGGCCCGCGCGACCTGGCTGCACGCGCCGAGCGCCGGCGAGGTGGCGGCATGAGGCGTCCGGGGGCGGCGACGGCGACCGCGCATGCCAATATCGCCCTGATCAAGTACTGGGGCAAGGCCGATCACGCCCTGATTCTGCCGCGTACCTCGAGCCTGTCGCTGACCCTTGATGAGCTGTACACGACCACCACGGTGCGGTTCCTGGACGCGCCGGGTGATGACCGGGTCACGCTCGACGGTGAACCGGTGACCGGGCGCCCGCTGCAGCGCATCACGGCACTGCTCGATCTGGTCCGCGAGCGGGCGGGGCTACGCGCGCCCGCCGAGGTGACCTCGTTGAACACGGTGCCCACGGCCGCCGGGCTGGCCAGTTCCGCCTCCGGTTTCGCCGCCCTCGCGGGGGCCGCCGCCGCGGCGTCCGGACTCGACCTCAGCCCCCGGGAGCTGTCCCGGCTGGCCCGGCGCGGCTCCGGGTCGGCGTCCCGGTCGATCTTCGGCGGCCTGGCCATCTGGCATGCCGGCACCGACGACGCCTCCTCCTACGCCGAACCGGTGCACGATGGCGCCGAGGGCGGCGGTTTCGCCGACGAGTTGGCCCTGGTGGTGCTCGTCCTGGACGCCGGGCGCAAGACCGTCTCCAGCCGCGAGGCGATGCGCCTGAGCGTGGAAACCTCACCTGCGTACGAGCCGTGGGTGGCCGGGCATGCGGGCCAGTTGGCCGAGGCCTTGGACGCCATCGCGCACCGCGACCTGGCCCGGCTGGGCGAGGTCGCCGAAGCCAACGCGCTGGGCATGCACGCCACCATGCGGGCCGCCACGCCGTCGGTCGACTACCTGACCGAGGCGAGCCATGCGGCCTTGCGGGCGGTGGCGGACGCCCGGGCGTCCGGTTTCCCGGCCTGGGCGACGATGGACGCCGGGCCGAACGTGAAGGTGCTGACCAGCGCCGACCGCGCCGACGCGCTGGAACGGTGGCTTCGTCAACGACTGGAACCCTCCGTGCCCCAGCTGCGCACCATCGTCACGCACGCCGGCCCGGGATTGCAGGTGACCCGGTGAGCCAACCGTGGACCACCGAGGTCAGGGCGCCGGGCAAGCTCTACATCGCCGGCGAGTACGCCGTCGTCGAACCCGGGATTCCCGCCGTGCTGATCGCGGTGGACCGCTACGTCACGGTCCGGGTGCGGGACGCCGTCGGCACCGGGCACATCATCTCGGACCTCAACGCCGGAAGCCGGCTGGAATGGTACCGGCGTGACAGCGACATGGTCATCGAAGCCGACGAGGCCCTGTTCAGCTTCGTGCTCGCCGCGATGCGCATCGTGGAAGAGGTGGTGGTGGAGTTCGGCGAGCCGCTGCGGATCTTCGACCTCGCCATCACCAGCGAACTCGACGACGATTCGGGCCGCAAGTTCGGTCTCGGATCCTCGGCCGCGGTCACCGTGGCCACCGTCGCTGCCTTGTGCGCGCACTACGGACTCGATCTGAGCCGGATGGAGCAGCTGAAACTGGCGCTGCTCGCGGGCACCGAGGTGCAACGCTCCGGCTCCGGTGGGGACATCGCCGCCAGCATGTTCGGGGGATGGATCGCCTATACCGCCTTCGACCGGGCCTGGGCCCGCCGCGAGCGAGCCCAGCGGTCGCTGGCCGAACTGCTCGCCCTGGACTGGCCCGGGCTGTCGGTGCGCCGCGTGGCACCCCCGGACGGCCTCAGGCTGCTGGTCGGCTGGACGGGTTCCCCCGCCTCGACCTCGCGCCTGGTCGGCGGAGTGCAGTCCCGCAAGGACCAGGGCGGAACCGACTACGCGCACTTCCTCGCCGAAAGCCGCCGGTGCGTCACCTCGCTCGTCGACGCGCTGAACGCAGGCGACCGGGAGGGCGTCCTGGCCGGCATCCGGCGCAACCGGGAACTGCTGAGACAACTCGGCGAGCGCACCGGCATCACCATCGAGACACCCACGCTGCGCCATCTCATCGAGACGGCGGCCGACTACGGCGGGGCGGCGAAGACCTCCGGCGCCGGCGGTGGCGACTGCGGGATCGTGCTGATCGACGCCGACGCGGGCATCGACGGACTCCTCGCGCTGTGGGAACGAGCCGACATCCGGGTGCTCAACCTGTCCGTGCATCAACCCGAAGGGCCGGTGGAGTGACCATGAGCCAACGCGACAGTGACCGCAAGGACGAGCACGTCCGCATCTCCGAAGAACTGCGCGGACGGCAACACAACGGCTTCGACGACGTCCGGTTCCTGCACCATTCCTTCGGTGAACTCGGCTGTGACGGTGTCGACCTCGGCACCACGGTGACCGGACGCCCCTGGCCCGTCCCGTTCTACATCAACGCGATGACCGGCGGCAGCGAGATGACCGGCAGGATCAACGCCGACCTGTCCCGGGCCGCGGCGGCGACTGGAGTCGCGATGGCCAGCGGCTCGGTCAGCGTCGCCCTCCGCAATCCGGCGCTGGCCCCCACCTTCCGGGTGATCAGGCAGCACGCACCCGAGGCCTTCCTCTTCGCCAACGTCAGCCCCGGGGTGACCCCGGAACAGGCCCGGCACGCGGTGGAGTTGCTGGACGCCGACGCCTTGCAGGTGCACGTGAACCCCGCCCAGGAACTGGTCATGCCCGAGGGCGACCGTGACTTCCGGGGCTGGCTGGACCGGATCGAGGCCATCGTCGCCGCGGTACCCGTGCCCGTCGTCGTCAAGGAGGTCGGGTTCGGGCTGTCCGCGGCGAGCATCGCCCAGGTCGCCGCCCGCGGCGTCCGCACCGTCGACGTGAGCGGACGCGGCGGCACCAACTTCGCCGCCATCGAGAACCAGCGCCGCGCGGGCCGCGAGTGCGGCTATCTCGCCGGATGGGGCCAAAGCACGGTCGAATGCCTACTGGACGCCTTGCACCGCCTGCCGGCGGACGCCGGGTCGTCGGCTCGGCCGGCGGGGACGGCGGCGACCACCAGGGCTAGCCACAGCAGCCTGGCCCCGTCGTCGCATCACTCGGATGCGTCCTCGGTTCACGGGGCTGCACCGTCGACCCGACCCTGTGTCGAGGTGCTGGCATCGGGGGGAGTGCGCACCCCCCTGGACGTGGTGCGGGCGCTGGCGCTCGGCGCTGGGGCGGTCGGCGTGAGCGGGCACTTCCTGCACACCCTGCTCGAGGACGGGCTGGATGCACTGATCGGTGAGCTGGAGTCGTGGATCGACCAGGTGCGTGCCCTGCTGACCCTGCTGGGCGCCGCTGACGTGGCGGCCCTGAGGAACACCGACCTGCTGGTGACCGGGGCGACCGCGGAGTTCGCGCACCTGCGCGGCATCGACCTGCAGCGGCTCGCCCGTCGCAGCGAGGCCGCGGACGCCTGATCACGCGCTGGCGCGATCGTCAGTGCAACATCGTGGTGAGTAGACCAGCCACGATGTTGCACTGTTGCCTTCGTGCCAAGCTGGCCGCGATGCTCAAGTGACGCCGACGCGCCGTCTACATGGGTTTCAGGTTGCGGTTGAGACGCTCGGTCATCCAGGCGAGTCGCTTGGCACGGCCGGCGTCGGTTTTGGCGTCGAAGTAGGCGCGCGCGTAGGTCTTCCTCACCGAAGGCGACATCGCATCGAAGTTCGTGGCGGCCGGTTCGACGCCGCTCAGTAGCGCGGCGACCGCTTCGATCTGGTCACCGGTGGCGGGATCGGCTTTAAGGGCGTCCCATTGGCCGTTCTTCTTCGCCTCGGCGATGGCTGCCCGTCCCCGGTCGGTCATCAGGCCCTGTTCTTCGAGGACACCGACCAGGGTCTTGTTCTTCTCCGACCACTTGCTGCCGGGCCGCCGTGGTGAGAAGTACTTGACGTACGAGCCGGCGTCCACGCTCTTCAGCTGCCCGTCGATCCACCCGAAGCAGAGCGCCTCTTCCAGGGCCTCGCCGGCCTTGAGGGTCTTGGGTCCGCCGGTCTTTCCGAACAGCAGCCAGACCCCGTCGTCCGACGATGAAGTCTCGTCCAGCCAGGCCCTGAATTCGCTTCGGGTGGCGAACTGCAACGGAGCGGTCATCAGGCACCTCATCTACGACGCTGTCTTCAAGGGCGTCGTATGGGCCATCGACGATGGTTCGCCGGGCATCGCGAGCGCCCTGTGTTCAGGGTTTCACACGCGCGCGGGGCGCAGGCCGTGTTCGGGAAGATGACGGACGATACGCGTCGGCGTTCCGCGAGTTGAGTCGGGTCGCAGGCGGTCCGGCAACGAGCCGAGCCTGTGCCGTCCGGGCTCGCAATGAGTGCTCGGCGACGCCCATGATGCGTCGAGCACCGCTTCATGCCGGGGCGGCAACCCTTCCGGCGCTGCACCAGCACGTCATCGAGTCATGCAAAAGTGATACTGAGATATGTGCAAGAGTCATATTCCAAGTTGTGCACGAGTGATGCTCCGCCGCGCGCATGAAAGCGGATAGGAGAGCTTTCGGGTCGGAGTACCCGCCCGATTCTTCTCATGTCAGCGCTCAGCCGAGGGATTCGGCTGCCTCCAGCCAGGCCAGCTCCAAGGAGTCCTGTTCGTCGGTCAACTCGGCGAGGGTGGCCTGGAGTTCGGCCAGGCGCGCGTAGTCGGAGGCGTGTTTGGCCATCTTCTGGTGCACGTGGTCGATCCGGGTGGCGAGCTTGGTGAGCTGGCCCTCCAGCCGGGCGATCTCCTTCTTGGCCGCGCGTTCCTGCGCGGGCGTCAATCCGGACGCCGCAGGCGCGCCCCCGCCGGAACCAACGCCACCGGCCGGATCGGAGCCACCTGATTCGCGCTCACCAGTCCCGACCGGATGCGAACCCGGCCCGCCCGGGGAGCGTCCCGTAGATCCACTGGACCGCCCACCGGGCGCGCCCGAGGATTGCCGGTGTTCCAGATACTGCTCGACCCCGCCGGGCAGCAGGACGCAGCGTCCGTCGCCCATCAGCGCATAGGTGACGTCGCAGACGCGCTCCAGGAAGTAGCGGTCGTGGGAGACCACGATCAACGTGCCGGGCCAGCTGTCCAGGTAGTCCTCGATGACGGTGAGGGTGTCGATGTCGAGGTCGTTGGTCGGCTCGTCCAGCAGCAGCACGTTCGGTTCGGAGATCAGCAGCCGCAGGAACTGCAGCCGCCGCCGCTCACCACCGGACAGGTCGCCGATCCGTGCGGTGAGCCGGTCTCCGGTGAAGCCGAACTCCTCCAGCAGCGAGGACGCCGAGGCGTCCCGGCCGGTGGCCAGCTTGGTCTCGTTGCGCAGCCGGGTCACCGACGACAGCACCCGGTCGGTGTCGTCGAGTTCGGTGACGGACTGGGACAGATGGCCGATCCGCAGCGTCTTCCCCTGCTTGATCCGGCCCGCGGTGGGGGACTGTTCGTGCGCCAGCACCCGCAGCAGCGTCGACTTGCCCGACCCGTTCACGCCGACCAGACCGATCCGGTCGCCGGGGCCGATCGACCAGTCCAGCGGGCCGAACAGGCGGCGTCCGCCGGGCAGGTCGAGGGTGGTGCCGACCAGATCGAAGACGTCCTTGCCGAGCCGGGTCACCGAGAACTGCTGCAGGGCGAGCCGGTCGCGCGGCTCGGGGACGTCGGAGATCAGCGCGTTGGCGGCATCGATCCGGAATTTGGGTTTCGAGGTGCGCGCCGGCGCGCCGCGGCGCAGCCAGGCCAGCTCTTTGCGGGCCAGGTTCTGCCGGCGCTGTTCGTTGGCCGCCGCCTGCCGGGTCCGCTCGACGCGGGCGAGCACGTAGGCGGCGTAGCCGCCGTCGTAGGCGTCCACCACCGCGTCGTGCACCTCCCACACCCGGGTGCAGACCGCGTCGAGGAACCAGCGGTCGTGGCTGACCACCAGCATCGCGGTGCCGCGGTCGCGCAGTTCGGCCAGGTGCCGGGCGAGCCAGGCGACGGCTTCGACGTCGAGATGGTTGGTGGGCTCATCCAGCACGAGCAGGTCGTGGTGGCCCAGCATCAGCGCCACCAGGGCGACCCGGCGCTTCTCCCCGCCGGACAGCGGCACGATCGGCCCGTCGAGGTCGAGCCCGTCGAGGAGGTGCTCGACGATGCCGCGCCGGGTGGCGTCCGCCGCCCAGACATGGTCGGGTTCGCCGTCCACGATCGCGTCGCGCACGGTCGCGTCCGGCGCGAAGTTCTCGGCCTGGGCGAGGTAGCCGATCGAGGCGGACGCGGTGCGCACCACCTGGCCGGCGTCCGGTTCTTCGTCGCCGACCAGCAGGCGCAGCAGCGTGGACTTGCCGTCACCGTTGCGTCCGACGACGCCGACGACGTCCCCCTGGGCGAGCCCGAGGGAGACGTCGTCGAGAAGGATCCGTGTGCCGTACGCTTTGGTGAGGCGCTCGGCGTTGATCAGGTTGGCCAAGGCTCAGCGGCCGCGCATGGCGCGCTTGACGCCCTTGGGCGACGGCATCGGCCCGCGCGGGATCGGCGCCTTGGGACGCACCGCGTCCAGGGCGCGCAGCCGATTGCGGACGTCGGTGACCTGGTGCGGCTTCAGCGACTTGGGCAGCTTCTCGACCGTCTTCTGCAGCTGGCCCAGCGGCACCTGCCCCTCGCCCTTGCCGAGGTAGAGCTGGGTGACCGGGACCCCGTAGGAGACCTGTTCGTGCTTGCGGGCCTCGCCGCCGAGCAGCGGCTTGACCCGGGCGGTCGACCCTTCGCCGATGAGCACGATGCCGGACGGGCCGACGACCCGGTGCACCAGGTCGAGCTGGCGGGTCGCGGCGATGCCGATCTCGTAGGTGTACTTCTTGTTGTTGAGCAGCTGCAGCGCGACCTCGGCCGAGCCGGGCTGGCCCTCGTAGCGCTTGATCATGGCGCTCTTCACCTTCTGGGTGAGGACGACCATCGCGGCCATCACGCCGGTGATCAGGCCGAGCGGGATCCACAGCCACACCGCCATGTTGGACACGACGCCGAGCACCGCGACGACGGCGAAGGCCGCCAGGCCGATGCCGATCATCCACCAGGTGACGCTCGGGTCGACCTTCGCGGTCTGCTTGTACGCCTCGACCATCTGGCGGATGCGGCCCCAGTCGCGGGGGTCGGTGCTGTTCTTCTTGCGTTCCTTTTCCGCCTTGCGGGCGGCCTTCTGCTTCGCGGCGAGTTCCTTCGCCTTCTCGCTAGCCATCGTTCACTCCACGCTGTTGTCTTGCGGCGCCTTCTTGCGGGCCTGAATGGCCTGCCGGTAGAGCCTTCCCGCGCGGTACGACGAGCGGACGAGCGGCCCGGAAAGCACTCCTGCATATCCTAGGGCCTTCGCCTCGGACTCCCATTGCGCGAACTCTTCCGGCTGCACCCAGCGGTCGATCGGGTGATGCTTCAGCGACGGGCGCAGGTACTGGGTGATGGTGATCAGTTCGGTGCCGGCGTCGCGCAGGTCACGCAGCGCCTGGCTGATCTCGTCGTGGGTCTCGCCCATGCCGAGGATCAGGTTCGACTTGGTGACCAGCCCGTAGGCGCGCGCCTTGGCCAGCACCTCGAGGCTTCGGTCGTAGTTGAACGCGGGCCGGATCCGCTTGAAGATCCGCGGCACGGTCTCGACGTTGTGCGCGAACACCTCGGGCTGGGAATCGAAGACCGTTTGCAGCGGGGCGTCGCCGCCCTTGAAGTCGTCGACGAGCAGTTCCACGCCGCAGCCGGGCACCAGCGCCTTGATCTGGCGGCAGGTCTCGGCGTACAGCCAGGACGCGCCGTCGGGCAGGTCGTCGCGGGCGACCCCGGTCACCGTGGCGTAGCGCAGCCCCATCTCGCGCACCGACTCGGCCACGCGCCGCGGCTCGTCCTGATCGTAGTCGGCCGGGCGCCCGGTCGCGATCTGGCAGAAGTCACAGCGGCGCGTGCACACGCCACCGCCGATGAGGAAGGTGGCTTCGCGGTCTTCCCAGCATTCGAAGATGTTGGGGCAGCCCGCCTCCTGGCAGACGGTGTGCAGGCCGCCCTCGCGGACGCGTTCCTGCATGTCGCGATACTCCGGCCCCATCACGGCCTTCGTCTTGATCCACGACGGCTTGCGTTCGATGGGCGTCTCGGCGTTGCGCACCTCGATGCGCAGCAGGCGCCTGGGCTGCTGGGTGTCGGTCACCGGGCCATCCTAAACGGTGTCCGGCCTGCTTCCGAGTTCCACCATCACCGGCTTGAGCCGCATCCACCAGGTGTCCTTGGGGCGGCGCACATCCCAGTCGACCAGGTCGTCCACCTCGCGGACCGGGCCAACCCCCGACAGCGTCGCGCACGCGTAGGTGGCCTCGCCGTGCCGGAACTGACGCCCTAGCCAGTCGGTGACCCGGGAGGCCAGCCGCACCGCATTGATCCGGTCGAACGGCGAGGGGATGCCGCCCTGCTGCACGTGCCCGAGCACGAGGCCGCGGACGCTGAACAGCCCGCCGCCTTCGGCCTCGAACATGCGGGTCATCAGGTCGGTGGTGTAGAAGGCGGACGCCTCCTCGTTGCGGATGGCGAGCCAGAAGTCCTGTCCGGAGCTGAACGCCTTGATCATCGCGTCGATGTCGTCGCTCAGCTGCTGGATGGTGACGCCCTCCTCGTGCAGGTAGACGCGCTCGGCGCCGGCGGCCAGACCGGTGGCCGTGGCAAGGAAGCCGCAGCGGCGTCCCATCGTCTCGACCACGAACGCGCGCTTGGAGGCGCTGGCGGACCGCTTGATCCGGTCGACGGCCTCGACGGCCACGTTGAGGGCGGTGTCGGAGCCGATCGACATCTGCATGCCGGGCAGGTTGTTGTCGATCGAGGCGGGCACGATCACGATCGGGATGTTCAGCGACGGGTAGCGCCGGCGCTCGCTCTGCAGCAACTGCAGGGCGCGGTAGGCGTTGAAGCCGCCGACAATGACGATCGCATCCAGCGCAAGCTTCTCCACTGAGCGGGCCAGCGCGTAGAGGTGCTCCTCCTCGGGAATCCAGCGGCGCGTGCCGAGTTCGGCGCCGCCCAGCGAGATCCAGCCCTCGACATCGTCCCAGCCCAGCTCGCGCACGTCGCCGTCGATCAGGCCCGGGAAGCCGCCCCGGACGCCGAGCATGGTGTTGCCGCGGTCGATCCCGAGGCGGACCAGCGCCTGCGCGGCTGCGTTCATGCCCGGGGCAAGGCCGCCGGCGTGCATGATGCCGATCCGCTTGCCAGAGGCGCCTTCCTCTACGTGCGTCCGGGCCTCCGAGAGCCGGCGGAACGCCTGGTGCATCTCGACGAACGATTTTCCGCGCGAGGCCATCGCCTCGTCGAAGTCGGCGTTCGCGATGAGCGTGGCCACGTTGCGGGTGCGCGCGATGGCGTCTACGAGCGGCAGCGACAGCGGCCGGTTGCGCCGGACGCCGATCACCTGCGCCTCCTGGTCGCCGTCGAGCACCGCCTTGACGGCGGTGTGGCCGAGCAGGGAGGGCATCCAGCGGTCGTAGGCGGTGGGAACGCCGCCGCGTTGCACGTGGCCCAGGATCGTGACGCGGGCGTCCTCGCCCATCTCGTCGGCCAGCACCTTGCGGACGTCCTCGGCGGTGATCGGGTTGCCCTGGGCGTCCGCGGCGCCCTCGGCGACCACCACGATCGACGAGCGGCGGCCCGCGTCGCGCGAGCGGCGCAGCACGCCCGCCATATGCTCGTGCCAGTTCTCCGCCGGTGGGCGCTCGGGGATCAGCACGTAGTCGGCGCCACCGGCGATCCCGCTCATCAGGGCGAGGTAGCCGCAATGCCGGCCCATCACCTCGACCACGAAGCTGCGCTGGTGCGAGGCCGCGGTGGACGCGATCGCGTCGATCGCCTCGATGATCCGGTTGAGTGCCGAATCGGTGCCGATGGTCATATCGGTGCCGACCAGGTCGTTGTCGATCGAGCCGACCAGGCCGGCGATGATCAGCTTCTCGTGCGCGGACGCCTGCTCGGCGGTGATCGCGCCGGCCTCGTGCAGCGCGGCGAGATGCTCGGGCCATTCGGCGCGCAGTGTGTCGGTGCCGGTCAGCGAGCCGTCGCCGCCGATCACGATGATCCGGTCGATGCCGTTCTGGATCAGGTTGAGGGCGGCCTGGCGGCGTCCCTCGACGGTGCGGAAGGCGGCGCACCGGGCGGTGCCGATCATGGTGCCGCCGCGGGTGGTGATGCCGCTGACCGATTCCCAGCTGAGCGGGCGGATGCTGTCGCCGCCGTCGACCGCGCCTTGCCAGCCCTCGTAGATGCCGTACACCTCCGCCTCTGATGCCAGCCCGGCACGAACCACGGCGCGCACGGCCGCGTTCATCCCCTGGGCGTCCCCACCTGACGTCAACACTCCGATGCGTACGGTCACGGAGGTCAGCCTAAAGGCGGACGGTGACCTGTGGGCGAGGCTGCGGTGAATTTCTCACCGCACGGCTCAGGATGCGGCGTCCAGGGCCCAGGCGAAGTCCAAATGGCGGGTGAGCAGCGGTTCCAGCGCGGCGGCGACTTCCATCAACTCCGGCGCGGCGTGGCCCAGCTCGTCCTCCATGCTGGTGACGCCGGCATCGGAGATGCCGCACGGCACGATGTTGCCGAAAGGCCCGGTGGCCTGGGCGGTGACGTTGAGGGCGAAGCCGTGCATCGTCGTCATTTTCGCCACCCGGATGCCGATCGCGCAGATCTTGCGCTCGCCGCGCCGGGAGTCGGCGGGCAGCCAGACACCGGTGCGACCGTCGACGCGGCCCGCCTCGATGCCGTACCCGGCCAGCACGTCGATGACCGCCTGCTCCAGGCGGCGCACGTACTCCAGCGGGCCGATCTTGCGGGTGAGGGTGACGATCGGGTAGCCGACCAGCTGCCCGGGCCCGTGATAGGTGATCTTGCCGCCGCGATCGACGTCGACGACCGGCGTCCCGTCGAAGGGGCGCTCATGCGGTTCGGTGCGGCGTCCGGCCGTGTAGACCGGCGTGTGCTGCACGAACAGCACCTGCGGGCCCACCTGGCCCGAGGCGACGTCGGCGTGGACGGCGCGCTGCACGGCCCAGGTCTGCTGGTAGTCGCTCAGGCCCATCACCGAGCCGTCGAAACCAAGATAGTCGAACGACAAGCCGTGACGTTGGGTTCTGTGAGGCACGCACAGCACTGTAGCCGCCGGTCCTCACCCCCGCCGGAGAACGAAGCGGAGTGAACAGGCGCGCGGCCGCAACGCGAACTCATGCCACACGTCCGGCCCGCAGGCGCGCGACCCGAGACCGTGCTGGGCGGCGTCCAGGTACAGATGGGTGGCGGTGGGCGCCGGCAGCTCATGCGGATGCCCGGCGCGGGCGATCTGCTGGGCGGTGTGCGCGCTCAGCGTGAACCCCGGCAGCCGTCCGGCCGTATCCGGGACCGCGTCCCAGGTCAGCCAGTCCGCGCCGCCGCGGCGCAGGGTGACCGAGCGCAGATCGCTGCGGTGCCCGGTCTCCTGCGGTCGCGCGTAGTCGGCGCCGAGGCCGGCCAGATCCGACTGGTACCGGCCGACCAGCGCCGCGCGGCGGCTGTCCGGATAGGACTCGTGCGGGCCGGTGCCGAACCACCGGGCGCCGTCGACGGCGGTGGGCAGGTCGAAGCGGACGCCCACGCGCGGCCAGATCAGGTCCCACCCGTCGCCCGGCTCGATGTCGGCCCGCAGGATCACGGCGCCGTCCTGCTCGGTCCAACGGACGTCGGTCAGCACGCTGCGGCGCGAATCGGCGGGCGCCCAGCGGGTGACGACGCGCAGGTCGCCCGGGCCGCCGGTGACCTCCAGGACGCGCCCGGTCAGCCGGTCCAGGCCCGCCCGCTTCCAGGTGTCGGCCAGCGCGGGGGCCGGCGTCGCCGTCCAGGGCGGCAGGGTCGGGTCGGCCAGGTCGTAGCTGCCGAACCCAGCGCCCCGGTCGTTGTCGGTGGGGGCGCGCCACAGTTCGAGTCGCGGGCCCGCCACCGGCTGGCCGTCCAGGGCGACCAGGACGCCGCCGTCGAACTCCGCCGGCCCGAGCCGGGACGGCAGCCGGTCGCCGAGCCGCACCCGAGGCGTCCGTACCGTGGCCGGACGGCCCGCGGACAGTTGCGTCTGGGCCGCGACCAGGACGTGACCTGCGGGCGCCCACGGGGCATCCTCGGCGAGCACCGCCTCGACGGTCAGCCACAGCTCGCCGTCGGACGGTGCCGGGATGCCAGTGCCGGGCAGCGGCAGGGTGACCGAGTCGCCGACCGCGATCACCGGCGCGTCCAGCACGCCGGAGGCGACCGGCTCACCGTCGTGCTCGGCCCGCCAGCGGAACCGGACGTCGCAGGAGTCGGCGCTGTGCCGGCGGTTGCGCACCTCAATGCCCTCGCCGAAACTCACCGTGAACGGGGCCACCACCTGCTTGAACTCGTGCAGGCCGGGCGAGGGTGTCCCATCCGACAGCACCAGGCCGTCCATCACGAAGTTGCCGTCGTGGACGACCTCGCCGAAGTCGCCGCCGTAGGCGAAGAACTCCACGCCCTCGGGTGTGCGGGTGCGCAGGCCGTGGTCGCGCCACTCCCACACGAAGCCGCCGTGCAGCCGCGGGTAGCGCTCGACGAGCGCCTCGTAGTCGGCGATCGCGCCCGGGCCGTTGCCCATCGCGTGCACGTACTCGCACAACAGGAACGGCTTGGTGCGCTGGCGGGCCGATTCGGCCGCCGAACAGCCCAGCAGCAGCGCGCCGGAGTCGTCGCGGCCGATCGCCTCTACCTCGGGCACCGGGGCGTACATCCGCGAGTAGACGTCGGTGAAGGTCCCGGTGTAGTCGCCTTCGTAGTGCACCGGACGCCCCGGGTCGCGGTCGTGAACCCAGGCCGCCATCGCGGCCAGGTTCTGGCCGCGGCCGGACTCGTTGCCCAGCGACCACATCACGATGCAGGGGTGGTTCTTGTCGCGCTCGACGGTGCGCTCCATCCGGTCGAGCAGGGCCGGGCGCCAGGTCAGATCGTCGCTGGGATTGCCTACCCAGCCGCCGGGCTCGAAGCCGTGGGTCTCGTAGTCGCACTCGTCGATCACCCAGAAACCCAGCTCGTCGGCCAGATCGAGCAGGCGCGGGTGTGGCGGGTAGTGGCTGGTACGGATCGCGTTGACGTTGAACCGCTTCATCAGCGCGAGATCCTCGCGCGACCAGTCCTCGTCGAAGACCCGGCCGCGATCGGGGTGGGTCTCGTGCCGGTTGACGCCGTGGAAGATCACCTGGCGCCCGTTGACCAAGAACCGGTCGCCGCGGATCTCGACGGTGCGGAAGCCGAGCCGCAGCGACACCGTCTCGCCGGTGCCGGCCACGGTGGCGTCGTACAGCCGGGGCCGCTCGGCCGTCCAGGGTTCGACGGTGCCCACCTCGACGGGGGCGACGTCGGCGGGGGAGTCCCAGGTCACGTCGATGCCCAGCTCGGGCACGCGCAGCCGGACCGGGTAGGCGTCCGGGGCGGCGACGATCTCGAGATCGATGCTGCCGCGCCCGCCGTCGAATCCGGTGCGCAGCCAGACGTCGTCCAGTGCGCCGGCCGGGCGGAGCAGCACGGTCACGTCGCGGAAGATGCCGGGCATCCACCACTGGTCCTGGTCTTCGAGGTAGCTCGCCGCCGACCACTGGTGCACCCGCACCACGAGCAGGTTCTCACCGGCGCGCGCCGCATGGGTGATGTCGAATTCCTGCGCCAGCCGGCTGCCCGAACCGACGCCGATCTCGACGCCGTTGAGCCATACCTTGTACCGGGACTCGACCCCGTCGAAGCGCAGCAGCACCGAGGAGGCCGCGCCCGCGGCGTCCGGCAAGGTGAAACGCCGCCGGTAGTCACCGGTCGGGTTCTCGTCGGGCACGTGCGGCGGATCGATCGGGAAGGGGAACTGCACATTGGTGTAGGCCGGACGCCCATAGCGCCCGTCCCCGGTCAGCACCCAGTGCGCGGGAACCGGGATGGTGTCCCACGCCGTGTCGTCGAAATCCTCCGCGGCGACGGCCTCGGGCGCCTCGCCGTCGGGCAGCACCCGGAGCGGGCCTCCCGGCACGCCGGGCAGCAGGCGGAACCGCCAATCACCCCCCAGGGCGATCTCGGGCGCATCGCTGCGCAGACGGGCCCGGGCCGGGGTGCGTGAACCGGATCCCGGCCCGGGATCGACGACGTAGTGAGCGTTTACTTGACCGCTCCTTCCGTGAGGCCGCCGCGCCAGAAGCGCTGCAGCACGATCATGGCGATCGCCAGCGGGATCACCGACAGCAGGACGCCGCCCGTGGTCAGCTCGTAGAACTCAGGAAGCCGGTCGACCTGGCTGAGCCAGTTGTTCAGCCCGAGGGTGATCGGGTAGAGGTCGGTGTCGGCCAGCATGACCAGCGGCAGGAAGTAATTGTTCCAGATGCCGATCAGCTGGAACAGGAAGACCGTGACCAGCGCCGGGGTCAGGATGCGCAGGCCGACGGAGTGGAAGATCCGCAACTCGCCGGCACCGTCGAGCCGGGCCGCCTCCAGCAGGGCCTCGTCCACGGTCGCCTGGGAGTAGATCCGGCACAGGAACAGGCCGAACGGGGAGACCAGCGAGGGGATCAGCACGCTCCAGTAGGTGTTGGCCAGGCCCATCTGGCTGAACAGCAGGAACAACGGCAGCGCCGTCGCCGTGCCGGGCACCAGCACGCCGCCCAGGATCAGGCCAAAGATCAGGTTGTTGCCCTTGAACTTGTACTTGGCCAGCGCATACCCGCCCGCGGCCGCGAAGTAGGTCGCCAGCAGCGCGCCCACGCCCGCGTACAGGATTGAGTTCGCGAACCAGCGGACGAAGATACCGTCGTCGTAGGTGAGCACCTGGATGATGTTGTCGACCAGGGCGAAGTTCGGCGCGAACCAGAAGCCGAACGAGGCGAACAGATCCTCACTCGTCTTGGTGGCGGCGACGAAGACCCAGTAGACGGGGACGATGAAGTAGATCGCCACCAGGGTCAGCACGCCGGTCACCAGGATGGTGGAGGCGGTGGTGCGGCCGGCCGAGCGATCGGCGTGTCCGCCGGCGCGGGTCTTGGCGCGGGCTTTCGCCGGGGTGGTGGTGCTCACTGGCCCTCCCGGTTGGTGAGTCGGAGGAACGCGAACGACAAGACGAACGCGACGACGGCGATGAGGACGGCCTGCGCGGCGGCGACGTTGTAGTCGTTGTAGGCGAAGGCGGTGGTGAACGCGGACAGGTTCGGGGTGTACTGGCTGTCGATCGCCGGGGCCACCTTGGTCAGCACCTGCGGTTCGGCGAACAGCTGCAGGGTGCCGATGATCGAGAACACCGTGGTCAGCATGAGCGCGGGCGCGATCAGCGGGATCTGGATCTTGCTGGCAATCTGGAACGGCGTGGCGCCGTCGACCCGGGCCGCCTCGTACAGCTCGCCGGGAATGGCCTTGAGCTGGGCGACGATGATCAGCATGTTGTAGCCGGTGTAGCTCCAGGTCACGATGTTCGCGATGGACCACAGCACCGCACCGGCGCCGAGGAAGTCGACGGTGATGCCCATCCAGGACGCCACGTCGATGATCGGGCTCAGGCCGGGCACGTAGAGGAACGACCACAAGATGGTCGCGATGACACCGGGGACGCCGTAGGGCATGAAGTAGGCCGCCCGGAAGAAGCCCGGCCAGCGCGCCGAGGCCGATTCGAGCAGCAGCGCCAGGATCGTCGCGGCCAGGATCATCACCGGGACCTGGACGATGCCGAACAGCAGCATGCGCCCCAGCGAGGCGATAAAGTTGCCGTCGCCGATCGCCTGGGCGTAGTTGGCGAAGCCCGCGAACTCCGTCCGCACACCCGCCTCGCCGAACAGGCCGCTGCGGGTGACCCGGGTGAAGCTGGAGCCGACCGCCGCCACGATCGGGGTGATGAAGGTGAGCACGAACAGCACCAGGAAGGGTGCGAGAAGAAGCCAGGGTGCGCGGGCGGCCGCGCGATTGCGCCGGGTGACGGACGATGACGTGGTCATGCCTGCCCCTTTCGGATGGTGAGCCCCTTGTTCTGGAAGGCGCGCAGGATCAGGTCCTCGGCCTGGGCGATGGCGTCGACGAAGGTGCCACCGGACGCCTTGCGGCGGAAACCGTCGGAGATGATGTTGAACGACTGCTGGGTGATGGGCCACCAGGTCCAGTCCGGGTTCTGCTGCTGGGCGGCGGGCACGAAGACGTTCTCGTTGTAGCGTTCGCCGCTGAAGAAGGCCGAGGGCTTCGTCCGGCTGGCGCCGATGTAGTGCGGGTTGGCCGACCAGCCGATGCCGCTGTTGGAGATGAGGGCGTCCACCCCCTCGGGGGAGCTGTTCAGCCAGACGGCGAACTCCAGGGCCTCGCGCGGGTGGGCGCTGCTGGCCATCACCGCGGTTGTCGAGCCGCCCAGGTAGGTGGAGCCGAAACCGGTGCTCCACCGGGGCATCGGTGCCACCCGCCACTTGCCGGACCCGCCGGCGACGCCCTCGACCAGGGCGTCCGACCAGCTGGCGCCGGTCAGCGCGGCGAGCCCGCCGCGGGAACAGGCGGCGAACCAGGCCGGCGAGTACGGGGCGTACTCGGTGGTGACCAGGCCCTCGTCGACGACCTTGTCGAAGAAGCGAGCCACCGACAAGGTGGCGTCGTCGGTCATCGTGATCACCCAGCCGTTCTCGTCCGGCTTCAGCCACGCGGCACCGGCCTGGCCGGCCAGCGAGCAGAACAGGCTGGCATCCGACAAGGGGAAACACTCCAGATAGGCCTGCGTCTTGCGGACCTCCCGGGCGACCTCGGCCCACTCGTCCCAGGTCTTCGGGACGGGTGCGCCCACGCGGTCGAGGATCTCGGGCTGGTAGTACCAGCCCATCGGGCCGGAGTCCTGCGGGATGCCGTAGACGCCGCCGGTGAAGCTGACCTGCCCCCACAGGGTGGGGTCGAAGGAGGAGGCGAACTCGTTCGCCCCGTAGCGGGTCAGATCGACCAGGCCGTTGACCAGCATGAACTCCGGGATGGAGCGCATCTCGATCTGGGCCATGTCGGGGCCGCCGTTGGCGGCGAGCGCAGAATGGAGTTTCTGGTACCCGCCGGCGTTGCCGCCCGGGATCCAGGCCACCTTGACCTGAATGTCCGGTCGCTGCACGTTCCAGATGTCGGCGACCTTCTGCAGGTCTTTGAGCCATGCCCAGTAGGTGAGCGTGATCGTCTCGCCGGCGGCTTTGGCGGGGATCGTGGGTTGCGCGTTGATGGACGCCGTGCCCGGCGTCGCGCAGCCGCCCAGTGCTCCGGCCGTGGCCGTGCCGAGCCCCAGACCGAGGAGCCGGCGTCGCGTGAGTGTTCGCATGAGCCTCCACATCATCGTGGTTCGTCTCGAGGGAGGAACTGACTCGAGTGGCGGCAGCGTAACACAATTTCGAGTAGTCACTCGAAATTAGAGAACCAGGACGGCCGCCGCACTCGCGATAGACTGGTGGTGATGACGAAAAAGCGGGCGCGCCGGGGTCCCTATTCCAAGTCCGCCGGACGGCGCGAGGAGATCGTCCACGCCGCCTTCGAGGTTTTCGCCGCACGCGGCTACCTCAGCGGCTCACTCCAGGAGATCGCCGACCGGCTCGGGCGCAGCCAGACCGGCCTGCTGCACTACTTCCCGTCGAAACAGGCGCTGCTGCTCGCCGTGCTGGCCGAACGCGACGTCTCCGCCAAGCCCGCCACCGCACAGGCCGACCCGCACGACCTGCTCGCGGAGGTGCTCAATCAGGCCCGCCACAACGAACAGGTGCCCGGGCTGATCGAGCTGTACACGGTGCTGCTCGGCGAATCCGTCACCGAAGATCACCCGGCCCAGGGATTCTTCACCGATCGCTTCGCCCGGCTGCGGGCGTCCTATGCGCGCAAGCTGCGCGCCCTGGAGAGCCAGGGGCGGCTGCGTCCCGGCGTCGACGTCGACCGGGCGGCGGCATCCCTGGTCGGGCTGTGGGACGGCCTGCAGACCCAATGGCTGCTCGGCGCCCACGAGGTCGACGTGAGCGCCTGTCTGGAGGACTACCTCAACGGCATCCTGCTGCCCGCGGCTTCCTCCTGAGACAACGGCGAAGGGGCCCGCCCGGTCGATACCGGACGGGCCCCTTCGTTCAGATGGATCAGAGGCCGAACTCGGCTCCGAACGCCCCTTCTTCCAGCCGCGCCTTGACGAAGCTGAGGAAGCGGGCGGCGTCCGCACCGTCGACCAGGCGGTGATCGTAGGACAGCGACAGGTACATCATGTCGCGGATCGCGATCACCTCACCCAGGCGCGCATCCTTGACCACGACCGGGCGCTTGACCAGCGCGCCGGTGCCCAGGATCGCCGACTGCGGCTGGTTGATGATCGGCGTGTCGAACAGGGTGCCCGCCGAGCCGTAGTTGGTGATCGTGAAGGTGCCACCGGACAGTTCGGCCGGGCCGATCTTGCTGGCGCGGGTGCGTGCGGCCAGATCGGCGATCTTCTTGGCCAGGCCGGTGACGTTCAGGTCACCGGCGTCCTGCAGCACCGGGACGATCAGGCCCTTCGGGGTGTCCACCGCGATGCCGATGTGCTCGGCGGCCGGGTAGGTGATCGTGCCGGCCTCCAGATCGAGCGTCGCGTTGATCACCGGGAACTGCTTCAGGCCCTCGACGGCCGCCTTGGTGATGAACGGCAGGTAGGACAGCGAGGCGCCCTCGCGAGCCCTGAAGTCGTCCTTGGCGCGGGCGCGCAGCTTGCTGATCGCGGTCAGGTCGACCTCGACGGTCGCGGTGAGCTGCGCGGCGACCTGCAGCGACTCCACCATCCGCTTGGCGACGGTGGCCCGCAGCCGGGACACCTTCTCGGTGGTGCCGCGCTTGGACGAGGCCGCGGCCTCGGCCTGCGGTGCGGACGCCGCGGGTGCGGCAGCCGGGGCGGCAGCGGCGACGGGCGCGGGCGCCGGGGCCTTGGCGGCCTCGGCGGCGGCCAGGACGTCGGACTTGCGGATCCGGCCACCGACACCGGTGCCCTTCACCGAGCCCAGGTCGACGCCGTGCTGCGAGGCGAGCTTGCGCACCAGCGGGGTGACGTAGCCGGGGGCCGCGGACGCCGCAGGTGCGGCCGCCGGGGCGGGCGGAGCCGCCGGGGCCGGAGCCGGAGCGGGCGGTGCGGGAGGCGTCGGGGCGGCCGCCACCGGAGCCGGGGCGGGCGGAGCCGCAGGAGCCGGGGCGGGAGCCGGTGCGGCCGGAGCCGCAGGAGCCGGGGCGGGAGCCGGTGCGGCCGGAGCGGGTGCCGCGGGTGCAGGCGCGGGAGCCGGGACGGCGCTGGCGTCGCCGATGATGGCGAGCACGGCGCCCACCTCGGCGACGTCGTCCTCTTGGAAGCGGATCTCCAAGACGGTGCCGGCGACGGGCGAGGGAATCTCGGTGTCGACCTTGTCGGTCGAGATCTCCACCAAGGCCTCGTCGGCCTCGACGGTCTCACCGACCTCCTTCAGCCAGCGCGAGACGGTGCCCTCGGTCACGGACTCGCCGAGCGCGGGCAGGATCACCTCGGTGCCGGACGCGGCACCGGCGGCAGCGGCCGGGGCGGCAGCGGGTGCGGAGCCGGCGCGGCGGGCTCGGGAGCGGGAGCCGCAGGAGCGGCAGCGGGTGCGGCCGGCGCCGGGGCGGCGGCCGGTGCCTCGCTCGGGTCGCCGATCACGGCGAGGACGGCGCCCACCTCGGCGACATCGTCCTCTTGGAAGCGGATCTCCAACACGACACCGGCGACGGGCGAGGGAATCTCGGTGTCGACCTTGTCGGTCGAGATCTCCACCAATGCCTCGTCGGCCTCAACGGTGTCGCCCACCTCCTTGAGCCAGCGGGAGACGGTGCCTTCGGTGACGGACTCACCCAGGGCGGGAAGGGGAACATTGGTCGGCATGCTCGCGGGCTCCTTCATCAATGACTGGCCTGATCGCGCCCCAGCCTAGCCCTAGGGACGGGCTGCGCACATCCTGGGCCCGGCAGGACTCCGCCGTGTCGCCGAAGTCCTGCCGGTCGAGGCGGCTCTCAGCGGGGGCGTGAGGCCAGGTTGCGGCCCAGCGCCACCAGGGTGCGCACGGCCGAGCCGGTGCCGCCCTTGGGCACGTAGTCGTAGGCGCCGCCGCTGTTCCAGGCTGGCCCGGCGATGTCGAGATGGGCCCAGCGGACGCCGTCGGTGACGAACTCGCGCAGGAACGCGGCGGCCGTCAGCGCCCCGCCCCAGCGGGCCTTGCCGGAGCTGGACAGGTCGGCGACCTCGCTGCTCAGGCCGGTGCGCATCTCCTCGGGAATGGGCAGATGCCAGAACGATTCGCCGGAGGACTGGGCGGCGTCCAGCACGTCGTCGGCGGTCTCGTCGTCGGACGCCATCACCGCGGCCACCCGCTCGCCGAGGGCGACCACGGCCGCACCGGTCAGCGTCGCCACGTCCACGACCAGCTGCGGGGAGTCTTCGCAGGCGCGCGCCAGGGCGTCCGCCATCACCAGACGCCCCTCGGCGTCGCTGTTGACGTTCTCCACCGTCGTGCCGCCGTAGAGGGTCAGCACGTCGGAGGGGCGGTAGGCGGATCCGGACGGCATGTTCTCGGCCAGCGCCGCCCACGCGGTCACCTTGACCGGCAGCTTCAGCTCGGCGATCGCGCCGATGGCGGCGATCACGGCGGCCGCGCCGGCCATATCGCACTTCATGGTGATCATGCCGTCGGCCGGCTTGAGATTCAGGCCGCCGGTGTCGAAGGTGATGCCCTTGCCGACCAGCGCGAGATGCAGGGTGGCGCCGCGGGGCGCGTAGCTGAGCTTCACCAGCCGCGGCGGGCGCTGCGAGCCGCCGCCCACGCCGAGCAGGCCGCCGTAGCCGCCGCGCGCGAGCGCCTTCTCGTCCAGCACTTCGATGTCGAGGCGCTTCTCGCGGGCCAGCGCGCGCGCCGCGTCGGCGAAGGTCTCCGGGTAGAGCTGGTTCGGCGGCGTGTTCACCCAGTCGCGGGCCTGGCAGACCGCGGACGCCACCACCGACGCCTCCGCGATCGGCGTCCTGGCGTCCCGGGCCTTGGTGACCACCACCAGCGACCCGAGCGGGCGGGAGGCCTCCTTGGCGGTGTGCTTGGCGTAGCCGTAGGCGCCCAGCAGGGCGCCCTCGGCGACGGCGCGGACGACCTCGGGCTCGATCGCCTCCAGGCTGAGCGCCACCTTGAGGGTGCGCTCGCCCGCGACGGCGGCCGCGGCGCGCACCGCGTTCCCGGCGGCGCGCCGGCCCTGCTCGGGGGTCACGTCCACCCCGCCCAGGCCGGTGACGACCACGCCGGGCGTGCCGGGAAGCACGACGCAAGTGCCGGGCTTGGACGTCGCGCCGACCGAGCGCGCGGCGGCGAGCAGCGGCGTGGCATGGCGCTTGGCCCACAGCGCCTCCAGGTCGTCGGGCACGCCGACCAGGTAGGGCCCGCTCGATCCTTCGGCGAGGCCGACCACGATCAGGTCGGCGTCCTTGGGGACGGAGGAAGCGGCGGAGATCGACGGCAGTGCGTGAGACACGGTCTTCACACCTCTCTGTTGGCTCGGGCTCAGGCTTCACCCTACTCAGCTTGGCGCCGGCGGTGGGGTAGGTTTTCCGCCATGACCGAGCCGCTGCTCTCCCCGCTGCATGAGCGTCATGTCGCCCTCGGCGCGCGTTTCGCCGAGTTCGCCGGCTGGTCGATGCCTCTGCAGTACGCGGGCGTCGTCGCCGAGCACAAGGCCGTCCGTACCGGCGTGGGTATCTTCGACGTCAGCCACCTCGGCAATGCGCGCGTATCGGGCCCGGGCGCCCGCGCCTTCGTGAACGCGTGTCTCACCAACGACCTGGGCCGGATCGCGCCCGGCCAGGCGCAGTACACGCTGTGCTGCGACGAGGCCGGCGGCGTGGTGGACGACCTGATCGCCTACCTGGTCAGCGACGACGAGGTGATGCTCATCCCGAACGCGGCCAATACCGCCGAGGTGGTGCGGCGGCTCGCCGAGGCGGCCCCCGCGGGCGTGATCGTGGCCAATGAGCACACCGACTACGCGATCGTTGCCGTCCAGGGGCCGTCATCGGATGCGGTGCTCGGCGCGCTCGGCATCGCGGCCGACTTCGACTACATGCAGTTCCGCCCGGCGGTGCTGGACGGCCGCGCGCTCACCGTCTGCCGCACCGGCTACACCGGCGAACGCGGCTACGAACTGGTCTGCCGCGCCGAGGACGCGCCCGCGGTGTGGGACGCCGTGATGGCGGCCGGCCAGGCGCACGGCATCGCGCCCTGCGGTCTGGGCGCCCGCGACACGCTGCGCACCGAGATGGGCTACGCCCTGCACGGCCACGAACTCTCCCTCGACATCGACCCGGTCACCGCCGGCGTGGGCTGGGCCGTCGGCTGGGACAAGCCCTCCTTCTGGGGTGCGGACGCCCTGCGCGCCCTCCGCGCCCAGGGGACGCCGCTGCGCTCGCGCGCCATCAAGGCGGCCGACCGGGCGATCCCGCGCCCGGGCATGGAATGTGTGGACGATGCCGGCGCGGTGATCGGCCGGGTCACCTCGGGTACGTTCAGCCCGACGCTGGAGGCCGGCATCGGGCTGGCGCTGCTGCCGCCCGACTACACCCCCGGCGGCACGGTCGGCGTCCGGGTGCGGCGCAGCGTCGAGACGTTCAGCGTCGAGAAGGCTCCGCTGGTGACGGGATCGGTGCGGTGAGGGGCCGGCGCAAGGTGTGGGCGCACGTCGCGCTGATCGTCATCGGGGTCGGCGCGCTGGTGTGGGCGCTGACCGCGGGCACCCCGCAGATCAGCTGCCGCGACGCGACGATGGGCCCCGGTGACATCTGCGTCAACGCGCAGGGAACCAAGCAGCAGACCTACGAGGAGCGCCTGGCCGCGCACCGCAGCGCCCGCCCGGTCGTCGGTGGCGTCGGCGTGGTGCTCGCGGCGTTCGGCGGCGTGCTGGTGGCCGGCGAGCTCAGGGCAGCAGGCTCATCGGATCGTGCGCGACCCGGTCGCCGTCCATGAGGGTCACCTCGGTGATCCCGGCGTCCAGCAGATCCTCGTAGTAGTCGCTCAGCCACGCCTCGGCGTCCCCGCGCGAGGCGAACTCCTCGCCCAGGCCCGCCTCGGCGGCGGCCGCGGCGTCCACAACGCCGTCGCTGACCCAGCGCCAGGCCATCAGTAGCTGCCCCCGCGCTTGACTCGCGGGGCCGGACGCCGCCAGCGCCGGAAGGTGAACTGGCGGTTGAAGCCGTAGCTGAGCAGCCCCTGCAACGGCGTGCCAGGGTAGCGGTCGGCGAGCACCACCTTGTACTTGCGCCACATCACGAAGGTGTCGAGCATCATCAGCCCGATGTAGCCCCACGACACGAACAAGAACCACTGTGACATCTCGACGAGCCCGGGCACCATCGACATCGCCATCGTCACCAGCAGCAGCGCGAACAACACCGGCATCGCGAACTCGGCCAGGTTGAAGCGGGAGTCGACGAAGTCGCGCAGCAGCACCCGGGCCGGCTCGGCGTCTTGGGCGGTCAGCGCCTTCTCGCGGGCCCTGGCCTGCGCCTCGCGCTCGCGGCGGCGTGCCTCCTTGGGGGAGAGCTGCGGATTCAACCGTGCGCGCCGGGCCGCTTCGGCCTCGCGACGGCTCGGCGTCGGCACCGCCTTCTTCGCGCCGGGCGTTGACTGGGACGCCGTCGGCTGCGGCTCCTCGACGGGCTCGGACTTCTTGAACAACGCCACGGTTCCTCGGCTTCGGACTGGTCGGTCGGGTGATCGGCGTCCAGTCTAATGCCGAGCGGCCCCTCACCTGCCGGAACGCGCGCGGCGCGGGTAGGCTGGCGACCGTATCTCGTCCCACGGAAGGACCTCAGAACCCCATGGCCGGTTTGTTCGAACGCCTCAAGCTCATCTTCAACGCCAAGGCCGACGCGGCGCTCGACAAGATGGAGGATCCGCGCCAGACGCTGGATTACAGCTATCAGCGCCAGCTCGAGTTGCTGCAGAAGGTGCGCCGCGGCGTCGCCGACGTCGCCACCAGCCGCAAGCGGGTGGAGCTGCAGGCCAACCAGCTGGACGCCGAGATGAAGAAGCTCACCCTGTCGGCGCAGCGCGCCCTCGAGGTCAACCGCGAGGATCTGGCCCGCGAGGCGCTCACCCGCAAGTCGGGCCTGCAGCAGCAGCTCGACGACCTGATGACCCAGCATGCGCAGCTCCAAGGCGAGGAGGAGAAGCTGGTCCGCGCCTCCACCCGCCTGCAGGCCAAGGTGGACGCCTTCCGCACCCGCAAGGAGACCATCAAGGCCACCTACTCCGCTGCCGAGGCGCAGACCCGGATCAACGAGGCCTTCACCGGAATCAGCGAAGAGATGGGCGATGTCGGCCTGGCGATCCAGCGCGCCGAAGACAAGACGGCGCAGATGCAGGCCCGCGCCGGCGCCATCGACGAGTTGCTCGCTTCGGGTGCGCTGGAGGATCCGTCGCACACCTACAAGGACGACATCACCCGCGAACTCGACGCGCTGGCCTCGGGGTCGCAGGTCGAGAACGAGCTGGCCGCGCTGAAGGCGTCCATGGGGGCGATCGGCACCGGTCCCGCCGCGGCGGCCACGCCGCAGCTGCCTGTCGGCACGCCGGTGGACGCCGACGTCACCGAGGTGACCCCGACCACGCCGCCCGCGCCGGGCAACGGCCAGGCCTGAGAGGGGAATGTGATGATCGTCCGGATTCTCGGCGAGGGCCAGTACCGCCTATCCGATGCCGAACTCGACATCCTGAACGCCCTCGACGACGCGGTGGAGTCCGCCGCCCGCGCCGGCGACGCCGACGAACTCAAGCGTGCGCTGCTGCGGCTGCTGGAGGAGGTCCGCACCCAGGGTGAGGAGTTGGACGCCGACCTGCTGGTCGACTCCGACCTGATCCTGCCCGACGCGGACGCCACGGTCGATGAGGTGCGCACCTGGATGGGCGAAGACCCGGCGTATTCGGGGTTGCTGCCCTAGTGCGCGTACTCATCGGCACGGACCGGATCGGGGCCCTCGCGTCGGCTGACGCGGGGGCCGCGCTCGGTCGCGCCTTCCTCGCGGCCCGCCCGGGTGTGGAGGTCGCGGTGGTGCCGATGGGTTCCGGCGGGCCCGATCTGGCCGCGGCGCTGGCCGCGTTGGGCGACGACTCGGTCGTCGTCGGCGATCCGGACGCCGGCCGCACCCGCGGCGTCCATCACGATCATGTGCATGGCGACGAGGAGCCGACCGGCGTCGATGTCGCCTCCACCTCGCTCGGGGTGGGGCAGGCGCTGGCCGCCGCGTTGAGCTCGCGGCCGCGGCGCGTGGTGGTCGACCTGACCGGGCTGATCACCCACGACGGCGGAGCCGGGATCCTCGCCGCTCTCGGTGCCCGCGCCGACGTCCCGCTCGACCGGGGAGTGGGTGCGCTCGGCGGGCTGGGCTCGATCGATCTGGCCCTCGCCCGCGAGCGTGTCGGCGCCACCGAACTCGTCGCCGTCATCGACCCGGGCGAACTCGGCGATCTGCTGCTCGGCCTGCGCGGGCTCACCTCCCGCCGCGGGCGTGCCGCGGGCACCGACCCGGCCGTCATGCTGGCCGCGGACGCCGCCCTGGGCTCGCTGGCCTCCGCGCTCGGCATCCCGGACGCCCCGGGGCTCGGCGCAGCCGGGGGAGCGGTGCTCGCCCTCACGGCGCTGGGTGCCTGGACCACCGGCGGGCCGGCGCTGTGCGCGCAGATCGCGCACCTGGAGCGCACCGCCGCTCTCGCCGACGTGGTGATCACCGGTGCCGACCAGGTCGATTTCGCCACTCGGGGCGGGCATGTGGTGCCCGAGATGGCCGCGATCGCACAGCGCTCGATGCGCCCCGCGGTGGTGGTGGCGCGCGAGGTCGCGGTCTCGGGGCGCGAGTTGCGGACCTTCGGTGTCGAGGTCGCCTATCCGCTCGGTGGCGATGCCGGGCTGAGCGCCGACGAGCTCACCGAACGGGCCGCCGGAGTGGCGCGGAGCTGGACCTGGTGACGGACGAAGTTCGTCCGTGGTTGAGGTTGACCTAAACTGTGGTAGTACGTCAGCGGAATACGCCGCGCCGAGCGCGACGTTGAGGCGGCACCCAGCATCAACGGAGGAACCATCCACATGAGCGTTGACACGCAGACCCAGGCCGACGGCATCATCCTCACCGAGGTTGCCGCCCAGAAGGTGCTCGCCCTCTCGGCGAGCGAGGGCGAGGAAGGCCTTGCCCTGCGCATCTCGGTGGCGCCCGGCGGCTGTGCCGGTCTGCGCTACCAGCTGGCCCTCGACGACCGCGAGCTCGATGGCGACGTCGAGAAGGAGTGGTTCGGCGTGAAGGTCGTCACCGACCGGATGAGCGCGCCCTACCTGTCGGGCGCGACCATCGACTTCGTCGACACGATCCAGCAGCAGGGCTTCACCATCGACAACCCGAATGCGGGCGGTTCCTGCGCTTGCGGCGACAGCTTCAACTGACGCCCGGCCGACCAGGTCACGATTGGGGCACGATCCCCTCAGCACGAGCGTCCCGCCGCCTCCTGGAGAGGCGGCGGGACGCTCGTTTGGGTTAGTCTGACGGCGAGCATCGACAGCTCGACCGGACGCTGCCCGCAAGCGGAAGGTCGGCTCCAAGCATCGGAAGGGTGTGACGTGGCTTCGAACAGTTCCTCCTCGGCCGCGCGGCGCGCCGTGGGCCTGACCGCCGCCATTGCCGGCGCGCTGGCTCTCAGCGGCTGCTCGCAGGAAACGTTGGAGCAATGGGGCCGATGGGGGCTTCCGGAGGCCGCGAGCGATCGCGCCCCGTTCATCGGCAACCTGTGGAACGGCGCCTGGATCGCGTCCATGGTGATCGGTGTCATCGTCTGGGGCCTGATCTTCTGGACGCTCATCCGCTACCGCCGCCGCCACGACGGTCATGTGCCGCGCCAGACCAAGTACAACCTCCCGATGGAGATCATGTACACGCTGGTGCCGTTCCTGATCATCGGCGTGCTGTTCTTCTTCACCGTGCAGGCCCAAAACGGCGTCCTGGCGAAGGAGGAACAGCAGCCGGTGCACAAGATCGACGTGATCGGCCAGAAGTGGTCGTGGTCGTTCAGCTACCTGGAGGCCGACAACCCGGCCATCGGTGCCGATGCGCACACCATCGGCACGATGGAGAACCTTCCGACGCTCTACCTGCCGCTGAACAAGCCGGTGCGGTTCAAGCTCGACTCCGCCGACGTGATCCACTCCTTCTGGGTGCCCGACTTCTACTTCAAGCTCGACGTGATTCCCGGGCGTACCAACAGCTTCGACGTGACGCCGACCAAGCCAGGCCGTTTCCTGGGCAAGTGCGCTGAACTGTGCGGCACCTACCACGCCGCGATGGTGTTCAACGTCGAGGTGCTACCCGAAGCGGAATACAACAAGAAGGTCAAGGAGATTGCCGCTCTCGGCGGCGCCAAGCCCAAGATGCCGGCCTTCCCGGCCACCGGTCCGAAGCAGGAGGGCTGACATGACGACCGCTCGTGTTGACGCATCCGCGGTGCGCGTGGAGCGCAAGGAGAAGATGGGTGCCCTGATCTGGTCGTGGATGACCACGACCGATCACAAGGTGATCGCGAAGCTGTACATCTGGACGGCGTTGGCGTTCTTCGGCTTCGGCGGTCTGCTCGCCCTCGCCATCCGAGCCGAGCTGGCGTTCCCGGGGCTGCAGTACCTGCACTACGAGACTTTCAACCAGTTCTTCACCATGCACGGCACGATCATGCTGCTGATGTTCGCCACGCCGATGTTCGCGGCGTTCGCCAACGCGCTCATGCCGCTGCACATCGGTGCGCCGGACGTGTCGTTCCCGCGCTTGAACATGTTCAGCTACTGGCTGTACTTGTTCGGTTCGCTGATCGCGTGCGCGGGCTTCCTCAGCCCGGACGGCGCGGCCTCGTTCGGCTGGTTCGCCTACGTGCCGCTGTCGGATGCCATCCACTCCCCGGGTGTGGGCGGCGACCTGTGGCTGGCCGGCCTCTACCTGCTCGGCCTGTCCTCGATCCTGGGCGCGGTGAACTTCATCACCACGATCGTCACGATGCGCGCGCCGGGCCAGACCATGTTCCGCATGTCGATCTTCACCTGGAACATCCTGGTCACCTCGATCCTGATCCTGGTCGTCTTCCCGGTGCTCGCCGCCGGCCTGCTGGTGCTGCTGAGCGACCGCGTCCTCGGCACGCACATCCTCGATTCGGGCACGGGCGGCGCCATGTTGTGGCAGCACCTGTTCTGGTTCTTCGGCCACCCCGAGGTCTACGTGCTGGCGCTGCCGTTCTTCGGCATCATCACCGAGATCATCCCGGTGTTCTCCCGCAAGCCCATCTTCGGCTACATCGGCCTGGTCGGCGCCACACTCGCGATCGGCGCGCTGTCGATCTCGGTGTGGGCGCACCACATGTTCGTCACCGGCGCGGTCAACCTGCCGTTCTTCTCGTTCATGACCTTCATGATCGCGGTGCCTACCGGTGTGAAGTTCTTCAACTGGATCGGCACGATGTGGAACGGCTCGATCCGTCTGGACAGCCCGATGCTGTTCGCGGTCGGCTTCCTCACCACCTTCCTGTTCGGCGGCCTGACCGGCGTCATCCTGGCCTCGCCGCCGCTGGACTTCCAGGTGTCCGACACCTACTTCGTCGTCGCCCACTTCCACTACGTGCTGTTCGGCACGGTCGTGTTCGCGATGTTCGCCGGCTTCTACTTCTGGTGGCCGAAGTTCTACGGCTACATGCTCGACGAGAAGCTCGCCAAGCTGCACTTCTGGCTGATGTTCGCCGGTTTCCACCTGACCTTCCTGGTCCAGCACTGGCTGGGCATCGAGGGCATGCAGCGCCGCATCGCGAACTACTTCGAGTTCGAGGGCTTCACCTTCCTCAACCAGGTGTCGACCGTCGGCTCCTTCCTGCTGGGTATCTCGATGCTGCCGTTCCTGTGGAACGTGTACATCAGCCACAAGAACGCGCCCCGGGTGACCGTGGACGACCCGTGGGGCTGGGGCCGTTCCCTGGAGTGGGCCACCTCGTGCCCGCCGCCGCGGCACAACTTCACCAGCCTGCCGCGCATCCGTAGTGAGGCTCCCGCGTTCGACCTGCATCACCCCGAGATCTCGGGTGTGGACGCCGGTCACGGCACCGCCATCGATTCCAAGACCGAGGAGGGCCAGCGGTGAAGACCGAAGCCAAGATCTTCCTGTTCCTGGTCGTCTTCTTCCTCATCGACGTCCCGGCCTACGCCTACATCACCTACATCCAGGACGGCGCGGTCGAGGTCATCGGCACCACGGCGCTGGCGCTCACCCTGCTGGCGAGTGGAATGATCTGGGGCCTGCTGTTCCTCACCGGCCGCAACAACGGCCCGCGTCCGGAGGACCGCAAGGAGGCCGAGATCGTCGAGGGTGCCGGCGCGCTCGGCTTCTTCCCGCCGACCTCGATCGTCCCGTTCTGGACGACCGTGGCCATCGCGGTGATGTTCCTGGGCGTGGTGTTCGGCTGGTGGCTGACGCTGATCGGCGCCGGGGTCGGCCTGTGGGCGGCCTTCGGCTGGGCCTACGAGTACTACGTGGGCGACTACAAGCACTGAGTCATTGACGCGCAGCGCTGGGGCGGATCCGTTACCGGGTCCGCCCCAGCGCTGTTTCGCGCGCGCGTTCGGCGCTGCCGGACTTTTTCGCCGTTCGCGCTCACAATGACCGCCTTCCTCAGGCCTTCCTGGATAGGAAGCCGTGGAAGGAGAGAACCGATGACGTACGCATGGGTGGACGCCGCGCCGTTCCGGGCGCACCTGTTGCACGTGAGCGCCGCCACCCGACTGCCCTGGCGGGTCCTTGCGGTGCACGCGGGGGTGCCGCTGAAGCTGGCCGAGCGCGTGGTAGCCCGTCCGGTCGGCCAGAAGCTGCCGGCGGTGTACGCCACCCGTCTGCTCCGGCTGACCGCGGCTGACGGCCCCCGCATCCGCACCGGCCAGGTCTGGGCGGCGGGAACGGCGGCGCTGCTGACCGCGATGCTGGCGGCGGGCGCCTCCCCGGCGGCGCTGGCCTCGATGCTGGGCTGTACCGCCGACCATGTCGTCGCGCTGGCGTCGGGGTCGATCACCCGCACCACGATCGAGATCGCGCTGCGGGTGCAGGTGAGGCAGGAGCTGACCCACCGCTCGAAGGCGAGCGGCGCGGGTGCCCCGATGGTGCCGGCGCGCAGCCAGGCTGCGTAGGCTGACGCCGTGTCCTGGCCCGCCGCGATCGTCGCGCTCACCCTCGCCGGGCTCACCTGCGCACTCACACCGGCGGTGTTGCGTGCGCTGCCCGAGCCGATGGGTCCGGACACCGTGGGCAAGCCCGGTTACGCCGCGCTCGCCACACCGCGGTTCGCGTGGGGCGTGGGCGCGGTGAGCCTGGCCGGTGGGCTGATCGCCTTCGGCGCGCTCCCCGCGGAGCATTGGCTCGCCTGGGTGGCGCTCACATCGGTCAATGCCCTTGCCTGCGTCATCGACGCCCGCACGACCTGGCTTCCAGCCCGCCTGTCCCACGCGGGCTGGGTGATCGCGGCCGCCGGTGTGCCGGTCGTGGCCGTGTCCCATGGCTCGGCCTGGCCGGTGCTGGGCGCCGCCGCCGGGGCGATCGCGCTTGGCGGGGGATTCCACCTGCTGTGGCGGCTGAGTGGGGCGTTCGGCTACGGCGACGTCCGGCTGGCCGCCACGATCGGGGCGGTCACCGGGCTGGTGGACGCCGATCTGGTCTGGGTATCGGCGTTCGCGGGCACGATGGTCGGCGCGCTGATCGGTATCGGGTTCCGGCTGGGCGGACGCCGCGGCGCCTTCCCCTATGGTCCCGGCCTGCTCGCCGGGCCGTTCGTCGCCCTAGGCGTCCGTGCACTCATGGGCTGAGGCCGGAGCGGATCAGCCCGCCAGCGACTGGGTGAGCTGGGCCCACTCCTCAAGGCGGTGCTTCGCGACACCCGAGTCGATGGCGGAGGCGGCGCGTTCCATGGGTTCGCGCAACTGCTCCTCCAGCGGCACCCCGTGCCGGGGGCCGTCGAAGGCCAGCAGGCCCGCCGCCGCGTTGAGCAGGACGATGTCGCGCACCGCGCCCGGGGCGCCCGCGAAGGTATCGCGGACCACCTGGGCATTGAACGCGGGGTCACCGCCGGTCAGGTCGCCCGCGGACGCCGGCGCGATGCCGAGCCCGGCCGGGTCGAGGGTGGCCTTCTCGACCGCGCCGTCGGCCATCACCCACACGTCGCTGACCGTGGTGGTGGTCAGCTCGTCGAGCCCATCACCGCCGTGGAAGACCAGTCCACGATTGCCGCGCGAGGCGAGCACATCGGCGACCAGCGGCGCCATCAGCGGATCGGCGACGCCGATCGCCTGCGCGGCCGGGCGAGCCGGGTTCGACAGCGGGCCGAGGAAGTTGAACGTGGTGCGGATGCCGAGCTCGCGCCGGGGCGCGGCGGCGTGCCGCAGCGAGGGGTGGTAGTGGGCGGCGAACAGGAAGACGATGCCCACCTTGTCGAAGACCTCGGCCTGCGCGGCGGGGGAGAGATCGAGCACGACGCCCAGCTCCTCCAGGCAGTCGGCGGTGCCGCACTTGGAGGAGGCCGCACGGTTGCCGTGCTTGACCACCTTCGCCCCGGCCGCTGCGGCGAGCACCGCGGCCATCGTCGAGACGTTCACCGTATTGGCGCGGTCGCCGCCGGTGCCGACGATGTCGACGGCCTCATGCGGCAGGTCGATCGGGCGGGCGTTGTCGAGCATGCCCTGCACCAGCCCGGTGAGCTCGTTCGGCGTCGCGCCCTTGGCCTGCAGCGCCACCATGAAGGCGGCGATCTGCACCGGCGTGGCCTCGCCCGAGAGGATCTCGTTCATCGCCCACAGCGTGGACTCGCGATCGAGGTCCTTGCCCTGGACCAGTCCGGTCAGCAGGTCCGGCCAGCTGCGGCTCACCGAACCGTCGCCTCACTGGCCAGGCGGGTGCGCAGGATGCCCGCCACGGCCTCGGGAAGGCGGATCGGATCGATCGGGTAGGCGACGACGGCGTCCGCGCGGGACCAGGTCGCCAGCCAGGCGTCCGCCACGCGTGCGACCAGCAGCAGCACCGGCGGGCAGTTGGCGATCTCGTCCTTGACCTGGCGGCACATGCCCATGCCGCCGGCCGGGGTGGCCTCGCCGTCCATGATGACCGCGTCGATGCCGCCGGCATCCAGTGTCTTGGTGACCGCGTGATGGGTGGCGCACTCGACCACCTCGATCTCGGGCAGATCGGAGGCGACGCGGCGTCCGAGGGTCAACCGGACCTGGTCGCGCACGCTGCGATCATCGGAGTAGACCAGGATCGTCGCCTTGGGGGCGGGCGCCGACGCCTCGGCGGCGTGGGAGGCCCCCAGTGCCTCGGTGATCTCGGCCACGTCGGCTGCGTCGTCGCTCATCGGGTTCATACCTTTCCCAGGGTCGATGCCCGCCATCCTAACCCGCACGCTCGCGGGCGTGCACGGCAACCCGCGCCGGGGCGTAGCAGACCCCTGTCCGGAGCCATCGAGACGCGCTCGGAATCGCCAAAAGACACGGTCAGGTCACGAACAGTCATCATTTTGCGTCCCGGCCCACCCCCAACGTGACCCGGGCCGCTTTCCCCGCAATAATGGCGCCCGTGGCGAATACAGCGAAGTCGAGCACGGTACCGGCCATCCCGCATGGAGCGCTCCATCCGGTCGCGCCCGCGCGCCTGCACGGTATCAAGGGCAAGCCGGACATGGTGGCGGTCGGCACCGTCATCTGGCTCGCGAGCGAGCTGATGTTCTTTGCCGCGCTCTTCGCGGCCTACTTCAACCTGCGCAACCACACCACCGCGATGGCGGCCGAGGGGCAGCAGACGATGTGGCAGTGGGGTTCGGCCCACTTCATGCAGGACTGGTTCGGCATCCAGCTGCCGTGGTTCTCGATCATCAACACCACCATCCTGGTACTGAGCTCGGTGACCTGCCAGGTCGGCGTGATGCGGGCCGAGAACGGCTTCGTCTCGCGCACCGGCGGCCTGCTCAACGTGGCCAAGTGGGGCATGCGTGAGTGGTACGTGCTCACCTTCGCGATGGGCTCGTTCTTCATCGGCGGCCAGGCTTTCGAGTACTACCAGCTGGTCTCCGAGGGCTTCCTGCTCGGAACGAACGCCTACACCTCCGCCTTCTACCTGGCGACGGGCTTCCACGGTCTGCACGTGCTCGGCGGCCTGATCCTCTTCTTGTTCATGCTCGGGCGCACGTACGTGGCGCGTACCTTCACCCATGAGCAGCGCGTCCATGCGATCGTCACGTCGTACTACTGGCACTTCGTCGACATCGTCTGGATCATCCTGTTCTTCGTGATCTACATCATCCGATGACCCGTCCGTCCCCGACTCCGAAAGGCGCATCCATGCGATCCGGATCCTCACGAAGGCGGCACAAGGCGGCGCGGCCACTCGCCGTGACGTTCGCCCTGGTGCTGATGGGGGCGCTGTACGCAGTGCTGAGCCCCGCTACGCAGGTGGCTGCCGACACCGGCATGTCCGCTCAGGTGGCCGAAGGCAAGGGCCTGTTCCAGGTCACCTGTGCCACCTGCCACGGCCTCAACGGCGAGGGCACCTCCCAAGGCCCGTCGCTGGTGGGCGTCGGCGCGGCATCGGTCGACTTCCAGATGAGCACCAACCGGATGCCGATGGCCAAGCCCGGCGCGCAGGCCCCGCGCAAGAACGTCACCTACTCCGCACAGGAGATCGCGGCGATCGCCGCGTTCGTCCAGACGCTCGGCCCCGGCCCGGCCATCCCGTCCTCGAGCGCCTACGACTACAGCAAGCTCGACGAAGAGGCGATCGCCCGCGGCGGCGAGTTGTTCCGTTCCAACTGCTCGGCCTGCCACCAGGCCGCCGGCTCGGGCGGTGCCCTGCCCAACGGTAAGTACGCGCCGCCGTTGCACGGCGTCGAGCCGCTGCACATCTACGAGGCCATGCGCACCGGTCCTCAGCAGATGCCGGTGTTCTCCGCCGGCGCCATCCCCGACGAGGACGTGGCGTCGATCATCGGCTACCTCAAGACGCTTGAGGAGCAGCCGTCCGCCGGGTTCTCCCTCGGCGGGCTCGGCCCGGTCACCGAAGGCTTCTTCGGCTGGGTCATCGGAATCGGAGGCCTGTGCCTCGTCGCCGTTTGGATCGCCTCCCGAGGAGCACGCGCGAAATGACGCCTGAACACTCCACCGCACTCGTCGCCGCTGAGGACGAGACCCTGCACCCGGTGCCCGATCCGGGCATCGAAGAGCATGTCGAGCGTTACAGCGATGTGGACGCCGCCGCCGGCAACCGCGCCTACCGCCAGGTGCTCGCCTGCTTCGGCCTGGTGCCGATCCTGGCGATCGCCTTCGTGGTGATCTACTTCGCCGTTCCCGCTCGCGCGACCTTCCACCTGCTGGGCGTGAACTGGCATGTGCACTCCACGCTGTTGGGCCTGACCGGTGGTCTGGCCGTGCTGCTGATCGGTATCGGCGCCATCCACTGGGCTCGCCAGCTGATGAACGACACCGAGGTCGCCGAGGAGCGCCACGCGGCCAGCTCCGATGAGGAGCAGAAGGCGGGCTTCGTGCAGAAGCTGAACGACGGCATCGCCGACGCCGGCGTGCAGCGTCGCGGCCTGCTGCTCGCCTCGCTGGGCGGCGCGCTCGGCATCGTCGCGGTTCCTGCGCTGGTCACCTTGGCCGACCTCGGCCCGTGGCCGGTCGCCGCCACCCGCCGGGAGACGATCGAGAAGACGATCTGGGCCGACGGCGTCCGCGTCGTGAATGACAGCAACTACCGGCCGCTCAAGGCGTCCGAGCTCGAGATCGGCCAGCTGGTCAACGCCGAGCCCGAGAGCCTGCTCAAGCTGCACGGCAAGGAGTACCAGAACGCCAAGGCCAAGGCGGCCCTCATCGTGGTGCGGATGGATCCCAATTCGATCCGCATCCCCGAGTCCCGCAAGGACTGGCATGTGGGCGGAATCCTGGCCTACAGCAAGATCTGCACCCACGTCGGTTGCCCGATCTCGCTGTGGGAACAGCAGACCCACCACCTGCTGTGCCCCTGCCACCAGTCGACCTTCGATCTGGGCAACTCCGGCGTCGTCGTGTTCGGCCCGGCCGCCCGCGCGCTGCCGCAGCTGCCGCTGAAGGTGGACGCCGAGGGTTACCTGGTCGCGCAGAGCGACTTCACCGTCCCGGTCGGCCCCAGCTACTTCGAGCGCGATTCCCGCAACGACTTCAAGGACGGTGATCGGTGATGGCGAAGCCCGCTGCCACGGCCGAACAGGCCGAGGTTCTTCAAACTCACGCCCCGACTCAGCAGGGTCCCGTCAAGGGTGTCACTGGCGTCGCCGCCTGGCTCGACGACCGGGTCGGCCTGGCGAAGATCGGCAAGGCGAGCCTGCGCAAGGTGTTCCCCGATCACTGGTCCTTCCTGCTCGGCGAGATCGCGCTGTACAGCTTCATCGTGCTGCTGCTCACCGGCATCTTCCTCACCATCTGGTTCAAGCCGTCGATGGCCGAGATCGAGTACGAGGGCAGCTACGAACTGATGCGGGGCCTGGCGATGAGCCAGGCGTTCGAGTCGACGCTGCACATCAGCTTCGACGTCCGCGGCGGCATGCTGGTGCGCCAGATCCACCACTGGGCGGCGATCCTGTTCATGGCGGCGATGACCGCGCACATGCTGCGCGTGTTCTTCACCGGCGCCTTCCGCAAGCCGCGCGAACTGAACTGGCTGATCGGCATCGGCCTGATCTCGCTGTCGATGATCGCCGGTATGACCGGCTACTCGCTGCCCGATGATCTGCTGTCCGGCACCGGTCTGCGCTTCACCGACGGCGCGATCCGTTCCGTGCCGCTGGTCGGTACCTGGGTGGAGTTCTTCGTGTTCGGCGGGGAGTACCCCGGCGACGCGATCATCGCCCGCTTCTACATGGCGCACATCCTGCTGATCCCGGCGATCCTGCTCGGCCTGATCGCCGCGCACATGACGCTGGTCGTCTACCACAAGCACACTCAGTTCCCCGGCCCCGGGCGCACCGAGAACAACGTGGTCGGCTACCCGCTGTTCCCCGTCTACATGGCCAAGGCCGGCGGCTTCTTCTTCATCGTCTTCGGCGTGCTGATCCTGATGGGCGCCACCATGTCGGTGAACCAGGTGTGGCTCTACGGCCCGTACAACCCGGCGCAGGTCACGGCCGGTTCGCAGCCCGACTGGTACATGGGCTGGGTCGAGGGCGCGGTCCGCATCATGCCCGGCTGGGAATCCCACTGGGGCGGCACCACCTGGTCGTGGAACATCTTCCTGCCGTTCGCGGTGCTGATGGGCATCTTCTACACCGCGTTGGGCGTCTGGCCGTTCGTGGAGGCGTGGATCACCGGCGACAAGCGTCCGCACCACATTCTCGACCGTCCGCGCAACGCGCCCACCCGCACCGGGCTCGGTATGGCCGGCGTGACCTTCTACGGCCTGATGTGGGCCGGCGGCGGCAACGACATCATCGCCACGCAGTTCAACGTGTCGCTGAACGCGGTCACCTGGTTCCTGCGCGTCGCGGTCTTCGTCGGCCCGGTGATCGCCTTCATCGTCACCAAGCGCATCTGCCTGTCGCTGCAGCGCGCCGACAAGCAGCGCGTGCTGCACGGATCCGAGTCCGGAATCCTGGTGCGCAGCCCGCAGGGCGGCTACTCCGAGCCCCATGTGCCGATCTCCGAAGACGAGGCGTTCACGCTCACCCAGCACCGGCAGTACACGCCGCTGGAGGCCTCGCCCACGCACGACGAGCACGGCGTGAAGATCAAGAACCCGAACCGGGTCAGCGGCTTCCGGGCACGGCTCTCGGCGTGGTACTCCGGCTACGACGTGACCAAGCCGACCGCCGGTGAGATCGCCGATTCGCATCACCACGGCGACGACGACAAGCCGGCGTTGCCGCACTGATCGCATCCGTAACAGTCCGAAGGCCCTCTCCGTCACGGAGGGGGCCTTCGGCGTTCTCGGGCCCGGTGAGCGGGTACGCTAACCGCCGTGCGATTCACCACCGGCAAGCCCGACCATGACCTGACCTACGACGACGTCTTCATGTCGCCGACGCGTTCCTCGGTGCGTTCGCGGATGGACGTGGACCTGTCCTCTACCGACGGTCTCGGGCTGCCGACGCCGCTGGTCGTGGCCAATATGACCGCGGTGTCGGGGCGGCGGATGGCCGAGACGGTGGCACGCCGGGGCGGCATCGCGATCATCCCCCAAGACCTCGCGGCCTCCGCGGTCGAGACCATCATCGGCAAGGTCAAGGGTGCCCACACGGTCTTCGACACCCCGATCCGCACCACGCCGGAGGCGTCGGTGTCCGAGGCGCTGGCGCTGATCCCCAAGCGCGCCCACGGCGTGGCCGTGGTGACCGAAGGCCGGCGTCCGGTGGGGCTGCTGTCGGCGTCCGATGCCGCCGGGCTGGACCGGTTCGTGCCGGTGCACGAGGCGATGACCACCGATCTCACCCTGGTGCCGGCGACGGCGCCGGCCAGCGACGTGTTCGAGCTGCTCACCGAGTCCCGCCGCCGGATCGCGATCGCGGTCGACGCCGCGGGCGAGGTGGTCGGCGTGCTCACCCTCAAGGGCGCGATGCGGTCGGCGATCTACTCCCCGGCGCTGGACGCCGCGGGCCGCCTGCGGATCGGTGCGGCCGTCGGCATCTCCGGCGAGGTGGCCGACCGGGCCCGCACTCTGCTCGCGGCCGGTGCCGACGTGCTGGTGATGGACACCGCGCACGGCCACCAGGACCGGATGCTGCAGGTGCTGTCCACCGTGCGCGCGATCCGGGACGAGCATGCGCGCGCCACCGGCGTCCGGGTGCCGCTGGTCGGCGGCAACGTGGTGACCGCCGAGGGCACCGTCGACCTGATCGAGGCGGGCGCCGACATCGTCAAGGTGGGGGTGGGGCCTGGTGCGATGTGCACCACCCGTATGCAGACCGGCGTGGGGCGTCCGCAGTTCTCCGCGGTGCTCGACTGCGCCGAAGCCGCCGCCGACGCGGGTCGGGCGATCTGGGCCGACGGCGGCGTCCGGCACCCCCGCGACGTGGCGCTGGCGCTGGCCGCCGGGGCCGGCGCGGTGATGATCGGCTCGTGGTTCGCCGGCACGCACGAGTCGACCGGCCCGCTGCTCACCGACCCGAACCACCGTGCCTACAAGGAGTCCTTCGGGATGGCGTCGGCCCGCGCGGTGCGGGCCCGCACCAAGGAGCAGTCGTTCTTCGACCGGGCGCGGGCGAGCCTGTTCGAGGAGGGCATCTCCTCGTCGCGAATGTACCTCGACCCGGGGCGTCCCGGCGTGGAGGACCTGATCGACTTCATCACCTCCGGCGTCCGGTCGTCGTGCACCTACGCGGGCGCGCGTACGCTCGCCGACTTCCACGCGCGCGCCACCATCGGCGTCCAGTCCCGCTCGGGCTACGAGGAGGGACGCCCGCTGCACTCCAGCTGGTGACCTTGGCCGGGCCACGGGGACGCGGCAGCGTCTAGGGTGCTCGTCATGGGAGCGGATCTGGTGTGGACCTGGGCCGGTGTCGCCTACGTCATCGACCTCGCGATCCGGATCGTCGCGCTCGGCGTGGTGCCGCGCAACCGGCGGCCGGCGTCCGGGGTGGCCTGGCTGCTCGCCATCGTGATGATCCCCTACCTGGGGCTGGTGCTGTTCCTGCTGCTCGGCCGCACCGACATCGGCCGCAAGCGGGACGCCCGCCAGCGGCTCGCCAATGCGCGCGTGCACGAGGTGGCGCCCACCATCCCCGCCGCGACGCTACCGGCCGGCACCCCCGACTACGTGCATGCGGCCGCGACGCTGAACACCAACCTGGGGTCGCTGCCGATGCGGGCCGGAAACCGGGTCGAACTGATCCCTGGCTATCAGCAGGCGATCGAGGCGATCGCGGCCGAGATCGACCGGGCCAGACGGTTCGTGCACGTGCAGTACTACATCACCGCCTGGGACCACGCCACCGCCCCGGTGTACGAGGCGCTGGTGCGGGCCACCGAACGGGGCGTGAAGGTGCGGTTGCTCGTCGACCACGTCGGCACCAGCCGGATTCCCGGCTACCGCAGGTTCGAGCGCACCCTCAACGCCTCGGGCATCGAGTGGTACCCGATGATGCCGGTGCGGCCGCTGCGCGGCGACTTCCAGCGGCCCGACCTGCGCAATCACCGCAAGATCGTCGTCGTTGACGGCACCGTCGCCTTCACCGGCTCGCAGAACCTGATCGAACCCAGCTACGGCAAGCCCAAACACCAAAAAGCCGGACGCCGCTGGGTCGAGCTGGTGATGCGCTGCGAGGGCCCGCTGGTGGAGACGCTCGACGTGGTGTTCGCCACCGACTGGCTCACCGAGACCGGCGAGGTGCTGATCGACGAGATCGCCATCGTCCCGCCCGAGCGTGGCGAGGTGTGCGCCCAGGTGATCCCGAGCGGTCCCGGTGTGGTCGCCGAGAACAACCTGCGCGCGTTCGTGACGCTCATCGCGAACGCGCGGCACCGGGTGTCGCTGGTCAGCCCCTACTTCGTGCCCGATGAGTCGCTGCTGTACGCGGTGACCACGGCGGCGCTGCGCGGCGTCGAGGTGGAACTGTTCGTCTCCGAGGGCAAGGAGCAGTTCATGGTGTTCCACGCCCAGCGCTCCTACTACGAGGAACTGCTGCGCCACGGCGTCCGGATCTGGCTCTACCCCGAGCCCTTCGTGCTGCACACCAAGTGCTTCACCGTCGACGACGACGTCGCCGTGATCGGATCCTCCAATATGGACATGCGCTCGTTCGCGCTCAACTTCGAGGTCTCGGTGCTGCTCACCGGCGGGGACGTGGTGGCCCAGACCAACCAGGTGATCGACGGCTACCGGGCCCTGTCGCGCGAACTGGTCCTCCAGGAGTGGCTGACCCGCCCGCTGCGCCACCAATACCTCGACAACGTGCTGCGGCTGACGGCGGCCCTGCAATAGGCCGACGCCGACGGGGTCCGGACGGCGAAGCGGGACGCGACCTCACGGTCACGCCCCGCTCCTTGGTTTGTCTCAGCGCTTGGCCCGGGTGAAGCCGGCCGCGGTCGCGGCGTCCTCACTGGCGAACCAGACGTCGGCGATCGTCCGCTCGTAACCGCCGCCGCCGGGGACGTGGTACTTCATCGAACGCTCGTTGCCCTTGATCACGAAGCCCTCCGGCGGCTCGGCCCCCACGTAGGAGCCGTCCCCGTAAGGGCTATCCGCGAAAGGGGCAGCATCGCCCTCCGTGTCGCCCGCGGGCTCCTCGGTGGGATCGTCGGACCCGAGCACTTCGCCGCCGTCGTCGAGCCACTGCTCGGCCGCGTCCTCGGTGGTGACATCGTCGGCTGCCGCGGGCTCGGACGCCGCATCGGTGTGCGCGACCTCGTCCACGACCGTCTGCGGGGGAGTCGGCACGTAGGGCTGACTCGGCTCGTGCGCCTGCCATCCCGAATCCGCCGGGGCGAACAGCTTGCGCAGCGCCACCACGACCGCGGCCAGCAGGCCACCGGCGAGCACGACACCGCCGAACGTCTTCCAGCCCGAACGCTTCTTCGCGGCCGGCGCGGGAACCTCGGCCACCTCGACCTTGGCGATCTCGTCGGCGGCATCATGCAGCAACTCGCTCAACGCCGGCAGGATCTCGTGCTGCACCTTCTGGCGGCCGGCGTCCAGGGCCGGGGCCAGCTTGGAGTAGGCCTCGTCCACCGCCGGGGTGATCCGCTCGAGGGCGTCATCAAGGGCCGGCTGCACGGCGTCCATCGCCTGTGCGGCCAGCTTGGCGCCCTTCTTCTTGGCTTCCTGAGCACGCGGGGTGACGTACTCGCCGACCTGCTGGATGGCGTCCTGCGCGCGCGGGGCCAGGTACTCCTGGGCCTGCTGCAGGTATTCGGTGGCCTGGGCGAGCGCTTCTTTGCCCAGGTCGTTCGCGGCGTGGGCGGTATCGCCGACGGCGCGCTCGAGGTCTTTCCGGTTCACGGTCTTCCTCCGTACTTTCGGTGTGTTCGCGTGATCGCGTGCGTCCACGGTACCCGCGTGGTGAACCCGGGCGATAGCGGTTTGGGTAACGTGGTGGATGACTGTGCGCCTGCGGGCGCCAGGGCACCTCTCGAAAGGAATCCAACGTGCAGCAGGCGACGCTCCACACCAACCACGGCGACATCGTCCTCAACCTGTTCGACGAGCAGGCACCGAAGACGGTGGCGAACTTCGTCGGCCTCGCGACCGGTACGAAGGAGTACCGCGACCCCGAGACCGGCGCGCCGACCACCGGCAACTTCTATGACGGCCTCACCTTCCACCGGGTCATCGACGGCTTCATGATCCAGGGCGGCTGCCCGCTCGGAGTCGGCACCGGCGGCCCCGGCTACAAGTTCGGCGACGAGTTCCACCCCGAGCTCGCGTTCAGCAAGCCCTACCTGCTGGCCATGGCGAACGCCGGCCCCGGCACCAACGGCTCGCAGTTCTTCATCACGGTCGTTCCGACCCCGCACCTCAACTTCCGGCACACCATCTTCGGTGAGGTGGCCGATCAGGCCAGCCGCGACGTGGTGGACGCCATCGCGTCGGTGCGCACCGGGCGAGCCGACCGTCCGGTCGAGCCGGTCGTGATCACCTCGGTCGAGGTCACCGAAGCCTGAGGTTCGTCCTCGTCGCGCACACCCCGGGAGCCGGACGGCCCCGGGGTGTGTTGTGTCCGGTAGCCCCGGGTCGTCGTGCCTGGCGGGCCGGGGTAGTCGTGCCCGGTGGGCCGGGGTTGTCGTGCCCGGTGGGCCGGAGTAGTCGTGCCTGGTGCCCCGGGATTGTCGCGTCCGGTGGTCAGTCGCCCAGCGAGAAGGCCGCTTCGAGATCGTGGGTCGAGTACGCCCGGAACGCCAGGTGGGTGCGGGTCCCGGTCACGCCGGGCACCTTGTTGATCGTGCCGACCACCACGTCCGAGATGGACTCCACGCTGCGGGTGCGGACGATCGCGATCAGGTCGACCTCGCCGGTGACCGAGTACACCTCGGTGACGCCGTCGAGCGCGGCGATCTCTTCGGCGACCTCGCCCACCCGGGCAGGCTCGGTGTTGATGAAGACGATGGCGGTGTTCATGAGCCCACCCTAGTATCCGCCGGCCCGGCGGGGGACGGGGTGGACCGGGTCGTCGGCGTCGGCTTGGCCGACCGGCGCCCCCGCACCGGGGCCGCCGGCGTCCGCTGAGGTGGCGGTACCTGTATCTCGACGAGGTCTTGGATGTGTTCAACCCGGACCGGGGCCGCCGGCATCCGCTGAGGTGGCGAGGGCGTGCCGGGGCAGGTCGTCGGGCGCGATGCTGCCGTGCAGCGGCCAGGCCCACTCGCCCTCGATGTCGATGATCCGGACGCCGGGGCGCTCCAGCCAGGCGGCGACTCGCTCCACCTCCTCGACACTCGCTGCCGGCTGACCGGGCAGCGGGGGAGCGACCCGATCGGCCGCGGCCGCCGCGTCGGCGGCGATGCCGGGCACCCACTCGCCCGGCCGGGCGAACGCGGCGGCGGCAAGGCGTCCGTAGCGCACGACGTGCACCTCCCAGCCGCGGTCGGCGCGGCAGGCGGCCACGATCTGAGGGCAGCGCGCCAGCGCGGTCAGGCGGCGGGCGCGGGTGGAGGCGCGCACGAAGGCGTCCAGACGGGCGGTGAGCCGGCCGGCCTCCTCGAAACGCTCCTGGGCGATCAGCTGCTCCAGCCGGGCGCGGGGTGAGCGGACGACCGCGCGGACATCGACGGTCAGGCTGGTGCGCACGGCGTCGGTCACCTCGAGATAGGCCTCGCGGCTGACCGTCCGGTCGCAGGGGGCCAGGCAGCGGCCGAGATCGCCCAGCGCGCACCTGCCGGTCGGCGTGCGCGCGCTCAGCCTGGTGGTGCACTGCCGGATCGGGAACGCCTCATAGATCGCCAGGCACACCTGGTCGGCGCCGGCCCGCGACGAGAACGGCCCGAAATAGCAGGCGCCGTCGTCGGTGACCTGCCGCACGATCGACAGGCGTGGGAAAGCCTCGTCGGTCAGCTTGATCCACTGCTGGCGGTCGGGGAACTTCGACCGCCGGTTGTACCGCGGCGCGTGCGCGGCGATCAGCCTGAGCTCGAGCACCTCCGCCTCCAGCGCGGTGCGGCACACGGTGGTCTCGACGCCGGTCGCGATCCGGACCATCTCTTCCATCCGGGGGCGTTTCTCGGCGGCGGTGAAATAGCTACGGACGCGGGCGCGCAGGTTCACGCTCTTGCCGACGTAGAGCACCTGCCGGCGCACGACGCCGTCGCGGTCGGGCAGGTCGGCGACGAACTGGTACACACCCGGCAAGGCGGGCACATCACTCGCCCAGGTGCGTTTGGCGCGCCGCTCGGCGGAGACGCCTCGGGTGAACTCGAGCAGATCTTCCAGGGTGTGCACATTGCGGTTGCCGACCCGCTCCAGCAGGCCGTGCAGCACCTGCACGGTGGCGCGCGCGTCGGTGAGCGCCCGGTGATTAGGCGCCTCGGCCACCTTGAAGAACCGCGCGAGCGTGGCCAGCTTCACGTTCGGCACCTCGTCGCGAAGCAGGACGCCGCGGGCCAGCGCCACCGTGTCGACGACCGGGAACCCGGGCCAGGCCAGCTGTTGGGCGGCGCAGGCCCGCTTGAGGAAGCCGACGTCGAAGCCGGCATTGTGGGCGACCAGCACCGCGTCGCGGGCGAACTCCAGGAACGGCGGGATCACCTGGTCGATGCGCGGGGCGTCGGCGACCATGGGATCGGTGATCCCGGTCAACACCGAGATCAGCGGGGGGATATGCGCGTCGGGATTCACCAGCGTCGCGAACTCGCCGGTCACCTCGCCACCTTGCACGCGCACCGCCCCCACTTCGGTGATTCGCGCCTCCGGGCCCGCGCCGGTGGTCTCCAGGTCGACCACCACGAATGGCGTCGTCGCCAGGTGGCGGCCGAGATCGTCGAAGCTGGGCTGGTAGGCGGCGGACGAGTTCATGCCCCGCAGGCTAGAGATCGCCTCCGACGTTTTCTGGACGCCCTGCGCGTCAGCCCAGCGCGACGGCGCGGCGCGGAGGGCGGGAGCGGGGGCTGGACAGAACTGCCGGAATCGTCACAGGAAACCTGGCTCAGCGGACGCCCGCGGCAGATGTGTGTGACAAATCTGGCACTTCGGGTGCGGGGACGAGGATCACGCAGGCTCTCGCGCGGACGGTCGATGGTCGGTGCCATACTTCCGGGCGTGGTCGTAAAGCTCGAAGCGCTCGGCTGACAGGGGTGAGGATCGTGTCCGACGATGTGCGGGTGACCCTGCGCGAGATGCGGGCCTTGGCCCAGGCGTGGGGCGCTCTCGACGGTGTGACGGTCACTGTCGATGCCGACGGTGTGGAGTGCTACTGGGAGGCCGGCGACACGGAGGTCGCCGTGCTCTACTGGGAGACCGCGGACGGATGGAACGGCACTCTCTCGTGGACTACGAACCGGGCGGGGTCAGGACGCGACGAGGGCGTGGTCGAGTTCGGTGATGCCGGCACGGAGGGAGCCGATCAGTGGCTGCGTCTCGTGCGAGGGTTGTTCCGTTCCGAGTTGGTCTGGCTCGTCTCCGGTCGGCGGTGGCGCAGGAGCAAGGTGGAGATCGATGGGACGTCCGTCTCCGGTCCGCGCGTGGAACCGGCGTCGTGGGAGGAACGGTACGTGCTCGTGCCGAACCTGACCGACGAAGCAGCGCAACGGCGGGGTGAACGAACCTAGAGGAATGGCCGACTCACGAGGAGGTCTTCTCCGGGATGGCTGCGGCGCGTGGGCTAAGAAATAGTCGGAATGACGGGGGCTTTCCACGCGATCCGCGGGAAGGGCCAGGATGTGGTCGCTATGGAGGCCGCAGGGTGGTCCCATAGCGACCACATCCTGGCCCTACGGTCGAAACCGCCTGGGCAGCGCTCTGAAAACGACACTTTCTTGGTCCTTACGCCGAAACACGCCGAAACACCCTTGCCGGTGGATCTGCCGCGGTGGATCCCGGGCTCCGATCGTCGCCGCGGGCGATCAACGTGGAGTGGTGGGGGTGTTGGCCAGAACGGCCGGAATCGTCACAGGAAACCGGTCTCGGCGGGGGCGGGCGCCGGATTCGTGTGACAAATCCGGCATCGCGGGTGCGGGGCGCGCGGGCAGTCCGCTCCGCTACCCGGAGGCGGCCGGGACGCCGGTCATCGTGGCGGGGAACTCCAGGTGGTGGGGGATGGGCTTGCGGCCTATCGGCTTGTTGGGGCCGGGGCGTCGGTCATCGCGGCCAGGAACTCCAGGGAGCGCGCGAAGATCGTCTCCTTGTCGTAGTCGAGCGTGGCGACGTGGTAGCTGTTCTCCAACACCACCTCGGTGATCGACAGCGACGACACCAGCCGGACGATGGCGTCGGAGGACGATCCTGGCACCACGTGGTCGATCGAGGACCGGAACAGGATGATCGGGCAGGTGATCAGGTCGAGGCAGGACCGCACGTCCGCCCATAGTTTGAAGAGTTGATGAACCCCGGCGACCGGGGTCATCTCGTAGGCGCCCTCATCGACGCCGGGGCGCTTGATGTCGTTGCCGACCGACTTCACCGCGGGCACCACGTACTTCAGCAGACCCGACAGCCGGGCGATCGGGTCGACGGCGCCCAGCGCCGGGTTGACCAGCATCAGGCCGGCCACGTCGGGGTGCTGTTCGGCCAGCCGCAGGGCAAGCGAGCCGCCCATCGACAGGCCGGCCACGAACACCCGCTCGCAACGTTGCGACAAGGTGCGATATTCGGCGTCGACACAGTCGTACCAGTCGGTCCAGGCGGTGACGTTCATCTCCTGCCAGGCGGTGGCATGCCCGGGCAGGCGCGGCACGGCCACCGTGTAGCCGGCGGCATGGAGCCGTTCGGCCCACTCCCGCATGGCCGCCGGGCTGCCGGTGAAACCGTGGCTGAGCAGGACGCCGACGGACCCGCCGTCGGCGTGGAAGGCGCGCATATGTTCCGGATTCGCCATGCCCCAACTCTAGACGCGGGCGCCACCGACCCGTCCCCTTTGTCGCGCGCCCCCGGGAGCGTTCTCGGAAACCCGCGCGTCGGGCACTAGGCTGACCCGCCAGGAGGTCAACACATGGGCTGGTACGAGTTCTTCAAGGTTCCGTTTCGGGCGCTGGTCAAGTACGGCTATCACGGGCGCACCGAGGGCGAGGAGAACATTCCCCAGACGGGGCCGGTGATCCTGGCCGGCAACCACATCGGTGCCGCCGACACGTTCGTGATGCCGGCGCTGATCAAGCGCCGGGTGACCTTCCCGGCGAAGGCCGAGATCTTCAGCGGCAAAGGCGGGATCGTGCCCAAGCTGGTCGCCTGGTTCGTCAAGGCCGTCGGCCAGGTGCCGCTGGACCGCTCAGGAGGGCGAGCGTCCGCCGACGGGCTCGGGCCGATCCTCGAGGTGCTGGCCAACGGCGGAGTCGCGGGGATCTTCCCCGAGGGCAGCCGTTCCCCCGACGGCCGCATGTTCAAGGGCAAGACTGGTGTGGCGCGGCTCGCGCTCGAGTCGGGTGCGGTGGTGATTCCGGTGGGCGTGATCGACACCGAGTTCACCGGCAAGCGTCTCGGCATCCCGTGGGCGACCAGGCCGCTGGTCCGCTTCGGCGAGCCGCTCGACTTTTCCGCCTACGCGGGCGCCAAGAACGACCGTGCCACGCTGCGCTGGGTCACCGACGAGATCATGGCTGCGGTGCAGTCCCTCACCGGTCAGACGTACGTGGACGCCTACTCGACCTCGGTGAAGTTCGGCGGCATGACGCCGGAGGAGACTCAGCGCCGCACCAAGCCGCGCCCCGGAGGCGGACCGGCGCCGACCCCGCGCACCTGAGCACTATCCTGTCGGGGTGCCGAACATCCCTTCTCTGACCGACCTGCACGCGCTCGGGGCAGCCCAGCAACCGACCTACCCGGACGCCGCCGCGCTCAACGACGCCGTGGGCGAGCTGCGCCGCCGTCCGCCGCTGGTGTTCGCCGGCGAATGCGACGACCTGCGTTCCCGGATCGCCGATGTCGCCGCCGGTCGTGCGTTCCTGCTGCAGGCCGGCGATTGCGCCGAGACGTTCGGCAATGTGACCGCGGTCAACATCCGCAACGCGTTGCGGGTGCAGCTGTCGATGGCGGTCGTGCTGCAGTACGCCGCCCAGGTGCCGGTGGTGAAGGTCGGACGCCTCGCCGGCCAGTACGCCAAGCCGCGCAGCGCCGACACTGAGACCCGCGACGGCGTCACCCTGCCCACCTACCGCGGCGACGCGGTCAACGGCCTCGACTTCGACGCCGCCTCGCGCGTGCCCGATCCGCGCCGCCTGGTCGAGGTGTACAACAATTCGGCGGCCACCTTGAACCTGGTGCGCGCCTTCGTGAGCGGCGGCTTCGCCGATCTGCGCACCGTCCATTCCTGGAACACCGACTTCGTCCGCAACAGCCAGGTGGAAGCCAAGTACGAGGAGTTGTCGGCCGAGATCGAGCGCGCCATGGCGTTCATGATCACCTGCGGGGTCTCCGACGACGCGCTGCGCATCATTCACTACTGGGCCTCGCACGAGGCGCTGCTGATGGAGTACGAGCACGCCCTCACCCGGATCGATTCGCGCACCGGCACCCCGTACGGCACCTCGGGCCACCTGCTGTGGATCGGCGAACGCACCCGCCAGCTCGACGGCGCCCATGTGGCGCTGCTGGCGTCCCTGCGCAACCCGATCGGCGTCAAGCTCGGCCCGACCACGACGCCGCAGACGGCGCGCGAGCTGGTCGAGCGGCTCGACCCGCACGGCGAGCCGGGACGCCTCACCCTGATCACCCGGATGGGCGCCGACAAGGTGCGCGACGCGCTGCCGCCGCTGATCCAGGCGGTCGAGGCCACCGGGCGCAAGGTGGCCTGGGTGTGCGACCCGATGCACGGCAACACCTACGAGACCGAGCGCGGCTACAAGACGCGCGCCTTCCCGGTGATCTGGGAAGAGGTCGACGGCTTCTTCGATGTGCACGCCGAACTGGGCACCTGGCCGGGCGGCGTCCATCTCGAGCTGACCGGCAACGACGTCACCGAGTGTGTCGGCGGCGTCCACGAACTCGACGAGACCGATCTGGCCGACCGCTACGAGACCGCCTGCGATCCGCGGCTCAACCGGAACCAGGGCATCGAGTTGGCGTTCTACCTCGCCGAGCGGCTGCGGGAAGACATCGAGCGCCGGGGCGTGAACCCGGTGCAGGAATTCACCCCGCACGAGCTGTGATGATCGACCTGCGCTCCGATACCGTCACCGTTCCGACCGCCGCCATGCGCGCGGCGATGGCCGAGGCAGAGGTCGGCGACGACGTCTACGCCGAGGACCCGACCATCGCCGTCCTGGAGGGGCGGGTGGCCGGACTGCTCGGCCACGAGGCCGGCCTGTTCTGCGCGACCGGGTCGCTGGCCAACGTCCTCGGCGTCGCCCAGCACGTCCGCCCGGGCCAGGAGGTGCTCTGCGACTCCGGCGCGCACATCGCCCGCGCCGAGATGGGCGCGCACGGTGCGCTCACCGGCGTCACCATGCGCACCTGGGTGAGCCCCGACGGGCGCGTCGATCCGGCCTGTGTCGAGGCACTGTTGTCGCCGGACGCCGGCCCGTACCTGGTCTCGACGGCCTGCGTCGAGGTCGAGAACACGCACAACTTCGGTGGCGGCACCGTGCAGCCCCTGGACGCCTTGGGTGCGGTCAGCACGCTGTGCCGAGACGCCGGTGTCGGCCTGCACCTGGACGGCGCCCGGCTGTGGAACGCCCAGGTCGCCACCGGCATCGGGCTGGACACCTACGGACGGTTGTTCGACACCGTCAGCGTCTGCTTCAGCAAGGGCCTAGGCGCCCCGGTCGGGTCGGTCCTGGTCGGCAGCGCCGAGCAGATGGCGTCCGCGCGCATCCTGCGCAAGCGGCTGGGCGGCGGCTGGCGCCAGGCCGGCCTGCTGGCGGCCGCCTGCCTGTACGCGCTCGATCACCACGTCGCCTCCCTGGCCGAAGATCACGCCGCGGCGCGCGCCTTCACCGCCGAGCTGACCGCCTCCGGCATCGACGTCGCCACCCCCGAGACCAATATCGTGGTCGTGCCCACCGGTGCGTTGACCTCGGGCGAGGTGGTGGCCCGGGCGTCGGAGGGCGGCGTGCGGCTGAGCGCGGTCGGCGCGCGCCTGGTGCGTGCGGTGACCCACCGCGATGTGAGCCTCGATCAGTGCGCGGACGCCGGCCGCATCCTGGCAGGCATCCTCGGCTGACCGACCCCCAGGTGCCGCGGGCTCCCTATGCTGGGGGCATGCAGATCACACACCTGGGGCACTCGGCCGTCCTGGTCGAGGTCGCCGACCGCCGCATCCTGTTCGATCCGGGCAACTTCTCCGATCGCTGGCACGGCGTGACCGACCTGGACGCCATCGTCGTCACCCACCTGCACCCCGACCACATCGATCCGCAGCATGTGGGTGCGCTGCTGGCCGACAACCCGGACGCCGCCGTCTGGGTCGAGCCCGGCGTCCTCAACGCCGTCGACCTGGGCGGGCGCGCCCAGGGCATCGCCGCCGACACCTCGGTCGAGCTGGGCGGCGTCCGGATCGACGCGGTCGGCGGGCTGCACGCCGTGATCCACCGCGACATCCCGCGGATCGGCAATGTCGGTTTGGTCGTTACCGCCGCGGGGGAGCCCACCTTCTTCCATCCCGGCGACAGCCTGGAGGCGATCCCGGCCGGCGTCGACGTGGTCGGCATCCCGATGATGGGGCCGTGGGCGGCGATGAAGGAACATGTCGACTTCCTGCGTGCGCTGAATGCGCCGCACGGCTTCGGCATCCACGACGCGCTGCTGTCCGAGCGCGGCTGGGGGCTGGCCTTCGGCCGCTACAACGAGATGACCCCGACCACCGTCCAGGACCTGCGTGCCTCGCAGCCGTGGACGCCGGCGTCCTGACGCGATGGTGAACCCTTCGCCCGCCGTCTTGGACTGGCTTGCCCAGCTGGTCGCGCTCGACACCACCAGCCGCGACTCCAACCGTCCGCTGATCGATCTCGTCGCGGCGCACGCGCGCGGACTCGGGCTGACCACGCACCTCTTCCCGGCCCCGGACGGCCGCAAGGCCAACCTGCTGGTCACGGTTCCGGACGCCGACGGCAACACCACCGGCGGCGTGATGCTGAGCGGGCATTCCGACGTGGTGCCCACCGACGGGCAGCCTTGGACCTCCGATCCCTACCGGCTCACCGAGCGCGACGGGCTGCTGTACGGGCGCGGCACCACCGACATGAAGGGGTTCGTCGCCGTCGTGGTCGCCGCGCTGGACCGCCTGGCCGCCACGCCGCTGGCCGAGCCGGTGCATCTCGCGCTCACCTACGACGAGGAGGTCGGCTGCCTGGCCGCCGAGCCGCTGGTGGAGTCGCTGGCCTCGATCGGCGTCGCACCCCGGGTCTGCTTCGTCGGTGAACCCACCTCGATGCGGATGATCCGCGGGCACAAGTCGATCAACCTGATGGACGTGCACCTGCACGGCGTGGCCGCGCACAGCTCGCTGCCCACCCTCGGCGTGAACACGATCCACCACGCCGCCGACCTGATCAGCTACTGGCGCGACCGGTGCGCCGCCTGGCGAGACGGCGGCCCGTTCGACGAGGCCTACCCGGTCGCCTACACCACGGGTGCGGTGACGATGGTCACCGGCGGCAACGGGGTCAACATCGTCCCGGCGCAGTGCACGCTCACCCTCGAGTTCCGCTCGATCGGCACCCCCGAGCAGGACGCGGCCGAGGTCGAGGCGCTCCGGGCGCGCTGCCGCGAGGTCGAGGCCGCGATGCAGGCCGAGGACGCCTGTGCGCGCGTCGAACTCACCGTGCGCGCGCAGACCGTCGGGCTCGACACGGGCGAGGACGCAGCCGTGGTCGCGCTGGGACGTGAACTCGGCCTGGCGGTCGAGCCGGAGAAGGTGACCTACGCCACCGAGGCGGGCGTGTACGCGCGCGCCGGCATCTCGACGGTGGTGTGCGGTCCGGGGGACATCGCGCAGGCGCACAAGCCCGACGAGTTCGTGGACCCCGATCAGCTCGCCCAGTGCGAGGTGTTCATCTCACGCCTGATCGATCGGCTCACACGACCCGGAGCGTGACCGTCGACCCTTTCGGGACGCTGGTGCCCTCGCCGGGCTCGGTGCCGACCACCCAGCCCAGCCCGTTCGCGATCACGTCCACGCGCTCGGCGACCAGCCCAGCCGCCTCCACGGCCGCCTTGGCCTCCGCCCAGCTCATCCCGCGCAGGCCGTCCGGCACGGTGACCAGGACCGGTCCCTTCGACACGGTCACCTTCATCGAATCGCCGCGGCGCAGATCGCCCGAGGCGGGCTCCTGGGCGATCACGACGTCCTGGGGCACGGTATCGCTGTGCTCGGACGCCGTGGTGAGCTTGATCGCGTTGTCGGTGGCCCATGCCTCCAACTCGGCCGCCGGCTTGCCGGTGAAGTCGGCCACGGTGACGGGCGCCGGGCCCTGAGAGACGACCAGCGACACCGGGGTGTCCCGCTTCACCTGCGTGGCGGCGGTCACCCCCTGGGAGATGATCTTGCCCTCGGCGACGGTGTCGTAGTAGGTCTGGGTGACCTCACCCACCGTGAGCGAGTTCTCGCCGATCAGCCGGGTCGCCTCGTCGAGGGTGAGCCCGGTCACTTTCGGCACCGAGTACCGCTCGGGGCCGCGCGAGACCCACGCGGTCACCTGATGGTCGCGGATCACCCGGCCGTCCCCGGGCGGATCGGTGCGGATGATCTGCCCGGCCGGCACGTCCTCGGAGTATTCCTGCTGGAAGACGAGCTCGAAGTCCAGGCCGGCCACCTTCTCCTGTGCCTGCGCCTGGGTGAGGCTCACCAGGACGGGCACGGGCGTCCAGCGCCCCTCGAGCAGATACCAGCCGGTGCCGCCGAGCACCGCGAGCACGACGAGCAGCGCCGCAATCCGGCGCCAGCGGGGCACCGGACGCCGCCGCGGCGGCAGGGCCGCCGGACCGTCCAGCGTCGGCAGGGCACGCGTGTGCGGCGATTCCGGCGAGTACGGGGTGGGACCGGTGCTGTAGAACGGCGCGCCGTCGGCGGTCACGTCGAAGGTGGGCGAGACCGGCGTCATCGGCGTGAACTGCCGCTCGGCGCCTGCCCGCGGCGGCAGGGTCGGCACCGGCGTGGTGGCCGCGCTCGGGCCGTCCGGCTCGGTGCGGCGTACCCGCGCCATCAGGGCCGGGTCGTCGACGATGCCGCGTGCCAGGGCGTCCTTCACCGCGCGCAGGTGCCCCAGCAGCACGCCGGCATCGCGCGGGCGCAGCTGGCGGTCGCGGTTGGCGGCGGTGGTGACCAGGGCGTCCAGGTAGGGCGGGATGCCGCCGCGCCCGTCGCGCCAGGTGGTCGAGACCTCCATCGACGGCGCCGGGATCTGGTTGTGCACATGGCTGTAGGCGACCTGGATCGGCGTGTCGCCGCTGTGCGGTTTGCGGCCGGTGAGCATCTCGTACAGCACGATGCCGAGCGAATACACGTCCGCGCGCGGGTCGGCCCGCCCCTTGGTGACCAGTTCGGGCGCGATGTAGCTCACGGTGCCGATGACCAGCCCGGCGGTGCCCGCATGCGATTGTGCGGTGACCGCGCGGGCCAGCCCGAAGTCGGCCACCTTCACCTGGCCGCGTTCGGAGATCAGCACGTTCTCGGGTTTCACATCCCGGTGGATCAGCCCTGCGGCGTGGGCGGCGGCCAAGGCCGCGCACACCGGTTCGATCAGCTCGACAGCGCGCCGGGGCTCCATGGGCGCCTCGCGGGTGATCACCTGGCGCAGGGTGAAGCCGGGCACGTACTCCATCACGATATAGGGGCGGCCGTTGTCGGAGCCCTGGTCGAACACGCTCACCACATTGGGGTGGGTCAGCCGCGCGGCGGCGCGCGCCTCCGCGTCGAACCGTTCGGCGGATTCGCCGGCCTCGCCGACCCCCTCGTTCATCACCTTGATCGCGACCGTGCGCGACAGCCTCAGGTCGTGCGCGACGTAGACGGTCGCCATGCCCCCGCGCGCCAGCCTCTTGACGACCTCGTACCGGTCGTCAAGGACGTGGCCGATGGGGCCAGTGCTGCGTTCGGGCGTCACCACAGAGTCTCCGGCATGAGGTTGGGGAAGTAGCCATGCCAGGCCTGGCCCGAGTTTAGGCCACCCGGTGGTGCGTGACCCGAGACGACCCGCCGAGGTTGTGGCAGGCTGGGGCACGTGACCGCACTGATGGGGATCGCCGCCCGGCTCCGGCTTGCCCGCCTCATGCACATCGCGCCCGATGAGCCGGACGCCGTGGGCGCGCTCGCCGAAGCCAGTTATGCCGGCGGGGCCGACATCGTGATGCTGGACGAAGACCTGGCCGACGCCATCGCCGACGAGACCGCCGAGATCGGCCTGGCCGCCATCACCTTGGCCGCGCGGGCCACCCAGGGGCTGACCGGCTATTTCGGGCGCCCGGTGCGAGCCGCTCAGCTGTCGCCCGACCTGTTCGTCCTCGCCGATGCCGAAGCGGACCCGGTCCGCACCCGCCGCCTGGTCGGCGAGTGGACCATGATCGGGCGCCGCTGCACCTCGGACGCCGACACCGACGCCGCGCTCGCGCATCCCGAGGTGGACTTCCTGATGGTCGGTCCGGGGCTGGAACGGATCCGGTACGCGGCGCGGAAGGCGCCCGCGCACGATCCCCGGTCCAAGCCGTGGTTCGCGGTCGGTGGCATCACCGCGGAGTCGCTGGGCGCGGTGATCCGCGCCGGCGCGATGCGCGTCGCGGTCGGTGGCGCGATCACGCGGGCCTCCCGCCCGGAAGAGGCGGCGCACGTGCTCAAGGAGCGGCTGCGGACCGCCTGGAACGACGATCCGCGGATGGAATCCGTCGTCGCCGCCGCGTTCGGGCCGAAAGCCACGCTGAACCTGCCCTCGGACCTGAAGGCGCGCGGCGCGAACCCGCCCCGCTGAGCCCCCGGGTGCCGCCGGGCGCGGGCGTCCGCGGAGGCGGTGCTGGGTCAGAAGTCGCGGCGGACGGCCAGGCGCGCCAGCGCGGCCAGCCCCTCCCGCCCGGCGGGTGCCAGATCGGCGTCGGCCAGCGCGGCGAGCGCCTGGTCGTACTCGCGGTGGATCTCGTCCTCGACGGCCTGGCGGGCTCCGCATGAGTCGATGATCGCGCGGGCGCGCTCCACCTGGGCCTCGGTGAGGCCGGGGTCGCCGAATAGTGCGGCCAGCTCGCGGGCGTCGGCCTCGCTCGCCCGGCCGAACGCTTCCGCGGCCAGGCGGGTCAGCTTGCCGACGCGCAGGTCCTCGCCGGAGTCCTTGCCGGTGAGCGCCGCATCGCCGTAGATGCCGAGCACATCGTCGCGGTACTGGAAGGCCCGGCCGAGCGGCTGGCCGAACGCGGACAGCGCCTCGAATTGGGCGGCCGAGGCGCCGGCGATCGCCGCGCCGATGTGCAGCGGACGCCGGATCGTGTAGGAGGCCGACTTCCAGGTGACCACCGTCGCGATCAGGCCGGCGAGTTCCTCGCGGTCGGCCGGCGTGCGGGTGAGCGCGTACGGGTCGTGGGCCTGGGCGAGTATGTCGAGGTACTGGCCCGCGGTCACCTCGGCGCGCACCTGCTCCAGGTAGAGGTGCGCGCGGTCGAGAGCTGCGGCGTCCAGGCCCGAGGCGCGGACCATCTCCACCGACCACATCAGCAGCAGATCGCCGAGCAGGATCGCTCCGGCCCGCCCGAACTGCTCGGGATCGCCCCGCCAGCCGGCGCCGCGGTGGTCGGCCTCGAACTGGCGGTGCGCGGCCTTCACGCCACGGCGATGGTCGGAGGCGTCCATCACGTCGTCGTGGACCAGCGCCGAGACGTGCAGCAGGTCGAGCGAGGCCGCCGCGCGGATCACGGCGTCCGGCACCGCGGGATCGCCCGTGACCGCCGTGTAGGCCCAGGCGCAGAACGCCGGGCGCAGCCGCTTGCCGCCCGCGGTGAACAGCCGGGCGCGTTCCAGCAGCGGAGCGGTCGCCGGATGCATGGCGGCCAGGGGTGCGTCCTGGGCGTCGAGGAACGCCGACAAGGCGCCGGAGACGGCATCGCGGAAGACGGAGGAGACAGGATCACAGGGCGACAGGCTGACCACGCTGTGAGCCTAGCCGGACGCCGCACGCGGGGCTGAACTAGGGTGCGTGGTCATGCCCGCGGAGAACATCATCGACCTGCTCGCCTCCTCGACGGGGCCGACCTTCAGCGTCGAGTTCTTTCCTCCCTCAGACGACGCGGGCGTCCAGCAGTTGCTCGGCGCGCTGGAAGCGCTGCAGCCGCTCGAGCCTGACTGGGTGTCGGTGACCTACGGCGCGACCGGTGCCAGCCGGTACAAGACCTTCTCCGCCGTCGGGGCGCTGCGCGGCCAGACAGCGACCTCGCTGATCGGGCACCTGACCATCGCGGGCCAGTCGAAGTCCGACGTGGTGCGGGCGATCGAGGCCTACGAGCGTCTCGGGGTGACGCACATCCTGGCTTTGCGCGGCGACCCGCCTCGCGGGGAGTCGTTCGTGCCGCATCCCGAAGGCCTGACGAGTGCGACCGAGCTGGTGACGCTGATCAAATCGCTGGGCGACTTCACCGTCGGTGTGGCCGCGTTCCCCGACGGCCATCCGGAGAGCACCCTGGAGCTGGACGCGGAGATCCTGCTCGCCAAAGAGCGGGCCGGCGCCGAGTTCGCCATCACCCAGCTGTTCTTCGACGCGGACGCCTACGCCGCCATGGTGGCGCGCTTCCGCGCGCTCGGAGGCACCATGCCGATCATCGCGGGCATCATGCCGATCACCGTGCCCAGCCAGATCGAACGGTTCGCATCACTGTCCGGATCCGGGATGCCCGCCGCGTTCGAGGCGCAACTGCGGTCCGTCGCGGACGACCGCGCGCGTTTCCGCGAGGTCGGCATCGAGCTCGTCACCGACCTGTGCCGGCAGGTGATCGCCGCCGGCGCCCCCGGTCTGCAGTTCTTCACCCTCAATCGCTCCACCGCCACCCACGACATCCTGAGCCGCCTGCGTTCCACCGCGGACGCCTTGCCTGCCTAGCCCGGTTTGTCGTCGCGAGGAGCTCCGGCTCCTCCGCGCGGGGTGCTCCAAACGACGCGCAACGTGAGCGCCTCGTACCCACTCCGGCTCTCGCGCGGGGTGCTCGGCGTCGATCTCGATGCGGCGCTCGTGACCTTGCCGCCTCCCTCGCGCGGGGGCGTTCGCATCAGCGCCGGGCCGCCCTTCGCCTCGTCCGGACGGCTCCTCGCCGGCGGGGCGTCCGGTTCACTCGCGCCTACGAGATGCGCCGTTGCGCACGAGTTGTTCGCTGACGCACACCGTGGCCCCTTCGGCCACGCCGCCCGGGTTAGTCACATTCGCCCGGGTTGGTTACGTTCGCCCGGTGTAGTCACCGTTGCCCGGGTAGGAAACAGGGCGACAGCACCGAAACCGGGCGGCATATGCGGCCCCTCCGGCCAAAGCGTCGGCATCCGGGAGTCAAGTCCCCGCAGGTCGAGTGACCGAGCGCGCGCTCTGTTGCCGTGGTCGCCGCGGGCTGGATCTGTGGCCGTCTGATCGAGAGGTCAGGTGCCAGGAGGCACCATCCTTCGGCTCGCAGAAGCCGTCAATGTAGAGACGTGGCGAGTAGACGCACCACGATTTTGCATTGATGATGCGGACGCCCCTCGTGAGGGCGCGGTGTTGCCTGCTTCCCGGCTCAGCCGGTGGCGGTAGTGTCCTGGCGCGTCGACTGGTGCGGCATGGTGTCGCAATTCATACCTTGCCGGGTAGGTGATGCAGCACCAGACCGCACAGGCAATGGCGGACGGGTTCGCCCGTGTGGCGTGGGTGGCCTTCGCGCGCACGATGTGAACCCTTGCGCACGATATTTCGTAGGCAACGGTTCAGTTCGTAGGCGACGGCGAGGACGTGGGGTGCGTAGGCAGGTCCCGCTCCGACTTCACCGTCGCCGGCTGCCTGCGTGCAAAGGGGCTCGTGCCACGGAGATGTCGGCGAGGTGGTGAGGATCTGGAGGCGGGGCCTGTGCCACGGCGAAGTCGGCGACGCTGCGAGGATCTGGAGGCAGGGGTCCACGCACAGGGGGCGCGCCAAGGCGACATCGGCGGCGTCGCGACGATATTTGGGCGGGGCCAGCGCGGCACGCGCCGTGTGGGTTTCTCGACGAGGGGCTGGACGCGGCGTCCAAAAAATAGCTATCATATTGATATCGCGACGGACGCCTGCGGCGCCCCTCGCACCACCCGAGCCGAGGAGGACGCCATGACATCGCCCACCGAATCCGTCGACACCACCGCACCGGAGGGCGTCGCCACGCAACCCGTCGGGCAGGCGGGGATCAGGGTCGACATCACCGAGTCGAAGGCGGCCACGGCCGGTTCGGCGGCCGGGTTCGGCGTCCTGCTGCTCGCCCTGGCGATGTTCGGCTACGGCGTTTACGCGATCATCGCCGGCGCCGTCTCGGCGGACGCCGGCGGTCCCGCCGGCCTGGTGGTGGTGGGCATCGTCATGATCGTGCTCAGCGTCATCCCGTTCAGCTGCCTGACCGTCATCGCGCCCGGGATGACCTCGGTGCGCCAGTTCTTCGGGCGCTACATCGGCACCGTCCGCCGCACCGGGCTGGTGCTGGTGCCGCCGCTGACCAGCGGCAAGAAGGTGTCGGTCAAGGTGCACAACTTCGAGACCAACGAGCTCAAGGTCAACGACCTGGACGGCAACCCGATCAACATCGCCGCCATCGTGGTGTGGCAGGTGGCCGACACCGCCCGCGCGGTCTTCGCCGTCGAAGAATACGAGGAGTTCATCAAGACCCAGGCCGAGGCCGCGCTGCGCCACGTCGCCACCACCCACCCCTACGACCAGCCGGAGAAGGGGGAGACCTCGCTGCGCGGTGGCACCGACGAGGTGAGCGCCGAACTGGCCGCCGAGGTGGCCGCCCGGGTGGCGATCGCCGGATTGGAGATCGTCGAGGTGCGCATCTCGACGCTGGCCTACGCCCCCGAGATCGCCCAGGCGATGCTGCAGCGCCAGCAGGCCGGCGCCATCATCGCCGCCCGCGAACTGATCGTCGAGGGCGCGGTCACCATGGTCGAGCAGGCGCTCACCCGGCTCGAGGACGAGGAGATCGTCGTCTTCGACGATGAGCGCCGCGCCCAGATGGTCTCGAACCTACTGGTAGTGCTCACCTCCGAGCAGCGGGCCACGCCGATCATCAATGCCGGATCGCTCTACGCCTGATCGGTCGATCATGCCCCCCGAACAGGACGATCGCGCCGCGCCTGGTCCGCCGGGCGCGGCGCCCGAGCGCGCGCGGGATGGCACCGCGGAGGGCGGCCAGGCCCTGGCTGCTGGTGCCGGGCGCGCGCGCGATGGTGACTCCGGGAGTGAGCCGGCCCAAGGTAGTGGTGCTGAGCGTGTGCCGGCGCGGGGCGGGCGCAAGCAGGTGTTGCTGCGCCTCGACCCGGCCGTGCACGAAGCGATCGCCAAGTGGGCCTCCGACGAACTGCGTTCGGTCAACGCGCAGATCGAGGTGGTCTTGCGCCGTGCCCTCGTCGACGCCGGCCGCGACCCCAAGCCGGCGCCGATGCGCCCGCGCGGACGCCCCCGCCGCGACGAGTCGGCGTCCGAGTGAGGTGTCCGGTGCGGGCGGGCGGTCCGGGCCCAAAAAAGCCCGTACCGGGATGCTCAGGTCACCCCACCGGGCGCCAGAGGCCGGAGTTCTCGCCGATGTCGACCGTGACCAGCGCCTGGGTGGGACGGGTGAGGGCGACGTACAGCACCCGGACGCCGCCGGGGCTCTCGGCGACGATCTCGTCGGGCGACACCACGACGACGGCGTCGTATTCGAGGCCCTTGGCCTCCAGCGGCGAGGGGTAGAGGACGCGGCTCAGGTTGGCCGGGTTCATCCGGGTCGACAGCCGCCGGCGCAGTGCCTCCTGCAACCGGGCCTGCCGTGACGGGGGAGCGATGATGCCCACGGTGCCGCCCACCTCGTCGGTGAGCCGGTCCACGATGTCGACCAGGTCCGAGACCAGGGCGGCCTCGGTCGTCCGGAGTAGTTCTGGCTCGCGCCCGGTCGAGCGCACCGCGCGCGGCAGGTCGGCCTTCGGGTAGTGGCGTTTGACCACCTGGGCGGCGAGCTCGAACACCTCGGCGGGGGAGCGGTAGTTCACCGACAGACGGAACGACCGGTGCGGCGCGTTGCCGATCAGGTCGCGGACGGCGCGGCCCACCTCGTCCAGGTCGGGCCAGCTGCTCTGGGCCAGGTCGCCGACGATGGTCCAGGACGCCTGCGAGCCGCGGCGGCGCAGCATCCGCCACTGCATCGGGGTGATGTCCTGGGATTCGTCGATCAGCATGTGCGCATAGGTCTCGTGCCGGTCCTCGCGCAGATCCACCTCGACGGTGCGGCGCAGCTTGTCGGCGGTGGTGACGAACTCGGTCGTCTCGCCGAGGCTGTCCAGGAACAGGTCGGGGCCCTCGTCCGGCTCCTCGGGAACCGGCCCGAGAATGGCGACCAGCTCGTCCAGCAGGGCGATGTCGGCGACCGTCCACTCCCCGCCGGCCGCGTAGGACGCCGCGAGCAGGCGCCGCTCCTCGGCGTCCAGGGTGCCTGCGGCCACCCGGTCGACGACGGCCGGGTCGGCGAGCCGGCGTAGCACCTCGAAGGCGGTCAGCGGCGGCCACCAGGCGGCCACGAAGGAGCGGTAGCCGGCCGAGTCGGTGATCAGGTCGGGGACGGCCTCGGGATCGACGTCGGTGTCGGCCGGCACCTGGGAGGCCAGCATCGCCACCAGCATCTTTTCGGCCTTCTCCCGGCCCTGGTTCATCCGCGAATGGGAGAGGACGTCGCGGCGGACCCGCGCGAGCGCCGCGGCGTCCAGCTTGAGCACATTGCCCTTGACCGTGACGAGCAGTTCCGGCGGCGCGGCACCCAAGTCGCCCAGCGGAAGTTCCACCAGGGCGCGCAGCACCTGCACCATCCGCAGCGAGCCCTTGACGCCGGCGGTGGCGGCGTCGTCGACGAGGTCGGAGTCGAGGTCGTCCAGCACGTCGGAGGCGACCGCGCCGATCGCTCGCAGGGTGACCGAGTCCTCGCCCAGGCTGGGCAGCACCCGCTCGATGTAGTTCATGAACACCGGGCCGGGCCCGACCACCAGGATGCCGCCGCGCTCGAAGCGGCGCCGGTTGGAGTAGAGCAGATAGGCGGCGCGGTGCAGCGCGACGACGGTCTTACCGGTGCCCGGGCCGCCGTTGATGATGGTGACGCCGGCGTAGTCGGCGCGGATCGCCTCGTCCTGCTCGGCCTGGATGGTGGCGACGATGTCTTTCATCCGGGTGCCACGCGCCCGCGACAGCGACGCCATCAGCGCGCCCTCGCCGATGATCGGCAAATCCTCGCGCTGGGCGGCGGCGTCCAGCAGGTCGTCCTCGATGCCGACCACCCGGTCGTTGCGGCAGCGCAGCACCCGGCGGCGCACCACATCCATCGGCTGGTTGGGCGTGGCCCGGTAGAACGGCTCGGCGGCGCGGGCGCGCCAGTCGATCACCAAGGGCTCGTAATCGTCGTCACGGACGCCGATGCGGCCGATATAGCGCACCTCGCGGTCCTCGGCGTCGGCCAGATCGAGCCGGCCGAAGACCAGGCCCTCGTGTTCGGCGTCCAGGACGGCCAGTCGCTTGGCCGCCTGGAAGGTGAACGCGTCGCGCTCGAACAGGGCCGTGCCGTCCTCTTCGCGGACCCACGTCTCGCGATCGGAGGTGAAGATCTGCTGCCCCGTGCGCGCGGCACTGCGGGCGGACCGGGTTGCCTCGTCCAGGCGTGCGTAGACCGCGTCGACGTGGGCCTGTTCGCGGGCCAGTTCGCGAGCCAGCAGTTCGGAGTGGTTCAAGGGGCTTCCTCGTGTTTCGACCGACCCACCACTCTACCCCCGCGTGTCAACGCCGTGGATCTTTGTGTCAGCGAAGCGCCTTGTTGGTGGGGCGGATGTCTTCTCCGGTCAGGAAATCGTGGGCCGCGTAGGCCGCCAGCGCCCCTGACAGCAGTTGCGCCCAGGGCTCGTTGCCCGCAGGCGAGGACGCCGACGCATGAAAGTGCCCGGGCCGTCCGGGGGTGCACAGCGCCGGCCGGGCCAGCAGCTGGTCCACGAAGGAGTCGTGGCGGCGCAGCGGGCGCGGTCGGTGCCAGCACACCCCGGGGTCGCGGGTGTCGATCACCGCCTGGCCAGGGCGGACGCCTTCGGTCGCCGAACTGCCCGCCGGCTGCGGTCCTGCCGGTGAGGCGGCCGCGTCGGGTGCCGGGTCGCCGGCGACGATCCGGACGCCGCGGGCGTCCAGCCGGTCGCGCAGCACATCGACGAGGGCGGCGGTCGGAACGAGGGCACGCGTGGAGTCCACCAGCCGCCACCGCCCGAAAGTCCGTTCGACCGCCAGCCGTGTGGTGAGCCAGGCGGGCGTATCCGCCGCCGGGACGCCGCGGGCGGCGGCGAGCCGGTCGAGCCGGGCCGCCAAGGCCGGGTGGGGGAGCGTGCGGGCGATGTCGGCGAGGCTGCGGCGGGGATGCAGCCCGGCGCGGGCGACGGCGTCCGGGGTGAGTTCGGCTTCGACGCCGAGCGGCCGGACCGCCTGCCAGACGCCGTCGGCGGCGTCCACCAGGTCGCGCCAGGCGCGGGCGGCCGGCTCGCCGAGAGCTTCGAGGTCGGTGTACCAGACCCCGGCCCGGTCGGTGGGCGGCCCGTCGGGGTCGGCGACGAGTTCGAGGCCGTGCAGGCCGAGCGCGCCGGCGGCGGGACGCCCGGTCTTCTTGAACAGGTCACGCCACGGGGCGGGAAAGTCGAGGGTTTCGCCGAGCGTGGCACGCAGGCCGTCCGCCCAGCCCGGAGCGGCGATCAGCGTGACGGTATGTCCTACCCGGGCGAGCCGGGTCGCGGCCGCGACGCCGGCGAAGGTGCCGCCGAGGACGGTGACCGGCGCCATCAGGCGTCCGTGCCGCGGCGGCGTGCGCGCCAGGCGGCGACCTGGGCGCGGCCTTCCTGGGCGCGCGCGGCCACCCGGTTGAGCGCCCGCACTCCGACCGCCAGCAGCAGCGCGGCGACGATCGCGGCCGCGACCGGCGCGAGCGCGATCAAGGTGGCGATGCCGGTCACCGCGACGTCCCCGGCGACGGACGCCGCCACGTTCGTGAACGGTTGCGGTGTGGCGTTGACGGCCAGGCGCAGGCCATCCCTGATCGCGTGGCTGGCCAGGGCGATCGCGCCGCCGAGCACCCCCATCGCGACCAGGGTGGGGAGGTTCATGCCGGTCGCCCAGGCCACGCCGATGGCGGCACCGGCGACGGGCCGGACATAGGTGGCGATCGCGTCCCAGGCGCTGTTGACCAGCGGGATCTTGTCGACGATCACCTCCGCGGCGCAGAGCACCGCGACGACGATCAGCACGTCGGTGCGCTGGAAGGCCGCGGGAATGCCCTCGATTCCGGAGAACCGTCCCAGTACGCCGAGCACCAGCACGGTGCCCCAGGCGTTGATGCCGCTCGCCCAGCCGGACGCGAACACCAGGGGAAGCAACTCCATGGCCGTCAGCCTAGTGGGGCGCGCACCGGCATGAGCGGAACCCGGCTCTGTGGGTGCTTGCGCCGGTGACGTCGGTCGCGATCTGAGCGACGGATCGCGGAACGAGACAGCGAGCGGTGCAAATGAGGCTAGCCTCACCTCACTTATTGCGCGCATGATCGGAGTCCTGATGGTCGCACCCGCCTTCCGCCGCAAGGGGCTGCTGCGCCTGAGCTGGCCCCTGCTGCTGGTCACGGTGTTCACCCTGCTCGCGACGCTGGGCAACGTCATCCTGCTCAGCATGGCGTCGCCGGAACTCAATGCCGCGGTGGCGACCGGCAACCAGGTGCTCGGGATCGTCTACGACATCTCGGTGGTGTTCAGCCTGGGCGGCCTGGTCGTGATCGCGCAGTTGCTCGGCGCGGGCGAGTTCGGCGCCGCCGGCAGGTCCGCCACCCTCGCCCTGCGCGCGGCACTGGTGCTCGGCGTGGTGCTGGCCGCCGGCATCGCCGCGCTGGCGCCGGTGCTGGTGGACGCCGTGCGCACGCCGCCGGAACTGGTCGCTGACGCGGTCACCTATCTGCTCGTGGTCGCCGGCGGATTGTTCTTCAACGCCTACGTCGTGACCGCCTCGGCCGTCCTGCGGGCCTACGGCCGGACGGTGGCCCTGCTGGTGCTCGGCGTGCTGGTGAACGTGCTCGACGTCGGGTTGTTGGCGGTGTGCCTGCTGGTGCTCGACCTCGGCGTGGTGGGCGCGGCGCTGCCCACACTGGTCGTACGCGGAGCCGGCATGCTGCTGCTGTGGTGGCTGGTGCGCCGCGCCACCGGCGTCCGGGTGTTCGGACGCCTGCCCGCCGGCGTCCCCGGTCAGGCGGGACCGGCCAGGATGGCTGCGTTGTCGCTGCCGACCGTCGTCGAGAACGCGGTCTACAACGGGGCGATCGTCTTCGCCGTGACCATGCTGAATCCGCTGGGCACCGACACGATCAATGCCCGCTCCTACGCGCTGACCCTCACCGCGCTGGTCACCGGCGTCATTCTGGCCCTCGCGCAGGGGAACGAGACGATCGTCGGCTGGGATGTCGGCGAAGGGCGCCGTGCTGCCGCGCGACGGCTCACCCTACGCACCGCGGGCTGGACAGCGGCGTCCGCGGCGGTGCTCACCCTCGCGTTGTGGGCGGGAGCGGACACCCTGTTGTCCCTCTTCGGGCCGAATGAGCAGGTGCTCGCCCAGGCCCGCGGTGCGCTGCTGATCAGTGTCGTGTTGCTGCCGCTGTCGGCGGCGACGGCCGTGCTCTACGGGGCGTTGCGCTCGGCCAGCGACGTGACGATGCCGATGGTCTACTCGGTGGCCTCCAGCGCGTTGGTGCTGGTGCCGCTGTCGTGGCTTCTGGTCGGTGTCGTGGGCCTGGGTCTTGCCGGCGCGTTCTGGGCGCTGGTCGCGGCCGAGGCGGTCAAGGCGGCGCTGTTGCTCGGGCGCTGGCTCGCGGGGTCTCGATCCTGACGTGCCGAGGAACGGCACCCCGCGGCGAAAGCGGTCATCGTGACAGTAGAGACGAGGGGAGGGGGCGCGACCTCGGCCGCGCCCCCTCCCCTCGATCCACGATGAGGATCGTCCTCGCTCAGCGGATGATCGTGATCGTGTGGCTGGTCGGGTCCAGGGTCCGATTGTTCATCGGGTCGTGAACCTTGCCCGTGACCGCGCCGGTCTTGGTGTTGATCGTGAGGATGCGCACCGGGTTCGCGCCGGATCCGAGATCATTGCCCAGGTATGCGACCACCGTATTTCCGTTGATGATGTCGCTGCGATGCGTGAAACGGCCGGTATGCCCGGAAACGACCAGTTTGACGTTGGGATACTTGGCCACGATTTCATCGCGGATGACGGTCGGCGGCAATGCGCCGTAGCCGTCATTGGACCCCGAGACGCGACCACCGGCGTCGAGGTAGTGGTGCGTTTGAAGGATGACGTTGTGGCGGGGATGGTTGGCGACGACCTGCTTCGCCCAGTCGAGAGCGCCCTGGCGGGGCCACAGCTCCAGGTTGAGGATCAACCACTTCGTTCCGTTGGCCTCGAACGTAGTCCAGAGATTGTTGATCTTTCCCTGTTCGTAGACGCCTTGCACCGACTTCACCGTCGAGAGCGGGAACGTGTCATTGAGCGCCTGGGTGTTGCGGACGAGTTTTCGGGTGTCGCATTCCCGGCCCAGCTTGATCGGGCATTCGGGGTTGTTCATATAGGCCGAGCCACCGAATCCCCTGCTTCCGGGGACGCCGTCATGGCCGACCGCGGCCGTGTCGTGATTGCCCACGGCGATCGTGTAGGGGAGACCGGCTTTGGACAGCACGTCCATGGCGGCCTTGGCCCGGGTGAGCTGCGCCGGTTCGAGCCAGCCCCAGTTCGTCACATCACCGGTGTGCAGGGCCCAGCGGATGTCGTAGGTCTGCCGGTTGTTCACGATCCATTGCGTCCGGTCGGGGAAGCGCTTGTCGTAGTTGGAGTGAACCTCGCCCTGGGTGTCGGGGATGACCGCGATACTGAAGGTCTCGCCGTCGTTGGGGGCCGCGGGAGGCTCCGGGGGGGTCGGCTTTCGCGTCGGCCCTTCCCCGCCCGGCGCCGGGGTCAGCGGCGGGGTGAGTTTGTCGCCCGCCCCGGCGCGCACGGGGGTCTCCTTGGTGCCGGGAACCACGTGGAACGCCACGCCCGTGTCGCTCCAGCCCGAGGAGACGAGGCTCTGATAGGCGGCGTCCTCCCACACGTGACGGCTGGCACCGCCCTTGACCAGGCGGTGGACGGGCACGGTGCAATCCTGGCTGGTCGCCGCGGTGAAGAAGCTCGCCTCGTGCTGGGTGACGTACCCGGATTTCGTTGCGGCGTCCCGGTCATTTCCGGTGGCGGCGAAGAGGAAATCCTGGTTCCGGGAATGGTAGAGCCGGCTGACCGGAGTCCGGTCGGTGCCCGGGTGGAGAGCCACATAGCCCCACACCCCGACATCCTGGGTGAATCCGTGCCGCGTGGCGGCGGCTTTCGATTCACCCTCCCAGGGGGTGAGGAGATCGCCGCCCCGTCCGGCATGGACGTTTCGGTAGAGGGGGCTGGTGAGTGAGGCGCACACTGAGGCGAATGCCGGGGGCGCGGTGGTGGCGACAATGCCGATACTGCTGACAGCGATGGTGAAGGCCGTCAACGCGGCCCTGATTGTGGGGGAAGCCATGAGGGGGGTCTCAGCTTTCATGCGATGAACTGGCGGCAATGTAGCAGCCGCACGATCGGGCCTAGCCCGCAGGCCGGGCGGCGGACGCCGTGTGCGCCGGCCCGGTGCGCGGACGCCGCCGCCGCGGTCTGCTGCCGTGGGCCCGTGCCCGCGCCGCCGCGGGGCACGGGTGATCTGCTGAGCTGATGCACCCGGCTGACAGGCGGGTCTCGCCCGGAGAAAGCGAAGGTCCCGCCCAGTTCCGTTTGCGACCTCGCACGCCTACACTTGTTACACGTCCGAAACGGGCGTGGCTTCACCCGAGGAAGGGAGGGCGAGATGGCACTGTCCGAGTACGAACAGCGGCTCCTTGAGCAGATGGAGGCCGCACTCGCGGCTGAAGACCCCAAGCTCGCCAACACGCTTCGCGGCGCGCACCCACGTAAACTGCATCGGCGCCGGGCCGCGATCGCGGGGGTGGGATTCCTCGTCGGTCTCGCGGCCCTGATCGGTGGCATGCAGTTGGCCCAGTGGATCGGTGTGATCGTCAGTGTGATCGGCTTCGTGATCATGCTCGCCTCGACCGTGGTGGCGCTCAACTCGTGGAAGGTGGTCGAGGGGCAACCCGGCGACGACGACTTCCCCGATCCCCGCGGCGTGTTCACCGATCGCTTCGACGAGCAACGCCGCCCCACCGACGACTTCTGAGTTTTCGCGTTCGACCTTCGTGCCGCTGCCGGGATGACACCCGGCCAGCGGCACGAACGCTTTCGGGTCAGTCCCCAGCGACCGGCTTGATCTCGCGGCGTCCGTACGCCCGGGCGATGAAGAACAGCAGCGAGCCGACCACCAGGTAACCGATGCCGATCAGCCAGGTCGTCATGCTCTGCTGGGTCAGCAGCGCGATGCTGGCGATCAGCGCGAGCACGTTGACGATCGTGGGCGTGCGGAAGTACCGGTGCGCGACCTCGTCCTTCTTCAGCACGATCGCCGAGACGTGCGCGGAGATGAAGACCAGCACCAGCAGCAGCACCGTGGTGTTGGCCAGGGTGCCGACATCGCCGACGAAACTCATCGCCATGATCGACACCCCGACGACCAGGATCGCGACCCACGGCGTCCGCTGGGTGGGGCGCACCAGCCCGAACAGGGGCGGCAGCAGGCCCGCCTCGGCCAGGCCGTAGGTGGCCCGGCTGGCCATCACCATGAACAGCAGCGCGCCGTTGCCGATGGCCACCAGGGCGATCAGCGAGAACAGCCACGGCGGGAACGCCAGGCCGGAGGCGTGGATCACTTCCAGCAGCGGGCCCTGGGAGTTGGCGAGCTGGTCGGTCGGCACCACGATGGCGGCGCTCAGCGCGATGAGCAGGTAGACCACGCCGGCGGTGGCCACGGCGCCGAACAGGGCGCGGGGGAAGGCGCGGGCCGGCTCCTTGACCTCCTCGGCCATATTGGCGGCGGTCTCGAAGCCGAGGAAGGAGTAGAAGGCGGTCACGGCGGCGACGAGGGTGCCCTCCATCGGCGGGATGCCCGCGGCGAACTCGGTGACCCGGGTCAGGTCACCGCCGCCCTTGCCCAGCACGATCGCGGCGACCACGATGACGATGATCAGGCCGGTCAGCTCGATCATGGTGGCGACCACGTTGGTCATCAGCGATTCGCGGACGCCGCGCAGGTTGATCGCCATCAGCAGGCTGATGAACACCACGATCACCGGGATCGGAGGCAGGTCGACCAGCGCGCGCAGGTAATCGCCGGCGAAGGCGTTCGCCAAGGCCGCCGAGGTGGTGATGCCGGAGGCGAGCATCAGGAAGCCGACCAGGAAGGTGAGGTACGGCGAGTTGAAGGCCCGTTCGGCGAACCGCGCGGCCCCGCCGGCGTGCGGATACTTGGTGATCAGTTCGGCATAGGTGCCGGTGGTGAGCAAGGCCAGGGCGAGCGCGAGCAGTAGCGGCGCCCAGATCGCGCCGCCGACGCTGTGGGCGATGGTGCCCACCAGTGCGTAGATCCCGGCGCCGAGGGTGTCGCCGACGATGAAGAAGAACAGCAGGAGGGGGCCCACGCTGCGTTTGAGTTTGGTCTGTGTCTCCCCGGTCTCGGCGTTGATTGCGGAAGGAATGATGTCGGCCACGGGGGTAAGGCTGTCAGAACCCGGGCCGGGATGCGGCCCGTCGCTGACCTTTGGCCGCTTTCACCGCGGCGGTGATCGCCGTGACCTCGGCCCGCCAGTACCCCGGGCCGTCGTAGCGTTCGGCCTGGTCGTACATCGCCCGCTCGGCGGACGCGGCGAGCGTGCGCAGCGCCCGGGCGGCCTCGGCGTCCCCGCTCCAGACCACGATCAGCTTCTCCGCGGCGAAGCGCGGGGAGCCCTCGGGCCAGGCGATCCGGGCGCGGGTCACCGTGTCCTGCACCTCGTCCCAGGCAGCGAGGGTGTCGGCGCGGGCGTCGCCCGACCCGGCCAGGCGGATCGCGCGGCGCCGTGCGCGCCACCAGTGAGGAGCGAACGCCGCGGTGACCAGCAGCACCGTCGCCGCGGCGGCGAACGGCAGCCATCGGGGAAGTCCCGGTGCGGCGGGCGCCGCGGGGGCGGCCGGCGGGGGCGTGGCCGGGGCGAGGGTCGGCGCCGGCGCAGCGGTGGCGGGCGGGGTGGTGGGCGGCGATGGCGTCGGTTCGGCGGTCGGGGTCAGCGCCTCTTGCCCGTTCGCGCCGCGGCCGGGAGTCGGCTCGAAGGCCACCCAGCCCAGCCCGTCCAGCCACAATTCCGGCCAGGTGTGCAGGTCGCGGGTGGTGACCGCCCACCCCTGGTCGTCACGTTCGCCGGGCAGGAAGCCGACCGCCAGCCGCGCCGGGATGCCGGCCTCGCGGGCCAGGATCACCATCGCGCCGGCGAACTGCTCGCAGTAGCCGCGGCGGGAGGAGAACAGGAACTCATCGATCGTGGCCATCGAGTCGCCGGTGCCCACCGATGGGGCTGTGGAATAGGTGAACTGCGACGAGCGCAGAAAGTCCTGGATCGCCTGAGCCTTCGCGCCGGCGGTCGGCGCGCCGGAGGTGATCGTGCGGGCGAGGTTGCGCACGCGGGCCGGCAGGCCGTCCGGCAGGGCGAGGGTCAGCTCACGCTCGGGGGCGCGGTCGGCGCTCGCCCGAGCGATCGTCTCCGCATCCGGCCGAACCTCCAAGCTGTTCACCTGGTAGGTGAGGCCTGCCGAGGCCGAGGAACGCTCAGGGCCGGCCAGCGCCATCACGTCGAGGGTCTCCAGGGCGAACCCCCACTCGCCGGGGGCGTCGAACGAGGTCGGCACCGGCGGCACGGGCAACCACTCGCTGGCGAAGGAGCCGATGGTCACCGAGGCCGTCCGCCGGCGGCCCGGGGGCGAGCCGGGGACGCCGGGCATCCGTCCCGTGCCGACCTTGACCTCGGCCAGGCTGAAACCGCGGTCGCCGAGCACGGGCAGCGTCGCCATCTTCAGATAGGTGCCGGTGCCGTCGTCGGTGGTGTAGCGGATCACCACCTCGTCGCTGCCCCGGACGATGTTGTGCTTGAGGTCGAGGGAGGGATCGGTCATCTGGAGCGCGTCGGGTCGCTGGGGTGCCTCGAACGCGGGCAGCAGCGGGGCGAGCGCCCAGGCGAGCCCGAGGGCCGCCACGGTCGCCGTGGTCGCGCTGGCCAGGACGAGAGCGCGTCCGGACGCCGATGCCCGGGGTTGCGGGCGCAGGCCCGCCCACAGCACGAGCCCGATTCCCGCGGCGAGCGGAACGAAGTCCGAGAACAGCGTCGCCGTGGGGAGCAGGGCCGCGACCAAGTGCAGCGCGATCGGCGAGGCGACCGCGAGCACCGGACGCCCGCCCGACACGGCGAACACGTCGGTCGCGATGGCCAGCAGGCCGACCGCCACGATCAGGATCAGTGTCACGCCCGGATGCGGTGCCACGGGCACGCTGCTGCGCTGGATGAAGGAGATCCCCGATGGGAGCAGCATCAGCCCGCGGATCGCGGCCGGCGCGCCGTGGAGCAGCGCCAGCCCTCCCACGGCGAGCACGGCCAGCCCGGTCGCCTGCGCGGCGACCAGGACGTCGGGCCGAAGCCGCCACGCGCGACCGGCCCAGCCCAGCAGACCGGTCAGCACGATGGCCAGCGCCGCCACCACCAGCGTCCCGGAATCGAGGGTGATCTCGCGCCACGGCAGCAACTGCGCGCACTGGGCCACCATCACCGCGAAGGTGAGCCGCGCGTTCGGCGTCCTCATCGGGCCTGTCCGGCCTCGGGCGCCCACGCGTGCGGCAGCGCGGACAGTGATGTGATCTCGCGCACCTCCCAGCCGTGGGCGGTGAGTATCTCGGAGGCCTCCTGGAAGGAGTCCCGCTGTGCGGCGTCCGGGCCCAGCACGAAGGCCAGGCGCTGCTGGCGCGGCCCGCCTGCGGCCGTGAGCAGGTCGGCCGACCGCGGATCGAGCACGCCGAGCAGCGCCACCAGCAGCTGGTCCCCTCCGGCCTGTGCCACGTTGACGGTGGCCTCGCTCAGGTCGGTGAGGTCGGTGAGGCCGACCTCGATCAACGGCTCCATCAGCGACTCCCGCGCATCGGGAGCGTCGGCGGCGACCTGCTGCCGTAGCCCTCCTGCTCCGACGAGGGTCACCGTGCAGCCGTCCTCGAGCAGGCGCAGGCCGATCGACGCTGCCGCCGAGACCAGCGTCTCGAAGCCGGCCCGCCCCGCGGCATCCGCCGGGTAGGCGTCCGCGCGGGTGTCGAGCAAGACCCAGGCCGTCGGATCCCAGGCCGCCTCCTCCCGGCGCACCATCAGCGTGCCCAGGCGCGCGGTCGAGGGCCAGTGGATGCGCCGGACGTCGTCGCGGGGCCGGTACTCGCGCACCATCGCGTCGTCGGGGCCGGCCATCGCCGTGTGCGGGATCGGGGTCTCGCCGGTCATGCCGTAGGAGTGGGTGCGCAGCGGCGGCAGCGCGACGACCGGCGGGGTCACGGTGAGGACGGTGGCGTGCTCGACGCGCACCGTCCACACCCAGAAACCGAAGACATCGGTGAACCGGACGCGGCACCCGTCCAGCGTGTAGCGCCCCCGCCGCCGGGGACGGAGCAGGTACTCCGAGACCGTGCTGCGGCCCCGGCCCGAGGCGTCCGCCTGCATCCGGTGCGGCGTGCCGAGCGCGGGGCCGGGGTCGTCCTCGATGGTGGCGGTGCCGCTCGCGCTGGGCCGCGCCGCGGTCGCGGTGAGCGTGACCGTGGCGGTCTCGCGGGCCGCGACCACCCCCGGCGTGATCGTGCGGCTCACCCCGATCCGCGGCAGCGCCAGCAGTGCCGAGGCGAGGCAGGCCAGCGGCAGCGCGGCGAGGAAAAGCGCTGGCCAGGCGGTGTTCTGGGTGCCGACCAGGAATCCGGTCAGCATCAGCGCGACGCCCGCGATGACGAAGGCAAGCGCGCGCGGGGTGGGTGAGGGCAGGGCCATGGCTCAGGTGTGTCGCGGTGCTGGCACGGTGGCGGCAATCCGGGTCAGGACTTCGTCCGCGCTCGCCCGGGCGGTGTGCGCCCGGTGGCTGAGCAGGACCCGGTGCCCGAGAACAGGAACGATGAGCGCGGAGGCGTCCTCGGGGATCACGTAACCGCGGCCGTGCACGGCCGCCCGCGCCCGCGCTGCGCGGAGCAATTGCAGGCTGGCGCGCGGTGACGCGCCCAGGCGGAGCGCGTCGGTGCTGCGGGTGGCAGCCACGAGCCGCACGATGTAGTCCTTCAGCGCGTCGTGCACGAACACCCCGCTCACCTGGCGCCGGGCGGCGAGGATGCCCTCGGCGTCGGTGACCGGGGTCAGCGCGTCCAGCGGGTTGGCGGCACCGTGGTGCTCCAGCATCGCGACCTCGGCGTCGTGGCTGGGGTAGCCCATCGACACCGAGGCCATGAAACGGTCCCGCTGGGCCTCGGGCAGCGGGTAGGTGCCCTGCATCTCGATCGGGTTCTGCGTGGCGAACACCATGAACGGCTTCGGCAGCTCGTGGCTGACGCCGTCGACGGAGACGCGCCCTTCCTCCATGGCTTCCAGCAACGCCGACTGGGTCTTGGGTGAGGCCCGGTTGATCTCGTCGCCGATCACGATCGTGGCGAAGACTGCTCCGGGCTTGAACTCGAACTCCCGGGTTTGCGGGTTGAACACCGACACGCCGGTGATGTCGCTGGGTAGCAGGTCGGCGGTGAACTGGATCCGGCGGGCGGTGGCGTCGATCGAGCGCGCCAGGGTGCGGGCGAGCATCGTCTTGCCGACGCCGGGTACGTCCTCGATCAGCAGGTGCCCGCCGGCCAGCAGCGCGATCAGGGCGATGTCGACGGCGTCCGGCTTGCCTTCGATCACCGACCCGACCGATGACCGCAGCCGGTCGGCGAGCTGCAGCACGGGCGTCACATCGGCGGAGGCGGTATTCGTCACGGCATCCACGGTAGCCGCCCGGAGGTGTGCCTCAGCAAGGGGAGTGGGTCGAGTTTTACACAGGCTTCGAACACCCCAAAGTGGGGTGAGGTGGGGTAAAGTGGGGGATAGTGGAGGACAAGCACAGCCGGAGGGAGGGGTCGCAGTGTTTCTGGGCACCCATTTCCCCAAGGTGGACGAGAAGGGGCGCTTCTTTCTCCCGGCGAAATTCCGTGACGAACTCGGCGACGGGCTGGTGATCGCGCGCGGGCAGGAACGCTGCCTGGCGATCTATTCCGTCGACGAATTCCAGCGGCAGGCGCAGGCGGCGATGAGCGGGCCCTCCACCCTGCGGGGGATCCGTGACTTCCAGCGCATGTTCGCCTCGGGCGCATCCGACCAGGTGCCCGACAAGCAGGGGCGCGTGACCATCCCGACGGTCCTGAGGGACTATGCCGGGCTGCACAAGGAGATCGCCGTGATCGGTGCGTTCAACCGCGTCGAGGTCTGGGACCTCGCAGCGTGGGAGGCGTACCAGTCCGCTCAGGACGAGGCATTCGCCCAGATGGACGAGGAGATCTTCCCCGGCGCGGAACCCCGCGCCTGACGAAACGTCGCCTGAGGCGAGGCTTCGATCCGGTCGGCCTTCCTGACGCCACTTCCCCGGTGCCAGGCGGACCTCCCGGATCGAAACCCCGCTCCAGGCACACAGATGAGGAGAACGGCTCATGGTGCAGCCCGCCGCGACGGGACACGTGCCCGTCATGGTCGAGCGCATCACCGAGTTGCTCGCCCCCGCGCTCGCCGCCGGTGGCACCTACGTCGACTGCACTCTCGGCCTGTCCGGCCACGCCCGCGCGATCCTGGACGCCTGCCCGGGCGCCCGTCTGGTCGGCATCGACCGGGACGCCGATGCGCTGGCCATCGCCCGTGAGCGCCTGGCCGACTACGGCGACCGGGTCGCGCTGTACGAGGCCGTCTACGACGAACTGCCCGAGGTGCTCGCCGAGGACGGCACCCCGCGCGTGCAGGCGATCCTGGCCGACCTCGGCCTGTCCAGCCTGCAGATCGACCGTCGCGAGCGCGGTTTCGCCTATTCGGTGGACGCCCCGCTCGATATGCGGATGACCCAAAGCTCCGGGCCGACCGCGGCCGACGTCGTCAATACCTACGACGCACGCAATCTGGCAAGAATCTTGCGTGCCTTCGGCGAGGAACGTTTCGCCGACCGGATCGCCCGGCGTATCGTCTCCGAACGTGCGAGCGAGCCGTTCACGACGTCCGGGCGCCTCGTGTCCGTGATCGCCGAGGCCATTCCCGCCGCATCCCGCGCCACCGGCGGGCACCCCGCCAAGCGCACCTTCCAGGCGTTGCGCATCGAGGTCAACCGCGAACTCGAGGCGCTGGAGGGCCTGCTGCCCGCCGCACTCGACGCGCTCGCGCCCGCCGGGCGCTTCGCCGTGCTGGCCTACCACTCGCTGGAGGACCGCATGGTCAAGCGGTGCTTCGCCGAGGCCAGCACCGATCGTGCGCCGCGGGACATGCCCGTGGTGCCGCCGGCGTTGCGCGCCCAGTTCCACCTCGTCACCCGCGGCGCCGAGCGCCCCGGCGCGGACGAGGAATCAGTCAACCCCCGCGCGGCGTCCGCTCGCCTGCGCGTGATCGAACGGGAGGTGACGCCATGACGGCGTGGGAAGTCATCATGGACGCGCCCAAGCGCATCGGGGAGGCGGCCGCCCAGGCGCGCCCGCACCTGCGCAGCATCGCGAGCCCGCCCCGGCGGATCGGGCCGGTGCCGTTCGCGCTGACCCTGGTCTCGCTCGTCATCGCGGGCATGGTGGGCCTGCTGGCGTTGACCACCGCGCTGCAGAACCAGGGCTTCGCCGTGCGCGACGCCCAGCGTGAGGCGACCGAGCTCGGTTACCGGGTCTCCGACCTCACCTCGCAGGTGAACAAGGCCGGTGCTCCGGCCGAACTCGGACGCCGCGCGGCCGCGCTGGGCATGGTGCCCAACCCGCACGCGGTGTTCATCGATGTGCGCACCGGCACCGTGATCGGCGACCCTGTGGTGGTGCGCGGTAACGAGATTCCCAGCCTGACCATGACCCAGCAGGACATCGAGGCCAAGGCGGCCGAGCGTGCGGCGGAGAAGGCGTCCGCGGACGCGACCGCCGCGGCCGCAGCAACCGGAGCCAAGGTGAGCGCCTCCGCGGCACCGTCCGCGAGCGCGCCCGCGAAGGCGAGTGCTCCCGCCAAGGCGAACGCGTCCGCGAAGCCGAGCGCGTCGGCGAAGGCCACGGGGGCATCGAGGTGAGCGGTGGCGTCCGGGGCGGCAAGCACCGGGTGCCGCTGGCGTCCTCGGCCTTCCGGCTGCGCGTCCTCGCGCTGGCCGTCGCGGTGATGTTCTCGGTGCTGGCTGCGCGCGCGATCCAGATCCAGGTGGTCAGTGCCGACGAGATGGCGGCCAAGGCGGCCACCGCCATGACGGTCGCGCGCGACGTGCCGGCCCAGCGCGGCACGATCACCGGGCGCGACGGCCAGGTACTGGCGTTCACCGAGGCCACCGTCAACGTGATCGCAGATCCGTCGATGATCGCCACCAACGGCAAGGAGCCGGAGGCGGTGCGCGACTCCGACCGGCAGAAGGCCGCCAGTGCGCCTGCCGAGATGGCGAAGATCATCGCCAAGCACACCGGCGTCAACGCCGGTGAGATCGAGAACAAGCTGCGCAAGGCCACCACGGTGAACTCCGGCGGTGCCGAGACGGCGGTGCGCTATCAGCTGCTCGCCAAGCAGGTGCCCTCGACCGCCTGGCTGGAGCTGACAGCCGACCTGAGCGCGGGCAAGTTCGTCGGTGTCTTCCGGGAGTCCAATCCGCGCCGGGTCTACCCGATGAACACGGTGGCCAGCAATGTGGTCGGCGCGATGAGCGCCGGCAAGGGGCTGCTCGGCCTGGAGTACTCCCGCGAAAGCGATCTGGCCGGCGTCCCGGGCCGGGAGACCTACGAGACCTCGCCCAACGGCAAGATCCCGCTCGGCAACCAGACCCTCACCCCCGCGGTGAACGGCCGTGACATCCAGCTGACGCTCGACGCGGATCTGCAGTGGATGACCGAGCGCCGGCTGGCCGAACGCGTCCAGGAGGCCGGCGGCACCTGGGGTGTCGCGCTCGTGATGGACGTGGAGACCGGCGAGCTGTTGACGATGGCCAACTATCCGTCATTCGACTCCAACGACCTGAAGGGCACCAAGGAGGAGGACCTCGGCAACCGGGCGATCACCGCCGCCTACGAGCCGGGCTCGGTGCAGAAGGTGCTCACCTTGTCCGCCTTGCTGGATGCGGGGCTGACCACGCCCGATACGGCGTACCCGATCGACGACACCCTGAAGATCGGCGATCACACGATTCAGGACGCCTGGAAGCACGGCAAGGTCAACATCACCACCCGCGGCATCCTGGTGAAATCGTCCAACGTGGGCGCGATCACCGCGGCCCGGGCGATGGAGCCCGCGGCCCTGCGCGACTACATGCTCCGCTTCGGGCTGGGCACCAAGACCAACCTCGGGCTGCCCGGCGAGGCGGCGGGCAGCGTCCCGCCGGCCGGCATGCCCCGCTATCAAGCCGACTCGATGGCCTACGGCTATGGCCTGTCGACCACCGCGGTGCAGATGGCCGCGGCGGTGGCCGCGGTCGCCAACGGCGGGGTGTACACCGAGCCGACGCTGGTCAAGGCGACCGGTGTGAACGGCAGCTGGACGCCCGCGCCGGCGCCCGCGTCGCATCGGGTGATCTCCGACGAGGCCGCCCGCCAGACCATTGAGATGATGGAACAGCGCACGATGGATTCCGCCGACCAGCTGAAGATCGCGGGCTACCGCACCGGGACCAAGACGGGCACCGCGCGGATCGCCGGCGGCTCGGGCTACCAGGGCCAGGTGGCGTCCATCATCGGCGTGGCGCCGGTGGAGGACCCGCAGGTGCTCGTCTACGTCCTGGTCGGCCGACCCGATACCATGGGCGCCGGACTGGGGACGGCAGGCCCGGTCTACCGCGACATCATGGCGCTCGCCCTGCCCCGCTACGGGGTGCAGCCGCGCAATGACATCGTGGACACCCCACTGCCCCTGGTGAAGGAGTAACCCCATCCGATGAACCGGCCGGTTCTGAGGCCTTCGAGCGCCCCCGGATTGCCCCTGGCACAACTCGTGCCGGGGGTTGACGGCGTTGTCGCGGGCGTCACCCTCGACTCCCGCGGCGTCCGCCCCGGTGACCTCTATGTGGGGCTGCCGGGCACGCGCGCGCACGGCGCGTCCTTCGCCGCGCAGGCGCGGGCCGCGGGTGCGGTCGCGTTGCTGACCGACGCCGCGGGCGCTGGTCTGGCCGGTGACGCGGGCCTGCCGGTGATCGTCGTGGGCGACCCGCGTGCCGTGATGGCCACGATCGCCGCCGACGTCTACGGACGCCCCGGTGAGCAGCTGGACCTGTTCGGCGTCACCGGAACCAACGGCAAGACCTCGACGGTGTGCCTGCTGGAGGCCGCACTCACCGGCCTGGGCCGCCAGGTCGGCACGATCGGCACCCTCGGCTTTCAGATCGGTGGAGCCCCGCTGGTGTCGTCGCGGACCACGATCACCACACCCGAGTCTCCCGACCTGCAGGCGCTGCTCGCGATCATGCGGGAACGCGGTGCCGACACCGTTGCGATGGAGGTGAGCAGCCACGCGCTCGCCCTGCACCGCGCGGACGCGCTCACCTTCGCCGCCGCCGGTTTCACCATGCTCGGCCAGGACCATCTGGAGTTCCACCACACGCTGGAGGACTACTTCGCGGCCAAGGCGAAGCTGTTCCTGGGCGGGCGCACCCGGGCGGCCGTGGTGAACACCGCGGACCCGTGGGGCCGTCGCCTGGCCGGCCTGGTCCGCGCCGACGGTACGGCGAGGCTGGTCACCGTGCACGCCGATGATGCCGACTACCGGGTGCTCGAGGCGTCCGGTCTGCCGAGTGGTGGATGGCGCGTCCGCCTGGCCCACCCGGGCGGAACCACCGTCTTCGAGTTGTCGATGCTGGGGGCCTTCAACGTCGCGAACGCGGTCACCGCGCTCGCCATGGCCGGCGCAGCCGGGATCGATGTCGCCGCGGCCGCCCGCGGCATGGGTGCGGCGCAGATTCACGGACGGATGCAGCGCGTCGACCTCGGCGAAGGCGCGCCGCACGCGGTCGTCGACTTCGCGCACACCCCGCAGGCGGTGGCCGCGGCCCTGGACGCCCTGCCGCGCACCGGGCGCCGGATCGCCGTGCTGGGTGCCGGTGGCGACCGTGACGCCAGCAAGCGCGGCCCGATGGGCCGCGCGGCCGCCGAGGGCGCCGACGTGGTGGTGGTCACCGACGACAATCCGCGCAGCGAGGACCCGGCCGCGATCCGTGCCGCCGTGCTCGCCGGCGCGCGCGAGGTGGCCGGGGTGGAGGCCATCGACGGCGGTCCGCGCCGGGACGCGATCGCGCTCGCGCTGCGCCTGGCAAGGCCTGGCGACTGGGTCGCGGTGCTGGGCAAGGGCCATGAGACCGGCCAGGAGATCGCGGGCGCGACCAGCCCGTTCGATGACGTCGTCGTGCTCGGCGAAGTGTGGGGGAACTGAGATGGAACGCATCACGGTGGGCGCGCTGGCGTCCGTGATCGGCGGACGGCCGCGCGAGGGAGATGACTCCGGCGCGCTGGTCGGCCCGCGGGTCGTCATCGACTCGCGCGAGGCCGGTGACGGTGCCCTGTTCGTGGCGCTGCCGGGCGAGCGCACCGACGGGCACGCCTTCGTCGGGGCCGCGGCCGCGGCCGGTGCGGGGGCCGCACTGGTGGCGCACCCGGTCGAGGCCGACCTGCCTCAGGTGATCGTCGAGGATCCGCTGGCCGGCCTCGCCGCCTTGGCGCGTACGGTCGTCGACGCCGGGCGCGCGCGTGGGCTGCGGGTGATCGGGGTGACCGGTTCGTCGGGCAAGACCTCTACCAAGGACCTGATCAGCCAGGTGCTGGGCGCCTTCGGGCCGACGGTGGCGCCGCCGGGATCGTTCAACAACGAGATCGGAGCCCCGCTCACCGCCTGCCGGGTGGACGCGACCACGAGGTACCTGGTCAGCGAGATGGGTGCGCGCGGCCCCGGCCACATCGCCGCCCTCACCGCGATCACGCCGCCCGATGTCGGCGCCGTCCTCAACGTCGGCTCGGCCCACCTCGGTGAGTTCGGCTCGGTCGAAGGCATCGCCGCCGCGAAGGGTGAGCTGGTCGAGGCGCTGGACGCCGACGGCTGGGCCGTTCTGAACGCCGACGACCCGCAGGTGGCTGCGATGGCGTCCCGGACCACCGCCCGGCTGGCACTGGTCAGCGCGCGCGGCGAGCCGGACGCCGGCGCGCTGCGGGTGTGGGCGTCCGGCGTCACCGCCGACGACACCCAGCGGCACGCGTTCACCCTGCACGCCGCCGGCCAGGTCTGTGGGAGCGCGCCGGTGAGCCTGCGCGTGCTGGGTGCGCACAATGTGTCCAACGCGGTCGCCGCGGCGGCCTGCGCGCTGGCCCTCGGGCTGCCGCTGGCCGGGGTCGCGGACGCGCTGAGCGCGGCCGGCCCGGTGTCGCGCTGGCGGATGGAGCTCGCCCGGCGTGCTGACGGGCTCACCATCGTCAACGACGCCTACAACGCCAACCCCGACTCGATGAGCGCGGCCCTGCACAGCCTGCACGGGTTGCGCCGCGCGGGCGGACGCCTGGTGGCCGTCCTGGGCGACATGCTGGAGCTGGGCGAGGACGCGGTCGCCGCGCACCGCGCGACCGGCGCCCTGGCCGCCGGACTGGGCATCGACGAGCTCTGGGCGACCGGCGAATTCGCCGGCGCGCTGACCGGCGGGTTTGCCGACTCCGGCGGCGGGCGTCACCATCAAGGGAGCAAGGAGGAGATCGTGCGCCTGCTGGCACCGGCCCTCGGCCCGGCGGATGTCGTGCTGGTGAAGGCCTCGCGCGGCCTCGCCCTGGAAACCGTGGCGGACGCCCTGGCCGCCCCTGACGATGAAGGAGCCCGCGCGTGAGGTTGATCCTGCTGGCCGGCGCGCTCGGCCTGCTCGGTGCCCTGGTGGGCACCCGGCTGGCCATCGGCGTGCTCGTGCGCAAGGGCTACGGGCAGTACGTCCGCGACGACGGCCCCAAAGAGCACCTGAAGAAGGCGGGCACGCCGACGATGGGCGGCATCGCCATCATCGGTGCCGTCCTGGTCGCCTACTTCGTGTCCCACCTGGTGTTGTGGACGCCGCCCACGGCGTCCGGCTTGCTGCTGCTGGGCCTGTTCACCGGCCTGGGCATCGTCGGCTTCCTCGACGACTGGATCAAGATCTCCCGGGCGCGCAGCCTGGGCCTGAACAGCCGCGCCAAGCTGATCGGCCAGGCCGCGGTGGCGATCGGGTTCGCCTACGCGTGCCTGCAATTCCCCGATTCGCGGGGCAACACCCCGGGCAGCCAGATGGTCTCGTTCCTGCGCGACATCCAGTGGCTGCATCTGGGCCCGTGGCTCGCGATGGTGTGGATCATCTTCATCATCGCCGCCTTCTCCAACGGCGTGAACCTCTCCGACGGTCTGGACGGCCTGGCCAGCGGCCTGAGCACGATGGTGTTCGCGGCCTTCGCGCTGGTGAACTTTTGGCAGTACAGCCAGTGGTGCAGCCGGCTGTCGACCTCGGGGCCGCAGTGTTATGAGGTGCGGGATCCGCTCGACCTGGCGGCGGTGTCGCTGGCGCTGGCCGGGGCCTGTTTCGGGTTCCTGTGGTGGAACGCCTCGCCTGCCAAGATCTTCATGGGTGACTCCGGGTCGCTGGCCCTGGGCGGCGCGGTGGCCGGGCTGGCGGTGCTCACCCGCACCGAACTGCTCGCCGCGATCCTGGGCGGCATGTTCGTGCTGATCACCTTGTCGGTGATCCTGCAGGTGAGCTACTTCAAGCTCACCGGCGGCAAGCGGCTGTTCAAGATGGCGCCCTTGCACCACCACTTCGAGATGAAGGGCTGGGCCGAGCAGACGGTGGTGATCCGGTTCTGGATCATCTGCGGCATCTTCATCGCCGCAGGCCTGGGCCTGTTCTACGCCGAATGGCTCGCCGGGGCGGAGCTGGCCCGATGAGCGCGCGCGACTGGATCGAGACCGCCGACCGGCTCTCGCCGTGGGGCGAGGCGTCGGTGGTGGTGGCCGGCCTGGGTACCTCCGGGTTCGCCGCCGCCGACGGGTTGATGGCGCTCGGCGCCGGGCGCATCCTGGTGCTGGATGACGCCGACTCGCCGGCCAACCGCGACAAGGCCGCCCTGCTCACCCATCTGGGCGTTGAGGTCCGGCTGGGCCCGGGCTCCACCGCGGTGTTGCCCGAGGGCGCCGACCTGGTGATCGCCTCGCCCGGCTGGCGGCCCACCTGGCCGCTGCTGGTCCAGGCCGCTGAGCGTGGCCTGCCGATCTGGTGCGAGGTCGAACTGGCCTGGCGGATGATGCAGCCCGACCGCATCGTGCCGTGGCTGGGTGTCACCGGCACCAACGGCAAGACCACCACCACGACGATGCTGGCCTCGATGCTGAACGCCGCTGGGCTGAAGACCAGCGCGGTCGGCAACGTGGGGCGTCCGATCATCGAGGCGCTGCTGGACGAGGTCGACTACGACGTGCTCGCCGTCGAACTGTCCAGCTTCCAGCTGCACTGGAGCGAGTCGCTGCGGCTGCACTCGGCCGCCGTGCTCAACCTGCAGCCCGACCACCTGGAGTGGTACGCGCACAACCCCGACCCGTTCGCGGCCTACGCGGCCGACAAGGCCAAGATCTACCACGGCGTGACGCACGCGTGCGTCTACAACGTCGCCGACCCGGCCACCGAGACGATGGTCGCCGACGCCGACGTCACCGAGGGCGCCCGCGCGATCGGGTTCCGGCTGGAGGTGCCCGCGCCGTCCATGCTCGGCGTCGTCGACGACCTACTGGTGGACCGCGCGTTCATCGAGCAGCGCCGCGACTCGGCGATGCCGCTGGCCGAACTCGCCGACGTGGTGCCGTTCGCGCCGCACAATGTCGAGAACGCGCTCGCGGCCGCCGCGCTGGCCCGCAGTTTCGGGGTGCCGCCGCAGGCGATCGCGCAGGGACTGCGCGATCTGGAGATCGGCGACCACCGCATTCAGACCGTGGCCGAGGCCGGCGGCGTCCGCTACGTCGACGACTCGAAGGCGACCAACCCGCACGCGGCGGCGTCCTCGATGCGCGCCTTCGAGTCGATCGTCTGGATCGCCGGCGGTCAGGCCAAGGGCACCACCTTCGACGACCTGGTCACCAGCTACGGCCACAAGCTCAAGGGCGCGGTGCTGCTCGGCGTCGACCGCGGCGTGATCGCCGATGCGCTTGCCCGACACGCGCCCGATGTGCCGGTGATCGTCCTGGACTCACCGGACACTGGAACCATGGCCGAGGCGGTGCGTATCGCCGCGGGGCTGGCCGAGCCGGGGGACACCGTCTTGATGGCGCCCGGGTGCGCGAGTCTGGACATGTGGCCCGGCTACGGCGCCCGTGGCCGCGACTTCACTGACGCGGCCCGCACCTTGACCGAGAACGAGTAGACGACAGCGAGAAGACGGGAGGACGACGGTGGCGATCCTGACCCCCAGCAGGCCTCCCGGCAAGGATCCGGGCAGGTCCGTCCGGAGTGCGGACGCGTCGGTGACCGACCGTGCCTCCGGCTGGCTGACCCACCCGATGGCCGACGTGGCGCTGGTGCTGGTACCCACCGCGATCCTGGTCGGTCTGGGCATCTTGATGGTGTGGTCGGCCTCGACCGTGATCGGGTACCAGAAGTTCGACAATGCGCTCTTCTTCGTGCAGCGGCACCTGGTCTTCCTGACCATCGCGCTGGTGGCCGGCGTGGTCGCCTCACGGACATCCACGCAGCGGCTGCGTTCCCTCGGCTGGCTGCTGTACGTGCTGGCGGCGTTCGCTCTGCTGCTCACCTTCGTGCCGGGCCTCGGTTACGGGGTGGGCGGCAACAAGAACTGGCTCGCGCTCGGCGGCCCCAGTTCGATGCTGCGCTTCCAGCCCTCGGAGGTCGCCAAGCTCGCGCTCGTGGTGTGGGGAGCCTCGGTGCTGGCCAACAAGCGCCGGCTGCTCGACCAGCCCAAGCACCTGCTGGTGCCGTTCCTGCCGTTCTCGCTGCTGCTGATCGGCCTGGTGGTGCTGCAGCACGACCTGGGCACGGCGATGATCATGGGCGCGATCGTGATGGCCATCTTGTGGTGCGTGGGCGCGCCCTGGCGGATCCTCGGCAGCATCTTCGCGCTGGTCGCCGCCGGCGTCGGCATCCTGCTCGCCACCGGCAACCAGTCCCGGCTCGCGCGCATCTTCGGCTTCCTCGACCCGAGCGCTGACCCGACCGGCGTCAACCACCAGCCCATGCAAGCGCTCTACGGGCTGGCCACCGGCGGCTGGCTCGGGGTCGGGCTGGGCCGCAGCCGGCAGAAATGGGGCAGCCTCGCCGACGCGCCGCACACCGACTACGTGCTGGCCGTGATCGGCGAGGAGCTCGGCGTGGTCGCCACCTTGATCGTGTTCGCGCTCTTCCTGGTGTTGGCCTGGGGCGGCGTCCGGATCGCCTTGCGCACCGGCACCTTCTTCGGGCGCCTGGTCGCCGCCAGCGTGACCGCCTGGCTGCTGTTGCAGGCGCTGATCAACATGATGGTGGTGCTGCGGATGCTGCCGGTGCTCGGCGTCCCGTTGCCCTTCCTGTCGTACGGCAGCTCGTCGATGCTGGCCAACCTGGCCGCGGTCGGCATCCTGGTCGCCTGCGCCCGCGAGGAGCCGCAGGCCCTCGCCTGGCTGAAGCGCCGCGCCGCTGCCCGCGGCCCGCGCCGACGGCTGTCGATGGTCCTTCCCGGCCGCAACCGGGACAAGTGAGGAGAGTCATGGTCTCGATCGTCCTGGCCGGTGGCGGAACCGCCGGCCACACGTCCCCGCTGATCGCCACCGCCGAGCGGCTGCGCGAGGCGACCGACGGCGGCGTGCTGCTGACCTGCGTGGGCACGCCCAAGGGGCTGGAGTCCAAGGTCATCCCCGCCGCGGGACTGACGCTGCGGATGATCCCGCCCGTGCCGCTGCCGCGCCGGATCACCCCGGCGCTGTTCGCGGTGCCCGCCCGCCTGGCCGGCGCCGTCCGCCAGGCGCGCGCCATCCTCGCCGAGGTCGAGGCGGACGCCGTGGTCGGCTTCGGCGGCTATGTGTCGCTGCCGGTCTACCTGGCCGCGCGGCTGGCCAAGCTCCCGGTGGTGATCCACGAGCAGAACGCGGTGCCCGGCCTGGCGAACAAGGTCGCCGCCCGGTTCGCGAAGGTGACCGCCGTGTCCTTCCCCGGCACCCCGCTGCCGGGCGCCCGCTACGTGGGCATGCCGGTGCGCGCCGCCATCACCGGCCTCGACCGCGCCGCCCGGCGCACCGCCGCGCGCGCCCTGTGGGGCTTCGGCGCCGACGGGCCGCTGCTGCTGGTCTCCGGCGGCTCCCAGGGCGCGGTGGCGATCAACGACGCCACCGTGGCCGCGCTGCCGCAGCTGCTGGCGTCCGGGGTGAGCGTGCTGCACGTGCTCGGGCCCCGCAATATCGGCTCGGCCCCCGAACCGCGCACCGATGCCGCCACGGGTGCCCGCTACGTTCCGGTCGCCTACGTGGACTCGATGGAGGACGCCTACGCCGCCGCCGACATGATGCTCGGCCGCTCCGGCGCGGGCACCGTGATCGAGACCGCCACCGTCGGGCTGCCGACCGTGTTCGTGCCGCTGCCGCACGGCAACGGTGAGCAGGCGCGCAACGCCGACTTCCTGATCGAGGCGGACGCCGCCGTGATCGTCCCCAACGCCGACCTGGAAGCCCCGCGCCTGGTGGCCGAGGTGCTGCCGCTGATCACCGACCCGGACAAGCTGGCCGCGATCAGCGCCACCTTGGCCCGGCTGGTGCCGCGCGACGCGGCCCGCGACCTGGCCCGGATCGTCCTGCAGCAGGCGGGGGAGCGCTGAGATGCCGCTGGTCGAACCCGTCGCACTCGAACCCGCCGGCCAGGTCGGCCCGGTGCACTTCATCGCGATCGGCGGCGCCGGGATGAGCGGCATCGCCCAGGCCTACGCCGATCTCGGCGTCGAGGTCTCCGGTTCGGACCGGGACGACTCGGCCGCGCTGCGCAAGCTGGCGGCGTCCGGCGTGCGCGCCCACGTCGGCCACGACGCCGCCCAGCTGGGCGATGCGCGCACCGTCGTGGTGTCGTCGGCGATCAAGCCCGGCAACGCCGAACTCGACGAGGCGCACCGCCGCGGGCTGCGCGTCTGGCACCGCTCGGCGGCCCTCGGCGCGCTGATGCTCGGACGCCGCGGCGTCGCGATCACCGGCACCCACGGCAAGACCACCACCACCGGCATGGTCGCGACCATGCTGCTCGGTGCCGGCACCGACCCGGGCTACGTGATCGGCTCGCCGCTGGCCGCCTCCGGCGAGAGCGCCGCGCTCGGCAGCGGCCCCGCGTTCGTGGTCGAAGCCGACGAGTCCGACGGCTCGTTCCTGCAATACCCGGCCGAGATCGTGGTGATCACCAATATCGAGGCCGACCATCTCGACAACTGGGGCACCCCCGAGCGCTACCTGGAGGGCTTCGTCACCCTCGGCAGCGCCGAACGGGTACGCACGGTGATCGCCTCGGCCGACGAGCCGGCCTCGCGCGAGGTCGCCTCCCGGTTGCGGGCCGCGGGCAAGCGGGTGGTCACCGTCGGCGAGGCGGACGACGCCGACCTGCGCCTGGACGGGATCGAACTGACCCCCCGGGTCACCGCCGCCACCCTGCGCGACGGCGAGGCCACCGTCCGGCTCGACCTGGCGGTGCCGGGCCGGTTCAACCTGCACAATGCCGCCGCCGCCTACGCGGTGGGCCGCGAGCTCGGCCTGGACGGGGCCGTGCTCGCCGCGGCGCTCGGCGGCTTCGCCGGCACCTACCGCCGCTTCGAGTTCAAGGGCGAGGCCCGCGGCGTCCGCGTGTACGACGACTACGCCCACCACCCGACCGAGGTGAGCGCGATCCTGCGCGCCGCCCGCCCGCGCGTCGCCGAGGGCGGCCGCCTGGTGGCCTGCTTCCAGCCGCACCTGTTCAGCCGCACCCGCGACTTCCTGGACGCCTTCGCGGACGCGCTCACCCTGGCCGATGAGGTGGTGCTGTGCGCGATCTATCCCGCGCGGGAGACCGCCGAGGACTTCCCCGGGGTCACCGCCGACGTGCTCGCCGCCAGGGTGCGGGCACGCGGGCACGCCGTGACGCTCGCCGGCAGCCCGGCGGACGCCGCGGTCACCCTCGCCGGCCTGACGGCACCAGGCGATCTGGTGCTCACCATCGGCGCCGGCGACGTCACGACGGCCGGCCCTGCCCTGCTCGGCACCCTCGAAGGGGTCATGCCGTGAGTGAACCGCTCATCGACGTGACGGGCGCCCGGAAGCGGCGCGCTCGCGCGCGCCTGATCCGCCGGCTGCGTCTGGCCGGCTTCCTCACCGTGGTGCTGGCGCTGGTCGGCGGAGGCGTGTGGCTCTTCCACGGTTCGCCCTGGCTGGCGGTGCGCGAGGTGCGGGTCACCGGGACGGCGCTCACCAGCGTCGACGAGATCAAGGCGGCCGCGGCGGTGCCGATCGGCGCTCCGCTGGCCGGAGTCGACACCGGCGCGGTCGCCGCCCGGGTCGGTGAACTGCCGGCCGTCGCCGAGGCCAAGGTGAGCCGGGCCTGGCCGGACGCGCTCGCCGTCGAGGTCACCGAGGAGCGGCCCGTGGTCGTCCTCGAGGCCGGGCGCCGGTTCGTGTGGGTCTCGGGTGAGGGCCAGGTGTTCCACAGCTCGGCCGACCGGCCCGAGGGGGTGCTGCTGGCGCGGGCGGACGTCGGGGACGAGGCCAAGCTGGTGGCGCTCGCCCGGGTCGCCGGCGACCTGCCCGAGGCGGTGCGGCGGCAGGCGACGCTGCTGCGCGCCGCGACCGTGGATTCCATCACGGTGACGTTGTCGGACAACCGCCAGGTGTGGTGGGGGAGCGCTGAGGACGGCGAGCTGAAGGCGAGCGTGATCGTCGGGCTGCTGGGGGTCAAGGCCCGCGAGTACGACGTGTCGGCGCCGACGCACCCGACCACGAAGTGAGGCGTCCGCGGCCGTCGTGCGGCAGGCCCGGATGAACCCTCGACCAGAACTCTCAAGCACAGGTTGAGGGGCGCGCCCTGGGGACGGCGGGTGTTGGACGCCCCCGCGCGAGGGCCCCTAATCTTTCCTTCGCCCCCGGTTCCGCGTCGTTGACTTCCCCCATCGGACGCTCGGCCAGCGGGCACGAGTGCTTGGCAGTGGTAGACAACAGAACGGTAAGACAGTGGTCAGTGCATCCCAGAACTACCTGGCGGTCATCAAGGTCGTGGGCGTCGGCGGTGGCGGAGTCAACGCCGTCAACCGGATGATCGAAGCGGGCCTGCGCGGGGTCGAGTTCATCGCGGTCAACACCGATGCGCAGGCGCTGCTGATGAGCGACGCCGACGTGAAGCTCGACATCGGCCGTGACCTGACCCGCGGCCTCGGCGCCGGCGCCGATCCCGACAAGGGCCGTCAGGCCGCCGAGGATCACGCCGACGAGATCGAAGAGGTGCTCAAGGGCGCCGACATGGTCTTCGTCACCGCGGGCGAGGGCGGCGGCACCGGCACCGGCGGTGCGCCCGTGGTGGCCCGGATCGCCCGCTCGCTGGGCGCCCTGACCATCGGTGTGGTGACCCGCCCGTTCAGCTTCGAGGGCCGTCGCCGCTCCACGCAGGCCGAGAGCGGCATCACGAACCTGCGCGAAGAGGTCGACACCCTGATCGTCATCCCCAACGACAAGCTGTTGGAGATGACCGATCATCACGTCGCGATCCTGGACGCCTTCAAGCAGGCCGACCAGGTGCTGATGCAGGGCGTCTCGGGCATCACCGACCTGATCACCACGCCGGGCCTGATCAACCTCGACTTCGCCGACGTGAAGGCCGTGATGAGCAACGCCGGCTCGGCGTTGATGGGTATCGGCTCGGCACGCGGTGAGGACCGCGCTCGTGCCGCCGCCGAGATGGCCGTGTCCAGCCCGCTGCTGGAGGCCTCCATCGATGGCGCCCACGGCGTCCTGCTGTCGATCGCGGGTGGCTCCGACCTGGGCCTGTTCGAGGTCTCGGCCGCCGCCAACCTGATCGAGGAGGCCGCGCACGAAGAGGCGAACATCATCTTCGGTACGGTCATCGACGACGCGCTCGGCGACGAGGTCCGGGTGACCGTCATCGCGGCCGGCTTCGACGGGGGGACGCCGCCGCGGCGCCAGCCCGGCGTGACCCGCCAGCCCGACCTGCGCAACCGCCCGCAGCCGGCCACCCGCCCCGACCCGGCTCCCGCCGCGGCCCCGGCGCCCGCCGCCCCGGTCGCTCCCGCGCAGCCCGCGCCGCGCCCGGCTCCCCGCCCGGCGCCGGTGTTCGACGACGACGAGCTGGACGTCCCCGACTTCCTGAAGTGACCTCGCTCGGCTGAGCCCGAACCGTGTTTGCCTACCGACGCGACCCCGATGCCCGCCTGGGCGTCGGGGTCGCGTTCACGTCCTCGGCACTCGACCTCAGCGACCTGCAGGACACTGGGTCGCGCGCGGCCGCCTTCGCGCGGCTGAGCGCCTCGGTGGGCGTGCCGGTGGCGGTGGTCCGGCAGGTGCACGGCGCGTCGGTGTTGCGGGTGGCCGAGCGCCCAGGCGAGGACGGCGGACCCGAGGCGGGCGGTCTGCTCGACCTGACCGGCCACGAGGCGGACGCGTTGCTGACCACGGCCCGCGGCGTTGCGCTCGCGGTGCGGGTGGCCGACTGCGTGCCGGTCTGCGTCGCCGCCGAGGACGCCGGTGCGGTCGCGGCCGTGCACGCCGGGCGCGCCGGGCTGCTGAGCGGGGTGATCGGGGCCGCGATCGGCGAACTGCGCCGGCACACCGGCGCCGTGCTGCGCGCCTGGGTCGGCCCGCACGTGTGCTCGGCCTGCTACGAGGTGCCCGAGGCGATGGCCGCCGACTCCTGCGACCGGCTGGGCGTGCCGCGCACGGCGACCGGCTGGGGCACCCCCTCGCTCGACCTGGGCGCGGCCGCGCTCGCCCAGTTGGCCGAGGCCGGCGTGGAGGCGTCCGTCGTGGGCGGGTGCACCCTGCACGACGCCGGCCTGCATTCGCACCGCGGTGGCAGCGCCGGACGCCTCACCGGTCTGGTCTGGATCGGGTAGAGCCCGGAATCCTTGACGATAGGCGAAGGCCCGCCCCACCGAACGGGTGGGACGGGCCTTCGGCTGCGGAGCGCGGCGTCAGCGACCCATCATGCGTTCCAGATCGTCGGCCGGGATCGTGGTGGCCGGCGAGGGCGCCTCGATCTTGGGATCGGCATCGCTCATCTCGACCACGCCGTTCAGCGTGAACTCCGTTGCGGCGATCCGGGCGATCTCCGGCCGGTCGGCGTCCGCCTTGGGGAACGTGCGCAGCATGTCGGCGATATCGACGGTGGCCTTGACCACCTTGCCATCCTTCAGCGTGTACGTGGTGTCGACGGTGGCACCATCATTGATCTCCTTGCTCACTTCGTCGACCCGCTCGCTGGTGAGGTCGTCCTCGTCGCTGAGCGCGGCGATCGCCGTGGCGAACTTCTTGAAGTCGGTGGAGACCTTGAGCGTCTCGTTGTCGACCTTCGTCACCTCCGAGGAATCCAGGAACGCGTCGCGCGCCTTGACCGGGTCGATGCTCGGCTGCGGCGAGGCGGTGGCCGCGACCTCAGCCGCCATGGCGATCTCCTCGCGCAGGTCGGCGAGGAGCTTGTCGGTGGTGGCCTTGTCGAGGGTCACCCAACCGCCGTTGAGGACTTCGTTCACCCAGGGCATCTCACTGGCGAGGTCGGCCAGCATCATCTTCAACTGTGTCGCCGTGAATGCGCCGGTCGCCTGGCCGAGGCCTTCCATGTCGGCGCGCAGGTACGCCTGCGCATCGACCCAGCGCATCTCCAACGGCTTGCCGTCAACCGCAATGGTGAAGGCTGCGTCGGCCTTGGCCGGATCGGTCACCGCGCTGACAGCGCCGGAGTGGGCGTGCGCGGACGCGCTGATCGTCAGCTTGGGCAGGATTCTCGTCATCATTTCGATCTGCTGCATCGTTTGGGCGCTCTCATCGCCGGAGGCAGCTTTGATCAGCTTGGTCAGATCGTCGGCGGTGGTGTCGAGCTTCATGGTCATGCTGGTGTTGCTGGCGTCGGCGTTCTTGGCGAGCGCGTCGGCCAGCACCTGCTTCGGCGTGGCAGGGGCGGAACAGCCGGTGAACAGGACGCCCAGGGCGACAGCCGGGATGATCAAAGAGGTGCGCGTGCGCATGGGGTGCTGATGCCTTTCTGGAGGGCGAGCGGGCCCGATCGAGCCCGTGGCCCACGCTAGCAGCCGTCCGGGAGGGTCTCTCGGGCGTGCCGTTGCCGGGGCACCTCGGCTGGGCGCGCTAGGGTGATGCCGACCCGAACGGAGGAACCATGGCCGAAGGTTTCAAGAAGGCTGCCGTCTGGCTCGGCCTCATGGCTGACGCTCCCTACGCCGATGAGGATCGCGACGGCGAACCCACCGAGGCGGTGGAGCGCATCGAGCGCCCGGCCGAGCGCGCCGACCGCCCTGAGCGGACGAGCGCAGCGGTCCCGGCGACCGTGGACGCCAGCGTGACCACGCTGGAGCAGCGGCGTCCGGCGCCGGTGCCGCGCGCGGCCGACCTGAGCCGCATCATTACCGTGCACCCGCGCACCTACAACGAGGCGCGCACGATCGGCGAGCACTTCCGCGACGGAACTCCGGTGATCATGAATCTCACCGACATGGAGGATGCGGACGCCAAGCGCCTGGTCGACTTCGCCGCCGGACTGATCTTCGGCCTGCACGGCTCGATCGACCGGATCACCAGCAAGGTGTTCCTGCTGTCGCCCGCCGACATCACCGTGACCGCCGAAGACAAGGAGCGCCTCGCCGGAGGCTTCTTCAACCAGAGTTGAACCCCGCTCGATCGCGGCCCACCCGGGCCGCCCGGGCGCCTCAGGTGCACTAGACTCGCCGGTGGCGCGCCCGTGCCGGGCGTCGTAGCCCCCGACTGCATCACATGAGGTGAAGGATGACCCTGACCATCGAGCAGGTGCGCGAGAAGCGATTCCACCTGGCCCGCCGCAACGGCTACGACCCGTCCGAGGTCGACACCTTCGTCGACGAGGTCGAAACGACCCTGGTGACGCTGACCGAGGAGAAGGCGACGCTGGAGGCGCAGGTGGCCACGCTGACCTCCGGCGCGACCGATGCCCCCAGCGAACCGGTTGCGGTGACCGATGACGCCGAGGTGGAACGCCTGCGCGCCGAGTTGGAGCGCACGCGTCAGGAGATCGAGACCCTGCGCGGCACCCTTGAGCCGGGCGGCGACGAGGCGGCCGTGCTACGCGGCGAACTCGCCGGTCGCGACCAGGAATTGGCCGCCCTGCGTGCCGAACTCGCCAGCACCCGTACCGAACTCGCCGACCGGGCCACCGAGCTGGCCGGGCTGCGCGCCGAGGTCGCCTCGCTGCGCGGGGCCGCCGCATCGGCCGAGCCAGCGGCGTTCTCTGCGCCCAGCTCGGGCGAGGCCCCGGAGCAGATCGTGGTGCGGACGGCCGCCGAGGCGTCCCCGGCCGTCACCCGCCTGTTGCAGATGGCGACCGAGCAGGCCGAGCGACTGGTCGGCGAGGCCACCCAGGACGCTCAGCGCCTGACCGCCGAGGCGACCGCGACCGCTGAGCGGGTCACCGCCGAGGCCAACGCGCACGCCGAGCGGGTCACCACCGAGGCGCGCGAGCAGGCGGAGCGGGTCACCACCGAGGCAGCCGCGGAGGCCGAGCGGGTGACCAGCGAGGCGAACCAGACGGCCGAGCAGGTGACGTCCGAGGCGACCGCGACCGCCGAGCGTGTGACGACCGAGGCCGACGAGCAGGCCGAGCGGGTGACCGCCGAGGCGCGTGCGCTGAGCGAGCAGATCGAGGCCGAGGCGCGTGCCACGGCCGAGAAGGTCACCGCCGAGGCGAACGAGCGCGCCGCCCAGGTCGACCGGGACGCCACCGCCCGACGTGAGGAGGTGTTCGCCACCTTGGAGGCCGAGCGCGACGAGTTCGCCACCCGGGTGGACCAGCTGCGCACCTTCGAGAACCGCTACCGGGAGACCTTCACCGCGGCGCTCGAGCGCCAGATCGAGGCCCTCCGCGAGGTCCGCGCGCCCGAGGACGTGCCGGACCTGCTGCAGGACGGCAACCGTGCCGCCTCGCCGACGCCCCGCCTCGATGCGCTGCTCAACAAGGACAACTGAGCCGCCTGATCAGTCCCTCAGGACGCCCCCGAGCCAGCAGGCCACGGGGGCGTCCTCGCGTTCTGGGCCCCGGCGCGCCCGCGGGCGTGGGCGGTTCCCGGTCTTCGGGAACCAAGTGGTACTGTCTGCGCGCAACAGCGGAACCCACCCCTGACACGTAAGGAAGAAAACGATGACCCAGCCCGACCAGCAGGTCGTGGTCCCGGTCCTCGACGGCGAGGACCCGTGGACCGACGAGGAGCTCGCCGAGGTTCGGGAGGATCTTGTCTTCGACATCCAGCGCATGGAGCGAGCGATCGCGACGGCCGAGCGCGAACTGGCCCGCCTCTTCGACGAGGGCACCGAGGGCGCGGGGCGCGATCCCGCCGACGTCGGCTCGACGAACTTCGAGCGCGACCAGGAGATGTCGTTGGTGCAGAACGCCCGTGACCTCCTCGACCAGGCCCAGAACGCGCTGCGGCTGTTCGACGCCGGCCAGTACGGCTCCTGCGAGGTGTGCGGGCAGCCGATCGGCAAGGACCGCCTGATGGTGTTCCCGCGCGCCACCATGTGCGTGACGTGCAAGCAGCGGGAGGAGCGGCGCTGACCGGGCCACAGGCCGCCGGCGCCCCGGGGGTGCTGCCGGCCCGCGCCGCCTGGGCCCTGGGGGCCGGCACCGCCGCAGCCGGTTTCGGCCTGGATCTGCTCACCAAGCAGTGGGCGCTGGCCACCCTCGATCCGCAGCACCCGCCCGTCCTGCTCGGCGGCCTGCTCACGTTGCAGCTGATCCGCAACCCGGGCGCGGCCTTCAGCATGGGCGAGAACTTCACCGTGGTGCTCAGCCTGATCTCGATCGCCGCGCTGCTCTTCGTGGCCGGATGGCTGCTGCCCAAGGCGCGCCACCGCGGCTGGGTGCTCGGCTCGGGCCTGCTGCTGGCCGGAATCCTCGGCAATCTCACCGACCGGCTGTTCCGCGAGCCCGGTTTCCTGCACGGGCACGTGATCGACTTCCTGCAGTTGCCGCACTTCGCCATCTTCAACGTCGCCGACATGTGCATCACCTTCGCCGCGGTCCTGGTCGTCTGGCAGATCGCGATCGCGCAGGTCGACCTGGACGGGCGCTCCACCAAGGAGACCGGCGCCACCAAGGCGTCCGGTGGTTCGGACGCCGGACGCCCGCCCGGACCGGAGGCATCGCAGGAATGAGCGTGCATCTGGTGCCCGACGGGCTCGCCGGCGAGCGGGTGGACGCCGCCGCGTCCCGGATGACCGGGGTGAGCCGTAGCCGTGTCGCCGAACTGCTCGCCGAGGGCCTGGTGCGGCTCAACGGCGAGGTGGTCGCCAAATCCGCGCGCGTGGCCGGTGGCGACCTGCTGGAACTGGAGATGCCCGCCCCGAAGGTGGCCACCGTCACCCCGCAGGTCGTCGAGGGCATCGGGATCGTGCATGACGACGCCCACATCGTCGTCATCGACAAGCCAGCCGGCGTCGCGGCGCACCCCTCGCTGGGCTGGGACGGTCCCGACGTCGTATCGCACCTGGCCGGGGCGGGATTCCGGATCTCGACGTCGGGGGCCGCCGAGCGGCAGGGCATCGTGCAGCGGCTCGATGTCGGCACGTCGGGGTTGATGGTGGTTGCCAAGAGCGAGCCCGCCTACACCGCGCTCAAGCGGGCCTTCCGCAACCGGGAGGTCGACAAGATCTACCACGCGCTGGTCCAGGGTCACCCGGACCCGTTCACCGGCACCATCGACGCCCCGATCGGGCGCCATCCGGGCCACGACTGGAAGATGGCCATCGTCGACGGCGGACGCCACAGCGTCACCCACTATGAGACGATCGAGGCCTACCGGGCCGCCACCCTGCTCGAGGTGCACCTGGAGACCGGCCGCACCCACCAGATCCGGGTGCACATGGCCGCGATCAAGCATCCCTGCGTCGGCGACCCGCTCTACGGCGCCGATCCGGTGCTCGCGGCGCGGCTCGGGCTGGAGCGCCAGTGGCTGCACGCGGTGGAGTTGTCGTTCACCCATCCGGGCACGGGGGAGTGGGTCACCTACCAGTCCCCATACCCTGTCGATTTGAACAATGCGTTACAGATCATCGCGGCGGGCTGACCCTGGGGCGCCTGGATGGGGTGCGGTACTGTCGTAGGCGTGTCAGACCGTAAGAATGATGGACTTCCCAATCGCCGTGCCAAGATCGTAGCGACGCTCGGCCCGGCCACCGACACCTTCGAGAAAGTCATGGAGCTGGTCGATGCCGGCATGAACGTGGCGCGGCTCAACATGAGCCACGGCTCTCATGACATCCACCTCCAACGACTCAACTACGTGCGCCAGGCGGCCGAGGCCGCCGGGCGTCCGATCGGCATCTTCGCCGACCTTCAGGGGCCGAAGATCCGCTTGGGCAACTTCGCGCGCGGCGAGGAGACCCTCGTCGCCGGTGACCGGTTCACGATCACCACCGAAGACATCCTGGGTACCCAGGAGCGCAGCGGCACGACCCTGCACACGATCACCAACGACGTCCGCCCCGGCGATCAGATCCTGATCAACGACGGCGCCATCGAACTGCTCGCGCTCGAGGTCACCGACACCGACGTGGTCACCGAGGTGATCGTCGGCGGCAAGGTGAGTGACCACAAGGGCATCAACCTGCCCGGCGTCGCCGTCAGCGTCCCGGCGCTGTCTGAGAAGGACGCCGAGGACCTGGTCTGGGCCCTCGAGCACGGCGTCGACATGGTCGCGCTCTCCTTCGTGCGTTCGGCCAGCGACATCGCCGACGTGCACAAGATCATGGACGACTTCGGCCGCCGCGTGCCGGTGATCGCCAAGATCGAGAAGCCGCAGGCCGTGGCCGCCCTCGACGAGATCGTGATGGCCTTCGACGCCATCATGGTCGCCCGCGGTGACCTGGGCGTCGAGCTTCCGCTGGAGGATGTCCCCGGTGTGCAGAAGCGGATCATCACCGCCGCGCGCACCGTCGCCAAGCCGGTGATCGTCGCCACCCAGATGCTGGAGTCGATGATCACCGCGCCCCGACCGACGCGCGCCGAGGCGTCCGATGTCGCGAACGCGATCCTGGACGGCGCCGACGCGGTCATGCTCTCGGGCGAGGTGGCGGTGGGCCAGTGGCCGATCCTGACCGTCGAGACGATGGGCCGGATCATCCGCAAGACCGAATCCCTCGGGCTGGAGAACATCCACCCGATCGACTGGGATCCGCACACCACTTCGGGCATCATCGCCAAGGCCGCCGTCGAGGTGGCCAACCGCGTCGGTGCGAAGTACCTGGTGGCGTTCACCAAGACCGGCGACACCGCGCTGCGCCTGACCCGGCTGCGCTCGCCGATCCAGGTGTGCGCGTTCAGCCCGTACGTGACGACCGCCCAGGAGCTGACGCTCGCCTGGGGCATCAAGTCGTTCACGACGCCGGAGTTCTACTCGATCGACTCCATGGTCGAGTCGGTGCAGAACTCGCTGAAGGGTTCGGGCATGGTGGAGACCGGCGACAAGATCGTCATCGTCGCAGGCAACCCGAAGCACGCCGCGGGCAAGACCAACTCGGTGCGCGTCGCCGTGATTCCGTGATCGAGACAAGCTGAGACGACAGATCCCCCGATCCTGGCCACCAGTGGCCCAGGATCGGGGGATCTGTCGTTTTCCGACGTACCGGGAAGGGGATTCGAACCCCTACGGGCTTGCGCCCAGACGGGTTTGAGCCGTCCGCGTATACCATTCCGCCACCCCGGCGAGTGCGTGGACCATAGTGCCACATCTTCGCCGGCGGCGGCGTCCGGAACCGTCCGGATGGCGGTCGGCAAGGAGGAATGCGGCCTCGGCGGGGCCCGCCGCTGGCCCCTGCGATGGACGAACGGCCGCACCGGGCGTACGCGGTACCCCTCGCGGGGTGTAGTGTCTCGTTTCGCCGGAATTGATGCTTAGGAAGTGGTGATCCCACGTGAACTCGACTGAGTCCCCCGCCGACCGCCCCCGTGTCCTGGTGGCCGAGGACGAGGCGCTGATCCGTCTCGATCTGGTCGAGCTGCTGACCGGTGAAGGCTACGACGTCGTCGGTGAGGCCGGTGACGGGGCCGAGGCGCTCAAGCTGGCCCGCGAACTGGAACCCGATCTCGTCGTGATGGACGTGAAGATGCCGGTGATGGACGGCATCACCGCCGCCGCCGCGATCGCCGAGGACCGGATCGCGCCGGTCGTCATGCTGACCGCGTTCAGCCAGCGCGAGCTCGTCGAGCGGGCCCGCGAGGCGGGTGCGATGGCCTACGTGGTCAAGCCGTTCGACGCCTCCGACGTGGTGCCGGCGATCGAGCTGGCGATGGCCCGTTACGCCGAGATCCGCGCCCTGGACGACGAGGTGGCCGATCTGGAGGAGCGGCTGGCCTCCCGCAAGGCGGTCGACCAGGCCAAGGGCCTGCTGCAGGAGGGGCTCGGCCTGAGCGAGGCCGAGGCGTTCCGCTGGATCCAGAAGACGGCGATGGACCTGCGCAAGTCGATGCGCGAGGTCGCCGAGGGCGTCATCGACCACTCCAAGGCCGGCAAGGGCCCCGCGAAAGGCAAGGGCAAGCCGAAGGCGAAGTCCTAGGCGCTGCGCCGCGGACGCCGCAACGCGCAGGTCACCCGGGCGGTGCACAGCCGCTGGCCGTGATCGTCGGTGAGGATGACCTCCCAGGTGCCCAGCGAACCGCCGATGCGGATCGCGGTCGCCTCGCCGTTCACCCAGCCCGACCGGGCCGGGGCGTGATGGGTGGCGTTGATGTCGACCCCGTAGGCGGTGCCGCCCTCACCGGCGGCCGCGACGGCGGCCAGCGAGGCCAGCGATTCGGCCAGCACGCACGAGGCGCCGCCGTGCCACAGGCCGAACGGTTGGGTATTGCCCTGCACCGGCATCCGGCCGCGCGCCCGTTCCGGGGTCAACTCGAACAGCTCCAAGCCCATCTTCTCGTCCAGCCCGCCGGCGGCGAACCGGTCCCAGTCGCTCAGGTCCATGGCGCCATCATCGCAGGCCCGCGGCGATGCGCTACAGACCTGCGTCGGGCTACAGGCCGGCGTCCCGCAGCACCATCGCCGCCGACACCCGGTTGTCGACGCCCAGCTTGGTGAAGATCCGGGTGATGTGCGCCTTCACCGTGGCCAGGCCCATCGACAACTGACGGGCGATCTCGGCATTGGTGCGGCCCGCGAGCAGCAGTGCCGCCACCTCGTGCTCGCGTTCGGTGAGCTCGGCGACCATGGCGGCGGCCACCGGGTCGGTGCCGGGCGTGCCGGTGGCGGCCCGGATCACCGTGGCGGTCACGGCGGGGGAGAGCACCGGATCGCCGCGATGCGCGGCCTTGACCGCCGCGATCATCTCGGCCGGGTCGGCGTCCTTGAGCAGGAACCCGCGCGCCCCCGAAGACAGCGCCCGCAGCACGTAGTCGTCGGTGTTGAAGGTGGTGAGCACGACGACGGCCGGCGAGTCCGGCCGCCGGGCGAGCTCGGCCAGGACGCCGAGGCCGTCCAGCACCGGCATCCGCACGTCGAGCAGCACCACGTCGGGGTGCAGTTCCGCGATCCGGCGCAGCGCCTCGGCGCCGTCGCCGGCCTCACCGGCCAGGCTCAGGCCGGCGTCCAGTTCGAGGATCATCCGCAGGCCGGTACGCACCAAGGCGTCGTCGTCCACGATGAGCACGCTGATCATGCGGCCTCCGTCCAGGGCAGGGATGCGCTGAGCTTGAACGTACCCGAGGTGACGCCATGGCTGACGGTGCCGCCCAGCAACGCGACCCGTTCGGCGACGCCCACCAGCCCCAGGCCGGCGCCGGTGGTATCGGGCAGCGCCAGGTCGGCCACCGGATTGATGATCTCGACGCTGAGCCGGTCGCCGCGGCGTCCAGTCACCTCGACGCTGACCAGCGCGCCGGGGGCATGCTTGCGGGCGTTGGTGAGGCCCTCCTGCACGATCCGGTAGGCCTGACGGCTCAGCCGGGCCGGCACCTCGGCCGCATCGACCGCGAGACCGAGGCGGACCTGCTGCCCGGCGTCGCGCGCCTCGGCGACGAGTGCCGGCAGTTCGGCCAGCGTCGGCTGCGGCGGCTCGGGCGGGGCGTCGGCGCCGCGCAGGTCGGCCAGCACGATCCGCAGCTCGGCGAGCGCCTCGCGGGCGGTTCCCTGGATCAGCCGCGCCTCCTCGCGGGTGTGCGCGTCCGGGCCGCCGTGCGCGAGGACGCCGGCGCGCATGGCGACCAGCGAGATCCGGTGAGCGACGACGTCGTGCATCTCGCGGGCGATCCGGGCCCGCTCGGCGAGGCGGGCCTCGGCGAGGCGGGCCTGCTCCGCCTCGGCGCGCGCGGCTGCGGACGCCGCCCGGCTGGCCTCCTCGCGCTCCCGGCTGCGGGCCAGGCGTCCGGTCAGCACCGCGATGGCCAGGCCCGAGCTGAGCACGATGAACTCGAAGGCGGCCGCGGAGTTGATGCCGTCCAGGACGGACTGGCCGCCGAACGGGATCGCCAACTGCACCGTCTTCGCCGCCAGCAGCGCCGCCGCGCCCGCGACCACGCCGCCGGGCCGCTCGGTGCGGCGGGACAGCTGGGCCATCGCCACGAAGCAGGCGCCGGTGGCGGCCGAACTCAGCACCAGGCAGGCCGCCGTCACGGCGAGCGTCATTCCCGGGCGAGTGCGCCGCAACGCCAGGGCGCCGATCGCGATCAGGCCGGGGAGCCCGACGATCAGTGCGAAGGCGCCGCGGTCGGCACGCACGATCATCGGCGTCATGTAGTACGCCCAGAACAGCCCGGCCACGCCGAAGGCCGCGAGATTACCGGAGCGGGCGTGAGGCACGGGACTGGTCATGCTCCGAGTCTGGCAGAGGCGTCCGGCCACGGTGGTGCCGCGCCGCCAGCCCATCGGCCAACCGGCCCCAGCCGATGGGCTGGCCAACTGCGGCCACTTGCCGGACGCGCCGACCCAGGTGGCTGCGATGGGCTGAAGCCATGATCGAGTTCAAGCACCTCACCGTCTCCTACCCCGGCGTCGCCGCTCTCACCGACGTCTCCTTCCAGGTCGCGCCCGGCACCGTCACCGGCTTCCTCGGCCCCAACGGAGCCGGCAAATCGACCGCACTGCGCGTCCTGCTCGGACTCGGGCACGCCGACTCGGGCACCGCCTTGGTTGCCGGACGCCGCTACGCCGACCTGCCGAATCCCGGCCGCGTCGCCGGCGGGCTGCTCGACGCGGACGCGTTCCACCCCGGCCGGAGCGGGCGCGAGTCGCTGCGGCTGGCCTGCTGGACGATGGGCCTGCCCGCTACCCGCGCCGACGAGGTGCTGGAGGAGGTCGGTCTCACCCGCGCCGCCGGACGCCGCGTCGGCACGTATTCGCTCGGCATGCGGCAGCGCCTCGGCATCGCCCAAGCGCTGCTCGGCGATCCGGTCGCGCTCGTGCTCGACGAGCCCGCCAACGGACTCGACCCCCAAGGCCAGCGCTGGCTGGCCGGCCTGCTCCGGGGCCGCGCGGCCCGCGGATGCGCCGTCCTGCTGTCGAGTCACGCGTTGGCCGAGATCGAGCGCATCGCCGACCGGGTCGTCGTGATCGCTTCGGGAACCGTCCGGGCCGACGAAACCCTCGACGCCCTGCGCGGCCGGCACGATCGCCTCGAAGACCTCTACTTCGATCTCACCGCCGCCTGACCGGGTGGCCTTGGCTGGGGCTGCGCCCCACCGCATCCCGGTGACTCACCGACCTCACTCCGATCCACCGACTTCATTCCGATCCACGGACCTCACTCCCGACCCACGGACCTCACTCCGCATCGTCAGACCTCACCCACTACTTCGCAAGGAGAATCGTCATGACCGCTCTCACCCTGGACTCCCGTCTCGACCGGCCCGCGCCGGGCGGCGTCCGCACCTGGCTCGTCGAACTGCGCAAGCTCGTCGACACCCGCGCCGGGGTGGCGCTGATCATCACCGGCGCGGTGCTGGCCGGTGTCTTCGGCGGCGGCGTGCTACTCTACCGCGACGACGTGACCCTGACCACCCTGGCCATCATGGCCGGTGCGCCGGGCGGCATCCTCGCCGCGGTGGCGTCGGTGCTGCTCGTCACCGGCGAACGCAGCCATCGCACCGCGCTCAGCACCTACGCGCTCACCCCGCGGCGCGGTCGCGTGGTCGGGGCCAAGGCGGCCGCCGCGGCGACCCTGGCCGTCGCGGTCACCGTGCTCGCGCTCGTCGCGGCGCTGATCATCGCGCCGGTCGGCGCGGCGCTCACCGGGCACACGGTGATTTGGACCTTGGATGCTCGCGAACTGGCCGCGTTCACCGCGTCGAATGTGATGCTCGCTCTGGCCGGCTGGGCGCTGGCGTGGCTGTGCGGCAATGCGCCGGCGCCGATCGTGATCCTGCTGGTCTGGCCGATGATCGCCACCCTGATCGGGCAGGCCGGTCCGGGGGCCGTCGAGGCGCTCACCTGGATCGACCAGAGCGCCACGGCGCGGCTGGCATCCGGCACCACCGCCCTCGATCTGGCCCGGATCGCCACCAGCGTCGTCGCGTGGATCGTCGTCCCCGGCGGGATCGGCGTGGTGCGCGAGCTGAAGGCGGAGGTGCGTTGATGACCGGCCAGCCGTCGCCGCGCCGCGGCGTCCGTGCCGCTCAGATCGTGGTGCTCGTCCTGGCGCTGCTGGCCGGGGCCGGGTTCGCCTGGCGGGCGTGGGCGACCCACCCGCAGGGCGAGCCGCAGGCCGCCGAGTTCACCGACGCCGTGATCGGTCCCGCTCTGGCCGGCGCCACGGTGCTCGCCCTCGGCGAGGCCACCCACGGCAACGCCGAGTTCCAGGACCTGCGCACCGGTCTCGCCCGCGCGCTGCCTACCTTCCGGACCATCGTCTTCGAGGAGGACGCCGGAGCGGTGGCGCTGGTCGACGAGTACGTGCGGGGTGGCCAGGGGACCGCCGAGCAGGCGGCGTCCCGGTTCGGTTTCGCGCTCAACCAGACCGAGCAGATGGCCCGCTTCCTGCAGTTCGTCCGGGACCGGAACGCCTCGCTGCCCGCGCCGGAGCAGACCCGCCTGGCCGGCATCGACGTGCAGCGGGTGGACGCGAACAAGCAACGCGCCCTCGGCTGGTTGGCGGGGGCCGATGCGGCGGGTGCGGACGCCCTGGCGACTGCGTTGGCCGGGCTGACCGACGATCGGCGCACCGCGGCTGACTACCGGGACGCCTCGGAGGCGATCGACCGGTTGGTGGCGGCGCTGGAGGCGGCCGGGGCGGCGTCCAGCCCTGAGGGACGTGCGGCGCTGGCGTCCGCTTGGGCGCTGCGGCAGGGGCGTGACCTGCAGCAGGAGACCGGCCGCTATGCCGCGGTGCGCGCGGAGATCATGGCCGCCAACCTGGCCCGGATCGCGGAGGAGCGGGCCGCCGACGGGCATCCGCAGCTGCTGCTGTTCGCCCATGCGGGGCATGTCGAGAAGACCGGCGCCGCGTTCCCCGAGCCGGACCTGGGTGAACTGGCCGCGCAACGCTGGGGCCAGGGCTACCGGGTGATCGGAACCGATGTGGTGGCGAGTCGTTTCCGCGCCGGCGACGCTGAAGGGCAGCGCCGTGACTTCACCCTGCGCCATCCCACCCCGCTGCGCGGGATCTTCGCCGGAACCCGGGTCGGCTACCTGGAGATGGCCTCCGCCACCGGGGCGAACGCGGACCTGCTGCGCCGCCCGGTGCCGATGGCCAGCGCCGGCGACCAGTTCGCCGACTGGATGGCCTGGGTGCCGCCGCTGCACACGGTGACCATGGTTCCCGCCGATGCCTACGACGCTTTGATCCTGGTCGCCGACGCCACCCCGACCATCCCGCTGGCTTCGTGATTCCGTGCTGCTCTGGGGCCTGCCGTTCCTGCTACACCGTGATCTCGATCAGGTTCCCCTCGGGGTCGACCGCGACGCTCTCGTAGTAGCCGTCGCCGGTCGTCCTCGGCCCGCTGAGGATCTCGAAGCCATCGTGGCGCAGGCGTGCGGTCAGCTCGTCGACCGCCGTCGTCGATCCGACCGACAGCGCCAGGTGGTTCCAGCCATGGGCGGGCTGCGGAGCAGATGCGGATAGTCCGGGTCGCGTCATGAGTTCGAGCCGGACTCCGCCGTCGAAGCTCAGGAAGTAGGTCCGCAGCCCGGTCCGGGGATCGTGGTACTCGTCCCCGGCCCGTGCCGCGAAGTAGGTCTCGTAGAACCGTCGCGCGCGTTCGAGGTCGGCGACATACACCGCCACATGGTTGATCGAGATGGCCATATCGTTTCCCGTCGTGAGTCGTGAGGCACGGACCAACAAATTGTCGTATTCAAGCGAGCTTTCGGGATGCTGAAGCCTGAGGGCCAAGAAGTGGTCGCTATGGAGACCTCAACCGCCTCCCATAGCGACCACTTCTTGGCCTTTACGCGAAATCGATGCGGCGACGCACCTGAAAACGACCACATCTTAGCCCGCGCAGGACAAGGGCGTGTGATGAGGAACCTTGGCCCGACTGTGAGCGTTATCGAAAAGAGGCGTGGCCGGAGACGATGCGCGCCCGCGCCACCAGCCTGTCTGGGGAAGTGGTCCGACCACGCCGCCCGGGTTGGTCACGTTCGCCCGGTATGTCGCCCGGTGTAGGCCCTGTCGCCCGGGTAGGAAACCGGGCGACAGCGTCGAAACCGGGCGACAGCGACTACCCCGGGCGGCGTGCGGCACATGCGACACACCGAGTACGCAGAGCCACGTCACCGAGCGTGCGCTCCGTCCCATCGAGGTGGGTCTGCGTGAACGCCGCTACGGGGGACTGGTGTTTGGCGTGGGTGTGCGTGAACACCGTTTGTGCAGTCTGATGCTGCGTTACCTACCCCAGTGGGTACGAATTGCAGCATCAGGCCGCACGAGCAGGTTGTCGACGATGCGATGGTCGGGGTAAAACGTACTGCTCAATCCGGGCATGACCAGAAAAACAACAGTCGGACTGATGTTCCTGACGCCCTGCAGGAATTGAGCAGCACGTTTTGGTCAGCGCGCGGTGTGTGCTCAGGGGTTCCGGCACCCTCACGGTGACGTCATCGGTCAGCCAGCGGTCGAGCTGGCGGGGTTGGCTTCGAGATGGCGGGGTGCCGAGACTGGCGGCGAAGGCGCCCGCGGACAGGGCCGAAGCCGCACAGTGGGTGATCGGGGGCGCGAGTTTCTGTCGGGGACGGCCGGTAGGGTGACCTGGGTGAGCACGACACCTACGCCCGCGGCGTCCGAGACCCCTCGTCTGCTGCTGATCGACGGCCATTCGGTGGCCTATCGCGCGTTCTTCGCGCTGCCGGTCGACAACTTCGCCACGAGCACGGGTCAGCACACGAACGCGGTCTACGGGTTCACCTCGATGCTGATCAATGTGCTGCGCGACGAGCAGCCCACGCATGTCGCGGTGGCGTTCGACGTGAGCCGCCAGACCTTCCGCACCGAGTCGTACCCGGAGTACAAGGCGAACCGGTCCACCTCGCCGGAGGAGTTCAAGGGCCAGGTGGCGCTGGTCAAAGAGGTGCTGGACGCCCTCAACATCGTCCACGTCGAGGCGGACGGCTACGAGGCCGACGACATCATCGCGACGCTGTCGCTGCAGGCGCGCGACGCGGGCTGGCAGACGCTGATCTGCACCGGTGACCGGGATGCTCTGCAGCTGGTCGAGCCGTCGACCACCGTGCTCTACCCACGCAAGGGCGTCAGTGACCTGGCGCGGATGACGCCCGAGACGGTCGAGGAGAAATACCTGGTCGCGCCCGCGCGCTACCCTGAGCTGGCCGCGCTGGTCGGCGAGACCTCCGACAATCTGCCCGGCGTGCCCGGCGTCGGGCCGAAGACGGCGGCGAAATGGCTGGCCGAGTACGAAGGGCTCGACAACCTGCTGGAGCACGCCGCATCGGTGCGCGGCAAGGCGGGGGAGTCGCTGCGCGTGCACATCGAAGAGGTTCGCCGCAATCGCCGCTTGAACGCGCTGGTGCGCACCCTCGACCTGCCGGTCGGCCTGGGCGATCTGGAGCGTCGCGACTGGGACCGCGAGGCCGTGCACACTCTGTTCGACGCGCTCGAGTTCCGGGTGTTGCGCGAACGGCTGCTGGAGGCGCTGCCCGCCGAGGATGCCGAGCCCGAGAGCGGGTTCCGGGTGGCCGGCGAGGTGCTGGCGCCCGGCGCGCTGGGGGAATGGCTGGCTAGCCACGCCCACGGTCTCACCGGCGTCGAGCCGATCGGCTCGTGGAAGGCCGGCCAGGGCGACCTCACCGGGCTCGCGTTCGCCTCGCTGGACGGCACCGCGGCCTACGTCGACACGGCCGAGTTGAGCCCTGGCGACGATGCCGCGCTGGCCGCCTGGTTGGCCGATCCCGAGCGGCGCAAGGCGATGCACGATGCCAAGGGTCCGCTGCACGCGCTCTGGTCGCGCGGCTGGGATCTCGCGGGGCTGGCCTCCGACACGAAACTGGCCGCCTACCTGCTGCGCCCCGACCAGCGCACCTACGACCTGGGCGACCTGGCGGTGCGCCATCTGCGCCGCGAACTGGCCTCCGCGTCGGCGTCCGGGGCGCCGGATGCCCAACTGGCGCTCGACTTCGCCGATCCCGATCTGGGCCAGGACGCCATGGTGCGCGCACTCGCGATCGCCGAACTGGCCGGGGCGCTGGACGCCGAACTGGCCGCCGCCGGTGGTTCGTCGCTGCTGGAGGAGGTCGAACTGCCCCTGCAGCGCACCCTGGCGGTGATGGAACGCACCGGCATCGCGCTGGACGCCGGCGAACTGGATTCGCTGTGGTCGGAGTTCGACGGTGAGGTGCGCCGGGCCGAAACCGACGCCTACGACGCACTCGGCAAGCCGATCAACCTCGGCTCGCCCAAGCAGTTGCAGGTCGCCCTGTTCGACGAGTTGGGCATGCCCAAGACGCGGCGCACCCGCACCGGCTACACCACCGACGCGGACGCCCTCGAAGGGCTCTACGCCAAGACCGAGCACCCGTTCCTGGCGGCGCTGCTGCGCCACCGCGACCAGATCCGGCTGCGCCAGACCGTCGAGGGCCTGCAGAAGTCGATCGCCGACGACGGCCGCGTGCACACCACCTACGGCCAGACCATCGCGGCCACCGGACGCCTCAGCTCCACCGACCCGAACCTGCAGAACATCCCGATCCGCACCGAGGCCGGACGCCGTATCCGCGCCGCGTTCGTGGTCGGCGACGGCTACGAGTCGCTGATGACGGCCGACTACAGCCAGATCGAGATGCGGATCATGGCGCACGCCTCTGAGGACGCCGGCCTGATCGAGGCGTTCACCTCGGGGGAGGACTTCCACACCGTGACCGCCTCGCGCGTCTTCGGCGTCGAGCCTGAGCTGGTCACCGGCGCGATGCGGGCCAAGATCAAGGCGATGAACTACGGCCTGGCCTATGGGTTGTCGGCGTTCGGGCTGTCGGGGCAGCTGAAGATCTCCACCATCGAGGCGAAGGGACTGATGGAGGAGTACTTCGAGCGTTTCGGTCACGTGCGCGACTACCTGACCGGGGTCGTCGACGACGCCCGCCGCACCGGCTTCACCGAGACCATCTTGGGGCGTCGCCGCTACCTTCCCGACCTGACCTCCTCCAACCGGCAGCGCCGCGAGATGGCCGAGCGGATGGCGCTGAACGCGCCCATCCAGGGCAGCGCGGCCGACATCATCAAGGTCGCCATGCTCGACGTCGAGGGGGGGATCGCCCAGGCCGGGCTGGCCTCACGGATGCTGCTGCAGGTGCACGACGAACTCGTGTTCGAGGTGGCCCCCGGCGAGGCGGACGCCTTGGAGGCGCTCGTCCGCGAACGGATGGGTCACGCGGTCGACCTGGCCGTGCCGCTGGAGGTCAGCGTCGGTGTCGGCCGCACCTGGTACGACGCCGCGCACTGATTCCTGGCAGCGAAAAGGGGACGGACGCCCCCGGCGTCCGCCCCCTTTGGTGCTGGGTGTGATCAGCGCAGGACGGCGAGCACGTCCTCGCGCTCGGTGCCGTCGTAGGTCCAGGTGCCGAGCAGCAGGCCGCGGGCGGCATGGGTGTCTTCGTGCTCCTCGTCGAGGATGCGGATCAAGCGGAGGTGGCCGCGGACGTCCACGCCGGGGACGACGCCGGTGCCGGCGACGGCGATGGTGACCGGGAGGGGCTCATCGCTGCCGACGGGAACGATCTCGGCGGCGGTGTCGCCCTCACGGATGATGCGCACCAGTTCGGCGACATACACCGGGTCGGTGGTCGCGTCGTAGCAGTAGCGGGTGCCCAGTGCGCTGTGCTCCAGCGTGCCGATCAGGTCGCCCTCATCGAGGGGCTCGGCGCGCCAGCTGACCGGGACGTGGTACACGGTGGACAGCGAGCGCACGATCATGCAGTCGAGGCCGACCTCGTCGTCCGGATCGGCGAAACGGAAGAACGCGACGCGTTCCAGGTCGGTGGGATCGCCGTCGAACCAGGACTGCTGGGGCAGCCAGCCGGCCAGCAGGTCGAGCTTGCTCGGCGACAGGGTCGCGGTGGGGTCAACTTCGGCGGTGCCGCTCATGTGTTTCTCTCCTCGGTTCGGGCTACTCCACGCTAGCCGCTCCGCTCTCTCGGCGCGCCCGGTATCTCCGTGGGTGGCCATCGGGGGAGAGCGTCCGCGCGATGTGCTACTACGCAGTGTAGGACATGAGTGGCCGTGAGCCTATCCCGAAGCATGATCCCCAGCTATTTTCCCCACACGATACGGGCTAAAATGGCCGGGTTCTCTTACCTGAGGAGGTGCCGCATGCCGGGCTTTTGGCGTCGACTGACCGTCGACCTGTGCCTGCGCGGTACCTGTAGCTGTCGGGGCTGACGCCCCGGTCCATGATCCGTTCCCGTGCCGGATCGCGGACGCCCTCCGCTCCCTGGGCCTGACGCCCTCCGCCGGATCTCCGGCTCGCGCTCGCGCGCTCATCCCCTGGCTTTCATCGTGAAAGGCATCAACATGTCCGCTTCGGCTCCCGCCGCGGCTCCCCGTAAGAAGTCCATCCCGTTCTGGGCCCAAGTGCTCCTCGGTCTCGCCGTCGGCGTCCTGCTCGGCTGGGTCGCCCGCAGCTTCGGCCTCGAATGGCTCACCACCACCCTCAGCACGGTCGGCACGATCTTCGTGCAGCTGCTGCGCGTCATCGTCGTGCCGCTGGTGCTGACCGCGCTCATCGTCTCCATCACCCAGTTGAGGCATGTGGCCAACGCGGCCCGGCTGGCGATCCAGACCCTGATCTGGTTCGCGATCACCGCGCTGGTGTCGGTGCTCATCGGCATCGGCCTCGGCGTCCTGACCAATCCCGGCGCGTCGGCGTCCATCGGCACCGAAGGGGCAAAGGCGGTCGCGACCCAGGGCACCTGGCTCGACTTCCTGAAGTCGCTCGTTCCGGTCAACTTCCTCGGCTTGGAGGTCTCCAGCAAGGCGACCGAGGCCGCCAGCGGCGCGGTGAGCGTCGCCTCCAGCGTCAACTTCAACGTGCTGCAGCTCGTCGTGCTCGGCATCGCGCTGGGCGCCGCCGCGCTCGCGGTCGGCGACAAGGCCAAGCCGTTCATCGCGATCACCGAGTCGGTGCTGGCGGTGTTCCAGAAGCTGGTCTGGTGGATCATCCTGCTCGCACCCTACGGCTCGGCCGCCCTGATCGGCCGCGCGGTGGCCACCTACGGCTGGGATCTGGTCGGCCCGCTCGGCGTGTTCGCCCTCGACGTCTACCTCGGCTGCGCGCTGGTGCTGTTCGGCCTGTACCCGCTGCTGCTGAAGCTGCATGGCCTCTCGGTCGGACGTTGGTTCTCCGGCGCCTGGGAGTCGATCACGCTGGCCTTCGTCACCCGCAGTTCGGTGGGCACGCTGCCGGTGACCCAGCGCAACACGATCAGCCTCGGCGTCCCGCAGAGCTACGCCTCGTTCGCCGTGCCGCTGGGGGCGACCACGAAGATGGACGGCTGCGCGGCGATCTACCCGGCCCTGGCCGCGATCACCGTCGCCCAGCTGTTCGGCATCGACCTCACCCTGCAGCACTACCTGCTGATCGCGTTCGTCGCCGTCGTCGGCTCGGCCGCCACCGCCGGCCTCACCGGCGCGACCGTCATGCTCACGCTGACGCTGTCGACGCTCGGCCTGCCGCTGGAGGGTGTCGGCCTGCTGCTGGCCATCGATCCGATCCTCGACATGGCCCGCACCGCCACCAACGTGGCCGGCCAGTCGCTGGTGCCGACCATCGTCGCCAAGCGCAACGGCATCCTCGACGAGGACGCCTACTACGGCCGCATCCGCGATGAGGGCAACGGCCCGCTGGTCGGCGCGAACGCCTGATCACCGCGAAGGCGCCCCCGGATTCGTTTCCGGGGGCGCCTTTCGGCGTGCGCTGGGCGTGCGGGCTTTGCGGAAAGTAAGGGCCTGGACGTAAGGTGGTGAGTCGGTGTGATCTGTCCACCTCCGGACGTAGTGGGGTGGGCGCGCAGGATCCCACCGGTACCAACCCAAGATATCCAGCAATCGGAGCCCTACTACATGACCTCCACTCCTGAGGCCGCTCAGGTCGCCGTCGATGATTTCTCCTCCGTCGAGGAGTTTGCCCTGGCCGTCGACGCCACTATCAAGTACTTCAACGACGGTGACATCGTTTCCGGCACCGTCGTCAAGGTCGACCGGGACGAGGTCCTGCTCGACATCGGTTACAAGACCGAAGGTGTCATCCCCTCCAAGGAACTCTCCATCAAGCACGATGTCGACCCGTTCGAGGTCGTCAGCGTCGGCGATGAGATCGAGGCCCTCGTTCAGCAGAAGGAGGACAAGGAGGGACGCCTGATCCTGTCCAAGAAGCGGGCTCAGTACGAGCGCGCCTGGGGCACGATCGAGAAGGTCAAGGAGGAGGACGGCGTCGTCACCGGCCGCGTCATCGAGGTCGTCAAGGGCGGCCTGATCGTCGACATCGGCCTGCGCGGCTTCCTGCCTGCCTCGCTGGTGGAGATGCGCCGCGTCCGCGACCTGCAGCCCTACGTGGGCCAGGAGCTCGAGGCGAAGATCATCGAGCTGGACAAGAACCGCAACAACGTCGTCCTGTCGCGCCGCGCGTGGCTGGAGCAGACCCAGTCCGAGGTGCGCCACACGTTCCTCAACCAGCTCTCCAAGGGCCAGATCCGCAAGGGTGTCGTCTCCAGCATCGTCAACTTCGGTGCGTTCGTCGACCTCGGCGGTGTGGACGGCCTCGTGCACGTCTCCGAGCTGTCCTGGAAGCACATCGACCACCCCTCCGAGGTCGTCGAGGTCGGCCAGGAGGTCACCGTCGAGGTGCTGGACGTCGACATGGACCGCGAGCGCGTCTCGCTGTCGCTGAAGGCGACCCAGGAAGATCCCTGGCAGACCTTCGCCCGCACCCACCAGATCGGTCACATCGTGCCCGGCAAGGTCACCAAGCTGGTTCCGTTCGGTGCGTTCGTCCGCGTGGGCGAGGGCATCGAGGGCCTGGTGCACGTCTCCGAGCTGGCCGAGCGCCACGTCGAGATCCCCGAGCAGGTCGTCAGCGTCAACGACGAGGTCATGGTCAAGATCATCGACATCGATCTGGAGCGCCGCCGCATCTCGCTGTCGCTGAAGCAGGCCAACGAGGGTGTCGACGTCGCCGCGGACGACTTCGATCCGTCGCTGTACGGCATGACCGCCTCCTACGACGACCAGGGCAACTACATCTACCCCGAGGGCTTCGATCCGGAGACCCAGGAGTGGAAGCCCGGCTACGAGGAGCAGCAGCGCGCCTGGGAGCAGCAGTACGCCGAGGCTCAGGCCCGTTGGCTGGCTCACAAGAAGCAGGTCGAGGAGGCCGAGGCCGCCGAGTCCCAGGCCGCCGTGGAGGCCGCCACCACGGCGTCCTACTCCGCGGGTGCCGCCGAGGTCGCCGACGAGGGTTCGCTGGCGTCTGATGAGGCCCTGCAGGCCCTGCGCGAGAAGCTCACGGGTCGTTCCGCGGGCTGATCTTCATCGCCTAATCATCAGCGCCTCCGGTCTTGCGGCCGGGGGCGCTGATGCGTTCCGGACGCCTCGCCGCCGGCCGTCCCGGGACGCCGTGCCACACCGTCGCCGCTCGTCCGGCTCGTCTCGCCGGCAGGGTGGTACCGGCCGTGCCCCGTACCGGCGAACTAGCGTGATCGTCTGTGGATGATGCACGCGACCTTCCTGGTGATCCCGGTTCGCACGAGGATGCCGGCGAACCCGACCGCGAACACGACCGCGAGGTGGACGGTGGGCGCGCGAGGGACGGCCAGAGCGTCATCAACGAGCATGAGTCCGAGGATCAGTTGGAGCCCACCCACCTGATCCGGCGCTCGCACGTCGTCCTCCAGGCCGGGACGATGATGCTCGGCGCGGGCACCAGCGCGCTGCGGGTGCGTGAGGTGATGAGCGCGGTCGGGCGCACGGTCGGCATCCAGCAGATCGACGCGCAGGTCACCTTCACCCAGGTCGTGCTCACGGTCGGGCGCCGCGGCATCTTCCGTACTCAGGTGCGCGAGGTGCGCCCGCGCGTGGACGCCGAGCGCATCTCGCTGCTGCACGAGTTCATCCATGCGCTGCCGCAGCGGGCGACGGCGGCCGCGGTCGCCGAGAAGCTCGACGTGATCGAGCGCAAGGGGCCGCGCTACGGCGGCTGGCTGTTGATTCCGCTGGTCGCGCTCGCCTGCGCGTCCGTCGCCGTGTTGTCCAACGGTGGATGGCGTGAGGTGCTCGCGGTGCTGCCGGCGTCCGCCCTCGGCTACACCCTGCAGCGGTTCCTGACCCGCAAACAGTTCAACTTCCTCGCGGTGGTGGTCACCTCGGCGGCGGTCGCCTCCGGGTTGTACGTGGCCTTTGCCCAGGTGCTGGCCGCGGTGGCCGGCGGGCCGAGCGAGCGGTTCGCGGCCGGCTTCGTGTGCGCATCGATCTTCTTGATCCCCGGGTTTCCGCTGGTGACGGCCGGGCTCGACCTCACCCGGCTCGACCTGGATGCCGGGATTCCCCGTCTGGCGTACGCGGCGATGGTGGTGCTGGCGATCGCCATCGGCGTGTGGGTGGTGGCGTCCGTCTCGGGGATCTCGCCCGACCCGGTGGCCCCGCTGGAGGGGCATCCGGCGGTCGTGTGGGCGGCGCTGATCGGCGCGAGCTTCCTCGCCGTGTTCGGCTGGGCCACCATGTTCAACGCCCCGCTCGGCACCGCCGCGGCGTCCGGCATGGTCGCCATCGTCGGCAATGTTCCCCGCCTGCTCATGTTGGAGTACGGGGTGAAGCCGCACGTGGCCACCTTCGTCGCCTGCGTGATCATGGGCCTGGCCTGCGCGGTGGTGGCGGGCTGGTTCAAGATGACGAAGATCATCATGACCGTGCCGACCCTGCTGGTGACCATCCCGGGATCCTCGGCCCTGCGCACCCTGATCTACTTCGACCAAGCCGACATCTTGTCCGCCATCGAGTCGGGTGTCTCGACCGTGCTGGTGGTGGTCGCCATGGTCGCCGGGCTTTCCGGGGCCCGGATGCTCACCGACCCCGAGTGGGTCTTCACCCGCCCGCGCGTCTGAGCCGGTCCCCCTGTCGCTTTCTATCGCGGAGGCCCGCCGAGGCCGCCGCCCGGGACGCCGCCGGAGCCTCCGGTCAGCGAACTTCCGCCGCGGATGCGGATCGATGACGTCCCGGCCGGGATGGACTGTGTGGTATCGGCGAGCACGATCGTCGTGCCCGCGCTGAGGCCCTCGGTCACCTCGGCGTGCGTGGCGCCGCGGACGCCGAGACTCACCTGTGCGGTCGAGGTGCTGTTGCCGGTGCCGAGGACCGTCACCGTTGCCTCGGACGGTCCGGTCAAGGTGAGGGCGGAAACCGGCACGAGGACGGCGTCCTCGGCCGAGCCGACGGTGACGACCGCGCTCGCGGTGGTGCCCTCGGTGAGGCCGTGGCCGGTCTGCTGGACGGCGATCGTGACGGGATAGGTCACCGCGGAGCCCGAGGAACTCGACGGCAGCAGGCCGATCGCGCTGACCACGCCCGCGGACTCGGTCCCGGTGGTCGAGGTGACGATGGCGGACTGACCGGGTTTGACGGTTGCGATCGATCCTTCGGCGAAGTCGATGGTGAACCGCACGGCTTCTCCGGCGGCGACCGTCGCCGTCTGGTTGGCGGTCGCTGTGTCACCCGGTGACCACGGCAGTTCGGTCAGCGTTCCGGTGAGCGGCGCGACCAGGGTGGCGGCGTCGAGCGCGCGCTGGGCGTTGCTGAGGTCGAGTTGGGCGGACTCGACCGCCGCCTCGGCTTGCGCGACGGTCGGCGAGGAGCCGCCCGCGGCCGACCCGGACGAGGAGATTCCGGACGAAGACCGGTCAGGCGCCGATGGGGTGGTGGAACCCGATGCGTGGGTGTTGGACGGCGAGCCGCCGGCCTCCGCCGTCTGATGGTTCACGGCGTCGGTGGCCAGAGACACGAGCGCGTCGATCGCCCGGGTGAGCGCGGCCTTGGCGGTCGTCATCGCCGCCTCGGCCGATCCGGTCCCTTCGAGGGCGCTGATGCATGCGGCCGGTCCCGACGCGGTCACCTTGAGACCGGTCGCCGGTGGTGCCGGGCTCGTGCCGGGTGCCGGCGAGGCGGTGGTGCTGGAGGCGGCACTCGGAGCGGTCGCCGGGGTGGCGGAGGGCGTCGGGGTGGCCGCGGGCGTCACCGTCGGCTCGGCGACCGGGCTCGGCGTCGCCGCGGCGGAGGGGCTCGCCGAGGGCGTGACGGAGGAACTCGGCGTCGGGGTGACCGGGGAGCTCGGCGCGGGGGATGCGGTGGGGTCGACGGCCGAGCACACCGAGGTGGCGTGGGCGAGGGAGGCGAGGAATGAGGTCCAGGTGTCGTCGACCTGCTTCTGCGCGGCGGCCAGATCGCCGGTGACGGCGGTCAGATCGGACGTGGTCGGACCGGATGCAGGCGTCCCGCCAGCGCCGGCCGGTTGGCCGCCGGAGGAGGCCGAGCCGGACTCCGGCGATGCACTCGCCTCGGCGTCCTCGGCCTGGTCGAGCGCGAGTGCCGCCTGGGCGAGCGCGAGGGTCTTCTCGTCCACGGCGTCCTGGAGCGCGGTGGTGTCGATCGTGGCGAGTTCCTGTCCGGCGGTGACCTGGTCGCCGACCTGGGCGAAGACGCCGGTCACCCTCGCCGAGGCCGGGAAGGACACCTGCGCCGACGTCACCGGGTTCACGGTCCCGGTGCCGGTGAGGGTCTGCTCCACACTGCCGGTGGTCGCGACGGTGGTGACGAATCGTTGCGCGGACGCCGCGGCGCCCGCCTGGGCGACGGCGAGCCCGCCGCCTCCGAGCAGTGCGAGCGCGGCCACGCTGGCGATCAGGACGCGCCGGCGCCGGGCCGTGCGCCCAGGCCGGGACGAAGGTGCGGGGCCGCCGGAACGGCCGGGCTTCGTCGTCTTCATCGCGTTCGCCTCGCAATCGGGATCGTGGTCAGGGTGGTCGGTGTGGGGCGGGGTCAGCCCAGGGTGCAGGCGCCGTCGACGGCGTCGCTCACCCGGATCGCGGTCGCGGCGACCGCGCCGGTGTCGTCGGGTTTACCGCTGGCGGAGGCGCATCGGCCCACCGCGAGGGCGGACGCGGTGGCGTCCGCGGTGGTCGTCACCGCGACCGAAGCTGGATAGGTCACGGTCGTCGTCTGAGTCTCCTCCGACCCCGGACGGCTCGCCTTCAGGGTGAGGGTGCCGTCGCCGGTGGACTCGACGATCCCCCTCACCATGCTCCCGCCCGGGAATCCGCTGGGCGCGCCAGAAGGGCGCGTCCCGTCGCCGCGGCCGCCCCCGGGAGCGCCGTCCGGACGGTCGCCGCCCTGGCCCGACGGCGCTCCCGAGGGCATCGCGCCCGGCGCCATGCCCGCCGGTGGTTCACCCGAAGGCATGCCGCCCTGGGGCCTTTGCCCGCCGAACTCGCCCATGCCCGAGCATTGGCCGTCCTCGGCCGGTGTAACGGTGATCGACGTCGCCTCCACGGAGGCGGGCATCCCGGGTGCCGCCGCTCCCGGCGTCCCGGCTCCGCCGTCGCCCGCGCCGCCTTCGGGCGTGCCTGCCGATCCCGACCCGCCGTCGGAGCTGCCCGCAGGCGCCTCGCCGCGGACCATCACGCAGCTGCCCACCACCAGGTCGGCGACCGTCCCGGCCTTCTGCTCGGTGAAGGTCGTGGCGCCGGTGTAGGTCACCGCGGTCTGGCCCGAGGAACCTTGCACCTGCAAGGTCGACCCGCTGAGGTCGGCGATCAGCCCGTAGGTGCCGTTCATCCGGGCCTGCTGCGGGCGCTGCCCCTGAGCGGCCGGGGTGGCCGGTGCGGCCGACGGGGACGCCGCGGGCGCGGCCGAGCACGCCGACAGCAGCAGGACGCCCAGGCATGCGGTGGCCAGAGCGGGGCGGTAGGGAGTCATGATCGTCCTTGTCGTGTGAGGTTCAGGCTGGGTTCAGGGGAGATCACTCGCGTCGCAGCGCGTCGATGGGCGCCAGCCGCGCGGCGCGCCCGGCCGGGTAGACGCCGGCGACGACACCCACCCCGACCGCGACGACGAGCGATCCAGCGATCGCCCACCAGACCAGCGTCACGGGCTGGTCGATGAGCGCGGGCAGGGTGAGCGCGCCGAGCCCGGCGATGCCGAGGCCGAGCACGCCCCCGGCGAGGCCGAGCACGGCGGCTTCGGTGAGGAACTGGTTGCGGATCGCCCGCGGCTTGGCGCCGAGGGCCTTGCGCAGGCCGATCTCGCGGATCCGCTCCGAGACGCTGACCAGCATGATGTTCATCACGCCGATGCCGCCGACCAGTAGCGAGATCGCGGCGATGCCGCCGAGCAGGATGGTGAGAGTCCGGTCGGTCGAGGTGGCTGCTTCGACGATCGATTCCTGGGTGGTCACCGAGAAGTCGGCCGTGCCGTCGGCGGTGATCTGGTGCCGCGCCTTCAGGGTGGCGGTCGCCTGCTGGTAGGCCGCCGACAGGTGGGCGGCGTCCGAGGCCTGCAGGTAGATCGTCGACACCGTGGTGGCAGACGTGCCGAGCGTGGTGGCGGCGGTCGTCCACGGCATCAGGACCAGGTCGTCCTCGCTGGCCGACGACGAGGTGCCGCCCGCGGCGTCCAGCACGCCCACCACGGTGAACGACACGTCGTTGATCACCACGGTCTGGTTGAGCGGTGTGCCGCCGGAGAACAGTTCCTGGGCGGTGGACGCCCCCAGCACGATGCTGCGGGCGCGGCCGGCGATGTCGGCGTCGGTGAGGAAGCGTCCCGCGGCCAGGGTGCGGGCGCGCACCTCCTGCCAGGCGGGGGTGACCGCGTACACCTGCGAGGTCCAGGTGGTGGTGCCGGCCGCCAGCGACGAGCTCGTGCTCGTCACCGGGGCGACGCCCGCGATGCTCGGTGCGACCTCATCGGAGGCCAGTGCTTCGGCGTCCGCCCTGGTCAGCGTGGTCGCGGTGCCGAATCCGCCCCGGACGCCGCCGGTGGTGGCGCTGCCCGGCGACACGATGAGCAGGTTGCTGCCGAGCGCGCTGATCTGGTCGCGGACCTTCTGTTGCGCGCCCAGCCCGAGCCCGACGGTGAGGGTGACCGACGCGATGCCGATGGTGATGCCGAGCACGGTCAGGATCGAGCGCAGCCGGTTGAGCCGGACCGCCTCGAGCGCGACCTGCAGGGTCTGGCGCGCCTTCACCGGACGCCCATCGCGCCGGTCAGGCGTCCGTCGCGCACGTGCAGGACGCGTTCGGCGCGGTCGGCCACCTCGGCCTCGTGCGTGATCAGGATGATCGTCCGCCCGGCGGCGTGCACTTCGTCGATCAGGCCGAGGACGTCGGCGGTGGACGCCGAGTCGAGGTTGCCGGTCGGCTCGTCGGCGAGGATGAGCGCCGGGTTCGAGACGAGGGCTCGGGCGACGGCGACGCGCTGTTGCTGCCCGCCGGACAGTTCGCCGGGACGATGATCGACCCGCTCGGCCAGCCCGACGCGGGCGAGCGCCTCGAGCGCCCGCTGCTTGCGCTCGGCCGCGGGCACCCCGGCGTAGAACAGCGGCAGTTCGACGTTGCGCCACGCTGGCAGCGCCGGCAGCAGGTGGAACTGCTGGAAAACGAACCCGATCCGGGTGTTGCGGATCTCGGCCAGGGCGTCCTCATCGAGATCGGCGACGTCCTCGCCGTCGAGCACATACCGGCCGGTGCTGAGCACGTCGAGGCAGCCGAGAATGTTCATCAGCGTCGACTTGCCCGACCCGGACGGTCCCATGATCGCGACGTATTCGCCGGTGCCGACTGCCATGCTGATCCCGCGCAGGGCCTGCACGGCGAGGGTGCCCTGGGTGTAGGTCTTGGTGACGTCCTCCAGCAGGACGACCGGGCGTCCGCTCATCGGTTCCCCCGTCCCTGGCCGCCGCCGCCCTGGCCGCCGCCGGGCGGCTGCATGCCCTCGGGGAATCCTCCGGCGGGGAAGCCGCCGCCGCCCGGGAAACCGTTCATGCCCTGCCCGGACTGCGCAGCGCCGCTGCCCTGGCCGACCCGGAACCCGGACATGACGATCTGGTCGCCCTCGGCGAGCCCGTCGGTGATCACGGTCTGGCTCCCGACGACGTCACCGGTGGTCACCGCGGTAGCGACCTCCTGGCCGTCGGCCAGCCTGGTGACGGTCGTGGCGGCGTTCGACGACGACAGAGCCTGGGTGGGCACGGCGATCACGTCGGTGAGCTGCTTGGTGACGATCTCGACGCTGACGCTCGACCCCGCCCGCAGCTCGTCGTGCGTGCCGGTGACGTCGAGGGTCACCGGGAAGGTGGACGATCCGGAGGTGGACGAGGACGCGATCACCCCGACCGAGGCGACGGTGCCGTAGACCGTCGTCGCCGACCCGGACGGCGTGATCACCGCCTGCAGCCCCTTCTTCACCGAGGCGACATCGCCGCTGGAGACCGAAGTGGACACGGTGAACGCCCCCTTGCTGATCAGCACCACTGACGCCGACGACCCCGATGACGCATCTTGTCCGGTGCCCATCGCGTTCTGGGAGCCCCCGCCCGAGGCCGCGGCGCCGCCGCCCGACGACCCGGACGACGACCCCGTCGAGTCGCCGACCGCGATGTTGACCTCGGCGACGACCCCGTCGAAGGGTGCGGTCAGCGTGGCGGACGCCAGGTTCGCCTTGGCCTGGGTGAGCGCGTTCTGCGTCACCTGCACGGTGGCGGACGCCGCGTTGACCGACGCCGTGCTGGCCGATGCGTCGGCGCGCAGCGCGGCCAGGGTCTCCCGCGCCGCGGTGAGATCGGCCGATGCCGAGGAGACCGCGATCGTCAGCGCCGCCGGGTCGATGGTGGCGAGTGTCTCGCCCGCAGTGACCTCGTCGCCGGCGGCGACCAGCACCGAGGTGACGGTGCCCGCGGGCAGGGTGAGGTCGGCGCGCCGCTCGGGTTCGAGGGTTCCGGACGCCGTCACGGTCTGCTTCAGCGTGGTCGCGCTGAGGGTGAGGGTCTGCTTGGTCGCGGTGGGTGCGGCCTGCGGGCGTCCGAACACGAACCACACCCCGAGGGCGGTGACGGCGAGCACCGCGACGGCGGCGATGAGGATGCGGCGTCGGCGGCTCGCCGGGATCAGCCCGCGCAGGCGTCCGCGCCGTGGGCGGGGTCGGCTTCGTCTGGTCTCGGCATCGTCCGCCTCAGGGACCGTCCCGCCAGTGCTGTCGCTCACTGGACTACCTTCCTTGTGTCGGCGTTCCCGGATGGAGCGTCGATGCACCCCGGGTGCCGCCAGGTCATCGCCCTGCTCGCTTGACGCTTCGGACGTCCAGCGTGAGATCCGCGAGGTCTGGTGGTTGTCCGGGACGTGTGGACCGTCGATAGGGCTGAGCGCCAAACCCGAGCGTGGGGGCGAGCGCCTGTCAGTGAGCGAACCGGCAGACACGTCCCGGCACCTGCGGCACCCAGAGACGAGGGTGCCTCCCCACTGGGACTAGCAGCGAGGAGGCTGACATGAAGTCTGCCAACACACCGAACACCGAACAACCCGAACACCCGCAAACCACGGCTCTGCCGGACGTTCCGCCCCGTGATGTGACGGCGGGCCTGGACTGGGCTCGTGACGACCACGCCGTGAGCATCGTCGACGGCCGTGGACGTGAGATCGCCCGCACCATCGTGGAACACACGGCCCAGGGACTGCGGGAGCTGACCGGGTTCCTGGCTCGTCATGGCGCCGCCGAGGTCGCGATCGAACGCCCCGATGGGCCGGTCGTCGACACGCTGCTGGCCGCGGGCGTCACCGTCGTGGTGATCTCCCCGAACCAGGTCAAGAACCTCCGTGGCCGATACGGTTCGGCAGGCAACAAGGACGATAGGTTCGACGCCTACGTTCTCGCCGACACGCTTCGCACCGACCGGGCACGGCTGCGGCCGCTGATTCCCGATACCGATCCCACGGTCGCGTTGCGTCACCTCGTTCGGGCCCGCAAAGACCTGGTGAACCAGCGCGTCACCGCCGCGAACCAGCTCCGCGCGCACCTGCGGGGCGCACTGCCCGCCGCGGTCGGCCTGTTCAAGGACATCGACTCGCAGATCAGCCTCACGTTCCTGGAACGATTCGACACCCAAGACAAGGTCGACTGGCTCTCCCCGAAACGCCTCGGCCACTGGCTGGCGGCCCAGGGCTACTCCGGGAAAGTCAGCCCGACCGTGCTGCACCAGCGCATCCTGGACGCGCCCCGAGGAGCCACCGGCGCCCACGGCACCACCCACGCGCCCATCACCGCCGGCTACGTCGCCGTGCTGCGCACCCTCACCGACCAGATCAAAGCTCTCGCCGAGGAGATCGACCGGCAGCTGGACGCCCACGCCGATGCGCACATCTTCACCAGCCTGCCCCGCGCGGGCCGCGTCCGCGCCGCCCGCCTGCTCGCCGAGATCGGTGACTGCCGAGCCAGATTCCCCACCCCCGAGTCGCTGACCTGCCTCGCCGGAGCCGCACCCTCGACCAGACAGTCCGGGCGCTCCCACATCGTCGGCTTCCGATGGTCCTGCGACAAGCAACTCCGCGACGCCGTCACCGACTTCGCCGCCGACACCGTCAAAACCAACCCCTGGGCCGCGCACCTCTACCAGCGAGCCAGAGACCGCGGATGCGACCACCCCCACGCCGTCCGCATCCTCGCCAGAGCATGGCTGCACATCATCTGGCACTGCTGGCAAGACCACGCCCCCTACAACCCCGCCAAACACCGCGCACTCCAGCCCTACCTCACCCCAAAAACCGAGGCGGCTTGACATAGGGCTTCTCACGCCTGCTGCCTTCCGTCGCGTCGGGAACGACCTCAGGCTCGCGGACCCACCTGTGCCGGAGGTGGTCGGTACCTGTGGGCAGACTGTGAGCTCGTTCGGGCACCAGATGACCGAATCGTGCTGCTCAATCACCGGGCGCCGCCTGGAAGCTCAGTCGCACTGATGTTCTGAGCTCGTGCACCGGAATGGGCAGTACGTTTTTCCCACGATGCCCAGGTGCGGCATCGGCGGTCATCACGGTGGGGGCGGTTAGGCTGAAGGCCGTGACGGTGATCGGGCTGACGGGCGGCATCGCGTCCGGCAAGAGCGCGGTGGCGGAACTGCTGCGCGCACGCGGGGCGGTGATCGTGGACGCCGACGTGCTGGCCCGCGAGGTCGTGGAGCCGGGCACCCCCGGCCTGGAGGCGATCCGGGCACGGTTCGGTGAGGCGGTGATCGGCGCCGACGGACGCCTCGACCGCCCGCGGTTGGCGTCGATCGTCTTCGCGGACGCCGACGCGCGCGCCGACCTCAATGCGATCGTCCACCCGCGCGTGCGCGAACTGGCCGCCGCACGCGGGGCCGCCGCGCTGGCGTCCGACCCCGGCGCGGTGGTGGTCGAGGTGATCCCGCTGCTGGTCGAGAGCGGACGCCTCGACCCCTTCGACCTGATCGTGGTGGTGGACGCCCCCGTCGAGCTTCAGCGCAGCCGGCTGATGGCCCGCAACGGCTTCACCGCCGAGGAGGCGGACGCGAGGATCAACGCCCAGGCGACCCGCGCCGACCGCCTCGCGGCCGCCGATGTGGTGATCACCAACGACCGCGACCTCGCCTGGCTGGAGGCGCAGGTGGAGAAGTACTGGCCCCGCCTCACCGGGCTCAGGAGTCCTGGGCGTCCGGTGTGCGGGGTGCGCGCTGGCGGAGGGTGCGGGCGATCAGGCCCGGGTTCTCCTCCAGGTAGCCGCGGCGGGCCTCCTGGGTCTGCTTGACCTTGGCCGAGACCGACTTCTTCAGCGGTTCGGGGCGTAGCTTCGTCTTGGTGGTGAGGAACTGCTCGAATCCGGCCGGCGTCATCGCGCCGCCGTCGACGCCGTCACGGGCCAGGATCGCCACCGCACCGATGCGCAGCCGCAGCACCCAGTGCGCGTCGGTGGAGTAGAGCGCGACGATCTGGCCGTAGTCGTGCCAGCCCCCGGCGGAGGTGGCGTCCCGGAACCCCTGGGTTGAGAACGCGTAGCTGAGGTCGCCGCCCCGGGCGCGGGCCGCGCGCACCCGTGCGGTGACCTGATCGCCGAGGAAGGTCCAGACCAGGATCAGGCCAGCCACGGCCCAGAGCGCGTAGCGCAGCGTGCCGGGGGTGAAGACGAAGCCGGCGGCGACCACGCACGCGGCCATCAGTACCCGCTGGAGCTTGCGGGTCGGCCACAGCACCTCGTTGCGATAGGCAACGTAGGTCTGGGCCATCGCGAGATCGCGCGGGGTGGTGACGGTGTGCGTGGTCGCCATGATGGTGCTCCTTCTCAGGCGTTCAGGTAGTCGGCGATGCCCTCGAAGATGAGGCGTCCGACGACCGATCCTCCGTCGAGGATGCCGACGCTACGTGCCGCGGAATAGGCGGCGCGCCCGTGCACGGCCACCATCTGCTTGGTCGCCTCCGAGCCCTCGGCGGCGGCGTCCGCGGCCAGCTTCGCGGCCTCGGCCGGTGCCAGGCCGACATGGGCGAGGAGCGCCTCGGCACCGGGAACCAGCGCGTCGAGGATGGTCTTCTCACCCGGCTTCGACTCGGCCTTGACCATGATGTTGTGGACGCCCTCCAGCAGGGCTTGGGCGATTTCGGCGAACTCGGCCTCGGTCTTGCCGCGCAGCGCCTTGGCCATCCCCATCAGGGCGAAGCTGATGATGGTGCCCAGCGAGGACGGCGCGGACTGGTTGAACACCTTCGCCGATGCCCGCAGCAGCTGGCCGAGATCGTCCTCGGTGGACGCCTCGAGCGAGGCGGACAGGGCGCGGAAGCCGTCGTCCATCGAGATGCCCAGATCGCCGTCGCCGTTGACCTGGTCGAGCTGAACCAGATAGTCGCGGTTCTGCGTCATCAGCGTGCTGATGCTCGCGACGGCTCCGGCGAGCGTGGTGCGTGAGAACATCGATCCCTCCTACTTGTTCGCGTTGGTGTAGAAGGGCGTGCTGGCCGGGGCCAGCAGCAGCTCCTTCAGCTCGGCGTCCAGCTTGAACACCGTGATGGACGCACCGGCCATCTCCATCGAGGTGGCGAACTCGCCGATGTGCGGCATCACCACGGTGACGCCCTGATCGGACAGGATCGCGTTCACCGCGCGGTAGACGATGAGCTGCTCCTCCAGCGGGGTGGCGCCCAGGCCGTTGATCATCACCGACACCTCGTCGCCGGCCGCCAGCGGCATGTCGGCAGTGATGGTGGTGAGGATCACCTCGGCGATCTCGTCGGCGGTCATCATCGGGCGCACCTCGATGCCGGCCTCGCCGTGGATGCCCATGCCGACCTCGATCTGGCCGTCCTCGATCGAGAAGGTCGGCTTGCCGACGCGCGGAACGATGCACGGCGACATGGCCACGCCCATCGAGCGGGTGTTGTCGAGCGCGCGCTGCGTGATCGCGGTGACCTCGTCGAGGTTCATCCCCTTGTCGGCGGCGGCGCCGGCGATCTTGAAGCCGAAGATCAGGCCCGCGACGCCGCGGCGCTTGTCGGCGTTCTCCTTCGGCGAGCTGGCGACGTCGTCGCGTCCGAGCACCTGCCGGGTCTCGATGTCGTCGAATTCGACCTCTTCGCAGGCCATCGCGAAGTTGAACTTGTCGCCGTTGTAGTTGCCGTACAGGCACAGGACGCCGGCGCCGCGGTCGCAGGCGCGGATCATGTCGGTCATCTTCTCGGCGGCGGGGGAGGCGAACACCTCGCCGACCGCACAGCCGTCCAGCAGGCCCTGGCCGACGTAGCCCAGGAACAGCGGCAGGTGGCCCGAGCCGCCGGCGGTCACGATGCCGACCTTGCCCTCGCGGGCCGGATAGTTCGACACGAGGACGCGGAAGTCGTCGTTGAGGAGTTTCACCTTGTCGCCGTACGCGGCGACGATCCCCTCCATGGTTTCGCGCACGAACTCGTCGGCGCTGTTCATGATCTTCTTCACGTTGTTCTCCATTCGAAAGCTTGTGATGCTCAGTTCTCGTCGACGCCCCAGGCGGCCCGCAGCAGTGCGGGGTACGCCTCGAGGTGTGCGTGGTCATTGAATCGTTCCAGGCTGAACGTGCCCGCGCCGGGTTTCCAGGCCAGCTCGGTGATGCTGCCGTTCTCCAGGCTGGTGCCCACCAGGCGCCAGCGGGCGAGCGGGGCCTGGGTCACGTAGGAGACGAGCGTCCGGATCACCCCGCCGTGGGTGGCGATCGCGACGGGACCCTCGCCCGCCTCGACGATCGCCTTCACCGCCGGGACGACCCGCTGCAGCAGGTCGGCCGCGTTCTCACCGCCGGGATAGCGCAGGTCGAGATCCAGGGCGTCCTGGCGGCGCTTGAAACCGGCGAACCGGACGGCGATCTCGGCGTCGGTGAGGCCCTCCATCTCGCCGAAGCTGATCTCGCGCAGCTCCGGGACGATCTGGTGGGGGACGCCGAGATGCTCGTTCATGATCTCGGCGGTCTGCCGGGCGCGGATGAGATCGCTGGAGATGATCCTGCGGATCCCCCAGTCGCTCATCCGATGCCCGGTCAGGGCTGCCTGCTGCCTGCCCTCCTCGGCCAGGCCGACATCGACGTTGCACCGGGCATCGCTCTGCCGGCCGTGACGGATGAGGAAGACACGCATCAGGACTCTCCTTCGCTCAGCGATTCGGGAACTTGATCTCGGCCGGGTAGGCCCACCGCTGCAGTTCCTCCTGCGGGAACGAATCCGGCTCCGCGCCGGCGTTGGCGGTCAGGGAGTGGTGGTACAACTCCGCCAACTCCTCGATGTAGGCCGCCTTGAGGAACGCCTCGTAGATGTCCCGGGAGTCGACCGCGACCGCGCCGTGCTTCTCCAGCAGGATGCAGTCGGCTTCGGCCGCGGCCTGCGACACGCTGACCGCCAGACCCGGGGTGCCAGGACGGGCGTACGGCGCGACCGGGACGCGGGCCTTGGTGAGTCCGAGGTTGGCGACCTCGTACACGATGGCCGGGATCGGCTTGTTCAGCACGGCGAACGCGGTGGCATAGGGCGAGTGCGTGTGCGCGATCGCCCTGATCTCCGGACGCGACGTGTACAGCGCGATGTGCATCAGCACCTCGCTGGTCGGCCGCAGGCCGGATTCGTTCTCCAGCACGTTCGCGTCCAGGTCCATCACGACGATGTCGCGCGGGCTCATCTCGTCGCGGTCCAGGCCGGTCGGTGTCACCGCGATGAGACCGGTCTCGGGATCGCGCGCGCTGAAGTTGCCGGACTTGTGCTTGCACAGGCCGTCGTGCTGGGCACGCTTGGCGATGACGCAGACGTCCTTCTTCAGAGTTTCCAACATGGTTCGATGACTCTCTTCCGTTGGTGGGGTGGATTACTCGGCGGCGGCGGTGACGAGCGCGGCGGCGTCCTCACGCTGTTCCTTGACCAGGCTGCGCGCGTAGAACACGAAGCAGACGATCCACACGATCATGATCGCCAGCGGCAGCCAGTTGCCTTCGGTGACCTTCATGAAGTGCGAGAAGGCGTAGGTGAAGACCGGTCCGTCGATGCTCGAATTGGAGATCAGCTGGCCGGGGTTGAGGGTGACCGCCTGGGTCGAGTTGGCCAGTTCCGTCATGAACGGGGCGAAGGCCGTGCCGACGTAGAGGAACACCGGGACGAACACCGTGCAGGTGATCAGCATGCGGATGATGTTGCCACGGCACGCGAAGTAGGCCGGAACCGCGATGGCGATGTTGATGATGCCAGCGAACGGAAGGATCCCGTTGCCCGGCAGGATGAATGAGAACAGCAGGGTGACCGGGACGGTCCAGATCACGGCCAGCCAGATCTCGTTCGAGCCGCCCAGGAACGGCCAGTCGAGGCCGACGAACAGCTGACGATCGCCGAAGCGCTTGCGCATGAAGTCGGAGACGGCCGCCGAGATCGGCTCCAGCGCCTGCATGAAGTACTTGGAGATGACCGGGAACAGGGTGAGCGCGGTCGCCGCCTGGATGGCGAGGGTGAGGGTCTGTGCCACGTCGAAGCGGGCCAGCAGGCCGAACACGATGCCGAGGATGAAGCCGAGAATGTGGTTCTCGGCGAAGATGCCGATCCGGTCGCGCAGGTCGGCGGCGTTGAACGACTTGTTCAGGGCCGGGATCTTGCGCAGCAGCCAGTCGACCGGGTACATCGGCGCGGCCAGGAAGACCATCTTGTGGGTGACGGTCACGCCCGGGATGCCGGTCATCTTCTCGATGCGATGCTGGTGGAAGTCGGCGCTCTTCAGCTCGAAGATGGCCTGGATTCCGGCGATCACGAACGCGAAGGCGACGCTGTTGGTGATGTAGTACACCGCGACCGCGGTGAAGATCTTGCCCCAGACGTTCCACAGGTCCGCGTTGAACGTGTTGGTCTGCTTGAGGATGATCAGCAGCACGTTGATGCCGATGACCAGCGGGAACATCAGGAACGCCCACGGCCACGACCAGGAGATCGTCGACATGGTGGTCCAGCCGCCGTCGGTGATCGGCAGGTTCACGCCGATCGTCTCGACCATGCTCTGCGCGGCCGGGGTGATGGCCTCGCTCATGTAGCTGATCAGCATCGTCATGCCCGAGAACGCCACGCCCAGCGTGATGCCGGAAGAAATCGCGTCCTTGACCTTCATCCGGACGATGAGGCCCGCGATGATGATGATGATCGGGACGAAGATCGCCGCACCCAGTGACAGGAGGAAGTCAATAGAATTCTGGAGAATTTCCATGGTTAGTTGTCCGTCCGATGGGAAGTGAGCGACTACCGCTGCTTGGCGTTGAACGCCTTGATGGCGTCCACGAGCTTGGCGAACTCGGCGTCCTGGCCCATGCCGGTGAGGAAAGCGATCCCGTTGATCATCGGGATCTCGCGCTCCTTGCCCTCACGCACGATGGTGATGTAGGCGGCGGCGCCGGAGAGATGGCGGTCAACCGACTTCAGGTCGACGGCCTCGACCTCGGCCTCGATCTTGGCCTCCTTGAGCATGCGGTTGACCTTGCTCGCGACGGTCTGGGACGTAGCGACTCCGCTTCCGCACGCGACGATAACCTTGGCAGCCATTGTTGTTTCCTTTCGATTGTTCTTGTTTATTCTTCGAACCCACGCATGGCGTGGACGATGTCGAAATACTCCTGGGCCGTGGTGGCGTCGGAGAGTGCCTTCATGAATTCGGCGTCCTGCAGGTTCTGCAGCAGCACCTGCAGCAGCTTGACGTGCCCGTCGGACCGGGTGAACCCGAGCATGAAGATGAGCCGGACGGGATGCTCGGCCTCGTTGCGGCCCATCTCGTTCCAGGTCACCGGCGCGGCGAGGCGGGCGGCCAGGATGAACGGCTCGTTCAGGTGCTCGGGATCCGAATGCGGGATGGCCACGGCCTCGGGCTGCAGCGGCAGGGCGGTGGGGAACCGTGCCTCGCGCGCCTTGATCGCCTCACGGAACGACTCCTTGACATAACCCAGGCGAAGGAGTTCGTCGACGGCGTGGTCGAAGAAGTCGTGCTGGTCCGCGGTCTCCAGGTCGAACTGGATCAGCTCCCGTTTGATCATGTCGCGTTGCATAAATCTGGCCTCCTTTGGTCAGCGGGATGGCGGTGGCGCGTTCCTCGGGCGAGCCGACGGCCAGGCCGGAGCCGGTCGTCCAGCCCGCGTTGGCTGGCGTCTACGACGGACTGTAGCAATCAGTGAGATAGAGTCACAAGAGATACGTGAAAAATTCGCAGACGTGTGGGGTGGGGCCTACCGCGGCGGGGCTGCGGGCAGTGCCGGCGGGGTGTCCGTCGTTGTCGGGCGCTTCGTGAGCGCCATCGGCGGCGCGCCGCTAGAGTGCGCGGTGTGAACAGGCAACAGCGACGGCTCCTGCTCGCCGACCGTGTCGCCGAAGGGGGCGAACTCGGGTTCGCGGACGCCGCCGCGATGTTCGGCGTGTCCGAGATGACGATCCGCCGGGACGTCGAGGCGCTCGAGGCGCAGGGCCGTGTCCGCCGGGTGCCGGGCGGGATGATGAGCATCCGCGGGGGCAACGGCTACGAGCCGCCGTTCTCCTCGCGCGTGATGACGCAGGCACGCGAGAAGGCGGATATCGCCCGGGCGGTCGCCGACCTGCTGGTGCCCGGATCACGGGTGATGATCGACACCGGCAGCACCGGGCTCGCCGTCGCCAAGGCCGTCCGCGGGCGCGGGCTCGGGCTGACCGTGCTCACCCCCAACCTGCTGGTCGCCATGCAACTGGTCGACGAACCCGACACCTCGGTGTTCCTCACCGGCGGGGAGCTACGCCAGGGCGAGATGAGCCTGATCGGCCCGGCGACGGTGCAGTCGCTGACCGCCTACAACCTCGACACCTACGTGATGTCGGTGGCGGGAGTGGACGCCGAACGGGGCATCTCCGACTACAACGTCAGCGAGGCCGCCACCAAGCGGGCCGCGGTCGCGGCGTCCGATCGCGTCATCGTCTGCGTGGACGCGAGCAAGCTCGACAAGGTCTTCCTCACCAACGTGGCCGCGTTCGCCGAGGTCGACGTCCTGGTGACCGACGGGGAGGCTGGGAACCGCTCGGTGCTCGCCGCACGGGACGCCGGCGTCGAGGTCGTCCTGGTCGCGCACTGACCGACCCCGCGCGCAGACCTGCGTGGAGAAGAATTGTCGGAGCCCCCTTCTAAGCTGAACGCATGCGACCGGTCAGTGACATCACCCGACGCGTGGCCCCCTTCCAGGTGCACGCGGACTTCGAGCCGGCCGGCGACCAGCCGGCCGCCATCGACGAACTGGAACGGCGCATCGAGGCGGGGGAGAACGACGTCGTCCTGCTCGGCGCGACCGGTACCGGCAAGACCGCGACGGTGGCCTGGCTGGCCGAGCGGCTGCAGCGCCCGATGCTGGTGATGCAGCCCAACAAGACCCTGGCGGCGCAGTTCGCCAACGAACTGCGGCAGTTCTTCCCCGACAACGCGGTGGAGTACTTCGTCAGCTATTACGACTACTACCAGCCCGAGGCGTACGTCCCACAGACCGACACCTACATCGAGAAGGACTCCTCGCTCAACGAGGAGGTCGAACGGCTCCGCCACTCGGCGACCAACTCGCTGCTGACCAGGCGCGACGTGATCGTGGTGGCGACCGTGTCGGCCATCTACGGCCTGGGCACCCCGCAGGAGTACGTGGACCGGATGGTCCGGCTGCGAGTGGGGGACAGTCACGACATGGACGCCCTCGCCCGCTCGCTGGTGTCGATCCAGTACGCGCGCAACGATCTGTCGCCGACCCGCGGCACCTTCCGGGTGCGTGGCGACACGATGGAGATCTTCCCGATGTATGAGGAGAACGCCGTCCGGGTGGAGTTCTTCGGCGACGAGATCGAGGCGCTGTCCACGCTGCACCCGCTCACCGGCGAGGTGCTCAGCGAGGACGAAGAGGTGTACGTCTTCCCGGCGTCCCACTACGTGGCAGGCCCCGAGCGGATGGAGCGCGCGATCGGTGGCATCGAGACCGAACTGGGCGAGCGGTTGAGCGAGCTCGAGGCGTCCAACAAGCTGCTGGAGGCGCAGCGGCTGCGGATGCGCACCGGCTACGACATCGAGATGATGCGCCAGATCGGCACCTGCTCGGGCATCGAGAACTACTCCCGGCACATCGACGGACGCGGCCCGGGCACCCCGCCGAACTGTCTGATCGACTACTTTCCCGAAGACTTCCTGCTCGTCGTGGACGAGTCGCACGTGAGCATTCCGCAGATCGGCGGCATGTACGAGGGAGACATGAGCCGCAAGCGCACCCTGGTCGAGCACGGGTTCCGGCTGCCGAGCGCGATGGACAACCGTCCGCTGCGGTTCGAGGAGTTCGTGGAGCGGATCGGGCAGACCGTCTACCTGTCGGCGACCCCGGGGCCGTACGAGCAGGCGAAGGCGGACGGATTCGTCGAGCAGGTGATCCGCCCGACCGGCCTGATCGATCCCGAGGTGATCGTGAAACCGACCACCGGGCAGATCGACGACCTGATGGGTGAGATCCGCGAGCGGGTGGCGCGCAACGAGCGGGTGCTGGTCACCACGCTGACCAAGAAGATGGCCGAAGACCTCACCGACTACCTGATGGAGCACGGCGTCCGCACCCGCTACCTGCATTCGGAGGTCGACACGCTGCGCCGGATCGAGCTGCTGCGCGAGCTGCGCCTGGGCGAGTACGACGTGCTGGTCGGGATCAACCTGCTGCGCGAGGGTCTCGACCTGCCCGAGGTGTCGCTGGTGGCGATCCTGGACGCCGACAAGGAGGGCTTCCTGCGCTCGGAGCGCTCACTGATCCAGACCATCGGCCGCGCGGCCCGCAACGTCGCCGGCCAGGTGCACATGTACGCCGACAAGATGACACCGTCGATGGAGGCCGCCATCGACGAGACCAACCGTCGCCGCGCCAAGCAGATCGCCTACAACACCGAGCACGGCATCGACCCGCAGCCGCTGCGCAAGAAGATCGCCGACATCACCGACATGCTCGCCCGCGAGGACGCCGACACCTGGAACGTGGTCGGCGAGTTCGGCGGCGGCAAACCGACCTCACCGGTGCCCACCAAGCGCGGTGAACGCGATCTGTCGGCGTTGCCTACCTCGGAGTTGGCGAAACTGGTCCACGAACTGTCCGATCAGATGCACGAGGCGGCGCGGGAACTGCAGTTCGAGACGGCCGCGCGCCTGCGCGACGAGATCGCCGAACTCAAGAAGACGATCCGCCAGATCGTGGAGGCCACCAAGTGAGGTGGCGTGGCGCCGGCGCCGCTCACCAACCGCGGTCCCACCACTCCCGCAGGTGCGGGCGCTCCTTGCCGAGCGTGGTTGGGTCGCCGTGACCGGGATGCACCACGGTGTCGTCGCCGAAGCGGCCGAAGATCTTGGCCTCCAGATCGGTCATCAGGGAGCGGAAGTCCTCCGGCGTGGTGGTTTTCCCGGCGCCGCCGGGGAACAGGGAGTCGCCGACGAACAGGTGCGCGGCGCCGTGCTCGGGCGTCCAGGCGAGGGTGACCGAGCCGGGGGTGTGCCCGACCAGACCGATCACTTCCAGCCTCACCGCGCCGACATGGACGTGGTCGCCGTCCCAGACCCGGTCGTCGATGCTCACCCCAGTGGCGGCCTCGATCGCGGCGGCGTCTGGTGCGCCGGCGACCAGACGCGCGCCGGTGTGCGAGGCGATCTCCGCGAGGGCGCCGAGGTGGTCGTGGTGGCGATGCGTGGTGACGAGCGTGCCGATCGGGGTATCACCGATCAGCGCGAGCAGAGCGAGAGCGTCGGCGGGGGCGTCCACGAGAAGACCCTCGCCGGAATCGGTGAGCAGATAAGCGTTGTTGGACATCGGGCCGACGACGGTGCTGGTGATCTCCATGCTTGTGTCTACGCCTCGGACGCCGCCACCCGCAAGCGTTCGGGCCCAACCCGTTCCGGCGCGCGGTGTCAGCCGCCGAGCGGGACGGCTCCGCCGACGACCGCGAAGGTCAGCCCGCGAGCGGGAACGTGATGCCCTCGGCGCCGGTGACGCCGTCGCCGGAGGTGCGCCCGGTCAGCCAGGCCCACAGGGCGGCGTCCGGGCCGCTGACTTCGCGGGGCACCCCGACGCCGCCGATCTCGGCGGTCTCACCGGTGTCGGAGACCAGGTTGACGGCGGGCAGCATCGGGTCGTCGCGCATGAGCAGCAGCATCCACTGCAGCAGCCACCGCGCGGGCACGGGCTCGATGTCCTCCCAGGTGAACCCACAGTCGAGGTCGAGATGGTGAATCGTCAGCTCTTGCAGGCGCACCAGCGTGATCACCGAGAGCGGGAACTCGCCGCCGAGGAAGCGCACGGGGGTGAGCCAGTCCTCGACCCGGTCGGCCAGGTTGACCAGTTCGCCGGCCGAGGTGTCCAGGTCGACCTGGAGGTCGATGCCGCTGCGCTCGGCGCCGCGTTCGATGTCGTTGTACTTGGTGTTCGCCGACGGGTAAAGGGGGGCGGGGTCGCCGCTGCGGGCGGCCGCGATCACCCGGCGCAGGGCGTCGGCGTTGCGGGCGACATGGGTCGCCACGTGCGCTCGTGACCAGCCGGGAAGCAGCGACGGGGCCCGCCAGTCGGCGTCGTCGAGGGTGAGGGTGTCACGCAGCAGACTTTGGGTCGCGATCGCGATGCGTTTGCGGACCGGTCCGACCTGGCCCTGGTTGAGGATCGCGAGCATGAGGCAACAGTAACGCCGAAGCCTGTGCGCCGGGGGGACGAACGGGCGTACTGGAACGTTCAATGGTCGCGGTGAGCGGTGCGCGAAAAAACTGTCGGACCCCGCACCTACCATGGTGCGGGTGACTGAACGACTGATCGTGGCGGGTGCTCGCGAGCACAATCTGCGCAACGTGGGGCTGGAGCTGCCGCGCGATGCCCTCATCGTTTTCACCGGGTTGTCCGGGTCGGGCAAGTCGTCGCTGGCGTTCGACACGATCTTCGCCGAAGGCCAGCGTCGCTACGTCGAATCACTGTCGGCCTATGCCCGCCAGTTCCTCGGCCAGATGGACAAGCCGGACGTCGACTTCATCGAAGGCCTGTCCCCGGCGGTCGCCATCGACCAGAAGTCGACCAGCCGCAACCCGCGTTCGACGGTCGGCACGATCACCGAGGTGTACGACTACCTGCGCCTGCTGTACGCGCGCATCGGGCGTCCGCACTGTCCCGAATGCGGCGAGCCGATCAGCAAGCAGTCGCCGCAGCAGATCGTCGACCGGCTGCTCGAACTCGACGAGGGCACCCGGTTCATGGTGCTCGCCCCGGTGGTGCGCGGGCGCAAGGGCGAACACGTCGACCTGATGCGGTCCTATGTGACCCAAGGCTTCACCCGGGTGCGGGTGGACGGCGAGATCCACCAGCTGACCAACCCGCCGGTGCTCGACAAGCAGATCCGGCACAACATTGAGGTGGTCGTCGACCGGCTCGCGGTGAAGCCGACCATCAAGCAGCGGCTCACCGACTCGATCGAGACGGCGCTCGTGCTGGCGTCCGGTGTGGTCGAGATCGAGTTCGTCGACCGTGAGGCCGATGACCCGAAGCGGCACCGCCGCTACTCGGAGAAGATGGCCTGCCCGAACAACCACGACATCTCGCTGGAGGAGCTGGAGCCCCGGCAGTTCTCCTTCAACGCTCCGTGGGGTGCCTGCCCGGTGTGTTCGGGGCTGGGCACGAAGATGGAGGTCGACGTCGATCTCGTCATCCCCGACCGCAGCAAGTCGCTGTCGGAGAACGCGGTCGCCGTGTGGAGTTCGGTGTACGTGTCGGGCTACTTCCAGACGATCTTCCGCACGCTGGCCGACATGTACGACTTCTCCCTCGATACCCCCTGGGAGGATCTGCCCGCCAAGATCCAGGCGCTCATCCTCAACGGCGTCCGCGGCACGCTGCGGGTATCGCACACGAACCGGCACGGCCGCACCACCAGCTACAACGCCTCGTTCGAGGGCGCGCTGCCGTACGTGCGCCGCCGCTTCGCCGAAGCCGAGAGCGACAATGCCCGTGATCGTTTCGGCGGCTTCATGCGGGAGGCCCCCTGTGACGGCTGCAGCGGCGCGCGGCTCAAGCCGACCTCGCTCGCAGTAACGATCGCGGGCCGCAACATCGCCGAGGTGGCCGATCTGTCGATCGCGCACTGCCTCGACTTCATGCGCACCCTGACCCTCACCGAGCGCGAGGCGGCGATCGCGCACCGCGTGGTGAAGGAGATCAACGAGCGACTGCGCTTCCTGCTCGATGTCGGCCTGGACTACCTCACCTTGTCGCGTGCGGCTGGCAGCCTGTCCGGTGGCGAGGCGCAGCGAATCCGGCTGGCGACCCAGATCGGGTCGGGTCTGGTCGGCGTCCTCTACGTGCTGGACGAGCCGAGCATCGGCCTGCACCAGCGCGACAACCGGCGCCTGATCGACACGCTGGTGCGGCTGCGCAACCTGGGCAACACGCTCATCGTCGTCGAGCACGACGAAGACACGATCCGGACCGCCGACCATGTGGTCGACATCGGTCCCGGCGCCGGCGAGCGCGGCGGTGAGGTCGTGGTGTCGGGCACCGTCGCCGAACTGCTCGCCAACGAGCGCTCGCTGACGGGCGCCTACCTCTCCGGACGCCGCAGCATCCCGGTGCCGGCGGTGCGGCGTCCGGGCAACGGCAACAAACTCATCGTGGTGGGCGCGACCGAGAACAACCTGCGCGACGTCACCGTCGAGTTCCCGCTCGGCTGCGCGGTGGCGGTCACCGGCGTGTCCGGGTCGGGCAAGAGCTCGCTGGTCAACCACATCCTGTCCAAGGCCTTGGCGCGGCACCTGTACAACGCCAAGGACGTGCCCGGCCACCACCGCAAGATCACCGGTCTGGAGCACGTCGACAAGGCAATTCACGTCGACCAGTCGCCGATCGGCCGGACGCCGCGGTCCAACCCGGCCACCTACACCGGTGTCTTCGACCGGGTGCGGAAGTTGTTCGCCGAGACCCCCGAGGCGAAGGCGCGCGGCTACCAGCCGGGCCGGTTCTCGTTCAACGTCAAGGGCGGGCGCTGCGAGAACTGCGCCGGTGACGGCACGATCAAGATCGAGATGAACTTCCTGCCCGACGTGTACGTGCCCTGCGAGGTCTGCCACGGGGCGCGCTACAACCGCGAGACCCTCGAGGTGCGCTACAAGGGCAAGACGATCGCCGAGGTGCTCGACATGCCGATCGAGGAGGCTGCGGAGTTCTTCGCGCCGATCAACGCGATCCGCCGCTACATGGACACCCTCGTCGACGTCGGCCTGGGCTACGTCCGGCTCGGCCAGCCCGCCACCACCCTGTCCGGTGGCGAGGCGCAGCGCGTCAAGCTCGCCACCGAGCTGCAGCGCCGCTCGACCGGCAAGACGGTCTACATCCTCGACGAGCCGACCACGGGCCTGCACTTCGAAGACATCAACAAGCTGCTCGGCGTGCTCGGACGCCTCGTCGACCAGGGCAACTCGGTGATCGTGATCGAGCACAACCTCGACGTGATCAAGACCTCGGATTGGGTGATCGACATGGGCCCCGAGGGCGGATCCGGCGGCGGCCAGGTGGTCGCGATCGGCACCCCCGAGGATGTCGCCGCCAACCCGGCCAGCCACACCGGCCAGTTCCTGGCGCCCCTGCTCGCCTGACCCCTTCTCACCTGTCAGCGGTTGGTCGCAGTGCTGAGGTGGGCGAGGCCCCGGCGTCCAGGAGTTTCGCCAGGCGCTTCTTCTTCCGGTTCTCGCGCACGATCCAGGCCACGTCGGCGTCGGGGGCATCGCCGAGAGCGAGAAATGCCGGAATCCCGGGCTCGGGGGCGGCGGCCACGGCCACGCTCCAGCAGTAGCCGAGAGCCTGGCGCAGCGTGCGCACATCCGGGTCGGTGCGCCGCTCGCGCGGCAGCGCGGCAAGGTGATCGGTCGCCCGGCGACACGCCTGTCGTGCGGCGGTGGCCGTTCGGTCGTTCGTGAGCAGCCGAGGCTCGCAGATCCCGGCGACGGCCGCGCGCTGCACGAGAGGGTGGTCATCATCGACCCAGTCGAACACGAGCGCGGTGAGGCGCGAGGCGTCCACGTCGCCGAGACGCTGCAACGCCATCGCGACGGCTTCGCGCACGCGCCACCGATGGTCGGCCGCGTGTTGCCGGAGCGCCGCCTCGACGTCGTCCCCCTCAGCCAGGGCGGCGCCCAGTCCGACCACGCCGCAACACACCAGGTATTCCTCGCCGCTGCGGATCAGGTCGTCGAAGATCGCCCGCTGTCCGGTGTCCGCGACCGTCTGCATGAGGGTGAGATTGGCGCGACGTCCCGGCAGTCCGCTGTGCTCGTTCAGGTAGGAGGGCCACTGCTCGCTCGGCAGAGTGCTGAGCTCATCGGCGTACTGTTTCGCGCTGCTCATGCCCGGCCTTTCCCTGGTGACCGTATCGTCCCAGACCGAGATTGCCGATGATGCGCTGGTCGGAGCAAAACGTACTGCTCAATTCGGGTACGACCAGAAAAACGCCAGTCGGACTGATGTTCCTGATGCGCGGCCGAGATTGAGCAGTACGTTTTGCCCCGCGCATGGTCGCAACGCCCCTGTTCTTCGTGAGTAACCCGGGCGAACGTGACTAACCCGGGTCAAGGTGACGGCGCCGGGCGCAGTGGCTGGACTCCACTCGACAAACAGGGTCCGATCACCCTCAGCCCGACCCGGTACCTTGGGGCGACCGGGAGGTGTCCCGGAGCAACTGGTCACGACGGAGGTCCTCGACATGTCCGATCCACGCAACCGTGGGATGGCGCCGATCCTGATCGGGATCATCCTGATCTTCAAGGGCATCGACATCGTCAGGATGCTCTCCGCGGGCAGCGCGGTTGCATGGCACCACTATCTGACGCTGGTGGTGATTGCCGCGGTCTGGGTAGGCAGCGTGGCGTGGGCGCGCAAGAAGTGACCGGCGTCCTCAGGACGCTGAGACGACGACGTCCTCGCCCTCCAGCACGGCTTTCGCCTCGCGCAGCGGCTTGGTCGCCGGGCCCTGGGTGACCGAACCGTCGGCGATCGAGAACTTGGCGCCGTGGCAGGTGCAGTGCAGGTTGGTGCCGACCACCTCCGACACCGGGCACCCCTGATGGGTGCACATCTTGTTGAACGCCTTGAACACGCCCGCCTCGGGCTGGGTGATCACGAAGTTGGCGTTGTCGAGGATGCGCGCGCCGCCGACGGGGATGCTCGACGCCGGGATCGACAGGGTCGCAGGTCCTGCGGGCGCCGACGAGCCGCTGCTGCAGCCGGTGATCGCTCCGGTGCCGACGGCGAGGGCGGCGAGTCCGGCGGTGGTGAAGAACTGGCGTCGATCGGGCGTCATGCCTAGCAGCCTAGAGAGAAGGAGTCCGGGGCGAGAGCAAATCACTGCACTCGTCGCCGCAGTGCTCCCGGAAAGATCAGTGGGACTGATGTTGTCCAGGCCGCCGCCCAGACGAGTGCAGTGATTTACTCCCGCGGCCGAGCCGCCCCGCGGCACGGGAGCCCGCGAAAAGGGTCGGACCCTCGCGTTAGGCTGGAAAGCATGGCTGATCCGGCGAGCTACCGTCCCGCACCGGGGACGATCCCCACCCAGCCGGGTGTCTACCGCTTCAGCGATCCGGCGGGCACGGTCATCTACGTCGGCAAGGCCAAAAACCTGCGCCAGCGGCTCAACTCCTATTTCGCCGACCCGGCCAACCTGCACTTCCGCACCCAGACGATGGTGCGCACGGCCGCCAAGGTGGAGTGGACGGTGGTGCAGAACGAACTGGAGTCGCTCCAGCTCGAATACACCTGGATCAAGCAGTACGACCCACGGTTCAACATCAAGTACCGCGACGACAAGTCCTACCCGTGGGTGTGCGTCACCTGGGGCGACGAGTTCCCGCGGGTCTTCGTGGGCCGGGGCGCCAAGCGCAAGGGCAACCGCTACTACGGGCCGTACGCGCAGGCGTGGGCGATCCGCGACACGATCGACTCGCTGCTGCGGGTCTTCCCGATGCGCTCGTGCAGCAATGGCGCCTTCCGCAACGCTGCGGCGTCCGGACGCCCCTGCCTGCTCGGCTACATCGGCAAGTGTTCGGCGCCCTGCGTGGGCCGCATCGACGCCGACCATCATCGCGCCATCGTCGAGGACGTCTGCGATTTCCTGGCCGGCAACACCAACCACCTGGTCCGCCGGATCCGCACCCAGATGCTGGCCGCCTCCGAGGAGCTCGAGTTCGAGAAGGCCGCCGTGCTGCGCGATCAGCTGGCCGCGCTCGAGTCGGCCACCGAACGGAACGCCATCGTGCTGGGCGACGCGACCGACGCCGATGTGATCGCCCTGGCCGCCGACGAGTTGGAAGTCGCGATCCAGGTGTTCCACGTCCGGCACGGGCGGGTGCGCGGTGAACGCGGCTGGGTCGCCGACCGGGCCGACGACTCGACGCTGGAGGAAGTGGCCGAGAACTTCTGCCTGCAGTTGTACGCCGATCCCGACCTCGCCGAGATCTCCGGCGGCATCCCGCGCCAGGTGCTGCTGCCGGTCTCCCCGGCGTCCGGCGACGCACTGGCCAATCTGCTCAGCGAGGTGCGCGGCACCAAGGTGAAGGTGAGCGTGCCGCAGCGTGGTGACAAACGGGTGCTGCTCGACACGGTCGCCCGCAACGCTGCCGAGGCGCTCGCGCTGCACAAGACCAAGCGGGCCTCGGATCTGTCCACCCGCAACCGGGCGCTGGAGGAACTCCAGGACGCCCTCGGCCTGGACACCCCGCCGCTGCGGATCGAGTGCTTCGACATCTCCCATCTGCAGGGCACCGAGGTGGTCGCCTCGATGGTCGTCTTCGAGGACGGCCTGGCCCGCAAGTCGGAGTATCGCCGCTTCCTGATCCGGACGGTCGAGGGCAGTAACGATGTGGGCGCGATGCATGAGGTGATCACCCGCCGGATGCGCCGCTATCTCGACGACCAGGCCTCGCTCACCGGTGAGGACGCCGTGCTGATCGACGCCACCACAGGGGTGGCGCGCAAGTTCGCCTACAAGCCGAGCCTGATCGTCGTCGACGGCGGCGCCCCCCAGGTGGCGGCGGCGCAGGCGGCGCTGGACGCGCTCGGCGTGGGCGACATTCCGCTGATCGGGCTGGCCAAGCGGCTGGAGGAGGTCTGGCTGCCGAACGAGGAATATCCGCTGATCCTGCCGCGCAGCAGTGAGGGTCTCTACCTGCTGCAGCGGGCCCGCGACGAGGCGCACCGGTTCGCCATCTCGCATCATCGCGGACGCCGCAGCAAGACGATGGTCGACAGCATGCTCGACGGCGTTCCCGGGCTGGGGGAGCTGCGCCGCAAAGCCCTGCTGACGCACTTCGGCAGCATGCGCAAACTGCGCGCCGCCGGGGTGGACGACATCGCGCTGGTGCCCGGCATCGGCCGCAAGACCGCCGAGGCGGTCAAGGTGGCGCTCGAAGGGCGTGAGGCAACCGAGGCGCTGAACACTGCCACGGGCGAGATCCAACCGACATAATGGCGCCATGAGCGCACCCACCACCCGCTTCGTCGCGATCACCGGAATGTCGGGGGCCGGACGCCGTACCGCCGCCCACACGCTGGAGGACCTGGGCTGGTACGTCGTGGACAATCTGCCGCCGACGCTGCTGCCCAACCTGCTGGAGGTGGCACGGGAATCGGGCTACGACAAGGTCGCGGTCGTGCTCGACGTGCGGACCCGGTCGGAGTTCGAAGACATCCCGGCGGCGTTCGACGAGTTGGGCGCGCGCGGCATCTGGCCGCAGATCCTGTTCATCGAGGCGTCCGATGAGGTGATCGTCCGCCGCCAGGAGTCGGTGCGGCGCCCGCACCCGTTGCAGGAGGACGGCCCGCTGCTGGACGGCATCCGCCGCGAGCGCGAGTTACTGGCCACGCTGCGCGCGGCCGCCGACATGGTCGTCGACACCTCCGATCTGCACGTGCACCAGTTCGCCGACCGGGTCGCGCACGCGTTCAACACCCCCGACGACCGGGCGCTCCGGTTGACGCTGATGTCGTTCGGGTTCAAGAACGGCATCCCGGTCGACGCCGACATCGTGCTGGACGTGCGCTTCCTGCCGAACCCGCACTGGGTCCCCGAGCTGCGCCCGCAGACCGGTCTGTCGCAAGCAGTGTCTGGCTACGTGCTCGGCCAGGCTGCCGCGGACCCGTGGCTGGAGGCGGTCAAGAACATGATCGACGTGCTCGCGCCCGGCTACGAGCGCGAGGGCAAGCGGCTGGCCACGGTCGCGATCGGCTGCACGGGAGGCAAGCACCGCTCGACGGCGATGACCGAGGAGTTGGCCGCGCGTCTGCGCGCCGACGGCCGGGCCGTGCATGTCGTGCACCGCGACCTGGGGATGGAATGAGCGGGCCGCACGACGATCCGCCGGCGGTCGTCGCGCTGGGCGGCGGCCATGGTCTGGCGGCGTCCCTGCGCGCGCTGCGGCGGGTGACCGACCGGCTCACCGCGGTGGTGACGGTCGCCGATGACGGCGGTTCGTCCGGACGCCTGCGCGACCAGTTCGACATCCTGCCGCCCGGCGACCTGCGGATGGCGCTGGCGGCGCTATGCTCCGACGACTCCGAAGGCCGGGTGTGGGCCGACGTGCTGCAGTCGCGGTTCGGCGGCGAGGGCCCGCTGGCCGGGCACGCCATCGGCAATCTGCTGATCGCCGGCATCTGGGAGCGGCTGGGCGATCCGGTGGCCGGGCTCGACATGGTGGCGAAGCTGCTCGGCGTCCGCGGACGGGTGCTGCCGATGGCTGCGGTGCCGCTGGAAATCGAGGCGGATATCTCGGGCCTGGATCCCGATCATCCCGACGAACTGCGCCAGGTGCGCGGACAGGCGCGCGTGGCGGGCTCGCCGGGGGCGGTGCATGAGGTGCGGCTGCTGCCGGCCGATCCGCCGGCCTGCCCGGAGGCACTGGACGCCATCCGCACCGCCGATCATGTGGTGCTCGGCCCCGGCTCATGGTTCACCTCGGTGATCCCGCACCTGCTCGTCCCGGATCTGGCCGAGGCGATCGTCTCCACCCAGGCTCGTCGCGTGCTGTGCCTCAATCTGGTGCCGGCCGATGAGACGGCCGGTTTCACGGCGTCCCATCATCTGGAGGTGCTCGCCGACCATGCGCCGCGGCTGCGGCTGGAGGCGATTCTGTGCGATCCGTCGTTCGCACAGGACGATCCGCAGTTGGCCCGCTACGCCGCCGCCTTGGGGGCGGAGTTGATCGTGGCCCCGGTGCGGGCGCTCGACGGCAGCCCCCGCCATGATGTGAACCGTCTCGCTGTGCTTTTCGCCGACCTGATGGCACGGTGACGCATCGCCGACCGTTGGCCTGATGAGTAGGCTGGCCGTTATGGCATTGACCGCAGAGGTGAAGGCAGAGTTGGCCGCGGTGCCGGTCACGAAGCCGGCCTGCCGCAAGGCAGAGGTGACGGCGCTGCTGCGTTTCGCCGGAAGCCTGCACATCGCCGGGGGCGCGATCATGGTCGAGGCCGACTTGGACACCGGGGCCGCCGCCCGCCGGTTGCGCACCGCGATCGACGACCTGTTCGGCTTCACCTGCGAGTTCGTGGTGGTGACGCCGAGCGGCTTGCGCCGTGGCACGCGCTACGTGGTGCGGTTGATCCGCAACGGCGATTCGCTGGCCCGCCAGACCGGTCTCATCGACGCGCGCGGACGCCCGGTGCGCGGCCTGCCCGCCTCGGTGATCTCCGGCGGCCCCGATATCGCCACCGCGGTGTGGCGCGGCGCCTTCCTCGCGCACGGGTCGCTGACCGAACCGGGCCGGTCGATGGCGCTGGAGGTCACCTGCCCCGGATCGGAGGCCGCGCTCGCGCTGGTGGGCACCGCCCGGCGCCTCGGCGTCCAGGCGAAGGCGCGGGAGGTGCGCGGGATCGACCGCGTGGTGATCCGCGACGGCGACGCGATCGCCACCATGCTGACCCGGCTCGGCGCGCACGAAACGCTGCTGACCTGGGAAGAGCGGCGCATGCGCCGCGAGATCAAGGCGTCCGCGAACCGGCTGGCCAACTTCGACGACGCCAACCTGCGCCGTTCGGCGCGGGCCGCGGTAGCCGCCGGCGCGCGGGTCGAGCGGGCGCTCACCATCCTCGGCGAGGAGGTGCCCGAGCACCTGCGCACCGCGGGACTGCTCCGGCTGGAGCACAAGCAGGCCAGCCTCGAAGAGCTCGGCCAGCTGCACGATCCGCCGTTGACCAAGGACGCCGTGGCGGGCCGGATCCGCCGGTTGCTGGCGACCGCCGACCGGCGGGCGGTCGAGCTCGGCATCCCTGGTACCGAGGCGAACCTCAGCCCTGACATGCTCGACGATGGGGACTGAAACGCGCTCCGGCTAGGAGTGCGGTTCATCCGTCCCAGAGCCGGGTCATAACACCTTCGTAACGTTGGCTTTTTCGCTAGTGTGGGTGGCGTCCAGTTCTCGCCCGGCGTCGGGCGAGACGACCCCACGAAGGAGACCCTGTTCAATGACTGTCAAGGTTGGCATCAACGGCTTCGGCCGTATCGGTCGCAACTTCTTCCGCGCCTTGCTGCAGCAGGGCGCTGACCTTGAGGTGGTGGCGGTCAACGACCTCACCGACACCAAGACGCTCGCGCACCTGCTCAAGTACGACTCGATCCTCGGCCGCTTCTCCGGCGAGGTCACCCATGACGACGACGGCATCACCGTCGACGGCAAGCACATCAAGGTGCTCGCTCAGCGCAACCCGGCCGACCTGCCCTGGGGCGAGCTCGGCGTCGAGATCGTGATCGAGTCCACCGGCTTCTTCACCGACGGCCCGTCCGCCGGCGCCCACATCCAGGGCGGCGCCAAGAAGGTCATCATCTCCGCTCCGGCGAAGAACATCGACGCGACCTTCGTCATCGGCGTCAACGACGGCGACTACGACCCGGCCGCGCACCACATCATCTCGAACGCGTCCTGCACCACCAACTGCCTCGCGCCGCTGGCCAAGGTGCTCAACGACGAGTTCGGCATCGTCCGCGGCATCATGACCACCATCCACTCCTACACCGGTGACCAGCGCCTGCTGGACGCGCCGCACAGCGACCTGCGTCGCGCCCGCGCCGCGGCCCTCAGCATGATCCCCACCAAGACCGGTGCGGCTCAGGCCGTGTCCCTGGTCCTCCCCGAGCTCAAGGGCAAGTTCGACGGCCTCGCCGTGCGCGTTCCCACCCCGACCGGCTCGCTGACCGACCTGACCTTCATCGCCGAGAAGGAGGTCACCGTCGAGGCCGTGCAGGCTGCGGTCAAGGCCGCCGCCGAGGGCCCGCTGAAGGGCGTCCTGGTGTACCAGGCCGACCCGATCGTGTCCGCCGACATCGTGGGCGACCCGGCCTCCAGCATCTTCGATGCCGCCGAGACCAAGGTCATCGGCAACCTGGTGAAGGTCCTGTCCTGGTACGACAACGAGTGGGGCTACTCCAACCGCCTGGTCGACCTGACCTCGCTGGTCGCGTCCAAGCTCTGATCCTCACCCAACCATCCGAATCCTGAAAGGCGAAACCAGGTGAAGTCCATCAACGATCTGGGGGATCTGCAGGGCAAGCGTGTCCTCATCCGCTGCGATTTCAACGTCCCGCTCGATGGCGAGACGATCACCGACGACGGGCGCATCCGCGCTGCATTGCCCACGCTCAAGCAGCTCACGGAGGCCGGTGCCAAGGTTGTGGTGATGGCTCACCTGGGTCGCCCGAAGGGCGAGGTGAACCCGAAGTACTCGCTCGCTCCGGCCGCCAAGCGGCTGGGTGAGCTGATCGACGCCAAGGTCACCCTGGCCGGCGACGTGGTGGGCCCCGCCGCCACCGAAGCTGTGGCAGGGCTGGCCGACGGCGAGATCCTCCTGCTTGAGAACGTCCGCTACGAGCCCGCCGAGGAGTCCAAGGTGGACGCCGAGCGCGAGGCCCTCGCGGCCAAGTACGCCGCCTTCGGTGACGTCTTCGTCTCCGACGGCTTCGGCGTGGTGCACCGCAAGCAGGCGTCCGTCTACGACGTGGCCAAGCTGCTGCCGAACGCGGCCGGTCATCTCGTGGCGAAGGAGGTCGACGTCCTGAAGAAGCTGACCGAGACCCCCGAGCGCCCCTACGTCGTCGTCCTCGGCGGCGCGAAGGTGGCCGACAAGCTGTCGGTCATCGACAACCTGCTCAAGGTCGCCGACACGCTGATCATCGGCGGCGGCATGGGCTACACCTTCCTCAAGGCCAACGGCCTCGAGATCGGCACCTCGCTGGTCGACGACACGAAGATCGACGTCGTCAAGGAGTACATGGAGCAGGCGACCGCCGCGGGCAAGCAGCTGCTCATCCCGACCGATGCCGTCGTGTCCCCGGCCTTCCCGTCCGGTGACGGCCCCTTCGAGAAGACCGTGGTGGCGGCGGACGCCATTCCGGCCGACCAGATGGGTCTCGATGTCGGTCCGGCGACCGCTGCCGCCTACGCGGAGGCGATCCTGGGCGCCAAGACGGTGTTCTGGAACGGCCCGATGGGTGTGTTCGAGGTCGCCGATTTCGCCGACGGTACCAAGGCTGTCGCGCAGGCGCTGGCCGACACCGGCGCTTTCACCGTCGTGGGCGGCGGCGATTCCGCCGCGGCCGTCCGTACGCTCGGCTTCGCCGATGACGCCTTCGGGCACATCTCGACCGGCGGCGGCGCTTCACTGGAGTACCTGGAGGGCAAGACGCTCCCGGGTCTGGATGTTCTCGAAGGGAACTGAATCGTGGCGAACCGTGTCCCGCTGATGGCGGGTAACTGGAAGATGAACCTCAACCACGTCGAGGCTGCTGGCGTGGTCCAGAAGCTGGCGTGGAGCCTGAAGGACGCCAAGCACGACCCGGCCCAGTCCGAGGCCTCCGTGATGGTGCCGTTCACCGATCTGCGCACGGTGCAGACCCTGGTCGAGGGCGACAAGCTCCCGCTCAGCTACGGTGCGCAGGACATCTCGGTGCACGCCTCGGGCGCCTACACCGGTGAGATCTCCGCCGACATGCTCGCGAAGCTGAACTGCGCCTACGTGGTCGTGGGTCACTCCGAGCGCCGCGACTACCACGGCGAGACCGACGAGATCATCAACGAGAAGGCGAAGGTCGTCTTGGCCGCAGGCATGATCCCGATCATCTGCGTCGGCGAGAAGCTGGACGTCCGCAAGGCGGGCGAGCAGGTTCCGTTCGTGCTCGCGCAGGTCGACAAGGTGCTCGCGGATCTGTCCGCCGAGCAGGTCGGCTCGCTGGTGATCGCCTATGAGCCCGTGTGGGCCATCGGCACCGGCGAGGTCGCCACCCCCGAGGACGCCCAGGAGGTCTGCGGTGCGATTCGCGCCCGCGTGGCCGAACTGGTCGGCGCCGAGGCCGCGGACGCGGTGCGCATCCAGTACGGCGGCTCGGTCAAGTCGGGCAACGTCGTCGAGCTGATGGCGAAGCCGGACGTCGACGGCGCTCTGGTCGGTGGCGCGAGCCTCGATCCCGAGGAGTTCGCCAAGATCGTGCTGTTCTACCAGCGCTGAGCTGATTCCCCCTCGGGGGATTCGAACCTCGACCGGGGTCGGCCTTGTGCCGGCCCCGGTCTTGTCGTGCGGTCTTGTTCTACCCGGGGAAGGGGGGGCTCAGGCGGCGTGGGACACCTCGTGGTGGTGCCTGCGTTGTGGTGGGTTAGACTAACCCGGTGATTGTTGCGCCCCTGATGACATGGCCGATCATGACCGTGTCGATCCTGCTGGTGATCTTGTCGCTGGCCCTGTCGATGTTCGTGCTGTTGCACAAGAACCGGGGCGGCGGCATGTCCGACCTGTTCGGCGGCGGCATGTCGAGTTCGATGGGCGGTTCGTCGGTCGCCGAGCGCAACTTGGACCGGCTCACGATCATCGTCGGCCTGTTGTGGATCGTCTGCATCCTGACCCTGCTCGCGTTGTATCGCTGGGCACCCACGGTCGGCTGAGCGCGGCACCTCTCACACCTTCTTCGTTTCTTGATCTGAGGAGTTCATTCAGTGGCTGGTGGTAGCGCGATCCGAGGCAGCCGCGTCGGCGCAGGTCCGATGGGTGAGGCCGAGCGGGGGGACTCCGCGCCGCGGCTGTACGTCTCGTTCTTCTGCAGCAACGGGCACGAGACCCGTCCGGCCTTCGCGGCCGAAGCAGTGGTCCCCGAAGTGTGGGATTGCATGCGTTGTGGTCTGCCGGCCAATCTCGATTCGGAGAACCCGCCGCCCCCGCCGAAGATCACCCCGTACAAGACGCACCTCGCGTACGTGAAGGAGCGCCGCTCCGACGAGGAGGCCGAGGCGATCCTGGCCGAGGCGCTCGCCGGCCTGCGGGCCCGCCGTGCCGCGGGCGAGGTCATCTACTGATCTCCTGATCGCCCGTCGCTGAGGGTGGATCGCCGCTCTTTGTACTGCTACATTTGATACAAAGGTAGGTACGAAGGGCGGTGCATCATGAGCTGGGAAGCATGGTTGTTCACGTCGATGCAGGCGGTGTTCGTCTTCCTGATGATGAACAACCGCGCCCTGCTGCCGGACTATATGCGCAGCGAACGGTTCCTGCGCCACGGCATCCTCAAGGGCCAGGCCTTCCCCGACTCCGATGCACCCGAGGAGTTCCAGGCCAGGGTGGCCGTTCGTGAGCGGGCGGCGGTCCGGGTCAGCGCGGTGGCGTTGGCGGTCGCCGTGGTGGCCATCGTCCTGATCCGGATCAACATCAACACCACCCTGGTCACCCTGTTCATCGCCGGGCTGCTGGGACGGTCGGTGGCGTCGGCGGTGCTCGGCGCCCGGGATGCGTGGACCGCAGGAACCGGCGTCAGGGTGTCGCGTGGCCGGCGGGTGACGCTGGCCGACTTCGTGCCGGTCTGGGCGGTGCTGGCGGTGATCCTCACCCAGATCGTGGCCGTCGTGGCCACGGTGCTGCTGGCCGACGGCGCCCCCTGGTGGCCGTGGGTGGTGGCGGTGGTCGTCATCGTGGCGATCGGAGGCACGGTGATGGCATCCTGGCTGGCCAGCCAGCCGCAGGCCGCGGCGTCCGGCATCGAACTGGCCTGGGCGGACGCCGTCCGCCGCGAGGACGTGGTGGGCCTACTCGCGATCGGCATCATGGCCAGCTACGTCGTGTTCTCGGTCGCCGGTTTCGCCGACCTGGCGGTCAGGCTGGCCCTGTGCGGACTGGCCTTTGTCGTCTTCCTGGCGCTGGAACTGAGCAGCGTGCACCGGATGCGGCGCCGGTTGTGGGCGCCGCTGGAGGTGGCGGATGCTGATCGTTGATCCATCGCTGGCGACGCCGCCGTACGAGCAACTCAAACAGCAGATCACCGACGCCCGCACTTCGGGTGAGTTCCCGGCCAACCACAGGCTGCCGCCGGTGCGGCATCTGGCCGCCGAACTCGGGCTGGCACCGAACACCGTGGCGCGGGCCTATCGCGAGTTGGAGGCGTCCGGGGTGATCGAGACCCGCGGCCGGGCCGGATCGTTCGTGACCGGCACGACCGAGTCGACCGAGAAGGCGGCCGCCGCGGCGGCACGCGACTACGTGGCGCTGATCCGGCAGCTGGGCCTTCCGGCTACCGACGCCATGCGCTTGGTGCGTGGTGCCCTGGACGCTCAGGCCTGACCGAAGCCGCCGGACCCGGCCAAGGGCGAGGTCAGAAGCTGCACTCGTGGTAGGGGAATTTCGCCGCGGCCTCGCGGTCGAGCAGCCACAGCGTCCGCTCTGCGCCCCGGATCACACCGCTGGGGATCGACGGGTCGCCCGAATGCGCTCGAGCGACCGCATTCGCCTTGTTGGCGCCGCTGACCAGGTACCAGACCTCCCGGCTGCGGTTGAAGGCCGGCACGGTGAGGCTGATCCGCTCCGCGGGCGGCTTGGGGGAGTCGCTGACGCCGATCACGGTGTGCGTGGTGGCGATGTCGAACGAGGGATGGTTCGGGAACAGCGACGCCGTGTGACCGTCCTTGCCGATGCCCATCAGGCAGATGTCGAAGGCCGTGTCGCCGAGTTCTTTGGCGTAGGTGGCTGCCGCGGCGTCGTTGTCGGCCACGCCGTCGGCGGCCGGCATCGGGTGGGTCTGCCCGGGCGCCAGTGCAAAAGTGCGCGCCAGGATCGACAAGGTGCGCCCCGCGTGCCGGTCGGGATCCTCGGTGGGCACGAACCGCTCGTCGCCCCACCACAGCACGATCCGGTCCGGGTCCAGCCCGGAGCCCGCGATCATCTCGGTGAACGACTCGTAGATCCGGTTGGCGATGTTGCCGCCGGTCAGGCAGAGATGGACGGGGCCGTCCGAGGCGATCTGCAGTTCCTCCAGCCGGCGCATGAGCCGCTCGGCGACGCCGAGGGCCAGGTCGGAGCTGGTGGCGTAGCGCGCGACGGTGTCCATATCACTCCTTCGCGGCGTCCCCCTGGGGCACCTGTGAAGCGGTCAGATGATTCATCGTAGTCATGAAGACCTGATCGCTGTCGAGGCGGCGAAGTTCTTCGGTGATCAAGGCGCTCATCTCGCGGCGGCGCAACGCGACGGCGCGCGTGGGAGCGCCCGGGGCGGACAGGGTGGCCATCCGTCCGTCGGTGCGGCTCAGGGTGATGTCGCCCTCCTGCGTGGTGAGCGTCACCTGGGTGATGCCGGGGCCGGCGTTGGCGACGAACTCGGCGTCCAGGCCGAGCCGCGAGCCCAGCCAGGAGGCAAGCAGCAGGCCGGCGGCGTTGTCCTTGGCGGCATGCACCGACGCGGCGGTGACCGGCAGCTGGTGGATGTCGAGGGCCGAGGCCAGCATCGCCCGCCACGGCGTCAGCCGCGTCCAGGTCAGGTCGGTGTCGCCGGGGGCGAGGCCTTGCGCGCGCGACAGCAGCCGGCGGAGCGGATCGGCGCAGCCCATCGCGTCGGTCACCCGGCGCCCGGCCAAGGCGCCGATCGGGTCGGACGCGACCGGCTCGGGCGCCTCGCGCGGCCACCAGGCGATCACCGGCGAATCCGACAGCAGCAGGGGTAGCAGGGTGGAGTCCTTGTGCTCGCGCAACTCGCCATGGAAGCGCAGCGCGACGATCTCGCCCGGGACCTCGTCGCCGACGTGCAGTTCGGCGTCCAGCCGGGTGGCGCGCGCCGAGCCGTCGGTGACCACGATGATGCGGGAGGGGTGCTCGCGGCCGGCCTCGACGCAGGCATCGAATACCTCGTCGTAGTCGGACGCCGGCGCCACGACGATCAGCGTGAAGACCAGGCCGGAGGCCACGCCCACGCTCTGGCGGGCATGCGTGATGGCGTTCTGGATGTCGCGGGCGGTGGTGCCCTTGAGTGTGGTGATCATGTTTTTCCTTGCCGCCGGTGGTTACGGACGCCGCCAGGTGAAGCCGTCCAGCTCGAGCATCGTGTGGCCCGACGGCGGGCCCCAGGTGCCGGCCGGATAGCCCTCGGGCGGGTTCTTCTTGCGGGCCCAGTACTCGAGGATCGGATCGAGGATCTTCCACGACAACTCCACCTCGGTGTGCTGCGGGAACAACGGCGGGTCGCCGAGCAGCACATCGAGGATGAGCCGCTCGTACGCCTCGGGGCTGGACTCGGCGAAGCTGGTGCCGTAGTTGAAGTCCATGCTGACGTCACGGATCTCCATCGGTGTCGCCGGCACCTTCGCGCCGAAGCGCAGCGTGATGCCCTCGTCGGGCTGGATGCGCATCACGAGCGCGTTGGTGCCCAGCTGCTCGGTGTCGTTCAGGTTGAACGGCAGGTGCGGCGCCGGGCGCAGCATCAGCGCGATCTCGGTGACCCGGCGCGGCATCCGCTTGGCGGCCCGCAGGTAGAACGGGACGCCGGCCCAGCGGCGGTTGTCGATGTCGACCCGGAACGCGGCGTAGGTCTCGGTGTGGGTGGACGGGTCGATCCCGTCCTCCTCCAGATATCCCTTGACCTTCTCGCCGGAAGCCCAGCCGGCCGTGTACTGGCCGCGCGCGGTGTGCGACTTGAGGTTGCGGGGGGCGCGAGCGGCCGCGAGCACCTTCTCCTTCTCCGCGCGCAGGTTGCCGGCCTCGAACGAGGCCGGTTCCTCCATGGCGACCAGCGCCAGGAGCTGCAGCAGGTGGTTCTGGATGACGTCGCGGGCCTGCCCGATGCCGTCGTAGTAGCCGGCGCGTCCCTCGATGCCGATGTCCTCGGCCATGGTGATCTGCACGTGGCTGACGTAGTTGCGGTTCCACACCGGCTCGAACAGCTGGTTGGCGAACCGCAGCGCCATCATGTTCTGGACCGTCTCCTTGCCCAGATAGTGGTCGATCCGGAACACCGAATCGGAACTGAAGACGCTGGACACCTTCTCCTCCAGCGCGCGGGCGCTGGCCAGATCGTGGCCGAACGGCTTCTCGATCACCACGCGGCTCCAGGGCTTGCGCCGCTGTTTGTCGACCAGCTGGTGGCGGTTGAGCTGCTCGATGACCTGGTCGAACCCAGCCGGCGGGATCGACAGGTAGAAAGCGTGGTTGCCCTCGGTTCCCTGGTCATTGTCCAGTTCTTTGAGGGTGTCGGCCAGGCGGGTGAATCCCTCGTCGGAATCGAAGGCCCCCGTCACGAAGCGGATGCCCTCGGCGAGCTGGCGCCACACCTCGGCCCGGAACGGCGTCCGGGCCCGCTCGCGCACCGACTCCAAGACGTAGTCGGCGAACTGCTCATCGTCCCAGTCGCGGCGTCCGTAGCCGACCAGCCCGAAGCTGGGGGGCAGCAGACCGCGGTTGGCGAGATCGTAGATCGCGGGCAGCAGCTTCTTGCGCGCGAGATCGCCGGTCACTCCGAACAGCACCAGGGCGCACGGCCCGGCGACGCGCGGCAACCGGCGATCGGTCTCGTCGCGCAGCGGGTTCACATACGGGGCATCGGTCACGGCGCGATCCTAGGTCGCCTCCCACGACATCGAGACAGTGGTCACGTGGTGTACGGCGCCTTGACGGATATCCCGGTTCGTGCTGTTCGTGCGTGCCGCACCGATCAAGGCCGGGGGAGGGCCCTCGCCCCACGAGTCCCAGGCGGGTGTTGTCGGTGACGTGGACTACTATGGGCGGAAGGCCTGCGCTGAATCGGCGCGCGGCTGCACTCTCGGATGCCGGAGGTTCGATGATGCGCTCAGTCAGGACGGAGGCTCCGGCCACCCCTGTCTCCGGCCCGTGGGGTGCCGTGAAAGCCTACGTGGGGCTGACCAAGCCGCGCATCATCGAGTTGCTCCTGGTGACCACGATCCCGGCGATGTTCCTTGCCGCGGGGGGTTTCCCCGATCCGATCCTGGCGTTCGTCACGTTCGTGGGCGGCACGCTGTCGGCGGCGTCCGCGAACGTGTTCAACTCGATCCTGGATGCCGACATCGACGAGCAGATGCGCCGGACGCGGCGGCGTCCGATGGTGCGCGAGCAGGTGGGCCGCCCGGCGGCCTACGTGTTCGGAGTCGTGCTGGGCATCGTGTCGACGCTCATGCTCGGATTCGGCGCGAACTGGCTGGCGGCGGCGCTGTCGGTGGTCGCAATCCTGTATTACGTTTTCATTTACACGCTGTGGCTCAAGCGCCGTACGGCGCAGAACATCGTGTGGGGCGGCGTCGCGGGCTGCTTTCCGCCGCTGATCGGGTGGACGGCCGTGACCGGGTCGGTGGCCTGGCCGCCGCTCATCCTGTTCCTGATCGTCTTCTTCTGGACGCCTCCGCACACCTGGGCGCTCGCCCTGCGTTACCGCGAGGACTACGCGCAGGTCGACGTCCCGATGCTGCCGGTCGTCAAGGAAGCGCCCTACGTCACGCGCCGCATCCTCGCCTATTCGGTGCTCACCGTCGTCACGAGCCTCGCGCTCTGGCCGGTGGCGGGCACCGGCTGGCTGTATCCGGTGGTCGCCGGTATCGCGGGCGCCTGGCTGTTGTGGGAGTCGCTCGCGCTGCTGCAGCGCGCGAACGCAGGCATGCGCGACGCGGCGTTGGCGCCGATGCGCTTGTTCCACTGGTCCAACAGTTACCTGTCCTTGGTCTTCATCGCAGCGGCCGTCGACCCGCTGCTGTTCTGATCGTCTGCTCGCTGGGGGAAATCACGCATGGCCACGTACGACGACGAAACGCCCGACGTCATCGACCAACCGGATGAGACGGAGCTGCTCGACCGCTGCCGAGAGGGCGATCAAGAGGCCTTCGACCTGCTGTTCCGGGCGCATCATGCCGGGGCGTTGCGCTTCGCGGCGCATATCACCAGCGTCATCGATCCTGACGACCTGGCTTCGGAGGCTTTCGCCCGGACGTGGTCGGCGCTGCGAGGCGGTGGCGGACCGGATCAGGCGTTCGGGCCGTACCTGCGCACGACGATGCGCAATATCGCCACGAACCAGGCCACCCGCAAGCGCGAGGAGGTCTCCGAGGACGATCACCTCGAGCACTGGATGCGCCGCACGGCGACGGTCAGCGATGACGGCTTCAGCGCCGCCATGGCCGAGCACGAGGTGGTCTCCCAGGCGTTCGACACGCTGCCGGAGCGCTGGCGGTCCGTGCTGTGGATGATCGACGTCGAGGGGCACGGCACGTCCGATGTCGCCCAGCGCCTGCACCTGACGCCCAACAGCACCGCTGCGCTGACCAAGCGCGCGCGTGCCGCGCTCGGACGCGCCTGGCTGCAGGCGCACGTGGACTCCCGGAGCGAGGACCCGGAGTGCGAATGGGTGCTCGATCACATCAGCGGCTTCGTGCGCCATTCGCTCAGCACCGCCCAGGAACAGCGGGTTCGCCGTCACCTCGACGAGTGTGACTCCTGTGAACGCGCCACGCATCGCATCGCCCATCTCGCCGTATCGCTGCGTATCGCCGGCCTCATCGGCATCGGCTCCGCGGGTTCGCTCGCCGCCATGCTCATGCTGGACGGCACGACGGCTGCGGCCGCGACGCATGCGGCGGGGATCGACCCGGTGTCCGCCGCAGGCGGCGCGGGCGGGACGGCCTCGGGTGCTGCCGGCGGAACGGCCGTGGGCGGGACCGCCGTCGCGAGCGGCTCGGCTGGCGCCGGTGCCGCGGGTGGATCCGCTGCGGGTGCGGCCGGTGGGGCAGGCTCCGGTGGATCCGTTGCGTCGGGTGCTGCCGGTGGAACCGCGGCAGGAGCCGCGGGCGGCGCTGCGTTCGTTCCCGCCGGTGGTGACGCGGCTGGTGCCGCGGGCGCGATGATCGGCGGCGAGAGCGCGTCGGCGGGGGTGAAGGCCGGTGGTGCCGCGGTGCGCACCTCGGCCCGGACCGTCGCCGGTGCAGGAGCGGGAGTCGTGGCCGTGGCGGCGATCGCCGTGATCGCGGCCAACTCGCTGTCGCCCGCCACGGTGGCGCCGCCGCCGGCGGTCGTGCCGGTTCCCGCGGCGAGCGCGTCCGCGAGTGCGCCGGCACCCGCACCGGCTCCGTCGGTCTCGGCTTCGCCGCAGCCCTGGGCTCCGGCCGTGATCGTTCCTGGACTCCAACCGCGCCCGGCTCGGCCGATCGGGGCGCGCATCGCGCCGTCCGAGTCTGCAGCGCCGGTCCCGGTCAACCCGACCTCGCCGGAGCCCAGCGTGCCGCCGTCGGTGCTGCCCAGCGTGCTGCCGTCGGTCGTGCCCAGTGTTCCGCCGTCGGTGGTGCCGACCGTGGAGCCCTCGCCGAGCCCGACGCCGGTGCTTCCGACTCCGACGCCCACCGTGTCGCCGACGCCGACGCCGACGCCCAGTTCCACGCCGACGCCGACCCCGCCGCCGATTCCGAGTCCCACGCCGACGCCGACTCCGATTCCCACGCCGACTCCGGCACCGAGCCCGACTCCGGCTCCGTCGCCGACGCCCACCCCGGCCCCGTCGCCGACGCCCACGCCGACTCCGGCACCGCCGGTGGGGCGTCCGCTGCTCGGCATCACGGTGACCGACAGCAACCAGCCGGCCGGGGCTCGTGTCACCGGCGTGAACAACGCCTCGCCGGCCCAGGCTGCTGGCATGCGCGCCGATGATGTGATCACCGCGCTGGACGGCCGCCCCGTCACGTCGGCGAATTCGTTGGTGTCCCTGGTGCGTCAAGGACGCGTGGGTGAGGTGATGACGCTCACGGTGGTCCGTGATGGCGTCACCCGCACCATCGAGGTCACGCCGATGGCGGCACCCGAGTGACCGTCTGACCCGACGGCGCGGGCCTGGAAAAATCTCCGGAAAAACTTTTCGGAGTTCGCGTCATCGATCCGTGATCGCCGTGTCTTCCTAGGTAGGCGGCCTCGGGGGAGGTGCCGCTCACGGGCAGCGCATTGAAGGATGACGCTTGCGCGCGATTCTTGGGGAGGAAGTCTTGCGCAGGATTCATGGGAGAGGTCACGCACGCGGTGCCGCGTGGGGCAAGCACGCCACGTTGGCCCGGAGCCGTCAGCGCTCCGGGCCAACGGAGAGACGGCAGACCACATGCGTGGCCCGTCACCATGGGCGCTTAGTGGTGTCCCTGCTTCTTGGAAGCAGCCCGGGAATCATCGCCTTGAGGGTTCATCCTGACGACACGTCCGAATCGGGGCTCGTGGGGCGCTGAACCACGGCCGGCCGCCTTGACCGGAGGCCCTACACTGACGCGGTGACTCAACGACGCGCTGACGGACGGAACGCTGACCAACTTCGCGAGGTGCGGATCACCCGCAACTGGCTGGACCATGCCGAAGGATCGGTCCTGGTGGAGTTCGGGAAGACGCGCGTGCTCGTCGCGGCGTCCGTCACCGAAGGCGTGCCGCGCTGGCGCAAGGGCAGCGGCCTGGGCTGGGTCACCGCCGAATACGAGATGCTGCCGCGCTCGACGCACACGCGTTCGGACCGCGAATCCCGCCGGGGTAAGATCGGCGGCCGCACCCACGAGATCTCCCGCCTGATCGGCCGCGCGTTGCGCGCCGTCATCGACTACTCCGCCCTCGGCGAGAACACCATCGTGATCGACTGCGACGTGCTGCAGGCCGACGGCGGCACGCGCACGGCGTCCATCACCGGCGCCTACGTCGCCCTCGCGGATGCCGTGTCCTACCTCCGCGACCGCGGCGCACTGGCCGGCGAGCCGCTGAAGGACTCGGTGGCCGCCATCTCGGTCGGCGTCGTCGACGGCCAGGTCGTCCTCGACCTGCCTTATGAGGAGGATTCGGCCGCCGAGGTCGACATGAACGTGGTGTGCACCGGGTCGGGCAAACTGATCGAGGTGCAGGGTACCGCCGAGGGCGAGCCGTTCGACCGCGCCGTGCTCGATGCGTTGGTCGACCTCGGCCAGGCCGGATGCGCCGAACTCACCCAACTGCAGAAAGACGCGCTCGGGGTCTGACCCGGCGCAACGACCCGGGCAGGCAGGTGCTCACCGATGGCGAATGATCCCCTCCGCGACGATGCGGACGATTCCCGCCCCGTCGAGGGCGTCACCGAGCCGACGCGTGCCGAGATCGAGGCGCTCGTCGCCGCAACACCACCGTCGGGCAAGCGGCGTCCGATCGGCCTGCTCGCCGCCACCGCGACGTTTGGCGCGCTGCTGTTCGGCTACGACACCGGGGTGATCGCCGGCGCGCTGCCGTTCATGTACATGCCCGGTGCGGGGGGCGGGCTGGGGCTCACCGACGTCGAGGAGGGACTCGTCGGCGGGCTGCTCGCCCTCGGCGCGGCCACCGGCGCGGTCGTCGGCGGACGCCTCGCCGACCGGTACGGACGCCGGCACAACATCATGCTGCTCGCCGTCGTCTTCGTCATCGGCACCCTCGGCTGCACCTATTCCCCGCACATCGGCTGGTTGTACGCGTTCCGGTTCATTCTCGGCTTCGCGGTGGGCGGGGCGTCCTCGATTGTGCCCATGTACCTGTCCGAGAGCGCGCCGCAGCGCATCCGGGGGCCTTTGGTGGCGCTCGATCAGTTCATGATCGTCTTCGGCCAGCTGATGGCCTATTCGGCGAACGCGGCCGTGTCGGCGTCCCGGGGCGGACCGCAAGTGCAGGTCGAGCACGACCCGACCGGGCACTTCGCGCCCGGAACCTGGGTGCCGTGGGATGTCGCGCGCACGATCGACGACCTCGTGGTGGCCGCCGGTAACGGCGATGCCTGGCGGGCGATGCTGGTGATCGGCACGCTGCCGGCGATCGCGCTGTGGATGGGCATGCGGATGATGCCCGAGTCGAGCCGCTGGTATGCCGCCCGGCAGCGCTACGAGGAGGCGATCGGTTCGCTCAAGCGCATCCGCGATCCCGAACGCGACAACGTCGCCTACGAGATCAACCACATGGTCGAATTGCGGCGCCTGGAGGCGAACCAGACGACCTGGTCGTTGAGCAAGGCGTTGTCGGTGCGCTGGTCGCGCCGGCTGATCGTGATCGGCTGCTGCTTGGGCTTCTTCGATCAGCTCACCGGCATCAACACCGCCATGTACTACCTGCCGAAGATCCTCACCGCGGCCGGCTTCTCGTCGGCGTCCGCGATCACGCTCAACGTGTTCACCGGCCTCGCCTCGACGATCGGCGCCGCGGTCGGCATCTACCTGGTCGGACGCCTCGCCCGCCGCCAGGTGGGCATCTACCAGGAGACGGGCATCGTGATCGCGCTGTTCTCGCTGGCGCTGGTGTTCGGGTTCGGCATCGCGCCGCACCTGGACGAATCGGGGGCGATCGCCTCGACGGTGCCCGCATTCCTGCCCTGGCTGGTGCTCATCCTGGTCGGCGTGTTCGTGTTCGTGAAGCAGTCCGGCACGGTGAACTGGGTGCTGGTCTCGGAGATCTTCCCGGCCCGGATCCGCGGTTCGGTCCAGGGCGTCGCCGTCGGCGCGGGCTGGATCATGAACGCGATCGTCACGTTCGCGTTCCCGTTGATGATCGCCCGGCTCGGTCCGGCCTGGACGTATGCCATCTTCGGCGCGATCAACGTGGTGGCGCTGCTGTTCTACCTGAAGGTCGTCCCCGAGACCAAGCACCACAGCCTGGAAGAGCTCGAAGAGCAGTTCCGGACGCGGTACGCCTGAGCCGCGCTCGGCGGAGCCGCGGAGTGGAGCGTGGACCGGGGTAGGGTGAGCGGGTGATCGACACCCTCGTGCTCGCCACGCACAACGCCAAGAAGCTCCGCGAACTGCAGCGCATCACGCTCGCCGCCGGGCTGGATATCACCGTCCTCGGGCTCGGCGATGTCGCGTCCTATCCCGAACCCGCCGAGACCGAGCGCACCTTCGAGGGCAACGCGCTGATCAAGGCGCGCGCCGCGGCGTCCGCCACCGGAATGCCTGCGCTGGCTGATGATTCCGGCATCGAGGTCGACGTGCTCAACCGGATGCCCGGGGTGCGTTCGGCACGCTGGGCCGGGCCCGGGGCGTCCGATGCCGACAACCTCGACCTGCTGCTGCGCCAGATCGACGATGTGCCGGACGCCGAACGCACCGGCCGGTTCGTGTGCGCGATGGCGCTGGTGCTGCCTGATGGCAGCGAACATGTGCTGCGCGGGACGATGGAGGGGCGCGTCGGCCGCGACAAGCGGGGTGACCACGGGTTCGGCTACGACCCGGCGTTCATTCCCGAGGGGTACCAGCAGACCACCGGCGAGCTGGATCCGGACGCCAAGGACGCGATCAGCCATCGTGGCAAGGCGGTGCGCGCCATGCTGGCGCTGGTCGCCGAACTCAACGCCGGCCAACGGCAGGACGCGGGAGGTTCCGGGTCGGTAGCGGGGCCCGATTCCTCGCCGGCACCGCAGCAGGAGGCGCGGGCGTGAAGCAATACCTGGACCTGCTGACCCGGATTCTCGACGAGGGCGCGGTCAAGAGCGACCGCACCGGCACCGGCACGCTGAGCGTGTTCGGGCACCAGATGCGCTTCGACCTGTCGCAGGGGTTCCCGCTGCTGACCACCAAGCGGCTGCACACCCGGTCGATCTTCGGTGAGCTGCTGTGGTTCCTGCGCGGCGACACCAACGTCCGCTGGCTGCACGCCAACGGCATCAGCATCTGGGACGAATGGGCCGATGAGAACGGCGACCTCGGCCCGGTGTACGGGGCGCAGTGGCGTTCGTGGCCGGCCCCCGGCGGCGGGCATATCGACCAGCTCGCCCAAGTGATCGAACAACTGCACACGAATCCCGACAGCCGCCGGCACGTCGTCGTGGCCTGGAACCCGGCCCAGGTCGACGAGATGGCGCTGCCGCCGTGCCACATGATGTTCCAGTTCTACGTCGCCGACGGACGCCTGTCCTGCCAGATGTACCAGCGTTCGGCGGACGTGTTCCTCGGCGTGCCGTTCAACATCGCCAGCTACGCGCTGCTCACCCACATGGTCGCCCAGGTGGTCGGCCTTCAGGTCGGCGACTTCGTGCACACCTTCGGCGACGCCCACCTGTACTCCAACCACCTCGAACAGGCACGCCTGCAACTCACCCGCGAACCGCGTCCGCTGCCGAAGCTGGTGCTGAATCCCGCCGTGACCGCGCTCGATGCGTTCGAGTTGTCCGACATCACCGTCGAGGGCTACGACCCCCACCCGGGCATCAAGGCCCCGATCGCGGTGTGAGGGGCTGGTTAGCGCGTGCCGGATTGGTCGCGCGCGATTGGGCGCATGTCGGCGTCCGCTGGCCGGCATCGGTCGTTGACCGGACTCCCGTGGACGCGTGGGCGTCCGGCGACGGGGTGCCCGTGGTGATGCTGCCGGGAATCTGGGAACCGTGGCGCTATCTGCGTCCTCTTGCCGAGCGGCTGCATGCGAGGGGGCATCCGGTGTTCCCGGTACCGGGCTTGCGGTTCAACGGCGACGACCTGGCCGCGTCCGCCGAGGTGGTGGCGTACGTGTTGGACGAGCACGACCTGACCGGTGTGGTGCTGGTCGCGCACAGCAAGGGCGGATTAGTCGGCAAACAGGCCATGTTGTTGCCGGACGTTGTCGCCCGGGTGCGCGGCATGGTGACGGTGTGCACGCCGTTCGCGGGCTCGAAGCTCGCCTGGCCGATCTTCGCGCGGACGCCGCTGGGCCTGTTCTCACCGCGCGGCGCGGTGCTGCTGGCGCTGGCGGCCGAGCGCGTCGTCAACGCCCGGATCACCTCGATCGGCGCCGCCTGGGACGAGATGATCCCCGAAGGCAGCGCCCTGATGGGCGCGCGCAACATCACCCTGCAGATGGAGGGTCACTTCCTCCCGGTCGCGGACGCTGGCGTCGCCGATCTGGTGCACACCGAGATCGACCGCTTCGTCACCGGTGACCGATAGTCGCGTCTCGCCGTTCGCTGTGGGGTCGCCCGGCGCAAAGAGGTCGCCAGTGGCGACAGCCATGATCGCGGTGCACCGTTCGTGGCTCCTCGTCCGAGAATGAACCATTCTCCGCCCCGAACAGGCGCCCCAGCAGGGGCACCTTGGCTCATCGTTTAATCAATCGCCCGTGCATGGCGCCGTGTGCACTTCGGTGCTGCATTACATACTCCGCCGGGTATGAAAAGCAGCACCAGACCGCACACGCGGCGTCCGGTCAGTCGGCATCTGAGCCGGTCAGCCAGGTTGATGGACGATGCCCGCTTGCGCCAACGCCTGAGCGTGCGGGTCTTTGAAAAACGGCGACGACATGACAGCAGACTACGGGGCGACTGCCGTTTTGAGGCGGAGTCGCCGATCATCGCCGTGCCCCTCTGTGCCGCACATCGGACGCCGGAGGCGCCGGTCCGTCAAGGATCCTCTAGTGTCCGTAGCGCTTGACCGCCGCCTGCCGAGAGACTCCGATCGCGGAACCGATCGCCGCCCACGAAGCTCCCGCCTCTTTGGCGGCTGCGACCGCAGCAGCGACGGCCTCTTCAGCGGCGCGCCGGTTCGCCGCTGCGGCGCGAAGTGCACGCAGCGGAGCAGCGGAGTAAGGGCCTCCCCTGATCTCGTCGGCGTCGGCCTCGATACGGGCCAGGATCTCGGCATCACTCGTCATGGTTGCCTCCCCGGAGAGTTCTGCTGAACGTGGCACCTCTCATCGGGGCGCAACTTTAGTTGCGCATGCTCGCTCAATCAATCGCCGGTTCGGCCGTGTCGGCTGGTTGGTCTGTACTGTCGGGCGCTCCGAGTACGATCACCTTCAGCGTGGAGCACGGTGGAGACCGTGGTCCACGCCGGTGTCGCCGAGGGGCGTTCGCCGTAGTGAATCCTTGTTCGAGGGGGACCGATGAGTGTGATCGCCATCGCTATCGTGGCGCGCAACGGCGTGCTGGGGGACGGCGAGAAGCAGCCGTTCGAGTTCGCCGAGGACTGGGCGCGCTACAAGAAGGTGACGCTGGGCCATCCGATGGTCATGGGCCGGGCGACGCACGACGCGATCGGGCGCTGGTTGCCCGGCCGGACGACGATCATCGTCACCCGCAACCCCGATTCGGTCGAACTGCCGGACGACCCGCGCGTGAGGGCGCACGTAGTCGGTTCGGTCGAGGACGCGCTGGAGTTGGCTCGCTCACTGGACGACACCGTCTACGTCGCCGGCGGAGGCCAGATCTACCGGGCCGCCTGGGACGCGCTCGATGAACTCGACCTCACCGAGGTGCACGCGGACGCCGAGGGCTCGGTCGTGTTTCCCGAGGTCGATCCCCAGGTGTGGCAGGAGTATCGCCGCGAGCCGCGCGGCGAGTTCGACTTCGTCGGCTACCGGCGCCGGTAGGCGGCCGTGACGGTGGTGGGGCACGCGTGAGGGCGACCGCCAGCATTCTGCATCTCGACCTGGATGCGTTCTTCGCCGCGGTCGAGCAGCGCGACAAACCCTCGTTGCGCGGCAAGCCGGTGATCGTCGGCGGCATCGGTTCGCGCGGGGTGGTGTCGACCGCGTCGTATGAGGCGCGGGTGTTCGGCGTCCATTCGGCGATGCCGACCCATGAGGCGCGCCTGGCTGTGCCCGAACGCGGCCTACCTGTCGGGACGATTCTCGGCGTACCGGGCGAGTTCGGCGATCGTGATGGGCATTCTGCGCGAGTTGTCGCCGCTGGTGGAGCCGCTGAGCCTCGATGAGGCGTTCGTCGACCTGGCGGCGGGTTCGGGTGAGGTGGCGGAGGCCGCCCGCGACGCCGACTTGGCGGCGGCGTTGGCTGCTCAGGTGCGGGCGAAGGTGGTCGAGCGGACGGGTGGGCTGACGGCGTCCATCGGCGTGGGGACGAGCAAGTTCATGGCGAAAGTGGCCACCGAGATGGCCAAGCCGAACGGGCTGCGCGTCGTCGTGCCCGGCACCGAACTGGACACGATCGCCGACCTGCCCGCGCGGGCGATCCCGGGAGTGGGACCGGCGACGATGGAGCGGCTGACGCGCCTCGGCGTCCGGACGGTCGCCGACATTCGCGCGCTCAGCCATGGCGAGTTGTTGCGCGAGTTGGGCAAGGCGTCGGGGGAGTGGGTGTACGCGCTCGCGTTCGCGCGCGACGACCGCCCGGTGGAGCCTGAGCGTGAGGCGAAGTCGATCTCGGTCGAGGACACCTTCGAGCACGACATCGCCGACGTCGCCGAGTTGGGCGCGATCATCGACCGGGATGCCCGGATCGTCGCCGACAAGCTGGTGCGTCACCGCCTGTTCGCGCGGACGATCACGTTGAAGGTGAAACGTCCCGACTTCACGATCGTGTCGCGCTCACAGACGCTCAACGGAGCCACCGACCGCGCCGAGGTGGTCGCCCGCGTGGCGCGCTCGCTGCTGGCAGGACTGGGCATCGATGTCGGCTTCCGCCTGCTGGGTGTGGGTGTGGCCGGTTTCGCCGAGGCCGCCCAAGAGGAGTTGTTCGAACCGGACGCCGAAGCCAGCGTGGTCGTGGAGGAGCGGGAGGCGCCGGTCCCGCGCCGGCGCGAGCCCTCGTTCTCGCCGGGAGCCGACGTCGAGCACACCGAACACGGACGCGGCTGGGTCTGGGGCGTCGGCCTCGGACGCGTCACCGTCCGCTTCGAAACGGCCTTGTCAGGGCCTGGTCCGGTGCGCACCTTCACCCTCGACGACCCCGCGTTGAGTTTGGCGGACGCCGCCGGGCCAGTCGGCGATCCGTCCGGCCCCGGCTGGGCGAGCACGTAGCGCCTGAGCCGATAGACTGACCAGGCTCCGGCCGGAGTGGTGGAATTGGCAGACACGCTGGTTTTAGGTACCAGTACCGAGAGGTGTGAGGGTTCGAGTCCCTTCTCCGGCACCGACCGATCCGAGGTGGGGAGCTTCGGTGGTTTCGAGGGACCGGATTGGCGCTTACAGTGGGGGCATGACAGTGAACCGTGAGGAACTGCGCAACCTCATTGATGCGCTGCCTGATGAGCAGATTGACCAAGTGCTGACGGAGTTGCGTCGAAGGGTCGAGCCCCGCCCGGTCCCCTCCGATGATGCTTTTGCCTGGATCGGTGCTGGCCCGGCAACCAACGGCCGTACCGACAACGCGACCCGGGTCGATGATCTTCTTGCCGAAGGGTTCGGACGGGCGCGTCCGTGATCCTGATTGACACCGGGTTGAGCTGATTACAACGCGCCAACCGGCGGAATGGACTCGCGGTGCCTGGCATAGCATGCATCCACCTCGTTCACGTGATGCTCAGGATTCTCCCCGGGGCAGTCCCACCGCAGCCGGCTTCACGGCTCAACTTTCGATCGGCTAGGGCAGCTTGTGGGAGCATGGCCTCGGTTGCGTCGAGCGGTCGCCGTGGTCGGTGGCATTGCACCTTGGGCGCAATGGGGAGGAGTTCGTGATGAGGACGGAGTTGACCTTCTTTCTTCCGGTCACGCGGGTGCGCCTATCTGCGGCGATGATTCAGCTCACGGACGAATTGGAACCGGGGAGGAACATCACGGAGGTCGCTGCTTGGTCGGCGGAACTGGTAACGGTGGCCGACACGAGCCAGCCGCGCACGATCGCTGTGGAGAGCGGCATCCTGCGGGACTATGGATTGAAGCTGTCTCTGACCGACGACGGCCGGTTGGCTTCTGCCTCGGTGGAGTCGACCGGACAGGTGGGCACGGTCCTTGCTTCGGCTGCGGGTTTGGCGACGAGCGTGGCCGCGGCCGTGATGTTCCGGCTTCCAATGCCGCTTGTGGCACCTTCGCCTCCCCCAGTCGTGACCAAGGGGGTTAGCCGCGCCCCGGCCGACACTGGCGCGACGCGGACGGTTTCCGCGGCAGAGCAGCGATACGCTGCAGAGCATCCCGCCGAGGCGAAGCGGTTGGCTGATCTGCAGGATGAGCACGCCACCGTTCAGTCGCGGCTTTCGGAAACGCGTCGTCAGTACCTGGCTGTCGACGCGACTGGCCGGAGTGAGGCATGGACGCACTACCGGCGGATAGTTCGGCTGGTGGCCGACGTGGCTGAGGAGCTCACGCGGGCAAAGGCGTTGTTCGACGCATGGCGGCACTCGCACCAGAACCGGACTGACTACGTCGAAGCGGTGACAGTGGAGGTGTCGGCACTGCCGGTGGTTTCCGTCGCCAACAACGGAGGTCTGACACTGACTTGGACCCCCGATGGCGCCGAGGTGCAACAGTTTTTCGAGCGCACCAAGCATGTCCTGGCCCGTGTGAACGAAGAAGAATGGCCAGGACCATCAGCGGATCCCGGCGAACCGTCCACGGGTGCGGCGCTGCGGGTCCGTCGCCCCAGGTTGGTGGGACTAGCGACCGTGCACCAGGACGACAAAGGCGAGTTGTGGATGACCGGTGAGCGGCGTGAACTGATCATGGATGCCGCCTGCATTGAGGTGAATTTGCCGTTGCGGAAGTCGTGGCTGGCACGCCGGAAGACCGCGGTGGAGTTGTCGCCGCTGGGCGCGTTGACTGGGGTGGAACTCGGCGGTGAAGCCACCGGTGCGGCGACAGCCCGAAGCATTGCCGGTGCGGGTGCGACTGCCGTGGCTGCATTGGAGTCGGCGCAGCGGACCCGGACGACGTTGTCGGGGCTGGTTGCTGCTGGCGAGGAAGACGAGCTAGCGCGCTTGCGGCGCGAGGCAGCGATTGCCGAGCAACGATTGTTGGCGGCAGGGCTAGCGGCGACGGCGTCTGATTTTGCGCGGTTGGAGTGGCTGAAGCAGCAAGTCGCTATAGCGGACGCCGAAGCGAAGCTGGGTGATGGCTGATGACCGACGAGATTCGCGAGGTGGAGGCACGAATCGCGGATCAACTGGCTCACTACACGTCACCCAGTGCGGTAGGGCGCCGCACGCCTGTGCCATATATACGTCGACATTCGGTTGAGCACGCCGCAGCCGGCAGGGTGCTGGACGAGCGTTTCATCAATGCCGAGTTCTTGCCGTTTGTGGACGCTGAGCGACTCCGCGCCGTCCCGCCTGGCCAGTGGGCGGGAAGCAAGGAGGGCAGGAGGCTCTTAGCCGTATGGCGTCAGGTCGCGCATCGCAACACCTGGGACAATCCAGAGTTGAACAGGGCCGCTTTAGCCTATTGGGGTGGCGTTCAGAATCTTGGAGCGGAGCCTCTACCTACGGACGCCGTCCAGGTCCACTGGGCGAGGCGGACTCAAGCTCAAGGAGAGGTCTTGTGTCGTACCTACGCCAACGCACTGGCGAGCGCCGTGTTGCCCGATGGCCGGGTCGTGGCGGTCATCGGAGGCGATGACGGCACCGTGCAGATGTGGGATCTAGCTGCTGGAACTCTTGTTGGCGACCCGATCGCTGACGATGTCAGTTATGTGGAGGCGCTGACCAGCGCACTACTGCCCGACGACCGGGTGGTCGCGGTCGTCGCGAGTGGTGACCAGACCGTGAGAGTGTGGGACCTCAGCACCGGCAACCTCATCCATGACCTACTGACGGGCCACACCGGCCTCGTGCGGGATCTGGTCAGTGCCGTACTGCCTGATGGGCGAGTCGTCGCTATCGCTGGACGCGACAATTGCAGTGTGCAGGTCTGGGATCTCTCGACTGGAGAGCCCGCGTGCGATCCGCTCACCGGTCACACTGGCCGAGTACGGGCTGTGGCGAGCGCCATGCTTCCGGATGGGCGAGTCGTAGCAATTGCTGGAGGTGAAGATTGCACCGTTCAGGTCTGGGATCTCGCGACCGGCAAGCCGATCAGAGGCCCGCTCACCGGTCACATGAGCTGGGTAGAGGAAGTCTCTGTAGTAGTTCAGCCTGACGGCCAGGTCATTGCTATCACCAGCGGCCTTGATCGCACCATTCGAGTGTGGGATCTCCTCGCTGGCAAAATACTCACTAGCCGAACGGGCAAGGTGCGGGCTGTGACCAGCGCTGTGCTGCCCGACGATCGAGTCGTTGCCATCACCGGAAGCGAAGACCACACGGTGCAAGTGTGGGATCTCGTGACTGGTCAGCCTATCAGCAGCCCGCTTATCGGCCACACCGACTGGGTAGAGAAAGTGGCGAGTGCGGTGTTGCCCGACGGGCGAGTTGTCGCTATCACTGGGAGTGATGACGGCACCGTTCGAGTGTGGGATCTTGCCCCTGGCAACCTGACCGGAAGTCCTTTTGCCGACCACGCGGGCAGCGTACAAGCGGTAGACAGTGCGGTGTTGCCCGACGGCCGGGGCGTCGCTATCACGGGAGACGACGACGGCGCTGTTCAAGTGTGGGATCTCGCCACCGGCGATCCCATCGGCGACCCACTCACGGGCCACGTTGGCTGGGTGCAGGCGATCACAAGCGTTGTCTTACCCGACGGTGGGGTTATCGCCGTCACCGGAAGCTACGATCGCACGATCCGAGTATGGGACCTGACTGGCGGTATTCCCGCCAGCAGCTCACTCACTCGCTACGGTCGCGCCGTCGATAGCATAGCCAGCGCGGTGTTGCCCGACGGTCGGGTCGTTGTAGTTACCGGAAGCAATGATGGCGTCGTTGAGGTTTGGGACCTCACCACCGGGAATACCATCGGCAACATGCCCAACGGCCACGCAGGCAAAGTAAGAGCGATGGCCAGCGCGGTGTTGCCCGACGGTCAGGTCATCGCCGTCACCGGAGGCGAGGACCGCACTGTCCGGGTATGGGATCTCGGCACTGGCAACCTCGTCGGCAATCCACGCGCCGACCACGCAGGCCGGGTGCTGGCGATTGCGAGCGCTATGTTGCCTGATAGCAAGGTCATTTCTATCACTGGAAGCGACAACGGAACTGTTCAGGTTTGGGACCTCGCCACAGGCATCCCCGTCGGGAACCCACTAGCGGGTCACACCCGCGCGGTGGAGGCTGTAGCTAGTGCTGTTTTGCCGGATGGCCGAGTTATCGCGATTACCGGCAGCAGGGATCGAACATTGAGGATTTGGGATCTCACTGCACTGAGGCAACTCCTCGTGGTTCCTACCAATGATCCCGTAACTGCGGTTGCGGTCTGTGGTGTCCGCGAATCAGCGGTGGACCTATTGCTGGTCTCAAAGGGGCTCATCTATGCGACCCTAATCTTCGATACTGATGAGGTGGGAGTCGATTGATGGCCCAGCGAGATCCAGTTCAGAAGCGTCGTGACTTCGTAGCGATCGCCACATCCACGTTCAGTGACAGCAGCAACTTCGGCATCCTCGAGGGGATCAAAGACGAGGTAGCTGCCCTGCGTGACTGGTTGTGTGACCCGTCGCTGGGCGATCGGGCCTTCGCCAATACCCATCCACACTTCTCGAATGATCCCCCGCTCGACGAGGTCATCCAGAGCCTTGGCGAAACTGACTGGTCGGAAGCAGCAGCGGCCGTAGTGTTCGTCTCGACGCATGGGTGGGTGCATGGTAAGCATTGGTTGGCGTTCCACGGGACCAACAAGGTGAAACCTAGTACGACAGCGCTGGGGACTAGCCATCTCGTCGAAATTCTGCGCGAGACCGACATCAAACATCTCATGTTGATCCTTGACACTTGTCATGCGGGGCGAATCGGGTCGGATATGAGTCTTCCGAAGGACATCTCGTGGATCATCCTTCCCAGCGCCACCGAGGACGAGGAGGCAGGTGTCGGTGTCCTGTCGGGGGCTATTGCAGCGTTCTTGAAAGAGTTGCGCTCCCCTGAGGGCGCCCAGTACGGGCGGGGTCCCTACTTAACTGTTGGTGATTTCGTTCAGGGGATCGAGAAACATATTGGGGAGGATCAGTTCGCCGGAGCACTGTATCCGACAGCCCAGTCGGAGCCTCACCCATGCCTCCCGAATCCCCATTACAAGCCCTCCTCGGCTGCTCTGAGCAATCCTGCACGTCGTGACCTAGCGCTACTCAAGGAGGATCTGTCGACTCATTGGGGTCCTCGGGCGCGAGGGGTGACCGGAGCGGACGAGCCGGGATGGCTGTTCAGTGGCCGTCGCACGCTCATGCGCCGACTGATCGATTTCACTCAGGACGGTAGCGGTGTGCTGCTGGTCACCGGTGGTGCCGGTAGCGGGAAGTCTGCGGTGTTGTCTCGCTTGGTCACTTTGTCGGATGCTGCCTTCCGCGACGACTACGCCGTTGAGGTTGCTGCGGTTGATCCTGACCTGCTTCCGGCGGAGGGTGTCGTTGATGTTGCCGTGCTCGCCACAGGCAAGAACGCACTTGAGATTTTCACCCAAGTCTGTCAGGCGGTGGGCGCCATCCCGGCCGCGGCTACACCGTCGACGATCGCCGAGGCTAAGACATCCTGGGACGCATGGATCGCCGCCCGTACCGACCCGGTAACCATCGTCGTTGATGCCCTCGATGAGGCAACTAACCCGGCTGAGGTGGTTACCGGAGCGCTGCAGCCTCTGCTTGCTGGCTCACGAATGCATCCGATTCGGCTGCTGGTGGGCGTCCGCTGCACCGGTGGCGCCACGCCAGCCGACACACCTCGCGACGGGCATAACCGCCAGGTCGTCGCACTCCTCCAGGCGACTCTGGGCGCTGACCCTGTCCAGGATCGGGTCCAGGTCGACGAAGCTCCGTGGTGGGACTCCGGCGATGTGGAGGAGTACGTGGCCAGTATCTTGCTCGGCACCGAGGACTCTCCCTACCCTGACCGCCCCGACGCGGTCGATGCCGTCGCTCGTCGTGTTACCGAGGGGGCTGGGAAGTCGTTCCTGGTGGCAAAGCTCGCCGCGAACCAACTGGCCGCACGCAGTGTCGTTGACCCCGATGACACGTCTTGGCAGGACGCCATTCACCGCGGTGTCCTCGGCGTGTTTCGCGAGGATCTGCATCACACATTGCCGGAACGGCATGATCGGGAACGGGCCATCCATCTGCTGCGAGCCGTGGCGTTCTCCTATGGCCGTGGCCTGCCGTGGGGACAGATTTGGCCGGTTGTCGCGAACGCCGTCGCTGACGACGACGAGATCCATTACGGCAACGGAGACATCGCGTGGCTGCTCTCCACAAGGATGGGTGGATACCTGGTCACCGACCGCGAAGACGATGTCACCGTGTACCGCCTCTTCCACGACGACCTCCGCACCAACCTGCGTGAGCATTGGCGCGAACTCCTCGACGGTGAGTAGCGATCACCGACCCCTGCCGTGACCAACTCGAGTACGACCTGAGAAGATGCGGAGGCTCGCTCGGCTGATTGCCCTTCGCGGTGAGCAAGCAGTGGCCGCCTTGGTCGAGGAGCTGTTGGGCGGTATCGCGTTGGTTGCGCATGGTGTCCATCGTCACGACCACCCCTTTGAATTCTCATCAGGCCTAGTAGATGCTGGGTGGCGGGGATTTCGTTGGATTTTCTGGCCGACTTGGGTTTGGTCGAGCATGAGACCATCGACATGGGTGTGGGCGGCGACCAGGTGAGGTGGCTGGGCGTCACCGTCGCCAGCTCCGCGTACGGTTTTGCCGTCGAGTGCGACGGCCAGTCGGCCAGCGATCGTGGCGGTGCGCATCCTCAGCCAGGCACCGAAGATTCGAGAGAACTTTTCGCGTCCAAGGCTCCGATCACACGCCGAAGGGGGCGTCAGGAATTGATCTCCGAGAGAATCGCTCGTATTGCGCATGTTGACGTAAGAGCTATACCGGCAGGGTGAGCGGTCACGATATCGCTGGAGAAGCACCGAAATGGGAGGTTGCTCTACGCGCCGCGGGGTCGCCCGGGAACTCCTTCACTCGCCTTCAAGGGCCAGGGTCATGTAAACAAGCCCGTTTGAGAGCAATAGGACATCCACTGCGCTGTTGCGGACTTTGCAAGTAACCACCGCAGTCACTGGATCATTCGTAGGAATCACAAACCGCGGCTGCATCGTCGTGAGATCCCATCCTCTTACCGTGCCGTCGTCGCTGCCGGTGATGGCGATAACCTCACCACTGGGCAGGGCCGCGCTGTCCACCGCCTCCACTTTACCGGTGTGGCCTGTGAGTGGGTTGCCGATGGGGCTTCCGGTGGTGAGGTCCCATATCTGGACGGTGCCGTCGTCGCTGCCGGTGATGGCGATTACTTCACCATTGGGCAGCGCTGCGCTGGACACTGCCCGCACTCTTCCGGTGTGGCCTGTGAGTGGGTTGCCGATGGGGTTTCCGGTGGTGAGGTCCCATATCTGGACGGTGCCGTCGTCGCTGCCGGTGATGGCGATTACTTCACCATTGGGCAGCGCTGCGCTGGACACTGCCCGCACTCTTCCGGTGTGGCCTGTGAGTGGGTTTCCGATGGGGTTTCCGGTGGTGAGGTCCCATACCTGAACGGTGCCGTCGACGCTGCCCGCGACTGCAACGATTCGACCATCGGGCAGGACCTCGCTCGCCACCGCTACCACTGCGCCGACTTGTCCGGAAAGTGGACTACCGACGGGCTCGCGCGTAGTCAGGTCCCACACGCGAACGGTGCGATCATAGCTCCCGGTAATGGCAAAGACCTCACCGTCGGGCAAACGTACGCTGGTTACCGCCCCAACCCAGGTGATGTGTTCTGTGAGTGGATCTCCGGTGAGAGCGCCAGTGGCAAGATCCCACACGCGCACAGTGCCGTCCCGGCTGCCTGTGATTGCAACGTCGCGACCGTCGGGTAGCACCGCGCCTGTCAGTGCCTCCGCAGAGTAATCGTTGGCGGTGAGTGGAGTGTTGGTGAGGAGGGGCCACATCTGAACAGTGCCGTTGCTGCTTCCTGTGATTGCGACGACTCGGCCGTCGGGCAGTTCCGCGCTGGTCATCGCCTCTACCCAGCCAGCATGGCCGGAGAATGGGTTGCCGATGGGGGCGCCTGTGAAGACGTCCCATACTCGTATGGTGGAATCTTCACCTCCTGTGATTGCGACGACTCGGCCGTCGGGCAGTTCCGCGCTGGTTATGGCTCCTACCCAGCCGGTGGTCTGGCTACTGCTGGGCTTGCCGGTGGAGAGATCCCACACTCGCATCGTGCCATCAAAGCTTCCGGTGATTGCGACGACTCGGCCCCCGTCTTCTGGCAACACCGCGGTGGCAATCGTCCGTACCTCGCCGAAGTGGCCGGTAAGCGGATTGCCGATAGGTGTGCCGGTAATTACGTCCCATACTCGGACGGTGCAATCCTCACTTCCTGTGATTGCGATAACTCGGTCTCGATTATCAGGCAGCACCGCGGTGGTAATCGCCCACACACAGCCAGTGTGACCCGTATGCGGGCTTGCAATGAGGGTGCCCGTCTGAAGGTCCCACACCCAAGCTGTGCCATCGCGGCCTCCGGCGACTGCTACGACTCGGGCGTCGGGCAACACCGCCGTGGTTATAGATTCCACCCAATCGGTGTGGCCGACGAGCGGGTCGCCGATAGGAGCGCCGGCAATGAGGTCCCATACTCGAACGGTGCCATCCTCACTTCCGGTGATTGCGACGACTCTGCCGTCGGGCAGTCTCGCGCTGGCTACCGCCAACACGGGGCCGGCGTGACCAAAGTCGGGAAGGTCGACGCGGGCGCCAGAAGTGAGGTCCCATACCTGAATGCTCCCGTCCTTGCCACCGGTGATTACGACGACTCGGTCATCGGGCAGCACGGCGTTCGCTAGTGCATTCGCATGTGTGTGGCAGAGGATCTCACCCTGTGGGCGAGTCCTGTTGGCCCAACAGATCTGTACTCGCTTGGTCGGCAGGGATGCCTGATCCAGATGCTGAATTCCACCCCAGTAGGCCAGCGCATCCCGGTTCCGCTCTGGATCGTCCCAGAGGGTGCCATGCGCGATCTGACGCCAAGCACCCAGCAACCGCCCGCCATCCTCCTTCCCCGACCACTCTCCGGGCGGTATAGAGCGCAGCCGTTCGGCGTCAACAAACGGCAAGAAGGCAGTATTCACGAAGCGCTCATCAAGCCGTCGACCTGCTGCGGCATGCTCCACCGCGTGCCGGCGCACGTACGGTGCCGGCGTGCGACGCGCTACCGCATCGGGCGATGTGAACTGCGCCAACTGGGCCGCGATCCTTGCTTCTACTTCACGAATCTCCTCAGGCATCAGCCATCACCCAGTTTCGTCTGGGCCAGCCAGGACTCTGGCAGCGGCGACTTCACCTCCGAGCAGACAACGTCCGTGATCAACTGGTTCCGATCTTCGGTCGACCACGGTGTGCCGTGGTGATCGGTTAGGGATGGCTTAAGTCCGTGGTCTCGCAGGGTCCCGTCCGTCACGGCGATCGTTCGTGACTGGCTCGTATCGAGCACTGTCGCCGACTCACCTGACCAGGCGGAGGCCTCGGCGAAGCTGCTCGCCGGATCTAGGCGGTCGGTGAAGTGAGCCCTTGTCGCAAGTAGGCGCACCGGTGTGACCGGGAGAAAGAAGGTCAACCCCGTCTTCACTAAGAACTCCTCCCATTGTGTCCAAGGCGCGCCGTTACGGACCGTGACCACCGATCAATGTTGCCGAGGCTATGCTCCCACAGGTTGCCCTGGCTGATCGAAACCCGAGATGTGAGCCACCCGGAGAAATTCGCACGGTTGTTAAGCTCCCGCAAGGGGTGCGACTGAGATTGTGTATGAGCCAGGTCCGGGGCGTGCTCAAGGATCTCAGAGGCGCCGGGCTGACGGTCTAGTACGGCTGCCGTACTAGGTGCATCCGCTTTGGTATTCGGTCGAAGTTGTCGTGGTCCGAGGTTAAGCGCGTTGAGCGAGGATCGCGCCGTGCGTCCGGGTGGGGGAGAGTGGTCGTGATTCGGTATGCGTGATGACGAAGCCGGCGTCCTCAACCTTTGTCGTGAGGAGGTCGAGCGGCCAGGAGTACGCCGTGGTGACCGCGTGGGCGAACGGCACGAGGCGGGGTCCGGTGAAGAACCCGAGCGCGAGACCGCCACCTGGGCGGATGGTGCGCGCGAACTCGGTGAGGGCTGTGCCGATTTTCTCGGGTTCGGTGTGGATGAGCGAGTACCAGGCGAGGATTCCGCCAAGTGAGCCGTCGGCCACACCGAGTGATTCAGCGCGGCCGAGCCGGTAACGCTCCCCGGGATAGGTTGTTTTGGCACTCGCGATGAACTGGGGCACCGGATCGACGCCCTCGGTCTCGATCCCGAGACCGGTGAGGAAGTGCGTCCATTGGCCGGGACCGCACCCCACGTCGAGCACCGGGCCGTTGAGGCCGCGCGCCCAAGTCTCGATGAGCGCCAGGTCGGAGGCGTCCGCGTGGTCGATGTTCCCGAGTGCGTCGATGTACTCGCGTGCTCGTGCGCCGTAGGAAGCCCGGACCAACTCGAAGCGATCGTCCATGCGCTCATCTTGTCAGTCCCGTCTCGCCCGTTCCGTCGGGTCGTCTGGTTGATCCGGCGTACCTTCCTCCTTACCTTGGTAGCAAGGAGGAAGTCATGGCTACTGGCAGCGTCACCAGCAGAGGGCAGATCACCATTCCGAAGGGTGTCCGGGACGACCTTGGTCTTGAGCCGGGTAGCCGAGTGAGCTTCGTGAAGAAAGAGGTCACGGTGACTGCGCGTCGTTGGGAGCGTGGCTGGGAGCTTTGGCTTGACGATGATCACGTGACTCAGTTTTCGACTCTCGCGGATGCGGAGCAGCAGGTTCGGGACTATCTCGACACGGAGGTTCCCGATGTCGACCATTCCGAGTGGGTGATCACGGTCGTGCCCGAGCTCGGTGCCCTCGGTAGGGAAGTGGTGGCGGCGAGGAAGGCCACAGAAGAAGCGGCTGCGGCGAGTCTGGACGCCGCTCGCAGATCTCGGGAGGTCGCGCGGCAGCTTCGTGAGGCCGGCTATTCGGTGACCGACGCTGCGGCCATCATGGGCGTATCCCGGGGGCGTGTCTCGCAACTGGTGCATGGTTGATAGCCAGGGTGTCGTCAAGGTCGGGTTGTGCCACGATGAAGGCATGACCGTCTCCGGGAGCGCTGTCCATCTGTTCGGCACGCCGTTCGTCTGTCGTGTCTGCGGTCATGACCGATTCATCCAGCGCGAGATCAAGATGCAAACCACCGGGTTGACCTTCCTCGACCTCGACTGGCTGAACCGTTCCGCTGACGGGGTGATCTGCAGCCGCTGCGGCTACGTGCACATGTTCGCTGGCGGCGTCCATGAATGGATCGGCTAATCGGGGCATCACCGCGTCCGGGACGCCTCGGGTCAATGAAAGTGCTGCGATGAGAAAAATCACTCCGGCGCTCGCGGCCCCACTCCCGTGGCTCAGCGCGGCGAATCCGCCAGCTCGTCCAAGGCGCGTAGCAGGGGATCGCTCCTGTCCAGCGCCGGGTCGCAGGTGGACGCCGAACCGGCGATGCCATCGGACTCCCACCGGTAAATGATGAGGATTCCGTCTCGCGCGTCCGCGCAGGGCGGCTGAGGGTTTGCTGTCACCTGTCGTGGGGAGGCGGAGTAGGCCGAGGCCAGCCGCGACTTCTGCGCCGGCGATAGCTGCCCCCGGGTCTCACCTTCCTGGGTGACGAGGGTCCAGCTGCCGTCCGGGGTGACCACGAGGTCGGACGAACACGGCCCGGCCGGGCACATCCCCCCGGACGCATGGCGTTCCATGCGCGGCAGGGATGCAGGGGGCGTGTCGGGGCCAGCGGGCGCCAGCGTGCAGCCCGCGATCAACATTCCCGCAGTGACCAGCGACAACGACCTGAGCATGAGCAGCATGGCCCCTCCTTCTTCCTGGCTCCATGGAATCATGCCCTCGCGGAGGAACTGACCCGGCCGCAGGACGGCCTGACCGACGCGCAGCGGGGCGCTGTGGCCTCAGCGCCCACCGGCGCCCAGCAAGGCGAATTGACCATCGTCGGCGGTGAGGTGCAAGTGGTGCCGATCGGTGCCGCGTCCGCCACTTGGACGACGAACGTCCGCGGCACCCTCATGCGAGGCGTCCGAATGCGCTGCGGTGGAAGACCAGGGGAGACAGTTCGTTGGTGTGGTCGACCGCATGCAGTTCCAGCAGCACCAGGATGTGGTCGCCGGCTTCGACCTCGCGGTAGATCGTGGTGTCGAAGTGGGCCAGACCGTCGTCGATCAGGATCGCGCCTTCAGGGGTGAGCGTCACCGCCACATCGTCGAACCGGTGTTCCACGGCACCGGCAAGTTGCCGGCACAGCGGACCGTGATGGTGGGCGAGGACGGTGAGCCCCAAGTGGCGGGCCCGGCGTAGGTCGGGCCAGGTCTTGGACGCGCTGGCAAGGTTGATCGAGACCAGCGGTGGATCGAGGCTGACGCTGGTGAAACTGCTGGCGGCGAGGCCGACGGGGTATCCGTCGACCTGGGCGGCGACCGCGACCACGCCGGTCGGGAAGGCGCCGAACGCCTCCCGGAGCCGGATCGGGTCGAGGTCCTGGTTGGTCGGAAACGCGATGGTCATGCTGCCTTCTCGATCCAGGTCTGCACGAGCGGACGCGTCGCCGAGAGCCAGTGCTCGTAGGCGTCCGGGTCGTCGTGTTCGGTGTCGAGCACGTACAGCCCCCGGCCGGGCACCGTCGCGCCCAACTCGGTCAGGATCGGGCGCAGCGTCAGTTCCGGCGCGAGCGCATGATGGGGTGAACCGCCGACGAGCAGGGGCACGGCGAGTCCGCGCAGGCCGATCCGGGCGGGGAATCGGTCCAGGAACAGCTTGAGCAATCCCGTGTAGGTGCCCTTGTACGTCGGTGACGCGACCACGACAAGGTCGGACGCCCCCACGCGTGTCACCAGGTCGGCGACCTGGGGCGACGACCAGTCCAGCAACCCTGAACCGAGTGTGGTCAGATCGACCACCACGGCTGGCTCGACGCCGGATAGTTCGCGGGCGACGTACAGCGCGGTCGTGAGGGTGCGCGATGCGGGTTTCGGGTTGCCGACGACGACGGCGACGCGGGGGCGTCCGGTGGTGGAATCAGACACCGGCGACCTCCTTCACCTCGAACTGGTTGGCGGGCTTGGCGAGGCCGTAATGGTCGCGCAGGGTGGTCCCGGTGTACTCGGTGCGGAATAGCTCACGCTGCTGCAAAATCGGCACGACCGTCTCGGCGAAGGTGACCAAACCACTCGGCAGGGCGGCTCCCATGATGTTGAAGCCGTCCGCGGCACCCGTGGTGAACCAGGTTTCGATGGTGTCCGCGATCTGCGCGGGCGTCCCGACGACCACGTGATGGCCTCGCCCGCCGCCGAGCCGGGCGAGGATCTGGCGGACGGTCAGCTGCTCCCGTTGCGCGAGGTCGATCACCAGCCGTGACCGGGAGTCGAACCCTTCTCGGTGGGTGCGCTGGGTGACCGACGGCGGCAGCCCTTGGTCGAGCACGAGTTCCGAGGGGTCCGCCTCCAGGACGTGCGCCAGGATCTGCAACCCGAACTCCGGCACGCGCAGGTCATCGAGCTGTGCGGCGAGCGCGGCTGCCTCCTTTTCGGTGGCACCGATGATCGGCACGATCCCGGGCAGCACCAGTACGGTGTCCGGGTCGCGCCCGGCGTCCGCGGCGAGACGCTTGATCTCGGCGTAGAACGCCTGAGCTTCGGCGAGCGTCTGGTGGGCGACGAAGATCGCCTCGGCGTACCGGGCCGCGAACGCCTTGCCGGTCGCCGAAGCCCCGGCCTGTACGAGTAGCGGGTAGCCCTGCGGCGGGCGCGGCACGTTGAGAGCGCCGTCCACCTGGAAATAGGTGCCGCGGTGGTTGATCGGCCGCAGCCCGGACGGGTCACCCCATCGGCCGTGCTCCTTGTCGCCGAGGTACACCTCATCCGACCAGGAGTCCCACAGCTTCTTCGCGACCTGCACGAACTCGTCGGCCCGGTCGTAGCGCGTCGCCTGAAGTGGGCGCTCGGCCAGCGAGAAGTTCGCGGCCTCTGCTTCGGACGCCGACGTGACGATGTTCCAGCCCGCGCGTCCGCCCGAGACATGGTCGACGGTCGCGAACCGGCGCGCCAGGGCATACGGCTCGTTGTAGGTGGTGGACGCCGTCGCGATCAGCCCGATCCGCTCGGTCGCGCCCGCCACCGCGGTCAACAGCGTCAAGGGTTCGAGTTGACCGGGCACCCGGAACGCGCCCGATCCCTGGGCGGCGACGCCGTCGGCGAAGAAGATCGAGTCGAACTTCGCGGCCTCGGCGATCCGGGCCAGTTCGATGTAGTGCGCGACATCGAGGCCGGCGCGGGGGTTGGATTCGGGCAGTCGCCAGGCGGCCTCGTGGTGGCCGGCCTCCATCAGGAAGGCGTTGAGGTGCAGCTGCCGCGGGGAGGAAGAAGTAGAGGAAGAGGACATGGTTGGCTCCTTGGAGGTCAGGCGCGCCACTGCGAGAAGCGACGCTCAAGGGCGACGAGGCCGTAGTTGACGGCAACGCCGATGAGGGAGGTGGTCAGGATTGCGGCGTACATCTTCGGGATGAGGAAGTTGTATTGCGCGTAGTTGATGAGGAATCCCAGGCCTGCGGTCGCGCCGATCATCTCGGCGGCGATCAGGACCAGGATGGCTGCGGCACCCGAGATCCGGACGCCGGTGAAGATCGTCGACACGGCCGCCGGGAAGACGACCTTGCGGAAGGTCGCCACTGGTGACAGCCCGAGCACTTTCGCCGAACGCACCAGGTGGGCGTCCACGGTCGCGACGCCGGAGATGGTGGCCAGCAGGATGGGGAAGAAGCAGGCGAACAGCACGATCGCGATCTTCGAGGTCTCGCCGATGCCCAGGATCAGCATGAACACCGGCAGGATCGCCAAAGCAGCGGTGTTGCGGAAAAGCTCCAGCACGGGCGTGAAGAACTCGCGCGCCGGCCGGTACCACGCGATGGCCGCGCCGAGTGGGATCGCGGTGGCGATCGCCAGCGAGAACCCGATCACCGACCGGGTCAGGCTGGCCGAGACGTGCTGCCACAACTCACCGCTATTCACCATGCGCCACCCCTCGGCGAGCACCACATGCAACGGCGGAATGAAATAGGCGTCCACCAGGCCGATCAGCGGAGCGAACTCCCAGATCAGCGCCAGTGCGACCACACCGGAGATGCCGCGTCCGACGGTGACCGCCCGGCGCCGCCGCAGCGACACGCCTTTGGCATGAACGGACGCCTCTTGGCGCGGATTCGGGCGGGCCTCGGTCTTCTCGTCGACCACCGTCAGGCTAGGCATGGGCAAGCTCCTTGGAGTGCGTGGTGGTGTGCTGCTCCCGCAGCAACGACCAGATCTCGTGGCGGTAGCGGGCGAACTCCGGCGTAGCGCGCAGATCGCTCTCCTGCGCACTCGACCGGTCGAGATCGACATCGACGACCTGTCTGATCCGTCCGGGACGTGCGCTCATCACCGCGACGCGCTGTCCGAGGAACACCGCCTCCTCGATGTCGTGGGTGATGAAGACGACCGTGGTGCCGGTGCGTGCCCAGATGGCCAGCAACTCCTCCTGCAGCCGCTCGCGCGTTTGGGCGTCCAAGGCGCCGAACGGCTCGTCCATCAACAGCACCTCGGGTTGATAGGACAGGCTGCGCGCGATCGCCACCCGCTGCTTCATCCCGCCGGACAACTCATGCGGGTACCGGTTCGCGAACTCGGCCAGGCCGACGAGCTCCAGGTACTCGCGGGCAACCTCCCGCCGCTGGGACTTGGACAACCCACCCTTGGCCTCGAGCGCGAACTCGACGTTGGCGGACGCCGTCCGCCACGGCAGCAAGGTGTACTGCTGGAACACCACGCTACGGTCCAGGCCGGGGCCGCTGATCGGACGGCCGTCGATGGTGAGGCGTCCGGCTCTTGGCGTGGCCAGCCCGGCGATCAGGTCGAGCACGGTCGACTTGCCGCAGCCGGACGGGCCGACGACGGTGAGAAACTCGCCGGCACCGACCTCCAGGTCCAGCCCATCGAGCGCGACGAACTCGCGCAACTGCTTGTCATGATCGCCGCGCACCCAGAAGGTGTGCCGGACGCCGCTCAATGCGATCCGCGAACTCATGGTCGTCACCTCAGGCATTCGGGTTGAGATCGTTGGTGTAGACGCGCGAGACGTCGAGTGCGCGGGCATCGATATCGCCGCGCTGGCCCAGCCAGTCGACCCAGCGCTGGATGTCCTCGTCCGAGATCGTCGCCTTGGGTGCGAGCCCCAGGGTGCCGGGGTAGTTCGCCCTGATCGGCTCGATGTAGTCGGTGAAGCCGTGCTTTTCCAGGTAGGGGAAGTAGAGATCGAAGACCTCTTGCTTGTCATGGGTTTCGATGAACTCGATCGCTTTGGCGACGCCGGCCACCAACTGGCGGCTGGTGTTCGGGTTCTGCTCGATGAAGCTGGTGCGCAATGTGATCGCCCCGCCTGCATAAGGCCCGCCGATCACCTCGACATCGTTCACCAACTCCCGGATCGGATAGCGCGTCGCGGTGTGCTGGTAGGCGAGGAAGCTGAGCACCGCGGCGTCCACCTGGCCCTTGCTGAGCGCCTCGGGCGTGTTGAGCGGTGGCAGCGGCACGAGCGTGATCTGGTCCTGCTCGGCTGGGGTGAGCCCCTGCTGGGCGAACCACGTGTCGAGAACCGCCTCGGAGTTCGCGCCGAGCGTGTTGACCGCGATGGTCTTGCCGATCAGGTCACGCGCGGAATGGATGCCCGAGCTTTCCAGCACCACGAGCTTGCTATTGGTCTGCTCGTTCGACCCGTAGAAGGGAATCACCGCCTTGATCGGGGCACCGGTCGCGACCAACTGCGCGATCGCGCCGTAGAACGCCGACCCGCCGATATCGGTCTGGTTCGAGGCGAGGGCCTGCAGCGCCTGCGGTCCGCCGGTGATGTCACCGACCCGCTCAAGGGTGAGACCCTCGAACTCGCCCATGGCGTCGGCCAGCAGGAATGGATCGAGCGTCACCGGATAGCTCTGGTAGCGGATCGTGGTCTGCTCGTTCTTGGTGGGCGCGCCGGTGCTTCCGCATGCGGTCAGGCCCGCTGAGGCGAGGACGGCGATCACGAGGGCGGACAGGATCCGCGGGGGTTTCTTCATCGGTCTCTTCCAGGTTGGTCTGGTGGATGGGCAGGCGTGCGCAGCCGGCGGAACACGCCGTACGGACGCGCGGGTATGGGATGGGGTGTGGTTCAGCTGGGCGACGAAGGATTCGTCAGGGCAGGCTGAACAGGGTCCGGGTGAGGGGAAACGTGATTCTCCAGCGCTGAGCGACCTTCTCTATCTGGAAGATCAATGTCGTGAGAACGCCCCAGGGGGCGGTGCGGCGTCCGGCTCACTGGCTCCGGCGACAACAACAGCGGTCGGCGGAGGGGAGCGGGGACTGCGCACGGTGGCGTATCACGAGCATCCGGTTCTCCTTTAATGCCGCCCTATTTAGTAGGACTTTGAAGACTGTAGCACAGCGGACGCCCACCCGCCGAGCCGGCCCGCTGCTCATGGGGTATCGGGGCCACCCCTTGCCTATTTGTAGTCCTTATTACTATAATTGAGCAGGTACCCCGCTGGGGGTGCACACAGCCGTGCAGGGCACGGTCGGTGTTCCTGCACATCACATGTCAAGGAGCACTCATATGAGCACCACCACTCTCGTCCGCGCCACCGAGGCCGCCTCCAAGAGGATCGTCGGCCGCGATCGCGCCGGCAACATCGCCGTCGCCCTGATGCCGCTCGTCCTCGTCGGTGCCGTTTACGGCGCGGTCACCTCGTCCGCCGTCGTGCTGCTCAGCACTGGTCTCGTCGCCACCGCGATGGCGCTCGCTGTCGCACTGTTCTCTCCGGTCGTTCCCACGAGCGGCCGGTGAACAGCCAGGGATCCCGGAGGTCTCGATGTAGCCGGGAAATGGTCGGGCTGGTCCCACGGCCACCATTCGAGTAAGAGGAGCGACACCGACGGTGCCGCTCCTCTTCTCTTTGTTGTTCGGATTTTCTCGCGGACGCCTAATCCTGCCCGGCGTGGTCGGCCGACTCGGCCAGCTTGCGCGGACGCACCCGCACCCAGTACCAGACGCTGACGATCGCCAGGAACGGGACGCCGAAGACCAGCGTCATGTTGAACGACGAGTCGGTGAAGACGGTCGTGATCAGGATCGCCACCATCAGCCCGGCGCCCAGATAGGTGCCGGCCGGGTAGAACGGCAGCCGGTACTTCAGCGGCTCGCCGCTGGCGGCGAGAGCACGGCGGAAGAAGATGTGCGACACGAAGATCATCAGCCAGGTGAACATCGCGCCGAACATCGAGATCGCCATCATCACGGTGAACGCCTGCTCGGGGTTGATCACGTAGACGATGGTCGCGACCGCGATCCCGACAGCGGACAGGACGAGCGCGTTCGTCGGCGCGCCGTTCGCGGCGACCTTGCCGACGAACGGCGGGGCGTCCCCGCTGCGCGACAGGCTGAACGCCATCCGGGTCGAGGTGTAGAGCTGGCTGTTCATCGCCGACAGGGCCGCGATGATCACCACGAAATTGAGGATGCTGTCGGCCAGCGGGACGCCGAGCACCGTCATCACGGTCACGAACGGGCTGCCGCCTTCGAGGATCCTGCTGGTGGGCGCGATCGCCACCACCAGCGCCAGCGTGCAGATGTAGAACAGGAACAGCCGCAGCACCACCGTCCGGAACGCCTTGCGGGTGGCCACCTCGGGCTCTTCGGCTTCGCCGGCCGCGACCGCGATCATCTCGACACTCAGATAGCTGAAGATCGACACGATCACCGCCACCCAGGTGCCCCACAGACCGTTGGGCATGAAGCCGCCCTCGGCGGTGTAATTGTGGAACCCGAACTCCGGGCTGGCCTGCCCGAACACCGCGACGGCCGCCATCGCGATGAACGCGATGATCGCGAACACCTTGATCGACGACAGCCAGTACTCGAGCGTGCCGAAGGTGTGCACGTTGAACATGTTGACGCCGATCAGCGCCGCCGAGAAACCCAGAATCCAGACCAGTCCGGGCACATCCGGTAGCCAGAAGGCCATATAGGTGCCGATCGCGGTCACCTCGGTGCCGACCGCCAGCACGATGCACGACCAGTAGGAGACCCGGACCAGGAAGCCCGCCATCGGCCCGATGTAATGCTCGGCATAGGCGCCGAACGAGCCGGACGTCGGGTGCTGGATGGTCATCTCGGCGAGTGCTGCCATCAGCAGCAGCGCGACGAGCGCGCCGATCGCGTAGCTGATGATGACCGACGGCCCGGCGTAGCTGATCGCGAACTTCGAGCCGAGGAACAGCCCGGTGCCGATCGCGCCGCCGAGCGCGATCATGCCGATCTGGCGCGAGGTGAGGCTACGGCTCAACCCCTGTTCGCGGCGTTGGATTTTGTCGAAACTGCTCACGGAGATTCCTTTGTGCGGGGGAGGGAGGAGTGGGGCGTCCGGTCGGTGCCGGGGCGCCCGTCACGTGGTGGCGGACGTGGCCCGCTCAGGTGACGGCGCCGCGGGTGCGGTATTCGGGACGATCCCAGGCGCGGGTGTCGAGGATGCCGGCCAGGATGTCGACGGCGTCCCAGATGTCGGCATAGCCCAGGTAGAGCGGGGTGAGGCCGAGCCGGATGATCTCGGGCTCGCGGTAGTCGCCGATCACGCCGCGGGCGATCAGCGCCTGCACGATCGCATACCCGTCGGGGTGCCGGAAACTGACATGGCTGCCGCGGCGTTCGTGCTCGCGCGGGGTGACCAGGGTGAGGTCGTGCCCGGCGCACCGGGTCTCGACCAGGTCGATCAACAGGTCGGCCAGGGCCAGCGACTTGCGGCGCACCTCGTCCAGGTCGGCCTCGGCGGCGATCCGCAGCCCGCACTCGGCGATACTCATCGACGCGATGGGTTGCGTTCCGCACAGGAACCGTTGAATGCCGGACGCCGGCGCGTAGTCGGGCGCCATCGCGAACGGCGCCTGGTGGCTCCACCAGCCCGACAGCGGCTGCCAGAACCGGTTCTGGTGACGGTCGTTGACCCAGATGAACGCGGGCGCGCCCGGTCCGGCGTTGAGGTACTTGTAGGTGCAGCCCACCGCGAAATCGACATCGCAGGCGGACAACTCGATCGGTAGGGCACCGGCGGTGTGGCACAGGTCCCAGATCATCAGCGCGCCGGCCCGGTGGGCGGCGGTGGTGACGGCGTCCATATCGTGCAATGCGCCGGTGCGGTAGTTGACGTGCGAGAGCGCGACGACGGCGACCTGCTCATCGAGCACCTCGGCGAGGGTGGTGTCGTCGTCGATCAGCTTGAGTTCGTAGCCCCGGTCGAGGAACGCGCTCATGCCCTGCATGATGTACAGGTCGGTGGGGAAATTCTCCCGCTCCGAGACGATCACCCGGCGGCCGGGACGGTCGGCGTCCTGGATGGTGAGCGCGGCGGCGAGCGCCTTGAACAGGTTGATCGAGGTGCTGTCGGTGACCACGGTCTGGCCCTCGGAACCGCCGATCAGCGGCGACAGCAGATCACCCAGCCGGGCGGGCAGGTCGAACCAGCCGCGGGTGTTCCAGGCCCGGATCAGCTGCTGGCCCCACTCCTCGGTGACCACCTCGGCGGCGCGGCGTGCAGCGTCGGTGGGCATCGGTCCCAGTGAGTTGCCGTCCAGATAGATGACGCCCGCGGGCATCACGAACCTGCTCCGGAATCCCGCCAGCGGGTCGCGCTCATCGGCGAGCACACAGTCGTCGCGGGTGGTCATCGTCGTCATCATTGATCCCTTCGTCCGGTTATGAACAATAGGACCGGGGCGGCACAGTGGTGGCATGTCCGCGAAAGACGAGCCCGATGCCGCGATGTCGCAGGCGTGTGCACCCGCCGACACGGTGAGCTACGGTCCGGACGCTGCACAGGTCTACGATGTGCGTCTCCCTGCTGAGGTGGGGGATGGGGTGCCGAGCGTGGTCGTGATTCACGGCGGCTTCTGGCGGGCTTGCTACGACCGGTCGCATGCGGCCGCCCAAGCTCAGGGATTCGCCGAGCGTGGGCACCCGACGGCCGTGCTCGAATACCGGCGGACCGGCATGCCGGGCGGGGGATACCCCGGCACGCTGGACGACATCCGCATTGGATTGGCCGCTGTGGTGGCCGATGGGCGGTTTCCCGAGCCGCGGGTCGTGGTGGGGCATTCGGCCGGAGGGCAGTTGGCGGTGTGGGCGCTGTCGGAGCTGCCGGGCTTCGCGGGTGCGGTGTCGTTGGCCGGCTGCGTCGACCTCGGGTTGGTTGCCGAGTTGAACCTGGGTGACGGCGCGCTGGCCGAGTTCATCGGCGGTTCGCCCGAGGAGTTTCCCGAGCGATACACGGACGCCGACCCGTCCCGCCGCTTGCCAACCCCTGTTCCGGTGGTGCTGATCCACGGCGACGATGACGACGAGGTCCCTTGGTCGGTGAGTGGGTCCTACGCCGCGAAGGCCGCGCGTGCCGGTTCCCCGGTGAAGCTGGTCAGGGTCCCCGGTGTGGGCCACTACGAGCTGATCGACCCGACGAACCTGGTGCTTGGTGTCGTGGTGGAGAACCTTGGCTGGTTGGCCAGCCGAGGTTGAAAGGGACGTGCCTCAGGTAGGTAGAAGGGCGAGGGCCAGCCCGAGGTGACACCGCCGCCTTCCAGCGCCTGGTCGGGGGAGGTGCGTTCCCGCCAGTCCACGGCCGAATCCTGCCACATCCATCGGACGAGGTCTCCGGACCGGTTGGCTGAGTATCGCTGTGGTGGTGCGCATTGTCGGTGGCGGAGTGCAGGATGGGGTCATGGGTGCAGTCTCAAGGCTTGACGAACAGCAGCGCATTCTGCGGTTCTGGTGGATGTTGGAACTGTTCAGTCCGCAGCCGGTGCCGAAGCCGACATCGGCTGCGGCGGTGGGTTCAGATCAGCGGGTCATCGAATGGCCGGGAAAGGGACGCGACGCGCGGTTGCCGTGGGAGCGCCTGGAGCCACCCAAGCTCCGTGACGGAAAGCGGTGGGTGTGGGAACACACGCTGTATCTAGGTGTCTATCAGCTTGAGGACACCTACGAGATATTGCACCAGTTCTTCCACGATGACCGGGATGCATACGACGAACGGCCCGGGGGAACCAGCGCGTGTGCCGGTGTTCTTGTCGATCAAGACGGTCGTATAGCGGTGGGTTCGGCGGTGCTGTCCTCCGCTTTGTGGGCTGTGTCGCGGATACGTTCGCTGGGTCCGCGGAATCTCGGTTGGGCCGATGGATTCAGTGCGGCACAGGATGCCTTCGTCAAGATGCTCGATGCCCACGAGGTCGAACGGGCAGAGGATGCTGCCGAGCAGTCTGCTCTTGACGCGGACTCGATGTATGCGTTGACACGGCTAGCGCACGCGTCTGCCGGAATTGATGGCGTCGAGAACCTCGCGACTCAGCGGGTGATCATCAAGAGTGTGATGGTGCCTGCGGATCGTCCAGACGATGAGATCGATATGGACTTCCTTAACAGCTTCTTCCTTGAAGATCTCAATCTGGTTCGATCGCGGATTTCGGACGACGGCGGCGGTAGTGCACTCAATATGTACCTCACCGGCGACGCCTCCCTTGACGTGGCTAGACGGGTTGATGTGATTAAAGTTCCCTCCGTCGTGGACGCCAGTGTCTCGATCGACCGACTCCCGCTGGGTCGTTGGCCGTCTGACCCTGAGCACACTCTTGCGCTGAGCCAGCAGTTTGCGGTGAATCATGCGCTCAAAGACCTCGCCGGTGCGGGTGGGCTGATGGGCGTTAATGGTCCACCCGGCACGGGAAAGACAACCATGCTGCGCGATATTCTGGCCGGCAATGTGGTTGAGCGTGCCCGGCGGCTTTCCTCGCTCCGACGCCCAGATGATGCGTTCGTCTCCGGGCAGCACCGCTGGAATCAAGGAGGGTATCTGAGGGAAGTCCCCGAACTTCGTGCTGATTTGACCGGCTTCGAAATGGTGGTGGCATCAGCCAACAATGCGGCCGTCGACAACGTCACCGTTGAGATTCCCTCCACCGCAGCGATTGATAGCCGGTGGCCGGGTGGGGTCGACTACTTTGCCGATATCGCCACTGAGGTGCTCCGTGCTGGAGGCAGTGCCCCAGTTTCTGGCGAGGGTGAGCCGTTACGCGCCTGGGGGCTTGTCGCAGCCAGGCTCGGCAACAAGCGGAACCGCTCGAACTTTCGCCGGCGGTTCTGGTTCGATACCACCGACAAGGCGGATGATTCAGCGGCCGGTCGTACGCCAGGCATGTACGCAACGCTTGAGACGTGGGTTGGAAAGGAAGGCGAACGCACCAATTGGGCAGACGCGCGCAGTGCCTTCGCGAAAGCCGAAGCGAAGGTTCAGGCACTGATTGATGAGCGACATCAGGCCCAACAACGCAGGCGACAACTGATGGAGGCCGTCGCCCACGAAAATCAGTTGTTGGGGTGGCTCGACCAACTGAACGGAACCTACCGTCGTCTCGAAGATGAGCTTGCGTCACATCAGCTAGGGGAAGTTTCGTTGCGAGCCGAATGTGAACGAGCGGCGGGACGCTATGAGCGGCATAGGGAAAGCAAGTCAGGGGTCATTGAGGCCGTTCTCACGTTCGGTCGTGCTCGAATCGAGTGGCGTGAGAAGTCGGTAGCGCTGTCCGATATCCTGTCGCGTTCCGAAGGTTCCTACAAAAAGTCAGTTGCGGATGGTCTCCTCCTTCGGGATCAAATAAATGGAAGTATGGCCGCTATTTCCGGTGTCGAATCAGATCTCGCGCACACGCGAAAAGTCCGGACTCAGATCAGCGCGGACTGCGACGGAGATAGGCAGAGATTTGGTGCCGCATATCCGGACGAGAGTGGGGGTGGAGACCAGCGCGAGTTGCGCGCCCCTTGGCTTGATTCAGAACTGGATGCCGCACGATCGGAACTTTTCCTTGCCGCGCTTCAGCTTCATCGAGATTTCCTGACTTGTACCGCGGAGAAGATGCGGGACTGGTTGCGCGCAGCCACCGAGGTGGTCGCGGGGATAGTGCCCCATGATCTATCTCCCGAGAAACGTGTCGCAGCGTGGCGGTTGTTCTTTCTCGTTGTGCCGATGGTGTCAACGACATTCGCCTCGCTCGGGCGCATGTTCGGTGACATCGGACAAGAGTCAATCGGATGGCTGCTCATTGACGAGGCCGGCCAGGCTTCTCCGCAGTACGCCGTTGGTGGGATCTGGCGTGCCCGCCGTGTCGTTGCGGTTGGGGATCCGCTCCAATTGCAACCTGTCGTGACGATCCCGCGTAAGGTGCAGCGGGATATCGCAGCGACCTACGGTGTCTTACCGACGTGGATACCGCCACAAGCGTCTGTCCAGACTCTTGCAGACCGTGTCTCCGTCTATGGTACGACGCTTCCGCAAGGAGATGCAGACATGTGGGTCAGTGCGCCCCTGCGCGTCCACCGCCGTTGCGACGATCCGATGTTCTCGTTGTGCAACGAGATTGCTTATGACGGGATCATGGTGAACGGTGTGATCCGCCGTCTTGATGACCCTGGCAACCCCGATCTGTTCGACGGGTCAATGGGTCCGCTCATCGCGACGAGTCGATGGATACACCTGCCTGCCCGAACGCCCGGAACTCACCTTCAAAAAGAGGAGATCGTTCGGCTGAAAATGATATTGGACGACCTCATTTACCGGAGTCTCATCCCGGCATCGAAGATCATCGTCATCTCCCCGTTTCGGGCGATCGCCGACGCTCTGCGGGCGATGGCGCCAAGCTACCCCGGACTGCGCGCCGGAACGATCCATACGGCTCAAGGGCGCGAAGCGCCTGTGGTGATCCTTCTCCTCGGTGGCGACCCGGCGAAGCCTGGCGCCAAGGCGTGGGCATCCGGGAGCGTGAACCTGGTTAACGTGGCCGTCAGCCGCGCCCAGCGGAGGCTCTACGTGATCGGCGACCGCCACGCCGGGAAAAGTGCAACTATTTCGCCCAACTCTCGGTCGCATTGCGTGAGGATTAGTGGCGTGGCAGGGGAGTAGGCCTCGGGTGGGGTGAGATGTAGCAGATGTTTCGATGCTCTAGTGGCGGAGGTGCCGGCTGGGCTATGGGGCGGCGACATCGTGGTCACGAGGCTGATGTGGGAAGAATCGGGCTGGTAGTCCGACCCGAAAGTTCTCACCTCTTGTCGGCGTCGTTCTTGGTGGTGGCCGCTGGTGGCTCGCGTCCGAGGTATCACGGACGGCGGGCGTGGCCTCTTCTTTGCCAATAGGGCGTCCGGAGAGGACGGCCGTCAACCAAGGGAGAGACCCATGACCGGGAAATCCACATTGCGCGCTCCGCTGCGGATGCTGATCGCGTTCATGCTCGCCGTGGTCGGTGCCGCGGGAGCGACCGTCGTCAACGCGGTGCCGGCTCACGCGCTCTGCATCACCTCGCCGCTGGCCGGTACGTGGAGCAACGTCGATCCGAATACCAGGTCGGTGACCAAGGCGGTCGTCAGCCAGAGCTGCGACGATGTCGTGCTCTGCCCGGTCGGTGAGCCGTGCACCGGCGGCGGTGGCAGCCAGCTCTACATTCGTCCGTTCGGCAAGTGCCACCCGAGTGACTGCGACTGGGGGACGAGTCGGCTGACCCGGCAGTCCGACGGCTGGTACATGACGCGGTACGTGCACAGCTGGGCGACCAAGACCGTCTGGGTGAAGACCTATCAGTACTGGGGGCGCACCTACCTGCGCTTCTACGTCTACACCGACTTCACCGCGGCGGACGGCCGCACCGACTACGTCTCCGATGAGTGGATGCTGAAGTAGGAACTCGTGAAACGGCGAAGCCGGCCGAGCATGGTGGACGCTCGGCCGGCTTCGCCGTTGCGGAGTGGGCCGTCGCACTCAGACCCAGGCGCCGGCCCCCTATGGTTATGATGAGTAGCGAAATGTTATGATCAATAACTATGGATGTGGTGAGAGTTTCCCAGGAGTTCGGGCAGGTCGCTGTCGAGGTGGAGGGCAATGGCCCGCTGGTGGTGTGCGTGCCGGGAATGGGGGAGTCGCGGGCGTCGTTCCGGCACCTGCTGCCCGGCCTGGCCGCGGCCGGCTATCGCGCCGCCGCGATGGATCTGCGCGGTCACGGCGACAGTGCGGTGGAGTTCGATGCCTACGACGATCCGGCCACCGCGCGCGACATCCTGGCTGTCATCGAGGCGCTCGGCGGCCGGGCAGCGGCCGTGATCGGCAACTCGATGGGGGCCGCCGCGGCCGTGATCGCCGCCGCCGAAAACCCGGACGCCGTCGGTCGCCTGGTGCTGATCGGGCCGTTCGTGCGCGACCACGGCCCGGCCGCGATGCGCGGGGTGATGCGGGCGCTGCTGGCGAAGCCATGGGGCCCGGCGGTGTGGAGCAGGTACCACGCGTCGCTGTTCGGCGAGCGGCGTCCGGACGACCACGACGAGCAGCTGCGCCGCACGCACGCGCTGCTGCGGCGTCCGGGGCGGTGGCGGGCGTTCCAGCAGACCGCGCGCACCTCGCATGCTCCCGCCGAAGCGATGCTCGGTCGGGTGGCGTCGCCGGCGCTGGTGGTCATGGGCGAGCGCGATCCCGACTTCCGCGATCCCGAGGCCGAAGCCGTCTGGATCGCGCAGGCCCTGCGCGGTCAGCACCGGATGATTCCGGGTGCCGGGCACTATCCGCAAGCCGAACAGGCGGACGCCGTGCTCGCCGAGGTGCTGGCGTTCCTCGCGGAGGAGGGCGCTCATGGCTGAGCGGCTCACCCGCGCCAAGGTCGTCGCGTACGCCGCCGACCTCGCCGACGAACTCGGACTCGAACAGGTCACCTTCACCCGACTGGGCCGCTCGCTCGGCATCGCCCCACCCGGGGTGTACCGCCATGTCACCGACGTCGCCGATCTGCGTGGCGCGATCGGGCAACTGGCCGCGCACGAGGCGTCCGTCGTGGTGTCGAAAGCCTGCGCGGGACTCTCCGGGCGCGAGGCGCTGAGCGGCATCATCGCGGCGCTGCGCGGCTGGGCGAACGACCATCCGGGGCGCTACGCCGCGCTCCAGGTCGCGCCCGACCTCGACGACGCCGAAGGGCAGGCGGCGGCCGGTGAGATCCTCGCGGTGATCGCGTCCGCGTTGCGGGCCTACGCGTTGTCGGGGGACGACCTCACCGACGCGGTCCGCCTCATTCGCAGCACGACGCACGGGTTCATCTCGCTGGAACTGTCCGGAGGGTTCAAGCAGCCGCGTCCGCTGGCCACCACACTCGATCGAGTCATCGATGCTCTCGACACTGTGTTGCGCTCGTGGGGGGAGGCCGGCTCCACTGGTCACGCGAGTTGACGTGCCCGGCCGAGCAGAGTCTGGACGCCGATCGGTCACGATGTGCGGCCGCCTAGCGCATCAACGAGATGATCATGCGCATCTTCTCGGTTGAATCGGAGGGTGTGTACTGGTCGGACGAGATGCCGCTGGCGTCCAGGGAGGAACCGCTGAACCTGAGTGTGTGGTGGCGTCCGCTGAGCGGCCACTCGAGGACGACGCTGCGCTCGCCCGCGCCGCCGGCGTATTGCACGCCCTCCAGGAACGATACGAGTGCCGCGATGGCCGGGTCGGACAGGCTGATCGCCTCGGCGCTCGGCATCTCCGCCAGCGTCACGTGGTAGCGCACCTGATCGTTGCCGACCGCATCGACGGCCAGGTCCGTGGTGTGAGGCAGCAGGCCGCCGAGTTGGCGAGAAGGCACACTGGCCAGGGTGTCGCCGGGGGCGACCGAGATCGCGTGCGTGTCGAGGGTCGCGGCGCGGGTCAGGTTGGGGCAGCCGCCGTCGGGTCGGGAAAGCACCCGCCACAGCGTGTCGAATTCCTGCAAGGAGGATGAGTATTCCGACGAGCAGAAGAACTCGGGGGTATAGCCGTTGCGTGTGGTGGCGGACGAGGCTCCGGCTTCGATTTCGGAGGCGAGTGCGGCGAGGGGGATTTCTGACACATCGAACGAACTGTCCAGATTGATGCTCGCCTCGATGGTGCCGCCGTGGTATTCCTGCCTGAAAACAAGGGTCGAGCGAAGAGGTTCGGCGATTTCCTTGATCTGGCGCACCGTCGCGTAGGCGTCCTCAATGCTCTGGTCGGGCGTGCCTGTCACCGTCACGACCAGTCGCGATACGGCATCGGTGCGCGTCTCGGTCTGCACGCTTTCCACGCCGGCGACCGCCGCCACGTTCGCCTCGACCTGGCCTTGACTGGCGCGCATCCTGATGCTCGGTCCGGCGAGAGAAAAAATGACGAAGGCCACCATTGATACGCCTGCGACCATGGCGAAGAGGAGAATGGCATACGGCCATTTCGAGTGTTTTTTCTGCGGCGGCGGCGCGGGCGGATGCATGGTGGATCGACTCTAACATGGCCGGTGCTGGCGTCGATTGAGACGGCGCGACGGGGTACTTTTCCACGGCGTCCTTGCGTGGACGCCCCACGCAAGGCTCGCGGAGGCCGGAATCCCGGATCGGGCCGTCGTCAGTCGGCGCCGAAGATGTCGCGGCTGTAGACCTTGCCGGCGACATCGGCCAGGTCGTCGGTGATCCGGTTGGCGACGATCACGTCCGCCAGCGCCTTGAACGCGGCCAGGCTGCCGACCACCGGAGCCCCGGAGAACCGCGGCTCGTCCAGCAGCGGCTCATAGACGATCACCCGGCAGCCGCGCTCGATCAGGCGCCGCATCACGCCTTGCACCGACGAGGAGCGGAAGTTGTCCGAGCCGGCTTTCATCGCCAGCCGATGGACGCCGACCACGGATGGACGCAGGGCAAGGATCTCGGAGACGATGAAATCCATCCGCAACTCGTTGGAGTCCACCACGGCGCGGATCAGGGTCTGCGGCACGTCGTCGTAGGTGGCCAGCAGCTGCCGGGTGTCCTTCGGCAGGCAGTAGCCGCCGTAGCCGAAGCTCGGGTTGTTGTAGTGGGTGCCGATTCGCGGGTCGAGCCCGACGCCTTCGATGATTGCACGAGCGTTGAGCCCGTGCGAGGCCGCGTAGGTGTCCAACTCGTTGTGGAACGCCACCCGCAGCGCGAGGTAGGTGTTCGCGAACAGCTTCACCGACTCCGCCTCGGCGCACGACATGAATCGCACCGGCACCTCGGCGTGGGCCGACACCTCGACCAGCAGCGACGCGAACGCGTGCGCGGCTGGCACGTCGGGGCTGACGATGACGCGCGAGGGGTGCAGGTTGTCGTGCAACGCGCGGCCCTCGCGCAGGAACTCCGGGCTGAACAGCACCTGCAGGCCGGAGCGCCGGGCGAGGTCCTCGGTGTAGCCGACCGGGATCGTCGACCGGATGACCACCGTCGCCGACGGCGCCCAGCGCGCCACCTGGGCGGCCGCGCTCTCCACGGCCGAGGTGTCGAAGGATCCGGCCCGCTCGTCGTAGTCGGTGGGCGTCGCGATCACCACGAACCGGGCACCGGCCAGGGCGCTCGCGGCGCTCGTGGAGGCGCGCAGATTCAGCGGGGCGTGGCGCAAGAAGGACGCCAGCCCGGCATCCTCGACCGGCGGCAGGCGATGGTTGAGGCGATCGACGCGGGCGGCATCGATATCGAGCACCGCGACGTGATGGCGCTGCGAGAGCAGCACGGCGAGGGCTGCGCCGACATAGCCGGCACCGATCACTGCAATCTTCATGAGCCGGGACATTAGGCGTGCGACCAGCCCCGATCGTCCTAACGAAGAGCTTTCTCACCAACGCCTCACCGTCATCTCACCCGCGCCTTCGAGACTGGTGCGGGAAGGGAGGTGACCGCCATGACGACCGTTGTCTTGTACTCGCACGACTCCGTGGGGCTGGGGCATGCACGCCGCAATCGTGCACTCGCGTTCACGCTGGCGTCCGCATTGCCGGCCTTGATCGGCGAGCCGGTTCGCGGGCTGCTGATCGCCGGCCATCCGGACGCCTCGCGCGACTCGCTGCCGCCGGGCTGGGACTGGCTGGTGCTGCCCGGGGTGACGCACGGCACCACCTCAACGGGTGCGCGTGGCTATGTCGCTCGCGCCTTGGACGCCGGCCCGGCGCGGATGCGGGCACTGCGCGGTTCGGTGGTGCGGGCCGCCGTGGATGCGCTCGACCCGGATCTGTTCGTCGTCGACCGGCATCCCTACGGCGCCGACCGGGAACTCGCCGGCGTCCTCGACCGGCTCCGCGATAACGGATGCCGCACGGTGCTCGGCCTACGCGACGTCCTGGACGCCCCCGGCGCGGCCGCCGCCGAATGGGCCCGCCTCGGCGACGCACGCCGGCTCGCGGACGCCTTCGACGCCGTCTGGCTTTACGGCGACACTGGCGTCCATGACGCCCGGACCACCGGCGAACTTCCCGGAGTGCTCGCTGACAAGGCCATTCCCACCGGCTATCTTGCCCGGGGGCGTCCGCCGGCCACCGGTGGGGCTCCGCGGGGTCCGTACGTGCTCACCTTGTTGGGCGGCGGATCGGACGGGCGTGATCTCGCCGAGCTGGCGGTGGCCGCCGAGGTCCCGGAGGGGCATGAGCATCTGGTGGTGACCGGTCCTCAACTGCCGCCGGAGCATGCTGCGCACCTCAACGCACTGAGTGCCCGTCAGGCCACCGGGGGCCGGGGGACCACCATCGTCCGCACCGCGCCGAACGTTCCCGAGTTGATCGCGCGGGCGTCCGCGGTGGTGTCGATGTGCGGCTACAACACCGCCACCGAGATCATGGCGTCCAGCACGCCCGCGCTGGTGCTGCCCCGCACCCAGCGGCGCCTGGAGCAGGAGCTGCGCGCCCGCGGGCTGGCCTCGGTCGGCGCTCTCGACCATCGGCCGCTGGCCGCCGTCACACCGGACGACCTGTCCGGCTGGCTGGCCGGCGCCGTCGGACGCCGCACCACCCGGCACCACTTGGACCTGGACGGCCTGCGGCGGGTTCCTCAGCTGGCCGCCGCACTCCTCGACCGCACCCCCGTCGCCCACACCAGGAAGCGCTGCCATGCCCAGTGATGCCCCCGCCACGCCCAAGATCGGCTACGTCCTCAAGATGTATCCGCGCTTCTCCGAGACCTTCATCGTGTCGGAGATCCTGGCCCGCGAGGCTGCCGGCGAGCAGATCGTCGTCTACTCGCTGCGCCCGCCCGCCGGTACCCGGTTCCATGCCGAACTCGCCCGGGTGCAGGCGCCCGCCCATCAGGTGCCGCGTGCCTCCAGCGCCCGCGGGTTCTGGGCGAGCTGGGCGTCTGCGGGCGACGACCCGGCGCTGGCTACGGGGATCTCCCGCGCGCTGCCCCTGTTGCTGGCCGCCGCCCATGATGATGCCGAGCAGGCGATCGCGGTGGCCCGGATGGCGCTCGCCCACGGCGTCACCCATCTGCACGCCCATTTCGCGTCCACCGCCACCACCGTCGCCCGGCTGGCGGCGGCGATCGCCGGGCTGCCGTACTCGTTCACCGCACACGCCAAGGACATCTTCCACGCCGGCGTCGACCCGGCCGACCTGCAGGCGAAGCTCCGCGACGCCCATCACGCCGTCACGATCAGCGACTACAACCGCCGCCATCTGCGCTCCACCTTCGGCCCGGACGCCTGCGCGCGGCTGCGCCTGGTGCGCAACGGGCTGGAACTCGACCGGTTCCCCTACCTGCCCCGCACCCAGCCGGCGCCGGTTCCGCGACTGCTCGCGGTCGGACGCCTCGTCGAGAAGAAGGGCTTCGCCCTGCTCGTGGACGCCGTCGCCCGCCTCCGCGACCGAGGCATCGTCTGCACCCTCGACATCGTCGGGGACGGCCCGCTGCGCGAGCCGCTGGCCGAGCAGATCGCCCGGCTGGATCTCAGCGACCGGGTCTGGTTGCGCGGGCCGCGCACCCAGTCGGAGGTGGGCGCGATGCTGCGCGGGCACGACCTGTTCGTCGCCCCCTTCGTGGTCGGCTCCGACGGCAACGCCGATGGTCTGCCCACCGTGCTGCTCGAGGCGATGGCCAGCGGCATCCCCTGCGTGGCCGCGGCCGTGACCGCGGTGCCCGAGGTGATCCGCGACGGCGAGACCGGATGGCTGGTGCCCACCGGCGATGTCGACGCCCTCACCGACGCCCTCATCGCAGCGCTGAACGCCGGCGCCGAGAGCGCCAGGATCACCGATGCCGCCCAGCGCCTGGTCCGCCGGATGCACGACTCCCGCGCCCAGGCGGCCACGTTGCGCGTCCTGGTCACCGATCCTCCCCCGGCTTGCGGCCAGATCGATCGCGCGCCGATGGAGGTGTCCGCATGAGGATCGCCTACGTGTTGCTCGACCCCGGCATCGGGGTGTTCGGGACCAAGGGAGCATCGGTTCACGTCCAGGAAATGATCCGCGCGATGCGCGCCGCGGGCCAGCAGGTGACCGTGTTCTGCACCCGCGCCGACGATCAGGTTCCCGCCGATCTGGCCGACCTGGACGTCCGGCGCATCCGGCTGCCGCGCACCGACGCCGCCGGCCGCGAGGCCGCCATCGCCGAGGCGAGCGCCCGGATCGCCGCACTCATCGATGACGAGGGATTCGACGGCGTCTACGAGCGCTACTCGCTGTTCAGCCGGACGCTGGCGCTGGTCGCCGGTGGGCTGCCGTGCGTGCTCGAGGTGAACGCTCCGCTGATCAGCGAGCAGGCCGCCCATCGGGTGCTGGTGAATGCCGCCGACGCCGAGGACGCCACCACCGCGCAGTTCGCCGCCGCCACCGTGATCGCCTGCGTGAGCCCCGCGGTCGCCGACTGGGTGGCCGGCTACGGCATCCCCCGCGAGCGGGTGCTCGTGGTGCCGAACGGCGTGAACACCGACCGCTTCCGGGTGGGCCCTTCCCTCCGCTCGGATCAGAATGAGGACGCCGTCGAGCCCGGGCAGGCCCCAGCGCCGGCGGTGGGGGAGCAGGCCGGACGCGTCCGGGCCGGATTCGTCGGCACGCTGAAGCCGTGGCACGGCACTGAGGTGCTGGTGCGCGCCCTCGCTCACGCACCCCAGGTCGAGCTGGTGATCTGCGGCACCGGGCCGCAAGAGGACGCCTTGCGCGCGCTGGCCGCCGAGCGTGGCGTCGCCGAACGCGTCCGGTTCTTGGGGGCGGTCGCGCCCGAGTCGGTTCCGTCCGTGCTCGCCGGCCTCGATCTGGCCGTCGCGCCCTACCCGCCCGGCGACCACTACTTCTCACCGCTGAAGGTGTACGAGTACCTGGCCGCCGGCCTGCCCGTCGTCGCCTCCGCGATCGGCAGCCTGCTCGGCCTGCTGGCCGAGTGCGGCGTCCTGGTGCCGCCCGGCGACGAGGACGCCCTCGGCGCCGCGCTCGCCGCCCTGGCCGCCGACCCCGCCCGGCGCCGTGCGCTCGGTGAGGCCGGACGCCGCATCGCCGTCGCCGAACACGACTGGCGGCAACGCCACGCGATGATCGTCACTGCCTGTGAGGAGCTCGGCCGATGACCGCCGACACCAACACGGCCACCGCTCCTGACCCAGGCACGGCGTCCGCCGCGACCAAGCGGACGAAACCCTCGGCCTCCTCGCCGCTGCGGCGCACCCTCGGCGTCCTCACACCCCATCTGCGGCGCCACCTCGGACTGTGCGTATTCGGGCTGATCGCGATGCTGCTCGACGTCGTCTTCCGGGTGCTGGAACCCTGGCCGCTCAAGATCGCCCTCGACGCCGTCACCCAGGCGCTCGGCGCCGAGATCGCGCACACCGTCGGGCTGGGCACGGACCTGACCGTCACCATCATCACCGCCGCGGTCGCCACCGCGGTGATCGTCGCGGGCCGCGCGGCCGGCAACTACGCGTCCACGATCGCCTTCGCCAAGGTGGGCGCCCGGGTCGCCACCGAGCTGCGTTCGGCCGTCTTCCACCACGTCCAGTCGCTGTCGATGCGCTACCACGCGCGCGCCTCGGTGGGCGACACCGCGCAGCGGCTCGTCGGCGACATCGGACGCCTGCAGGAGGTCGCAGTCACCGCGGGCCTGCCCCTGGTCGGCAACGTCGTGACGATCGGCGTCCTCGTCGGGGTGATGGCCGTGCTCGACCCGGCCCTCACCCTCGTCATCGCCGCCGCGGCCGCCGGTTACCTGCTGCTGTCGATGATCGCCTCGCCGCGGATCACCCGGGCCTCGCGCGCCACCCGCAAGGGTGAGGGTGCCCTGGTCAGCTCGGCGGCCGAAGCGCTGGCGGCGATCCGGGTGGTGAAGTCCTACGGTCTGGAGAACGAGGTGGCGCACGGCTTCGCCGACGGCAACGCCCAAGCGCTCAAGGCCGGTGTCCGCGCCCGGCGCCTCGCGGCGGCCCTGGAGCGTTCCACCGACATCATGGTCGGTGTCGCACAGGCAGTGGTGCTGGGCTTCGGAAGCTGGCAGGTGCTGCATCAGCAGATGACGCCCGGCGACCTGGTGTTGTTCCTGATGTACCTCAAGATCGCGATGAAGCCGCTGCGCGACGTGGCCAAATACACCGGGCGGATCGCGCGCGCCGCGGCGTCCGGGGAGAGGATCGCCGACCTGCTCGACGAGCCCGTCGAGATCGCCGATCACCCCTGGGCCCGGCCGCTGTACCGGGTCCGTGGCGAGGTGTGGTTCGACCGGGTCAGCGCGCGCGACGGGCATGGGCGTCCCCTGTTCGACCGGCTCGGGCTGCGTATTCCTGCCGGCCAGCAGGTGGGCGTGCTGGGGCCTTCCGGCGCGGGCAAGACCACGCTGGTCTCCTACCTGCTCCGGCTCGCCGAGCCCGACTACGGCCGGGTGTTCATCGACGGAATCCCGGTGACCAGCACCACCCAGGCCAGCCTGCGGCAGCAGGTGTCGGTACTGCTGCAGGAGTCGGTGCTGTTCGCCACCACGGTGCGGGAGAACATCCGGTTCGGACGCCTCGACGCCACCGACGCCGAGGTTGAGGACGCCGCCCGGCGCGCCGGCATCGACGGCTTCCTGCGCACCCTGCCCGAGGGCTACGACACCGTGCTCGGCCAGCGCGGAGACACCCTGTCAGGAGGCCAGCGGCAACGGATCGCCCTCGCGCGGGCGATCGTCCGGCGCGCGCCCATCGTGGTGCTCGACGAGGCTACCGCCGGGCTCGACCCGGTGGTGAAGGCGCAGGTGGTCGACTCGCTGCAGGAGCTCACCCGGGACCGCACCACGATCGCGATCACGCACGATCTGGCGATGATCGCCGGCCTCGACCGCGTCCTCTGGATCGAGGGTGGCCGGGTGGTCGAGGACGGCACGCCCGCCGACCTGGCCGCCGATCCCACCAGCCGGTTCGCCCGGTGGGTCAGCGCTCAGACCGAGGGTGCACGATGACCGCCCTGCGCCCGAGTTCGCCGAGTGTTGGCGAGCGGCTCGCCTTGCCGCGCGCCGATCTGCTCCTCGATGCCGAGCGGCTGTCGGGCCTGCTCGGTGAATCCGTGGCGGTGCGGCGGGTGCGGGCCAAGCCGGGACGCAGCCTGCTGGTGTCCTGGGACCGCACCCGACCGCGCGGCGACGACGCCGACCACGGGTGGGCGATGCTCCTCGACGACCCCGACAAGGTGGCCGGACTGCTGCGCCGCGCCGACCGGGCGTCCGGTTCGGTGCGCGACCACGGCGGCGGCCTGTTCAGCGGCGACCTCAGCACCGACCCTCGGCTGGCGACACCGGTCCGGCATGCGCTCGGCGCGCGACCGGTCACCTCGATGGGCCGGGTGCTGCGCTACAACCCAGGCCGGCGGCTGATCCTGGCCGCCGAGGACGCCCACGGCGCGGTCGTGCTGCGGATCGCCGCGCGCCCGCTCACCGGACTGGTCGCGATCAGCCGGCGCTGGGCGGACGCCGGCGTGCCGACCCTTCCGCACCGCTGGTGGCACCGGCCCTCCGGCGCGGCCGGTGCGCGGCGTGCCACCGCGGCCGCAGCCGACTTCTGGGGCGAGGGCGATCTGGCCGCCGTCCCCAGCACGAAGATCGCCTGCGCGGCCGGTGTAGCGACCGCCCGGCTTCATGCGCTGCCGTGGCAGGCCGCCTTCACCGGCCCTCACGCCCCGGGGGCCGCCTGCGCGGTCGCCGCGGTTCCGCCGCACGAGTTACCTCCCGCTCTCGCCCCGGCCTCCCGTTGTCCGGCCATCCCCTCGGGGACGGGCGCGATCACCGGCCTGCTCCCTCACCTCACCGGTGAGGTCGCGGCGCTGCGCGTGGCGCTGCGTGATCTGCCCGCGGCGCCCGTCGTGCCGTGCCACGGTGATCTGTCGCCCGATCAGGTGTTGAGCGACGGTGACGATCTGCGCATCATCGATCTCGACCGGGCCGGCCCGGGCCATCCCGGGCTCGACGCCGGCACCTGGCTCGCCTGGTGCCGGCTCCACGATGCCGCGGATCTCGCCGCGGCCTTCCTGGCCGGCTACCGGACGGTCGCTCCCGTCCCCGACCTGCGCCCGTGGATCGCCCGGGCCCTGCTCGCCTGCGCGATCGACCCGTTCCGGCACGCGCACGCGGACTGGGAAGCCGAGGTCGCCTTCCGCGTCCGTGCCGCCCGCCAAGCCCTGACCGACCCGCCCCACCTGACCGACCCGCCCCAGGAGATGTGATGACCGCCGTGCTGCCACCCCTCGCCGCCGACCTCGACGGCGCGCGCTGGACCGTCCACCGTGCCTGGGCCGCCGAGCGCGGTTCGATGCCGGTCGAGTTGCGCCGCGACGGCCGGGTGCGCGGCGGCTACTGGGACGGCGTCCGGTTCACCGTGCTGCCACCGGACGCCGATGGCCGCCTTCCGGCGCTCGGCGAGGCCTGCCGGCGTGGCGGCGCCCCCGGGGTGGTGGTGTCGCATCGCCCGGGACGCCGCGCCGTGGTCCGCGGGGGAGACGGCGCCTACCGCAAGGTGGTGCGCCCGGGCCGGGCGGCGAGCGTGCTCGCGGGAGTGTCCCGGGCCGCGGCCTTCGACGGCCCCTTCCGGATGCCGGCCGTCCTGGATCACAACGACGCCGTGGTCGCCTTCGCCGCCCTGCCCGGACGGAGCCTGCACGAGGGCGAGGGCTGGTCCCTCGCTGAATGGGACCGCGCCTGGGGCGAGGTGCTCGCCGCCTGGGCGGAGGCCGTCGCCCGCGGCGTCCGCATCGACGGCTGGCCGGTGCACGACGCCGAATCCGAGGCCCGCGTGCTGAGCGAATGGGTCGACCGGGCAGCCCCCTACGGAGCCCCGGCTCCCGGGTGGAGGGAGGCATGCGAGCGCACGATCACCCGCCTGCTCCGCCTCGGGCCATCCCCGGCAGGTGCCCGCCCGATCCACCGCGATCTACACGACAAGCAACTGCTCTGGGACGCCGTGGCCGGGCCCGGCCTTCTCGACGTCGACACGGCGTGCGCCGGCGAACCGGCGATCGACCTGGGCAACCTGCGCGCCCATGCCCGGTGGCGGCACCTGCAAGGCCTGTGGACCGCCGAGCAGACCACCCGGGTGACCGGTCACATCGACGCCGTCTCGCTGGGTGCCGGCTGTGCGCCCGAGCGGGTGCTGGTATTCCAGGACGCCGCCCTGCTGCGGCTGAGCTGCGTCTACGCGATGCGTCCCCGCTGGCGCCCTCGGGTACCGGCCCTTCTGCCGGCCGGCACGATCGTGACCGGGAGCGCATGATGAGGCACAGTGGAAGGATGCTCCGCACCTTGATCGGTCTGGCCGGCGGCCTGCTCCTGCTGCTGGGCGTCGCGGGGTGCCAGGGGCCGCGCGGCTACGCGCCGGCGCTCGGCGACGCCGTCGTCCTGGGCACGCCGACCGCTGCCCCCTCGGTGGAGCCGATCCCGTCGGAGGAACCCACGCCGTCGGTGGCGCCCACGTCCGATCCGCCGCCGGTCGAAGTGCCGCCGGTGGAGGTGCCACCGACCCGTTCGTCGCCCCCCTCCCGGCCGGGCGCCAGCGAGCTGCCGCGCCCCTCCTGGCCGACCGCGGGCCTGCACGACGACGATGACGACGACCGCGACGACGATGACGACGGCGACGAGGATGATGACGACGATGACGACTGACGGAACGCGCGGCCGCCGCATCCGTCGCCGGCGGACGCTCACCACCCGCGCCCGCGTTCTGGCCTGGTTCAGCGGGGTGATGGCCACCGCGCTGCTGGGAACGCTGCTGATCACCGCCGAGATCCTGCTGTCCTCGGCGCGGGCCGAGGTCGAGGGCGAACTGACCCACGAGATCGCCAAGTTCCGCACGTTCACCGAGCGTGCCGTTGAGCCCGCCACCGGAGCGCCCTACTCCGCGCCCGGGCCGCTGATCGAGGCCTACTTGGCGGGCGTCACCCCCAACGACGGCGAACTGCTGTTCAGCGTGGTCGACGGTCGCCCCGGCGTCCGCACTCACGGACAGACCGCGCTGCGCCTCGACCGGGACCAGGAGGTAGTGCGCCGGGCCGCCAGCACGACCGTGCCCGTTTCCGGCGAGGTGCAGTCCGAGATGGGAGCGGTGGCCTACGCGATCGTGCCGGTGCTCACCGCCGACGGCCGGCCCGGCAGCAGCCTGGTGCTGGTCGAGCACGCGCAGCGGGGCATCGACCAGGCCTGGTGGACGGTGCGGATCCTGGGGCTCACCTTCGCGGGCGCTTTGCTGCTGGCCGCCGCGGCGTCCTGGTTCATCGCCGGCCGGCTGCTGGCACCGCTGCGCCAGGTGCGCGAGACCGCCGAGGAGATCCATTCGGGCGATCTGAGCCGCCGCATTCCGGTCCGGTCCGGGGCGCCCCACGACGACGTGGCGCTGCTGGCGGGCACGTTCAACCGCATGCTCGGACGCCTCCAGCGTGCCTTCGACACCCAACGGGAATGGCTCGACGACGCCGCGCACGAGCTCCGGACGCCGCTCACGGTGATCCGCGGGCACCTGGAACTGCCCAGCGCGGAACGCACCGAGGAGGACCGGCTGCTGATGCTGGAGGAGGTCGACCGGATGAACCGCCTGGTCGACGACCTGTTGCTGCTGGCCCGCGCCGAGAAACCAGACTTCCTCACCTTCGAGCGGGTCGACCTGACCGACCTGGTCATCGGCGTCGTCGCCAAGGCGCAACTGCTGGGCGACCGCCGCTGGGACGTCCCGTTCGCCGTCGACGGCGACGTCACCGCGGACGGCCAACGGCTCACCCAGGCGCTGATGCAACTGGTCGCCAACGCGGTTGACTCGACCGCTGCGGGCGACGCGGTGCATGTCTGGTCGCGGGTCGACGGTGACGCGCTCCAGCTGATCGTGGAGGACAGCGGTCCCGGAATCGCGCCCGAGCACCGTGAGCGCGTCTTCGAGCGGTTCCACCACGGCGGGGTGGCGTCGACCTCGACCGGCCTGGGGCTGTCCATCGTCCGCTCGATCGTGCAGGCGCACGGCGGCGGCATCGCCATCGAGGACTCGGCGCTGGGCGGGGCTGCGTTCGTGATCAGCCTGCCGTTGACTACGCTGGACCCGACGTTCGCGCACAGCTCGCCCGAGGAGGACGCCGCATGACACGCATCCTTCTGGCCGAGGACGAGCCACGCATCGCCGAGTTCGTCCACCGCGGGCTGACCGCGTCCGGATTCGTCGTCGACGTGGTGCACGACGGTCCAGCGGCTCTCGCCCATGCGGCACGCGGCGAGCACGACCTGATGGTGCTCGATCTCGGCCTGCCCGGCCTGGACGGGATGGCAGTGCTGGCCGAGCTACGCCGCAGCGGCTCGGCGATGCCGGTGATCATCCTGTCCGCGCGAGACACGGTGGCCGACACGGTCGCAGGCCTGAAGGGCGGCGCGGACGACTACCTGCGCAAGCCGTTCGCGTTCGAGGAACTGCTCGCCCGGGTCCGGCTGCGGCTGCGCGGCGGCACCGGCCTGCCCGCGGAAGACCCCGAGCTCACCGCCGGCGGCATCACGCTCAACCTGCTCACCCGCCGCCTGCTCGTGAACGGCCGCTGGATCGACCTGACCGCGCGCGAGTTCGCCCTCGCCGAATACCTGATGCGCCACCCCGATCAGGTGGTCTCCCGCGAGCAACTGCTCAGCGGTGTGTGGGGGCTCGACTTCAGCCCGGGAACCAACGTCGTCAACGTCTACATCCGCTACCTGCGCGCCAAGGTGGGCGAGGACCGGATCGAGACCGTCCGCGGCGCCGGCTACCGATTCCGCGCCTGACCCCGGCCAGGGCGTTCCCGGGTTAGGGTGAAGATCATCCTGTCGATCCGTCAGGAGGTCGGACGGTGTATGACCCGCGTCAGGTGGCCATCCTGGTCAAGTTCGGGAGCAGGCCCGCCTTCGAGGACAAGACCGGCGTCTGTCAGGGCTATCGCGTCGAGGGCAGCGTCGTTCGGGTGACCCTGCCCAAAGGGGGAGGGGCCGAGGAATATCCGGTCCGTGCGGACGGGTTCCTCCTGCTCCAGAACCCGGCCCCCGTCGCCACCGCTACGAGCCATCTCGTGATCGTCAACGGCCGGGTCGAGGAGGACGCGTCCGAGGTCTGGCGCTTCGACGGGGCGGGCGCGTCCTGGCTCCGGGTGTTTATTCTGAGCGACGGCGCCGAGACGTACCGCACCTACCCGGACGACGAGGTGGAACTGCTGCCCAGGGCCCACCTCGGCGCCGGTGCGGAGGTGCTCGGCTACCTCCGGCGCCTCGTCGGCGGCCTGCCCGGGGACGACCCGCTGCGGCCTCCCTATCGGGAGATGCGCTTCCTCCACGATGACAGCGCGCTCGTGCGCTACCTGGAGGCCCGGACCATCGAGCGCAATTCGGTCCCGAAGGAAGCGCCGTCGTCGCCGGTGTTCCCCTTCTCGTTCAACCCCAGCCAGCGTGAGGCTGTCGAGAAGGCGCTGGAGCACCCGCTGTCGGTGATCGACGGCCCACCCGGCACGGGCAAGACCCAGACCATCCTCAATCTGGTGGCGAACATCCTGCTCATCCCGGGCGCCACCGTCGGCGTGGTGTCGTTCAACAATGCCGCGGTCGACAACGTGCGCAGCAAACTGGACGCCGAAGGTCTCGGCTTCGTCACCGCTTGGCTGGGGAACAAGGACAAGCGCGAGACCTTCTTCGGGGCTCAGTCCGGGCGCAACCGGCAGGTGAGGGAGTTCCTCGCTCAGGAACCACCCGATGAGGTTGATTCGCGCGAACTCGCTGCGGAGGCAGGACGCCTGCTCGCTCTCCAAAAACTCGACTGCAGCGTTGCACGCGCCCGCGAGCGGCTGTCGGCCCACATCGTTGAGCAACGGTATTTCGAGGCGCACCTCCCGGCCGAAGGCCTCCCCGAACTGGACGGGATCCCGCTGCTGAAGCGGTCACCCGAGCGGATCATCCGCTACCTCGCCGAATCCGACTATGCCGATGCGGGCACGGCCTTCGATCGCCTTGTCGGGCGGATCAAGGGGTACTTCCTCTTCGGTTCGACGCGCATGCTCGACCCCGAGGACATCCAGACCGTGCTGCAGTTGCAGCGCGTCTTCTACCGCAAGCGCATCGAAGAGATCACCGCCGAGATCGTGGAGGGTGAGACACGGCTGGCGCGCGAGGACTACGAGACGCTGGCTGAACGGCATCGTGCGCTGTCGTTACGTGCCCTGTATTCCGCGCTGGACCAGCGCTACCGCGAGGTGCGGCTGACCGAGCACGACTCGCGAGGGTACAAGAGGCGATTCGCCCGGTTCTCCGCCGACTATCCCGTCATCTTGAGCACGTGCCATTCGCTGCGCAGGAACCTGCCCGATGGCTACCTGCTGGACTACCTGATCATCGATGAGGCCTCCCAAGTGGACCTGCTCACGGCGTCCTTGGCGATGTCGGTGTGCCGCACTTTGATCGTCGTCGGGGACGAACGGCAACTCCCACAGATCTCGAACACGGAAGCCCTGCGGTACGCCGGCCAGGCGCCTCATTCCGCCTACGACTACCAGCGGCACAGCATCCTCACCTCGCTGGTCGCGCTCTACGGCAACACCTTGCCCCGGACGATGCTGCGCGAGCACTACCGCTGCCATCCCGACATCATCGGCTTCTGCAACAAGAAGTTCTACCGTGACCAACTCGTCCCTTTCACCCGGGGTAACCCGGGGGACACGCCGCTGCGCCTCATTCGCACCTCACCGGGGAACCACATGCGGCGCTACAGCGGCGGTGGGAATATCAACCAGCGGGAGGCCGAACTCGTCGCTCGCCGGGTGATCCCCGAGCACTTCGCCGGCGTCGAGCCCGAACGGATCGGCATCGTCACCCCCTACCGGCGGCAGGTCGGCACGATCACTGCCGCGCTCGGCGACGAGCTTCTCGACCAGGGATCGCAGGTCGACACCGTGCACAAGTTCCAGGGCCGGGAGAAGGACATCGTGATCATGTCCGCCGTCCTGGACGGAACACGGCAGGGCGCCATCGCCTCCAAGTTCGCCGACGACGAGCACCTGATCAACGTGGCGGTGTCCCGGGCGGTCCAACAGTTAGTGCTGGTCACCCACCACGAGGACCTGCCGCGTGCACGCAATCTCCGCGATCTGGCCGGCTACATCGGCTATCGCTACCCCGCAGAGGTCAAGGTCGACCACACCCTCCTGTCGGTGTTCGATCTTCTCTACCAGGAGTACTCCCACCATCTCCGGCCGCTCGCCGCGCGGCTCCGCGGCGACATGCGGTACCGGTCGGAAGACATTGTCTGGACGCTGCTCGGCGACCTTCTCGACCAGCCTGAGTATGCGTACCTGGAGGTCGGGTCGCACGTCATGCTCCGCAACCTCATCGCCTCCCTCGACCGGCTCTCGGCCGAGCAGCGGGCCTTCGTCAGAACCATCGCGCACCTCGACTTCGTCATCTACAACCGGATCACCAACCGCCCGGTGCTCGCCATTGAGGTCGATGGCTTCGCCCACCACGCGAATGATCCGGTCCAGCTTGCCCGCGACGCGACCAAGGATGCTCTCTGCGCGGCCATTGGCCTGCCCGTGCTGAGGCTGGCCACCACCGGCAGCGATGAGGAGGCCCGCATCGTCGCCGCTCTCAAGGACGTAGGTGAAGGCTGAATCGCCCGCGGGCGTGACGTGCGTGCATGAGGACCATCGACGGGTCTGGTTCGACGTGGACGCGGCCGAGGGGGAGCCGTCCCGGTGGCTCACCTTGATCGGCTCCCGGGTGCTGCGTCGGTGGGACGGGGCGGGTGAGTCCCGGAGGCGTCAGGAGATCAGACCGTGGCGCGCCAGCGCCAGACGGAGCCCGTCCTCCCCGACGGAGGCGGTCACCTCGTCCGCGGCGTCCTTGACGTGCTGCGGCGCGTTGCCCATCGCGATCCCCAGCCCCGCATAGGCGAGCATCTCCAGATCGTTGTCGCTGTCGCCGAGGGCGACGGCGACCGCGCTCGACAGGCCGAGATGGGCGAGGACCACCTGCATGGCGGTCGCCTTGTGCACGTCCGGCATCAGGAGCTCGCCGCTGTGATAGCCGTAGTAGGGCATCGAGGACGCCACGACCCGGAAGCCGGTGAGTTCGGCGCGGATCTCATCGAAGGTGATGCCGCCCTCGAACATGAACCGGGCCATGCTGACCTCGCGCCGAGGCCGTGGGTCGATGTCGATCCGGTTCAGGAAGGACAGGATGCCGCGGCGCATCTCGGCGAGGCGGACGGCGTCCGGGTACTGCTCGTGCACCTTGCTCTCGAGCTGGTCGCGGAACGCGCGGGTGCCGAACACCCCGGTCAATCCCTCGAACCCGTAGTCGACCCCGTGGGCGTCGAAGAAATCGGCGGCCCGGTCGATCTGCTCGGCGCTCATCGACCGATGGAAGAGTTCGACGCCGCCCACCTCGGCGTACGCGCCCGAGGCCGCGACCATGCCGTCGAAACCGACCTCGGTGACCTCGTCCCACAGCTTGGCGCCGGAACGCCCGGTGCACAGGAACGCCAGATGGCCGCGCGCGCGGGCCTCGCGGATCGCGTCCCGGGCACTGCCGGGCACGCGTCCGTCGCGCCCGATCAGGGTGCCGTCGACGTCGATGAAGATCGCGCGACGCCCCGTCACGGGAGGCGAGGAGGGGGATCGCACCACGATCAGTCGATGAGACCGTGACGCAGGAGCGCCTTGGCGATGCCGTCCTCGGTGACCGAGGCGGTGATGTCGTCGGCGATCTCCTTGATGCGCGGCGTGGCGTTGCCCATCGCGATGCCCAGGCCCGCGTAGCCCATCATCTCCACATCGTTGTCGCTGTCACCGATGGCAACCGAGTCCGCCGGATCGAGACCGAGATGGTTCAGGACGGCCTCCATGCCGGCGGCCTTGTGCACGCCGACCATCTGCAGTTCGCCCGAGTAGTAGCCGTAGGACGGCATCGAGGAACCGATGATGTGGAAATCGCTCAACTCTTCGCGGATCTCGTCGAAGGTGATGCCGCCCTCGAACATGAACATCGCCTTGCTGACCGGACGCGTCGGGCGCGGGTCGTCCTCGAGCCGGTCGATGAAGGACAGGATGCCGCGGCGCATCTCGGCGAGCCGATCCGGATCCGGGTACTCCTCGGCGATCTTGCTGACGAGTTGATCGCGGAAGGTGCGGGTGCCGAAAAGCCCGTAGGCGCCCTCGAAGGTGTAGGCGATGCCCTGGCCGGTGAAGAAGTCGGCCAGGCGGTTGATCTGATCGGCGTCCAGATGCTGGTGCAGCAGTTCGGTGTCGCCCACCGCCGCGAAGGCACCGGCACCGGCGACCATGCCGTCGAAGCCGAGGTCGGTGATCTCGGGCCACAACTCGGGGCGAGAACGCCCGGTGCACAGGAAGACCCAGTGCCCGTTCGCGCTGGCGGCGCGCACGGCGGCCTTGGCGCTGTCCGGAATGTGGCCGTGATGGTCGATCAGGGTGCCGTCGACGTCGATGAAGATCGACCGTCCGGTTCTAGGGCGCGTGGCAGGGGCTGCGTCGTGAGGCTGTTCATGCACGGTGCGGATTCTATAGGGAGGGTGGGCGCCGCCCTGAAGGGGTATTTCGTACTGCTCAACGGCGAGACGCCGCCAAGAACATCAGTGCCACTGACAATGCCCGGGGACGAGCAGTACAAAATGCGCACCCTTGCGCTGCGACCGACCGTACCGGCGGTGTAGGCCCTCGGGGTAGCGTGTGCGCGGTGACCGCCAAGAACACCTCGCGCCCACGCCGGCGCTGGCCGGCCGTCCTCCTCGCGCTGCTCGTCGGGCTGCTCGGGTACGGGATCGGCGTCGCGCAGCCGATCGTGCTGCGCTCGCCGCTCGTGGTGGGGCAGGACGCCGTGGTCGACGGTGTTCCCGCGGGTAGCACGCGCGCGTTTGTCGCTGAGGCCGGGGGACGGGTGCTCGTGATCGAGCCCACCAACCGGCCGGTGACCACCGCGTTCGTGCTCTACCCCGGCGGCCTGGTCCGGCCGCAGGCCTACGAGTGGCTCGGTCACGCGCTGGCCGCGCGCGGCGTCCGGACCCTCATCCCTGAGTTCCTCGCTGACCTGGCCGTCACCGGCGCCGACCGGGCCGAGGCGGTCGCGGGCACGCTCGCGCCCGGACTGCCGGTGGTGGTCGGTGGGCATTCCCTGGGCGGGGTGATGGCCGCGCGCTACGCCGCGGCGCACCCGGACGCCGTGGAAGGGCTGATCCTGATGGGTGCCTATTCCGAGGACTCCACCGACCTCACCGCCGCGACCTTCGACGCGCTGGTGCTGCGCGGCGGCGACGACGCGATCGCGGCGGCCGACAAGGTCGAGGCCGGGGTCACCCGGCTGCCGTCGGCGACCCGGGTGGAGGTGATCGACGGTGCGCCGCACAGTTTCTTCGGGCGCTACGGCCCGCAGAGCGGTGACGGAATCCCGCAGGTTTCGCGGGCCCAGGCCGAAGCGCAGATCGCGGACGCGATCGGAGGGTTCCTCGCCGGCGTGGGCTGACGCGAACCGCTTCGTGGCGTCCCACTAGGGTGAGCGCATGACTGTGACCGGTCCCTGGCAGCGCACCGCGCGCGCCGCAGGCCTGCTCGGCGCCGACGGAACCATGGCGCCCACCATCTTCGCGGCGATGTCGGCGCTGGCCACCGAGCGTGGCGCGATCAACCTCGGGCAGGGGTTTCCCGACGAGGATCCGCCCGCCGAGGTGGCCGAGGCGGCACGCGAGGCGATCGCGCGCGGGGTGAATCAGTACCCGCCCGGACGCGGCATGGCCGTGCTCCGCGAGGCGATCGCCACCCACCAGCGGCACTGGTACGGCCTGTCCTGGGACGCCGGCACCGAGGTGCTCGTCACCGCCGGCGCGACCGAGGCGCTGGCCGCCACCTTGTTGGCGTTCGTGAACGCCGGCGACGAGGTGGTCGTGGTCGAGCCCTACTACGACGCCTACGCCGCGCTCGTCGGCCTGGCCGGCGGACGCCTCGTGCCCGTCCCGGCGCGCGCCCCCGACTTCCTGCCCGACCCGGAACGCCTGGCCGCGGCGATCACCGACCGCACCGCGGTGGTGCTGCTGAACACCCCGCACAACCCGACCGGCGCGATGCTCCCCGACGCGACGATCGAACTCGTGCTGGAACGCGCCGAACGCCACGACGCCCTGGTGGTGGCCGACGAGGTCTATGAGCACCTCACCTTCACCCGGCCGCACCGCAGCCTGGCGACGTTCCCGGGCGGACGCGAGCGCGGTCTCACTATCTCCTCGGCCGCCAAGTCGCTCAACGTGACCGGCTGGAAGATCGGCTGGATCACCGCCCGCCCCGAACTGCTGGAGGCGGTGCTCGCGGTCAAGCAGTTCCTCACCTTCGTCAACGGGGCGCCGTTCCAGCCCGCGGTGGCGCTCGGTCTCGGCCTGCCCGACGACTGGTTCGCCGCGGCCGCCGCGCGTCTGGACGGCCGCCGTGCCCGGATCACGACGGCCCTCGAGACGGCCGGTTTCGTGGTCAACCGCCCCGACGGAAGCTACTTCCAGATCGCCGACGGCTCACCCCTGGGGCTGACCGACGCCGTCGCCGCTTGTCACCGCCTGGCCGACGAGGTCGGTGTGGTGGCGATCCCGGTGAGCGCCTTCCTCGCCGATCCGCGCGACCGGTCCGCGGCGAGCCTGCTCCGGTTCGCCGCCTGCAAGACGGACGCCGTGATCGACGAGGCCGCCCAGCGGCTGGCGGGTTTCCGGGCTTAGTCCACGTTACAAGCTGGACGGGTCGATCAGGCCGCGCTGGACGGCGCGGACCAGGCGGCGTGGCACGCGGAACTCCTGTCCGCGCACCGTGATCGGCACCAGGTCGGCGGGCGTCGCCTTCCAGTTCGAGCGGCGGTGACGGGTGTTGCTGCGCGACATCTTGCGCTTGGGGACGGCCATGGTGTCCTTCTCTTTCGGCACCCGGTGGGCGGGTGCGGGCTTGGTGGGGGAGTGGTGCCGTGCGTGCGGCGGATCAGGCGGCGCGGCGGATCGGTCCGAGCCAGGGCTCGTAGCCGTCCTCGAAGACCTCCCAGTACTTGCCGCGTTCGGCGAGTTCGGCGTCGGTCAGCAGGCAGGCTTGGAAGGCGGCGGCGAGCGCGTCGCGTCCGCCGTCGATGCCCACGACCACGATGCGGGTGAGCGGTTGCTCGTCGCGGTCCCAGGTGTCGTCGGCGCCGATGCTGAGCTGTCCGCCGGCGCCGTCCCAGACGCAGACCTGATGGGGGCGGCTCGGCAGCCAGAAGCAGCCGCGGGAGCGGCGCGGCCCGCCGCCGAGGATCTCCACGAACTCGTTGAGCCGGTCGGGGTGGAACGGACGGTCGGAGCGCACATCGAGCACCCACGCCGCACCGGTCGCCTCGGGCAGGGCGCCGCGGCGCACCTCGCAGACCCAGGCGTCGCTGACCTCGCAGTCGTGGACGCCACCGACGAGCGCGGAGGCGTCCAGCAGCGACACCGAGTCGACCACGCGCGCGCCGGGGCGCATCAGGACGCCGATCAGGTCGGCGACGTCGGCGTCCAGTGCTGCGGAGCAGAACAGCACGTCGGTGTATTCGACCATGCCGCACAGGGTTTCGGCGAGGCCACGGCCGTCGTCGTCGCGCACCGGCAGTTCGAGTTCGGTGAGCAGTTCCTCACCGAGCAGGTCGTCGCCGAGCGTGGCGGCGTCCACGGCCGTGACGACGGCGCTGACCCGCACATGCGGCAGGCGAGCCGACTCCCAACTGGCGACGCGGCACACCTGCGCCGCGTTGGCGGTGGCGGGCAGTTGCGCGACGATCGCCGACCAGCGGCCGGTGGAGGCCAGGCGCTGCAGGGCGGGAATGACGTCCTCGCGGATCGCGCAGCTGACGCAGGCGTGATCGAGTTCGAGCTCCTCACGCTCGAGCAGGCCGGAGGCGTCCGACACCGTGCGGACCAGCACGTCGCGCGCCGGGTCGAGGTCGTGGCGGACGGCGACGGCGTCGGGCAGATCCCAGCCGAGCGCCGCCGATGCGACGGCCATGGTGTCGGCGTCCACGCCCGAGACGAGGATCACCGGCACCTTCAGAGCAGAGACGTCACTCATCGCTCACCCCTGCCGTGCCTTCATCCGCGGGTTGCGCTTGTTGATCACGAAGACGCGCCCGCGGCGGCGGACGACCTGGGCGCCTGGCTGCATCTTGAGCGCGCGCAGTGAATTGCGGACCTTCATCGTGCATTCCTCCTGGTGGACGTGGTGTCGGTGCGCCCGTAGCGGCGCTGGAAGCGTTCGACGCGGCCCTCGGTGTCGAGGACGCGGTCGCGGCCGGTCCAGAACGGATGGCTGGCGCTGGAGATCTCGACATCGACCAGGGGATAGGTCGCGCCGTCGAACTCGATGGTCGCGTCGGTCTGGACGGTCGAGCGGGTCCGGAAGGTGAGGCCGGCCGACTTGTCGCGGAAGACGACCGGCCGGTAGGTGGGATCGGTGTTCGCCATGACTCCTGCTACTCTAGTTGATAACGATTATCAACATTAGCATGAGGAGGGACATGTCCCGCACCTGTCAGGTCACCGGCGCGAAGCCCGCGTTTGGCAACAACGTGTCGCATTCGCACCGGCGCACCCGCCGCCGCTGGAACGTCAACGTCCAGTCCAAGCGGTACTGGGTGCCGTCGCTGGGCCGCTGGGTGACGCTCACGGTCAGCCCGCGCGGCATCCGCACCATCGACCGGCGCGGCATTGATGCGGTCGTCCGCGACCTGATCGCACGAGGGGTGAAGCTCTGATGGCGAAGAAGGGCAAGGACAACCGTCCGATCATCAAGCTGCGCTCCACCGCGGGCACCGGGTACACCTACGTCACCCGCAAGAACCGCCGCAACGACCCCGACCGGATGAGCCTGCGCAAGTTCGACCCGGTCATCCGCCAGCACGTCGAATTCAAGGAGGCCCGCTGATGGCCAAGCGATCCAAGATCGTCGCCAATGAACGCCGCAAGGCCACCGTGGCCCGCTACGCCGAGCGCCGCGCCGCGCTGCGCGAAACCATCCGCACCGCGTCGAGCATCGACGAGCGCGAGGACGCCCAGCGCCAACTCGGCCGACTGCCGCGCGACGCGAGCCCGGTCCGCATCCGCAACCGGGACGCCGTCGACGGACGCCCGCGCGGATTCCTCCGCGTCGCCGGCATCTCCCGGATCCGGTTCCGCGAGATGGCCCACCGCGGCGAACTGCCGGGCATCACCAAGTCATCGTGGTGAATCCTCGCCCCGGCCGACGGCGCTGAAGTATCAGGCGTAGGCGGCCGCCCAACCCGCCAGGTGGGCGGCTCCTCGCTGTCGGTCATGCTGGCCAATCCCACGTTGACCACGACCGACGGACGCCGCATCGGTATACCCGACGGCTACTTTCCCGATGCGGGGGTGGTGGTTCAGGTTCATTCGCGCGTCTTCCATGACGGTGTGGACGCCGACGGTCACGATCGCCTCGCGGTGACGTTGGAGAGAGACCTCGTCTACCAGAGCATGGCCTGACGGTGGTTCCGGTATCCCCCGCGCACGCTGACTGACAATCTGAACGGATTCCTCCGCCTTGAGCGCGGTCGTTCTGCCGAGCATGGGAGATGCTCCCGACGATGTGGTGGTCGCCTGACGGGGCGTCCGGCTTGTGCAGCATCAAACTGCACATCGCAGTGCATGGATCACGACGAAGCCGCCGGTGGCGTCGCACGGATGCGTTGGGCCGGGAGCGTCCGGACCTGAGGTCACACGGACGCGGCGGCCCTCATCACCGAACCGATCAGGTGGGGGAGTTCGGACTGGGAAGTGGCCGGCTCGGGGAACTGGGCGAACACCCGCAAGGTCTCGTGGGGGCTGATCAGCATCACGGTGATGCCGGTGGTATCGACGTCGAGGCAGAACACGCGGCCTGCGGTGTGGGCGCAGATGCCGGCCAGCGGGTGGTCGTAGGTGACGATGCCCGGGATGCTGCCGCCCATCACGGCGCGGCACAGGTCTTTGAGTGCCTCGTTGTCGTACTCGGCGACGACGCCGAACGCGTCGTGCTCGTCCTCGATCGCCGTCGGTGTGTGCCTGTCGAGCAGTTCGACGGGCAGCCAGGCGGCGCCGGTCATGTCGCGCAGCATCAGCTGGTCGACCTCGATGAACCCGAGGCGGGCGCCGGGAACCGTGAGGGTTTCCACCACCCGCTCCGGCAGTAGTCCGGAGGCGAGGTGCTCGGCGGCCTCGCCTGGGGTCGCCCAGGTGAGCGTGCCCAGCACGTGGGCGGCGGCGGCGAGGATGGTGACCGACGGATCGAGGGTCTGCTTGATCAGGTCGAGCCGCACCTCGACGTGGAACCCCGGCGGGATGGTGCCGAGGATCTCCTGCGGTGCCGCCGCGATCACCAGCGAGCCCTGCGGTGTCGTGCCGTGCGCCACGAAGGACAGCCACTCGTTCAGCTGGTACGCCTCGAGCGACGCCGCGGCGGAGCCGCCCAGCATCCGATGCACCAGCGACCGCATCCGCTGGTCGCAGGCCGCCATGGGCACTTCGAACGACATGTCCATGGGGGCTTCTCCTGTTCCTCGTCCGGCCCGAGGGGGCCGGCAGCTGAAAGAGTAAGGCAACCCTTACTCAATTACGACATGGATAGGTTGTCTTATTGGGCGTCCTGGGTCGAGTCGATCTCGCCCGCTGGGACGGGGCCGTCCGTGCCTGCGGATCCCGGCACGGCGCGCACCACCCATGAACGTTCGTGCACGATCTGTTCGGTCAACCGGACAGATTCTCAGTCTGGTCGTGGACCGTGGCGAGGACGGCGTCCGCGCGGTTGACTGACGGGGTAGGCCAACAGGGCAGCGTCGTCTCAGGCGGCACCGAGCCCAGACAGTCGTCGCAAGGAGGCGAGACGATGAACAGCGTGCGCAAGCGACCACAGGCGTGGCTCGTTGGTGCCCTCATCCTGATGCTGATCGGCATGATCGGGGCGTCGGTGATCCAGACCTCGGGCGGCCGGGTCACCGTGAAGGATCTCAAGTGGGAGACCTCGCCCGGGCTCAAGATGAGCGGTCTGCTATTCGTGCCGGACGGGGTGAGCGCCGAGTCCAAGGTGCCCGCGGTCGTCGTCAGCCACGGTATGTACAACAACCGTGAGATGCAGGATCTCAACTTCGTCGAACTGTCCCGTCGTGGGTTCGTGGTGCTGTCGATGGACATGTACTCCCACGGCTACTCCGACAACGTGACGAACACCACCGAGATCGTCACAGGCATGTACCAGGCGGCCAAGATGCTCGCCGGGCTCGACTACGTGGACGCCACCCGCATCGGCATCACCGGGCACTCGCTCGGCGGTATGTCGAGCAATGCGGCGGTGGCGATGGACAATGCGGCAGGCACCCGCTACATCGCGGCGGTGCTGCTCAACTCGGCCGACGCGACCTACGTCGACTCCAAGACCAAGGTCTGGACTGACATCTACGGCTCCCGCGACGCGGGCATCGTCGCCGGCCAGTACGACGAGTGGTTCTTCACACAGACGGACGCCAACGGCAACAAGACCGCGCCGCGTGACTTCCTCAAGAACAGCAACGCCCAGTCGTTCCTGCATTTCGGCGTCGATCCCGCCGGCAAGGACGCCCGGGTCGCCGAGACCGTCTACACCCAGACCGTCGACGGCGCAGAGGCGATGCGCGTCATCTACAACCCGTCGATCATCCACCCGTGGTCGCACTTTTCCGCCCAGTCCACCCACGCCACCATCGAGTTCTTCGAACAGGCGCTCGGCGCGCCGTCCCCGCTGCCCGGGGGCGATCAGGTCTGGCAAGGGAAGGTGGCGTTCAACACCCTCGGCCTGATCGGGTTCGGCATCTTCCTGGTGGCGTTCACCAAGACCATGCTCCGGACGCGGTTCTTCGGCTCGCTGCGTGCGCCCGAGCCGGTGGCGATCCGCACCACCGACCGCGCAGGCAAGGTGTGGCTGTGGGCGACGCTCGTGCTGGGTGCGGCCTTCTCGGTCGCGGTCTATCTGCCGTTACTGACGGCGGCGCACGGTCACATCACCAAGGCCGAGGGCATCGCGCAGACGTCGCCGTTCGGTATCGGCGTCTGGGCGGCCACCAACGCCGCCTTCACCCTGGTGGTGCTCGGTGTCTTCTATGCGGCGTACATGAACAGGCGCGGCCTCGGGCTGGCCGAGCGCGGCCTCGCGATGCCGTGGCCGCAGGCCGGCAAGACCGTGCTGCTGGCGGTCCTCGTGGTCGCGGCCGCGTACACCACCGTCTTCGTCGCCGACTACTTCTTCAAGACGGACTTCCGCATCTGGGTGGTGCCGGTCAAGGCTTTCTCGGCGAATATCGTGTGGGGATCCCTTCTGCCGATGCTGCTGATCGGATCGTTCTACGTCGTCGCCTCGATCGCGGCCAATGCGATCAACTTCGTGAAGGTGACCAACGACGCGAACGAGCGCGAAGGGCTGAACACCACGATCCTTGCCGTGTTCGCCACGCTGCCGGCGGTGATCCTGCTGCTGGCCCAGTATGTGCCTTTCGTCAACACCGGGCATCTGCCGCTGCCGAACATGTACATCGTGTGGCTGTTCCCGCTGCTGGTGTTCCTGCCGGTCAGCACGGTGATCTCGCGCAAGATCTACCGGGTCACCAACAACCCGTACCTAGGAGGCCTGATCAACGGCCTGGTGATCACCCTGATCGCCTGCTCGAACACGCTCACCTGGGCGATCGGCTGAACTGACGATCGGGCTGATCGGCCGGCCGCAGACGAGACGCCGGCGGCGGAACCCTCGAACGAGGACCGCCGCCGGGATGCCGGTCAGGACCGGACGAAGACCTCGACCCGCCGATTGAGCTGACGGCCGGCAGGGTTGTCCTTGCCGTTCAGCTCGTTCGGTGCCACCGGGCGTGCTTCGCCGTAGCCCTTGGGGTTCATCGCCGTGGTCACACCACGCTGGACCAGCGCCGTGACGACCGACTGGGCCCGGCGCTCCGACAGATCCAGGTTGTAGGAGTCGGAGCCGACCGAATCGGTGTGGCCGCTCACGTCGGCGGTGGAGGCGTTGATCGCCTTCATGGCGGCGGCCAGGTCGTCCAGAACGCCGGAGGCGTCCGGCCGGATGTCGGAATCGTCGAAGTCGAACATGACACCGTCGGCAACCGTCACGACGAAACCGCACGCGTCTGACGTGGGCAGCAACTGCTCGATCGGCGGGAACTTGCCGAGCGGCGGAACCGGCGGCACGGGATCGGCCTTGACATCGCCGACGAACGTGGGGCTGACCACGTGTGCGGTTCCCTTGCCGTCGTTGGTGATGGTGATCCGGCTGTCGACGTAGCTTCCTGACCCGTCGGCCTCGACGATGATCACGACATCGCCGAAGGAGTAGCTGCCCGAGCCGTTGCCCATGTTCCCGATCGACCCCAGCGGTCCGGTGTAGGTGCCGGCCCCTCACCGTCCAGCGTGATGGTCACATTGCCGTCGACGTAGGCGCCCGATCCGCTGCCGTCACTGGTGATCGACAGATCGCCGTTGACGTACTGACCGCCACCGTTGCCGTCGCGCATGATCACCACCTCGCCGCCCACCGAGGTTCCGGAGCCGTCCGGACCCCGGGTGTAGCTGCCGTCCGGACCGACGTAGCTGCCCGATCCGTCGCCGTAGAGCACCAACGACGAGTCAGGGTTGAGATAGTTGCCGTCGGCGCCGCACTGGACCGCCGTCACTTTGACACCGGGCAGGTCGGGCAGGTTCGCCTCGAGCTCGGCGCGCACCTTCTCCATACCCTCGGACACCACGGCGGTGTCGGGGAGCGGGAACATCGGGACGGGCGGGAACTGGCCCGGGGCGTAGCCGGGCACGACCTGGCCAGGATCGAAGGACGTCTTGCCGGCGGCCCCGGCCCCTACGGAAGTATCGGGCGCGGGCGGTGCCGACGAGGCGGTGCCACCGATGCTGATGGTGCAGCCGGTCAGGACGAGGCCCGCGACCAGCGCGAGTGGGGCGAGACGTTTCATGACGGTTCCTCTCAAGGATGGGTCGGGACGGTTCAGGGAAGGACGGGACGTGCGGTGGTCGGGCCGCCGAAAGGCAGCCACATGGCGGCGGAGGTGCCTTGATCGACGCGCGAGCGCAGCGACACCCGTCCGCCATGCCGCTGGACGACGGAGCGCACGAGCGCGAGCCCGAGCCCCTGGCCGGCAACGCCGCGGGAGGTCGAGGCGCGGGAGAGTTCATCCCAGACGCCGGCGATCTCACCGTCGGGGATGCCCGCACCGGTGTCGGCGACCTCGACGGTCACACCGCCGTCCGCTTCGGCGGCGCGGATCTCGATCCGGTCGCCGGGGCGGGTGTACTTGATCGCGTTGTCGACGACGTTGTGCACGGCCAGATAGAGAAGGTCGTGGTCGCCGGTCACGTGAGGCAGCGGCCACGGCGCTTGAGGCACGGCGAGCGCCCACGTGCGGGCCGCCCCCGCGCTGGTCGCTTCCGCTTCGGCCTGGACGACGGTGAGGATCGCCGCGAGGTCGACGCTTTCGAGGTCGAGTTCGCGGTGCTCGACATCGGTGATCTTGCGCAGGCTCTGCAATAGCGTGGCGAACCGCTCCGACTGGGTGGCGATCACCTCCAGCGCCTCGGACGCCTCGGCTGAGCCCGGCTCGGCGCCGCGCAGCCGGTCGAGCGCCAGATTGGTCGCCATCACGGGGTTCTTGAGTTCGTGGTCGATGCGGCCGAGCAGGCGGGCACGTTCGGCGGTGAGCGTCTGCTCGACGCTGTCACGGGCCGCCGCCTCGCGGGCGCCCGCCCACGCCCACAGGTCGGCACGCTGCCGCTCCAGGGCCTCGGCGTGGCGGCGGCGCACCGCACGCCACCAGCCGGGAATGGCCACCGCGATCACGGCGGCGACGGCGATCAGCGCAACGACCACCGCGGGATTCGCGGTGACGGTGATGACCAGATCCGGCGTCATCCACCACACCAGCAGCGACACGACGGTGCCTGCCAGTGCGGTACCGAACGCGGTCCGCGCATAACCCGGCATGGTCTACCGCCCGTCCGTCACGGGCGCGACGAACCGGTATCCCGCGCCCGGGACCGTCTGGATCCAGTGCGGGTTGGCGGAATCCTCGCCCAGTACGCGGCGCAGTTCGGCGATCCGGTGATCGACCGCGCGCGTACCGATGAGGTCGTCGAATCCCCACACCACCTCGAGCAGCCGCTGCCGGGTGATGAGTTCGTCCGGGTGCGTCATCAGGTAGTCGAGCAGCGCCATCGCTTTCGGGGTCAGGGTGATCTCGCGCCCGGCCAGGTGCGCGCGGCGTCCGACCCGGTCCCAGGTGAGCGGCCCGGCGGCGAGCGTCTGCGCGCTGGCCAGCGTCGGACGCCCCGGGCGTGCGCGCCGCAGTACCGCGCGTACCCGCGAGATCAGTTCGCCGGCGTCGAAGGGCTTGTTGAGGTAGTCGTCGGCCCCCTCGTCGAGCGCCCGCGCCCGTTCGGACGCCTCGCCGACCGAGGTCAGCAGCACCACGGGCACCGAGGAACCGGAGGCCCGCAGCCGGCGCAATGTCTCGCGGCCGTCCATGCCCGGCATCATGATGTCGAGCACGACGATGTCGATCCCGCCGGACGCGAGACGGGCGAGCGCCGCGCCTCCGTCCGCGGCGATCTCGACGCCGAAGCCTTCGCGGCCCAGCAGCGGCGCGAGGCCCCCGGTGATCGCCTCATCGTCGTCCACCAGGAGCAGGCGGATCGATGGGGAGATCACCTGATCACTCGACATGACCGTCGCCCCGCACGGTGGTGGCGTGCGCCGACGGCGAGCAGGCGCGCGGCGCCGCCGCTGCCGCAGCACAGCAGGTGACAAGGCGAAGCATCATCATCGGTACCTTTCATGGGGTCGCCTCGACGCTAATGCACGCCCTCGTCGCAGTGGTGCTGGTTCCATCGCAGCCGTGTCGCAACCCTGCGACACACGGGGGCGTCACACGCCGGACCGTGCCGTATCATGGAACGTCTGGTCGACGGCGACCTGCAACATCGGTCGATCTCCCGGAAGGACCTCCTCGTGTCCACCAGCACAGAACCCCTCGCCTCGGCGGGCTCCGACGCAGCCCGCGCAGCGGACGCCGCGGCGTCCGCTGTCGGCAAGGCGCAGAACCCGCACCGCTCGATCATCGCGATCCTGCTGGTGGCCGCGTTCGTCGTCATCCTCAACGAGACGACCATGAACGTGGCACTGTCCAACATCATGGCCGACTTCGGCATCACCGAACGCCTCGCGCAGTGGCTCACCACCGGGTTCATGCTGACCATGGCGGTGGTGATCCCGATCACCGGCTGGCTGCTCGACCGGCTGCCGATCCGGGCGCTGTTCACCGCGGCGATGACCCTGTTCAGCCTCGGCACTGCGCTGTGCGCGGTCGCTCCGGTGTTCGAACTGCTCCTGGCCGGCCGGGTCGTGCAGGCGTCCGGCACCGCGATCATGATGCCGCTGCTGATGACCACCATCATGCGGCTGGTCGACCCCAAGCACCGCGGCGCCATCATGGGCACCATCTCGATGGTGATCTCGGTGGCGCCCGCGGTCGGGCCGACGCTGTCCGGCGTCCTGCTGCAGCTCGGCTCGTGGCGGCTCATCTTCGCCACCATGCTCCCGATCGCGCTGTCCATGCTCGCGCTCGGGCTGTGGAAGCTGCGCAACGCAGGCGAGACCAAGAACACCCCGCTGGACGTCTGGTCGGTGCTGCTCACCGTCCTCGGTTTCGGCCCGCTCATCTACGGCCTGAGCATGTTCGGCGACGCGAACGCGCCCTTCTGGGAAGCGCCGCTCGCCGTCGGCATCGGCCTGGCCGGCCTGATCGGGTTCGTCGCCCGCCAGCTCGCCTTGCAGAAGTCGGACGCCGCCCTGCTCGATCTGCGCACCTTCACCTACCCCACCTTCACCATCGCGCTGCTGATGATGGCCCTGGCGATGATGGCGCTGTTCGGCACGATCATCATGCTGCCGCTGCTGCTGCAGCGGTCCTACGGGATGGAGCCGCTGCACGTCGGGCTGATGATGCTGCCCGGCGGCTTGGCGATGGGTGTTCTGGGCCCGATCGTGGGACGCCTCTTCGACCGCTTCGGGCCGCGCCCGCTGGTGATCCCGGCGAGCTTCGTGGTGCTGGCGGTGTTCCTGTTCTTCTCGACGCTGGCGCCGTCGACGCCCTGGTGGGCCGTCACGGCCGGGCACGTCGCGATGAGCCTGTCGTTCGCGTTCGTCTTCACGCCGCTGTTCACGGTCGCGCTCGGATCGCTGCCCAAGCGGTTCTACTCGCACGGCTCGGCGACGGTCGGCACGGTGCAGCAGGTGGCGGGCGCCGCCGGGACAGCCCTGTTCGTCACGGTCTTCGCCATGCAGACCCAGGTGGCTCGCGACGCGGGAGCCGCCGAGGGTGCCGCGCTGCTGGCCGGCTCGCACTGGGCCTTCCTGGGCGCCGGCGCGGTGTGGACGGCCGCGGTGATCACGTCCTTCTTCCTGCGCAAGCCGGCGGACGCCGACGCCTGATCGCGCCATCCTGGAGTGCCGCGTCCCCCGTTCCGGTTGAACCCGGAGCGGGGGACGCGGCACTCTGGCCGACTCCACTCAGATCCGGGAGGGGCGCGATGGCCAGATCTGAAGGGTTCCCGGAACTCTGTCTGGGGAAGGTGGTCCGCCTTCGCCGCCCGCGCTGTTCACGTTCGCCCGGGTTGGTCGCTGTTGCCCGGGTTAGTCACGTTCGCCCGTCCTGTCGCCCGGTGTAGTCACAGTCGCCCGGGTAGGAAACAGGGCGACAGTCCGGAAACCGGGCGGCGTGCGGCACCTCCGACCAGAGCGTCAGCGTCGGGGACGCCGCCCTTGCTGCCGCCGTGGTCGCGTCCACCTGATTGACCGGTGATGGAGCGTAGGCTCGGTCGCCGCGCGTGAGGAAGGAGCACCGGGCGCATGCTGCAGCACGCGCCACACCGAGTAAGCAGAGCTACGTCAGCGAGTGTGTGCTCCGTCACCCTCGCTGAGGCAGGTTGGTGTGAACGCAGCCCGAGGGGCTGGTGTTTGGTGTGGGTATGCGTGAACGCCGTTATGGGCGACTCGCGCTGCGAGCCGTGCGTCAGTGCCGGCAATCGCCGAAGCGTTAGCCTCTGGGGTCGCAAGAATCTGCCACTCGAGGGTCCTGTCCCCCCGCTTGGGTGACCTCGAGTGGCTGATTCTCGCGATCGACCGGGCGCGGAACACGACTGGCTCCGAGAGGTGATGCGCGAGGCGATGTCGTGGAAGCGGAGGCGGCGCGTGGATCGCGATGGGCAGCCGCCTCCGGCGGCCTGGGCGACATGGCGCTATATCGTGGAATCTCGGCCACATGGGTCTGCGGGGGAGTCGTTTGTAGCACTCGACGCCCGAAAACCAGCCCTGGAGCCCCGTCGAGCGCTACAAACGACTCACCGACCAAAGTTCCAGCGGCACCGATCCCCGGGAACGGAGAAGCAGAAGTGCTCGTTGCCTGCGGGCGAACCGATCCGTCATTGCCTGTGCGGTCTGGTGCTGCATCACCTACCTGGCAAGGTATGAATTGCGACACCATGCCGCACCAGGACGCCAGCGCCACCGGCTAAGCCGGGAAGCAGGCAAGACCGCGCCCTCACGGGGGCGTCCGCGCCATCAATGCAAAATCGTGGTGCGTCTACTCGCCACGTCTCTACATTGACGGCTTCTGCGCGCCAAAGGATGGTGCCTCCTGGCATCTGATCTCTCTGTCAGTTCTGGCGTCCGGCGGAGATGAGAGAAGGATCGGGTTGGTAGTCCAGCCCGCTTGTTCTCACGTCCCCGGATTCGGGGGCCTAGGCGATGTAGCGAGGATGAAGTGGGAAGGATCGGGCCCGTGTTCAGGCCCGATCCTTCCGCCGATCACCGGGTCGTCGCCGCGCTGGTCGGCTTCGGTCAGCGGACGCCCGGTGCACCACCTTCGATGAGGCCACCGACGCCCCACCAACCCCCGTGATGCGGAAACCTCGAGCACCGTTTGAGTCATGGTGAACTTCTGCGTCACACGACCCGGGCGATGGCCACGAAGCCGAACAGCATCATCAGGAAGCCGGTGATGCCGGCGAGAACATGTCGACCAACCGCCGTGACGCGGAAACCTCATCGTCTGGGGCATGTCCAGGGGTTACGAACAACCCTCCTGGATCGCTTTCTGGTGAAGTGGTCAGGGGACGGCGCGGCGCAGCGAGACGGAGGAGATCGCCGCCAGCGCCGCGATGAGCAGTAGCCCCCATAGCGACAGCCCCAGGACGCCCTGGGCGACGAACCAGGCCCCGAGCTGCGACCAGGCGTTCAGGCGTCCGGCCACCCATAGGCCGCCGACGATCGCCAGCGCGAGGGCGACCAGGGTGGTGGTGAGCGCGACACCGCCGAAGCGCTTGTAGATCGTCGCGCCCCAGAAACCGAACGAGAAGAACAGCATCGTCAAGGTGAAATAGCCCAGGCCGGCGACCAGGACGTGCCCGCCCCACAACGCGGGGGTGTAGAAGAAGAAGGCGTCCATGCCCCAGCCGCCGGTCGCCAGTTCCACCAGGGCACCGGCCATCATCAGCGCGGTCAGCACCAGCGTGGTGAGTGCGGTCGTGAGCAGGGTGCCGAGGTGGAACTCGCGCCGGGTCACGCTCATTGCCTGGGCGAACGGGAAGGTGAGGGTGAGCGACTGGGCGCCCACGATCGCGAAGTACCACATCGGGGTCTGGGCACCGAGATAGATCTGCACTTCACCGCCCAGGCTGGTGATGGCCAGATGGATCGCCATCGTGATCGCGAAGGCGCCGGCCAGCACGATCAGCGGGATCCAGATGAAGGTCTGCCGGTTGACCAGCTGCATGCGGACGACGTTCAGGGTGCGGTTCATCGCAGTGCTCCTTCTACGGTCGGGGAGGGCTGCCCCGAGGCGCGCTGGGTCAGCCGGACGATCAGCTGCTGCAGCGACACGGGGGCGACGTCGAGGCCGGCCTCGGCCAGCCGGGCGCGGTCGGCGGCGTCGAGGCGTCCGAGCACGGTGACGCTGGACACCCGGCCGAGGCTTTCGTGGTGAATCACCTCGCGGCCGGCGGTAAAGGCGTCCACCGCGGCGGTGTCGCCGACGATGGCCACCGCCTGATCGCGGACGTCGTCGGTTGCGGCGTCCATGATGATCCGGCCGGCGTCGAGGACGATCACCCGCTCGAGCAGGTTGGCCACCTCGTCGATCAGGTGGCTGGACAGGATGATGGTGCGCGGGTGTTCGGCGTAGTCGGCGAGCAGCCGGTCGTAGAAGATCTGCCGCGCGACGGCGTCCAGGCCCAGGTAGGGCTCGTCGAAGAAGGTGATCTCGGCGCGCGAAGCCAGGCCGATGATCACCCCGACCGCGCTCAGCTGGCCGCGGGACAGCTTCTTGATCGTCTTGGTGACCGGCAGCCGGAAGTCGGCGATGAGCCGGTCGGCGAAGGCCTGATCCCAGCGCGGGTAGAACAGCCGCGCGATCCTGAACGCGTGGGTGGGGGTGGCGTCCTCGGGATACTTCTGGCTCTCCCGCACGAAGCACATCCGGGACAGCACGCGGGCGTTCTCGTACGGGTCCTCGCCGAAGACGCGCACCTGGCCGCTGGTGGCGAAGTTCTGGGCGGTCAGGATCGACATGACGGTCGTCTTGCCGGCGCCGTTGCGGCCGAGCAGCCCGCAGATGGTGTTCTGCTCGACGGTGAAGCTGACATCGTCGGCCGCGAGCACGTCGCGGTAGCGCTTGGTGAGGTGGTGGACCTCGATCACGGTGGTCATCGGGTGGCTCCTTCCGTGCTGGTCTGTCCGGCCCGCTCGGTCAGCAGGCGGGCGAGGTCATCGGGGCCCAGGCCGATCTTGCGGGCCTCGGCGAGCAGTGGGTCGAGGTAGCGGACGCCGAACGCGGTGCGGCGCTCGGCGAGCAGCAGCTCGCGGGCGCCGGGGGTGACGAACATGCCGATTCCGCGCCGCTTGGTGAGGATTCCCTTGTCGGTGAGCATGGCGATTCCCTTCGCCGCGGTGGCCGGGTTGATCCGGTAGAACGCCGCGAGTTCGTTGGTCGACGGTGCCTGCGCCTCTTCGGCGAGGCTGCCGTCGATGATCGAGTCCTCCACGTTCTCCGCGATCTGCAGGAACAGGGGGCGGCCTTCTTCGATCATGGCCCCTCCGGTTGCATGGTTACTTACTTGGGTAACTAACCATGCAACGCGGGTGGTGGTGCTGTCAAGGGATGCGGGGGATGGTGTGGGGGGCGGCGTGGCGCGGTGAGGGGCGCGCCGGTGACCGGTGTGCCGCGGCGAGGGGGGTGAGGCGGTGATCGGTGTGCCGCGGGGGCGAGCGCGTGGCGGTGGTCAGTGCGCCGTGGTGGAGTGCGTCGTCGCCGGGATCACCCGGCCGATCCCGATCGCCGAGATCAGCGGAAGCAGGGCGAGCGCCACCCAGGGCAGAGCAGCGCCGAGTGGCCAGGCCGCGCCGGCGTCCAGGAGTGAGCCGACCACCAGATTGCCGAGCAGGACCGCCACGCCGCCCATCGTCGACAGCAGCCCGAAGAAGGATCCCGTCGGACGCCCGGCGGCGAAGGCCGGCACCGTGCTCAGCGCGGTCGGCTGGGCGATCAAGTGCCCGGTGATCATCAGGGACGCCGCCAGCATCGGCAGCCAGGCCGGCCACTCCTCGGGTGACAGGATCGCCGCGAGAGCAAGGGTCGCGAAGGCGGACGCCGACAGCGCGTAGCCGATCCGCAGCGACCGGCCCGGGCCCAACCGGGCGCACCCGCGCGCCAGCGGCAACTGCAGGGTGAGGGTGAGGACCGAGACCCACGCGAACAGCCAACCGACCAGCGCGGCCCCTTCGTCGGCCCGGCCCAGGGCGAGCGGCAGCGATAGGTAGAGCTGGTTGTAGGCGACCAGATCGACCGCGTGCAGCGCCGCGAACCTCACGAAGCGGCGATCGTGCAGGGACGCCCAGAGCCGACGGTGCGGTGTGGCCGTGCGAGTCACGACCAAGCCCGAAGTGCGGGCCGAGGTAGTGGCGGAGCCGCCGGGCTGGGGCGCCACCGAGGTGGTTGCGGAGTTGCAGGGCTCGGGTGGGGGCGAGGTGGCGGCGGAGTCGTGGGGCTCGGGTGGGGGTGAGTGGATGGCCGGGGGTGTCGTGGGCCGGTCCGCTCCGGGGAGGAGGTGCCAGAGGATCGCCCCGATCGCGGCGAAGAGCGCGGCCCCGGACGCGGCGACGGTCGCGAATCCCCAGCCCAGCAGTGCCGCCCCCAGCAAGGGACCGATCGCCGCCCCGACCTCGCCGGTGACGGTGAGCCAGGCGAACAGCGTCGCGCGCGGGCTGCGGCTGGTCGCGTCGGCCGATGACGCCGGACGGCGTCGGTCACGCGTGGTCGTGCGCAGGTCGGCCGCGGCGACCAGGGTGTTGAGCGCCGGCGAGAACAGGGCGCCTCCCAGTCCGGTCAGCACCGTGCCCGCGACGAACAGGGGCAGTGACGGCGGGGCGCTCTCCAGCGAGGCTGCGAGGGTGAGGAACCCGGCCGTCCGGACGCCGCAGCCCACCACGATCACACCGCGGGCGCCGAAGCGGTCGGTCAGGGTGCCGCCGACCAGGAACAAGCCCTGTTGGGCGAAGGTGCGGACGCCGAGGATCACCCCCACCGCGGTGCCGGCCAGCGCGAAATCATCGGTAAGCACGAGGGCGAGAAACGGCACCACCCCGTAGAAGCCGATGTTGAACAGCAACTGCGCGCCGAGGAGGGTCGGGGTAGCGGCTGTCCGAGAGGGGGCGGCGGCTGTTCGCCGGGGTGCGCCGGGCGCCCGGGACTCGCCGTGATGGTCCTCGACTTGCACTCACGCCCCTTCTCGCTGAAAATGATTATCAGTATGAGTGTAAATCCTAGCTTTGCGCCCTCGCCGGCGCCGCACGCGTCCGGCGCGGCCGTCGTCGGCCACGCGCCGGACGCCCCGGTCATCACCCTGCGCGACGCCCGGGTCAGCGTGGTCCGTGCCGACACCACCCTGCTGAGCGTGCCGAATCTCGCGCTATACCCCGGCGATCGCGTCGTGGTCACCGGCCCGTCCGGCAGCGGCAAGTCGATGCTGCTCAGCACCCTCACCGGGCGTTGGGCCGCGGGGTTGCGGTTCACCGGCGAGCGCACGGCGTCCTTCGACCGGGTCGGCTTCGTGCCCCAGCGCGGACTGGACGCGCTGCACCCGCTGATCGGGCTCGCGCGCCAGCTGCACCGCGTAACCGGGGCCACGCCGGCGCGGGTCACCGAGGTGCTGCACGCAACCGGGCTCACCGATCCGGCGCTGCACCGGCGGCGTCCGACCGAGATGTCCGGCGGCCAGCAGCAGCGTGCGGCGGTCGCGCTGGCGGCGCTGACCCGCGCGCCGCTGATCCTCGCCGACGAGCCGACCAGCGCCCTCGACCACGACACCCGCGACCAGGTGCTCGAACTGCTGTTGGGCATTGTGGACGCCGACCAGGTGCTCGTCGTCGCCACCCACGACGGCGCCGTCGCCGAACGCCTGGCCACCCGCCGGATCGCGGTGCGCCGGGGCGTCCTCACCGAACTTCCCGCCGGCCGCGCCCGCGAGGAGGTCCGCGGATGACCGCCACCGATCCCGTCATCGAGCTGGTCGAGGTGTCGGCCGTGCACGGACGCGGCGCGCAGGCCCGCCGCACCCTCGCGCCCACCACCTTCGACATTCACCGCGGCGAGTCCGTGGCGGTGGTCGGGCGCTCCGGCGCCGGCAAGTCGACGCTGGCCGAGGTGGTGCTGGGGTTGCGTCCGCCCGAGGGCGGGCACGTCATTGTCGGCGGCGAGCACTGGTGCTCGCACCGCGTCCGGCCCGCCCGCGCCAAGCGCCATCTGGTGCAGGGCGTCCCGCAGGATCCGGCGGCCGCCTTCGTGCCGCGCTGGACGCTGCGCCATTCCATCGAGCTTGCCGTCCGGCGCTTGACGGGGGAGAACGCCACCGAGCGCGCACTCCACCGGGCCGCCGAACTCGCCTGCCTGGAGCGGGAATTGCTCGACCGGCGCCCGAGCGAGGTCTCCGGTGGCCAGGCCCAGCGCGCGGCCATTGCCCGCGCCATCGCGGCCGGACCGGCGGTGATCGTCGCCGACGAGCCGACCAGCGCCCTCGACGGCGCGACCGCCGAGGCCGTGTCGTCCGCCCTGCTCGGGATCGTCGAACATTCCGAGGTGGCGCTGCTGCTGGTGACCCACGACCCGGCGTTCGCCCGGCGCTGCACGCGCACGGTGACGCTCACGCCCGTCGCGCACTAGCGCCGTCCCTCGCCCCTTCGCTTCGCCCGCCCCCACCCCGCTTGACCGGCGCCCGTGCGCCGCCCCTCGTCCTGCAAGGAAAGGAACCTGTTCATGACCGTTTCGGCGCGCTCCCGCCGGCTCGGACTCGCGGCCCTCCCGCTGTCCGTCGCCGTGCTGCTCACCGGCTGTTTCGCCTCGCCCGCCCCTTCTGCGAATCAGCACGAGGGGACGGACGCCCGCCTCTCGATCGCGATGCTGCAGCCCCCGCGCTCGGGCCTCACCCCGCTCAGCGACGACGCGTTCAAGCTGTCGCGCTGGTCGACCGCAGAGACCCTCGTCGTGCTGGACGCCGACGGCAACGCGCTGCCGGGGCTGGCGACCGAGTGGGAGCGTGTCGACACGCTCACCTGGCGATTCTCGATCCGGCCAGGGGTGACGTTCCACAACGGGCATCCGCTCACGCCCGCATCGGTGGTCAACTCGCTGCAGCACGCCATCGACGCCACTCCGGTGCCGCGCATCCTCAACGGCACCAAGCTCACCGTGCGCTCCGACGGCGACGGCGTGGTGATCACCACCGCGACCCCTGATCCGCTCCTGCCGCACCGGCTGTCCAGCCCGCAGTTGGCCATCCTGGACGCCGACGCCTACACCGAATCCGGGGTGAGCCCGGTCGGCACCGGAACCGGGCCGTTCAAGATCACCAGCGTCAACGGCATCGTGGGCGCCACCCTGGATCGCTACGACGGCTACTGGGGTGAGAAGGCGCAGGCGTCCGGCATCGATGTGGCCTTCGTGCCCGACGGCACCGCGCGCGCGGCCGCGCTGCGCACCGGTGGGGCGCACGTCGTCGAGGCGATCCCGGCCGGGCAGGCGGCCTCGATCGATCCCGAGCGGATCGTCGAGGTGCCGATGCCGCGCACCAACACGCTCTACCTGAACACCGAGACCGGGCCGTTCGCCGACCCGGCGGTGCGCGCCGCCGCCCGCGAGGCGCTGGAGCGCGCCTCCATCGTCGCCTCGGTCTACGAGGGCCGCGCCGACGTGGCCGAGGGCCTGCTCGGTCCCGCGGTGCCGTGGGCCGCCGGGCTGCGCTCGGAATCGGCCTACCGCGACGTGCTCGCCGCCCGTCCCGCGCCCGCGAAGGTGGACGGCGTCACCATCACGCTGGGCACCTTCACCGACCGGGCCGAACTGCCCGAGGTCGCCGTCATGGTGCAGCAGCAACTGGAGGCGGTCGGCTTCGTGGTGAAGCAGGACGTCCGCGAATACCAGTTCATCGAGGCGGACGCCCTCGACGGCAAGTTCGACGCGTTCATCCTGTCCCGCGCCACCGTGCTCGACTCCGGTGACCCGGTCGCCTACCTGGCCTCCGACTTCACCTGCGAGGGCGGCTTCTCCATCGCTCAGCTGTGCGATCCGAAGGTTGACGAGGCGATTCGCGTCGCGTCCGAGACCGAGGCCGGCCCCGCTCGCCAGCAGGCGATCATGCTCGCCGAGGCGCAGGTGCTCGCCACCGACGCCGCGCTGCCGATGCTGCACGAGCGAGTGATCCAGGGCGAGGCCGCCGGCGTCCACCAGGCCGCGCGCGATCCGCGCGAGCGCATCCTGATCACCGCGGAGACCCACCTCGATGCGCCACGGTAACCTGCTCGGGATCGTCTCCCGGATCGTCAGCGGGGTCGTGCTGCTGATCGTCGCCGGGGCGCTGCCCTGGTTGTCGCAGCGCGATCCCGCGGCGTCCGTGCTGCGGGCCCGCTACGCCGAACTCGAACCGACCCCCGAGGCCCTCGACGCGATCCGCGCCGAACTCGGCCTGGCCGGCGGACCGATTCCGACCAGCCTGCGCTGGTGGTCGGGCGTGCTGCGCGGCGACCTGGGCACGTCCTGGGTGAGCGGACGCCCCATCGGCGCCGGCGTGTGGAACGCGCTCGGCGTCTCGGCGACGCTGACCCTGTTCGCCCTGATCGTCGCGCTGGCGATCACGCTGGCGCTGGTCGTGCCCGCATCGCTGCGCGTGCTGCGTGACCAGCCGCAGAAGGGCTCCGGCCCGGTCGGGGTGGCGCTCACCGCGCTGCCGGAGTTCCTGCTGGCCAGCGCCCTGTTGGTGGTGGTGGCCGTGCAATTGCAGTGGCTGCCGCCCTATGGCTGGACCGGGCTCGACACCGCGATCCTGCCGGCTCTGTCGCTGGGCATTCCGGCCGGCGGCCTGCTCGGGCGCCTGTTGTCGGACGCGATCGCCGGCGTCGCCGAGGAACGCTGGGTGATGGTGTGGCGGCTGGCCGATACCCCGCCCGCAGTGATCCTCGGCGGGGTCTTTCGCCGGGCCGCGGCCGCGGTCATCGATCAGCTCGGGTTGGTGTTCATCGGCATCCTCGGCGGCGCGGTCGCGGTCGAGCAGGTCTTCGCCATTCCGGGGCTCGGGCGCTACCTGCTCGGTGCGGCCAACTCCCAGGACCTGCCCGCGCTGCAGGCGGGCGTGTTGCTGATGGCGCTGGCCGCGGTGCTGGTCGGCGTGCTCACCAGCGTCGCGCGCCGCGCCCTGCGGGGCGGACCGCTGCCACCCGGAGCCCTGCCGCCCCCACCCGAGGCCCGCTCGGACGCCCGCGCGGCCCGCTGGACGGCCGGGATCTCGCTGGCGTTACTGCTGGCCATCCTCGCCTTCGGCCTGCCACGCAACCCCTACGCCATCGCGCACCCCCGCTTGGCCGCACCCAGCCTGGCCCTGCCCTTCGGGGCGGACGCCTCCGGTCGCGACCTGCTCGGCCGCGTCGCGCACGGCACCATCGGCACCCTGATGCCCGCGCTGGTGATCGTGCTGATCGCGGTCGTCGTCGGCCTGCTGCTGGCCGTGCTCGGCGAGATCGCCCGTGGTCCCGCCGAGATCGCCAACGCGACCCCGACCATCCTGGCCGGGGTGATCATCGCCGCCCTGATGGGACCCTCGGTCGGCGGCGCCGCGCTCGCCGTGCTGTGGGTGACCTGGCCGCCGCTGACCACGCACGCGGCGTCCCTGATCGATGAGGCGACCGCGATGCCACATGTGCGCTGGCTGCCGCTGGCCGGCGTCGGCAAACTCGAGATCTGGCTGCGGCACGTGCTGCCCGCCACCCTGGGACCGTTGTTGCGTCACGGCATGCTGCGCCTGCCCGGCGTGGCGCTGGCACTGGCGGCGCTGGGCTTCCTCGGCCTGGGCGCGCAACCGCCGGTCCCCGAATGGGGCCTGCTGCTCAGCGAGGGCATCGACTACGTCGAGCGCGCCCCCTGGACGACGCTCGCGCCGGCGTCCGCCCTCATCCTGACCTCGGTGTTCGCCGTCGCCGTTGCGGGCATGCGCCTGGAGCGCCGCCACAAGCGCCCAGGCCCCCCGAAGGAAGCCGAGGTCACCAGCCTGGTCGCATCCCAAACCTGAGCGCGTTCACTGCCCCAGTCGATCGAGCACTCCGGCGTAACGCTCCCGAGCCTCGGCGGACGCCTCTGCGGCTGCGCGCTGATGTCCACGCCGAGCAGCGACCTCGCGGGGCGCGTCCAACTCCCGGATCGTGATCGGGATGCCGGGTTCGTCGTGGAAGGCGGTCCAGCGATCGACGTGGGGGCGCAGGGCGTCCGGATCGACGTGCTCGCCCGGGAAAGGAGTGATCGCTACGCCCTCGCGCTTGCGGGTGCTGCGCTGCCAGGTGCCGACGGCGCGGCCGTCGCGGACGACCGTGGCGCGGAACACGCCGTTGCGCCCCGGAACCACGAGGTTCAGGTGCGCAGCCGCGTCGAACTGCGGGTCGCGGTCCTTGTAGCCGAGCAGATGCTCGTCGAATCCCGGCAGTAGCAGCCAATCCGGTACCGCGCCGGCGGAGTCGAGAGCCTCGGGGTCGGCCCACAATTGGGACGCCGCGCCGCGGGCCCCGTCAAGAACCAGCGGCACCAGGCTGCCGCGCTCGACCGCCAGCGTGAGGGCGCGGCGGGCGTCCGGGACGCTGATGCCCGCCCACCAGGCGAGATCGGTGGCACGGACGGCGCCGCGTGGCGCGGCGTAGCGGGCCGCGAGTTCGGAGAAGGCCTCATCGCCGGTCAGCGAGCGCGGCGAGCGGATCCAGCGGGAGGCGAGCACGAGCCGCGGTTCACCCGTCTCACCGATCGGGCCGAACGTCGCGTGCCCGTTCTGGCACAGCCACCAGACCAGGTGGTAGCGCCAATTCGGTTTCCACTCCAGGCCGGCCTCGTCCCAGAAGGTGGAGATCTCGTCGCGATCGAGGCTGTCGTGCGTCGTCAACGCCTCGATCGAGACCTCGACCAGCCGGTCCAGCATGGCGTCGGTGATGCCCAGATAGGCGCGTCGCTTCGGCGCCCCGACGAGCGGCCCCGCGTTGGTGGCGTCCTGCATCCAGCCGACATCCTCGGCCGCGACGATGTGGATCGTGCCGCGCACCGGCCAGGACCGCACGATCAGGCCCTCATTGAAAGCAGCCGCCACATCGGCGACGGCGCTGCCCGGCGTCCGGATCCCGACCGCCCAGCGTGACGCTTTCCAGTCTTGCCCCTGCATCGCCAGCATGTGCCGCACCGACGCCGCCACGCGCTCCGCGGGCCGCGCCTCGGGGACGCCGCCGCCGATCTGACCGGCGACGGCGTCCGCGCCCAGGCGTTGGGTGTGCATGCGCAGGCGAAGAAGATCGTCCGCGCCGATGGTGGTCGTCATGCGGGCAGCCTAATCAGGTCCGCCGACATGGTGACCCCCTCGTGGGGTTCGCGGGCGAGGCGGGTCAGGCGTGCACCGGCTCCTCGACGCTGCCGGAGATCTCACGCGTCTGCGCGGAGTGCTGCACCTCGATCTTGCGCGGCTTGGCGGCCTCGGCGACCGGGATGGTCAGGGTGAGGACGCCGTCGGAGTAGTCGGCGCTGATCTTGTCGGTGGCCAGCCCGCGGCCGAGGGTGAGCTGGCGCGCGAAGGTGCCGGACGCCCGCTCGCGGGTCAGCCACTGGGCGTCGCCGTTGACCGGGGTCTTGCGCTCGGCGCGGATCGTGATCGTCGCACCGTCCATATCGATGTCGATGCTGGACGGATCGACGCCGGGCAGGTCGATGTGTGCGATGTAGTCGTCGCCCGTGCGGTACAGATCCATCGGCATCGCCACGGACGCCGGGGTGCGGGTGATATCGCCCAGGAGCCGGTCCATGTCGCGGAACGGATCGAAAGCAGCCATGTTCGTTTTCCTTTCGTGAGCGGGTGGCCGTTACCTAGTTGAGTGTACCACGCTCAACTAGGTTTCAACCCGGCTCGCGGGCGAACGAAGGTGCTTGCGGCTACCTCAGATACCCAGATCGCGACGCAGCTTGTTGACGTGCCCGGTGGCCTTCACGTTGTACTGCGCCACCGAGACGGTGCCCGCGCCCGCGGCGTCCACATCAACCACGAAGGTCGAGCGGATCACGCCCTCGATCTGCTTGCCGTAGAGCATCTTCGTGCCGTAGGCGCCGTAGGCCTTCATCACGTCCTTGCTCGGATCGGACAGCAGCGTGGGGGTGATCGCCTCCTTCGCGCGGAAGGCCGCCAGCTTGTCGGGCAGGTCGGGGGAGATGCCGACCACCTCGTAGCCGGCGTCGCCGATGGCGTCCGCGTTGGTGGTGAAATCGACGGCCTGCGTCGTGCAGCCGGGGGTCATCGCTGCGGGGTAGAAGTAGACGATCACCCGCCGTCCGGCGAAGTCGGACAGCGTGACCTTGCCGCCGTCGGCGTCGGTGAGGGAGAAGCTCGGCGCGGGATCGCCCGCCTTGAGTCTGGCCATGCCCGCCAGCCTATCCACATGGCATAGGGTGTGTGCGAGAGCTCAACCGGTAATGAGAGAGGACCGACCGTGGCAGACGGCACCCGCTCCAAGGAGCAGATCCAGGCCGAGGTCGCCGCAGCGCGAGCACGGCTGGCCAGCAATGTGGAGGGGCTGATCCTGCAGGTCCATCCCAAGGCGATCGCCGCGCGCAGCATTCAGGACGCCAAAACGTTCGTGGCCGGCGAGATTGGTGCCGCCAAGGCTCAATTCGTCGAACCTGATGGCACGCCCCGCGTGACCAAGATCGCCGCCGTGGCCGTGGCGGTCGTGGGGAGCATCGCTTTCCTCGCGGTAGTGCGTTCGCTCACGCGCCGCTGACCCCGACTTTGGCGTCCGGAGACGATTTGCCCGCATTCCGGACGGCTTTGTGATAGTTAACCCACCGCCGATCCGGCTCGTGCTAGTTTCACTTTTGCGCGGGATCGTTGGTGTCGCTCCCGCGTATCTAGGGGGATGAATGGGCACCATCGAAGATGCCGGGGGAGTCTCTGATCGCGGCCGAGGTTGGCCGGATTGGAGCGATATTCATGGTGATGACATCTGTCGCCATGTCGGTACCTTTGTCGCCGAACGCTGGCCGCAGTCATATGACTGGGGGGAGCACTGCGCGCGGTGGCTTGCTCGTGGCCGTTGACGGCCACATCCCGAACATTGAGTAACTGTGAGGGAGAACGATGAATACAACACACCGCACGCGCGGTGCTCTGCGCGTGCTTCGCATGGGAGCGGTGGCGCTCGGCGTCGGCGCGCTCGTACTGGCCGGCCTGCCGGCCGTCGCTCACGCTGCTGACGAGGGCAGGATCGCCGTCTGTGTCACCGAGAGCACGGGGGCGAGCTTTGTGCCCGTGCGCGAGGAGGCCCTGTACTCGACCAAGGACAGCGATGGCTTCGTCGGGCCGGTGGGGGAGAGCGGCTGCCGCGAGTCCGTGCTGCCTGCCGGGACCGAGGTTCACGTGGCTGTCATCAAGGACGGAACGGGCAGCGACTGGAAAACGGTCACCGTGCCCGCCGGTGAGACGCTGAGGATGGACTACTACACGACGAACGTGTCGGTGAAGTCCGCGGGTGAGGTCACCTACCAAGGCCTCCTCAAGGAAGATATCCGAACGTTCGCCAAGCCTTCGATGGAACTGTTCAGCTACGGCCCCCCCATTACGTTCTGGGTGGAGTTGGACGGTGGGCGTAAGGTCAGCGCTCCGGTCTCGTGGCCGGTGACGCAGACGACGGGCAAGTCGGCGGTTCGAACCATCGCCGTGGCCGAGGTCAAGAATGGCGCCGGCAATGGTCTGCCGGATGTCTCGGTTCGTTACAACACCGACGGTGGCCCGAATACGTTCTGGGTCAAGGATACCGACGGCAAGGTGCGCAAGACCGACGAGAACGGTCTGCTCGCTTATGGGATCGAGGGCAATGCGCCTCAGGTCACCCAGCTGGTCAGCATCAACAACACCTCGGCCCGCGCTACCTACGACACCGCGACGCAGACGCACGGCAGCTTCCAGACCGCCAATGTGGTGATGAACTACAACCATCTGGTGCAGTACCGCCAGGGCGGCACCCCGGAGACGGGCCAGACGCACTTCTGGCTGACCAAGAGCGGCATGGAGTTGTTCCCCGGTGAGTACAGCTTCCAGTTCCAGGTGCCCGACAAGAAGCTCGGCACCGCCAAGGCCACCTTCCCGGGCCTGAAGCTCACCCTCGAACCCGGTCAGGTGGTCAAGACCGCGGCCGCCGTCCGGTTCACCGACAGCAAGGGCAACGGAGTCTCGCAGGGGGCTGTGTCCTACTACAAGGGCGGCTGGAACAAGCCGGCGGACGCCGCGACCGACGGTCCCGGTGGAACCTGGGTGACGCTGTTCGACGGTGCTCCCACCACCATTACGTTCGCGCTGACCTACTCCGGTGCGCAGCAGCAGCTGGCCCAGCAGAACCTTGCCAGCAAGTCGGTGGCCTACTTCCAGACCGCGCCGGTGACGCTGACTCTGGCCGATCATGCGGGCCGGCCGATCCAGGGCGGCTCGGCGGAGTTCTACGCGACATCGTGGCAGTCGTTCGGCACCACCAACGACGACGGTTCGGTCACCAAGGAGCTGCTGCCGGTCAAGCACAGCTTCGCGATGTGGTACGACGGTACCCGTCAGCAGGTCAACCCGAACGCCTCGGTCCCGTCCGTCGCGTTCCAGACCGGCAAGCTGGTGTCGCCGGACGCCTCGGTGGAGAGCTATTACACCAACGCCTGGAAGCCCTTCCCGGCCGACGGTGTCGAGGTGCTGCCCTCGCAGGTGACGCTGCGGATGAAGAACGGCTCGCAACGGACCGTCACACCTCAGCCGGGTCAGATCACGGATGTGACGCTCGGATAGTCACGCTTGTCGTGATCTGATAGCGGTGGTGGCCGGGCTCTTCGGAGTCCGGCCACCACCTGTTTCTGCTCGCCGCTGAGGCCGACCATCAGGACGCCCGCGGCCGACAGCAGCACGGCCTGCGGCGGGGCGAACGGCAGCGACGTGGCCACGATGACGGCGTCCAGAACTATCGTGAATCGGGACGCCTCGTGCAGAAGGCGGCGGGCATGAGGCAGCACCTGCCGGGCGGTCCTCGGTGTCGGCATCGGACCCCGCGACGCCGGGCGGACGCGGTGCGGCAGCGCATTGATGCTCGCCAGTTCCGCTTCGATCAGACCGGTGCGGCGTTCGCCACCAACCCGGGGCCGGCCAGCGCCGCTCTCGGCATCGCGATGGCCAGCATCGTCACCACGGCGGTGTGGGTGCCTGTGGCGATCGTCTGGTTCACGCTTCATCCTCCCCGACCGTGACGGTGCTCGGCTTCGCGGTCGCATGCGGGCTGATGTCATCGATCGTTCTCTATGCGGCCGGCCTCCCCGCGCTGCGGCGGGTGCCCGCCTCTGTCTTCGGCACCTTCACCAGCGTCAACCTCGTGGTCTCGACGCGGCGATCCCGCATGACATTAGATGCGTCCATGAACGAAACGCCCGGAGGGGCCGGAGGTGAGGGAGCGGCGGATGCCCACGATCGATGATGTGCGGCGGATCCTCGGGAAACTGCCCGGGGTCGAGGAGCGGGTCGGCGGCCACACCGGCGCCCCCGCCTGGCGGGTCGCTCGGGGTGATGTCGTCTGGGTGCGGGGGCCGAGCGGACGCGACCTGGAGCAACTCGCCGCTCTCGGCCGGTCCTGGCCCGACGGTGAGGTGATCGGCGTCCGCGTCGAGAGCCTGGACGCCAAGGACGTCCTGTTGGCCGCCGAACCCGAGGCCTTCTTCACGATCCCGCACTTCGATGGCTATCCGGCCGTCCTGGTGCACGTGGAGGCGATCGCTCCCGATCGCCTGGAGGAGATCCTCGTGGACGCCTGGCTGGTCCGCGCCCCGGCCCGCGTCGCCAAGGTGTGGCTCGCGGAGAAGGGTCTCTCCTGATCGCGACGTCGCCATCAGGCCCGAAAAGTGAATCACCCGGGCCTGATGGCCCGGGTGATCGGTGGTACACCGCCAGGGACTCGAACCCTGAACCCGCTGATTACGGAGAAGGCCTTGTGGGCAACAACGCCGTGGTCTGGTCGTTCGCGGCGGCCTCGATGGCGCGGGCATGCGGCGAACGGATGCGGCGCTTCGAGGTCGCGTCATGAGTGTCAAACCTGGCTTGACGCGCAATCGGCGGAGGGAACGGGAGACGCCGGAGTATGCCGGCATGGTGCGGCGGGTGATCATGGCCCACGGGCGTCGGGTCGGTGAGGCCGATCCGGAGGACCTGTCGGAGTTGCGCGACATGCGACAGGTGGTCGAGGCGGCGATCGCTGAAGGCATCCGTGGACAGCGGGCGCGTGGGGCGTCCTGGGCCGACATCGGCCGGGGCCTGGGCATCTCGCGGCAGGCGGCTTATGCAACGTGGTCATGGGTCGACTCTCTAGCGTCCTGACCCATGTCCCACCTCCTTGTGACGGAGTGGTGTGCCTGGCTCACGGCGTCCGGACGCACCGATCAGACCGTCTCACTGCGCCGGCACCAGCTTTCTCGTCTCGCCGCTGACGTCGGCGATCTCCTCATGGTCGATGGCGACGCACTGACGGAGTGGCTCGCGGGCCACGAGTGGGCCGTCTCGACCCTCAAGAGCCACTGCGACGCGGTGCGGAGCTTCTACAGCTGGGCCGTCGCCACTAGGCGCCTCGTGGAGTCGCCGGCTGCGACGCTCGTCCAGGTGCGAGTACCGGCCCGCGTCGCGCGGCCGGCGCTGGCCGATATCGTCGAGGCGGCGATCGCTCGAGCAGACGAGCGGCGACGGCTGATGCTGCTACTCGCCTCGAAGGCCGGCCTACGCCGCGGCGAGATAGCGCGCGTGTACTCGGACGACCTCATGCGAGATCTCGTCGGTTGGTCGCTGATCGTCCGGGGCAAGGGTGGCCGTGAGCGCCTGGTGCCGCTCGTCGACGACGTCGCTTTCCTGCTGCGCCGGCGAGGGCCGGGGTGGGCGTTCCCGGGCGACGTCGACGGCCATCTCTCGCCGGCGCGGGTCGGCGAGCTCGTGAGCGAGCTCCTGCCGGCTCACTGGACATGTCACACGCTGCGGCACTACTTCGCGACTCGGACCTACGCCGCCACGCGCGACATCATCGCTGTGCAGCGGCTGCTTGGGCACGCCAAGCCCGAGACCACGATGGGCTACATCGGTCTCGGGCAGGACGTGCTACGAGGGGCGGTCAGCTGGGCCGCTTGACGCCGACGCTACGCGCCGCTCTTGGCGATCTCGGTGCCGTGCTTGGCGGTCACACTGGTGATGCCGGTGAATGGCGAATCAGAGTTGATGTCGCCTTGGGCTTGGCGGGTGCGGGCGGAGTCCCTGTCAGCGAGGGCGGCGGCGACGGCGGCCTTGATACGGGCGTCGAGCTGGCCGTTGGTCTGGTTGGCTGCCTGGGCGGCGTGGCGGCCGGCGCTGCCGACGACTTCGCCGATGAGGAGTCCGAGGATGACGGGGCCGGCGATGACCCAGATGGGTGAGGAATCGACGCCGGATTGTTCGGCGACCAGCCAGGCGCCGAGGAACAGGCCGGTCATGATGATGCCGGCGACGAGGGAGCGTAGCGGCATGGTCTTGTCGGCGTTCACAGTGCGGGCTCCTCGCCGGCCGCGGTCTTGGTGATGCGCTCGTAGATCGCGGCGATCGCGTCGTCGGTGCGGACACGGGTGCCGTCGGCGAGTGCGATGTATTCGAGCTCGGCCGCTGCGGCGAGGGCATCGGTGGCGGTGGTGGTCCATGGCCGGTCGGTGGTGCCGGCGGGGATGGGGGCGTGCATGAAGGCTGTGATCTCTTCGCGGATGATGGTGCGGAGTTCGTCTTTGGTGGCCATGATGTCTTCCTTGGGCTGGGTGTGGGTGGGTGCCGGCAGGCCGGCGCGGACCCAGGCGCGTAGCTGCGGACCTGGGCAGTCGGTGCGGGTGCTGCCGGCGTCGCCGTGGCCGACGATGGTGCAGCCCTTGGCTGCCTTGCCGGCGAGCTCGTGGGCGATGTGGCGCAGGGTGGTGAGCATGGCGGGGGTGGGGGTCTCGTCGATGGCGAGGATGGCGAGGATGGATTGGGTGGTGCCGCCTTGGCCGGCGGTGGCTCCGTCGCGGACGTCGGCGCCGCGGAGTTCCCAGACTCGGCCGGCTTGGTCGACGCCGACCGCGTAGGCGATGTCGGTCCAGCCTTGGACGGCCTGGTGATAGCGCTGCCAGGCGCGCAGGTAGCTGGCGATCGCCTCGGGGGTGGCGCCGATTGGGGTGATGGAGGCGGGCCAGTGGATCACGATTTTACGGACGCGTGACCAGGTGAGCAGGGTGCGGCTTTTGGCCGGTCGTGCGCCCCAGTCGGCGCGTTGGTAGTCGTAGCGCATTTCGGTGTTCTTTCCCTTTTAGGGGTTGGCGATGGTGGTGATGGTTCCGTTGGCGCCGCGGAACTTCAGGGCGCCGGCTTCGACGTAGATGATTCCGCCGCTGGCGGGGTTCACGGATGGGATGGTGTGGGCGTTGCGGATTCCGAGGACGCCTTTCCCGCCGCCGAGTCCGGATGATTCGTGTGCGCCGGCGATGAGTGCTGAGCCGGGCACGATGAGCGGTAGACCGTCTGCGGCCGAGTAGTTCGCGACGGGGCCGGGATGCGAGTTCGCGACAGCGAGCACGGCTGGGGTGGTCGCGAATGAGAGTTGTTCGGTAGCTCTGGTGGCGTCGTCGGTGATGGTGTTGGCGATCGCGACGACTCGGCTGGCGGCCGGGGCGAGGATCGCCATGGACCGGCGAGTGGTGGCGGTGTTGGTCGTCCAGGAGTCGGTGATGACGTTGAGCGCGGTGATGATGGCGCCCAGGGTGCCGGTGAGGAGCAGGCCGGAGCTGCCGGAGCTGCTGATCAGGTTGTTGGTGATGAGGGTGTCTTTGACGGCTTGGACGAGGATGCCTGTGACGCCGGCGCCGATGACGGTGTTGCCGGTGATCGTGATGGCGGAGCATCCGGGTGTGCCGGAGCCGGCCATGATGCCGTGCCATGCGGCGCCGACGACGGTGTTGCCGGTGATCGTGATGGCGCGCACGGGGTTGGCGGGTGAGGAGCCGACGACTTGGATGCCGGCGTAGTTGGTGGTGGCGTTGTAGGTGTTGGCGCGGTTGATCGTGTTGCCGGTGATGCTGACGTTGGTCGTTGAGCGGATGCCGTAGGAGCTTTCTTCGGCGATGTAGATTCCTGCGTTGCGGGTGGTGTCGATGGAGTTAGCGCCGATGGTGATGGTGTTTCCGCCGACGACGGCGATTCCGCGGCTGTGTGAGTGTCGGATGGTGTTTCCGGTGATGCTGACGGATTGGCATATTCCGGTGTCGGTGAGGTAGGAGACTACGGCGATTCCGTCGTCTCCTGTGGTTTCGATCTGGTTGCCGACGACGGCGATGTCGCGGGATTCGCCGGTGATGTGGATGCCGTCGGCTTTGCTGTCGCGGATGTGGCAGCCTTCGATTCGGCCGGCGGTGCTGCCGAATCCGACGTAGATCCCGACGCCTTCGGTGCCGGTGGTGGAGCAGCGTGAGACGGCCCATCTGTCGGAGGATTCGATGGAGATGCCTCGGGTGGGGCCGCGGCGGGTGGTGGGGTTGAGGGCGCGGGAGATGATGCCGCTGATGGCGAAGTCGCGGCATCCGGAGATCTGGAGGTATTGCTTGTTGGTGTTGGTGCAGACGAGTTCGGCGCCGTCGCCGAGGAGCGCGAATTGGCGTTGGCCGATGATGCTCAGGCCGCGGTGGAGGTAGCTGCCGCGGGGGAAGTAGACGGCGTCGCCTTCTTCGAGGCTGGTGAAGAGGGTGTTGAGCGCGTCGGTGACGTCGCTGCCGTCGCCGAAGATGCCGCGGAGCGCGACGTTGATCGGGAGCCGTCGGGTGACGGCGTTGATGCGGTCGCCGACGGCGGTGGCGGTCTGGGTGGCGTCGGTGTTGACCAGGTGCGCGACGGTGTCGTCTTCGCCGGTGAGGCCCATGATGGCTTCGGCGGTGGACAGCGCGGTTTGCATCTGCTGGCCGGCGGCGATCAGGGCCGGGAGTTGCGCGAGCCATGTGGTGGAGGCGTCGGACGCCGAGGTGAGTTTCTCGGCGAGGAGCCGGGTGTACTCGGGCAGGAGGTACAGGTAGTTGGTGGGGCCGAGGAGGGGCCAGCCGCCGGGATCGATCCGGCCGATGGTGTCGTCACCGGGTGGTTGGGTGATGGTCATATCTGTGCCTTCCAGAATGTGGGTGCGTCGACGGCGGCGGTGTCGCCGATCCGGAGTTGGTCGGCGGGGGGGAATGGGTCTGATAGCGGGCCACAGTGCGCGAACCGTGCCGCGACGAGGTCGAGGGTGGCGGGCTGGTAGGGCACGTCGGTGGGGGTCGGGAAGTCGGTCCAGCGCAGCGGCCGGACGCCGGCGGTCGCGGCGGGGGCCAGGGTGACGCTGAGGGCGAGGCGGCCGCGGGCGATGTGGATGGTGCTGGCGGCGATGTGCACGAGGCGTTCGAGGTCGGCCGGCGCGCCGTCGAGGGTGAGGATGGCGCTGGCGCGGTGCCCGATCTCGATGAGGTCGGTGAGCGGCAGGCCGCCGAGGCCGACCGCGCACCGGGCTGGCGCGAGGAGAGGGCGCGGGGTGGTGCCTTCGGCGGCGATCCCGGCGGCGATGCTGCCGGGTGCGCCGAGGTGCACTGTGGCAGGGTCGAGCGGGTCGGCTGCGGAGGTTTCGACGAGGAGGTCGGTGTCGAACGCCAGTGCCGCGGGCGGCAGGTGTGCGGCCGGCGATCGCCACGACCGGGCTTCCTCGGTGGTGTCACCGCTGTCGAGGTCGAGGAGGTGGTATGAGACTTTGACGGCGGTGACGAGGCCGCGGCGGGACAGCTCGCGGCCGCTGTTCTCGACGCGGGATGCGGGCAGCGGCGCCGGTGGGCGGCCGCGGTCGACGAGGACAGCTGGGGGGCGTGGCGGCTCGTAGCGCGGCATGCGGACGTGGGTCGCGGCGGGGCGGGCGAGGGCGATGCTGTGGGGGCCGGCGACCGCGAACCGTCCGTAGGACATGGCGGTGCGCTGGATGATGTCGAGGGCGTCAGCGGAATCGACGTCGCGGCCGAGGAGCACCGCGGTGTCGGCCGAGGTGTCGTGGGCGACGAGGGTGAAGGGCGAGGCGGCGTTGATCGACGCGATCCGGTCAGCGAGACGCACCCAGCCGGACGGCCAGGGCGAGGCGGCGAGCCGGACGCCGGAGGCGCGGCCGATGGCGTTGGTCGCGGTCACTTCATAAATCCAGGCGCCAGAGGGGGCCTGGGCCCAGGTGCAGGACTCGACCCACCATGCGCCGAGGCTGAGGGGCGCCGTGGCGGTGGGGGTGCACCAGGCGGCGATGCGGTCGCCCAGCGCGATGAGCCCGGGCCGGGGGTGGCGCAGTGTCAGGGTGAGTGTGCCGGGCTCTTCGTGGCCGCGGAGACTGGGACGGGCCCAGTCCACGGTGAGGGATTCCACGGCCGTGAGCGTGCCCTCGTGTGCGGCGTCTGCGCTGGTGGTGTTGATGGTAAGGGTGCCCAGGGTGAGCGTGACGTCGACGGGTATCGACCATGGGTGGCCGCTCATACGGCCAGGCCTTGGGTGAGGTCCAGGACGCCGCGGATGCGGGCGTCGCTGGTGAGGAGCGCGCGGATCTGTGCGGCGACCGCGCGAGGATCGAGAGCGCCGTTCACGGTGATGTTCACCAGCGGCCGCGTGGTAGGCGTCGGTGTGGTGCTGCCGGCGGTGGCGCGGAGGGTGACGCGTGGGTTGGCGTCCAGGGCTGTGATGCGGCCGGTGATGTCGTCGAGCACGCCGGCGAGGGCCGGCATACCTGCCTGAAGTGAGGTGGTGAGCCCGGTCATGATTGCGGTGCCGGCCGGTCGGAGGAGTCGGCGATCGTAGCTGAGCGGCCCCTTGTTCGCGGCGATCCAGTCGCCGATGCCACTGATGAAGTCCTGGCCCGCTTGCCAGGCCTGCTTGAGGCCGCGTACGAACCCGTCGATGATGGCCTTGCCTGCGCCGACGAGGAGGTCTTTAGCGCCGCCGAAGATGCCGAGCAGGGTGTCGAGGAACCCGCGGGCGACGCCGAGGAGGTGATCCCACGCGGACCCCCAGTCGCCGCGGATGACGGCGAGGGCAAACCCGATGATGTGTTGGATCGTGGCGAGGGCGGGACGGATCACGCCGAGGACCGCGCCGAACACCACACCGACCATGCTGATGATGCTGGAGCCCCAGGTCGACCAGAACGCTTGCACGGCGCCGAGGCCGAGGCGGATGATGCTGTCGATCAGGTCGATGCTGCTGGTCACGATCTGGCCAGCAGTCGTGAACACGGCGGTGAAGGTCGGCAGCAGGGGTGCGAGCTGGGCCGCGGCGCCGGTCACGAAGCCGCCGATGATCCCGGACGCGGTGGTGAACACGTCGGTGACGGTGGCGCCGAGGCCGGTCAGGGTTGGCATGAGCTGGCCGGTGACCCAACCGACCAGGGCCGCGATGAACGCGGTGAGGGGGGTGCCGGCGGTAGCGGCACTGCCGAATCCACTGGCCAGCGAGCTGATAGCGGCGATGAGTGGATCGATGCCGGTGAGGACCTGGTCGAACCCGGGCAGGAGCTGACCGACGATGAATCCCACGATCATGGTGAAGGCCGGCAGCAGCTTGAGGCCGAGTTCGCTGGTGAACGACCCGAACCCGGCTTTGAGGACCTCGACCTGATGGTTCCAAGTGTTGGATTCGCGGGCGAAGTTGCCATGTGCGTCGGTGGTCTGGGCCATGATCAGCGCCAGGGTCGCGGCCTGGTTGGCCTCGGCGGACAGTGCACCACCGACCTTCCGGAATCCGAGCTCGGCCGCTTTGGCGTCGATCGCTGCTTGGGTGAGGGACACGCCATAGCGTTCGATCGGGTCACGCTCGCCCTTCAGGGCGGAGCTGAGGGCGCCGACGGCGTCGGCGGTGGTGCCACCGAACATGCTGGACAGGTCAGCGCCGAGGGTGATGAGTTCGTGGGTCTTGGGCGCCAGCTGGTCCATGGCGGTGCCGCCGTTTTTCAGCTGGGTGCCGATCAGGGTTCCCAGCTCGTTGAACTCGGTGCGGGCCAGACCGACGCTCACGGCCGAGTTCTTGCCCCACTCGTGCATCTGGCCAGCGCTGGCTTTGAACACGGTGTCAACCGCACCGATCGATTGTTCGAGGTTTCCGCCGGCCTTGACGGCTTGGACGCCGTAGGCGACCAGGGCGGCGCCGCCGACGAGGGCGGCGCCGCCGAGGATCTTCATTCCTGCGCCGAGCTTGCTCGTTTTCTGCTCGGTGACGCCGAGCGCCTTGGTGGCGCCGGTGGAGTCGCCGATGATCTTGATCGCGAGGATGGCGGTCTTGCTCATCAGCGGGTGCTCCGTTCAGTCGGTGAGGAGGTCGAGGGCGGTGGCGAGGTAGCCGGGCGGCTGGGCGAACCAGGTGGTGGGCGGGATGCCTGTGCGGATCGCGAGTGCGATCACTGCGCGGGTCAGGCTCCCGTCTGGGAAGGGTCGTCGGCGCGGTCCTCCTGGGCGGCGGTGGCGTCGAGCTGGGCGTCAACGAGCTGGTTGACGAAGTCGTCGAAGGTGCCCGTGAAGTGGCCCAGGCGCACCATGGCGGCCCAGGACAGGAACGCGGCGAGGGTGACGGGCTGGCGCTCGGCGTCCCAGCCGCGGGCCTTGGCGGCGACTTCCCAGCGCTTGCGGTCGGTGAACGTGACGCGCAGGTCGGTGTAGGTGCGGCCGTCTTGGAGTTCGACGTTGGCGTATGCCTTGTTGAGGGCCATCTTCAGATTCCTTTGACTTGGTTGAGTGCCTCGTCGATGGCGGCTTGGTAGACCTCGATCCATTCGGGTTCGGTCTGCTGGGCGCCGTCGGTGAGGAACGGGTTGGGCGAGATGTTGCGTCGTGGCCATCCCCAGTGGATGGGGTTGGCGTAGGGGACTCTGGCGTAGCCGGCCCGGATGATGGAGCCGGTGGAGGTGCCGGAGGACCGGATGGTGCTGGCGAGGCGTCCGGTGCGGCGTGGAGCCTGGTCTTGGCCACCGCCGGCGGCGATCTTGCCGGCTTGGGCGTGCGCGGCCTTGAGGGTGCTGATGTCGATGCCGGCTTTGCGGAGGGTGCGGCGCAGTTGTGCAGCGCCCTCGACTTTCACCAGCGGGGCGGGCATCAGTCTCCGTCGGGCTCGAAGTAGGTGTAGTCGCCGACACCGGGGAAGCTGAACTCGGTGGTGTTGCGGCTCTTCACGTCGCCGCCGGTCTTGACCGGCTTGATGCGGCACTTTCCGCGGACGCCTAGGTTTCCGGCGGCGGCCGGGATGAACTCGAAGTCGATCACCTGGTTGTTGTGTGTCTTGCACCACACGATGAGGCTGGTGAGGCCGGAGGTGTAGTCCTGGAAAAACTCGCCGGTCAGCTTGAAGCTGTCGGTGTCGTCGTCGCGGACCTCTTCGCCGGACAGGACGGTGGTGACTTCGCCTTCTTCGGTGTCGGGCTCGAGCGCGACCTTGGTGACTTGGGAGCCGAATTCCTTGAGTGTGCCGGTCTGGCCGAACACGAGGTGTCCGGGGCCGAGCCGATCGGCTTGGGTGGGCATAGTGGTCCTCTCGTCAGGGTTGGTAGGGCTGGGTGAGGGTCAGGGTGTAGGCGGGCCAGGGTGGGCCGGCCGGGTTCGGGTAGCTGGCCGGTTCGGCTTCGTCGGCGCCAAGCGGGGTGGCGAGGGCGTCGAGGGCGTTGTCGAGGATGTCCCAGGCGGCGAGCATGTCGCCGGGCTGCCCGGCGATGAGGTGGACGTCGAACCGGGCGTCGAGTGACGTCCAGGTCGTGTAGGTGAGCGTCGGTGCGACGACGAGGGCGACGAGCTGGCTGTCGGCCGAGAGTGCGCCGGCGGCGGCCTCAGGGTCGAGGGTCACCAGCGGCTGGTAGCCGGCGAGGGTGTCGTCTTGGGCGATCAGGGTGGTGATTGTGGCGGCGAGGGCGAGGGCCGCGGCCTTGGTCCTCATGCGAGGCCTGGGCCGAGGTAGGCGCCGAGGATGGCGCGGGCGGTCAGGTTGGGGTCGCGGGCGATGCGGATCGGTGCGGTGTCCTCGTTGCCGAGCTGGGCGACGCCGAGGCGGGCCTGCCGGCGGTGGTACAGCTCGGCGCCGGTCTCGAGGATCGCGCGTCGGCGGATGACGTCCGGCACGCCTTCGACGCTGCCGATGAGGTCGGCGACGAGCTGGGTGGCTTCGGCGAGGCAGTCGGCGACGTAGGCGTCGCCGGCGGGGGCCTTGACGTAGCGGCCCAGGTCGGGCGGCGGGGTTTCGGGCGTGCCGGTCGTCATCGTGGTCAGGCTCCGAACTCGATGGGCAGGATCGCGGACGGGAAGGGCTCGAGCGTGGCGTTGAATCCGTAGAGGCTGAAGCTCTTGGACAGGTTGATGATGTTGTCGTCCTGGAGGTGGGCGGGGCTGCCGGGCGCCTCGAGGAACTTGATGGCGACCTGGTCGTAGAGCGATGCGACGTCGCCTGCCACCTTGGGCATCATGCGGACGCCGACGCGGGCGATGTCGCCGGACAGGCCGGGGATATTGATTTCTCCGACCTGGTTGACGCCGTCGCCGTAGACGTTCATGAGGCGGCGGTCGCCGTCCTTGAGCTTCAGCAGCGTCTTGAACACGGCCTTGCTGGTGGCCAGGCCGGTGAGGTTGAAGCCGCGGTCGTCGAACGTCTCGACGGCGTCGACGAGGGCGTCGAGCCACTGGTCGGCGGTTGCCGCGGCCGGCAGGGCGAGGGTGCTGCCGGTGGTGGGGGACGAGATCAGCGCGGCGATCCGGGCGAGGAAGGTCGCCTTGACGCGTTCGTTGGTTCGCTTGGCGTAGGCGATCGCGGCGGCTTCCCAGCTGGTGGTGAGCTCGATGCCGCTGCCGCGAAGGATCTCTTGGAGAGTGAGTTGGAACCATCCGCCGTCGGTCTTGACGGGCGCGTTGGCGCGCTTGAGCTTGATCTTGCCGGGGCCGGTGAGGTCGTCGCCTTCGTCGGTCTGCTCGGCGACAGTGATCGTGTTGGTGTCGAGCTGGCGGTAGTCGACGCTGTTGCCCTTGTCGGGCAGGGCGCCGGTGGTGAACATGTTGACGAAGAACCGGCGGTCGGTGACGAGCTTGATGAAGTCGCCGATGAACGTGTCGGTCAGGGCGGCGTCGTCGAGGGTGCCGCCGGTGTAGGCGCGGTGGAAGTCGGCGGCGGCGGTATCGCCGGCGGCGAGGGCCTTGAGGTAGTCGCCCATGGTGCGCCACTGGTGCCCCTGCCGGGCGGTGGCTCCGCCGGCGTTGATGGTGGCGATGCGGCGGGTGAGTTCGTCGAGGCCGGTGTTGAGCGCGGTGATGTCGGCGCGGGTGACCGGGTCGGTGTCGGTGGGCGTGGTGGTCACGGTCTGGGTCTCCTTGCGGTTGCGGATGGTGTCGATGCGGGCGGTGTCGTAGGCGGGGAAGGGCACGAGGCTGAACTCGCAGGCGATGACGCGAGTCCAGTGCAGGACGTCGTCTTCGTCGACGCGGTACTCGACGGGTTCGAAGCCGATGGACAGGCGGGTGATGACGCCGTCGTCGAGGAGGGTGGCGGCTTCGCGGCCGAGGGTGGTGTCGGAGAGCCGGCCGGTGATGTGGTAGCCGGTGTCGATGTCGGCGCCGGCGGTGATGCGGCCGATGGGCGCGTCGTGGCGCCACATGACGAGGGCGGGGTCGGCGAGCTCGACGCTGCCGACGTCGAAGCACTCGGGGCCGAACCAGTGCTCGACGACGGTGTCCCAGGGGACGCCGAGGCCGTCGAACTCGCGGGCGGTGGTGGCGAGTGCGCGGATTTCGATGTTCCGGGTGAGGATGGTGCGCTCAGCGATGGCGGTCTGGGCGCGTTCAATGGCGGTGGTCATGCGGGCTGCTCCTGGTCGAGGTGGGGGGCGGAGATGGGCCGCGGGGCGTCGGGAATGTCGGCGTGCGGTGCTAGGCCCTCGATGTCGCGGACTTCGGCGGGGGTCATCCAGCCGCCGGACAGGGCCATGTCGTGGGCCTCGTAGCGGGTCTTGGTGTCGGACCGCAGCAGGGTCTCTATGCGAAACCGGGCGGCTTGGCCGCGGACAAGGACACGGGTGAGGAGCGCTTCGAGCTTGGACAGGTACCAGGTGAGGGTGTAGCGGGTGAACCCGATCCACTCTTGCTCGACGTTCTGGTAGCTGCGTGAACCGCCTTCGGGGGCGACGAGCATGAGGCTTCCGGGGATGCCCATCAGCTGGGCGACCTCGAGTCGGTTGTAGCCCTGGGCGTCGAGCCACAGGGCGTCTTTGGGTGAGAGGAAGATCGGGTCGTAATGCATGCCTTTGCCGAGGACCTTGATGCGTGACGGGTTGGGGGTGTCTCCGTCGATGGGGTTGCCGCTGTCGTCGAGGCCGTTCCACCGGTTGCGGGCGGTGCGGGCGTCAGCGGAGGTAAGGGGCTGGTCGCTGGTGAGGAGGCCGGACGGCTGGCCGGCGTTGTCGAACCACTGCTCCATGTAGGCGCGCATGTGCTTGACGCTGGTGAGGCCGGCCTGGGCGGCTTGGATAGGGCCGAGGCCGTTGTGGTCGCCGGGGAGCCTCAGCAGCGGCGCGTAGAGCACCTCTTCGGCGGTGTACCGGACGCCGGCGTAGTCGAAACCACGCAGCCGCACGATGCCGCGCTGGTCGCGTTCCTGGACGAGGTAGACCTCGTGCGGCGGCAAGATGGTGAGTTCGAGGCGGGTGCCGTCGGGCGCGGTGGGCGCGTACACGAACAGCTTGCCGGTCGCGGCGAGGCTCATGACGGCCAGCTCGATCCAGTCCTCGCGGCTCATCTCGGTGTCGGGCTTGGTGATGATGCTGGGCACCTGGTGGACCAGGACGCCGCCGCGTTTGACGTCGAGGGCGAGCTGAGAGGCCGAGGTCGCGAGGACCTGGAGGGCGCGGTACATGGCGGGCACGGCCACGGACTCACGGGTGGTGATCGGGCTGGCGTTCTGACGGGTGGGCGGCGCGATCGCGGCCGGCATCGTCGAGCGCGTGACGCGGACGAGGCCGAGGCGCTGCAACGCTCGCACGGTCGAGTTCCTCACACCTGAGATGTTCAGCCCGGTATACCCGCGTTCGGGCGGCATCATCGGTCGCGACGGCGTGTCGCGGCGCGGAGTCTCTCGTAGGCGCCGTTCGTGCCGGGGTGCGCTCGCCGCTCGTGGCGGGCTTGAGCGGCGAGCGCGTCGAGGCGGGACGGTTCGGGATCGGACCGGTACCCGCAGTCGCCACAGATCGCGATGTGGGTGCGGGCAGAGCTGTCGATCGAGTAGGACATCAGAACGCCTGAAGTTCGATGGCCGGTTGGGTGGCGGCCGCGGTGGCGAGCGCGAGGGCCTCGAGTTGGTCGAGGGGGCCGGCGCTGCGGTCGGGGTCGAGGACGAGGCAGCCCATGGCGGCTTTGGTGACGGCGCCGGCGAGCTGGTCGTCGAGGTGGGCGGACTGCACATGTCGGGCGAGGCCGGACCACGTGTAGTCAAGCCAGGATTGGCAGTAGGTGGCGTAGTCGCGAGTGCTGAGTCGTTGAACACGTTCGCCGAGGTACGCGGGAAGCGCGTCGAGAACGGTGAGGGTGGGGCCGGCGGGCATCGCGACAATGGGGACGCCGGCGGGGATGCTGGCGAGGGTGTCGGCCAGCCAGTGGCTGCCGGCCGCGGTCGCGATGATCTGGGCGTGGATGTGGTCGCCGACGCGCCAGCTGGCCGCGATCGAGCTGGCGGTGCGGTCGCGGGCCACCGACAGCGCGATCGCGAGGATGGTGCCGGGTTCGGTGGTGGTGGGGAGTTCCTGGTCGACCCACACGTCGGGGTCGACGACCAGGTCGCCGCCGAGGGTGATCTGCCGGTTGCAGAACGCTCGCAGCCACAGACTGGACGGCCCGGAGCGGTGCTCAAGGATGGCCTCGCGGATGACGGGGTTATGGAACGCGGGATGGCGCCGGGTGAGCACGGCCTCGTCGTAGGGGTCCTCGTCGTCGGCGACGCTGTAGTCGATGATCGCGACCCGGCTGGTCGGGTCGCCGAGAGCGACGATGGCGCGGTTGATCCAGTCGATGAGGAACGTGCTCGCGGCGGTGCCGCGCGTGCTCACGATGATCGTCTGCCGCCAGGGGCGGGTGATCTGGGTGGGGCTGATCGAGCCGAGGATCGCCTCTCCCTCCTCGAGGGTGTGCACGAAGCATTCGTCTACGACGAGGGTGTCGGCCTGCCCGCCGTCCAGGCCGGCCGGTGACGGCGTGAACGGGCCGAGCTCGGCGCCGTTGGCGAAGAACATCGCCGGGCTGCCGGCGCCGCGGTAGATGCCCTTCTCGGCGGAGCGGCCCACGAGCAGGCCGGCGAGGAAGTTCCGGACGCCGCTGCGGGGCAGGTGGGCGCCGGTGAACCAGCGCACCCACTCGAGCCAGCGGAGGCGGGCGTCTTTCCCGGTCTGCGCGGTGTAGCGGCACAGGTGGCCGGCGCGGGTGAGGCAGCGTTGGATCATCAGCACGGCGAGCAGCAGCGTCTTCCCCGACTGGCGGGGCACGGTGATCACCACGGTCTTCCACCGCCAGCCGACGCCGCTGGGATCGATCTCGGTGAGGATGCGGGCGGCGTCGATCTGCCAGCGCATGAACCGGATGCCGAGCAGCCAGCCGACGAACTTGACCAGCCGTACCTCGTGCCGGGCGCCGGGGGTCGGCGCCGTCGACCGGAGCGGGACGGCGATCTGTTCGGGGTCGGGTTCGCCGGCGACGGCGAGGGACTGCTCGATGAGGTCGCGGCGAGGGTCGCCGTCGACCGGCGGTGGGGTGGGCAGCAGCTCGCGGGCGGCGGCGTACACCTTGGCGAGCAGCTGCGCGGCGTACCCGCCGCGGGTACGGTCGGCGGCATCCGAGATCCACAAGATGACCGCGACGACGAGTTCGTTCAGCGGGCCGATCGCGCCGGCGTCCCGCAGCCGCGTGACACGCCGCTCGGTGTCGTGTCGCAAACTCACGACTCCCCCTGAAGCTGAGCGAACGCCGCGGCGAGGATGTCGGCGATCCCGTCGTCCTCAGCGGCAGGCGCGGGCAGCGCCTCAAGCTCCTCGAGGATCGCGGCAGCGAGCTTCGCGACCGCGTGACCGGCGAACGTGTGCTCGGCGGCGCCGGCCAACCAACGCAACAGCGCCCCATCGGCGATCGGGTCGTCGATGAGGCCCTCTTCGACGAGCGCCCGCAGGTGTTCCTCGGCTTTCCCCTCGAGTCCGGGCCGAGGCCGCGGGTCGGGGATCAAATCGGGCTGAACCTCCCGCATTTTTGTCGATCTATCCATTTTTTCCTGGGTTCCGAGAGAGAGAAGAGCCCGCGGGGTCTCCTGGATGGGTGCCGTCGCGAAGAAACGCGAGGGCAGGGGCGAGGTAGGGCTCGCGGGTGAGGTGTGGCTTGGCCTGTCGGCGGCTGTTGCAGCGCTTGTGTGCTGGCCGGAGGTAGCCGAGGTCGCGCTCCATGCGACGTCGCTCGTCGGCTGGGAGGGGGCGGAGGCGGACGCGGGGGATGACGTGGTCGATAGTGAGGCCCTGCTTGTGGGTGCGTGGGAGAGTCAGGTCGATCGGCTTGTGGCACAGCCAGCAGGTCGAGCCCCAGCGCTCGACGACGCGTGCGGCGAGCGCTGGGCCCTGGCTGCCGATCCAGCCGCTACTCATGGGTGACCGCGATGACGAGGCCGGAGACGGGCACGAGCACCACCCAGGCCCAGATGGCCGGGACGAGGCCAGCGGCGATCATCGCGACGAGGCCGAGCACGACGAGCCATTGAATGATGGCCAGCACGTTCAGCGCAGGAGGGCGGGTCATACGAGGGCGTCCTGGGTGAGTTGGGCGGCGCGCAGTGCTGCGCGTGTCGCGGCGAGCCCGGCCGCCACGACCTCGGTGCTCCCGGTGGGGACTTCCCTGATCAGGGACGCCGCCGTCCTCGATGGGTTGCGGCGCAGGATGGTGCGGCAAGCGGGACACGGGTGCACTTCGCCCGGTCGCGGGATTGGGATGTCGTGGATGCACACTTGCATGGCCGCGGTTTCCTTTCGTGGCGGTATGTCGACGGCTGGGAGACGCCGCCGGACAGGTGGGGCGGCGTCCTCCTTTCCCTCTCTGAGGGGAAGGCTTGCACTCAGTTCCCCTTGATCTGACAAGGGGCGATGCGTCTTGCGGGGCCATAGCGTGTGATTCCGCACTGTGTGGCGGATGCGGTGGGCCGTCGACGTGCGGTGCTCACGTCGCGCCGAGCGGGCTTGGCGGCGGGCGTCCTCGACGACGCGGGCGAGCTGGCCGGCGTAGACCTTGATCCAGCCCGGGCGCGGGCGTCCGGCCTCGATGTGGCCGCGTGTCCACCGGATCAGCCGGAGCGCCTCGAGGATGTGCAAGCACCGGCGTGTCCACCGCGGCGAGAGCCCGACCCTGGTGGCGAGCTGCCGGGCCGTGATGATCACGGCCCGATCAGACTGGAGATGCACCAGGCAGCGGAGGACGTCGCGGACGCCGCGGTACTGGCGGCCGTCCAGGACGCCGTAGGACTCGATGCCCTCTAGTTGCGCCCACAGCACACGACATGGCGTCGTCGTGGTCACAGTGACCTCCCGAGGACACGCGCGCACTCGCCACACCACGCGCCGACGAACCGGCCGTCGACCAGCAACGCCGTGTACGGCTGGCGCGGTGTGATCACCTGCGTGCACCACACCGTGCCGCCCAAACAGGACACCGTCCGGGTCGCCGTCCGGGACACCTGGCGGGCATAGCGGACCTGATCATGCGGGATCACGGCCGACCGCCACGCCCGAACACCCAAGCCAACAGCTCCGCCACACCCACAGCGAGCGCCGGCAACGCCAACACCACGACGAGCACCACGGCCACGACGTTGAAGACGTCGAACAGGCTCATGAGGTACGCACCACCCGATAGCCGAGACGGGCGAGACCGTGGGCGACCGCCTCGGCGAGAGCCGGAACCGTGGCCAGGATCAACGGCGGCTTACTGGAGTCAGGCGCCCCCGGAGCGCCCGCCCACGGCGTCGCCATCAAGATGTCGGAGAGCGTCAGCTGCAAGTCGACATCCGGCACAGCCGCCGGCGGCGCCAGGTCCACCGTCCGCACTGTCGCCTGCCGGACGCGGGCCTTGTCCCGATCGACCAGCGCGGCCGCGACGCCGGCCTTGATCCGGGCGTCCAGCTGCGGGCGCGAGCCAACCCGAACGCGGGGCGCCAGCTCTGAGAACGCCAGCGAGGTCTCAGCGGCAGCCTGCGCGGCGTTGATCCGCGGGTAGAAGCCCGGATCGTCGAGCGACAGCTCGAGCGCGACCTCGAGGAGATCGGCCGCGCACGCCGCCAGCCGTGCGGCCTCACGGTGATACCGCGCCGGTGGAACGTCCGCCGGCGTGCGGGACGGGGAAAGGAGACCCGCCCCGCACGCGCTGCCCGCCGAACTGTCGGCGGCGGCCCCTACGGTGCCGTCGACGGGCGTACCAGCGCCCTCAGACACCGAAAGGGACGAACCATGAACATCGAGAAGGCCCGAACCCAGACCAACCTCATCAACGCCGCGCTCAAGGGCGACAGCAGCGCCGTCGAGCCCTTCGACCTCGAGAGCGACCCCAACCCGACGCGGCTCCTCGCCTGCGGGCTCGCCCACACCTTCAACGCCCTCGGGGCGGTAGTGCGGGAACTCGAGGCCCTTCAGCTCGAGGTCGCCGAGCTGCGCGAGCGACGCTGAGTAGAGCGAGGGCGGGTCGCCGTCCTGCCGGTGACGGAAGATCTCGGCAGGACGGTCCGCCGGGTCGTCGGGACGTGGGTCATCGGCCGCAGCCGTCAAGGTATCCATGCGCAGGACACTCGCGTAACGATTCGCGATCTGACGTAACGACACGCCGAGAAGTGGTCAACTTAGTTGTCGAATCGTTACGCCGTTGCGATCATGGGCACATGACTTCGGTTTCGGCGATCTATCGTGACGATGACAGCCTGGCTGCGCGGGTGGCGGCGAACGTGCGGGTGGAGGTGACCCGGAAAGGGTGGCGGCAGAAGGAGCTCGCGGCGGCGCTTGGTGTCACACAGGCGGCTGTCAGCCTCAAGTGGCGAGGGCGTCGCGAGTGGAGCCTCTCAGACCTTCAAGATGTGGCAGAGGCCCTCGACGTTACGGTCGAGAGCCTCGTACAGGGGTACACCGCCAGGGACTCGAACCCTGAACCCGCTGATTAAGAGTCAGCTGCTCTGCCAGTTGAGCTAGCGGTGCGCGGGAAGAAACTTTAGACCATCCGCCGCCCGAACGCGAATCGGGGCTCAGCGGCGGACGAACGCGATCCGCTCCCGGCGGAGTCCTTCGTGCTGCTCGACGCCCCTCTCCAGGGGGTCGAGGCGGCGTCCGAGTGCCAACTCGAGCAGATGGTCGGTCAGTTCGGGGTTGCGCGCGAGCACCGGGCCGTGCGGGTAGGTGCCGATCACCCGGCCCTGGACGGCACCCTCGGTGCCCTGGCCGTCGTTGCCGATGCCCACCTCGACCTGGGCGAGCGGGGCGGCGTCCGGGCCCAGGGTGGTGTAGCCGCCGTGGTTCTCGAAACCGGTGATCAACGAGGTGGTGCCGTCCGGTTTCGTCCATCGGGTGAGGATCTCGCCGACCGCGCGCTGGGCGCCGCGGCGGGTCTCGACGTCGAGCAGTCCGAGGCCTTCGCGCACCTCGTCGTTCTCGCCGATCGTGAACGTGTGCCCGCAGATCTGGTAGCCGGCGCACACCGCGAACAGCACCGCGCCCTCGTCCAGCGCCGAGAACAGGGCGCCGTCCTTGCGCAGTTCACGCACGGCCGTGGTCTGCGCATTGTCCTCGCCGCCGCCGAGCAGGTAGATGGCCCCGTCGGCGGGCAGTGGCGAACCCGGTTCGACCAGGACCACCTCGGAGTCGATGCCGCGCCAGGCGAGGCGCTTGGCGAGCACCTTCGAGTTGCCCTGGTCGCCGTAGATGCCGAGCAGCGACTGGTAGACCAGCACGATCTTGACGCTCATCGCAGCCCCGCCTTCTTCAGCAGCTTCTGGAACGGTGTGTAGGTCGCGATCAGGTCGACCGGCTGAGGCGCGTCCTTGACCGCGCGCAGCGCATCGTCCAAGTCGACGACGACCTCATGGTCGACTTCGGCGTATTCCAGCCGGACGGCCAGGTCGTAGGCGCGCGGGCCGGTGCACACCACGTGTTTGCCGGCCAGCTGCTCGAAGTCGACATCCCACAGCCAGGAGACGTCCTTGCCGTCGGCGGCGACCGAGTCGATGGCGAGCACGACCGTCGGGGTGTCCAGCAGTGGCAGTGATTCCGCCCAGCCGGCCGGGTTCTTGCTGAGCACCAGCCGGGCCGAGGTGGCGCCGAATTCGGCGATCGAGAACCGGCCCGCAGGCGAGCGCACCGTCGAGAAGCCGCGCAGCGCGTACGGCACTTCGACGCCCATCTCGACGGCGGCGGCCAGCGCCATCGCGGCATTGGCGACGTTGAACTTGCCGGGAACGTTGAGTTCCAGCGGCACGATGCTGCCATCGGGCAGCCGGACGCCGCCCGGCTGAACCACATAGTCGGCGGCCGCTTCGGTGAGATCGCAGCCGGGGCAGTCCCAGCTTCCGGTGGACCCTTCGGCCGGGTTGTCCCGGCGCAGCAGATCGCCGCAGGCCGGGCACAGGGCGGCGTCGGCGGTCCAGGTGGACGCCGTGTCGACCCAGATCACCTTGCGCGCTGTCTGTGCGGCCCAGGTGATCAGCGGATCGTCGGAGTTGGCGATCACCACCGGGCCGTCCTCACCGGCGCGCTCGAGCGCCTGGCGCCAGGCCCGGCCCAGGAACTTGATCTCGTGGTTGCGGTCGAGCTGGTCGCGGCTGAAGTTGAGCAGCACCAGGATCTCGGGGCGCCCGTGTTCCAGCATGGACGCCACCACCCGCTCGTCGGTCTCGATGACGGCGACGTCCGCCGTCGGCGCCTTCGCCAGGGCCGAGGCGATGCCGTAGTGCAGGTTCGCGCCGTCGGCGTTGGTGACCAGGCGTGCGGCGTCCGGGCCGAGGCCTTCACGGACCGCCGCCGCCAGCAGGTGGGTGGTGGTGGTCTTGCCGTTGGTGCCGGTCACCGACGCGATGCGGCGTCCCTTCACCAGGGCGGCGAAGGCGTCCGGGCAGACCCGGGTGAGGATCTGCCCGCGGATCGAGGCCCCCGACCCCTTGCCGGCCAGCCGGGAGGCCAGCGCGGCGGCGTCCCCGACGAGGGTGCCCGTGCGCAGGCGCAGGCGAGTGGTGAGGGGCAGGGGCGCGGGGGTGGCGCGCTTCCTCAGGTCGTTCGGCACGGGCTCATTGTGCCAGCCCGCCCGTCGGTGCGAGTTGGCGACCGCTCCGCGTCCGCTTGTAACGTCACCATGACGATTGCCCCGGGAGACTCCATGACCTCGCTGACCCTGTTCGTCGCGCTCACCTACGCGGACGCCGAACACTGGCCCGCGCTGGTCCGGCGCGCCCGCGAACTCGGTGCGGCCGCCGCGGTGCTGCAAGGCGAGGGACCTTCGCTGGCCGACCGGCTGTCGCGCCTGTCCGGCGAAGGGGTGACGGCGGTGCACCTGGTCGGGGTGACCTTCGGCGCGCACGGCGTTCCCGCGTCCTGGATCGGCCGGGTCGCGCGCTGGTGGCTGGCCGTCGGCGAGCGTGAGATGACGGTGCTGTTCAGCCCGGACGCCGTTCGCGGCCTGCCGTCCGCGTTGCCGTCTGCCGACGGGCTGCGTCCCCTGGTGCCGCGGGAGGGTGGCCTGACGAACCCCACCTGGCAGGACGCCCCGCCCGTCCGCTGCCATCTGCTGGTCTGCCGCGGTCCGCGGTGCACAGCCAAGGGTGCCGAACGGGTGATCGACGCCCTCGGCGCCGAACTGTATGCACGCGGCATGCTCGACGACGAGGTGCTGCTCACCCAGACCGGATGCCTGTTCCCATGCAACCGCGCCCCGGTGGTGGCGGTCCAGCCCGACATGGTCTGGCACGGGCCGCTCCGCGCCGAGGACGTTCCTGCGTTCGTCGACGAGTTGGTTTCGGGTGAGCGGACGCTACGTGCGCTGACGACCGGGCCGGGCGAGCCGGCGGCGCGCCCTGGGATCCCGTGAGCGCGATAGCCCCCAACCGTGCGTAACCCGGGCGTCGGTGTGGTTCCCGGGCGGGACGAAGAGGCCCGGTCAATTTTCAGGTGACGTTGACGAGCCGGGCGGGGGCGTCCAGGTGGCGCGATGATCGTGGACGAACCGGGCGAATGAAGTGGCCGGGCGGCCGGTCAGTTCCCGGATCGCACGGTTGGGGAAGGCCGATACGTTGAGCCGGACGACGCGGTAGATCATCTTCTGTACGGCGAGATAGTCGTCGGGGTAGCCCTGGGCGGCGAGCGCTGCGAGGTAGGCGTCCTCGCTGGGGCGGGTGTAGGTGATCGGACGCCCGAGAACCTCGGTCATGATGTGGGCGACGTCGCGGTAGCTGAGGCTCTGTTCGCCGGACAGCGTGTAGGCGCGCCGGAGGTGTCCGGGTTGGGTGAACACGGCGGCCGCGACCCGGCCGATGTCGCGGGCGTCGATGAAAGCCGTGCGTGACCGTCCGGCCGGGACGGTGATCTCGCCGCGGTCGCGGATCTGGGCGGCGTAGGTCGTGGACAGGTTCTGCATGAAGAAGTTCGGCCGCAGCAAGGTGTACGGCGCGCTCTGGTCACGCAGGTACGTCTCGACGGCGTGGTGTGGCGTCCGCCGGTTGGCCTGGACGCCTTGCAGCGACAGGAACACGATCTGCCGGAGGCCGGCCTCGCGCGCGGCGTCGATCAGCGGGAACAGGAAGGTGCGCACATCCGCGATCGCCGGTGGTCGCATCAGGAACAGCCGGTCGGCGCCGGCGAACAGCGTCGCCGAAGGACGCTTCGCGGTGAATGCGAAGGCCCTGGTCTCGACGTGAGAAGGCAGCCGGTCGCGGTCTGATTCATTCCGGACGCCGGCCACCACCTTCTCGCCGTGGCGCAGCAGATGCTCGACCACCGCGGAGCCGACGGTTCCCGTCGCCCCGGTCACGAAGACCGCACCCATGGAGTTCCCTTTCGGATCGTGCTCGGGACGTCTGGCCCCGTCCGGAGTGTAGGTGTCTGCGGGGTGGCGTGTGCGGGAGGGGCAAGCTTGACACGATTAGAACATGTGTTCGACCATCGAGGGGTGTCTCTCGCCGCGGTCTCTCCCGAAGGTGCGGACGCGCGCCTGGAGGCGCTGCGCCGTGTCCAAGCCGACCCGCGCTGGTCGACGCCCTGGGCCGAGAAGCCGCTGCCCACGCCTGAGGTGCTGGCCGAGGCGTTACCCGGCGGAGGGCTCGTTCCCGGATCGGTGTATTCGCTCGCCAGCGGCGGTTTGTTGCTGCTGTCGCTGCTCGCCGAGCCGTCGCGCGCGGGCCTGTGGTGCGGGGTCGTGGGCATGCCCGAACTCGGCGCCGAGGCGGCCGCGCAGGCCGGGGTGAACCTCGAGCGGCTGGCGCTCGTGCCCCACCCCGGGGAGCGCTGGTTCAGCGCGACGGCCGCGCTCGTTGACGTGATGGCGCTGGTCGCCGTCCGTCCGGCAGGCCGGGTCAGGGACGCCGATGCCGCCCGCCTGGCCGCCCGGTTGCGCGACAGTAAGACGGTGATGCTGACGGTCGGTGCGTGGCCGCGCGCCGAGGCGACGCTGCGCGCGACGGAGTCACGCTGGTCCGGTTTGGGTCAAGGGCACGGCTGCCTGCGCACCTGCGAGATGCTGGTGACCGTCACCTCGAAGCGGACGCCGATGCCTCGCCGGGTTCGGATGGAGGTGTCATGAGAACGCTCCGGAGCTGTTGGTCGGGTGGCATGCGGCCCGCGGTGTGGCGTCGCTCAAGCGCCCCTTCCGCGAAAAACTTAGGGTAGCCTTAGTCGTGGTGCGGAAAGTGTTGCTGAGGCTCCCGAATGTCAGTGCCCGGTCTGTGGGGGCGATGCTGCTCGCGGGGATCCGGCGTCCGCACTTCTTGCTTGTCAGCCAAGGAGGCGTTGTCGATGTTCAGTCGGGTCATTCAGAACACGAGGAAGCCCGAGGGGTTTCTTGGTCAGATGATGTTGAGAGGCATGAATCATGGCCATGCGAAGTTGGCCGCGTGGGGGTTCACGCATCTGACCTTGCGTCGCGGCGATCGCATCTTGGACGTGGGCTGCGGCGGTGGCGCGAATATCGCCACGATGCTGAAGGACGTGCCCGAAAGTACCGTCGACGGCCTGGACTATTCGGCCGAGAGCGTCGCCTACAGCCGGAAGGCGAACGCGGCCCATCTCGGGAAGCGCTGCACCATTCACCAGGGTGATGTTGCTGCCCTGCCCTATCCGGATCGCAGTCTCGATTGTGTCACCGCGTTCGAGACCGTCTATTTCTGGCCGGACGTGGATGCCGCCTTCGAGGAAATCCGCCGCGTGCTGAAACCGGGAGGCACATTCTTCATCTGCTGCGAGGCGGACGACCCGTCCAACACCACCTGGACCGATCGCATCGAGGGGATGGCCGTCTACTCCGGTGCCGACTTGAAGCAGCGCCTCCTGCGCATCGGTTACCAGTCGGTGGAGGTGCATCGCCACCCCAAGGGCTGGATGTGCCTGCTCGCCTCCGCGTGATGCGCTGTCCATGCGCACGAGTTGCACCGTTGCCTACGAAATTTCGTGCGTAACGGTGCAACTCGTGCGCAAGGGTTTCATGGCCGGACGTTTCAGTGAGAACTCGTGCGCGACGGTGCAACTCGTGCGCGTGAGGGTGTGCGCGTCCGGGGCGGTTTAGAGGAAGGCGATCAGTGCGACGTAGGTGAGGGTTCCGGCTCCGACGCTGAGGAGCGTGCGGCGTCCGGCGCCCAGATGGACCGCGGCAGTGACGACGACCGCGATCGTGGCGTGAATCAGATGGTGGCCGTCCCCGGCTGAGGTGAGGAAAGTGCTGGCGGCCAGGATGGCGAGAAGGCCGGCGGGCATCCACAGCGCCATCGCCCGGACGAATCGTGACTCGCGCAGCGGTTCGAGAATCGCGAAGGGCAGTGCGCGTAATGCCAGGTCGATGATGAAGGCGATCGCCAGGACGGCTGCGACGTACCAGGGATCAAGCATCGGTGGCCTTTCGGCGTCCGTTGATCAGGTAGCGGACCGCGAGGGTGGCGACGAAGAGCAATAGTCCAGTGAACAAGGCGGAATCGGGGGTAGCGACTACCGCGAGAGAGAAGCTTGCGCCGGCCAAGAGGAGCGAGGGTACTTGTGCCTTCGTGCGGCAGGCGTCCAAGGTCAAGGTGACGAAGAGGGCGCACAGGGCGAACTCGAGTCCTTCGATTCGTTGAGGGAGGAGCGATCCGATCGCCACGCCGGCCAGGCCGCCGCCGACCCAATAGGCCTGGAACGCGATTTGCGTCGACAGTAGGCGCCATGAGGTCCATTCACGTGGGGCGGCCGCGGTGACCGCGTAGGACTCGTCGGTGAGCGCGTACACCGAATAGGCGCGAGCGATCGGGTTACGCACGACGTTCAAAGGGAAAGTGAAGGCGTAGAAGACGTGCCGGAAGTTCACCAGGAACGTCGTCAGCGCGATCGTCGCCAACGGCGTGGTTGCGACCATCATCCCGACCAGCAGCAACTCCAGCGATCCGGCGTACGCGGTCACCGACAGCGCCGGCGCGATCCACCACGGCAAGCCCGCCTGCAGGACGAGCAGCCCGAACGCGATCCCGAGCGGGAACATCCCCAGCCCGGCCGCGAGCGAAGCCTTCACCCCAGCCGCGACCTCCGCCCTCCGCGATGTGGTGGCCTCAGAACTCATGGCCACCATGATCTCAGGTGGCTGGGTCATCCGAGGCGGACGGAAACTGTCAGACCCCCTTGACATGATTCGAACATGAGTTCGAACATCGTGTGTATGTTGCTCCCGGTCGTCACCAGCACCAAGGGAGCGGTCTGATGTCCGGGGCTGCGCGACGCCTGGTGGTGTGGTTCCCCGAGTGGGCGGTGACGGCGTGGGCGCGCACCAAAGGGGGCGAGGGGGCGGCGTCCGGGTCGGTGGCCATCATGGACGCCGGCCGGGTGGTCGCCTGCTCGGAGGCGGCTGCGGCCGAGGGGGTGAGTGCGGGTCAGCGCAAGCGCGAGGCCCAGGGGTGCTGCCCGGAGTTGTTGACCGTCCCGGCCGATCCGGATCGTGACGGCCGGGTGTTCGCCGGCGTCCTCGACCATCTGGAACAGCTCACCCCGGGGTTCCAATGTGTGCGGCCGGGGTCGGGCGCGGTGCCCGCACGCGGCATCGCCCGCTACTACGGCGGTGAACACGAGGCGGCCCAGGTGTTGCTGAACGGCGTCGCCGGGCTCGGCATCGAGCGGGTCACGGTCGGGATCGCCGACGACCTGTTCACCGCCGAACAAGCCGCCCAGCGGGCCAGCAGCCGCACCTTGGTGGGAGCCGCCGCGACGCCCCGCCAGGCCGGCGGCATCGAGAGCGCCCTGCCGAATCAGTCGTCTGCGTTCCAGGCCGGCAGCATCCGGATTGTTCCGCCTGGTGAGGCGTCCGCATTCTTGGCCCCACTACCGGTGACATGCCTACAGGATGAGGCGTTGACCACGCTGCTGCATCGCCTCGGCGTCCGTACTCTGGGTGCGTTCGCGGCGCTCGACGTCGCGCGGGTGCGGGCACGGCTGGGCGAGCACGGGGTCCGGTTGCACGCGCTGGCCTCGGGGCGCGACGAGCGCATGCATGCGGCCCGGACGCCGCCGCCGGATCTGGTCCGCGAGACGGCCTTCGAGCCGCCGCTGGAACTGGTCGACCAGGTGGCGTTCTCGATCCGGACGATGGCGGACTCGTTCGTGTCGGGGCTGCGCGCGGTCCAGTTGGTGTGCACCGAGTTGCGGGTGGGCTGCACCGACGAGTTCGGGCAGATCAGCGAACGGGTGTGGCTGCACACGGCGTCCTTCGATGCCGCCTCGGTGGTCGACCGGGTGCGCTGGCAGCTGGCCGCCGCCGAGCATCTGCGCGGGGCGATCGCGCAGGTCCGGCTCGAACCCGTCGCGGTGGACGCCGCCGCGCACCACGAGCCGGGACTGTTCCACTCCGGCGTCGACGACCGGATGCATCACACCTTGTCACGCCTGCAAGCGGTGCTGGGTCACGAGGGCGTCGTCACCCCGGTGCTCGCCGGTGGGCGCTGGCTGGCCGAGCGCCAAGTCTGGGTGCCGTGGGGGGAGCGGGCGGCGTCCGTCACCCCGCGGGCGCGGCCCTGGCCGGGGGCGCCGCCGGTGCCGTCGCCGGCGACCGTGTTCGGGACCAGGCGTGAGGTGTCCGTCCTGGACGCCGCAGGGCAGCCGGTGCGGGTGAGCGAGCGCGGTGAGATCTCGGCGGCGCCCGCGGTGCTCGCCGAGGGGCGCAAGCAGACCCCGATCGAGGCGTGGGCCGGGCCGTGGCCGATCGCCGAACGCATCTGGGATCCGGAGCGCGCCCGCGTCGCCTACCGCTTTCAGGTGCTGGACGCCGACCAGACCGCCTGGCTGGTGGTGCTGGAACGCGACGTGTGGTGGGCCGAGGGGAGGTACGACTAGTGGGATTCTCGAATCCGCCGATCACCTGGCGGCAACTCGAACGCACGCTGAGCGGTCCCGGTGCGGCAGCCGAGGCCATGGCGGCGGACCTGCCGCTGTCGCGCAAACGCAGCCCCTACCAGGCGCCGGCGATCGAACGCCCGGAAGCGAGCGTGCCGTACGCCGAACTGCACGCGCACTCGTCGTTCTCGTTCCTGGACGGGGCCTCCTCGCCGGAGGCGCTCGTCGAGGAGGCCGAGCGGCTCGGCCTGCACGGCCTGGCGCTCACCGACCACGACGGGTTCTACGGGGTGGTCCGGTTCGCGGAGGCCGCCGAAACGACGGCGGTGAAGACCGTGTTCGGCGCCGAATTGTCGCTGGAACTGCCCTCCCCGCAAACCGGTGAACCCGATCCGGTCGGCAGCCATCTGCTCGTGCTCGCGCGCGGCCAAGACGGCTACCACCGGCTGGCGTCCGCGCTCACCCACGCGCAACTCGGCGGGGGTGAGAAGGGGCGTCCGGTCTACGACCTGGCCGATCTTGCCGCGCGCGCGGACGGGCAGTGGGCGATCCTGACCGGCTGCCGCAAGGGCACCGTCCGGCAGGCGCTTCTCAACGAGGGCCCGGACGCCGCGGGTCGCGCCCTCGACGAACTCGTCGGCCTCTTCGGCCGCGAGGCGGTCACCGTCGAGCTGACCGACCATGGTGGTCCGCTCGACTCGACCCACAACGACGCCCTGGCCGCGCTCGCGGCGTCCCGGAAACTGCCGGTCGTCGCCACCGGCAACGTGCACTACGCGACCCCGCGCCAGCACCTGCTCGCCCAGGCGGTCGCGGCGGTGCGCGCCAACCGCAGCATGGACGACCTCGACGGCTGGCTGCCCGCGGCGGGGGAGGCATTCCTGCGTTCGGGAGCCGAAATGCGGCGCCGGTTCGCCCGCTATCCGGGCGCGCTCGAACGCAGTGTCGAACTGGCCGACGACCTGGCGTTCCCGCTGCGCCGAGCCAAACCCGCGCTGCCCACACAAGAGGTGCCGCCCGGGCACACCCCGATGAGCTGGCTACGCCATCTGGTGTGGCAGGCGGTGCCCGAACGCTACCCCGACCTGAGCGAAGCGGACGCCGCCCGCATCGAGCGCGAACTGGCCGTGATCGAGGCCAAGGACTTTCCGGGCTACTTCCTGATCGTGCACGACATCGTCGCCGAAGCCCGCCGCCGCGGCATCCTGTGCCAAGGGCGCGGCTCGGCCGCCAACAGTGCCGTCTGCTATCTGCTGGGCATCACCGCGGTCGACTCGATTCACTACGAGTTGCCGTTCGAGCGCTTCCTGTCGTCGCTGCGTGATGAGGAGCCCGATATCGACGTCGACTTCGACTCCGACCGGCGTGAAGAGATCATTCAATACGTGTACGACCGCTACGGCCGCGACCGAGCCGCGCAGGTGTGCAACGTGATCCAGTACCGGCCCAAGAATGCGGTGCGCGACATCGCTCGGGCGTTGGGCTACGGTCCCGGCCAGCAGGACGCCTTCGCGCGGCGCATCGAACGCTGGGGAGGGGTGAGCGCCGAGGACGGCCTGCCGGACGAGGTCGCCGAGTTGGCGATGCAATTGCTCAAAGCCCCTCGTCACCTGGGCATTCACTCCGGCGGCATGGTGCTCACCGAACGCCCGGTCGGCGAAGTGGTGCCCATTGAGCATGCCCGGATGGAGAAACGCACCGTCATCCAATGGGACAAAGACGACGCCGCCTGGATGGGCCTGGTCAAATTCGACCTGCTCGGCTTGGGCATGCTCGCCGCGCTACAGCACATGTTCGACCTGATCCGGGACGCCACCGGTGAAGTATGGGAACTGGCCACCCTGCCCAAAGAAGAGGCCGCCGTCTACGACATGCTCTGCCGCGCCGACTCGATCGGGGTGTTCCAGGTGGAGTCGCGTGCCCAGATGGGATTGCTGCCCCGGCTGCAGCCGCGCCGCTTCTACGACCTGGTCGTGCAGATCGCACTGATCCGTCCCGGCCCGATTCAGGGCGGCGCGGTGCACCCGTTCGTGCGCCGCAAGCTCGGGGCCGAGACGGTCACCTACCCGCACCCCAAACTGGAACCCGCCCTGAAACGCACGCTGGGCGTCCCCGTGTTTCAAGAGCAGCTGATGCAGATGGCGATGGCGATCGGCGACTGCACCGGTGAGGACGCCGACCTGCTGCGCCGGGCGATGGGATCCAAGCGCGGGGTCGAGCGGATCGAATCGTTGAAGGACAAGCTGTACGCGGGCATGGCGCGCAACGGGCTCACCGGCGCGGCCGCTGATGGGATCTATCAGCAGATCCAGGCGTTCGCGAACTTCGGTTTCGCCGAATCGCATTCGCTGTCGTTCGCGCTGCTCGTGTACGCGAGCTCGTGGCTCAAACTGCACTACCCGGCGGCATTCCTGGCTGGATTGTTGCGGGCTCAGCCGATGGGGTTCTATTCGTCGGCGACTCTCACCGCGGACGCCCGCCGTCACGGCGTCACCGTCTTGCGTCCTTGTCTGCTCCGTTCGGGTGTGGACGCCGTCTTGGAACCGCTGGAGAGTGGGGGTTCCTCGGGGCTGGTGGAGACGACCGGTATGGAGGCTTGCCTCACGCGGATTCAACCACTGGTGGGGGAGTTCGACCTGACGGCACCGGACGAGTCGGCGCGGCACCGCCGCGACGGTAACGTCGCGGTGCGGCTCGGACTGGCCGGCGTCCGAGGCATCGGCGGCAAGGTCGCCGCGAAGATCGTGAACGCCCGAACCCAGGCAGCATTCACCTCCATGGAGGATCTGGCCCGGCGGGCGGGGCTCTCCGCCGCTCAGCTGGAGGCGCTGGCGGCGTCCGGTGCGTTGGAAAGCCTCGGGCTGACCCGGCGCGAGGCGCTGTGGCGGGCCGGGTCGGCGGCGCTCGACCAGGAGGAGTTCCTGCCCGGCACCGCGATCGAGATTCAGCCGCCGCTGTTCACCGAGCCGACCGCGCTGGAGACCCTGATCGATGACCTGTGGGCGACCGGGATCTCGACCGACGATCACCCCTTGTCGCACGTGCGTGCCGCGTTGAACGAGCGCGGCGTGCTCACCTCGGCGGGGCTGCGCACCGCCGATCCGGATTCACGGGTCGAGGCCGCCGGCGTGGTGACCCACCGCCAGCGGCCGTCCACGGCGTCCGGCATCACGTTCGTGAACCTCGAAGACGAACACGGCCTGATCAATGTGGTCTGCTCGCGCGGGGTGTGGGCCCGTTATCGCCGGGTCGCCCGCGAGTCGAGCGCCTTGGTCGTGCGCGGCAAGCTGGAGCGCTCCCCCGAGGGAGTGGTGAACCTGATCGCCGACAAGCTGGAACCCCTGCACGTCCGGGTTCCGCACACCTCGCGCGACTTCCGCTGATCGCGCTGGGTGGATGTGCGAGCTATTCGGAAACAGAGGTCCCGGTGGAGTGCTGGTTCTGGTGACCGAGCTACATCTCGCCGGGTTTTTGACCTCCCCGCACCATCCGGAGAGGAGCCTGAGCCAGATCCGGCCGCTTTGCGGCCATGCGGGCACCCCCTGGTTGGGTTGGACTAAGGAATTGTCGTTTTCACGGCACTGGGCGGAGAGAAACTGGCTTAGGGCTAGCGAATGGTCTTTATGAGGGGTGTGGAGGGGGCGCATAACGACCATTTCTTGGTCCAAGCCGCATTGGGCGCCGATGCACGCGCTCATAACGACAATATCTTGGTCCGAGAGGCTCCCTCACCTCATCGGCAGGCGGCACCTGCCGAAAATTGGCCGGGTCAGCGCAGCGGAACGAGGGCGAACACGCCGCCGATCGGTCGCGGGGTGAGTTCGGCCCTCCGCCGAGCGCGCCGCCAAGGTCATCGCGCGCGTCGAGGGCGCTGGTGAGCGTGGTCACTCGGCGCCAAGGTCATCGCGCGAGTCGGGGGTGCTGGTGAGTGTGGTCACTCGGCTTGCATGGAAGCGACGTAGCGTGCGGTCCTTTCGTCGTCGCTGAGCAGTGAGCAGTAGCCACAGTAGGCGCCGTCGGGGACCAGATGCCAGTGGCAGCAGGTGCGGCGGTCGTAGAACAACCGGGGTCCCTGCGGGCCTTCCAAGATCCGGAACGAACCGAGACGGTTCAGCTGGGGGCGGGTCGCGAGGACGGGTTCGACCGCGGCCCTCACGAGGTTGGCGTCCCGGATCCGGGAGAGTTGGCGCGCGGCCATGCCCATGCTGGCGGCCATATTGCCCCACAGGTTCGGCAGGCCGACGCCGTGCGCACCGAAGCGCTGGGCCAGCGGCAGCAGATGCTCGTCGACCAGGCCACGGACGAGTTCTTCGGGCGAATCCTCGTCGCGGTAGGTCCCGGACAGGTGCACGCTGACCGGACTGGCGTCCCGCACGCACAGGCGCACCTGCGCGGCCGAGGCGTCCAGGGCGCGCCCGGTCAGCACCCACGACCCGATCACCGCCGTGCTCATCCGGTGGCAGTAGCGCTGGAAGAACAGGGACGCCGCCACGCGCGGGGCTTCGATCGAGCGGTACGCCGCATGCCCGCTGACCAGGGATGCGACCGTCTCGGGATCGTCGATCAGAGTGGACGACTCGTACCAGACACCGCCGATGTCGAGCCCGAAGCCGGGGGAGAGGGTGCGCAGCGCGGTGAGCGCCTCGGCCGGAGCGAGCACCCCCGTCCCGTCGTGCGCAGTCGGTGCGGCCGGGCCAGTCGGGGCAGCGGGGACGGTGGGGGTGCTCGTGGGATGGGTCTGGTTCATATCCGTTCCTCCTGAAGCCGGCCGCCGTCCAGGATGAACAGGCGGTCCGACAGCACGCGCAGCACCGCGGGGTCGTGGCTGACCAGCACGATGGCGGTTCCTTGGTCGGCCAGCTCGCGCAGCAGCCGGATGATGCCGGCGCCCACCGAGGCGTCCAGGGCACTGGTGGGTTCGTCGGCCAGCAACAGCCGCGGACGGCTGGCATGGATGCGCGCGATCGCGACCCGCTGGCACTGCCCGCCGGACAGTTGCCCGGGCAGCGCACGCGGGTCCAGGTCGGCGAGCCGCACCGCCGCGAGAGCGTCCCGCACCCGTTGCCGGCGCTCAGCCGGCGAACAGCGCAGCAGCGGTTCGGCGACGCTGCGCCCGATCGGCCAGCGCGGGTTGAGGCTGCCCGAGGCGTCCTGGAACACCATGCCGACCGAGCCGGGCTCGGGGCGTGTTTGCCGTTGCCAGGCGATCGTTCCCGCGGTGGGGGTGAGGACGCCGGCCAGCAGCTTGAGCAGGGTCGATTTTCCGCAGCCCGAACGTCCCCGGATGCCGACGATCTCGCCGGCGGCCACCTCGAGCGACACTCCCTCCAGGATCGGCGGCTGGCCGGGGTAGGCGAAGGTCAGGTCGGTCACCGACAGGGTCATCGCTGCTCACCTCCGGTGACCGGGCAGGCGATGCCGCCGACCAATTCGGGCGCACGGACGCCGCAGTCGGACCGGGCGAGCGCGCACCGCGGTGCGAACGAACACCCGGCCAGGTCGAGCGACAGGTCGGGTGGCGCACCCTCCAGCGGGACCGGCAACCCATGCCCCGGGCGCGGGATCGCCGCGAGCAGTGCCCGTGAGTAGGGGTGACGTGGCCGTTGCAGCACGTCGGCGCAGGTGCCCTCTTCGACCACTCGCCCGCCGTACATGACGAGTACCCGGTCGGCATGGCGGGCGACCAGGGCCAGATCGTGGCTGATCAGCAGCACCGCGGACGCCGCCTCGCGCAGCCGGACGATGATCGCGTCGGCGAGGTCCGCGTCCAGGGCCGCGGTGGGCTCGTCGGCGACGATGAAGGCGGGCTCCCAGGCGCTGGCCGCCGCGATCTCCGCGCGCTGCAGCATGCCGCCCGACCACGCGTGCGGGTACTGCCGCAGACGGCGTTCCGCGTCATCGATGCCGACCCGCGCGAGGGCGTCCGCCACCTGCGCGGGCCCAGGCCGGACGCCCTTGATCCGCCAGGCTTCGGCAACGTTGGCGCCGACCCGGATCAGGGGATTCATCGCGTCGAAGGGATTCTGGCTCACGTAGCTGATCCGTTCGCCCCGGACGCGGCGCCACGTCGCCTCGTCCGCTTCGCTGAGCCGGACCTCGTCCACATCGAGGGTGCCGCCGGTGTGCGTTCCCGGGGGCAGCGCGCCCAGCAGCGCCTTGGCGACGCTCGACTTGCCGCAACCCGACTCGCCGACCAGCGCCACCAGTTCGCCGGGCGCGACGGTGAGGTCGATGCCACGCACCGCCCGCACTCCCTGCGGATAGCGCACCGTCAGGCCGCGCACGTGCAGCACCGTCATGTCAGCCCCCGGTGCTGCACGGCGTCGCTGATGGCTTCGCCGATCAGGTTCGCCGCCAGGGTGAGGGCGATGATCGCGATGGTCGGCACCGCGAACAGCCAGGGCGCGTTGGTCAGGTAGCTGCGGGATTCGCCGAGCATCGCGCCCAGTTCGGCGGCGGGCGGCATCGGTCCCAGCCCGAGGAAGGACAGCCCGGCCAGCCGGACGACCACGCCGCCCAGGTCGAGGGTGGCCACCACCAGCATCTGCGGCACCACCCCGCCGACGACGTGCGTGCCGAGGATGCGCAGGCGTCCGACACCGGCCAGCCGTGCGGCTTGCACGTAGGGGCGTTCGGCGATGCCGAGGGCATAAGCGCGAGCCAGGCGCGCATTGCCCGCCCACGAGGAGACGATCAGCGCGATCAACAGATGGGTGAATCCGGGGCCGAGCAGGCCGACGATGGCCAGCGCGAGGATCAGGCTCGGCACGGCCAGCACGACGTCGACGATCCGCATCAGCACCGCGTCCACCACGCCGCCCGCGGCGGCTGCGACCACCCCGACGACGATGCTGATCGTCAGCGCGCCCACGAGCACCAGCACCGCCGCCAGCGACGACCGCATGATCGCCTCGATGGTGCGCGCGAGCACGTCGCGGCCCAGATGGTCGGCGCCCAGCCAATGCTCGGCCGACGGTGCCGCGAGTTTGGCGGCCAGGTTCTGCGCGGAGGGCGACGGCAGCCCGAGCAGCGGGGAGACCGCCACCAGGAGCGCGAGCACGGCCACGATGGTGAGCCCGAGGCGTCCCAGTGGGGTGCGGAGACCGGCGCGCACCGCGCCTTGGGGACGCCTCATGCCGCTCGGGCGCGCAGGCGCGGGTCGAGGGCGACGGTCGCCAGATCGGCGACCAGGCTGGACAGCACGTAGACGAGGGTGGCGAGCACGGTGAACGCCTGCACCACCGGAAGGTCGCGGGCCAGCACCGAGGAGACCACGTAGGCGCCGATGCCCGGCCAGGTGAACACGGTCTCGATGATCGCCGCACCGCCGAGCAGCCCGCCGGTCGAGACCGCGACGATGTGAATCAGTGGCGTGACCGCGTTCGGTGCGGCATGCCGCAGCAGGACGCGGCGGGGACGCGCGCCGCGGGCGTGCAGGACGTGCGCGTAACCGGAATGGAGTCCCTTGACCAGACCACCGCGCCACACCCGCGACCAGACGTCGAACAGGCCGAAGCACAGGCAGGCGGCCGGCAGCCACACCTGGCTCCACTGCCCGTTGAGGACGACGGTCTTCCAGCCCAGCGGCACGACCACATACGAGATCAGCAGCAGGCCCACCAGGAACGATGGTGTCGCGGCGCTCAGGATCGCGGCGCCGCGCAGCACCTGATCGGGCCAGCGGCCCTCGTAGCGGGCCGCGATCAGCCCGGCGGGCAGGGCGACCGCCAGGCTCAGCACGATGGCGGCCACCGAGAGGCGCACCGTCGGTGCGAGCCGCGCGGCGAACTCGGCGAGCACCGGGCGTCCGGACTGCCAGGAGGCACCGAAGTCGCCGGTGACCACGCCGGTCAGCCAGTGCAGGTATTGCAGGATGAGCGGACGGTCGAGGCCGAGTTCCTGCCGCATCGCCTCGACCTGCGCGGGCGGCGGTTCGCTCACGCCGCGGGCGATCAGGGTCAGGCGCGCGGGATCGCCGTCCATCAACGGGACGAGCGCCCAGATGAAGACGCTCGCCCCCAAAGCCACGGCGACGGCGGTGGCGGTGCGCCGGAAGATCAGGCGCGACCACCACTGCCGCCACCAGGAGGTGTGGATCACGGGGCCGTGTTCCACCGCAGGTGGGCGCGGACGTTGGACACCCGGTAGTTCTTCCAGGCCGGCGAGGCGATCACCAGGAAGCGCTTGTACGTGCCCGCGAACACGTAGGCGTTGTCCTCGACGATGATCTTCTGCGCCGACTGGAGCAGTTCGGCCCGCTTGGCCTCGTCGAAGGTGACCTTCAGCTGCTGCCCGATCGCGTCGATCTCAGGGTTGGACAGCTTCTGCGCGTTCGCCGAACCGCCGGTCGTCCACCGGCTCAGGAACGGCTGGATCGGATCGGCGGTGCCCGACAGCGACCCGTTCAGGCCGATGGACGAATCCCACGCTGCCATGTCGGCCTTGACCTTCGCCGAATCCTCGGCGTTGTTGATCTGCAGATCGAAGCCCGCCTGCTTGACCTGCGCCTGCATGGCGCTGGCCAGCGCCAGCGTCTCCGGTCCTTGGGCCTGGGTGACGAAGCGGACGGTCAGCTTGGCGTCGTTCTTGGTGCGGTAGCCGTCGGGTCCCTCGGCCCAGCCGGCCTCGTCCAGCAGCGTCTTGGCGCGGGTGATGTCGGTGGCCTGATTCTTCAGCGCGTACGGCATCGAGACCGGGTAAAGGCCCTCGGCCTTGTCGAACACGCCATTGGCGACCTGATCGGCGAGCTCGGCATAGTCGACCGAGGCCAGGAAGGCCTTGCGGACGGCCGCGTCGTCGAACGGCGGCGCGGTCAGGTTCATGTCGACCAGCAGCGCCTGCAGCGCGAGCTCGGACTCGAGGAAGACGGCGTCCGTCGCGTTGGCCAGCGCCAGTTTCGCGTCCGGCGAGGGGTAGAAGGCCAGGTCGGCCTGGCCGCTCTGGACGCCGGCGATCCGGGCCTGCTCATCGGCGACGACCTTCACGCTGACCGTCGACATGGCCGGCTTGCCCGCCCAATACTGCTCGTAGCGGACCGATTCCAGGTTTTCGGGATCCCACGCGGTGATCGCGTACGGGCCGGTGAAGGCGCCCGCGCCGGCGATCCTCGACGAATCACCCTGGGCCGCCTCGACGGCGTCCACGTCGTAGATCTGGAACGAGTTGTCGCGCGACGACAGCGCCGCCGGCACCATCGCGTTCGGCTCGGGCGTGGTCAAGGTGAGGGTGAGATCACCGGTCGCCTGGAACTTCGACGCCGGATCCATGTACACCTGGCTCGACTTCGAGGTGGTCACCTGACGGTTGAGCGCCTTGGCCGCGATGGTGGCGTTCAGCTTCTTGCCGTTCTGGAAGGTGACATTCGGGCGCAGCGCGATCGCCCAATGCGTGTCGGAGACACGCTCGACCTTCTCGGCCAGCCACGGCTGGATGTCGCCCTTCTCGTCGACCTGCAGCAGGTTCTCGGCCACGCCCCAGTCGAACAGCCAGTTGGTGCCCGACTGGGTCGGATCGAGGCTGGCGATCTTGTAGGAGTTGTAGATGGTGAGCGTGTCGTCGGTGGCAGGAGCGCTCGGGCTCGGCGCGGCAGCGGGTGTGCACCCCCCGACCAGCAGGGCCATCAGCACGCCGATGGCGGCCAATGCCCGGGAGTGTCGTCTCATTACTTCTTCTTTCGCATCGAACGGGGACGCGAAAAAGAGGAGGTGCTTGCGGGTGCAGGCCTGCCCCGTCGGATGACGCGTCCGTGGTGAACAGCGGCCCGCGGAGGGTCTGACTGAGCGTTCCTCGCGGAACGCTTCACAGTGGCGCGACCGTCCCGGAATCTCACCGGGTTCCTCGCCTGGAGCCTTTGTCAGGCTATCAAGGGACGCCTCGCCGCGGGCGGGTTCCGGTGGCCTTCGCCGAAGCCGGTGGGGGAGGGGAGTCGCGCCCCTCGTGCAGGGTCGAGTGGTTGTGGCACGCTGTGCACCGACGACAGGGAGATTGATGTGATGACTGAGCACCAGTTCGACGAGCCGACCATCCAAGACCTTGAGGCGCAGCACCTCGCCGTGGTGCGTGAGAAGGTCGCCTTCGACGCGATCCCTCAGCTCTACGACCGGGCCTATCCGCTGATCTTCGGGGCCCTCGCTGAGGCGGGTATCACCCCGGCCGCCGCCCCGATGGGCGTCATGCACGGCGACATGAGCGAGGGACTCGATCTGTCGGTCGCCGTTCCCGTCGCCGAACCGTTCAGCGGTGCCGGCGAGGTGGTGGGCGAGCGCCTTCCGGCCGGACGCGCCGCCACCTTGCTGGTGCGCGGTGACTTCTCGCTGCTGTCCGCAGCCTACGAGCATCTCTACGGTTGGGTGATGGCGCACGGTCACACCCCGGGTGATGTCGCCTTCGAGCAGTACCTCACCGAACCCGAGCCGGGCGGCGACCCCGCCCTCAACGAAACCCTGATCGCAGTCATGCTCGCGTAGCGTCCTGGGGGATCGTCCCCAACTCGGCGTCCTCGTCGGCTCTCAGTGGGAGCCGCCTCATGTGGTTTTCCCTTTCATGGTCGTCCTCGCTCATGGCAGGACGGGTTGTTCCGGTGTGCAGCGACCCCGAAAACGTGCCGATCTACCAGAGGTGGCGTCCCGCCCTTGTGCGCGAGACCGCACCAGCTTAATATCTGCGTATGCGTGAAGGTAAGAAGATGTGCAGCTTCGGCGTCGAGAGCCAGTACGTCGAGCTGGCGGCCGAAGTGTTCTCGCTGCTGTCGGATCCGACGCGCATCAGGATCATCCTGGCGCTGCGGGACGGGGAACGCGCGGTGAGCGAGTTGGCCGAGCGCGTGGGCAAGTCGCCCACCGTGGTGTCGCAGCACCTCGCGAAGCTGCGTTGGGGAAAGATCGTCAGCGCCCGCCAGGAGGGAACCCGCGTCTTCTACAGCCTGATCGACGAGCACGCCCGCGAGTTGGTGCAGCATGCCGTGTTCCAGGCCGAGCATGTGGTGGGCGGCGTCCCGGTGCATCATCGTGGCGCGGATGGCACCATCACCGCCCATCCCGGAATCAACCAAGCCGCACCCGGTACTGGCGACGCCGGCACAGGGCAATGAGCACCACCGCGGTACCCGCTGTCGACCAGGCGCCGGTCGGCGCGGCGAGTCTGTGGCGGAAGGTCGACCGCGGCGATCTGGCCCGGACGCTGTTCGTCGCCGCCTGCACCCTCGCGGTCGTGCTCGGGCTGACCTGGCCGTGGCCGACCGTGCCGGCTGTCGCGATCGTGGGCCTGGCCGTCGGCTGCTGGCCGATCCTGACCGAGGCCTGGCACGACGCGCGCCAGCGGCGGATGAGCATGGAGTTGTCGATGCTCCTCGCCATCGTCGCCGCCGCGGTGATCGGCGAATGGGTGACCTCTCTGCTGATCACCACGTTCGTGCTCGCGGCCGAGATTCTGGAAGACCTGTCGATGGATCGCGGCCGTGACGCGCTCACCGATCTGATGGCGTTCCTGCCCGAGCGGGTGCAGGTGCGGCGCGGTGGCGACATCGTGACGGTGCCGCTGGCCGAGGTGGCGCCGGGGCAGGTGGTCGTGGTCGGCCCGGGCGGGCGCGTCCCGGTCGACGGCGTCGTGGTGGCGGGTGAATCGACGGCGGACCAGTCGCGGATCACCGGCGAGTCGCTGCCGGTCGACATTTGTCCGGGTAGCGAGGTGCTCGCCGGTTCCATCAACCAGGTCGGCGCGGTGGAGGTGCGCGCCGAACGCGTGGGGCAGGCCTCGTCCTACGGCCGGATCGTCGAGGCCGTGCGGCGGGCGCAGGAGTCCGAGCCACCCGTCCAGCGGCTCGCGGACCGTCTTGCCGCCTGGCTGGTCTATCTCGCACTCGGTGGTGCGCTGATCACCTACCTGCTGACCCGCGACCTCACCGCCACCATCTCGGTCGTCGTGGTGGCCGGAGCGTGCGGTGTCGCGGCCGGCACCCCGCTGGCGGTGCTCGCCGCCATCGCCCGGATCGCCCGGTCCGGGGCGTTCGTCAAAGACGGCGCCCACCTCGAGGTGCTGTCGGCGGTCGACACCGTCGTGTTCGACAAGACGGGCACCCTCACCGCCGGGACGCCGGCCGTGACGGGCGTCCGCACCGTGGGTGACGTCAGCCAGGACGATCTGCTGATCCTCGCGGCGTCCGCCGAGGCCTACTCCGAACACCCGCTCGGGCAGGCGATCGTCGCCCACGCCCGCGAGCGCGGGCTACCGGTCGGTCTCGCGGACGCCTTCGGCTACCGGCCCGGCCTCGGCGTCACCGCGACCGTCGCCGGAAAGGCCGTCGCCGCGGGCAGCCGGGGCCTGGTCGTGGATGCGCCCCGCACGGTCGAGGGCCAGGGCATCGCGACCGCGGTGCACATCGGGATCGACGGCAGCCATGCGGGCACGATCCTGTTGTCGGACACGATTCGCGACACCGCCAAGGACGCCGTCGCCGGCCTGCACCGCCGCGGGCTGCGCACGGTGATCATCACTGGCGACCAAGATGCCACCGCCCGCGCGGTCGCCGCGCAACTCGGCATCGAGGACGTCCGCGCAGGACTGCTACCCGAGCAGAAACTCGCCGTCATCGACGCTGAACGCGCGGCCGGCCACACCCTCGCGATGGTCGGCGACGGCGTCAACGATGCCCCTGCCCTGGCCCGCGCCGATGTGGGCATCGCGATGGGTTCCGGCACCGACATCGCCCGCGAGAGCGCGGACGTGGTGTTGATCAGCTCCGACTTGAACGACCTGGCCCGCACCCTTCACATCGCGAAGCGGGCCCGGCGCATCGTCATGGTCAACTTCGCCGGCACTATCGCCGTCGATCTGCTCGGCATGGCCCTGGCCGCGTTCGGGCTGATCGGCCCCGTGCTGGCCGCCTTCATCCACGTCGGCTCCGAGACCGCGTTCATCCTCAACTCCGCGCGGCTGGTGCCCGGCCGCCGCTCAACCCGGTGAGTGACCTGACCATTGCGGCCAGCATCGCCTCCCGGCGATCGGGGGTGGTGCGGTCGAGGGAGAGATACGGATTGAGGTCTTCGAGCTCGACCAGCAGCAGCCGTCCGTCGGCGGTGCGGCAAGCGTCGACGCGCTGAATGCCGTGGTCGATGGTGTTCCAGTCGATGAACCGTTGCGCGAAAGCCAGATCGGATGGGCTGGGATCGTAGGGCTGCAACTCCCAGCGCCGGTCCGGATCGGGGGCGTAGAGGGCGTACTGAAAATCGTGATCGACGTAGTAGAACGAGACTTCGTAGGCGAAATCGATCCGGGGCTGGATCAGCACGTCCGGCTCCTGCACGGCGGACGCCTCGGCGCGGGTCACGAAGCGCATTCCCACCGAATCAGCGCCCTGCTTCGGCTTGACGACGTACTGGCCCGTTTCGGGAAGCCGGCCGAGATGGGCAGGATCGTCGATGGTCGGAATGACCGGATAGCCGGCAGCGCACAGGTCGATCAGGTACTGCTTGCCGATCTGGTCGGCCTTTCCGGTCAACTCGGTGAACACTGGGACGCCCCAGGCGATCGCCTGCGCCCGGTAGGCGTGGTAGGCGTCGAGATGCCCCGCGGCCGGGCCGGTGTTGCGCACCAGCATCACGTCGGCGTCCTTCATGAACGCCACGGCGTCGCGCGGATGGCACAGCGCGACATGAAAATGCTCCCGGAGCCGGCCGGACAAGGCGATGTCTTCGTCGCAATAGCGGCGTCCGGCGGCGGCATAGTTCAGGTCGGTGACGAACAGCAGCCGAGGTGAGGCGTCCGGCGGTGCCTGGTGTGCGTGACTGGGGGCGTCCGGCATGGTCATGAGCGTCATGCTACGCATCGAGCCCGAGGCGGAAACACGCGTGTAATCCGCGTGCGCCACTCTGGGTGCTTCACCCGCGCACCTCAGGGAGGAACCGATGCGAGTAGCGCTCCTCTACATCCGGGACGAGCGTCCTCACGATCCCGATTACCAGGCCGAACTCGACGCGCTCAACGACGCCACCGTCGCGACCGTGCGCGGACTCGGCTGGGAGCCGGTGCTGATCGCCTGCGGAGGCCTGCCCGTGCAGGCCGCGCTGGAGGCGACCGCCGAGGTGGACGTGGTGGTGATCATGGGCGGCGAGGACGTCACCCCCTACCTGTACGGCGGCCGCGCCGACTACCCCGGTGGTGGCCGTCACGAGCCGGACGCCGATGCCGCCCAGATCGCGGTGGTGCACGCCGCGATCGACCGGGGGCAGCCGCTGCTGGGGCTGTGCCGGGGCGTCCAGATCATCAACGTGGCGCTCGGCGGATCACTCGTCCAGCATCTGCCCACCGTCGACCAGCACCGGGGCTCGCACTCCGGCATCAGCACGGGGTTCGTGGGTACCTGTCCGGTTCTCGATCCGGACGCCGGACTGCCGGCCGAACTGGTCGCCGAGCCGGTCCTTTGCTCGCATCACCAGGCCGTCGACCGCCCCGGATCAGGGCTCAAGGTGGCCGCCCGCGCCGCGGACGGGGTCATCGAGGCGGTCGTGCACGAGACCGCGCCGGTGATCGGCGTCCAATGGCATCCCGAACATCCCGACGTGGCCGGCACTCAGCTGGCCCGTCTGCTGCTCCTGCTGAAGGAACGTTCCCGCGTAGGGGCGTGACCGGGGCCACCCCAGGCAGCAAGTCTGCGAAGCACCAACCGCGTGACCGTGTGACTACGCTGGGAGCATGTCGGCACGTCGTCATGTCTCCCGGGAAGAGGTTCGCTACAAGCGGCGCTACATCGGCACGGTCGAATACCACACCAGCCGCAGCGGCTACGACGATGCTTCGCTGGTCGCCTACCGGTTCCCGTGCCAGGTGCCGCAGAAGTCCGGGCCGGACTTCGTGCTCGTGCACGGCATCGGGGTGTCGGCCCGCTCCTACGGACCGACCGCGGTCGAGTTGGCCAAGCGCGGGGACGTCCACCTGATCGACATGGCCGGCTACGGGCGCTCACCGCGTCCGGACCGCGACCTCACCATCGAGGATCACGCCGCCCTGATCGCGCGCTACCTCAAGGACAAGGAACTCGACCATCCGGTCGTGGTCGGGCATTCGATGGGCACGCAGGTGGTCGCCGAACTGGCCGCCGCGCACCCCGAGGAACTCGACCACATCGTGCTGATCGCGCCCGTGGTGGTGCCGAGCGCGCGGGAGCTGCCGAAGGTCGCGGCGCTGCTGCTCGCCAACGGGCTCAAGGAGCCGCCGAAGGTGTCGGCGATCGCCATCTACGACTATGTGGTGCGCGCGGGCATTCCCTACATGATCAAACAGACCCCGCACGTGCTCGGCACCGATCTCGAAGAGATCGCCGGACGCGTCCACGCCAAGACCCTGGTGATCTGCGGCGAGGACGACCCGATCGTTCCCGTGGAGTGGGGACGCCAGTTGGCGTCCGAGTTCCGCGAGGGCTGGTTCGCCACCGTCCCAGGCCCGCACGCCACCATGTTCGCCGCCCCCGAGAAGGTCGCGGCGCTGATCAACGAGCACGCCTACCGGTAGGGCCGGCCCGAATGGACCGTCCTTCGACCGGGCGTCCGGGCGGGTGCTTTCACGCGTAGGCTTGCGCGGGTGTGGTTCGGGCGGGAGCCCGCGGAGAGGTGGAGATGAAAGTCCTGGTCGTGGTCGAGTCGCGCTTCGGCAACTCTCGTGCGGTTGCGCAGGCGGTGGTCGCGGGCCTGGAGGAGCGCGGCGCCGAGGTGACCGTCGTCGGATCTGACGATGCCCCGGCGAGCATTCCTGACGATATCGACCTGGTGGTGGTCGGCGCGCCGACCCACAATCGCACCCTGCCGACCCCGTCGACGCGCGAGCAGGCGGTCTCCCTCGGCGCCGAGCCCAGCGGCGACGGCGTCCGGGAATGGTTGAGCAACGGACGCCTCCGCGCGGGCCTGCGGGTTGCCGCGTTCGCGACCGCCAGTAGCCGCACCGTGCTCAGCGGATCGGCCGCCAAGGGGGCGGCCAAGCTGATCGCGAAGACCCACCCCGGCGTCACCGTGGAGACCCAGACCTTCGTGGTCGAGGGCCTGAAGGGCCCGCTCAAGCCAGGCGAACTCGAAGCTGCCCAGGAGTGGGGCCGCGCCCTCGTCCGGTAGACCCGAGCCGGGGTTCATTCTTCGTCGTGCGCGCGAAGCCAGCGCGTTGATGCATCCGGCATCAAACCTGGTCTGGTCCTGGTCAGACTCGTATGATGGGATCATGTCCAACGTCGTGTCGATCTCAGAAGCGAAGGCCAACCTGAGCAAGCTGGTCAAGCGAGCCAGCACTGGTGAGGTCATCTATCTCGGTGCCTACGGGCAGGCTGAAGCGGTTCTCGCGCCGGTGCCTGCCCGGCCTCGGATCGCGGTCGGCGTGTGGAAGGATCGTCGGCACGCTGACTTCGTCTACGACGCCGACGGTGTGATTGGTCCGGACGCCGATCTGGCTGAGGTCTTCGAAGAGTCGATCGATGAGGCTGTCCCGCGATGAAGCTGTTGATCGACTCTCACGTGTATTTGTGGTTGTTGTTCGCTCCGGAGTCGCTGGGGCGTGAGGCGTTGCGTGCACTCGACGACGCCGATGAGGTGCTGCTCTCCACGGTCAGTCTGTGGGAACTGACCTTGAAGAGCGCCAAGGGGAAACTCCCGCACGATGCGACCGAGTTGATGGCGGGTGTGGCTGCGCTCGGTGTTCGAGAGTTGCCCATCGAGCACCGGCATCTGCTCGCGTTGCCTAACGTGGCGCTCCCGCACCGCGATCCTTTCGACGCGATGCTCGTCGCTCAAGCAAGCGTGGATCAGTCGTGTTTGCTGACCGCGGACGGATACCTGCTTGGTTCTGAGTACACGACGCTCGACGCGCGCAGCTGACCAGACTCCCTACAGCGGGACGCCGATTCGCTCGAAGGCGGTGCGGAAGATGGTGGTGTCTTCCATGCCGGGGAACTTCTGGACGCGCTGGTCGAGTTTGTCGACGGCGTCGGATTGACCGGCGAAGAGGTGGTTCATCGCGTGGGCGACCTCGGCGTCGTCCATCACGCCTGAGCCGACGGGCTTCCACAGCTTGGTCATCGCGAAGCGGACCAGCTTCTGGGCGCGCTCGTTGTCGTCGAGCTTGGCCCGCGCCTGGGTGGTGTAGAAGGCGACGTGCCGGGTCTCCTGCTGGGCGATGCGTTCCAGCAGCGGCGACAGGGCCGGGTGCTCGACCATGCCGGCCAGGCGCCGGTAGGCGGCGACCGCCGACAGTTCGTTGGCGGCACCCCAGGTCATGTGCACGGCGATGAAGTCGTTGCCGACCATGCTCGACCCGGCCGCCTGGGTGACGGTGCCCAGGGCGAGCTGCCAGCCCAGTTTGATTCGCTTGGCTTTGAGTTCGTCGTAGTCGACGAAGATGCCGTGCTCTTTCAGGACGGCCGACAGCGCTTCGCCGTGCCAGAATTCCTCGCGGTTCCAGGTGGTCATGAAGCCGCGCGCCTCGTCCTTGCGGTGCGAGCGGGTGACCAGCAGGTCACGCAGATAGCAGGACGTGTGGTATTCGACATCGCACATGTAGCGCAGCGCGCGCAGCACACCGGGGTCCAGGGGGTTATCGCGGAAGGTCTCGAAGTCGAGATCCTCCCACTTCACCCGCTCCGAGGTCTCCGCGTACTTCTCAAGATCGAACGCCACGATGCTGCTTCTTCCATAGGCCGGGGGTGGGGGCGGACGCGCCGTGACTCCACCCGGTCGGGCGGATGGCCAGCAGGTCGCGGATCGGACGGTCGGCGGCGAGCAGCCGGGCACGGTCCTGGGTGGTGCGGAAAACGGACGCCAGCGCGCGCGCCTCGTCCGGGTCGGGGACGCCGACGATGCGCAACGGCTGCCACGACGGCTGCAGGAACAGTTTCGCCATCCGGGCCTCTTGGGGTGAGCGGGTGATCCGGGCGGTCGCTTCGAGGGTGAAGAACCGGATCATCTCGTCGCGGCGTCCGATGATCTCTTCGACGACCCGGCGGGCCTCGCCGCCGAGCCGGGGGAGCAGCGCCGCATAGGCGGCCTGGAAGGCCCGCTCCTGAATGGCCAGGCGCGCCATGTGCCCCACGGTCACCGCTTCGCCGACGATGGAGGTCCACACCGGGGCGATGAAGGGCAGCCCGCGCTCGACGTAGAAGCCACGGACGCGGGCGCGCACCGAGGCGCGGCGTAGCGGTTCGGGTAGCGGTGAGCCGTCGGCGGTGAGCAGGTCGCGCACCGCATGACCGAGCCACAGCCGCTCGTAGGCCCAGGTGGCGACGAAGGCGGTGATCCGCGCCTCGTTGCCGGTCCAGGTGGCCAGGAATGCCCGCGCCTCGGACAGGGCCGCGCTGTCGAGGCGCCACAGGAAGGCCAGGTCGTCGCGAACGTCCATGCCGCTGAGGTCGACCTCGGCGGGGTTCACCCGGATCCGACCGCGCGCCGCACGCGTGTAGGCGTCCACGTCGAAATCGGTGAGCAGGGTGATGGTTTCGCCGGCCACGGAGAACAACCGTCCGTCGACGTAGCCGTCCGGCAGGGCCGGCGCCTGGCGTGCGCGAGAGGGAGTGTGGGTCACCCGTACCTCCGAGTCGTGTCCGCACGGCGTCCGCGGTGCGGTAGGCACACCTTACTAGAACGTCCGTTCTAGTACGAGGCGGTGGTTCCAGAACGGACGCCGCCGGCGCGGTCAGGATGCGGCGACCAGGGTGGCGATCTGCGAGACCACCAAGGCGACGACGAACGCGTTGAACACGAACGCGAGTGCGGTGTGACTACGGACGGCGTCGAGCCCGGCCCGGGTGCGCGAACGCCGGCCGATCCGGCTACTGCGCGTCGCCGATGCCCCGGAAGCTGTGCTGCCAGCGCAGCAGCGGATCGCCGTCGCGGTGTGGGCTGCCGCGGAGCACACCGCCGGCGATCAGGAGCTGATCGTTGACCGGGGTGACCGACAGGGTGGTGCACCAGAAGGTGACCAGGGCGTCCGGCAGCCACAGTGGCCCCTCGGGGGATTCTTCGGCGCCGGCGGTGAACAGGGCGCGCAGACGGTCGGTGCGCGGCGTCAGCCCGGTGATGCTGCGCACCAGCGGAAGATGCCGTGTCGCCAGGATTGACAGCGCCCAGGTCTTGCCGGCGATCATCGCGTCCGCGCCGATGCGGTGCCGCGCGACGGAGACCGCCAGTGCGAACGGTTCGACCGATGCGGTCAGCACGGACGCCGCCACGAAGAACTGATGGTCGTCGCCGTCGCGCACGGTGACCAGCGTGACGCCGCTGGGGTAGAGCGCGAAGCTGCCGTAGAGCGGGGAGACCGACGGGGCCATGCGGTCAGCGCCTCGGCGAGGAGGATCGGTGGCCGGGAAAGGGGAAGAAACTCACGGCGTTCCTTTCATCGCGTCGACGCTCACCGTAGGACCTCAAGCCGACTCGAGGTCAAATGCGCGGCCGATCGCCGTGGTCGTGTCGTTCGTCTCGGCCGGGTCATTCGTCGGGAACCTCTTCGAGGCGGCGAGGCCCGGGGCCGGTCGCGCCCAGGGCGTCGCCGGGATTCAGCAGCGTGCAGGCCTTCAGCGCGAGGCATCCGCAACCGATGCAGCCGGTCAGCTCGTTCTCCAGGCGTTCGAGCCGGCGGCGGCGCTCCTCCAGTTGCCGTTTCCAGGCGCGCGAGGCCCGCTGCCAGTCCTCGTGGCTGGGCGTGCGGTCCAGCGGCACCGACTCGAACGCCTCGTGCACGTCGTCGAGGGAGATGCCGAGGTTCTTCGCGACCGTGATCAGCGACACCCGGCGCAGCATGTGCCGGGGAAAGCGGCGCTGGTTGCCGGCCGAGCGCTGCGAGGCGATCAGGCCGAGGTCCTCGTAGTAGCGCAGCGCCGAGACGGCCACGCCGGTGCGGCGGCTCATCTCGCCGATGGTCAGCAGATCGTCGGGGTCGCGGTTGGATGGCACACGTCCTCCTCCCGGCTTGACCTCAAGTGCACTTGAGATTCTACCGTGGTGGGCGAGTACCGACCGAAAGGTGATTGATGACCTACGTGATCGCGCAGCCCTGCGTCGACGTCAAGGACCGGGCGTGCGTCGAGGAATGCCCGGTGGACTGCATCTACGAGGGAGGGCGTTCGCTGTACATCCAGCCCGACGAATGCGTGGACTGTGGTGCGTGCGAGCCGGTCTGCCCGGTTGAGGCCATCTACTACGAGGACGATCTGCCCCAGGAATGGTCGGAGTACTACGACGCCAACGTCAAGTTCTTCGACGATCTCGGATCGCCCGGCGGTGCCGCCCGCACCGGCCCGCAGACCTTCGACGCCCCGTTCATCGCGGCCCTGCCGCCGCAGGGTTAGGACGCCTCGCGCCCGGTGCCGGGGCGGCCTTCGGAGAACAGGCCGTGCGTCGCCAGGTGCACGACGTCCGCCTCGGTCAGTGCGGTGAGCACGTTCTGCCGGGTCGCGGTCGGGCCGATCAGTGGTTCGGTTCCGCGCAGGCCGGCGATGGCCATCGCTTCGGCGCGGGCGCCGGGGAGTGCGCCGAGCGTGCTGAGCTCACCGTAGTCGGGATCGCCGACGATCAGAGCACGCGCGTCCTGGCCCACTTTCCGTGCCCCGGTCGGGCGCGCCGCGCTCGCGGCCGGCAGGTAGGACACCTCGTGCGTGGAGGACAGGTCCGCGCCGGCGAAGGGCAGCACGTGGAGGGGAAGGACGGCGAGGCCTCCGTAGGGCACGAACACCACGCGCCGGTGCGCGGCGAGTTCGTCGGCGACCGGGTCGAGCAGTAGGGCCGCCAGCGGTCCGGCCGCCTGCGCCTGCTCGGCCGGGGTGGAGTACTGATCGGCGATCGTCCGGTGACAACGCCATACCTGCGAGGTCAGGGAGGTGGTGTCCTGTTCGCGGACCACGACGCGGGCCGAGTCCCGGGTCACCGCCCAGATGAGGAGTTGGTCGTCGTGGGCGTGGTATTGGATCAGGAGCGTTTCGGCGTCCAGGTGTTCCTGGGTCTGGGCGAGCGAGCGCGTCAGCGGGATGCTGCGTCGCCGGGTGAGGATCGCGGGGGCGACGGTGGTGAGCGCCTCCTCGGCGTCATCGAGATCGCGTTCGGCGTCGCGGATCCGCTGCCGGACGTCCGCGGCCGCCACCGGGCTGCGCTTGCGGTCGACGCCCTCGATCGTCCGGGCCAGGGCTGCCCCCGCCCGCAACCACGCCCGCGCCGCGGCGACGGCGCCGTCATCGTCGCCGGCGTCCTTGTCGAGTTCGATCAGGTCGGTGAGCACGATCCCACGGCTGCGGTCGGACAGGGTGAAACCGGCCTCGACGTGACCGTCGGCACCCTGCGCGGCGAGCGCGGAATGCGCGCGCACCGCGGTGGTGTAGAGACCGGCGACCGTCGGGCTGTCGCTGGCCATCGTCCGCAGCACATCCCGGGAGAGGGAGGCCAGGTGCTCCTCGAAGGCGGCGATGGCCTGCTCGGCGATCGGCACGGCCTGCGCGGCGCGATGGGTGCCGAGCAGAATCTCCGCACGCAGAGCGAGCGGTTCCCAGGGAGGATCCTGTGGCGCCGGCCCGGGATCTTGTCGTTCGTGCAGGGCCAGCTGTCGTTCGGCCTGGTCGTAGGCCTTCAGGCGGGTGAGGAGGGACGCGGCCTGCCCGGGCGGCAGATCCCCGGCGGCGATCATGCTCTCGGCCAGTTCGCGAGCCTCGGCCGTCCGGCGCATCGTGCCCAGCACGATCACGCGGAGCGGGTTCATTCCGGGGCCGAGCGATTCGCTGAGGGCGAGCGCCGCCTCGAAGCGAGTGGCGGCCGACTCGTCGTGGCCGCGTTCGCCTGCCTTGACGCCCCGGTAGAGGTCGGCCAATACCGTCGAGGTGTTCACCTGGTGGGTGAGCAATTTGCGCAGGAACGAGATCTGCTCCGGATCGCCGTCGGCCGGTTCCACGCCCGCGCACCGGGTCAGGTGCTGGAGTGTCTGGTCCAGGGCGTCCGGATCCTTGAGCGCTATTCCGTCATCGCTGAGGCTGATCGCGAGGTCGGCCCTTCTGGCCCATTCCGGCATCGTCGGCGCTTCGGCGTGGCCGAGTTCTTCCAGGTCGAGGTGGGCCAGCACGAACGCCGCCCGCCGGTAGTTGACCGATCCGTACTGTTCCGCGAGTTCGCGACGCACCAGCGCGGGTTCGGTGACGGCCTCGACCCGGTCGTTGAGGGCCTCGGCGAGAAGCAGGACGCGGCGCGCCCGGGGTGTGGCGTCGCGAAGCCGCTGCGCTCGGGCAACGCAGAGCCGCCCGAGCCCGCGCACGAAGCTGCGGCTGCCCACCGAGGTGCTCCACCGGCCCACCTCGTCGGCCACGGCGTCCATCGAGACCGGGGAGCCCTCATCGACACGGTTGAGCGCATCGTGCACGAGGGCGAGCGCGGCCAGGGCGCCGTCACCGGTCTCGGCGGCGAGACGGCGGCATCGGGCCAACTCCTCGGCGTACTGGGCCGCGGCGAGAGCCGGATCCGGCGGGCGGACCGGTGATTCGGCCAGCGGCCAGTCCGGGGTCTCTCCCAACAGCTCGGGATGGGACAGCGGCAGCGCGAACCAGTCGCCCTTCGCGAGCGCGCCGCTTGCGACTCCCACCGCGTCCTGAAGCTCGGTGAAGAGCTGGAGCGCCGTGTTCAGCGGAGCCATCGCCTGGTCCACGAGTCCGGCCTGCACATGGAGGTCCGCGGTCGCGAGCGCCACCGCAGCCGCCGCGGCCTGCTCCTCGGCGTCGAGGAGCCGGCGCAGAAGAGACTCGGCTTCGGCGATGGGCGATTGCCCGGGCTCGTCGAACCCGCGGCGGCTGCTCGTCGCCATGGCACGCAGGAACGGCAATATCGAGAAGAAGTCCATCACATCGACGTACAACCCCACCCGGCCGGATTCCGCGGGCAGCACCGGCACGCCGAACTGGCCCCCCTGGCCCGGTTCCAGCACCGCACATGCCCCGCCGGGGAACCAGTTGTGCTCCAGCATCATCGCGAACCTGCGGAGCACGCGCCGGACGGCCGCGCGGTCACCGTCGTCCGGGGCATCGTGTGCATCGAGTGCGTCGAGGATCCCGACGGCGCGTTTCGGTTCGCCCGCTCCCAGCGCCGCCGCGACGGCGACGAACGGGACCTCGTCCGGCGGAATGCCCGGCACGACCGCATCCGGCTCCACCCGGAGCGACTGGCCACGCCATTGCTCGCGAACGATCAACTGCAGGATCAGCGGTAACGATTCCACGATGCCCTCCTCATGCCGTCCGCCGAGGGCGTCCGCGCATTCGTCGCCGGACGCGACCGGTCACCGGCGGGCCCGGTCACTCACCGGCATTACGCGGAGCGTACTTCAGGGCCGCGGGATGGCGTCGACCGCCCGGCGTAGCCGCGCAAGACCTTCGTCGAGGCGGCGGCGAGGACAGGCGACGTTCATGCGCAGGTATGTTCCCGGGCCGGCTCCATAGGCCTCACCGTCCGATAGCACCAGGCCACTGTGCCGACGGATCGCTTCGGCCAACTCGATACCGGTCAGGCCGAAGCCGGTCGCCTTGATCCAGAGGAGATAGGTCGCCGGAGTCGCCAAGGCGCTCAGCCCGGGGATCGCGCTGACGGACGCCGCCGCATGCGCCTTGTTGGCGAACAAGTAGGCCCGTAGCTCGTCCAGCCACGGACTGCCGTGCTCGAACGCAGCGATGGTTGCCGCGACGGCGAAGGCATTCGGCTCGGCCACCTCGTCGCGATTGATCCCGCGCACGACGGACGCCCTGAGTTCTGGGTCCGCAGCAACGATGGCCGCGGTCTGCAGACCGGCAATGTTGAACGCCTTGGTGGGTGCCAGGCAGGTCACCCCGATCCGCTCACAGGTGGCGGACGCCGTCGCGAACGGGATGTAGCGTGTGCCGGGCGCGGTCAGATCACCGTGCACCTCGTCGGAGATGACGCGGACGCCGTGTGTGGCGCACAGCGCCCCAAGCCGCGCGAGCATCCTCGCACTCCAGATCGTTCCGGTGGGATTCTGCGGGTTGCACAACAACAGCAGCGTGGTGCGCGGCTGAGCGAGCACGCCCTCCAGTCCGGCCCAGTTGACCTCGTCGCCGTCGTCGCGGGTGACCAGCGGGCTCGAGACCGGGACGCGTCCGCTGTTGCGGATGCAGTTGAAGAAGATGTTGTAGACCGGGGTCAGCACGGCGACCTGGTCGCCGGGTTGGGTCAGGGTGCGGACCATGGAGGAGATGGCCGGCACCACGCCCGTCGTCAGAGCGATCCACCGCTCGTCGATGTCCCAGCCGTGGCGGTTGCGCCACCAGGAGGCGACGGCGCGGCCGTAGGCGCGCGGGACGATGGTGTAGCCGAGCACACCGTGATCGACCGTGCGGCGCAGAGCGTCCATGATCACCGGCGCGGTACGGAAGTCCATGTCGGCCACCCACATCGGCAGTTCGCCCTCACCCACCTGCCACTTCATCGAGTTCGTCCCGAAGCGATCGGGTGCCTCGTCGAACTCAGAGGGCATCCGAGAACTCCGGTGTCTCGATCCGCGTCGCGGCCGGATCGACCCGCTGGGGATCGACGGTCAACTCGCCGATCGACCGGGCGCGGATACGGCCGCCGCTCGGGTTGAATACCGAGTCGATGTGGCTGTCGACCGTGGCGTCGACGGTTGAATACTCGAATGCGAGGGTGGTGTCGATGACCCGGCAGTCGATCAGCCGCAGGTTGTCGATGTAGCACAGGCCCTGCAGGCTCTCGATCGTGCAGTTGACGAAGGTCAGGTTGCGGGAGTTCCAGCCGAGGTACTCACCGACGATCGTCGAATCACGCACGATCACGTCGGTCGTGTTCCAGAAGGCGTCCTTCGAGATCAGCGTCGAGTTCTCGACCGTGACGCCGGATGCGCCGTCGAAGGCGTAGTTGCCGTTCAGCCGGAGAGAACGGGCGCGAACGCGCCGGCTCTGCATGCCGAAGTAGTCGCCCTGCGCCGAGACACGGTCGAGATCGACGTCCTCACACCACCACAGGGTCTCTTGTGCGTGGGGCATGTCCACGTCGTGCAGGCGGATGCCCGTCGAGCGCCGGAAGGTCTTGGGGGCGGCGATGGAGCTATGAGTGATATGCAGGTCGCGGGCGTACCAGATACCCGAGCGCGCGGTGTCCAGCAGCGCGCTGCCGGTGAGGCCGATGTCGGTGGCGTACCAGAGCGGGTACTTCCATTCGAAGCGGCTGCCGCTGATTCGGACGCCCCGGCTCTGTTTCAACGGCGATTCGCCATCGCGGAAGACGCAGTCGCGCACCACCGTGTTGACGGCGCCGAACAAGGCACGTTCGCCGGTGAGGACTTGCTGGTCGATGATGCGTAGGTCTGAGGTCATGGTCACCAGGCGTAGGACCGAGGGGCTTCGCCGGGGCCGGGCCAGATGCGGTCGATCTCGGCCAGGACGTCGGTGCCGAGGGTGATCGAGGCGGCGTTGACGGCAGCCTCGAGCTGGGCGACGGTGCGTGGACCGGCCAGGACGGTGGATACCGCCGGCTGGTGCAGAAGCCATGCCTGGGCGACTTCAGCGGGGGAGTGACCAATGCCGGCGCACACGGCCTCGAACGCGGCGAGTTGCCCGGCGTAAGCACGCAACTGCTTCTGTGCTCCGGAACTCTTGCGGCGGACCGCGTCCGGTTCCACCTGCGTTCCCGCCAGGACACCCATCGCGAGCGGGCTCCACGGGATCAGGCCGATGCCGAAGTGCCGCAGCGCGGGAATGAGTTCCTGCTCGATCGCGCGGTTGGTCAGGTTGTACAGGCTCTGCTCGGACACCAGGCCGAGGAAGTGGCGATGCTGGGCGGTCAATTGCGCGGTGGCGACGTCCCAGCCGGCGAAGTTCGAGGAGCCGACGTAGGTGATCTTGCCCTCGGTCACCAGCTGTTGCATCGCCTGCCAGATCTCCTCGAACGGAGTGGCGCGGTCGACATGGTGCATCTGGTAGACGTCGATGTGATCGGTCTGCAGGCGGCGCAGGCTCGCCTCGCATGCGCGCTTGAGATGGTAGGCCGACAGCCGCCGGTCGTTCGGGCCGAGCCCCATCGGCTGGTACGCCTTGGTGGCGAGCACGATGTCGTCGCGGCGTCCGGACTTCTTCAGCCAGCGTCCGATGATCTCCTCCGACGTGCCGAATCCCTTCAGCATGCCGGCGCTCTGCGGGCCTCCGTACACGTCTGCGGTATCGAAGAAGTTCACGCCCAACGCGACGGCGCGATCCATGATCGCGAACGCGTCGGCCTCGCCGGTGGCGTCGCCGAAGTTCATGCAGCCGAGCCCGATCCTGCTGACCAGCAGACCCGAACGTCCCAGATGCGCGTACCCCATCGTCTTCTCACTCATGCTCGCCACGTTAGGCATCAGATCCGCGGGCAGGGAGTCCCTCTTGATACCCCTCTCGCCCGGGTCTCTCACGTGAAGGCCGTGGCTGATGTAGTGGAGGGGTTCATAGACGACACGCGTGGGCGCTGGTACCGGTCGGCGATCGCCCAGCGCACCGGACGGATCACTGCGGGCGGACGTGCCTACGAGGTCGAGTTCGCCCCGATCGCGGACGCTGCCCTCAACGAGAGGATCGATACGGCCTACAACCGCAAGTACGCGGGTAGCCCCTACCTGCCACCTTGGGTCTTGTCGGCTCGTTGTCAGTTGAGGTGCTGGTTGAGGAACCGCTCGATGGTGTCGAACGGGATCATGTCGGTGCGGTCGTACAGGTCGATGTGCCGTGCTCCGGGAACCACCACCAGTTCCTTCGGCTCGGCGGCCTGCTGGTAGACCGAATCGCTGAAGTAGCGGGAATGGGCGTTCTCACCGGTGATCAGCATGATCGGACGCGGCGCGATGTCGGCGACGTGCGCCAAGGCTCCGTGGTTGTAGTGCGCCATCGAGCTGGTCACCGTGAATGCGCCGATCGAGCGAGGATGGTGGCCGCGGTCGGTCACGTAGTACTCGTGGAACTCGGCGGTGATCGGGTCGAGCCCCTCGGGATTGAAATCAGCCGGGAACGCCGGAGTGAGTGCGGGCTGTCCCGCGTCCACATCGGCCCAACGCTGTTCCGCGAAACCGGCAAGCTGCTCGCGCCGTTCCGCGTCGGTGGTGACGTCCTCCCAGCCGTTGCGCTGAGCACGGCTGATGTCGTACATGGCCGAGGTCACGACGGCCTTGATCCTCTGGTCCACCTGCGCAGCGTTCAGGGAGAACCCGCCGCTGCCACAGATGCCGACCGCGCCGATCTTCTCCCGATCGACGTAGAGAAGGGTGCCCAGGTGGTCGACGCCGGCGCTGAAGTCTTCGGTGAAGATCTCCGGGGACGCGACGTGACGGGGTTCGCCTCCGCTTTCCCCGTTGTAGGAGGGGTCGAAGGCGAGGGCGACGAAGCCGCGCCGGGCCAGTTCATTGGCATAGACGCCGGGGCCTTGTTCCTTGACACCGCCGTAGGGCGGACCGATCACGACAGCCGGAAGCTTGGCCGATGAATCGAGATCGGTCGGCGCGTACAGATCGCCGGCGATCTCGATGCCGTAGCGGTTCTTGTAGCGGACGGGCGTCCGTGTCACGTCGGCGTTGAGGGCGAAGGTGAGCCCGGAGTCCTGCGGTTGAACGCTCGCTGTCGGTTGGCTTGGGCCCTCCGGAGAGTTGGTCGTGCAGGCGGACAAGCCAAGGGTGGCCGCGAGCGTGAGGGTGATCACTGCGGGCATCATTTTGAGGGGGTTCTTGCGCTTCATCTGTCGATCCTCTTCTTTTTTGTTTTCCCCGAACGTTCAGCGAAGCACGCGGCACCTGAAGGAGGGAGACCTGGGAAAGAGGGGTATTGACAGGGACTCCCTCGCGGTGCCTGGTGACCGTAGCGTTGAAACATGCTTGCGCTCGCTGTCGTCCCCAGATGAGGAGTCGTCCACTGATGAGCAGACCTTTCCTTCGCATGCGGGAGGCGACGGCGCGGGGCATGGGTGCTTTCGCCCTCGTGCTCATATTCCTCGGCCTGGCGGCCTGCTCGGCAAATGCCCCGGTTCCGGCGCCTTCTGCGAACAGCACGTCCGCCCCGGCGGCATCCGAGGCGCCGACCACAGCTGAGCCCACCGCTGAACCGTCAGGAGACACCATGAGCAGGACCTCTATCCGCATCGTGATCGGTGATCAGACCTTGGATGGGACGTTGTCGGACAACCCGGCGGCGCGGTCGCTGATTGAGCAGTTGCCGCTGACGCTCGACTTCTCCGACTACGGACGCCAGGAGGTGACCGCCGCACCGCCTGCGCCGATCACGATGACCGGGATGCCCGCGGGGGAGAGCGCACCGACCGGAACGATCGGCTACTACGCGCCCGGCGGCGTCCTCGTTCTGTATTACACGAACGTCGGTCGCTTCAACGGCATCGTCCGGCTCGGTCACATCGATGGTGACGTGTCGATCCTGAAGGGCTGGAGCGGATCGCGTGCGGTCACCATCGAGCTCGCCGAATAGACCCGGAGTCCCAACGACGGGAAATCTCCACACGATGGAAACGAGGAAGAGATGACAGACACCGTGACCTATGACTTCACCGGAAAGGTGGCGTTCGTTACCGGCGTCGCGTTGCCCGTCGACGGGGGCTACGTCGCGTGACCAAGCTGACCCGACGGACTCTGCTGTTTTCAGCCGGAGCCGTCGGCGCATCCTGATCACCCGCTCCACCGGTGGGCTCGGCCAGCTCGCCGCCACGTATCTGCTGCGGCGAGGACATCGTGTGGTCGGTCATGCGCGGAACGAGCAACGGGCGGCGGATATGCGACGCGATCTTCCTGAGATCGATGATGTCGTTGTCGGCGACCTGCTGAATCTGCAGGAGACGCAGGTGCTTGCGTCCCAGATCAACGTGCTCGGAACCTTCGACGTCATCATCCATAATTCCGGCGAGTACGGCCTGCCGGACGCCGAGATCCTGAACGCGAACTCGCTGTCGCCCTATCTGCTCACCAGTTTGGTGGAACCGCCTCAGCAGCTGACCTATCTCACCTCCGATCTGCACCTCGGTGGCGACCTCAAACTCGACGAACTGCGCACCGGAGGCACTCGCGTCAACTACCACGACAGCAAGCTGCACCTGGCTACGCTGGCCATGGCGATCGGCCGGCGCTGGCCCGATTGCCGCGTGAACGCGGTCGCGCCGGGATGGGTGCCGACGCTGATGGGCGTCCACAACGGGCCGTACGCTCCTGACGACCTGCGTGAGGGATATATGACCCAAACTCTGCTCGCCGAAGGCGCCGATCCGGTGGCCCAGTTCGAGGGTGAGTTCCTCTTTCAGCGGGAACCGGAGTCTCGTGTGCACCGAGCCGTGCGCGACATCGATGCGCAAGAAGCTCTTCTCGACGCCTACGCGCAGCGGACCGGGGTCCCACTGCCACGCAACTGACCGAACAAAGGCACTCAGCCAGGTAGAACCAGCCCGGTCCGCTTCTCGAGGGCATCGATGAGTTCGTCTTGGACGCGGCGTTCCAGCGTAGCCGGATGCGGATTCCGGACGGTCAGGTGGTGCCAGTAGCCGCCGGTGCGTGGAGTGATGTCGCCGGGCGCGGCGGTGGCGAGCCATTCCTGAGTGCGATGGCCTTCGGTGAGGTCGTCCGTCGCGGAAGGGCCGCCCATCCGGGTGGGCACCCAGCCCGGGCAGACGGCGTGCGTCATCACCTGCGGCCAACGGCGTGCGATCGCCATCGTGAACGCGGTGACGTACAGCTTGGTGTCGCTGTAGCTGAGGCGACGCCGTCCGGACACCCCGGCCGCCGGCTGGCGAGAAGAGCCCGACAGGTGCATCGAACTGGACAGGACGATCATCCGCGCCGGCGGGGTCATCAGCGCCGTGAGCAGGAACGGCGCGACGACGTTGACCGCGACCAGGTCAGGGCCGTCGATGACACCGGCGTTGTGGATGACCGCGTCGAACGGGCCGAACCCGTCAGCCTCCTCGGCGACGTGAGCGGTCGCGTCCGCACTGGCCAGGTCGCCGAAGACCACGCCGTGCATGCGATCGATGATGCCGGCGTCCTCCAGCCGTCCTGCGTGACGAGCATGCAGGACGACCTGGTGACCGGCATCGGCAAGCGTGGTCGCGGTCAGCCATCCGAGTCCGGCCGAAGCGCCGGTGACGAGAATGCGTGATTTCTCTGGCCCCATCCGTCCAGCCTACGGAGGGGCCGGTGGTATTGGGAGCCACTCCTGGTACCCACACCGGCCTGACTGGTGTCAGCAGGATGTCGGTTCTTTGGCCAGGCGGACGCCGCCGGTCCGCTCGTCTTCGCTCGCAGCCCAGGCCGCGAGCACCTGCATGCGGTCCGCGGCCGGCGTGCCGGGCTCGGCGACATAGATCGTGAGGGACAGCCCCGGCTCGGCCTCCAGGCCCATCCCTTCGTAGGCGAGGGTCATCTCGCCGACGACAGGATGGCGGAACGTCTTGAAGCCGGCACCGTGGTGACGGACGTTGTGGGTGCCCCACAGCCGCCGGAACTCGGTGCTGCGCGTGCTCAATTCGCCGACGAGATCGTGAAGATCCTTGTTGTGCGGGTCGCGCCCGGCCTCGGTGCGCAGAATCGCCACCGTGACTTCGGCGAAGGAGTCCCAGTCCGGGTAGAACTGGTGGGCGCGTTCGTCGAGGAAGGTGAACCGGGCGAGGTTGGGCGGCTGGCCCGGCATGTCGAACAGGTGAGTGTAGAAGGCACGCGCCAGCAGATTCGTCGCCAGGATGTCGAGGCGTCCGTTGCGGACGAAGGCCGGGCCGGCGGTGATCCCGTCCAGAATCCACTGCAGGCTGGGGTGCGGCGTCCAGCATTTGGGGCTGCGCCGTTTGGGCGGACGCGCGACCGGGCTGGCCGCGTGGGCGAGGTCGAACAGGTAGGCGCGCTCGGCGTCTTCCAGCAGCAGGGCCCGGGCCAAGGCGTCCAGCACCTCGGGGGAGGCGCCGCTGATCGATCCGCGCTCCAGGCGCGTGTAGTACTCGATGCTGACCCCGGCGAGCGTGGCCACCTCGCTGCGGCGCAGGCCGCTGACCCGGCGTTTGGTTCCCGCCGGAAGGCCGACCTGCTCGGGGGTGATCTTGGCCCTCCGAGTGGTCAAGAACTCCTTGACCTCCGCACGATTGTCCATGCGGTCAGGGTAGGCAACCATGGTGCGGCGAGGGAGTCCCTGGCAATACCCCTTTCGACGGGGACTCCCTGACGGCGGCGTGACCTGGTGTCATAGAGAGGTAACTCCAAGAAGCGATCGAGTGAGGAAACCCCTGTGCGAGCTGTCGTGATGCACGCCCCCCGGGACGTCCGGGTCGAGAACGTTGACAAGCCGGTGATCGTCGAGCCCACCGACGCGATCATCCGCGTGACCGCCGCCTGCATCTGCGGATCGGACCTGTGGCCGTACCGCGGAATCGAGGAGGTGAACGGTCCTGCCCGGATGGGGCACGAGTACATCGGCGTCGTGGACGAGATCGGTGCGGACGTCCGGGACGTGGCGGTCGGCGACTATGTCGTCGGGTCCTTCGTCGCCTCCGACAACACCTGTGAGATCTGTGAGGCCGGCTTCCAGTCCCGGTGCCGCGACCAGGTGATGCTGGGGTCCATTGGCACCCAGGCCGACTATGCACGGATTCCGCTCGCCGACGGCACCTTGGTCAAGGTGCCGGGTGAGCCCACCGAAGCCCAGGCGCGCAGCCTGCTCGCGGCGTCCGACGTGCTCGGAACGGGCTGGTTCGCGGCGGTGGCCGCCGAAGCCGGCCCCGGCAAGACCGTCGCGGTCGTCGGTGACGGTGCGGTCGGCCTGCTCGGCATCCTGGCGGCCAAGCGGCTCGGAGCCGAACGCATCATCGCGATGTCGCGCCACGCCGACAGGCAGGCGCTCGCGCGAGCCTTCGGCGCCACCGACATCGTCGAAGAGCGCGGCGAGGCGGGGATCGCCCAGATCAAGGAACTCACCGGCGGCTACGGCGCGCACTCCACCATCGAGGCGGTCGGAACCCAGGAGTCGATGCTCCAGGCCATCGGCGCCACCCGGCCCGGCGGTCACGTCGGCTATGTCGGCGTGTCGCACGGTGTCGAACTCAACGGGCTCGACCTGTTCTTCGCGACGGTGAGCCTGCTCGGCGGGCCCGCGCCGGTGCGCCGTTTCCTGCCCGAGTTGATCGACCTGATCATGACCGACCAGATCGATCCCGGCCAGGTCTTCGACCTGACGCTGCCGATCGAGGACGCCGCCGAAGGATACCGGGCGATGGACGAGCGCCGCGCCACGAAAGTCCTGCTCACCCTCTGATTCCTGACCGCGAGCGCCCCTGGCCCAGCCTTTCCGGGGGCGCTCACGTCTGCCTGCCCCCATGATGTGAGGAAACACATGACCACACCACTCACCACCCGCCGGGTCGGCCCCGTGCTCGCGACCCTGCTGATGCTGCTGACCGTCTTCGGGCCCATCTCGATGGACCTCTACCTCCCCGTGCTGCCCGCCCTGACCGACGAACTCGGCGCCACCACCTCCGCGGCACAACTCACCGTGACCGCCTGCCTGATCGGGCTCGCGGTCGGCCAGGTCATCGCCGGACCGCTGTCGGACCGGTTCGGACGCCGCGGGCCGCTGATCATCGGCACCATCGCCTACGTCATCACCTCAGCGCTGTGCGCGCTCAGCCCGTCGATCGAATTGCTGATCCTCGCCCGCCTCGTCCAGGGCCTCGCCGGAGCGGTCGGCATCGTGATCGCCCAGGCCGCCGGCCGCGACGTCTACGAGGGCGGTGCGCTGATCCGCTACTACGGACGCCTCACCGTCCTGGGCGGGCTGGCCGCGATCGTCGGCCCGCTCATCGGCGGGCAGCTGGCCCGGTTCACCGATTGGCGCGGCCTGTTCTTCTTCCTCGCCGGAATCGGTGCCGTCCTGCTGGTGGCGGTGCTGATCATCTTCGGTGAGACGCTGCCGTCGCAGTTGCGCACCAGCGGAGGCCTGAAGCAGACCGGGCGTGACTTCCGCACCCTGCTCGCCGATCGGCTGTTCTTGGGTGCGGTGCTGGTCTCCGGGTTCGTCAACGCCGCCCTGTTCGCCTACTTGTCCGGCGCGACCTACATTCTCCAGGGCATCTACGGGCTCAGCCCGCAGGAGTACTCGCTCGCCTTCGGGTTGAACTCGGCCGGGTTCATGGTGTTCGGCTATGTCGCCGGACGCGCCGCGGAACGCTGGTCCGAGCGCGGCACGCTCGTCATCGGCATCGTGATGACGGCCATCGGTGCGCTCGGCCTGCTCGCCACCGGTCTGTGGAACCTGTCGCTGTGGGTGGTGATCGTCTCGCTGCTGATCATGGTCTCCGGTGTCGCCGTGACCTCGCCGCCCACCACCTCGCTCGCCCTCGCCAACTATCCCCAGTTGGCCGGCACGGCGTCCTCGGTGCTGGGCTGCACCCGCTTCGGCTTCGGCGGCATCGCCGCTCCGCTGGTCGGGCTGGGCGGGGCCTGCACGGTGCTCCCGCTGGGCATCGTCACGGTCGTCTCGGTCGTGCTCGCGGTGATCGCGCAGATCGCGCTGGTCGGGGCGCGCCGTCCTCGTCCCGAGATCTCGCTCAGTTCGAACGGGGACGCCGTGCTTGTTCAGGAGTCATGACGCGGCGCCGGAAACCGTTTGGAGCGGGCCGGGCGGATGGCCGGAACCGTCAGCCGTCGATCGACGAGAAGTCGTGATTGACGATCTCCAGCAGCCGGAACGTGGCGCCGTCGAACTCGAACTTCAGCACGCAGCAGTTGCTGATCGGGCCCTTTTGGCCGACCTCGCTCGTGTGCGCCCAGTGGCGCATGAACTGGCGGCACGAGGCCCCGTGGGAGACGGCCAGGATGGTGTCGTGGGGGTCTTTCGACACCAGATCGAAGATCGTGTCGGCGATCCGCTTGCGGAATTCCTGTTCACCCTCGCCGCCGAACGCAACGAAGAAATCACCGTACGGCAGTGCGGGATTCAGGGATTCGGATTCGGCTTCGAAGCGGCCGAAGTTCCATTCCTTCAATCCCTTCAGGCGGGCATACGGCAGGTCGGTGATCTGCTCCAGGGTGTCCGAGGCGCGTTCGGAGGTGGAGCAATAGGCGCTTTGGATCTCGATCCGATTCTCGGTGAAGTACCGTGCCGCGACCTGGGCCTGCCGGACGCCGAGTTCGGTGAGGGGTGAGTCACACCACCCCTGGATCTTGTGCAGTTCGTTGAACAGCGTCTGCCCGTGCCGCATGAGATAGAGCGTCTTCATGGTTCTCCTCCGGTGCTTGGTTCGCTGCTGTGATGCGACGAGCCGTCTTGGTGCGGGTGGCTCGGTCGATCCGGCGCTCGGGGGCCGCTCACGGGCGCCGGTCGCCCGACGCCCTCTACGTTACGGCCCTCGCGTCAGGTCATGGGTGTACTGCCGGACCACCGGTAGGCGGGTGACCGCGCAGCGAACATCGTCTCGGTGAACCGGGTGCTCACGCATGCCTCCATGCTGGTTCGTTCACCCGGCCGGGGGAGAAATGGGGGAGACCGCCAGTACCCCTATCCAGCGGGACTCCCTCGTGGATCGAGAGCTTGCTTGAATCGTGAGTCGGCCCCACCAGGCCAGTGATCGACGGAGATCTCAATCCCGGTTTCGAAAGGAAGTGATGTCGGCCCATGGCTACCTCACCAGGAACATTCATGAATGACAAAGTTCTTCCCGCAGTGATGGCGTTCGTGAACACGCGCCCCCTCCAGGCGCTGAAGAACGGCATGCTGGTCGTGATGCCGCTCACGATCGTCGGCTCGCTCTTCCTCCTTCTGGCCAATCTCCCGTTCCCCGGGTACGGCGAATGGCTCGAGTCGATCGGTCTGAGCGGCGTGCTGAACGGGGGGTACATCGCGACGTTCGCTCTGCTCGGGATCGTGGCGTGTGTCGCGATCACCTACAACTACGTGCGCGACCAGGGCTATCAGGCGCTGCCGCCCGCGATGCTCTCGCTGGGCGTGATGGCCCTGTTGATGCCGCGTGAGGTGACCAACGAGGACGGAGTGACGATCGGGAACGTCCTGCCCCTGCAGTGGACCGGATCTCAGGGCATGATCTCCGGCATCATCATCGCCCTGGTCGTCGGCCTCGTCTACTGCTGGTTCCTGAAGAAGAACATCACGATCAAGATGCCTGACGGTGTGCCGCCGAACGTGGCTACGGCCTTCACCTCGCTGATCCCGTCGGTGGTCATCCTGGCCGGTGCGATCGTCGTGTACGGCGTCCTGGGTGCGCTCAACACGACGCTGCTTGAGGCGTTGTACACGTTACTTCAGGCTCCGATCCAGGGGGTGGCGGATACCTTCGGTGGCGTGATCGTCATCCAGCTGATGGCGCCGCTGTTGTGGTTCTTCGGTATTCACGGCTCCTCGATCGTGTCCGGTGTGCTTACCCCGTTCCTCCTCGCGAACACGGCGGACAATCAGGCGATTCTCGATTCAGGTCAGGCGCTCACCCTGGCCAACGGTGGCAAGATCGTCACCCAGCAGTTCCTGGAGAGCATGAGTTTCGGTGGCGTGGGGTCGACCCTCGCGTTGGCGATCTGCATGCTGCTGTTCGCGAAGTCCGCTCACTTCAAGATGATGGGACGGCTCGGCGGCCTCCCGGGTGTGTTCAACATCAACGAGCCGCTGATGTTCGGCGTGCCCGTCGTGATGAACCCCATCTTGGGCGTCCCTTTCATCATCACCCCGGTCGTCCTGGGAGTCCTGCAGTACGTGTGCCTCTACACCGGCCTGGTGCCGCTGTACACCGGCGTGCTGGCTCCCTGGACCACTCCGCCGATCATCCAGGGCGCGGTCATCGCGGGCTGGCAGGGAGCCTTGATGCAGGCCGCGGGACTGATCGTGGCGATCCTGATCTACATGCCCTTCGTGCGGAAGGCCGACCTGATCGAGTACCAGAACGAGCAGGCCAGGCATGCCGAGCATGAGGCTGAGGCTGCGAAGAAGGAGGCGTTGTGATGGTATTCCCGAAGGATTTCTTATGGGGCGCATCGACGAGTGCCTACCAAGTTGAGGGCGCCTCGCGTGAGGACGGTAAAGGCGCCAGCGTCCAGGACGTGAAACCGATCCCGGAAGGCACCCCCGACTTTACGGTGTGTTCGGATCATTATCACCGCTACATCGAGGACGTCGCGTTGTTCGCCGAACTCGGCCTGAATGCGTACCGGTTCTCGATCGCCTGGACGCGGATCATTCCCGACGGGGTCGGCGAGGTGAACCCGAAGGGTATCGAGTTCTACACGCGACTGATTGACGAACTCCGCGCCCACGGCATCGAACCGGTGGTGACCGTTTATCACTTCGACCTACCCCAGGCACTCGCCGAGCAGGGCGGGTGGGCGAACCGGGCCACCATCGACGCGTTCGTCGAGTACGCACGGGTGTTGTTCGAGCACTTCGGTGACAAGATCACCTACTGGCAGACCATCAACGAGCAGAACATGATGACGATGGTGCCCGAGAACGTGACCGGCGGCACGCCGAGTGAGGACTACCCGCTCTACCAGGCCAACCATCACATGCTGGTTGCTCAATCCGCGGTGATGGCCTTGTGTCATCAGGTGCTGCCGGAGGCGAAGATCGGGCCCGCGCCGAACATCGGGCTGGCGATGCCGCTGAACGGGACCCCTGAGGATGTCCTGTGCGCCCAGTACTCCAACGCGCTCGACCTGTGGCTCTACCTCGACGCCGCCGTGTACGGCCGCTACAACACGATGGCTCTGGACGCGATCCGGTTCGCCGGGCACACACTTGAGATCGCCGACGGCGACATGGAGATCCTCCGCAGCGGGCGTCCGGATTTCATCGCGTTCAACTACTACACCACCTCCACCATCACGTTCGTGCCCGGTGAAACGCCGCAAGATGCGACCGGGGCGATCCGTGGGCCCGGACGCCGGGTGCCGAACCCGAACCTGCCCACGACCGAGTGGGGATGGACGATCGACCCGCTCGGGTTCCGGACTACCGCCCAAGAACTCGAATCGCGTTATGGGCTGCCGTTGATCGTCACCGAGAACGGGCTCGGCGCCTACGACCAACTCGTCGACGGCCACGTTGAGGACGACTACCGGATCGAGTATCTGCGCGATCACCTCACCACCCTGGGCCAGGCCATCACCACGGGAGTGAACGTGTTCGGCTACAACCCGTGGTCGGCCATCGACCTCATCTCCACCCACGAAGGATTCCTCAAGCGATACGGCTTCATCTACGTCAACCGTGACAACGAATCCGAAAAGGACCTCGCCCGCATCAAGAAGAAGAGCTTCCACTGGTACCGCAAGGTCATCGACTCACACGGCGCCGACCTCACCTGACGACCGGAACACTCAAGGAAGAGCGACCCATGAACACGAGAAATATGCGCCGTGAGGGGCTGGCGCGCCAACGGCCGTTGATTGCGCAGTTGACGCTGGAGGAAAAGGTCCATCTACTGACCGGTGAGACCGCATTCACCCTGCCCGGGAACGACAGGATCGGACTGGCGCCGCTCGCGTTCTCCGACGGGCCTACCGGCGTGCGCGGACTGAAATTCGCCGGCGGCGAGGCGGTCGCGCTGTTCCCGAACGCGACCCTGATCTCCGGTTCATGGGACGATGCGATCGCCGAGGAGGTCGGCGGGATGCTGGCCGATGAGGCGCATCGGCAGGGCATCCATGTCGTGCTCGGGCCGACGATCAACCTGCATCGCTCCCCGCTCGGCGGACGGCTGTTCGAGGCCTACTCCGAAGACCCGTACCTCACCGGCCGCAGCGCGGCCGCGTATGTGCGGGGCATGCAGGAGCGAGGCGTGGCGGCGTGCCTGAAGCATCTCGTGGCGAACGAGTCCGAGACACTGCGCAACTTCGTCGACTCGCGCGTCAGTGAGAAGGCGCTCCGTGAGGTGTACCTGCTGCCGTTCGAGATGGCGGTGCAGGACGCCGACGCCTGGTCGATGATGGCCGCCTACAACGACATCAACGGGACGACGGCCACCGAACATGCCGAGATCCAGCAGCGCATCGTCAAGGACGAGTGGGACTGGGACGGGCTCATCATGAGCGACTGGTTCGCCGTGAAGAGGACCGTGCCGTCGGCCAACGCTGGGCTCGACCTGATCATGCCCGGCCCGGACGGTCCGTGGGGCGACCGGCTGGTGGCGGCTGTGCGCCGCGGTGAGGTGGCGGAGGCGACGGTCGACGATCACCTCGACCGGCTGCTCCTGCTGGCTGAGCGCACCGGCGCACTTGAGGCGTCCGGCACCGGCGAACGCGATGATGAGGCAGACCTGCCGCTTCCCGATTCAGCCGAACGGCGCGAACAGCTGCGCCGGATCGCCATCCGCGGCATGGTGCTGGTGAAGAACGAGGGCGGCCTGCTGCCGTGGGACGGCGCCGGACCGGTCGTGCTGGCCGGACGCCATGCGGTGGACACTCAGGGAATGGGCGGTGGATCCGCTCACGTGAACCCGCCCCACCTCACGAGTGTGGCGGACGCCCTCCGCGCACGCCTGGGCGATCGCGTCGGCGTCGTGGACGGAGTGGAGGTGCGCACGCGTCCGCTGCCTGCCGAACTGGGGTTCGTGACCGATCCGGTCACCGGCGAGGACGGCATGCGCGTGACGTTCTTCGCCGCTGATGGACGCGAGATCGCCACGAGACACGAACCTGGCACGACGATCACGGTCGGGTTCGACGATGACTTCGAGGAGAAGCCCACCGCCGTCGAGGTGACGGTGCGTCTGCGCAACCACGATGGCCCGGTGCGTGTGGGCGGCATCGCGAACGGGGTGCTGACGCTGACCGCCGAGAACGGCAAGGTCATCCGCCGCGAGATGCCGATCACGACGGTGGAGCCGGCCGAAGCCATGCTGCGCCCGCCCTCGTTCGTCGAGACGCTCGACCTGCCCGCAGGCGCCTTGCTCACGCTCCGGTTGGAGATCGAGCGGGTGAACTGGGAGGCGTTGTTCGCGGCGAACCCTCAGCTCGACATCGCCGAAGAGAGCCACTTGCTGGTGACCGGCACGTTCGGCACCGTGGCCCTGGTCGCGGAGCAGCGCACCCGCACCGACGACGATGCGCTCGCCGAGGCGGAAGCGGCCGCGCGCGACGCCGGCACCGCGATCGTGGTGGTGGGTCTCACCGATGAGGACGAAACAGAGGCACACGACAAGCAGACGCTCGTCCTGCCCGGGCGCCAGGATGAGCTCGTCCGGCGGGTTGCGGCGGCCGCGGAGCGCACGATCGTCGTGGTCAATGCGGCGACGCCCGTCCTGATGCCGTGGATCGACGATGTGGATGCCGTCCTGATCGCGGGACTGCCAGGGCAGGAGGCGGGCGACGCGATCGCGGATGTGTTGCTCGGCGTTGCCGAGCCGACGGGCCGGCTGGTCACCAGCTATCCGCGCGCCGACGGCGCGACGCCCGCGTGGGAGGTGACTCCGGACGAGAACCTCGCGGTGACCTACAGCGAAGGGGTGGCGATCGGGTACCGCGGGTACTTCGATGGGCTCGCGCCGGAGCCGCTGTTCTGGTTCGGTCATGGTCTCGGCTATGGAACCTGGGGGTACGCGAACGCCCGGGTGTTGCCGGGCGAGGCGGAAGCACCGATCGTGCGGGTCGACGTCACGAACACCGGCGAACGTGCGTCGCACGAGGTGGTGCAGGTCTACTTCCGGCCGGCTGATCCCGCGCAGCCGATCCGGCTCGCCGGCTACGCAGGCGTCGATGTGGAACCGGGGCGGACCTCCGTGGTCACGATCATCTGTGACGATGGCCTGTTCCGCTCGTGGGATGAGGGCACGCACGGCTGGGTGCGCCTGACGGAGGGTGACCTTCTCATTGCCCGAGGACTCGGAGACATCCGGGCACGGCTCCGGACGTCCTGATCATCGGTGCTCGCCTGTGATGAACCCATCGGGGGTGTTGGCTGTACCCCCGATGGGTTCGCTCTCCTGCATTGAGCGCGAGCCTGATTCACTCGATTCGAGTTCGATCACCCGATCAAAGGAAGTCTTCCTTGTCACCCAGTACCCAGCCGGTGGCGGACGCCACCGCGCGACTCCCTCTCGTCACCTACGTCTTGGCGGCCGGCGTGTTCCTGATGGGCACCTCGGAGTTCATCGTCGCGGGCATCCTGCCCGAGATCGCCGCCGACCTCGGCATCTCGATCGCCCAGACCGGGCTGATGATCACGATCTTCGCGATCGGCATGATCGTCGGAACCCCCGCGATGGCCGCGATCACCTTGAAGCTGTCACGGCGCGTGGCCTTGGGATTGTCGTTGATCGTCTTCTCGGCCGGGCACGTCATCGTCGCCGCGGCCGGGGACTACACACTGATCCTGGCCGCCCGCTTCCTGACCGCGCTGGCCACCGGTGGGTTCTGGGCGGTCGCCGCGGTGGTGGCGGCGCAGACCGCAGGGGTCGCCATGGCATCGCGGGCCGTCGGCATCGTGCTGGGCGGCGGCATGGTGGCGAACGTCCTCGGCGTCCCGCTCGGCTCGTTCGCCGGGCAGGCGATCGGATGGCGCGGACCCTTCTGGGCCTTGGCCGTCCTCGCCGTCGTGGGTGCGTTCGCGGTCTACCGGTTGATCCCGGCTGATGCTCCCGGCCAGACCCCGCCCTCGCTGGCGTCGGAGTTGAAGGCGCTGCGCGACGGCCGCGTCCTGCTGGTGCTGGCGTGCTGTGCGGTGGTGACCGGTTCAGCCTTGACGGTGTACAGCTTCATCTCGCCGCTGGTCACCGACGTCGCCGGGCTGCCCAACTCCGCGGTGCCGCTGATCCTGGTCGTGTACGGCCTGGGCGCGGCGATCGGCTCCTATGTCGGCGGACGCGTCGGTGACCGCAACCCGTTCGGGTTGCTGTGGGGATCAGCAACCGCGACCTTCGTCGTCCTGGTTGCGCTGGTCTTCTTGTCTCGTGCGGCGGTGCCCGCGGTGGTGCTGCTGATCCTGCTGGGCCTGTTCGGCATGTCGACCAACCCCGTCCTGATCGGCAAGGCCGTCGGCTACGCCAAGGACGCCCCGACCTTGGCCTCGGCGATGTGCACCTCGATGTTCAACGTCGGCACCGCGATCGGCACCTGGGTCGCCGGCTTCGCGATCGAATCCTCGCTGGGCGCCACCGGTCCGGTCGTGGTCGGCGCCGTCATCGGCGTCCTCTACTTCTTGCCGCTCGGCATCCTCGCGAGGCATCCCCGTCGCTGACGTACCTGAAAAGGCCCGGCAGCCACCTGGCTGCCGGGCCTCGTTTCGGATGGCGCTAGCAGCAGTGGGGCTTCGGCACTTGGCGGTCGGCGGCGGCGTCCGGTGCCTTCCAGCTCGCCAGCATCTTCAAGCGTTCCTCGCTCGGGCTGCCCGGCTCGGCGGTGTAGAACGACAGGTCGTGCCAGGCGCGGCGTCCCAGTGGCAGGTCGACGGTTTGGTAGCTCAACTCGACCTCGCCGATCTCGGGATGGTGCAGTCGCTTGATGCCCTCGTGCCGGGAGCGGATCTCGTGCGAGGCCCAAAACGACCGGAACTCCTCGCTCATCGTGGAGAGTTCTCCGACGAGTTCGCGTAAGGCCTTGTCGTGTGGCTCGCGCCCGGCCTCGGTGCGCAGCAGCGCGACCGTCGCGCCGGCGCCTGATTCCCAGTCGACGAAGAAGTCGCGGGAGGTGTCGTCGAGGAAGAAGTAGCGAGCGAAGTTGGGGCGTCCGTTCACCGTGGTCGGGCTGTCGAACATGGGCGAATGCAGCGCCCGGCCGAGCGCGTTGGAGCCGATCACGTCGAGGCGTCCATTGCGGACATAGGCGGCCGACAAGGTGACCGAATCGAGCATCCACTGCACCTGCGGCGCCAGTGGTACTTCGCGGCGCCGAGTCGCCTGGCGATGCGACGGCTTGGCCGCGCGGGCCAGATCGAGCAGATAGGCGCGTTCCTCGTCGTCAAGGCGCAGAGCCTCGGCGACCGCGTCCAGCACCTCTTCGGACACCCCGCTGATGTGGCCCCGCTCGAGGCGGATATACCACTCGGTGCTCACTCCGGCCAGCACCGCGACCTCCTCGCGGCGCAGTCCCGGCACCCGCCGCCGGGCGCTCGTGGGCAGTCCGACCTGTTCGGGGGTGAGCCGTGCGCGCCTGCTGGCGAGGAAGCTACGGATGTCGGCGCGATTGTCCATGACACCAACGGTAGGCGCCGCCGGGAAGCTCAAGGAGGGAGAGGATATGCCCCCCTTGAGCGACCGGCCGGCTCACCTCAAGCAGTCGGTGTAGAACGCGACGATCTTGTCGAACGGGATCAGGGCGGTGTCGTCGTACAGGTCAATGTGACGCGCGCCCGGGATCACGACGAGTTCCTTCGGCTCTGCGGCCTGGGCATAGACGTCCTCGCTGAAATAGCGGGAGTGTGCCCGGTCACCTGTGATCAGCAGGATCGGGCGCGGCGCGATGTCGGTCAACCAGCGCAACTCGCCGAAATTGATGTGCGCTGCCTCACTGGTGATGGTGAAAGCGCCGATGGAGCGTGGATGATGGCCGCGCTCGGTGACGTAGTATTCGTGGAACTCCGCCGTGGTCGGAGAGAGTCCCTCGGGACGGAACTCCTTCGGGAACGGTGTCTGGAGGGCTGGGTGTCCGGCGTCCACGTCCGCCCAGCGTTGCGCGGCGATCGCCCGCAGTGGGGTGCGGCGGTCCTCGTCGGTGCCCTTGTTCTCCCAGCCGTTGCGCTTGACGCCGCTGATGTCGTACATCGCGGAGGTCACCACGGCTTTGATCCGCGGGTCGACCTGGGCGGCGGAGAGCGCGAATCCGCCGCTGCCGCAGATGCCCAGGACGCCGATGCGTTCGCGGTCGACATAGGGAAGGCCGCCGGCGTAGTCGACGCCGGCGCTGAAGTCCTCGGCGAATATCTCCGGAGAGGTGACGTGGCGTGGTTCACCGCCGCTTTCGCCGTTGTACGACGGGTCGAACGCGATGGCCACGAAACCGGCCTTGGCTAGTTCGTTGGCGTAGACACCGGGGCCCTGCTCTTTCACGCCACCGTGTGGAGGGCCGATCACGACCGCCGCGTGGGTTGCGGTCTCGTCCAGTGCCTTCGAGGTGTACAGGTCGGCCGCGATCTCAATGCCGTAGCGGTTGGTGTAGCGCACGGGCGTCCGAGTGACGTCGTCTGCGAGTGCGAACGTATAGCCGTCGTCATGCAAAGCCATGATGGGCGTGCTCCTTATTTCTTCGGTGGTGATGGGCGGTCGTGTGGCGTGCTCGCCGAGGGGGCGCCTGTGGGTTCTGCGGCTCAGGCGAGGGTGGCACCGACGGTGGTGCGGAAGGCGCCACGCTCGGCGTGGATGCGCCACAGGCGGTCGGCGAGGGCGTCCGGGGCGTACAGCGGATCCCCGCCACCGATGGCGCCGGGGATGATCAGTTGGCCGACATGGATGTTCTGCGGCGTGAGGGCCTCGTGCAGCATCTGGCCGTAGGCGGACTCGCCGGCGAAGGCGACCGACGTGCCGGCGACCTTGCCGTTGGGCCGAGCGGCGCTGGAACCGTTCACCAGCAGGATGGTCCCGCGTCCCAGCTCGGTCATGCCGGGGAGTACCTGCGTGATGGCCGCGGCCGGCGCAAGGATCGAGAACTCCGCGGCGGACGCGAGGTGCTCGGGCGTCGTCTCCAGGACCGGGCGTAGGAAGTCCTTGCGGGGGACCGGGCTGTATTGCAGCACCTCGATCGGGCCGAGTTCGCCGGCCGCGGTATTCAAGGCGGCGGTCAGGCCGTCGCGGTCGTGCACATCGGCGGGGAAGGCGGCGGCGGTCACACCGTGCGACGCGAGATCGGCGACGAGGCCGTCCAGTTTCTCCTTGTTACGCGAGAGGAGGGCGACCGCGAACCCTTCGCGCGCGAACCTGGCTGCGGTGGCGCGACCCAGTCCGGGACCGGCGCCGACGATGGCGATGACTGTCATACCCACGACGGTAGGCGCGATGCCGGTTGCGAGGGAGTTCCTCTGAGTACCCCGATGAGCAATGGCCCCTTGATCCGGACGGTCGCAAGAATCGACCACTCAACGGTGGTTGGGTCGCCCGCAACCACCGTTGAGTGGTCGATTCTTGCGACGCCGGGCGCGATCGGGTGGCTACGATTCAACCGATCGCGTCGAGCCGCGCCGGGTGCTTCTGCCGAGGTGCTCCGGACGCCGTATTCGCGCGAGGGAGCGAGGCTGGGATGAGGGTCCTGTTGGTGTGCGGTGGTGGGATGTCCACCAGCATCCTGGCGGTGCGGATGCGCAACGAGTGCGGGCCCGGCGATGCCGTCGATGCCGTGGGGCTGTACGAACTCGAGGCCAAGATCGACCACTACGACGTGGTGATGATCGGGCCCCAGATCGGCTTCGAGATCAAGCGCATCGAGGCGATCACCGTTCCCCGCCGCAAGAAGTTCGAGATCATCGAGCGGCGCACCTACGGGATGATGGACGGCAAATCCGTCATGGACAGGGCCCGCGCACTGTTGGCATGAACCCTGCCGGCCGTGCTCGTCCCCGGCCCGTCCGGGAATCCGGAGGGCCGGGGGACAAGGTGACTCACAGCGCCGACTCGGCCTCGCGCAGCGCACCGAGGAGGGACTCGATCACCCCGAACGACTCCGACGGCAGTCGCATGGCCGTCGACAGCGGAACGTCGACTACATCGTCGCCGAGCGGTCCGCCGGACACGGACGGATCATCGGCCGGCATCACCAGCCGCCGCACGGAGTCGCCGTCGCGGACGGTGACGATCGCGACGAGCGAGTCCGGCGGGATGGCGGACGACTCCCGCGGGAGCGTGGGCGCCTCGTCGTCGAACAGGCCGGCGTCGCGGGCGGCGGCGAAGACGCGCGCCGCGACGTCCTCACCCACGGAGCCTGAGGTGCTCTGCGGGGCCGGGGCGCCGGCGTCCGTCGCGGTCGCGAGTTCGTCCACGACCGTCCGCTCGGCGCTTCCGTCACCGCGCACGCTGAGGACGTAGTCGTAGCGTTCGCCCGGCGCCCCGCCGACCACCTCGAAGGTGACCTGGGCGCCCTCGGCGTCCGTGACCTCGGGGTCGCCCTCGGCGATGGACCGCAGCCGCGTCAGCACGTTGAGGCGGATGTCGGGCTTCAGGTTGTCGATGAGTTGCACCGTCGTCACCTCTGTCGTGTTTTCGCCGGGCTCGGGAGCCGCGCCCACCGGGGTGTGGCCGGATCGGTGGAAACCGCAGATCCGGTTGTAGAGACGGGCCACCGTCTCGGTGTTGTCGTCCATGACCGTACCCGTGCTCACCGGATTGCGGCCCGGGCAGGTGGAATCCGCGTACTCGTCCGGATGACCCAGCATGTGCCCGAACTCGTGGGCGGCGACGTTGCCGGTGTCGCTGGTGTCCCAGGTGGTCATGTTCGACCGGGCGAGGCCCTGTTGGACGCGCACGACGTGATGCGGGTTGGAGGTGACCCATTGCACGTCGAAGGTGATCGGCTGCTTGCCGCCGTTGGGTGCACGGCACTCGAACCGGTTCGACCAGGTGCTGATGATGCCGTTGCGCCAGGTGTTGCGCAGGGTGGCCAGCATCGCCGCCGAGATGCCGTTGTCGGGGTTGAGCTGGATTCGCACCGTGACCTGTGAGCCGGCCTGCCGGTAGGCCGCGGTCCATCCGTACACGCACTCGCTCACCCCGAACGACTGCTCGCCCACCGGTTCGACGGTGTGCTGCCAGTACTTCTGGTAGACGTTTCCGTCGGTGCCGCGGACGAAGACGTGCTCGTGATTGGTGCCCATCGAACCGAGGGTCGGCTTCGATGCGAGCACGCCGTCGGCGTGCTTGGTCCAGGGTGCCATTGGTTGTTGTGGTAGGCGCGTTGCCACAGCTTGTTGTCGTTGCCGCGGACGTAGATGTTGCACACGGTGTTGTTGCGCGAGATCGTCGCCAGCCCGCCGGCGAAGCCGCCGGTGGGGGCACCGAGGTTGAACCAACCACTCCAGCTCATGATGTCCTCCTTGCGGCCCGCCGGTCTGTCCGGCGTGGCCCTGTGTTCACCAGGAGCAACGAACCGGCCGCTTGATACCTCGGCGCGGGATGTGGCTAATCGAGGGCGAGTTCCATGTGAACGCGCCGGCCCTGGTGGAGGAGCCCCAGGCGCTCCTCGGCGGCGACGAGCGCGGCATGGAAGTGGTCACCGGGTGCCGGCCGTTCCTCAAACCCGAGGGCGGCGTAGAACGGCGCGTTCCAGGGGATGCCGGCGAAGGTGCGCAGCGTCATCCGCTCGAACCCGCGCGCGGTCGCCTCGTCGATAGTCGCAGCGACCAGAGCGCGCCCATACCCGCGCCGGGCGTGCGCGGCATGCGGTGACGCTACTCGATGGTCGAAATCTCATTCCAGATTCACGGCTGTGAGCATCACCCCTTGTCGCGGGAGGCCGCCTTCAAACTGGACATAGATTTCGACCACTCCTGCGGCGATCCCGCCGCCGACGGCATGTCGCGATCGGGCAAGGCCGCGGTACTCTCGCCGGAATCAGCGGGGCGGAGGTGACGCTCCGGCGCCGCGGCGGTGGCCGTCGGTGACTGATCCGGAACGAGGGAGGTCGCGATGACGCCCGAGCAAGACGCCCTGATCGATCGGCTCCGCCACCTCCTCGCCGGTCAGCCGGCGATGCGGGAGGTGTCGATGTTCGGTGGGCGTTCGGTCATGGTCAACGAGAAGATGATCGTCAGCGCCCTGAAAGACGGCGGCCTTCTCGTACGCGTGCCCGCCGAGCGGCACGACGAACTCCTCACCCGCCCAGGAGCAGCACAAGCCGAGATGGGGCCGGGCCGTGACATGGGACCGGGCTGGATCGAAGTCGCCGCCGGCACCCTCGCCGATGATGAGGATCTTGCCTTCTGGGTCGAGGTCGCCCTGGCGCACAACCGGACGCTGACCAGCTGACGCATGCCGACGGCGCGCTTGTCAGAACTCAAGCAAGCTGCCTCGGCTTGCCCGGTCGGCGCTTTGGCTCAGTGGGTCGCCAGCAGGACGCCGACGAGCGCCACCACGCTGACCAGGACCGTCGACAGGGCCGCGAGGACGAACGGCCGGATGCCGACATGGGTGAGAGTGCGCACCTTGATCCCGCATCCGAGCGCGAACATCGCGGCCGACAGCAACCAGGTCTGCGCGAGCGCGCCGGCCTCCGGCACGGCCGGCGGCAACGGAACGAAGGAACGCAGGCCCACTATGGCCACAAAGCCGACGACGAACACCGGCACCAGCGGCGGCAACGTTCCGCCCACCTGACCGGACGCCGACCCGGCATCGCGCCCGGGATCGCCGGCCCCGCCGAGCGGACGAGTGCCGCGAACGGCCTGCCGCTCCCGGACGCTGAGGACGGCCGCGACGGGCGCGAGCAGAAGCACTCGGCCTAGCTTCACGACGACGGCCACGGCCAGCGCGCTACCGCCGATGGCCTCCCCGGTGGCCACCACCTGAGCGACCTCGTGAAGGGAGCCGCCCGCCCACAACCCGGCCGTCACCGAATCCAGGCCCAGCAGCCCGGCGAACAGCGGAAGCAGCGGGATCATCAGCGTCCCGAAGACCACCACCAAAGCCACCGCGGTCACGGTGTCCTCCTCCGCCCGCTCGTCCGGGTCGGTTACGCCGGCGACCGCCGCCACGGCGGCGGCGCCGCAGATCGAGAAACCACATGCGATCAGGAGGGTGAGCCCCTCGGGCACCTTCAGTGCCCGCCCGATCAGCACGGTGCCGGTGATCCCCGCCGCCACGATGCAGACGATGACCACCATGAGCGGCAACCCGAGCCCGACGATGTCGGTGAGCGCCAGCTTCAGCCCGAGAAGCACGATGCCCGCCCGCAGCAGCTTCTTCGACGAGAAGGCCACTCCCGGGCTGATCCACGCGGGAAGGGTGAGCGCGTTCGCGGCGAGCGCGCCGAAGGTGATGGCGAGGATCAGCGGGCTCACCCCAGGAAGAAGCAGGGTCAGCAGGTAGGCGACGCCCGCCGCGGCCAGGCACAAGGCGAGCCCTGGCGCGATCACGGCCGTGGGCGAGGTGGACGGACGCGGGAACGTCTTCAACAGCGGCACCCCACCATGCTTGTGGGAACGGGGGCCGGCCGGTAGACGGCAATCCGCACTCAGGCCATATGATCGTGATATGGCTTACGGCCTTCCCAACCTTCAAGCGCTCGCCCTCTTCGTCGCCGTGGTCGACGAGGGCAGCCTCGGCGCCGCCGCACGCAAGTTGGGCATGTACCAGCCGAACGCCAGCCGGATGATCGCCCAGCTGGAGGCCGAGGCGAACGTGCCCCTGCTCGAGCGGCACCCGCGCGGCTCGCGCCCCACCTCCGCCGGCCTGATCTTCGCCGCCCACGCCAGGACGCTGCTCGACAGCGCCCAGGAGTTCACCGACTGGCTGCAGCACGCCCGCGAGCACGGCGTGATCGACTTCCACCTGGGCGCCAGCATGACCATCGCCGAGAACCTGCTGCCGGCCTGGCTCGCCGGCCTGCGACGCATCGAGCCCCGCGTTCGCGTCGACGTGCAGGTGCTCAACTCGACCCAGGTCATCGAGGGGGTCGGTGAGGGACGCCTTCCGCTTGGCTTCATCGAGACCCCGCACCTGCCCCGCGCGCTGCACACGCAGGTCGTCCGGCACGACGAACTCGCCGTCGTGGTCGCCCCTCATCACCCGTGGACGGCCCGGCCCGGCGGGGTGACACTGCGCGAGGTGGCGGCCACGCCGTTGGTGGTGCGCGAAGACGGCTCCGGCACCCGGGATGCGTTCGAGGAGTTGCTGGACGGTCTGCCGCTGGCCGAACCGGCGCAGGTGCTGTCGAGCAACGCCGCGGTGCGCGTCGCGGTCGCGGCGGGAGCGGGGCCGGCGGTACTGAGCCTGCTGGCGGTGCGTTCCCAGCTCACCACCGGTGAGTTGCACCGGGTGCCACTACGGGACGCCCACCTGCGGCGTCCGCTGACTGCCGTGTGGCGGGGCCGGCGCCAGCTCCGCGGCACGGCCGCGCAACTGGTGGGAATCGCGAACCGGCCCCGGTGACCGCGGGCGCGGGTTTACTGTGGTCGCGGCGTCCCTCAATGGCGTGGACGCCGGAGCGGAGCGAGCGATGCGGGACGAGAAGGCATCCCTTGCGGGTACCGGAGGCGAGGGTGACGCCGAGTTTGCCGAGATGAGAACGGGCGAGGTCCACCGTGGCCGGCCCGATGAGCCGCGCGGCGTCGAGTTCGTCGAGGTGAGCACGGACGCCGGTGCCGTGCGGGGGCGCTGGCGGTCCACCACCGGCGGGCGCGGGCTACCTCGTTCGGCAGCCTTTCTCGGGATTCCGATCGCCGAGGCGCCCGTCGGCGAACTGCGTTTCGCGGCGCCGGTTCCCAAGGCGCCCTGGCAGGGGTGCCTCGACGTGCTCGACTACGGCGCGACCGCCCAGCGCGGTGATCCGGGCATCACGCTCATTCCCGAACCGTCCGTCGAAGGCTCCAGCACGCTCAATGTGAACGTCTTCACGCCCACACCCGGGGCGCCCGCGGAGAAGGCGCTGCCCGTCCTGGTCTGGATTCACGGAGGCGGGTTCACCGCCGGATCGCCGGCGAGCCCTTGGTATGACGGCCGCAACTTCAACCGGGACGGGGTGGTGACCGTGACGATCTCCTACCGGCTCGGCTTCGACGGCTTCGGCTGGATCGAGGGCGCCCCGTCCAACCGGGGCGTCCGTGACTGGCTGCACGCGCTCGAATGGGTGCAGCGCAATATCGCCGCCTTCGGTGGGGATCCAGGCCGGGTCACCATCGCCGGGCAGTCCGCGGGCGGGGGAGCGGTGCTCACCCTGCTCGGCATGGAGTGTGCGCAGCACCTGTTCCACGGCGTCTATGCGATCTCGGGTGCCGTCGCCGACGTGCCGGTTGCGCGGGCGCGGGCGTTCAGCGAGGGGCTCGCGCGCGAGGCCGGGGTCGAACCGACCAGGGCCGGCTTCGCCTCGCTGCCCGAGGAACGGATCCTCCAGATCCAGAAGAAGGCGGCCGACCTCGGCCCGGAGGCGCTCACCGAAGTGGTCGAGAACGGTCTTCCGCTCGGCCCCGTGGTCGACGGCGAACTCATCCTCCGGCCGACCGCCGAATCCCTCCGCCAGGGGATCGGCGTCGGCAAACCGCTCGTCCTCGGGGCGACCGACGACGAGTTCACGATGGCGTTCACCCAAGCCGAGGACGCGTTGCGCTGGGTTCCGCAGTTCCTGCTGCTGAAGAAGCTCGGTCTTCGCGGGAAGGTGCGCCCGCAGTACCTGCGCGACAACTCGGACGTCGCCGCGCTCGGCAAGGTGCGTCTGGCCGGACGGCTGCTGACCGATCGCATGTTCCGCGTCGGCGTCCTCACCACCGCCGCCGCGCGCGGTCAGGCGTCCACCTGGGTCTACCGGTTCTCCTGGCCGTCCGGCACCTTCGGCTTCGCCGAGCACTGCGTGGACGTGCCGTTCTTCTTCGATTGCCTCGACGGTCCCGCGATGGAACCGCTCGCCGGGCCGAACCCGCCCCAGGCGCTCGCGGACGAGGTGCACGCGGCGGCCGTCCGGTTCGTCACGCACGGCGAGGCGGGGTGGCCGCGCTACGACGAGGAGACCAGGATCAGCCGCGTCTACGACGTCCCGTCCCGCGACATGCCGGACGCCTACGCCTCGGTGGCCGCACTCGTTTCGTCTCCTGCTTGAGTGACTCGTGGCGCGTGGCCGGCGCCCCCACGAACGAAGATGTCGTGGAGGCGCCGATCGGAGGGTGGTCAGCAGGGGTGAGTGATCAGGACGGAGGTTCGGCGTCCAGGTTGGCGGTGTCGGGCTTGATGCCTGCGCGCCTGTTCAGGGCCTGCGCGATGAAGAAGAGCGCGGTGCCGGCGATGATGTAGCCGCCGCCGATCATCCAGGTGATGGTGCTCTGCTGGGTGAGCAGGAGGACGCTGGCGATCAGCGCGAGGATCGACACGATCTTGGGTGCCACGAAGTGCTGGTGCGCGACCTTGTCCTTCTTCAGGATCAGCGCCGACAGGTTCGCCGAGATGAAGACCAGCACCAGCAGCAGCACGGTGGTGTCGGCGAGCATGCCGACGTCGCCGATGAAGCTCATCCCCATCGTGACGGCGCCGACGACCAGGATGGCGACCCACGGGGTGCGGCGGGTGGGGGCGATCTGCCCGAAGACCGGCGGCAGCAGGTGCGCCTCGGCCAGGCCGTAGGTGGCCCGGCTGGCCATCACCATGAACAGCAGGGCGCCGTTGCCGATGGCGACCAGCGCGATGGCGGCGAACAGCCACGGCGGGAAGGCGATGCCGGAGGCCTTGATTACTTCGAGCAGCGGTCCCTGGGAGGCAGCGAGCTGATCGGTCGGCACCACGATGCCGGCGCTCAGCGCGATCAGCAGGTAGACCACGCCCGCGGTCAGGATCGCGCCGAACAGCGCCTTCGGGTAGGACTTGGCCGGGTCCTTGACCTCTTCGGCCATGTTGGCGGCGGCCTCGAAGCCGAGGAACGAGAAGAAGGCGGTGATGGACGCCGCGAACGCGCCGCTCATCGCCGGGACGCCTTCGGCGAAGGTAGTGGCGCGGCTGAGGTCGCCGCCGCCTCCGCCGATGACCAGGGCGGCCACGACGATGATGATGACCAGGCCGCTCATCTCGATCAGGGTGGCTCCGACGTTGCCATCAGCGATTCCTTGACGCCGCGCAGGTTGACCGCGATCAGCAACGCGATGAAGCCGAGGGTGACCGGCACCGGCGGAACGCTGACCAGCGCCTGCAGGTAGTCGCCCGCGAACGCGTTCGCGAGCGCGGCGGCCGTGGTGATGCCCGAGGACAGCATCAGAAAACCGATGAGGAACGTGATGTAGGGCTTGTTGAATGCGCGCTCGGCATAGCGTGCGGCGCCGCCGGCATGGGGGTATTTGGTGATCAACTCGGCGTAGGTTCCGGCGGTGAGCAAGGCCAACACCAGGGCGATCAGCAGAGGCACCCAGATGGCGCCGCCGACGTCCTGTGCCATGCTTCCGACCAGGGTGTAAATTCCTGCTCCGAGAGTGTCGCCGACGATGAAGAAGAACAGCAACAAGGTGGTAATGCTGCGTTTCAGGGTCGTCTTTTCACCGCTGGCGGGTCTTTCCATCAAGTCCGTCATGAACACGACGGTCCCACGGATGAGGAGCCCGGAATAGGGCGCTGACGCACCTGAAACGCAGAGTTGACGTGGCTGTTACGCAGCGAGCCCGCAGAGCCTCCCAGCGCTCGGCAAGGCCGGGCTCGGGCGAGTTGATCGTGGCGACGGTGCCCGCCACCAGCCTCACGATGTGGCGTCGCTGCCCAGGCCGGCGAGCAGTTCGTCGGTGCGTCCCACCAACGCGGGCGCATGGGTGCGTGCCTTCATCTTGGGGCGGACGCCTAGGTGGTCCTGAATCACCTGCTCGATGCCCTGCCGGATCAAACTGGCCTGCGACAACCCTGACGCCGTCGCCGAAAGTGCCGAGATTGTCACACGAATCATCTCGGTCAGCCGCTCCGGCGACGATTCGTGTGACGTATTCGGCACTGACGCTGAGCTCGGACGATCGTCCCCCCTCGACCCCGGTCAGCGGAGCGTAGGTTCCGTGGCTCGCGGAGCGTACGCTCCGTCACGTCGGAGGGGGCTCGGCGCTCTAGCATCGGGTGCATGTTTGAGGAGCCTGGTCCTGCCCATCTGGTGTTTTCGTTCGGGACGCTGCTTGATCCGCAGGTGCAGCAGGAGCTGTTCTCGCGCCAGGTGCCGGTGATCCCGGACTCGCTGGTGGGGCATGGCATCACGGACGTGCCGATCGACGATCCTGACGTGGTGCGCCTGAGTGGTCTGGCCGTTCATCGCGGGTTGGTGCGCGACGAGGAGCAGGAAGTGGCCGGCGGAATCCTCGCGTTGACCGATGAGGAACTCGGGGCGGCCGACGAGTACGAGGTTTCCGCCTACGCGCGACGCCGCGTGATGACCGCCGGGCGCGGGATGGTGTGGGCGTACGTCGATGCGCGGCCGCTTGCGGTCGCTCAGCGCATCGGGCTCGTCGGCGACTCGATCGCCTATGGACGCACCGATGAGCGGGGCGGCTGGGCGCATGAGGTCGCGACCGTCCATATCGGTGCGAACGAGCGACAGCATCGGTTCTTCAATCTGGCCATTCCTGGGATCACCGCGCGAGAGCTGAGCGTCTTCGCCGCTGACGAGGTGCGACGCCGGCGCTGCGACACGGTGCTCGTCGCGTGCGGTGTGAATGACCTCATCCATGACCAGGCCGGCCCGGACGATGTGGTTGCACGCCTTGAGTCGCTCGTGCGGCAACTGGAGTCCTCGGGAGTCCGTCCGGTCGTGATGGGGCCATTGTGGAACGACGAGAAGAGGATTGCGGGCGAGTTCGGGGCTGAACTCGCCACGTCGGCGCTTGAGGAGACAAACGCGCGGCTGTCCAGCTGGGCCGGCGAAACGCACCGGGATTTCATCGACGTCTACGGGATTCTGCGCGATCGCACCGAGGTGTTGTCGGACGGACTGCATCCCGATGCGGACGGCCATCGTGACATCGCGGCGTTCGTGATCGCGACGCAGTGGGGTCCCCGGTCCGCGGTCCACGACGGTTGACGGAGCGTACGCTCCGTCGCTTGGCGCATCTACGTGTCGTCGCGCGCATGTTGCAGCCTGCGCGCGACGACAACTTCTCACGCGTGAGCACGGAGCCTACGCTCGGTCACACACTGGCGGACCGGACGGGGACGCGGTGATGGCCGGCAGCGTGTTGAGAGCAGGGAATTAGGGGCGGACGAAAGGGGTGGTGCCGCCCGGGAATCGGGACGGCACCACCCCTGGGTCCGCAGATCAGGCCCTCACTGCCTGCTGCGGCTCCTTGGCGGCCGGTGCTTGCGTCTTCACGCCCACCAGGGTCAGCACGGCGCCGAGCACAAGGACGCCTGCCAACGACAGGTAGCCGACCAAGTCGCTCCCGGTGGCATCGTGCAACCAGCCGACCGCGTACGGGCCGAGGAATCCGCCCAGGTTGCCGAGCGCGTTGATCAGCCCCATCGAGAAGGCCAGCACCTCGATCCGCAGGAACCCAGCCGGGATCGCCCAGAAGGGACCGTACGGCGAGTAGATGCCGACCGCGGCGACGCACAGCAGCACGATGTTGATCCACGGCACCGAGATCATCTGTCCCAGGACGAGGGCGGTGGCGCCCACCAGCAGCGGCACCGCGACCGCCAGCCGGCGGTTCTGGGTCCGGTCGCTCCAGCGCGATACCAGCACCATCGCGACCAGGGCGATCAGGTACGGGATCGCGGTGAGCCAGCCGACCACGGTGGAGGAGCCGCCGGTGAGCTGCTTCAGCACGGTCGGCAGCCACAGGCTGAAGCCGTAGAAGCCGGTCATCCAGCAGAAGTAGATGACGATCATCAGCAGGACGCGGCGGTCCTTGAGCGCTCGGCGGTAGCCGCCCTTGGGATCGACGGCGGGCTTGGCGGCCTCTTCGGCGGCCAGCGTGCTCTGGATGTAGTCGCGCTCCCGCGCATCCACCCACGTGGCCTTGCTGGGGCCGTCCGCGACGGCGAACCACCAGACGATGGCCCACAGCAGCGGCGGGACGCCTTCGATGATCAGCACGGTGCGCCAGCTGAAGTACTCCAGCAGGATGCCGGACAGGGGCGCCATCAGGATCGACGACAGCGGCAGGCACAGCATCCACAGCGCGTTGGCGCGGGCGCGTTCAGCGAGCGGGAACCAGCTGGCGAGCAGCACCAGGACGGCCGGCCAGACGCCGCCTTCGAAGACGCCGAGGAAGAAGCGCGCGACGAGGAACTGGTCACGGTTGGCGACGAAGCCACACGCCATCGCCGCCAGGCCCCAGGTGATCATCAGGATCAGGACGGTCTTCTTCGCGCTCCATTTCTGGGCGGCGACGGCACCGGGAATCTGCAGGAACATGTAACCGATGAAGAAGATGCCGCTGACCAGGCCCTTGTCGGCGACGGACAGATGCATGGTCGGGTCCTGCTCGAGGAACGGCAGGATCACCGCGACGTTGTTCCGGTCGAGGTAGGCGAGCATGTACATGATCGCCGCGACCGGGATCACATACAGCCACCTCTTCTGAGGTACGGCTGGTGCGGGTGCGGTAGTGGACACGGGACTAGTTCCTCTCTGGCGGTGTGGAGACGAGTTGTTTGCTGGGGTAGGCCTCAGCGATGGCTTGGTTGCGGGCGGAGAACCGGATGCCTGCTTCGAAGGCGGAGATCATCGTCTGCGGCGCGGCCCTGCCGGTGCCGGCGATGTCGAAGGCGGTGCCGTGATCGACCGACGTGCGCAGGATCGGCAGTCCGACGGTGACCGAGACGGTCCGGTCGAAGTCGTAGGTCTTCGTCGCGATGTGCCCCTGGTCGTGATACAGCGAGAGGATGCCGTCGAAGGCGCCCTTGAGGCCCAGATGCCAGACGGAGTCGGCCGGGATCGGGCCGATCACGCCGGCGTCCGACTCTGCGTTGATCTGCTGGATGGCGGGGATGATCTCGTCGAGTTCCTCGCGGCCGAAGTGGCCGTTCTCACCACCGTGCGGGTTGAGGGCGGCGACGGCCAGGCGGGGGCGCTGGTAGCCGAACACGCGCAGGGCGCGCAGTGCGCGGCTGATCGAACCGACCAGCAGATCCTGCTTGATCGATTGCACCGCCTGCAGCAACGACATGTGCCGGGTGGCGAAGAAGGTGCACAGCTCGCCCAGGACGAACATGGTGTCGGTCTTCTCCGCGCCGGTCAGTTCCTGCAGCATCTCGGTGTGGCCGAGGAACTGTGAGCCGGTCGCCCAGATCGCCTCCTTGTTGAGTGGGGCGGTGACGATGCCCGCGGTCCGGCCGGCGAGGGCGTCGGTCACGGCGGTTTCGATCGAACCGACGGCCGCGCGCCCGGCCAGTTCCTGCACCTTTCCGAACTCGACCTGTGCGGCGTCCGCCACGACGCCGATGTCGATCACGTCGACCACGGACGCCTCGGTGCTTGCCTCGGCGGGATCATCGATGATGCGCACTCGCGCCGGTGCGCCGATGATCGCGATGGCCCGCTGGATGATGCTCGGGTCGGCGTAGAGGACGGCGCGTGCCTGCGACCGGAGGTCGGGGCGAATCACCGTCGCCACGCTGATCTCGGGGCCGATGCCGGCAGGATCGCCTACCGTCACGCCCAGGACGGGTGTCTGAATCTCGCCCATCGTCTTACTTCCCTTCTTGAGTGGCTGGATCCACCAACGTCACGTCGGCGGAGTGTCGTGAGGCCTGTTGCAGCGCGGCCACGCAGAGGACGGCGGCGTCGGCGTCGCCGATCAGGCCGCCCTTGGTCGCCAGGCCGGTGCCGTCGTAGGGGCCGCCGCTGACCTCGCCGATGACGGCCAGGGGCAGCACCTCGCTGAGAATCCGGAACCCGTCGCCGCCCAGGGCGTCGAGCACGGTCATCGCGACGTCGCCGCCGGTGGCGTAGATGCCGGCCGGTTCGAGCCTGGTCATCGCCGCCCGTGCCGTCTCGGCGAGGAACTGCAAGGTGAGTTCGGCATCCACTGCGTTGGGGTGTCCGGTGACGGGGGCGGTGCGCACGCCCACCACCGAACGGCCGGCGGCGACCGCTTCGGCCAGCGCATCGACCACCTTGTCGGGCGTGTCGAGGTGCGCGTCGACGGTGACCAGTGCTGTGTCGGTCGCCGATATTAGGCGGTCGAGCTGTTCGCGGGTCTGATCGGTCAGGCTGCCCGCGACCACCAGGACGAGCGGGTTCTGTTCGGTGCGCACCCCGCCGAGTCCTCGGTTGGCGCACAGGGCGACGCCGAACGGTCCGGTGTCCACCACGAGCCATTCCAGGTCGCTGTCGAGGCCGACCCGGTGGGCTGCTTGCGCGACGGTGAGGATGTCCTCGTCGGAGTAGGCGTCGACCACGACGACATCCGCATCGTGGGCCGCGACCGCCAGCCGCTCGGCCAGCCGGTCGTCGAGTTCCTCCAACCCGATTTCGGCGGTCCGCACCGGTTGGTCGGCGAACAGGCCCGCCACGCGCGAGGTCCGCACCGGGGTGAAGGGGTCGGTGGCCGCCCACGAACGCGCAACCGGGACGCCTTGCACCAGCTGCCGCCCGCCCACCGTCACGCGGCCGGAGGCGGGGAAGGCCGGCACCATGAGCGCCACTTGACGACCGCTCTGCCGCTTGGCCCGCAGCGTGGCGAGGCCGGCGGTCACCTCGGTCGCGATGTTGCCGCGCAGTGTCGTGTCCACGCGCTTCACGATCTGGGCGCCGGTCTGGGCCGCGAAGTCCATCACCGACTCGACTTGGGCGGTGGCGTCCCGCGCCGAGAGGTGCCGGGATTCGGTGTTGAAGACCAACACGTCCACGTCGGCGGTTCGGTGTGCCGTCGCCACGTCGGCGACCGTGACGACCTGCAGCCCGCTCATGGCATAGAGGGCTCCGGTCGCGTTCGAGCCAGTGAGGTCATCCCCGATGATGACGACTGCCGTCATTGCTGTCTCCTTCGACTGTGATCGGCGTACGCAGCAACCATGCGCCTAGTTGCGCATTGATGTCAACTACTCGCCGTAGTTTTGCGTAAAGGTTTCATCTGCTACCTTGGCGGCAGTCGCTCCCGACTGTCAGGAGGAGAGGTGCCCAGCCGCGATCGAGCCGTGAGGTCGGCCACGAGCGAGCGTCGTCAGCGCCTTCTCGAGCTGGTATCCGGAGACGAGCCGAACGAGATCCCCGAACTGGCGATGGCGCTCAAGGTCAGCGAGTCCACCGTGCGGCGCGATCTGGCCGATCTCGAGGCCGAAGGGCTGATCCTCAGGGTGATCGGTGGCGCCGTCGCGCGTCCGGCTGATCCCTCGTGGCGCCAGAAAGACCGGGTCAATGCCGCGGCCAAGCGCCGGATCGGGCAGGCGGCGGCGGCGCAGGTCGAGCCGGGGATGCTGGTGTTCCTGGACGCCGGGACCACGGTGGCGAAGGCTGCCGAGGTGCTGGCCGGGTGTGCGGACATCACGCTGGCCACCACCAGCCTGCCGAGCTTGATGGTGCTCGCCGAAGGGGCTGCGGAGGTGGTCGTACTCGGCGGTGTGCTGCACCCGCGAGGCGGGCGGCTGCTGGGCTCGATGGCATCTCAGCAGCTCGCCCGGATGACGCCGGACGTCGCGTTCCTGGGGGCGGACTCGATCGATCTGGTGCGGGGGCTGAGCTGTCCGGACATGGAGCTCCAGGCGATGAAGTCACTGACGCTGGAGAACGCGCGCACCACCTGGGTGCTGCTCGACAACACCAAGCTGACGGCGCGGCACCGGCACCCTTACTTCGTGCCGTTGCCGACGTCGGTGGGCCTGATTACGGAGGCGCCGGTCACGGCGTCCGCGCGTGAGGCGATCGAGGCCTGGCGTGCCGCGGGGCACCGGGTGATCGAGGCGGACTAGCGTTCCTGGCCTCCCGGGCGCGGCGCTCGACACGGGCTCCTAGGGTCGTGGCAGCCACCACCAGCACGGCGCCGAGGATCTGGACGAGACCCAGCCGGTCGCCGCCCAGCGTGACGCCGGCGGCGATCGCCCACACGGGTTCGGTGCCCATCAGCAGACTCGCCCGAGCGGCCGAGGTGCGGCCGACGGCCCACGCCTGGACGAGGAACGCGAAGACGCTGCAGGCGAGGCCGAGGTAGATCGCGTCGCCCCAGGCCGCAGGCCCCATGGTTCCCCACGCGAGGGGCAGTCGCGGCCCGGCGAGGATCGCCGCGATCGCGGCGCCGGTGACCATCTGCAGGGTGACGATCAGCGCGACGTCGTCGGTGGGGCGCAAGAGCCGCGCGGTCGCGGTGACGTGTCCGGCACGGACGACGGCGGCGGTCAGGACGAGCGCGTCGCCCGGACCGGGGGTGCGCAGGCCGCCCGGCGAGGCGAGCGGCAGTGCCCCCGTGATCGCGACGAGTGCTAGCAGATAGAACGCCGGCGGTAGGCGGCGGCGCAGGACGAGCATCTCCAGCAGTGGAGTGAAGATCAGGCTGAGGCTGATCAGCAGCCCCGCGTTCGTGGAGCTGGTCAGCCCCACGCCGGTCGTCTCCAGCCAGAGCACGCAAGCCTGGCTCACGCCGAGGCTGGCTCCCACGAACAGTATGCGGCGTTCCGGGTCTGGGGCGGCGAGCGCGGCGCGCCTGCCGGCGGGTCCGCTCCGCCGGATCGCCACGAATGCGACCATCCCGATCGCGGCGATCGCGTAGCGCAACGCCAGCGCGACCTCGGCGTCCACCGCTGCGACCAGGTTCTTGGCCGACAGATAGCTGCCGCCCCACACCATCGCGACCGCCAGCAAGAGCGCGTCGGATGCGGGCGTGCGGCGTCCGTTTCGGTCGGTCATGCTCCCATGCTGGGCTCGCCCACCGTAAAGAACAATCTTCACTTACTGAAGTAACCATTTAGGATTGGCTTATGCAATTGCATGAGCTGCGCGTGCTCCGCGAGCTCGGCGAACGGGGGAGTGTCTCCGCGGTCGCCGATGCGCTCTATGTCACCCCGTCCGCGGTGTCGCAGCACCTCGCCGCGCTGCAGCGCCGGTTCCGGACGCCGCTGACGGTCAAGCGCGGACGCCGCCTCGAACTGACCGACGCCGGGCGCGCGCTGGCAGCCGCGGGCACACGCGTCGCGGTCGCGATGGCCGACGCGGCGTCGGCGGTGGATGACTTCCTCGACGACCCGGACGCCGAGGTGAGCGTCACCGCGTTCCACAGTGCGGGCCTCAGCTGGTTCGCTCCACTGCTCATGGCGCTGGCGGACGGCCCGCGCCTGAGGTTGTCGGACGAGGATGTCTCGTTCGCCGAGTTCCCGGCCCTCGCTCTCAGTCACGACCTCGTGATCGCGCACCGGCTGCCGCACGGCGACCCGTGGCCGAATGACCGGCTCGTCGTCACCCCGCTGCTCACCGAACCTCTCGATGTCGCGGTCGCCCGCACGCATCCGCTCGCCGGCCGCGACAGCGTGCGCATCGCGGACCTGGCCGGTGAACGCTGGATCGCGGTGCACGACGGCTTTCCCCTGGCCGACTTGCTCGCGCCGATCGCCGTCAGGCACGGGCGTCCGCTCGACATCGCGCACCGGGTCAACGAGTTCTTCGTGGCGGCGACCATCGTCCGCACCGGCCAGGCGATCGGACTGATGCCCCGGTACACCAGGGGTCACGCCGGCCTTGATGGCGTCGTGCTGCTGCCGGTTGCCGACCTTCCGCTGGCCCGGCAGATCGACGCCCTCGCCCGCCCCGAGGCGCTGCATCGCCGCGCCGTCCGGGGTGTGCTCGATTCACTGGTCGCCCTCGCTGCCCGGCCTTGAGCCGCCCCGGTCCGCCCATCGGCGATCGTGGCGAGAGCCACGCTGCGTGGCGGCAGGTGGGGCCGCCGCTTTGACACGCTTTCGGGGTGCTGCTAACTTGGCGAAGACAAATAAATAAATCTTCGGGGCAGGGTGTAATTCCCGATCGGTGGTAGAGCCCACGAACCGCAAGGTGATGATCCGGTTAGATTCCGGAGCCGACAGTGAGAGTCTGATAGTAGAAGATGAGTGAGTTCGCGCTCGTGCGCGGACGCCGACGTGACGCCCTGAAATGCTGATGCATTTCGGGGTTTTTTGTCGGGGTCCGTGTCGTGTAGTCGCGGGCTTGATGAGTTGTATGCCTTGAACACATATTGTTCAAGGCATTTTCTGTGACGCGAGGTTTCGCGGTCGCCGCTCATCGTTCCCTCTTCGGCCCCGACGTTTCTGGGCGACTTTCTTGGAGGTGATGATGGGCGACGAGCAGTACATGCGCCGGGCGATCGAACTCGCGAAGCGAGGTTGCGGGTGGGTCAACCCCAATCCCCTGGTGGGTGCGGTGGTCGTCAAGGGCGGCCGCATCATCGGTGAGGGCTACCACGCACGGTGCGGGCAGGCCCATGCCGAACGCCGCGCGCTGACGGACTGTGCGGCCTCACCGGTCGGCGCCACCTTGTACGTGACACTCGAGCCCTGCTGCCATGAGGGCAGGACGCCGCCGTGTACGGAGGCCATGCTGGCCAGCGGCATCGCCCGGGTGGTGATCGGCTCACGCGATCCCAATCCGCTCGTCGCGGGCAAGGGCGTGGAAGCGTTGCGTGCGCAGGGCGTCGAGGTCGTCCAGGATGTCGAACGCGGCGCCTGCGACGAGGTGAACCGGAGCTTCTTCCACTTCATCCAGCACCGCACGCCCTATGTGGTGATGAAGTACGCCATGACGATGGACGGCAAGATCGCCACAGCGTCCGGATTGTCGCGGTGGATCACCGGCGAGGCCGCCCGGCTTCAGGTACACCAGGACCGGCTTCGTCACTCCGCCATCATGGTGGGCGTCGGCACGGTGCTCGCCGACGATCCGTTGCTGACCTGCCGCATCGAGGGCGGACGTAACCCGCTGCGCGTTGTCTGCGACACCCATCTCAGAACCCCGGAAACGGCTGCCGTGGTCGCCACCAGCGGGGATGTCCCCACCGTCATCGCGACCGCTGTCGCCGACGCCGACCGTCATCGTCCCTATCGGGCGGCCGGCTGCGGCGTGATGGTGGTTCCCCGCGACGGCGACCACATCGATCTGGCTGCGCTGATGCGTGCGTTGGGCGAGCGTGAGGTGGACAGTCTGCTCCTCGAAGGAGGCGGCACGCTGAATTGGTCGGCGCTGCGCAGCGGCGTCGTCCATCGCGTCCAGGCATACGTCGCGCCCAAGATCTTCGGCGGGCGCGCGATGACGCCGGTCGGCGGTGCCGGGGTGGCGGAGCCGGGGGCTGCCGTCCGGCTGGGCCCGCCCGCGATCAGCAGGCTGGGCGACGACCTTCTTCTCGACAGTGAGGTGCTGGCGTGTTCACCGGAATCGTAGAAGAGGTCGGAGTGGTCGAGCGCGTGACGAAGGGCGCGAGGTCGGCCGTCCTCTCGATTCGTGCTCCGCGGATCGGCGAGGACATCTACCTGGGCGACAGCGTTGCCGTGAACGGCGTCTGCCTCACCGTGGCGCACATCACGGCCGGCGGTTTCGCCGCCGACGTGATGCACGAGACGCTGGACCGGTCCACTCTAGCCGGCTCCGGCCAGGAAGTCCGGTGAATCTCGAACGCGCACTGCGCGCCGACGGACGGTTCGGCGGGCATATCGTCTCGGGTCATATCGACGGCACCGGAAAGCTGATCAGGCGCCGGCGCGACGACAACGCGATCTGGTTCACGATCGCCGCGGACCCGCACATTCTCCGGCTCGTCCTGGAAAAGGGATCGATCGCCGTCGACGGAATCAGTCTCACGGTCGCCGCCGTGACGGCGAACGACTTCAGCGTTTCCGTGATACCGCATACCGCGGCGTCCACCATCCTGCCGGGCCTGCGTATCTCGGACGCGGTGAATCTGGAGAACGACTGCATCGGGAAATACGTCGCGCGCCTGCTGGGTGAGGTGCCACGGGGGAGCGGTATCACCGCCGGATTCCTGGCGGAACACGGATTCTAGAGAAGGGAAGGTTCGGATGGACTCGATCGAGCGCGCGCTGGACGACCTGCGTGAGGGAAAGATCGTCCTGGTCATCGATGACGAGGACAGGGAAAACGAAGGTGACTTCGTCTGTGCTGCCGAGTTCGCCACCGCAGACGTGGTGAACTTCATGGCCACCCACGGGAGAGGGCTGATCTGTATGCCCATGAGCGCCGAACGGTGCTGCGCGCTGCAGCTCACACCGATGGTGCTCGACAACCAGGACAATCACGAGACGGCCTTCACGGTTTCGGTGGACCACGTCGACACGACGACCGGTATCTCCGCCGCCGAACGCAGCCACACCGCGATGATGTGCGCTCAAGACGATTCCCGCGCGTCCGATTTCCGTCGCCCCGGTCACATGTTCCCACTGAGTGCACGGAGGAACGGCGTTCTGGAGCGTAGTGGTCACACCGAAGCGACGGTCGATCTGCTGCGATTGGCTGGACTGAAAGAGTGCGGGCTCTGCTGCGAGATCATGCGCGAGGACGGCACCATGATGCGTGGTCCCGAACTGGCCGCGCTGGCTGCGACCTGGCAGATGACCATGGTGAGTATCCGGGATCTTCAGGAGTACCGCCAACGGCACGACCGGCTCGTGAAGCGGGTGGCGTCCACCGTGATGCCCACCGAGTACGGCGACTTCGTGGCCCATGGCTACGTCGACCAACTCACTGACGAGCATCATGTCGCGCTCGTCGCCGGCCACCTCGGTGATGGGCGTGACGTGCTGTGCCGCGTGCACTCCGAGTGCTTGACCGGGGACGCCTTCGGTTCGGCGCGTTGTGACTGCGGAGACCAGTTGGCGACGGCCATGCGCCGGATCCAGGACGAGGGACGAGGCGTCCTGCTCTATCTGCGCCAAGAGGGGCGTGGCATCGGACTGATCAACAAACTGCACGCCTACGCCCTGCAGGATCGAGGCATGGACACGCTGGAGGCGAACCTCGCCCTCGGATTCCCCGGCGACTCTCGCGAGTATTTCATCGGAGCCCAGATTCTGCGCGATCTCGGCGTCGAGACGCTGAGGTTGCTGACCAACAATCCCGACAAGGTCGATCAGCTCTCCAGGGCAGGGATGAGCGTGTCGGCGCGTCTCCCGATCCAGGTCGAGGCAACCGAAAGTGACTTGTTCTACCTCAAGACCAAGCAAGAAAAAATGGGCCACCTTCTACAGTACTGATCAAAGGAGAAAACGAATGACAAAGAGCTTCGAGGGCGGCCTCGTCGCCCACGGCATCCGTGTCGGCATCGTCGCGGCGCGGTTCAACGAGTTCATCACCAGCAAACTACTGTCCGGAGCACTCGACGCCCTCACGCGTCACGGCGTCGATGAGTCCAGCATCGAGACGGCCTGGGTGCCCGGAGCCTTCGAGATTCCGCTGATCGCCTCGGCCATGGCGAAGAGCGGCCGGTATGACGCGGTGATTTGTTTGGGTGCCGTGATCCGGGGCAGCACCACCCACTACGACTACGTCTGCAATGAGGTGGCCAAGGGCATCGCGACCGTGTCGCTCGCCAACGACATTCCGGTGATGTTCGGCGTGCTGACCATCGAGAGCATCGAGCAGGCGATCGAGCGCGCCGGCACCAAGGCGGGCAACAAGGGCTTCGACTGCGCGGTGGGTGCCATCGAGATGGTGAACCTGCTGCGCAGCGTCCGCAGCGCATGAACCCGGGCGCGAGCGCGGCCGCACGACCGTGGCCGATGCCGCTCAGCGACGGGCTGGGGGATCCTCCCAGGCGATGACCTTCTGGTCCGACCCGGTCCCCACCAGGCGCCGGTACCGGTCGAGCGATTCAGGAGCGACGACGAGCACGGCGGTGCCGCCGTCCAGCCACGGCCGGGCCGCACGGACCAGTTCGTGGCCGGTCAGCTTCTTCGTCACCTCGTTGATGTCCCAGGTTTCCCACGACTGGGTGCCGCGGCCGTCCGCGCAGATCAGGGTGTCCGTTTCGCGTCCGCTGGCGATGATGGCCGCCTGATGAACGGGCACCTTCAGCGCGGCGTGGCACGCGGCAACGAGGTCAGGACGTGCGGGGAGGCCCCCGAAGACCCGGGCGGAGGTGTCGCCCAGGCCGTTGCGGGAGAAGATCGTCGTGTGCGACAGCGCCAGCGGAAGGATGCCGATCGTGCACATCAGCGCCGCGATCGCCCGCCGCGAGGAGGGCCGAGTTCCGGGCAGCGGCACCCGGTCGGAGGCGACGATCGCCATCATCACACCGGCGATCACCATGGCCACCGTGGTGATGCCGTTGAGCGCTTTCTGCGGGTAGTAGCTGGGCCGCGCTTGGCCGGCATAGGTGACGATGATCGCCTCGACCACGGAGTAGACGACGATCAGCCCCATCAGCAGCAGGCTGATCCAGGCCGCCCGGCGGACGCTCGGCCGCTGGGCGATACGGCTGTCCGGCGTCCGGATCGCCAGGCTGAGCAGGCCCAGCAGCGCCGCGGTGGTGGGCGGCAGCACGGCGCTGGCGGCGACCAGCCCGCCCCCGGCCGTGGCCAGGTGGCCCACCGTCGTCCCGAGCATGTACTGCGAAGCGATCGTCACCACCGTCGCCGCCAGCACGACTAAGGCCACCAAGCCGACCCAGGCCCGCTCCGCGGTCGTCCCCACCAGCCGGTTGCGCTGCCAGGGCACCAGCGCGATCAGCGACAGCCCGGCGGCGAGCATGCCCATCGGCAGCCAGGCGCCGCCCGCGCACAGAGCGGCGGCCAGCACGGTGCTGGCCTGAAGCGGATTGAACAACCGGCGCATCCTGATCGCGGCCAGGGAGGCTGCGATCACCATGATGATGGCGAAGCTGAAGTTGTAGTGCCCGTCACTGGGGGCGATCATGCCGGGGCCGAAGCCGAGGACGCCGACGCCGACGCTGATCGCGAAGTACCCCCACACTCCCGCGCGGCGGATGACGGGCAGGTTGGCGATCCCCGCCGCCACGATGAAGTACCCGCCCGCCAGCACGATCGCGGCGGTCATCACGAAGGCGACCGGATGCGGGCCCGGTGTGCCGGCGAGGAGATCCATCACCGACGCCGCCACGGCGTGGTAGCCGGCCGGATAGGTATAGAAGGAGTACGGCGTCCCGTCGGCGGACGGCCCCAGGTTGAACAGGATGTTCTGGTACCGGTGCATGACCATGACCATGGAGTAGTGCGAGGAGTTGTCCCAGGGGCCGGTGAGCAGCCCGTAGGCGAGTTCCGGCGTCCAGGCCCTGAGCCAATAGGTCAGCGAGGCCAATGAGGTGATCGTCGCCAGCACCGCCATCACGGCGTCCACATCGGCGACGGCCGGAAGGACGCGCACCCGGGTCAGCCCGCGGCGCCGGGCCGCGATCGCTCCGCAGACCAGCCCGGCCATCACGCTGAGCAGCAGCCCTCCCCGGGTGATCCCGATCGGCGGCAGCGGGATCATCCAGGTCAGATAGGCGATCGCGCACAGCAGGACGCCATTGACGAACACTCGCCCGGACAGATGCCGGACGCTGGGGATCAGCACGAGCGCAACCGCGCCGATCAGGAGGGCAGGAATCCCGGTGATGATCCCGTTCGCGGCCAGGGCTGCGACCGCCGCCGTCCCCAGGAGCCCCGCCCCACCGGTGACCATCCAGTCCGCCGAGCGCCGTGAGTCGTGCGAGCTGCTGAGGTCATGGGTGCGTAGGGCCACGCGTGAACCCTAGTGGTCTCGTCGTCGGTGGCGGCATCCGGCGCACGGGATGGTCACCGCCCGGCTACCCCTGCATCGCGACCGATCCTGATCGTCGTCGCCTCATCTCATAGCTGAGCCGTAGCACTCCCGCGCGCCAGAGCCGGAGGTCATGAACGGTGCGGAGGGCGCCGGAGGCGTCCACATACACGCGGAACTCCTCGTGCAGGGGGAGCCTGGCGGCGTGCCAGGTGTCGCGGCGCGGATTCCGGACGACGGCATAGGCGCCCGGCTCGCCGAAGCCACCGGCCGGCGAGGACAGACGCAGCGAACCGTCATCCTCGACGCTCGGGGTGAGGAGCACCTGGATGTTGCCGTCCTCGAGCGGGAAGGTGGTATGCACCAGTGGCGTCTGGTCGATGGGGCTTGGCTTCGTGGCGTAGCGCCCGCTGTAGACGCATTCGCCGGTGGCGACGAGGCGGCGCGTCCACGCGGACGCCTCGCGTCGTCCCTTGTCATCAAACACTGCGCTGACCGACGAGGACATGCTGCGCGAGGACCGCCCCGGCGTCACCGGGATGGCCAGCTGTTGCACCCGCCGGCCGAAGAAGCGCTCGATGAGCCAGCCACCGAAAGCGAACCATCGTGACCAGACGATGCGGACATCCATATCCCAGAGGCTGGTGTGTTCGTAGAAGTCCCGAACGAGTGGGTGCAGGTCCGCGGCGCGGAATCCGGCGCTGTCGAGGACGCCGAGATCAGGCAGGATCCCGTTGCCGGGAATGTCGTCCCGGACTCGTCCCGACCCTCGAAGCTCGTCCAGCCATCCCTCGCCGCCAAGGCCGCGGACGGCCACCGACCGGTCAAGCCATTCCACGTCATCGATCCTGCGGCCCCATGCCTGCCACCACAGGCGGGTGCCACGGTCGACGATCGCCCACGCGCGACCGGCTCGCTTCGTCACGGCACCACTGTACGGAGCGGGATAGGGCTCGCCCGGCGCTTGGCGGAATCGTCCTCGCGGCCGCTAAGCGGCCGCTCCGTGGGTGGGGAAAGCTCGGAGCCACTGGATGTTCCTGATCGTGGCGATGGCCGCAGGCGTGAGGATGGCCACGAGTGTCAGGGCGAGGGTCGACCAGGCGCCCTCGCCGAGGCCGTGGGCGAACCCATCCAGGGACATGGCCAACGCGTGGATCAAGCCGGTGGCCATCATGATGATCGCGCCGGCCTTCGTGGCGTACGCCAGCCCGATGGCAGGCGGAATCACCATCAGGGCGAGGAAGATGACCAGCTGCCAGGCCGAACCGGAGTTGTGATCGGTCAGGCTCGTGTAGAAGTCCAAGTGCCCGCCGCCTTCGCCGTGATCGTGCGCATGGTCGTGGCCGTGGCCGTCCGCGAGCGCCGCAACCTCGCCGACCGCGGCATACAGGTGCAGCAGATGGAAGGTGACCGTGCCGACGGCGGTCACCACCCACGCGATGATCGCTTGGGTCTGCAGCCGTCCGGCCAGATCCGGACTGCTCGGCGCTTGTGTGCTGGGCATGATGACACCACTCTCTAAGTTGAGAACCATTCTCAATAAAGATCAGCGTACCCCACAGGGTGCATGGTCAGACGGTGTTCGCGCCTACTCGTCAGCGTCTTCGTTGGATGCGGCGAGCCGTTTCCTGGTGATCCTCTCCTGTGCGGTCCGGTAAATCTCTCGGATTCGCGCCTGAAGTTCGGCCTTGGGGGGCGAGGTAGAAGTCGTCGTTGTCGATGGTCATCCGCTTCTGGCGCGCGACGAACGTCCATCCGTTGCCCCGAGGGCCTGGGCATCGGCGATCTCTTTTGCGCTCGAAGCCCTGGCGTCCGATGAGCTCACGTAGCGCACGGACGCTCAGACGTGCTCCGACAGCCTGGTCGATGTAGAAGGCCCGCGCTTCGGGGCTGCGCACGGGCAGGAGAGTCTTGAAGTGAGTCCAACTCAATTGTTGCCCCAGCGCGGCCACAATCTCCGGGTCTGGGAACAGCTGTGCGAACTTGATCATCCGATGCGGATTGGCCCTGTCGAACCCTCGGCCGAAGCGAAGCGTCAATTGTTGCGACAACGTCGCAACAATCTCCTGGTCGTATCCCGCACGGCCCATTCAGGGCCTCGGATGTCGAATGCCGGGTCGTCGAGCCAACTCTGGTCAGTCACCGGGGGCGGCGTAGGGTTGCAGGAGTGAGTAGGGCTCTTGGTGCGGCGGCGCGTGTGCTGGCAGGTGTGGGGATCGGGGTCGGCGCGGTGGCGGGCGCCACCGTGTTCAAGCTCAACGGCAGGTACCGGCCGGCGCTGCAGTACGGGTTCTCCCCGTTCGAGGTGGGGGCGCCGTCGGAGGACGTCACTTTCACCGCGGACGACGGCGTCCGGCTTGCCGGATGGTGGCTGGAGGCGTCCGATGCGGAGACGGTCGTGATCTGTTGCCACGGCCACCGCGGCACCAAGGCCGACATGCTCGGGATCGGCTCGGGGCTGTGGCGCGCCGGGCACAGCGTGCTGCTCTTCGACTTCCGCGGCAATGGTGATTCCGGGGACGGTCCGCAGTCGCTTTCGCATTTCGAGCAGCGCGACGTGCGCGCCGCCGTCGATCTGGTGCGCGGGCGTTGCCCGGAAGCCCGGATCGCCGTGGTCGGCTTCTCGATGGGTGCGGCCGCCACCATCCTCGCCGCCGCCGAGGATCACCGGATCGAGGCGGTGGTGGCGGACTCGGCGTTCGCGATGATGAGCGACGTGGTGGCCGCTGCCTACGCCAAATACCGACTGCCGGGCGCGGTCGTCCCCGCCGCGAACCTGCTCAACCGCGCGGTGCGCGGCTATTCGTTCGACGAGGTGCGGCCGGTCGACCGGATCGCCGCGATCGCGCCCCGGCCGATGTTGCTGCTGCACGGCACCGCCGATCAGGTCATTCCGTACGAGCATATGGTCCTGCTCGCCGAGGCGGCCGGGCCGGGAGCGACCGAGTCGGTGACCTTTGACGGCGCCGAGCATTGCGGTGGCTACTTCGCCGACCGTCCGGGCTACATCGCCCTGGTCAACGACTTTCTGGACCGCGCCTTCGCCTGACCGGCCAGCGGCGCTCCCGCGGCGGTCAGGGGGACTGCCCGGCGGGACGGGTAAGAAGGAGCCCACACTCTCGCGCACGAGTTGTACGGTTGCGCACGATATTTCGTGCGCGTGGGTGCAACTTGTGCGCGAGAGTGGGTCTCGTCCCGGATCGGGCCTCCGGGAGGTGAGCTGTTAGGCGCCCATGGTGTCGTCCATGCCGGCGAACGGCTGGGCGGCCTCGCGCAACTTGTCCAGCGCATCCTGGAGCGGATAGGACTGCCCCGGCTCGAGCCCCGCGGCGCCCAGCAACGGAACCAGCACCGACTCGTCCTCGCCCTGCACGACCCAGAACGCCTCGAAGTTGAGGGCGGGGACCTGCAGGATGCGGGTCTCGGTGCCCTCGCCGCCGCCGGTGACCTGGGGCGCCGCGACGCCGATCGCCGAGGCGAAGGCGTCCAAGCGCGTCTCTGACTGCGAGGCCGCGCGCACGGCGCCCTCGTCGGCGTCGTCCACGTCGTAGAACGCCACCGGCTTGCCGTCCAGGGTCTCGAAGACGCGCAGGCCCACCGGCTTCGGGTCGGTGTTCTCGCCGGACAGCAGCTGATCCAGTCCCAGCGCGAAGGTCGGCTGGGTGAGCCCGAACCGGGCCTGGTCAGGTTCGGACGGCCGTTCGCCGGCGGACTGCCGCACATGCGCGGGATCCGTGGCCGCGGCCAGGTGCAGATGCTCGCGTGCCTCCCAGAGCTTCGTGAAGACTCGGTCGTTCAGCGTCACGTTAGGCCACCACCAAAGACGGAAGCTCTTGGTGAGGTAGTAGTGCGTCCATGTGCCGCTCCCTTGGTAGTTGTTGGTGAAGTTGCTCAGGGTGAGTTGGCTCTTGCCGTAGATCGGGTCGTCGATGTACACCCATTCGGTGTTCAGCCACTTCGCGTAGCCATAGATCACCATGAAGTGGCCGCCGCCACCGCTCCACCCGATTCTGGCACCGACCGGACGGCCGGCGTCGATCTCGGCGCGGATCGTCGCGAACGACGCCGGCCCGGAGTGGATCGAGACGAAGTTGTTGGTGCGGGCCAGTGACCTGTCGAGATACCAGGGCACGTTGGCGCCGGACGGGATCGGCGAATTGCAGGCGTCGTTGCGCCCCAATTCGGCATTCGCGATCGTGCACTGTGCCCAAGTGCTCCAAGACCAGAAGAAGCGCGACACGCTGCTGGCCGTGGCTGCCCAGCACCAGTTCGAGGCGAGCTGGGCCTGCATGGTGAAGCTGAGCTGCTTGCTCTGGAAGGGGAACCCCCACCAGTCGAACTCCTTGAGCGCGGTCGTATAGGGGACCGTTGCAGACTCGGCGATGTCTTCGATGTTCATTGCACAAACCTCCAATAGCAGAGCCGAGGGGCTCTGTGGTGAAGGAGGGCGAGGGCCCGATGGTGATACATGGTCCGGCGTGGACCGCACTCTTCGCGCTTCACTGTCGGCTGCCCGAGGCAAAGTCCTGGCGGACTGGCTAGCGTTGGCCCGAGCGAACATGCGCGTCGAGCAGGGAGCAGGAACCGTCCGGTGGAGGTGTCGATGAGCCAGGAGATCTACTTCGCCGGCGGGTGCCTGTGGGGTGTGCAGGCGTTCATCAAGACCCTTCCCGGCGTGGTCTTCACCGAGGCCGGACGAGCCAACGGCACCAGCCCGATGCTGGACGGAGACTACGACGGCTACGCCGAATGCGTGCGTACCCGCTTCGATCCGGACGCCGTCACCGTGGGCGATCTGATGGCCTACTTCTTCGAGATCATCGACCCGTACAGCGTGAACAGACAGGGACCGGACGTGGGGGAGAAGTACCGGACCGGCGTCTACTCCGAGGATCCTCGTCATCTGGACCTGGCGCGGGCGTTCATCGAGGGCAGGCCCGATTCTGGGCAGATCGTCGTCGAAGTCCTGCCGCTGACGAACTACGTGAGAAGCGCCGACGAGCACCAGGACCGGCTGGCGCGATTCCCCGGCGACTCCTGCCACCTCCCGCGGGCGTTGCTGGGCAAATACACGACGAACACCGCCTGACATCGAGCACCGCTGTGGTCGCACCGGATGCAGTCAGGCCCAGGGATCCGGGTCTCGAAAGTACTCTTGACGCATGGTTGGTGTGACACAGATCAATCTCATCGTCGCTGACTTGGACCGAAGCCGCGCCTTCTACGCGGCGTTAGGTTGCCAGCTACGCTCGATCGTGACGCCGGGTGACGAGACTCCTCGCGCATGGGAAGTCACAGCCGGATTCGCGCCGGTCGGGCTCCACACGGCAGAGTTTGCACGCTGGTGGGACTCTTCCGCGCCGGCATCGGGCCCGGGTTCAACCACTATCGACATCACCTTCGATGGGCGCACCGATGCCGTCGGGTTCGTCGAGGTCATCCGAACGAGCGGTGGCCAGGTACTGCAGGAACTGACCAACATGCCCTGGGGCCAGTCCTACGCCATTTGCGCAGACCCCGACGGCTACCGGTGGGGCATCAAGACAGCGCCATCGGAGGAGTCTGCGCCCTGACTTGCCCTCACGGGTAGGCCGAGGGCTATTCGACGTCGGCATTCTCGGCCTCTGCTCCTTCTTGAGACGAGAAAAACCCGGCCCCAGAGGGGCCGGGTGGTATGTCTTTAGCGTAGCAGCGCGGTGGCTCTGGCTACCAGTCTTTTGGCTTGACGATGCGTTCACCGATGGTCGGCGGTAGCTGGTGGGCGTGCCAGTCGGAGGGCTGCATCTGGTACCACCAGTGGTTGCCGACGCCGTCGGTGTGGTCGCCCGCGAGCTTGCCTGCACGGTAGCCCTTGGTGGGGTTAATGACAATTCTCAGCCCTGAACGAGCGGCCCGCCAGGGCCACCACGGCTAGTCGGCCAGCAAGCAGCCGCGTTCACCGCAGCCGCGCTGCCGCTCTGCCGTCGGGTGTGATCGCGCGGAGCAGCGATCAGAACAGAGCTACGAGCCGTTCTCGATCAGGTTCAGTTGCGTTCCGTCGGGATCGACGAGGAACCCGGCGCGCAGCCCCCACGGCTGTAGCCGGACCGGATGCAAGCGCGGACGCCCGAGTGACTTTTCCTCGACACCGGCCTCGCTGAGCTGGCGGTACAGGTCGTCGAGATCGTCGACGCGAATGCTGCACATGAACGAGCTCTCTTCGGGAACGAGTTCTGGGTACGGAAAGAACTCTAGGCGGAGCCTACCGCGCTGGAGAATCAGCCAGCCGTCGTCCTGGTAGGTCACCTCGAAGCCGAATGCACCATAGAACGAGACGGTGGCACCGAAGTCACGCGACGGCAGGTTCGGTACAGCGTGATCGCCCATGTCGAGATTCTATCTGCCCTGCTTGGACGAGTGGGGAGCGCAGTGCCCGCTCGGCCGTTGGTCCGCGCCCTCATCGCCACAGCCCGGTCTGCTGGTCACGGACTCGACCGAATGACGCGTGAGCGCGCTGCGAGCGCCGGGTCGGACGATTCGTCGGAGCACCCAGGCCATGGCCGCGCCGACCACCAGCAACCCACCACGAGCGAGCAGCACGCCACCCTACAAACGCCGCGAACGACCGACTTCAGCCTGACGTGCGGGAGACACCCGATAGGTCCCGCCCAGCCCGGCACCTCTCGAATGAGCCGGGACGCACCTACCTGCCCGCTCGCCAACGCATCTTCGTGTCAGGCATCACGGGCCGGACGTGGGGGAGAAGTACCGGACCGGCGTCTACTCCGAGGATCCTGGTCATCTGGACTTGGCGCGGGCGTTCATCGAGGCCAGGCCCGATTCTGGGCAGATCGCCGTCGAAGTCCTGCCGCTGACGAACTACGTGAGAAGCGCCGACGAGCACCAGGACCGGCTGGCGCGATTCCCCGGCGACTCCTGCCACCTCCCGCAGGCGCTGCTGAGCAAGTACACGACGAACCCGGCCTAGCCTGTTGGCTCTGGCGATGGAGTCCGCGGCCTCCGTGCGGGTTGGCTCAACGGACACCTGAACAGGACCGCGCGAACATCGATGCCGCGGACGCCTCAGCTGCGCGGTGGAGCGCGGTGAGGTCACGTCCGTACTGTCGTTCAAGACCGTAGTTTGATACTCTTCTGCAAAGAAGGGTGGTGAACGACAGTGGCTCGCGTGATTGCTCGATCAGTGGCTGACGTTGTCGAGCAGTTTGAGCTCGATGGTGATGTCGTCGTGACCTTCGAGCGCCTGAAGTCTGTGATGCGCCAGATCGGAATGGATGGTGATCCTCGTCGGCTTGCCTACGAGTTGCAGCGCGGTGGATGGTTCGGGCAGCTTCGTTCTAGGCATGCGTGGGAGTTCCTGCCCGCCGCTCGGGGTGGCGCATACGGTTCGGGTGACCGCTTCATCGAGTTCCGAGCCCAGCGAGCGATCAGATCCGAGTGGCCGGGTGTTCTTGCGATGGAGTCAGCTGCTTCCGTCCTGGGGTTGGCTCAGCGAGTACCCGAACAGGAGGTCGTGGCCTTGCCCGACGGGGCGTCCTTTCCGAAGGCGCTGGGCGGCGAATGGCGCTACGTCCGCGTCGAGCTGTCGGGTGAGGGGATCGGCAAGATTGACGGGCTGCCGTCCTGGAACCGAGAGGGTCTCATCGTCGGCATCGGGGTGCGCCCGTCCGGGTATAGGGATGTCGCCGGACTGGGGCAGTGGCTGTCGACATTCCCACATCAACTCGATGCCGAGAAGATCATCCGGTTGCTGACGCCGATGGGTGAGGCCGCTCAGCAGCGCACTGCCTATTTGTTACAGGTCGCAGGCAACCCGGAGGGCGCGCAGCGGGTTGTCGACGCGTACCCGCCGAGAGGCACGGCATGGCTCGGGCCAAGGCAACCGGGTGGGCGCTACGACTCGCTGACGAAGGTGAACGACACTGCCCTCCACAGATACCTCAGCGTGGGGAGCGGGTCATGAGCCGCATCACTGAGGGCCATCTAGTTCGCCACTATCAGGGTGCCAAGGGTGGGCGTGATGCCGCGTTGCTCGACATCGCTCAGGATCACGCGCTCCATCTCCTCCATGAGGAAGGCCTTTTCGATCAGGGCCTCGTGTTCAAGGGTGGCACGGCGCTACGCAAGTTCCGTGCGGGCAACGCGGGTCGATTCTCGACAGACCTTGACTTCGCCGCTCCCGGTGAGGATCTCCCCTTGGCGGTTTTGGGTGCTCTCGATGGAGCAGAACTCGATGGCTTCTCGTTCGTGATCGAGAATCTCGGCGATGACGGTCGGCGCGGCGACCTGCGGATCATGACCCCGTTCGGCAGCCCGAGACTGGGTGCAAAGGTTGAACTTGCGCGGCACCCACTCAGCTTGGCCGCCGACCTCCTCGAGCCGATCCGCTTACCGATTCACGATCGCTACGACTTCGAGCTGACATCCACTCCTGTGGTGCGCGTAGAAGAGGCGGTGGCGGAGAAACCTGCCCGCTACCGCAGGGTATCCCTGGCTCGTGATCTCTATGACTTGCAGTGGTACGCGACGTCCGGCGCCATGGACAGGGCGCTGGTCCGGAGGCTATGGGTGCTCAAGGTATACCGCGACATCGTCGTCGATGGCCGTGGCAGCAAGCCGATCGATCCCGCCGACGTGCTCGCCGACAGGGCGCCGAGCGGCTTCCGGCCAGAAGACATCGGCTATCCGACCAAGCCTGTGCGTCTTCACGAGTGGATCGCAACCGTCCAGAGTCGTTTCGCCTTCCTGGCTGGTCTGGACGCCAGCGAACACCGGTGGGTGGAATGCAACGAGCGAGACCTCTACGAGGTGGAGCGGGAGTTGGCCGAGATCGGAAGGCGGAACCCCGACGCCTGAGTTGCACGTTTAGTGCCCCGCGAGGCAGATGATTTCTTTCTCCGTCGTCCGTACGCCAGTAGTGTCCCCCTGGTCTCAGGTCTGCCTGACCGGACTGGGGTTAGGCGGGGTCTCTGCTGCCACTGTGAGGTATCCCTTTGTGCGAACCTGGGTGACCAGGACGTCCCGCATCGCCTCCATGAGTTTGATGGTCTCAGCGCACAGGTCCAGACTGTCGCCTGCCGGCACGAATATAGCCCGGCCATGGGCGACCCCGTTGCGTCTGTCGCACAGGAGGACATCGATGAGGTTCGCTTTGAGTTTGAAGGCATCGAGGGGGATGCAGCCGCGCTTGAAGAGCTCTGCCAGAGTCTTGTAGCGGAGGTTGGACTTTGTGTCCGCGAGCAAGGACTTGTCGATGTTGAGCCGCTCATCCGACTCGCCGCGGATCGCCTTGGTGATGGCCTCGCGCGCGTAACTGTCCCCGGAGGCGAGTCGGCGCATGAGGCGATGCACGTGTTCGATGACCAGGCCTTCACTGGACTCCGAGAGTTTCGGTTTACGACGCGTGACCAAGCGGGCATAGCGCTCCAGTGCGTTCTTGGAGTAACCCTCCCAGTGCGCATAGCACATCGCCACCATCGCGCGGCTCAGCCCACGCGTTGCGGGGCTGTCCTCGCTCTGCCGCGCCGAACGAGCCAACGCGTCCTTTAGATGGGCCAGCTCAATTCTCCGCCACCCGAGATCGTCCCCGAGCGTGGCCTCGAAACCATCATCGGTCAGCAGCGACATGGTCAGGCGAAGTAGACACGCGAGCGGTTCACTAGCCGCGGCACTCGGCGACGGGGGCTGATCCCCGTGCCACTCCACGACCGGAAGGCTTCATCCGACCAGACACCCCTGGTCCGCTCGGCAAGGTCCTCCGGCTTGGCCTGCCTCCACCGATCGAGATTGTGGACCACGCCAGTCGTGATGAACTCGTAGCTTGAAATTGAGAACGGGCCGGTGTGGCGTGAGCCGTCCCATCGCCGGAAGACATCGTCCCCCAGGGCGGCGACGAGAAGCTCGAAGGTCTCCTCGAAGGCGGCCTCATCATCTTGCGAGAGACCGCCGTTGTCCGCCACGCCACGCATCCAGTTGGTCAAGTACTCGCCGTACTCTTGGCGGAGTTCCGTGTCGCCACCCGAGAAGGCGCGCTGGGCAAAGAAGCGGAGGACGAGTTCTTCGCTATAAGCCTGCTCTTCTTGGCGCTCGGAAAGCTGGATGCTCGATTCGAACGGCGGCTCTGAAGCCAATCGCTGGACGAGGTGAAACATGTCGCGATTCATCATCACCATGAGGCAGTTGCGTGCCTCTTGAGGAGAGAGGACGCTGCCGGAGTTCAGTCGCTGGAAGAGGTCATATTTCGCGGACGCGTCAGAGCCTTTTGTGATGATGCGGAACTCAAGTTTTGCCCGCTTGAAATCCCTGCGCAGTACGTCGTCGAACGCCAGATCCTCAGGCTTGTTGTCTGAAATGAGTGGCGCCGCCACCGGCGGATCATCATCGTCGGCGTCGCCTTCGCCTTGTCCTGCGGACCAGGCGAAACCGGACATCTCGCTAAGGTACTCACCGGGCTGTAGTCGGAAGCCGACTTTGCGCTTCCCGTCTTCGTCCTTGTAGTTTCCTGTGAATTCCAGAATGGTCGAGAGTCGCTGGACGCCATCAATCACATCCCAGACGCCGTCTTCGCGCTGCGACACAAAGATCGGTGGGATGGGAATCCCCAGCAGAATCGACTCTATGAGGCGTGACTTCTGCGCGGCCTTCCAGCGAAAGATTCGCTGGAACTCGGGGTGGATATCGATGTCACCGTCGTTGCAGAGAGTGATCACCTCACCGATCGACATGGAGTAGCCGTCGGTGCGGATCTCCCGAGCGCGACTAGCGATCTGTTCCTTCAAGGCCATCCTGGCAACTCCTAGTAAGTTGGACTCGATGAGAGACTAGTCGAGCCAAGGGCTAGCCGCCGAAGCTTCGCTCAATCGGGTCAATCCGCGTGCGGCTCGCAGCATGTGCCTCCTACGGCCGCTTGTGACTCACGTGTGTGGAAGGCCGTCGAGGGCCAGCAGAGGCATTCGAGACGAGACCCGGCACCAGAGGGGGTGGGTGGTGTGCCTCAAGTCTAGCGGCGCAGTGGCTCTGGCTGCGGCCCTTCCGACTTGATGATGAGCGGGCCGATGGCCGTCGGGAGTTGGTGGCCACATCAGTCGGCGGGTTGCCTTGGGTACCAGAGCGGTTGTCCACGCCGTCGGTGTGCTCACTAGCGAACTTCCCCGCGCGGCAGCACTCGGTGGAGTGACGAGGTCGATCAGCACGCTATCTCGTACGAAGACGAGGTCGCTGTCGTTGAAGCAACACTTTGCCCCTGGCTGGAAAGCCAGGGGCAAAGTGTTTTGGGGTGAGTAACGGGACTCGAACCCGCGACATCCTGGACCACAACCAGGTGCTCTACCAGCTGAGCTATACCCACCATCGCTGCCTCAGCAGCGGCGACCATCATAACCTGCCCTGGCCCGACCTGGGAAATCCGGCGCGGGCGGCGTCCGGAGTGGCTTCAGTGCGGGCTGATGGCCTGTTGCCAGACCAAGAGCCTGCACTGGACGGATCCGGCAGCAGGATGGCCCGCGATGTCGTGGGTTCGAGTCCCGTTGTTCAGCCCACGGACGCGGCGTCCGGGCCCTGAGCGGGAGCCTTCGGGTGGCGGTTCCCGGTCAGCGCGCCCTGGTGGCGCCGGGCGAGGGTGCGCAACTCGACCGGCTGAGGGCCGGGGGCGGGCACGAAGACGGCATCGCGGTAGTAGCGCAGTTCTTCGATCGACTCCTGGATGTCGGCCAGCGCGCGGTGGTTGCCGGACTTGGACGGAGAGTTGAAGTAGGCGCGCGGGAACCAGCGCCGCGACAGCTCCTTGATCGTGGACACGTCCACATTGCGGTAGTGCACGTGCGCCTCCAGCGCGGGCATGTCGCGGGCCAGGAACGCCCGGTCGGTGCCGATCGTGTTGCCGGCCAGTGGGGCCTTGCGCTCCTCGGGCACCCATTCGCGGATGTAGGCCAGCACTTGGGCCTCGGCGTCCGCCATGGTGGTACCGGAGGTGAGTTCGTCGAGCAGTCCCGAGTTGGTGTGCATCGTCCGGACGTAGTCGCCCATCGCCTCCAGCGCTTCGGGTGGGGGGGCGATGATGACGTCGACACCGTCGCCCAGCACGTTGAGGTTGCCGTCGGTCACCAGGGCTGCCACCTCGATCAGCGCGTCGTTGACCAGGTCGAGTCCGGTCATTTCGCAGTCGATCCACACAAGTCGGTCGTTCACGTTCCCACTTTACGGCGACAAACTCACTAGGCTGTCACTCAACCCTGCCAACGACGTCACCCCACAGGAGTGCCATGGACCAGAACAACCTTCAGGACATCCTGGAAGAGGCCCCCGCACAGCGCGAGAATCTGCGCCAGTTCATCGACAGTCTGGTCTCTCAGGGCTATACGGTGGGGGACGCCGAGGGTCCCGATCCGGCGCTGATCGATCCGGGCGGCCGCGCGGTCGAGACCTGGCGCGAGGACTACCCCTACGACGAGTTGATGACTCGCGACGACTACGAGGCGGAGAAGTACCTGCTGCAGGTCGAGCTGCTCAAGCTGCAGTACTGGAGCCAGGACAACGACATCCGTCACGTGATCCTGTTCGAGGGCCGGGACGCCGCAGGCAAGGGTGGCACCATCAAGCGGTTCACCGAACATCTCAATCCGCGTGCCGCGCGCGTGGTCGCGCTGACGAAGCCGACGACCACCGAGCAGGGGCAGTGGTACTTCCAGCGTTACATCAAGCACTTCCCGACGTTCGGCGAGATCGTCATGTTCGACCGCTCCTGGTACAACCGGGCCGGTGTCGAGCGGGTGATGGGCTTCTGCACCGATGAGCAGTATGAGACGTTCATGAGGCAGGCCCCCGATTTCGAGCGGATGATCATCGACGCGGGCATCCTGCTGACCAAGTTCTGGTTCTCGGTGACTCAGCGTGAGCAGCGGACGCGGTTCGCGATCCGCCAGATCGACCCGGTGCGCCGCTGGAAGCTGTCGCCGATGGACTTGGAGTCGCTCGACCGCTGGGAGGACTACACCGCGGCCAAGGAGGCCATGTTCGAGCGGACCGACACCGATCACGCGCCCTGGATCACGATCCGGTCCAACGACAAGAAGCGGGCCCGCCTGAACGCGATGCGCGCCTTCTTGAACCAGTTCGACTACGAGGGCCGCGACGATTCGGTCGTCTACGATCCCGATCCGCTGATCGTCAAGCGCGGACGCGACGCCGTCGGCGACTGACACACGTTCCAACCACGAAGGGCCGGTCAATCATCGACCGGCCCTTCGTGGTGATCGGACGCCTTCGGCGTCCGTCGTGTTGTGGCGCGGGGTCAGCGCGCCGGGATGACCACCGAACCGTTGCTGCCCGGCCAGCACTGGAACCCGGCCGGGAAGGTGCCTGGCGCCGCACCGGAGACGTCCTTGAGGCAGTTGGCGACGATCACGTTCGGGTCGTTGCTCACCGACTCGGCGAGAATCCGGTTCGCTTCGGCTTCCTTCTCGGCGGTGCGCTGCTTCTGCTCGGCGATCCGGGTGTTGCCCTGCTCGGCCAGCAAGGCGTCCAGGCGCGACTGGGTGAGCGCGTCGAAGTCGATCTTCTGGATCTTCACCGAGTGGATCACCAGCCGGTCGTTCAGCTCGGCCTCCATCGCGCGTTTCACCTCCACCTCGAGGGTGGCGTTGTCCGGACGCGACGGGTCGAGCGGGTCATAGCCGGCCATCGCCTTCGACAGTGCCGAGAACACTTCGGGCTCCTCAATGGCACGGCCGATGTTGTCGAAGCTCTTGTGCGCGGCGAACAGTTCGGTGGCCGCCTCCGACTTCACCGACCAGCGCACCTGGTTCTGCACGAAGGCGACGCTCTGGTTGCCCAGGCGCACCTCCGTCCGGTCGTCGCCCAGGTTGTCGTCGACCTGGATCGTCATGTCCATCAGTTCGACCGACGTCCAGGGCGCGCGCAGGTGCGGTCCCGACTGCAACGGGTCACCGGTCAGGCCGAACGTGATCGGGATGCCGATCTGCCGTGGCGGCACGATGAACAGGAACGCCGGAATCAGCATCGCCACCGCGACGGCGAGTGCGCCGATGCCCGACCATTGGCCGGGCTTGCTGCGGAGGAACACCAGCGACGCTGCTCCGCCGAGGGCGAGTAGGACGGCGAAAACGAACCAGACCATCGGGTCTCCTTAGTCAGGGGCGGTTCCCATTCTCTCGGCTGAGCGCACGAGCCGGACGCCGCCACACCGGCTGGCCGCTCAACGCCGACTGCGCGGACGCCGTCCGCTGTGCCCTTACCCGTATGATCATCCGCAGGCCCCCGTAGCTCAGGGGATAGAGCAGCGGCCTTCTAATCCGTCGGTCGGAGGTTCGAATCCTCCCGGGGGCGCCATCCGGCCTGGTCGAAGGCGCACCCGGACGCCGGCGTCGTGCCTTCTCGGCCGAGTAGGAAGAGTCGGACTAGTTCGACCCTGTGGGCTTGCGGGTGCGGTCGAACTCCAGGCCGCTCTCCGCCTCGCCGTGCCCGGGGCGTACCCTGCGTCCCAGCCACATCGCCCAGGATCCGTCCGGGCGTCGCGCCGCGCGCGCCAGCCGCTGCACGCGCACCCCTTGTCTGGGCACCTCCGCGGTGCGGATGATCCGCTGCGCCTCCTCCGACAGCAGCACCCCCTGCGGTCCGGGCCGGGCGCCGCCGAGGAGCCGCGCCCGCTCGAGCACGACGCCTGCCTCACCGATGCGCGCGAGGTACGGATGCCAGGTCTGGGGCACGAAGGTCATCAGCTCATATCCGAGCACCTGGTCGGCGGGTTGGCCGCCGGGGTCGATCGCGTCGGGGCGAGGCCGCGGCTCGCTTGTCAGCGGCAACGGATCGCCGGAGCCTGCCGACGGCACCGTCTGTTCGATCGCCCACACCAGGTTCGTGGTCTCGTCGCGCTGGAACCGGACATCCTCGACGACGGGCGCCTCCAGTGCGGTAGCGGACGAGGGCGGGACGAACAGTCCGGCGACTTCCTGGCGCACTCCTGGCAGTGTCAACGAGGCCCGGTCGCCCTCGCGCAGCGCCTCGGTCGTCGTGAACACGCGCCAGGGCGCCACCCGCCGTCCGAGCGGGATCGGCGCTGGGCGTTCCTCCGCGACCGTGACGCCCCCGAAGGTGTCGCGCCAGGCGACTCCGGTCACACGCAGGACGCCGCCGGGCGGTGAGTCGACGGGCAGCACCAGCCAGTCGTCGCCGGAGACGATCGCGGCCTCGACGACGAGCAGGCGAGCCAACTCGTCGGGGTCGGCCCACACCGAGCCGAGGTCGAGCGCAGCATCCTCGAATTCCCAGAAGCGTGACGACGGCATTCCGGGAAAGGTCAGCTGCGATGCCAGCAACTGTTGCGTGATCGGCTCGGGCGTGCGATCGCTGGGCGGCGCGGGGGCCGTGGGCTCCAGGTCGAACGTTGACCATCCGATCTCGCCGCCGCCGTAGGCGGGCGCGCGCAGGACGGCACGCGTGGTCGCGACGGAGAATTCGTACTCGAGCCGGTCGCCGAGCCAACTCGACGGGGTGGAGGGCGGTGCCGCTTCGCGGGTGTACCACTCCAGCCACTCGTCCATCGCCGCGGTCGCCTGCTGCCGCGGGGCAGGTGCGGAGGGCAGGGCCGTGGTGAACCAGGCGGGATGCCCGTGGGCGAACGCGGCGGCGACGCCCCCGGCGTCGAGCGCACGATCCGCGAGGATCGACTGCGGCCCGCTCCAGGCGCCCGGCGTGGCGCCGCACTGTTCGACGAGCGCGTCCACCGCAGCGCTCGCGCCGAGGGCGGCCAGGGCATCCTGCAAGGCCCACGCCGCGGCGGCGGCGAACCGGCCGCCGCGGGCGGCGTCCGGCTCGGCTTCGACGAGCGGCTCGAGCAGGTCGCCGGGTGCGAGCGGACACCAGGCCGGCTCGTCGCCCAGAGGCCCCGGATGCCAGGCCACCAGCGGATCGAACTCGGCCGTCACCTCCACCGTGAGCGGGGTGCCGGTGTCCTCGCCGGCGAACTCGCCGAACTGCCACTGGCGGCCGAGGAGCCACAGCGGATCCCAGACCTGAGCCATCAGCCCGGTCGCGGGGTCGCCGCTGACCGGGTTCGGCTCGAAGCGGGTCGTGAACGGACGCACGCGCGTGGTCTCAGGGAACGTCCGGGTGACGAACAGATCGGCCATCTCAGCCTCCCTTGACGAACGAGGGGACGAAGCGCGCCGCCTGACGCAGCAGCCTCGGGTCGAGAACCTGCTCGTCGGCGAGCGACCAGTGCCCGACGCCGACGGCAGGAAGGAGGTCGCCGAGCCCCGCGACGGAGCCGGGCGTCGCGAGCCGCAGGCGTAGCAGCGTGCGCACCTCGTCGATGACGGCGACGATCCGCTCCGCCGACCAAGGAGCCCCGTCGGGGCTGACGGCCAGCAGCACGGCATGAGCGGCGCGTGCGGCGGGACCGTTCGCGTGCACGGCGAGGCCGGTGGCGACCAGTTCTTCACGACGGGCCTCGCCCTCGGGGGCGTCCATCGTGCGCTGGGCGGGACGGTGTTCGCTCCACGTGTCGACCACGAGGCCCGCGATCGGTCCGGCGGCGTCGAAGCGGCTGACCGGCTCGATGAGGAGGGAGGTGGCCGGGTGCGCCGGCAGGTCGGTGTCGCCGACCCAGCGGTCGGCACCGAACACGGCCAATCGCAGCTCACCGGCCCGTCCGGTGGCGCGCCGCAGAGCCGAGAGCGTCGCCCAGCCGGCCACCGCGGGACGGACCGTGGTCATCCGCGCGACCCATCGGCGCGGCGCAGCGCCCGCATCGCCGGCGACCAGACGATCCGCGAGCGGAGGTTCCGGCTGCGGATCGAGGTCCTCGACGACCGGGAGGCGGCCGACGAGGCTGCCGAGCGCATCGGTGACGGCGCCGGGATCCGCGGCCGCGTCGGCCGCCACGAGCCGGCCCTCCAGCGCACCGACGAGTCCGGCGAGGTAGGAGCGCAGTGCGTCCGGGTCTGAGCCGAGCGTCCCGGGATCGGTGTCGTCCCCGATTCCGGCGTCGGCGAGGGCATCCGCGCGGGCGAGGAGCGCCGCGACGTCCTGCGCGGTCCCGCCCGCGGGAAGGGGGTCGGTGAGGGGGCGCAGGGCCGCCACCGCCGCGGCGAGGCGCTGCGCGGTCGCGGCCTCGTCGGCAACGTGACGCGCCGCAGCGGGACTCTCACCCGAGGCGACGAGATCGTCCGGGATGGCGGCGCGCGCGGAACTCAGCACGGCGCGCACGGCGGACGCCAGCTGCCAGGCCTCGCGCAGGGTCAGCTGATCGGGGCTCAGTGCGGCGGGGCGCGTCGTGAGCCACTCCTCGGGAAGGGACGGACGCCGACGGCGGCACCGTGCCCAGAACCGGGTGAGCCCCTGGTCGGTGCCGTCGGCGGCCATCACCAGATCGAGCGCGCTCATCGGTACCGCGGACAGGTCGTCGAAACCCCCGTCTGTGCTGACGAGGACGATCCGGTCGGCGCGGCCGAGCGCCTCGCGGCACCAGGTCTCGAGGAACGGGTGCGAGATCGCCCGCACGCTCGGCGTCCAGCCCGCATCGGCGTCCGTGGCCGGCCGCGCGGCGCCGAGGACCGCCACGCGATGCGTCATCCCGTCGCGCGCGGCGGGTGAGAGCGGCACCGCGGGCTCTTCGGGGATCACGTCGCCCGACATGGCGTTCATCGCCGCCGTCGCGCGGGCGGCATCCCCCGCGACGAGCTGGTGCACGCCCTCGGCCAGCATCAGGTCGGCGATCGCGTCGGCGAGCGAGGCCAGCCGCCGGACGAGCACCTCGATCCGCGCCACCTCGCCCGGTCGTGGCGGGTCCCATCGCGGATCGTCCGTCTCCAGCGCGGCCCGGATCTCGCCGGTCTTGTCGATGAGCGCGAGCCCGTCGACGACGGCGCCGGTCAGGGCGGTCGTGGTGGCGTCGGCCGAGGGGGGCGTCTCCCGGCCGACGATGAGCGGGGCAAGCGCACGCAGCGCCAGGACGAACCGGTTGAGGCTCTGATCGGCGTCGTTGAGCCACCGCTCGAAGCGGTAGCCGAGCAGGGCCGCGAGCTGCTGCCCCTCCCGCATTCCGCGGACGATGTCCACCGCCTCCCGGGTGCGGGTGCTGCTGAGGTCCAACTCGAGCGGGCTGTCGGGACCGTCGTCGGGCGCATGGCTGAGCCGGGCGCTGCGCAGCACGGCGGCGGTGGCCGCGTGCGTGGGCGACGGGGCCTGCATCCAGCCCACGCCCTGGGCCGTGACGATGGCGTCCGGATCGGTGGGCGGGGGAGTCAGCACGATGTCCTCCAGCCAGGCGAACGCCCCCACCACGACACCGGTGCCGTTCGCCGCCCGCAGCAGGTCGAGCCGCCTGGTCGCCAAAGATGTCGTCCAGGCATCGAGCCGATGGGATGCCGTGTCCAGCGCTCCTGCCAGTAGTCGTGCGCGCTGGTCGCTGTCGGTGACGCCGGCGAGCGTGGGGAGCGCGAGGACGACGCGTGCTGCCTCGTCGACGGCGGCGAGGTACTCCAGCAGCGCGCCGAGGATCTCCCGGGCCTGGGTGAGTCTCGACGGAGTTTGTGCGAGTTTCAGCCGGGCGTACAGCGGGGTGCGGTGGGCGGTGAGGATGAGCGTCCCGAAGCGCTTGCGGAGATGCTCCAGCAGCGGTCGCATGTGGTCGCGGATCGTCATCGCGTCGATGTCGAGCAGATCGCCGGTGATGGCTCCCTGCAACGTCTCGACGAAAGCCTGGGGGTCGCCGGACGCGCCGCCAAGCTTGGCGAGCGCGTCGATGAGGATCTGGGCCAGGCTCTCCCGCGCCCGCTCGGCGTCGTCGGGGCCGCCTGATTCGATCTGCCGGATCCATCCCTCGTTGTCGATGAGCGCCACGAGGGTGCGCCGCGCCGCGCGGGCCCGGGCGAGAGAGTCGCCGCGTGCGACGCTGAGCAGCACTTGCAGGACGCTCGCGTCGGCGGGCTCGGCGGGCGCATCAACCAGGCCGGCGAGCGCCTTCGGGTCCGTCTCGTCGACCAGAGGCAGCCCGAGAATCCGCGGATCGCCCAGGTAGGGGAGTTGACGCAGCGACCCGGGCGCGAGGCCGAGCCGTTGTTCCGCCTCGCGCGTCGCCTCCGTGCGCCTGCGGTGGAAGTCGGGCAAGACGCGTGCCATCAGGGCGTCGAGCGCGTTGTCGGTGTGCAGCACGTGCCGCACCCGCACGAATCCGCTCGACGGCGCGAGCCCGAGAATGCTCGGCAGCGCCGTGGCGAGGTCGCCGTCCCGCACGCTGGGTGGCGGTGGCGCGTCGCGCCAGGACGGCCACGCCGCCCGGACGGCACCCGTCACCAGGCGCGCACCCCGGCCCTTGCCGGTCACCTCGCCGGTGAGCGTGACCGGCAGGATCCCGTAGGGTTGGCGGCCGACCCGCAAGACAGGGAAAGGCCCCTCCGGGCGCACCCAGCGCAGCAGATGGTCGTGCACATCCAGCCGGTCGTACAGTCCGAGCACCCGGTCGGAGAACGTATCGCGCAGCCACGGGCCCCACGCCACTGGCCACAGCGCGCTGGCCATCAGTCCGGGCAGCGACGGATCGGTCGCCGTCGAGGGCCAGCCGTCGATCGTCTCGGCACCGTGTAGTCCCAGCGCCTGCACGACCGCTTGGGCGGCGGCCGGGGCGCCGTCGTTCCCCACGCCTCCGGAGCGGGCATTCGTGGTGTTGTTCGTGGGGGTACCTGCCGCGCACAACGCGCACTCGGGCTGCGTCCGCAGCGCCGCGGCGAGGGCATCGGCGGTGCTCTGCGGGTCGGCGCGGTTCACGCCGATCACATAAAGACGATCGATCTTCTCCGCGCCGGCGCCGAGCCGTACCGTCACTGCGAAGCCACGTGCCACCGCCAGGTCGTAGTCGCCGAGCCAGGCGCTGTCGCCGACGCCGTCGGCGAGATCGCGCAGCGTCCGCGCCGCACCCTCGAACTGCTCATCGCCCACATCGCCCGACCCGAGACCCTGCCCCAGGCCCACGCCGAGGTCGTCGCCCGCGATCGGGGCACCGTCCTGCTCCGACACGACCTCCCCTTGCACGGCGATCACCCGGAACGACTCGGGCAGCAGCAGGGCCCGCCCCGACATGGCGTCGAACGCGAGCTCGTCGGGATAGATGCGCACGCGCAGTTCGACGGCACCCGGCTCGTCGGCGGACAGCCGCGATCGCGTTTCGACCCGCACGGGCAGGAGCGCGAGGGGAAGCGCGGGGTCGACCTCGCTCCAGGCATCAGACATGATCAGCCTCCCGTCTCGGACAGCAGCGATGCGACGCGGTAGCCCACGCGTGCCGGCTTCTGGAAGAGCGCCCACGCGAACAGGGCGCTCGTCACGGGCCGAGGCGGTTGCACCTGCAGATCCTTGGGGATCGTCGCCGGCAGGTGGTCGTTGGTGGGCGGCCAGTGCTTCCAGCTCAGAGCGTCGCGTTGAACGGGGTTGCCGATCGGCTTCTCTGGCTCTTCGTCCAGACCGAACCGCGGGGCGCCGACGTGCTCGGCGAGTGTCAGCCAGTGCGCGTCCTGGGGCGGCATCGGGCTCAGATTGTCGGACGCGGTGACCTGGGCGTCGGTGAGATCGACCCCCACCAGCAGGATGTCCGGCGACAGCGTGAGGCGGAACAGCGTGCGTACGGGCTGCGACGCGTACTCGACGGGGTAGTCGGGGTTCGTGGAGCGGGCAACGTTCGCGAGAAGGTGAGGAAAGCGCCGGACCAGTTCGCCGCGGACGACGAAGACGAGCTTGCCGTCGAACCGCGGGTCGGCGAGTCCCGCGAGCGAGCCGTGGCGGAGCGCATGCAGGGGTTCGATGTCCGGCTCCGGCGTCCAGAAACGCCGCAGGCTCGTCGCCCGCCCATCGGTCGGATACTCGCGCCAGACGAGTTCGCGGGCGAACTCATGGTTCGCGCCGACGAGGAAGGAGGAGACGAACCGGCCGTTGGTCTCCAGCACGGTGACCATGTCCGGCGCCGGGATCGCCGCGATGCCCGGCATCAGCCACTCCCGGTCGTAGCGGTCCAGCGCTTCGTAGAGCGGTGTGCGGAACTCGGGGGCGGCCATGACGGCGTCCAGATCGTCGAGGGGCCGGCCCAGCAGGCCGGCGAGATTCGGCAGCCGCGTCGCGGTGCGTCGCGGGACGGTCAGCGACGGATGCAGGCGGGCGGCGAGGTCGAGGGCGGCGATGTCCAGTCGCGGACGCAGCGGTTCGACGGGCTCGGCCAGGTCGTGGCACCGCAACTCGTCGAAGGTCTCGCCCACCCGCGGGTCGGGTTCACGCCACAGCGGCGCCAGCGCATGCCGATCCGGTCCGATCTCGGTCGGCCACCGGAACTCTTCGAAGCGGCCATCCCAGCGCGACGCGGCGGCCTCCAGCACCGGTGTGAAGACGCCGTCGATGATGACGCTCTGCGGATGGGTCGTGCCGGGATCGAACGGATCCAGTCCAGTCTCGGGGAAGCGAGCCAGCACGACCGCCGGCACCGGCCAGGGATCCTGCGCTTGGGCGAGCCGCCAGCCCAAGGCGATCAGCGTCAGCACCTCATCGAGCCGGGCGTTCAACTCGGGCCCGTCGGTGAAGGCCCGGATGTCGTCGGGCGTCGGCAGTGCCTGGATGATCTCGACCAGCGCGTCGGCCGCATCGTCGCCGGCGGCGAGATCGAGCACTCCGGTGAGCCCACCACCAGCCTCCGCCTGAGCCAGCAGACCGCTGTCGTCGGTGGTCATCGGTCCAGGGACGGACACCACCCAGTCGGTGCCGGCATCGCCGTCGGCGATCACCGCGACGGCGGACGCGGCCCGGTCGGGGAGAGGGACGAAGCGCATCGAGCGCCCGAGCGGGCGGGTGAGCCGCCGCATCGCGGCACTGCCCGCGGCCACCGGCAGTGCGCTGGCGGCGACGGCGCCGTGGGCCGTGCGGCCGTCGACGTCGAGGTGTGCGTGCGCGCGCTGGGTCACCTGCAGCGTGTCAGCCGCGCTCATCTGGGCGATCGTCCGCGAGTGCAGCGCCGAGGAGGTGAAACGCGCGAACTGCGCGGCTCGCAGCACGGCGTTGGCCGCAAGGACGTTCTGCAGCTGCGACCAGGCGCCGGCCATCAGCGGCTCCTGGTCCATGCGCACGACGGCGGCGCCCAGCGCGGCCGCGATCCGGTGAGCCGGGTCCAGGTTGAGCTCGGCGAGCCAGGCCGGCTCCTGTCCGGCGGCAGGCACCAGGTCGCGCTGCAGGTGCGCCCCGCCGTAGATCGGCGGCCCGACGACCGGGTCACCGCCGGACGGCGCGAGACGGTCGCGCAGCCGCGCAACGGACGCCTCCTCCCAGCGGCCGCTCGCGTCGGCGTCCGGCATCGGGGCGACCAGAGCACCGCGCACGGCGCGGGGGCCGGGCGTGCCTGTCACGGTGAGGTCGCTGCCAGGGGTGCTGGTGTCGACCCAGCGCCGGCCCAGATCGGGAGTCGCCGGGGTTCCCACGATGCGGCGGGCGAGGTCCTCGAAGCCGAGCGGATCGCCGGTCGCGAACTCCCACCGGTCGTAGACGGGCAACGTCACCGTGTCGGTTGCGCCCCACGCCCAGTCGAGGGTGTCGATGGGGGCCTGTCCGAGCCCCGCGAGCCGCCCGGCCTCGAATGCGGGCACGACGAGCGCCGTCCATTGCTTGTTGGCGGTGAGGCGGCGCGGGCAGACCAGTCGTGACAGGTTCAGTTGGGGCGCGCCGGTGCCCAGGTGCCGTGCGAGCGTGCCCTCGGTCAGCTTGGTGCCGGAGACCTGTGCGTGCGCCCAGGCCCAGCCGTCCTGGGCGGCGGGCAGTTCCCTCGCCGGCACGACGACGGCGCTGGGGAGGTCCGGACCTGCGGGGGGAACCTCTTCGGTGATCGCGGACGTCGGCACGACGACTAGGCGCAGCCACGGGTGCAGCCGTCCGCCGACGGGAGCCACCGGCGTGAACATCCACGGGAGGTCGGGCTGGTCGAACTCGAGGTGTACGAGGTCGCCGGTGGACGCCGAGGCCGTGCCGGGCGCGGGATGACGCCGGATGATCTGGGCGGGGTCGATGCCGAGGACGTCGCCCGGGCCGCGCAGTGCGATCTGCTGCGCGACGTCTTCGGTTCCGCCGCGCCCGTCGGTGAGCGTGAAGGCGATCGAGATCGTCGTCCGCGCGGGGGCCGACGGCGGTGTCGCCACGCCCTGAATGCCGGCGGCCGCGCCGCTACGGAAGTACGGGAGGAAGGTGAAGCTGTCCGCACCCGCCTTGTTCGCGTCGACCGCGGTGGAGCGGGCGGTGACGTCGAAGGTGCTCATGGCTGTGCTACCCGGGTCATCGAAGCGAGACCACCGCGTTGGCCTCGGGCGGAATGCCGGGCGTCGCTCCAGAGGGCGAAGCCGTCGATCTCGGCGCCCGTGTCGATGTCGGTCACGCGCACCTCGCTGACCGGGCGCACCTCGATGACGCGCTCCAGCTGCTGGGGACGGTAGCGATCCTCCGCGCGCGCGGCGCTCGCCCCGGCCGGACCGCAGTCCAGGATGAGGGCTGCGAGCCAGTCGGGGAGCGCGAAACGCAGCTTAGGCCGCGAGCGTTGAGTGGCATCCCGCCAGAAGTCCTCGTACTCCAGGGACGCCTCGGTGGCGAACGGCTTCAGCGTGCCGGCCACGGTCTCGGCCCCGGCAGGGTCGATGACCAGGCCGCCCTGCCGGTCCTCGAATTCCGGCGCGGCGAGCTGCTCGTCCTTGGTCAGCCGCATGAACTGGCCGACCGGGAACGTCTCGGTGACCGGCGATGTCGGGACCTCGCTCGGCACGCCGCCGACCGTGATGAGCCCCTTCACGTCGATGCGGCAGCCCTCGGGCTCAACGGCGGCGCGTCCGCACCGCTCAAGCGTCATCCGGAGCGGGAAAGCGCGCTGGCTGGCGCGCAGCAGGCCCCACGGCTCGATCACCACGCCCGTGGTGCCGGACGCCGCCCTCAGGCGCACAGGCAGGCGCTGACCCTGCCGGTCGACCTTCTGCCAGGCATCGGTGGCGCGTAGCGCTGCAGCGACCTCGCGCAGCGGATGCACGGGCGGGGGCAGCTCGGGAGGCGGATCGCCGCCCCCGATCCGTAACGGCCCGATGCTGATGCTGGGATCGGGCAGCGGCCAGGGCAGCGAGATCGAGCCGCGTCCGCTCACCACCAGGGGGCTCGGCCCCTCCAGGTGCAAGGCGAGCGCGACGCCCAGGAGGGTGATGCCGAACGCTTCCACGTGGGCATGCGCGTTCAGGTCGACGGCGAAACCGAACGGGTCGAACTGGATGATGGCGTCGAGCGAGCAGCCGCCGCGCACCGCGGCGACGCCGATCGAGTATCCGACCTCGAACGACCCGCCGAACTGCACCGTGTTCGGGGTGAGGGCGACGTAGCCCTGCACGCGGAACTGCAGTCCGATCGGCGGTGATAGCTCGGCGCCGATGCGGCGCAGGTCGGCGAGCTCGGGCGGCTTCCGCGTGTAGGTGGGGTGGAACCCACCCGCGCTGATCACGGCGGTGGGGCCGTCGGAGAAGCGGATCAGCATCCCGATGCTGCCGTATACCGAGAAGAACCCCATCCGCGAGGAGTGCAGTTCGGCGCGGATCAAGATGACGCCGCGGCCGAACTGCGCCATCACGTCGGCGCGCAGGTCGATGATCGCTGCCTGCGCGTCGGGGATGGCGGCACGGGCCCGGCCGAGGATCAGGACGACGGGATCGGGCACCGCCAGGACCAGCGCGACATCGAGGGTGATCAGGCTGGCCGGGCGTCCCCAGCCCAGACGCACCATCGGCCCCACCACCAGACCGCCTGGTTTCGGCGGGAAGACCGCGCTGAGCGTGTCGAGGATCTGCGGGGCCGCCCGGCGCACGTCGGCGGGGAACATCAGGCGGTCGAGGACGCCGTCGCGCAGTCCCGCCGCGATCGCCGACGGATTGACGTTGACGCCCAGCCCGACGATGCCGCCGACGGCGTTCAGGGTGAACAACAGCCCCAGCTCGATCGGCACGTCGAAGCGCACCGACACGACGGCGACGAACGATACCGAGCCGGCGCTCGTCCGCAGCAGGCCGAAGGCGGTGACACCGACCGGCCCCATCCGCAGGTCGAGGGCGCCGCCGTACCCGTCCGCCACCTGGAGGAGTTCGCCGGAGCCCGATACAGGCCCGGCGTTGAGGGACAGGCCGATTCCGGTCGGCGCGACGGGTGCCGGGGTGGGCAGGAACGGCGACTCGCCGCGCAGGATGCGGCCGGCGTCGAGGGTGAGTTCGAATCCGGCGCCGTTGATGCGGGCGCCCAGGACGCCGGCCAGGTCGGTGCGGATGCGGCTGCGCAGCCGCACCCGCAGTTGGTCGCCCGCGGGGATGAGGGTGAGATCCAGCCCTCCGAGCTCGACGACCTGGGCCTGCAGGCGCGCCGGCAGGGCGATCGGGCCGAGGGCGCCTGAGGCGGTGAGGCCGCGTTGGTCGATGGTGAGGGTGATGTCCGCAGCGGCTTCTCCCGCACCCTGGAGCAGCAGGGACACCAGGCCGGCGGCCCCGGCGCCGAGATCGGCGCGGGTCTGCGCGGCGCGCACCGTGACGCCGAGGCTGTTGACCGAGAAGACGAAGCCGATGCTGAGGGTGCCGATCGTGAACACCCCGAGACTGACGTTGCGAGTCGTCCAGGTCAGGGTGAGCCCCGTGTCGCGTGGCGCGATGGCCGGGTCCAGCATGCCGAGATGGCGGATGATCGCGCCCGGCGGTGCTGCGCCCACCACGCGTTGCGCGACGGTGCTGAGGTCTCCGACGCCGAGCGCCTTTGCGGCGTCGTGGACCTCCTGGACCGCCAGCCACGCCTGCTGGGCACCGCGGGCGACGTTGCCGTCGTCGAGCGCGGTCGTCGCGGCGTCCGCATGGTCCCGGGCGGCGGCGAGGTCGGTGGCGACGCCCGCGCTGTCAGCGGGAACGTTGCCATCGATGACCTCCGCCAGCTTCTCAGGGGTCGCCAACTCTTCGACTCGCGCGATGACGTAGCGGACGGCGGATGCCAACAGTTGTGCAGACAACTCGTTCATGGTCGCTCCGGGATCGGGCCGCTGGGTCTGCCACCAGCATCCGGGTAGCCGGATCGGTCGGGCCAGGTGTCGTTGTCGCCACTTGACACCGACTCCTCAGCCGTCCGCACGGCGTTTCCACCAGACGGCCGCCGCAGTCCGGCTGGTCAGGCCGGCCTTGCGATAGACGGAATCCAGATGCTTGCGGACCGTTCGTTCGGTGATCTCCAGCCGGCGCGCGATCTGGCTGCTGGTCAGGCCGAGGGTGAGTAGGCAGAGGACTTGCTGCTCACGAGCCGATGGCCAATAGTCGCTTTCGGCGGTTCGCTCCGGCAGGCGGAGTGGTGTTGGTGAGGCAGGCTGCGGCCGATCCGGGTGCTCCCCGTGCTGCTCCGCGGCATCGCACAGCTGGCGCAGGGCCGACCGCATGATCAAGGCGCTGGCCACCACCGTTTGGAGCCGGGCGAGCAGGCTCATCTGATCGGGTGAGAAGTCCTCGCGGGTGCTGTGCCCGCCGAGAAGAACGAATGTCTCCGGGCTGCTGAACAGCGGCGCCGCGCAGGCGTATTTCGTGCCATGGGGGCGGGAATGGGTGCGGTGGAAGATCTCGGTGTGCCGGAAGCTGCGTAGGTCGACGACATCGCTCAGCCGGATCGGTGCCGCCGTGTTCTGCTGCACCATCGTGGCGATGCCGGGGTGCCGGCGGACGTCATCGATGTCGACCGCACGCCCCGGTGCCATTCCGCCTGACCGCGCCGGGGCTTCCACCCAGTCGAGCAGGCGCAGGCTCCACGGTCCGGTTCGGGCGAACCGCACCAGGTGGAGATGGACATCGTCGCCGAAGAACTCCTGCAGGCTTTCGCAGAGCGCACCTTCCCAGGGAGCCGCGCTGCAGGCGATCGCCCACGACTGTTGTCTGGCGATTTCCAGGAGTCTTCCATCAGCGGGCATCGGATTCACCCCTCGTCATGGCCGACATTCAGGTGTTTTTGCCAGTGTCGAGCCGAAGACAATGCCTGGTACATCCCGCAGATGGGGGAGGTTTCGTGTCATCCCCCTGATCGCTCACGGCGTCCAGTCGGGCCCCAGGGCGGTGGCGGAGTGCACCAATGCCTCGCGTACGGCGGTCAGTGCTGGATGGGAGCCGGCTGATGCCCGCGCCGCGGTGAACACCGTGCGGCGCGGCGCGTCGGGAAGATCGAGCAAGCGCATCCGGGTCGCCACACCGGAGTGCACGAGCCCGGGCAGCAGTGCGACCGCATTGCCGGATTCGATGAGGCGCACATGCACCTGCAGGTCGGCGGCCTCGTAGCGGACGTCCGGCTCGAAGCCCGCGCTGCGGCAGGCCTGCTCGGCCCAGTGCCGGCTGGCGGCGCCTGGTCTCTCCATCACCCAAGGCAGCTCGGCGGCATCGGCGAGCGTGGCGATCCGGTCGAAGGCGGGATCGGCGGTGCCGGTGAGGGGGAGCCCGAGCTGGATCGGGTCGCCGGTGAGCGGGCGGCGGTCCAGCCCGGGAAAGTGCGCGGCGGAATGGCCCGGGTATTGCTCGGCGACGACGAGGTCGAAGCCACGCGCCCAGGTTTCCCGTAGCCCGGCCCCGGGTTCGAACTGCACCACCTCGACGCGCAGGTCGGGATGTTCCTCACGGAGCCGGTGTAGCGCCGGGGGGACGATCGACAGGATCGCGGTCTGGAAGGCGGCCACGCGGACGGTGCCGCTGACCTCGTCCCGGACGCGGTGCAGTGCGGCCTCGGCGCGCTCGAGTCCCGCGAGCAGCACCTCGGTTTCGGCGACGAGTGCTTCACCGGCCGGGGTGAGTTCGAGCGTGCGTCCGGACCGCCGGTACAGCTCGACTCCGGTCTCGCGTTCCAGGATTCCCAGCTGCTGCGACACCGCCGAAGGGCTGTAGTTGAGCGCCTCGGCGACGGCCGCGACCGTGCCGCGGACGTGCAGTTCCCACAGCAGCCGCAGCCGCTTCATCTCGAGCATCGTGCCTCCTCCGCAGGGCTTTCGGGGTGGACCTGGGGTTGTGAAGTGAAGGCCTCCGACAACCCGATTCAGGTAAACTTCACATTATCAGGTAGAAACAGTCGCTTTACTTCATCCCTATCTGTCGCACACACTGATGCCAGGAGCCTCTGCTCGCGCGCAGAACCGTTGGAGCCCTCCACCTCAGACCCCAAGTCACGAGGGCTTTGGCGTGCCCGCAGGTCCGTTACATAGTTGTTAGGTCGCCGTTACACAATCGTTCGAAAGGTCACACCGTGAGCAGTGTTCGTCCTCAGGATCTCGCGTCCGATGCCATCGCGTTGGTGCAGCGGTGGCTGAAGGAGGCGGCTGGTTATCCGGTCGCTTCGTCCGCCCAACTTCTCGCCGGGGTGCTGCGTGACCCCCACGGTCTTGAGTTCACGGTGGGCTTCGTCGATGGTGTGGTGCGGCCGGAAGACTACGGTGCCGCAGCGAAGAAGCTGAACGAGCTGGTCCCGCTCACCCCGAAGTTCCTGCCCGCGCCGATGCGGGCCGCGATCGGTGTCGGCGGTGTGGTGGCCAAGCCGCTCCCGGGCGTGGTCGTCCCGATCGCCCGCAGGGTGCTGCGCGAGCTGGTCAGCCACCTGATCATCGATGCCAGTGACGCGAAGCTCGGCCCGGCGATCAAGAAGATCAAGACCGACGGCGTCCGGCTCAACCTCAACCTGCTCGGTGAGGCGATCCTCGGCGAGCACGAGGCCGAGCGCCGGCTTGCCGGTACGCGCGCGCTGCTGGCCCGCCCGGATGTCGACTACGTCTCGATCAAGGTGTCCGCCACGGTGGCGCCGCACAACCACTGGGCGTTCGACGAGGCCGTCGGCCACATCGTCGAGCAGCTGACGCCGCTGTTCGAGCTCGCCAATGCCGCCAGCCCGAAGAAGTTCATCAACCTGGACATGGAGGAGTACAAGGACCTCGATCTCACCGTCGCGGTCTTCAAGCGCATCCTGGAGCGTCCGGAGTTCAAGAAGCTGGCCGCCGGCATCGTCCTGCAGGCCTACCTGCCGGATGCCCTCGGCGCCATGATCGACCTGCAGGAATGGGCCGCGGCCCGGGTCGCCGACGGCGGCGCCCCGATCAAGGTGCGCATCGTCAAGGGCGCCAACCTGCCGATGGAACAGGTGGACGCCGCCCTGCACGGCTGGCCGGTCGCCACCTGGGGTTCGAAGCAGGACTCCGACACCAGCTACAAGGCCGTGATCGACTACGCGCTCGACCCCGAGCGGGTGAAGAACGTCCGGATCGGTGTGGCCGGCCACAACCTCTTCGACGTGGCGCTGGCCTGGCTGCTGGCGAAGGCCCGTGGCGCCCAGAGCGGCATCGAGTTCGAGATGCTGCTCGGCATGGCGACCGGCCAGGCCGAGGCGGTCAAGCGCGAGGTCGGCTCGCTGCTGCTCTACGTGCCCGTCGTGCACCCGCAGGAGTTCGACGTCGCGATCGCCTACCTGATCCGCCGCCTGGAGGAGGGTGCCAGCCCGGACAACTTCATGTCGGCCGTCTTCGAACTGAACGACAGTGCCGAGCTGTTCGAGCGTGAGAAGAACCGCTTCCTCGCCTCGCTCGGTGACCTGAAGGGCATCACCGGCGACGGCTCGGTCGAGTCGTTCGCCGTGCCGGCCCCGAATCGCCTGCAGGACCGCCGCCACTACGACGAAGCCGGCGCCGAGCAGCGCGTCGACGCCCGGGTCGAGGCGGGACGCCGTGGCGAATTCGGCAACACGCCCGACAGCGATCCGGACCTGCCCGGCAACCGCGTCTGGGGACGCGGCATCGCCGACCGGATGGTCGGATCAACGCTCGGCACGGCGCTGGTGGAGTCGTCGCGTATCGAGGATGAGACGGTGCTGGACGAGACGATCGCGCGCGGCATCGCGGCGTCCGGCTCGTGGCAGGCCTTGGACGCCGACGAGCGCGCCCGCATCCTGTACCGCGCGGGTGAGCGCCTCGAGGCGCATCGTGCGGATCTGCTGGAGGTGATGGGGTCGGAGTGTGGCAAGACCCTCGACCAGGGCGATCCGGAGGTGTCGGAGGCGATCGACTTCGCCAACTACTACGCGATGCTCGGCCAGCTCCTCGGCCAGGTGGACGGCGCCACCTACCAGCCGAAGAAGCTGGTCGCGGTGATCCCGCCGTGGAACTTCCCCGTCGCGATCCCGGCCGGTGGTGTGCTCGCCGGGCTGGCCGCCGGTGCGTCGGTGATCATCAAGCCGGCATCGAGCTCGGCCCGGTCGGCGGCGGTCATGGTGGAGGCGTTGTGGGAGGCCGGTGTGCCCCGCGACGTGCTGCAGTTCGTGCAGTTCACCGGCCGCGAGCTGGCCTCGAAGCTCGTCGCCGATCCGCGGGTGGACCGGCTCATCCTCACCGGCGCCTACGAGACCGCGGTCAGCTTCCGCGAATTGCGCCGCGACCTGCCCATCCTCGCCGAGACCAGTGGCAAGAACGCGATCATCGTCACCCCGAACGCGGATCTCGACCTGGCCGCGAAGGACGTCGCGCTGTCGGCGTTCGGGCATGCCGGGCAGAAGTGCTCGGCGGCCTCGCTGGTGGTGCTGGTCGGATCGGTGGCCACCTCGAAGCGCTTCCGTGGCCAGCTGCTGGACGCCGTCCGCTCGCTGAAGGTCGGCACGCCGGAGCACCTGGAGACCCAGGTGGGCACCATCATCACCGCGCCGTCGGGCAAGCTGCTGCGTGGCCTGACCACGCTCGGCGAGGGCGAGCAGTGGCTCATCGAGCCGAAGCCGCTGCCCAGCGACAGCCCGCTGGCGCTCGACCAGCGCGGCGGCAACAAGCTGTGGCGTCCCGGTGTGCGCGAGGGCGTGCGGCGGGGCTCGGAGTACCACCTCACCGAGTACTTCGGGCCGATCCTGGGCATCATGACCGCGAAGACCCTCGATGAGGCGATCGACATCGTCAACCAGATCGACTACGGCCTCACCAGCGGCCTGCACTCGCTCGACCGCGACGACCTGGCGTTGTGGCTGAACCGGATCGAGGCCGGCAACCTGTACGTGAACCGCGGCATCACCGGTGCGATCGTGCGCCGCCAGCCGTTCGGCGGGTGGAAGAAGTCCGCGATCGGCGCCGGCACCAAGGCCGGGGGACCCAACTACCTGCACGGTCTCGTCGACTGGACCGACGCCCCCGTCACGGGCGCGACGCGCGCCCCGCGTCCGGTCGCGGCACGCCTGCTCACCGCCGCCGAGCAATCCGGCGTCAGCGGCGAGGATCTGGCCTGGCTGCGTGCCGCGCTCGGTAGCGACGCGGACGCCTGGGCGGAGGAGTTCGGCATCGCCCGTGACGCCTCCCAGCTCGGTGTCGAACGCAACCTGCTGCGCTACCTGCCGGTCGAGGTGGTCATCCGGGTCACCGAGGACGCCGCCCTGCACCACGCGGTGCGCGCCATCGCCGCAGGCCTCGCCGCCGGCGCCAAGCCCGTCGTCAGCACCCCGGTCGCCCTGCCGAAGCCGGTCGCGGACGCGCTGGCCGCCGCCGGTCTCACCGTCCACTTCGAGGACGAGGCCGCCTGGCAGGAGCGGGTCGGCGCTCTCGCCGCCCAGGACGGACCGCACGCGGGCGCTCGCGTCCGTATCGTCGCCGGAGCCTCCCGCGAGGCCCGGGTCGCCGCGGTCTACGAGGCTGCGCACGGCAAGCCGGACGTCGCCGTCTACGGCGGCGAGATCGTCTCGGCCGGCCGCGTCGAGATGCTGCCGCACCTGCACGAGCAGGCGGTGTCGATCACCGCGCACCGCTTCGGCACGCCGAACCAGCTCTCCGACGGGCTGATCTGACCTGGAGCCGGGGCGCTCCGGCGCCCCGGCTCTCGTTTCCTTCACCCACCTCCCGAGAAATAGGAGAACAACCATGTCCGAATCTGCGCCGCCGCCCAACACCCGGCCGCCGACACGCAAGCTCGAAACCAGCGATGTGATCGTCGTCGAGCCGTCCCGGATGAAGCTCGCCCTGCGCGGCGCCTTCGTCGGCAACTTCATGGAGTGGTACGACTTCGGCATCTACGGCTACCTGGCCGTCACGATGACGAAGGTCTTCACCGAGGGCATGCCGAAGGAACTCGGCCTCACCGTCACCCTGCTGGGCTTCGCGGTGTCGTTCCTGGTGCGCCCCTTCGGCGGGCTGATCCTCGGCCCCATCGGTGACCGGATCGGCCGCCAGAAGGTGCTCTACTTCACGATGGCGCTGATGGCCACCGCGACCGCGCTCATCGGCGTGCTGCCGTCGGCGGCGCAGGCCGGCGGCTTCTGGATCATCATCCCCCTCTACCTGCTCAAGATGATGCAGGGGTTCTCGACTGGCGGCGAGTTCGCGGGCGCGACCACCTACGTCAGTGAGTTCTCCCCCGACAAGGACCGCGGCTTCTGGGCATCGAAGCTCAACGTGGGCTCCTACCTCGGCTTCGCCGCGGGTGCCACCGTCGTCGCCATCACCACGTTCATCACCGAATACGCGATGGGCATCGACAACGCCATGATGGACTGGGGCTGGCGCATCCCGTTCCTGCTCGCCATCCCGCTCGGCTCCATCGCCATCTACTTCCGGATGCGCATTCCCGAGCCCCCCGGCTTCGAAGAGACCCGTGCCGCGCAGGAGGCATTCCAGCCGACCGACCCGCTCGACCTGCAGTACCGCCACAACCTGCCCAGCCTGATCCGGGTCTACTGGAAGCGGATCCTGATCGGCATCGCCATCGTCGCCGCCGAGGGAACCGCCGGCTACGCGCTGACCAGCTACATGCCCACCTACCTGGAGGAGGAGTTGCAGGTCTCCAACCTCAACGCCGCCATCGCCACGGTGCCGGTGCTGGTGGTGATGTCGCTGATGCTGCCGACGATCGGCCGCTGGTCCGACCGCATCGGACGCCGGCGCGTCTACTTCCTCGCCACCGGGTCGACTCTCGTGGTCATGCTGCCGGCCTTCGCCATCCTGCAGCTGGCACCCCAGCTGGGCATGTGGATCGTGTTCGTCGCGCTCGGCCTGGTCGCCGTCCCGGTCGCGTTCTTCGTCTCGATGACCGCCTCCGCGCTGCCGGCGCTGTTCCCGACGGCGGGACGCTTCACCGGTATGGGGATCACCTACAACATCGCAGTCTCCCTCTTCGGTGGCACGACCCCGCTGTTCGCGAACCTGCTCGTCAACGCGACCCACGGTTCGCCGGTCAGCCCGTACATGCCGGCGATCTGGATCATGGCCTTCTCGGCGATCGCCGTCGCGGCCGTGTTCGCGATGCCCGAGACCGCCGCCCGGCCGCTGCTGGGGTCGGTCCCGACCGTAGCCACCCGCGAAGAAGCGGAAGAGCTCGTCAAGACGCAGGACTCCAACCCGCTGATCGACGTCACCACGATGCCGCTGTTCGCGTCGCCCGGACGCTGACACTCCGGTGAGGCCCGGACCCTGACTTCTTCAAGACGTCAGGGTCCGGGCCTCGATGCTGCCATCTGATTGACTCGACCCAAGGCGGAGGCGAGCGGGGGCACCTCGACTCATCGACACGAGCGAGACCAGCGGAGTAGCCTTCGCTTCACTTCAGGTCTCAGCTGCCCCTGTTCGACAGCGCCGCGAGGAGGCGCCATGCCATCGGATCCGGCTCGTCCGCCCACGGTGGATGACGCCGTCTTCACGCGGTGGGCGCTGGAGATGTACACCGACGCGCTCACGACGGTGGTCGACGGCGGCGACCACCGTCCGCTCGTGTTGAGCTGGCTCGGGCGCGCCTTTCGTGCACGGGCGACGGGTCATATCAGGGTGGATCTCGGCGAGCCCCGTTCGGCGTTGTGTCTGTGGCGGCAGGAGTCCGACGAGATGGCGTCGACGATCGACTTCACCATCCCGGAGACATGGTCGGCCGACACGCTGGAGGAGGTCTGGTACGGCTGTGCGGCCCGTCGTTTCGTGATCGATTGGTTCGCCTCGGCTCATCTGTCGGAGCTTCCGGTGATCGCCGATCACCACGGGTTCACCGTGGTGTTGTTGGGCACGATGGCCAGGCCGGATGAACGGGATGAGGCTCGGCTGACCGATGTGCGTCGCCATCTTGAGCTGCTCGAGCGTGCCCGCCGGACGGCTCCTTCGGTGACGCCGGCCACGCCAGCTCCGCCGTCCTCGGTTTCGTTGCCTCAGCCGACCTCGCGGGAGATCGAGGTACTGCGGCTACTCAGCGAAGGCATGCTGGCCCGCGAGATCGCGGCGAGGATGGGAGTCTCCGAGCGCACCGTGCACAAGCACTTGGGCAACGTCTACGCGAAGCTCGGCGTGCATGATCGCTTACTCGCGGTGCGCCGCGCCGAAGCGCTCGGCCTGTTGCCGCCCGTACCCCTGTGGGGGGTGTCGTAACTACGTATTGTCACGGTGCGCCGCTGATCGTTCAATCGAAAGCGTGAAGCATCATCTCATCCTCAAGATGCGGGCCAGGCTCCCCGAGCCGCCCGTCATTCCTGACTGGGTGGGCTTCATCGGCGACAAGACCCACACCGTGACCACGGTCAATGCCGAGGTGGACGCCGTCCTTCACCGGATGCCCACCGACTTCTGGGTGACCCACGAGTACATTCCCGCGGGCGGTGCCTGGAGCCCCGAAGAGGTCTTCCACGGTCTCGACCGCACCTACCGGATCCTGCTGCTGGACGCGTCCGTGGTGGCCCCCGAGGTGCTGGCATCGCTCGGTGCGCTGGGCACCGTGGAGCGGTGCAGCCAACTCGTGGTGGCGTCGGTCGATCTGCCCGATGCTGGGGAAGCCCGCTCGCTGAGTGCTCCGGGGTCTACCCGGGAACTGATCGGACTGGACTTCGCGCAGGCGTTCACCCGGGGCGACCCGCACGTCCACGTGGCCGTGCTCGACACCGGCGTCGATCTGCACCATCCAGAGCTGGCGGGCAAGGTGGACGCCGCCGCCGATTTCGTCGATCTCGCGGGCCTGGATACCAGCGACTTCGTCGGGGACGTGCTGGATGCCGACGATGATCCAGACGACGAAGTCGGCCACGGCACGCATGTGGCGGGCATCATCGCGGCAGCAGGCAAGGCGATCGATCCGGGTGTCGCGCCGGAATGCCGGTTGATGGCGGTGCGCGTCCTCGCGACGATGAAGACCGAGGCGGGCCTGCAGGGCGCCGGCATCGTCGACAACATCAATCCCGCGCTCAAATGGTGTGTCGACCGGGGCGCCGACGTCGTGAACATGAGCGTCGGGATTCGCCATACCGAAGGCGGCCTGCCACATGCCGATGTGGTGCGCTACGCACAGAGCAAAGGTGTCACGGTCGTTGCGGCCGCCGGGAACGACGGCGGACCGACCAAGTACTACCCGGGCGCCTTGCCCGGTGTCATCGCCGTCGGCGCCTGCGACAGCGCCGGACGCGTGGCGTCGTTCTCGTCCTACGGGGCCGACATCACGGTGATCGCTCCCGGGGTGCAGATCCTCAGTTCGTACGCCCGCGGGCGCTACGCCGTCGCCTCGGGCACCTCCCAGGCCTCACCGTTGGTCGCCGGGGCGGTCGCCCTGATGAAGTCCTACGGACGTCGTCACGGGTTCGGGCTCGCCGGCAACGACGTCATCCGGGTGCTGCGCGAGACCAGCGACCGGATCGACTCCCGCTCCCGTAGCCCGCTCGCCGGCTACGGACTGATCAACCTCACAGACGCATTCAAATGGCTCTCGCGCTCGCCTCGACCGCGCAGCGCAGCGGGCAACCCACGGTAAGGAGACAGTGATGCCGAACTTGGTCACCTCCACGGTGCTCGACAAGGGAGCTGCCGCGAGCGGCTTCCGCATCAAGCGGACCCTGGCCACCGTCCAGGGACAGCAAGCCGCCACCGACCAGACGGTCGGCGCGGTGCTGGACGAACTCGACGCCCTGCTGCGCAAGGCGGTGATCGGCGCCGACGAGCCGACCGACGCCGTCACGGCCCTGGCCAGACTGACGTTGACCCCTGCCCGCGCGAAACAGGTCGGCGTCGGACGATGGGCGAAGGAGAGCCTGGCCGCAAAGCTGAAGTCCCTGGTCGAGAACGACGGCGAACTCACCATCAGCGAGGTCATCGCCGCCAACCAGGACCTCAGCGACCTCCGCTACGCCTTCGATGCGGACCTGCAACAACAGAGTTCGGTGCTCGACTTCAACACCCGCGTCGTCCTGGATCGCACCGGCATCCGCGACCTGGTCTTCGCACGCGGCACGCTGCTGTTCGGCATCCGTCAGCGGGCGAGCCTGCTGACGTTCGCGACATCCCACCGGCTCGGTGCCGGTGACATGGTCGGCTACGCCAAGGTGAGTGCCGCCCGTGAACTGGTGGCCGCCCAGTCGCTCCGGGTGCGGTTGATCGAGGACGACGACAGCCACCTCGTCGCGGCGCTGAGGGCTTCGGAGGCCTTGTTCACCGCGGCCGGATTCCCCGACGCGATGCTGTCCTTGGTGAAAACCGATCTCGCGGAGTCGAAGTTCGACGACATCATCGTCGCTTCGAAGGTGTCGGTGCCCGCCGAGCTGAGGCCTCGCCTGATCGCCCTGCTCAACGCGGCCCCGGTGACCGTCACGGAGGAGAACGCGGCCTATATGGTGCCGCTGTATCTCGCCAAGGCAGCGTCGGCGGAGCCGCTGGCGGCGCCCAGCACGGATCCGTTCGGGGTGACCTTCTACGGTGACGACGCCGCGTCGAGTTCGGTCAACAGTGCCGCGGTGAAGTGCGCAGCCCAGCTCTATTACGTGATGACGCTCGGCGACGAACTCGGACTGTTCGAAGCGATGCGCTACTTCACCGACAGCTACCTCTACCACGACGGTCTCGCCGTGGAAGACCCGGTGTTGCGCAAGGACCTCGAAGACTACGTCTTCTCCGGGCGCTTCCCGGTGATCGACTACCGCACCGGGCAGATCGACAAGGTCAACGCGACGCGGGAGCCGTTGCGCCGCGCCTACTACCGTCAGGTGTTCAACTCCGGTTCGGCGCCGACGGCGGGCGACGCACCCGTCAACGACGAGTTCCTGCGGTTGTGGAAGATCCTGATCCTCGAATCCGCACGCTACCTCGAGCGGGCCCAGGTCAGCCCCAACCCGGACAACTTCGTGTCGCGCCAGAACGTCATGCAGGCCGTCGAAGACCTGCAGTACAACCTGTCGAGCAACTGCGTCGGCCTGGCCACCGTGATGACGCCGCTGATGAACGCCGAGTTGGACTTCCTCGTCACGCGCATCTTCCAGCATCCGGAGATCCGCTCTCACGTCGTTCCGGGCGGTGGGTCGTGGCTCAAGGTCGTCGAGAAGCTCGCGGTCGCGCGAGGTGCGCGGGCGCGCGTGTCGGTGCTCAACAACAAGGCGCGCCTGGGCTACACGCTGATCAACCAGATCGCCGACTACACCGCGTGGTCGTTCGAGCAGGATGGCCCGTTCTCGGAGTTCATCTCCAACGTGGACGCCTTCATCACCACGCAGAGCATCCTGCAGGAACAACTCGCCGACGATGATGAACGCCGCGAGACCAGCGGGGACGCGCCCACCACGATGCCCGGCATGCCGGATCCGGCGTCGTTGCCGGGCATGCCACCGGGACTCATCCCGCAAGGCCTGATTCCGTCGTCCAGCGGTGCGCGCACCGCGCCGGGCGACGAGTGGGACTTCTGAACCGGCCGCGACAAGAACGGAGCTAACGATGACCGACATCTCCTCCTGGTCGCCCGACGACGAGATCCTGACCATCGCCCGCCGCAACGCCGTGCAGGTGCTGGCACCCAGTGGACCGTTCCAGTCGATGGCGCTGGCAGACCAGCAGAGCGTCTATCTCTCCCTCGTCGAGGAGGAGGTCGATCGTGAACGCGCGCGCCGTGGCCTGTCGCCTCGTGCCGTCGTCCGGGCGATGGCCACCGACTCGGGCGAAGAGATGGGATTCGACGGGTACCGTCCGGGCTTCGAGGGGTCGACCGAGGCCTTCAACGAGTTGGTGGACAGCGTCGATTTCCCTCAGTTCGTCGCCGACCTGATGAAGGCCGTCTTCAACGCGAACCTGAAGGTGATGAAGGAACAGACCGACTCCTACATCAAGCTGATGAAGGAGGCTACGAAGTCGACGGCCGAATTCATCACGAAGATCAAGGATGACGAGTCCTTCCTCAAGTTGGCCGAGTCACGACCCGAGCAGTTCGGCGTCACGACCGAAACCGGTCCGGACGGCCGGCAGAAACTGGCGCTGACCACCCCTGATGGCGACAAGAAGGATCCGGAGGACGCCGAGGTCAAACGCGCCGTCCTCGAGGCGAAGATCAACATGGCCAAGGAGCACCGTGCAGCGCTACGCGAGGTGCTGCTGATGGGCGTCACGCGCCTGGTGGTCGAAAAGGGCGTCATCGAGGCCGGCGTCGAGTTCATGATCACCGCCAATCGCAAGTCCACCGCGTCCCATCAGGACCAGAACATCAACACGACGACCCTGCAGATGGACTACGACCCTCCGCTGTTCGGGCTGTTCGGTGGGCCGAGCGGCAGCATGTCGATGACCAATACGAATATCCAGATCAATACGTCGCAGAAGGAAGCGACCGACACCTTGTCCGCCAAGCTGACCGGAAAGGTCAATATCCAGTTCAAAACCGACTATTTCAAGCTGGACAACTTCGCGAACATGTATTCCGACGGCGGCACCGCCGCGTTGGCCCCGGGCGGCGCGGCGGCACCCGCTGGTGCTCCGAGAGCGGTCACCGGCAGGTAGGCAGGCGAGATGGCACTCGCTCAACTCCGGGAGGTGGATGACGATGGACGCACGATCACCCTGCAGGTGGACACCGGCACGAACCCGCTGGCGCGCGCCCTCCTCGGTCTCGAGGTGCGCGACCTGGACGGTATCGCCGTGGTCGATCAGCCGTACTGGGTCGGCCCGTGGGTGCGCAACGAGCGGGCGGGCCGCCACCTCGACACCACGATGCGACTGGCGTTCGATCGTGGAGCCGTCCGCGAGCGCGGCACGCTCGTCCAGGTGCAAACGGCCAAGGACGAGTCCGGCCGCAGCCGGGCGTTCTCGCGGGCGGAAAGGCTGGGGGCCGGCGGTGGTAGTCCCGTCCTCGGCCGTGCCCCGAGTGAGGACCGGGCCATGACCGCGTCCTCCTCACCGGCGCGGACCATGCCGGAACCCCTGCGCACGGGGGTCGCGCACCGCACCGCCGCCGGCGCGTTCAGCCGAGCGGCGTCGTTGGATGACCTCCTGGGTTCGCTCGTCCGCGCCGCGGCGCCGCTGCTGCGCGACCTGCTCGGGGGAACCGGGGCGGCGTCCCTGGTGACGCCCGAGGTGCTCGGCGAACTGCTGCGCACGGTGCTCGGTGCGACCGGAACGGTGCCGGCTCCGGCCGCGGCGTCCGCGCCCACGATCATCGCGCCCACGATCACCGCGCCGGCGACCCCGACGACGGGAGCCACCACGCCACAGCCACCTGCTGCGCAAGCCCCTGCCGCGACCGCCGAAACGGCGTCCGTAGTGGCGCAGGCGCCGGCCGAGTATCTCTTTTCCACCCCCGCGTCGGTCCGTCCGCAGTGGCGATCCTCAGCCATCGCGCAGGCGCAGGCGTGGCCCGCGGCGACACCGCCCTCGGTGCTGCCGCTGCTGCTCAACGCGCTCGCGATGCGGCACGCGAGCTGTCGCGAGGCCGCCACACCGCTGGCGAGCGCGCTCGACCCCCGCACGCGGATGCGGCTGCTGCAATTGCTGCGTTCGGCAGGCGAGGACGACGCGTGGGCCGAGGTGATCGGCATCCTCCAGGCACGCCCCGTATCCGCTCCGGAAGGGACGCCGGTCTGGTTCGCCCAGTCCGCCAGCACCTCACCGGCACCTCAGGACGCCGGGCGCGCCAGCCGGGCGCTTCTCACCCCGGTACAGGCGCCGGCGCTCGACCGCCCCGGGGGCGCACGCGTCGTCTACGCGCCCACGCAGACGGTCTCGCTGCGCTTCCGCCTCGACGTGCCCGCCGATGGTCCGGCCACTCCCTTGCCCCGAGCGATCCTGGAACTGTCGGTGCGCGAGCCGGGGACCTCGACCGTGCTGCTGTCGCGCACGGAACGGCTCACCGAGATCGCACCCGGCGGCGTGTTCGCGGTGACGCTGTCGGGCCATGACATCGCGGCGCTTCCGCAGGAGGTCGACCTCGATGTCGTGGCGGAGCTTCGCTGGCCCACCTCCTCCGGTGTCCACCGCAGCGTCTGCGCGAGCCGCGTGGTGGTGGCCGCGCCGTGCACCGTGCGCACGGTCGGTGATCGCGTCGGCGCCCCGATCGAACTCACCGACATGCCCCGGTATCGCACCTTTTGGAATCGGGTCTGGACCACGCAGGACGGAGACGACGCGGCGTTGTGGGGCTTCGACAGCGCCGTGCGCTACTCGGTTCTCCTCACGGCGGGGGAGACGAACGGACTCATGCAGACGCGCACCGCGCCGGGCACACCCGCCGGCGGGGTGCGTAAGGTCACCTCCGGGCGCGTGAAGGCCGGGATCGAGGTCGCGGTGCCGGAACTGAACGCCTTGCTGGCGCTGTGGCCGGGTCATGGACCGCTCGACGCGGTTGACGTGACTGCGTTCCGCAGCCCCGCGTGGTTGTCGACCCAGGGAGGCGACGCCACGGTGAACGTCCGCTTCGAGGGACGCCGCCGCACCCGGGGAGCGCTCTGGGCCGTCCCGGTGATCGAGTTGCGCACCTTCACCGTCGGCGCGCCGGCAGAGGTCGATGCCCACGGTCAGGTGCTGAGCATGGCCGACCGACAGGTCGCCTTCCCGGTCGTTCAGGCAATCCGGTTGCTCGGACTGACGTCGACCGATGAGCAGCCTGATCCGACCCCGGAGGGCTACCTGTTCGACGGCTACCAGGTCGTGTTCGATGTCAAGGCCGGTCTGGAGCCGGCTCGGAGCGCGGACTGATGGACGAGGCCTTCATCCCCCTGCACCGGCTGCTGCCGGCGCTGCTGCCGTTGTCGCCGCCCATCGAGGACGCCGCCCGCGGTATCCGTCAGACCATCACCGCATGCGAGGTGACCACGCCGATCGAACTCGATCTCACGGTCACCGGCGGGCAGGTGCAGATCGGTGCCGCGCCGCCGCTGTACCACCTCGAGACCTCGCTGGCGCCGGTCCTCCATGCGGTGCGCATCGTCGTGGTGACAGGAGAGTCCGATGGCTGAGAACACGCCCTGGCGCCTGGAGGATTTCGTCGACTCGCTCGTCGTCGAACTCGACAAGACCCGCGAGACACTCGCCGTCAAGGCGATCAACAAGCCGTTGAGCTACTCGGTGAAAGAAGTGTCCCTCGACGTCAACGCGTTCCCGACCTACAGCGATGGATCGGTGCGGTTCGTGACAGCTCGCCCCGGCGAGGAAGGGTCGTCGCGATTGTCGATCCAGCTCAACTCCATTACCGACCAGCAGGTCCGGGCCAGCACCAAGACGCGGGGGCCGTCGCCGGCACCGGATCGCCTCGACGTCGACGAGCCGACGCGGACGAAGCTGAGGCGGATCGGCGTCAACTCGATCGAGGACCTCCAAGAGCTCCAGGAGCGCAAGGTCGACCTGCGTGCGGCGACGGATTCGGACATCGACTACGGGCAGATCGCCCGCAAACTCCAGCAGTCGCGGCGCAGCAAGGCCGCGCCGGTCATCGACGGTGTCAGCCTCTCTCAGTCGGACGGGTCGCCCGTGCTGCTGGTCGAGGGCCGGAACCTGTCGGTCGACTCCTCGTTCGCTCCGGTCGCCGTGGTCAACGGGGAACTGGTCGAGGTCGTCTCGCGCGGTCCGGCGCACCTGACCCTCCGCCTCGACGACGCCCGTCTGCTGCAGGACGACAACGAACTGGTGATCACCTTCGACCAGTTCGCGGTCGTGAAAGTGAATGTGAGGTCCTGACATGGCATATCCCAGTAGTGGCAACGTGGACGCCGCCTACGCGCGCCTTCTGACCGGTTTCTACGGTCCTCCTCGTCGCGCGCCGCGTCCGTCGCCGCGGGCCGTTGGCCTCAGCATCGACACGGGCGCCGACGTGCTGCCGGCCGTCGTGCCCGCGGCGGATGCGGAGGAATACGTCGTGGAACGCGGCGAGCCGCCCGCCGTGACGTCACCGGCCGGCACGTCCCCCGCGACGGCCCCTGCGATAGCGGCCGAGGGGTCGTCCGCTCCGGTGGCTGCCGTGGTGCCGCCGCCGGCGGCGTCCGACCCCGCACCGGATCCTGCCCCGCCTGCACCGGTGACGCCGTCGCCTCCGCCGCCGCCCGGGGATGCCGCACCTGACCCCTACTCGGCAGCGATCCGGCAGCCGGAGCCGGCTCCACCACCTCCGGCACCGATCGCCCCCGTTGAGCGGCCGGTGGACCCGTTCGAAGCCGCGCGCCCACCGGTCCCGAGCGACCCGCCCGCCGAGGCGCGCGCGGGACTCGCGGAAAGCGACCTGGCCGCCGACATGCAGGCGATCCTGACCGGGCAGAAGATCTACGATCCGGCCACCGGCGCCATGCGCGAGCGACAGGCGTCGCCACCACCGCCCCCGCCCCCGGTGGAGGCGAAGAACGAGCAGGCGATCTTCGACCGGATCGCCGAAAGCATGGCCTACGCGCAGGCCTATGACCTCGGAACAGTCGAACTGCAGCGTCGTTTCGACAGCTTCGACCAAGCGCTCCAGGCGCAGGTCGCCCCGGCCGGGCCCCGCCCGTCCCCGGCTCCGCCCGCCGCCGCGCCAGCCACGGTCGGCCAACGTGAGTTCATCCGCGACCTGTCCGCCATCGAGGACGCCCGCCGGTCGGCCGAAGCGCCACCCATCCCCGTGTGGAGCCACCTGTATCCCGTCACCGATGCCGGCCGCGTCGCCCTCGGGGGCACCGTCCAGGCGCTTGGCGGCGACGGATTGAGCCGCCCGTTCTTTGACACGGGCGAACACGTGCGTGCCGGTGACGAGGTCGCCGTCCTGCCGCTCAATGTTGGCGGTGTGCCCTTCAGCTACGGCGACCTGATCGCGATGGGGGACTTCTTCGACGGTCCCGACGGTCTCCTGGCGGCCGCTCCCGAGCAACTTCAGACCATGCGCACCCTCATCCGCCGCAGCGCTGACCACTACCGCAGCGGTTCCGGGAGTAATCCGAACGACGCGGAGTGGCAGAGGGCCACCGGCGGCATCTATCTGACCTTGGCCAAGGCCAACTACGACCATTTCTCGCCGGCCTCCCTGATGGGTGAGTCGTTTGCCCAACGGTACGGTGACAACCGCGCTCGCTATCGGGAACTGCATCAGCGGGCGTTGGCCGAGTCGCAGCGCCTGCATCTCGCCCACCCGAACGCGACGCCCTCGCTCGAATCTGCGCTGATCGTCAACGCATTCGCCGATCACTTCCTCACCGACGCGTTCGCCGCCGGGCATCTCGTCAACAAGGAGGTCGTCATGGGCCGGTTCCGTGCCGGCTTCTACGACGGCTCGACGTTGACCCGCGAGGCGAATGAGTTCTTCGGCCGTGTGGCCGAGCGTGCCTTCCGCGGTGAGGTCAAGGCCAAGTTCAGCGTCCTCGAGCAGTACGACCCCTCGATCGGAATCGGAGGTGTGGGATGGCATGCCAACATCAACACCGTCCACAACTTCACGGAGTTGCTGCGCAAGGCCGCGGCGGTCAAGCCCGACGAGATCGCCAACCTTGCGGTGAAGAGCGTGCACGACCACCTCAACAAGGTGGGCGTGGCGGTCAGGAACGCCGCAGGAGCCGCTCCCTGGACCGTGCACGGCGACGGACACCTCGACCCGGCGACCCTGGCGGTGATGCGCCAGGCTGTCGCGCAGTCGGTGGCCAACCTCAGTGACCCGGGGTTGCTGGCTAGCGGCGTCGATCTGAGCACCTTTGTCGAGCGGGTCTGGGCGCACACGCCCGTCCCGACGCCCGACGGCCTGAAGGTGATCCGGGCCGCCGTCGACACCTACACCTCGCCCACGTCGGCTGCTCTGGTCGACTCGGCCGCCGCACTCATCACCGACCAGGTCGACCAGTTGATCAGCGAACTGCTCGAAGGACATCACCTGCGCCGGGCGTAACGTATTCGGGAAGGACATGCCATGACACGCACCTCAGGTACCTCACGCTCGGTCTGGAGCGCCGTGCAGTCGGCTGCCGATCGCCAACTCGTCGTGCTCATCGAAAACGGTGGCATCGACCTGGGCCTTCCCGCCCTGGTCGAGAAGCTCGTCCAGGCGATCCCCGGCGCGGAGGCGATCATCACCCCCGACGTCCGCCGGAGCCTCGCCGAGACGATCAACGAGGCGATCCGCAGGACCGTCGACACCATGCTCGAGTCCGCCGACCTGGCGCTGAACAACTTCGGGGCGGCGCGTCCTGGGTTGTACGCCGACGTCACGATCCTGCGCGATTCGACGGCGACCCCCGCAGAGCTCCGGGCCACGCTGTTCGATGCCACGCGTGCCGGCCGCGTCATCGATCTGCTGATCCTCACCCACGGCGGCAACGGAGAATTCGTGTCGGCCACCGGCTCGGTGGACGCAGCATGGATCCGGGCGCTGCGCGCCGACTACGGCGGCGCCCTGAACGTGCGCGGCGTCTACATGATGAACTGTGTCGGATCGAGCCTGAACCCGGCCTGGCTGGATGCCGGGGCACGGACGAGTTCGGGCGCGCACCGCAACAACTATCTGCCGGAACCGACGCTCCACTTCTTCTGGAAGCGGTGGAAGGCGGGCGAGAGCTTCGAAGCCGCATCCACCGGTGCCTACCGGGACACGATCGACGTCATCAACGCGGTCGTCCGCGGCTTCGTCTCCCGGCTTCCGATTCCCGGTGCCTCCCTGCTCGCCGGCCGTATCGACGCGGCCAGCTGGGAGTTCGTCGTCGACAGCCGACCGGAGATCGCCGGGGCGGGGTCGGTCACGATCGCGACCGACGCCCTTCCGCCGCCGAGGTCGGCGCAGCAGTCCGTGCTGGTGACCACGGTGGTCCCGTCGGTGCGGCGCGGCGCCGGTGGCGTGGTGGTGCCCTTCTCCAGGCGTGTCGAGGTTTCACCGGCCGGGCGGACGTTCATCGAGAACTGGGAGCGTCCCTACCTGGCGCCGGGGACGGCCGGCGAGGCAGAGTTGGCGCGCAGGATCGCGGCGGCCGAGGACTTCCTCGCCGTGAAGTCCGGTGCTCCCTTGGCCGTGCATCAGATTGATGCGCTGGTCAGTTTCGCCTGCGGGATCGGTGCGCAGGCCTTCCAGCGGTCGTCCGTGCTCGCCCAGCTCGAGCGTGGCGAGGTCGCGGGGATTCCCGCCGAGATGCGGCGCTGGACGCGCGTGCGCACTCCGGACGGCGTACGGGAAAGCGCCGTGCTCGCCGAACGCCGACGCGCCGAGGCCGAGCTCTTCGCCGGAGCGGTCGCCCTGGCGGTTCCTGCCTCGAAGGAGGTCCGCGTCTATGCCTACCAGCAGAACCCGTTGTTGCTGCTGACCGGCGCGGAGGCCGCACAGATCGGGCTCGGTGCGGCCGCCATCGTGCAGACCCAGGTCCTGGCCAAGGCGTCCGGTTCGCTGACGGTCAGCTACGACACACAACAACGCCTTCTCACGCCCGAAGCCCGCAAGCAGATGCCCGGAGCGAAGGCTACCGGTCAGGCCCATGAGTACCGCCAAGGTATCGTGCGGATACCGCAGGTTCGTCCCGGCACCGCCTACGCGGTGCTCACCATTCGCTGGGAAGGCAACGCTTACGGCGAGATATCGACGCCGGTGATCGAGGTCGATCAGTCGCGTTCGAGCGGGTGGGAGAGTTCCGAGGCGTCGGTCCATTTCCGCGCGATCACCCGCCTGCCGCCGGATGGCGATCCACGCACGTGGCCGCTGCACTACCACTACGACGGGCACTTCGATCCCCTGGGCAACGGAGAGTGGGAGTTCAGCGGCGATGTCGCGATCGACGCGTTCGGCGGCATCCGGTTCAGCAACCTTCACTCCACCTCGCGGTCGCTGATCGGTGGGAATTGGGGAGACGACGTGTTCAGTTTCCCTGACGTCGTCGTTCCGGTGCCGGCCATTCCCGAGGACCAACTCGCCTACCTTCGCGCCCACCCTTCATGGTGAGGAGGCCGCCCTACCCGAGCAAACCCCCGGGCAGGCTGGCCTTCAGCGATCCCTGACGCTGAAGAGGTGCCTGGAGGAGTCGGTGCGGCCTACTACCCTTGGGCTCATGACGCTCGACCTCGCTGAACGCCGCGCGCGCCGCGCCAACGGCCTCCCCGGTCCGTCGGCGTCGGAGAACCAGCACTGGGCGCTCCGGGTGCTGACCAGCCCATGGACGTGGGTGACGCTCGGCCTCACCGCGATCTACGCCGGTTGCCTGTGGTGGATGTACTCCACCTCGATCCGCGCGACGGTGCTGGAGGAGGGGGTGATCCCCGGGCTGAACCCGTCGGCGATCCGCCGCGCCGCGCAGCTGGCCTGGCCGACGCTGCTGGCGTGGGTCGTGGTGTTCGTCTGCCTCGACCGGTTCAGGCCGATGCGTACGCTGTTGTGGTGGCTCGCCGTGGGCTGGGGCGGGGCGGTCGCCACCGCGTTGTCGATGATGATCAACACCTGGGCCGGGCAGCACCTTTCGATCGTGGGCGAGGGCGATCCGGCGTCCGGCGCGCGCACGGCCGTGTTCATCGCCCCGTTCGTGGAAGAGGCGACCAAGGCGACGGTGCTGTTCGGCATCGCGATCGTGCTGCGCTACCGGCTGGTCTCTCGCATCCAGGCCGCCGCGTTGGCGGGACTGTCGGCGGCGGGCTTCGCCTTCACCGAGAACATCCTCTATTACAGCCGGGTCATCGTGTACTCGTCGACGACGATCGAGGCCGGCGATCCGCAGGCGGCGCTCAACGAGATCGTCTTGCTGCGCGGTCTCAAGACCGCGTTCGGGCACCCGCTGTTCACCATCCTCACCGCGATCGGCCTGATCATCGCCCTGCGCGCGCGCAGCAAGGTGGTGCGGATCATCGCGCCGCTGGCCGGCTACCTGCTCGCCGCGTTGGCGCACATGGTGTTCAACTTCTTCGCCAGTGTCGGGATGGACGCCAACGTGATGGCGGTGATCGGCTGGATCATCGCCTTGTCGCTGGCATTCCACCTGATCCGGCAGGTTCTCGCCGAGGGGCGCCGCCACCGCGATCGCCTGGGTGACTACGTGATGATGGGTTGGCTGCCGCCCGAGGCGGTGGTCGCCTTCAGCCGGCAGCGGACGCGGTGGGCGAGCCTGCGCAACGCGGTCAGCTACGGCTGGCGGCCGCTGATGGCGACCTTCCGGCTGCAGCGCGCCATGAGCGAACTGGCGCAGCTGCGCGACGCGCAGGTGCGCGGTGCGATCGATGAAGCCGGGGACGGCCGTGCCCGCGAACTGCTCGCCACCGCGCACGCACTGTGGCCGGTGGCGATCACCGACCCGAAGGCGCAGCGCTTCCAGTTCCCGAAGATCCCGAATCCTCTGCGGCGATTGCGGCGCCGCAGGCAAATGACTCCCGCACCGACGGCGTCCATGCCGCTAGGCTCGCCGGTGTATTCGCCCGTGGACCCGCGTTGGGGGCCGCCGAAAGGATAGGACGCCATGAGCACAGTGGCTCTCGCCGAAGCGCTGGTCGTCCTGCGCGACGCCGTGAGCGCCGTGCGGCTGCCGCTCGAACTGCCCGGCAGCGCCGAGGCGTCCGGCACCGCGCGCGCCATGGCCACGCAGCTCGACGACTACATCCTGCCGCGCCTGGACCGTCTCGAGGCGCCGCTGCTCGCCGTGGTCGGTGGCTCGACCGGCGCCGGCAAGTCGACGCTGGTGAACTCGCTGATCGGGCGGGTCGTGTCGCGCCCCGGCGTGATCCGCCCGACCACCCGCAGCCCTGTCTTGGTGCACCATCCCGACGACGCCGAGCACTTCACCTCCGAGAGGGTGCTGCCCGGGCTGGCGCGCTCGTTCGATCCCTCCCACGACACCAGCACGCTGCAACTGGTCGCCGAGCCGTCGCTGCCGCGTGGCCTGGCGCTGCTGGACGCCCCCGATATCGACTCGGTGGTCGCCGAGAACCGGGCGCTCGCCGCGCAGCTGCTGGCGGCGGCCGACCTGTGGCTGTTCGTGACCTCGGCGGCCCGGTATGCCGATGCCGTGCCCTGGGAATATCTGCGCTCGGCCGCCGAGCGCGGTGCCGCGGTCGCGGTGGTGCTGGACCGGATCCCGCCTGCGGCGATGGGCGAGGTGCCCGCGCACCTGGGCGGCCTGATGACCGAACGTGGGCTGGGTCGCTCACCGCTGTTCGCCGTCCCCGAGACGACCACCGACTCCGCAGGCATGCTTCCGGACGCCGCCGTCGCGCCGATCCGGGGCTGGCTCGCCACGCTGGCCGCCGACCAGGCGAGCCGGCAGGCGGTCGTCCTGCAGACCCTGGAAGGCGCGATCGGCTCGCTGGTGGACCGCGCGCCCGCCGTCGCGACCGCGCTTGACGAACAGGCGGAGGCGCTCGCACGGCTGCGCGAGGACGCTGAGAAGAGCTACGCCGAGGCGGTGCGCACCGTGGGCGTCCAGACAGCGGACGGAACCCTGCTGCGTGGCGAGGTGCTGGCGCGCTGGCAGGACTTCGTGGGCACCGGCGCATTCATGCGGGCCGTCGAAGAGCGGATCGGCCGGTTCAGGGACCGAATGCTGTCGGCGTTCAAGGGCGAGCCGCCGCAGGTCGCCGAGGTGAAGCTGGCCGTCGAGTCCGGATTGGAAGCCCTCGTCCGTGAAGAGGGCGACGCCGCGGCCGAGCGCGCGGAGGCGTCCTGGGCGGCGAACGCGGCCGGGCGGCAGGTGCTCGCCCGCGCACGCTCCGACCTGGCGCACTCCTCGCCCGACTTCGCCGAGGAGGTGCAGCGCTCGATCCGCGCCTGGCAAGGCGATGTGCTCGATCTGGTTCAAGAGGTCGGCGCCTCCAAGCGCAGCACCGCCCGCTATCTCGCGCTCGGCGTCAACGGCGCCGGAGTGGCGCTCATGGTTGTCGTGTTCAGCCAGACCGGAGGCCTGACCGGTGCCGAGGTGGGGGTGGCCGGCGGCACGGCTGTGCTCGCCCAGAAGCTGCTCGAGGCGGTCTTCGGCGAGGACGCGGTGCGCCGGCTCGCCAAGCAGGCCAAACAGTTGCTCGACGAGCACATCGAGTCGCTGATGGCGATCGAGCTCGGCCGCTACCACCACGCGTTGACGGGCGTCGGCGTCGATGCCCGGCAGGCGTACGCCGTCCGCGCCGCCGTCGCAGGTCTGGCCGAGCGTCGCGGCCAGACACGGATCGTCCCGCTGCCAGCCGCCGAGCATCCGGTGCTGAGCGGCGAGGTGCTCGAACCTGCTGACGAAGGCTACCGGGTGGAGGTGCCGCGTGAAGGATGACCGGCGCAAGCAGCCGAGCCTGGCCGCACGGTTGAAGTACCTCGATGATGCGATCGATCTCGCGCGCGGGCGAGCCCCAGAATCGGTGATCGAGGCCACCGATGCGCTCATCGAACGCGCGGGGGAGCGTCTGTCGATCGCGGGCGAGCACACCGTGGTGGCATTGGCCGGGGCGACCGGGTCGGGCAAGTCGAGCACGCTGAACGCCGTCACCGGCACCCAGTTGGCGACAGCGGGCGTGACCCGTCCGACGACCAGCGAGGCGATGGCGGTCAGTTGGGGCACCGAATTGCCCGCCGAGTTGCTGGACTGGCTGGGCGTGCGGCGCCGCCATCTGATCGCGACCGGGGACGGCGCGCTGCGCGACCTGGTGCTGCTCGACCTGCCCGACCACGACTCGACCGAGGTCGCGCACCGGCTCACCGTCGACCGGCTGGTCGAACAGGTCGACATGATGGTGTGGATCGTCGACCCGCAGAAATACGCCGACGCCGCGCTGCACGACGGCTACCTCAAGCCGTTGGCCAGCCACGCCGACATCATGGTCGTCGTGCTCAACCAGGCCGACCGGTTGACGCCGGACGCGCGGGCCGCGGCGCTGGCCGACCTGCGCCGTCTGCTGGATTCCGAGGGGCTCGGTGCCGTCCGGGTGTTGGCGATGTCGGCGGTGACCGGCGAGGGTGTGCCTGAGTTCCGGGCGGTGCTGGAGGCCGCGGCCCGTGCGAAGGCGGCCTCGCGGATGCGGTTCGCCGCCGACGTCACCCGCCAGGCCGGTCTGCTGGCCGGCGAACTCGGCTCAGGGCCGATTCCCGTGCTCGACGAGGCCTCGCTGGAGGGCGTGTACGCGTCGATGGCGCAGGCGGCCAGCGTGCCGGTGGTGGTGGACGGCGTCCGCGACGCATGGCAGCACCGTGGCGCGCTGGCCACCGGCTGGCCGATGGTGTCGTGGGTGAAGCGGTTGAAACCCGACCCGCTGAAGCGGTTGCGGATGGGGCTGGCGCCCACCGCACTCTCACCCACCGAGGTGAGCCGGACATCGCTGCCCAAGGCGACCTCGGTGCAGCGCGCCAAGCTGGACGCCTCCGTGCGCGGCGTGATCGAGACGGCGACGGCAGGGCTTCCGCGGGGGTGGGCGGACCGCATCCGCGCTGTGGCCCGCGGCAACGACGCGCGCGTGATCGACCGGCTCGACCGAGCGGTGGCCTCCACCGATCTGAAGATGGACGCCGGGCACGGCTGGTGGATCGTGGTCACCATCCTCCAGTGGCTGCTCTTCGCCGCGCTGGTCGCCGGGGGAGTGTGGCTGCTGCTGCCGGCCCTGCTCGCCCTGGCCCAGGTGCCGGTGGAGTTGCCGCTGCTGTTGTGGTTCGGCTGGCCCGCCCAGCTGGTTCTCGTGGCCGGCGGTGTGGCCGGCGGCGTGCTGGTGGCCCTGCTCAGTCGCGTATTCGTCAACGCGGGCGCGGCGGTGAAGGCGCGTTCGGCGCGACGGGCGCTGATGACGTCGGTGACCGAGGTAGCCGACGAGGAGATCGTCGAGCCGGTGCGTGCGGAACTGGAACGCCTGGCCGCCGCGCGCGAGGCGGTCGCCAAGGCGCGGTAACACTGCTGGTCAACCCTTCACGTCGTGCGGTCGAGTGCGGCGGTGCGGCGGACGCCCCGGGTGCGCGGGGTGTTTGTCCACAGCAGGATCGCTGCCCGTGGGACGCGACGCGAGTTGTCCACAGCCAGCGAATCCGTTGCCCAAAACCGGCCCAGTCCGCCGAATGCCCTGGCACGAGCCAACCGGAAAGGGGCTGCCATGGAGGCGGAAGTGGTCATCAGCGGAAACGTCGGAGCCGATGTGGAGTGGCGCACCGACGAGCGCTATGGGGCGCGGGCATCGTTCCCGGTCGCGGCGACGCGACGGGGCCTGCGCGAGGGCAAGTGGGTCGACCTCGACACCACCTGGTACCGGGTCACCTGTTGGCGGCAACTCGCCATGCATGTGATCGAGAGCGTGAAGAAGGGCGACGCCGTCTTGGTGAACGGACGCCTGCGCATCGATCGCTGGGTGGACGCCCACGGCATGCCGCGGGCCGAGTTCGCGGTCGACGCCACCTGGGTCGCGCCCGACCTGCGCCGCGGCACCGCCCGCTTCGTGCGGGCGCGGCTGCGGCCCGAGGCGTCCGGGCCGGCCGAATCCGAGTTCGAGGCCGCGCGCAACGACGCCGAGGCGTCGTGCTACGCGGACCAGGCCGGTGCCAACGGCGCGCGCGAGGGTGCCGACGAGCGCATCGACGATCCCTGGGCCGCCCACGATCCATGGGGTGGCGATCCGGACGAGAACGGTGTGATCGGTGAGGCCGAGGCGTCCGGCGGATCGCACGAGGCCGGCGAGGCGGAGGAGGCCGACGAGGCGCTGGAGGCGCTGGCCAGCTGACGGCGGGCCGAGATCACACCAGCGTCAGGACGAAGGAGCCGTCCGAGACCACCTCAAGGTGAATCGACGTGAGGTCGGGCACGGCGAGGTCGGGATCGCACGCCGCGGCAGGACCGCCGACGCCCACGACCGCCATCCCGGCGGCGCGGGCGGCGGCGATGCCGGCCTCGGAGTCTTCGAACACCACGCAGTCCTCGGGGGCGGCCCCAAGCCGGGAGGCCGCCAGCAGAAAGCACTCCGGGTCGGGTTTGCTGAACCGGACATCTTCGGCGGTCACCGTCACCGACGGCACCGGGAGCCCGGCCGCGCCCATCCGGGCTCGAGCCAGAGGCACCGGTGCCGAGGTGGCCAGCGCGTGCGGCACGTCCGCGATCGCGTCCAGCAGATCGGCCGCGCCCGGAATCGGCACGATGCCGTCCAGGTCGGTCTGCTCGATCGCGAGCAGGCGCGCGTTGTCGGCCAGGTTCAGCTCGTGCGGGCGGCCGGGGAGCAGAATCGCCATGGTGGCGTGCGCCTGGCGTCCGTGGATCCTCGGCAGCACCTCCACCGGGTCGAGCCCGTTCTCGATCGACCAGTCCCGCCACACCCGCTCGACGACCGCGTGCGAGTTGACGAGGGTGCCGTCCATGTCGAGCAGCAGGGCGCGGCCCGTGATCGCCTCGGCCATGGGTCAGTCGCGCTTGAGCCGGCGGTGCTTGGACGCGTGCGGGCGCGCGGCCTCGGCACCCAGGCGGGCGACCTTGTTGGCCTCGTAGTCGGCGAAGTTGCCCTCGAACCAGAACCAGTTGGCCTCGTCGGAGTCGTTGCCCTCCCACGCGAGGATGTGGGTGGCGACCCGGTCGAGGAACCAGCGATCGTGGGAGATCACGACGGCACAGCCGGGGAACTCCAGCAGGGCGTCTTCGAGCGACTGCAGGGTCTCGACGTCCAGGTCGTTGGTCGGCTCGTCGAGCAGCAGCACGTTGCCGCCCTGCTTGAGGGTGAGCGCCAGGTTGAGGCGGTTCCGCTCACCGCCGGACAGGACGCCGGCCGGCTTCTGCTGGTCGGGGCCCTTGAAGCCGAAGGACGCCACGTAGGCGCGCGAGGGCATCTCGAAGTTGGCGACCTTGATGTGGTCGAGGCCGTCGGAGACGACCTCCCAGACGTTCTTTTTCGGGTCCAGGCCGCCGCGGCCCTGATCCACGTAGCTGAACGACACGGTCTTGCCGACCTTCAACTCGCCCGAGTCCGGGGTCTCCTCGCCGACGATCATCTTGAACAGGGTCGTCTTGCCGACGCCGTTGGGGCCGATGATGCCGACGATGCCGGCGCGCGGCAGCGTGAAGCTCAGGTCGTCGATGAGGACGCGGTCGCCGAAGCCCTTGGTCAACTTGACCGCCTGCAGCACATCGGCGCCCAGGCGCGGACCGGGCGGGATGTTGATCTCGGTCGGGTCGATCGCGCGGTTGCGGTCCGCCTCGGCCGCCAACTCCTCGTAGCGGGCCAGGCGGGCCCGGTTCTTGGCCTGGCGGGCCTTCGGGTTGGCGCGCACCCACTCCAGCTCTCGCTCGAGGATCTTGGCGCGCTTGGCGTCCTTCTTGCCCTCGATCTGCAACCGGGAACGCTTGGTTTCCAGGTAGGTGGAGTAGTTGCCCTCGTAGGGGTGTAGCTTGCCGCGGTCGATCTCGCAGATCCACTCGGCGACGTTGTCGAGGAAGTACCGGTCGTGCGTGACCGCGAGCACGGCGCCCGGGTAGCTCTTGAGGTGACCTTCGAGCCAGTTGACGCTCTCGGCGTCCAGGTGGTTGGTGGGCTCATCGAGCAGCAGCAGGTCGGGCTGCTGCAGCAGCAGCTTCACCATGGCGACCCGGCGCCGCTCACCACCGGAGAGCACGTTGACCGGGGTGTCGCCGGGCGGGCACTGCAGGGCGTCCATCGCTTGCTCGAGCTGGCTGTCCAGATCCCATGCGTTGCGGTGATCGAGCTCGGTCTGCAGCGTGCCCATCTCGTCCATCAGCGCGTCGAAGTCGGCGTCCGGCTCGGCCATCTCCATGCCGATCGCGTTGAAGCGGTCCAGCATGCCCTTGGTCTCGGCGACGGCCTCCTCGACGTTCTCCATCACCGTCTTGTCCTCGGTGAGCGGCGGCTCCTGCAGCAGGATGCCGACGGTCTTGCCCTTGCCGAGCATCGCGTCGCCGTTGTTCGCCTTCTCCAGGCCGGCCATGATCTTCAGCAGCGTCGACTTGCCGGCGCCGTTGGGGCCGACGACGCCGATCTTGGCGCCCTCGTAGAACGACAACGTGACGTTGTCGAGAATGAGCTTCTCGCCCAGCGTCTTGCGCACGTTGTGCATGGTGAACACGAACTCGGGCATGAACCGTCCTCGTCATTGGCTGTGTGTGGGATGAAATCGGGCCCAGTATACGGTGAGCGCATGTCGAGTCTCCCGCCCCCGTCCTCCACGCCGACCCTGCAACCACGCGCGGGCCGCAGCGGACGCCGCAAGGCGCTGCTCGCGGCGCTGTGGGCGATCAGTGTTGTCGTCGCCTTCCTGATCGGAACGCAGGTGCCCCTGGGCGCCGGTGCGCCCGGGGCGGTGCCGGCGCCGGGCACACCGGGGACGTCCGCCGCGCCCGCGCAGACGCCCGACCCTCAGCTCCAGCAGTTCTTGCGTGAGCTTCCGCGCCGCCAGGCAGGCGATCCGCTCGCGCTCGGCAAGGTGGACGCGCCCGTCGTGCTCACCAACTGGTCGGACTACCGCTGCCCGTTCTGCGCGAAGTGGCACCAGGAGACGCTGCCGCAGCTCAAAGCCGCGGTGGATGCGGGCACGCTACGGATCGAATTCCGCGACCTGGTGCTCTTCGGCGACGAGTCCGCTGCGGCGGCAGTGGCGGCCCGCGCGGCCGGCCAACAGGGCAAGTTCTGGGAGTTCCAAGAGGCTGTGTTCTCCGCGGCCCCCGCCAGCGGTCACCCCGAGATCGCCCGTGACGACCTGATCGCGTTCGCCCGGACGGCCGGCGTTCCCGATCTGGCCGCCTTCGAGACCGCACTCGACGACGAGACGCTGCGCGCGGCCGTCGAGGCCGACACTGCCCATGCCCGCGAGATCGGCATCTCCGGTACCCCGTTCTTCGTCGTCGGCAGCCAGCCCATCAATGGCGCCCAGCCCGCCGATGTCTTCCAGCAGGTGATCGCCGCCGAGGCAGCGCGCTGAGACGGACGCCGGTAGCCCTTCAGCCCTGCGCCGCCTGCATCAGCCGGGCGATGTGGAGGGTGAGGTAGGTCACCTCGTCGTCCGATAGCGACTGGTCATCGAGCGTGAGCAGGTACCGGATGCGCTCGGCGCACTGGTACGCCCGGGGATGGGCGTCCAGCACCGCCGACCTGATACCGGTGGGCTCCCCGGCGAACTGCTGGTGGGTCTGCAGGCGCACGAACAAGTAGCGCAGGTGCGTGATGAAGCGGGTGGTGCTCATCGCGTCCCGGTCGATCTGGATGCCCATGGTCGTCTCGATGACGCCGAGGATGCGGTTCAGCTTCGTCGTCATCTCCAGCGTCGGCGCCAGGCTCGCGCCGGCGAACTGGGCGTTGACGACGTGCATCGCGACCGCGACGGCCTCGTCCTCGGCGAGTTCCACGCCCAGGCGCCGCCTGACCAGGTCGACCGCCTCCCGACCGAGAGCGAGCTCTTGCGGGTACAGCTGCGCGATCTCCCAGCGCAACGGGTAGTCGATCTCGCTCCCGGAGCGGCTGCGCTGGATCGCGAACGCGAGATGGTCGGCCAGCGGCAGCACCAAGGCCTGGCTGATCCGCACGCCGAGCCGCGTGTGCGCCACCTCGGCGATCTCGCGCGCCAGCCGCACCACCTCCAGCGGCGTCTCGGCCAGGAAGGCGGTCAGCCGGTCGAGCGAGGTGGAGGCGTCCGGGACGAAACGTTCGCTCACCGCGGCGGGATCGATCATGTCACCCGGGCGTTTGCCGTAGCCGATGGCACGGCCGAGCACGATGGCGGTCGCGCCGTCGTTGCCGACGACCATCGCGGCGTTGTTGTTGAGGACTCGGGTGACGCGCATGGGCCGCGGTCGGGTCCTTTCTGTGAGAGCGGGGGGACCGGTGCAGGACCGGTCCACCCGCACGGGCGAGGCGATCAGCCGTCGAGGCGAGCGCCCCGGGATTCGATGACCTCCTGGTACCAGTAGGAGCTCTTCTTCCGGCTGCGGGCCAGATCCTTCAGATCGAACTCGTCGCGGTCGACGTGGATGAAGCCATACCGCTTCGAGAAGCCCTGATGGGTCGAGATCAGGTCGATCGCCGACCACGGGCAGTAGCCGAGCACGTCCACGCCATCGGCGAGCGCGAGCCGGATCTGCTCGATGTGGCGCTGCAGGTAGTCGATGCGGTAATCGTCGTGCACCATGCCGTCTTCGCCGAGCTCGTCGAACGCGCCGAGGCCGTTCTCGGTGACCAGCAGCGGCAGGCGATAGCGGTCCCACAAGGCCCGGAACGTGGTGCGGAAGCCGACCGGGTCGATCTCCCAGCCGAACGCGTTCTTCGGCAGGTTCGGGTTGTCGACGGCCTTGTAGACGCCGACCTCGCCGCGGACCATCTGCTGGTCCTCGCCACGGGCGCGCAGGTCGGAAGCGTCCCCGCTCGGCGCGGCGACCGTCTGTGTCGCGTAGTAATTGAACGCGATGAAGTCGGGCTTCGCCGCGGCCAGGATCTCCATGTCACCCTCGGCGATCGCCGGAGCCCAGCCCTTCTCCACCAGGTAGGCCCAGGCCAGCGAGTTGTACTCACCGCGGGCGGCCAGATCGGTGTAAAGCCAGTTGCGGACGGCGTTCCAGTCGTCGGCCGCGACCACGTCCTCGGGTGCGCAGGACGCCGGGTACACGTAGGCGACGTTCGGCGCCGGACCGATCTTGGCCTCGGGCAGCAGCTCGTGGCAGCGGATCATCGCGCGCGCTTGGGCGAGGAACATGCCGTGGTTCTGCTGGTACAGATCGCGCTGGGCGGCGTCGCCCTCCAGCGTGGTGGTGCCGAGCATCTTGCCGTACATGATCAGCATGTTCTGCTCGTTGATGGTGAGCCAGTAGCGCACCTTCGAGCCATACTCGCGGTACAGGATCTCGGCGAAGCGGACGAAGGCGTCGATGGTGGCCTGGTTGGCCCAACCGCCGCGTTCGGCCAGCGCCTGAGGCAGATCGAAGTGGTACATGGTGATGATCGGCGTGATGCCTTGGGCGATCACCGCGTCGATCAGGCGGTGGTAGAAGGCGATGCCGGCGGCATTCTCCTCACCGTCGCCGTCGGGGACGATGCGCGTCCACGCGATCGAGAAGCGGTACGCCTTGAGGCCGATCTCGCCCATCAGGGCAACATCCTCTTCGACGTGGTGGTAGTGATCGGCGGCCACCTTGAAGTCGGTGGTTCCCTCCGGGAAGTGCGTGCGGACGTCCTGGACCGAGGGGCCCTTGCCATCGGCGTCCCAGGCGCCCTCGACCTGATAGGCCGACGTGGAGGCGCCCCACAGGAAGTCCTCGGGGAAGGCGGGCAATTGTGCGTAATGCATGCGGTTCTCCTTGAGCGTTGTGCCGTGCGCGGATCAGGCGACCACGACGAGACCGTCGTCACCGGCGGCGATGGGTCCAGCGGCGATGATGTCCACAGTGGTGAAGTTACCCGGATTGGTGACCAGCACCACAGTCGTCGGGTCGAGATCGGCCCGCCGGATCGCGTCCAGGTCGGCGATGGCGAGCACATCACCGGCGCGCACCTCGGTGCCCTTGGCGATCACCTGGCTGAACGGCGCACCCTTGAGCTGCACGGTGTCGATGCCCACGTGCACCAGGATCTCCACGCCGGTGGCCGTCCGGATGCCGAACGCGTGCCCCATCGCCACGATCACCTTGCCGTCGACCGGGGCGACCACGCGGCCGTCGTCGGGAACGATGCCGAAACCGACCCCCATCGCGCCGGAGGAGAACACCTTGTCATCGACGTCGGCCAGATCGATCGCGGTGCCCGACATAGGCGCGCGGACCGTCGTATCGAGGGCGGTCAGCAGCGCGGTGCCGCCGGTGGCCGGCGCCGGGACGCCGGCGGCGGGATCACTCTCGGCGCGGGCGGCCGCGGCGGCGTCCTTGGCGAGATCATCAGCGCTGAAACCGAACAGATAGGTGCCCACGGCGGCCAGCACGAAGGACAGACCGGTGCCGGCCAGCAGCCAGACCAGGTTGCTCATATTGCCGTTGGGGTCGATGCCGATGGGCAGGGTGAGCAGGCCAGGTGCGCCGGTGCCGAACACGAGGACGCCCATCGCGCCGGTGATGCCGCCGCCCACCGCACCGGCGATGCAGCCGATGATCAGCGGACGCTTGCGGGGAAGGTTGACGCCGTAGATGGCCGGCTCGGTGATGCCGAAGATGCCGGCGATGACGGTGGAGCCGACGATCGCCTTCTGCTGGCGGTCACGCAGGCGCAGGAAGACGCCGAGCGCGGCACCGGCCTGGGCCAGCACCGCCGGGAAAGCGGCCGACTTGACCGGGTCGAATCCCTGGGTGGCGAGGTTGTTGATGAAGATCGGCACGATGCCCCAGTGGATGCCGAAGATGACCAGCACCTGCCACAGGCCACCCATCAGGATGCCCATCACGACCGGGGAGAAGGTGTAGGCGGACTGGATCAGGCCGGCCATGCCCTGGCCGAGGAAGACGCCGAGCGGGCCGAGGGTCATCAAGGTGAGTGGCACCATGATCACGAGCGCGAGCATCGGGGTGATGAAGTTGCGCACCGACTCATGGATGCGCGCGTTGAAGAACTTCTCCAGGTAGCTCATCACCCACACGCCGAGCACGATCGGCACCACCGAGGAGGTGTAGCTCTGCAGCAGCACCGGGATGCCGAAGAAGTCGACGGTGTTGCCGGCCTGGCTCCAGGCGCGCAGCGTCGTGGCGGTGACCTTGCCGTCGATCGGCATGTTGATGGTGGCCAGCTGGGTGTAGAGCAGCGAGCCGGCCAGGGTCAGCGCGGTGTATGGGTTCGAGTTGAACTTGCGGGCCGCGGTGACGGCCAAGTACATCGGCAGGAACATGAACAGGGCGTCCGCGGCCGCGTACAGGATCTGGTAGGTCGGTGACGTGGTGGCCAGCCATTTGGCGGCGACCGCGATGAGCAGCAGTCCCTTCAGGATGCCGGTCGCGGCCAGCACGCCGAGGATGGGCGCGAAGATCGACGACACCACGTCGATGATGCGGCTGACGACGCCCCCGGACGCCCCGGCGGCGTCCGCACCCTCCTTGTCGGCGGTCAGCGCGGCGGGCAGCGCCGCGTACACCTTGGGCACGTTGTTGCCGATGACGACCTGGAACTGACCGCCGTTCTCGACGACGGTGATCACGCCCGGCAGTGTGCTGATGGCGTCCTTGTCCGCCTTGGCGCGATCCTTGAGCGTGAAGCGGAGCCGGGTGGCGCAGTGCACCACGCTCGCCACATTGTCCGGTCCTCCGGCCTTGGCCAGGATGTCCTGCGCCAGGGCCGCATAGTCGACTGCTGCCATGGGTCCTCCTTGATCGGGTCAGCGGTGGTGTCGGCACGATGCGGGTCAGGGCAAACAAAAAAGGACCCCGGATCCATCGCAGCGTTCACTGCGGCGGAGCCTGAGTCCTTGCCTCGCGAAGCGAGTGACATGCCCAATGCTCGTGTCTCTGCCGAGACCGAACCGACTGTAGGTGAGCCCACGGCGGGTGTCAATCGCCGGCGCGGCAGGCCGGGGACGGACGGCGCGAACCCCGGACGGGTGGCAGACTCCTGCGGAGCGGCCGACGGGCGGGCAACGACGAGAGGACACCGTGGTGGAGCATCGACGCGCACAGCACGCCGGGAATCCTCCCGGCGACCCGGTGGCCGGCACGCCCCGGCGCGCGGGCCAGGCCCCGGCGTCACGCCGCGCGGCCTGGGCCGGGGCGCTGCTCGTCGCGGCGATCGTGGCGGTGGTCTACGTCGTCTACGCCGCGTGGCAGTGGCGCGAGTTCGCCGTCCGCTCCTGGGATCTGGGCATCTTCACCCAGCTGCTGCAGAACTATGCCCGGCTGCAGGCGCCCATCGTCACGATCAAGGGCGAGGGCTATCACCTGCTCGGGGATCATTTCCATCCGCTGCTGGTGGTCTTCGCCCCGGTTTATGCGCTGTTCCCCAGCGCGTTCACCCTGCTCGTCATCCAGGCAGCGTGTTTCGCAGTGGCCGCCGGCGTGCTGACCCGCTCGGCGATCCGGCTGCTCGGCTCGACCATGAACGGCGTCCTGCTCGGGCTGGCGTTCGGGCTGTCGTGGGGCCTGCAGTACGCGGCGGAGGCGCAGTTCCACGAGATCGCCCTCGCCGTGCCGATCCTCACCGTCGCCCTGTGCGCGCTGGTGGAGGAGCGCTGGCGCACCGCCGCGCTCTGGGCGGGCCTGCTCGTCTTCGTCAAGGAGGACCTCGGGCTCACCGTGCTGGTGTTCGGGCTGCTGCTGGCCTGGGTCGGACGCCGATGGCTCGGGCTGTGGCTGGCCGTGTGGGGGCTGGCCTGGTTCCTGATCGCCACCCTCGTCGTGCTTCCCTCGCTGAACCCTGGCGGGTCGTGGGCGTATGCGGGCGAAGCCGATCCGGGCTCGCTGTTCGCCGACCCGGCGGCCCTCTTCGACCCCGCGAAGGGTCACACGCTGCTGTTGCTCGTGGTGATCACCGGCGGGCTGATGCTGCGCTCGCCGGTCGCGCTGGTGCTGCTGCCCACGCTCGCCTGGAGGTTCGTGTCGTCCAACAGCGGCCACTGGGGGCCTGCCTGGCACTACAGCGCCGTCCTGATGCCGATCGCGTTCGCCGCGCTGCTGGACGCCATGCGCCGCGGCCCGCAGCTGCCCTGGCGCGGATTGCGCCGCTACGCCGCGCTGGGTGCCGTAATGGCGATCGTCGTCGCGGCCGTGCTGGCCCCGACCCTTCCGCTGCGATCCCTCCTCAGCCCGTCGGCCTGGGACGAACCGGCGCGAGCCGGCGCCGCCCGGGCGGTGCTGGCCCAGGTGCCCGCCGGCGCCGTCGTCGAAACCGACGTCGGGTTGATGTCCTACCTGGTCGACGCCCACCCCGTCTACTGGATCGGCAACAAGAACCCCGTCCCCGGCTGTGTCCTGATCGACCGGATCGCTGGTGGCACCCCCACGGAGTGGGGCGGCGCCCTCGACGTCGCCGAGATCCTTCACCCGGGTGTCGGCTACACGATGGTCGCGGTCGAGAGCGGCTACGAACTCGCCTGTCGGTAGTCCGGTTGACTGAGGGGCGGGTGTCAGGCCACCTCGTCGTCGCGCAGGTAGAGGCTGGCGTCCAGCGCGTCGAGGACGCGCATCAGGCGTCCGACTTCGAGGCCGGCGGGTGGTTTCGATTCGAGCGCGATCAGCCACTGGCGCGACACCTGAGCCTTGGCGGCGAGCTCGGCCTGGGTGAGACCTCGGCGCAGGCGCAGCGCTTTCATCATCTGGGCCAGCCGGGTGAGGCTGCGGGCGTTGAGGAACTCGCTCACGATGTCAGGGTATGAAGACATGGTTGACAATGTCAATGTTTGCTGACATTGCCTCACTCAGCGGTGTGAGGCTCAGCCGTCCACGGGCGCGACGTGGACGCCTTTGGCGAGCAGCCAGATTCCGATCGCGAACTCCCACAGCGCGATGGGCAGGGCCAGGACGCCGGCGACGGGGGAGACCTGGTCCACCAGTCCGCCGATGGTCGCCAGCGCCGAGAATGTCAGCAGCGGGGCGCCGATCAGGCCTGCGGCGGGGATGATCCGGGGCACCAGGCGGTGCCGGATCAGCAAGGTGCCAAACAGGGCGGCGTTGAGGGCGGGCAGCAGGCCGGGGCCGACCAGGAAGGCCCCGTCATGCAGCGCCGCCAATGCGTCGAGCGTGCTCGGAAGAGGGGCGTCCGCGTCAAGGCCGGCCCGGACGGTGGTGAATGCGAGCAGCGCGATCACCCCGACGGCGACGAGGGCGGCCTCCGTGATGCGCGAGGCCACGAATCCCAGCGCCAGGGCGGGTGCGTAGCGGCGTCCGATCGGATAGAACGCGACCGCGGTGCCGGCGCACGCGACGGCGAGCATGATCTCCAGCACCGCGGCCGTCTGCGCGGCGGCGAGAGAGCCGCCTCCGCCGAGGAAGGGGGCTTTGAGTGCGAGGGCGGGAATGGAGGTGGCGAAAGTGACCAGGTAGAGCGCTCCGGTCACGGCCGCGAGCGTGCGCTGATCGGTGGTCCGTGTGTGTTGATGGGTGGCCGGTGCGCGTTGATGGGTGGCCGGTGTGCGGTGATCGGTCATGAGATCCCTCCCCGGGTTGACGCGGTGGTGGCGCGATGCCTCGATCGCGGACGCCAAGGTGTACGACGTATACCTATAAGGAGCGTAAGTGTATGCTGTACACCATGTCAACGAGGCGACGGCTCGACCGAGCGAGCGTGCTCCGGGCTGCGGTCGCGTTCGCGGACGCCCACGGTCTCGATTCCTTGACCATGCGTGCCCTCGCCGACACGCTGGGCGTGGTGCCGATGGCGCTCTACAAACACGTGTCCGACAAGGACGATCTCATCGGTGGCATGGTCGATCTGGTCATCACCGACTACCCCGAGCCCCCGGCCGGCCGGGGCTGGCGCGACCGGGTGCGCAGCCGGGTGATGACCGCCCGCGCCGCGCTCGGGGCGCACGCCTGGCTACGCGCGGCCATCGGCGCCCGCCGCCGTCGCACCGAGACGGTGCTCGCCCACATGAACGCGGTGGCGGGCGACTTCATCGAGGACGGCTTCTCCGCCGACCTCACCCACTACGCGATGCATGCCCTCGGCACCCGGATCTGGGGCTACAGCGAGGAGGCGTTCGACGAGGAAGCGAGCGCTCCGCCCGGTAGTACGGACGCCGTGGACGCCTCGGCCGAGGTGGTGCGGGCGATGGCCGCACGCTTTCCGCACATCGTCGCCATCGCCACGGACGCCGCCGCGCGCAACCCGGCCGGCTGCGACATCCACGACGAGTTCGAGTTCACCCTCGACCTACTCCTGGACGCGATCGAGCGCCTGCACGCCTCGGAGTGGGTCTCCCGCCCCCACCGCTAGGTCGCCAGCCGCAGATGGCGGGCGGCGAACCCCGGGAGGGCCGGCGGGCCGGCGTCAGCGGTGCGCGAGGATCAGCTCGGCGAAGGTCAATGAGTGCTGGTGGCGCAGGTCGGTGAGTTGGGTGCGGCAGGAGAATCCGTCGGCGAGGACGATCGCATCGTCGCCCGCGGCGTCCAGGGCCGGCTCGAGATGGGTGCCGAACACGGCCTTGGAGAAGGCGTAATGGCCGTCGATCATCCCGTGGTTACCGGCCAGCCCGCAGCAGCCCTGCACCCGGGTCACCTTCGCGCCCGAGCGGGCCAGCAGCGCCGCCTCGGCCTCCCACCCCATCACGGACGCCTCGTGGCAGTGCGGCTGGGCGACGATGGTGTGCCCGGACAGGTCCGGCATCACGAAATCAGGGTCTGCGGCCAGGAACTCGGCCAGCGTGACCACCTGAGCGGCGACCTCCTGCACCCGCGGGTCGTCGTGCAGCAGTTCCAACGCGTCCGAACGCCACACTGCGATACAACTCGGTTCGGTGCCCACCACCTTCACCCCGCGGGCCGCGAACGGGTGCAGCACGCCGGTGGCGTTGCGCAGTTCCTTGACCGCGCCGTCGAGCTGGCCGGTGGTGATCCAGGTCAGCCCGCAGCAGGCCTTGCGCTCCAGCAGGCGCGGCGTCCACCCGTTCTCGATCAGCACCGCGGCGGTCGCGGCGATCGCGTCACCCTCGAAGGCGTCGGAGAACGAGTCGACCCACAGCACCACCTCGCCCTTGGCGGTGATCGTGTCCTCCTGCGCGGCGAGGGCGCCGGACGGCTCCAGGCCGGTGCGCGTCAGGCCGGCCGGCGAGCCCGGACGGGCCAACGCACGGCGCAGCACCGCCCTGTTCGACCGCGCCGCGAACCGGGGCATGCCGCGACGGGCGTCGATGCCGGACACCGCCTTCACGATCGCCGACAGCCCGGGGGTTTGCATGAACAGGTTCATCAGCGGCGGCAGCAGCCGGGTGCTCGACACCAGCCGGCCCCACCGGGGCAGCCAGCCCATCGTGTAGTGGTCGCGGGGGCGCAGCCGTCCGCGATAGGCCTCGTGCAACACCGTCGACTTGTAGGCGGCCATGTCGGTGCCGGTGGGGCAGTCGCGCGAGCAACCCTTGCACGACAAGCACAGATCGAGTGCTTGGTGCACCTCGGCCGAGCGCCAGCCGTCGGTGACCAGGGTGCCGTTGATCATCTCCTGCAGCACGCGCGCCCGCCCGCGGGTGGAGTCCTTCTCGTCGCGGGTCGCCTGCCAGCTCGGGCACATCACGCCGCCGCCGGTGGAGGCGACGCAGCGGCCGACTCCGGTGCACCGGTGCACGTCGTCGGCGAACCGGCGATGCGTGCCGAACAGCGGCGAGGCGCGCACCGCCGGGGCGCGCAGGTCGGCGTCGACCGGCGCGGGATCGACCAGCACGCCCGGATTGAGCAGATTGTCCGGGTCGAAGATCCGTTTCACCTGGGCGAACAGCGCGAGCGCCTCGGGGGAGTACATCCGCCCCAGCAGCTCCGAGCGGGCCCGGCCGTCGCCGTGCTCGCCCGACATCGAACCGCCGTAGGACGCCGCCAGATCGGCCGCCTCCTCGACGAAGGCGCGATAGGACGCCGCACCGCCGGCGTCCTGGGTGAGCGGGAAGTCGATCCGGCAGTGCACGCAGCCCTCGCCGAAGTGCCCGTACGGCAGCCCCTGAAGCCCATGCCGGCGCAGTAGCGCGTCGAAGTCGCGCAGGTAGGCGCCCAGCCGGGCGGGCGGCACCGCGGCGTCCTCCCAGCCGCCATAGGCGGGCCGGGCCAGGCTCACCCCGGCCAGGCCGGCGCCGTCGGAGCGGATCTTCCACAGCGCCGCGGTGATCTTCGGGTCGGTGACCACCCGGCCCTCCAGGCAGCCGGACGCCGCTACCAGCGCGTCGGCTCGCGCCCGCAACGCGGCGGCGTCCGCATCGGCCAACTCGACGAACACCCACCCCTCGCCCGCGGGCAGGTCGGGCACCGCCGAGGAGCCGAGGGTGTGCCGGACCACGTCGACGATGCGGGCGTCCATGCCTTCGGCGGCGGTGGGCGAGAACGGCAGCAGGGCGGGCATGGCGTCGGCGGCCTCGGGCATGCTCGGGTAACCCAGCGCGATCATGATGGTGTGCGGGGCGTCGGCGACCAGCCGGACGGTGGCCCGGGTGATCACCGCCAGCGTGCCCTCGCTGCCGGCCAGGAATTTCGCCACGTCGAAGCCGCGCTCGGGCAGCAGCCATTCCAGCGAATACCCCGACACCTGCCGGGAGAAGGTGCCGAACTGGGTGCGGATCACGCCCAGGTTCGCCATCACGAGTTCGTGCAGGGCACGCAGCGTGGGTGAGCCGGACGCCGTGAGGTCCGCCCGCGAGTCGAGGGTGAGCCGTTCGCCGGTTCCGGTGATGACCTCCAGCGCCACCACGTTGTCGGAGGAGCGTCCGTAGCCGAGCGCGCGCGGTCCGCAGGCGTTGTTGCCGATCATGCCGCCGACGGTGCAGCGGCTGAACGTCGATGGGTCCGGGCCGTAGCGCAAGCCCACCTGCTGCGCCGACCGTGACAGCACGTCCTGGACGACCCCCGGATCGACCACGGCCGTGCGGGTGTGGGCGTCGAGGGCATGGATGGTGCGCAGATGCCGCGCCACGTCGACCACGATGCCCGGCCCGACCGCGTTACCGGCGCATGAGGTGCCCGCCCCGCGGGTGGTGAGCGGGATGCGGGCGGTGCGGGCGGCGTCCACGATCGCCTCGAGTTCGGCGACCGAGGCGGGGTGCGCCACGCCCTGGGGCACCACCCGGTAGAGCGAGGCGTCGGTCGAGTAGAGCGCGCGGGTGAGCGTCGAGGAATCCACTCCGGGAACCAGCGGTGCCGTGGTGGGCACGACGGTCAGCTCGCCGGGCCAGTGGCGTGCTCGGCGGCGCGGTTGACGGCATTCATCACACGCCCGAGCGCGTCCAGATCCTCGGGATCGACCACGTCGATCAGGATCTCGCGCACGGACGCCACATGGTCGGGGGCAGCGGAGTCGAGCAGATCCCAGCCGTCCGGATTCAGCTGCGCGATGACGCCGCGCCGGTCGCCGGGGCAGGGCAGCCGGGTGAGTAGGCCCTTCTTCTCCATCCGCGCCACCGTATGGGTGAGCCGCGAGCGGGATTGGCGGGACGCGTCGGCCAGATCGCTCATCCGCATCCGGCGTCCGGGAGCCTCGGAGAGGTTCACCAGGATCTCGTACTCGCTCATTCCCAGGCCGAATGGGCGCAGGCCTTCTTCGAGATAACGGTCGATGTGGGCGGAGGCTTCGAGGTAGGCGCGCCAGGTTCGTTGCTGCTCCGCGGTGAGCCAGCGCGGAGCGGCGGACGTCTGCATGAAGGCAATTCTAGCCCGCGAGGCTAGTGAGGATGCTGGAATCGACCCTCTACACTGACGCCACGATGGCTCGACCGTGGCCGTCGCTGAGAGAGGATCAACGATGACCGACATCCAGACCCTGCTCGACAATCGGCCGCCGACGGTCGGAGCGATGTTCAACCTGCGGGTGTCGAAGACGCCCGATCTCGAGGCGTTCCGCTACCCGGACGCCCAGGAGAACTGGGTGAGCCTGACCTGGACGCGGACCCGCCAGCAGGTGTGGGAGCTCGGTGCGGGCCTGCTCTCCCTTGGCCTGCAGCCCGAGGACCGTGTCGCGATCGCGTCCAACACCCGGATCGAGTGGGTGCTGATGGACCTGGCGATCAACTGCGCAGGCGGGGCGACGACGACGGTCTACCCCAACACCCAAGGCCCCGAGTTCGCGCACATCGTCACCCATTCCGACTCGCGTTATTTCGTGGCCGAGAACGTCGCACAGGTCGAGAAGCTGCGCGCGCTGGTGCCCGAGGGCCAGATCCGGCAGATCATCTTGTTCGACGGCCAGCTCGACGGCGCCCTCAGTGTCGCCGATCTGCGTGCGCGCGGGCGCGCCCATCTCGCCGAGCATCCCACTGCGATGGACGACGCGGTTGCGGCCACGACATCCGACTCACTGGCGACCCTGATCTACACCTCCGGCACCACCGGCCTGCCCAAGGGCGTCGAACTGACCCACGGCAACTGGACCTATGAGGGCGTGGGCGTCGACTCGCTCAACATCATCGGCGCCGGCTCGCTGCAGTACTTCTGGCTGCCGCTGTCGCACGTGTTCGGCAAGGCGGTGTCGATGATCCAGCTGCAGATCGGCTTCGGCTCGGTCATCGACGGACGCCTCGACCGCATCGTCCCCGGCCTGGGGGCGACCAATCCGGCGTTCATGTGCGGCGCCCCCCGCATCTTCGAGAAGGTGCGCAACGCGGTGAAGGCGAACTCGGCCAGCGGGGTGAAGTTCAAGATCGCGCGCTGGGCGTTCGCGGTCGGCCGCGAATCGAACCCGTACCGCCTGGCCGGCAAGCCGATGCCGAAGCTGCTCGCGGTCCAGTACGCGCTCGCCAACAAACTGGTCTTCTCCAAGCTGCAGGCCCGGATGGGCGGCAAGATCGAGTTCATGGTGTCCGGCTCGGCCAAGCTGAGCCCCCAGGTGCAGGAGTGGTTCTACTCCGCCGGCATCGTGATCGTCGAGGGCTACGGTTCCACCGAGACCTCGGCCGTCGCCACGGTGAACCCGCCGGTCACGCCGCGCTTCGGCACGGTCGGCCCCGCGCTGCCGGGAACCGAGATCCGGATCGCCGCCGACGGCGAGGTGCTGATCAAGGGGCCGGGCATCATGCGCGGCTACCACAAGGATCCCGAGCAGACCGCCGAGGTGCTCATCGACGGCTGGTTCCACACCGGCGACATCGGCGAACTGGACGCCGACGGCTACCTGCGGATCACCGACCGCAAGAAGGACCTGATGAAGACCTCGGGCGGCAAGTACGTCGCCCCGCAGAAGGTCGAGGGCACCCTGGCGGCGAACATTCCCTACGCATCCCAGGTGATCGCGGTCGGCGATGGACGCAAGTACATCTCGGCGCTGATCACCCTCGATCCGGCGGCGGTCGAGAACTGGGCCAAGCGTCACGGCAAGGAGGATCTCAGCTACGCCGAACTCACCCAGCTGCCCGAGATGCGTGCCTCGGTCGACCGCTTCATGAAGCGGGCCAACGGCAAGCTGGAACGTTGGGAGACGGTGAAGCGGTACGCGATCCTCGACCACGAGTTGACGGTGGAGGACGGTGGCCTGACCGCCAACATGAAGCTGCGCCGCAGTGTCGTCACCCGACGGTACGCCGACGTGGTCGACTCGCTCTACGACACCGAGGACGATGACTGAGCTTCACCTCGTGCGCGTGCCGGTGCGCTGGGCCGATCTCGACGCACAGGACAGCCTGCCCCAGCGGTGGGCCAACGATGCGGTCATCCTCGACTACCTCCAGGAGGCGCGCGTCGACTTCCTGCTCCGCGGCCCGAACGCGCACCTGCTCGGCGGCGGCATCATCGTGGTCGAGCATCAGGTCGAGTACCTGGCGCCCATCCGCGGCGGCGTCGGAGAGGTCGAGGTCGGCTTGAGCGTGGGTGATGTCCGTGCCGCGCAGTTCACCGTCGGCTACGAGGTGTACGCCGCCGGTGAGCGCGTCGCCCGGGCTCGCACGCTGCTGTGCAATTTCGACTTCGCCACGCAGCGCCCCGCGCGCATGGCGGACGCCGAACGCCGCTGGTTCACCGAGCGTTCCGTCCCGCTGGACCCGTTGCGTGACGTCGGCGACTATCAGGTGTCCGGGCGTCATTATGCGCACCCGCTGGTGGTGCGCTGGTCCGACCTGGACGCCTACGGTCACGCCAACAACACCCGCTTCTACGACTATGTCGGCGAGGCGCGGGTGGGAATGCTGGGGGCCCCGTCGCGCGGCAGCGCGTGGCTGGTCGTGCGCCAGGACATGCGCTACATCGGGCAGATCGAGCATCGGCTCGAGCCGTACCAGGTGCAGACGTCGGTGGCTGCGCTCGGGCGGACCTCACTCACGCTGGCCGCGCGCATCGTAGACTCCTCGGCTGGGCGCACCCTGGCGCGCGCGGTCACCGTGCTGGTGCACGCGGACGCCGCGGGGCGTCCGCAACCGCTGCCCGGCGCCGTGCGCGACCTGTACCGGCGCTGGCCGGCAGAACCGAAGAAAGGGAACCGGTGAGACTTCATCGTTGCGCCGTGCTCGGGTCTCCGATCGCGCACTCGCTCAGCCCCGTAATTCATCGGCGCGCCTATGACGTGCTGGGCATCGCCGACGACTGGCACTACGGCCGCTACCAGGTCGAAGAGGATGAACTGGCTGCGTTCGTGGCCTCTTGCGGGCCCGAGTGGGTCGGCCTGTCCTGCACCGCCCCGCTGAAGAGCGTGCTGCTCACCCTCGGCGAGCCGTCGCAGCGCGCCCGGATGCTGGAGTCCGGCAACACCCTGATCTTCAACCCCGGGGGGGCTCCGCAGGTCGAGAACACCGATGTCACCGGCCTTACCGGGGCGCTCGGCCGCGCCGGCGTCACCAGCGCCAACCGTGCCATCCTGCTCGGGAACGGCGCCACCGCGCGGTCGGCGGTGTACGCGCTGGCCGAACTCGGCGTCCGTGACCTACTGGTGCTGGTGCGTTCCCCCGAGAAGGCCCGCGCCAGCCTGGATGCGCTCACCGACGCGTTGGGCGTCCGTTACGAACTGGGGGTCTACGGCGAGGTGCCGGACGCCGAATCCGTCGACATCGTGATCGCGACCGTGTCGGCCCCCCTGCAGCCGGAGGTGGCCGCGGGAATCGCGGCGATGACGAACACGTGTTTCGACGCCACCTACAACTATTACCCGACCCGCCTGGACGTGGCCGCCCGCGAGGCGGGCATCGTTCAGCTGTCGGGCATCGACCTGCTGGTCGGGCAGGCGCTCGACCAGATCCGGCTCATGACGGGTCACCATTGTCCGCCCGAGCCGCTGCTGGAGGCCTGCTACGCCGCCCTCGGCAAGTCCTGAGGGCGGCCTGCCGGACTCAGGCGCGTTCGAGTTCGGCGCTCTTGCCCTGGGAGCGGCGCAGCCAATGCGGCCCCATGAACAGCACCGTGATCACGGCGGTGATGCCGAGCGGGATGCCCAGGATGACGACGAGGATGTCCAGGACGGCCGGTTCGGCCTCCTGCGGCCACCCGGGCAGGCTTTCGAGGAGGGGAATCAAGGCGAGATGCGACATGTCCCGAATGCTAGCGGACGAGTCGGGTAGATTGACTGCCCGGGACAGCGGCGAAGGAGCAACCCTGGTGAGCGCAGAATCGACGGCCCGAGTGATCTGGGACGGCAACGACATGGGTCGGGCATTGAAACGGATCGCCCATCAGGTCTTGGAGTCCAATCGAGGCCCCGAGGGCCTCGTCCTGCTGGGCATCCAGACCCGCGGCGTCCCGCTTGCGGCGCGGCTGGGCGCGTTGATCGCCGAGTCCGAGGGTGTCGAGGTGCCGGTGGGCGAACTCGACATCACCATGTACCGCGACGACCTGCGCAGCCAGCCGACTCGCGCGGTGGGGCGCACGCGCATCCCGGTGGCGCTGGACGACAAGACCGTCGTGCTCGTCGACGACGTGCTCTGCTCCGGGCGCACCATCGCCGCCGCCATGGACGCCCTGTCCGACCTCGGGCGGCCGCGGGTCGTCCGCCTGGCGGTGCTGATCGACCGTGGGCACCGCGAACTGCCGATCCAGGCCGACCATGTCGGCAAGGACCTGCCGACCAGCTCCACCGAGCACGTGCGCGTCGCGCTCACCGAGATCGACGGCGAAGACCTGATCACCCTCGGCCACCAGAAGGGGGCCTGATGCGTCACCTGCTCAGCGCGGCGGACCTGTCGCGCCGTGAGGCGCTGTCCATCCTCGACATGGCCGAGGAGATGCACGAGGTGCAGCGCCGCCCGATCAAGAAGCTGCCCGCCCTGCGCGGACGCACCATCATCAACATGTTCTTCGAGGATTCGACGCGCACCCGCACGAGCTTCGAGATTGCCGGCAAATGGATGAGCGCCGACACGATCAACGTGTCCGCCAAGGGCTCCTCGGTGTCGAAGGGGGAGTCGCTGCGCGACACCATGCTGACCCTCGACTCGATGGGCGTGGACTGCTTCGTCATCCGGCACGGTTCCTCGGGCGCGGTCGCGCAGGCGGCGAACTGGGTGAAGGCGTCCGTCGTCAACGCCGGCGACGGCCAGCACGAGCACCCCACCCAGGCGCTGCTGGACGCGTACGCGATGCGCCAGCATTTCCGCCAGGCGCGCGTCCGGGAAGGATTCGAGGGCAAGCGGATCGCCATCGTCGGCGACCTGCTGCACAGCCGGGTGGTCCGCTCGAACGTGCTGCTGCAGCGCACGCTCGGCGGGCAGGTCACCTTGGTCGCGCCGCCGACCCTGCTGCCCACCGGTGTGGAGCAGTGGGGGGTGGCCGTCAGCCACGACCTGGACGCCGTGCTGCCCCGGGCCGACATCGTGATGATGCTGCGAGTCCAGCGCGAGCGGATGTCGGGCGGGTTCTTCCCGACCGCCCGCGAATATTCGGCCGGCTACGGCCTGACCGCCGAGCGGCTCGGCCTGCTCAAGCCGGAGGCCGCGATCATGCACCCCGGCCCGATGAACCGCGGCGTGGAGATCTCCTCCGAGGCCGCCGACGCCGCTAACTCGCGCGTCCTCGATCAGGTGTCCGCGGGCGTCGCTGTCCGCATGAGTGTGCTGTACCACCTGCTGGGTGGAGAGGGAGGAGCCCGATGAGTCTGGTCATCACCGGTGTGACGCTGGCCGACGGCGGCGTGCGCGATCTCGCGATCGACGGCGGCCGTTTCGTCGAGGTCACCGACGCCCCCGCGGGCGCGGAGCGCATCGACGGCTCCGGCCTGCTCGCCTTGCCCGGCCTGGTCGACCTGCACACGCACCTGCGCGAACCGGGCAAGGAGGACGCTGAGACGGTGGCCTCCGGCACCCTGGCCGCTGCGCGCGGCGGCTTCACCGCCGTCTTCGCGATGCCGAACCTCGACCCGGCCACCGACACCGCCGAGGCGGCCGCCTATGTCGCCGATCTCGGACGCCGCGACGGCCACTGCGAGGTGGTCCCGATCGGTGCGGTCACCAAGGGCCGCGAGGGCACCGAACTCGCCGAACTCGGGCTGATGGCGGCCCAAGGCGTGCGGGTGTTCTCCGACGACGGTGCCTGCGTGCACGATTCGCTGATCATGCGCCGCGCGCTCACCTACCTCAAGCCGTTCGACGGCGTCGTCGCCCAGCACGCCCAGGATCCGCGTCTGGCCGGGCCGGGCGCCTGCTGCCACGAATCCGAGATCTCCGGACGCCTCGGCCTGCCCGGCTGGCCGGCCGTGGCGGAGTCGACGATCATCGCCCGCGACGTGCAACTGGCCGAGTTCACCGGCGGCCGCTACCACGCCTGCCACATCTCGACCGCCGAGAGCGTGGACGTGATCCGCTGGGCGAAGGCCCGCGGTAAGGCGCAGGTGACCGCCGAGGTCACCCCGCACCACCTGCTGCTGGACACCCCGCATGTGGAGAGCTTCGACACCACCTACAAGGTCAACCCGCCGCTGCGCACCTCGGAGCATCTCGAAGCCCTACGCGCGGCGCTGGCCGACGGCACCATCGACATCGTGGGCACCGACCACGCCCCGCACACCGTGCAGGACAAGGACCATCCCTTCGATGTCGCCGCACCCGGCATGCTCGGCCTGGAGCAGGCGCTCGCCGTGGTGATGGAGGTCATGGTGAACACCGGACGCCTCGACTGGGCCGGCCTGGCCGACCGGATGTCGGTCGCGCCCGCGCGGATCGGACGCCTCGCGCACCAAGGGCGCCCGCTCGCGGTGGGCGAGCCGGCGCATCTGGTGCTGGTCGACCCGAGCCGGCGGGAGACCGTCGACAAGAGCCGCTCGGCGTCCAAGTCGCGCAACAACCCCTACCACGGCCTCGACCTGCCCGACCCGGTCGAGTTGACCGTGTGGGCCGGCCGCATCACCCATCGCCGCTGACGTGCTGAAGAGGCTCGCGCCACTGCTGTATCTGCCGGTGTTCCTCGGGTGGTATTTCGCACTCGAGGGACGCCCGGCCTCCTCGATGATCGACGTCTCCTCGCCGCTGGATGCGCTGTTCGGCTTCGACGCCCGCTGGATCCTGGCCTACCTGGCCTGGTTCCCGTACCTGCTCGGTTTCATCGCCTGGCTGTACGTGATCGACTGGCGGCGCGGCGCGGAGATCCCGCGGCTGGCGTTCCTGCTAATCACCGGCATGACCGCCTGCCTGATCGGGTACACGCTGTGGCCCACCACCCAGTCGCTGCGGCCCGACAGCTACCCCGATCAGGGCGTGTTCACCACCATCGTCGAGGGTCTGCAAGGCTTCGACGACCCCTCGAACGTGTTCCCCAGCCTGCACGTGTACACCTCGATCGTGGTCGCGTTCTGCCTGGCCACCAGCCGTTACGTGACGCGACGCTGGGTGGTGGCGACCTCCTGGGTGCTGGTGGTGCTGATCGCGGGCTCGACCTGCTTCCTGAAACAGCATTCGATCCTGGACGCCTTCGGTGCGGCCGCGCTGTTCGTGGTCGTGTGGGTGGCCTGGCGGCTCGTGGTGCGCGTATGGGACCGCCGGGGACTGTCGGCGGGGTAGGGCAAGATAGGCGCACAACCGCCGACGGCGGCGTCATCCATCCCGTACGGAAGGAACATCACACGATGAGCGACAAGACCGGCACCGCACAGATCGGGGTCGTCGGCATGGCCGTCATGGGCTCGAATCTGGCCCGCAACTTCGCCAGCAAGGGTTTCCGCACCGCGATCTTCAACCGCAGCTACGCCAAGACCGCCGCGGTGCTCCAGGCGCACCCCGAGGCCGAGTTCATCGGCTCGGAGACGGTCGAGGAGTTCGTCGACTCGCTGGAGAAGCCGCGCCGGATCATCATGATGGTCAAGGCCGGCCCGGCCACCGACGCCACCATCGCGACCCTGACGCCGCATCTGGACGCCGGCGACATCATCATCGACGGCGGCAACACCTACTTCCCCGACACCCGCCGGCGCGAGAAGGAGCTTTCGGCCCAGGGCTTCAACTTCATCGGCTGTGGCATCTCCGGCGGTGAGGAGGGCGCCCTGAAGGGCCCCGCGATGATGCCGGGCGGCCCGAAGGAGTCCTACACCCACGTCGGCCCGATGCTGGAGGCCGTGGCGGCGTCCTATCAGGGCGAGCCGTGCTGCACCTGGATCGGCACCGACGGTGCCGGCCACTTCGTGAAGATGGTGCACAACGGCATCGAGTACGCCGACATGCAGTTCATCGGCGAGGCCTACGACCTGCTCAAGGGCGTCGGGCTGTCGGCATCCGAAGCCGCGGACGTGTTCGCGCAGTGGAACACCGGCGATCTGGACTCCTACCTGATCGAGATCACCTCCGAGGTGCTGCGCCAGATCGACGCCGAGACCGGCAAGCCGCTGGTCGACGTGGTGGTGGACGCCGCGGGCATGAAGGGCACCGGCACCTGGACGGTGCAGGAGACGCTGAACCTCGGCGTTCCCGCCGCGGCCATCGCCGAGGCCGTCTACGCGCGCGCCGCGTCTTCGAGCCCCGAACTGCGCCAGGCGGCCCGCGCCGCGCTGACCGGGCCGAGCGGCGGCGTCCAGGTCGATGATCGCGAGGCGTTCGTGGAGGACGTCCGCCAGGCGCTGTGGTGCGCGAAGGTGGTCGCCTACGCCCAGGGCCTGCACCTGATCAAGGTCGCCGGCCAGGACTACGGCTGGGACATCGACGTGGCCGCGGTGGCGCGCATCTGGCGCGCGGGCTGCATCATCCGCGCCAAGCTGCTGGACCGCATCTCCAATGAGTACGCGGCCGGCAACCTGGAGACGCTGCTGGAGGCCCCGTCGATCGCCGCCGGTCTCGCTGACGCGCAGGGATCCTGGCGCCGGGTGGTGGCGCGCGCCGCCGAGGCCGGGGTGCCGATCCCGGGCTTCGCGTCGGCGCTGTCGTACTACGACCTGGTCCGCGCCGAGCGCACCAACGCCGCGCTCACCCAGGGCATGCGCGACTTCTTCGGCGCGCACACCTACCAGCGGGTCGACAAGGAGGGCACCTTCCACACGCTGTGGAGCGGCGACCGCTCCGAGGTCGAGGCCGTCGACGCGCACTGAGATGACCGCCACCTCGCTCCCGCAGGCGGCGCGGGCCTCGGAATGGCCGGCGCCCGCACCCGTCCGCCTGCGGGGGCTGAGCACCGCGGCCGGCGTCCTGGCCTGCCTGCACGCCCTGGTGGCGCTGGTCGCGACCGGCGCCAGCGCGTGGCGGCTCGGTGAGCCGCCCGCGTGGCTGACCGACGACGCCTACAACGGCCTGGTCATCGGCACCGAGGTGTCGTTGCTGATCGCCGGGCTGGTCTGGGTGATCTGGCAGTTCCGCGCCGTGCGCGCCTACCCGCCGGGCACGCCGCGGCACACCCCGTGGTGGCACGTGTGGTCGTGGCTGATCCCGGTGGGCGCCTGGTGGCTGCCCTACCGCAACCTCGCCGACCTGTTCCGTTGCGCCGGTGCGCCCCGGCCGCGCTGGATGATCGCCTGGTGGCTGGCGTGGGTGCTCGGCGCGCCGCTCTCGGCGGCAGGCCGGACCGTGTCGCTGATGTACCCCGGCATCGCGGTGTGGCTGATGGTGGCCGGCGGCGTCCTGCTCGCCGTCGCGGCGCCGCTGGCGTTCGCGCTGCTCAGGCGGCTCAGTAGCGGGCGACCCACGGATCGGTGACCAGCGTCGAGACCGACGTCGCCAGATCAACCCCCGCCGCGGACGCCGTGCGCCGCAGATAGGCTTCGGCGCGCGGCAGCCACAGCCATTCGGCTGCCCAGTGCGGCACGTCGACCAGCGCGGGGGCGTCCGCATGCGCCAGGAAATCCTGTGCCGGATGGTGGCGCAGGTCGCCGGTCACATAGCAGTCGACCTCCGCGGCCCGGGCGGTATCGAGCAGCGAGTCTCCGGCGCCGCCGAGCACGGCGACCGTGCTCAGCAGCCGGCCGGGATCCCCGCCCAGCTTCACCCCGCCCGCCGTGCCCGGCACGGACGCCGCCAGGCGGCGCGCGAAGGCGTCCGCGGTGATCGGCTCGGGCAGGCGCCCGATCCGGCCCAGGCCGAGCGCGGGCTCGCTGGCTGATGGCACCAGCGGGCGCCGATCGACCAGCCCGCACGCGTCGGCGAGGGCGTCCGCGACCCCGTCGGCGGCGGCGTCCGCGTTGGTGTGCGCGCTGAACACGCTGATCCCGGCCCGCAGCAAGGTGGCGACCACTCGGCCCTTGGGCTGGTCGGTGCGCACCGCGTGGACGCCGCGCAGCAGCAGCGGGTGATGGCTGACGATCAACTGGGCGCCCGCCGCGATCGCCTCGGCGACCACGGCGTCGGTCACGTCGACCGCGAACAGCACCCGGTCGACGGACGCGTCCGGGTCACCGACCGACAATCCGACCTGGTCCCATCCCTCGGCCAGGCCCGGGGGATAGGCGTCCTCGAACCAGCCGGCGAGGGTGGCGACTCTGACGCCCATCGCTGCTCAGCGCTCCTGGTTGGCTAGGGCCCGGACGGCGTCGTCGCGCCGCTCGATCACCAGCCGCCGCACCGAGTCGGGCAGTTCCCGGTCTGCCAGGAAGGCGTCCAGCTTGCGCAGGAACGCGGCATCGGCCAGCGGACGGGGGAACAGCAACCCCAGCACGTGTTGCCGGATCGTGGTCGATGCGGACGCCCACGGGCCGCGCCGCTCGGCGATCGCATCCACGACCTCGAGATAGGCGTCGGCGTAGGGCGCGAGCACCTCGTCCTGATCGAACTGCCAGAACTGGGCGCAGATCTGGAAGTGGGTCTCGTTCGGGGTGTCGCGCTGCGTGGCTGCCGCCCAGGCGTCGGCCTTGGCGGCGGCGTCCTTGAGCGCGGCCCGGGCACCGGCCGCCTTCTCGGCACCGGTCGCCGTCTTGTCGCGCTCAGCTTCGGCCGCGATGGCCGCCTCGCCGATGGCGCCGACGCGGGCCAGATCGGTGAGCAGCCGCCAGCGCAGATCGGTGTCCACGCTCAGGCCCTCGGGCACCTCCTCGCCATCCAGCCACGCCTGCAGCACCGCCGCGCCGATCTCGTCGTTGATCGACGACGACAGCGCGCGCGCCAGCGCGAGCTGATGATCCGATCCCGGTTCGGCGGCCTTCAGCAGCCGGGCCAGGCCGGCGGTGAAGCGGTCGGCAAGCGCGCGGCGGGCCGTGCGCGGGGAGTAGTGGTCGATCGCCGCGCGGGCCTGGGCGAGCAGGGCGTTCACCGCGGTCAGGTCGCTCTCGACGCCGACACCGCGCAGCACCAGATCGACATAGTCGGCTGCGGGCATCTCGCCGTCGCGGGTGAGATCCCAGGTCGCCCCCCAGGCCAGCGCGCGCGCCAGCTCGTCGTCCAGCAGGTGCACCGAGCCGACCAGCGTGGCGAGCGAGCGCTCATCGAGCCGGATTTTGGCGTAGCTGAGGTCGTCGTCGTTGAGCAGCAGCAGATCCGGACGCCGCACCCCCACCAGCGCCGGCACCTGGGTGAGCGGGCCGTCGATGTCGAACTCGACGCGATCCCGGCGGGTCAGCTTATCGCCGGCCAGATCGTAGAGGCCGACCGCGATCCGGTGCCGGCGCAGCGTGGGCCAGTCCGGGGTGGCGGCCTGGCGGATGGCGAACGAGGCGAACTCCTCCCCGCCGGCGCCGAGCGTCGTCTCGAACTCGGCGCTGAGCGTGTTCACCCCGGCCGTCTGCAGCCACTGGCTGGTGAAGAACGACAGATCCCGGCCAGAGGCGTTCTCGAGGTGGACCAGCAGGTCAGGCAGGCGGGTGTTGCCGAAAGCGTGCTCGGCGAAATAGGCGCGCACCCCGGCGAGGAAGGCGTCCTGGCCGACGAAGGCGACCAGCTGCCGCAGCGCCGAGGCGCCCTTGGCATAGGTGATGCCGTCGAAGTTGAGCTCGACCGCCTCCAGGTCGACCATGTCGGCGGCGATCGGGTGCGTCGAGGGCAGCTGATCCTGCCGGTAGGCCCACGTCTTGCGGCTGTTGCAGAAGGTCGCCCACGGATTGGCCCGGTCTGCGTACTCGGCACGGATCTGTTCCTGGGCGAAGTGGCTGGCCCATTCGGCGAACGACTCGTTGAGCCACAGATCGTCCCACCAGGTCATCGTGACGAGATCGCCGAACCACATGTGCGCCATCTCGTGCAGGATCGTGTTGTCGCGGCTCTCGTAAGCAGATCGGGTCTGCCGGCTACGGAAGATGTACTCGTCGCGGAAGGTGATGCAGCCGGCGTTCTCCATCGCGCCGAAGTTGAATTCCGGCACGAAAACCTGGGCGTAGTCGTCGAACGGGTACGGGCAGCCGAAGTGCCGCTCGAACACCGCGAAGCCGCGCTGGGTGGTGGTCAGGATGCGGTCGGCGTCCAGGTGCTCGGCCAGCGAGGCCCGCACGTGCACCGACAGCGGGATGGAGGTGCCGTCCTCGCGCAGGTAGGCGTCCGTCACCGAGTGGAACTCGCCGGCGCACAAGGCGGTGATGTAGGTCGAGATCCGCTTGGTGGGCGCGAACTCCCAGCGATGGACGCCGTCGCCGGCCTGGGTGGGCGCGACCGCGGGCGAGTTCGACAACACCGTCCAGGCTTGTGGTGCGAGCACGGTGAACTGGAAGGTCGCCTTCAGGTCGGGCTGTTCGAACGTGGCGAACATGCGCCGGGCATCCGCCACCTCGAACTGCGAGTACAGGTAGACCCGGCCGTCGGCGGGATCCACGAAACGGTGCAGTCCCTCGCCGGTGCGCGAGAAACGCATCACCGCGGTGACCACCAGCTCGTGGTCGCCCTCGCTCAGCGGCAGCGTCAGGTGCTCGCCGTCGGAGACCTCGTCCACCGGTAGGGCGCCGCCGTCCAGGATGACCGAGATCACCTGCTCGGCGATCAGGTTGGCGTTGGTGACGCAGGCGATCGACGAGAACCGGACCCGGGTCGTCGACACGAAGGTCGCCTCTGGCTCGGCCAGCGGCGTGCCCGCGCTGTCGCGTCCGGTCAGGTCGACGAGTACCTGGTAGGACTCGACGCGGAGTTGCTCGCTACGGACAGCGGCTTCAGCGCGCGTGATATTGGCGTGGAACATGGACCCCCCAGTCTGTTACCCCCACGAACGCGCCCACCCTAGCCGCCGCGGGCCAGGCCTGTCCGCTGTCCCTGGGCCCAGACGAGCGCGCCGTCATGGGGCCAACAATTCACTGTGTCATGGGGCCCGCCGGGCTGGCTACGCTAGGGGCCATGACGCAGACGGTTGGTTTCTGGTTCGATCCCATGTGCCCGTGGGCCTGGATGACGTCCCGGTGGATGCTCGAGGTCGAAAAGGTGCGCGACGTGCGCACCGAGTTTCACGTGATGAGCCTCTCGGTGCTCAACGAGGGCCGCGACCTCTCCGAGGACTACCGCGCCGCGATGGACAACGGCTGGGCGGCCGTCCGGGTGGCGATCGGCGTCGCGCGCGAGCACGGCCAGGAGGCGCTGCGCGCGTTCTACACCGCGATCGGCACCCGCCTGCACCCCGGAGGTGAGCCGCAGGGCCGCGCCACGATCGAGGCCGCGCTGGCCGATGCCGGGTTGCCGGCGTCCTTGGCCGATCTCGGCGACACCGACGCCCACGACGACGAACTGCGGGCCAGCCACCACGCGGGCATGGACCCGGTGGGCAACGATGTCGGCACTCCCGTGCTGCACATCAATGGCAAAGCCCTGTTCGGCCCGGTGATCAGCCCCGCGCCCACCGGCGAGGAGGCCGGATCCCTGTTCGACGGGGTGGCGAAGGTGACCGCGTACGACGGCTTCTTCGAGCTCAAGCGCAGCCGCACCGTCGGCCCGATCTTCGGCTGAGGCCGCGGTGATCGCGGCTGGGTAGAGTGCGGGTCATGCCCGAAGGACACGTGATTCATCGCCTGGCGCACGCGCTGACGGAGTCCTTCGGCGGGACCGCCGTCGACGTCACCTCGCCGCAGGGCCGGTTCGCCGAGGCTGCGCAGGTAGTGGACGGTCAGGTGCTCGAAGGGGCGGACGCCGTCGGCAAGCACCTGCTGGTCGACTTCGAACCCGGCACGGTGTGGATCCATCTGGGCCTGATCGGCAAGTTCTGGTTCACCGACTCCTTCCCGGCGCCGAATCCGGCCACGCTGCGGCTGCGCATCGCCGACGGGCGGCGCGCGGCCGACCTGCGCGGCCCGCAATGGTGCCGCCTGGTCACCCCCGAGCAACGGGCGGACGTGGTCGCGTCCTCGGGGCCCGATCCGCTGCGGCCGGACGCCGACCCGGCCCGCGCCTGGCGGGTGGTCAGCCGGAGCCGCAAGCCGATCGCCGCCGTCGTGATGGACCAGAAGGCGTTCGCCGGTGTCGGCAACATCTTCCGCGCCGAGGTGCTCTACCGGCACCACCTCGACCCCTACCTGCCCGCGGCCGACCTGCCCCGGGAGGTGTTCGAACTCGGTCTGGGCAGACCTGGTGCTGCTCATGCACGCCGCGGTCGGGGTGGGCCGGATCGACACCGTCGCCGACGAGCATTCGCCGGAGGCCACCGGACGTGACGCCCGGGTGGACCGCCACGGCGGCGAGGTCTACGTCTACCGGCGCGCGGGACTGCCCTGCCATGTGTGCGGCACCCCGGTCGCGCAGGCCGATCTGGCCGGCCGCAACCTGTACTGGTGCCCGGTCTGCCAGCCGTCCGGATCGCGGGGGGTGGCGCGCCGATGAGGGTGGACGTGAGCTGGCGGGTGACCGCCGGCGGACGGGGTCTGGCCGTGACCGCCGAGGGCGCGCCGTTGGCCGAGTTCGCCTTCGGGCTGCCCGCCGGTGAGCGGGTGACCTCCTTCTTCGACGAGGCCGACGGCCTGCTGCGCCAAGCGGACGGCGCTTTGGAGGCCTGCCTGCGCCACTTCCCGAACGACGACGGCTGGTCGAGCGTGCTGTCCCTCGACAACCGCGACGACGCCGAGCAACCGCTGCCGCCGCTCGGCGTCGCGGTGACGCTCGCGCCTGGGGCCAGCGGGTGGGCGTGGACCTCCGACACCGACGGATTCTGGGTGATCGCCCCCGCCTCAGGCCCCTGTCTGCTGATGGTGATGCGCCGCGGCTTCCTGCGCGCCGGACGCCGCGCGCCTCTCTACGCCGCCGTCGACCGGCGCGGCGACGGGCTGCCCACCGGGGTGGCCGCGTTCCACCTGGCCGATCCGGCCGGGGCGATCCGGGGCTACGGACGCCAACAAACCACGCTGGAGTTCTCGGTGATCGCCGACCTGGAGGACGCCCGCGGCGTCCTGCCAGGCTGGATGCCCGACCCGGTGCTGACCTCGCGTGATGAGCCGTTCTTCGTGCTTGAGTTGCCCGACCAGGCCATCGTTCCCGGACCAGGGCTGAGCCTGAGCACCGACGACACCACCTCCTACCTCACCGGCCACCCCGGACATCACGAGGTGGCGATCCACGGCGTCCGCGGCGTGCAACGACTGCAAGTGTCGGTGGTGCCCGACCTCGAACTCTTCCTGGCCGACCTGAGCACCGCCCTGACCTCGACCCGCCCCTCCGCGATGCCGTCAGCAACCGGCGCGCTGATCGCCTGCGCCCTGTCCCGCCGCTCGACACACGACCCGGACGCCATCCTCGACTGGCTCGAACGCGAGGACTGGCTGGCCCGCGGCGACGTGTTCGGCCCCGCCATCGCGGCGATCGTCGCCGGCGAAACCCACGATGACGCCCTGCTCGGCGCGGCCTGCGAGGCGGTCGAGTCGATGCCTTCCCAGCGCGGGCTGGGCATCGTGGCGACCCGCTGCTGGCTGGCCACCCTGCGCGCCGGCTACCCGCCTTTGGATCTCACGGGCGTGTTCGCCCGCACTGATCCGGCCGACCCCGTCGCCGGGCTGGAGGCGGCCGTGCTCAGCAACGCGGACGCCTCCGCCTGGCAACCCGTCGCGCAGCGCCTGATCCGGATGCTCGGCGGCAGCCTGCCCGGCGGCCCGATCGGCCTCCCCGAAGCGGACGCCGGCTATGCCGCGTCCGTGCTGCGGTTCGTCCCCGAGCCATGGTCCTGCCGCGAAGCCGCCACCGTCGCGGCGGAGAAGACCCTGCGCCTGCTGCTCGCCGACCACGCCGCGCGCCTGCACCCCGCACACGACGGCCTGGCCTGGTTGCTGCTGAGCGAGATCGGCGCCTGACCGGAAACCGGGCGACGGCGCGGAAACCGGGCGGCAAGCACGATCAGGCATGGGTGTCCGAACCCAACCCCCAAACCACTTCTTAGAACACGTGCTCAGCGAGCGATCAGTGATGCCACCATCACCAGCGGCAGTGAGACCAGTGAGGCGATGGAGGTGACCGTGGTCATCGTCTTCAGGGCGCCCTGGGTGGTCAGGCCGAGCAGCGACTTGAACATCCAGAAGAAGTTCGAGTTGACCTGCAGCGCGAACAGGGCACCTGAGGCGATCGACAGCGCGAGGATCACCGGGTTCACGCTCAACTGGCCGGCGATCGGAGCGATGATGCCCGCGGCGGTGATCGCCGCCACCGAGACCGAGCCGATCGCCAGGTGCAGCAGGGCCGCGATGAACCAGGCCAGCAGGATCGACAGCACCACCGGCGCGCCGGCGTCCACCGCGAACAGGCTGCCCAGCAGCTTGGCCAGGCCGGTGGCCTTGATCACCGCACCGAGGGATCCGCCCACGCCGGTGACCAGCAGGATCTCACCGGTGGTCTTGAGGCCGTCGCCGAACGCGTCGGCGGAGGCGTCCGCACCGACGAAGCGCCGTGCCATCACGTAGGCGCCGAGCAGACCGAGGAACAATGCCACGTTGGCGTCGCCGAAGAAGGCGATCACCGGATTGCTGAACCCGGCCAGTTCGGCCAGCGCACCGAAGGCGATCAGCACCAGCGGCACCACGATCGGCGCCAGGGCCAGTCCCAGCGACGGACGCCGGACGCCGTCGGGCAGTTCATCGGCCTCGACCTCGGCGAGCGCCTCGGACTGCTCCTCGTCCTTGTCGGCCTTCCACCAGCCCCAGTTCAGCATCCGGCGGAAGATCCACACGGTGACGGTGGCGGTGATGATGCCGATGACGACGCCGTAGATCATGTAGGTGCCCAGCGGCACGTTCAGCAGCCCTGCGGTCGAGATCGCCGACAGGCCGGGAATCACGAAGACGTAGCCGACGAAGATGCCGGTGCCGAGCGCGCCGGCCAGCCAGGCCAGGCCGTGGCGTCCGATGAATTTCGCCGACGACCGTGCGACCGGCGCGGCCAGCACCACCTGCACGTCCACGTAGATGGACGGCGCGATCGTGGTGAGCGCCAGTGCCAGCGCGTAGGGCAGCCGGTTGGCGGGCACGACCCGCACCAGCGCCTCCACCATGACCTTGAACGCGCCCATCCGGTGCAGCAGCGCCCCCATCAGGACGCCGAAGCCGATCAGCAGGCCGATCTTGGCCATGATGTCGCCGAAACCGGAGGTGATCGCTTCGACGGTCTCGGCGAAGCCGACACCCGAAGCCAGGCCCAGGTACAGGCAGCCGAGCACCAAAGCGATGATCGGGTCGACCTTGATTCTGATGATCAGGAAGATGATCGCGACGATGGCGATCGCGGTGTGCAAAGCAATCATGGATGCCGCTCCTCGTTGTGTCGTCACGGCGGTGTGACGTGATGTCAGCGTGCGACGGGCAGGCCCGGCGGGGCATCCTTGTGGTCATAGTGTTCACTCGATCCCGCAGCGTTGCCTCGCACGTCCTGATCGTGCTGGGCGGGATCCTCGTGTTCGTGGTCGGGTTGTCGACGCTGACCGCCTACACGCAGGCCGTCCGTCACGTCGAGGACGCCGCCGCCGCGCGGGTTCTCGACATCGCCCGGGCGGTTGCCGCGACCGACGACGTGCGCGAGGCGTTGGCGTCCGACGACCCGGCCGCCGAACTGACCGAGGTGGTCGAGCGGGCCCGGCAGTTGACCGCGACCGATTTCATCGTGGTGATGTCGCCCGGCGGCGTCCGGTACACCCACCCCACTGCGGGCCTGGTCGGCGGCCAGTACGCCGGGACCATCGCGGGCGCGGCGGCCGGCGGTGAGGTCGTCGAGCAGTTCACCGGATCGCTGGGCCCCTCCACCCGCGCCGTGGTGCCGGTGCTGGTCGACGGCGAGGTGACCGGCCTGGTCGCGGTCGGCCTGCGCCGGGACCGGGTGAGCCAGCACCTGGCCGCCACCTTGCCCCAGGTGCTGCTCCCCGGCCTCGCGGCGGCCGTGCTGGCCGGAGCGGGGGCGTGGTGGGTGGCGAACCGGGTCCGGCAGCAGACGCTCGGGCTCAACGCCGTCGAACTGCGCAGGCTTCACGACCATCACGACGCCGTGCTGCACGCGGTGCGCGAAGGCCTCGTCATCACCGACACCTCAGGAAACCTGCAGGTGGTCAACGACGAGGCGCGGCGCCTGCTCGGCTTGGCCCCGGACGCGGTGGGTCGCCCGGTGAGCGAGCTCGGTATCGCGCCCGGGCTGGCCGCGTTGCTCGCGGCGCGAGGACAGCATGTCGACGTGCCGCATGTCAGCGGGGGACGGGTGCTGCTGGTGTCGTGTGATGTGGTCCGGCGCAAGGGCGCGGTAGTCGCCACGCTGACCACGCTGCGCGACCGCACCGAACTGGCCGAGCTGACCGGGCAACTCGCCACCACCCAGTCGCTCGCCGACGCGTTGCACGCCCAAGCGCACGAGGCCGCCAATAAGCTGCACACGGTGATCACCCTGATCGAGGTGGGCCGCTCGGACGCCGCCGTCGCCTTCGCCACCCAAGACCTGGACGCCTCCCGCCGGCAGCGCGACGCCATCCTCGCGGCCGTCGAGGAGCCGGCGGTGGCCGCGCTGCTGCTCGGCAAGGTGTCCCAGGCCGCCGAGCGCGGCGTCGCCCTCGATCTCGATCCGGACGCCCACCTGCCGGCCGGCGTGGTGCAACCGCACCCGGTGGTGACGATCCTGGGCAACCTGATCGACAACGCGCTCGATGCTCTGGCCACCGGCTCCGGCGGTGCCGCGCCCGAGATCGTCGTGGACGCCCAGGTGTCGGCCGGCGAGGTGGTGCTCACCGTCAGCGACAACGGGCCCGGGCTGGAGCAGGACCAGCGCGAGCGCGCCTTCGAACGCGGCTTCACCACCAAGGACGCCTCCGGGCCGGCCGGGCGGGGCATCGGCCTGGCGCTGGTCAGGCAGAACGCCGAACTGCTCGGCGGGCGGGTGACCGTCTCCGATCCGCCCGGAGCCACCTTCACCGTCACCCTTCCGGTGGCCGCCCATGGCTGACCTGCGCGTGCTCGTCGTCGACGACGAGCCGGCCGTGGCGGCCGGGCATGCCGAATACGTCCGGCGGGTTCCCGGCTTCGCACTGGCCGGCGTCGTCGGCACGGTGCAGGCCGCCGTGGCGGTGCTGTCCCGCGAGCGCGTCGACCTGGTGCTGCTCGACCTCAACCTGCCCGATGGTCACGGACTCGACATCGTGCGCGGAATCCGCGGCGCAGGCCGCCCGATCGACATCCTGCCGATCACCGCCGTCCGCGAGGTCGACCTGGTGCGTGCCGCGCTCACCTTCGGTGTGGTCGGTTATCTGCTCAAGCCGTTCACCTTCGCCGACCTGCGGGAACGCCTCGAGGCCTACGCGCGGTTCCGGGCCGGCCTCGCCGGCGCCACCTCGGCGAGCCAATCAGGGGTGGACGCCGCGTTCCGCGAGCTGCGCCGTCCGGCCAGCGGTGGCGTCCTGCCGAAGGGTCTCGCCCGCGACGTCATGGACGCGGTGATCGCCGCCCTCACCCGCACCCAGCCGGCCGCGCTGTCGGCGTCCGAGGTCGCCGACGCTGTCGGCACCTCCCGGGTGACCGCCCGCCGCTATCTGCAATACCTCGCCGACGAGGGCCGGGTCACCCGATCGCAACGCCTCGGCGGTTCCGGACGCCCCGAGGTCACCTTCGCCTGGCGCCCCTGACGAGCCGCTGGACGACGACCGGGCCGTTCGCCTTCGACCGTACGCTCAGCCGTCCTTCCAGGTCGCGGTGAACTCAAGGCCTGTCGCTTTGGCGAGACTCAGCAAGCGGCGCAGGTAGATGGTCGACTTGCCCGCCTCGACCTCGCTGATGGTGCTCTGCGGGACGCCGACCTCGGCCGCCAGTTCGGCTTGCGTCATCCCTCGTGAGAGACGTGCCTGTTGGACGGCGAGCCCGAAGTCGGCCGGTGCCCGCAGACGGGCGGTGTGCTCGGTCATCGGGGCCTCCGCATTCGTATCGTGTTTTCACGATACAGCACCGATATCGGAAAATCACGAAGAAGTCCGCAGCGGGACGGCGGGGTCACCTGGCAGGCGATCGTGGTGTTCTGAACGCCCCACACGACCGCGAAACCGCCCTGGCGGGGTGCCGAGCACCTAGCCGGGGCGGTTTGTCGGGTCAGAGCGACGACTGTCGGGGTGACAGGATTTGAACCTGCGGCCTTCCGCTCCCAAAGCGGATGCGCTACCAAGCTGCGCTACACCCCGTGCGGCAACCCTGCGATTGTAGGCCATCGGCGTCCGGTCACCGAATGCGCCGGTGTGCATCGGGCGGGGGACACCGGGTACAGTGTTGTGGCGCGCGAGCGCACGCGGATGTAGCTCAATGGTAGAGCCCCAGTCTTCCAAACTGGCTACGCGGGTTCGATTCCCGTCATCCGCTCTGTTCCCCTCCGGGGTGACACCGAACCGTCCATTAACCAGGAGTCAACCAAGTGCCCAGCACCGTCGAGCGGCTGTCCCCGTCCCGGGTCAAGCTGACCATCGAGATCCCCTTCGCCGACCTGAAGCCCCACCTGGACAAGGCGTACTCCGACATCGCGCGCCAGGTGAACATTCCCGGCTTCCGCAAGGGCAAGGTTCCCCCGATGGTCATCGACCAGCGCTTCGGGCGTGGCGCGGTGCTGCAGGACGCCATCAACGCGGCCCTGCCGGACGCCTACGGTGCGGCGGTCGCCGAGAACGAGCTGGTCCCGCTGGGCCAGCCCGAGGTCGACGTCACCAAGCTGGAGGACAACGAGCTGGTGGAGTTCACCGCCGAGCTCGATGTGCGCCCTGACTTCGAGGTTCCCGCGTTCTCCGAGCTGTCGGCGTCCGTGCCGGTGCTCGCCGCGACCGACGATGAGGTGGCCGAGCGCATCGAGGTGATGCGCCAGCGCTTCGCGACCCGCACCGACAAGGACGGCGCCGCCGAGTCCGGCGATATCGTCACCATCGACCTGGTGGCCGCCCAGGACGGCGAGCCCGTCGAGGACGGCACCGCGTCCGGCCTGACCTACAAGGTCGGCGCCGGCGGCATGCTGCCGGGCCTGGACGAGGCCGTCACCGGCAAGTCCGCCGGCGACGAGGTCACCTTCACCTCGCAGCTGGTCGGCGGCCCCGCCGAAGGCCAGGACGCCGATGTGACCGTCACCATCACCAAGGTGCAGACCGAGACGCTGCCCGAGGTCGACGACGAGTTCGCCCAGCTGGTGTCCGAATTCGACACCGTCGAAGAGATGAAGGCCGACCTGACCGAGGCCGTCGCCCGCGCCGCGCGTGTCGACCAGGTCAACGCCGCCAGCGACGCCATCGTGGCCGACCTGGTCGCCAAGACGCCGTTCGACCTGCCCGAGGCGATGCTCGCCGCCGAGGTCGAGAACCGCAAGAACTCGATCACCGAGCAGCTGGCCCGGGCCGGCTACACCCTCGAGCGCTACCTGGAGGACACCGAGGAGGAGACCGCCAAGGACGCCGACGAGTTCTGGGCGCAGGTCGCCACCAACGCGGAGACCTCGCTGAAGGCGCAGATCATCCTCGACAAGCTGGCCGACGAGCGCGAGGTGGGCGTCGAGCAGAACGAGCTCACCGAGATGATCTTCCGCCGCGCCGCCAGCTCGGGCAACAGCCCCGAGCAGGAGATGCAGCACATGCTCGAGCACAACCACGCTTCGGAGTGGATGGGCGAGATCCGCCGCGGCAAGGTGCTGCGGATGATCATCGATGAGGCCACCATCACCGACGAGTCCGGCGCGACCGTGAACGTCAGCGTGGTGCGTCCCGATGGGACCATCGCCGAGGACGAGGCCGCCGAGGCCGCGGACGAGGCTCCGGCCGAGAAGCCCGCGAAGAAGAAGGCGCCGGCCAAGAAGAAGGCCGCCAAGAAGGCAGGCGCGGACGCCGAGTCGGCTGAGGCCGAACAGGCCGCCGCCGAGTGAGCGCGACCGTCTAGCACGTCACGAACGGGCCCCGGGGAGGTTTCTCCGGGGCCCGTTCGTCTGCCGTCAGCGAACACGGGCGATGTCTGCTCCGAAATGTCGGACGCGGCGGGTAGCGTCAGCGACGTGACTGACATGCTTCCCGGCCTGCGAGCCGCAGCCGGCCCTTCGGGCGCCGGAATGAGCGACTCGGTGTACCAGGCGCTCCTGGCCAACCGCATCATCTTCCTCGGCTCCGAGGTGCGCGACGAGAACGCGAACGCGATCTGCGCGCAGCTCCTGCTGCTGAATGCTGAGGATCCCGAGAAGGACATCTACCTCTACATCAACTCGCCCGGCGGCTCGGTCACCGCCGGCATGGCGATCTTCGACACCATGCAGTGGATCAGCAACGACGTCGCCACGGTGGCGATGGGCCTGGCGGCGTCCATGGGGCAGTTCCTGCTCAGCGCCGGCACGCCGGGCAAGCGCTACGCGCTGCCGCACGCGCGGATCATGATGCACCAGCCGTCCGGCGGTCTGGGCGGCACGGCGTCCGACATCAAGATCCTCGCCGAGCAGATCATCGCCACGAAGAAGGAGATGGCCGAGCTGATCGCCGAGCACACCGGGCGTCCGGTCGAGCAGATCGAGGCCGATTCCGACCGCGACCGCTGGTTCACCGCCGCCGAGGCGCTCGAGTACGGGTTCATCGACCACGTCTACGAGCGCGCCGCCCAGATCTCCGGCCACGATGCCCCGAACCAGTGAGGAACGCAACCATGCAGAGCAGTCTCGGTCTCGGCGGCACCGCACCGGCGGGCGCGTCGATGGACTACTACATCCCGCAGTGGGAGGAGCGCACCAGCTACGGCGTGCGGCGCGTCGACCCTTACACCAAGCTCTTCGAGGACCGGATCATCTTCCTCGGCACCCCGATCAGCGACGACATCGCCAACGCGGTGATGGCGCAGCTGCTGTGCCTGCAGTCGATGGACCCCGAGCGCCCGATCTCGATGTACATCAACTCCCCGGGCGGCTCGTTCACCGCGCTGACCGCGATCTACGACACCATGCAGTACATCAAGCCCGACGTGTCGACGGTCTGCCTGGGGCAGGCGGCGTCCGCTGCGGCCGTGCTGCTCGCCGCGGGCACCAAGGGCAAGCGGTTCGCGCTGCCGAACAGCCGCATCCTGATCCACCAGCCGGCCACCGAGGGCGGCTACGGCCAGGGGTCGGATCTGGAGATTCAGGCGCGCGAGATCCTGCGTATCCGCGCCCTGATGGAGCAGATGCTCGCCAACGACACCGGCCAGAGCGTCGAGCAGGTCAGCCGCGACATCGAGCGCGACAAGTACCTGACCGCCCAGGAGGCTCTCGAGTACGGCATCATCGACGAGATCTTCACCTCGCTGAAGGATGTTCGCTGAGCCCTCGGGGCGCCGGCGAGAAGGAGTGAGAGATGGCCCGGATCGGTGAGACGTCGGATCTGCTGAAGTGTTCGTTCTGCGGCAAGAGCCAAAAGCAGGTGCGCAAACTGATCGCCGGTCCGGGCGTCTACATCTGCGATGAGTGCATCGAGTTGTGCAACGAGATCATCGAGGAGGAGTTCTCCGAGGCGACCGATGTCGGCCTGCTGGAGGAACTGCCCAAGCCGCGCGACATCGTCGGTTTCCTCGACTCGTACGTGATCGGCCAAGAGGTCGCCAAGAAGGCGCTCGCGGTCGCGGTGTACAACCACTACAAGCGGGTGCAGGCCCAGGCCAACAATCCGCGCCGGGCCGCCGAGGACGAACTGGTCGAACTCGGCAAGTCGAACATCCTGCTGATCGGCCCGACCGGTTGCGGCAAGACCTACCTGGCGCAAACCTTGGCGCGAATGCTGAACGTCCCGTTCGCGATGGCGGACGCGACGGCGCTCACCGAGGCCGGCTATGTGGGCGAGGACGTCGAGAACATCCTGCTCAAGCTGCTGCAGGCCGCCGACTTCGACGTGAAGAAGGCCGAGACCGGCATCATCTACATCGACGAGATCGACAAGGTGGCCCGCAAGTCCGAGAACCCGTCGATCACTCGTGACGTGTCGGGCGAGGGCGTCCAGCAGGCGCTGTTGAAGATCCTGGAGGGCACCACCGCATCGGTGCCGCCGCAGGGCGGGCGCAAGCACCCGCACCAGGAGTTCATCCAGATCGACACGACGAACATCCTGTTCATCGTGGGCGGTGCGTTCGCCGGCCTGGAAGACATCATCAACGCCCGCATCGGCAAGCGCCCGCTCGGGTTCAACAATGATCTCGCCCTACGCCGCGCCGAGAACGCCAACCCGTTCGAGGAAGTGCGCCCCGAGGATCTGCACAAGTTCGGGCTGATTCCTGAGTTCATCGGCCGCCTGCCGATGATCTCCACGGTGAACCCGCTCGACCGCGAGGCGATGGTGCGCATCCTGGTCGAGCCGCGCAACGCGCTCACCAAGCAGTTCCGCAAACTGTTCGAACTGGACGGCGTCGACCTGGAGTTCACCGACGAGGCCATCGCCGCGATCGCCGACCTGGCGCTGGCACGCGGCATCGGCGCCCGCGGTCTCCGCTCGATCCTGGAGGAGATCCTGCTGAACGTGATGTACCACGTGCCTTCCGATGAGACCATCGGTCAGGTGGTCGTCACCGCCGAGGTCGTCCGCGACGGCTGCGAGCCCCGAATGCTGCCGCGCGCGGCGTCCACCCGGCCCGCGTCACGCAGGCCGCGTTCGGCGTGAGCGCGCGGGACTGAACTCAGCGCTGGGCGTCCTTGAGCGTGCCGGTGATGCCGCCGTCCTCCAAACCGATCAGGCAGGTCACCGTGCGGTCGCGCACGGTCTTCCACCCGTCTTCGGTCGGGGTGAGAGGAAAGAACTCGAGTTCGGAGTCCTCGTAGTCGATTCCTGCGAAAGCGAAGAACTCGTCCCAGCAGAAGTCGTCGGCTTGGCTGGTGAGGGCCTCGTCTCCCGGGAAGTCCGCGGTGAGTTCGAGTTGTAGCTCGGCGTAGGCCTCCCACTTGTGCGGCGTCCCACACGGCACCCGGGGGATGTGGGTGACTTCCTCTTCCTCGGGCGGTGTGCCCTCCAGATTGGTGCATTCCCCGATCGCGATGGACGGGAGCGTCGCCTTGCCGAAGTCCTGCTGGAACTGTTCTATCCGCCCATCGAGCGTCTCGCATGCGGTCAGGAACAGAGCGGAGGCGGCTGCCAGTGTGGCGGCCAGGACAGCAGGCGTCCGCGGACGCCGGGTCGGGTTCATGGCCGCAACACTAGTGAGAGCCCCTGAGCGCTCGTTAGTTCGGCTGCGCCGCCAAGGAATGAGGAGTGAGAATGCTGGTCGGAGCGGAGCAGTTGCCGCCACCCACTTCATGGACGGTCCACCGGATGGTGCATGTGTCCACGGACATCAGAACTCCGCTGCTCGTCCGAGATCCTGGATACGGACCGGCTCGAATTCGATGTCGTCGCCGTCGTCCATCCGAAGGATGTCGACGATGCTGTGGTGCTCCTTCATGCGCCGGTACTCCTCGATTGAGGTCAGCACATACGCGGGTGTTCCGCGGTCGGTGATCACCACCGGGCCATCCTTGGCAGCCTGTTTGGCCGTGCTCATGTTGCGGTTGAACTCACCCGAGGAATACACCTTGCCCATCGCGCACCTCCGTTGAGTATGCAGTCCCGCTCGTCCGGCCAGATCCGGTGATCGCCGAACCGGCGCTGGCCTCGGGCGAGGATGTGAGAAGGATCGGGTCGGTAGTCCAACCCGATTGTTCTCCTATCTCCGGATACTGGCGCGCGATGAGGACGTCGCCCCATCGGCGTCAGGCCGGAGCCGCGTGGCCGAGATTCCCGCCAGATCGCGTCCCGTGACGGAGCGTACGCTCCGTCACCTTGCCCGTCCAAGTGTCGTCACGCGCATGCTGCAACATACGCGCGGCGACAACTTCCCAGGCTTGAGCACGGAGCGTACGCTCCGTCCGCACCGCGTTCTCCGGGTTCTTGAGTCGGCGTCACGTATCGAGGCGTAAATGAGACGAATCGGGCCTGTACTCGAACCCGATTCGTCTCATGTCCACGGAACGTTATGCCTGCGCGGCCAGGGTGGCGTTCACCTCGATGGCTTCGGCTTCGCCCCAGGTGAGGGTGCCGGTGATCCGGCCCACGGCGCGGAGGTCGGCCTCGACCTGGGTCAGGTTTGCCACCGAGGACGCGGGTCCGCTGAGGGTGATCGCGGCGATCTCGGTCTTCATCGAGACCTTCGCGTTCGACTTGGCTCCGCGGATGCCGATCAGGGCGGCCGAGACGTCGTCCAACAGGGCCGCGTCGCCGCCGGTGGGCAGTTCGGCGGGCTTCGGCCAGGACGCGTGGTGCACCGAGCCGGCGCGCCACCACGACCACACCTCTTCGGTCACGAACGGCATGAAGGGGGCGAACAGGCGCAGCAGCACGTCGAGGGCCAGCGCGAGTGCCGCGCGGGCGGACGCCGCGGCGTCCGGACCCTGGGAACCGTAGGCGCGCTCCTTGACCAGTTCGAGGTAGTCGTCGCAGAAGGTCCAGAAGAACTTCTCGGCCGCTTCCAGTGCGCTGGAGTAGTCGTAGGCCTCGAACGCCTTGGTCGACTGCTCGACCGCGCCGGCCAGCCCGGCGAGCATGGCCAGGTCGACCGGTGCGGTGATGGCGGACGCCTCGGGCTCGCCTTCGGCGCCGGCGATGCCGAGCACGAACTTGGATGCGTTGAGGATCTTCATCGCCAGGCGGCGTCCGACCTTCATCTGGGTCTCGTCGAAGGGGGAGTCCATGCCGGGGCGGGCCATCGCGGCGCGCCAGCGGACGGCGTCCGCCCCGAACTTGTCGAGGATCTCGGTCGGCACGACCACGTTGCCCTTCGACTTCGACATCTTCTTGCGGTCGGGGTCGACCACGAAGCCGGAGATGGTGGCGCGCTTCCACGGCAGGCAGTCGTGTTCCAGGTGCGAGCGGACCACGCGGCTGAACAGCCAGGTGCGGATGATGTCGTGCGCCTGCGGGGCGATGTCCATCGGGAAGGTGAGCTGCCACAGCTCCTCGTCGGTCTCCCAGCCGCACGCGATCTGCGGAGTGAGGGACGAGGTGGCCCAGGTGTCCATGATGTCGGGGTCGCCGACGAAGCCGCCGGGCACGCCGCGCTGCTGTTCGGTGTAGCCGGGCGCGGCCTGCGAGGCCGGGTCGACCGGCAGGGACGCCTCGTCGGCGGTGATCGGGTGGGCGTAGTCGGGCTCACCGTCGGCGTCCACCGGGTACCAGACCGGGAACGGCACCCCGAAGAAGCGCTGGCGGCTGACCAGCCAGTCGCCGTTGAGGCCGTTGACCCAGTTCGAGTAGCGGTGCCGCATGTGCTCCGGCGTCCACTCCAGGTCTTCACCGCGCCGGAGAAGCTGCTCGCGCAGGGCCGCGTCGCGTCCGCCGTTGCCGATGTACCACTGCCGGGTCGAGACGATTTCGAGGGGCTTGTCGCCCTTCTCGTAGAAGTTCGCCATCCGCTGGGTCGCCTTGGGCTCGCCATCCAGGTCGCCGGCTGCGCGCAGCAGATCGACCATCGCCTGGCGGGCGCTGAACGTGGTCTTGCCGGCCAGTTCCGCGTACGGCTCGGCGTTGACCAGCCAGTCGGGGGCCTCGCGCTGGAGGCGTCCGTCACGCTGCAGCACCACCCGGGTGGGCAGGTTCAACTCGCGCCACCACTGCACGTCGGTCAGGTCGCCGAAGGTGCAGCACATCGCGATGCCGGCGCCCTTGTCCTTTTCGGCGGCCGCATGCGGCAGCACCGGGATCTCGACGCCGAACACCGGCGAGGTGACCGTGGTGCCGAACAGCGGCTGATAGCGCTCGTCGTCGGGGTGCGCGATCAGCGCGCACACGCTCGGGATCAACTCCGGACGCGTCGTCTCGATGTACACCGGGCCCTCGGCGCCGTGGAAGGCGACCCGGTAGTAGTGACCAGGGTATTCGCGGGCCTCCAGTTCGGCCTGGGCGACCGCGGTCTGGAAGGTCACGTCCCACATGGTCGGCGCCTCGGACAGGTACGCCTCGCCGCGGGCGAAATTGCGCAGGAAGGCGCGCTGCGCCACCCGCTGCGACTCGTCCGAGATGGTCGCGTACAGCGTGTCCCAGTCCACCGACAGGCCCAGGTGCCGCCACAGATCCTCGAACACCTGCTCGTCGATCGCGGTCAGCTCGTGGCACAGCTCGATGAAGTTGCGCCGGCTGATCGGGATCTGTCGCTTCGGGTCCGGCTTGGCCGGGGGAGTGAAATCGGGATCGTAGGGAATCGACGGGTCGCAGCGGACGCCGTAGTAGTTCTGCACCCGGCGCTCGGTGGGCAGGCCGTTGTCGTCCCAGCCCATCGGGTAGAACACGTGCTTGCCGGTCATCCGCTGGTAGCGGGCGATCAGGTCGGTGTGGGTGTAGCTGAACACGTGCCCCACGTGCAGCGAACCCGACACGGTCGGCGGCGGGGTGTCGATGCTGAACACCTGCGCGCGGCTCTCGGGGCGCACGAACGCGTAGGTGCCCTGCTCCTTCCACGCCTTCGCCCAGCGATCCTCCAGCCCCTCCAGCACGGGGCGCTCGGGTACGACCCACCCGGAGGTGGTCGGCGCGGGCGTGCTGGCAGGTGGCTGAACAGTCATGCGCCGGATTTTACCGGTGCGGACGCCTCGGCTTCACCTCGGTCCGGCGCCGGCTCAGGCGGCGGCCTTCAAGGCGGCGAGCAGGGCCTCGGGCGTGGTGGGTAGCGGCCGCCACTCCACCACTTTGCCGTTCACGTGCAGGGTCGGAGTGCCGGTCACCCCGGCTTTGTAGGCGGCCTTGTCAACCTCGTCGACGAAGTCCTTGGTCGCGTTGGAGGACACGCAGCTCTGGAACCGGGTCAGCGCCTCGCCGGTGATTCCGACCGCCTGCGGGATGGTGCTGGTCAGCAGTTCGTCGGTGTACCCGATCGAGCCGGGAATCTCCTGGGCGGCCTGGTTGGCGAACACCGCCGCGTTGTACTCGGGGTAGACCCCGGCCTCATCGGAGCACGCGGCGGCTACCGCCGCGCGGCTGGACGCGGTGTTGCGCATGTTGTTGTCCATGAAGGTCATGGTCCGGTTGATCAGCGCGATCTCCCCGGATTCGGCCAGCGCGTTGAACGCCGCACCCTTGGTCGTCTCGAGGTCGCGGCAATACGGGCACTGGTAGTCGAAGAACACCTCGACGGTGGGCGCCCCTTCCTTCAGCTGGCCCGAAGCCGGCGGGATCCGGATTCCGGTGCGTTCGCTGGTCGCATTCGGCGGGGTGGTCTGGGAGCCCCTGGCCGAGTTGCCGGCGGCGTTGACCAGCGTGAACACCAGGATGCCGACCAGCACCGTGGCCACCACGGCGGCGACGATGCCGACGATGCGTTGGGTGCGCTTGGCCTTCGCGGCGGCCTCTTGCTGGCGGCGCAACTGCTCGCGCCGGTTGGCTGCTTGATTGCTCATCGTGGTTCTAGCTCCTCGGCTGGGGGAAAGGAGGGAAGCGGGGCTCAGGCGTTGTCGAGGATGAACTGGCGGATGCCCGCCGGCGTGGCGTTCTTAGCCTGGTTCAGGTCGAGTTTCTTGCCGTTGACGGTGATCGTCGGGGTGGTGTTCACCCCGTCGTCGTAGGCGCTGCGCTCGACACCCTCGACGAAGTCGTTGGTGGCTCGCTGGTCGTAGCACTGCTGGAACGAGGTGAGCGCGTCGCCGGTGATGCCGACCTTCGCGGGAATGGTGTCGCGCAGCAGTTCATCGGTGTAGCCCGGGGTGTTCGGCGCCTGCGGGCTTTCCTGGTTGGCGAACACCTCGCGGTTGTAGGCCCAGTACACGCCGGCGGCATCAGAACAGGACGCCGCGACGGCGGCACGCAGCGAGGCGGTGTTGCGCAGCCGGTCCTCCATGAAGGTCATCGTCTTGGTCTGGAGGGTCCAGTCGCCGGCCTTGGCGGTGTTCTCCAGCATCGTGCCGTAGTTCTCTTCGAAGGAGGCACAGGCGCTGCACTGGTAGTCGGCATACAGGGTGACCAGCGGCGTCCCTTCACGGCCCTTGGCCACCACGAGCGCATTCTTGTCGGCGTTCGCGTTCGGCGGGGTCACCTGGGCGCCCTTGCTGCCATTGGCGGCGTTGACCAGGGCGAACACCAGGATGCCGACGAGCACGATGACCACGACGGCGGCGACGATGCCGACGATGCGTTGCGTGCGCTTGGCCTTCTGGGCGGCCTCTTGCTGGCGGCGCAACTGCTCACGCCGGTTGGATGCTTGACTGCTCATCGTGTTTCCAGCTCCTCGGCCGCGGGGTGATCGGTGTGGGGGGAGAGTCCGGACGCCGGCGAGGCGGCGGACAGCGCGCCGTCGACGGAGTACGGGGTGCGGGGGAAGAAGACCAGCCAGGCGCCCGCCGCCGCGAGCCCGATGTCGCGCGCGATCTCCCACGGGTAGGCGGCGAAGGCCGTCTCGGGGTCGATCACGCCGCCACCGCCGAAGCAGCCGCAATCGAGGCTGATCCCGCGCGCCCAGACCGAGATGATCGCCGCGGCGAACGCCAGCATCAGCAGCCCGCCGAGAGCGGCGGACAGGCGGGTGAACAGGCCGCTGATCAGTAGCAGGCCGAGCGCGATCTCGCCCAGCGGCAGCGCATAGCCGACGAAGGCGGTGATCTCGTAGGGCAGGATCAGGTAGGCGCGCACCGCGACCACCGACTCGCCGAGCGCCCCCACTTTGAGGCCGCCGGCGACGAGCAGCACGCCACCCAGAAGCAGGCGCGCGAGCAGGCCGATCCAGTCGCGCACGGGGCGTCCGGCGAAGGTTGGGGCAACAGGCACGGGCCAACGATACCCGGGGCCGGTAACGGGTGGGCGTCCGCTCCACCGCCACGGGTAGGCTGAACGGCACCATGACGACCCATGCCGACATCGCGCGCGCCTTGCAGTCGCGCTGGCCAGAACACCGCATCGCGCCCGGCCTCGCCCGTGTACGCGCGCTCACCGAGTTGCTGGGGGCGCCGCAGCGCGGCTACCCGGTGATCCAGATCGCCGGAACCAACGGCAAGGGCTCGACGGCGCTGATCATCGACGCGCTGCTGCGCGCGCTCAATCTGCGCACCGGACGGATCGCGTCGCCGCACCTGGCCGACCTGACCGAGCGGGTCTGCATCGACGGCGAGCCGATGGACGCCGCCGCTTTCGACGCCCTGGTCGGCGACGTGATGCCCCTGGTCGAGATCGTGGACGCCGAACGTCACGACGGCGTGCCGATGACCTTCTTCGAGGTGATGACCGCGCTGGCCTACGAGGCCTTCGCGCAGGCGCCCGTCGACGTGGCGATCGTCGAGGTGGGCCTGGGCGGTATCACTGACGCCACCAACATCGCCGACGCCGACGTGGCCGTGATCGCGCCGATCGATCTGGATCACACCCACCTGCTCGGCGACACGATCGCCGAGATCGCCGCCGAGAAGGCGGGCATCATCAAGCCCGGCTCGATCGTGGTCACCGCCGCCCAGCACCCGGACGCCGATGCCGCCATCGCCGCCCGCGCCGCCGAGGTGGGCGCGCGGGTGCTGCGCGAGGGCGTCGACTTCGCACTGATCGACCGCACGCCCGCCGTCGGCGGCCAGGTGATCCGCGTCGACACCGCGGGCGGCCCGGTCGGTGACCTGATGCTGCCGATCCACGGCGAGCACATGGCCCGCAACGCCGCCCTGGCGGTGGCGGCGGTGGAGGCGTTCCTGGGCGGCCGGCCGATCCCGCCGGAGGTCCTCGCCGAAGGGCTGACGGCCGTGCAGGCGCCGGCCCGGCTCGAACTCGTCCGTTCCGGCCCGCCGCTGGTGCTGGACACCTGCCACAACGTGCACGGCACCCGCGCCACCCTCGCGGGCCTTCGCGAGGCCTACGGCTTCGCGCCGTTGATCGTGGTCGTCGCGATGATGCGTGACAAGGACGTCGAGGGCGTCCTCGAACTGCTCGCCGAGGACGCCAGCACGTTCGTGTGCACCCAGGTGGCCTCGACCGACCGCGGCCTGCCCGCCGACGAGTTGGGCGAGCTGGCGGCCGAGGCGGCCGGCGAGGATCGCGTGCACGTGCGCGCGGCGCTGCCGGACGCCCTCGAGCTGGCGGTGCAGCTGGCCGACGACGCCGGGCCGGGCGCCGGCGTCCTCATCGCCGGATCGGTGATCCTGGCCGGCGAGGCGCGCACCCTGCTGGTGCGCCACCGTGACGAGGCTCCCGACGCGGACGCGGGGGAGGCGGCCCGATGAGGCTCGCGGACGGGAACCCGATGACGCGCTCGCTGGCGCTGATCCTGATCTTCGAGGCGATCATCTTCATCCTGGCCATCGCCGGCATGATCCAGGTGGCCGACGTCCCCATCGGCCTCGCGCTCGGCGCCGGGCTGACCGCCGCCGTCCTCGCGCTCGCGGCCGGCGGCACGCTGCGGCGTCCGTTCGGGTGGCCGCTGGCCTGGCTCACCCAGGTGGTGGCCGTCCTGCTCGGCCTGCTCACCCCGTGGATGTATGCCGTCGGCGGCATGTTCGCGCTGTTGTACGTGGTCACCTTCGTGCTCGGGAAACGGATCGAGTCCCGCGCCTAGGCCGCACCGCTAGGGTGGATGTCATGACCGAACAGACGCTCGTGTTGCTCAAGCCGGACGCCGTTGCCCGCGGCCTCGTCGGCACCATCCTCGCCCGCTACGAGGCCAAGGGCCTCGCGATCCGCGCGCTGCAGATGCGCACCATCGACGTGAGCCTGTCCGATCAGCACTATGCCGAGCACGTGGAGCGCCCCTTCTACCCAGCGCTGAGGGAGTTCATCACCTCCGGCCCGCTGGTCGCGGTGATCGTCGAGGGCCCGCGGGTGATCGAGGCCGTCCGCTCGCTCAACGGCGCCACCGACGGCGTCGCGGCAGCGCCCGGCACGATCCGCGGCGACCTCGCGCTGTCGGGCCCGGCGAACCTGGTTCATGCCTCCGACTCGCCCGAGTCCGCGGCGCGCGAGATCTCGCTGTGGTTCCCTGAACTCGTCGGCTGACCGATGACAGTGCTCCCACCCCACCCGCAGCACCCGCAATCACCGCACCTGGAGGCCTCTCCGCCCGGGTACGGTTGGCCCGCGCCACCCCTCCCGCCGGCACCCCCGTTGCCGCCGTCCGCGCTCCCGGTCCAGCCGCGCGACTACTTCGCCTTCTGGCGTGCGCCGCGCTACCGCTGGTGGCGGGGCGTGCTCGCCATCATGATGGCGGGGGCCGGATTCCTGGTCATCACCACCGTGGCCGGCGCCGTCGGCATGATGACCGACCGGGCGGACTGGGCCGAGTTGGCCCGGGGTGACCTGTCCTCGCTGGGCGTCCCCTTCTTCGTCGCCAACAACATCGGCCTCGTGCTGTGCCTGCCGCTGGCGTTCCTGACGGCCTGGGCGTGCACCGGGCAGCGACCCCGATGGCTGTCCTCGATCGAGGGCGGGGTGCGCTGGCGCTGGCTGGTGTCGGTGACGCTGATGCTGCTGCCGGCGTGGATCCTCGTCAACGGCATTCTGAACCTGGTCCAGGGCGTCGACCTCGCCTGGCGTCCGCACACCCTGTTGATGCTGGTGACCGTCGTGTTCACCACCCCCCTGCAGGCCGCGGCCGAGGAGTACCTCGTCCGTGGGGTGCTGGGGCGTGCCGTCTCCTCCTGGTTCCGGGTGTCCGTCGTCGGCTTTGTGGCGTCCACCGTCGTCACCGCGACCGTGTTCATGCTGCTGCACGGCGCGGGCGATCCGTGGCTCAACGCGCACTACCTCGTCTTCGGCGTGGTCACGTCCTGGGTGACCTGGCGTACCGGCGGCCTGGAGGCGGCCGTCGCGATCCATGTGGTGAACAACATGACCTCGCTCGCGCTGGCGCCGTTCTCCGACATCACCGGCATGTTCGACCGCAGCGCCGGTGCCGGCGGGCCGTGGGTGCTGATCGTCCTCGGCCTGATCGTCTTCGCCGGCGTCCTGATCGAATGGCGCTGGCGCCGAAACAAGGCTGTCACCGCCGCTTTGGTAGAATGAAGGCACCGTCCAGCTGACCCTTCCACCGAGAGGCGAGACCGCGTGCTGCTGAGCCTGATCGCCCTCCATCTGATCCTGGGTATGGGCGCGGCTCTCGGGGTGCGCCTCCTCGGCCGGAACGCATTCCTGCTGGTGGCGCTCGCCCCCGCGATCGGTTTCGCCTGGTTGCTCTCGCTCGCCCCCGCCGTGGTCCGCGGTGCCGCCTACGTCGAGGTCGCGCCCTGGATTCCGTCGCTGAACGTATCGCTGGCCTTCCACGTGGGCTTGCTGCAATGGCTGCTGGCGATGCTCGTCACCGGCATCGGGGTCGTCGTCTTGTGCTACTGCCGCTGGTACTTCGACGAGCCGCCCGCCCGCACACTCGGTCTGCTGGTCGCTTTCGCGGGCGCGATGTTCGGCCTGGTGACGGCCGACGACCTGGTGGTGCTGTACGTGTTCTGGGAGCTCACCACGGTGTTCTCCTACCTGATGATCGGCCACGACTCGTCCCGGCGCGCGAACCGCGCGGCGGCGACCACGGCGCTGATCGTGACCACCACCGGCGGCCTCGCCATGCTGATGGGCATCGTCGGGTTCGGCGTGATCACCGGCACTTTCCGCCTGCATGCGGTGCTCGCGGCCGAACCGACCGGGCTGGCGGCCACGGCGTCCGCGCTGCTCATGCTGGTCGGTGCGCTCAGCAAGTCCGCGCTGGCCCCCTTCCACTTCTGGCTGCCCGGCGCGATGGCGGCACCCACGCCGGTCTCGGCGTACCTGCACGCGGCGACGATGGTGAAGGCCGGCATCTACCTGGTGGCGGCGCTCGCCCCGGCGTTCGCGAGCGTCCCCGGCTGGCGGCTGGCGCTCACCGTGCTCGGCGCCACCACCATGATCCTGGGCGGCTGGCGGTCGCTGCGGCAGAACGACCTGAAGCTGCTGCTCGCCTACGGCACCGTGAGCCAGCTGGGCTTCATCACCCTGCTGGTCGGCATCGGCACCCAGGCGGCGGGGCAGGCCGGCCTGGCGATGCTGCTCGCGCACGCCCTGTTCAAGGCCACCTTGTTCCTCACCGTCGGCGTGATCGACCACTCCACGGGCACCCGCGATCTGACCAAGCTGTCCGGCCTGGGACGCCAGCTGCCGGTGCTCGCTGTCGTGGCGGGCCTGGCCGCGGCGTCCATGGCGGGTATCCCGCCGCTGTTCGGCTTCGTCGCCAAAGAGGCGGCGCTCGACTCGCTGGTGATGATCGCGACCGACGGCGACGGCACCGGGATGCTGCCCGCGCCGGCGATCCTGCTGCTCGCCGCGATCGTGGTCGGCTCGATGCTGACCGCCGCCTATTCGCTGCGCTTTTGGTGGGGTGCGTTCGGGCACCGGCGCCGCTCGGCCACGCCGGTGGTGATCAAGCATGCGCCCGAGGCCGGCTTCCTGGCCGGGCCGGTCCTGCTCGGCGTCCTCTGCCTGGTCGCGGGATTCCTGGGCGGGCCGATCACCGAGGTGATGAGCAGCTACACCCACGGCATCGAGGTTGGTGGGCATCCGCACTCGTTGGCGCTGTGGCACGGCTTCACCATTCCGCTGGCGCTGTCGGCGGTCGCGATCACCGGCGGCGTCCTGCTGTTCTGGCAGCGCGACGTGGTCGGGCGGGTCCAGGGCACCTTCCCGCAGGTCGCGGCCGCGAACGACTTCTACCGCTGGTCGATGCGCCTGCTCGACATCCTCGCCGTCGAGGTGACCGCGCGCACGCAGCGGGGTTCGCTGGCGTCCTATCTGTCGGTGATCCTGTCGGTGTTCGTGGTCACCGTGGGCGGCACGCTGCTGCTGCTGCCGGCCTGGCCCACCGAGTTGTACGCGTTCGATACGCCCGCGCAGTTGGTGGTGGGCGCGATCATCTGCGTTGCGGCGGTCTCGCTGATCACGGTGCGCGGACGGATCCGGGCCATCATCACCGTGGGCGTGACCGGCTACGGCACCGCGCTGCTCTTCCTGATGCACGGCGCCCCCGACCTGGCGCTCACCCAGGTGCTGATCGAGACCGCGAGCCTGCTGGTCTTCCTGCTGGTGATGCGGACGCTGCCGAAGTACTTCACCGACCGTCCGCTGCACTCGTCGCGCTGGTGGCGGATGCTGCTCGCGGTCGGCGTGGGCGCGACGGTCACCGCGTCCATCCTGCTGTCGACGACCTCGCGGGTCGCCGAACGCTCCTCGGCGGGACTGGAGAAGGCCGCCTACGAATTCGGCTACGGCCGCAACGTCGTCAACGTGATCCTGGTCGACACCCGCGCGTGGGACACCCTGGGCGAGGTGTCGGTGCTGATCATCGCCGCCACCGGCGTCGCCAGCCTGATCTTCCTGCGCTCCCGCGTGCAGCGGCGGCTTCCGCGCACTCGAGCCAGCAACCAGAGCACCGGTGCGTGGCTGCGCGCGAGCGAGAATCTCAGCCCGGCCTCGCGGTCGCTGATCTTCGAGGTGGTCACCCGGCTGCTGTTCTCGGTGATGATCCTGGTGTCGCTCTACCTGCTGATCGCCGGCCACAACAGCCCGGGCGGCGGCTTCGCGGGCGGCCTGGTCGCCGGCCTGGCGCTGATGGTGCGCTACCTGGCCGCGGGCGCCAAGGAACTGCAGGACGCGGCGCCGACCGACGCGGGCCGCATCCTGGGCGTCGGGCTGTTCATCGCGGTCGGCAGCGCGGCGTTCCCCTGGCTGTTCGGCGGGCGGATCTTCCAAAGCTATGACGTCCACTTCGCGATCGAGGCCCTCAACGACATCGCCACCCCGTGGGGAACCATGGACCTCTTCGGCGAGTTGCACCTGGTCAGCTCGACCGTGTTCGACATCGGCGTCTACCTGATCGTGCTCGGCATGATGCTCGACCTGGTCCGCAGCCTCGGCGCGGGCATCGACCAGCACGCGCAAGAGGACCGGACGCCGCTGCCGCGCCCCGAGTCGACCACCGCCCTGTCGGTGACCGCGCGCCAGAGCGGGGGAATGTGATGAGCGGCAATCTCACCCTCGCCATCGTCGCGGGCGTCCTGGTGGCGTCCGGGGTGTACCTGCTCACCGAGCGCTCGCTGACCCGCATCCTGGTCGGCGTCCTGGTGATGGGCAACGGCGTCAACCTGCTGTTCATGCTGGCCGCGGGCGCGGCGGGCAACCCGCCGATCATCGGCATGTTCGCCCCCGAGACGATGACCGACCCGCTGCCGCAGGCGATGGTGCTCACCGCGATCGTGATCACGATGGCCGTGTCCGCGTTCGTGGTCACCATGGCCTATCGCAGCTTCCAGCTCAACGGCAACGACGAGGTGTCCGATGACGTCGAGGACCGCCGGATCCGCGAACTGGCCGAGCGCGACGACGTGTCCGACTCCTACGAGGACGTCCGCTTCTCCGATGCCGGTGAGGACATGGTGAGCGAATGAACCTGCTCACCGTCCCTGTCCTGCTGCCCATGCTGGGCGCGGCGCTCACCCTCATTCTCGGACGCCGCCCGCGCGTCCAGCGCGCGGTGTCGATCCTGGTGCTGGCCGGTGTCGTCGTCGCCGCAGGCACCCTCGCGCTGCGGGCGCACACCGACGGCGTCCAGACCCTGTGGGTGGGCGCCTGGCCGCAGGGCTATGGCATCGCGCTGGTCGCCGACCGGCTGTCGGCGATCATGCTCACCGTCGCCGGCCTGGTCACCCTCGCCGTGCTGTTCTACTCGGCGGGGCAGGAAGAGGAGGAAGTCCGCAAAGAGACGCCGGTGTCGATCTTCCACCCGACGTTCCTGCTGATGTGCGCGGGCGTGTCCAACGCCTTCCTCGCCGGCGACCTGTTCAACATGTTCGTCGGCTTCGAGATCCTGCTGTTCGCCTCCTACGTCCTGCTCACCATGGGCGGCACCAAGTCGCGCATCCGCGCCGGGTCGATCTACGTGGTGGTCAACCTGCTCAGCTCGATGCTGTTCCTGACCGCGCTGGCCAACATCTATGCCGCGGTCGGTTCGGTGAACCTGGCCCAGATCGCGCAGCGGATGCCCGACCTGCCGGAGGCGACCCAGGGGCAGTTGCAGTTCATGCTGCTGCTGGTGTTCGCGATCAAGGCGGCCGTCTTCCCCTTGTCGGCGTGGCTGCCGGACTCCTACCCGACCGCGCCCGCGCCGGTGACGGCCGTGTTCGCCGGCCTGCTCACCAAGGTGGGTGTGTACGCGATCCTGCGCACGCAGACGCTGATCTTCCCGCACCGTCCGCTCAGCGAACTGCTGATGTGGATCGCGCTGCTGACCATGATCGTCGGCATCCTCGGCGCGATCGCCCAGGTGGAGATCAAGCGTCTGCTGTCGTTCACGCTGGTCAGCCACATCGGCTACATGATGCTCGGCATCGCGCTGGCCACCCCGGCCGGCCTCGCGGCGACGATCTACTACACCGCCCACCACATCACCATCCAGGCGACGTTGTTCCTGGTGGCCGGGCTGATCCAGCGCGTCGGGCACTCCAACAACCTCGACCGGCTCAGCGGCCTGATGACCACCTCGCCGCTGCTGGCGGTGTTGTTCCTGGTGCCCGGCATGAACCTGGCCGGCATTCCGCCGTTCTCGGGTTTCATCGGCAAGCTCGGCCTGCTCGAGGCCGCCACCGCCGAAGGCACGCCGCTGTCGCTGGCCCTGGTCGTCACGAGTGTGCTGACCAGCCTGCTCACCCTGTACGCCATCGCGAAGGTGTGGAACCGCGCCTTCTGGGGCACCCCGGTCGCGATCACCCGCGGCGGCGACGAGGATGAGGACGAGGACGACGACAACTCCGGACGCCTGATGCCCGGGGTGATGGTGGGAGCCACCATGGCGCTGATCGCGTTCAGCCTGACGCTGACGTTCGTGGCCGGTCCGGCCTACGAGTACACCAAGGACGCCGCGACGGCGCTGCTGGACGGCGCCTATGTGCGGGCCGTGTTGGGGGAGGTGACGCCGTGATCGAACCGGGAACCAGGCCCGCCGGCGCCTTGGGGCCGGCCGAGGGCGAGGTGCGGATCCGCTCGCGCCGCCGCGTCCAGCCGAAGGCGATCGCGCTGCTCACCGTGATCTGGGTGGTGCTGGTCGGCGAGATCAGCATCGTCACCGTGGTCGGTGGGGCGCTGCTGGGCACCCTGGTCACCTTGATGTTCCCGCTGCCGCCGGTGATGTACGCCGGCCGGCTGCACCTGTGGGGCTCGCTCAGACTGGTCGCGCACCTGGTCAAGGATCTCGCGGTCGCCTCCACCCGGCTGGCGATCTTCGCCTTCAGCCGGAAAGCGCCGCGCCCGGGCATCCTCCGGGTCAACCTGCGTTCCGACTCCGACCTGTATCAGGTGAACGTCGCCGAGTTCGCCTCCGTCGTGCCCGGCAGCATCGTGGTGGACGCCCGCGCCAAGCGCCGGCACCTGTACCTGCACGTATTCGACCTGCCCGACCTGAGCGAGCGGGCCACCATCGTCCGCGACACCCTCGCGCTGGAGGACCGGGTCGTGCACGCGTTCGGCTCCCGCGCCGAGATCGAGGAACTCGAACGGCTGGAGGCCGCCGAAGCCGAGGCGGCCGCCCGCGGGGAAGCGGAGGAACCCTCATGCTGATGCTGATCCGTGACGGGCTGATCGCCCTGGCCGTCGTGGTGCTGGTGGCGGCGGTGCTGCTCACCATGATCCGGCTCGCCAAAGGCCCCACCGGCCTGGACCGTGGCATCTCCTCCGACGTGCTGATCAGCATCCTGATCGCAGGCATCGCCACCCACGCGATCGTGATGCGCACCTCGGTGGGGCTGATCATCATCCTGATGCTGTCGCTGGTCGGCTTCACCGGCGCGGTCGCGCTGGCCCGGCTGATCACCGGCACCTCGATCCGCGAGCGGCGCTTCCTCGAAGCCGAGGCGCGCGCCGCCTACCGTGACCAGCCGGACGCCGTGCGGCGTCCCCGGGAGACACCGCCCGGCGGCGTTGCAAGCGCACCGAAGGAGGACGCATGAACCCCGAACTTCTCGGCGAGATCCTGGACGTCGTGGGGGCGTCCCTGCTGCTCGGCGGTGCCTTCTTCTGCCTGGCCGCCGCGGTCGGCATCGTCCGGTTCCCCGACGTGCTCACCCGGCTGCATGCCGCGACGAAGCCGCAGGTGTTCGGGCTGATGCTGGTGCTGCTCGGGGTGGTGTTCACGCTGCGCACCTTCCACGTCTTCGTGCTGGGCACCCTCGTGGTGACCCTGCAGATCCTCACCACCCCGGTGGCCGGGCACATGCTGGCGCGCACCGCCTACCGCACCGACCAATGGGACTCCGAACACGCCACGGTGGACGAGCTGGCCGACGACCTCGCCGCGGCCGGCTTCAGCAACAAACCCAACCCGGAGGATCATCCCTGACCGGTGCCGGTCGTGTCGTCGCGCGCGGGCGGGTGGCCTGGCTAGAGTCTCGTCATGGCACGGGATGCATGGAAGCACGACCCCCGTCAGGCGCTGCGCGCAGGCGCGGACTTCGACCTGGCAACCTTCGATCGCGCCGGGACGCCCGGCTGGGGCGGTGACCGTGACGCCGGCGAGGCGTTCACGGTTCACCGCGGCGAGGAGTTGTCGGAGCTGCAGGAACGCCTGTACGCCGAAGGGCGTTCGGGTGGCAGCCGGTCGGTGCTGCTGGTGCTGCAAGGCCTCGACACCGCGGGCAAAGGCGGCATCGTCCGGCACGTGATGGGCATGGTCGACCCGCAAGGCGTCGCGCTGGCGTCCTTCGGCGTGCCGACCGCCGAGGAACGCACCCACCACTACCTGTGGCGCATTGAGCGCCGGCTGCCGCCGCCCGGACGGATCGGCGTGTTCGACCGCAGCCACTACGAGGACGTCCTGGTGGTGCGCGTCGACAACCTGGTACCCGAGGCCGTGTGGCGGCCGCGGTATGAGGAGATCAACACCTGGGAGCGCAAGCTGATCGAGGCCGGCACGAAGGTGGTGAAGGTCGCGTTGATGGTGTCGCACGCCGAACAGGGCGCACGCCTGATGGGGCGTCTGGACCGCCCCGACAAGCACTGGAAGTTCTCGATGGGCGACCTGGCCACCCGCGCGAAGTGGGACGACTTCCAAGACGCTTACGCCGACGTGTTCCGCTACACCTCCACCGAGGAGGCCCCCTGGTATGTGATCCCGGCCGACAAGAAGTGGTACGCCCGCCTGGCCGTCACCGAGATCCTGACCCGCACCATGGCCGAACTCGGCCTCGATTGGCCCCAGGCCACCTTCGATGTCGACGAGGCCAGGCGAGCCCTGCAGGCGACGATGCGCTGAGATCGTGGATGGGTGCGCGCGGCGTCCGTTGGATTCGCACCGTCGCGTGTCGGGTCCGGCCCAGCCGTGGGTGCTTGAGCAGGTAGCCGCTCGCGCCCGCCTGCAGAGCATCGACGATGGACACGGTGATCATGATTCCCCCTCCGCAGGAGCCGGGCGCGTGCGGCTCGTGGGCAGGTCGGCGTGCAGCAGGTAGCCCTGCGGGGTCGGGCCCGATCGGAGGGTTCCGCCGATCACGCTGACCCGTTCGCGTAGGCCGACCAGCCCGAACCCGCCCGACGGGGCGGCCGGTGGCCGGACGCCGGCGGCGTTGCGTACGGTGATCGCGAGGCTCTCGGGCAACCAGTCGAGCACCACCTCGACGCGTGTCCCCGCGCCGGCGTGCTTCATCACGTTCGATAGGCCTTCCTGCACCACGCGGTAGCCGGTGTGGGCGATGCTCGGATCGAGTTCGACCGGCTCACCCGAGCCCTGGCAGACCACGTCCAACCCGGCGGCCCGCGCCGACTGGACCAGGTCGCCGAGCTGTTCGATGCCGCCGCGCATCTCGGCCTTGTCGGTTTGGCGCAGCATGCCCAGCAGCCGGTGCAGCTCGCGCATGCTCTGTTCGCCCGCACCTTGGATGCTCCCGAGCGCCCGGTCGAGTTCGTCCTTCGTGGCGGCATCGCGTGCCAGCCCGGCTCGCGCGCCGGCCGCGCGCAGCACGATCCCGGTCAGGCTGTGCGCCACGGTGTCGTGGATCTCGCGGCTGATCCGCAGGCGCTCGGCCACCAGCGCCTCGACCTGGTCGTCCTCGATCTGTCTGTGCTGGGCGGCGAGCTGGCGATCACGGCATGCCAGCAGCCTGCCGACCAGCCAGACGCTCACCATCAACAGCGTGCACCCCCCGGCGTGGACGCCGAGGGCGTGCGTGCCGGCGTTGCTGAGCAGCCACACCGCGGCGGTGTTGACCGCGACCGGCACCGCCGACCCGACCAGTGCCATCACCGCGACCTGCCGCGGCGTCCGCCATGCCATCAGGAACAGTGCCACCAGGTAGCCGGCGACCCCCTGGATCGAGGGCACGAGCAGTCCTCCGAACGAGAGCAGCCACAAGGCCAGATAGCCGGGCACCGGCGAACGCCACAGCGCCAGGCAGGAATAGCCGAGCACCGCCAGCGCGATGATCAGCGTCCGGTCGGTCTGCCCACCGTTCCAGGTGGTGGTGTGCCCTCCCCACACCCACAGGTCGACCGCCAGTGCGGCGAGCGCGAGCACCGCCCGCACCAGGCGCCGGCCGTTCCAGAGGCGGAGCGCGTCGATTAGCGGCACCCGCTCATCTCCGGGAACCCAGGCACCAGAACGGGATCAGCGCGTTTCCCGTTCTCACCCCGGCGGCATCGCGCACGGGAACCTGCCCGTCGAGGGCGCCCGCCGCGGGCGGGATGAGCGTGGACATCACGGACCTCCTGGTCGCCGATTCATCGGTGAGGACGCCGCACAGCGGACTTCCGCGGGCTCGGCACGGCGTCCGTCACGGGGCTTTCGCCTTATCCTCGCCGACTCGGCTGCCGTCCACCATCCTTCGTTTGCGGTAGTCGGATTGACGCATTCGGATGACTCGGCGTCCGTCAATGTAGAGACATGGCGACTAGACGCACCACGTCTCCACATTGATGACGCGGACGCCATCGCCCCCGGACACCTTGCACGGCCAACGAGCAGAGGTGACGCCGAGGAGTGGGGTCCTGGGTGTGGCGGGCATACAGGCCGCGATGCGCGTGCGCATCGCTGGCCTCGGGCGGGGACCCCACTCCTCGGCGTCACCGGACGCCACCACAATCCCGGATCACCGGACGCAACCACCACCCGGAGAGGGGACGCGACCACGGGCCCCAGACGCGCGAACGGCGCCCTCCCGAAGGAGGACGCCGCAGGCGTGAGCGCCGGATCAGATGAGGCCGAGCTCGGTGACCGCGTTCTTCTCGTCGACCAGTTCGGCGACGGAGGCGTCGATCTTGGCGCGGGAGAACTCGTTGATCTCCAGGCCCTGGACGATCGAGTACTGGCCGTTGGAAACGGTGCACGGGAACGAGGAGATGATGCCCTCGGGGACGCCGTAGGAGCCGTCGGACGGAACGGCCATCGAGACCCAGTCGCCCTCGGGGGTGCCGAGCACCCAGTCGCGCATGTGCTCGACGGTGGCGTTCGCGGCCGAGGCGGCCGAGGACGAGCCGCGGGCGGCGATGATGGCGGCGCCGCGCTTGGCGACGGTCGGGATGAAGTCGTTCTCGATCCAGGCCTGGTCGTTGACGGCCTCGGCGGCGTTCTTTCCGGCGACCTCGGCGTGGAACAGGTCGGGGTACTGGGTGGCCGAGTGGTTGCCCCAGATCGTCATCTTCTTGACCTCGGTCACCGGGACGCCGAGCTTGGCGGCGACCTGCGAGATGGCGCGGTTGTGGTCGAGACGGGTGAGGGCGTTGAAGCGCTCGTTGGGGATGTCGGGGGCGTTGCTCATCGCGATGAGGGCGTTGGTGTTGGCCGGGTTGCCGGTGATCAGCACCTTGACGTCATCCGCGGCGACATCGTTGAGGGCCTTGCCCTGGGCGGTGAAGATGGCGCCGTTGGCGCTCAGCAGGTCGCCGCGCTCCATGCCCGCGGTGCGCGGACGGGCGCCGACCAGCATGGCCAGGTTCACGCCGTCGAACACCTTGGTGGCGTCGTCGCCGATCTCGACCTTGCTCAGCAGCGGGAACGCGCAGTCGTCCAGCTCCATGACGACGCCTTCGAGCGCCTTCAGGGCCGGGGTGATCTCCAGCAGGCGCAGTTCGACGGGCTGGTCCGGGCCGAGCAGCGCGCCGCTGGCGATGCGGAACAGCAGGCTGTAGCAGATCTGGCCGGCAGCGCCGGTGACAGCGACTTTGACGGGGGCAGTGCTCATGTTTCCTCCACTTTGAGACTAGACGAGGCGGCACCTCTCACACCTCACGAACCTAGCACCGGACGGCGTCCGGCATCACCTTATCCGGACCCTCGACGCTTCCTGGCCCGTGCCTGGACGGACGGGAGGCCACCGGGGACGCGGGGGCGCCTAGGGTGAGAGGTATGCGCCTTTATCTTGTTCGTCACGGACGCACCTCCAGCAATGTCGCTCGGCTGCTCGACACCGCCGTTCCCGGCGCCGACCTGGACGAGGTCGGCCGCAGCCAGGCCGAGTATTTGGTGGAGCGCCTCGATGGTCACCATTTCGAGGCGGTGTACGCCTCCGATCTGGTGCGCACCCAGCAGACGCTGGCGCCGCTGGCGTCCGCGCGCGGGATGGAGATGACGATCTTGAGCGGGTTGCGCGAGATCCAGGCCGGCGAGGACGAGATGTCTCCGGTGTGGCAGCGCTACGTGGGCACGCTGACCGCGTGGGGTCAGGGCGATTTCAGCGCGAAGGTTCCCGGGGGTGAGGACGCCGACACCTTCTTCGCCCGTTTCGACGATGCGATCGCCCGAATCGCCACGTCGGTGGCGTCCTCGGCGTTGCTGGTCAGCCATGGCGCCGCCTTGCGGATGTGGCTGGCGGCGAGCGGCCGCGGCATGGCGGTGGAGGACATCATCGGACGCCGGATGGGCAACACCACGGTGGTCACCTTGGAGGGAAGCCCGGATACCCGCTGGGAGTTCGTCGACTGGGACGAGGTCGACCAGCCGGGGGAGTGGCCGGTCGATCCGGGCCTGGACGCCGGGGTCTCGGAGACCTTGAGCACCCGCTGAGACCTCGCCGCGTGAGGCCGGGCCTGCTCCTGGACGCAACAAGGGCCCGCCCGAAGGCGAGCCCTTGCTGAGGCGTCCGGTCAGTGAGCGATGGCTCCATCGGCGCCGGCGCCGGTCATCGAGCGGACCTCCATCTCGGCGGCCTTGCCCGGATCGGAGACTTCCTTGCTCAGCACCGTGCCCAGCCAGCCGGCGAAGAACGCCAACGGGACCGAGATGATCGCCGGGTTGTCGTAGGGGAACCAGGCGAAGCTGGCGTTGGGGAACATCGCGCTGGCCAGCGGTTTGGCCGCACCCAGCGGCGTGGAGACGGCCGGGGAGAAGATGATCAGCGTCAGCGAGCTGATCAGGCCGGCGTAGATCGACCACAGCGAACCCTGGGTGTTGAACCGCTTCCAGTACAGCGAGTACAGGATCGACGGCAGGTTCGCCGACGCCGCGACGGCGAAGGCGAGCGCCACCAGGAAGGCGATGTTCATGCTCTTGGCGAAGATGCCGCCGAAGATCGCGAGCGCGCCGATGACGAGCACGGTGGTGGTCGCGACGCGGCGCTCGACGGCCGGGTCGGCGTTGCCGTCCTTCAGCACCGAGTTGTAGATGTCGTGCGCGAACGAGGCGGACGCCGTGATGGTCAGGCCGGCGACCACCGCGAGGATCGTCGCGAAGGCGACGCCGGCGATGACGGCCAGGAAGATGGTTCCCGGCATGCCCTGGCCGGGCAGGAAGAAGGCCAGCGCGGGTGCGGCGGCGTTCGCCTTGCCGGGCAGTTCGCTGATGGTCGCCTGGTTGACCAGCGCCGCGGCGCCGTAGCCGAGGACGAGGGTGAACAGGTAGAAGGCGCCGATCAGGCCGATGGCCCAGGTCACCGACTTGCGGGCTTCCTTGGCGGTGGGCACCGTGTAGAAGCGCATCAGCACGTGCGGCAGGCCGGCGGTGCCGAGCACCAGCGCGATCGACAGCGAGATGAAGCCGACCGGGTCCTTGTACTTGTCGCCGGGGGCGAGCATCTGCGGCTTGTCGTTGATCTCGACGGCCTTGCCCATCAGGGCGTCCAGGTTGAAGCCGAACTGGGCGAGCACCCAGACGGTCATGATGCCGGCGCCGGCGATGAGCAGGACGGCCTTGATCATCTGCACCCAGGTGGTGCCCTTCATGCCGCCGATGAGCACGTAGGCGATCATCAGGACGCCGACGATGACGATGACCAGGTTCTGCGCGAACTCACCGGAGATGCCGAGCAGCAGCGACACCAGGCCGCCGGCGCCGGCCATCTGGGCGAGCAGGTAGAAGAACGAGATGGCCAGCGTCGAGATGGCGGCCGCCAGGCGGACGGGCTTCTGCTTCATCCGGAAGGAGAGCACGTCGGCCATCGTGTACTTGCCGGTGTTGCGCAGCGGCTCGGCGACGAGCAGCAGAGCGACCAGCCAGGCGACGAGGAAGCCGATGGAGTACAGCAGGCCGTCGTAGCCGTTGAAGGCGATGGCGCCGACGATGCCGAGGAAGGACGCCGCGGACAGGTAGTCGCCCGCGATGGCGAAGCCGTTCTGGGTGCCCGAGAAGGAGGCGCCGCCGGTGTAGAACGACCCAGCCGACTTGGCCTGATTGGCGGTCACCTTGATCACGACGGTCAGCGTGCCGACCACGAACAGGGCGAAGACGATGATGTTGAAGACGGGATCGCCGAGCTTGATGGCTTCGAGGGTGATCACTTCGCCGCTCCTTCCAGGCGCTCACGGATCCGCGAGGCGATCGGGTCGAGCTTGGTGTTGGCGTGGCGGATGTAGAGCCACGTGATGAGGAAGGTGGTCAGGAACTGCAGCAGGCCGAGGAAGTGGCCGACGTTGAAATGCTCGCCGAACATCGGCGTGGACATGAAGTCCTTGGCGTAGACGGACGCGAGGACGTAGGCGAAGTACCACACCAGGAAGGCGATGGTCATCGGGAAGGCGAAGCCGCGGAAAGTCCGGCGGAGCTCGCCGAATTCCTCCGAGTTCTGTACTTCGATGAAGGCCTGCTCAGGAATCTGGGCTTTCCGGCCTGGGGTCGTGTGCTCAGCGGGCCCGCCCGGCTGAGAATTCTGGGATGACATGCAACCTCCGTTGGTCAAAACGGCCATCACGCTGGCAGCCGCACACTAGGTGCAGCGTGGCACCGGCTGCCATCTCAGCCGCCCACTTCGCCGTGATCGTTGCGAAGTCGTGACAAAACCTCGACGCCGAGTATCTCGACGCCGAGTATCTCGGCGGGTCGGGCGGTTGCGGTACCAGGTCAGCGGAACACGACGGTCCGCGCGCCGTCGCGGAACACCCGGTGTTCGGCGACCAGACGGACGGCCTCGGCGAGAGTGCGGGTCTCCTGCTCCTGGCCCATGGCGGTGAGTTCGGCGACATCGGCGGCGTGGTCGACCCGGGTGACGTTCTGCTCGATGATCGGGCCCTCGTCCAGGTCGGGGGTGACGAAGTGCGCGGTCGCACCGATCAGCTTCACGCCGCGGTCGTGCGCCTGCCGGTAGGGGTTGGCGCCCTTGAACCCGGGCAGGAACGAGTGGTGGATGTTGATCGCACGCCCCTGCAGCGCCTCGCACAGCTCGGGCGACAGGATCTGCATGTAGCGCGCCAGCACCACCAGTTCGACCCGGTCGGCTTCGACCCGCTCCAGCACCGCGCGCTCGAAGGCCGCCTTGGTGTCGGGCAGCACCACGTGCTCGGCGAAGGGCACCCCGTAGAAGGACGCCAGCGGCGCCAGGTGGGGATGGTTGGCCATCACGCCGGTCACCTCGATGGGGAGCAACCCCGACCGCGTCCGGAACAGCAGGTCGTTGAGGCAGTGCCCGGCCTTGCTCGCCAGGATCAGGGTGCGGCGCGGGCGTCCGACCGAATCGAGTCGCCATTGCGCGTTCAGGTAGGCGGCCAACGGTGCCAGCGCCTCCTCGAACCGGGCCCGCTCGAAGCCGGACTGCACCTGCAAGCGCATGAAGAAGCGGCCGCTGCTCGAGCTGAACTGCTGCAGTTCGGTGATGTTGCCCAGCGCGGTCGCGACGGCGCCGCTGACGGCGTGGACGATGCCGGGACGGTCGGCGCACTCGAGGGTCAGCACCCAGTGGGAGGAAGTGGTCACAAGGGGCTATCTTACCGGCGAGCGCCCGGCGCCTCGGCGGGCGGCCGAGCGTGGGACCGGGCAGCTACAGGCCGGCGGCGTCGAATACCTCGGCAGCCTTCGCGCGTCCCAACGCGATCAGCTCGCCGGCGCGATGGAAGTCGAACGTGGAGCCGACGTCCTGGGCGAACTCGACGAACACGTCCGGCGGGCTGGCCGCCATCCGGAACCGGGTGATCAGCGACTCGGCCACCTCCAGCGACAGCGAGACGACGTCGGTGGTGCGCAGGCCGCGGGGGAGCTCGCCGAAGTCGAAGTCGCGCGGGGCCGTCTCGGTGTCGGGCGTGACCGGTTCGGCCGCCAGCTGACCGACCGCACCGTCGGCCGGCCCTGTGTCGGTGCCGAACCGCTCCAGCCACCACTCCCGGACGCCACGCACCGCGCTCGACTCCAGGACGCCGCGGACGGCGTCCGATTCGAACAGCTCATGGCGCACCCAGTCGCCCAGCTCACCGAGGATGCCCTCGGTCTCGGCCGGCGCGGTGAGCGGGCGGGAGCTGCCGGCCTCGCCGCTGCGGCGTCCCGACAGTGAGACCGCCACGGTGAGGTCGGCGTCCGCACCCAGCAGCGCGTCCACCGGAACCGGGTTGAGCAGGCCGCCGTCGGCGAGCAGGCGTCCGCCCACCACGACCGGGGTGAAGACCGAGGGAATGCCGATCGAGGCGCGCATCGCGGTCGCGACGGAGCCGCGCTGGAACCACACCTCGCGGCCGTGGGTGAGGTCGGTGGCCACCGCCGTGAACGGGATCGGCAACTGCTCGATGCGGGCGCCGTCCAGCAGGCCGGCGACCCGCTCCATCACCTTCTGCCCCCAGAACACGCCCGGGCCGGTGAAGGCGGGATCGAGCAGGCGCAGCACGTCGCCGCGCTGGAGCGTGGTGACCCATTCGACGTAGTCGGCCAGCTTGCCGGCCGCTTCGAGGCCGCCGACGAGGGCACCCATCGACGTTCCGGAGATCGCGGCGATGGTGTGACCGCGGGCGTGCAGTTCGTCGAGGACGCCGATGTGGGTGTAACCACGGGCTCCGCCCGAGCCCAGCGCGAGAGCGATTCGCATACCCCCAGGGTAAGAGCACACCGTGAGATATGCTCCCTGGGCGCAGGCGAGTCAGCGTCGTGGCGCCCCCTCGTTCAGTTTCACACCCGGAGTCCTCGATGCCCGAATCGCCCGCAGCTGCGCCGGCGCCGCGGACCTTCCTGCCCGAGATCCAGGCGTTGCGTGCCCTGGCCGTGGGCTCGGTGATCACCTTCCACCTGTGGCCCTCAGATCTGCCGGGCGGCTATGTCGGGGTGGACGTTTTCTTCGTCATCTCGGGTTTCCTGATCACCAGCCACCTGCTGCGCGAGGTCGACAAGACCGGACGCGTCCGGCTGGCCTCCTTCTACGCGCGCCGGATGAGACGGCTGTTGCCCGCCAGCCTGCTGTGCCTGGCGGTGAGCACCGCGGCCGCCCTGTGGCTGCTGCCCTCGCAGCTGGCGCGTGCCGCGGCCCGGGAAGCGATCGCGAGCACCCTGTATGTGCAGAATCTCTGGCTGGCCGGCCGCGCGGTCACCTATTCCGCCTCGAACGAGGTCGCCTCGCCGGTGCAGCACTACTGGTCGCTGTCGGCTGAAGAGCAGTTCTACCTGGTGTGGCCGGCGCTCATCCTGCTCGGCGTCCTGCTCGGCCGCCGGCTGCTGAAGGGTCATGTGGTGCCCACCGTCGGGGTGATCCTGGCCGCGGTCGTGGCGGCGTCACTGGTGCATTCGGTGCTGTTCACCGCCGCCGATCCGGCCGCCGCCTATTTCGTGACCACCACCCGTGCCTGGGAGTTCGGTCTCGGTGCGCTGGCGAGTATCGTGCTGCCCCGGGTGCGCGTGCCGGGCGCGCTGGCGGTGGTGCTGCGCTGGGCGGGCGTGGCAGCCATTGCCTGGGCGGTGGCGACGCTGTCGCAGGACACCGCGTTCCCGGGCGCGATCGCGCTCGTCCCCGTGCTCGGTACGGTCGCCGTGATCGCGGCGGGGGACACCGGCAGGTGGGATCCGCTCTCGTTCGTCGTCGGCTTGCGCCCGGTGCAGTGGCTGGGTGATGTGTCCTACTCGGCCTATCTGTGGCACTGGCCGTTGATCGCTTTGGGGCCGTTCGCGCTCGGGCACGCCCTCGACTGGCCCGAAAAGGCGGCGATCCTGGTGGCGACGGGTGTGCTGGCGCACGCCTCCCGCGCCTGGGTGGAGCAGCCCTTCTTGTCGGACCGGTTCCGCCGAGCCCGGGCCTGGCGGACGATCGTCGCCGCCTTCGTCGTGATGGGCGCCCTCGTGGGTGGCGTCAGCGCCTGGACTTCCTGGTCGGACCGGGTGGAGCAAGAGGCCGCGCGGGAGCGGATCGAGCGGATCGAGCAGGCCGAGCGGATCGAACAGTCCGAGCAGGGCCAGCGCAGCGAACAGATTCCCCCGGACTCGTGCTTCGGTGCCCTGGCGGCGGTCAACACCGAGCGGTGCGGGTCGGCGTTCGCGATGCCGCTGCAGGCTCCGGTCACCGAGGCCGATTCGCCGTGGCAGATGGACGAGTGCGTCGAGGAGGTCTGCTGGAGCGGGGAAAGGCCCGGCAAAGTGCTCGCGATCGTCGGAGACTCGCACGCCCAGACGCTGTATCACGCGCTCAAGCCGACCGCGGACGCCCACGGTTACGGCATTCAGCTGTTCCTGCAGCACTCGTGCCCGGCGAATATCGCCGGCACCACCGCCTTCGAGGGCGACGCCTGGGAGCCGGCCTGGTGCGCCGACTGGGCGCGCGGTCTCGCCGATCAGCTACGCGCCGCCGATCCCGACGTGATCATCACCTCCGCGTCCACGGGGGCGACGTTCGCCGACGTGGAGACCGGACGCCGCGGCTATCACGAGACCTGGGCGTCCTGGACGCCGATCGCGCCGGTCATCGTCGTGCGGGACTACCCGCGCACCGGCGGGGTGTGGGGGCCGCAATGCCTGGCTTCGCACGCCGATCCGCTGGAGTGTGCCCAGCCCCGCCAGGTGGCGCTTCCGGTCGACGTGGCCCACCTGGCGGCGCTGGACGGCCTGCCGGACGTCTCGGCGGTCGACCTGACCGACCTGTTCTGCGACGAGACGACCTGTTACCCGGTCGTGGGCGGGCTGCCGGTGTACTACGACCGCGACCACATCACCCGCACCTTCGGGTTGTCGATGGCGCCTATTCTTGCCTCCAGGATCACGCTCCCGTAGTGCGCCCCGGTGCGTCGGCGCGGTGCGAGCCACTAAGGTGGTCCGAGACGTTTTCTACCCCGCAGGAAGGGGAATGGGCAGTGGCAGCAGATCTGGTCGTCGTCGGGTCGGGGCTCTTCGGCCTCACCATCGCCGAACGAGCCGCGAACGATCTCGGGCTCGAGGTCGTCCTCATCGACCGCCGCTCGCACATCGGCGGCAACGCCTATTCCGAGGCGGACCCGCAGACGGGCATCGAGGTGCACCGCTACGGTGCGCACCTGTTCCACACCAGCAACGAGCGGGTGTGGAACTACGTGAACCGGTTCACGTCGTTCACCAACTACGTGCACAAGGTCTACACCCGCCACCGCGGCGAGGTGTTCCCGATGCCGGTGAACCTGGGCACGATCAACCAGTTCTTCCGGGCCGCCTACTCGCCTGCCGAGGCCCGCGCCTTGATCGCCGAGCAGGCCGCCGAACTGGGTGGCAAGGATCCGGCGAACTTCGTCGAGAAGGGCATCTCGCTGATCGGGCGTCCGCTGTACGAGGCGTTCATCATGCATTACACCGCCAAGCAGTGGCAGACCGACCCCGAGAAGCTCGAGGCGTCCATCATCAGCCGGCTGCCGGTGCGCTACACCTACGACAACCGCTACTTCAACGACACCTGGGAGGGCCTGCCCACCGACGGCTACACCGCGTGGCTGGAGCGGATGGCCGACCATCCCAAGATCGACGTGCGGCTGAACACCGACTTCTTCGACGCCTCGCAGCCGATCAACCGCGACGCGGTGCGCGGCAACATCCCGGTGATCTACACCGGCCCGGTGGATCGCTACTTCGACTACGCCGAGGGTGAGCTGGGCTGGCGCACCATCGACCTGGAGGAGGAGGTGCTCCCGATCGAGGACTTCCAGGGCACCTCGGTGATGAACTACCCCGACCCCGATGTGCCGTTCACGCGCATCCACGAGTTCCGGCACTTCCACCCCGAGCGCGACTACACCAAGGACGCGACGATCATCATGCGCGAGTACAGCCGGTTCGCCGGCCGTGACGACGAGCCGTACTACCCGATCAATACCGACGCCGACCGCTCGGGCCTGCTGCGCTACCGCGACCGGGCCAAGGCGGAGTCGGACGTGTTGTTCGGTGGGCGCCTGGGCACCTACAAGTACCTCGACATGCACATGGCGATCGGCGCGGCGCTCAGCATGTTCGACAACAAGATCCGCCCGCACTTCGCCGAGGGCACCCAGCTCGAGAGCGGCGGCGTCGACGCGTGAGTGCCGCCTGGGAAGCCGAGGACGGATTCGTCCGTCCCGGGGGCGGTCTCGGGCTGATCGACGCCATCCGTAACCGCTATCTGCTGAAACTGCTGGTTCGCAAGGAACTGCGGGTGCGCTATCGCGGCTCGGTGCTCGGCATGCTGTGGAGCTACGTCAAGCCCGCCGTGCAGTTCGCCGTGTTCTATTTCGCGGTCGGCGTCTTTCTCGGCATGAACAGGGCGGTGCCCAACTTTCCGCTGTACCTGTTCTCGGGGATCATCGCGATCAACTTCTTCAACGAGGCGTTCGGCAACGCCACCCGCGCGGTGGTCGGCAACTCCGCGCTGGTGAAGAAGATCTATCTTCCCCGGCAGTTGTTCTGCGTGTCCTCGGTGTACGTGGCCGGTGCGCATTTCGTGCCCCAACTCGTGGTGCTGCTGGTCGGCTCCTTCGCGATGGGGTGGCGTCCGGGCCCGTTGAACCTGCTCGCGGGCCTGGGCGGTTTCGCGATCCTGACCCTGCTGGCGCTCGGTCTCGGCCTGCTGTTCGGTGCGATCAACGTGCTGGTGCGGGACGCCGAGAACCTGGTCGACCTGATCGCCATGGTGGTGAGCTGGACCTCTCCGGTGCTCTACCACTGGAAGAACGTGTGGGAGGTGCTCGGCGGGGGCGCCGGGTGGACCATCTACCAGCTGAACCCGATCACGCCGGCCATCGAGCTGTTCCACTACTGCTTCTGGGCGCCCACCCGGGGCGTCACCTACGAGTCGGTGCCCGGGCTGCCGCTGTGGGCGATGATCGCTGCGGCGGCGTCGGTGGCCGTTCTCGCCTTCGGCGAAGCCGTTTTCCGCAAGCTGGACGGGCGTTTCGCCCAGGAGTTGTGACGTGACCGCGACCCCCGACACCACACCACGCGTCGTCGTCGACGACGTATCGAAGATCTTCAACATCCGGCACACGCACTCGCTGAAGGAACTGATCGTCGCCAAGGTCAAGGGCCGGCGCGAGGCGACCGTCGACGAGTTCCACGCGCTGGACCACGTCAACTTCACGGTGCGTGACGGCGAGGCGGTCGCGCTGCTCGGCCTGAACGGCTCGGGCAAGTCGACGCTGCTGAAGCTGATCTCGGGCGTGATGCGCACCGACGGCGGGCAGATCCTCGTCCGTGGCAAGATCGCCGGCCTGATCGAGGTGGGCGCGGGCTTCCATCCCGACCTCACCGGCCGCGAGAACGTCTACCTCAACGGTGCCATCCTGGGCATGACCGAGGAGCAGATCGAGGCGCATTTCGACGAGATCGTCGCCTTCAGCGAAATCGAGGAGTTCATCGATACCGAGGTGAAATTCTATTCCTCGGGCATGTTCCTGCGCCTGGCCTTCGCGGTGGCGGTGCATACCGATCCGGATGTGTTCCTGGTCGATGAGATCCTTGCGGTCGGCGACGAGCCGTTCCAGAAGAAGTGCCTCGCGCGCATCCGTGAACTCAAGGATTCGGGCAAGGCGCTGGTGATTGTGAGCCACGATCTCGATATGGTGGCGAAGCTGTGTGACCGTGGGATCCTGCTGCGACGTGGCAGGATCGTTCACGATGGAGATGTCAACGAGGCAGTCGCGTTGTTGCGCGGCTGACGACACCATTCGAAGGATGAGGGAATGTCTACTGCACCCGACACACGTGCCGAGGGCAGCACGCCGGCGATCTCGGTTCTGGTGCCCATCTACAACGTGGAGCGCTACCTCGACGAGTGCCTGGCGAGCCTGAAGGCGCAGACGTTCACCGACTTCGAGGTGATCTGCATCAACGACGGCTCGACCGACTCCTCGCGCGCCATCATCGGCCGCTACCTGGACGCCGACCCCCGATTCCGGGTGATCGACAAGCCCAATTCGGGGTACGGCGCCTCGATGAACCGTGGCCTGGACGAGGCGCGCGGCGAATTCGTCACCATCCTCGAATCCGACGACTTCATGGAGCCGGGCGGGCTGGCCGCGCTGCATGAGGCGATCGTCCGTCACGACGCCGAGGTCGCCAAGGCCAACTTCTGGCTGTACTGGTCGACGCCGAGCGAACGTGACGACTTCTTCGAGGTCTTCACCCCCGATGTATGCGACCGGGTGATCGACCCGCGCGTCGATGACAGCGTCTTCTACGCCAAGCCGTCGATCTGGTCGGCGCTGTACCGGCGTCGCTTCCTGACCGAGCACGGCATCCGCTTCCTGGAGACCCCGGGCGCCTCCTTCCAGGATCTGAGCTTCACCTTCAAGGTGTGGGCGTGCGCCAGCCGGCTGACCTGGGTCTACCCGGCGTTCGTCCACTACCGCCAAGACAACGAGAACTCCTCGGTGAACTCGATGGGCAAGGTGAACGCGGTCTTCGACGAGTACGGTGAGATCGGGCGCTGGCTGGCCGGGCGTCCCGAACTCGAGGAGCGCTTCGCCCGCGTCAAGGCGAAGATGATGTACGACTCCTGCATCTGGAATTACGAGCGCGTCGCCGACAAGCACAAGGTGGAACTGCTCACTCTCACCCGGGATGCTTTCCTGGCCGAGCAGGCCGCCGGCCACCTCGACATCCGGCTCTTCGAGCCGTGGAAGCTGACTGGCCTGCAGACCATTCTGCTGTCGCCGGCGCGTTCGCACGCCGAGCGCTCGGTGCCCGAGAGCACCTTGAGCAAGGTGAAGCGCAACCTGCGTGCCGGAGGCCCCAAGCGCGTGCTGGTCGCCGCGAGCCGCGCCCTGCGCGACAAGGTGCGCTGATGCCGCGGCTGTCGATCGTCCTTCCGGTCTACAACGTCGAGCGCTACCTCGCCGTCTGCCTGGACACGGTGCGCCAGCAGAGCGTCACCGATCTCGAGATCGTCTGCGTGGATGACGGCTCCACCGACCGCAGCCGTGTGCTGCTGGAGATGGCGGCGGGCGTCGATCCGCGCGTGGTCATCGTCACGAAGGAGAACGGGGGACTGTCGTCGGCGCGCAACGCCGGGCTGGACGCCGCCACCGGTGACGTGGTCTGGTTCGTCGATTCGGACGATTTCGTGCACCCCAAGGCGTGCGCGACGATCCTGGCGGCGTTCGAGGAGACGGACGCCGAGGTGGTCACCTTCGGCGCCTACCCGCACCCGGGTTCGCTCGGTAACGGCTGGCTGCACCGGACGCTGACGCCGCGCGCGCGCCTGTTCCAGGGCTTCCACCCCGATCTGCTGTTCGCCGAGGCGTCCCGGCCGTTCGTGTGGCGCAGCGCCTTCCGGCGCGACTTCCTGCTGCGCGAAGGGCTGCGGTTCGACGAGAGCGTGCCTTTCGGCGAGGATCAGGTGTTCTACTTCGAGGCCTACCCGCTCGCGCGGGTGACCGCGCTGATCGCCGACAAGCTGTACTACTACCGGGTCTCCCGGCCCGATTCGCTGATGGCGAGCCGGTTCGCCGAGCGTGCCACGATGATGACCGAGCACCACCACATCACCCGGGTGATCCTGGACTGGTGGCGCGAGCGCGGTTGGCTGGACGCCTACCGCGCCGAGATGCTGGGCTGGGTGTTCGAGTTCCTCGCCACCGACGCGATCGGAGAATCCGGCGAACTCGGGCGCGACCTGCTCGCCTCGTTCGCCCGGCTACTGGGCGAGTTCTTCCCCGACGGACCCTGGCTCAGTGCGCTCCCGGCAGCCACCCAGCAGCTGTACGCGGAGTTGGCCGGCGGCCAGCCGGGCTCGGACGAGCGCTCCCGCCAGGCCGCTCTGCTCGCCTGGCAAGGTGCGCGGGGACCGGAACACGCGGCGCGCGCGCTGGCACGGCGGGTGCGCGACAGCGCCACGGTGGCCAAGGCCCGGGGTGTTGCGGGGCGGATCATGCCCGCCACCGTCCGCGCCGAACGGGACCGGTTCCGTGAACTCGCCGAGCAGATGGAGGACCAGGCCCAGCGTCAGCAGGCGCTGGCGATGCTCGAACTGGAGTGGCGGTTCACCGTCCGCGCAGACGGGTGAGCGCCGCGTAGAGCGCGCGACGCGGCCCCGCGGGCACGAAACGCCACGTCGTCCGGATCGCCAGGTTGCGGACGAACTGGAGCCGTGTCGTGAAGCCGATTCCGCGCAGCTTGCGCTGCAGGGCGATCTCGGAGCGCCACAGCGTCCAGCCGCCGCGCCGGTCGTAGGCGCCCGCGCCGACCCGGTACAGCACCAGGGGTTCGGTGACGTTGCCGACCCGGGCACCGTGCGCAAGCATGCGCGCGAACAGCCAGTAGTCCTCGAGGCGGTCCAGATGCTGGTAGCCGCCGGCGGCGAGGACGGCGCTGCGCCGGAACACCACGGCCGGATGGTTGAACGGATCCCACAAGGTCGCCAGCGTGCGGATCTCGTCGGGGTCGCTGGGCCAGGTGCGGACCAGTCCGGTCTCGTGCTCGTCGTCGGTGAACTCTGCGATGGCCGCCGAGATCAGGTCCAGCCCGTCCGCGACCAGCGGCACCTGGCGTGCGAAGCGCGCGGGCAGCGAGATGTCGTCGGCGTCGGCGCGGGCGACGATCTCATGGCCGCACGCCTCCAGACCCGCGGTGAGCGCGCGGGCGAGCCCGACATTCTCCGGCAGCGGGACCAGCGTGACCGGCACCTGGTCGGTGAGGCGGCCTGCCGCCAGGTCGTCGAGGACGGAGCGCAGCCCGTCGGGAACGGGTCCGTCGACGACGACGACGAGCTCGGACGGCCGCAGGGTCTGCTCGCCGGTGACCGAGGTGACGGCACGGACGAAATGGGCGGGCTCGTCGCGTCCGTAGACGGGCAGCAGCACCGAGAACGGGACGGTCTCAGGCACGGCCCGCACCCTTCTCGACAGCGGCCACGTCGGCGGCGACCGGGGTACCGGCCAGCACCTGGGTCGTGGTGCGCGGCGCCCGGCGCGCCTGGGCGAGGCCCTGGCGTCCGTAGCCGGCCAGGGCGGCGCGGTCGCCGGACCGGGCCAGCATGCGCACCCAGCGCAGGAGGGTGGAGCCCGCGTACAGCGCACGGTCGCGCGGGCCGAGCGCGTCCGAGCGGGTGAACAGCCAGGCCTTGTTGCGCACCTCGTTGACGAAGCGGGCGCCGGGATCGGCATCGGAGGAGCCGAAGACCTTGGTCAGGTGATAGACCCGGCTCGCGGGTACGTACAGCCCGACACCGTCGCGCAGCAGCCGGGCGGTGTACTCGAAGTCGTCGTTCCACAGGAAGTAGTCGGCGATCGGCAGTCCGTGGCGGCGGATCGCGCCGGCGTCCAGCAGGATCGACACGAAGGACGCCGAACGGATCGGGTACCCACCGGCCCGTTCGGCGGACTCCCGGTCGGCGCGGGAGGCGCCGGGACGGACCCGCGGCGTGTTCATCGGGTGCTCGCGCCCATCCCGCCAGTCCGCGCGGGAGGCCGCCACGCTGACCTCGCCCGGGTAGGCCGCGCGCGCGTCCAAGAGCGCCTGGAGCGCGGTGGGGGTGGGCACGGTGTCGTCGTCCATGATCCACACCGCGTCGGCGTCGTGGCTGACGATCGCCCGCGCGATGCCGGCGGCGAACCCGCCCGCCCCGCCGGTATTGGACGGCAGGGTGACCACCTCGGTGACCGCCGGATGCCCGGCCGCCAGCGCCGCGGTGTCGTCGGTGGAGGCGTTGTCGATCACGACCACGGCGTCCAGAGGGCGGGTCTGCGCGGCGAGCCCGTCCAGGTTCTGGGCGAGGAGATCGCGCCGGTTCCAGGCGACCACCACAGCCACCACCCGTGCGCGTTCCGGTGCGTCCTGATTCACGCCAGAAACCCTAGCCGAGGCCGCGACGAGGGCGGTTCCGCCACCCCGATACGATGGAGGGGTGGATTCGACGCTCTCCAACATCCTGCTCGTCTTCCTCTTCATCCTCATCGGCGGTGTGTTCGCCGCGGCCGAGATGGCTCTGGTCTCGCTGCGCGACAGCCAGGTGAAGGCCCTCAGCACCCGCGGCAAGCGCGGCCAGACGGTGGCCCGGCTGGCCGAGGATCCGAACCTGTTCCTGTCCGCGGTGCAGATCGGTGTCACGCTGGCGGGCTTCCTGTCGGCGTCCTTCGGTGCCGCCAACCTGGCCCCGGTGTTCGCGCCGGTGCTGGCCGGCTGGGGCGTCCCGGCGGCGATGGCCGACGGCCTGGCGCTGGTCGCGATCACCATCGTGATCTCCTACTTCTCGATCGTGCTGGGCGAGCTGACCGCCAAGCGCCTGGCCATGCAGCGCGCGGAAGGGTTCGCGCTCACCCTCGGCCCGCTGGTGAACGTGATCGCCCTGATCGCCCGCCCGATCATCTGGTTCCTGGGCGTGTCGACCAACGTCGTGGTGCGCCTGCTCGGCGGCGATCCCCGCGCCGGACGCGAGGAGGTCACCGACGAGGAACTGCGCGCCATGGTGTCCAGCTCGGCGACGCTGGGCGATGAAGAACGCCAGATCGTGGATGAGGTGTTCGCCGCCGGCCAGGTGACGCTGCGCGAGGCGATGATCCCGCGCACCGAGGTCGACTTCCTCGACGGCGATATGCCCGCCCACAAGGCGATCCGCCAGGTCGCCGACGGCTACCACTCCCGCTACCCGGTGGTGGGCCGCGACGTCGACGATGTGCTCGGCTTCCTACATGTGCGCGACCTGTTCGACCTCGACCCGTCCGCCCGGCAGGCCCCGATCAGCCAGCTGGTCCGCCCGGTGAATTCGCTGCCCGACAGCCTGCGCATCCTGCGCGCGCTCTCGGCGATGCAGGCCACCAACGACCACATGGTGATCGTCCGCGACGAGTACGGCGGCACCGCCGGCATCGTTACCATCGAGGACTTGGTGGAGGAGCTCATCGGCGACATCACCGACGAATTCGACTTGGACGACTCCCAGACCCGGCCCAGCGGCAGCGACGACCTGGACGGCCTCGCCACCTTGGAGGAGTTCGCCGAGCGCTGGCACTACGTGATGCCCGAAGGCCCCTACGACACCGTGGCTGGCTACGTGATGGCCGAACTGGGACGCCTGCCCGTCCTCGGCGACACGCTCACCGTCACCCTCGCTCCCACCGGAAGCGGGGAGGGCGACGGCCAGGAGTTCACCTTCACGGTGACCGAACTCGACGGACGCCGCGTGGCGCGGCTTCACCTGACCTCGGCCGCGTCCGGTGCGCCGCGCGAGCCGATCGAGTAGCCTCCCGCGCGTAGGCGTTGCCACGCGCGCGGCGCGGGAAGGAGCCTGGTGCCGGACGACGGAGCAGAGCTGCTCACCTCCGATGGGGTGGGCGCGCTGCTCAGCGCTGCCGTCGGCCACGCCGGCGGCACCCTCATCGAGTGGGTGCTGGAGCACATCGACACCAACCCGCACCAGTCGACCACGGCCACCTACGGCGCGGTGGTCGATTGGCCGTTCGGGCGTCGTGAGGAACTGTTGGGCGTGAGCGCGCGCGCCAACGGACTGTCCGCCTCCGATTCGCGGGCCGAGATCTTCGCCGACGGCGACCGGGAGGTCGCCGTCTGGCTGTACCCCAACGACCCCGATCTGCCCGGGCTGGCGCGCGCCGCCTACGCCGGTTCGATGGCGGCGGTGCTGAACGAGGCGCGCCTGGGGGACCGGACGCTGACGGCCGACGATATCGAGTTGGAGATGGTGGCCTACCGTCCCCGGCGCCGAGCGGTGCTGCGGGCGGCTGTCCGAGGTGGTGAGTCGTTCTTCGTCAAGGTGCTGCGCGCCGCCCTGGCCGACCAGGTTGCCCAGCGGCATGCCCTGCTCACCCAGGCAGGCGTGCCCGCGCCCGAGATCGTTGCCCGGACCAGTGACCACCTGGTGGTGCTGCGGCAACTGCCCGGGCGTCCGCTCGCACAAGCTGTGTTCGACCCGGTGGCGCCGTGTACCGCCGAGCAGCTGATCGGCATGCTGGACGCCATGCCGCCCGCCGTCGCCGCGCTGGAGCGGCGGCCGCCGTGGGCGGACGCGGTCGACCACTACGCGCGGATCATTGGGTCCGCCTTGCCCGCGCAGCAGCCTCGGCTGGAATGGCTGGCCCGGCAGATCCAATCGGGCCTGGCGGGCATCCCGCCCGGGGATGAGCCCACGCATGGAGACTTCCACGAAGGGCAGGTGCACGTGGCGGGCGGACGGGTGGTGGGCATGCTCGACGTCGACACCATCGGCCCCGGGCGCCGCGCCGACGACCTGGCCTGCCTGATCGCCCACCTGTCCACCATCCAGCGGATGAACGCCGAGCAGACCGAGCGCGTCCACGGCCTGCTGCGCGCCTGGGTGCCGGTGTTCGACGAGCGGGTGGACCCGGTCGAGTTGCGATTGCGGGCGGCCGCCGTGGTGGTGTCGCTGGCCACAGGACCGCACCGCGGCCAGGAGCCGAACTGGGAGCGTGAGACGACCTGGATGATCGATTCGGCGGTGGCGCTGGTGCGCCAGGTGTCGTGAGCCGATCCACCACCAACGACGAGAGGAACCCGATGAGCATCGATGCCGACAAGCTGGTGGCCGCACCCAAGGTGGTACTGCACGACCACCTCGACGGCGGGCTGCGGCCCGCGACCGTCGCCGAACTGGCCGCCGAGATCGGCCACGAGCTGCCGGTGAGCGACCCCGACGCCCTCGGCGACTGGTTCTTCGCCTCCGCCGACTCCGGATCGCTGGTGGAATACCTGACCACCTTCGACCACACCGTTGCGGTGATGCAGACCCGCGCGGCGCTGGTGCGGGTCGCCCGTGAATTCGTCGTCGACCTGGCCGCCGACGGGGTGGTGTACGCCGAGGCGCGCTGGGCGCCGGCGCAGCACGTGGCCGGCGGGCTGACGATGCGCGAGGCGGTCGAGGCTGTCCGCGACGGGCTGGCCGAGGGCGAGGCCGAGGCGGCGGCGTCCGGGCGGACGATCGTCGCCCGCCAACTGGTGACCACGCTGCGCCACCACGAGCCGACCGACGCCGTCGCGCGGCTGCTCGTCGAGGACGGCGAGGCGAACCGGGTGGCCGGGTTCGACATCGCCGGGCCCGAGGACGGTTTTCCGCCGTCGAAGCAGGCGCCCGCACTGGAGTTGATCCGGGCCCATCACCTGCCCTGCACCCTTCATGCCGGCGAGGCGGCCGGGGTGGCGTCCATCGCCGAAGCGCTGGACTGGGGTGCGTGGCGGATCGGGCACGGCGCCCGGCTGGCCGAGGATGTGGAACGTACGGCGTCCGGGTGGAAGCTGGGGGAGACCGCCCGGCGGGTGCGCGAGCAGGGGGTGGCGCTGGAGTTGTGCCCGAGCTCGAATCTGCAGACCGGGATCTGTTCGCGTGTCGCCGATCATCCGTTCGGCGTGCTGGAATCGGCCGGGATGCGGGTCACGGTGAACTGCGACAACCGGCTGATGAGCCGCACCACGATGAGCCGCGAGATGGGCCTGCTGGCCGACGCCTTCGGGTACACACTGGAGGATCTGCGCCGGTTCACGGTGAACGCAGCCGAGGCCGCCTTCGTCGGTGAGACGGCACGCCGCCGGCTGATCGAGGACGCCGTTCTGCCGGGGTATGCGCGTCTGGGGGCCGGCGCCTGAGCCGATAGGCTGGCGTCCATGACTTCTCGGATCCTCACCTGCGCGGCCTGGCCGTACGCCAACGGGCCGCGCCACATCGGGCACGTGTCCGGTTTCGCGGTGCCCGCGGACGTTTTCTCCCGCTACCAGCGCATGGCCGGGAACGACGTGCTGATGGTGTCGGGGACCGACGAGCACGGCACCGCGATCCAGGTGAAGGCCGACTCCGAAGGGCTGACCGCCCGGCAGACCGCCGACAAGTACCACCAGGTGATCGTCGAGGACCTGCAAGGTCTGGGCCTGTCCTACGACCTGTACACGCGCACGACCACGCTGAACCACCGCGCCGTCGTGCAGCAGCTGTTCACCGCACTGCACAGCAACGGCTACGTGGTCGCCAAGACGCAGATGGGCGCCATCTCGCCGTCGACCGGCCGCACCCTGGCCGACCGCTACATCGAGGGCACCTGCCCGCTGTGCGGCTTCGACGGCGCCCGCGGCGACCAGTGCGACAACTGCGGACGCCAGCTCGACCCGTCCGACCTGATCAACCCGCGCAGCCGCATCGACGGCGAGGTGCCGAAGTTCATCGAGACCGAGCACTTCTTCCTCGACCTGCCTGCACTCGCCGAGCAGCTGCAGGCCTGGCTGGCCACCCGCACCGACTGGCGTCCGAACGTGATCCGGTTCTCCGAACAGTTCGCCAAGGAACTGCAGCCGCGCGCCATCACCCGCGACCTCGACTGGGGCGTCCCGGTGCCGCTGGAAGGCTGGTCGGACGCCGCCATGAAGCGCATCTACGTGTGGTTCGACGCGGTGATCGGCTACCTGTCGGCGTCCATCGAATGGGCGCGCCGTTCCGGTAATCCGGATGCCTGGCGCGACTACTGGACCGGCGAGCAGGCCGAGTCGTACTACTTCATGGGCAAGGACAACATCACCTTCCACACCGTCATCTGGCCCGGCATCCTGCTCGGCGCCAACGGCCAGGGCTCGCTGGGCGGCACGCCGTCGGCGTTCGGCGAGCTCGATCTGCCCACCGAGATCGTCAGCTCTGAATTCTTGACCATGTCGGGGTCGAAGTTCTCCTCCTCGCGCAACAAGGTGATCTACGTGCGCGACTTCCTCGCCGAGTTCGGCCCGGACGCGCTGCGCTACTACATCGCCGTCGCCGGCCCGGAGAATCAGGACACCGACTTCACCTGGGACGAGTTCGTCCGCCGCACCAACTACGAGCTGGCCAACGAGTGGGGCAACCTGGTCAACCGGTCCATCTCGATGGCGCACAAGAACGTGGGTGCTGTTCCTGCCGCGTCCGAGTTGCAGGAGATCGACCGCGCGTTGCTGGACGCCTGCAATGCGGCCTTCGTGACCGTCGGGGAACTGCTCGGCCGGGCGCGGTTCAAGCAGGCCATCAGCGAGGCGATGCGCATCGTCAGCCTGGCGAACAAGTACATCTCCGACTGCGAGCCGTGGAAGCTCAAGGCCGACCCGGAACGCCGCGACACCGTGCTGCACGTGGCCTTGCAGGCGGTGCAGGACTGCAACACCCTGCTCACCCCGTTCCTGCCGCACTCGGCCCAGAAGGTGTTCGAGGCGCTCGGCGGCGAAGGCGTCTGGGCGGCCCAGCCGACCATCACGGTCGTCGACGAGGACGACGCCCCGTCCTACCCTGTGCTGACCGGCGACTACGCCTCCGAGCAGGCGGTGTGGGCGTCGCGCCCGATCGCCGTCGGCACCCCGTTGGCCAAGCCGACCCCGATCTTCGCCAAGCTCGACGAGAAGCTAGGCCAGACAGGCCCGTCCTGGGCGCCGGTTCAAGCCAGCTGAGACTCGCCCGGCGCTTCGTCGCGCCGGGCGACTTTGTCGGACGACGACCGGCTGACTGGGCGCGGACGGTGGCGTTCGGTGACCCAGAGCCTGCCTGCGTCTCTCGCAAGAATCAGCCACTCGGCGGGCCCGGAGGGCCGTGTAGCGGCCGCCGAGTGGCTGATTTTTGCGATGTGGGACGCCATGTCCGGGTCAGAGATGCCGCCCGGGCGAGCGTCGGCGGCACGTGGGCGGCGCTGCCCCGTCGGGCATCGAAGTCGATAGTGAAAGAGAGTTCAGGATTCTCTGTCGGGTCGCGTCATCATTTGGGTGGGGGTGGGTCTTTGTGAGTGGGCGGCCTTCGGGGGAGGTGCCGCTCGGAGGGAAACGCAGGGCATTCATGCCGAGAGCGACGCACTTGGGGGAGGGCGTCGCACCGCATGAGTAGCGCTGAGTGCGACGCAACTGGGGGGTGGCGTCTCACCGCGCGAGGAGTGCCGTGTGCGAGGCAACCGGGGGACGCCGTCGCACCGCACGCCGGAGGTGCTGGTGTGTTTTCGTCGGGGGAGAGATGCCTGGCCGGGCCTCGGGACCGTGAGCGGTCCTGAGGTCTACGGCCGGAGCATCGCCCAGACTTACGAGATGGTGTCGTGTTCGGACGCCTGGGCCTGTTGCTGGCTCTGCTCGATCCGAGGTTGGGGTTATCCGAGTTTCAGGTCCTCGTGCAGAAGGCGGTCTGCTTCAGGGCTGCTGGCCCAGGAGTCCACGAGTTCCTTGTCCTTGACGATCAGCGGCGCTGATGCCAGGTACTCCCCAGTTCAGCGTTCTGTACTCGATCCAATCCGTGGCGCTGTCCTGAGAAACGATGTTCTCGCCGACAGGGCCGACGTGTGTGATGGTCCCGTCGGGGAACTCCAGGGTCGAGCCGGACAGGTCGCACCCTGGTGAGCCCAGATTGGGGATGTCCTGAACAGGGATGTGACGGGCTTCGCAGCGGGGGAGGTCTTCAAAGCCTGGAGGGATCCGCACCCCTCGTATCGGCGCACTGCTCTCGTCTGGCGTAGTGCTCACCGGCGCGCTGCAACCGGCCACGAGCGCGGTCAAGGCTGCGCAGGTCAATGCGGCGGTCCGACGCAGCCCGGACGGAGGTGTGGTTAGCATTACCTAACCCTAGTGGAGAGTTGTGGCCAAGCCGACCGCAGTCGTCCCTGCGCTCGAGGCTGCACGGGCGTAGATTGTCCGGATGGGGAGCCGACGTGGACGGTGGAGCGGTGTCAAGACAGGGCTGATCCCTCAGGATCGATCTGAGTTGGCCCGGTATGACGACCTGAGTCGCGAGGAGATGATTCACCTTGCCGCCACCGGAACGCCGGGAGACAAGTCGGACCTCGCGGTCGTCCCCGGTCTGCCCATCGAAGCGATGATCGCGATCGCCACCGATCCGGAGCCCTTCGCCCGGTCCGCGATCTTTACCCGTCGGGATCTTCCTGAGGAGGTGTTTGCCGCCGCCCTCGCGAAATATCCTCTGGATGCTCCTGCGTTCAGTGCGCACTGGTCCGCTCCGGGCCTGCTGATGGAGTCAGCGCCACTCGGGCTTCTCTTGGAGGGCATGATTCAGGGCTATTTCGACCAGAACAGCACGCCCGCTGAGTGCCAGGAGATCGTGTGGAGTCTGAGGAGTGAGGTGATGAGGGCCCGCGACACGGCGCTCACTCTGGGCCAAGCAATCTGGATCGCCGGTCACCAGACGCAGGCGGATGCGGACCCGGAGTGCTAGTTCGGGCACGTCACCGGGTCACGCCTGGCCATCGCTGGTAGCGTGCCCGCCGTGGTTGAGGTTCAGGATTTCCGTGAGATGGGCGAGGCGCTGGGCAACGCGTGCGCGGTGCTGCGCAGCAACGCCGCCAGTGCCGGATTGGACGCCGAGGTGCCGAACTGTCCCGGGTGGCGGGTGCGCGACCTGGTGACGCACATGGGCGTCGTCCACCGCTGGTCGGCTGCTTTCGTCACCAAGAGCAAACCGCGCCCCGAGAAGGTCGTCGAGGCGGAAGCGGCGGCGTCCGCCGACCTGCTCGACTGGTTCGACGACGGCATGGTCGAGTTGCTGAACGCGTTCGCGTCCGCACCGGAGGATCTCGACATCCGCTTCTTCCTGCACGATGCGCCGCCGCCGCGGGACGCCTGGTTGCGCCGGATGGTGCACGAGACGACGATCCATGCGGCCGACACCATCGCCGCCCGGCTGGGGCGTTCGGTGACCGCCGCCGAGCTGTGGGTGCCGGCTTGGCTGGCGGCCGACGGCGTGGACGAACTGCTGACAGGAGCGGTCCCGCGACGCACCGATCCCCCCGCGCTCGCGGTGGGCGAACATGTGCTGGTACATGCCACGGACGCCGCACGCGCCTGGCTGCTCACCGGCGGCGACGAGCGCACCTCGGCGACCCGGGTCGAGGAGGTCAAGGCTCCTTTGATCGCGGCCAACGTCGATCAGGTCATCGAGGGCAGCGCGGCTGCTGTGTATCTGGCCTTGTGGAACCGCGGTTCCTCGGTCGGCGCCGATGACGCCTGGTGGCGTGGCTGGCGCGAACGCGTCACGATCGTCTGGTCATGAGGCCGGGTATGCGCGGACACTCGAGGCGTCCGTTGGCCAGCATGGACGCCGCCCTCACGGTTAACGATCGGCACGCATGAACCGGATCGAGATCGCCGACGCCGCCGATGCGCGGCTGGCCGACTACGTCTCGCTGCGGGACACCTCACTGCGCAAGGCGCTGGAGACCGAGCGCGGGCTGTTCATCGCCGAGGGTGAGAAGGTGATCCGGCGCGCGATCGAGGCCGGCTATGCGCCGCGGTCGTTTCTGCTGGCCGAACGCTGGATTCCGGGGCTCGGCGACCTGATCGAGCGCTATCCGGACGCCCCCGTTTACGTGGTTACCGAGAAGCTCGCCGAGCAGGTGACCGGCTTCCACGTGCATCGTGGCGCGCTGGCGTCCCTGCATCGCAATGCTCCGACGCCGATGGCCGGCCTGCTGGGAGCGCGGCGCCTGGTCGTTGCCGAAGACATCGTCGACCACACCAACGTCGGCGCGATCATCCGCAACGCCGCCGGCCTGGGCTGGGACGGCGTCCTGCTGGCGCCGCGCGCCGCCGACCCGCTGTACCGGCGGGCGATCAAGGTGAGCATGGGTACCGTCTTCTCGCTGCCGTGGGCGCGCGTGGACGATTGGGCGTCCGCCCTGCCTGCCTTGCGCGAAGCGGGCTTCACCGTGGTGGCACTGGGCCTCACGCCGGACGCCGTGTCGCTGGACGACTACCTGGCCGCCGGCGTCCCCGAGAAGCTGGCCATCGTGGTCGGCACCGAGGGCGCGGGTCTGTCAGGGCGTTGGTTGGCGCAAGCGGACGCCGTGGTGTCGATCCCGATGCAACACGGAGTCGACTCCCTCAACGTGGCCGCCGCAACGGCGATCGCCTGCTGGGCTTTGCGCTGACGTCCTTGCTGGGCGCCTCTGTGGGCCGTGTCTCGAGGTCGCCGGGCTTCTTGCGCACGAGATGAACGGTTGCGCACGATATTTCGTGCGCAACGGTGCACATCGTGCGCAAGAGCGTGAGCTGTGGCTGAACGGCGGCGACGATCAGGGACGCTCCACGTTCTCGTGCTCATCCAGCCATGCGAGGTCGGTGGTGCGGAGGCCCGCGGCCAGCGCAGTGGCTGTCTCCTTCCACGACGTCAACTCGGAGATCGCTCGGTGCGGCTGGCCGGTCGAGAACGAAGCCCGCGCGGCATCGACGAGGTCTTGAGCGCAGATATCTCTGTCGGCCGGTGACAGCGCGAGCATCCACGGGAAGGCTCTGGTCATACGCTCGGCGAGTGAGCCGCGGTCATCGAGGGTCACGGTAAGGAGCTGTGCAGCGAAGTCGAATAGGCGGGAACGCGTCTGGGCCTCTCGCTCAGACATCAGGATCAGCGCCTCGCCGTCGCGGCGAGTCACCGTAATGGGGTGCTTCTCGGCCTCGGCGAAGACCTCAGCGGAGTGCTTGCTTAGGTCCGAGGAACGCCGCGTCCGGGTAGAAGAGCCAGTCGAGAAGGTCATGTCCCCACAATATTCGGAACGTGTTCGGAACTCTGGCGTAAAACGCCCGGGGTGCTGGCAACCGATCGGCGTATGGAGCACACCCCGACGAGGACCGAGCTTCCCGCGCACGATATGAACCGTTGCGCACGAAATTTCGCGCGCAACGGTTCATATCGTGCGCGTGAGTGGAGAGCGCGACAGGATCGGGCGCGCGGGAGTGGGAGTGTGAGCACTCGGCGGCGCGGATCGTGAGGGAGTCTCAGGCGTCCTCGGTGCGGGAGGCGGTGGTGCGCTTGGCGGTCACCGGCCAGTCCTCGGGGTAGAGGTGGGCCAGGGCGGCCACCTGCTCCTCGAGTTTGCGGTAGGAGCGCGAGGACAGCCGGTCGCCGAACACCATGCCGTTGAGGTGGTCGGTCTCGTGCTGAAGGCAGCGTGACAGCAGGCCGGTGCCCTCGATGGTGATCTCGTTGCCCCACGGGTCCTGCCCGACGCAGACGGCGCGGTCGGCGCGGGCCAGCGGCTGGTAGCCGCCCGGGAACGACAGGCAGCCTTCGTCGATCTTCTCCAGCTGGCGGTCCTTGCCTCGCGGCGTGGTCACCACCGGGTTGCAGACCGCGCCGTAGCGGATCCGCTCGTCGGCGTCCGGGCATTCGAACACGAACAGGCTGATGCCGAGGCCGACCTGGGTGGCGGCCAGTCCCACCCCGTGGGCGGCGCGCATGGTGGCGAACATGTCGCGGATCAGCGCACGCAGAGCGTCGTCGAACTCGGTGACCGGCTTGGTCTCCTCATGCATCACCGGGGTGCCCCACCGGGTGATCGGCAGCACGGTGCCACCGGTCATGAGTTCCTCGATCGCCATCTCTTCTCCGTCCGCGTGTGGGTGCCCGGGCAACCCGACCATTCTGGCACGCTGACGCCCATGAACCCCGCACCGGGACTCGCCCGTGACCTGGACGCCTGGGCCGAGCACCTGCGCTGGGAGCGCAACCTGTCCGCGCATACCCGGCGCGCCTATGCGGGTGATCTGCTCGATCTGGCCGCCTGGGCCGCCGCGCGCGGGGCGTCCTCCTGGACCGACCTCGACCATCGCGACCTTCGGGCCTGGCTGGCCGACCTGCACCGCCGGGGCGCCGCCCGCACCACGATGGCGCGCCGGGCCACCGCTGCCCGGGTCTTCTTCGCCTGGACCCACACCACCGGCCGGACGCCGACCGACCCCGGCAGCGCGCTGCAAGCCCCCCGCGCCGACCGCCGCCTGCCACCCACCCTGGACCGCGCCGCGGTCAAGGTTCTCTTCGATCACCTCGAGTCACGGGTCGCCGATCCGGCACCGGGAGGAGGTGGTGTGGACGCCGCACGCGAGCGGGCGATCGCCCGGCGCGACCTGGCGATCGTCGAGGTGCTCTATTCGTCCGGACTACGGGTTTCGGAGCTGTGCGGACTCGATCGCACCGGCATCGACGAAGCACGCGGGTTGTTGCGCGTCCGTGGGAAGGGCGACAAGGAACGGTCGGTGCCGATCGGTGCCCCCGCCCAGCACACCCTTGACGCCTGGCTCGCCGATCGTCACCTGCTGGCCGCGCCGAGCGCCGGCGACACCGTCTTCGTGGGCGCCCGCGGAGCGCGCATCGACCCACGCGTGGTCCGGCGCGTCGTGCATGCCGCTCTCGACGCGGTGCCGGACGCCCCGGGCCTCGGCCCGCACGGGCTACGGCACGCGATGGCCACCCACCTCCTCGAAGGCGGCGCGGACCTGCGCAGCGTCCAGGAGGTGCTTGGGCATGCCTCGCTCGGCACCACGCAGATCTACACCCACGTCACGAACGAGCGGCTCCGCGAGGCGTTCCGCCAAGCCCACCCACGCGCCTGACTCACCACCACTTCTGCGGATCGACGTGGCGTCCGTTCGCCTTGGTCGAGAAGTGCAGGTGGCAGCCGGTGGACCATCCGGTCGAACCGACCGTGCCGACGAGTTGGCCGCGCCCGACCCGCTCGCCGACCCGCACCCGGTAGCCCTGCGCGTGCAGGTACACCGACTGCAAGTCGACGCCACCGATGGTGCCGTGCGCGATGATCAACCGCCAGCCACCGGAGGAGTCGAAACCCACATGGATGACGGTGCCGTCCCCGGCCGCGTGGATCGGCGTCCCGCACGGGGCGGACAGGTCGACCCCCTGATGCGTGCGCCATTCCTTGAAGATCGGATGGAACCGCGGCCCGAACACCGAGGTGATCCGCCCGCGGGTGGGAACCGCCAGCACCCCCGCACCGCCCTCGAAACCGGCACCGGCGAGTGCGCCCATCGCCGCGAGCGCGGCAGCGGCGGCCCGGCGTTGATCGGCGCGCTTCTTCACCTCACCGGCCGCCGAATCCGGCAGCAACCGGACGCCGTCGCTCACCGATACCAGCGGGTCCAGGTACTCCTCGCCCCGTTTCAGTCCCCAGTGCAGGCAGGCCTCCGCCGCACAGGCATGGCCCGCGCTCAGGTGCCCGATCACCTCGCCCGCGGACACGCGCCGGCCCACCGCGACGGCCGCGGTCACCGGCTCCAGCGTCGTCCGGGTCTCGCCGTGGTCGACGACCAGCACCGGGCGTCCGGCCACGGCACCGGCGAAGCTGATCACCCCATCCCGGGGCGCGCGCACCGCTGCCCCGACCGCACCGGCCACGTCGACGCCGCGATGCCCTGCGCCCCAGGCCACCTCGGGCGGATCGAACCCGCGCACGACGGCTCCCCGCAGCGGCCACACCGCACCGGACGCCCACGCCGGCGGCACTCCGACGACCACGGTGATCGCCGCCAGCGCCAGCGTGAGCGCGAGCAGGACGGGTCGTCGAGGACGCCGAGATCGCTTCCGCCATGAAGCCCGTCGAGGTGTGCCGCTGGGACCGGTCCGGGTCGAAGATCGTGAGCGACTGGTGATGTTGACCCGGACGCCCGGGTGGTGAGTGGTCATGTCTTTCCTTCCTCGAGTTCGCGTTCGCGTCCGTGCTCGCACGGCATCGGCCCGCGTTCGTCTCGTTTCGTGCCAGGACATTAGGCAGGGGTTGTCACGCCTCTCGGGCGAGCGCGGAAGGGAGCCCGCCCGCGATCGGTGGGAGAGGGGGCTCGGCAGCGATTGGAGCCAGCGGGAGGGGTGGTTGGCAGAGATTGGAAGGAGCAGGAGGGGACGCTTGGGAGCGATCGGGGGCGGGAGAGGAGGGGCGTCAGCGAGGGAGGGGAGCCCGTCAGGGATCAGCGGGAGTGGAAGGAAGACTCGTCAGCGGTCGATGGGCAGCACGTGCACGTTTCCGCGCAGAGACACCTGCAGCACTGTCCCGATTTCATGCCGGACTGCGCCGTCGGCGTGCGCGACGACCTCTTCGCCGCCGGTGAGTTGGAGCCGGTACAAGGTGGAACGGCCGCGGTAGTCGGCGCCCAGCACCGTCCCGATCGCGACGCCGGGCTCGCTCGGAGCGACGGCGGCGAGGGCGATCTGCTCCGGTCTGGCGAGCACCTCGACCGGGCCGGGGCGCACGTTGGAGGGCACCGATCCTGCCGCGCAGGTGGCGCGCCGTCCGTCGCTCAGACCGGGCAGCACGCTGCATTCACCGAGGAACCGTGCGGTCCAGGCGTCGGCGGGCCGCTCGTAGACCGCGCGAGGCGAGCCGACCTGGGCGACGCGGCCTGCGCGCAGCACGGCGATCCGGTCGGCGATCGAGAGGGCCTCGTCCTGGTCGTGGGTGACCAGGATCGCGGTGGAGCCGGTGCGCCGCAGGATCGCCCGCACGTCGGTGCGCACTTGGGCGCGCAGGGAGGCGTCCAGGGCCCCGAATGCCTCGTCGAGCAGGACGATCGCCGGCTCGGGCGCGAGGGCGCGGGCCAGCGCCACGCGTTGGCGTTCGCCTCCGGAGAGCTCGTGCGGGTAGCGGTGGCCGTAGCCGGGCAGGTCGACCAGGTCCAGCAGGTGCCGCACGCGCTCCCGGCGTGCGGCGCGGTCGAGACGAACGCCGCCGCGCCGCGAACGCAACCCGAACTCGATGTTCGCAGCGACATCGCGGTGCGGGAACAGTGCCGAATCCTGCGGAACCAGCCCCACCCCGCGCCGCTCGGGTGGAACCGAGACATCCCGGTCGCACACCAGGCGTCCGCCCAGTTCGATCCGCCCGCCGTCGGCCGGATGAAGCCCGGCGATCACGCGCAGCAAGGTGGTCTTCCCGCAGCCACTGGGGCCGAGGACGGCGAGCAACTCGCCCGAGCGCACCGTCAGGTCCACCTCGTGCAGCACCTGGGTGGACGCGGCCCGGCGCTCACCGTGGTAGCTCGCGCACAACCCCACGATATCCAGAGCGACGGGAGAGCGGACCGCTGAGGACGAAGAACCAGAAACCGAATTGCTCATCGCCTCCGATCGGGCCGGGCCACCTGGGGCGTGGTGGGGCGCGGTCGCCCGCCTGTCCGGACGACTCATGGAGTCAGTTCGGGGCGGCGCGTCCGGGGCATCGCGGGCGGCGGTCACCGGGGCATCCGGACTACTCATGGCGTCCGTTCGGGTCGGTACGCCAGCAATAGCGCGGGGACGGCCGCGACCCCGATGAGCGCCACCCCGTAGGGGGCGGCGGCACCGTAGGCGGCGATGTCGGTGAGCTGCCACAACCGGGTGGCGAGCGTGTCGACGCCGGTGGGGCGCAGCATCAAGGTGGCGGGGAGTTCCTTCATCACGGTCAGCGCCACCAGCAACGCGCCCGCCAGCACGCCGGGCCAGGCCAGGCGTGCGGTCACCGAGGTCCAGGTCTCCCAGCGGGAGCAGCCGAGGGTGCGGGCGGCGTCCTCCAAGCCGGTGGGCACCTGCCCGAGGGCGGCGCGCGCCGATCCGGCGGCCTTCGGCGCGAACAGGACGCCGTAGGCGACGGCGAGCAGCGGCAGGGTTTGATAGGCGGCCGGCGCGACGCCGAGGGCGAGATAGACCATCGCCAGGCCGGCGACGATCCCGGGCAAGCCGTGGCCCAGGTACATCCCGGTTTCCAGGGCGGCGACGGTGCGAGTGCGGTGCCGGGCGGCGAGCACCGCGACCGGCAGCGCGAGCAGGGTGGCCAGCGCCGCGCCCGCCAACCCCAAGGCGATGGTGGTCCCCGCGGTCTGCAGCAGCCGGGCCGTCTCGACCTCGCGCTCGGCGACGCTGCTGAGCGCCCGCCCGGCCAGCGTCGCCACCGGCACGCCGACCCCCACCGCGAAGACGGCGCCGAGGCCGCCGCACGCCGCGAGCAGCGCCGGCCCACCGAGCCGGACGCGGTCCGCCGTGCCGTACCGGACGCGCTGCGGGGCGATCACCCGGCGCCGGAAGGCCCGCTCGGCGAGCACGATCAGCACCGCGATCAGCACCAGCAGCAGCGACAGGGCGATCGCCAGCGCACGGTTGAAGGTGTCGGAGAACGCGGTCTGGATCGCCCAGGTGAACGCCGGGTAGCGCATGATGGCGACCACGCCGAAATCGGAGATCGTGTACAGCCCCGCGAGCAGGGCCCCCGCCGCGGCGGCCGGCGCGATCTGGGGAAGCGTGGCCGAGATGAAGGCCCGCAACGGCCCGGCGCCGAGGGTGCGGGCCACCATCTCGGGCACCAGATCCGCCCGGGCCAGGGCGGCCGCGACCGGCAGGGTCACGTACGGCGTCGAGACCAGCACCAGCACCACCAGCGATCCCCAGAACCCGCGCAGCAGGGTGAGGCTCACCCAGGCGAACCCGGCCACATAGGACGGGATGGCCAGCGGCAGCGCGGCGGCGACCTGCCACCAGCGCAGCGCAGGAAGCCGCGTCCGCGCCAGCAGGAAGGCGGTCGGCACTCCGAGCGCCAGCGTGCCGGCGACCACCGCGGCGACCAGCCCGATCGTGCTGCCCGCCAGCCGCAGCGTGCGCGGACGCCGGAGCGCGGCGAGGGCGGCGTCCGGTTCTGCGGCGAGTTCGGCGAGCAGGAAGATCACCGGGGTCGCCACGACCGCCACGGTCAGCGCCCCCAGCGCCAGTAGCACGGGGGAGGGGCGATGCCCGGGGTGACCGCCGGGGACGAACGGGGCCGGCGGCGCGAGAGGGCGCGCCGGCCGGCCTCAGGGGTCGCCATGCTCAACCGACCGTCAGGCCCGCCCCATCGACGAGCGCCGCACTCTCCTTGACCGTGCCCAGGTCGGAGAGGTCGACGGACGGTCCGCGCAGCGACTCCAGCGGCGGGACTCCCGCCGGGCCTGCGATACCCGTGACCAGCGGGTATTCGAACTCGTGCTCCACGAAGTAGCTCTGCGCCTCCTGCGACAGCAGGAAGTCCACGAAGGCGCGCGCGCTCGGATTCGAGGCGGCGGGGGCGAGGATGCCGACGCCGGTGGCGTTGACGAGCGCGGCGACATCGCCCGATGCGCCGAACTTGATCTTGGCGCGCATGGTGTCGGCGCCGCGCTCAGCGGCCGCCGAGTACCAGTAGTAGTGGTTGATCAGCCCGAGTTTGACCTCACCCTTGTCAACGGCCTCGAGGATCGCGCCGTTGCGCGCGAACGACTTGGCCTGGTTGGCGGCCAGCTTGCCGAGCCATTGCTTCGTCGCGTCCTCACCGTCGACGAGCCTCATCGCGGTCACGAAGGCCAGGAAGGAGGCGTTCCCCGGCGCGATGCCGACCTGACCCGACCAGCGCGGATCCACGATCGCCGCGGCGGTGGTGGGCACGTCGGCCTCGTCGACCTGCTGCGAGTCGTAGGCGACCACCCGCGCCCGGCCGGTGACGCCCACCCAGGTGTCGTCGTCGGCCGAATAGGCGTCCGGCACCTTCGACAAGACCTCGGCCGGCAGCTCGCTGAGCAGCCCCGCCTCGCCCAGCAGGCCGAGCGCGCCGGCCTCTTGGGACAGGAACACCTGCGCCGGTGTGTTCGCGCCCTCGGTGAGCAGCAACTGGGCCTGCTCGGCGCTCCCGGCGTAGCGGACGTCGGCCTTGATCCCGGAGGTCTGCTCGAACTTCGCGATCAGCGGCCCCACCAGATCCTCGCCGCGCCCGGAGTAGATGACCAGCGAGGACGCCGGAGCGCTCGCCGTGCTGGCGGGAGTGCCGCTCGGTTGGGCCGCGGGGGTGGAGCAGGCGACCAGGCTCAGAGCCAGGCCGGCGGCAGCCACGACCGCGAGGGCCGAACGTCGGACGATGCGCATGATGATGACCTCAACAGGTGGGGAGCCGGATGGACGATCGGGGCCTGCCTCGACGGGCGCCCCGGTCCAAGTGAGGTTATCCTTGGCTTGTCAGAAGGCAGTTCCCCGAAAAATGGGGAGTTGAAAACGCGAGGTCGAGGTGGCATACATGCAGGTTGTGCAGCACACGCGACGCATCCTGATCGTGGAGGACCACGGCGTCCTCGCCGAACTCATCGCGAACGCGATCGATGATGAAGCGGGGTGGGAGTGCGCGGGCATCGCCGATGACCTCGACAGCGCCCTCGCCTCCGCCGACCTCACGCGCCCGGACACGATCATCCTGGACGCGCAGTTGCCCTCCGGCGACGGCGTCCAGCTCGTGCCGAGGCTGCGCGCGCTGGTGCCCGGCGTCCGCGTCATCATCCTGACCGCGCGGCCCCGCCCCGACCACGAGCGGACCGCCTTCGAGGCGGGCGCGGTCGGCTATCTCGGCAAGGACGGACGCCTCGCGGACCTGATCACCGCGATCCGCGAGGCCACACCGGAGGATCCGGCACGCGACCGGCGCCTGCAGGAACGGTCCGATGCCGCCTCGCTGCGTTCCTTGTCGCGGCGCGAACGCGAGGTGCTGGGCTTGCTGGCCGAGGGCCGGCACGTGCAGGACATCGCGACCCAGCTCGGCCTGAGCGTCTCGACGACCCGCGGCTATGTGAAGGCGATCCTGGCCAAGTTCGGTGCGCAGTCCCAGCTGGAGGCGGTCGCGGCCGCCGCTCGTGAAGGCCTCGTGCGGGTCGGTTGATGCGGATCCTGCGCCGGCCATTGGCCCGCTTCCTGTTCGCCACGCTGCTCGCGCTCGTCGTCGTGACCACGGCCAGCGTGGTGGGCGTGTGGTGGGCCGCGCGCGCCGAGGCCGAGCACAACGCCCGGGTCACGGCGCGGTCGTTCGCCCGCGCGGTGGTCTCCCCGCTGCGGGTCACCGACCTGGAGCGCACCACCGATGTGGCGGCGCGGACGCTGCTGGACCGGACGGTCGCGGACATCCTCGCCGAGGGCGAGGTGTACCGGATCAAGATCTGGCGCATCCACGACGACGAGGACATCGCGCGGATCGTCTACTCCGACCTGGACGAGATCGAGGGGCTCCGGGTGCCGGTCAGCTCCTACCTGCGCCGGGCGCTGGAGACCTCCGATCCGGTGGTGGTGCCGCTGCCCAACGATGAAGCGCACGCCCACGAACAGCGCCCCGGCGAGCGCGTCGTCGAGGTCTACCAAACCTTCACCGACGCCGACGGCACCCTCGCGGTCGCCGAGCTCTACCTGATCACCCAGACCGATCAGCGGATCCGGGCGATGCTCACCTACACGCTGCCGGCCGCGATCGGGGGACCGGTGCTGCTCGCGGCGCTGACCCTGCCGCTGTCGGTGCGACTGGCCCGCCGGGTGTCGGACGCCGAGAGCGAACGCCGCGAACTGGTCGAGCGGGCCCTGGCGGCGTCCGAGACCGAGCGCCGCCGGCTGGCGCGGCTGATCCACGACGGCCCGGTGCAGGATCTGGCGGCCCTCGGCGTCCGGCTCGAACGCGCGCAGGCCGGCGGCGGCGACGAGTTGGCCGCCGAGCAGGTGCGCGCCCAGATCGGAAAACTGAGGGACCTCCTGGACGACCTCGATCCGGTCGAGGTCACCGACGATATGAAAGAGGCGTTCGGGTCGGCGGCCGACGGCATGGGCGGCGAGGCGCGCGTCACGGTGACCGGCGACGACCTGGCCGGCGTGGAGAGCCGGATCCGCGCGCTGGTGCACCGGTGCGGGGTGGAGTTGCTGCGCAACGCGCTCACCCATTCCGGCGCCGCGCACGTGTGGATGACGCTCCAGGACGACGGCGGCCGGGTGACGGTGCGGGTCAGCGATGACGGCTCGGGTTTCGACCCGTCCCGGACGCCGCGCGGCCACCACGGACTCACCCTGGTCCGGGCCGCCGTCGAGGACGCCGGCGGCACCATGACCATCACCAGCGGCGCGGAGGGAACCACGGTGGTGCTGCGCCTGCCGCGGCGCGATCTCGCCCCCGGCCTGCCGCGTCCGTGACGGTGCTGTCCGGCCGGCCTGAGCGCGGCGCCGGCACGGGTCAGCGTGGAGATCAGCGCGGGATGTCGGTCTCGATGAGCTCCTGCACCCGGTTCATCAGCGCATCCCAGGCGAGTGACTCGCGGGCGCGGCGGTAGGTGACCACCAGCGAGTAGGCGGTGGTGTCGTCCTGCCAGCCGGAGGTGTCCAGCGGCTGCATCCGCTCGCCGATGACCTGGCTCCAGGCGACCAGGTCCTGGGCCAGTTGCTCGATGCGTGGGTCGTCCGGCGCCCAGTCGATCGACCGGTCGACGCGCAGGTACAGCTCGCGGTAGGCGTCGTCGTCCATCATCTCGACCTGCGAGGCGAGCCAGGCGGCAACGAGTTCGGGGTAGAGGACGCCGATCAGGATCCAGGAGCCGCGATCGATGCTCAGCGTCCGCTCCGAGACGCCGATCACGCGCATGCGCCGCTGCATCGCGGCCAGGCCGGGCGGCAGGAAGGGTTCCTCGGCGGTGAGCGCGGCCAGCGAGCGGCGGGTGCGTTGCAGTTGCTCGATGCGCGCATCCAGCGCGTCCTCGGCCTGGGCGACGGCGGCGAGCAGTGTGGCCCGGTCGGCGTCGAGCAGGTCCTTGACCCGGCCCAGGGGCAGCCCGGCGTCGGTGAGCACCTTGATCCGCTGCAGGTTCACCACCGCCTGGGCGTCGTAGACCCGGTAGCCGTTGGCGGCCCGGGTGGGCTCGGGCAGCAGGCCGAGCGCGTGGTAGTGCCGGATCGCGCGGGTGGTGACCCCGACGTAGTCAGCCAGCCGTCTGATGGTCAGCATCCGGCTCCTTCTCGGGTTCGGGCGCGGCCTCGACATAGCCGCGCAACGAAGGGGCCACGATGGCGTAGGCCGAGACGATCGCCCAGCCGAGGGCCATCGCCCAGGCACCGGTCTGCAGCGTTCCGGCGCTGAGGATCAGCGCCATCAACCCGAGGCCGACCGGGTTGGCCATCATGCTCGCCGCCGAGTAGGCGCCGAACACACGCCCGCGCAGGGCGTCGGGAATCCGCTCGGTCATCACCACGGTGGTCAGCGGCTGCATCAGGCCCGAGGCGATGCCGGCCACCGTCATGCCGACCGCGACCAGCCAGAAGCCGTCCAGGGTCGCGACCAGGACGCCTCCCACCGCGTACAGCAGGTTGGACACCACCCAGGCCGCCCAGCGGCGGTTGCCGAACAGCAGACCATACAGGCCCGAGCCCACCATCGACCCGACCGCGTAGGCCGACAGGGTGAGGCCGAGCTGGCCGGGCGAGGCGAGCGCGGTGAAGTGCGCCGGCAGGATGATCGCCAGCAGCGGGCCGACGACGACCATGGAGGCCAGCGAGATGATCAGCATCGCCTTGAGGGCGGGGGTGCCGAATACCAGGGTGAATCCGGCCAGCACCGAGGTGTCCTCCGACGGCGCCAGGGCCGACGGCACCAGCGGCATCAGCCCGATCAGCACGGCCGCCGCCAGCGAGCAGCCAGCGGTGATCCAGATCACGTCGACGGAGTCGAGCATGGTCAGCAGCCAGCCGGCCAGCGCGGGGCCGGCCAGGAAGGACAGCCCGAAGATCATCCCGCGCAGGGCCGCGATCCGGTCCAGGGTCACCCCCGAGGTCTCGGAGACGTTGGCGAGCAGCGTTTCGCGGGCGGTCATGCCGGGCACGTCGAAGAGGGCGCCCAGGATGCCGAGCGCGATGAACCAGAACGCGTCCAGGCCGACGGCGGCGTCCACGATGGCCAGCCCGGCCACCGAGGCGGCCGAGCCCAGGTCGGCGAGCACCGACATGCGCCGGCGTCCGACCTTGTCGATGAGGTGTCCGCCGACGAAGGCCGAGATGGCCGCCGGCAACGCGCTGACCGCGGCGACGGTGGCCGCCAGCGCCGGATTGCCGGTGCGCTCCAGCACCAGCCACGGCAGCACGATCGCGATCGCTGCGTTGCCGAACAGCGAGGTGGCGGTGGCGGTCAGGTAGAGCGGCAGGGTCGCTTTCGAGTTCACCCGATCAATGATGAAGGTTGACGCGGCGTCAAGGTCAAGCCGGACGCGGTGGCCTCCGGTGGCCGGCTGATCGGGGAGCGGGCGGCCGGGAGGGGCGGTTTCCGTGCGCTGGTACGGTGGCCGGCGGACTAGGCGAGCGAGGTAGGTTAGCCTCACTTATGCAAAGGTTGTGATGACTCTGACTTCTTCCGTGCCGTCCACGGTCGCGCGGCGGTCGCTGGCACCGCGGCGGACCTGGGGCATGTGGCCCACGCTGGCGTTGTGCGTGGCGACGCTGGCGGGCCAGATGGTCCCGGCGCTCGCCTGGACGGCGCTGCCGTTCTGGCTGCTGGTGCCCGGGGCGCTGGTGGTCCGGCTGCTGCCCTCCACCGGCCTGCCCCTCGTGGGCCTGGTGCCGGCGCTGAGCATCTCGGTGGTGGTGCTGGTCTCGTCGGGGTCGCTGTGGGCCGGGGGGTGGACGCCCGTGCCTACGACCGTGGTCGTCGCGGCCCTCGGAGCGCTCTACTCGGTCTTCCACCTCAGCCGGCAGCCGCGTCCGGTGTTCGCGTTTCCGCGCGGCGCCTGGGCCATCACGGCGGCGGTTACCGGGGTGCTAGCCGCCGTGCTGTGGCTGATCTCACTGCCCCGGATCGCGGCGGAGCGGATCGCATTCGGCCCGCTGGTGATGGTGCCGACCTTCACCGCCGCGCTCCTGCTCGCGGTGCTCGCCTTCGGCATCGCGCTGCGGCTGCGTGACACCGGACTGTTGTGGACGATGCTCGCGCTCACCTGCCTGATTCAGCGCGGAGTGGCGCCGCTGGCGCTCGGCGCACCGTGGGCCGACTGGGCCTACAAGCATCTCGGCGTGGTCGAGTTGATCGCCTCCACCGGCGCCCTGCAGCGTGGCCTGGACATCTATCAGGGCTGGCCGGGATTCTTCGCGGCCTTCGCCTGGATCGGCGAGGCCAGTCGCTTGTCCACCATCGCGATGGCGACCTGGTTCACCCTGGCGGTCACCTTCGCCTCGGCGGGCGCGGTCTACCTGCTGGCCCGGGCGCTACGGCTGGAGACGGCGGACTCGCTCGCGGCGGCCATGGTGGCCCTGCTGGCCAACTGGATCGGGCAGGACTACTTCGCTCCTCAAGCGATCGGTTACATCCAGGCGATCGTGGTGGCCGCGCTGGCACTGCGCGCCCGGCGGAGCCGGGCAGCCTGGGTGATGGCGGTGATCTGCTTCGGCGCGCTGGTGATCACCCACCAGCTCACCCCGTTCTGGCTTCTCGGCGCCCTGTTCATTCTCGCCGTGCTGCGCCGGGTGCCCTGGCTGCTGCTGGTTGCCTGCGGCGCGCTGGCGCTCGCCCAGCTGGCGGTCAACTTCGACATCGCCGACGGCTACGGCCTGTTCAGCGGATTCAACCCGGTCAGCAACGCGCAGACCAACTCGGTCGCCTCGACGCCGGGCGCCGAACTGGCCATCCAGCAGATGACGGCGCGGATCGCCTCGGTCGGCCTGTGGGGCCTGGCGATCCTGATCGCGTTCTTGGGATTGATCGAGAACAGCCGGCGGGTCTGGTTCCGCGGCACCGGGCCGGTCGCCGTCGTGCTGGCCTTCTCGCCGTTCGCGATCCTGCTCGCTCAGAATTACGGCGGCGAGGCGCTGCTGCGGGTGATGCTCTACTCGATCCCCGGCTGCTCGCTGCTGGTCGGACCGTGGCTGGCTCGCCAGATCGCGGGTGCGACCTGGCGCCGGCTGATCGCGGGAGCGGTCGCGCTCTTCCTGGCTCTCGTCCCCGGGCACGCCTACTTCGCCACCTTCTACCACTACGGCGTGACCAAGGCCGAGTACGAGGTCGAGGCGCAGTTGGAGCGCTCGGTGCCCGGGCATGCATTCCTCAGCCCGCTGTCGACCTACTGGCCGTCGCGCTCGACCGAAAACTACGCGGCGCGCTACGCCGAGTACTGGGACTACGACCAATCCCTGCAGAACGTGGGCGGAGGGATCAGGCTGCCCGACTACCTGGACGTGCTCGAGGCGCATCTGGAGGAGCGGCCGTCGCCGACGTTCGTCCTGGTCGGGCCCCGGATGGACGCCTTCGCAGCGTATAGCGGCTTTGCGCGTGAGGGCACCATCGAGCGCGTGCGCGGGGAACTGCGGCAACGTGCGCGCTGGGACACGGTGCTTGAGCGCGATGGGGTCTCGGTGTTCCGCTACGTGCCGGAGCATGCCCGGGAACAGGAGGCGGCGCGATGGCTGCCGTGAACGAAGATTTGACGCCGATCCGCTGCGTGACCTGGGCCGTCGAGGACGCCGTGGACGCCGCATTGCAACCCAACGCCGACGGGCGCCTGTTCGTGCTGGCCACGGCGGGCGGTTGGCCGGCCGCCGTGTGCGATGTTCGGGCGGCCACGGCGGCCGAGGCCGCCGGGATCGTCCGGCGCGCCGTCGCCGAGGAGGGGGTGCGCCCGCCGTCGGGCTTCGTCGCGGGACGTCCCACCACCGTCGGGGTCAGCGTGGTGGTCTGCACCCTCGGCCGTGAACCCCGGCTGACCGACACGGTGGCGGCGCTGCTGGCGCAGACCCACACGAACATCGAGATCCTGGTCGTCGACAACGACCCCGGATCCGGGCGGGTGCCCGCGCTGCTGGCCGGCGTCGGAGATCCGCGGCTGCGCATCATCGACCAGCCCCGCCGCGGCCTGTCCGCGGCCCGCAACGCCGGGCTGGCCGAGGCGGGCCATCCGGTGGTGGCGTTCACCGACGACGACGCGCTCCCCGACCCGGGCTGGGTGGCCGCGCTGGCGTCCGTCTTCGAATCCGGCGACCAGGTGGACTGCGTCACCGGGCTGGTGCTGCCCACCGAGGTGGCCACCCGCACCCAGCTGTTCTTCGAGGAGGCCGGCGGCTTCGCGAAGGGCCTGCGCGCGGTGCACTGGCGGCGCGGTGGCACCACCACCGCCCTCGGCACGCAGCCCGGCCCGGAGGGCCTGGCCTTCCCGTTCGACGCCTGCTACGGGTCGGGCAACAACATGGCCTTCCGAGCCGAGGCGCTCCGGGCGCGCGGGGGATTCGACGAGGCGTTGGGCGCCGGCTCGCCGACCCGCGGCGGCGAGGACCTGGACGCCTTCCAGACCGTCTACCTCGACGGCGGCACCGTCGTCTATTGGCCGGCCGCGCTGGTCCGGCATCATCACCGGGCCGACCACGACGCCCTGGTGGAACAGATGTACGGCTACGGGCTGGGCATGGCCGCGGTGGTCGCCAAGCGCCTGCTCAGCTCACCCGCGACCGCGGCCGGGGTGCTCCGCAAGCTGCCCGGAGGGCTGCGCCTGCTGCTGGACTCCGGCTCGAACAAGAACAAGGGCAAGACTGCGGCCTTCCCCGCGCAGGCCACCTGGGCGGAGCGGCGCGGCTACCTGGCCGGCCCCGCGGTCTACCTGGGTGCCCGGATCAGACAGCGCCGCAGCGCGCGCCGACCCAGACAGGAGGATGCCTGATGGGCACCCGTCGACGTTTCTTCGTGACGCTGGCGATCGTGTTGGCCGTGGTGCTGATCGCCGGCGTGCTCGCCGTCACCCGTCCGTGGCAGCCCCGGCCGACGCGCATCGTCGTGCTCTCCGATTCCCTCTCGGAGGGAATGGGAGAGGTGACGGCGCTGGAGAAGACCTGGCCGCACCTGCTCGGCTCGCGGCTGCGCGAGTACCGCCGTGAGGGCGAGTCCGGCGGTACGTGGCTGCCGGCGTCCCTGGGTGGGGACATGTTCGAATTCGAGGCCGGACGCCCGCAGCGCGGCGCCTGGCCGGCCAGGGACGGCGTGGGCGTCCCCGGGGCGGTGGAGGGTGGTTCCGTCAGCTGGGACGTGGGCCGCTTCGACACCGCCGTCGTCCACGTCTATTCCGAGCGGGCCGGGGCGTCGTTCACCGCGACCTCGGGGGACCGGCGGGTCGAGTTCAGCAGTCCGGGCGCCGGGCTGCACAGCTTCGAGGTGGGCGACCTCGGCACCACCCTCACCGTGACCGGTAACGGCGCCATCGTTGGTGTGCTCGGGCGGACGGGTCAGGGCTCGATCGAGGTGTACAACCTCTCTTGGTCCGGCAGCAGCACCTCCGATTGGCTGTGGTGGCTCGATCAGCCGGGGTTGAGGTCGCTGCTGACCACCATCGACCCCGACGTGGTCGTGCTTTCCCTGGGCGGCAACGATTTCTGGAACGACGGGGACCGCGACCGGTTCGGTGCGCACCTGCGTGCGATCCACGACCGGGTCGGCCAGGCGGCGCCGCGGGCGTCCTGGATTCTGGGCACCCAGCCGGTGGCCGACGAGACTTCGGAGACCTCATGGCTCGACTTCCAGCAGGTCACCCTCGACTACGCCGCCGAACTCGGCGTTCCGGTGATCGACCTGGCTCACCGGATGCCGGTGGTCAAGGTGGCCCCGCAGTTGTACGCGCGCGACCGCATCCACCTGACCGACGCCGGGCAGGCCTTCGTCGCCGACCTCGCCGAATCGGCGTTCTACGAGGCGCGGCCATGACGGCGCCCGAAATCGTGGCACCCGGCAAGGTGGGCTGGCGAGCGCGCCTGAAGCGGGCGACGCTGGAACTGGACGCCCTGGCGCTGACCATGTCGACCGGGGTGACGGCCCTGCTCGGCCTGGCCTATTGGACGATCGCGGCGCGCGGATTCCCGATGGCGGAGGTGGGCCGGGCCTCAGCGATCGTGTCGGCGGCCACCGCGCTGGCAACGGTGTCCAACCTCAGCCTGGGCGGGATGTACGAGCGGTTCCTTCCGGTGTCCGGACGCGACACCCGCCGCTATCTTCTGCGCGGCGGGCTGGCCACCGCCGCCCTGGCCCTGCTGCTGGGGTCGGGCTTCCTGCTCCTCGGCCCCACGGAGCGGCTGTTCGTGCACCCGTGGGAGTGGGTGGGTTTCCCGGTGCTGGTGATCACGCTGGCCCAGTTCGCGCTGCTCGACAACACCCTGATCGGCTTGCGCCGGGCGCGCTGGGCCGCGGTGAAGAACATCGCCCACGCGGTGGCGAAGCTGGCGCTCGCGGCAGGGGCCGCGGCGCTGATGCTGATCGGCGGGGAGTCGCTGGTGCTGGCCTGGTCCGCGCCGGCCCTGCTGCTGGTGATCCTCTACCTGCCGGCGGTCTGGAAGCACTGCGGCGCGCCGACCCTGATGAAGGCGGCGCCGTCGCTCCCGCCGGTGCGCGAACTGGCCTCCTACTTCGGCACCAGCGTCGGGATCATGGTGGTCGGCGCCTCGGCGCCGCTGGTGATCCCGCTGATCGTGGTCGACCGGCTGGGGGCCGAACTCAACGCGGCCTTCACGATGGCCTGGACGCTGTTCTCGGCGCTGGCGCTGCTGCTGGGCACGGTGCTAGGCCCCTACATCGCGCAGGCGTCCGCGCCGGGCGCCAACGCGCGCCGGCTGACCCTGCGGTTCGCGGCGATCCTGTCGGCGTTGGCGGTCTTCGGGGCGCTCTTCCTCTGGTTCGGCGCGCCGGTCGTGCTGGGGCTGCTCGGCGAACGGTACGCGTCCGAGACCGAGTCGCTGGTGCGGTTGATGGCCTTGAGCATGCCGCTGTCGGTGGTCGGCATCCTGTACGCCGGCGTGGCTCGGGTGACCCGCCGGCTGAAGCTCGCGATGGTGATGCAGGTGCTGACCACCGTGCTGGTCGTCGGCGGGGTGGTGCTGATCATCGACCGGTTCGGACTGAACGGCATCGGCTACAGCTATCTGGTGGTGGAGGCCGTCGCCGCGGCGATTCTCGCCGTGCCCACCTGGCGGACGATCAGGAGAATGACATGAGTGACCCACTGGTGACCGTGCTGATGCCGGTCTACAACGGCGAGCAGTACCTGGCCGAGGCCATCGACAGCGTGCTGACCCAAGACGCCGCCGACTTCGAGTTGCTGGTGATCGACGACGGGTCGACCGACGGCACGCCCGAGATCCTGCGGTCCTACACCGACCCGCGGCTGCGCGTCGTCCGGGTGGACCACCTCGGGCTGATCGGCGCGCTCAACCACGGCCTGGAGGTCGCCCGGGGCACCTTCCTGTCGCGCACCGACGCCGACGACCTGATGTCGCCGGGGCGGCTGCGGCGTCAGCTGGAGCATTTCGAACAGCATCCCGCGACGGTGGCCTGTGGCACGCCGTACGAGCTGTTCGGCGCCATCGAGGGGATCGTCCGCCCCCCGCGCGGGGCGCGCGCCTGCCGGGCGCACCTCATCTTCGGATCGTCGGTCCCGCATGCAACCGTGCTGATCCGCGCCGACGTGATCCGCCGGAACAACGTGCGCTATCGCGAGGGCTACCTGCAGGCCGAGGACTTCAAGCTGTTCAGCGAACTCTCCGAGTTCGGCGAACTGCGCAACCTGAGCGAGGTCGGGCTGCGTTACCGCCAGCACCCCGAGCAGGTGACCAGGCGGGAGAGCGACGTGATGATCCGCACCCACCTGCGGATCTGCGTGGAGAATCTGGCCGCCCGCGGCGTCCGGTTCAGCGAAGAACGCATGCGGCGGCTGCTGTGGCCCCAAGGCGCCGGGCTGACCGGGGTGCTGGTCTACCTCGTGCGCCGGTTGCCCGTGCTGCTCTACCTCGGTGCGCGCACCGGCGGCCTGGCGGGCGTGGGCCAAGCATTGCTGGTCGGACGCGAGCGCGTCCGCGGTCTACTGCGCCGCTGAGCCTGGCCCAGGGGCGTCCGCTCCCCACGCTACGAGAGTGGTCCCGGCAAGGGCGGACGCTGTTCAGCGGCGGCGCAGGATCTGCGCGTACAGCCACGGGCTGAGCGCCAGCACACCCGCCGCCACCACCTGACGGCGGGCGCCGTCGCGCCACAACCCGACCAGATCCGCAGGCCGGATCAGGGCCCGCGCCGTCCGGACCACCTCGCCGATCTCCGGGATCGCCGAGCCGGCCAACCGGGCGCGCAGCGCCATATTGGACGCCGGCAGCACCACCCCGTCGTAGCGGAAGCGCAGGTGCGCGCGGCGCCAGGCGTCCGCCTCGGGGCCGTCGAACACGCCGGCCGCGGCGAGCAGCGCCTGCACGTGGCCGTCCTGCACGAACAGGTCATGCGTGTGTGGCCCGAACCGCCGCGAGATCGAGGACTCGTTGATCAGGTAGCGGTACAGCGGAGCGTCCACCAGCGCCACCGTCTCGACGGCCAGCGCGATCCGCAGCAGCGGGGCGACATCCTCGTAGACGTGCCCTTCGGGGAAGGGCGCCTCACCGAGCACCGCGCGCCGGAACAGCTTGTTGCACGCGTAGCCGCGGGCCTCGCTGCGCAGCAGCCGCCGGGCCAGTTCGCGCCCGGGCAGCGAGCGCTGGTCGCCGAAGGAGTCCTCGTCGATGCTGAGCCGGGCGCCGGCCTCGTCCACCCGGGCGGTGCGGCACATCGCCACCTCGGCGTCGCAGGCGACCAGGGCGTCCCGCATCGCCTCCAGGAAGGTGGGCTCGACGGTGTCGTCGGAGTCACAGAACCAGACCAGGTCGGTATCGAGCCTGGCCAGGCCCGCATTGCGTGCGGCGGACAGCCCGCGGTTCTCGGGCTGGGTGACCACCTCGACGGCGAGCCCGGCGTCGAGGGCGGCATCCAGGGCGCGGTCCATGGACGCGTCGCCGCCGCGGTCGTCCACCAGGATCACCCGGTCGGCGGCCAGCGTCTGCGCGCCGATCGAGGCGACGCAGCCCGCCACATAGCGTTCCACCCGGTAGACGGGGACGACCACCCCGATGCTGGGGCTCATCGGGCCGCCGCCCGGGACCGCAGGTAGCGCAACGGGCCGGCCAGCATGCCCCGGCGCTCGGCTTGCAGCAGTTCGGCGGGGAAGTCCGCGGGCAGTGCCGCGTTCTTCTTCGAGTCGGCCGCGAAGAGCATGTTCGCCGCGGCGGGGATGCGCGCGGCGAATCCGGCCAGATGCCGCGGCTGGGTGAACAGCAGCTTGGCCAGCGCGGCGGTCAGCCCCACCCCGTAGCCGAAGATCTGCTCCTGCAGCTGGGCGCCGTCGGTGCGGTGGTGATGCCGGACGATGGCCGCCGGGTGATAGGCCACCGCGGCGCCGGACAGGTAGACCCGGCGGCACAGATCGAGATCCTCACCGGCGTGCGTCGGCGTGCCGGGGCCCAGCGCCGGGTCGAACCCGCCCAGCGCGGCGAAGGTGGTGGCGCGCAAGGCGACCACGCCCGAGCCGAACTCGCCGGCGGTGTAGGGGAACGCGGCGCCGCGGCGTCCGGGCACCGCATCGGTGGGGGAGCCCGCCGCCCGCGCGCATGCGGTCAGTGCGGCGTCCAGGGTGGGGTCGTCCGCCGGGTCCCAGTGCGTGGTGGCATACCCCTTCGCGAAGCCGCCGTACTCCTCGAACCGCAACTGGTCGGCCGACTCGAAGCCGGCCGGCAGCACCAGGCCCGTCGCGCAGCCGATGCCCGGGTGCGCGGTCAGGGCGGCGGTGAGCTGCGCGGTCCAGTCCGGATCGGGCACCGCGTCGTCGTCGGTGAACGCGAGCAGGACGCCGCGGGCGTGCGCGGCCCCGGTGTTGCGGGCATGGGACGCCCCGCGGCGCGGTTCGGCGACGACCCGCAGCCGGGGATCGCTGATTCCGTCCAGCAGTGTCGCGACCCCGCCCGAGCCCGGGTCGTTGTCGATGACGAGCAGTTCGTCCATCGGGCCGCGCTGGGCGAGCACCGCGCGCACCGTGGTGGTCAGCAGCGGGTTGCGGCCCAGCGTGCAGATCACCACGCTGACCGTCTCGCCGGTGCCGGTGCCGAGCCCGGACGCCGCGGGCGTGGCAGCCGCGGGTGCGGCAAGACCGTCGGCGGCAGCGACCAGGGCCGGGTCGGCGTCGCGGAGCAGCGTGCGCCAGTCATCGATGCCCTGCGGCACGGCATCCAGGCGCACTCGGGTCTGGCCGAGCGGCCAGCCGTGGCAGCGCACCAGCACCTGCACCTCGGGCGCCTGGACGTCGGGACCCCGCCCGGTGCCGAGGTCGACGTCGATCACCGGGATCGGCGTGAAGCCGGATGGATCCGACGAGGAATCGGTGGCCAGCGAGGAAGCGGTGACCGGGGAGGAAACGTCGGCCGGCGAGGAGTCGTCGGCCAGGCCGGAGGTGGCGACCGGGGCGGAGGGGGCGGCGTCCTGGCCGGTGACCCGGGAGACGCCGCTACTGCGGCCGGAGAGGTAGCCGGCGCCGGTCACGGCCAGGCCGACCGCACAGAACAGGGCGCGGGCCACCCCGCTCGGGTCACCGCCGGCGGCCCGGCGCAGGTAGCGTGCCGGCGCCCGGGTGACCAGCCGGAACGCGTGACCGCGCTCGCTGGACAGGGCGTCGCCGGCGCCGACCAGCGCGGTCAGCGCGGCCTTGGAGCGGCCCTCGTTCCAGCATCTACGGGCGAAGTAGCGCACGGTGCCGCGTCCGGTGGGCACGAGATGGTCGACGGCCGCGCTGGTGTCGCGCACCAGGATACGGCCGGGCAGTGCGGCGCGGATCCGGATGCCGAGTTCGGTCTCCTCGCAGCCGGTCGGCAGTTCGCCGGTGCGCCCGAGCCGCTCGGAGAAGCCGCCGACGGCGTCGAAGGCGTCCCGGGCGATGGCCATGTTGGCGCCGATCGGGTTGCGGATCGAGGCCCCGTCGCTGGGCAGGCCGCGGTAGTCACAGCCGACCACCCAGCCGAACTCCTCGGGCAGCCAGCGCGGCGGCGTCCCGGCGGCCCAGCGCGGGTGGACGGCGCCGCCCACCGCGGCCACGGCGGGATCGGCGAAACGCGCCCGTAGCGCCTCCACCCAACCCGGACGGGGCACGGCGTCGTCGTCGAGGAAGGCCACCACCGCGGCGCTGCTGTGTTCGATGCCGGTATTGCGGCCACCCGACAGGCCCCGCTCACCGGAGTTGGGCACCACCCGCACCCGGGGGAGGCCCTCCCATGCGTCACGCGCGCGGGTGAGCAAGCCTGGGTTATGGTCAATGACTACGACGAGTTCATCGGCCTCGCCGAGCTGGCCGGCGGCGGCCTGCACGGCCTGGGCGAGCACCGGCCAACGCCCGTCGTCGTAGGCGCAGATCACCACCGCCACACTGCTGCGTGCGGGGTCGAAGTCAGGCACCGGGGAGGCCTCGCGAGAGCCAGTCATTTAGGTAAGACTAGCCTAAACAAATCGAACAGATCGCGCTGACCATCTCGTGGCCAGGGTACGCGACGAGGGTGGTGGCGCCGTGACGCCACCAACCTCAACGGTGCTTCAGCGGTGCTGGATCAGCTGCGAACTGCGAGCTCGAAGCTGGTCGAGGAGCCGTCGAGCGTGTCGTTGCCGGAGTAGTGGACGGTGACCTGGTGCGTCAGGCCTGGGCGCAGCCACGGCAGTTCCGCCTCGACGTAGTAGTCCGAGACCGGCACCGAGACCGTCTTCCCGCTCGCGGTGATGGTCAGCCGGCCGCTGGGCTTGATCCAGTCCTTCGAGCCGATCTCGGCCACGATCCGGGCCTGCTGGCGACCCTGCGGTGCGATGACCTTGGTGCTGACCCGGGTATCGGCCTTCGCGGCCTTCGCGACGGTGATCTCGTCCGAGAGTGCCTCTCCGGAGCCCGCAGCCGTGCTGGCCTGGACCCAGACGAACAGCTTCTGCCCGGCATCCTGAGCGGTGAGGCGGTATTCCCGTGAGGTGGCGCCCTTGATCGGCTTGCCGTTGCGCACCCACTGGTACTCGAAGTACGCCCCCGGCGCGTTCAGCCATGTTCCGCGAGTCACGTACAGCACCTCGTTCACCACGGCGTTGCCGCTGATCGCAGGCTTCACGCCGCCAGGCTTCGGAGGCTGGCTGGGATCGGGGACCGGGAAGGGATCCGGGTCGGGGGTGGTGGTTTTCGGAGTGATCCGGGACAGGCTCGAGCCACCGGGTGCGCGGTCGACGGCCCAGGCAGAGCCGCCGGCGATGATCACATGGTTCGGGGCGGAGCCGACTTGCACCTCGCCGACCGGTTCGCCGGTGGTGGCATCGGTGACGAACACGCTGGAGCCCTGGAAGACGGTGGAGTAGACCAGGCCGGCCTTCGGGTCGACGGCGGAGTTGAGTACTCCGGGGGCGCCGTTCTTGATCGTGTCGATCACGCTGGTCACCTTGGTCACCTTGCCGGTGGCCAGGTTGACGGTGCGGACGTCGGCTGACTTCTGGCTGGAGATGTAGGCCAGTCCGCGGGTGGGGTCGACGGCGACGCCGGAGGCGCTGATGCCGCCGGTCTGCGCGACGGTGCGGGCGCTCTTGGTCACGAGGTCGAACTCGATCAGTGCGCCGTCATTGAGGTTGACGGTGTACAGCTTGCCGCTGGTCTCATCGGCGATCAGTTCCAGGCTCATCGGTGAGAAGCCGCCGCCCAGCTTGATCCGGTCGATCACCTCCAGCGTCTTGGTGCTGATCTTGGTGATCTGGCCACCGTTCGGATCGCTCAGATAGGCGGCATCGCGGTAGGGGTCGATCGCGATGTCGCGGGCGCGCCCGACGCCGGGGATGGTCCGGACGTGGGCGCCGGTGCCCTGGTCGTAGATGACCGCGCTTTCCTCACGGGTCGAAGTGGTCCAGACCCGGTTGTGCTCGTCGTCGGCGGCGATGCCGTAGGCGGCCTCGGAGCGGGCGTTCGGGGTGCCGGCGTCCAGGGTGCGCGGCTTGATGGTTTGGAGCACCTTCAGGGTGCGCGGGTTCACCTTGGTCACCGTGGACGTGGCGGCTCGCGGCTCTCCGTCGTCGTTCCAGACGTGGCTGGTGCCGGTGACCCAGAGGACGTCGTTCCGGGCCGAGTAGGCGACCTGATAGAGGTCTTGGCCGACGGTAGCGCCTTCGACATCGAAGACCTGGGATCCCGCCACCGGGGTCGCGGCCCGCGCCAGAGGCGCGGTGGCTGCCAGACCGAGGGTGAGGGTGAGGGCCAACGTCACGGCACTTCGCCAGCCGCGGCGTTTCCTGGTGGTGGTTGGATGGGCGCGTGTGGGCACGGATTCTCCTCCTGCTGCGGTGCTTGTCTGCGGTCCACCCCTCTCGTGGACGCCTAGGGGTGAGGTTAGCCGAACCTAAGTTTCCGCGGCGTGTTTCTCGTCCGCGCATGAGAAGAGGGTGGTGACGCCTCGTGGCGCCACCACCCTCAACGGTGCTTCATCGGTGCTTGATCAGCCGCGGACCCGCAGGTTGAAGCTGGTCCAGGAGCCCGACAGGCTCTCGTCACCGGTGTAGCGGATGGTGACCCGGTGGGTCATGCCCGGCCGCAGCCACGGCAGCGCGGCCGTGGTGTAGTAGTCGGACACGGGGACCCTGACCGTCTTGCCGCTGGCCGAGATGATCAGCTCGCCGCCCTCGGGCTTGATCCAGTCCCGCGAGCCGATCTCGACCCGGACGGTGCCCTGGTTGCGGCCCTGCGCGCGCACGACCTCGGCTCGCACCCGGGTGTTGGCCTTCGAGACCTCACGCTCGGCCGAGACGGCCTCGCCCTTGGCGCCGGAGGCGTTGGTGGCCTGCACGCGGATGGACAGCTTCTTGCCGGCGTCCGCACCGGTCAGGGTGTAGCGACGCGAGGTCGCACCCTCGATCGGCTCACCGTTGCGCAGCCACTGGTAGGCGTAGGTTGCCTGGTCGGCGTTGCGCCACGATCCGCGCGTCGCGATCAGTTCCTCGTTGCCCCACGCGTCACCGCGGATCTCGGGGGCCTGGGTCGCGGTCGGTGCCTGGCCCGGCTCCGGGGTCGGAGTGGGCGTCGGCTTGGGGGTCGGCGTCGGGCTCGGCGTCGGCTGAGGAGTGGGCGTCGGCTCCGGGGTCGGCGTCGGCTTGGGGGTCGGGGTCGGCGTCGGCTCGGGAGTGGGGGTCGGCGTCGGCTGAGCGTCGCTCGCGGTGAACTTGATCTCCTTGACGCGGCGGTTGTCGCCCGGCTTGAGCGTGCCGGTCAGCAACAGCAGCGCGTGCGGTCCCGACTTGAAGGCCGGCGTGCTGCCGGCCGGGCCGGTGGTGCCATCGGGCAGGGTCACGTCGACCTCGAAGCTGCCGTCGTCCTCGGCCTCGATCACCATCCACACCTGGCTGCCGGCCGCGTTGACGAAGGCGCCCTCATCGATCTTGACGCCGATGCGCGAGCCGGTGCCGTCCGGATGGACCCAGCCGGTGCCGCGCAAGGTGAAGGTGCCGCCGACCGTCGGGGTTCCCTCGATCGCCAAGGTGGGCTCGGCCGGATTCGGCGTGGGCTCCGGGGTCGGCGTGGGGGTCGGGGTCGGGGTCGGGGTGGTCGACTGCGGGGTGATCCGCCACACCTTGGAGCCGTTGGCGGCACGGTCGACGGCCCAGGCGGAGCCGTTGACCACGATCACGTCGTTGGGGCCGGCACCGACCGGCACCTCACCGACCAGGGCGCCGGTAGTGGCGTCGGTGACCACCACGCTGGAGCCGTAGAAGGCGGCCGAGTACACCAGGCCGGCCTGCGGATCGACGGCCGAGTTGAGCACGCCGGCCGAACCCTTCACCGTGTTGATCACCGCGCCGGTGGACAGGTTCACCGTGCGGACGTCCGCGGAGTCCTGGCTGGACACGTAGGCCAGGCCGCGGGTGGGATCGACCGCGACGCCGGAGGCGCGGACGCCGCCCGTGCGCGCGACGGTCCGCACGCTCTTGGTCACCAGGTCGAACTCGATCAGTGCGCCGTCGTTCAGGTTGACCGTGTACAGCTTGCCGCTGGTCTGGCTGGCGACCAGATCGAGGCTCATCGGCGAGAAGCTGCCGCCGAGTTCGATCCGTTCGACCACCTGGAGCGTATTGGTGTCGATCTTGGTGATGCGGCCACCGTTGGGATCGCTCACGTAGGCGATGTCGCGGTACGGATCGATGGCGATATCGCGGCTGTGCCCGACACCACCGATGGTGGTGACCCGAGCACCCGTGCTCTGGTCGTAGATCGCCACGGCGTCCTCGCGGGTGGCGCTGGTCCACAGCCGGTTGTTCTCGTCGTCGACGGCGATGCCGTAGGCGGCCTCGGGGCGCGCATTCGGGCTGCCGGCGTCCAGGGTGCGCGGCGTGATGGTCTGGAGCACTTCCATCGTCTGCGGGTTCAGCTTGCTCACCGTCGAGACGGCCGCCCGCGGGGTGCCGTCGGCGCCCCACGCGTGGCTGGTGGCGCTCACCCAGACCACGTTGTTCCGAGCTGAGTAGGCGGCCTGGTAGTGGTCCTGGCCGACGGTGGCGCTCTGGACGTCGAACGTGCGCGATCCCGCCGTGACGGTCGCGGCCTGAGCGAGCGGCCCTGCCGCGGCGAACCCGACCACCAGGCCGAGCGCGACGACACCCCCCAGGGCGCGGGAGGCGACGCGGCGCTTCTCCCCGGTTGTTCGTTGGACTTGTGTGGGCACGGATTTTCCTCCTGCTTACTGTGTTGTCCGCCGCCCGTCCCCTCTCGCGGGCAGCAGTGAAGATTAGGTTAGCATTGCCTCATCTATTTCTGATCGTGCCCAGAGTGTGGCGACGAGGGGGGTACATGCTGACTCGGGACGCGCGTCCGGAATCCGTTGTGACTACGCCTGATCCGCTGGCGGACACCCCGCTGTGCGACCAGCTGGAGGCAGTCATCGCGGCCGTCGGCGAGGGGAGTATCGCGATCCGGGACGCCGGCGCCGCGACGGTCAGCTACGGCGAACTGGGCGCCCTGTGCCGCAGCTTCGCGCAGGCGGGCGCGGGCGAGTCTCCGGTAGCGGTCCTGGGCGGTTCGGCCCGCGCGCTCGCGGCCGCTGTCGCCGTGGCATACGCCGGCCGTCCGCTGGCACTGCTGGATCAGCAGCTCCCGATCGACCGGCTGCGGCAGATCCTGCGGACGTCCCGGGCCACGGTCACCATCGTCGACGACGAGCTGGCCGCGGTGGCGGACGAGGCGGGCGCCGTCGGCGTCCTGTCGGTCACCGACGCCTGGCGCGACGGACTCCCGGCGGCCGGTGAACCGGTCCGGCCCAGCGGCCGCACGCCCGCGACACTGGTCTACACCTCGGGCTCCACCGGCGCCCCCAAGGGCGTGATCCTGAGCCACGCCAGCGTCGTGAACGGTGCCGCTACCACCCGGCGCGAGTTCGGGCTAGGCCCCGGTGACGTCTGCGCCATGCTGCTCCCGCCCGCCTACGCGGCAGGTCAGGAGGTGCTGTTCATGTCGGTGCTGAACGGCTGCCTGCTGGAGAGCTTCGACCCCCGGCAGCGACCCGTCGGCGAGATCGCCGCGTGGCTCACCGAACGGAACGTCACCACGCTGCATTGCACCCCGTCGATGCTGCGGCATCTCAACGGCAGCCTCGCGCGCGAGAGCTACCCCGGCGTCCGTCTGGTCACCACCTGCGGAGAACCGGTGCACGGACGTGACGTGGCGGCAGCCCGCGGCTACCTTCCGAACGCCGGCTACGCCAATTACGTCGGCTCCTCCGAGACCGGGCACCTGACCTTCTTCCATCTCGGCGCCGATGAGGAGGTGCCGGCCGGGCAGATCCCCGCCGGCCGGATCACGATCAACAAATGCATCACCCCGGTCTCCGAGGTGGGGGAGCCGCTTGCCCCCGGCGAGACCGGCGTGCTCGAGGTGAGTTCGCCGTTCCTGGCGTCCGGATACTGGGGCGATCCCGAACGCACCGCCGAGGTCTTCGGCGACCGCGGCGACGACCGGGTGTTCCGCACCGGCGACCGGGGCAGCGTCCGGGACGGCGTGCTGACGCTGGCCGGCCGCAAGGACGACGCGGTCAAGATCCGCGGCTACCTGGTCGAGCCGGCCGAGGTCGAGGCGGCGCTGCGGGGTATCGACGAGGTGATCGACGCCGTCGTGGTGGCTGACGCCGCCGCCGGCCGGCTGATCGGCTATGTCGTGCCCGATCCGGCGCGCCGGACGCCGTCGCTGGCCCAGCTCCGCGCCGGCCTCGCCCGGCGGCTGCCCGACTGGATGGTGCCGCAGGCGATCGTCTTGATGGACGCGCTGCCGCGCACCGAGCGCGGCAAGGTCGACCGGGCCGCGCTGCCCACCCCCGCGGCACGGCCGCAGCCGGCCCTGCCCGCCGACCGCTGGCAGGCGTTGGTCTCCGCGGTCTGGTGCGACGTCCTGCACGTGGAGGCGGTCGGCCCTGATGAGAGCTTCGCCGAACTCGGCGGCGACTCCCTCGCCGTGGAGGAGATGCTGGCGGTCCTCGGCCAGGAGGGGATCGACCTGCACGGTTCCGACCTGGCCGCGGCGCCGACCCTGGCCGCGTTTGCCGCCCGGGTCCGGCAGTCCGCCGAGCACCGGACGCCCACCGGCGACGGCGTGATGGTGACCCTGCGCGAGGGGGAGCCCGGGGACGTCCCGGTGTACTGCTTCTCCGGAGCGGGCGGGCCCGCCTACCTGTTCACCGACCTGGCGCGGAAGATGGGCGAAGGCCACGCGGTGCACGCCTTCCAGGTGCGAGGCCTGGAGCGGCGGGCGATCCCGGACTGGTCGGTGCGCCGTGCCGCGAAGCGCTACGCCGGCCTGATCGAACGCCGGCAGCGCCCCGGCCGGGTGGTGCTCGTCGGCCATTCCCTGGGCGGGCTGTTCGCCCTGGAGACCGCGCACCTGCTGCGCGCACGCGGCTACGACATCGCCCTGACGGTGCTGCTCGACACGCTGCTGCCCGGAAACCTGGCGCAACTCGGCGGAGACCAGGCGCCGCAGATCCGGACGCCGGGCGGGCGCAAGCAGACCCGCCGCGAACTGTGGTCGACGCGCCTGCAACTGCTCGGCGCCGGACTGGTGCGCTACCAGCCCGCCGTGCGTGATCAGGTCTTCTTCCAGCACGGCCTGCGGCTCACCGAGTGGTACCGGGTGCGGCCGTGGGACGGGCCCACCGAGGTGTTCCTCACCCCGGAGAACCTGGATGACCGCGGGTGGTGGCGCCATGTATTGACCGGGGAATACGCGCTGCACGAGGTGGAATGCGGCCATGTCGCCATCCTCAAACCGCCGTACGTGGAGGCGATCGCCGCGAGCGTGGCGTCTGCCGTGGACGTCCGCGTGGGCTGACGGGCGGGTGGATCAGGCTCCGGTCGTCACATGGCGCTCATCGCTCGCACCGGTGTGGATCGATGTCCGCATGGTGCGTGGACGGGCCGCGCGTCTTGATAGGAAAAACCCGTGCTGATCTCGCTCGGCCGCGACGCGGCCGAGCGAGATCAGCACGGGGGTGGGGGGCTCTAGCCCGCGACGCGCTGGGGGCCGCGGTAGGCCGGGATTCCCGTCGGGCGTGCCACCGGCCGGCTCGAGAAGCGCGCGGTGGCGCCGACATGCCGGGTGCCCGAATGTAGCGTCCGCAACCGGCGGAACTCGGCGTCGATGGTGCGCAGCACGCGCATACCATCGGGCAGCGCGCGCAGATTGGACACGCCGTGGATCCGGTCGTGCTCGTAGCTCGGGATCTCGAGGATGGTCAGGCGCGCCGCGGCGGCCCGGCAGTTGAGCAGGGTCTCGATCTCGAAGCCGTCGCCCCACTGACGCCCCGTGGCGTCCGGATCGGGAAGATCGAACACGTCGAGAACGTCGCGCCAGAAGGCGTTGTAGCCGTAGCACAGGTCGGTGTAGCGGGTGCGGAACAAGACGTTGACCATGCCGGTGAGCGCACGGTTGCCGAGCGCTCGGGTCGTGGTGAGGTCGGCCGAACCTCCGCCGTGCAGCATACGGCTGCCCTTGACGAAGTCGGCGCCGCTGAGCAGTGCGGCGACCATCACCGGAATTTCACGCGCGTCCGCCGAGCCGTCGGCGTCGAACATGACGATGATGTCGCCGGTGGCGGCTTCGAACCCGCAGGCCAAGGCGTTGCCCTTGCCGGTGCGGGTCTGCTGGATCACCCGTGCCGACGGCATCACGCGCTGGGCGGTCTCGGCGGTGCCGTCGGTCGATCCCCCATCGACGACGATCACCTCGTGCACCTCAGGCAGGGTGGGCAGGACGCGTTCCAGGTTGGGCGCCTCGTTGAAGGTCGGGACGATGATGCTGACCCGGGGATGTGTGGGAATGGTGCGGAGCGACATGAGCAGACTTCCCCCCGAAAGTTCTTGCTGTAGGGCTTGGTGGGCTATTGCTAAGGTTTGTCTAACCTAATTTACAGCAGGTGGGGCGGCGGATGGCAAACGACCGTTCCCCGGAACGGACGCCGCGACCGCGCCACCGCTGTGAGTCGTGGGCGACTCCGGCGCCGGGGGATCAGTCCTCCAGCGGGGCGTGGTGATCGCGGTTGGCCACGCCCTGTTTCCAGTAGCCGTGGACGTCGAGATCCTCGCGGGAGACGCCCAGAGCCGCCGCCGCTCGCCGGACGGCGATCATCGATGAGGTCTCGCCGGCCGCCCAGACCAGGTCGCCGGGGTGGGGGCGGTGGCCGGTCAGGTAGGCGACCAGCCCGCTGCCGTCGGTGCCCTCGACACGGGTGAGCGAGCCGTTGGCGCGGGTGGGCAGCGCGGCGATGGTCTCGGCCGGGCCTTCGACGGCGACCTCCACCACCGCGTCGGCGGGTGCCTCCTCCATCCAGCGGGCGGCCGCGGGCAGGGCGGTGCTGTCGATCAGGCACAGGTAGCGGGGCCGGTCACCGGGCATCACCCGGGATCCGCGCGGCCCGAGGACGCCCAGCGGTGACCCCACCGTGGCGTTGCTCGCCCACGTGCTCGCCGGCCCGTCCCCGTGCAGGACGAAGTCGAAGACCGCGTGTGCGGCGTCCGGCACCGCGCGGACCGTGTAATCGCGCAGCACCGGCCGCGGCTCGCCCGGGGCCGGCCGGACGCCGGGCTGCGCCGGCAGGTTGAGCCGACCGGAGGCGTCCGGGAAGGCGAGCTTGACGTGGTCGCCCACCGCGAGGCGCACCCAGGGCACCGGCGGGGAACCCGCGGCGAGTTCGATCACCACCCGGCGCATCCGGGGCGCGAGGTCGATCACCTCGGCCACGGCGCCCACCCGCGCGTGCAGTTCATGCCGGATCACCTGGTTCATCGCGTCCCTTCCCGGAATCGAGCCGCCTCGCGGCCGATAAGATGAGGATTACCTTATCTAGTGTGCCCGTCCGGGGGACGCCGCGGCCTCAGCCGGGGTGCCGGCTCAGAAGTACACCGCGACCGGACGGGCGTCCGGGCCGGGAATCACCTGGATGTCGGTGTCGAAGATCTCGGTCAGCACCGAGGGACGCATGATCTCGGCCGGGGTGCCGAACCGGGCGATGGCGCCGTCCTTCATCGCGCAGATGTAGTCGGAGTAGGCGGCGGCGAAGTTGATGTCGTGCAGCACCACGATGATGGTGCGGTCCAGGTCGGTGGCGGCCTTCTTGAGGTGGCGCATCATCGACACCGAGCGGGCGATGTCGAGGTTGTTCAGCGGCTCGTCGAGCAGCACGTAGTCGGTCTCCTGGCACAGCACCATCGCCACGTAGGCGCGCTGCCGCTGGCCGCCGGAGAGCTGGTCGAGGTAGCGGCCCTCCAGGTCGCGCAACTCCAGGAAGTCGATGTAGCGGCTGATGATCTCCTCGTCGCGGGTGGTCAGCCGGCCCTGGCTGTAGGGGAACCGGCCGAAGCCGACCAGCTGGCGGACGGTGAGCCGGGTGATGAAGTGGTTCTCCTGGCGCAGGATCGACACGATCTTGGCCAGATCCCGCGACTTGGTGGACGCCACGTCGTAGCCGGCCACCTCGATCGTGCCCGAATCCATGCCGAGCAGGCGTCCGGCCATGGTGAGCAGGGTCGACTTGCCGGCGCCGTTGGGCCCGACCAGGGCGGTGATGCCGCCGCGGGGAATCTCCAGGGTGACCGGGCCGATCCGCACCTCGCTGCTGTACGTCTTGGAGACGTTGGTCAAGGTGATCACAGCCGGCCCTTTCTCAGGATGATGACGAGGAACAGGGTGCCGCCGACCATCTCGATGATGATGGAGACCACGCCCTGGGCGTAGAAGATGTGCCGCATCACGAAGTAGGCCCCCGACAGCACCACGAAGGCGTTGAGCACCGCGACCGGGAAGAGGTAGCGGTGGTCGAAGGTGCGCGCGAACTGGTAGGCCAGCGTGGCCACCAGGAAGCCGAGGAAGGTCATCGGCCCGACCAGCGCGGTGGACACCGCCATCAGGATCGAGACCAGGAACAGCGTGGTGATCATCTCGCGCTGGTGGTTGACGCCCAGGTTCGTGGTGACGTCGCGGCCCAGGTTGAGCAGGTTGAGCCGCTTCCAGCGGGCCAGCATCAGGCCCGCGGCGACGACCACCAGCGGGATGGCCAGCGGGAAGTAGGCCGGGTCGGCATTGGACACGTTGCCGAACAGCCGCGCGGTGAGGATGTCGAAGGTGCTCGGGGTGAGCATGCGCTGCATGAAGGTCGACACCGACCCGAGCCCGCCACCGATCACGATGCCGACCAGCAGCATCACCTGCAGGTTGGCGTACTTGCCCGACAGTAGCCAGCCGTAGAGCGTCAGCGACAGGCCCACCATGAGCGCGACCTGGAAGGCGAACTGCGGCAGGCCGCGGAAGGCGAGCAGGCCGGCGACCCCGAAGAAGTAGACCATCGAGGTCTGCACCGCGGCGTAGAGGGCCTCGAAGCCGAGGATGGACGGGGTGATGATCCGGTTGTTCGCCACGGTCTGGAAGCTCACCGTCGCGATGCCCTGGCAGACCGCGACGATCGCCATCACCACCACGCTGGTGGCGCGCAGGTCGACGACCCGCCAAAAGCCGTCGCTGCCCAGTGGCATCGGGTTGTCCCACAGGATCAGGCCGGTGCCGAAGACGAGCGACAACGCGATGAGGACGGCCAGGACCGTCCAATAGGTGCGCCGCGAGGATCGGGTCGGCAATGCGGTGGAGAGCCGCTTGCTGGTGGCCGCGGGGGCGGCGTCGGTGGTGATCATGTTCTCAGTCATGCTTGCGCTGCCTCAGCAGAAGGAAGACGAAGACCACCGAGCCGACGATGCCCAGGATCAGCGACACCGGGACCTCGAAGGGCTTGATGATGGTGCGCCCGATCAGGTCGCAGACCGTGACGATGGCGATGCCGGTCAGGCAGACCCAGGGCAGGTTGCTGCGCAGATCGTCGCCGCGGATCAGCGAGACGATGTTGGGCACGATCAGCCCCAGGAACGGCAGGTTGCCCACCACCACGGTGACCACCCCGGTGGCGACGGCGATCAGCCCGGTACCGAGCAGGACGACGCGGTGGTAGTTGAGCCCGACGTTGGTGGCGACGTCCTTGCCCAGACCCGCCACTGTGAACCGGTCGGCGACGATGAACACCGCGATGACCACCAGCGTGATGCTCCACAAGGGTTCGTAGAACCCGCGCAGGACGGCGGTGAAGCTGCCGGCGAACCACACCCCGATCTGCTGCAGCATATTGGTCTGCAGCGCGAGGAAGGTGGTGACCGAGCCGACCACCGCGCCGAGCATGATGCCGATGATCGGAACGATCAGCGAGGAGCGCAGCGACACCCGGCGCAGGAAGAGGAAGAAGACCATCGTGCCGGCGAACGCGAACACGATGGCGCCGATCATCCGCTGCATGATGCCCGATTCGGGCAGCGCGATCATGGTGACCAGCAGGCCCAGGGCCGCCCACTCGGTGGTGCCGATCGTGGTCGGCTCGACGAACCGGTTCTGGGTGAGCAACTGCATCACCAGGCCCGACATGGCCATGGCGCCGCCGGCCAGCACCAGCGCGGCCGTGCGCGGGATCCGGGTGATGGCGAACATCTCCCAGCCGTCCTCGGCGCCGGCCACGTCGTAGACGCCGGTGAACAGCGAGAGCACCAGGAGGCCGGCGACGACGGCCACCCCGATCGTCAGGTACGGGTCGAATAGCCGGGTGCGGGAACGCGGGGGAAGAAGCCCGACATCGGACATGGGTTCGGCCACCTCCTCTGAAGTGGGTCAGGCGTGTGCCGGCGGTGGCGGAACGATCGCAGGATCCGTTCCGCCACCGCCGTTCGCTCACCGGATGAGGACTACTTCGCCTTCTCGAGCGCGTCCGCGAACGCGTTCAGGAAGCTCGTGTACATCTGGACGCTCTCGTTGAGGTAGGCGTCGTCCTGCATCACGACGACCGCGTCGTTCTTGACCGCGGTCACGTTGGCCAGCGCCGGGTTGTTGTCGATGATCTCCAGGGCGGGGCGCACCTCGGCGCCGTCGCTCGCCCCAACGCCCGCGGTGCGGTCCATCACCAGGAACCAGTCCGGGTTCGACTCCGCGATGGCCTCCACCGAGACCTCCTCGCCCTCATGGTCCATGGTCGGGTTGGTGACGCTGAAGGACTCGGTCAGGCCCAGGAAGCGCACCGCCTCGCCGAGGGTGCGGCCCTCGTCGGCGGAGATGTAGCCGATGTTCCCGTTGGACACGTTGAGCGCCATCACCTTGTCGGCCGGGTCGTAGGCGGCCTTGACCCGGGCGATCGCGGCGTCGAACTTGTCGTTGATCGCCTTGGCCTCGGCCTGCTTGCCGAAGATCTCACCCAGCACGGTGGTCTGGCGCTTCATCTCCTGGTCCCAGGGCTGCCCTTCGCGGGGGTCGAGCAGCAGCACCTTCGCCTCGGGCACCAGCTTGGCGATGTTCTCGTAGTGGCCGGTGTAGCGCTGGCCGACGATGACCAGGTCCGGGTTGGCCGCGACGATCGCCTCGAGGTTCGGCTCGCGATGGTTGCCGGTGTCGACGATGGAGGCGTCCTTCTTGTACGGATTCGTGTCGGGCATCAGCGCTACGGCGCCGGCCGACAGCTTGACGCCGAACTCCGACAAGGTCTGGAAGGTGCGGTTGTCGGTGGCGACGACCGACTTCGGTGGCGTGGCGATGGTGTGGCTGCCGTTGTTGTCCGTGACCGTCACGCTGCTCGCCGCGGCAGCGGTCGGCGACGAGGACGGCGCCGGGGAACTGCACGCGCTGAGCGCGAGCGCCGCCGCGGCGGCGAGGGCGAGGAAGCGGGAACGCTGGAGGGCCATGGTGTCCTTCGTGTTGGGTGCGGCAGTGCGGCTGCCGATTTGACCAGTAGAGCCTTACCTAATGTGAGCGGTGGCGCCTTTGGCCGATTTTGGGGGGTTGACACCGCGGCGGTCCCGCGCCTTGTTCGGCACGGTCCGGACGCCGTGCGGCACGGCCCGGCGATTCGGGCTAAACTCGCCTCAGCGATTCGGTGGATCCGGATCGACTTCGCATGCGCCAGTGGGCCCGCACGGGTCCGGTCGCCTCTCGGGTGCCTCAGGGCAAGGGGGTGATCGGCGCATCAGGAGGGCCGAAAGGTTCGGCCCGCTTCAACCCGTAGCGGACGCGCATGCGCGCCCGCGAGAAAGGAACGGCCATGGCCGTCGTGACCACGCGCCAGCTCCTCGAGAGCGGCGTCCATTTCGGACACCAGACCCGCCGCTGGAACCCCAAGATGAAGCGCTTCATCTTCGGTGAGCGCAACGGCATCTACATCATCGACCTGCAGCAGTCGCTGACCTACATCGACACCGCCTACGCCTTCGTGCGCGACACGGTCGCCCGCGGCGGGCAGATCCTGTTCGTCGGCACCAAGAAGCAGGCCCAGGAGGCGATCGCCGAGCAGGCCACCCGCGTCGGCATGCCGTACGTGAACCAGCGCTGGCTGGGTGGCATGCTCACCAACTACGCCACCATCTCCAAGCGCACCGCGAAGATGAAGGAGCTCGAGGCGATCGACTTCTCCAACACCGCGGGCACCGGCCTGACCAAGAAGGAACTCCTGCAGCAGGAGCGCAAGAAGGACAAGCTGGCCAAGACGCTGGGCGGCATCCGCGATATGCACAAGCTGCCGCAGGCGCTGTGGGTCGTCGACACCAAGAAGGAGCACCTGGCGATCGACGAGGCGCGCAAGCTGCACATCCCGATCGTGGGCATCCTCGACACCAACTGCGATCCCGACGAGGTCGATTTCGCGATCCCGGGCAACGACGACGCGATCCGTTCGGTCGCGCTGCTGACCCGCATCATCGCCGACGCCGCCGCCGAGGGCCTGCTGGCCCGTAGCTCCGGTGGCGTCGCCGCCGGTGCGCCCGCCGCCGAGCCGATGGCCGAGTGGGAGCGTGAGCTGCTGGGTGGCGTGCAGCAGACCACCTCCGAGGCCGAAGCGGTCGAGGGCAGCGACGTCCAGGCCGACGCGCTGGCCGACGCCGTCGAGGGTGCGCAGGCCGAGGCCGCCGCGCTCGCCGAGTCCCCGGAGTCGCCCGATTCGCCGGACTCCCCGGCTTCGCCGGCGTCCGCCCAGTGACCCACCACTAGCTACCAAGAACCAAGGAAGCGAGACAGCACATGGCAATCACTGCCGCTGATGTGAAGAAGCTCCGCGACGCCACCGGCGCCGGGATGATGGACGCCAAGAAGGCGCTGGTCGAGGCGAACGGCGACTTCGAGGCCGCCACCGAGATCCTGCGCGTGACGGGTGCGGCCAAGGTGTCCAGCCGCGCCGACCGCGAGGCCACCAACGGCCTGGTCGCCGGCGCCGGCACTACGCTGATCCAGCTGGGCGCCGAGACCGACTTCGTCGCCAAGAACGAGGAGTTCGTGGCGCTGGCCGGCGAGATCGCCGTGGCCGTGGACGCCGCGGGTGCCGCCGACCTCGAGGCCGCCAAGGTCGTCGTGCTGGCGTCCGGGTCGACCATCGAGGACGCCGTGGCCGCACTGGCCGCCAAGATCGGCGAGAAGCTCGAGCTGGCCGCCGTCGCGCATTACGGCGCGCCGACCGCCACCTACCTGCACCGCCGCAGCCAGGACCTGCCTCCGCAGGTCGGCGTGCTGGTGGAGTACGAGGGCGGCAGCGAGGAGTTCGTGCGTGGGATTGCCATGCAGATCGCCGCGATGCAGCCGCAGTGGGTCTCCCGCGAGGACGTCCCGGCCGAGGTGATCGAGAAGGAGCGTCACGTCGCCGAGCTCACCGCCAAGGAAGAGGGCAAGCCCGAGAAGATCATCCCGCGCATCGTCGAGGGTCGTCTGGGCGGCTTCTTCAAGGAGGTGACCCTGCTGGAGCAGGCGTCCGTCTCCGACGACAAGAAGACCGTGGGCCAGCTGCTCAAGGACAACGGCGTGACCGTCAAGCGCTTCGTGCGTCTGTCCGCGGGCGCCTGAGAGGCCGCGTTCATCCACTAAAGTGGCGGGAGTCGCATGCGTGCGGCCCCGCCACTTTTTCGTCTTCCCTAACCCCAAGGAGTCCTCTCGATGGCTGTCTACAAGCGCGTCCTTCTCAAGTTGTCGGGTGAGGCCTTCGGAGGCGGAGGTGTGGGCATCGATCCCGACGTGATCGCGGGGATCGCCCAGGAGATCGCCGAGATCGTGGCTGAGGGCACCCAGGTGGCCATCGTCACCGGCGGCGGTAACTTCTTCCGCGGTGCGCAGTTGCAGCAGGCCGGCATGGAGCGCCGCCGCGCCGACTACATGGGCATGCTCGGCACCGTGATGAACTGCCTGGCGCTGCAGGACTTCCTGGAGCAGGCCGGCGTGCCCACCCGGGTGCAGACCGCGATCACGATGGGGCAGGTGGCCGAGCCCTACATTCCGCTGCGCGCCGTGCGTCACCTCGAGAAGGGTCGGGTCGTGCTGTTCGGCGCCGGCTCGGGCATGCCGTTCTTCTCCACCGATACCGTCGCTGCCCAGCGTGCTCTCGAGGTGGGCGCCGAGGTGCTGCTGATGAGCAAGAACGGCACCGACGGCGTCTACGACTCCGATCCGCGCACCAACCCGGACGCTCGTCGCTACGACGAGCTGACCTACACCGAGTTCCTCGCCCAGGACCTGAAGGTAGCCGACGCCACCGCGGTCAGCCTGGCGCGCGATAACGGCCTGCCGATGGTGTTCTTCGACCTCGGCGTCCGTGGCAACATCGCGCGCGCGGTCAACGGTGAGAAGATCGGTACCACCGTCCACGTCTGACGCCATCGTCACACGACCCGTACATCAACGACGCAAGGAGCTTGAGCCAATGATCGCCGACGTCCTGTCCACCGCAGAACAGAAGATGAAGGGCACGATCGACCACGCCAAGGAGGAGTTCGCGGGCATCCGGACGGGCCGCGCCCACCCGGCGATGTTCAACAAGATCATGGTCGACTACTACGGCAGCCCCACACCGCTGCAGCAGCTGGCCACCTTCCAGGTGCCGGAGGCCCGCGTGGTGCTGATCAGCCCGTTCGACCGCAACGCCATGAACGGCATCGAGAAGGCCATCCGTGACTCCGACCTGGGCGTCAACCCGGCCAACGACGGCCAGCACATCCGCATCGTGCTGCCGCAGCTGACCCAGGAACGCCGGAAGGAGTACATCAAGCTGGCGCGCACCAAGGCCGAAGAGGCCAAGGTCGCGATCCGCTCGAACCGCCGCCACGCGGTGGACGCCGTCAAGAAGGCCGAGAAGGCCAAGGAGGTCGGCGAGGACGACGCGGCGCGCGCCGAAAAGCAACTCGACACCCTGACCCGCAAGTACGAAGACCAGGTCACCGAGCTGCTCAAGGCCAAGGAAGCGGAGCTGATCGAGGTCTGATGGCGGACGCCTCAGCGCCGACCCCGGCGGCACCGAAGAAACGTTCGGCCGGGCGCGATCTGCCGGCGGCGATCGCCGTCGGTGTCGGCCTGGTCGCGCTCGTCGTCGTGACGCTGGCCTGGTGGCATTGGGGCTTCATCCTGCTCGCCGCGACCATGCTGGGCCTCGGCGCGATCGAGGTGAACAGCGCGATGCGCCGCCTCGGCATGAAGGCCGCGGTGGTCCCGATCGTGCTCGGCACGGTCGCGATGATCCTCGGCACCTACGCGGCGGCGACCAATGTGGGCCTGTGGCTGATGCCCTGGCACGCGGTGCTGCTGATGTGCCTGGGCGCCACCGTGCTGGCCGCCCTGATTGCCCGGTTCCCGCAAGGGCACGAGAACTTCGTCCGGGACGCCGCCGCGTCGGTGTTCATCATCGGCTACATCGCACTGCTGGGCTCGTTCACGGCGCTGATCCTGGCCGGCCAGCACGGCGCGGCGCGGATGGTGACCTTCCTGCTGTGCGTGGTGGCCAGCGACACCGGCGGCTACGCGGTCGGGGTGCTGTTCGGGCGGACGCCGCTGGCGCCGAAGATCAGCCCCAAGAAGACCTGGGAGGGCCTGTTCGGCTCGTTTCTGTTCGCCTGCGTGGTCGGCGCGCTGCTCAGTGTCTGGCTGCTGGGCGCGGCTTGGTGGGTGGGTGCGCTGCTGGGTGCGGTGTGCGTCTTCTTCGGCACCTGCGGCGACCTGATCGAGAGCTCGATCAAGCGCGACGTCGGCATCAAGGACATGAGTTCGATCCTGCCGGGCCATGGCGGCGTGATGGATCGGCTCGACTCCATGCTGGTGGCGGCCGCCCCGGCGTGGTTCGTGATGTACCTGTTCGTCCCGGGCGGGTAGCCTTCACGGCGATGAATAAGGGATTGACCGCGTCCGAGAAGGCGCGCGCAGACGAGCTGGACGCCCACGCGCGGGCCGGCCGCACGCTGCCACTGGTGTTCGAGGCCCCGCGCCGGGGCAAGCCGCCGAAGCACTGGGCCGACCTGGCCCCCGACGAGCGGCGGCCGGCCGTGACCGCCGCCGGGCTGCCCGGCTTCCGGGCGTCCCAGTTCGACGCCCACTACTACAAGCAGGCCAACACCGACCCGGCCACCTGGACCGATCTGCCCGCCTCGCTGCGCGCGGATGTCGCCGAGACTTTCTTCCCGCCGCTGCTGCGCGAGGTGGCGGTGCAGACCGCCGACGAGGGCACCACGGTGAAGACGCTGTGGCGGCTGCACGACGACAACCTGGTCGAGAGCGTGCTGATGGAGTACGGGGTGCCGGGCAAGCCGTCCTCGGGCACCGGACGGCACCGCGCCACCTTGTGCATTTCCTCCCAAGCCGGCTGCGGGATGGCCTGCCCCTTCTGCGCGACCGGCCAAGGCGGGCTGCAGCGCAACCTGTCCGCCGGCGAGATCGTCGCCCAGGTGGTCGCGGCCAGCGCCCGCGTCCGGCTCTCGAACGTCGTGTTCATGGGGATGGGCGAACCGATGGCCAACTATCCGGCGATCATGGCGGCCGTGCGGCGCATGGTCGACGACATCGGCATGTCGGCGCGCGGCATCACCGTCTCGACCGTCGGGCTGGTGCCGCGGATCGAGAAGCTGGCCACCGAAGGGCTGCCGGTCACCTTGGCGGTCAGCCTGCACGCCCCGGACGACGAACTGCGCGACAGCCTGGTGCCGATCAACACCCGGTTCAAGGTCGGCCAGGTGGTGGACGCCGCCTACCGTTACTTCGAGACCACCGGCCGGCGGGTGTCGATCGAGTACGCGCTGATCCGCGACGTCAACGACCAGGCCTGGCGCGCGGACGCGCTGGCGGACGTCCTGACCGGGTCCGGTCGTGGGGCGGGGTGGGTGCATGTGAACCCGATCCCGCTCAACCCGACGCCGGGCTCGAAGTGGACCGCCTCGCGCCGCCGCGACGAACAGGAGTTCGTGCGCCGCCTGAACGCCCGCGGCATCGCCGCGACCATCCGCGATACCCGCGGCCAGGAGATCGACGGCGCTTGCGGCCAGCTGGCCGCCAAGCAGAAGTAGCGCTCGCGGTGGCGCTGCGCGTGGGGGACGCAGGCAGCGGTTCGGTGCCGGACGCCGCCGGACCAGCCGCGGGCACGGGGCAGGCGGTCTCCGGGGACGGACGCCGAGGATTCTCAGCCGCGCTGGGCCGCTTCTTCTCCGCGTCGCCGGGCGGGGAGTTCTTCGCGCTGGGATCGCGCGCGCATCTGGCGTCGATCGGTGCGGTCGGCGCCGCGGTCGCGGGGCTGGTGATCGCCGGACGCCGGATGGGCCCGACCGGACGCCGCCGTACCCGGCATCTGCTGGTCGCCGCACTGATCGGGCAGGAGGCGATGTACCACGGCTGGCGCGCCCGCAACGGCACCTGGACGCCCAAGCAGATGCTGCCGTTCCATCTCTGCTCGACGCTGATCTGGGTCGATACCGCGACCCTGCTGCGGCCGAGCGCTCTGGGCCGGGATCTCGGCTACTACTGGGGTCTGGCGGGCGCGACCCAGGCGATGGCCACCCCGGACGTGGGCGCCTACGGGCCCAAGCACTTCCGGCATGTGCAGTTTTTCGTCAGCCACGGCCTGCTCGTCGCGGTGCCGGTGTGGCATCTGGTCGTCGACGGGCACCGGCCCACGGCGTCCGGCGCCCTGCGCGCGTTCGGCGTGCTGCTGGCCCAAGGCGCGGTGGTGTTCGGCATCAACCGCCGGCTCGGGTCCAACTACCTCTACATCAACGGCAAACTCGAGACCGCGAGCCTGCTCGACAAGCTGCCCGAGTGGCCGCGCTACATCCCGATCATGGCAGGCCTGGCTGGGGGAGCGTTCCTGCTGTGCTGGGCGCCCTTCGGGCTCGCGGACGCCGTGCGCTCGCGGCGTCCGGTTCGTCGCCCCGCGTAGTCCGTGCGCCGCGCGGCCGGAACAGCGAAGCGCACTCACGCGCACGATATGCACCGTTGCGCACGATATTTCGTGCGCAACGGTATTGATCGTGCGCAACGAGGTCAGGCGGTCGGGTGGTCTCGGCGACCGGGGTCTTCGGCGACGGTCGTGCGGGGTGAGGTGTCCACCTGCAGGGTGAAGACGTCGGGACGGGCGTAGTGGCCGACCACGTCGAGGTCGAAGCGGGCGCGGGTGAGGTCGTCCAGGTCGAGGGTGGCGATCAGGACGCCCTCGCCGCCGCGCAAGGGGCCGGCGAGCACGTCGCCGAGGGGCGACACGATCATGCTGCCGCCGGCGATGAGGACCGCGTTCGGATCGTCGCCCTGCACCGGCGACACGTCGGCCGGCATCTGCGAGCGGAGCAGGTATTGGTTGGCGCTGAGGACGAAGCAGCGTCCTTCGAGGGCGATGTGGGTCATGGTGGACGCCCACACCTCGCGGTCGTCCACGGTGGGGGCGCACCACAGCTCGACGCCGCGGGCGTACAGCGCGGTGCGCAGCAGCGGCATGTAGTTCTCCCAGCAGATCGCCGAACCGAGCGTGCCGTAGGGGGTGGTCACGGTCGCCAATCCGGAGCCGTCGCCCTGGCCCCACAGGTAGCGCTCGGCGGCGGTCGGCATCAGCTTGCGATGGGTGGCGACATGTCCGTCCTCGGCGGTGATGAACACCGACGAGCAATAGAGCGTGCCGCCGTCGCGCTCGATCACGCCGGCGACGATGTCGATGCCCAACTCGGATGCCCAGGCCGCGAGCGCGTCGACTTCGGGCCCGGGCAGGGTGACCGCCGACTCGACGTAGCGACGGAACAGTTCGCGTCCGGCCGGAGCACGCGACCCGACGGTGATGCCGAAGTCGAGTCCCTTGGGATAGCCGCCCAGGAACGCCTCGGGCAGTACGACCAGCCGTGCCCCACGCGCGGACGCCTCACGCAGGAACGCTTCCGCGCGGGTCAAGGTGTGGGCGGTGTCGAACACGGTGGACCCGGCCTGCACGACCGCGACGCAAAGAGAGGTCATGATCGTCATGCTAGGCGTGGCGGAGCGGTCCTTGGGTGCCTACGGAGATCCTGGCTTGAGTGGACGCCGCAGCGGTGGTCGTCATGATCACCCCTGGGCGAGGGCGGTTTGCCGGGCCTCTGGGTTTCATGATGGCGGCGGATTACCATGAACTCATGAGCACGACGGTCGAGCGTCAGCGGTTGTCCGGGCCAACCGGACGGCTGTTGGCAACGCGCCGTGCCGAGGTGCTTCGTATCCTTCGCGACCACGGGTGACCAACGCCCGTGTCTTCGGGAGTGTCGCTCGCGGAGAAGAAGGACCCAGCAGTGACCTTGATCTGCTCGTCGATTTCCCTCCCCGCACAGGGCTTCTGGCGATGGCGAGAATGCAGGCTGAGCTTGAGAGCCTTCTTGGCGTGGAGGTGGATCTGGTGCCGGACGCAGGCCTGAAACCGGCGATCAGGGCCACCGTTGAACAGGATCTGGTTCCCCTGTGACGAGGGGCGACGTGGCGCGGCTGGAGGACAGTCGCCGACGACCTTGATCCTCTCGAGCAAGCCGTTCTCAGAATGCGTGACCGGGTCTAGAACAGCGCCAACCGTCTGGGCGGGGTGCGAAAGAAGCACCGCGGCGAGGTGAGAGAATGGACGGCGTGCGTGATGTGGTGATCCTCGGTTCGACGGGCTCGATCGGTACCCAGGCGTTGGAGGTGATCTCCACCCGGGGCGATCAGTTCAACGTCGTCGCCTTGACGGCCGGTGGCGCCAACCTGGAACTTCTCGCCGAGCAGGCGTGCCGGTTCCGGCCGCGGTTCGTGGGGGTGGCCACCGACGAGGCGGCCACCGAGCTGGCGGCGATGCTCGCCGACACCGGCATTGAGGTGGCCGGCGCGGGCGCCAACGAGCGCGCCGCCGCGATGAGCTGCGACGTCGTCCTCAACGGCATCACCGGCGCCGCGGGCCTGCTCGCCACCTTGACCACCCTCAAGGCGGGCACGACGCTCGCGCTGGCCAACAAGGAGAGCCTGGTCATCGGCGGACGCCTCGTGACGGACGCCGCGGCTCCCGGCCAGATTGTCGCCGTCGACTCCGAACATTCGGCGCTCGCCCAATCCCTCCGCGCGGGCCGTCGAGAAGAGGTCAGGCGGCTGATCCTCACCGCGTCCGGCGGCCCATTCCGCGGCCGCACCCGCGCCGAACTCGCCGGCGTCACGCCCGAGCAGGCGCTGGCCCACCCCACCTGGACTATGGGCCGCGTCGTCACCGTCAACTCCGCCACCCTGGTCAACAAGGGCCTCGAACTCATCGAGGCCGCTCTGCTGTACGGCGTCGACTACGACGCGATCACCGTGGTCGTCCACCCCACCAGCGACGTGCATTCGATGGTCGAGTTCACCGACGGAGCCACCATCGCCCAGGCCAGCCCGCCCGATATGCGCCTGCCGATCGCGCTCGGCCTGTCCTGGCCCGACCGGGTCGCCGATGTCACCCCGTCCTACGACTGGTCCACCCCGCGCACCTGGATGTTCGAGCCGCTCGACTCCGAGGCATTCGGCGCCGTCGAACTGGCCCGCCGCGCCGGCAAGGCGGCCGGCACCGCGCCGGCGGTGTTCAACGCCGCCAACGAGATCTGCGTGGACGCCTTCTGCGCCGGCGATCTGGGCTTCTTGGGCATCGTGGATACCGTGGAAGCCGTGCTCAACGAACATCTGGCCGCCGGGCATGTCCCCGACGGCTCCCTCACCCTTGAGGCCGTGCTCGCGGCGGACGCCTGGGCGCGCGACCGGGCCCGGCAGATCTGCGGGGTCGCCTGATGGAACTGTTGTGGACCGCCGTGTTCGGCGTCCTGTTCTTCGCCCTGCTCATGGTCTCGGTGGCGCTGCACGAACTCGGCCACCTGCTACCGGCGAAACTGTTCGGCGTCCGGGTGCCGCAGTATTTCGTCGGCTTCGGCAAGACCCTGTGGTCGGTCAGGCGCGGCGACACCGTCTACGGCATCAAGGCGTTCCCGCTCGGCGGTTTCGTGCAATTGCTCGGCATGTACCCGCCGCCCAATCCGCGCGCCAAGCCGACCTGGCTGCGCCGGGTAGCCGATGACGCGCGCCGCCTGGAATGGGGCGGCATCGAGGCGAGCGACGACGGCGCGCTGTTCTACCAGAAGAAGACCTACCAGAAGCTGATCATCATGGCGGGCGGGATCACCATGAACCTGCTGATCGCCTTCGGCCTGTTCTGGGCGGTCACCGGCCTGTACGGCACGCCGACGACGACGCCGCTGGTGCATTCGATCCAGCAGTGCGTCACCGCCGAGCAGCGTGACTGCACCGCGGCCGATCCGCTCACCCCGGCCGCGCAGGCCGGCCTACAGTCCGGCGACCGGATCGTCGCCTTCAACGGGACGCCGATCGCCGACTACCCGCAACTCACCGAGCTGATCCGCGCCAATCTGGACGCCGAGGCGACCCTGGTCGTCGAGCGGGCCGGCCAGCAGGTCACCCTGCCGACCGTGCACACTCGCCTCAGCACGGTCGCCGATCCGGCTGATGCGTCGAAGACCACCCAGGTCGGCTCGCTGGGGGTGTACCCGAGTTCGGAGCTGATTCGCGGCGGTCCCGGCGAGGTGCTGGTGTCGATGGCCGACCTGACCCGGCAGTCGGTGGTCGCCATCGTGCAGTTCCCGGTCAAGGTGTGGAACGTGGTCGCCGACATGATCGCAGGCCAGCCGCGCTCCCTGGACAGCCCGGTCAGCATCGTGGGCGCCAGCGTCGTGGCCGGGCAGGCCAGCGCCCAGGAAGATTTCCCGGTCGCCGCCCGCGCGGCCATGTTCGCCAGCCTGCTCGCTTCGGTCAACCTGTTCCTGGCCCTGTTCAACCTGGTTCCGCTGCCGCCCCTGGACGGCGGCCACATCGCCGGCGCGCTGTGGGAATGGTTGCGCCGCACGTTCGCCCGCCTGGGCGGACGCCCTGATCCCGGCCACGTCGACACCGCGAAAATGGTGCCGGTGTCGTACCTGGTGGGAGGATTCATCCTGCTGTGCGGCGTCGTGCTGATCGTGGCCGACATCGTCTCGCCCGTGAAGATCTTCTGAGGAGTGTCATGACCGTCAACCTGGGGATGCCCACGGCTCCCGCCCCCGTGCTGGCGCCGCGCAAGCCGACCCGCCGCATCAACGTGGGCAAGGTGCCGGTCGGTGGGGGAGCGCCGGTCTCGGTGCAGTCGATGACCACCACCAAGACCACCGACATCAACGGCACCCTGCAGCAGATCGCCGAGCTCACCGCGTCCGGCTGCGACATCGTGCGCGTCGCCGTGCCCAGCCAGGACGACGCCGACGTGCTGCACATCATCGCCAAGAAGAGCCAGATCCCGGTCATCGCCGACATCCACTTCCAGCCCAAGTACGTGTTCGCCGCGATCGACGCCGGCTGTGCGGCCGTCCGGGTGAACCCGGGCAATATCCGCCAGTTCGACGACAAGGTGGGCGAGATCTCCAAGGCGGCCGCGGACGCCGGGATCAGCCTGCGCATCGGCGTCAACGCCGGCTCGCTCGACAAGCGGCTGCTGGCCAAGTATGGCGGTCCTACTCCGGAGGCGCTCGTCGAGTCGGCGCTGTGGGAGGCGTCCCTGTTCGAGGAGCACGGCTTTCTCGACTTCAAGATCTCGGTCAAGCACAACGACCCGATCGTGATGGTGCAGGCCTACCGGCAGCTGTCGGCCCAATGCGACTACCCGCTGCACCTGGGCGTCACCGAGGCGGGCCCGGCGTTCCAGGGCACCATCAAGAGCTCGGTCGCCTTCGGCATCCTGCTGTCCGAGGGCATCGGCGACACGATCCGGGTCTCGCTGTCGGCGCCGCCGGCCGAAGAGGTGAAGGTCGGCAACAAGATCCTGGAGTCGCTCAACCTGCGCCCGCGCAAGCTCGAGATCGTCTCCTGCCCCAGCTGCGGACGCGCCCAGGTCGACGTCTACACGCTCGCCGAAGAGGTCACCAAGGGCCTCGAGGGGATGAGCGTGCCGCTGCGCGTCGCCGTGATGGGCTGCGTCGTCAACGGTCCCGGTGAGGCCCGCGAGGCCGACCTCGGGGTGGCCTCCGGCAACGGCAAGGGCCAGATCTTCGTCAAGGGCGAGGTGATCAAGACCGTTCCCGAATCCGAGATCGTGCAGACGCTGATCACCGAGGCGAACCGGATCGCCGCCGACATGGAGCCGACGGGGCAGGCGCCCGAGGTGACGGTGGGGTGAGGCGTAGCCGGGTTCTCGGCGAGCGCGATGATGCGCTCGTCGCCCGGCTGCTGGACGCCGACCCCGTCCAGCACTGCTTCGTCGCATCCCGGGTGGAGGCCGGCGTGCTGCGCACCGGCACCCCGGGCGAGTTGTGGGGCTACCCCGCGAAGGCCCCGACATCCTTGCTGCACGTCGGGGCCAACCTGGTCACCGTGAACGCCGACGACGAAGCCCTCGACGCGTTCGCCGCCGACATCGGCCGCTGGCGTTCCTTCGTGGCCATCGTCGGGCCGAGCGCGCACGCCCTCGGGCTGTGGCGGCGGCTGTCGGAACGCTGGCCCGCCACCTACGCCGGCGCCCGGCTGGTCCGTCCGCGGCAACTGCTGATGGCCTGCGCGACGCCCAGCCCGGCCGAGCCCGACCCGCGGGTCGCGCTCGCGACACCGGCCGTGTACGAAAGCTACCTGCGCGGCGCGGTCGCCATGTACCGCGAAGAGTTGGAGGAGGACCCGCTGAACTCCAACCCGGCCGGCTACCGCCACTACGTGAGCACCCTGATCGTCGGGGCGCGCGCTTTCGCGATCGTCGAGAACGACGAGGTGATCTTCAAGGCCGACCTGGGCGCGATGAGCGCGAAGGTGGCACAGGTGCAGGGCGTGTGGGTCACGCCCCGCCTGCGCGGACGCGGCCTGTCGATTCCCGCGATGGCCGCGGTCACCAACGCGGTGGTCGGCCAGGGACGGGTGGCGTCGCTGTACGTCAACGACTTCAACACCCCGGCCGTCGCCTGCTACCAACGTTGCGGCTACGAGGTGGTCGGGGAGTTGGCGTCGGTCCTGTTCTGAGGTTCCCGCGCCCGCGAGTGTCGCCAGGGTCGCGGGACGGCCTGCTCGTTAGCATCGGGCCCATGCACTTGCGCGCGTCCCGTACCGCCAGGGCTGCGCTGGTCGTGGCCGCGGCTCTCGCGCTGGCGTTGGCCGGCTGCGGGAGGTTACCGGACGCGCCGCTGGACCGTCTGCCCGAACCGCCGATCCCCAAGACGGTCAGCGTCACCGTCAGCGGCGACCTGCTGTGGCACAACGGGCTGGTCCAGGACGCCGCCGAGGCTGGGAAGGCCCGGGGAGTCGACTACGACTTCGAGCCGTTGTTCGCGAACGTCTGCGGCTACATCGAGGACGCCGACGTGTCGGTGTGCCACATGGAGGTGCCGGTGGTGCCCGAGGGCAGAAAGCCCAGCGGATACCCCGCCTTTGGGTCGCCGCCCGAGACGGTGGCGGCGTCGAAGGCGATTGGCTTCGACTACTGCACGACGGCGTCCAACCACACCTTCGACCGCGGATGGGCCGGCCTGACCCGCACCCTCGATGTGTTGGACGCGCAGGGCATCGCGGCGGCCGGCAGCTACCGGACGAAAGCGGCGTCGGAGGCTTCGCCCGCCCTCGTCACCACCGAACGCGGCGTGAAGGTCGCCGTGGTCGCGGGCACCTACGACGTCAACGGTGACGGGCCGGGCGCCGCGCGCGCCTGGTCGATCGACATGCTGGACGCCGAGCGGATGATCGCCCGCGGCGAGGCCGCGCGCCGGGCCGGGGCGCAGATCGTGCTCGCCGCCATGCATGCCGGCACCGAATACCAGCACAAGCCGAACCAGGAGCAGTTCGAGTCTGGCCAGGACGCTCGCCGAGTCCGGCGTGTTCGACCTGGTCTACGGCCACCACGCGCACGTGGCGCAGCCGTGGGAGCAGATCAACGGCGTCTGGGTGGTGTACGGCGGCGGGAACCTGGTCGGCCAGATGCGGGTCAACACGCCGCGCGCCTGGGAGCAGTACCTGGCCCGGATCACCTTCGAGCGCCGCGGCGATGTGCCCGACGGCGAGCGCCCCTATGCGGCGGCCAAGGCCGAATACCTGCCGCTGCTGATGACCCTCAGCGAGCCCGGCAAGCCCGCCCGCGTCCTCGATGTCAACAAATCCCTCGCCGACGGCACCGGCGACACGGCGCGACTGACGACGGCCAAGGAGCAGATCGCCAAGGCGGTGCGCCTGCTGGGGGCTGAGGGCATCGAGGAGATCGGCGCGGTCCGGTGACGGCCGGCGCCCCGGTGGGCCGGTGAGGGCACTAGACTCTGCGTCCGTGATCACGCGCATGTCTGAGCTGTTCGTCCGCACGCTTCGCGAGGACCCCGCCGACGCCGAGGTGCCCAGCCACCGCTGGCTCGTCCGGGCCGGGTACGTCCGCCGCGTCGCCCCCGGCATCTACAGCTGGCTGCCGCTGGGCCTGCGGGTCTTGCAGAAGGTCGAGCAGATCGTCCGCGAAGAGATGAACGCGATGGGCGCGCAAGAGGTGCGCTTCCCCGCGCTGCTGCCTCGCGACCCCTACGAGGCGACCAACCGCTGGACCGAATACGGCCCCAACTTGTTCCGTCTCGCCGACCGCAAGGGCACCGACCTGCTGCTCGGGCCGACCCATGAGGAGATGTTCACCCTGATGGTGAAGGATCTCTACTCCTCGTACAAGGACCTGCCGCTGTCGCTGTACCAGATCCAGACCAAGTACCGGGACGAGGCGCGTCCCCGGGCCGGCCTGCTGCGCGGGCGCGAGTTCGTGATGAAGGATTCCTACTCCTTCGACATCGACGACGCCGGCCTGCAGGCGTCCTATGACGCGCACCGGGCCACCTACCAGCGCATCTTCGAACGCCTCGGGCTGGAATACGTGATCGTATCGGCCACCTCGGGCGCGATGGGCGGCTCGGCGTCGGAGGAGTTCCTCGCCCTGGCCGAGATCGGCGAGGACACCTTCGTGCGCAGCCCGGGCGGCTACGCGGCCAACGTCGAGGCCGTGCAGCGGCCGCTCGCGCCTGCCCAGGACGCCGCGGGCGTCCCGGCCGCGCATGTCGAGGACACCCCCGACTCGCCGACCATCGAGTCGCTGGTGGCGCTGTCGAACGAGCGGTTCCCGCGCTCGGACCGCGCCTGGGAGGCGTCCGACACGCTGAAGAACGTGGTGTTCATGCTGGTCAACCCCGACGGGAGCCGGACGCCGCTGGCCATCGGCCTGCCCGGCGACCGCGAGGTCGACATGAAGCGCCTGGAGGCGGCCGTCGCCCCGGCCGAGGTGGAGCCGTTCGGCGAGGCCGACTTCGAGCGCTACCCGAGCCTGGTCAAGGGCTACATCGGCCCGCGCCGTCCCGGCAGCGATGTGGGGGTGGGCCTGGACGCCGGCGGCCACGGCGTCCGCTATCTGACCGACCCGCTGGTTGTCGAGGGCACCCGCTGGATCACCGGCGCCAACCAGGCCGGCCACCACGTCTACGACCTGGTCTGCGGGCGCGACTTCGCCTCTGACGGCGTCCTGGACGTCGCCGCGATCCGCGAGGGCGACCCGGCCCCCGACGGTTCTGGGCCGCTCGGCCTGGCCCGTGGCATCGAGATGGGCCACATCTTCCAGCTCGGCCGCAAATACGCCGAGGCGCTCGGCCTGAAGGTGCTCGATCCGAACGGCAAGCTGGTCACGGTCACCATGGGCTCCTACGGCGTCGGCGTCTCGCGCGCGGTCGCGGCGGTCGCCGAGGCGAGCTGCGACGACAAGGGCCTGTGCTGGCCGCGCAACCTGGCGCCGTTCGACGTGCACATCATCGCGACCGGCAAGGAGCAGGCCGCCGCCGACTTCGCCGCCGGCCTCGCCGCGACCCTGGACGCCGCCGGCATCGCCGTGCTGCTGGACGACCGCAAGGCCTCCCCGGGGGTGAAGTTCACCGACGCCGAACTGCTCGGCATGCCCACCTCGGTCGTCGTCGGGCGCACCCTGGCCCAGGGCTTCGTCGAGGTGCGCGACCGCGCCAGCGGCGACAAGTCCGAGGTGGCCGCGGACGCCGTCGCCGAACAACTGATCGCGCTGCTGCGTCCGTGATCCCGGCCGGCAGGCACGGTGCCTGGGTGACCGAGCTCGGGCGTGGCCCGTGTCGTCTCCGCCGTCCAGGTGATCCGGGCCTGCAGGCAAGGTGCCTGGGTGACCGGGGTGAGTATGGTGCATCCGCTGCGCCGGATCATCACGGCCGCGGCACCGTCATGACCGGCGGTGTATGCGTGACCGGCGGTGTGCGGGCGTGATCGGAATGGTGCAGACATGAGCGGCATGGTGCGTCCGCTTTGGCGAGGGCTGCATGCGCCTGCGCGTGAGCGGAACGGCGTGAGCGCGACCGGAATGGTGTGGCGGTGACCGGGCTGGAGTTGCCCCTGCTGACGATCGTCTTGCTCGTCGCGGCGTCCTTTCTGGCGGGGTGGGTGGATTCGATCGTCGGTGGCGGCGGGCTGATCCAGTTGCCGGCGCTGCTGATCGGCATGCCGGCCGACGCGCCGGTTCCGACCATCGCGGGGACGAACAAGGTGCCGTCCGCGATGGGTACCTCGGTGGCGGCGGTCACCTATCTGCGCCGCGTCCGGATCCCGTGGGCCGCGCTCATTCCGCTGGTCGGGTTCTCGGCGCTCGGCTCCTCGCTGGGGGCGCAGCTCACCCACTTCCTGGACCGGGCTGCGTTCACCCCGCTCGTGCTGGCCGCGATCGTCGGGGTGGGCTGGTACACCTGGCGGCGTCCGCAACTCGGTCTGCATCATCAGGTGCGGCACACCGGCTGGCGTGCGTTCGGGTGGCTGTCGCTGATCGGGCTGATGGTGGGCATGTGGGACGGCTTCATCGGTCCCGGTACCGGTTCGTTCTTCCTGATCCTGATCGTCGCCGTGATGGGCTTCGAGTTCCTGGTGGCGACCGCTTTGGCAAAGGTGGCGAACCTGACCACCAACCTGGCCGCCATCGCCGTGTTCGGCCTGTCCGGCAACATCTGGTGGGGACTCGGTCTGGTGATGGGCGTCGCGAACCTGCTCGGCGGCCTGATCGGCGCCACTATGGCTCTGCGGCACGGCAACGGCTTCGTCCGCAAGGTGTTCCTGGTCGTGATCGTCGCCCTCGGCCTGCGGCTGTCCTGGGACATGCTCGCCCCGGTAATCGGCTTCTAGCGCCCCAGCATCCCTGCCGTCCGACCCTGACCACCCGGTTGTGCCCTCTGACACCCACGAACCCCGGCGTGTGCACGCCCGCCCGGTCGCGCCCGCCCGCTCGGCTCGCGCACGCCCGCTCGGCTCGGCTCGCGAACGCTGGCGCAGGTCGCGCGTGCCGGCTCAGGTCGCGCGTGCCCGGGCTACACGCTCGCGGACACACTGACCTCGATCGGCGCCCGTCGGGTCGCGCGCGCCCGGGTTACGCACAGTCGCTCGCCACGCCGCCTGGTCTCCATACCGTCGCCCTGTTTCCTACCCGGGCGACGGCAACTAACCCGGGCGGCATACCGTCGGTCGCCGGCAGGCGCACGAGTCGCACCGTTGCCGACGACCGAACGCGACTCCTCGCTGCCCAGGGTCAACCTTGCCGCGTGCTTGGGCCACGCCAGTCCCTTCGCGCGCACGAGTTGCACGGTTGCGCACGACATTTCGTAGGCAACCGTGCAACTCGTGCGCGCGAATGAGCCGCCACCCTGGGCGCCGGCGGTCAGCCCCACGGGTGACATCGTCGTGACCCTGGGCGACGAACCCGCGAGACCTCTGGGCGCACCGGTGGTCGATTTCCATGTCCAGATTCACCCGCCGTCGCGTTTGCCCTTGTCGTGGATCCTCCCCTCGCATCTGGACATAGAAATCGACCATGCGTGCGCGCGGCCGGCCGCCCTGACGGTGGTCAGTCCGGGGGAGACGTCCTGGGGACTTGTGGGCGAGGTGGGTCAACGCCGAGGAGGTACTTGGCTCACCTGGGCCCACGCGACGCAGTGAGGTACTGGACGCGCCCGGGTGCGCGTGCGACCCTGGTCGAATCCGGCGATCGTGAGGTGGTGGCCATGCTCGGTGGGTGGGCGCGGGAAGCGCGCGGCGTGTCGTGGACCGTTGCGGTTCCCCTCGTGGCCGCCTCCGCGTCGGGTGTGTTCGTCGTGGCCGCGGCAGGCCGGCCCGGAGTCGGCGCGGCCGGGCACCCGGTGGTGATGGCGATGATGGTGGCCGCAACGGGCGTCGTGGTGGCGTCCGGGACTCAGATGCGGCCCAGCTGGGACACCTGGAGGCGTGTCCTCGGCGTCCTCGCCGCCGTGATGGCCGGCTATCCGGGACTGTGGGCCGTGGCGGCACTCGTCTCGGACGCGCACCCCGACACCGGGGCTAGTTGGCTGACCGCCGTGGTCGCCGCCATGGCCCATCTGCCACTGATCGCGGGCTTTGCCGTGCTTCCGCTGCTCGCGGGCAGATATCTCGGACGCGGTCGTGGCCTGGGCGTGCTGCGCGGGGTCGCCGCGCTAGGTCTGGCCGCGCTGGTGAGCTTCGTGCTGTTCTTCGACGGCTTCGCGCCGCTCGCCGCCCGTCCGCTGATCGACTCGTCACCCGGTGCCGCGGTGGGCGCCGCTCTCAACGGACTCTTCCTCGCGAGCGTCCTGGTCGGCCCCGGCGCTGCGCTGGTGGCGGCCTGGCATGCCGAGGGCGCCGCGACCCGCCGCCTCGCGCTCGTCGCGGGATCCTCGCTCGCCGGGACGGCGCTCGTCATGCTCTGCTCCGGTATGACCGGGATGGCTGAACTCGGGGCGGTTGCCGTGTTGACCGGCATGTACCTGGCCCTCGCGGTGGTCGTCGCGGGGTGCACGCACGCGCTGGTGGTCGCGTTGCCCGAGCAGGTCGATGCCGGCGCGGATGATGACGGCGCCACCGACGCGCAGGTGACCGATCGTGGGGTGGAGCACTCACCCGGCTCGGCAGCATCGCCAAGGGCGACAGCGGGCGCGGCCGTCGCACCGAGCATCCGCGATCGGGGCTTGGCGGGCGGCGTCCACCGGCTGACGACCAGGGAGGGCGAGGTGCTGGCCTTGCTCGCCGAGGGCCTGTCGAACGCCGGGATCGCGCAGCGGCTGGTGCTCTCGGAGCGGACGGTTGACGCGCACCTGCGCTCGGTATTCACCAAGCTCGACCTGCCGCACAGTCCCGAACACAACCGGCGTGTGCACGCCGTCAACATCTATCGGACGACGTCCCGCTGAAGCCCGGCGGTCAACCCAGCATCGCCGTGTCGCGGATGCATGCTCAACGGGCGGTGCCGCTGAAGCCCCGGCGGTGACGCAGAGTCGTGGCGCAGCGGGGGGACGCCTCAACGTCGTCGGGCGGCGTCGGCGGTCGGGGCGGCAAGTTAGGCGAAAAGGCCGATGCCCTAGCCGGGGTTGGTTTCTACGGTCGGGAGGACCACCTTCTCACCGACCAAAGGAGTCCCGATGCGCCGCTGTCTCACCGTGCTGGCCCTGGTCTGGCTGGCCTTCGTCATCATCTTCCCGTTCGCCGCCGCAGGAGACACCAGCTTCCTGCACATCACCTTCCACGTGATCCAGCTCATGCTGGTGGTGCCGGCGCTGTGGCTGGTGAACCGCGTGCGCGTGGACGCCGTCACGCGTCCCGTCCGTTGGACCGCGACCCTGATGATCGTGACCCTGATCGGTGCGATCGCCGGCATCGTCGGCGAGATGGCCGTCGCGGTCGCTCGACTCGCCCACGACGGCTGGGTCGACCGGGACACCGCCGACCTGTGGGAGCACGGGCCGCACGTCACGATCTCCACCCTGACCATCCCGTCGATGATGCTGAGCATGCTGCTCTCGGTGGTCCTCGTGGTCGTGATGGCTCTCGGACGCCGGTCCTCAGGTGCGGCCCGCTCGCGGGAGTCCGTATCCCGGTGAGCCGGCGGAGTTCCGGCCGATCCGTGCGCACGAGTTGCACGGTTGCGCACGACATTTCGTAGGCAACGGTTCAACTCGTGCGCACGAACGAGCATGGGGAGGACAGGGCTGCGGTCAGGTCACCACTCCCGGGGGAAGCGCCGTGTCTCAGGTGGACGGCAGACCGGGCCAACGCTCGAGGAGTCCGCCCCAGCGGGGGATGTCGACGGCGAGATCGGCGAGTGCGGCGGCGAGCGGCTGCCGGAGCGCATGGTCGCCGTGAGCCAGGGAGCGTCCCAGGATCGGCAGCGCGGCGGCCTGAAGGCGCGCGACCATCGCGATCGCCTCCTCGGCGCTCGCCGGGCGTGCCACCTCGAACCATGGTGGCGCGGGGCTGGGGGTGGCGGATGTCGCGCGCGCGAGTGCGTCCAGGGTGTCGCGCAGATTCGTCCAGAACGTCATCCGGGCGGCCAGTCGCGCCCGGTTCTCCGCGCTCAAGCCGGGATGGCCGGCGGCCACCTGAAGTCCGTAGAGCGCGGCGTTCGCGGCGTCCAGTGCTGCCTGGAACGCCTCGCCGGCGGATTGCGGTGCCGGCCGCAGCACGCCGCGGGCCGGCTCACGGGTGGCGGACGGCCTGGGCAGCTGGGTGCGTAGCGCTGCGCACCATGCGGCCATGGACGCCCAGGTCAGCGGACGGGCCGTGGACGCGTCGAGGGCCTGCGCGGTGAATGCCGCGGACGCCTCGTCGAGGGCGTCCTCGAGGGCGGCGAGCGCCTTCGCGGCGTCCGGTGCGGACGGGGTCGTGGTCGAACCCGCCGGGCCAGCCGCGGGATCGCCCGACGCTCCCGGCGTCCCCGCAGGACCGGCCGAGGCCGCACCCGACGGATCGGCGGAGGCGCGGCCTGACGGATCGGCGGAGGCGCGGCCTGACGGATCGGCGGAGGCGCCGCCGGACGGATCGGCCGTGGTCCCACGCGCGCTCGGCACGGCCAACGAGGTGGCGGCGTGCTGCTCATCGTTGACACCGTGCGCCCACGCGATCAGGTCTGTCTGCGCGGCGGTGAGATCAGCGGACGCCGCCGCGTCCAGCCGGATGCGCAACGCGGCGAGGGCCGCATGACCGGGCACGGACGGATTGGGTGCCGACGCCGGGGGAGCGCCGCCGGGTTCGAGGACGCCGCAACCGCCCAGCGCCGTCAGGGCGACGCCCGCGGCGCCTCCCAGCAGCAGACGTCGGCTCAGCACCCTGCGAGGCTACACCGGCCGATGCACGGTCACCCCGGTGGCTGCCCTGATCGGGCGCGGCTAGACTGTCGAGAACAACTGCACGGCCACAACAGGAACGGGGAACCATGAAACAGCAAGCGATTACCGCACTCGTGGGCCCTGTGGTGGCCCGGTGCGGGCTCGAAGTCGACCGGATCGAGATCGCTTCGGCGGGCAAGCGCAGCGTGCTGCGCGTCTTCCTCGACGGTGACGGCCCTGAGGGCCGTGGTCCCTCCCTGGATGAGATCGCCGACGCGACGCGCGCGCTGAGCGCGGCCCTCGACGCCTCGTCGGCCACCGGCAATGCGCCCTACACGCTCGAGGTGTCCAGCCGCGGCGTGAACCGTCCGCTCACCGAGCCCAAGCACTTCCGCCGCAACACCGGACGCCTGGTCGCCCTCACCCTGGTCGACGGCTCGGTGACCGGGCGGATCACCGACACCGACGAGGCCGGCGTCGAACTCGACGTCGACGGCCAGCCGCGCCGCTTCGCCTACCCGACCATCACCAAGGCCGTCGTGCAGGCCGAGCTCCGCAAGGACGCCTTCGCCGACGACGCCGACGAACAGGAGTAAGGACCCATGGACATCGATATGGCGGCCCTGCGCGCCCTGGAGCGCGACAAGGACATTCCGATGGCGGTGCTGGTGGCCGCCATGGAGGAGGCGATCCTCAACGCCTACGAGAAGAGCCCGCAGCACGTGCGCGGCGCCCGCGTCGAACTCGACACCAAGACCGGAACCTTCTCCGTGATGGCCCCCGAGCGCGACGACGAGGGCGAGATCGTCGGCTGGTACGCCGACACTCCGGCCGGCTTCGGGCGGGTGGCCGCCGCGACCGCCCGCCAGGTGATCGTGCAGCGGCTGCGCGAGGCCGAGGACGAGCAGAAGTTCGGCCATTTCTCCGCGAAGGAGGGCGACATCGTCACCGGCGTGATCCAGGCCGATCGCGACTCCAAGACGGTGCGTGTCGACCTGGGCCCGCTGGAGGCGATCATGCCGCCGGCCGAGCAGGTGCCCAACGAGCATTACGGCCACGGTCAGCGCCTCAAGGTGTACGTGGTCGCCGTCCGCCGCGAACCCAAGGGTCCGCAGGTGGTGGTCTCGCGCACGCACCCCAACCTGGTGCAGCGGCTGTTCAAGCTGGAGGTGCCCGAAATCGCCTCCGGCGTCGTCGAGATCAAGGCGCTCGCGCGTGAGGCCGGCTTCGCACCAAGATCGCGGTGAAGAGCAACGATGCGAACGTGTCGGCCAAGGGCGCCTGCATCGGCCCGATGGGCCAGCGGGTGCGCGCGATCATGAACGAGCTGGGCGGGGAGAAGATCGACATCGTCGACTATTCCGAGGACGGCGCGCAGTTCGTCGCCGAGGCGCTCAGCCCGGCGAAGGTGAGTTCGGTGACGGTCACCGACCAGTTCGCCAAGGCCGCCCGGGTGATCGTGCCCGACTACCAGTTGAGCCTGGCGATCGGACGGGAGGGCCAGAACGCCCGCCTCGCCGCGCGCCTGACCGGCTGGCGGATCGACATCCGCCCCGACACCCAGGCCTGATCTCAGAACCCAGGGTCTGAACCGCGGTTCCACATGACGGTGCCCCGCCCCCGAAAAGGGAGCGGGGCACCGGTGGGTTGAGGGGTGTCGGTCAGCGGCGACCACCCCCGATCACGCCGGCGTCCACGGCCTTCGTGACCGCGTCCGCCTCGGCCTGAGTCAGGGTGCCGGCGGTGACCGCCTCGTCGAGGCGGGTCTGCAGTTCGGCCGCGCGGGCAGCCTTCTGCTCATCAGCAATCGCCGTGAGCGCCTCGGTCACTTTCGCCTCATCGACGCCGAGGGCGGAGGCGAGCGCCTGGGCGAGCGCGGCCTGGCGGTCCGCCCGGGACGGCTTCGTGGATCCGGAGCCCCCATTGCCGGTGGAGCCCGCCTCCTGGCCGGCGTCGGTCTTCTTCTCCGGACGCAGGATCTCTCGCGCCGTCTTCAGCGCCTCGGAGACCTTCGCCTCGTCCAGCCCCAGCTTCTCGGCGAGCTTCGCCGCGCTGACCTCGCTCTTGCCGCCGCGCGCGCCGTGCTTGCCGCGGCCGTCCGGGCGGTCCTTGGTCTGGCCTCCCGAGGCTTGGCCCTCGGTGCCGGACGCCGCCGGCGTGGGCGAGGCGGTGGGGTCGGCCGCCTGCGCGACGGCGGCGAACCCCGCCGCGCCGGTGAGCACGAGCGCGCCGGTGCCGAGGCCCAGGCCGATCTTGTGACTGGTCTTCATGGTGTTCCTTTCGGTGGTCGTCTCTGACCACCATTGCGCCGTCCACAGCTGGCAACGTGCTGCGCCGGGGCTGTCATGACGCTGTGAAAGTACGGCGAACGGCCGGCCCCCGAAGGAGCCTGCCGTCCGGACAAAAGCGAGGAACGCGTAGGCGTCCGTCAGTGGGCGATGGCCTCGCCCGCGCCCGCGCCGGTCATCGAGCGCACCTCCATCTCGACGGCGAGTTCCTCATCGCCCCGCACCGGTGAGGTGATCGTGCCCAGCCAGCCGGCCAGGAAGGCCAGCGGAACCGAGATCAGCGCCGGGTTGGTGAGCGGGAACCAGGCGAAGTTGATCGCCTCGCCCAGCATCGCCGACTTCGAACCCGAGATGGAGGGGGAGAACACGATCAGCACCACCGAGCTGATCAGGCCGGTGTAGATCGACCAGACCGAGCCGCGGGTGTTGAACCGGCGCCAGTACATCGTGTACAGGATCGAGGGCAGGTTCGCCGAGGCCGCCACCGCGAAGGCGAGCGAGATCAGGAACGCGATGTTCTGGCCGTTGGCGAAGATGCCGCCGATGATGGCCAGGATGCCGATGACCACCGATGTGATCCGGGCGACCTTGACCTCTTGCTCGGGATCGGCGCTGCCGTTCTTGAGGATCGAGTTGTACACGTCGTGGGCGAACGAGGCGGACGCCGTGATGGTGAGACCCGCGACGACCGCGAGGATCGTGGCGAACGCGACACCGGAGATGATGCCCATGAAGATCTCCCCGCCCAGGTGCAGCGCGAGAAGCGGAGCCGCCGCGTTGGCGCCGCCGGGTGCGGCCAGAATCGCCTTCTGACCGACGAGTTGGGCCGCGCCCATCCCGAGCACCAAGGTGATCAGGAAGAAGATGCCGATGAGGGCGATGGCCCACACCGCGGAGCGGCGGGCTTCCTTCGCGGTGGGCACCGTGTAGAAGCGCATCAGCACGTGCGGCAGGCCGGACGGCCCGCCGACCAGGGCGATCGACAGTGACAGGAAGGACAGCTTGGTGAACTCGTTCGCGCCGTACTGCTGCATCGGCACGAGCAGGTCTTTGCCGTTGCCGATGGCCGGATCGAGAGCTGCGGCCTGTGCTCCGGCCAGCAGACCGGAGAGGTTGAAGCCGGAGCCGAACAGCACCAGCGCCGCCATGATCGCCGCACCGCCGACCAGCAGGACGGCCTTGATCATCTGCACCCAGGTGGTGCCCTTCATGCCGCCGATCAGCACGTAGACGACCATGAGCGCACCGACCAGCCCGATCACCAGCGACTGCATGGTGCGGTCCGACACGCCGAGCAGCAGCGCGACCAGACCACCCGCGCCGGCCATCTGGGCCAGCAGGTAGACGAACGAGATGACCAGGGTCGAGGTGGCGGCGGCGGTGCGGACCGGCTTCTGGTTCATCCGGAAGCTGAGCACGTCCGCCATCGTGTACTTGCCGGTGTTGCGCAGTGGCTCGGCGACCAGGAACAGCGCGACGATCCAGGCGACGAAGAAGCCGACCGAATACAGCAGGCCGTCGTAGCCGTACAGGGCGATGGCGCCGGTCACGCCGAGGAAGGCGGCGGCCGATAGGTAGTCGCCGGTGATGGCCAGGCCGTTTTGGCGGCCTGAGAAGGCGGCGCCACCGGTGTAGAAGTCGGACGCCTTCGACTTCTGCCGGGTGACCGCGATGACGATGCCGAGGGTGGCGGCCACGAACAGGGCGAAGACGCCGACGTTGATGGCCGGATTGCCGTACTGGGCGGCTTCCAGGAGGGTCATGACGTCGCTCCTTGCTCAAGACGGGCCTTGAGGGCGTGGGCGGTGGGGTCGAGCTTGGCGTTGGCGAAGCGGACGTAGGCCGCCGTCCACAGGTAGGTGACCGCGAACTGCGCCAGGCCGAGCAGGGTGCCGACGTTGATGGCGCCGATGGCCGGTGTCGACATGAAGCCGACCGCGTAAATCGACAGCAGGACGTAGGTGAAGTACGACACCAGGCCCGCCACCGTCATCGGGAAGGCGAACCGGCGGAAGCCGGAGCGGAGGTTGGTGTACTCCGGGGTCTGGGCGACCGCGAGGAAGGCGGCCGTGGACGGCGCCTGGTGCGGCTTTTCGGTGTGGACCAGTTCCGGCAGTGGCCAGTGGTCATCAGGCAGGTGGAATTCGGTCTCGTCGGTCCACCCCTCGGGTGGACGCAGGTCGGGATTGTGCGACATCGCAGCGCTCCTCACGCGGCCGGCGGGGCCATCATCGGCTCCGAGTTCTTGAAAGATAGGACACGTCGCCGAGAATCTCAACATCGAGATACTCCACGTCGAGTAACAGTTCGGTCAAGGCGTCCGCCGGATGTCTCGCACGATCGGCCGAGTTGTCGCCCACTACGCTAGGCGGGTGCCGATCAGGACGTGTGTGGGTTGTCGAAACCGTGACCAACAAGACGCCTTGTTGCGGGTGGCGTGGGGCCCGTCGGGGTTCGTGATCAGCCGGACGGCGCCCGGTCGGGGTGCGTGGATGCATCCGGGCTGTGGAGGGCTGGCATGGAGGCGGCGGGCCGTCCCCCGTGCGCTGCGCCTGGGCTCGGCGGACGTTGCGGGACTGAAGGATGTCCTCGCGCAGGTCGACTCACCGGCGTCCGCTTGGGCAAATCATGCGCCCTCGGAGTAGACTCTTCGTGCGCTTCGCGTGCTGTGCGCGAACACGACCAGAAGGTGGGCAATCGCTCATGACCACTCGATGAGTCCCCAGAAATGAGCATCTACAAGTAACTGGTCCGCGCGTGACGCGGGCCTGAAGGAGTGTTGTGGCCAAAGTCCGCGTCTATGAACTCGCCAAGGAGTTCGGACTCGAGAGCAAAGAGGTTCTGTCGATCCTCAAAGACATGGGCGAGTTCGTTCGCTCGGCGTCCTCGACCATCGAGCCGCCCGTCGTGCGACGGCTCACCGAAAAGCTGAAGGGCGGCCCGTCCGCACCGTCGGCACCCCAGACTTCGCAGGCGCCGCGCCCGTCGGCGCCCGCCCCGCGCCCCGGCGCGCCGGTTCCGTCCGCGCCCGCGCAACAGCGCCCGGCACCGGGCCCGCGCCCCGCGCCGGGTCCGCGCCCGAGCGCACCTGCACCGGTGCCCAGTGCGCCAGTGGTCAAGGCGCCTACCGCGCCGCAGCCCGCCGCTCCGGTGGCCCAGCCCGCCGCTCCGGTGGTCCAGCCCGGCGCTGCGGCACCGCGGTCCGGCGCTCCGGCTCCCGCTCCGCGTCCTGGTGCTCCCGCTCCCGGGCCTCGCCCGGCCGCTCCCGCACCGGGTCCGCGTGCCGGCACGCCCGGCGGGGCGCCGCGTCCTGGTGCTCCCGCTCCCGGGCCTCGTCCGGGTGCGCCGCGCCCGGGTGCGCCGCGTCCCGGAGGCACCGGCGGACTGCCCGGCCAGGGCGGCCAGCGCCGCCCCGGTGGTGCGCCGCGTCCGGGCAACAACCCGTTCGCGTCCTCGCAGGGCATGGGCGTGCGTCGTCCGCGTCCCGATGGTCAGGGTGCGCCCGGCCGTCCCGGTGCGCCCGGGCGTCCCGGCCCGCGCCCCGGTGCTGAAGGTGGCGCGCCGCGCATGCCGCGTCCGGGGGGTACCGGCGGTATGCCGCGTCCCAACCCCGCCATGATGCCGAAGCAGGCGTCCAACCAGCTCACCCCGGTCGGCGCGCGTCCTGCGCGTCCCGGCGGCGCGGGTGGTCCCGGCCGCGGGCGTCCCGGTGGCGGCGGTGGCCGTCCCGGCATGGGCGGTGGCCCCTCCGGCCCGATCGGTGGCGGCGGTGGCCGTGGCCGTGGTGGTCGCGCGGGTGGCGGCACCCAGGGTGCGTTCGGTCGTGCGGGGGGTCCCGCGCGCCGTGGCCGCAAGAGCAAGAAGGCGCGTCGCGCAGAGTTCGACCAGATGGAGGCCCCGACGATCGGTGGCGTCCGGATCAGGCAGGGTGACGGCCAGAAGGTCCGCCTGCGCCGCGGTGCCTCGCTGACCGACCTGGCCGAGAAGATCGGCGTCGAACCGGCATCGCTGGTGCAGGTGCTGTTCCACCTGGGCGAGATGGTCAACGCGACCCAGTCGGTGGCCGACGACACCCTGCAGGTGCTGGGTGCCGAGCTCAACTACGACATCGAGGTGGTCAGCCCCGAGGACGAGGATCGTGAGCTGCTCGAATCCTTCGACCTGGAGTTCGGCGAAGACCTCGGTGACGAGGACGACCTCGCGTCGCGTCCGCCGGTGGTCACCGTGATGGGTCACGTCGACCACGGCAAGACCAAGCTGCTGGACGCCCTGCGCCACACCAACGTGGTGGCCAAGGAGGCCGGCGGCATCACCCAGGCGATCGGTGCCTACCAGGTGAGCACCGAGGTCGGCGACGACGAGCGCAAGATCACCTTCATCGACACCCCGGGCCACGAGGCGTTCACCGCCATGCGTGCCCGCGGTGCCAAGTCGACCGACATCGCGGTGCTCGTGGTCGCGGCCGACGACGGTGTGATGCCTCAGACGATCGAAGCGCTCAACCACGCCCAGGCGGCCGACGTGCCGATCGTGGTCGCGGTCAACAAGATCGACAAGCCGGCGGCCGACCCGGTCAAGGTGCGCGGTGAGCTCACCGAGTACGGGCTGATCCCCGAGGAATACGGCGGCGACACCATGTTCGTCGACGTGTCCGCGGTCACCCGCGAGGGCCTGGACAATCTGCTCGAAGCCATCGTGCTCACGGCGGACGCCTCCCTCGACCTGCGCGCCAACCCCGACATGCCCGCCCAGGGCGTGGCGATCGAGGCGCACCTCGACAAGGGCCGCGGCCCGGTGGCCACCGTCCTGGTGCACCGCGGCACGCTGCACACCGGCGACTCGATCGTGGCCGGCTCGGCTCACGGCCGCGTCCGCGCCATGATCAACGACATGGGCGAAACCGTGGACTTCGCTCCGCCGTCGATGCCCGTGCAGGTGCTCGGTCTCACCTCGGTGCCCGGCGCCGGCGACAACTTCCTGGTCGTCGAGGACGACCGGATGGCTCGCCAGATCGCTGACAAGCGCGAAGCCCGTCAGCGCGCCGCCATGCTGGCCAAGACGACGCGTCGCAAGACGCTCGACCAGCTGTTCGAGCAGCTCGAGAAGGGCGAGACGCAGGAACTGCGCCTCATCCTGAAGGGCGACTCGGCCGGTTCGGTGGAGGCCCTGGAGGATTCGCTGGCCAAGATCGAGGTCGGCGACGAGGTGTCGCTGCGCGTCATCGACCGTGGCGTGGGTGCGATCACCGAGACGAACGTCTCGCTGGCCGCGGCCTCCGATGCCGTCATCATCGGCTACAACGTCCGCCCGCAGGGCAAGGCGACCCAGCTGGCCGACTCCGAAGGCGTCGACATCCGCTACTACTCGGTCATCTACGCGGCCATCGACGAAGTGGAAGCAGCCCTCAAGGGCATGCTCAAGCCGATCTTCGAAGAGAAGACGATGGGCCAGGCCGAGATCCGCGAGATCTTCCGCAGCTCCAAGTTCGGCACCATCGCCGGCTGCATGGTGCTCGATGGTCACATCAAGCGGAACGCCAAGGCGCGCCTGCTGCGTGACGGGGTGGTCGTCTCCGAGACCTCCATCGCGTCGCTGCGTCGCGAGAAGGACGATGTCACCGATGTGCGCGAAGGGTACGAGTGCGGTCTGACCCTGCACAACTACTCCGACATCAAGAACGGCGACATCATCGAGACCTACGAGATGGTCGAGAAGCCGCGCGACTGAGTTCGTGAGTTCGTTAGGGGCGGGACGCTGAGGCGTCCCGCCCCTTTCGTTTGCCGGCCTGCTTCGTGTGGCGGACGGCGCGGTGGTCGAGTTTCCTGAATGGTCGCGTGCAGCGCGGTGGTGCCCGGCCTCGCGCCGGCGTTGGTCCGCTTCCGTCGGTGCAGTGGTCGGGGCTGCCTGGGTGGTCACGTGCGGCGCGGTCGCGCCTTTGGGTCGGCCCGAGTCCGGGTTTGGGTTGTGGTGTGGTTTTCCTGGATGGTCGCGTGCGGCGCGGCGGTGCCCGGTCCCGCCCAGGGCCAGCGATGCGCGAGCGCATCGCGGCCTTTATGCCCGCCACGCCCCCACCGGGCACCGCCGCGCCGCACTCGGTTTCCCGGTGGTGTTGTCGGTGGTGGTTGCGTTGGGCGTGAAGGGCGGCCGCGCGTGAAGACGCGTCGTGCGGAAGTGTGAGCCGGCATCCGTACCGCTGCCCACCGTCCGCCGCAGATCAGCGCCCGTTGACCAGGTTGATCGCGTTGACGCAGAACAGGATGCATCGCTGCCCAGGGTCCGCCGCAGATCGGTGCCCTGCGGGCGCGTCGCGCCGCCGAAGTGAGCCGGCATCGGCAACGCTGCCCGTCGTCCACTGCGCGTAACAGGTGCTCGCTGCGTGATCGGGAGGAAGCGCGTGTGCGGGCTGGTGCTGCATCTCATACCCCAGAGCGTCTGAATTGCAGCACCAGACTGCACAAGCCGGTCCCCGGCTCACCTTTGACCCGTGCGTGTGCCGACGAGCATCGTCGGACGGCGTGGGCGGCGTCCCTTGTTGGGTAACGGAGCGCACGCTCGGTGGAACGTCTGAGTTGAAGTGCCCGACTGCGCAGGGCGGCCTCCGGTACTCGCTTTGGCCCGCGTGTGTGCTGACGAGCGTCGCCGGTTGGGCGTGGGCGTCCCTGGTGGGAGTGACGGCGCGTAGGCTCCGTCACGTCGCGGACCGAATTGTCGCCGCGCGCATGCTGCAACATGCGCTCGAGCACGACTTCCCGAGCTTGACCACGAAGCCAATGCTCCGTGGAGCTAACGGCTCGACGCGGGGCGCGGGACGCGGGACGCGAATGCCGGGAATGTCACAGGAATCGGGCGGTGGGCGCTCTTGCGCGTCGATTCGTGTGACGTTTCCGGCAGGCGACCTGCGATGTACCCGGCGATGACGTGCGTGCGCGCCTCAGGCCGTTGTGGCGGGGGTGATCTCGTCCACCGGGGGTGTCGTAGTGACCAAGCTGCTGCTCTGTCCCCGTCTTCTCTGTGCGGGAGTAATCTCGTCTACCCGGAGTGGCGGGTGGGATCCGAGTGAGTGGCGTCGTCGCGGGCGATCAGGGTGTTGAGGGTGGCGGCGACTTCGGCGGCGGGGCTCATCGTGATGAAGAACGGGCCGGTGCCCGCGCGGTTGATCTGGACCGCTTCGCCGGACGCAGTCACCAGACCGGCGCTGCCGTCGGTGTCGATCCTTGATCTCAGGCCGAGTCCGCCGAAGTCGCCCGAGCGCACCTGGGTGACCTCCGCGGACTCGATCGTGCTCATCGGGATGGTGGTCATGGTGATCAGCCCAAGGCCTCGGACTCGGACGCCGGAGGCGTCGATCACGACGGTGGCGCGCAGGGTGGCGTCCACCACCAGTACCAGCGCGACGCCGATCGCCGCGAGGATTCCTGCCATCAACCACTGGCGGTAGGCGACCTCGATCAGGCTCATCACGGCCATCGGGACGAATCCGAGCCAGGCGATCACCCGCGAACCAGGCCCCGAACGAGGGCGCCCGATCCACGCGATGCGGCCACCGTCAGCAGCGGCGAGCCGTGCGGACGCGGGTGGCACGCTTCCGGGCGCGCGCGTTGCGCGAGGCTCGACCGCGAGCTTGTACATCGCCAGGCCGAACAGGGCGCCGACGACCACGCTAGTGACGCACGCGCTCGCGACGGAGATACCGATGATCTCGGATTGGGTCAGGGCCGTGGTTTGTCCATAGAGCGTGGTGGAGTTCAGGACGCCGAGGAAGGTGGCCATTCCTGCGACGGTGGATGCCGTGGCGCGGAGTTGGCGAATCGCCGCCCCGAACGCCAGGAAACACACGGTCTGCGTGCTGGTCAGCACGGCTGAAAAGACCCAGGTGCCCTCGACCGGCTCGAACTGGTCGGGCAGGCCGTCCGCGCCCCAATGCACGGCAACCTGGGAGGGAAGGGAATCCCGGAACACCTGGATGGTGGCCCACGGCAGGAACGCCATCGCGGCACACCAGACCACAGCCAACGCCACGAACCAGGGAAGAAGCCGGCGAGGCCGAGCAGGCCCGGCGGCGGCGAGCGGAGTCATGAGATGGCCTGCTTCCTGAGCAACCCGACGATGTCGTCGAGACCGAGGCCGTGGCGTCCGGCTTCGGCGATTACCTCGCGCACGAGGCCACGCAGGCGGCTTGAGTCCGGTTCACCGATGACCACCGCCCCCCGGCCTCGCCTCAACTCGATGATTCCCTCGTCGCGCACCACCTGGTAGGCGCGCAGCACCGTGTGCATGTTGACATCGAGTGAGGTCGCGAGCTCGCGCGCGGGCGGCAGGCGATCGCCGGGCCGTAGCGCCCCCGAGATCACCGCGCCCCGCACGGTCGCGGCGAGCTGTTCGAACAGCGGCGCCGGGAGCGAGGGATCAATCCGCCAGAGCATAGATCTAGTATAACTAGAACAAGTTGGTCATGGGGTAGAGGTGTCGGCGCTCGCCTGGGAAAATCGTGCCGCTCAACGTGCGGCATCCTCAGTCCCACTGATGTCTGGGTGGCGCTCGGTCGATTGAGCAGTACGTTTTGTCCGCATGCTTCGCTCGACCAGGCGTGACGATCGCCGATCCCGATGTCGAGCCCCAGGCCGTGACCGGAGTTGAGGGTGTCCGGGGAGTAGCGCGCGAGTAGGCTGAACACCGGATGAGGCGACGGTGCGGCGCCGGGCAGGGCACCGTTGACTGTCCCGAGAGGACCACCGCATGAACGACTATTCGGCGGACGTCGAGGCGATCCTTTCGCACCGCTTTGATCAGGGCGGCGACCACTGGACCACCCCAGACCGCCGGCTGCTCAAAGGAGCGCCGTTCAGCACCATCGAGTGCGTCAACTACCTCCTTGAACTCGGGCTCTTCCCGGATGCCCCGGAGGTGAGCGAGGCGCTCGGATTGATCTTTGATGCCTGGCGAGAAGATGGCCGGTTCAAGCTCTGCCCCACCGGCGGCATCCTGCCGTGCCACACCACGGCCGCCGCGCAGGTGCTCTGCCGTGCCGGGCTGGCAGATGATCCGCGGGTGCAGGCCACGCTGGATCATCTGCTCGCCTCACGCTGGAAGGGCGCGGGGTGGCGATGCAACAAGTTCTCCTATGGCCGCGGTCCTGAAACGGAGCACTCGAATCCGCTCCCGACCTTGCAGGCACTCGACGCCTTCCGGTCGAGCCGGCGCCTCGCCACGGACGACACGCTGAACGGCGCCGTGGAGTTCCTGCTGGAGCATTGGGCGGTCAAGGCTCCGATCGGGCCGTGCCACTACGGGATCGGTACCTTGTTCATGCAGGTCGAGTATCCGTTCCGCAGCTACAACCTGTTCTACTGGGTGTACGTGCTGTCGTTCTACGAGACGGCTCGCACCGATCCCCGCTTCCTCGAAGCGTATGAGGCGCTGACCTCCAGGACCATCGACGGTCAGATCGTCGTCGAGCGCGTGGTGCCGAAGCTTGCCACGCTCTCGTTCTGCGCCAAGGGGCGGCCGAGCGAACTGGCCACCCGTCGCTACGAAGAAATCGCCCACAATCTCGCCTGAGAGATGACGAGGAAGCTCGGCTGGGTGCCAGGGCCGGCCGGAGATGGGGGCGCGGTGAGCGGATCCGCAGGAGTGTCGCCGGGCGCGAGAGTAAATCACTTCACTCGAAATCCCGAGCGGCGCGAAAAGTGCCGTCCCACTGATGTTTTGAGGAGCCTCGCCGGATTGAGTGAAGTGATTTACCGCGGATCCAGCCACGACCGCCCGACCTGCACGGTGGCCAGGAGGACGGCGGCGGGCGTGAGACCCGGTAATCTGGCCTCTTGCCGTCCGCACGATTCGAAGGAGCATGCCATGGGGAACCCGCGGTACATCAAGGTCGCCGAGCAGATCAAGGTGATCGTCGCCGGCATGCTCGAACGACGGATCAAGGACCCCCGGCTTGGCTTCGTCACCGTCACCGACGTGCGCATCACCGGCGACGGCCGCGAGGCGACGGTGTTCTACACGGTGATGGGTGGTGACGACGAGCGCGCTGGCACGGCGGCGGCGCTGGCCTCGGCGAACGGGCTGATCCGCTCGACGGTCGGCAAGCAACTCGGCATGAAGTTCACCCCGACGATCGACTTCGTGCTGGACGCGGTGCCCGAGGTGGCCGCCGAAATGGAGGAGCTGCTCGCCAAGGCGCGCGCCAAGGATGCCGATGTCGCCAGCCGCGCCCAGGGCGCGACCTACGCCGGTGAGGCTGATCCGTACAAGCCGGCCCGCGAGGACGCCGAGGCCGAGGACTGACCGGGTGACCCTCTCTGCGTTGGTGGTGGTCGACAAGCCCGCGGGCATCACCAGCCACCAGGTGGTGGCGCGCGCTCGGCGTGCGCTGGGCACCAAGAAGATCGGGCATGCCGGCACGCTCGATCCGATGGCGACCGGCGTTCTGGTGCTGGGGGTCGGACGCGGCACGCGCCTGCTGGGTCATCTCACGCTGACTACCAAGACCTACCAGGCCACCATTCGCCTCGGCGTCGCCACCAACACCGATGACGCCGATGGCGAGGTGACCGATGCTCCGGGGGCCACCCTGCGCGAGGTGGGGCCCCGCCTGGCCAACGAAGTAGCGGCTCTCACCGGCACCATCCAGCAGGTGCCTTCGACGGTGTCGGCGATCAAGGTCAACGGCCAGTGTGCCTACGCGCTGGCCCGCCGCGGCGAGGACGTTGCACTGGCCGCCCGCGAGGTGACCGTGAGCCGCTTCGACGTGCGCGACGTGCGCGAGACCTCCGCCGACGGCGTCACCGTCGTTGACCTCGACGTCGTGGTCGACTGCAGCTCGGGCACCTACATCCGTGCGCTCGCCCGCGACCTCGGCACCGCGCTCGGCGTGGGCGGGCACCTCACCGGGCTGCGCCGCACCCGGGTCGGCCCGTTCGGCGTGGAGCACGCCAGCTGGGACGGCCACTTGCCGCAGCTGCAGCAAGGTGAGCTGTTCGAGTTCCCGACGTTCGGTCTCGCCGAGATCGCCCCGCTCGCCTTCGCCACCGTCGAGGTGGACGCCGCCGAAGCGTCCGACATCGGTTACGGCCGCGCCTTGGCGCGGGACGTGCCCGCCGACCCGACGGCCCTCACCCACGACGGACGTCTGCTGGCGCTCTACAAGCCCGGGAGTACCGGGGGGAGCGTCCCGGTTGCGGTGCTCGTCTGAACCGCAGCGCCTCGCCGCCGGAGTGGGGATGGTGCGAGCGATCGCGCGGGCGGCCTTCATGCCGGCGCTGGGAGTGGGGAAGGTGTGAGTGAGATGGCCGGCTTTCGTGCCGGACCCGTGCGGGATGGTGCGAGCGAGACGGCCGCTTTCATGCCGGAGTGTGCGTGGGGAACGGTCCGTGAGGGTTGGTAGGGTGTTCCGCGGCGGTCGACCGGGGAGAGGAACACGTGAGTGAGTCGGTTGTTGTCATCGGCAACTTCGACGGGGTGCACCCGGGGCACCGCAAGGTGCTGGCGGAAGCGCGCGCGGCGGAGCCCGGCCTTCCGCTGATCGTGGTGACGTTCTGGCCGCATCCCGCGTCCGTGGTGCGTCCCGACGGCGGCCCGAAGCTGCTGACGAATCTCGACGATCGGGTCGCGCTGTTGCGCGAGGCCGGAGCGGACGACGTCCGGGTGATCGAGTTCACCCGCGAGCTGTCCCAGCTCAGCCCGGCCGAGTTCGTCGACCGGTTCTTGATCCCGTTGCGCCCGGCGCGCATCGTGGTGGGGGAGAACTTCCGCTTCGGGCACAAGGCGTCCGGCTCGGTCGCCACGCTGGCCGAACTGGGCGAGGGCCGGTTCGCGGTCACCGCGCTGCCGCTGGTGCACGTCCGCGACGAGGAGACCTGCAGCAGTGCCGTCCGCGCGGCGCTCACCGACGGCGATGTCGAGCGCGCCGCCGCCATGCTGGGCCGCCCGTTCCGCTTCAGCGGCATCGTGTGTCACGGCGATCACCGCGGCCGCGAACTCGGCTTCCCGACCGCCAATCTGCCGGTGCCGCACGGCTATGCCTGCCCCGCCGACGGCGTGTACGCGGGCTGGGTGACCCGCCTGGACGGCCGCGACGGTCACGGCAACCCGCTGCCCGGCGGCGCGGCCGCACCCGCCTGGCCGGCCGCGATCTCGGTCGGCACCAACCCGACCTTCGACGGCGCCGACCAGCGCGTGGAGAGCTTCGTGCTCGACCGCACCGACCTGGAGCTCTACGACGCCCCGATCGCGGTCGACTTCGTCGCGCGCATCCGCGGCCAGGTGCGCTTCGACGGCATTGAGGCGCTCATCGAACAGATGGACGCCGATGTCGCCGAGACCCGCCGGGTGCTGGCGGACGCCGCCCGCTGAGTCCCGGAATCTCTACCCAAGAGAAGACGCCTGAAGCCTGCCGTCGTCCTGGACGACGGCAGCTCCACCCACGCGAAGACGCTGGCTCTCCGGGAGCGGTCGTTTCCCGATTCGGCGAGTTCGAGCACCCGAATGATCACCCAACACGAAAGCGCCCGACCTCAAGGGACCGGGCGCCTTCACTGTTAGCGATCGTGGATCAGCGCACCACGAGCGACTTCTGGAAGACGGCTTCCATCGGCGGCTCGGCGTCGGTGTCGAGCACCGAGACGTTGACGGCGGCGCGGTGCTCGCCGGTCGGCGCGTAGCCGAGTTCGACGTAGAGCGGAATCGCCGCGGGATTCTCCGGCGAGACACCCAGGAAGATCTCGCGGTAGCCGAGATCGCGGGCCAGGTCTTCCAGCGCGGCGGTCATCGCCACGCCCAGGCCCTTGCGGCGGGCGTGCGGGAACACCCACAGCAGCCGCATCTCGGGAACCAGCGTCTCGCCGTCGTCGCGGCAGTCGAGGATGGCGCGGCCGCCGATCTCGCCGTCGATCAGGCCGACGACCACGTAGAAGTCGCCGCGCTCCTGCTCGGCCAGGTACTCCGCCGACAGCCCCTTGGTGCGGCTGGTCTCGTTGGCGATCAGCGCGGGAAGGTCGTCAGCGGTCGCGAGACGTGCCTCAACAGTGTGGGTCTTCGTTGCCTCAGGCATGTCCTTCTCCTCGTTGCAGCTCACTGGAATGGTTCACGTTCAGTCTGTCCGAGAACTGTGGAAACTCAAGTTCGTCTCGCCCTTCGGGGATTGGTTGGTTCACGCCGGGACCTGTGGCCCGTCAGCTGAGTTCCTTGACATGGGTGATGACGTCGGCGACCGCCTGCTGTGCCGAGCCGTACAGCATGGTGGTGTTGTCGGCGTAGAAGAGCGCGTTCTCGATGCCCGAGTAGCCGGCACCGCGCCCGCGTTTGATCACGATGCACTGACGGGCCTTGTCGGCGTCCAGGATCGGCATGCCGTAGATGGGGCTGGACTTATCGGTGCGGGCCACCGGGTTGACCACGTCGTTGGCGCCGATGACCAGTGCGACGTCCGCGAGCGGGAAGTCGGCGTTGATCTCGTCGAGGTCGAAGATCTGGTCGTAGGGGACGCCTGCCTCGGCCAGCAGCACGTTCATGTGGCCGGGCATCCGGCCGGCCACGGGATGGATCGCGAAGCTGACCTGGACGCCCTCGGCCTCCAGCAGTTTCGTCATTTCGTAGACCTTGTGCTGGGCGCCGGCGACGGCCATGCCGTAGCCGGGCACGATGATGACGTGCTCGGCGTAGCGCATCATGGCGGCGGCGTCCATCGACGAGCACTCCTTCATGGAACCCTCGATCGCCCCGTCCGCCTGCGCCTCGCCGGTGATCGGCGCGAACAGCACGTTGCTCAGCGGACGGTTCATCGCCTTGGCCATCAGCTGGGTGAGCAAGGTGCCGGCGGCGCCGACGACGATGCCGGCGATGATCAGCGCCGGGTTGCCGAGCACGTAGCCTTCCAGGCCGACGGCGAGGCCGGTGAAGGCGTTCAGCAGCGAGATGACGACCGGCATGTCCGCCCCGCCGATCGGGCTGGTCAGCGCCAGGCCGAGGATGAGCGCCATTGCGAAGAAGGCGATCACCAGCACCGGGTGCGGCCCGGCGACCACGATCGCGACGCCGAGGGCGAGGGTGATCAGCGTGTGCACGACGTTGCCGAGATTCTGCACCGGCCAGCGGACGGCCTTCTTCATGATGCCCTGCAGCTTCGCGAAGGCGAGTACCGAGCCCGAGAAGGCGACGCAGCCGATCAGGGCGCCGATCATGGCGAGGACGGCGTGCGTCCCGGTCGGGGGCTCGGCGGAGGAGAATTCGACGGCCGCGATCAGCGCCGCGGCGCCGCCGCCCATGCCGTTGTAGACCGCCACCATCTGCGGCATGTCGGTCATCTTGACCACCTTGCCGAGCCAGGCGGCGATGCCGCCGCCGAGCGCGAGTGCGATGACGCACAGGATCAGGTTGATGCTCTTGCCTGGGGCGAAGAAGGCCAGGCCGCCGTCGTGGCCGGGGATCAGGAAGGTGACGGCGGTGGCCAGCACCATGCCCAGTCCGGCCCAGGCGATGCCCTGGCGGGCGGTCTTGGGCGAACTCATCGCCTTCAGGCCGAGGATGAACAAGATGGCGACGACGAGGTAGGCGCCGTTGATCAGCCAGCTCAGCATGGCTCAGGCTCCCTTCTTGGCGTCCGACTTGGCGGCGAACATGCCTAGCATGCGTTCGGTGACCACATAGCCGCCGGCCGCGTTGGCGGCGCCGAGCAGGACGGCCAGGAAGCCCAGCGTCAGCTGCAGCGGGGTCTCGGCGTGCGCGAGGGCCCACATCGAGCCGACCAGCACGACGCCGTGGACGAAGTTGGAGCCCGACATGAGGGGCGTGTGCAGGATCACCGGCACGCGGGAGATCACCTCGTAGCCGACGAAGGCCGCCAGCACGAAGATGTACAGATACAGCAGATCGGTCATGCGGAGGGCTCCTCGGCATCGGTGGAATCGGCGTCCGTTTCGGCCGCGCCGGACGCCGTGGGCCGCGGCGCGGACAGCCCGAGGACCTGCGCGACGACCGGGTGGACGACCTGGCCGTCGCGGGTGAACGCGGTGCCCGCGATCACCTCGTCTGACCAATCGAGCGCGAGCGCGCCGTCGGTGATCATCGGCGCGGTGAAGTTGAACAGGTTCTTGGCGAACATCTCCGAGCAGTGCACCGGCATCCGCGCGGGCAGGTTGACCGGGCCGGCGACGCGGGCGCCGCCGATGCGTACGTCCTTGCCGGCGACCGTTCCCTCGACGTTCCCGCCGCCCTCGGCGGCCATGTCGATCACGACCGAGCCGGGCTTCATGGCCTCGACCATGCTGCGGGTGATGATCTGCGGCGCCCGGCGTCCGGGGACGGCCGCGGTGGTGATCAGCACGTCGGCCTCCGCCACGGCCTTCGCCAAGGCCGCGGCCTGTTGGGTGCGCTCGTCGTCGGTGAGCTCGCGGGCGTAGCCGCCCTCACCGACGGCGTGGACGCCGGTGTCGACGAACTTGGCGCCCAGCGACTCGACCTGTTCGCGGGTCTCGGGGCGGACGTCGTAGCCCTGCACCATGGCGCCGAGCCGCTTCGCGGTCGCGATCGCCTGCAGGCCGGCGACACCGGCGCCGATCACCAGCACGCGGCTGGGCCGGATGGTGCCGGCCGCGTAGGTGATCATCGGGAAGAACTTGGGCGCGCGCGCGGCGGCGAGCAGCACGCACTGGTAGCCGGACGCCGATCCCTGGCTGGTCAGCACGTCCATGCTCTGTGCCCGCGAGATGCGGGGCAGCAGTTCGAGGGCGAACGCGGTGACGCCGCGCTCGGCCAGCGACACGGCGCGTGCGGCGTCCGACCATGGTGCCAGCATGCCGACGAGGATCTGGCCGGGCCGCAGCGCCTCCTCGTCGGAGGCCGACAGCGGGCCGACGGTCCACACGATGTCGCTGCCGGCGATCACCTCGGCCGAGGTGTCGGCCCAGTCGACCTCACCGAGAGATTCGGGCGTGATGAAGGCGCGGTCGGTCGCGCCGCGCTGCACCAGCACGCGGGCGCCGAGGGCGGCGAGTTTCTTGACGACGTCACCGATGATGGGGGACCGGGTTTCGTGTTCCGCACTCGCGGGAACACCGATCACGACGCTCACGGGCACTCCTTAGGGTCTTGCCGCCACAGTACTACCCGCCGTCGTTTTCGTGGGCCGACCAGGCCGGACGGCACGGCAGAGGGCCGGCCGATTTGGGGACGGCCTTCGTGCTCGGGTAAAGTGGTCGGTCGGCGTCAGGACGCCCGCGGAACAAGAGAGCCGTCCATCTCGGGAACGGCACCGCGCAACGGATCGAAGGAGAAGCGCATGGATGCAGCGACGAAGAAGCAGATCATCGAAGAGTACGCGACCAAGCCGGGCGACACGGGCTCTCCCGACGTCCAGATCGCTCTGCTGAGCAAGCGGATCGCGCACCTGACCGAACACCTGAAGCAGCACAAGGGGGACCACCACAGCCGTCGTGGCCTCATGCTGATGGTCGGCCAGCGCCGCCGCCTGCTCAACTACGTTGCGGAGCAGGACATCGAGCACTACCGCTCGCTGATCGCCCGTCTCGGCCTGCGCCGTTGACGGAACCGGCTTGACACTCAAGGGGGTGGCCCAGCGGCCATCCCCTTGAGGTGTACCCGAACCGGTAGAATCGGTCCCGGACGCGAGTGCGTCCGCGCCGGACAACTGAACAAGTAACAGACCACCGCTCACCTGGCCCGCGCTCGTCGGTCCTCGGTAGTGGCCTACGGGGGAGGTTCCCGTGGGCTTCGATCGATGACCGATCCTTTCCTCAACGAGGCCGGAGTTCAGGTGTGGCACGCACCGAAAGGAACACTCCATGGCTATGGAGGGACCCGGCCTTCGTTTCACCGAGGCCATCATCGACAACGGCCCGCACGGCAAGCACGTCGTCCGCTTCGAGTCGGGCCTGCTGGCCCAGCAGGCGAACGGCTCGGCCGTCGTGTACCTCGACGAGGACACGATGCTGCTGTCGGCCACGACCGCGCAGAACAACCCGCGCGACGCTATCGATTTCTTCCCGCTGACGGTCGACGTCGAGGAGCGCATGTACGCCGCGGGCCGCATCCCCGGCTCGTTCTTCCGCCGTGAGGGACGCCCGAGCGAGAACGCGATCCTCGCCTGCCGGCTGATCGACCGCCCGCTGCGCCCCTGCTTCGTCAAGGGCCTGCGCAACGAGGTCCAGGTCGTCGTCACCGTCATGGCGCTCAACCCGAATGTCCGCTTCGACGTGCTCGCCATCAACGCCGCCTCGGCGTCCACCACGCTGGCCGGCCTGCCCTTCTCGGGCCCGGTGGGCGGCGTCCGGGTCTCGCTGATCGACGACACCTGGGTGGCGTTCCCGACCGTGGAGCAGATGGAGCGCTCCACCTTCGACATGGCCGTGGCCGGCCGGGTGCTGCCCGACGGTGACGTCGCCATCATGATGGTCGAGGCCGGTGGCACCGAGAGCACCGTCAACAACGTGCGCGCCGGGCGTCCGGCCCCCACCGAGGAGATCGTCGCCGAGGGCCTGGAGGCCGCCAAGCCGTCGATCAAGGCGCTGTGCGAGGCTCAGGCCGAGTTGGCCGCCCAGCTGCCGAAGCCGGTCAAGGAGTTCCCGGTCTTCCGTGACTACGAGGACGACGTCTACGCCGCCGTCGCGCAGACCGCGACCGACCGGCTCAAGGCCGTGATGAGCATCGCCGGCAAGCATGAGCGCGAGACCTCGACCGAGGCGCTGCTCGCCGATGTCCGCGCCGAGCTGGCCGAGGCCTTCGAGGGTCGCGAGAAGGAGGTCACCGGGGCTTTCCGCGCGCTGACCAAGAAGATCGTCCGCCACAAGACCCTCACCGAGGGCGTCCGCATCGACGGCCGTGGCACCCGCGACATCCGCACCCTGTCGGCCGAGGTCGGCGTGCTGCCCCGCGTGCACGGTTCGGCGCTGTTCATGCGCGGCGAGACCCAGATCCTGGGCGTCACCACGCTGAACATGCTCGACATGGAGCAGAAGCTCGACACGCTGTCGCCCGAGACGACCAAGCGCTACATGCACAACTACAACTTCCCGCCGTACTCCACCGGTGAGACCGGCCGCGTCGGTTCCCCGAAGCGCCGCGAGATCGGCCATGGCGCGCTCGCCGAGCGTGCGCTGGTGCCGGTGCTGCCGACCCGCGAGGAGTTCCCCTACGCGATCCGCCAGGTGTCCGAGGCTCTCGGCTCCAACGGCTCGACGTCGATGGGCTCGGTCTGCGCGTCCACCCTGGCGCTGCTGAACGCTGGTGTGCCGCTGAAGGCGCCGGTCGCCGGCATCGCGATGGGCCTGATGAGCGAAGAGATCGACGGCGAGACGCGCTACGTCGCGCTCACCGACATTCTCGGCGCCGAGGACGCCCTGGGTGACATGGACTTCAAGGTGGCCGGCACCCGCGAGTTCGTCACCGCGCTGCAGCTCGACACCAAGCTCAACGGCATCCCCGCCGACGTGCTGGCCGGCGCGCTGCTGCAGGCCCGCGACGCCCGTCATACCCTGCTCGACGTGATGGGCGAGGCGATCGACACCCCCGATGAGATGAGCCTGTACGCGCCGCGCATCATCACGGTGAAGATCCCGGTCGACAAGATCGGCGAGGTGATCGGGCCCAAGGGCAAGGTGATCAACCAGATCCAGGACGACACCGGCGCCAACATCTCCATCGAGGACGACGGCACCATCTACATCGGTGCCACCAACGGTGAGGCCGCCGAGGCCGCCCGTTCGGCCGTCAACGCCATCGCCAACCCGACGATGCCGGAGAAGGGCGAGCGCTACCTGGGCACCGTCGTGAAGCTGATGGCCTTCGGCGCCTTCGTGTCGCTGATGCCCGGCAAGGACGGCCTGCTGCACATCAGCAAGCTGCGCCAGCTCAACGGCGGCAACCGGGTCGAGAACGTCGACGATGTGCTCAGCGTCGGCCAGAAGATCCAGGTCGAGATCACCGAGATCGACGACAAGGGCAAGCTGTCGCTCGCCCCGGTCGTGGAAGAGAAGGCGGACGCCTGATCGGCCGGTCCACTCAACGCGCGAACGGCGCCATCCCTGCGGGGGTGGCGCCGTTCGGTGTTTCGGGATCTCAGACCGTGTCGAGCAGGCCCGCTCGGAGTGCGGGGGCGATACCCGGGGTGAGCGGCAGCCGGGGCACCAGCAGGCAGTGCAGCAGGTGGTAGATGTCCTGCTTGCCGTTCCAGACCAGGGTGGTGACCTCGTTGTTCTCGTCGAGCTCCTGCCACCACGATCCGGTTTCGTAGTCGAGCAGGTAGTCGCGGCAGAAGTCCCAAAAGTCGCGGTAGTAGCCGGCGTATTCGTCTTTGCCGGTGGCGCGGTAGAGCGCGTAGGCCGCGCCGATCGCCTCGACGACCACCCAGCGCACCCGGGAACGGATGACGGGCTGGCCGTCCCAGTCCACCGAGTAGAGAAATCCCGGCGCGCCGTCGGCATTCCAGGCATCCCGGACGCCGGCGGCGAACAGGCCCTCGGCGTCGGTGAGCAGCCAGTCCGGGGCGTCCTTGCCCTCGGCGAGCAGGGTGGCGCGCAGCTGCACCAGCAGGCGTCCCCATTCGACCCAGTGGCCGGGGGTGCCGCCGTAGGCGCGGAACCGGTCACCCGGGGCATCGGAGTTGTAGTCGGGCAGCGGCGTCCAGTCCGCGTCGAAGTGCTCGTTGACCCGGTACTCGTTGGCGCGGGCGATGGTGTGGATGACGAACTCGGCGATTACCAGGGCGCGTTCGATCCAGACATCGTCGCCGGTCACGTCGTGCAGCACCAGGAAGGCCTCGACGCTGTGCATATTCATATTGCCGCCGCGGTAGGCGTCCGCGATGGTGAAGGTCTCGTCCCAGTCGTCGCGGCAGCGTTGTTCGTCCTCAGACCAGAAGTGCTGCTCGATGGCACCGGTCGCCAGTTCGAGCAGCTCGGAGGATCCCGGGATCGCGGCGGCGCTCGCGCTGGCGGCGGCCAGGGCCACGAAGGCGTGCGCGTAGGCCTCCTTGCGGCGCTCGACGACCTCATCGCCTTCGTTGGCGACCACGGCGTACCAGCCGCCGTGGCTGGTATCGCGCAGGACGCCGCGCAGCAGGCAGTCGACGCCGTGCTGGGCCATGGTGGCGGCACCTGGGCGTCCCATCAGGCTCGCGCAGGCGAACACGTGCACCATGCGCGCGGTGATCCACAGCTGGGTGCCCATGTCGGTGCGCAGCCCGCCGGTGTTGCTGAGCCACCCGAACCCGTTGGGGACCTTCGCCTTACGGCCGAACTCGAGGATGCGGTCGAGTTCGGTCTCCAGCCAGCGGTTGTGTGCGGGGGTGCCGATCCAGTTCGCCATAGCCATCGTTCCTTTCACGTCGTCGTGTCAGCACGCAGGGGACGCCACGGGCGCGACCCAAGCAGGATGTGTTCGAATCGTAACGCTGAAATGTTGGAAAACAGTAGTCGGTGTTTGATTTCAAACATAATGGGGTGGTGTCGTCTCGCACGACGAGCGGGGCAACGGTCCGGCGGACGCCAGCGGCTTAGGCCTGGGCGGCCGCGGGTTGAGGCGACGGCATCGGGTGGCGGGAGGCAACGACGACCTCCACGCCGGCCTGGGTGCAGGCGCGTTGGAAGGCAGGGGAGACCGGGGCGTCCGTCACCAGAACATCAATGGGGTCGAGCGGGCACAGCCGCACCGGCGCCTTGCGCTTGAGCTTGGTACGGTCGGCCAGCACGACCACCGTGTCGACCGAGCGCATCAGCGCGGTCTTGGTGGAGCGCTCCAGATCCTTGGCGACGAAGAGACCACGCTCATCGATCGAGGCGGCGCCGAGGAACAGCACCGACGCGTGCACCTTGGCCAGGTTCTCGACCGTGGTCGGGCCGATCATGGCTTGGCTTTCGGTCTGCAACTCGCCGCCCAGCCCGTGCACCGGGATCGACGGGAACGCGAGCATGTGCACCAGCACGGGCACCGAATGGGTGAAGACGTAGCCGGTGAACCGCCCGGGCAGCGCCTTGGCCAGTTCGAAGACGGTCGTGCCGGCGTCCAGCACGACCGAGGAGTGCTGGGGGATCAGCTCGACCGCCGCCAATGCGATCGCCGACTTGGCGTCGAGTTCGTCGCGGGTGCGCGCCACGAATCCGCTGCCGCCGGCACCGTTGGGGGCGGGCAGGCGCGCGCCGCCGTGCACGACGGTAAGGACGCCGTCGGCCTCGAGCCGACGCAGGTCGCGACGGATCGTCATGTCGGAGACGCTCAGCTGGCGGGTGAGGTCGGCGACCGCGACGAAACCGGCACCGTTGAGGAGCCGGGCGATGGTGGCCCTGCGCGCGGTCGCGTCCGTCGACATGTCGTGGCACTCCTGGTGGTTGGGGTGTGTGCGCAGCATAACGCCCGCGCAGGTCCCGGCGTCCGCGCCCGCCTGCTCACTTTCGGCTAGTCCGCAGGCGGGCGGACGACCTTGAGGACGGCGTTCACGTCGTCCCCGCCCCATCCGTGCGCCACCGCGCTGGCGAGCTGGGTCATGGCGGCCGCACCCACCGGGACGCCGATGCCCCACTGGCCGGCCATGTCGACGGCCAGCCGGACGTCCTTGAGCCCGAGCGCCACCGGGAACCGGGGGGCGAAGTCGCCCTCGATCATCCAGGGCAGCCGCAACATCGACTGGTAGGAGGATCCGCCGGTGTCGGCGAGCGCCGCGACGAACCCCTCGGCGCTCACGCCCGCGCGCCGGCACAACTCGTAGCCTTCGGCGAGCACCGCCAGGTTGGCCATCCCGATCAGGTTGGATACCAGCTTGAATGCTGTCGCGGCTTCGACGCTGCCGAGCCGGTGCACGCCGTCGCCGATCACCGCGAACACCTCGCCGAGGGCGTCCAGTGCCTCGGGATCGCCGCCGACGAACAGCGGCACCTCGCCCGCCTCGGCCTGCGCCGGTCCCTTGCCGAGCAGGCAGGCGACGAACGGGTGGCCCTGCGCGGCGAGGGCGTCCGCGACCGCGCGCGCGGTGGTGGGATCGATGGTGGAGACGTCCATGCAGAGCGCGCCTGGCGCGAGGGAATCGGCGATGGCCGCCCAGGTGGCGGTGACGTGGGCCGGCATCGGCAGGCTGGTGATCACCAGGGCGCGCCCGGACGCCGCGTCCTGGGCCGATGCGGCGGCCGAGGCGCCCACCGCGGTGCAGGCCTCGACCGCCTGGGCGGAGAGGTCGTGCACCGTGACCTCGAAGCGCGGGTCGCGGGCCAGGTTGCGGGCCAGGCCGCCGCCCATCTTGCCGACGCCGATGATGCCGATCGTGCGTACCGTATTCATGTCCTGATTCCTTTCGGGCTTTCAGTGAAGTGCGAGGACGCCTTTGGCGACGGTCGCCAGCGATCCGAGAACGGCGACGACGACCACCAGGCGGCGGGCGAGGGAGGCGGAGACCTTCGCCGCGAGCAGGCTGCCCGCGGCGAGGCCGATCGCCAGGGCGATCCCGACGACGATCCAGGTGGAGTCCTCCAGCGCGGGCAGGCCGCGCGCGGTGAGGGAGGCGATGTTGAGGCCGACGAAGTAGAGCTGCACGGTGGCGACGAAGTCCTCGTGCTTCCAGTCGGTGGACAGCGCGTACAAGACGATGGCCGGCCCGCCGACGCCGGCCGTCACGTTCATGAATCCGGACAGGAACCCCGCCGCGAGCAGGCCGGGTGTTCCCCGGAAGACGCGGGCCCGCTCGCTGGCCACCGTGGCGAGCAGGGCGATGAGCACCAGGGCGCCGATGACGATCGACAGGATCGCCGGGGGCAGCGTGCGGGTGACCCAGGCGCCGGGAATGATGCCGATCAGCGCAGGCAGGAACAGCCCCACCGCCTTGCGCCCTTCGGCCGCGCGCCAGACCTGGGCGAGCACGAGCGCGGATACCGACAGCCCGAGCACCTGGGAGAGCTGGACGCCGGCCAGCGGCCCCAGCGCCAGCACGAGCAACGGCGACGCGACCAGGGCGAAGCCCATGCCGGTGATGCGCTGGGTGGCTGCGCCGAGGAGCACGAACGCTCCCACCGCGGCCAGCGTCGCGGCGTCCATCACACCACCCGGTCTCCGGGGCGGCCCAGATGCCGAGCGGTCGCACGGCGATGCGGCTCAGCCATGGCGGATCACCTCGGCGTCCTCGACCGGATGCCCGTCGAAGCCCTCCAGGGTTGCGGCCGGGCCGTCGCCGTAGACGTGCAGCTGCCAGGGGCGGTCGCGCAGGTCGTCGGCGTTGCGGACGCCCGCGTCCACCTGCACCCGGGGCAGGGTGGCGCCGTCGCGCACGTACACCGGCATCGCGCTGATCGGCACCTCGACGGTGATGAACCCCGGCCCGTGCACCGGTTCGCCGCCGGTGAGCGGATGCCAGCGGCCCGCGGGCAGGTACACCCGGCGGGTGACGGTCCGCATGCCATCGTCGAGGACCGGCGCGACCAGCAGATCGGCGCCGAGCATGAACTGATCGTCGATCCCGGCCGCCACCGGGTCGCCGGGGAACTCCAGCACCAGCGGGCGCATCACCGGCAGGCCGAGGCTGTGCGTCTGTGCGGCGACCTGCCACAGGTAGGGCAGCAGCGAATAGCGTAGCCGCAGCCAGTCGGCGGCGATGGCCAGTGCCTCCTCGCCGAAGGCCCATGGCTCACGCGGGCGCAGGCCGTGCGCGCGCATCAGCGGGCTGAGCGCGCCGAACTGGGTCCAGCGCACGTACAGGCCAGGGGTCAGTTCGGGGCCGAAGAAGCCGCCGATGTCGTGGCTCCAGTAGCCGGGCGCGCACAGTGCGTAGGACAGCCCGCCGCGCAAGGTGGCCTGCAACCCGGCCACGGTCGACTCGGCGTCGCCACCCCATTGGCCCGGGAAGCGCTGCGAGCCGGCCCATCCGGAGCGGCCCCACACCAGCGGCGTCCGGCCGGTGAGGCGCTCGATGCCCTCGTAGACCGCACCGTTGTAGCGCAGCGGGAATAGGTTGTGCGCGTGCCGCGGCGGCGTCCCGTCCGCGAGCGCGGCGTCGTGCGGGCAGCCCTCGCCGAAGTCGGTCTTGAACACGGCCACCCCGTCGGCCAGGAACGGGGCGTGCAGGTCCTGCCACCAGCGGCGCGCCTCGGGGTTGCTCAGGTCGGCCAGCGACCGCGAGCGGCCGTCCGGGGTCGGCGTGCCACGCACCTGCGCGGTTGCGCCCGCGGTGGTGCGCACCAGGTAGCCGGCCGTCTCGGCTTCGTCGTGGATCGGGGAGGCCGGATCGATGTAGGGCAGTTCCCACACCGACAGCCGGAACCCGCGCTCGGCCAGCGCGGACACGAACGTGCGCCGGTCGCCGAAGCGGCCGGTGTTCCAGATGAAGTCGGTGTTGAGCCGGTCCACCACCAGCCAGTCCGGGTCCAGGTGCAGCACATCGGCAGGCAGGCGCTCGGCGCGCATCCGGTCGGCGACCTCGATCATCTCGGGCGCGCTGTGGTAGCGGCAGCGGCCCAGCCAGTAGCCGAACGCCCACAGCTCCGGACGCCGGCTGCGGCCGGTCAGCGTCGTATAGGTGGCCAGGCGCGCGGCCGGGGTGGCGCCCGCGATCAGGTACAGGTCGGCCGCGGTATCGGCCACCGTGAGCCCCAGCACGCTCGGCCGCCGGTGCCCGACATCGGCGGTGACGGTGGCGCCGGTGTTCAGGAACCCGGTGTAGCCGCGTGAGGAGTGCCAGACCGGCACCGGCTTGTAGGTCATCCCGGTGCCGGTGCCGAGCGCGTCCTCGACGGTGAGCACCAGCTCCTGGCCGTTCTTGACCAGGCGGCCGAACTGTTCGCCGAAGCCGAGAATGTCCTCGTCGGCGCCGATTTCGAGGTTGAGGGTGATGGTGTCTGGGCCTGCCAGGACGGGCGGGGCCATCGGGAAGCCGGCGACCTGGCGCAGACGCTCGGCCGTGCGCAGCACCGGGGCCTCGGCCGGTCCCAGCTGTAGCGTGAACGGGCGGCGTCCGACCCGGAGCGTGAGCGCGGGCGTGGCGACCTGCACAGCGTCCTCGGTCTCGGTCACGGTGCAGGTGGTCGGCCCGGTGGTCTCGCTGGTGACGATGCCCAGCCAGTCCGCGCCTTCGGTGAGCACCGGCTCGCCGGGCGGGGCGAGGGTGACGCGCACGGCGTCCGGGCCCACCACCCGCACCCGCAGCGCGAGCCGGTGCTCCTGAAGAGCCGGAAGCGCCAGGTCGCGGGGCAGGTTCGGCATCGTCACCTCAATGCCCTGTGCGAGCATGTCCTCGCCCGTCAACCACCCGGGGGTGTGCGGCAACTCGAGCGCGGCCAGGAACACCAGGTCCGCGTCGAAGCCGTCAGCGTGCCGCCGCACACCGTCCAGGTACCGGCCGATCCATCGCTGGTCGGAGTCGGTCATCGGTCAATCATCCCTTCACGGAGCCGCTGGTCAGGCCCTCGACGAAGTAGCGCTGCAGGAACACGTAGGCGAGCGTGATCGGGATCGATGCGATCGCGACGCCGGTGAACAACAGCGGATAGTTGGTCAGGAACTCACCCTGGAAGTTGAGCAGCGTGAGCGGGATGGTCTCGAACTGCGGCGACTGGATGAACAGCAGCGGGTAGAGCAGCTCGTTCCACTGGATCACGAACAGGAAGATCGCGGTCGCGGCGATCGAGGGCATCGACAGCGGCAAGACGACGTTCCAGTAGGTCCGCCACGGCCCGACGCCGTCGACGGCGGCCGCCTCGTACAGTTCGCGGGGCAGCGTCTTCATGAAGCCGCCCATGATGAACACCGACACCGGGATGCCCACCACGACGTTGATCAGGATCAGGCCGGCCAGGCTGTTCAGCAGCCCCAATTGGGAGAACTGGACGTACTGCGGGATCATATTCGCCTGCGCCGGCACCGACATGCCGGCCACGATGAACCCGAACACGACCCACGAGCGCCAGCCGGTCAGCCGCGCGGCACCATAGGCGGCGAGCGAGCCGATGAACAGCGTCAGGAAAACGGACGCCGCGGTCACGATGACGCTGTTGAGGAACGCGCGGCCCAGATTGTGCTCGACGATGACCGCCAGGTAATTGTCCAGCGACCATTCGGTGGGCAGCGCGAACGGGTTCGCGAACAGTTCGCCCATGGTCTTGAGACTGCCGAAGAGCACGACCGTGACGGGAATGATGATGATGGCGGCATAGACGAACAGCGTCCCGAACCGCGTGATCTTGAAACCCATGGTTGTCTCCTCACTCGCTCGACGGCTGGGTGAGCGCCGCGCCGCGCTTCAACAGCCAGGTCACGATTCCGATGGTCGCCACGAACAGCAGCGACTGGGCGGCGGCGTACCCGAACTCACCGTTGGCGAAGGTGGTGTAGATGCGGGTCGACATGATGTCGAGCGACCCCTTGGGCGGGTTGCCGCCCAGGCCCAGGATCAGGTCGAACGCCTTGAAGGCCTGGATGGTGGTGTAGGCGAGCACGATCGCGGTCGCCGGGGCGATCATCGGCCAGGTCACGTGACGGAAGCGCCGCCAGCGGCTGGCGCCGTCCACCTCGGCCGCCTCGTACAACTCCGAGGGCACGCTCTGCAGGCCGGCGACGAAGATCGTCATCATCTGCCCGGCGTGGAACCAGACCTGGGTGAGTGCCACCCAGTAGATGGCCTGCCGATCGTCGCCGAGGAAGGCGCTGCTGAACTGGCCCAGGCCCACCGCCTCCAGAATGCGGTTGCCCAACCCGAAGTTCGGGTCGTAGATGAACTTCCAGATGTAGGCGACCGAGATCGACGACAGGATCGTCGGGAAGAAGAACACGCCGCGCAGCAGGCTGGAGCCGCGGCTCTCCTTCATCAGGAAGATCGCCAGGATCAAGGCGAAGAACGTCTGGAAGATGACCACGACCAGCCAGAACTTCAGGTTGTTCGCCAGCGCGTTGAGGAACAGGTCGTCGTTGGTCAACGCGCGGACGAAGTTGTCGAGCCCGACATAGTCGAAGCTCGGGCTGTAGCCGTCCCAGTTCGTCACCGAATACTGCACCGATTGCAGCGTCGGGACGACGAAGAACACCACGTACAGCAGCAGCGCGGGCGCCGCGAACGCGAACAGGATCCAGTTCTGGCGCCTGGTCGCGCGGCTGGGCCGCGGACGCGGCAGGCCGGCCGCTGCTCCCTTCCTTCCGGGGATCTGCATTCCGATCACCTCTCTTCGAGCACGGTGGGCTCTGGTCCGATGGGGGTCAGCGCTTGACGCGCTGGTCGATGATCCGCTGCGCGCTGGCGGCGGCCTCATCGACGGAGGTGCCGCCGACGACCGCGGTCGCGGCGCCCTCGGCCGCGTTGCGGATGTCGAGGTTGGTGAACTGGAAGCGCGGTGCGAGCAGGGTCTTACGCTCCAGCCACGGCGCGGTGGCCAGCAGATCGGGGTTGGTGTACTGGACGTCCTTGACCGTCACATGCTGGGAGGTGCCGTTGGCGTAGTCGCCGGCCGCCTTCGGATCGCTGAGGTGCTTCAACAGCGCGAACGCGGTCGAGGCGTTCTTCGACACCGTGCTGACGCCGAGGATGAAGGTCGCGTTGTGGATGCCCTCGTACTTGGCCTTGTCGGCGGTCGTGGTGATCGGCGCGATCAGGTCGAAGCCGAAGGTGGCGCCCAGGCCCCGGACGCTGGTCATGTGGTACGAGCCAGTGGCGAGCATGGCCGACTGGCCGGAGGCGAACATCTGCTGGGCCGGTTCGACGGCCGTGCCGGTGGCGTTGGGCTGGAAGTAGGGCTTCAGTTCCTCATAGCGGCGCAGCACGGTGAGGAACCAGTCGTCGGTGACCTTCATGGTGCCGGCCTCGATCTGGGCGCACATATCGTCGGACGGGGCCTCGTTCATCACCATGGCGTTGAACAACTGCCCGGCGTTGCCGGCCTCGCCGCCGGGCCAGGCGATCGGCACGACCCCGGACGACTTGAGCTTCTCGCACAGATCGAGGAAACCGTTCCAGTCCTTCGGGTTCGCGGTGTAACCCGCCTGGGCGCGCAGGTCGGCGTTGATCAGCGGCATATTGAACACCAGCTGGTACGGGTAGCCGTACTGCTTGCCGTCGGTGGTGCCGGCGCCGATCAGGTTGGCCACGTACTTGTCGGTGGGGCCGTCCTTGGTCAGGTCGGCGAACAGGGACGCCTTGACCATCGACTCGTACTGGGCGCCGCGGAAGGCAGCGAAGAGGTCGCCCTGGGTGCCCTGGCGGATCTGCTGCAGCGCGTTGGCGTTGTAGTCGTTGGACGGTGAGATGTCCTGGCGCACCTCGACGCCCGCGTTCGCGGCCACGAACGCGGCGATGATGCTGTCGAACTGGGCCTTGTCCTCACCGCGCCAGTGCGCGAACGAGATCGACCCCTCGACCGGGCCGGTGAGGTTGACCGCCCCGGCGGCGCCTCCGCCGGGCTGGGTGGTGGTGCCCGGGCCCGCGCAGGCGGACAGGGTGAGACCGACGCCGGTGAGCCCGGCGAGCTGGATGAGAGAACGGCGGCTGATGGTGCTCATGAGGAGTCTCCGATCGGATCATGGGAAAAGAGGTCGATGGCGGGGGTGGACGGGTGCGGCCGGAGCCACAGGGTGCGGACGAGGGCCGCGGCACGGACGGTGTGCCGGGGCGCCGGGCACGGACGGGTGCGGCACAGGGCCGCGGGGCACGGACAGGTGCGGCACAGGGCCGCGGGGCGCGCGCGTCAGCGCTTGCTCATCGCCTCGTCGACGAGGGCACCGAACTTCTTCAGCCGGTCGACCGCGGCCCCGGCCAGGCAGGCGCTGACATCGTCGGCGGCCAGGCAGGACGCCCACACGGCGCGTCCGGCCAGGAAGCCGGAGGCACCCTCGGAGCAGGCCACCGCGACGGCGGTGGGGAAGTCGGCCTCGGCGACACCGGAGGAGAGGATCACCCACGGCGAGGCGACGGCCTCGTTGATCTCGGCGCAGCGGCGGCGCATCTCGGCTTCGGGACCGCGTCCGTACAGCGGCATCTCGCCCTTGTACAGATCGGCACCCAGGTCGCCCAGCTCGCGGGCGGCGTCCACGATCGCCTGCTCGCGATCCCAGTCCAGCGAGGCGTCCAGCGGCTTGCGGCAGACCGGTTCGATGATGCTGATCAGGCCGTGGGCGTCGCAGATCTCGACGAACTCGCGCACCATCGCGATCCGCGGTCCGGCGGGCTGGTCGATGCGGTGCAGCACCAGCAGCTTCATCGCCACCGCCCCGGACGCCTTCACGTGCGCCGGGTCGACCTGGCGGTCGATCTCGACCTCGCCGACGAGTTCGCCGTGCGCGGGGATGAAGTGGTCGCCCGACGAGATCAGGCCGCAGCCCTCGGCCACCACCCCGGCCTCGACGGCCTGGTCGAAGGCGAACTGCCGGTCGATCAGCACTGCCGAGGCGTACGGGGTGAGGGTGCGGGCGGCGTCCAGCTTGAAGTCGATCACCTGGTCATCGGTGACGACGGCGCCACCGCGGGCGTCCGACATCATCACGCGCAGCGCCTCGCGTTGGTCGACTGCCAGCATGGCGAACCCTCCAGAGGGACGCTGCAGGACGCTGAGGTCGGGTTTGGTGGTGGTCATCGATCCTCCTGTGGTGAGCCGAGGGCGGCGGCGACCTCGGCGTGGGTGGGAATACCGGAACGGCCGTCGAGGGCACCGCAGGAGGCGGCCGCGACGTGGTTGGCGTAGACGAGCGCGTCGGCGAGTGGGACGCCGCGCACGACCTGGGACAGCAGCGCGCCGTGGAACACGTCCCCGGCGCCGAGGGTGGAACGAATGGGCAGACCGGACGCCGCGGGCGCGTAGGCGATCTCGCCGCCGCGCTCCAGGCCCCAGGATCCGCGGCTGCCGTCGGTGGCCACCACGGTGTGGACGCCGTCGTCGATCGCGGCGTGCAGCAGGTCTTCGGGGGACCGGTCGCCGTAGCCGGCGCGCAGCGCGGCGATGGTCGGCACATACAGCGCGACCCCGGACGCCGCGAAGCCGGGAATGGGATTGCCGGCGTCCACGCTGACCCGCAGTGTGGCGGGCAGTTCGTCGCGGTGGGCGGTGAGCGCCTGCCAGCCGAGTTGGTCGACATGCACCCAGTCGGCGCGCGTGAGCAGCCGCAGGGCCGCGTCGTTGAGCTGCGGGACGCCCGCGGGACGATTGCAGATGGCGCGCGTCGCGCGGGCGGCGTCGACGATGACGACGCTGGCGCCGGAGCGGCCCTCGACGGTGCTGACACCCTGGGCGTCCACCCCTTCGGCGGTCAGGTCGGCGATGATGCGCGCGCCCTCGGCGTCCGCACCGACGCTGCCGACGAACGACGCCCGGACGCCGAGCCGCACGCACGCGACCGCAGCGGTTGCCGCCGGGCCTCCGCCCGCGGTTTCGAGCGCTTGCACGACCACGCGCTCGTCGGGGCCGGGGTAGTGGTCGACCAGCACGATCGTGTCGTGCGTGGCGACTCCCAGAAAGACAACTGCGTCTCGCATGGCACCTCCTCGTGTCATGAGGAGAGCCAAACATTCATGTTGATCTACCGTCAATATCATGTTGGATAATCAACATGATGCGCAGTGATGCCCTCGCGTGGGCGTGCCAAGCACGTCCTCAGCGATGCTGAGGGTTAGCGATGCCGAGGGTCAGAGCAGCGGCAGCAGATCCGCGACCGAGTCGAGGGTGCGGGAGGGGCGGTAGGGGAAGGACGCGACGTCCTCGGCCTTGGTGGAACCGGTCAGCACCAGCACCGTGTGCAGGCCGGCCTCCATGCCCGCGATGATGTCGGTGCCCATGGTGTCGCCGATCATCCCGGTGGTCTCCGAATGCGCCTGGATGCGGTTCATCGCCGAGCGGAACATCATCGGGTTCGGCTTGCCGACGATGTAGGGCTCGCGCCCGGTCGCGGCGGTGATCATGGCGGCGAACGCGCCGGTGGCAGGCACGATGCCGTCGGTGCTGGGGCCGGACACGTCGGGGTTGGTCGCGATGAACCGTGCCCCGTCCAGGATCAGCCGGATCGCCCGGGTGGCCTGCTCGAACGACATGGCGCGGGTCTCGCCGAGCACGACGAACTCGGGGTCGACGTCGGTGAGCACGAAGCCGGCCTCGTGCAGGGCGGTGGTCAGCCCGGCCTCACCGAGCACGTAGGCGGTGCGGGGGCCGCTCTGGTTGGCCAGGAACGCGGCCGTGGCCATGGCGGAGGTCCAGATGTTCTCCTCGGGCACGTCCAGCCCGGCGCGGTGCAGGCGTGCGGCGAGGTCACGCGGCGTCTGCACGGAGTCGTTGGTGAGGACGAGGTAGGGAAGTTCGTTCTTCGTCCAGTGGTCGATGAGTTCCTTGGCGCCCGGAATGGCGCGGTCGCCGTGCACGAGGACGCCGTCCTTGTCGGTGAGCCAGCACTTGATGTCCTTCGGATCTCGCATACCTCAAGAGTGCCGCATCCTGCTCACCCGCGGATGAATCAGGGGGTGTGATTCCCGCTGCTGACCCACCCGGCGCCGCGGCGAGGGCGCGCAGTACCATGACCCGCATGAAGGTGGCTGTGTTCGGAGCGAAGGGGCGCATGGGCGCCGAGATCTGCCGTGCGGTCGAGGAGGCGCCCGATCTGGAACTGGTCGCCGCCCTCGATGTCGGCGACGACCCTGCGTCGGCCGGTGCCGCCGATGTCGTGATCGATTTCACGGTGCCGGACGCCGTGATGGCCAACCTGGAATGGTGCGCCGGCCATGGCGTCCATGCGGTGGTGGGCACCACCGGCTTCACGCCCGAGCGGCTCGCCCAGGTCGAGCAGTGGTTCACCCAGGCCGGCCGCAACGTGGTGGTGGCCTCCAACTACGCCATCGGCTCCCTGCTGATGATGAAGTTCGCCGAGATCGCCGCGCCCTTCTTCGAGTCGGTCGAGATCATCGAACTGCATCACCCCAACAAGGTGGACGCCCCCTCCGGCACCGCCGTCACCACCGCGCAGCGCATCGCACAGGCCCGCGCGAAGGCGGGCTGCGCCCCGGTTCCGGACGCCACCACCCAGGAGATCCCGGGCGCCCGCGGCGCCGATGTGGGCGGCATCCGGGTGCACGCGGTGCGCCAGCGCGGGCTGTTCGCCAACCAGGAGGTCCGCTTCGGCAATGAGGGCGAGCAACTCACGATCGTCGAGAACGGCTTCGCCCGCAGCGCCTACATGCCCGGCATCCTGGCGGCGGTGCGCGCCGTGCCAACGCTGCCGGGTCTGACCCAAGGCATCGAGGAGTTGCTCGGGATCAACTGATGCGGGCGAGGGTGGTGCGGGCGGTGACATCGTCGATCACCAGGTCGGTGACCGCGCCTGCCCGCAGTGCGCCCAGCACTGCCGGTGCGCGGAGCGGGTCGGCGACCACGCAGAGGCGTCGTGGCACGTTGCTCAGCTCGGCCGGGGTCGGCCCGGTCGCGCGGCGGTTGGCCTCGATGTCGGCGAAGGTACCGTCCTCGCGCAGCAGCACGGTGCAGATGTCGCCGACCACGCCGTCGGCGACCAGGGCCGCGCGCTCGGCGTCCCCGATATAGCCGGCCGCGTACACGTGCGACGCGACCGCGCCGGTGAGCGAGCCGACGCCGAAGACGGCGACGTCGAGCCGGGACAGCATCGCAAGCACCCGTTGCACCGAGCGCTCGCGCCACATCGCCTGCTTGGTGGCGGCGTAGTCGAAGAAGGCGGGCACCGGGAAGAGGGCGATGTCGGAGCCGAACGCGTCCCCGAACGATTGCAGGATCTCGCGGATCCACGGGATGCCCGAGGTGTTGTGGCTGGCGCCGCCGTTCATCTGCACCACGGTGGTGCCCGACCGTGACCGGCGTGGCAGGTGCCGGGTGACCGCTGCCATGGTCACACCCCAGGCCACCCCGATGGTCTGGTCGTCCTGGACGATGTCGGCGAGCAGCGTGGCGGCCCGCTGTGCCACCTGGTCGGTGCGCTGCACCAGGGTGGGTGCCCGCGAGGGCACCATGTGCACCCGGACGCCGAAGGCGTCCGCGAGTGCCCGGGCGACGGGGGAGTGCGAGCCCGCCGACTCGGCGATCGTGATGCGCACCAGCCCGGACTCGCGTGCGGAGCTGATCAGCCGCGACACCGTCGAGCGCGACACGCCGAGGTCGCGCGAGATGGCCTCCATCGTCTCGCCTTGGACGTAATACCGCGTGGCCGCGAGGTACATGTGGTCGTAACGATCGCTCATGGCGCTCCTCGGCTGTGCACGTATGTGCAAAATGCTGACACGTTCGTGCAAGGCGAGCAAGATAGACCGCGAGACAGTGGCAAAGGAGTCCCTCATGAGCATCCCGGCACTCAGCCCCAGCCAGCGCGAGCGCGATCTGCAAGCGCTCGAGTACGACACCTTCGACGTCCTCGTCGTCGGCGGAGGCGTGACCGGCGCGGGGGCCGCGCTGGACGCCGCCACGCGTGGCCTGCGCACGGCCATCATCGAGGCCCAGGACTGGGCGTCCGGCACGTCGAGCCGCTCCAGCCGGCTGGTGCACGGCGGACTGCGCTACCTGTACAACCTCGACTTCGCGCTGGTCGCTGAGGCGTTGCGCGAACGCGGACGCCTGCTCACCACGCTCGCGCCGCACCTGGTCAAGGCGCAGCCGTTCCTGTGGCCGCTCAAGACGCCGGTGATCGAGCGCAGCTATTCCGCGGTCGGGGTCGGCCTCTATGACGCGCTCGCGGTGATCGGCGCAGGCGGCAAGGCCACCGTCCCGATCCAGAAGCATCTGTCGAAGAAGGCCGCCCGCAAGCGCTTCCCCGACGTGCGCGAGGACGCGCTGATCGGCGCCATCGAGTTCTACGACGCCCGCGTCGACGATGCGCGCCTGGTGATCAACCTGGTGCGCAGTGCCGTCCGCTACGGTGCCGCCGCCGCCTCGCGCATGGCACTGACCGGCTTCATCCAGGACGCCTCGGGCCGCGTCACCGGCGCGAAGGTCCGCGACCTGGAGTCCGGCCGTGAGATCGACGTGAAGGCGAAGGCGGTGATCAACGCCACCGGGGTGTGGACCGAGACCACCCAAGGCCTGGCCACGACGCGCGCCGGGCTGAAGGTGCTCGCCTCCAAGGGCATTCACATCGTGGTGCCGCGCGAGCGGATCAAGGCGTCCTCGGGCATGTTCCTGCGCACCGAGAAATCGGTGCTGTTCATCATCCCGTGGCAGCACTACTGGGTGATCGGCACCACCGACACCGCCTGGCACGAGCAGCTGATCCACCCGGTGCCGACATCCGCCGACATCGACTACGTGTTGGAGCACGCCAACGCGGTGCTGGCCGCGAACCTGACCCGTGACGACATCATCGGCACCTACGCGGGCCTGCGTCCGCTGTTGCAACCGGTGGGTGCCGACGAGGCCAAGTCGGCGAAGGTGTCCCGCGAGCACACCACGCTCGAGGCGGCCCCGGGCCTGGTGGTGATCACCGGCGGCAAGCTGACCACCTACCGGGTGATGGGGGCGGACGCCGTGGACGTCGCGCTCGGCAAGCCACGCGCCCAGGAGTTGCCGTCCATCACCGCCGACATCCCGCTGCTGGGGGCGGACGGCTACCGGGCCGTGGTGCGCCGCAGCGACGCGATCGGTGCCCGCTACGGCTGGGACGCCGCCCGGATGGAAAGCCTGCTCGACCGCTACGGCTCCGAGATCGACGCGCTGCTCGCCCTGGTCGACCAGGACCCGGGGCTGGGCGGTCCGCTGGATTCCTGCGACTGGTATCTGCGCGCCGAGGTAGCGTTCGCCTGCCGGTACGAGGGCGCCCTGCACCTGGAGGACCTCCTGATCCAGCGCGTCCGGCTCAACTCGACCACCCCCGACCGTGGGGCGTCCGCGGTCGACGAGGTGGCCGCCATCGCCGCGCCGCTGCTTGGCTGGGACGCCGCGCGTACCGAGGCCGAGAAGGCGAACTACCGTGCCCGCGCCGCCGCCGAGATGGCTGCGCAGCAGCAGTCCACGGACGCCGCCGCGTCCGCCGCCCGGATGGCTGCTCCCGATTTCGTCAGCAGCGGGCTGTAGGTTCACCCCGAGGCATCCCTCACCGTCGAAGGAGACCGATATGACCGACGACCAGTACGTGCTCGCGATCGATCAGGGCACCACCAGTTCGCGCGCCATCCTGTTCGACCGCGCGGGCCGCGTCGTGTCGAGCGGGCAGAAGGAGCACCGGCAGATCTTTCCCCGGGCCGGCTGGGTCGAGCACGACCCGGTGGAGATCTGGAACAACGTCCGCGAGGTCGTCGGCATCGCGCTGGTCCGCGGCGGCGTGAACAAGGACCATGTCGTGGCGGTGGGGGTGACCAACCAGCGTGAGACGACGATGGTGTGGGACAAGCACACCGGCGAACCCGTGTATCACGCGATCGTATGGCAGGACACCCGCACCGACGCGCTCTGCGCCGAGTTCGCCCAGGGCGACAACGACCGCTACAAGGCGCGGGTCGGCCTGCCGCTGGCCACCTACTTCGCCGGCCCCAAGATCACCTGGATCCTCGACAACGTCGACGGTGCCCGCGCGCGCGCCGAAGCCGGCGACCTGATCGCCGGAACCATGGACACCTGGGTGATCTGGAACCTCACCGGTGGGGTGAACGGCGGCGTGCACGTCACCGACGTCACCAACGCCTCCCGGACCATGCTGATGGATCTCGACACGCTCCAGTGGGACGCCTCGATCGCCGCCGACATGCGCATTCCGCTGTCGATGTTGCCGCAGATCCGGTCGTCGTCCCAGGTCTACGGCCACGGACGCGACGCGGGCCTGCTCGGCGGCGTCCCGATCGCGGGCGATCTCGGCGATCAGCAGGCCGCCACGTTCGGGCAGGCCGCCTTCGAGGCCGGCATGGCCAAGAACACCTACGGCACCGGCTGCTTCATGTTGATGAACACCGGTGAGGAGAAGGTGCCCAGCAAGAACGGCCTGCTCACTACGGTCTGCTACCAGATCGGTGACCGCAAGCCCGTCTACGCGCTGGAAGGGTCGATCGCGGTCACCGGATCGCTGGTGCAGTGGCTGCGCGACAACCTGCGCATGTTCGACTCCGCGCCCGAGATCGAGGAACTCGCCGCCTCGGTCGAGGACAACGGCGGCGCCTATTTCGTGCCCGCCTTCTCGGGGTTGTTCGCGCCCTATTGGCGCGCGGACGCCCGCGGTGCGATCGTCGGCCTGACCCGGTTCGTCAACCGCGGCCACATCGCCCGCGCCGTGCTGGAGGCGACCGCCTATCAGACCCGCGAGGTGCTGGACGCGATGGAGGCCGATTCCGGGGTGACGCTGGCCGAGCTGAAGGTCGATGGGGGCATGACCGCGAACGAGACGTTGATGCAGTTCCAGGCCGACCAGCTCGGCGTCGACGTGGTCCGCCCGGTGGTGGCCGAGACCACCGCGCTCGGTGCGGCATACGCGGCCGGCATCGCGGTGGGCTTCTGGGACGGTGAACAGGACGTCATCGACAACTGGGCCGAAGACAAGCGCTGGACGCCGCAGGCGGACCCCGCCGAGCGCGACCGTCTCTACCGCAACTGGAAGAAGGCGGCCACCAAGACCTTCGACTGGGTCGACGAGGACGTGAGGTAGCCCGGGAATGACCCGGCCGGCGGGCGGCCGAGTTGTCGGCGTCCGCGCCGTCGTGAGTCCGCGCTCAGCCGAGCGCGGTGTGCATCCGGATCATCTTTACCGTCGCGGCGGCGTCCTCGCTGCCGACGGTGCGGTGGGCGCCGTCGGGGCCCCAGCCGGCTGACACCAGGAAGCGCCGCAGCGGGTCGTCGGTGGAGCGGACCCACCAGGTGGCCCGGGTGAAACCGTCCGCGCGCAGGGTGTCGGCGACCGCGTTGAGCAGCCGCGAGCCGTGCCCTTGCCGTTGGGCGGGCGGGTCGACGACGAACTCGGCGACCAAGGCGTCCTCACCGGGGTGGGCGTCCTCGTCGTCGGAGGGGCCGATGGCCGCGAACGCGACCACCCGGCCCTCGCTCAGTGCCACCATCACCCGGAAGGTGGCCAGCGGCGGGCGCAGGATCGCCGCCTGCCAGGATGCCGCCATGGTGGCCAGATCGACGCTGGCCAGCACATGGTCGGCCACATCGGAGGGGAACAGCTGCGCCCAGCTGCGCCGCTGCACGGCGGCGATGCGCTCAGCCTCGGCGGGCAACGCGAGGCGGCAGGAATCGGCGAGAGCGGCGCGTTCGATCACGCCGTCATCCTAGGGGCCCCGCCCGCTTCGGGCCCCGTGGCGTACAGGGAATGTCGGCGGCGGGGACTAGAGTGGCCTCGTGCGCGATGCTTTGAAGACACCCCCCGAACTCGCCCCTGACACGCTCCGGATCACACCGCTCGGCGGCCTCGGCGACGTCGGCCGCAACAGTGCGACCTTCGAGATCAACGGCCAGCTGCTGATGATCGACTGCGGAGTGCTGTTCCCCGACGAGAACCACCCTGGTGTGGACCTGATCCTGCCAGGCCTGCACCTGCTGGCCGGACGCCTCGACGACATCGTCGCCCTGGTGCTGACTCACGGCCACGAGGACCACATCGGCGCCGTGCCCTACCTGCTGCGCCGGCGTCCCGACATCCCGATCCTGGGCAGCAAGCTGACCCTCGCCCTGGTGCGCGAGAAGCTCAAGGAGCACCGGATCCGCAATACCGATCTGCGCGAGGTCGCCGAGGGCGACAAGACGAGCATCGGTGAGTTCGCCCTGGAATTCCTGGCGGTCAACCATTCGATCCCCGACGCCTTGGCCGTGCACGTGACGACCAAGGCCGGCAACCTGCTGCACACCGGTGACTTCAAGCTCGACCAGCTGCCGCTGGACGGACGCCTCACCGACCTGCGCGGCTTCGCCCGGGTGGGGGAGCAAGGCCTGGACCTGTTCATGGTCGACTCCACCAACGCCGAAACCCCCGGATTCACCACCTTGGAGAAGGACATCCAGCCCGCGATGGAGCGCGTCTTCGCGCACGCCAAAGGCAAGCTGATCGTGGCCTGCTTCGCCAGCCACGTGCACCGCGTCCAGCAGGTGATGGACGAAGCCGTCCGCCGTGGCCGCAAGGTGGTCTACGTGGGCCGCTCGATGGTGCGCAATATGACCATCGCCTCCCAGCTGGGCTACCTGCGCGTGCCTGGCAACACGCTGATCGCACTCGACGACATCGACAAGTACCCCGACGACAAGGTGGTGATCATCTCGACCGGGTCGCAAGGTGAACCGTTGTCGGCGCTGAGCCGGATCGCCAACCACGAGCACCCGATCATCACCGCCGGCGAGGGTGACACGGTGCTGCTGGCCAGTTCGCTGATCCCCGGCAACGAGAACTCGGTGTACCGGGTGATCAACGGCCTGACCAAGAACGGCGTGAAGGTGGTGCACAAGGCGAACGCGCTGGTGCACGTGTCTGGGCACGCGTCCGCCGGTGAGCTGCTCTACTGCTACAACATCCTCAAGCCGCGCAACGTGATGCCGGTGCACGGCGAGGTGCGCCATCTGGTCGCCAACGCCGAGCTGGCCATCGCGACCGGTGTGCCGCGCGAGAACACGATCGTGGTGCAGGACGGTGCCGTGGTCGATCTGCGCAAGCACCACGCCAAGGTGGTCGGACGCCTCGAATGCGGCTACATCTTCGTCGACGGCTCCACCGTGGACGCCGTGGGCGACTCCCAGCTCGACGACCGCCGCATCCTCGGCGAGGAGGGGTTCATCTCGGCGATCGCCGTGGTCAACCTGCACTCCAGCGAGGTGGTGGAGGGGCCGATCATCACCGCTCGTGGCTTCGTCGACGGCGAGGGCATCTTCGATGAGATCGCTGACGAGGTGTTCGCCGCGCTGCGCTCGGCGCTCGCCGAGGGCGCCGACGACACCCACCAGCTGCAGCAGGTGATGCGCCGCCGGATCGGCCGCTGGGTGAGCCGCCGCTACCGTGCCCGCCCGATGATCGTGCCGGTGGTGCTGGCCACGTAGCCACGCCGCTTGCCGGTGTGCGGTGCCGCGGCGTCCGTCTCGGGCGTGGTGGTGCCGCGCCGGGAATGGTCGGTGATTTCACCCCCGCGCCCGGATCGGTTAGGATGTTCAGGTTCCGATTTCGATCGTCGGCTGTGTCGCGCCCGTGAGGGTGCCGGCCGACAAACCAAAGGAGTAAGCCATGGCCGCCGTGTGCGACGTCTGCGCCAAGAAGCCGACCTTCGGACACAACGTGCCGTGGTCGAAGAAGAAGACCAACCGCCGCTGGAACCCGAACATCCAGTCCGTGCGCGCTGTCATCAACGGCGGCACCAAGCGCCTCAACGTGTGCACCTCCTGCATCAAGGCCGGCAAGGTCGCTCGCTGAGCTAGCGCGCGTTCGTAAAAGGCCCGCTCCGGCGGGTCTTTTGCATGCCCGGACGCCGTTCCCCGTGCGGGCATGGTCCGAACTCAGACCATTTTCCCGCACGGGAGCATGCCCGCTTGCGTCGCGTCGTTCTTGTCGGAGCGGCTGGTTAGGATCGCTGTCATGGCCGATCCTCGCTGGCAGACCCGTGCGTTCGCGGAACTGAACGCGCCGTTGTTGAGCGTGCTCGGGTCGCAGGCGAAGCTGTTCGAGGCGTTGCGCGTCCACAGCGTCGGTGATCTGCTGCGGCATCTTCCCCGGCACTACCTGTCGGGCACCGAGTTGACCGATCTGGCCAGCCTCGAAGAGGGCGAACACGTGGCGGTGATGGCGCGGGTGGCCTCCACGCAGGTGATCGACGGGGCGCCCGGCCGGTCGCGCGGCAGGGGAGCGCAATCGCGGCTCGAGGTCACGCTCACCGATGGTGTCGGACGCCTGCGCGCCACCTTCTTCGGCGGGGCGCACGTCACCCGCTGGTGGGAGCGGGAACTCAGCCGCGGCGAGCGCGGCATCTTCGTCGGCAAGATCGGCGCCTTCCGGGACGCGTTGAAGATGACGCACCCGGCGTTCGTGATGCTGGACGCCTCCGGCAAGGTGGTCGGCAACTCCGACGAGAAGGCGCGCATCGCGGAGTTGTCGCGTTCGGGATTGGTGGGCCTGTATCCGGCGACGGCCAAACTGAAGACCTGGACGATCGCGGAGTCGATCCGGCTCACCCTGCACATGCTCGACGGTGTCGAGGATCCGTGGCCGGACTGGGTGCGTCAGCGTGCCGGGGTATGCGGGCTGACTCAGGCGTTCAGCTATGTGCACCGCCCCGACTCCCGCTCCGAGATCGAGCGGGGCAATGACCGGCTGCGCTTCGACGAGGCGTTCGCCACCCAGCTGACCATGGCCTACCGCCGTGCCGAGAACGCGCGCAGTTCCGCGGGGCCGCGCCCGCGGCGTCCGGACGGAATTCTGAACGCCTTCGATGCCACCTTGCCCTTCGAACTGACCCGAGGGCAGCAGGAGACCTCGCAGGAGATCTTCGCCGACCTGGCCCGCCACCAGCCGATGCAGCGGCTGCTGCAGGGCGAGGTCGGTTCGGGCAAGACGCTGGTCGCGCTGCGGGCGATGCTCGCGGTGGTGGACGCCGGCGGCCAGGCGGTCCTGCTCGCGCCGACCGAAGTACTCGCCCAGCAGCATCACCAGACCATCACCGGCCTGCTCGGCCCGCTGGGCACCGGCCGGACGCTCGGGGCGCCGGACGAGGCAACCGACGTGGTCTGCCTGACCGGCTCGATGAGCGCGGCGGCGAAGAAGTCGGCGCTGCTCAAGATCGCCTCCGGCGAGGCAGGCATCATCGTCGGCACGCACGCCCTGCTCGCCGATCATGTGCAGTTCGTCGACCTGGGCCTGGTCGTGATCGATGAGCAGCATCGCTTCGGCGTGGAGCAGCGCGCCGTGCTCACCGACCGGGCGTCCGCGCGTCCGCACGTGCTGGTGCTCACCGCGACGCCGATCCCGCGCTCGGTGGCGATGACCATCTTCGGCGACTTGTCCATCTCGACGCTGACCGAGTTGCCGGGTGGGCGCGCGGAGGTGTCGACGACGGTGGTGGACGCCCTGCAGCGCCCCGCCTGGGTCGAGCGCGCCTGGCAGCGCGTCCGCGAAGAGGTCGCCCAAGGCCGTCAGGTGTTCGTGGTCGCGCCCCAGATCGGCACGGGCGACGGTATCCGCCCAAGCCTGGGCGTGGTCGCACTGGCCGATCAACTGCAAGCGGGCCAACTGGCCGGGCTGCGCCTCGGCGTCCTGCACGGCCAACTGTCCTCGGACCTCAAGGAACGCACCATGAGCGCGTTCGCAGCGGGCGAGGTTGATGTGCTCGTCGCCACCACCATCGTCGAGGTCGGCGTGGACGTGCCGAACGCGACCATGATGGTGATCTGGGACGCCGACCGCTTCGGCATCAGCCAACTCCACCAGCTGCGCGGGCGCATCGGCCGAGGATCGCTACCCGGGGTGTGCCTGCTGGTCAGCTCCGCCGAACCGGACGCCCCCTCGTGGGAGCGGCTCGCCGCCGTCGCCTCCACCCGCGATGGCTTCGTGCTCGCCGAACTCGACCTGGCCCAACGCCGCGAGGGCGACGTGCTGGGCGCGACGCAGTCGGGCGGACGGTCCAGCCTGCGGCTGCTGCGCGTGCTGGAGCACGCCGACATCATCGACTCCGCGCGCACCATCGCCGACGAAGCGGTGCGCCGCGATCCCGAGTGCACCACTCCCGGCTTCGCGGACGCCCTCGCCCAGACGAACCTGCTCACCGGCGGCGACTGGATCGACCGCTCGTGAGCGTCCAGTAAGGTCGCTCGGGTGACGCGCATCATCGCCGGACGCGCCGGCGGACAACGGCTGACCACGCCCGCGCATGCCCGGACGCGTCCGACCTCGGACCGGGTGCGCGAATCCGCGTTCAACCTGATCGCCGACTGGGCGGGCACGGCGGGCGAGCCCGCCGACACGATGCTGGACCGGTTCTCCTTCCTCGACCTCTACGCGGGGACGGGTGCGGTCGGACTCGAGGCTGCCAGCCGAGGCGCTGGCCCGGTCGTCTGCGTCGAAAAGGACCGCTCCACCGCCTCGCTCGCACGCGGCAATGCGGCGTCCACCGGACTCGAGGTGCGGGTGGTGGCGCAACCGGTCGAGACCTATCTGCAAGGCACGCCCATCCCGTTCGACGTGGTGTGGCTCGACCCGCCCTATGACGTGCCGACCACGACCGTGGAGGCGCATCTGCATGCCCTCGCCCAGGGCTGGGTGGCGTCCGATGGCCTGGTGATCGTCGAGCGGTCCAGCCGCGACGAGCCGCCCACCTGGCCGTCCGCGCTCGGCGAGGGACGCGCGCGGCGCTACGGTGAGACGACGCTGTATCTGGCGAGCAAGGAGGACTGAGCATGAGGGCGATCTGCCCAGGATCGTTCGATCCGGTGACCCATGGCCACCTTGACGTGATCGCGCGCGCCGCGCACCTGTTCGACGAGGTGATCGTCGCGCTGGGCCGCAACAGCTCCAAGAACTACCTGTTCACCGTCGAGGAGCGGGTCGCGATGCTCACCGAGGCGACCGCCGATATGCCCGGCGTCCGGATCGGCCTGATGGACGGCCTGTTGGTCGACTACTGCCGCAACGAGGGCGTCGACGTCATCGTCAAGGGCCTGAGGTTCGCCGGCGACTTCGAGTTCGAGGTGCAGATGTCGCAGATGAACCACGCGCTGAGCGGCATCGAAACCATCATGCTGCCCACCTCCGCCCGTTGGGCCCACCTGAGTTCCACGATCATCCGCGAGGTCGCCAAGCTGGGCGGCGACGTCTCCGATTTCGTCCCGGACGCCGTCGCCGAGCGCATCCGCGCCATGCAGCGCGCGCGCGAGCGAGCGGGAGGGAGTGGGGCGGACGCCGCAAGCTGATCCTTGGTGGCGTGCCGGGCGGTTTAGTGTCGGAGGCTTCTGAGAGACTGCACCAGTGACGGTGACAGGCAAGGTGGCAGAGCGGGCAGAGCTGCACAAGACGATCTGGCGGATCGCGAACGATCTACGCGGCAGCGTCGATGGCTGGGACTTCAAGTCCTACGTGCTCGGGATGTTGTTCTACCGGTTCATCTCCGAGAACCTCACCGCGTACATCAACGGCCTTGAGCAAGAGGTGGGGGATCCAGACTTCGATTACACCGCCTTGTCCAATGTCAACGCCGACTTTGCTCGTGTTGGGATCGTCGCGGACAAGGGTTTCTTCATTTTCCCGTCCGAACTATTCCAGAACGTGCGTGCACGCGCGGCGAACGATCCCAACCTGAACGAGACGCTGGAGCGGGCCTTCCGCAACATTGAGGCATCCGCGCTGGGAACGCCGAGCGAACGGGCTCTCAAAGGCTTGTTCGATGACCTCGACGTCAACAGCGCCAAGTTGGGTAATACGGTAGCCCGCCGCAACGAGAAGCTCGTCAAGTTGCTGGACGCGGTCGGTGAACTGCCTCTAGGAAACTTCGGGAACAACTCGATCGACCTGTTCGGTGATGCCTATGAGTATCTCATGGGCATGTATGCCTCGCAGGCAGGAAAATCGGGTGGCGAGTATTATACGCCCCAAGAGGTCTCCGAATTGCTGGCGCGCATCACCGTGGTCGGCAAGACCGAGGTGAACAAGGTCTACGACCCTGCCTGCGGATCCGGCTCGTTGCTGCTCAAATTCGCCAAGGTGCTTGGCAAGGAGAACGTCCACCAGGGCTTCTTCGGTCAGGAGATCAACCTCACCACTTACAACCTCGCCCGCATCAACATGTTTCTGCACGATGTGAACTATGAGAACTTCGACATCGCGCACGGCGACACGCTGCTGGAACCGGCGCACTGGGACGATGAGCCGTTCGAGGCAATCGTGTCCAACCCGCCCTACTCGATCAAATGGGAGGGCGACGCCAACCCGCTGCTCATCAATGACGAACGGTTTGCTCCGGCTGGGGTCTTGGCGCCGAAGTCGAAGGCAGACCTCGCCTTCACCATGCACATGCTGTCGTGGCTGGCAGTCAACGGCACGGCAGCGATCGTCGAGTTCCCTGGCGTGCTCTACCGCGGCGGTGCGGAGCAGAAAATCCGCAGATACCTCGTGGACAACAACTACGTGGACGCCGTCATCCAGCTTCCGCCTGACCTGTTCTTTGGCACCACGATCGCAACCTGCATCATCGTGCTCAAGAAGTCGAAGATCGACAACGCCGTGCTATTCATCGATGCCTCGGCCGAATTTGTCCGCGCCGGAAACAAGAACAAGCTGACCGAAGCGAACCAGCAGCGCATCCTGGACGCCTATACGGTGCGGGAGGACGTCGCGCACTTCGCCAAGCTGGTTGAAGCGGACGCCCTCGCCGACAACGGCTACAACATCTCGGTGTCGTCCTACGTGGAGGCCGAAGACACTCGTGAGGTGGTCAACATCACCGAACTCAACGCTGAGATCGCACGGATCGTCGTCCGCCAGGCCGAGTTGAGGACTGCGATCGACGACATCATTGCCGACCTGGAGGGGGCATCATGAGCGATGAAGTCGACGTGCCCGGACTGATGCGTGCTGATCTCCCTCATGTTGTCGAAGCTCCGGATGATGAAGCTGAGGCGGCGTACCTCGCCATCCGGGCGACGATCGTCACGGCTCGGCGACGGGTGTCGACGGCGATCAGAAGCGAGATGGTCGAGGCGTACTGGGAGGTAGGTCGCCGGATCGTCGAGACCCAGGGCGAACGAGCCGAGTACGGCAAGCGGCTGCTGCATTACCTGGCCCAGCGGCTGACGTCCGAGTTCGGTCGTGGCTACCGTGAGTCCAACCTCCGCAACATGCGGCAGTTCTATCTCGCGTACCCGATTCGCTACGCACTGCGTAGCGAATTGAGCTGGACGCACTACCGGGAGCTGATGAGGATCACGGACCTCGAACTGCGTGAGTTCTACGCCCGAGAGGCTGCTGAGTCTGGCTGGACCGCACGCCAACTGCGCCGTCAGGTTACCTCGTCCTACCACCTACGCCTCTTGGCCACCAGGAGTGAGAACCGCCCCGAGGTGGCTGCCGAGGTGATGGAACTAGAGCCTCGGACGAAGGCGGACGATCTGCTCAAGGACCCCTACGTGTTCGAGTTCCTCGAAGTCGCCGCGCCGGCGAAGCTCCTCGAGCGTGACCTGGAGCAGGGGCTCATCGACAAGCTCCAAGACTTCCTGCTCGAGCTTGGCAAGGGCTTCTCTTTCGTCGCCCGGCAGAAGCGGGTGACGGGGAGCGACACGCACTACTACGTCGACCTTGTCTTCTACAACTACATCCTCAAGTGCTTCGTGCTGGTCGATCTCAAGGTGGGCAAGTTGACCCATCAAGACATCGGCCAGATGGACTTCTACCGACGTATCTTCGATGACAAGGTACGTCCGGAGGGCGATAACCCGTCGATCGGAATCATCCTGTGTTCAAGTAAGGACGAGGCAATAGTAAAGTACTCGATCCTGGCCGATGGCGTGGGCCTCTACGCCGCTGGCTACAAGACTTATCTTCCCAGTGAGGAGGAACTCCAGGAGGAGCTGCGGCGAGAGCGGGAACTTCTTGAATCCGAGAGCACAGAGGCGGATGAAGCATGAGTCACATCACCGAACTGATCACCGAGCTTGCCCCCCACGGCGTGCCACACGTAGCGCTCGGTGAGGTAGCAGATTACTCTCATACTCGTGTTAATGCTTCGGAACTCGACGAAACATCCTTCGTGGGCGTAGACAACTTAGTTGCGGATAAAGGCGGGCGCATTGATGCTAACTATCTGCCCAACACGGCGCGTCTGGCAGCATACGAGCCTGGCGACATTTTGATCGGGAACATCCGCCCCTATCTCAAGAAGATCTGGTTCGCCACGGATGCTGGTGGGTGCAGCGGTGACGTTCTGGCCGTGAGAGTCAAGGAGGATGGTCGGCGGCGACTAGATCCTGCCTTTCTCTACTATCTTCTTTCGTCTGATCGCTTCTTCTCGTACAGCATGCAACACGCGAAAGGCGCGAAAATGCCGCGAGGAAGTAAAGTGGCTATTCTTCGCTACCGGATCCCGGTTCCGCCGATGGTGATCCAGTTGCAGATCGTCGAAATTTTGGGTAAAATGGAGTTGCTGCAAGCCGAGCTTACAGCCGAGCTTACAAACCGCTCTCGTCAGTACGCTTATTACCGAGATTCTTTGCTGTCCTTCCGTGATTTCCCGGTCGAATGGGTGGCCGTCGGCGAACTCGGAACGATCTTTCGAGGCAAACGATTCACTAAAGGTGACTATGTGGCGGATGGTGGCGTTGGTGCAGTTCACTATGGTGAAATCTATACGAAGTACGGCATCTCTGCGACCACGGTGGTGTCGCGAGTTCGGGAAGATCTTCGCTCCGTACTCCGGTATGCCACGAAGGGTGATGTCATACTCACGGACGTCGGCGAGACAGTCGAAGATGTCGGGAAAGCGATGGCGTGGCTTGGCGAGGAAGACGTCGCTGTTCATGACCACTGCTATGTGATTCGCTCCAAAGTGGACGCGTCCTATCTCGCGTACGTCATGCAAACCGGACATTTCCTGCGTGCCAAAGAGAAGCATATTGCTCGGACGAAGGTAAAGACTTTGCTGCTTGAAGGGCTCCAGCGTATCCAGGTGCCGGTGCCGCCACTTGAGGAGCAGCTTCGGATCGTGGCGGTCCTGAACAAGTTCGATGTCCTCGTGAACGACCTCAGTTCTGGGATCCCGGCTGAGATCGCCGCCCGTCGCAAGCAGTACGAGTACTACCGGGACAAGCTGCTGACCTTCGAGGAGGCCGCGTGATCCCTGAGTTCTACACGTCGCAGCCAGGCTGGCCGGAGCGCATCGAGCAAATCGTTGAGTTGCTCGGACGAGTCAGCGCTGTTGAGGAGTTGTCAGGACGGGTGCCAGAGCTGCGGCGGATGAATCGGATCGAGGCGGTGCAGTCGTCGACCGCGATTGAGGGCAATTCCTTGACCCTGGTACAGGTGGTCGGTGTGGCCAGGCGGGAGCCAGTATTTGCTCCGCCACGCGAGGTGAAGGAGGTCGAGAACGCCCTCGCAGCCTACGACGCGCTTGGCACGCTTGACCCCTGGAGCGTTCAAGACTTTCTGGCGGCGCACAGCCTGCTCACCACCGGTCTGATCGCCGAAGCAGGCGCCTTCCGCACGGTGGATGTGGAGATCGTCGGGACTGACGGCACCGTTCTGCACACGGGGTCGCGCGCCGAGAAGGTGCCACGGCTGATCGCTGAGTTGTTCGAGTGGGGCAGCAGCACGCCTGATCATGCTCTTGTGGTGTCCAGCGCCGTCCACTTTCTTATCGAGTACATCCATCCCTTCCGGGATGGCAACGGACGTATCGGACGGCTCTGGCAGACGTTGATCCTGAGTAGGTGGCGTCCCGTGTTCGCCTGGATGCCAACGGAGACCCTCATCCGACAGCGTCAGCGTGGGTACTACGAGGCGCTACAGGCATCGCATGACCCCGAGATCGATGCGGCGCCGTTCATCACATACATGCTGGACACGCTCGCTGAGTCGTTGCGCGCCTACGCCGCACAGCTGACCGCTGGGGCGAGCGATGTCGGAATAAGTGTCGGAACAAATGTCGGAATAGACGATGCGATCCTTGCCCTGTTGCGCGTGGCGCCGACGCTGACGGCGGCGGAGATCGGCGGGCGTCTGGGCAAGAGCCCCCGGACCATCGAGCGTCACCTCGCTTCGTTGAGGGCGGCGGGGCGGCTCCACCGCGAAGGCTCCAGGAAGTCAGGACGATGGGAGGTGGCCGGTTCATGAGTACACCGGATTCGCCAGTGCGACATTACGATCCGATCGCAGTCAGCGACGAGAGCACGGTCGTGGCCGAGTACGTGCCCGACGCGAAGCCCGAGGCTGCCTACCAGTCGGAGGCCGATCTTGAGCGTGAGTTGATCCGGCTGCTGGAGTCCCAAGCCTACGAGCGTCTTCGGATCACCTCCGAGGCGCAACTCGTGGCGAATCTCCGGCATCAGCTCGAAGCGCTCAACGCGATGACGTTCTCGGACGCGGAGTGGACGCGGTTCTTTGAGCAGAGCATCGCGGGCGCCAACGACGGCGTCATCGAGAAGACTGTGCGCATCCAGGAAGACCACGTCCAGGTGCTCAAGCGCGACGACGGCACCTCGAAGAACATCACGCTGCTCGACAAGCGCAACATCCACAACAACCGGCTGCAGGTGATCAACCAGTACGAGGTGCCGAAGGAGACGTCCGCGCACCGCGGTGGGAGATACGCGAACCGCTACGACGTGACCATCCTCGTGAACGGACTCCCGCTGGTACACGTCGAGTTGAAGCGTCGGGGCGTTGACATCCGGGAAGCGTTCAACCAGATCGATCGCTACCAGCGCGACAGCTTCTGGGCCGGGTCGGGACTGTTCGAGTACGTGCAGTTGTTCGTCATCTCCAACGGAACGCTCACGAAGTACTACTCCAACACCACCCGCTGGCAGCACGTTTCCGACGAGAAGAAGACAGGCCGCGGCCGCAAGACCTCCAACAGCTACGAGTTCACCTCGTGGTGGGCGGACGCCACGAACAAGCCGATCCGTGACCTGACAGCGTTCGCGAAGACGTTCTTCGCCAAGCACACCTTGTTGAACATCCTTACCCGCTATTGCGTCTTGACGGCTGATCGAATGCTGCTGGTCATGCGTCCCTATCAGATCGTCGCGACGGAGCGGATCTTGAACAAGATCGCGATCTCCACCAACTACAAGCGCCTCGGCACGGTCGATTCCGGTGGGTACGTGTGGCACACCACGGGCTCGGGCAAGACACTCACGTCGTTCAAGGCCGCACAACTGGCGTCCAAGCTAGCGAGCGTCAACAAGGTGCTGTTCGTCGTCGACCGCAAAGACCTCGATTACCAGACCATGCGCGAGTACGACCGCTTCCAGAAGGGGGCCGCGAACTCCAACACATCGACCGCGGTGCTCAAGAGGCAACTGGAGGATCCACAGGCCAGGATCATCATCACCACCATCCAGAAGCTATCCACCTTCATCAAGGCCAACGCGGGCCACGCCATCACTGGCGGGCACGTGGTGATCATCTTCGACGAGTGCCACCGGTCGCAGTTCGGTGACATGCACCGCGCAATCACCAAGGCGTTCAAGAAGTACAACCTCTTCGGCTTCACCGGTACGCCCATCTTCTCGGCCAACGCCGGCAGCGGCGGCAACCCGCTGGTGAGGACGACCGAACAGGCCTTCGGCGAGAAGCTGCACACCTACACGATCGTCGACGCCATCACCGACAAGAACGTGCTCCCGTTCCGCATCGACTACGTCAAGACCCTGAAGGTCGGCAACGTGATCGACAAGCAGGTATCGGCGATCGACACCGAGAAGGCGCTCTTGGCACCCGAGCGGATCAGCGAGATCGTCAAGTACACGCTGGAACACTTCGACCAGAAGACCAAGCGCTCATCGAGCTATGCCTACTCCACCGTAACGAACATCGCCGAGGTCGTCGCGAGCGACCGGAAGGTAGGGGAGGCCAAGGTATCCAGGCGGGTCCGTGGTTTCAACGCGATCTTCGCGACGGCGTCCATCGATGCCGCGCGCCGCTACTACAACCACTTCCACGTGCAGCAGCGCGATCTTCCGTCAGACCAGCGGCTCAAGGTGGCGCTCATCTACTCGTTCGCGGCCAACGAGAACCTCGGCGACGGCGTCCTTGACGAAGAGGACTTCGACACCGACGAACTCAGTGCAGACGCGCGGTCGTTCCTCGAGGATGCCATCCAGGACTACAACGACATGTTCGGAACCTCGTACGACACGAGCGCGGACCGGTTCCAGAACTACTACAAGGACCTCTCGTTGCGGTTGAAGAACCGGGAGGTCGATCTGGTCATCGTGGTGAACATGTTCCTGACCGGCTTCGACGCCACCACGCTCAACACGCTCTTCGTCGACAAGAACCTGCGTATGCACGGCCTCGTGCAGGCCTACTCCCGAACGAACCGCATCCTCAACTCGGTCAAGACCTACGGCAACATCGTCACCTTCCGTGACCTTGAGGACGAGACGAACGCCGCACTGGAGTTGTTCGGAAACAAGGACGCCCGCGGCATCGTCCTTCTCAAGCCCTATGCGGAGTACTACGCCGAGTACGCGGCCAAGGTGGAGGAGTTGCTGACGTTCTTCCCACTGGGCGAGCCGATCATTGGTGAGAAGGCGCAGAAGGTGTTCATCGCCTTGTTCGGCGCGATCCTCCGGCTGGAGAACATCCTGACCTCGTTCGATGACTTTGCCGGACAAGAACTGCTCACCGAGCGGCAGAGCCAGGACTATCGCAGTGTCTATCTCGATCTTTACGCCGAGTTCCGCGCGGCGGCTGAGGCGGAGAAGGAGAGCATCAACGACGACGTCGTCTTCGAGATCGAACTGATCAAGCAGGTCGAGATCAACGTCGACTACATCCTTCTGCTCGTGCAGAAGCGCCGAGAGACGCACGGCGATGGGGCGGACAAGGACATCCGGGCCGAGATCTCGCGGGCCGTTGACGCCAGCCCGTCGTTGCGCAACAAGAAGGACCTCATCGAGAACTTCGTTGACTCGGTGTCGCCTGACGGCTCGATCGATGAGGAGTGGCGAGCCTTCGTGGCAGCGAAGCGGGAAGCCGAACTGGAGGCGATCATCGCACAGGAGAGGCTCCGGCCCGAGGCCGCTCGCGCCTTCATGGCGGCGGCGCTGCGTGACGGTGCCGTCAGCTCGACCGGGATGGCCATCACCGCGATCCTGCCTCCCATCTCTCGCTTCGCGCCGGATAGTGCCCACGACATCATGAAGCAGCGTGTGATCGAACGTCTCACGGCCTTCTTTGACCGGTTCCACGGCCTGGGGTGAGGTGCCAGACGGCGCCGTAGCCCGATGTGCTTGCTGGGTCCGCCACCTGGCGCCCGGCCGGACACGCCGAGAGGCCGTCCGTTTGGACGCCTCCGGCGCCACCCGGTAAGGTGGGAACTCGGTTATGACGCTGTCGTGCCAGCAGTAAAGGGGTTCCGCGATGACGAATCGCTCCATCGACCCCCGCTCAGGTCTCGTTTTCGACATTCGCGAATTCGGGCATCGGGCGGGCGGGAGCAAGGAGATCGTCAACGAGGCTCCCGCTCCTGAGGGTATCGGCAACGCTGTGATCGGAGTGCCGACCGAGTCTCCGATCCGCCTCGAGGTTCGCCTTGAGGGGGTGGGTGACGGGGTGCTGGCTACCGGCGTCGCTGTGGTGCAGCTGCGCGGGGAGTGTGCTCGGTGCCTGACCGAGATCGACGCGGACGCGGAGATCGACCTGCAGGAACTGTTCCTCTTCCCGGGCGTGGATCCCGATGATGCCGAGGCCAGCCGTGTCGAGGCCGAGATGATCGACCTCGAACCCGTGATCCGGGACGCGGCAATGCTCGACCTGCCGTTCATCCCGTTGTGCTCGGACGACTGCGCCGGGTTGTGTCTCACTTGTGGGGCCAATCTGAACGCCGATCCCGATCACGATCACGGTGAGGCCATCGACCCGCGCTGGGCCGGCCTGACCGGGTGGAACGGCGACCAGGACTGAAGCGGGCCCCAAGGGCCCCCGAACGAGGAGTGAGACGTGGCTGTTCCCAAGCGGAAGATGTCCCGTGCCAACACGCGCGCCCGCCGCGCGCAGTGGAAGACGTCGGCGCCCACGCTGGTGACCTGCGCCAACGCCGCCTGCCGTGAGAAGCACCTGCCGCACACCGCGTGCCCGGCCTGCGGCCAGTACGGCCCGCGCGGCGCGCGCCGCCAGGTTCTGGATCAGTGACCGACGCGGCTGAGGGCCGCATCGCTGACCTTTTCAACGAGCTGGGGATCGACATCGATCCCCAGCTTCTTGAGCGTGCCCTGACGCATCGTTCCTGGGCGTACGAGAACGGCAACGCCCCGCACAACGAGCGCCTGGAGTTCTTGGGCGATGCGGTGCTGGGTGTGGTCGTGACCGAGCACCTGTACCGCACCTACCCCGACGAGCCCGAGGGCTGGCTGGCCAAGATGCGTGCCGCCGTGGTCAACACCTACGCGCTCGCCGATGTGGCCCGCGACCTGGGTCTCGGCGGCCTGATCAAGCTCGGCAAGGGTGAGACGACCACGGGTGGGGCCGACAAGGATTCGATCCTCGCCGACGTCTGCGAGGCCGTGATCGCCGCCGTGCTTCTGTCGGCGGGCCGCGAGGCAGCCGAACGGTTCGTGCACGCGATCATGGATCCGGTGGTCGCGGGAGCGTCCGCGGACGGCCGTTCGACCGACTGGAAGACCGCGCTGCAAGAGCTGGCCGCCGAGCGAGGACTCGGAGCGCCGACCTACGAGCACGTGGCCAGCGGACCCGACCATGACAAGCGCTTCGAGGCGATCGCCGTGGTCGCCGACCGGCGCTTCCCCGGGTTCGTTGCCCGCTCCAAGAAGCACGCCCAGCAGGGCGCCGCCCGGATCGCGCACGACGCCCTCGCTGACTCCTGATGCCCGAACTGCCCGAGGTCGAGGTCGTCCGCCGCGGTCTCGAACCCGCGCTGAACCGGCGCCGCATCACCGCAGTCACCGTGCTGCATCCGCGCCCGGTCCGCCGCTTCGAGGCGGGTCCGGACGCCTTCGCTGCCGCCCTGGCCGGCCGCACCTTCGGCGTCCCGCGCCGGCGCGGCAAATACCTGTGGCTGCCGCTGACCGATGGGGACGCCATCCTCGCGCACCTGGGCATGTCGGGCCAGTTCCGCCTCAACGCGCCGGACGCCCCGCATCAGCGCCACGTCCGCGTCCTGTTCGATCTCGACGACGGCGTCCAGCTCCGGTTCGTCGACCAGCGCATGTTCGGCGGCCTGTCGCTCAGCGACGGCGGAGCCGACCTGCCTGCCGAGATCGCCCACATCGCCCGCGACCTGTTCGACCCCGATTGCGACGCCGACGCCCTCGCCGCGCGGATCGTGATGAAGTCGAGCGCGATCAAACGCGTCCTGCTCGACCAGAGCGTCGTATCGGGGATCGGCAATATCTACGCCGACGAGGCGCTATGGCGCGCGGGCGTCCACGGCGCAACCCCCGCCCGCGACCTGGACGCCGCGTCGGTGCGTTCGATCCTGGACGCCGCCCGCGCGGTGATGGCGGACGCCCTCGCCCAAGGCGGAACCTCTTTCGATGCGCTGTACGTGAACGTCAACGGCGAATCCGGCTACTTCGACCGAACGCTGAACGCCTACGGACGCGAAGACGAGCCGTGCCTTCGCTGCGGCGCCCCGATCGTACGCGAAGCCTTCATGAACCGCAGTTCCTTCTTCTGCCCGGTCTGCCAGCCCCGCTGACTGCGGGCGCGCCGAAATCCGACCGCGGTATTCCGGCTACACCTCGACGGTCTGAAGCAGTGGCCGGCTCTCGCGATGCCCGGGACACTGCGGCGCACAGCGCGATGGCGGCGATGAGAGTAGCTGCTCCACTGATCATGTACAACGGTTGCTCCGTCGCCCACGCGGCTTCGCTGTTCCAGTCATAGAACGTGTCGCCCACCGAATTCATGTTGCCGAATGAGGCGAAGAAATAGGCGGGTGCGCCCAGCATGATGATCCCTGCCCACAGCGTCACAGCGCCCCACCCGGAGATTTTGGTGCGCGAGCGCAGGACGGCCGCCGCCCAGGCCAGTGCGAGTGCGGTACCGACGCCGGCGAAGATGACTCCGGAGGCTGTGCTGTAGGGCTGATTGGCGGCGCGCATCGCGGCGATGGCCTCATCGAGAGGTACTTCGCTTCCGGCCACCACCGCCCAATTCGTCATGAGCCCTGCGCCGAGGAGGGCGTAGGCGATGACGCTTGCCACGCCGAGAATCGTGAGCATGAGCCGCATGGTGCGAGTCTAGGCAGTGGTTCAAGCGGAACGGATGAAGTGCTCCGGCCGTCCGGACGATCGCAAGGATCGACCACTCGGCGCTGGTCAGCGGCCTTGGAGGAGCCGCCGAGTGGCTGATTTTTGCGAGATAGCGCGCGGGCTACCTCGGTTCGGACGACGGGGAACAAGTTTGGCCCTCCGCTTCCGAGGCGACGTTCGTGTCGAGGAGGAGCATGTCTGGGGCCTACCGGATGACGGGAATGGATCGGCGCCTGGCCTGGCCTCGCGCTGGCGTGAGGTCATCCGTGCGGGCCTCATCGGAGAGCAGCAACTGCTTCAGGGGTGGAGAGGCGTCATGATGCAGCTGCCGCCATTCGGCGATGGAGATGACCACCGCCGTCTCCTGTCCGTGCCTGGTTACCACCTGAGGGCCTTCGGTGAGGCATGCGTCAATCAACTCAATGAATCGTGCCTTGGCATCCTGCATCGGCCACGTGTGATCACTGTTCATCCCGGGCCTCCGCTCTGACCAGTCTCTCGTTTGAGCAGTCTAGGCAGTCGAGTCCTGGCCAATGCTCATCGGCGGTGCCCGGCCCATCAGGGATAGTGAGAACCAGGTGATGGAAGCCGTGCGGCGGAGTTCCGAAAGATCGCCGGCTGTTCATCAATGCATGATCGTGGCGCGTCTAGTCACCACGATCATGCATTGATGAACACTGCCGGCGTCGTGCAGCCCCGCGCGGTGGGTGCCCCGGGATCCAGACCCTGGGCGCCCACCGTGGAGGGCGGGGTACGGCTGGCGGGCGCATCCGCCACCACCAGCGTTCCCCGCGCGACTCTCAGCGGGAGCAGAGCGTCATCAGCGCGGTGTAGGACGTCTGCATATTGTTCGTCGCCGTCGTGTAGTCACCCATCGCCGCCATGTCTTTGTCGACGTAGACCTTCTTCATCGCGTCGCGGACGGCGGCCAGATCCTTGTGGGCGGACGTGGCCGCATCCTTGACCTCGGGGTTGGACACGGTGTCCTTGAAGGATGCGAACGCGTTGACGAGCGCCGTCCAGGAATCGACCGCGGATTGCGGGTCGTTGCTGGACACCGAGGCGAGCTTGGACATCTCGGTGTTCGCGTCGGTCAGCGGCCCGGCCAGGCTGAGGCAGGCCGCCTGCACCGACTGCGTGCCACTTGAGGTCTGGGCTGGCGCAGACGTGGTGTTCGCCGGCGTCGGAGTCGCCGACGCCGCGGGAGCCGCGGGGGTTGACGGCGTGGTGCTGGCGCCGGGGGCTCCGGAGCAGGCGGAGAGACCGAGCGCGGCAACAGCCGCGACGGCGCAGGTGGTGAGAACACGCTTCATGCTTTGTTCCTTTCGGGGGTGGGGGAACCTCGTATCGGCCGCGCAATGGGGGTACGGCACAGGTTCCTATGCCAAAGGTACAGGAACCTGTGCTGTATTTTGCGGTGCATCGGCATGGAGTGGATTCGTGCCCTCCTCCGAGTTCGATCTGTCGCGGCTTCGATGGATCTTCAACCGGCGACGCGCGGAGGCCGGGCTGACCTACGAGCAACTCGCAGAACTCTCCGGGGTCAGCCGTCAGACCCTGCTCAACCTCGCGTCGGGGAAGTACAACGGCGACCTGCAGACCTGGCTGAGGCTCTCGGTCGCCTTCGGGGTGGGGATGGACGAACTGCTCGCCGAGGTGTGGCTGACGCGGCCCCCGGGAACGGTGCGCGACGCCAGGTGAGATGACGGGCGGCGCGAGATCGCTCCGGGACGCGAGCATCCGTGGTGAGCGGCCGCGCGCCCGGTAGAGTTCCCTACTTGTGAGCCCCCTTCGATGCGTTTTCCCCCGTCGCCGCAGCGTGTTGCGGACGTTCGTGCGGGGTGAGGCGTCGTGAGCGCGCTCGGGAACCTGTGGGGTCGCTGGGGCAACAGCGTCCGTGAACTGGTGAAGTTCGGCCTGGTCGGCGGCGCCGGCGTGGGCGTCAACATCGTGACGGTGGCGCTCGCGCACAACATCGGTTTCCATATGTTCGGCGTGCAGGATCTGGACGCGTTCATCCCGGTGCCCGGCACCGATCTGGCGCTGCGGTTCTACATCGTCTATGCGGGTATCGCCTTCCTGGTCGCGAACCTGTTCAACTTTCTCTGGAACCGTTACTGGACCTTCCGGCATCAGGGCGCCAGGGCGCCGTTCTGGAAGGAGTTCATGCCCTTCCTCACCGTCGGCGCGGTGGCGCAGCTGGTCGGCTTCGGGATCTTGTTCGCACTCCGCAACGAGCATTCGCCGTTCTATCTGAGCGATCCGTTCTTCACCGATGCCGGCGCATTCTGGACGCGGCGGCTGTACTGGGCGCAGCTGATCCAGATCGTGCTGGTGATGCCGATCAACTTCGTGGTGAACAAGCTGTGGACGTTCCGTGCCGTGCGCCGCCGCCACGCCGCGAGCATCGATTCCTGAGGTGACGGCGTGCACCTGAAGTCCCTCACGCTGCGCGGGTTCAAGTCGTTCGCCTCGGCGACGACGCTGAACTTCGAGCCCGGTATCACCTGCGTTGTCGGCCCGAACGGGTCGGGCAAGTCGAATGTGGTCGATGCGCTGAGCTGGGTGATGGGCGAGCAGGGCGCCAAGACGTTGCGCGGCGGCAAGATGGAGGACGTCATCTTCGCCGGCACCTCCGCCCGGGCGCCGTTGGGCCGGGCCGAGGTGAGCCTGACCATCGACAACACCGACGGCGCGCTGCCGATCGAGTACACCGAGGTCACCATCAGCCGGACGATGTTCCGCGCGGGCGGCTCGGAGTACAAGATCAACGGCCACACCGCGCGCCTGCTCGATGTGCAGGAACTCCTCAGCGACTCCGGCATCGGCCGCGAGATGCACGTGATCGTCGGCCAGGGCCAGTTGGACGCCATCCTGCAGGCCACCCCCGAGATCCGGCGCGGGTTCATCGAGGAGGCCGCCGGCGTCCTCAAACACCGCAAACGCAAGGAGAAGGCGCTCCGCAAACTGGACGCCACCCAGGCCAACCTGGACCGGCTCGCCGACCTGGTCGCCGAGATCCGCCGCCAGCTCAAACCGCTCGGACGCCAGGCCGAGGTGGCCCGCAAGGCGGCCATCGTGCAGGCCGAACTGCGCGACGCGAAGGCGCGCCTGCTGGCCGACGACTACGTGATGGCCACGCTCGCGCTCGAATCCGACCTGGCCGCGGAGGCCGAACTGAAGGCACGGCGTCTCGCCGTCGAAGAAGCACTGGAGGCGGCCCGCCAGGCCGAGGCGGAGGCGGAGGCGTCTGTGACGGCGGCGGCACCGGCGCTCACCCAGGCCCAGGAGACCTGGTACGCCCTCGCCGGGCTGCGCGAACGGGTGTCGAGCACGCTGACCATCGCGGGCGAGCGGGTGCGCAACGCGAGCCGGGCCTCGACCCAAGAGCGGCGCGGCCGCGATCCGGAGGCGATCGAGGCGGAGGCGGCCACCATCCGCGCCTCCGAGGAGGAGATTGCTGCCCAGGTTGCCGAGCGCGCCGCGGCGCTGGCGTCCGCCACCGGAGCACGCGAGGCGGCCGAGAAGGCGTACGCGGACGCCGAGAAGCACTACAACGCGCAGTTGCGGGCGATCGCCGACCGGCGCGAGGGCCTGGCCCGGCTCACCGGCGAGGTGAACTCGCTGCGGTCGCGGCTGGAGGCCTCCGACGCCGAGATCGGCCGCCTGCGGTCGGCCGCCGCCGAAGCCCGCGAACGATCCGAGACCGCGCGCAAGCGGTTCACCGCCCTGGAGACGGAGATCGGCGGGCTCACCGACGGCGAGGCCGGGCTGGACGCCGCCTACGAAGAGGCCGAGGCGGCCCGTGCGGCGGCCGACGCCGAGGTCAAGGCGTTGCGCGCCCGCGAACGCCAGCTGCATCAGGAGCGGGCCGCGCTGGCCGCCCGCGTCGAAGGTCTCAAGGTCGGCCTCGACCGCCCGGACGCCTCGGGCGCGCTCCTGGCCGCGGCCGGCGAACTGGCCGGGATCCTGGGTTCGGTCGACGCGCTGGTCCGGGTCGAGCCGGGCTTCGAAGCCGCCGTCGCGGCAGCCCTGGGCGCCGCCGCCGAGGCGGTCGCCGTTGACGGGGTGGACGCCGCCCTTGAGGCCCTGTCCCATCTCAAGCGCGACGACGCAGGCCGGGCCCGGCTGGTGCTGGCCGGCGCCACCCAGGCGGGGGACCGCAGCGCCTGGCCGGCGCTGCCCGCGGGCGTCCGCTACGCCGTGGACGTGGTCCGCTGCGACGATGCGCTCGCCCCGGCGCTGGCTCGCCTGCTGCACCGGGTGGCCGTCGTGGCCGACCTGGACGCCGCCCGCACGCTGGTCGCCGCGAACCCCGACCTGACCGTCGCGACCCGCGACGGCGATCTGCTCTCGGCCTGGTTCTCGACCGGTGGGTCGTCGGCCAAGCCCAGCCTGCTCGAGGTGCAGGTGGCCGTCGACGAGGCGTCCGCGGCGCTGGAGCAGGCCCAGGCCGACACCGAGCGCACCGCGTTCGAACTGGCCGCCGCCACCACCCGGCTGCAGGACGCCACCGGCCGCGCCGAGGCGGCGCTGGCCCGGCTGCACGAATCCGACGCCCACTATTCGGCGCTCGCCGAGGAACTGGGCCGGCTCAGCCAGGCCGCACGCACCGCGCTCGCCGAGGCCGAACGCCACGACGGCGCCCTCGCCCGCGCCGAGGAGGCCCGCGGCCGCAACGCTGCCAGCTTGGAGGGCCTCGCCGAACGGCTGCGCGTCGCCCAGGCGAGCACCGATGTGACCGACGCCGACCCGGCCGAGCGGGACCGGCTCGCCCGCGAAGCGGCGCGCGCCCGCCAGGCCGAGATGGAGGCGCGGCTGGCGCTGCGCACCGACGAGGAGCGCGCCCGCGCGCTCGCCGGCCGCGCCGACGCGCTGCTGCGCGCCGCCCGGGCCGAGCGGCAGGCCCGCGCGGAGGCGTCCGCTCGCGCCGAGAAGCTGCGCCGCGAGGCCGAGGTGGCCCAAGCCGCCCAAGTGGCGGCCGAATGGCTGCTGGCCCGGATCGCCGACTCGGCCGATCTGGCCGCCAAGGCGCGCAAGGACGCCGACGAGCGCCGCGTCGAGGCCGACCGCCGCCTGCAGGAGGCGCGCCGGCGCAGCCGCGACCTGGCCCGCGAGTTCGAGAGCCTCGTCGATGTGGTGCACCGCGACGAACTCGCCCGCGCCGAGCAGCGGATGCGCATCGAGGCCCTCGAAGAGAAGGCGCTCGCCGAACTCGGCCTGACCGCCGACGTGCTCGCCGCCGAGTACGGTCCCGACCAGTTGGTCCCGGTGCTCACGGCGTCCGACGACGAGGCGCCGCCGCCGCGTCCGTTCGTGCGCGCCGAACAGGAGAAGCGGCTGCGCGCCGCCCAGCGCAACCTGGACCTGCTCGGCCGGGTCAATCCGCTGGCGCTGGAGGAGTTCGAGGCCGCCAGCGAGCGGCACCGGTTCCTCGCCGAGCAATTGGACGACCTCAAGCGCACCCGCACCGACCTGCTCGGCCTGATCGCCGACGTGGACGCCCGCGTCGAGCAGGTGTTCGCGGAGGCCTACGCCGACGTCGAGGTGGCCTTCCGCGACTCGTTCGCCCGGCTGTTCCCCGGCGGTGAAGGGCGGCTGATCCTGACCGAACCCGGCAACTGGCTGACCACCGGCGTCGACGTCGAGGCCCGCCCGGCGGGCAAGAAGGTCAAGCGGCTCTCCCTGCTCTCGGGTGGCGAACGCTCGCTGGTGGCGGTGGCGTTCCTGACGGCGCTGTTCACCGCGCGCCCGAGCCCGTTCTACATCCTCGACGAGGTGGAGGCCGCGCTCGACGACGTCAATCTCGGCCGGCTGCTCGGCATCTACGAGGAACTGCGCGCCAGCAGCCAGATGATCGTGATCACCCATCAGAAGCGGACGATGGAGATCGCCGACGCCCTCTACGGGGTCACGATGCACGAGGACGGCATCTCGACGGTGATCAGCCAGCGTCTGCGCGAGGGGTGAGGGGCATGGCGCAGGCTATCCTGGCCATAACGGAGGTGGACCGATGGCAGTCATGATCTTCACGATGATCGTGGTGATGGTGCTCGCCGTCGGCGTGATCGCCGTCGTGACGATGGGCCTGGAAGGCGCGGGCAGCAGGCAGCATCCCGAGATCGCCGACGCGATGGCCAAGACCGCGCGTCACCTGAACGGCGAAGGCGCCCCGCCGCGGGCGCTGGTCGCTCTCGTCGACGAGATCGACGAGGTTCCCGACATGCGCGAGCTGCCCCGGCGGCTTCGTTCATCCTTGTCGGCCCGGTCGGCGCGCTCGGCCGCGTCCTCGGCGTCTGCTCCCGATGGCGATGACTGGCCCGTCGTTCTCTCTTCGGCCGCGCGCGCGATGGAGGACGCCTTGGAGGCCGACCCGGTCGATGATCCGAGTGAGGACGATCCCTACGGCGTCTGGGGCGCCGCGGACACCCGCGCCTGAGCGCACCCCAGGCCCCGGGTGGGGCGCCGATAGGATGGCCGCGTGCCAGTCCTGGACCAAATGACCCTGTTGATCATCGCCCTGGTGGCGCTCGTCGTCGTGGGCGGCGGCGCGGCCGCGGTGGTGGCGACCCGAGCCCGCCGCCGGCGCGAGCTGGAATCCGGTCGGCGCCCCGAGATCGCCCAGCCGCCCGCAGCACCGGCGGCGCCGGTCGACGTGGACGCCCCGGCACCGGCGCCGGCCGAACCGGTCGCCACGCCCGCACCGGTCACCGAGCGGCCCGAGGCCGCCGGCACCCGGCTGTCGCGGCTGCGCCGCCGGCTGGCCGGCTCCAACAATGTGCTCGCCCAGGCGCTGCTCGGCATCCTCAGCTCCGACAAGCTGGACGCCGACACCTGGGACGACTTCGAGGCCACCTTGATCGGCTCCGATCTCGGCGTCGGCCCGACCACCGAACTGGTCGAGAACCTGCGCAAGAAGCTGGCCGTCGACGGCGTCCAGGATCCGGCCGCCGCGCGCGAGGCGCTGCGCTCCGAACTGATCGCGCTGGCCGACCCGACCCTCGACCGCACCCTGAACGCGACCGGCGAGAACGGGCTGCCCGCAGTCGTCCTGGTCGTCGGCGTCAACGGCACCGGCAAGACCACCACCGTCGGCAAGCTCGCCCGGCTGCTGGTCGCCGAGGGCAAGACCGTGCTGCTGGGCGCCGCCGACACCTTCCGCGCCGCCGCCGCCGAACAGTTGCAGACCTGGGGCGACCGGGTCGGCGTCCAGACCGTGCGCGGCCCCGAGGGCGCCGACCCCGCCTCGGTCGCGTTCGAGGCCGTCAACGCCGGCGTCGAACAGGGCGTCGACGTGGTGCTGATCGACACCGCCGGACGCCTGCACAACAAGGCCAACCTGATGGACGAGCTCGGCAAGATCCGCCGGGTCATCTCCAAGCGTGCGCCGATCACCGAATGCCTGCTGCTGCTGGACGCCACCACCGGCCAGAACGGCCTGGTGCAGGCCCGGGTGTTCAACGAGGTCACCGACATCACCGGCATCGTGCTCAGCAAGCTGGACGGCTCCGCCAAGGGCGGCATCGTCGTGCAGGTGCAGCGCGAACTCGGGGTGCCGGTGAAGTTCATCGGCCTCGGCGAAGGAGCCGACGACCTGGCCCCGTTCACCGCCGAGGGCTTCGTCGACGGGCTGCTCGATGCCTGAGACGCCCGTGACCGGTGAGGTGCTGATCCGGCGCGCCACCGCCGCCGACATTCCCGCCATCGTGGCGATCTACAACGAGGCCGTCGCCACCACGACCGCCAGCTGGGACTATGACCCGCAGCCGCTGGCCGACCGCGCGGCCTGGTTTGCCGAGCGCGAGGCGTCCGGCCACGCGGTGCTCGTCGCCGAGGCGGACGGCCGCGTGCTCGGCTGGGGCTCCTGGGGCCCCTACCGTGCCAAGCACGGCTACCGGCTCACCATGGAGCACAGCGTCTACGTCGACGCCGCCGCCCGCGGCCGCGGGGTCGGACGCCTGCTCCTCGCCGGGCTGATCGACACCGCTCGCGAGGCCGGTGTCCACGTGCTCGTCGGCGCCGTCACCGACGACAATGAGGTGTCCTTCGCGCTGCACGAGGCCTTCGGCTTCGTCGAGGTCGGCCGGATGCCGCAGGTCGGGGTCAAGTTCGGCCGCTGGCTCACCCTGGTGCTGCTGCAGCTCACCCTCGACGACGCGCCGCCGCCGGAGTAGTCCTGGGCGACCGGTGCCGTGAGCGCGTGCCCTCACCCGGTAGGCTGACCGGGCACGATCTGCTCGACGAGAAGGCATCCATGTTCGACACCCTGCAAGACCGTCTCCAATCCGCGTTCCGCAACCTGCGCGGCAAGGGGCGTCTCACCGACGCCGACATCGACGCGACCGCCCGCGAGATCCGCCTCGCCCTGCTGGAAGCCGACGTCAACCTGGGCGTGGTCAAGGAGTTCGTGGCCGCCGTCAAGGAGCGCGCCCGCGGCGAGGAACTGTCGCAGGCGCTCAACCCGGGCCAGCAGATCGTCAAGATCGTCAACGAGGAACTCACCGAGATTCTCGGCGGGCAGGCCCGCCCGCTGCGGTTCGCCAAGAACCCGCCGACGGTGATCATGCTGGCCGGCCTGCAGGGCTCCGGCAAGACGACCCTGGCCGGCAAACTCGGCCTGTGGCTGCGCGAGCAGGGGCACACGCCGATGCTGGTCGCGGCCGACTTGCAGCGCCCCAACGCGGTCAACCAGCTGCAGATCGTCGGCCAGCGCGCCGGCGTCCCGGTGTTCGCGCCCGAGCCCGGCAACGGCGTCGGCAACCCGGTCGAGGTCGCGCGCGCCTCGGTCGAGGAGGCCCGGCGCAAGTACTACGACACGGTGATCGTCGACACCGCCGGCCGCCTCGGCGTGGACGCCGAGCTGATGCAGCAGGCCGCCGACATCCGCGACGCGGTCAGCCCTGACGAGATCATCTTCGTCGTCGACGCCATGATCGGCCAGGACGCCGTCAACACCGCCAACGCCTTCGCCGAGGGCGTCGGCTTCGACGGGGTGGCGCTGTCCAAGCTCGACGGCGACGCCCGCGGTGGTGCGGCGCTGTCGATCGCCAAGGTGACCGGCAAGCCGATCATGTTCGCCTCCAGCGGCGAGGCGCTGGGCGACTTCGACCTGTTCCACCCCGACCGGATGGCGTCGCGCATCCTCGACATGGGCGACATCATGACGCTCATCGAGCAGGCCGAGCGCACCTTCGACGCCGAGCAGTCCCGCAAGGCCGCCGAGAAGATGCTCGGCACCGGCGACTTCGGCCTGGACGACTTCCTGCAGCAGATGCAGGCCGTCCGCAAGATGGGCCCGCTGAGCAAGATCCTGGGCATGATGCCCGGGATGGGCCAGATGAAGGACGCCATCAACAACATCGACGAGCGTGAGATCGACCGGATCGAGGCGATCATCTACTCGATGACCCCGGCCGAGCGGGCCAAGCCCGAGATCCTCAACGGCTCGCGCCGCTCCCGGATCGCCCGCGGCTCCGGCACCACCGTGCAGGACGTGAACAACCTGGTCAACCGCTTCTCCGAGACGCGCAAGATGATGCGGCAGATGGGCAAGGGCGGCATGCCGGGGATGCCCGCCATGCCGGGCATGCCGCGCGCCGCGAAGCAGCAGCCCGCCAAGAAGGCCAAGAGCGCCAAGAATGCCAAGCGTGTCTCGGGCAATCCGGCCAAGCGCGCCGGTGGGCAGCAGCCGGCGCAGGCGTCCGTGCCGGTGATGCCGCAGACCGAGGCCGAGATGCAGGCGGCGATGGCCGACTTCCAGCTGCCGCCCGAACTGCAGAAGATGTTCAACCAGCAGAACAAGGGCCCACGCGGCTGACGCGTACCCCGCGCGTGGTGCAGGGTGGGGGCATGGCGCACCATTCCCACGACGAGGTTCCGCTCGACGCGCTGGGCCGCCCGCTGGCGTCCCACACCCATACCCACGACGGGTCGACCCATACGCACGTGTATGCGCCGGTTCCGGACGGTCCGGCGTCCCGCCTGCATCTGCGCGGCACGCTGCTGCCTGCCGGTGAGGTCACCGACCTGTGGGTGGTCGACGGCCGGGTCACCTTCGAACGGGTTCCGGACGCCCTCACCGTGGCCACCGACTGCTGGATCGCGCCGGGCCTGGTCGATGCGCACTGCCACATCGGGATGGGCGCTCACGGGGCGGTGGACGCCGAGACGGCCGAGGCTCAGGCGCTCGCCGACCGCGACGCGGGCACGCTGCTGATCCGCGACGCCGGATCGCCCGCCGACACGCGCTGGGTCGACGACCGCGACGACCTGCCGCGGCTGATCCGCGCCGGACGCCATATCGCCCGCCCGCGGCGCTACATCCGCAATTACGCCGAAGAGGTCGAGCCCGACGACCTCGTCGAGGAGGTGCGCACCCAGGCGCGCCGCGGTGACGGCTGGGTGAAGATCGTCGGCGACTGGATCGACCGGGACGCCGGCGACCTGCGCCCGCTGTGGCCGGCCGAGGTGGTCACCGAGGCGATCGCCGCGGCCCACGCCGAGGGGGCCCGGGTCACCGCGCACTGCTTCGACGAGCAGTCGGTCACCGAACTGGTGGACGCCGGCATCGACGGCATCGAGCACGGCACCGGCCTGGACGACGCCACCATCGAGGCGATGGCCGAGCGCGGGGTCGCGCTCACCCCGACGCTGATCAACATTGAGACCTTCCCCGATATCGCGGCGGCGGGGGAGTCGAAGTTCCCCGGCTACGCCGCGCACATGCGCGCCCTGCACGCACGCCGCTTCGAGACGATCGGCAAGGCGGTGGAGGCGGGCGTGCCGATCTATGCGGGCACCGACGCCGGCGGCGTGCTGCCCCACGGCATCATCGCCGCCGAGATCGAACTGCTGGCGAAGGTGGGCGGGGCCGAGTTCGCGCTCGGTGCGGCGTCCTGGCGGGCGCGGGAATGGCTCGGCGAGGACGGGCTGACCGAGGGGGCGTCCGCCGACCTGGTCGTGTTTGGCGCCGACCCGCGCACCGAGATCTCGGTGGTGCGGCACCCGACGCTGATCATCCTGCGCGGCCGGGTGGTCAAGCAGTCTTGACGCCGACCGGCGCCCGACCCCAGCGCGCCTGTCGTTTGGCGCGGGTGCGGGGCGATCTGGCACAATGGCCGGTGCGCTGTGTCCGTCGGTGCCCTCTCACGCCGCCGGACGCCGTCAACCCGAGTTGGACCAATGGTTGTCCCACGCCGTAGGCCCCGCTCACCCGATCCCGTCCATGCGAGTCGCATGGGCATGTTCCCACAGGAGAACCACACACGTGGCCGTCAAGATTCGTCTCAAGCGGATGGGCAAGATCCGCAACGCGCAGTACCGCATCGTCGTCATGGACTCCCGCTCCAAGCGTGATGGCCGGGCCATCGAGGAGATCGGCATCTACCAGCCGAAGAACGATCCCTCGATCATCAGGGTCAACGGCGAGCGCGCGCAGTACTGGCTGGGCGTCGGCGCGCAGCCGAGCGAGACCGTCGTCAAGATCCTGAAGCTGTCGGGCGACTGGCAGGCCTTCAAGGGCAGCGACGAGCCGTCCGGCATCAAGCCGCAGGCCGAGAAGGCCGACAAGCTGGGGCTGTTCAACAAGGCCCTCGCCGAGGCCGACGACGAGCCCGCCGCGGGCGCGATCACGCGCTCGAAGAAGGCTGACGAGGCTCCGGCCGAGGCCGACGCCGAGCAGGCCGAGGACGCGGCGTCCGACGAGGCCTGAGCATGCTCGCGGACGCACTCGAGCATCTCGTCCGTGGCCTGGTCGCCCATCCTGACGACGTCGTCGTGTCCGACCTGGACCGTCGCCGCGTCCGGACGCTGGAGGTCCGGGTCAACCCCGAGGACATCGGCAAGGTGATCGGGCGCCAGGGACGCACCGCCGGTGCTCTGCGCACCGTCGTCGCCGCCCTTGCCGGTCGCGAGCAGGTTCGCGTCGACTTCGTCGACGTGGACCGACGCTCCCGCCGGCGCTGAAACCTATCAACGGTCCCCGGTCACCGAAGCGATCCTTCGGAGGCCGGGGCCGTTTGTCTTCGTAGAGGAGTCCAGATGAGCCAGACCGTCGAGGTGCTCGTCGGCACGGTCGGCCGCGCGCACGGCCTGCGCGGCGAGGTGCACGTGCACGTGCGGACCGACGAACCCGAGCGGCGTTTCGCCGAGGGCGCGACCCTGCTGATCGACGGCCGTCCCTGCGCGGTGGCGGCGCTGCGCTGGCAGGCCGGAACCCTGCTGCTGCGCTTCGACGGTGTGACCGATCGCACTGGCGCGGAAGCGCTGCGCGGCCAGGAGCTGTGGGCGCGGGTGCCCGCCGACGAGGCCCCCGGTGAGGACGGCGAGTTCTACGACCGGCAACTGGTCGGCCTGCGGGTGATGGACGCCGCCGGTGCCGAGGCCGGCACGATCGGCGAGGTGCTGCACCTGCCCGCCCAGGATGTGCTGGTGGTGCGGACGCCCTCAGGTCAGCGCCTGGTGCCGTTCGTGACCGAACTGGTGCCGGTGGTCGATTTGGAGGCCGGATTCGTGCAGGTCGCGGACGTGCGCGGTCTGCTGGACGAGATGGAGGGCTGATGTACTTCGACATCATCTCGATCTTCCCCGACTACTTCGCCCCGCTGGAGTTGTCCCTGGTCGGTAAGGCCCGCAGGTCGGGCCTGGTCGACTGGCGTGTCCATGACCTGCGCACCTGGACCGACGACCGGCACCGCACGGTCGACGACACGCCTTATGGCGGCGGTGCGGGCATGGTGATGAAGCCCGAGCCCTGGGGCCAGGCGCTCGACCACGTGCTCGGCAACGCCTGGTCGCTGCCGACGCTGGTGGTGCCGACCCCGGCGGGGGAGCCCTTCCGCCAGGCCACCGCGCACGAGTTCGTCGCGCTGCCGCACCTGGTGTTCGCCTGCGGTCGTTATGAGGGCATCGACGCCCGCGTGATGGAGCATGCGGCCACCCGGATGCCCGTCCGCGAGGTGAGCCTGGGCGACTACGTGCTCAACGGCGGCGAAGTGGCCGTGCTGGCGATGATCGAGGCGGTCGTCCGGCTGGTGCCAGGGGTGGTGGGCAACCCGCACAGCCTCGTCGAGGAATCGCACTCGATCGATGGCGAAGGACTGCTGGAGTACCCCGTCTACACCAAGCCGCCGAGCTGGCGTGGCCTCGACGTCCCCGACGTGCTGCTGTCGGGCAACCACGGGCGGGTGGACGCCTGGCGGCACGAACAGGCCGTGGCCAGGACGCGCGCGCGGCGTCCGGACCTGCTGCGTGAGCAGGCCTGAACCGCCTCAATTTCGATACTCCGCTGATAGCTAAATAGGCGGTGAGCGGCCTAGTGAGGGCCACTTTGGGGCTGTTTATGCGAATCGCTCAACTAAACGGGACAACCCCTGTCGAGTTGGCTAAGTTGTTGCCGTGGCGACAACAACACTGACTCCTCATCAGCGGGCAGTCCGATCGACAGTGATCCTCAAGGTCGTGATGGCCCTGACCGGTCTCGTGATGGTCGGCTTCCTGCTGATGCACATGTACGGAAACCTGAAGGCGTTCCTCGGTGCGGACTCGTTCAACCACTACGCAGAGTGGCTCAAGAGCGACATCCTGTATCCGCTGGTGCCTCATGGCGTGTTCATCTGGCTGTTCCGGTTCTTCCTGCTGTTCTGCATCGTGGCGCACATGTACGCGGCCGCGGTGCTGACCGGGCGCGCGCACGCCGCGCGCAGCACGAAGTACGTGACGACCAAGCGTCTGCAGCAGACCTACGCGGCCCGCACCATGCGCTGGGGCGGCGTGATCATCGCCCTCGGCCTGGTCTTCCACATCCTGCAGTTCACGGCTCAGGTCGTGACGACTGGCTTCCGCGCCGGCGCCACGCCCTTCGACATGATCGTGGTCAGCTTCTCGCAGTGGTGGGTCACGCTGTCGTACGCGCTGTGGGTGGCGGTCGTCTCCCTGCACGTGCGGCACGGCGTGTGGAGCGCGCTGACGACCCTTGGTGCGAACACGTCCGCCCGGGCCAAGGCGTTCCTGGACGGGCTCGCCTGGGTGATCGCGGTCGTTCTCTACGTGGGCTTCATGATCATGCCGCTGGGCATTCTCTTCGGATGGATTAACTGATGACTGTCACCGATTACTACGAGCTGGGCGAGGACATCCGCGACACCAAGGCGCCGGCGGGCCCGATCGAGAAGAAGTGGGCGACCCGCAAGTTCCAGGCCAAGCTGGTCAACCCGGCCAACCGTCGCAAGCTGTCCATCATCGTGGTCGGCACCGGCCTGGCCGGCGGCGCCGCCGCCGCGACGCTGGGCGAGGCCGGCTACAACGTGCTGAACTTCTGCTATCAGGACAGCCCGCGTCGCGCCCACTCGATCGCGGCGCAGGGCGGTATCAACGCGGCCAAGAACTACCGCAACGACAACGACTCGACGATGCGGCTGTTCTACGACACCGTCAAGGGCGGCGACTACCGCGCTCGCGAGACGAACGTCTACCGCTTGGCCGAGGTCAGCGCGAACATCATCGACCAGTGCGTCGCCCAGGGCGTCCCGTTCGCCCGTGAGTACGGCGGCCTGCTCGACAACCGTTCCTTCGGCGGCGTGCAGGTGCAGCGCACCTTCTACGCCCGCGGCCAGACCGGTCAGCAGCTGCTGATCGGCGCCTACCAGTCCCTGGAACGCCAGGTGGCGGCGGGCACGGTGTCGATGTACACCCGCCACGAGATGCTCGAGGTGATCCTGGTCGAGGGCAAGGCCCGCGGCATCGTCACCCGCAATATGGTCACCGGCGCCATTGAAGCGCACACCGCGGACGCCGTGGTGCTGGCCACCGGCGGCTACGGCAACGTGTTCTTCCTGTCCACCAACGCGATGGGCTGCAACGTCACCGCCGCCTGGCGCGCGCACCGCAAGGGCGCCTACTTCGGCAACCCGTGCTACACGCAGATCCACCCGACCTGCATCCCGGTGCACGGCGACACCCAGTCGAAGCTGACCCTGATGTCGGAGTCGTTGCGTAACGACGGCCGGATCTGGGTGCCCAAGCGCGCCGAGGACTGCGCCAAGGATCCCCGCCAGATCCCCGAGGAGGACCGCGACTACTACCTGGAGCGGATCTACCCGGCGTTCGGCAACCTGGTTCCGCGCGATATCGCCTCCCGCCAGGCCAAGAACATGTGCGACGAGGGTCGCGGGGTCGGGCCTGCTGTCGAGGAGATCGACCAGAAGACCGGCGAGAAGCGCCAGGTGCGCCGTGGTGTCTACCTCGACTTCGCCTCCGCGATCGAGCGGATGGGCCAGAAGACCGTCGAGACCAAGTACGGCAACCTGTTCGACATGTACGCCCAGATCACCGGCGAGAACCCGTACGAGACGCCGATGCGTATCTACCCGGCGGTGCACTACACGATGGGTGGCCTGTGGGTCGACTACGACCTGCAGAGCAGCATCACCGGCCTGTATGTGACCGGTGAGGCGAACTTCTCCGACCACGGAGCCAACCGCCTGGGTGCCTCGGCGCTCATGCAGGGCCTCGCGGACGGCTACTTCGTGCTGCCGAACACGATCAACGACTACCTGGCCGGCGCGCCGTTCGAGAAGATCGGCAACGATCACCCGGCGGTCGTCGAGGCGCTCGCAGGCGTCAACGAGCGGATCAACCGCCTGCTCTCCATCCAGGGCACCCGCACCGTCGACAGCATCCACAAGGAGCTGGGCAACATCATGTGGGAGTACTGCGGCATGGAGCGCACCGAAGAGGGCCTCAAGTATGCGATCGGCAAGATCCGGGCGCTGCGCGAGGAATTCTGGAGCAACGTCAAGGTCACCGGCGTCAACGAGGACTTCAACCAGACCCTCGAGCGGGCCGGCCGCCTGGCGGACTTCCTGGAGCTCGGCGAGCTCATGTGCACCGACGCCCTGGTGCGGCGCGAGTCGTGCGGTGGCCACTTCCGGGCCGAGTCCCAGACCGAGGACGGCGAGGCGCTGCGTCACGACGACGAGTTCCTGTTCGTGTCGGCGTGGGAGTTCACCGGCGCGGGCAACAAGCCGATCCTGCACCGTGAGCCGCTGGAGTACGAGTACATCGAGCTGAAGCAGAGGAGCTACAAGTGATCATCAACCTGAGAGTCTGGCGGCAGGCCAACGCCACCGCCGAGGGCAAGATGGTCTCCTACCGGGTGGAGGGCGTGTCGGAGGACATGTCGTTCCTGGAGATGCTCGATCTGCTGAACGAGGACCTCACCGTCAAGGGCGAGGAGCCGATCGCGTTCGACCACGACTGCCGCGAGGGCATCTGCGGCATGTGTGGCGTCGTGATCAACGGCTCGGCGCACGGCCGTGGTTCGTCCCCGGTGCCGACCACCACCTGCCAGCTGCACATGCGTTCGTTCGCCGACGGCGCGACGATCGATGTGGAGCCGTGGCGTGCGGGTGCGTTCCCGGTGATCAAGGATCTGGTCGTCGACCGCACCGCGTTCGACCGGATCATCCAGGCCGGTGGCTTCATCAGCGTCAACGCCGGTTCGGCTCCCGAGGCGCACTCGGTGCCCGCGCCGAAGCTGCAGGCCGACCGCGCCTTCGACGCGGCCACCTGCATCGGCTGTGGTGCCTGCGTGGCGGCCTGCCCCAACGGATCGGGCATGCTGTTCACCTCGGCGAAGATCACCCACCTGGCGATGCTGCCCCAAGGCCAGCCCGAGCGCTGGAGCCGCGTCAAGACGATGGTGGCCACGCACGACGCCGAAGGCTTCGGCGGCTGCACCAACATCGGTGAGTGCGCGGCGGTGTGCCCCAAGCAGATCCCGCTGGACACGATCAGCCAGCTCAACCGCGACCTGATCAAGTCCCTGTTCAAGGGCGACGGCAAGGGTAAGTGACCTGGCCGCTTCGGCCGCACTGACCACGACGGCGCCGGTCCTCCACGCGGGGACCGGCGCCGTCGGCGTCCGCAGCGGACCTGCCGCATGGATAGAGCCAGCGGCCGTCGTGGCCGGACGTGGAGGCGGTGCTGTCCAGCAGGAGCGGCGGATTCGCCCGGCAAGGGACGGTGTGGCAAAATTGGACGAGTTGCGCGCGTGCCCCTGCCACAGGGGGTTCGGCACGGGCGGATCCCACCGACTTTTCACACGAGGTGACCTGTGGCACCGGCGAGGAACACCATGAACAAGCTTGTCGCTGAGGTTTCGGCCTCCCAGCTCCGCACCGACATCCCCGAGTTCCGCCCCGGCGACTCGGTGAAGGTCCACGTGAAGGTCGTCGAGGGCAACCGCTCCCGTATCCAGGTGTTCGCCGGCGCGGTCATCGCGCGCACCGGCGCCGGCATCGCCGAGGCCTTCACCGTGCGCAAGGTGTCCTTCGGCACCGGTGTCGAGCGCACCTTCCCGCTGCACTCCCCGATCATCGAGAAGATCGAGGTCGAGCGCCGCGGTGACGTGCGCCGCGCGAAGCTGTACTACCTGCGTGGCCTGCGCGGTAAGGCCGCCAAGATCAAGGAGAAGCGCGACAACTGAGCGCGCGTAGAGGATCCCTGGTGGCCGAGGAAAAACGCGGCAGCGGAATCGGCGGCTTCCTGAAGGAAGTCACCATCGTGGTGGTCGGCGCGTTGATCGCGTCGACCCTGCTGCGACTCTTCCTGCTCCAGGTGTTCTCGATCCCGTCCCGCTCCATGGAGTCGACGCTCAACGTCTCCGACCGCGTCGCCGTGCAGAAGGTTGCCCCCTTCCAGCGCGGCGACGTCGTCGTGTTCCGGGACCATCTTGAGTGGCTCGGCAATCCCGACCGCAACCGTATCCAGGCCTGGCAGGAGGCGCTCGTCTTTGTGGGCCTGCTGCCGGACGCGTCGACCAATCATCTCGTCAAGAGAGTGATTGGTGTCGAGGGCGATCATGTCGTGTGCTGCGACGCCAGCGAGCGGATCACCGTGAACGGTGTGGCCCTGGACGAGACCGAGTACCTCTACCGGGATCCGTCCGGCGGGCAGGATGCGCCCTCGGTGGGACGCTTCGACGTGATCGTGCCGAAGGGACGCCTGTGGGTGATGGGTGACCATCGTTCGGCCTCGGCCGATTCCCGCTGCCATTTGGACGAGAGCGTGGCCGGCGTGGCGGCCATGGGGGCGTTCCCGGCGGCGGACGCCGTGGTCGGCGCCGCCGCCTTCACGCTGTTCCCCTTCGATCGCTGGCGCGGGTATTCCACGCCGGCCGCGTTCGACTCCGTCCCTGCATCCTCGGCGCCCGCACCGGAGAAGCCAGTGGTCGCTGGCGGCGACGGCACGGACTGCTAGGCGCCTTGAGGTGGCGTTCGTCATTCGCCGCGACGCCGGGCTCTACGGCTATGAGCGCGCGCTGGGGCGAGCGGGTTTCGGCCTGGTCGCCGGCGCGGACGAGGCCGGGCGCGGCGCCTGTGCCGGGCCGCTCGTGGCGGCGGCCGCGATCCTTCCGGCTCGCCCGATCGAGGGTCTCAACGACTCCAAGAAACTTACCGCCAAGACGCGCGAGCGGCTCTACGACGTGATCACCACCCGCGCGCTGGCGTGGGCGGTCGTGCGGGTGGAGCCTGCCGAGTGCGACGCGCTCGGCATGCACGTGGCCAACCTTGAAGCGTTGCGGCGTGCGGTCGCCAAGCTCGACCGCACCCCCGACTTCGTGCTGACCGACGGTTTCGCCGTCGACGGCCTCGGCGTGCCGTCGCTGGCGATGTGGAAGGGGGACGCGGTGGCGGCGTCCGTCGCGGCGGCGTCCGTGCTGGCCAAGGTGACCCGTGACCGGATCATGACCGGGTACGCCGCCGACCACCCGGGCTACGCGTTCGATGTTCACAAGGGCTATTGCACGCCCCTGCACCAGTCCGAACTGGATGCGCGCGGGCCGTGTGCCATCCACCGGCTGAAGTGGGACAACGTCGCGCGAACGACTAGGCTGGAGCGGACATGAGCACCGAGGATCTTGAGCAGTACGAGTCCGAGCTGGAGTTGCAGCTCTACCGCGAATACAAGGACGTGGTCGGCATCTTCACCTACGCGGTGGAGACCGAGCGGCGCTTCTACCTGTGCAACGCGGTCGACCTCAAGGTGCGCACCGAGGGCGGCGATGTCTACTACGAGGTGTCCATGGGGGACGCCTGGGTGTGGGACATGTACCGCCCGGCCCGGTTCGTGAAGTCGGCCAAGGTGCTGACCTTCCGCGACGTGTCCATCGAAGAGATCGCCCACTCCGAGCTTCAGGTTCCCGACAACCTGTAGCGATCTCAGGAGGTTCCGTCACGAACGCCTCCTCTCGTCGCCGAGCTCGCGTTCCTGCCACCGGGTGAGCCCTGTCCACAGTGCATGACCTGTGGGGAGAGTTACCCACAGCGACGGAAATTGGGTAGCGCCGATCCGGCCGCGATGCCGATCGTCGCTACGTGGACGAACGACGTGAGACGGGGCAGCGCGGTGAGGCGCTGGTGGCGGCATACCTGGAGCGGCGCGGCTGGCGGGTGATCTGCCGCAACTGGCGCTGCGCGACTGGCGAGATCGATCTGGTCTGCTGCGACCCCGACGGGGTGATGGTGGTGTGCGAGGTCAAGGCGCGCAGCGGGGGCGGCTACGGATCGCCGCTGGAGGCGATCACCCGCGCGAAGGTGAGCAAGCTGCGACAACTGGCCGCGGCCTGGGCGAAGGCCTACCCGGAACGGATCCAGGCGCTGAGGGTGGACGCCTTCGGCGTGCTTTGGCGCGCTGACGGCACCGCGTCGGTGCTGCACATCCGGGGGATCGAGCCGTGAGGCTCGGCTGCGCCCGCTCAGTCGGACTGCTGGGCATGGAAGCGGCGCTGATCGACGTCGAGGTCTCGGTGGGCGGCGGTCTGCCCCGCACGGTGATCGTTGGCCTGCCCGACACCTCGCTGTACGAGGCACGTGACCGGTGCCGCGCCGCATGCGCGAGTGCCGGCTTCGGCTGGCCCGAACACCTGGTCACCATCAACCTGTCCCCGGCGTCGCTGCCGAAGGCGGGCACGCATTTCGATCTGGCCATCGTCGCGGCGGTGCTGGCCGCTCAGGGCAAGGTGCCTGCCGAAGGACTGCAGGACACCGTGCTCGTCGGCGAGGTGGGGCTGGACGGCGGCGTGCGCGCCGTGCGCGGGGTGTTGCCCGCGGTGCTGGCGGCGGCGCGGGAAGGTGTCGGCCAGGCGATCGTGCCGGTCGCTCAGGTGGGGGAGGCCCGGCTGGTCGACGGCGTCACCGTCCGCGGGGTCGGATCGCTGGCCGATCTCGCGGCCGTTCTGGCGGGTGAGGAGGTTCCCGAGCCGGAACAGCCGGCGCGGGTCGCCACGATCGAGCGGGTACCGGACCTGGCCGATGTCGCAGGCCAGTTGGAGGCGCGCTGGGCTTTGGAGGTGGCAGCGGTCGGCGGCCACCACCTGTATCTGCATGGCCCGCCTGGGGTCGGCAAGACGCTGCTGGCCGAACGGCTGCCGGGCATCCTGCCCGATCTGACCGCGCCCCAGGCGCTCGAGGTGGCGGCGATCCGGTCGCTGTGTGGTCTTGGCAGTTCCGGGGCGCTTCCGCGGCGTCCGCCGTTCGCGGCTCCGCACCATTCCGCGTCGATGCCGGCGCTCACCGGCGGTGGCCCGCGGGTGGCGCAGCCAGGGGCCATCTCACTGGCCCATCGCGGAGTGCTGTTCCTGGACGAGGCACCCGAGTTCAGCCCGCGGGCTTTGGAGGCGCTGCGGACGCCGCTCGAATCCGGCGTGATCGAATTGGCGCGGTCGCGGGCGATCACCCGGTTTCCGGCCCGGTTCCAGCTGATCCTCGCCGCCAATCCGTGCCCCTGCGGCCAGTCCGGAACGCCGGGCGGGGCCTGCACCTGCCCGCCGATGGCCATCCGGCGCTATGCGGCCCGGCTGTCCGGTCCGATCCTCGATCGCGTCGACATCGTGCAGCGGCTGCGCCCGATGACCCAGTCCTATCTGCGAGCGGTCGGAAGCGTCGGTGAAGCGACCGCTCCGGTGGCCGCCCGCGTGCGGGAGGCACGCGAACGCCAGGCACGCCGTCTCGGTGAATGGGGGTGGACGACGAACGCCGAAGTGCCCGGGCGCCTGCTGCGCACCAAGCTGCCGCTGCCCGACGGCGTGGATCTGCTCGACCAGGCGGTCGCGCGCGGGCAGATCAGCGCCCGTGGCGTGGACAAGGTGCTCCGGCTGTCCTGGAGCATCGCTGACCTGGCGGGGCAGGCCGCCCCCGGCGGGTGGATCTACAGGCGGCGCTGGCCATGCGCCGCGGTGACGAGATGCAGGAGGTGCGGTGATGGACGACACCGAGCGGATGGCCCGGATGACCCTGGTGTGTGTGACCGAACCGGGTGACCTGCGCCTGCGCCGGCTGCTGGCCGGGTACACACCCCAAGAGGTGGTCGCCGGGCTGCGCGGGCGGCACAGCAACGCGTGGGGGCGGCGGCTGGCGGCACTCGACCTGGACGCGGTGCGGGCCAGCGCCGACAAGCACCGGTTGCGGTTTCTCGTCCCGGGCGACGCCGAGTGGCCGCCGGGGCTGGAGGACCTCGACCGCTGCGAGGCGGTCCAGAACGCCGGTGGTGCTCCGCTTGGACTGTGGGCGCGCGGATGCGTGCTCGGGGCCGGGCTGGGACGCGGCGCGGTGGCGATCGTGGGCTCGCGGGCCTCGACGGCCTACGGCGAACGCGTGGCGTCCGACCTGGCCGCCGGGCTCGCCGCCGCCGGCACGACGGTGGTCTCTGGTGGCGCGTACGGGATCGATGCTGCCGCCCATCGTGGGGCGCTCGCCGAGGGTGGGCCGACGATCGGCGTGCTCGCCGGCGGGCTGGACGGGCTCTACCCGCGCGGCAACGCGGGCCTGCTCGCCGCCATCGCCCGGCGGGGGACGCTGGTCAGCGAGGCCCCGCCCGGCGAGGCGCCGGTGCGGCGCAGGTTCCTCACCCGCAACCGGCTGATCGCCGCCATGACCGCCGGCACGGTGATCGTCGAGGCGGCCATCCGTAGCGGTGCCCGGAACACGGTGACCTGGGCGACCAGCTGCGGGCGGATCGTGATGGCCGTGCCCGGGCCGGTCGGCAACGACACGTCGTTCACGCCGCACCGGCTGATCCGTGAGGGCGAGGCCATGCTGGTGACCGGTGCCACGGACGTGCGTGAGTTGATCGCTCCCATGGGAGAGGCGCTGGTCGTGAAGCCGTCACGGATCCGCCTGCTGGACGGTCTCGATGCCGAACACCTGGCGGTCTACGAGGCGTTGCCCGCCCGCGGTGGCCGCGATGCCGGCGAGATCGCGCTCAAAGCCGGCCGGTCGGTGCCACGCACGCTCGCGGTGTTGGACGCCCTGGCCGAGCAGGGGCTGGCGGCTCCGGCGTCCGCTGGCGGCTGGAAACTAGGCCCCGTCCAGGACCGCCCGGTCAGGTCAGCGCAGCAACAGCAGCACCGACGCCAGCCCGGACGCCCCGATGGTGATCAGCTCGAACTGGCGCTGGGTGACCTTGCCGATCACCCAGGTTCCGATCCACGCGCCGAGCAGCACCGCCGGAATGAGCGTCAGATCGAGGAACAGGCTTTGCGGGGTGAACAGGCCTAGCTGCGCCGCCAACGGCACCTTGGAGAGATTGATGATCGCGAAGAACCACGCGTTGGTGCCGATGAAGCGCTGTTTGTCGATGCCTGCGGCGAGGAAATACAGCGCCATCACCGGCCCGGCCGCGTTGGCTGTCATGGTGGTGAAGCCGGCGGCGGTGCCGGTCGCCGCCGCGCGTGCCCAGTGCGGGTCGGTGGGCGACTCGGGACGGCCGGCCGTCCGGCGTTGCCACAACTGCATGATGAGCATGACGAGCAGCAGCGCGCCGATCGAGCGGCGCATCAGGGTGTCGTCGACCATGCTCATGAACAGCGCGCCCAGCAGCAGTCCCGGAATCACGCCCGGCACCAGTTTGACGAGCAGCCGCCACGACACGGTGCGGTACCGGGCGATCGCGACCATATCGCCGACGATGAGCAGCAGCAGGATGGCGGCGGTTGACTCCTTGGTCGGCATCGCCAGGGCGAACACGGCCACCGCCAGGTTGGCGATGCCGCCGAAGGAGGTCTTCGAGAAGCCAACGACCATGGCGGCAGCGGCCATCGCGGCCAGCATGGGCCAGCCGTACAGGGCAACGAGATCGGGCATCAACTGCAATCTATCGCGGACCACGGCACCTCGCCGTCCGCTGCCCGGAACTGCGATCCTGACCTGCGGGCGATGAGGACGGTGGCCTGATGGCTCCCGACCTCGCAGTCCGCCGCCGGGAACTGCGATGCTGGCGGCATGCGAGTGCTGGTGCTGGGTGGGACGGTGGACGGACGCGAGGTCGCGCGGGCGCTCACCGAGGCGGGCGCGGACGTGGTCACCTCGGTCGCGGGTCGCACCGCGTCCGCCCGGCAGGGTGCTCCTGGCATGGTGACCGGAGGATTCGGCGGCGCGGACGGCCTGGCGCGCTGGCTCGCCGCCGAACGCGTGGACGCCGTCGTGGACGCCACGCATCCATTCGCCGCCCGGATGTCCCACAACGCCGCCGCCGCCTGTGCCCAGACCGGAACGCCGTTGCTGCGGTTCGATCGGCCGGGGTGGGCGAACCATCCGCTCGCCGGAACGTGGACCTGGGCCGACGATCACGCAACCGCAGCTCAGGTCGCGGCCGGGATGGCCGGCGCCGAGGGACGGGTGCTTTTGACCGTGGGCCGTCAGCCGCTGGAGCACTACCGCGCCCTGCGCCACGTGCTGGCCCGGGTCGCCGAGTGGCCACGCGACGCGGACGGACACGGCCCGACGGTTCCCGACGGGTGGACGATTCTCGAAGACCGCGGCCCCTACGCCGCGGCGGGGGAGCGCGGACTGCTCGCCGGCGAGCGGATCGCGATGCTGGTCACCAAGGACTCCGGCGGTGCGGCGACGGCCGCCAAACTGGACGCCGCGGCCGAACTCGACGTGCCGGTCGTGGTGGTGCGCCGACCGCGGGGGCCGGAGGGCGTCCCGGTCGCGCACTCAATCGCGGACGCCGTGGCCTGGGTCGCCGGGTGCGCTCGCCGGTGAGCCGGACCGCTAGGGTCGGGACCGTGGACACCGAATGGGGCACGACGCCCGGCCTTCCCGATGACGCGTTCGAGCATGACGGTCTGATCACCAAACGCCATCAGCGCGCGGGCGCCCTGGCCTTCCTGCGTCCGCTGCCGGGGCAACTGCTGTGGGACATCGGCACCGGATCCGGGGCGATCGCCATCGAATGGGCGCGTGCGGCCGAGGGAGCTCAGGCGATCGGCGTCGAACGCAAGCCGGAGCGTGCGGCGCGCGCCCGCCGCAACATCGAACGACTGGCTCCCGGCCGAGTGGAGGTCAGGGAAGGCGACGCCGTCGCCGTGATCGGGAGCCTGCCGGCCCCCGACGCCGTGTTCCTGGGTGGTGGCGTCACTGCGTCCGCGCTGGAGGCCTGCTGGTCGGCATTGCGCGACGGCGGCCGCATCGTCGCGCACGGCGTGACGCTGGAGACCGAAGGCGTCCTCGCCGACATGTTCCGCGCCCACGGCGGGCAGTTGGCCCGCCTCGGTGTCGAGATCGCCGAGCCCATCGGCCGCTTCTACGGCTGGGCGCCGCTGCGTGCGGTGACGCAGTGGTCCTGTGCACGGTGAGGCTGGCCTCCACTCGCGGGCGAGGCCCGGCCGGGACGCATGAGCCAGGCGAACGCAGTGGTCCGGGGCAAGGGGCGGATTCTCTGACGGTGCCCCGGACCACGGGTGTAGCGTGGCGAGTGCGAGCGGATGGAAGCCCGGTGTGAATCCGGCACGGTTGCGCCACTGTGAGGGGATGCCCCCGAGTCAGACCCACCGGCTCGCATGAACAACCATTCATGAGCCGCATCAGCTCGGAAGGAGCACTCGTCATGAGTCAAGCAGCAGCCGCTGCACCGGCACCGATCGCCGTCGAACTGCCCACCCTGTCTCTGCGTGAGGCGTGGCCGTGGGCGCTGTTCGGCCTCCTGCTCGCGGTCCTCGCGATGTACTTCGTGGGCGCCGAGCAGGGCGCGACCTCCGTGTTCGCCGGCAACGCCGTGCATGAGTGGGTGCACGATGCGCGCCACCTGCTCGGTTTCCCCTGCCACTGATCCGGGGACTCTTTCATGCTGACTTTGAGGGATTTCCTTGTTCGCGGCCTGCTCGCGGGCCTGATCGCGGGCATCGCCGCATTCGTCGTGGGCTATGCCGTGGGTGAGCCTCCTGTCGCCGCATCGATCGCCATCGAGGAAGCGGCCGGCGGCCACGACCATGGCACGGCCGCCGAAGAGCCGGCCGCCGCCGAAGAGGAGGACGAGGGCACTGAGGTGCCGCGTCCGGTCCAGTCCACGGTGGGTCTCGCCACCGGGTTCCTCGTCCTGGGCGCCGCGCTCGGCGGCGCGACCGGTCTGTTGACCGGTGCCGCGATGGGGCGCTTCTTCAGCCGCACCAGCGTCCGCGTGACCGCCTTGGGCGTGACCGCCGTCGCGTTCGTGAGCGTCTTCTTCGTGCCTTACCTGATCTACCCGCCGAACCCGCCCGCCGTCGGCGACGGGGAGACGATCGGTTACCGCACCAGCCTGTACTTCGCGATGGTGGCGCTCTCGATCGCCGCCGCGGTCCTGGGGCTGCTGGTGAACCGCAACCTGCGCGCCAAGCTGGGCAGCTGGTACGCGGCACTGGCCGGTGTGGCCACCTACGTCGTTCTCGCCGTCGTCGCGCTCGGCGTCATGCCGCGCTACGACGAGGTGCCGACCGAAGGATTCCCGCCGTCGCTGCTGTGGGAGTTCCGCTTGTCCAGCCTGCTGACGCAGATCGTGCTGTGGGGCGTCCTCGGCATCGTGCTCGCCGAACTGTCCCACCGCGCGCTTGCGCAGAAGACCGCCCCCGGTTCTCGGCGGCTGATCAACGCCTAGGCGTCACCGGGGCGAACGACCCCGACACGGACGGGCGACGGGAGCCCGCTGGTTTCGCGGCTCCCGTCGCCCGTCCGGCGGGCGTTCTTCGGAAGGATGAATGTGCGATGCGCAAGCTGGTCAAGGTCCTGGCCGTCGTGGCCGCCGGAACGCTGCTGCTGAGCGGCTGTACGACGATCGCCACCCGGGAGGCCAAGGAGAAGGCGGAGGCCAAGATCGCGGCTCGCGAGGCCCGCGAGGAATTCCCTGTCGGCAAGCCGAAGGAGTTCCAGAACATGGTGCGGGTGTCGGCCTTCTACACCCGGCCGGCCGATATGGCAGGAGCGAACATGGGCTTGTCGGCGGCCGAGTCCGACGTACACCTGGAGGCCGAGATCGTCGCCCTGGAGGACAACCACCTCGACCTCGCCTACGGCGAGTGGATCCCTTACTTGACCGTCGAATACGAGATCGAGGCGCCGGGCGGCGCCGTCACCAATGGCACCTTCATGCCGATGCTCAGCAACCACGGACTGCACTACGGGTCCAACGTCAAACTCGGCGGGGCCGGCACCTACCGGATCAGCTACCGGGTGCACAGCCCGGTCAAGAACGGGCTCGTGATCCACAGCGATCCGGCCACCGGCGTGGAAGGCTCGTTCTGGGAGTCGCCGCTCGAGGCGGAATGGTCGCTCAACTTCATGCCTCACGAATGGTGAGCGCGAGGCGTTCGCGCTGACCATGCTCGGTCTCTTCGTCGACACTCTCGCGACGGCCCTGCCGGTTGCGCTGATCTGGGTGATCTTGTACGGCGGGCTGGGCGCGCTCGCCGACGGACGCGGAGAGCGCGCGCTGCTGCTGGCCGGCCCGGTCGCCGCGGCGGCCGGGATCGTGGTGGGCGTGCTGCGCCGCACCACCAACTGGATCGCCTGGGAGCCGTCGCTGCTGTTTCTGCTGCCGGTGCTGATCGGCGCGGCGGTCGTGGTGCTCATCGGCACCTGGTGGCCTGCACCGACGCCCCGGATTCCGGGCTGGGGCGTGGGGGCCACCGTCGCGCTGGCCGGGCTGGCCGGTTTCCTCGGGGCCTCCGCGGTCGTGATGCTGGCGGCCGGTATCGCCTCACCCGGCGGCGTGATGCTGACCAGCGAGAACCTCTTGAAGGCTGGGGGATATCTGCTCGGTCTCGTCCTGGCGGTGGTGACCGCGTGGGTGGTGCACCGCGCCGGAGCCTCCGCGTCCCGCACGGCCCGGCGGCTCGCACTGACCGCCGGTGTGGCCGTGTACACCGTCGGCCAGGGCACGGTGCTGATCCGGATCTCGCTGGCGCGCCGGCTGATCGACGTCTCCCCGGAGGTCTTCGCCGTCGCCGTCTGGCTGGTCAACCACGAGTGGATCGTCACCGCCGGGCTGCTGATCGCGGCCGCGCTCCCGGTGCTCCGATCCGCCCGGCCCCGGGAATCGGAGGAAGCGACGGCGACGGGGGCGCAGTCGCGGATCCTGCGCGCACAGCGGCGCAGCAGGCGGCGCTTCCTCACGGCGTCCGCGGTATCGCTCGGCCTGGTCGCGCTGACGCTGACCGTCGGCCGGGACTTGGCACAGGCGTCGCCGGAACTGTCCCCGCCCGAGCCGCTGGAGGCCGACGGGGAACGGGTCTGGGTCAGCTTGGCATCCCTCGACGACGGCCACCTTCACCGCTACGTCTACCAGGCACCGGAGGGGACGCAGGTGCGCTTCTTCGCCATCCGCAAGGCCCCCGGGGCCTTCGTGGCGGTCCTGGACGCCTGCGAGATCTGCGGCCCGGCCGGCTACTACGAACGCCAGGACTTGGTGATCTGCAAGATGTGCGACGTGGCGATGAACATCGCCACCATCGGTTTTCGGGGCGGCTGCAACCCGATCCCGATCGACTACGAGGTCGGCGGCGGACGCCTGTCGGTCACCCGGGCCACTCTGGACGCCAGCGCCGTGGTCTTCACCTGAGATACATTCTCGCCCGAGCCTTTGCCCACCGATTTCGAGGAGCACACCGATGCGCGTGACGTTGATCGCCCACGGCCCCACTGAGGGAACCCGGCGTGGCACCTTCGGTGACGCCACCGACCTGCTCGTCCGCGCCCCGATTCCGCTGCGGCACGGCAAGGCGCTGCTCGTGGCCCCGGAACCCGCCTGCCTGCGGACGGCGTCCTTGCTGAGGGCCGGTGGCGAGGCGATGGCCCCCGAGGTGATCGACGGCCTGCGCGGCCCCGCCATGGGCGAGTGGACCGGGCTCGCGCTGGAGGATGCGCTCGCCCGGGACCCCGCGGGCGTGCAGGCGTGGCTCCAGGACCCGGCGATCCCTCCACCCGACGGCGAGTCCCTCGCCGACCACCTGGCCAGGATCGGTGCCGTGCTCGACTCCCATCCGTGGCCGGAGTCCGGCGCCGTCGTGGTGGCCACCCCGTTCACCGTGCGCGCAGCCTGCGCGCATGCACTCGACGCCGGCCCACGGGCGCTCCGCCATCTCGACATCGCGCCCGGCACGCACGCTCGCATCACCCGCCACGCGGGCATGTGGCGCCTGGCGGCGGTCACTCCGCCCCGGTACTGCTCCACCCCGGACGCGCGGGAGGACGCATGAAGGCAGACATGTGGGACCACCGTCCGGTTCCGCCACTCGACCACCCGAAGGAAGGCGCGATGGAATCGCCACAGTATGAGTACCTGACGGACGGGTCGGCGATCTACGCCGAGTCGTTCCGGATCATCCGGGCCGAGTCGGATCTCAGCCGGTTCCCCGACGACGTGTCCAAGGTGGCGGTGCGGATGATCCATGCCGCAGCGCAGACCAATCTCACCGATGACATCGCCTGGTCGCCCGGCGTGGTGCGGTCCTGCCGTGCGGCCTTGCTCGCGGGCGCGCCGATCCTGTGCGACTCCACCATGGTCGCCACCGGCATCATCCGCTCACGGCTGCCGCGCGACAACGAGGTGATCTGCCACCTCAGCGATCCGCGGCTGGCCGACCTGGCCCGCGAACTAGGCACCACCAAGACGGCCGCGGCGGTGGAACTGTGGCGTGAGCGCCTCGACGGAGCCGTGATCGCCATCGGCAACGCGCCCACCTCGCTGTTCCGCCTGCTCGAGGTCGTCCGCGACACCGGGATCAAACCCGCCGGCGTCATCGGCATTCCGGTCGGGTTCGTGGGGGCGCCGGAGTCCAAGCAGGCGCTCGCCGAGAACCCCTACGGCCTGGATTACTTGACGGTGCTCGGACGCCGCGGCGGCTCGGCGATCGCGGTGGCCGCGGTCAACGCGATCGCTTCAACGGCGGAGACCACGAACGAGGCGCGCACCTCCTAGTCGCACCGCTCACCTCCGCGACGAGCGCGAGCTGGGGCCCAGCGCGCGTTGGGCCCTGTCTGGGGCCAGGGACACTCGGGGCACGACGGCCCCGAAGGCTACGTTGCGGTCTGACGACGAAGGAGCGCGCCGTGAGACCCACAACGAAGCCGGACGCGGGCGTCAGCCTGCTGGAGGTCGTCGGGATGACGATCCTGGCCGCGATCCTCGCCGGCGGGCTGTTCGCCGTGGTCGCGCCGGGCCTCGTCCGCGACCAGTTCGGCGCAGCCGCCTGCGCGATCCTGAACAGGGGCGATTGCGCCGAGGGCTCGGGGGCGTCCTCGGCGCCCCACGAGATGACGCCCTACGAGCGCGCGACGTCGGGCAGCGCCTGGTTCGGCGGTGACTCGTTCGCCTCGGGCGAGGGTCTGCCCACCTATGAGGAGGGCACCAACGTCACCGGCTTCAACTGGAAGAACCCGCTCACCTGGTGGCCGACGAACTGGGACGACGAACGCAATATGTGCCACCGGTCGGGCACGTCCTATCAGGCACAAGTGTTCGAGACGCTCCGGTCGAAGGGTGCCTTCGGCGGTCAGTCCTACCGCTCAGAGGCGTGCTCGGGCAGCACGGTGCCGAACATCTATTCCGACAACCAGCAGGGGAACGCGGGAGAAGGCCCGCAGATGTACGAGCAGCCCACGACCGCGGACGAGACCGGTCCGTTCACGAACATTCCCCAGGACGCGTCGCTGATCACCTTGTCGATGGGCGGCAACGACATCGGGTTCGCCGACGTGCTGCAGAACTGCGTCACGGCCGGGATCGTCGGATCCGGCTGCGGGGACACCGGTGCCCTCCAGAAGCGGATCGACCAGGTGTACGGCACCAACGGCAGCCCGGGCACGCTGGAGCAGCAGTTGGCCAAGGTCAAGAGCGAGCACCCGGACGCCCGGATCATCCTGATGGGCTATCCGCAGTTGTTCTCCGAGGCCTCCTTGTACTTACGCGACAGCAATGGCGACCTGATCATGGCCCCGGCCAGCCCTTATGGCGGGGGTGGCCCGATCATGACCTGGAACGGCTCGGGAATGGACATCGACGACCAGAAATGGGCCAACATGATGGCTGGCCGGATCAACACCTCTGGCCAGCAGATGGCCGAACGGCTCGGCATCGAATGGATCGATCCCACCAGCGCCTTCGTCGGCCCGGGCTACGATCACCGGATCGGCTCGGACGATCCCTGGATCAACGGCCTGAGCGCAGGCAGCAACAGTGGTGATTTCACCCTGAACAACGGTTCCTTCCACCCCAACCAGGGTGGGCATGACGCGATGGCTGGCCTGCTGCTGCAGCAGATCCAGGAGGGGCCGCGATGAGCGGCCGGCCCACGTATGCTCGAGGAGTCCGGCGTCCCTTCGATGCGGCAGGAGTGCCCGTGCGCAGATGTGTCCTGAGGCCCCTGATCCTCGCCGCGCTCGGGACGGTCCTGATGTCCACGCTGGTCGCCTGCGCACCGGGATCCTCTCCGCGAGCGGATCCGACGCCGAGCCACTCCTCGACGGTGAGCCTCGACCTCGCCCCGGATGCCCCGCACACCGCAGCGCAGGCGCAGGCCAGCGCGGACGCCGTCATGCTCGGCGCCGACGAGATCCCCGACGGTCCCTGGACGAAGGACGGCCCGGTCGCCACCGACGACTTCCGCCAGTGGGTCTGCGGGGTCGACACCGAACCGAATCCGCCGGTGATGTCGTTCGTCGCGCGCTGGCTGAGCCCCGAGCACGGCCGGATGCTGTTCCAGAGCGTCCGGCCGATCGGTGCCACCCGGGCGGAGCAGCTGATCACCGCGCTGGACGCCGCCGTGCGGGCATGCCAGCAGGATCGGCGCGTCAAGGGTGAGGCCGTCTACACCTACGACATCACCCGCCTGCCGGTTTCCTCAGCTCATGCGGTGGCCTATCGGCAGCGCCAGACCACCGGGGCGGTCGCGGTCACCGATGTCGATCTGGTCTATTTCGTCGAGCGTGATTCCCTGGTGGTGTTTACCGTCTTCAGTGACCGGACGCCCGCCGGTCCGGACGTCCTCGACGGTCTCGTCGCCGCCGTGCGGGCCAAGCGGTGATGTCGTGAGGATGCGTCGTGCCCTCTCAGGCCTGGTGATGCTGTCGCTCCTGGTGTGGGTGAGCGGGTGCGGCCGCGATCCCGGGGCGCACGCGCGCGACCCGGAGGTCGAGGCGCTCCGAGCCGATGCCGTTCGGGCCTCCCAGCAGGTGCTCGCGCCGTTCCTCGGATTGGGCACCGTGGTGGGTAGCAGGGTCGGCGACTGGTGCGATGCCGGCCAGGACGGGCCGATCTGGAAGGACAAGGCGGCGTTGCGGTGCTCCTACGAGACGCACACGCTGGTGCTGCCCGCGCACGCCTCGCTCGATGAGGCCACCGAAGCGGCGGTCGCGGCCTTCGAACGGAACGGTTGCCAGGTGAGCCGCCGGCCCGCAGAGGCGAGGGACTACGGCCTGGAGCATCAAGGCAGTTCCGGCATCGTCAGCGGACGGTGCGGTCACGTCACGGTCAGCTTGACGGCTTTCGTGGACGCCCGGCAGGTGGCGGGCCTGAATGAGTTCACCCCTTTCCCGTCGACCGGTTTCTGGGTGGAGCGGACGGCGTTCACCGACGATGCGCTCGCCACGGTGGGCACGCCACCATTCGTGTGGGCGATCAAGACGTCGATCGAATACCTGAACGTGCCGCGCTGACTCGCGCGCCGTCGGTATCCGGGTTCACTGACCGGAATTCAGTTCAGTTTGGCGAACGCCCCTTCCGGTGGCGCCGCTGAGAACGGTAGCCTCCCTGGCAGGCACCTGCGGACGGAACGTGAAAGTCAGCGATGACTTTTGGGGGCAGCCCCCCCCGGAAAAGCGAGGGCCGATCACGAAATGTCACCCCCGACCTTTCGAATGATGAGAGGAAACACGATGAACCTCAGCGCTGTTGCGCGAACCAAGGACACCCAGGACGTATTTTGGGTGGGATCCGATGGCACCATCTGCACCTCCAGTTGGAGCAGGGGATGGCCCTGGAGCGGACGGAAGTCGCTCGGCGGCAAATTTGTGCCCGGCAGCGTCGTCTGCGCGGTGACGCGCACGCCGGACTCGATGGATGTGTTCGCCATCGACAAGGCCGGTTTCGTCCTCAACTGCTGGTGGACCCAGTCGGGAGGCTGGCAGTCCACCGGCGACAGATACCAGACCGTGGGCAGGAGCTTCGCTGCCGGGGCTCCCATGGCGGCGATCGGCCGCAAGCCCGATCATCTCGACCTCTTCGCCAGCGGTACCGACGGTCGCGTCTACACCGCCACCTGGGGTGGAGGCAAGTCTTGGTCCAGCCATGAAGTCGGGAACGCTTGGCGCCCGATCAGCCCGCACATGCTGGCGAGTGCTCCGGTGACGGTGGTCTCGCGTGCCCCCGAGAACCTCGACCTGTACGTCACCGGGCCTGATGGGCGCGTCTACACCTCATGGTGGTCCGAGGGTCAGGACTGGACGGGAATTCAGGGCGGCTGGCTTAGCCTCGGCGGCAAATTCGCCCCGGGAACCCCCATCACCGCGATCAGCAGGGACCCCGGCAGCGTCGATCTGTTCGCTACCGCTGAGGACGGCAAGGTCTACACGAATCAGTGGACGGTGACCGAGGACTGGTACAGCAGAAGGAACAGCGACAAGTGGCTGGAGATCGGCGGTGCGTTCGCGCCGAAGACGAAGCTCACGGTCGTCGCCCGCACCCCCGACAAGCTTGACCTGCTGGCCGCCGACCCCGCCGGATGCGTTTACCAGAACTGGTGGGCGAAGGATGTGGGGTGGTACAGCACCAACGAGGCAGGAAAGTGGATTCCCGTCGGGGGCGTCTTCGCTCCCAATGCGCCGATCACGGCCACGACGCGTGGCTACGAGCACATTGACGTGTTCTACCCTGACGCCGATGGGCGGATCTACAACGCATGGTGGATGCCCGACCACGGGTGGAGCAGCCGTGGCCACGGCACCTGGACCGACATCACCAGCGGACCGGGCGTGCAGATCCCCACCGTGACTCCACCGCCCCCGGCACCGCCGGCCCCGCCCGCCCCGCCGAAGGTGCCTGCTCCGCGGAAGAAGACCGCGAGGGTGCTTGCCACCACCCTGACCGTCGACGACGCCCAGGAACGCGGTTTCTTCAGCAATGGCGACGAACCGTACGTCATCATGCTGGGGTTCCGGTCGCGGTGGGGAACGCCGGGCAGCACGAGGGTGTTCTGGCCCGGAGTCCTGCAGGATCTGGGGCGTCTCAAGTCCGGCAAGAGTGCGGCGATCCCCGAGAGGATCGGGGCGCTGACCTTCGAGGGCATCGAGTCCCTGAGCGCCGCCCACGTGGCGGCCGGCATGAACCCCGAGGTGTTCGGTGCCTTCGTCATGGTGATGGAGAGCGACAACTCGTCTTGGGGAAACATCCGCTCGCGGATCGACCAGTCGGCGGCCGACCTCTCCAAGCGTCTGGTGGAGGTGGTGGAGAAGAAGAAGGTGGTCCCCAACCGTGCGGCGCCGACCGACAAGCTCACCGCCGAGATCTACACGTCGATCGGCAAGGCGTTCAGTGATATCCAGGCCGGCTTCAACGGCTCGGTCTGGAACAAGATGACGAACTGGCTTTCGGGCTTCGGTGATCCTGACGACTGCATCGGCTCGTACAGCGTGATCCAGATCGGCGTGGATGCGCAGCTGGGCAGGTCCATGGGCAATAGCTACACGAAGAAGTGGACCAGCTACTACCACGGGCGCAGGCAGACCGTCGATGTGATCGGCAACGGCGCGCGCTATCGCCTGGGGCTCAAGGTCGAGTAGTCCAGGGCCCTGCGACGAGACGACGCGCCCGGCGCCGTGGCATCAGCCGCGGTGCCGGGCGCGTCACCGTGGGAGCCCCCGGAGGCTCAGACGAGCGCGGCCCGGTCGGCGGCGACGGCCTCGTGGTAGCGATCGATCACCACCGACGCCAGCGCCTCGCACGGGCCGATCACCGGCGCCAGCCGCACCTCGGCGTCCGGATGCGCCGCGCACCACGCCGACGCCTCATCGCGTGCCCAGTTCTCGAGCAGTCCCGGGAACAGGTAGTGCGGCGACACGACGATCTTGCGCGCGCCGGTCGAGTAAGCCAGCGACAGCCCTTCGGACAAGGTGGGATGAGTCACCTGGATGAACGCGTCGGTGACGAAGGCATAGCCGCCCTCCTCCCACAGCATCCGGCCCAGGCGGGTGTGGTCGGCGTTGGCGTCCGCCACCGAGCAGCCACGGCCCAGGAACACCACCGCGACCTCGCCCGGCGTCCAATCACCGAGCACACCGGCGATCCGTTCGCGGACGACCGCGCGCAGCCGCGGATCGGGGCCCAGATGCTCGCCACGCACGACACGTGCGCCGTCCCCGATCGCCTCGATCGCCTCGGGAATGTCATCGCGCACATGCCCGCCGGCGCCCAGCATCAGCGGCACCATCACGATCGGGCGTTCCGCGTCGGCCAGACCGGACAGGGCCGGTAGCAGCAGTGGCTCGGTGAGTTCGACGAACCCGTCGCGGACCTCGACGCCGGGCAGCATCGAGGCCACCTGGGCGGTGAGGGCACGCGCGGCCTGCTGGCCCTCGGGAAGGCGGGTGCCGTGCGCGGCGATGAGCAGGGCGGGCGGACGGGTCATGACGGATCTCCTGTCTGGGTGAGGCGGGACTCCATCCACTGGTAGTCCCGTGGGGTGACCATGAAGGTCTGGCCTTCGCCGGTCGGCGCCATGAAGGTCGTGGAGCTGCCGACGAGGACGATCGAATGCATGTCGACCCAGTCGGGGTCGAACTCGGCCAGGGGCGCGACGCGCGAGGTCTCCTCGGGGCGAGAGGCGTCCCGGACGACCGCGACCGGCGTGCCCGGCGGGCCGGTGCTCGCCGAGGATCTCCAGCGCGCGCGGCAGGTGCATGGTGCGTTTGCGACTGCGCGGGTTGTATAGCGCCACCACGAAGTCGCCCTGGGCGGCGGCGTGCAGCCGCTTCTCGATCACCGGCCACGGTGTGTGCAGATCGGACAGTGAGAGAGTGACGTGGTCGTGCCCGAGCGCCGCGCCCAGGATCGCCGAGGCGGCGAGCTCGGCGGTCACGCCGGGCACCACCTCGACGTCGAGGCCTTCGGTGCCCTGCTCGAGGGCGGGGGAGGCCATCGCGTAGATCGCCGGATCGCCGCCAGCCACCAGCGCCACGTGCCGGCCCTTGCGGGCCTCCTCGATGGCCAGGCCGGTGCGCGCCTCCTCGGTGCCCATGCCCGTCGCCGAGATCTCGGTGCCGGGCCGCAGCACGCTACGGATCTGCGCCACGTAGGGCCGGTAGCCGACCACCATGGACGCCTCGCGCAGCACCTTGCGGGCACGCGGGGTGAGCAGGTCGTCGGCGCCGGGCCCGAGCCCGACCACCGACAGCTTGCCCCGCGGCGTGAGCCGTCCGATCGCGCAGGTGGCGTCGGGGTTCTTGCGCTTTTCGACCACCAGCTGCGCGCCGTGGGCGAGCACGGACGCCTCGGCGACGCTCGGCGTCCCGACCGCCTTGGCGGGGTAGGCCGACGGGTTGGGCACGTCCTGGGTGGCGAGTACCTCGGCCGGATAGGTGGTGAACGGGACGCCGAACCGTTCGGCGAGCGCGATGATGGCAGCCTCGTCGGCCTTGGCGTCCACGCTCACGATCGCCGCGACGGACGCCGGCGCCAGCCCGGCCTCGGCCAGGGTCTGCTCGGCCAGCGCCGCCACCGCCTCGGTGGGCGCGTTGCGGTTGCTGCCGACGCCGAGCACCAGCGACTTCGGGTGCAGCACGACGGTCGGGATGTCGGTGGGCACCTCGGTACGGTCGGAGACCAGGATCCGGGCGGCGGGGGCCCCGAGCGGCGGCAGCACGCTGACGTGGGTGCCGCGGCGTTCCAGCCGGTCCACGCCGGGCTCGCGCACATTGAGCGGCAGTGCCGGCAGCCACCAGGGATGCTCGCGGACGAGTTCGACGTGCGCGCCGTCGAGCAGCGCGCGGGTCACCTTGGCCAGCGCGCCCGAGGTGGCCCAGCCGAGGGTGTCCAGACCGGGGACGCCGAGGGCGTCGGTCGCGGTGGTCAGCACCGCGGTGGCCTCCAGACCCTCGGCGATCCGCCGGGCCAGCTCGTTGGCGCCGCCGACATGCCCGCCGACCAGCGGCACGCAGAACCGGCCCGCCTCGTCGACGACGACCACGCCCGGGTCGGTCTTCTTGTCGGCCAGCAGCGGCGCGATCAGCCGGGTGGTGGCGCCGAGCGCGAGATGGCTGACGATCAGGTCGCAGGCCGCCCAGGCTTCGGCGAGATGCTCGCCGGCCGGGCCGTCGAAGCGCCGGGTCGGGCCTACGATCCCGTCGATCACATCGGCGTGGGTGCGGGCGGCGTCCGAATTGGTGAGTTGTCCGATGATCACGCGAGATCCTCTCGGGGGCCGCCGGCGAGCGGGTGCTGCTCGCCGAGCGCGGCCGGGTCGTCGGGGTGGTGGGCGAGCACGAGCACCACGTGCGGTTGGGCGGGAACGATCGCGCGCGCCTCGTCCTCGGTGAGCACGCGGACGCGCTCGTCGGATTCGCCGAGGCGTTCGGCCAGCACGTAGCTGCGGCCCAGGCCCGCGGTGGCCTCGACGATCTGCGGCAGCCCGGTGCGCGGGTCGGTGAGCAGGCCCACCTTGGGGTGGGCCCGGCAGGCGGCCAGCGACGGTGCCGGGTCGTTGCCGTGCGCCGACACCAGCAGGGCGTCGTCCCAGGGCAGGGCGACGGCGGCGAAGGCGGCCTGCAGTGAACCCACCTCGGGCACCACCCGCAGCGCCAGCCCGGCGGCGCGCAGGCGGCGGACGACACCGTAGAACAGCGGGTCACCCGAGGCGACGACGACCACATCGGCACCTTCCGGAAGGGCGCGGATCGCCTCGATCGCCGGGTCGATCCGGCCCAGCACCACGCGGCGCTCCTCGGGCACGGCGAGCGCGTCGAGGTGGCGGCGTCCGCCGACGACGAGCGTGGCGGAGGCGGCGGCGTCCACCAATGCCGGGCGCGGCGAGCCGAGATAGCCGAAGACGGTGATCATGCGCGGGCTCCCTTCTCGCGGAGTGCGCGGGCGGCGTCCGGCTCGGCGGCGCGGTACTCGTGCCGGAACCCGGGGTGGTACAGGTGGCTGCGCTTGACCACCGGGGCCTCGGCGAGTGCGGGGCCGACCAGGATCACGGTGTGCTTCCAGAACTTGTGGTCCTTCATGGTGGACGACAGCTCGTCCAGGCGGCAGCGCAGCAGCACCTCGTCGGCCCAGCTCACCTTGTGCCCGATGATCACCGGCGTCTCGGGCGGGTAGCCGCCGGCCAGCAGCTCCTCCTGCAGCGCCCGGTTGCGGGCCGCCGACAGGTAGAGCGCCATCGTGGTCCCGTGACGCGCGAACTCGCGGACGCGCTCCCGCGGCGGCATCGGCGTCCGGCCGCCCTCGAGACGGGTGAGCACCAGCGACTGGGCCACCTCGGGCAGGGTGATCTCGACCTCGGCCGCGGACGCCGCCGCCGAGAACGCCGACACGCCGGGGATCGACTGGAACGGAATCCCGATCCGGCGGCACACGTCGCGCTGCTCGGCGGTCGCACCGTAGATTGCCGGATCGCCGGTGTGCACCCGGGCCACCAGCAGATCCTCATCGCGGGCGCGCTCGTACAGCGGGGTGATGTCTTCCAGCGACGCGGAGGCCGAGTCGACCAGCAGCGCGCCGGGCTTGTGCCCGGCGACGATGTCGGGGGAGACCAGCGAGGACGCCCAGATGATGATGTCGGCCTGCGCGATCGCGCGGGCGCCGCGCAGCGTGATCAAATCGGGCGCGCCGGGGCCCGCGCCGACGAAGACGACCAGCCCGCCGGGGTAGTCGCCGCTCACAGCCGCCCCCCGATCCGGCCACGGTCGGCCGGGAACAGCACGGCCGCGAAGTAGGGCAGCGCCTCCACCTCTGACAGCGGCAGGATCTGCTCCTCGGCCGTGCCGACGTTGACGCCGACCACAGCGTCCGAGTCGGTCGCCGTCGCATACTCCTTCAGGGCGGCACAGTGCCGTCCGGGCTTGTAGACCGCGACCGTGTCCACCACCTGCGCCACCTCGGCGAGACGGTCGGTGCCCTTCTTCAACGGCACCAGCGCCAGCACCTCGTCGCCCTCGACCAGCGGGCTACGGGACGCCGCCGCGAGGGCCTGCATCGCGGTCACGCCCGGGATCACCTCGACCTCTACGTCGGGATGGACGCCGAGCACTGCCGCGGCCAGGTAGCTGAAGGTCGAGTACACGCTGGGATCGCCGATGGTGGCGAAGGCGACCACGCGGGCGCCGGCGTTGAAGGCGTCCGAGGCGGCCTGCGCTGAGGCGTCCCAGGCTTCGCGGCGGCGCGCGGTGACGCCCGAGGCGTCCGCCATCGAGAACGGGATGCGCACGATCCGCGCCGACGGTGCGACCGCGGTGACGATCTCCTCGGCGCGCCCAGGCCGGGCTTCGCGGCCGTCGCGGGCCGCGCGCGACTCGGTGGCGGGCACCAGCACGACATCGGCCTCGGCCAGGACGCGGGCGGCTTTGATGGTGACGAGGTCGGGATCGCCGGGGCCAACCCCGACGCCGACCAGGCGCGACGAACTCACGTGGTTCCTCAGTTCACTCGACCGATAGGTGTACCTGCGTACCGGACGAGTGTCTGGCTCCCACGCTGCTGCGTGGTCACAGTGGCGGGACCGCCCCGGAATCGCCCAGTCAGGGCTCACCGGTATTCCTCGACTCCGATCGCCCGTCCAGTCTCCCACACACGGGCGGTGCGGGAGACCGGTTCGGCGCAGATCGAAGGCGCGTCCGGATCAGTGCGGCTGGTCGAGCAGCTGGTGCAGGTAGGCGCCGTAACCGGACTTCAGCAGGGCATCGCCACGCTGGCGCAGCTCGTCGTCGCTGAGGAATCCCTGGCGCCAGGCGACCTCTTCGGGGCAGCCGACTTGGAGTCCTTGACGGGCCTGGATGGTGCGCACGAAGTTGCTGGCGTCGTTAAGTGAATCGAACGTTCCGGTGTCGAGCCACGCAGTGCCGCGGGGAAGCACCTCGACCTGGAGCTTGCCCTGCTCCAGATAGGTGCGGTTCACGTCGGTGATCTCGTATTCGCCGCGCGGAGATGGGGCCAGGTTCGCGGCGATATCCACCACCTGCTCGTCGTAGAAGTACAAGCCAGGCACCGCATAGTTCGACCGCGGCTTGAGTGGCTTTTCCTCGATGGAGATCGCCACATTGTTTTCGTCGAACTCGACCACGCCGTAGGCCGACGGCTCGGCGACCCAGTAGGCGAACACCGCCGCACCGTCGAGCTCGGAGAACTTGCGCAGCTGCCGGCCCAGGCCCGAGCCGTAGAAGATGTTGTCGCCCAGCACCAGCGCGCACTTGTGGCCGCGGGCGAAGTCGGCGCCGATCGTGAAGGCCTGCGCGAGCCCCTTCGGCTCGGGCTGGGTCGCGTACGACAGCGAGATGCCGAACTGCGACCCGTCACCCAGGAGGCGTTCGAAACCCTCGGCGTCGTGCGGGGTGGTGATCACGAGAATGTCGCGGATTCCCGCGAACATCAGCGTCGATAGCGGGTAATAGATCATCGGCTTGTCGTATACCGAGACGAGCTGCTTCGAGGTCGCCTGGGTGATCGGATGCAGTCGGGTACCGGAGCCGCCGGCAAGGATGATTCCACGCATGGGGGACATTGTTGCGCAATCGGGCCGCAAAGCGCGCATCCGTCCGCGAGCGCGTGCAAAGCGCACATCGCTCCCCAGGCGCCCACGCGCGTGGAGCATGTCGGGCGCTGACGCCGAAGCACGTTAGGCTAACCGCCGTGGCTGTGTATGTAGTGACCGGGGGAGCCGGCTTCATTGGTAGTAATTTCGTTCGTTGGGTCGTGTCCAACACCGATCACCGTGTGGTGGTGCTGGACAAACTGACCTATGCAGGGCACAAGGCCTCGCTGGCCGGGTTGCCCGAGAATCGGGTCTCGCTCGTGGTGGGCGACGTCTGCGACGCCGAGCTGGTCGACAAGCTGGTGGCGGACGCCGACGTGGTGGTCCACTTCGCGGCGGAGTCGCACAACGACAACTCGCTGAACGACCCGTGGCCGTTCGTGTCGACCAACCTGATCGGCACCTACACGCTGCTGGAGGCGGTCCGCCGCCACGGCAAGCGCTATCACCACATCTCGACCGACGAGGTGTACGGCGATCTCGAGCTCGACGATCCGGAGCGGTTCAGCGAGTCCACGCCCTACAACCCGTCCTCGCCATATTCCTCGACCAAGGCGGGCTCCGACCTGCTGGTGCGCGCCTGGGTGCGCAGCTTCGGCGTCCAGGCGACGCTGAGCAACTGCTCCAATAACTACGGGCCCTACCAGCACGTGGAGAAGTTCATCCCGCGCCAGATCACCAACCTGATCGACGGAATCCGGCCCAAGCTGTACGGCGCCGGCCTGAACGTGCGCGATTGGATCCACGTCGACGACCACAATGCGGCCGTCGAGACGATCATCACCAAGGGCGCGATCGGCGAGACCTATCTGATCGGCGCCGACGGCGAGCAGAACAACAAGTCCGTCGTCGAGCTGATCCTCACCCTGATGGGGCACCAGGCCGACGACTACGAGCACGTCAACGACCGCCCGGGTCACGACCTGCGCTACGCGATCGACGCCAGCAAGCTGCGCGAGGAACTCGGCTGGACGCCGCAGTACACCTCTTTCCGCGACGGCCTGGCCGCGACGATCGACTGGTACCGCGCCAACGAGGACTGGTGGCGCCCGATGAAGGCCGCGACCGAGGCCAAGTACGCGAAGACGGGGCAGTGATCCGTGGCTGAACTGAACGTGACCACCACCCCGATCCCGGGCCTGCTGGTCTTCGACCTGCCGCTGCACGGGGATTCCCGCGGCTGGTTCAAGGAGAACTGGCAGCGCGCCAAGATGCTGGAGCTGGGCCTACCCGACTTCGGCCCGGTGCAGAACAACATGTCCTACAACGAGGAGGCCGGGGTCACCCGCGGCCTGCACGCCGAGCCGTGGGACAAGCTGATCGCACTCGCCACCGGCCGCATCCTCGGCGCCTGGGTCGACTTGCGCCCCGGCGACACCTTCGGCACCAGCTTCACCCTGGAGATGGGCCCCGACAAGGCCGTCTTCGTGCCGCGCGGGGTCGCCAACGGCTACCAGGCGCTGGAGCCGCGGACCACCTACTCTTACCTGGTCAACGACCACTGGTCGCCGCAGGCGAGGGCGTCCTACACCTACCTCAACCTGGCCGATGAGACGGTGGCGATCGACTGGCCGATCCCGCTGGATCAGGCGATCGTCTCGGCGGCCGATCAGGCGCACCCGCGGCTGGCCGACGTGACGCCGATGGCGCCGCGCCGCACCGTGATCATCGGTGCCGCCGGCCAGCTGGGCCGCGCGCTGCAGCGGGTCTTCCCCGAGGCCGAGGCGGTCGATGTGGGCGAGCTCGACATCACCAGCGCGGACGCCGTGCGCGCCTACGACTGGCAGGGTGTCGGCACCGTGATCAACGCTGCGGCCTGGACCGCGGTGGACGCCGCCGAGACCGACGAGGGACGCCGCGGCGCTTGGGCGGTCAACGTGCACGCCGTCGCGCACCTGGTGGAGGCCTGCCGTGCGCACCGGATGACCCTGGTGCATGTGTCCAGCGACTACGTGTTCGACGGCACCGCCCGCGAGCACAGCGAGACCGAGGCGTTCAGCCCGCTCGGCGTCTACGGCGTCACCAAGGCGGCCGGCGACGCGCTGGTGTCGACGCTGGCCGACCACTACCTGGTCCGCACCAGCTGGGTGATCGGCGAGGGCAACAACTTTGTCCGCACCATGGCGAACCTGGCGGCCAAGGGCGTCAAGCCCTCCGTGGTGGACGACCAGTTCGGCCGGCTCACCTTCACCCAGGATCTTGCCGCCGGCATCGTGCACCTGCTGTCGACGCGTCCGCCGTCGGGCACCTACAACCTGACGAACACCGGGCCGATCCAGTCCTGGTTCGAGATCGCGCGCGACGTCTACCAGAGCGTCGGTGCGGATCCCTCCGATGTGAGCCCGCAGTCGACCGCCGACTACGCCGCGGGCAAGCAGATCTCGCCGCGCCCGACCAACAGCGCGCTGACGCTGGACAAGCTGACCGCGACAGGTTTCACCCCGCGGGAGGCCTCCGAGGCGCTGCGCGCCTACCTGGCCGGCTGATCCGGGGCGTCCGTGGCGATCGAAATGGACGCCGCAGCGTTCGAGCAGCTCGTCACGGACGCCCTCGATGAGGTTCCGGGCGAGCTGCTCGACCTGCTGGACAACTGCGCCATCGTCGTCGCCGACGACGCACCAGCCGACGACCCCGACCTGCTCGGGTTGTACGAGGGCATCCCGCTCACCGAACGGGACGGCTCCTACGCGGGCGTGCTGCCCGACACGATCACCATCTTCCGCAACCCGACGCTGGCGATCTGCGACACCGCCGACGACGTCGTGGAGGAGGTGCTGATCACCGTGGTGCACGAGATCGCGCACTTCTTCGGCATCGACGACGACCGCCTGCACGAACTCGGCTGGGCGTGACGGCGTCCTGCTAAGTTCGGGCCCATGGCGCGACAGATCACCCTCAAGGACGTGGCCGCTCACGCGGGCGTGTCGCGCACGACGGCCTCGAGTGCGCTGTCCGGCGGCGGGCGGGTGTCCTCGGAGACCCGCGAGAGGGTGCACCGGGCGATGCGCGAACTCGGCTACGTCTACCATCGCGGCGCGGCCTCGCTGCGCACCCAGCAGACCCGCACCATCGGCATCGTGGTCACCCACATCGCCAGCCCGTTCTGGGGCGAACTGCTGGTCGGGCTGGAGGCCGCCTTCGCCGAAGCGGGCTATCTGTCGGTGATCGTGGCGAGCGGCAACGATCCGGTGCGCCAGGATGCCCTGGTGTCCGAGTTGCGCGAGCAGCGGATCGCCGGGCTGGCGATGGGGCCAGCCACCGGCACGCCGGCACGCCTGGTGGAACAGCTGAACGGCGCCGCGATCCCGCACGTGATGATGACCCGGCGCATCGAGGGCGCGCCGACCTGGTTCGTCGGGCCCGACGATGTCGAGGGCGGACGCCTCGCCGGCCAGCACCTGGCCGGGCACGGCTGCCGTTCCTTCGCCTATGTCGGAGGTCCGGCCGAGATGCGCGCCCGCGCCCACCGCGCCCGCGGCGTCCGTGATGCGCTGGCCGGCCACGGCCTCGACCCGGACGCGATGATCAGCATTCCCGCCGCCACCACCGGCGACGGCGGTCTGTGGGCGGGCGAGCGGCTGCTGGAACGAGGCGACCTGCCGGAGGCCATCGTCTGCCACAGCGACACGGTCGCCTTCGGTGTCTACCGGGCGCTGCGGGCCCGTGGGCGCGCGGACGGCGTCCGGATCGTCGGCTACGACGACGTGAGCATGGCGGCGTTGTGGGAGCCTCCGCTCACCACCGTCGCGACCCGTCCAGAACTGCTGGGGCGCCAGTCTGCCGCCTTGCTGCTGGACATCCTGGATGAGGGCGGGCCGGGTGGGCGCACGCGGGACGCTGAGGGGTTCATCGCCCAGGGCGATGGTCTGAGCTGGCTGCGGCGTCCGGAACTGCGCATCCGCCAGTCCTGCGGGTGCCCCGCCGCACCCTGACCCATCTCGCTTGGGCGCTTGACACCTGTGCGCTGGAGATGACAGCCTCAGATCGCTTGAGGGATCGATTCCGCAATGATGACTAGGGAGTTCCGGCACATCTACGCCTGAGTGCGGGATCGATTCTGCAATCCGATCGATCGCATCCTCCGGCGACCAGATCCCACGCGGGCGGGGCACCCCAACTCGCCCCGCACCCCATCGTCACTCGACCACGAGAAGGAGTAAGAGTGAAGGAACGGTTCAAGAAGGGTATTCAGACCTTCGGCCGGTCACTGCTGCTGCCCATTGCGGTGCTGGCTCCCGTCGGCATGATCATGGGTCTGGCCAACGCGCTGACCCAGAGCTACCTCATCGACAAGGCCGCCTGGCTCGGCAACCCGGTGCTCCAGGAAGTCCTGATGAGCCTGCAGAAGATCGCCCAGGTGGTCTTCGACAACATCCCGCTGCTCTTCGCCATGGGTGTGGCCTACGGCATGTGCAAGCGTGACAAGGGCATTGCCGTGTTCGCGTCCACCATCGGCTACCTGACCATGCAGATGGTGATGAACGTCTACCTGAACGTCACCGGCACGCTGATCAAGGATCCCGAACTGATGCGCGCGGCCGGCCAGGGCCTGGTGCTCGGCGTCCAGACCGTGAAGCTCGAAGCCGCCGGCGGCATCATCGCCGGCCTGCTCGCCGCCTACTGTTGCGACAAGTGGGGCGCGATCCAGCTGCCGCTGGCCTTCGCGTTCTTCGGTGGCAAGAAGTTCGTCGCCATCGCCACCTTCCTGCTGATGATCCCGATCGGCTTCGTGATCCCGGTGGTGTGGGGCTGGTTCACCCAGTTCCTGATCTTCATCTCACCGATCTTCATGAACGACATCTTCGGGGTCGGGTTGTACTGGACGGCACACCGGCTCTGTATTCCGTTCGGCCTGCACCATGTGCTGGCCTCCATCGTCCGCTTCACCGAGGCCGGCGGCATCTACATCATCAACGACCAGCCGTTCGTGGGCATCCTGCCGGCCGCCAACGAGGTGCTGTTCAACCAGGGGCCGGGCACGCAGGCCTGGGACGAGCACGGTCCCAAGCTGTTCGGCTACCTCGCCTCGGGCCAGATGCTGACCACGTTGTTCCGCATTCCGGCCATCGGTCTGGCGATGTACCACACCGCCTTCAAGGAGAACAAGCAGATCGCGAAGGCCGCCATCCTCACCGTCGTGCTGACCGCCTTCCTGGGCAACATCACCGAGCCGATCGAGTTCTCGTTCCTGTTCATCGCCCCGGGCCTGTTCATCCTGTACGCGGTGCTCTGCGGCATCATGGCGCTGCCGCTGCAGTTCCTCGACATCACCATCGGCTACATCCGTGGCACCATCTTCGACTTCGGCATCTTCGGGTTCCTCTACGACGACACCAACTGGCTGAACCTGGTGCTGCTGGGCCTGGTCAACTCGGTGGTCTTCTACTTCGTGTTCCGCTTCGTGATCACCAAGTGGAAGCTGGAGACCCTGGGCCGGGAGAAGGCGATGGGCGACCGTACCCTGCTGATGGAGAAGCGCTACGACGAGATCGCCGAACTGGTCATCGCCGGCCTGGGCGGCAAGGAGAACATCAAGAACGTCGACAACTGCGTCTCGCGGCTGCGCGTCGACATCGTCTCCAACGACGCCGTCGACCGGGATGCGCTCAAGGACACCGGCACCAGCGGATTGTTCTTCCCACAAGCGGGGCACATCCACATCGTGTTCGGTCCCTACGTCGAGTTCGTCCGCAATGCGGTGGACGCCGCGATGAAGAAGTAGGTGCCTGATGGCACTCACCGATTCGAGCAGCAAGACCCTCGACGACCACGGCATCGGCCGGCTGCTGTCGCGCGAGGTCAAGCTGCAGACCTGGCTGGACGTCGAGGCCGCGCTCGCGGTGGCGCAGGCCGAGTGCGGGGTGATCCCGCCCGAGGCGGCCGAGAATATCAAGGCCAACGCCAAGTACGAGAACCTGGATCTGGACCTGATGGACGAGATCTACCGCAAGGTGGGGCACGGGTTCGTGCCCTTCGTGAAGGTGTTCGTCAAGGCGTGCGACCCCGAGGCCGGCAAATACATCCACTTCGGCAGCACCACGCAGAACATCCAGCAGAGCTCGCAGAGCATCATCCTCAAGCAGGTGAACCGGACCTTCCTCGACCTGACCGGGCAGATCCTGCTCAACCTCGCCGACCTGGCCGAGACCCACGCCGACAGTGTGATGGCCGGGCGCACGCACGGCAAGCACGCTATCCCGATCACCTACGGGTACAAGGTCGCCACCTGGATCTCTGAGATCCGGATGAGCGTCGAGCGGCTGCAGCAGCTGGAGCCGCGCGTCTTCACCATCATGATGGGCGGCGCGGTCGGGGCGTTCAACTCGACCGGAGCGGTCGGTCTCGACGTGCAACGCCGCGTCGGGGAGATCCTCGGCATGCACGTGATGGACATTCCCTCGCGGGCGATCAACTCGCCCAAGGTGGAGTACATCAACGCGCTGGCCCTGCTGGCGAACAACTTCCACAAGGTGGCCGAAGAGGTCTTCCAGACCTCCATCGAGGAGTTCGGGGAGGTGTCGGAGGGATTCAAGAAGGGGACCGTGGGCAGTTCCACGATGCCGCACAAGATCAACCCCAAGCTGGCGAAGGGCATCATCGCCAACGCGCAGAAGCTGTACTCGCTGACTACGGTCGGGTATTTCTCCAGCGCGCGGCCCTTCGAGGCCGACAGCACCTCCAACATGCTGTTCGACGGCATTCTGGACGAGGCGGTCGGGTTGATGCGCGAGGTGATCATCCGGATGGTCGAGCTCTCCGCGACGCTCCAGGTCAACGCCGAGCGGCTGGCGGTCAACGCCAACCTCAACCACGGCATCGACAACAGCGAGTACATCATGATGAAGCTCGCCGAGCGGCTGGGCAAGGACCAGGCGCACGAGCTCGTCTACGAGCTGGCGATCGACGCGACCCTCAACAACCGCCGGTACTCCGAGGTGCTGCTGGCCGACGAGGTGGTCAATTCCGCCTTCGACACCGCCGAGGTCGCCGAGTTGCTCAAACCCGAGAACTACACCGGGCTGTCGGCGCGGATCGCGCGCGAGACCGCCCACTCGGTTCGCGAGGCCTACGCGGGCTGAGCGGCGGCGTCCGTTCTCCATCACCACCACACATCACGTAGAAAACAGTTAGGAAGTGACATCCGATGGCGTTCAAGTTGTTCGGAAAGAAGGAAGCCCCGAGCCTGCTCACGGTGGCCGACGGTGAGGTCATCGCCGTCGACGACGTGTCCGATCCGGTCTTCTCCAGCAAGAGCATGGGTGACGGGTTCGCCGTGCGCCCGAGCGCGGGCACGGTGGTTTCGCCGGTCACCGGCAAGATCGTGAGCGTGTTCCCGACCAAGCACGCGATCATCCTGCGCAGCAACGACGGCCTGGACATGCTCATCCACATGGGCATCGACACGGTCGCGCTCAAGGGCGAGGGCTTCGACGTCCAGGTCGCCAAGGGCGACGAGGTCACCGCCGGCCAGGTGCTGGCCACCATGGATCTCGGCTACGTCGTCGAGCAGGGCAAGGAGACCACCATCATCGTCCTGATCACCAACCTGGAGGGCAAGCGCCTCAAGCTCACCACCGGAAGCGCGACGGCCGGAGCGCCGGTGCTCGTGCTCAAGTAGGCCGATCCACTCAACAAGGCCCTGTGATCAGGCCGGCGTCCATGACAGGCGCCGGCCTGATCCGTCCGCGCGGCTGATTCGCCGGTGCCTGACAGGTCCGGACGTGCCCGGGCGCTTTTGTATTTCACTAGAATCAAGTCGCCGACGCCGGTCGTGCCACCAACGAGGGAAGGAACGGGATCCGCCGCATGAACGAGTTGTTTTCTCCGCGGGCCGTCAGGCAGCGCTGGCTGGACGTGGAGGCGGCGCTGGCCCAGGCCGAGGCCGCGTGCGGGATGGTGCCGGACGCCGCGGCGTCCGCGATCACCGCAGCCGCGCGGCTGGACGCGCTGGATTACGACCAGATCATGGCCGGGGAGCGGGCGGCCGGGCACGTGATGGTGCCGGTGGTGTCGGCGCTCGCGGACGCGGCCGGGCCCGAACACGGCGGGTGGGTGCATTGGGGCGCCACCACCCAGAACATCCAGCAGACCGGCAACACGGTGGGCCTCGGTGAGGCGCACCGGCGCCTGGTCGGGCAGCTGGAGCGGGTGCTGCTCGTGCTCGCCGATCTTGCGGAGCGTCACGCCCGGACGCCGATGGCGGGCCGTACCCACGGACAGCACGCCGTGCCGATCACCTTCGGCTACAAGGCGGCGGTGTGGGCGGATGTGCTGGCCCGGCACCTGGAGCGGATGCGCCAGGCCGAGCCGCGCCTGCTCGTGGCGCTCGTCGGTGGCGCCGCCGGCACGTTCGCCACCTTCGGCGCGGACGGCCCGGCGATCCAGGACGGTGTCGCGTCGCGGTTGGGGCTGGGCTCGATGCCGATCCCGTCCCGCGCGATCGCCGACCATTTCGCCGAATGGATCGGCATCCTGGGCCTGATCGCTGCGACCGCGCAGAGCATCGCCGAAGAGGTGATCCGCCTGATGTCGTCCGAATTCGGCGAGGTGGCCGAATCGCTGCCGCCGGGTGATGTGGGCAGTTCGACCATGCCGCAGAAGCGCAACGCGAAGGGCTCGATGGACATCGTGTCCGCCGCCATCGAGGCGCGCGGGCTGGTGCCGGTGGCGCTGGAGGCGACCATTCACGCCCACGAGGTGGACGGATCGCGCTCGGCGGTGATGGATCGCGCGCTGGAACGTTCCGCGGTGCTGCTCGACGGCATCCTGACCCGGTTGGAAGGAGTGCTGAGCGGACTGCGGATCAATCAGGAGCGGATGGCCGCCAACCTCGGCCTGACCGGCGGAATGATCACCGCGGAGGCCGTGATGATGCGCCTGGCCGCCGTCCTCGGCCGCCAGGAGGCACACACTGTGGTGCACCATGCTGCCAAGCACGCGGCCCTCGACGGCGTCGATTTCGCGGACGCCCTCCGCGAGGTTCCGCTGATCGTCGACAACCTCACGCCCACCGAGATCGACGACCTGCTCGACCCCCTGGGTCACCTCGGTTTGAGTGCTGAGTTGGCGACCCAGACGGCCGGCCGCGTCCGAGCCCTGGTCTCCGCAGACTGACGGCCGCTTTCCGCTTGTCGGTGTCAGGGCGGTAAGGCCCTTCGATTCACTATCCTGACGCGGAGATGACGCCGACACAGGAGTCGGTGCTCTGGGGAGGAAGACCATGAAGACACGAGGTTTCGCCGTGCTCGCCGCGTCCGCAGCGCTGGTGCTGGCAGGATGCTCGTCAGCCCCGGCACCGGAGCCAGCACGCCCAGCACGCCCAGTGCCTCCGCGGTGACCTGCGGACCCGACCACAAGGTCAGCCTGTACCTGGCCCGGCATGGCAAGACGATGCTGAACACCGTCGACCTCTCCCAGGGATGGATCGATGCGCCGCTGACCCCGGTCGGCATCGAGGGCGCCGAGGCGCTCGGCCGCGGCATCAAGGACGTCCCTTTCGACGCCGCCTACTCCAGCGACTCAGGCCGCGCGATCGAGACCGCCGGGCTCGTGCTGACCGAGGCCGGTCAGTCCGGCCTGATCGCGAAGCTGGTCCAGGACAAGCGCCTGCGCGAATACAACTTCGGCACGTTCGAGGGCAAGCCGAACGACGAGATGGTCAAGGAGGCCCTCGACGCTCTCGGTACGCCGGTCGACATGACCACCAACTACGCCGACGTGATCAAGCCGATCGCCGATCAGCTGGCCAAGCTGGACGCCGCGAAGGTCGAGCCGGGCGTCAACTGGCCCGCCGAAACCTACGATGCCGTCGCGACCCGCGCCAAGGAGGGCCTCGACAGCATCGCCGCCGATGCCGCGAAGAAGTGCCAGTCCAACGTGCTGATCGTCTCCCACGGCATGACGATCACGACCATCGCCGCCGAACTGGGCGCCAAGGACAAGATCCCCGCGGGTGGTCCCAAGAACTCCTCGGTCACGCTGCTCAGCTACAGCGGCGGCAACTTCACCGTGGAGTCCTTCGGCGACACCTCCTACCTGGAAAAGGGCCAGAACAAGTAGGAAGGTTTGTCGGACGCGTTTGGGGGAGTTGGCCCGGCCAGGCCGCCCGGGCGAGCAACCTCGACCCTTGCTGTTGCGCACGATATGAACCGTTGCCTACGAAATATCGTGCGCAACGGTGCATTTCGTAGGCGCGAGTGAACCGGGCGCCTCGCCGAGTGAGGAGGCGACTGGCGTCGGCCAGACCGCGGTCGGCGGGCACGAAGCGCCCGGTGCAGGGACGTCCGGCCGCCGGTCGTGCATCGGTGCTGTCGCTCGGCGAAGACGTGAGAAGGATCGGGATGGTAGTCCAGCCCGGTTGTTCTCATATCCCCGGATTCTGGGGCCTCTGTGATGGAGTGAGGATGAAGTGAGAAGGATCGGGCTGGTACTCACGCCCGATTCTTCTCCTTTGTGGTGTTGAGACGCGCCACGAGCGCGGGACCGAGCGGCCGACCGCGCGCCAGGAACGCCCCACGGAATTACTGGCCGCGCGCCAAGAGCGCGCGACGGAATTACTGGCCGCGCGCCAAGAGCGCGCGACGGGACTACTGGCCGCGCGCCAAGAGCGCGCGACGGGACTACTGGCCGCGCGCCAAGAGCGCGCGGACCTGTGCGCCGACGCCTGCCTCGTGGTTGCCGCCGATCACCGGGAACCGGGCGCGCAGGGAAGGGTGGGCGTTCGCCATCGCGAAGGGACGTCCGGCGTAGTCGAGCATCTCGGTGTCGTTGGGCATGTCGCCGAAGGCGGCGACCTCGGACGCCTCGATGCCGCGGTCGGCGCACAGCCGGGCGAGGGTGACGGCCTTGGTGACCCCGGCCGCCGAGATCTCCAGCAGCGCGCGGCGTCCGCCCACCACCGAATGGGTGACGACCGCGCGACCGCCGATGACGGCGCGGGCACGCTCGAGGAGGGCGTCCGCGTCGGCGTCCGGGTGTGAGGCGAGGAACTTCAGCACGGTGCGCTCCTGGGCGAGCAGGCGTGGCAGCGGCCCGCGGTCGGTGACCGCCTCCTCCTGAGCGCGGGTGCGCGAGGTGTCGGGCGGATGGCCCAGCCAGGCGTCCTCGCAGGCGAACCCGGTGCCCTCTTCGAGAGCGAAGACCAACTCCGGCACGGCGGAGCGCAACTCGTCGGCGAGGCAGGCCACCAGCGTCCGCTCCAGCGGCGCGGCCTGCTCGATGCGCCGGCGCCGCAGATCCCACACCGCGGCGCCGTTGCTCACGATCACCAGCGGCCGGACGTCCGCGATCGCCTCCAGTGGCGTCAGCCAGCGCAGCGGGCGCCCGGTCGCGATCACGATGGTCACCCCGGCCTGGGACGCCTCGCGTAGCGCGTCGGCGTCCGCTTCGGCGATCCGGCCCGAAGGGTCGAGCAGGGTGCCGTCGAGGTCGCTGGCGATCAGCCGGACACTCATAGCCGGCTGTTCGGGGTCGGCGAGGCCGCGGACGCCGAGGCGGACGCGCCCGGTGACTCCGGCGAGGCGGACGCCGGCGACGGAGAGCCCGAACCGGGGGAGGGCGAGCCGGACTCCGGCGACGGCGACCCCGAACCCGGCGAGGCGGATTCGGGCGGCGGCGATCCGGAGCCCGAGGTCGGAACCGGGGGTGGCGGCGAGGTGGGCGGTGCCGCCTGGAAGATCAGGATGGCGATCAGAATCGCCAGCGCCATCAGCAGCAACATGATCAACCAGGAGGCGAGGATGGAGGGCCACCCGGACCGGTCGTGCCGCCCCGGCCACGGCAGCGGCCATTGGCGGGCGGTGCCGGGCGCGATCTTGTCGATCCACGGCAGCCGGTAGTCGGGGCCTGACGGGGTGCCCTGCTGGGGCAGCCAGGCCAGGTCGACCTCGGACAGGATCCGGGCCGCCTCCTGGTTGGCCGCCGGGCTGCCGTCGTAGGCGAGCGCCACCCAGGGCGCCTCGGGCGTCGCATCGGGGGCGGGCGGTTGGTCGCCGGGCGGGGCGAACTTGCCGGCCAGGCGTCCGGAATCCTGGCCGCGTCCGCCGCGGGCCAGCACGGTGTCGATGTGCAACTTGTTCACGGTGCCGGCGAACCGGTCGCAGGCGGCGGCGTCCGCGCTCGCGCCCTCGCTCAGCATCAGCAGCATCACCGTCGGCCCGCCCTCGGCGTGCGCGGTGTAGGCGACCCCGGACGGCGAGGCGCCCAGGCGGGCGTCCAGCCAAAAGCCGCCGACCCGCGGCGGGTCGACGCCCAGCAGCGGGAACAGGGGATTGGCGGGTTCGGTCATCGCCGCCCATTGTGCCTCATCGCCGCGCGGGACCCTGGGGGGACGCTCAGCGTGACCGGGTAAGGTTTCGGCGTCGACTCGGAGGGAGAACAGGCGCGTGACAACCCCCAGCCAAACCAGCGCGACCCGGGAGGCCGCACAGACGCTCGGCGAGGCGATCGCCGAGGTGCAGTCGGTGATCGTCGGCCAGGAGCACATGGTCGAGCAGCTCATGGTCGGTCTGCTCGCTCGCGGTCACGTGCTGCTCGAGGGCGTGCCCGGCACGGCGAAGACGCTGGCCGTGCGCACCTTCGCCCAGGTGGTCGGCGGTGACTTCGCGCGCATCCAGTTCACCCCCGACCTGGTGCCCTCCGACATCGTCGGCACCCGGATCTACTCCGCGCAGCAGGAGAAATTCGACATCTCGCTGGGTCCGGTGTTCGTCAACTTCGTGCTCGCCGACGAGATCAACCGCGCCCCCGCCAAGGTGCAGTCGGCGATGCTGGAACTGATGGCCGAGAAGCAGGTCTCCATCGGCGGCAAGACCTACCCGGTGCCGCAGCCGTTCATCGTGATCGCCACCCAGAACCCGATCGAGTCCGAGGGCGTCTACCCGCTGCCCGAGGCGCAGCGCGACCGCTTCCTGCTCAAGGTGGACGTGCCCTATCCGCGCGGCAACGAGGAGTTCGAGATCCTGCGCCGGATGTCGGTGCGCCCGCCGACGGCCCGCAACCTGCTCGACCCGGCCCGCGTCCTCGCCTTGCAGGAGCAGGCCAGCAACGTGTTCGTGCACAACCTGGTCGCCGAATACATCGTGCGGCTCGTGCTGGCCACCCGGACGCCCGGCGAGTTCGGCATGCCCGACCTAGTGCCGGTGATCCAGATCGGCGCGTCCTCGCGCGCCACCCTCGGCCTGGTCGCCGCGGCGCGGGCCCTCGCACTCATTCACGGGCGCGACTATGTGCTGCCCACCGACGTGCAGGCGGTCGCCAAGGACGTGATGTCGCACCGCCTCGTCCTCGGCTTCGACGCCATCGCCGACAACATCTCGCCCGCGCAGGTGATCGAGCGCATCATCGCGATGGTGCCGGCACCCACCCCGGTGTGGAACGACGCGCAGCGCGCGCAGGCCCGCACCGAGCATCGCTACACGCCCGGCACCGAGGCCCGCTGAGGTTCGCGATGGCACGGTCGGCTCGCCAGGCGCCACCCCCCGAAGAACTGGGGGCGGTGGCGTCCGTCCTGCGCGAACCGACCCAGGCCACCCTGCCGCTGGGCAAGCTCGCGCCCGAGCAGGCGCTCAAACGGCTGGAACTGACCATCGTGCGCCGGATGGAGGGCTTCCTGCACGGCGACCATCGCGGCCTGCTGCCCGGCCCCGGCTCGGAGACCAACGACGCCCGCATCTATGTGCCCGGCCAAGACGACGTCCGCACCATGGACTGGGCGGTCACCGCGCGTACTCAGACCCCGCACGTCCGCGACACCATCGCCGACCGCGAACTCGAAGTGTGGGCGCTGCTGGACGTCACCCCGTCGATGAACTGGGGCACCGAGGGCGTCACCAAGCGTGACCTGGGCATCGCCGCCATCGCGACCATCGGCTTCCTCGGCCAGCAAATGGGCGACCGGTTCGGCGGCCTGATCATGCGGCCCGAGACGATGATCCGGATTCCGGCACGCTCGGGGCGGCTGGCGCTGTACAGCCTGCTCAGCCGGATGCTCACCGAGCCGATCGTGCCCGACCGCTCCACCGGTCCGTACACGCTGACCCGCGGCATCGACCAGCTCGCCCGCACCCAGCGCCGCCGCGGACTGCGGGTGATCGTGTCGGACTTCCTGTCCCCGGGTGACACCGAACTCGATCCCGACGTCGAACCCGAATGGGAACGCGCGCTGCGCCGCCTGGCCGTCCGCAACCAGGTGATCTGCGTCGAGGTGGTGGACCGCCGCGAAGTCGAGTTCCCCGATGTCGGCGACATCCTGATCCGCGACCCCGAGAGCGATTTCCAGCGCTACGTCAACACCTCGGACGCCGGCGCGCGGCAACGCTTCAATCTGGCCTCCGCCGCCCAGCGCGAACGGATCCGGATCGCGCTGCGCCGGGCCGGCGTCGGGCACATCCAGCTGCGCACCGACCGGGACTGGGTCAACGACATCGCCCGCTTCGTGCTGTCCTACCGCCGGGTGGCCGCCCAGTTGCACCAGCCGCCGCAGGGGGTGAGCCGATGAATCTCGCCGAGATGTTCCTGCAGCCCGAGCGGCTGTGGACGCTGCTGGTCGTGCCGCTGCTGATCGCCGCCTACATCTGGGCAATGCGCCGCAAGAACCGCTCCGGAATGCGGTTCACCAACACCGCGGTGCTCGGACGCGTCGTGCGCAAGCAGTCGCCGTGGCGGCGCCATCTCGCCGTCGCGCTGTCGCTGCTCGCGCTGATCGCGCTGTCGCTGGCGTGGGCGCGGCCCAACGGCGTCGACCGGGTGCCCCGGGAACGGGCCACCATCGTGCTGGTCGTCGACGTGTCGCAGTCGATGGCCGCCACCGACGTCCAGCCGTCACGGCTGGAGGCGGCCCAGGAACTGTCGAAGGGGTTCCTGCGATCGCTGCCCGAGCAGTACAACGTGGCGGTGGTGTCCATGTCGGGCAACCCGGCCACCCGGCTCGGCCCGACCACCGACCGTGGATTGGCCTCGCGCGCCATCGACGCGCTCGCACTCCAGGACGGCACCGCCGTCGGGGACGCCATCTACGTGGCGCTCAGCGCGATCGAGATGGCGCCCGCGGCGTCCGACGGGTCGGTCGCGCCCGGAGCGATCGTGATGCTGTCCGACGGGAGGAATACCGCCGGACGCGCACCGGCGCAGGCCGCGGCCGAGGCCAAGAAGCAGGGCGTGCCGGTGCACACCATCGCCTACGGCACCGAGAACGGGTCGGTCGACCTGGACGGCAAACGTGAGCGGGTTAAGCCCGATCGTGAACTGATGGCGAGCATCGCCCAGATGACGGGCGGCACCACGGCCGGCGCCGAGACGGCCGGCGATCTGGAGCGGGTGTACTCCTCGCTGCGCTCCGAGATCGGCTTCGAGGAGGTCAAGAAGGAGACCACGGCCACCTGGGCCGGCTACGGGCTCGCGTTCGCGGTGCTGGCCGCCCTCGCGGCGGTCTCCCTGGGAGCGAGGTGGCCCTGATGAACGCGCCGATCCTGTCCTTCTTCCACCCCGAACGGTTGTGGCTGTTGGCGACCGTGCCGGTGCTGCTGGTGCTTTATTGGGGGCTGCTGCGCCGTGCGGCGTCCCGGTCGAGACGGCTGGGCATCGACAATCTGGACCGAGTGATGCCGCGGCAGGCGTCCTGGAAGCGGCACATCGCGGTGATCGCGGCCGTGCTCAGCCTGGCTTCGCTGGTCGTCGCTTTCGCGCAGCCGAAGGGCACCGTGGAGGTGCCGCGCGAGCGGGCCACCATCGTGCTGGCCATCGACGTGTCCCGGTCGATGGAGGCCACCGACGTGGACCCCAACCGCCTGGACGCCGCCAAAGACGCCGCCCAGAACTTCGTCGGGCTGCTGCCGAGTGGCTTCAACGTGTCACTGGTCGCCTTCGCCGGCACCTCGTCGATCATGGTGCCCCCGACCCCGGACCGCGGCCTGGTCACCCGGGCCATCGAAAACCTGAAGCTGGCACCGTCGACGGCGATCGGCGAAGGCATCTACAGCTCGCTCGACGCCATGTCGCTGGTACCGCCCGACCCCGACCACCCCGACGAGCCCACCCCCGGCGCGATCGTCGTGCTGTCGGACGGCTACACCAACATCGGCCGCTCATCGGCCGTCGCCGCCCGCGAGGCGCGCGAGCGAAGCCTGCCGATCTACACGATCGCCTACGGCACGCCCGGCGGCTACGTGGTCAGCAACGGACGCCGCGAGCCGGTCCCGGTCAACCCGGCCGAATTAAACGTGGTGGCGCGCGAATCCGGTGGCGAGGCGTTCGTGGCCGGATCGCGCGACGAACTGGAGCGCGTCTACGCCTCGATCGCGCGCTCGGTCGGCTACGACAAGGTCGACCAGGAGGTGACCGAACTGTACGCCGGCATCGCGCTCGGCTTTGCGGTGCTGGCCGCGTTGGGGGTCACCTCGCTGGCGGCGCGCTGGCCCTGATCGTGGGGGTGGGAGGATGGAACCATGATCGATGTCGCCGCCAACCTTGCCGCCGCGCGTGCCCGGATCGACGCGGCCTGTGCGCGGGCCGGCCGGGAGCCCGGCGAGGTGGAACTGCTGCCGGTCAGCAAGACCCATGGCGCCGACCTGATCCGGGCCGCACACGCCGCCGGCTACCGGCGATTCGGTGAGAGCAAACCGCAGGAACTGGCCGCCAAGGCGTCCGAGTTGGCCGGTCTCGGACTGGAATGGGTGGTGATCGGCCACCTGCAGACCAACAAGGCCCGCGTCGTCGCCGAGGTCGCCGACGAGTTCCAGGCGCTCGATTCGCTGCACCTGGCCGAGGCGCTTAACCGGCGTTCCGCTGTGGCGGGGCGGCGGCTCGCGGTGCTGGTCCAGGTCAACTCTTCGGGTGAGGCGACCAAGGACGGGTTTGCTCCCGCTGAGGTTCCGGACGCCGTCCGCGCGCTGGCAAGGCTGGACGCGTTGCAGGTGCGTGGCCTGATGACGCTGGCCGCCAACACCCCCGATCGCGAGGTGGTGCGTCGCTGCTTCGTCACGATGACCGACCTGCAAGCCCGCCTGCGCGACGAACACGGCGGCGGCTTCGACGCGCTCTCGATGGGCATGTCGGGTGACTTCGAGTTGGCCGTCGAATGCGGCTCCACCTGCGTTCGTTTGGGCACCGGCATCTTCGGCGCTCGCGTCTACGCATGATCGATGCCCGTGCCTGCGCTGATGGTGAGCCCGGCTCGCGGTGAAGCAGATGGCCCTCGTGGCCTTGGCTCGAACCTCGTGGATTCGGTCGGTTCGCACGGCGGGCGCCCATCAATGCAAAGTTGTGGTGACTAGACGCGCCACAACTTTGCATTGGTGAGCTCGCCAGCGCCGGAATCATGATGAAACGGGGGAGAGATGGCTCAGCCGATGGGTGACCCACGTTGGGAGATGCTCGCCCGTCTGGCGGCGCGGGTCGGGGCGGCGTCCGGCGTTCGTCTGGTGAATCGCGAGGCGACGGTGTCGATCGACTGCGATCCGGGTTTCGCTCCGATGCTGACCCTCTCGTGGTGGCTGCGCGACGGACACGAACACGCCGACAGCTACCTCAACTCATTGCCACCGATCGAGTGAACAGCGTCCGTCAATGCAACGTTGTGGCGTGTAGACGCACCACGATCTTGCACTGACGAGCGGAGCGACACGGCTGGTTCCAGCGTCGGCGACGGTGATGGGGGCGTCGGGCTCGTAGGCTGTTGTGATGGACGCGATGGTGACAGGGCCGGACGGAATCCAGCGCTGCGGATGGGTCGGCGACGATCAGGAGTACCGCCGCTACCACGACGAGGAGTGGGGCATCCCGCTGCACGGTGATCGCGCGCTGTTCGAGAAGATGGCGCTGGAGGGGTTCCAGGCCGGCCTGTCGTGGATCACCATCCTGCGCAAGCGCCCGCGGTTCCGGGAGGCGTTCGCGGGCTTCGACCCGGCGCGGGTCGCCGAGTTCGGTGAAGAAGATGTCGCGCGGCTGATGGCGGACGCCGGCATCGTCCGTAACCGCGCCAAGATCGAGGCCACCATCTCGAACGCCGCGCTGGTGCGCGACATGGCCGAGGGCGAACTCGACGCATTGATGTGGTCGTTCGCGCCGGCCGGTGCCGAGGCCAAGCGAGACCGTCCGGCCGCGTTCGCCGACGTTCCCGCGGTGACCCCGGAGTCGACGGCGCTGAGCAAGGAACTGCGCAAGCGCGGGTTCCGCTTCGTCGGCCCGACCACGATGTACGCGCTGATGCAGTCGGCGGGCATGGTCGACGACCATATGGCCGGATGCTGGCGGGTTTCGACGGCCACGGGTGGCGCATAGCGCACCGGGCAGAAGTCCGCGGGTGAACCGATCGCTCAAGCGTGACGTTCAGCGCGGCAGGATCTCGTCCAGCACGTCGAGGACGCCGTCGGCGGTGTTCGGTGGCGCGACGCGCGCGGCGGCGTCCAGGACCGCGGGGCGCGCGTTGGCCATCGCGACGGGGAGTCCGACGGCGCGCAGCATCTCCAGGTCGTTGTGGTTGTCACCGAAGGCGACAGCGTCCGCCAGGTCGATGCCCCAGCGTTCGGCGAGGTGGCGCAGCCCGACGGCCTTGTTGTAGCCGGGAACGTTGAGGTCGACATCCTCAGGACCGGAGACGACCGCGGTGAAGGCTCCGCCGAGCGCGGCGTCCAACTCGGCCGCGATCGGGAGCGGGTCTTCAACGCGGAGCGCGGCCTTGAGCACGTCGTCGGCGACGGCGTCCATATCGTCGATGACATCGAGGCGGTGGTAGTACTGCCGGCTCCAGGCGACATCGTCGTCGTGCATCCAGGACGGCGTGACCGCGCCGTCCATCGTCGAGGCGAGGTAGGGAATCCTCCGGTCATCGAGCAGGGCGATCATCGCCCGCGCGGCGTCAGGACGGGCGTCCGGCGCGGCGAAGGGCGCCTCGCCGCCCACGTCGTAGACGAAGTGACCGTTCTCGGCGGCATAGGCGATGTCGTCGGACGGTTCGAAGAACGAACTGAGCTGCCAGTACTGGTTGCCGCTCGCGACGACGAACCGGATGCTGGCGTCCCGCATGCGCTGCCGCAAACCGAGGAAGCGTTCCCGGTCGTAGGTCATCCCGGGCCTGAGGAAGGTGCCGTCCATATCGACCGCGACCAAGCGAATGTCCATGGCGCCCAAGGCTATCGCTGGCCCGCCCACCTCTCCCGGGCGGCAGGACCGCTCAGAAGCCGTCGACGCCCAACATCACCCCACCGCGGCGCGCGAACTCATGATTCATAACGCCTGACACTAGTGGGAATGCTGGGTCTTCGTGTCATCCTTGGCGCATGTCGATCAGCCAGCAGACGCGCACCGCACTGGCCGGGCGTTGGGCCGCGGTGTGGCCCGGTACGACACCGGTGGCGAGGTGGGATGAACTGGCCGACCGCTTTCCCGACCAGTGGGTCCGGCTGCACAGCCTTCCGGAGTCGAAGCAATACCCCGACGACGAGACGGAATACGAAACGGTGTTCCTGCGCCACCACACCCTGCTTCGCGAACTGGCAGGACCGGACCACGCTTCGGCGAGCGCCATTCTGAGGACGATGTCATGGTCGACGACGGCCCGGCCGACGCGCCGTTCCCAAGCGACAGTCTCGGTCGCGCCCGGGGCGCGGCACTGGGTGTCAGAGCTGACCGAGGACGACCCGGACCCCGAATGGCGCACATGGTCTCACGTCTATCTGAACCCCGTCCGGTTGACGCGTGAGTCGCTCGATCCGGTGTTGAGGCTGGTTGCGGACGACATGCTCGGGGAGATCATCATCGCTCTGGAGAGCCTGGACTGGCTCTACCGGCCGTATCCAGGGGGAGTGGACATCTTCTTACCCTCGAAGGCCGAGCGTGACGCGTTATCGACGCGTCACCAGGACTGGTGCCCACCGCCTGGCTACACGGGCGGACCCTGTTGCCGGGAACCTTAGGCCGCGCGTGTTGCCGCATGCTTGACGCGTCCCTGCGGGTCTGCTCCACTGGGGAAAGGTGCGGTCGATATCAGGGGGCTTGGGCGATGCAGATTCAGAAAGCCGGCAAGACGATCGCGGCGTTGTCCGTAGTCGCCGTGCTGTGTGCCGGGGCGGCCATCGTTGCGCAGGCCTCGCCTTTGGGTCCTGCGGAAGGCGTATCGCGGCCGTCGCCCGGTGCGATCGCGCGTGACGTCGCGTCCGGGAGTGGCGTGGAGAACGAGGAGAACCACGAGGCTGCGGAGTACGCGCGGCACCATTCGCTCACCCTCCAGGAGGCGATGAAGGCTCTGGAGTTCCAGAATGCGATCACCTCGGTCCGTGATGAAGGCGCTGGCGGCGGCGAGTTCAGCGGATCGGTCAATGGAGAACTGCGTGCGGCCGCGGGCGACGCGCTGGCAGGCATATGGCTCGAGCAGGGCCGGACGCCGACGATGGTGGTCCTGGTCCGCGGCGAACCGACCGCTGAGTTGACCGGGCTTGCTGAGCGATGGGCTGAAAGGCTCGGAGGCCGGATCGAGGTTCGTGGTGGAGCCAAGCACACCGCGAGCGAGTTGGCGAGGGCGCTCAGCGATGTCGATTGGGATGGGCTGATCCCTGGATTCGCGGGCGTTTCTAGCGACGAGAAAAAGGGTGAGATCGTCGTCCACTCGACATCGGCTCAGTCCGGTCCGCTGGGATCGGTGCGGTCCGTCCATGACGCGGCGGCGGTGCCGCTGCCGGAGAAGGTCCGTGAGTTGGGCGATATCAACGTGCGCGTCGAGTCCGGGGGGCCCGCGATGCCTGCGGATATGAAGGGGTAAAACCGGCCTCCTCGTCGTGTGCGCCGACCGTGCGGCACAGTCGGCCGGTGTGAGTGAGCCGGGTGGCGATGTATGGGCATGCTTTGCCTAGCGCTGGCGACAACGGCGGACTTGTCCGGTGCGTGATTCGAACCCTGACAACCACCGGCAGTCCCGGGATGGCCGCGGCCGTCCCTCGGAAGGGCCGCAGCGCAGCGAGTGCGGCCATGCCGGTCGGCGAGCTTCTTCTTCCGGTCGTTGGTCGCTTCTTGGTAGCGCATGGCGACGTGGATGAGCAGAGATCACCAGGTGTGGAGTGGCCATCTGCTGCGCAACGGGCTCGACCACCTTGGTCAGCACCCGGTGCAACCTCGCGGTGCGTCCACTCGCCACGATGTTGTATTGATCAGGGGTCCTGATCGAGGACAGAGTCCTGATCATCGGGCGGGAAAATGCCGGGAATGTCACACAAAGCGGTGCCCAAGCGCGGCTGGGCTCTGATTTGTGTGACGTTTCCGGCAGTTGAGAAGGGCCTGGGTCCTCGTGCTTGCTCGGATGGACGTGGACATCGCCCTTGATGAGTAACGGCGCAGTCTGGAACGGTCTTGCCAGCGCCGGGCTGGGCGACCCTTTCTCCTGCGGCATCCCCGATGACGACGCTCCGGCCGCACGTGCTGCGCGCCGCCCGGGTTGCTCACCTTCGCCCAGTGTAGTCACCCTCGCCCGGGTAGGAGACAGGGCAAAGGCGCGGAAACCGGGCGGCGTGTGCCACATCCGGTCAGAGCGTCGGCGTCGCCCCGGTAGGAGAGGGGACAAAGGCGCGGGGGGGGATCGTTGTGACCGTGCGTGAGGCGCGATGCAAAACGTACTGCGCAATCTCGTCAGAGCGTCAAGAACATCAGTCCGACTGATGTTCTTCTGGTCGCACCCGGATTGAGCAGTACGTTTTGTCCCGATCCGGGCATCGTCGGCGGCCTCGACAGCCGAACTCAAGCGCCGCGCGAAAGACGATCTGCTGCGATCGGTGCGGTCCATCCATCACGCGGCGGCGGTGCCGCTACCGGAGAAGGTACGTGAGCTGGGCGATATCAACGTGCGCGTCGAGTCCGGGGGGCCCGCGATGCCTGCGGATACGAAGGGGTAAAACCGGCCTCCTCGTCATGTGCGCCGACCGAGCGGCACACTCGGCCGGCCAGAGCGCGCCGGGTGACGATGTATGGGCATGCTTTGCCTAGCGCTGGCGACAACGGCAGACTTGTCCGGTGCGTGATTCGAACCCTGACAACCACCGGCAGTCCCGGGATGGCCGCGGCCGTCCCTCGAAGGGGCCGCAGCGCGGCGGACCGAAGCGATCCGACGGGCGTGGCCAGACCGGCGGACGCTCGGGTGCGGGGCGTGACGACCGCGGACGCCGCGAGGGCGGTTTCCAGCGGGACGACCGTTCGCGAGGCGAGGGGCGTTTCGGACGCGACGACCGTCCGCGCCGCGAGGGCGGCTTCCAGCGCCGGGACGATCGTTCCGGACGCGAGGGTGGTTTCCAGCGTGATGACCGGCAGGGCACCGGGCGCTTCGAGCGCCGCGACGACAACCGGGGCGGACGCGACGACAGGCCGCGCGGCAACGATCGCTTCCAGCGCGACGACCGTCCGCGGGGCGAGGGGCGTTTCGGACGTGACGACCGTCCGCGCGGTGAGGGTGGTTTCCAGCGCAGGGATGATCGGTTCGGACGTGATGACCGGCCGCGCAACGACCGTTTCCAGCGTGATGATCGTCCGCGTCGAGAAGGTGGTTTCCAGCGGGATGACCGGCCTAACCGCGAGGGCGGTTTCCAGCGCCGCGATGATCGTCCGCGTCGTGAGGGTGGATTCCAGCGCGATGACCGCCCGAATCGCGAAGGTGGATTCCAGCGCCGCGATGACCGGCCACGCAACGATCGTTTCCAGCGTGATGATCGTCCGCGTCGTGAGGGTGGTTTCCAGCGGGATGATCGCCCGAACCGTGAAGGTGGTTTCCAGCGTCGGGATGATCGTCCGAATCGGGACGACCGGCCGCGCGGCAATGATCGTTTCCAGCGGGATGATCGTCCCCGCCGCGAGGGTGGGTTCCAGCGCGATGATCGCCCGCGCCGCGAGGGTGGGTTCCAGCGGGACGACCGCCCGCGTCGCGAAGGTGGTTTCCAGCGCGACGACCGGCGCCAAGACGCGGGGCGTTATGAGCGCCGTGACGACGACCGCGGACGCGGCAACGATCGTTTCCAGCGTGATGATCGTCCCCGCCGCGAAGGTGGTTTCCAGCGGGATGATCGCCCGAACCGTGAAGGTGGTTTCCAGCGCCGCGATGATCGTCCGAATCGGGACGACCGGCCGCGCGGCAATGATCGTTTCCAGCGGGATGACCGTCCCCGCCGTGAAGGTGGGTTCCAGCGCGATGATCGCCCGCGTCGCGAAGGTGGTTTCCAGCGGGACGACCGTCCGGGGCGTGAGGGTGGTTTCCAGCGTCGGGATGATCGTCCGAATCGGGACGACCGGCCGCGCGATGATCGGTTCCAGCGGGATGATCGCCCGCATCGTGAGGGTGGGTTCCAGCGCGAGGATCGTCCGCGCCGTGACGACGGGCCGCGGGGCAACGATCGATTCCAGCGGGAGGATCGTCCGCGCCGTGATGATGACCGCGGGTTCGATCGCCCCGAGGCCGAGGAGCGCGAGCCGTACGTGCCGCGTCCGGGACTGGCCCGCAAGGAGAATGAGCCCGACACGCCCGAAGGGATGGACCTGCGCGACCTGCCGCGTCCGGTGCGCGCCGAACTGCGCGGGCTCACCCAGGAACTCGCCGAGATCGTCGGCGCCCATCTGCTGAAGGCCGGCGAACTGATCGGCACCGATCCGCAGCTCGCCTACGCGCACGCTGAGGCGGCCCGCCGCCGGGCGGCGCGCCTGTCGGTGACTCGCGAGGCGGCCGGCGAGGCGGCGTACGCGGCGGGGGAGTACCAGATCGCCCTGCACGAGTTCCGCGCGCTGCGCCGGATGAACGGCGGCACCGAGTTCGTCGCCGCGATGGCCGATTGCGAGCGGGCGTTGGGGCGCCCGGACAAGGCGCTCAAGCTGGTCCGCGAGGGCCTGGACGCCAAGCCCGACTTCAACCAACGCGTCGAACTGCGTCTGGTCGAGGCGGGTGCTCGCACCGATCTCGGTCAGGTCGCTGAGGCGTTGCGCCTGCTCAAGCACGAGATCGAGGCGTCGGCCGGCCGCGGATCGCGCGGCGCGCGCGCCCGGCTGCGCTACGGCTACGCCGATCTGCTCGAGACCACCGGCGACGCCGCGAACGCCGAACGCTGGTTCGCCGCTGCCGCCGCGCTCGACGAAGACGGTGAAACGGACGCCGGCGAGCGCGTCGCCGCGCTGCAGGGCCTGGTGCTCGAGGTCGACGAGGACGCCCTCGTCGGAGATGACCCGGTCATCGAGGACGAATCCGACGCTGCCGAGGATGAAGCGGACGTTGCCGAGGACGAAGCCGACCCTGCTGACGACGAATCCGAGTCGAGCACGGACGCCGCCGATGCGGTCGCGTCCAGCGACGACGCCGAAGAGGGGCCGAAGGAGGACTCTGTCGACGCTGCTGAGGGCGAATCCGAGTCGAGCGCGGATGTCGCCGATGCGATCGCGTCCAGCGACGACGCCGAAGATGAGGCGAACGAGGACGCTGTCGACGCCATCGAGTCCGACGACGCTGAAGATGAGGCAGACGAGGACGCCGAGCCCGAAGACGCTGCCCAGGACGCCGAACCCGATGGTGCCGAGCAGGGCGAGGCGGACGCATCCGTCGAGGATGCCGAGGCGGCGCACGACGAGCGGGAGCCAGCGGCCGACGTGAGTGAAGCCGAGGCGTCCGACGGCACCGACGATGACGAGCGGGGAGCCGACGACCAGGCATGACCGCGTTCATCGACGCCTATGATGTGGCGCTGAGTGATCTGGACGGCGTTCACTACCGGGGAGAGCTTGCCGTCGAAGGGTCGGCGGAGGCGGCGCGGGTGTTGCAGCAGCGCGGCGTCCGGCTCGGGTATGTCACCAACAATGCCGCGCCCAGCCGGGCGAGCGTGGCGGCCAAACTGGTCCGGCTCGGCTTCGACGTCACCCCGGGCGACGTGATCACCTCGGCGCAGGTCGGTGGCGAGATGCTGCGCCACGAACTGCCCGCGGGCTCGACGGTGCTCGTCTGCGGCACTGAGAATCTGGCTGATGAGGTGCGCCAGGCGGGGATGATCCCGGTGGCGTCGTACACCGACAAGCCGGACGCCGTGCTGCAGGGCTACGACCCCGAGATGACCTGGCCGCGGCTCTACCAGGCGGCACTCGCCGTGCAGCATGGTGCGCGCTGGTTCGCCACCAATCCCGATCTGACCCGCCCGACCGAGGACGGCCTGGTGCCGGGGATGGGTGCGATGATCTATGCGATCGCGGTCACCACCGATCAGCGCCCGCAGATCGCCGGCAAGCCGTACCGTCCGCTGCTGGATGCGGCCATCGAACGCCTGGACGCCCGGCGTCCGGTGTTCGTCGGTGACCGTATCGACACCGACATCATGGGTGCTTATGCGGTCGGCATCGATTCGTTCTTCGTATTCACCGGGTCGCACGGCGTCCGCGCGCTGTGCGAGGCACCCCGCGAAGGCCGCCCGACCGCGATCGGCTGGAACTTCGCCGCACTGCTCGAGCCGGCCCGGGTGGCCGAGCTGGACGCCGATGGTGCCAGTTGTGGCCGGGCCTGCGTCACACTCGACGGCCGCACGCCGGTGATCGAGGGCGACCTGACCGATCGCGAGGTGCAACTGGACGCCGCGTGGGCGCTGGCGAACCTGGTCTGGGCGGGCAAGGCGACCGCCGGTGCGGATGTTCTCGCTCGATTCGATCTCCTCCCCTAGACTGGTTGAACACCGTTCAAGAGGAGATGAACATGGCGTCCCGTCGCACGTCCCCCGTTACCGATCTGGCGCTCGTCGCCGTCTTCGCCGGCCTGATCGCGGCCTTCACCCTGACCCCGGCGATCCCGGTGGGTCCGCTGGGCGTGCCGATCACCCTGCAGACCCTTGCGATCGGGATCACCGCGATGATCCTCGGCCCGTGGCGCGGCTTCGCCGCCACCGCCCTCTACGTGATCGCCGGCCTGGCCGGGCTGCCGGTGCTGGCCGGCGGCGGCTCGGGCCTCGGCTCGCTGGCCCGCCCGTCGGCCGGCTACCTGCTCGCCTTCGCGCTCGCCGCACTGCTGATCGGCTTCCTGGCCCGCTGGGTCATCGCCCGCCAGGGTCGCGCCCGTTGGGGCTGGTTGTTCGTCGCCGGACTGGCCGGCTCGATCCTGCTGATCCACCCGATGGGCATCGCCGGGATGAGCATCAACGGCGGACTGCCGCTGGACAAGGCCTTCTTCGCCGACATCGCCTACTGGCCCGGCGACCTGGTCAAGAACGCCGCCGCCGCGGCGGTCGCGGTCGCCGTCCATCGCGCCTTCCCCAGCCTGCTGGTCGAGTCCGCGGTGCGTCACGCCCCGCAGCGGGAGACGGTCTCGGTCGGATGATCCGGTTCGACGATGTCACGCTCAGCGTCCCGGTTCCCGGCCCACCCGGGCAGCCGTGGGGCACCAAGACGTTGCTCGACGGCATCACCCTCGACCTGCCCGAGCGCCGCGTCGCCCTCGTCGGCGCCAACGGCTCTGGCAAGTCGACGCTGCTGCGGCTGATCAACGGCCTGTCCACCGCGACCGCCGGACGCGTCGAGGTGGACGGCATCGATCCGGCTCGCGACGGCAAGCAGGCCCGGCGCCGGGTCGGGTTCGTGTTCACCGATCCGCTCAGCCAGCTGGTGATGCCCACCCCGCTGGAGGATGTCGAGCTCAGCCTGCGCGCCAAGATCCGCGACCGAACCGAGCGGCGCCGGGCTGCGCTCGGCCTGCTCGCCGCCCGCGGGCTGGCCCAGGTAGCCGAGCAGAGCATCTATGACCTGTCCGGCGGCGAACGGCAGCTGGTCGCGCTGACCGCGGTGCTCGCGGTCGAACCGTCGGTGCTGGTCGCCGATGAGCCGACCACGCTGCTCGACCTGCGCAACCGGATCGCGTTCCGGCGGCTGATCGCCGAGTTGCCCCAGCAGATGGTGATCGCCACCCACGACCTCGATCTGGCCGCGGACGCCGACCGCGTCCTCATCGTCGATCAGGGGCGGGTGGTCGCCGACGGCACGGCGTCCGAAACCCTGGCCCACTACGAGCGGATGATGGTGTGAACGCCGCCCGCGCCCTGCTCGGCATCTACGTTCCCGGCACCACGTCCTGGCACCGGATGGGGGTGGGCCGCAAATACCTGGTCTTCCTGGCGCTCACCCTGCCGGTGATGATCGTGCGCGATCCCTGGCTGGCCACCGGCCTGCTGGCGCTCACGCTGGCGCTGGTCGCCACCACCCGCGCCCCGCTGCGGCTGGCCTGGGGATTGCCGCCGATGCTGATCCTGCTGCTGGGCGTGCTGGCCGGCTATCAGGTCTTCTTCGGCGATCCCCGGCTGGCCGTCACCGTGACCGCCACCATCTTGATCGCGCTCTACGCCGGGCGGATCCTGCTGCTGACCACGCCGATGCCGGTGCTGATCGACGCCCTGGTCGCGGCGGCGGGTCCGTTCCGGTTCCTCGGTGCCCGCCCCGAACGCTTCGGTCTGGCGATCGCGGTGCTGATCCGCTCCATTCCGTTCGTGGCGGCGTCCTTCGGTGAGGTGCGGGACGCCACCCGCGCCCGCGGCATCGACCGCAACCCGCTGCTGGCCGTCACCCCCGTGGTGATCCAGGCGGTCGCGTTCGCACGCACCACCGGGGACGCCCTGGTCGCGCGCGGGCTCGGCGAGGACGACGAGTGAACCACCCACGCCGGTAGGATCGCTCAGGTGAGCTCCACCCCCGCAGAGCCCGGCCACGGCGAGACCGCACCGGACGGCCCCACCCCGCCCGTCACCGGGCACGCCGGCATCGACGCGGCGCTGGCCGCGGTCGAACTCGGCGACGACGTGCACACCCACCATGACGTGCTCGCCACGGCACTCGAGGCCGTCCAGCACGCGCTCAATCCGCCGCGGCAACCGCCGCTGCCGCGCCCGTGAGACTGGACGCCGCGCTGGTCGCGCGCGGCCTGGCCCGGTCGCGCGGGCAGGCGTCCGACCTGATCACGGCGGGCAAGGTGCAGGTGAACGGGCAACCGGCGCGCAAGGCGTCCGCCCCGGTCACCGAGGCCGACCGGATCGACGCCGAGACCGACCCGTGGGTGTCGCGGGCCGCGCACAAACTGCTCGGCGCCCTGGACGCCTGCGGCACCACCGTCACCGGCCGCGCCCTGGACGCCGGCGCCTCGACCGGCGGGTTCACCCAGGTGCTGCTCGACCGCGGCTGCGCGCCGGTCTACGCCGTCGATGTCGGGCACGGGCAGCTGGCGCCGGCGGTGGCGTCCGACCCGCGGGTGATCGCCCGCGAAGGACTCAACGTGCGCGATCTCACCCTCGCCGACGTGGGCGGCGAACCGGTCGACGTCATCGTCGCCGACCTGTCGTTCATCTCGCTCACCCTGCTGGTGGTGCCGCTGCGCGCCGTCGCACGAGAGGGAGCCACCGCGATCCTGCTGGTCAAACCGCAGTTCGAGCTGGGCCGGGCCGCCCTCGACTCCCGCGGCGTGGTCGCCGACCGGGCGCTGGCGGCGTCCGCGGTCGACCTGGTGGCGCAGGCGGCGTCCGAGGCCGGCTGGGCCGAACGCTGGCGCGGGCCGAGCACCCTAGCGGGCGAATCGGGCAACCAGGAGTACGTCCTGACCCTGGTCGCGATCACGGAATCGTCGGCGGGCGCGGTTAGGCTGGCGCCATGACGCAACGACACATCGCGCTGGGGGTCCATCCGCACCGCGCGGAGGCGGTCGATGCGGCCAAGCACTTCCTGCAGGCCATGGTGGGGCACGACATCGTGTTCTGGGCGCGCGGCACTTCTTATGAGGTCCTGGCCGGCGGCACGCCCGAAGGGGTCGACGTCCGCGAGTTCGTGGAGTCTCCCGGCGTCGAGGTCGAACTGGTGGTGGTCTTCGGCGGTGACGGCACCATCCTGCGCGCCGCCGAATGGGCGGTGCCGCTGGGCTATCCGATGCTCGGCGTCAACCTGGGCCACGTCGGCTTCCTCGCCGAACTGGAGCCGAGCGAGCTGTCCACCCTGATCAGTTCGGTGCTCGCCCGCGACTACCGGGTCGAGGAGCGGCTGTGTCTCGACGTCGAACTGCGCGACCGCCCTGGCGGCGAGGTGATCTGGTCCAGCTTCGCGATCAATGAGGTCTCGCTGGAGAAGGCGTCCCGCAAACTGATGATCGACGTGCTGGTCGATGTGGACGGTCGCCCGCTGTCGCGCTGGGGCACCGATGGTGTGCTGGTAGCCACCCCGACCGGGTCGACGGCCTACGCGTTCTCGGCGAAGGGCCCGGTGCTGTGGCCCGACCTGGACGCGCTGCTGGTGGTGCCGTTGCTGGCGCACGCCCTGTTCGCGCGTCCGCTGGTGCTCAGCCCCGCCTCGGCGGTGGCGGTCACCATGCTGCCCGCGCCGCAGACCGCCGGCGTGGTGTGGTGTGACGGACGCCGCAGCACCGACGTCGAGCCGATGAACGAGTTGACCGTGCGCCGCAGCGAGTACCGGCTGCGGCTGGCCCGGATGGTGGAGCAGCCGTTCGTGGAACGCCTGGTGCGCAAATTCGACCTGCCCGTGCACGGCTGGCGCGGCCAGGCCGAGCGGGACGCCGAGGCGCGGGCCGCGCGGGGTGACGGGGATGCTGACTGAGCTGCGCATCGCGGGTCTGGGCGTCATCGGCGATGCCGCGGTCGAGTTCGGGCCGGGGTTCACCGCGGTCACCGGCGAAACCGGCGCGGGCAAGACGATGGTGGTCTCCGGCCTGGGCCTGCTGACCGCGGGCAAGGCCGAGGGACGCCTGATCCGGCACGGCGCCACCCGGGCGCTGGTCGAGGGCCGGTTGAGTGCGGACGCCGCCCTCGCGGCGGCGGTCGACGAGGTCGGCGGCAGCGTCGAGGACGGCGAGGTGCTGCTCGCCCGCATCCTGACCAGCACTCGCTCCCGGGCCCTGGTCGGCGGAGCCCAGGTCACGCTCGCGGGCCTGGACGCCGTCGTCGGCGAACGCATCACCATTCACGGCCAGAGCGAGCAGTTGCGCCTCGGCACCGCCGAGCGTCAGCGCGAGGTGCTGGACGCCTTCGCCGGCGACGCGCTGGCCACCGACCTGGCCGAATACCGCGAACGCTGGGCCCGCCAGCGCGCCTGGAGCGCCGAACTCGCCGAACTGACCGCCGCCGCGCAGGCGCGGGCGCGCGAGCTGGCGCTGCTCGAATTCGGCCTGTCCGAGATCGAGAAGACCGACCCGCAACCCGGCGAGGACGCCGCCCTGCTCGCCGAGCAGCGCCGGCTACAGGCCGTCGACGACCTGCGGCTCGCCGCCCGGCAGGCGCTGGTCGCGCTGGCCGGCGACGACGAGGCCTACACCGACGACCCGGCCGCGCTCGGCCTGATCACCACGGCCCGCAAGGCGCTGGCCGGCATCGCGGATGCCGACGAGCAGGCGGCCGAGTTGGCCCGCCGGGTGGATGAGGCGTCCTTCCTGCTCGCGGACGCCGCCGGCGACCTGGCGTCCTACCTGGTCGGCCTGGACGCCGATCCGGCCCGGCTGGAATGGATCGCCGAACGGCTCGCCTCGCTGCAGAACCTGACCCGCAAGTACGGCGCCAACGTCGACGAGGTGCTGGCCTGGGCCGAGCGGGCGGCGTCCGAAGCCGGGCAGCTGACCGGCGCCGACGACCGGATCGCCGCCCTGCACACCGCGCTCGCCGAAGGACGGACGGCGCTCGAAGCGCTCGCCGCCCGGATCACCGCCGCCCGCACCGCCGCCGCGGCCGAGTTGGCCCGCCTGGTCGAGGCCGAACTCGCCGCGCTCGCGATGCCGCAGGCCCGCCTGGTCTTCGAGGTCAGCGCGCTGAACGATCTGGGCCCGCACGGCGCCGACCAGGTGGCACTGCTGTTCTCGGCGAACCCGGGATCCTCGCCGGCCCCGCTGGCCAAGGTCGCCTCGGGCGGCGAACTGTCCCGCGTCCGGCTCGCGCTGGAGGTGGTGCTCGCCGACGGCGCCGACGGGCACACCTTCGTCTTCGACGAGGTGGACGCCGGCGTCGGCGGCGCCGTCGCCCTCGAGATCGGGCGGCGGCTGGCCCGGCTGGCCCGGCACGCCCAGGTGATCGTGGTCACCCACCTGGCCCAGGTGGCCGCCTTCGCCGACCGGCACTACGTCGTGCACAAGACCGACGACGGCCAGGTGACCACCTCCGGCGTCCGCGAGGTGACCGGCTCTGAGCGGGTCGAGGAGTTGGCCCGGATGATGGCCGGCCTGGTCGGCACGGACGCTGCCCGCGCGCATGCCGCCGAACTGCTCGCGGAGGCGTCCGGTTCTTGACGGGCTGGCCTGAAGCGCTCTTGACGCGTGTGGCACGATGAATCACACAGGCGTGATTCCAGGCCGACCAGGTGATGCAGGGGAAGGCAGCACCGAGCCGGAGGGGAGAACGCCGATGAACGCGACGCAGGGGGTTGTGCAGATTCTGTCCGCGCCGTCCGCGATGTGCCCGCACATCGAATGGGCACTCGGCGCGGCATTCGGCGCGCCCGTGCAGCTGGCCTGGAAACCCCAGCCCGCCGAGCGCGCCAGCTACCGCGCCGAGTACGCCTGGCGCGGGCGGCCCGGCACCGCGACCGCGGTGGCCAGTGCCCTGAAACGGTGGCCGCGGCTGCGCTTCGAGGTGACCGAACAGGCCACCGCCACCTCCGAAGGCGAGCGGTACTCCTTCACGCCCAGCCTCGGCGTTTTCCACGCCACCATGGGGCTGCACGGCGACGTGCTCGTGCCCGAGGACCGGATCCGGCACGCGCTGGCCTGCACCCGCGGCGACGAGCGGGCGTTGCGCGCCGCGCTGGACGGTCTGCTCGGCGCCGACTGGGACGCCGAACTCGACGTGTTCCGCCAGGCCGCCGAGGGTGAACCGGTGCGCTGGCTGCACGAGGTCGGCTGAGCCGGGAGGATCACCCCGGGCGATTGTGCCCGAAACGCCGACGCGGCCACGGGTTTCGTGGTGTGATGAGCCCACCACACACGAGAGGCATTCATCATGGGCCGCGTCATCGTCCTGGGTTCGATCAACGTCGATCTGGAAACCCGAGTCGACGCCTATCCGCAGCCGGGCGAGAAGGTCATTGCGCGCTCGCTGGCCCGTCACGCGGGTGGCAAGGGTGCGAACCAGGCCGTCGCCGCGCGGGCGCAGGGCGCCGAGGTGATCATGGTCGGTGCGGTGGGCGACGACGAGGCCGGCAAGGCGTCGTTGAACCGGCTGCACGCGCGCGGGATCAAGCTTGAGGTGGATCGGGTGCCCCGCACGCCGACCGGGCATGCGATCGTGCTCGCCGACGGTCATTCCAACGCCATCGCGGTGGTCCCCGGCGCGAACGCGCTGGTCGATGCCCGTGCGCTGCGCGCGATCCGCGGGCTGGTTTCGGGCGACATCCTGCTCACCCAGCTGGAGACCCCCGCCGAGACGGTCGCCGAGGCCGCCCGCTACGCGCACCGCTACGGCGCCCGCGTGGTGATCAACCTGGCCCCGTACGCGGTGTTGCCCTCGGACGTGATCGAGATGGCCGATCCGCTGATCGTGCCCGAGGCCGACCTGGACGCCTTCCGGCAGACCGGCTCGACGCCGGCCTCGCTGGTCGTGCTGCGCGGCAAGGCGGGCGTCGAATGGGACGGCGTGCTGCACCCGGGCCCGATCGTGCCGGACGCCGACGTCGTCGACACCGTCGGTGCCAGCGATGCGCTGATCGGCACCTTGGTCGCCGCGCTCGTCCAGGGTTCGAGCCGCTCCGCGGCCGCGCGCCTGGGGCTGGAGGCCGCCGCCGAGAACGTCACCCGCTCCGGTTCCCAGCCCGACCCGCGCCTGTAGGCGTCCGCACCGCAGGCGTCCGCCACGCAGCTGGGCCGCGGGCAACGCACAGCGCCCGGCCCCCCACGTGGGGACCGGGCGCCTGTCTGCCAGGGATGGGTCAGGCGGTGGTGTTCGCCGTCGTCACCGCGACCGCGACATTGTGCCCGCCGAAGCCGAACGAGTTGTTCAGCGCGGCGAGATCGCCGGTGGCCGGCAGCGGGCGCGGCTTGTTGGCGGCCACGTCGATGTCGAGACCGTCGGAAGGATCGACCAGGTTGATCGTCGGCGGGATGATCCGCTCCTTGAGCGCCATCACGGTGGCGATGGTCTCCAGGGCGCCGGCGGCACCCAGCAGGTGACCGGTCATCGACTTGGTCGAGGTGACGATCACATTGTCGGCGGCCGAGCCGAGCGCGCGGCGGATCGAGCCAGCCTCGGTCATGTCGCCCTGCGGGGTCGAGGTGCCGTGCGCGTTGACGTGCACGATGTCGGAGGCCGACAGGCCGCTCTCGCGCAGCGCCTTCAGCATCGCCTGGGACTGGCCATGACCTGAGGGAGCAGGCTGCACGATGTCATGGTTGTCGTCGGAGATGCCCGCGCCGGCGATGGTGCCGTAGATACGCGCACCGCGCGCCTGGGCATGCTCCAGGGTCTCCAGCACCAGCAGCGCCGAGCCCTCCGACAGCACGAAGCCGTCGCGGCCCTTGTCCCACGGACGGGACGCGGCAGCCGGATCGTCGTTGCGCTTGGACAGCGCCTGCATCTGCGCGAACGCGGCGATCGGCAGCGGGTGGATGGTCGCCTCGGCGCCACCGGCCACGACGATGTCGGCACGCCCCAGGCGCAGCTGGTCGACGGCCAGCGAGATGGCCTCGTTCGACGACGCGCAGGCCGAGACCGGCGCGTGCACCGCGGCGGCCGCGTTGACGAGCAGGCCGACGTTGGCGGCCGAGGCGTTGGCCATCAGCATCGGGATGGTGAACGGGGTGACCCGGCGCGGGCCACGCTCCTTGTAGACGTCCCAGTTGCCCAGCAGCGTGTGCAGGCCGCCGATGCCGGTGCCGATGCACACGGCCAGGCGTTCGGGATCGATGGTGTTGTCGGCGCCCAGGCCGAGACCGGCGTCCGTCCAGGCCTCTTCGGCCGCGATCAGCGCCAGCTGCGCGTTGCGGTCGAGGCGGCGGGCCTTGACCCGGTCGATCTTCTCCGACGGGTCGACCTTCACGTAGCCGGCGATGCGCACGGCGAGGTCTTGGGCCCATGCTTCGGGGATCGAGATCACACCGGACTCCCCGGCGAGCATCGCCGACCAGGTGCTGGACAGGTCACCGCCCAGGGGCGTGGTCGCGCCCATGCCGGTGATGACGATTTGCTTCATCGAGACGTTCCTTCGGTGTGTGGATCGGTGCGAGCGATGGATTCGCCCAGGAAAGACAGCGGGTGAGGACGCCCGGGTGCTGACCCGGGCGTCCCGCAACGAATCAGGCGTGCTGTTCGATGTAGGCGACGGCGTCGCCGACGGTCTTGAGGTTCTTGCTCTCCTCGTCGGGGATGGTGACGCCGAACTTGTCCTCGCAGCCGACGATGATCTCGACCATGGCGAGGCTGTCGACGTCGAGGTCGTCGACGAAGGACTTGTCGAGCTGGACGTCCTCGACCGGCACGCCGGCGACGTCGTTGACGAGCTCGGCGAGCTGAGCGCGGATCTCTTCGGTGGTGGCCATTTCTTGCTCCTTTGTGGATGGGTCTTGGTCCATGCCGGCCACGGGTGGGCCGGATGTCTTAGGGGTGTGGGTCAGGGGACGATGATGACCTGGCCGGCGTACACCAGACCGGCGCCGAAGCCGATCATCAGGCAGGTGTCGCCGCTCTTGGCCTCGCCCGTCTCGATCAGCTCGGCGAGCGCGATCGGGATGGACGCGGCCGAGTTGTTGCCGTACTTCTTGATCGACCGCGCGACCGTGACGGTCTCGGGCAGCTTCAGGTGCCGCAGCATGGCGTCGGTGATCCGGTTGTTGGCCTGGTGGGGCACGAACAGGTCGAGTTCGTCCGCGGTGAGGCCGGACACCTCCAGCGTGCGCCGGGTGGCGTCGGCGATGAAGCCGGTCGCCCAGCGGAACACCTGCTGGCCGGCCATGGTGATGTGCGACGGCTTGCCCTCTTCGACGGCCTGCGGCCACGGGCGGGTCATGCTGATCACCTCGGCCTGATCGCCGTCGGAGCCCCACACCACCGGGCCCATCGCGGGGGTCTCGGAGGGACCGACCACCGCGGCCCCCGCGCCGTCGGCGAACAGGAAAGCGGTGCTGCGATCGTGCACGTCGGTGATCTCGCTGAGCGTCTCGGCGCCGATGACGACGACATGAGTCGCCGCACCCGAGCGGACCAGGGATTCGGCCTGGCCCAGCCCGTAACAGAAGCCGGCGCAGGCGGCGGCGATGTCGAACGCCGCGGCGTCGGCGCAGCCCAGCTTGGCGGCCACGATCGCGGCCAGCGACGGGGTCTGCACCATGTGACTGACGGTCGAGATGATCACCGCGTCGATGTCGGCCGGGGTGAGTCCGGCGGCGTCGATGGCCTTGCGGGCGGCGTCCAGCGACAGCGACTCGACGGTCTCGCCCTCACCCACCCAGCGGCGCTCGACGATGCCCGTGCGCTGCTGGATCCACTCGTCGGAGGACTCGATGTAGGTGCACATCTCGGCGTTGTCGACGACGCGAGAAGGGATCGCGGCGCCGATGCCCATCACACGCGCGTAGGCCGCGCCCTTGCTCGGGGTGAGTGCCATGTCAGGCCTCCTGGGTCTGGTCGGTCGAGGAGTGCTTCGCGCAGAACTCGCGAGCATCGTCCAGTTGGTCGGGGGTATTGAGGTTGAACACCTCGATACCGGCGAGGTTGCGCTTGGCGATGCCGGTCAGGGTGCCGGCCGGCGGCAGCTCGAGCAGGCCGGTCACGCCGAGATCGGCCAGCGCCTGCAGGCACAGATCCCAGCGGACCGGCGAGGTCACCTGGGCGATCAGGCGCTCGACGTATTCGGCGCCGGACGCCACGGCCTGCCCGTCGCGGTTGGACAGCAGCGTGATCGCCGGATCGTGCGCGGTCATCCCGGACGCCGCCGCGGCGACCCGGCGCCGGCCCGGTTCCATGTGATGGGTGTGGAAGGCGCCGGCCACCGACAGCGGGATGATCCGCGCCTTGGCGGGCGGGTTGGCTTTGAGCGCCTCGATCTGCTCGACGGTGCCGGCGGCGACGACCTGGCCCTTGCCGTTGTTGTTGGCGGCGGTGGCGCCGACGGCCTCGATGGCGGCCAGCACCTCGTCGGGCTCGCCGCGCAGCACGGCGGCCATCGTGGTCGGGGTGAGGGCGGACGCCTCGGCCATGCCCTGGGCGCGCTCGCGGACGAAGACCATCGCGTCGGCGCTGCTCAGCACGCCCACGCCGGCGGCGGCGGTGATCTCACCCACCGAGTGGCCGGCGGCCACGTCGGCGCCCGCGAAGGGAACCTCGGGGCCGGTGAGCGCCTCGGCGGCCAGCAGGCCGGCGGCGACCAGCAGCGGCTGCGCGATCGCGGTGTCGCGGATGGTCTCGGCGTCGGCTTGGGTGCCGTAGTGGACCAGGTCGATGCCCACCACCTCGGAGAGCTCCTTCAGCCGGGACGCGAACTGGGCGTCCTCCAGCCAAGGGGTGAGGAATCCGGGAGTCTGGGCGCCCTGCCCGGGCGCGACGATCGCTAGCACGCCTTCAATACTGGCGGTGGCCGGTGGGTGGGCGCGCCTTCACTGCTCACAGTGTTTCCGGACGCGGTTTGTGCGAGTCCTACAAACGCTGGTGGTCGCTAGTCGAGCAGGCGCCCGAGGGTTCCGGCCAGCCGGAGCACGTATCCGCCGCGTGGATCGGCGGGGGAGTAGCCGGTGATGTCCTCGATCCGGCTCAGCCGGTAGCGCACCGTATTGGCGTGGATGAACAAACGGCGCGCGGTCGCCTCGATGGAGGTGCCCGAGGCCCAATAGGCCTCCAGGGTCTGGATCAGGTCGCCGGAATGAGCGGCCAGTGGCCCGTAGATCTGGTGGGCGAGTTCGCGCCGGGCGTGACCGTCGCCAGCGAGGGCGCGTTCGGGCAGCAGCGCGCGGGCCGCAACTGGGCGGGGGGCGTCCGCCCAGGCGACGGCGGCTCGGCGGCCCGAGGTGGCCGCGCGGGCGCTCACCACGGCTTCGACCAGATCGCCGACCACCGGGCCGACCACGATCGGGCCGGTGCCGAAGGCGTCCGCCAAGCCCGCGACGAGGGCGAGCGCTTGATCCTCACCGGTGAAATCGCCGCCCATCAGCACCACCAGGCGCGGTCCCTGCGCCGCGGCGAGCACATCGAGCCCGGCGCGGGAGGCCTCGTTGCGCAGGTCGCGCAGCGCGGCCTCGTTGGGCGGCAGGTCGCCGATCACCACGCACAGGCCGGCCGGATGATGCCAGCCCAGCGTGGACGCCCGGGAGACCACCGACTCGTCGGCGTCGCCGCGCACCACGGCGTCCATCACCAGGGCCTCCAGGCGGGCGTCCCAGGCGCCGCGGGTCTCGGCGGCGCGGGCGTACACCTCGGCCGCGTCGAAGGCGATCTCGCGGCTGTACTGCAGCACGGCCATGGTCAGCACCGGCCGGTCGTTGCGGGGCAGCACGGTGTGGATCTGCTGCTCGACGGTCTCGACGGTGGTGCGGATCAGGTCGACGGTCTGCTGCAGTGCCAGCTGGCGCATCAGCGAGCGCGGTGCGGAGGCGAAGATATTGGGCTGCTCGACCCCGCCTGCGCCGTCGCGGAACCAGGACACGAAGCCGTCCACGCCGGCGCGCACGACCAGGGTGACCGAGGCGCGGTTGTCGGCGTCCAGGTCGGAGAACCAGGGGTGACGCTGAGTGATCTGGGCGAGCGCGGCGGTGGTGATCGACGCGGACGCCGCCGCCAGCCGTTTGGTCATTGCGGCGTGGGCCCGGGCCCCCGGCAGCCAGTCCGGCGTCTGATCGCGCATGCGAACCTCCTTGTTCTGCGCACTCTAGCGAGGTTGCCGATTAGCCTGGGCCGATGAACGACCAGCCCTTGGGCCCGATCGCTGCCCTGCGCGAAGTCGCCCGGCTGCTGGAACGCCACGGCGGCCAGACCCGGCGAGCGCAGGCGTTCCGGCGCGCCGCCGACACACTGGCGGGGTTGGACGCCGCGGAGCGGGCCGGCATCGATGCCCGCCGGGCTTGGCGGGACTTGCCCGGGATCGGCGCCACCACGGCGCGGGTGATCGCCGAGGCGCACGACGGCCGGCTGCCCGGCTATCTCGCCGAACTCCAGGCCGCGGACGGCCCGCTGGTGCCCGGGCCCACCCCGCTGCTGGCCCGGATCCGCGGAGACCTGCACACCCACACGCACTGGTCGGATGGGTCCAGCCCGATCGAGGAGATGGCGCTGGAGGCGGTCAGGCTCGGCCGCGAATGGCTCGCGATCACCGACCACAGCCCGCGGCTGCGCATCGCCAACGGGCTCGACACCACGCGGCGGCTGGCGCAGCTGGCCCGCATCCGCGCGGTGGACGCCGCCCTGGACGGGTTCACCCTGCTGGCCGGGGCCGAGGTCGACATCCTCGACGACGGCGCGCTCGACGGTGAGGCGTCCGCGCTCGACCCGCTGGACGTGGTGGTGGCCAGCGTGCACTCCAAGCTGGCGATGGAGCCCGACGCGATGACGGTGCGGATGGTGACCGCGATCGCGAACCCGCGCACGAACGTGCTCGGCCACTGCACCGGACGTCTGGTCGCCGGGGATCGCGGCACCCGCGCGCAGAGCTGCTTCGACGCCGAGGTGGTCTTCGAGGCCTGCCGCCAGTTCGGCGTCGCGGTCGAGATCAACTCCCGTCCCGAGCGGTGCGACCCGCCCGACGACCTGCTGCGCCTGGCCGCCGAGATGGGCTGCCTGTTCGCGATCGACACCGACGCGCATGCTCCCGGCCAGCTCGGCTTCAGCGAGTACGGGGCCGCGCGGGCGGCGTCCGTGGGGCTGACCGCGGAGCGGATCGTGACCTGCTGGGATGCCGGATGGGTGCGTGACTGGGCGCGCCGTGGGCGCTGACGTATACCGCCGAGCGGGCGGGGGGCTAGTATCGCCGTGAGTCCCCGGCGCGCAGTACCTCGCGCCTGCCGAGCACCCGGTCTTGAGAAAGGACACTCCGTGGCACCTCGCGACACCGCAGGCCCCATTTTGAACGGCCTCCCGACGAACCTGCCCGACATCGATTCCGAGGAGACAGCGGAGTGGCTGGATTCGCTGGACGGGATGATCGACCAGCAAGGCCGCAACCGGGCCCGCTACATCATGCTCAAGCTGCTGGAGCGTTCGCGTGAGCGGCACCTGGGCGTCCCGTCGCTGACGGCCACCGACTACGTCAACACGATCCCTGCCGAGGACGAGCCGTGGTACCCCGGCGATCGCGACCTCGAGCGCAAGTTCCGCCGCCTAGTGCGCTGGAACGCCGCGGTGATGGTGCACCGGGCGCAGCGTCCCGGCATCGGTGTCGGCGGCCACATCTCGTCGTACGCCTCCTCGGCGACGCTGTACGAGGTGGGCTTCAACCACTTCTTCCGCGGCAAGGATCACGCCGGCGGCGGTGACCAGATCTTCTACCAGGGCCACACCAGCCCCGGCATGTACGCCCGCGCCTTCCTGGAGGGACGCCTCGACGAGAACGACCTCGACGGCTTCCGCCAGGAGAAGAGCTATTCCGTCGACGGCCAGCTGCGCGGCATCCCGAGCTACCCGCACCCGCGCCAGATGCCGGACTTCTGGGAGTTCCCGACCGTGTCGATGGGCCTGGGCCCGATCAACGCGATCTGGCAGGCGCACTACAACAAGTACCTGCACAACCGCGGCCTGAAGGACACCAGCCAGCAGCACGTGTGGGCCTTCCTCGGCGACGGCGAGATGGACGAGGTGGAAAGCCGCGGCGCGCTGCAGCTGGCCGCCTTCGAGGAGCTCGACAACCTCACCTTCGTGGTCAACTGCAACCTGCAGCGCCTGGACGGCCCGGTGCGTGGCAACGGCAAGATCATGCAGGAGCTGGAGTCGTTCTTCCGCGGCGCCGGCTGGAACGTGATCAAGGTCGTCTGGGGCAGCGGCTGGGATCCGCTGCTGGCCGCCGACAAGGACGGCGCCCTGGTCAACCTGATGAACTCCACCCCGGATGGCGACTACCAGACGTTCCGCGCGAACGACGGCGCCTACGTGCGCGACCACTTCTTCCAGCGCGACCCGCGCACCGCGAAGATGGTCGAGGACTGGGATGCCGACAAGATCTGGCAGCTCACCCGCGGCGGCCACGACTACCGCAAGGTGCACGCCGCCTATGACGCGGCGATGAAGTTCACCGGCGCGCCGACGGTCATCCTGGCCCACACCATCAAGGGTTACTTCCTCGGCCAGCACTTCGCCGGCCGCAACGCGACCCACCAGATGAAGAAGCTGGCGCTGGATGATCTCAAGCAGTTCCGCGATCGCCTCGACATGCCGGTCTCGGACGCCCAGCTGGAAGCGAACCCGTACCAGCCGCCGTACATCCGCCCGGACGCCTCCGACGACCGGATCGCCTACGCGCTGGAGCGCCGCCGCAACCTCGGTGGCGGCATCCCGTCGCGCCGCAACAATCCCGCGCCGCTGAACCTGCCCGGCGAGAAGGCCTACGCCTCGGTCAAGAAGGGCTCGGGCAACCAGCAGGTCGCCACCACGATGGCCTGGGTGCGCCTGCTGAAGGATCTGCTGCGCGACAAGGAGTTCGGCGCCCACGTGGTGCCGATCATTCCCGACGAGGCACGCACCTTCGGCATGGACTCGCTGTTCCCGACCATCAAGATCTACAGCCCGCACGGCCAGAACTACACGCCGGTGGACCACGACCTGATGCTGTCCTACCGCGAGTCGAAGCAGGGCCAGATCATCCACACCGGCATCAACGAGGCCGGCTCGGTGGCGTCCTTCACCGCGGTCGGTTCGTCGTACGCCACGCACGGCATTCCGATGATCCCGGTCTACATCTTCTACTCGATGTTCGGTTTCCAGCGGACGGCCGACGCGATCTGGGCGGCCGCCGACCAGCTGTGCCGCGGCTTCATGATCGGCGCCACCGCGGGCCGTACCACGCTGACCGGTGAGGGCACCCAGCACATGGACGGGCACAGCCCGGTCCTGGCGGCCACCAACCCGGCGGTCGTCCAGTACGACCCGGCCTACGGCTACGAGATCGCCCACATCATGCAGGACGGCCTGGAGCGCATGTACGGCGCGAACCCCGAGGACGTCATCTACTACCTGACGGTCTACAACGAGCCCTACGTGCAGCCCCGCCAGCCCGAGAACGTGGACGTCGAAGGCATCAAGAAGGGCCTGTACCTGCTCGCCTCCGGCAGCTACGAAGGGGTCAACCCGGACGCCCGCCGCGTCCAGCTGCTGGCCTCCGGCGTCGGCGTCCCGTGGGCGCTGGAAGCGCAGCGCCTGCTGCACGACGACTGGGGCGTGGTCGCCGACGTGTGGTCGGTCACCTCGTGGACCGAGCTGCGCCGCGACGCCCTGGCCAACGACGAGGCCAAGTTCCTGCATCCCGAGCAGGATCACGGCGACCCGTGGATCGTGCAGAAGCTCAAGGACGCCCCCGGGCCCGTGATCGCCACCTCGGACTACATGCGCCAGGTGCCCGACCAGATCGCCCAGTGGGTGCCCGGAGACTTCGCCTCGCTCGGTGCGGACGGCTTCGGCTTCTCCGACACCCGCGCGGCCGCGCGCCGGTTCTTCCACATCGACGGCCCGTCGATGGTGGTGCGTGCGCTGCAGATGCTGGCCGGACGCGGCGAGATCGACCCGACCTGGCCCCGCCAGGCGGCCGAGAAGTACCGCCTGCTGGACGTCGCCGCCGGTGCCTCGGGCAGCGCCGGGGGCGACGACTGAGCCACGGATGTCTGAACGCCGGGGCGCGCGAGACCACGAATGTCACGTGGATTCTCGCGCGCCTCGGCGTCTTTCTGGCACGCTTGTGCCTGATGAGCGACGAAACAGCACAGGAGGTGTCGACAGTGGGCAGCACGCCGGTGCCCGGTAAGCGGGGCGCAGGGCCGAGCGTGGCAGGCATGGGCTTGGAGCCCGGCCACGTGGTGCAGGAACTCGGCTGGGACACCGACGTCGACGAGGACTTCCGCGAAGCCCTCATGGACGTCATCGATGCCGACCTGGTCGAAGACCCCCTCGAAGCCGTGGACGCGGTGCTGCTGTGGTGGCGTTCCGACGACGGTGACGTCGGTGACGGCCTGGTCGATTCGCTGCGCGACCTGTCCAGCACCGGCCACATCTGGCTGATGACCCCCAAGGTCGGACGCGACGGTTACGTCGACCCCGCCGACATCAACGAGGGCGCCGTCACCGCCGGTCTCGTGGTCGCCAGCCCCGTGCCCGTGTGTGCCGACTGGCAGGCGCTCAAGATCGTCCGCCCGCGCGCCGGACGCCGCTGAGACATCCCCTCCGCCCGGCCGCTACCATGGTCCGCCGGGGCGCATAGCTCAGTTGGTCAGAGCACCTCCCTTACAAGGAGGGGGTCGGGGGTTCGAGCCCCTCTGCGCCCACCGTAGTCAGAGCACATTTCCGGACGCCGTCACGGCGATCCGACAGCTGACGGAAGTCGCGAAAGACCTCGGGCAGAGGCGCGAACGGTCACCCTACGCTCAGTCTTCCGTATCGTCATCCCGTCCGAGGGCCCGCAGAATGTACGAAAGAGTCTCCCGCGCTTTCTCCAATTGACGGCCATAGGCGGCGGGGTTCGCCTCGGCCAGCAGCCGGCGCAAGTCGAGGGCTTCCTTTGCGGGGGCGAGTGCTTCGTCGCGCCGGCCGACCTCACCCAGCCGGATGGCGTAGTTGTTCAACGACATGGCGAGGTCGGGGAGGTAGGCGGCGGGGTTCGCCTCGGCCAGCAGCCGGCGCAAGTCGAGGGCTTCCTTTGCGGGGGCGAGTGCTTCGTCGCGCCGGCCGACCTCAGCCAACGAGATGGCGTAGTTGTTCAACGACATGGCGAGGTCGGGGAGGTAGGCGGCGGGGTTCGCCTCGGCCAGCAGCCGGCGCAAGTCGAGGGCTTCCTTTGCGGGGGCGAGTGCTTCGTCGCGTCGGCCGACCTCAGCCAACGAGATGGCGTAGTTGTTCAACGACCCGGCGAGGCGGGGGAGGTAGGCGGCGGGGTTCGCCTCGGCCAGCAGCCGGCGCAAATCGAGGGCTTCCTTTGCGGGGGCGAGTGCTTCGTCGCGTCGGCCGACGTCAGCCAGCCGGATGGCGTAGTTGTGCAACGACCCGGCGAGGTCGGGGAGGTAGGCGGCGGGGTTCGCCTCGGCCAGCAGCCGGCGCAAATCGAGGGCTTCCTTTGCGGGGGCGAGTGCTTCGTCGCGTCGGCCGACGTCAGCCAACGAGATGGCGTAGTTGTGCACGGCTTCCGCTCTGAGTGCTGGGTTCGTTCTCTCCTTGGTGGCGTCGACGGCGGCGCGGTCGACCACTAGGCAGAGGGGCAACAGCACCCGGTTCCCCAAACCGAACCCGCGGGACACTTTGACGAGCAACTCAGGCTGGCACGAGACCCCGATTGCTTCGACCAGCCTGGCCAGAGCCTCAATGAAAGGTAACGCGGCCGAGGATTCAGACTCGGAGTCCGCTAGGTATCGGCATTGCGCACTGAGCGGCAATAGCACCTCCTCAAGCAGACTCTGGACCACCTGGGCCAGGTCCTCGTGATCGACACAGGCGCGGCTGAGGACGCGCAGCGGGCGCACCAGCATCTGTGGCGTCCGCTCCGGTGAGATCACAGCCCCGACCAGATCCGGCAGCGACGTGAGCTGTTTGGCCACCACGTACTCGCCCAGCCGGTCAGGAAGCAGGTGGCCCCACCGGCCCTCCTCGGAGGGGTACACCTGGCACAGCCAACGGTCTGCCTTTCGACGCTGCAATGCGTTCAAGTAATCCACACCGTCGAGTAGCGTTATCGCTTCTGGCTCGTCAGCGTCGGTCAGGGTCGCCAGTGCTACAAGTGGCTCTAGGTCGGGTGCGTCCAAATCGAGATTGATCGTTGACAGTTTCGCCGTCCGCTCCCAGTAGTTGGCCTCGTGTTCCAAGACGCCCTCGAACAACTCCTGAGGACTCGTGGCCAAGGTGGGTTGTCCGACCGCGGACAAGTAGGCAGCCATAGCGATGTTCAACGGCTGCGCATAGGCCGGGCTCTCCAAGACGAGGGCGCCAGCCGAGGGATCAACAGCCGGCCGGAGGCCGAGATAGGCGGGGAGTGTCGCGACTGCATCATCGAACAGTTGCTGGCGCTCATCGAGGCTGAGGGGATCGTCGTTCAGCAGTACGCACTCGGCCATGTCGATGAGTCCCGCCGCCCGTTCGTCGCGGGGCCGGACGGCTCCACGCCACGGCTCGGGATCATCTCGTGTCGGTTCCGCACCGGTGATGCTGCGAGCCGGGTTGCGTACCAACAACAACACCCGCACGGGCGCCACGGACGTTCCGGCATCGACGAGATGCTTCACTACCTCCTCGATGTCTGTCACACGGGTTTCTGCGTAGTCGAGCACCACCAGCCGTCCGCTCGGCGAACTCGCCAGCGCAGGGAGGGCTGCGTCGGAATTCAGGAAGCCAGCGTGTGAGTACCCGTGCGGCGTATCCAGCAGCTGGCGGCACAACTCGACCGCGAGCCTGCTCTTGCCGCTGCCGCCGCTTCCACCGATGATTCGGATATCGAAGGCGTCCGGAGCGTCGGCCCACGCCACGAGGTTCTCAAGCAGGCCGCCACGATCCACGAACGGGAACGCCCCGAGGACGGTCGCAGCAACCGCGATGGCTCAATTGCACGCCCCGTGGGGGTCACTGGCCTGTTCAAGGCCAGCACAGGACCGGCCAGCAGTTGCACCGTCTCGGCTGGGATCTGCTCCAACCGCGCTTGCACATTCCGGACTTGCTCGGCCAGGTTCGCCAGGTCGTCCAACTGGACCGAGGCAGCCAGCTTGGCGAAGTCGTCCGATTCCGCCGCCATCGTCACGAGGTGAGCCACCGTCGCGTTCAGGATGACATCGAACACCGCCTGCGCTGGCTCGTTCTGGAGCAAGGCCCGCTCGCGGCTCGCGATGTCTGCCAGCAACGCGTGTAGATGGTCCTGGTTTCGGATCGCCGCGCGACGCTGCTCGCCAGCAGGTGCTGTTTGGAGAACCCGGGCCACGGCCTGATCGGCCGACGACACATCGCCTTGGTCCGCAGCGGCGTACTCGCGATGCGCGAGACGGCCCTCGATCGCCCGTTGCAGCGTCGCCTGGTGCCGGCCGGGTTTGGTCAGTGCGGCGAGGCGGTCCCACAACTGCACACCGGTGCCTACGAAAGCGGGAAGTCCCGCGCCACCGACGAGTTGAAGCACGAAGTTGCCCGCGGCGAGCGCCGTGTAGGCCACCTTGATCACGGCCACGAAGGAACCTCCTGCTGATGTGTTCAGGCCTGGGGCGGGGCTTCCGCCAGCGACAGACTGTTTCCGTTTGGGTCGATGATCGTGACGTGTCGTACGTCGTTGTCGTAGGTCTCGACGGGCTCGTGCTCGAGTCCCGCCTCGCGCCAGCGGAGCAGGTACGGTTCGATGCTGTCCAGGCCCAGGGTGACCAGGCCACCACCGGCACGTTCGTCATCGGTCACGATGAACAGCCACGTGCTCGCGCTGACCTGCCACATCGCCTCATCCCCGACGATCTCGTCGGCCGGGCGACCGAAGAACACCGCATACCAGGTGAGCGCCGCGGCAAGGTCACGGACGGGAAGTCCCGCAAAGATCTGCGCATCGGTGGACATGCCACGGAGTCTATCGACGTTCTTGGACTGGCAACCGGCAAGTGCTTCGCGAGGCGTGAGCCTCGCCACGTCGAGTCCCTCAGCTTCCGCCGTGCCATGTCAGGCGCGGTGTGCGGCGTCCGCCTTTCGGGGTGAGCGCCGTTGCGCCCAGTCTGGACTGTGCGGAGCAACTCGCCGGCTGGGGCGGGCGAATCGCGGTCATCTCGCCTGCGGAACTGCGAACCGAACTGCACCGCATTGGCACCGAACTCGTGTCCTACTTCGGACCTGGCTGACGCGTCACGGATATGAGAAGAATTGGGTCCGACTACCAACCCGATTCTTCTCTTACGCGGAGGTCCCTTCATCGTGGTCAGGCAGAACGTGTGGCGCCGCCGTCGATGAAGTAGTTGGCGCCGGTGATGTTTGCGGCGCGATCCGAGAGCAGGAAGCAGATCAGGTCGGCGACCTCGCCGGGCTCGGAGAGGCGTCCGGTGAGCATGCCGACATGGGCGGGCGCTCCCGCGACGACGGCCTCGGCGACGTTGTAGGCCAGAGGCGGACCGTCGGGCTTGCGCGCTCCGATCGATGACACGTTGACGATCGCGCCCCCGTTGATCGCGAGCAGCGGCAGCGCTGCCCGGGTCGTCCGGACCGCCGACATGAGATTGGTCGCCCAGGCGTCCTCCCAAGCTGCGTCGTCGAGGTGGGCGAACGGTGCCAGGCTCAGACATGCTCCGCCGCCCACGTTGTTGACCAGCAACAACTTGCGGCATCTTCGGGTCTGGCGATCTGTTCGTCACCCACGCTGATGGCCACGTGAGCATCCCAGCCTGTAAGGGCTGGGATAATGTCGTTTTCAGGCGCCTCGCCGACTCGATCTCACGTAAGGGCCAAGATGTGGTCTTTATGGGAGGGGGTGGAGGTCTTCATAAAGACAACATCTTGGCCCTAAGGGCTCAGCGCCCCGAGGACTCGTCTGAAAACGACAATTAGTTGGTCCTTGCGGTTCGAGAGCCGCTTGCTGGGGCAGTCACGGTTGCCGGCGCCGACTGCGACGGTCGTGAAGCGGGTTCGACGTGGCGCGCGAGGCCGGCCGCCGGGCACAGAGGGCGTCCTCAGCATCATGAGCGGGAGGTGCGTTCTCGAGGTGAACGTCGTGATTCGCGCGGTGCCGGGCCAACGTGGGGCGGCCTGACGAGCCGCGGAAGGTGGGACCGTCTCGTAACCTGCCGCTCATATTCTCTCCAGTAGTCTGCTGACGTCGGCGCGAGCGCGCCGGCACGGTCATCGCGGTGGGGAGGCTGCATGCGAACGATCGATTGGGTCGATGGCGCCATCGAACTTGTTGACCAGACGCTGCTTCCGCACCGGCTTGAGATGCGCCGGGTCACCCAACTGCCTGATCTGATCAACGACATCCAGCGTCTCGCCGTGCGGGGTGCGCCCGCGCTCGGGGTGGCCGGTGCGCTCGGGGTTGCTCTCATCGCAGCGGACGCCCAGCGCGCGGCCGGCGACGGCGTCGGCGACCTCGACGAGGTGCGCAGGCAGGCGACACTTCTGCGCGAGGCCCGACCGACCGCGGTCAACCTGTCCTGGGGTGTCGACCGGGCCCTGACGGCGCTGAACGAGGGCGCCGACGCGGTGCTCGCCGAGGCCCTCACCATCCGCGACGAGGACATCGCCGCCTGCGTCTCGATGGGGCTGATCGGTGCCGAACTCACCAAAGAGCTCACCGGCAAGGATCCGGTACGCGTCATGACGATCTGCAACACCGGCGGCCTGGCCACCGTCGAGCGCGGCACCGCGCTGGGCGTCATCCAGACCCTGTTCGAGCAGGGATCCCTCGAAGAAGCCTTCCCGCTGGAGACCCGGCCGCTCCTGCAAGGCGCCCGCCTCACCGCGTGGGAGTTGCAGCGGATGGGCGCACCGTTCCGCCTGGTTGCCGACTCCGCGGGTCCGTTCTTGCTGTCGCGGGGCATCGCGGACGCGGTGTTCATCGGTGCCGACCGGATCGCGGCCAACGGCGATTCGGCCAACAAGATCGGCTCCTTCTCCCTCGCGCTGGCCGCCCGGCACGCCGGCGTCCCCTTCATCGTGGTCGCGCCCGAATCGACCATCGACATGTCCACCGCCGGCGGCGCGGACATCGAGATCGAGGATCGCGGATCGGCCGAAGTCACGGGTTTCGGTGGCACGCGCACCGCACCCGAGGGCACCGAGGCGGTCAACCCGGCCTTCGATGTCACCCCTCACGAACTCATCACGGCGATCGTCACCGAACGCCGGGTGATCCTGCTCCAAGCAGGCCAGACCTTGCGGGACACCCCGCTGGGCGAGTTGCGCGGTTGAACCCACGCCGAAAGGAACCCACCATGTTCGTCACGAAGCGCCGCGTCCGCGCGGCAGTCGTCGCAGGCGCGATGTCGACCGCGCTCCTTCTCACCGCCTGCTCGGGCGCCCCCGCCACGAACGGCGGAAGCAGCGCGTCACCCAAGACCGGCGGTCCGGCGTTCATCTACATCACCAGCGATCCGATCGGCCAGAACGAATTCCTCAAGTCGGGCAAGACCGGCATCGAGAACGTCGCCAAGCAGTTGGGCGGCACCTCGAAGACCTTCGAGTCGAAGGACGACGCGACGCGCAGCTCCAACCTGCAGGCCGCCATCGACGAGGCGCCCGCGGTGATCGTGATGCTGGGATTCCAGTTCGGCGACGTCGCCAAGGATGCCGCGGCGCAGAACCCGCAGCAGAAGTTCGTGCTCATCGACACCTTCGTCGAAGGGGCGTCCGACAACCTCTACCAGGCCACCTTCCGCGAGCAGGAGCCGTCCTACCTGCTCGGTGTCGAGGCGGGCCTGCTCACCAAGGCCAACAAGGCGGGCTCGGTCGTCTCGCTCGACATCCCGCTGCTCGCGAAGTACTCCGAGGGCTTCGCCGAGGGCGCGAAGAGCGTGAACGCGGGCATCGCCATCGAGGGCCCGCAGGTGATCGGTGGCGACAATCCGTTCGCCGACCCGGCCCGCGGCAAGGAGCAGGCGCTCGCCTTCGCAGCGACCGGCGTCGACCACGTCTTCGCGGTGGGTGCGGCCTCGAATGGCGGCATCATGGAGGCCGCGTCCGAGAAGGGCTTCTTCGCCTACGGGGTGGACGCCAACCAGTGCCCGATGGCGCCGGGTTCGGTGATGGACGGCACCGTCAAGGCGGTCGACAAGGTCGTGGAGACCCTCGTCAATGAGATCGTGGCTAACAAGAGCGTGAACGAGGCGACCAAGTCCTTCGGCCTGAAGGAACAGGGCATGAACATCGTCAGCCTCACCGACGGCGCCGCCGATTCCAAGTGCGTGGTCATGGAGCATAAAGAGGTGCTTGACAAGGTGAAGCAGGTCCGCGACGACATCGTCAGCGGCAAGGTCACCGTCACCGAACCGACCGCCTGAGTCGTGGTCAGGAAGCGGCCCAGGTGGATGACCTGGGCCGCTTTCGCCTTTTCACCCCCTGACAGCCCGAGCCCGGCAGACCAGAGCAGTCGCGACTGGTCGCCGGCGCCAGATATCAAGGAGCACCATGGTCGCTGAGATCGAGATGCGCGGGATCACCAAGCGCTTCCCGGGCGTCCTCGCCGACGACAACGTCGATTTCACCGTCGAGCACGGCGAGGTGCACGCCCTGATGGGCGAGAACGGCGCAGGCAAGTCGATCCTGATGTCGATCCTCGCCGGCGTGCACCAACCCGACGAGGGCGAGATCTGGATCCGGGGTGAGCGGCGCAGCTTCTCCTCACCTCTGGACGCGATCGATGCCGGCATCGGCATGGTGTTCCAGTCCTTCAAACTCTTCCCCTCGCTGACCGTCGCCGAGAACGTGGTGTTCCGCAGCGAACCGACCAAGCGGGGCCTCATCGACCGCAAGGCGGCCAACGCGCGGGTCGCCGCGATTGCCGGACAATACGGCCTACAGATCGACCCGGCCGCGCGCGTCGACAGCGTGCCGGTCGGCGTCCTGCAGCGCGTCGAAATCGTCAAGGCGCTCTACCGCGAGGCGTCCGTACTCATCCTCGATGAGCCCACCGCGGTGCTGACCCCGCAAGAGACCGAGCGACTGTTCGAGGTGCTCCGCGCGCTGAAGGCGGACGGCCGCACGATCATCCTGATCACCCACAAGCTGAACGAGGTGATGGCGATCTCCGACCGTGTCACGGTGCTGCGGGACGGCCGCAAGGTCGCCGAACTCGTCACAGCCGAGAGCAGCCCGGCCGAGATCACCCGGCACATGACCGGACGCGACGTGGACCTGTCGACACCACCACCGGCGCGGGCCCCGGGTGGGACGGCGTTCGACGTGCGCGGGCTGACGGTAGCCGGCAGCGGCGGACGCCCAACGGTCGAGGATGCCAGCCTGTTCGTCCGGGAAGGCGAGATCGTCGGGATCGCGGGCGTGGCCGGTAACGGGCAGGTCGAACTCGCCGAAGCCGTCATCGGGATGCGCAAGGTCAGCGCGGGCACGGTGGCGGTGCGCGGGGTCGATCTCAGCCGCGCCTCGATCGCGCAGCGCCGCGACGGCGGGATCGCCTACGTTCCCGAAGACCGGCATTCGGTCGGTTCGGCGGGCGCCGCCGACGCGATCGACAATCTCGCGCTCGGCCACCACCGCAGCGCACCCATCCTGGTGCGGGGACTGCTGTCGCGCGGCGCGATGCTCGATCACGCCAAGCGGCTCATCGCCCGCTTCGGGGTGAAGATCGCCGGCCCGCAGACACCCGTCGGCACGCTGTCGGGCGGCAACCTGCAGAAGGTCGTCGTCGCCCGCGAACTCGACTACGGCTCACCGGTGCTGATCGCCGAGCAGCCCACCCGCGGTGTCGACATCGGCGCCATCGAGTCGATCCACCGCGAACTGTGCGCCTACCGGGACGGCGGCGGCGCTCTGCTGCTCATCTCGGCCGAACTCAGCGAGATCCTGTCGCTGTCGGCGCGCATCCTGGTCATGTTCGAGGGCCGCATCGTCGCCGAGGTGCCGCGCGCCGACGCGAGCGAAGCCCTGCTCGGCCTCTACATGGCCGGGCACGAACCCGAAGCACGGCACCGGCCCGGAACCTTCGCTGCCTTGGAGGCCACCTCATGACTGACTCCTCACGCGCCGGGTCGGCGCTGGGCGCCGCCGGCCGTTTCATCGCCGGTCCCATCGTCGTCTCGGTCGTCCTCGCTCTGTTCATCGGCGCCGGCTTCATGCTCATCGCAGGCGTCGATCCGCTCAGCGGCTATGCGGCGATGCTGCGCGGATCCTTCGGCTCCGGCCCGGGATTCGCCAACACCCTGGTCCGGGCCATCCCGATCATCGGCATCGGCCTCGCCATCGCGATCGCGTTCCGGGCCGGCGTCCTCAACCTCGGCACCGAAGGCCAGGCCGGACTGGGTGCGCTCGCCGGCGGCATCGTCGCCATCTACGCACCCCTGCCCGGACCGCTCGCGCTGCTGTGCGGCGTCCTCATCGGTGTGGTGGTGGGCGCGCTGTGGGGCTTGCTGGCCGCCCTGCTGCAGAACCTGTTGGGCGTCCCGATCCTGCTGTCGACGCTGCTGCTGAACTATCCGGCCCGCTACTTCTCCTCGTGGTTCATCCGGTTCCGGCTCGATGAGCCGACCTCCGACCTGGTCGCGAGCGAGCAGATCCGGCCCGAGGCGCAACTGGGCGTGCTGGTGCCGCGCAACTCCGGGGTGGCCGCCTCGCTGCGCGACAGCCTCGGCGCGCAGCATCCGATCACCGCCGTATTGACCGGTGTGAACTGGTCGCTGGTCGTCCTCATCCTCGTGATCGCCGCGGTGATGTTCATGAACCGCCGCACCAAGTACGGCTTCGAGTCGGGGCTCTCGGGCCTGAATCCCGAGTTCGTCCGTTACGGCGGCGTCAAGCCCGGGCCGCTGGTCACGCGCACCATGCTGCTGTCCGGCGGACTGGCGGGACTGTTCGGCACCCTGCTCATCGTCGGTGCGCCGAACACCCGCCTGATCGAGGGGTATTTCGTCGGCACCAACTATGCCTGGACGGCGCTGCTGGTCACCTTGCTGGCCGTGTATCGCCCGATCGGTACCGCGATCGCCGGGCTGTTCTTCGGGGCCATCATGGTCGGCAGCGATGCGATGGGCCGCGAACTCGGGCTGTCCCCGCAGATCGCGGGCGTGATCCAGGCGGTCGTCATCATCCTGCTGGCCTACCGGGTGGCATTGCCGATCCGGGCGCGCAAGCGGCGAGCGGACGCCGGCCCACCGGATGCACCGGTCCTGCAACCGTCCGCCCAACCCGGCGCCGAGAAGGAGGGGGAGCGATGAACATCCTCACGCTGATCGACCAGGACATGATCTCCTCCATCCTGCGCGCGCTGATCCCGATCCTGCTCGCGGCGCTCGGCGGCATGCTCTGCGAGCGCGTCGGCGTCTTCAACATCGGCCTGGAAGGAATGATCCTGGTCGGGGCGTTCTCCGCCGTCGCGGCGTCCTACTTCACCAGCAACTGGATCGCCGGGGCGTTGGCCGGAATGGCCGCGGGTGCGGTGTTCTCGCTGATCCTGGCGGCGGGCGCGGTGTACCGGGGCGGCGACCCGATCGTGCTCGCCATCGCGATGAACATCCTTGCCATCGGGACGACCAGCTTCCTGCTGGTGGCGATCTTCGGCGTCCAAGGTGTGTTCTCCGACCCGAGGATCGCCGGCATTCCGGTCTGGCGCATCCCGGTGCTCGCCGACATTCCGTGGCTGGGCCGGCTGTTCGCGCTCACCCCGCTCGGCTACCTCGCGCTGCTGCTGGTGCCCCTCGCCTGGGTGGTGCTGTTCCGGACGCCGCTCGGCCTGCGGCTGCGCGGCGTCGGTGAACGTCCGCTGGCCGCTGCCACGCTGGGGGTGAGCCCGCGGCGCTACCAGCTGTGGGCGATCGTCGCCTCGGGCGCGCTCTCGGGCCTCGGTGGTGCGCAACTGGCGCTCGGCAATGTGGTGCAGTTCACCGAGAACATGTCCTCGGGGCGCGGCTGGATCGCCGTCGTCGCGGTCATGCTCGCCCGGGCCCATCCGGTCGGCGTGCTCGGCGCCGCGCTGCTGTTCGGCTTCGCGGACGCCCTCGGCTTCCGGTTGCAGTCCTTCGGCCTGCCGCAGCAACTGACCGACGCCGGACCCTACGTGATCACCCTGCTGGTGCTGATTCTGCTGAGCCGCCGCTTCCGGCAGACACGCGTCGCGCAGGTGGCGTGATGGCGGGGCTTCCGGCCGAGGCCGCGCGCTGGGCGGAGCGGCTCGGGCTCGCACCTCTCGAGTACGAGGGCGGGCTGTTCCGCCGGATGCACATCGATGAGCATTCCAGCGCGATCTACTACCTGCTGGCGCAGCCCGACTTCTCCGCGCTGCACGCCTTGTCGTCGGTCGAGGTCTATCACTGGTACGCCGGATCGGCGCTGCGGTTGCTGCTGCTTCATCCCGACGGCCGGAGCGAGGAGGCGTTGCTCGGGCCGAACCTGGACGCCGGTGAGCTGCCGCAGTGCGTGGTGCCGGCCGGGGTGATGCACGGCTCCGCGCCGGTCGGGGAGTGGTGCCTCGTCGGCACCACGATGGCGCCCCCGTTCGAGTGGGAGGGCTTCGTGCTCGGTGAGCGGGACGCGCTGCGGCAGCGCTACCCGGACGCCGCGGGCCGCATCGCCGAACTCACCCGCTGAGCGCCGACCCGCTGAGCGCCGACCCGATGATGCGCGCCGCCTCGGGGAAGGCCCCCGGGTTGGGACCGGAGTAGTTGAGGCGGAGATACCGGCCGGTGGGCTCGGCGGGGAACCAGTCGTCGCCGGCGGCGATGATGACGCCTTCGGCCTCGCAGTCGCGGGTGAGCCGGGGCAGATCGGTGTGATCGGGCAGCCGGAGCCACAGGTTGAGGCCACCGCGCGGGACCGCGTCCAGGTGCGCGGCGGGCGCATGTTCTGCGATCGCGGCGGCGAGAAGATCGCGGCGGGAGGCGAGCTGGCCGCGGAGCGCACGCAGATGGGTCCGCCAGGCCGGATGCGTGACGACATCGAGGGCGGCCGCCTGAAGCAGACCGCTGACGTACATCGCTTCGGCCTGGGTATCGGCGAGGATGCGATCGCGGGCCGGGCCGCGCGCGATCAGTCCCGCCACCCGGATCGAGGGCGACACGCTCTTGGTGAGCGAGCGGAGGTAGACCACATGACCGCTGTCGTCGCGCGCGGCGAGCGGAGCGGCGTCCGCATCGATACCGAAGTCGTGCGCCCAGTCGTCCTCGATCAGGAATGCACCATGACGACGGACGGCCGCGAGCACCCGCTCGGCCACCGCCGCCGGCCAGAGCGCGCCGGTGGGGTTGGTGAAGCTCGGCTGGGCGTAGAACGCTCGCGCGCCGGTGCGAGCGAAGGCGCGGTCGACATCGCCGGGATCGGGGCCGTGCGGTCCCGACGGCACGGGCACGAGCCGGACGCCGACCTGCGCGGCGGCCAGGATCGCGCCCCAATAGCTCGGCGACTCGATGAGAACGGGATTTCCCGGACCGACGAGGGTGCGGAACAGGCTGCTCAGCCCGCTTTGGCTGCCGGGCAGAACGATGACGTCGCTGGCGGCCGGCGAACTCACCCCGGCCGGCGCCGCCGCGCCGAGTTCGGCGGCGAACCAGGACCGGAGTTCGGGAAGCCCGGCCGCGGGCGACCGGCTCAGTGCGGCGTCCCCGCGGGAGGCGCGGGCCAGCGCCGTCCGGACCAGTCGTTCGGGCAGCAACTCCTTGTCGGGGTAGCCGGAATGCAGCGCGATCGCGTCCTGGGGCGCGGTGCGCATCGCCGGCGAGATGTGCGGCAGCCGGTGTCGTGGCGCGCCGAGCGCGGACGTCTGCCAGCCGTAGTCGTGCGGACGGGCCGTGCGCGGTGCGCACACGAAGGTGCCCACGCCGGGGCGGGACTCCACCACGCCTTGACCGATCAGCGTGCGCAGCGCCTTCTGCACGGTGACCGGGCTGGCGCCGTGCTCGGCGACCAGCGACCGGGTCGACGGTAGCTGCGCGCCCGCGGGCGCGCTCGCGATCCAGTCGCGGAGCGCGGTCACGATCCGATCACTGCTACTGTTATTCATGTCGATAGATGATACCGCTACTCATCGAATGGTGCGGCCGCTACCAGGCGCTCGTGCGGGTCTGGTGTGGGGGCTGCTCGGCGTCATCGCCTTCTCCTTCACGGTTCCCTTCACGCGCATCGCGGTCGGGAACGGGCACATGTCGCCGCTGTTCGTCGGCTCCGGACGCGCGGTCATCGCGGCGCTGCTCGCTGCGGCCGCCCTTGTGCTCACCCGGCAGAGACCGCCGCGCGGCCGGCAATGGCTTCAACTCGTCGTCGTCGCCGGTGGCGTGGTGGCCGGGTTCCCGCTGCTCACCTCGTTCGCGCTCACCACCACGCCAGCGAGCCATGGAGCCGTGGTGATCGCGCTGCTCCCCGCGGCGACCGCGGTGTGTGCGGTGCTGCGGACCGGTGAGCGCCCGGCGCGCTCCTTCTGGGTCGCTGCCACCTTCGGCGCGCTCGCGGCCATCGTCTTCGCGACCGTGCAGGGCGGCGGTTTCGGCGGGCTGCATGCCGCCGACCTGCTGCTGTTCGCCGCGGTGATCGTGTGCGGGATCGGGTACGCCGAGGGCGGGCTGCTCTCTCGTTCGCTCGGGTCCTGGCAGACGATCTCGTGGGCGCTGGTGCTCGCCTCGCCGGTGATGATCCTGCTGGCCGGCGTCGCGGTGGCGCGGCAGCCGGTCACCGCCACCCCGGTCGAATGGGGCGCGTTCGGCTATCTCGCCGTGGTGAGCATGTTCCTCGGATTCTTCGCCTGGTACCGCGGCCTGGCCATCGGGCCGATGGCGCAGGTCAGCCAGGTGCAATTGTCCCAGCCGGTGATGACGCTCCTCTGGGCGGCGCTGCTGCTGGGCGAGCACATCGGCTGGCAGACCATGGTCGGCGGCATCGCGGTCGTCGGCTGCGCACTACTGGCCGTTCGCGCCCGCAATGGTGCCTCACGACCGCTCGCTACTTCCGTCGAAGCGGGATGATGCCCACCTGTTCACGGACGGAGTCAGGAGACGAGCACCTCGAGTGCCGCGTCGAGGGCGGCGTCCACCGCGCGGGTGACGATCTCGCGGTAGGGGTCGTAACCGTCCATCGACTCGTCTTTCTTGGCGAGCGGATTGCCGTCGATCGCGAACAGGGCGGCGGCCTCGGCTCCGTGCAGGGCGGCGATGACGAAGAGCGCGGCGGCCTCCATCTCGACGGCGACGGCTCCCGCGCGCTGCCACAGCGGCAGGTCAACCCCGACGATGACGTCGCTGGGATAGAACATGTCGCCGGTGACCACCACACCGCTGCGCACGGTGAGGCCGCTGCGGGCGGCGGCGTCCTCAAGCGCGAGCGTCAGGCGTGGCGTGGCCAGCGCGGGAAACTCGGTCGGGACCAGCTGATGGCTGACCCCGTCGGCGCGGATGGCGCCGGTGGCGACCACGACGGCGCCGTCGAGGATGTCGGGCTGCATGCCGCCGGCCGTCCCCGAGCGGATCAGGCGGGTGACACCGGCCCGGCACAACTCCTCGAAGCACACTGCCGCCCCGGCCGCGCCGACGCCGTGCGAGGCGATCGTTACCGGGACGCCGCGATAGGTTCCGGCGAAGACGTGGTACTCGCGGTTGCCGCTGAGCTGCCGCACATCGTCCAGGCGCTCGGACGCCCGCGCCGCGCGGGCCGGATCGCCGACCACGAGCGCGCGCTTGGGCAGATCGCTTACGCGAGCGCGCAGCAGGGGCAGTTCGGCGTCATCGGGAAGTCGCACGGGAGGCATGAGCGTCGCTCTTCTCTGGTGGGGAATGGTCGGGTCTGCTGGTCAGGCGGTTGCCCGCAAGCGTGCGGCGGACGCTCGCGCCCGGGCGAGGATGCCTGCGGCGTCCAAGGTCAGGTAGTCGCCGTCGGCGTAGACGTGCCGTCCGCCGATGAAGACGTGCCGCACGTCGCGTCCGGACGCGGCGAACGCGAGATGCGAGACCAGGCGCTCGGCGGTGAACGGTGCCTGCGCTGCCCCCGAGATGTCGAGGGTGATCACGTCGGCGAACCGGCCCACCTCCACGGCGCCCGCATCGGGGAATCCGATCGCGGCCGCGCCTCGGCGGGTGGCGATGTCGAGGACGTCGCTGCCGCGCACGATCGCGGCGTCCTGATGCACACCGCGGTGCAGGATCGTGGCGGTCTTGATCTCCTCGAACAGGTCGAGGGAGTTGTTGCTGGCCACCGAGTCGGTGCCGAGGGCGAGCCGGACGCCGGCGTCCAGGAACGCCGGCAGCGGCGCGATACCGCAGCCGAGCTTGAGGTTCGAGACCGGATTGTGGCTGATCGCGGCACCATGATCGGCGAACGTGGTGATCTCGCCGGCGGTCAGATGGACGCAGTGCGCGGCGAGCACCTCGGCATCGAACAGGCCGAGCGCAGCGAGGTGACGGCCGGGGGTGGCGCCGTAGCGATCGGTGATGTCGGCGACCTCGGCGGCCGACTCGGAGACATGGATCTGGACCGGGATGCCGGTGCGCAGCGCGCGGTCCCGGATGTCACGCAGCAGTTCGGGCGCGCAGGTGTAGGGCGCGTGCGGACCGTAGCCGAGACGGATCCGGGGATCGCCGGCGAACTGTTCGGCGAGCGCCTCGGTCTCGTCCAGCACCTCGGTGCCGGTCGAGAAACTCACCCCCGGAAAGCCGACCACCTCGGCACCGAGGCAGGCGGGCGCGGCGAACACGCGCATGCCGGCGTCGCTGACCAACCGCAGCAGTCCGGCGTCCCAGTGGTACATGTCGGCGAACGCGGTGGTGCCGGTCGCGATCATCTCCAGCATCGCGAGCTCCACGCCGGCGACGACATCGTCGCGGGTCATGCCCTGCTCGACGCCCTGCACGGCCGCGAGCCACGGCATGAAACCCTCGTCGTCGGAGACGCCGCGCATCAGCGTCATCGCCGAATGGGTGTGCCCGTTGACCAGGCCCGGCATCAGCACCTGGCCGGTGAGTTCATGCGTCGGACGCGAGGTGTCGCGGGGCGGGCCCGCGTAGGCGATCCGGCCCTCGTCGTCGATCACGCACTCCGCTGGGGCGATCACCCGGAACGGGGAGCCGTCCTCGCCGGGAACGAGCATCGCGTCGGCTCGCAACACGGCGCCGAGCGTGGCGGTCTGGGTCATCAGGGCGTCCTCTTCTCGCGGCCGTGGGGTGATCCGGACGTTACCAGCCCGGGGTGGTCAGCATGCCGCCATCGACCGCGAGGTCCTGGCCAGTGATGAAGGACGCCGCGGGCGAGGCGAGCAGCACGCAGGCGTTCCCCACGTCCTCGGCTGAGCCGAGGCGTCCGAGCGGCACCTGGGCCAGCCAACTGGCCACCCCCGCCGGCCAGTCCTCGGCCAGTCCGGGCCGGTCGATCAGCCCCGGGGAGACCGTGTTCACCCGGATTCCGTGCGGTCCGTACTCGAGCGCGGCGGCACGGGCGTGCATCACGACCCCCGCTTTGGCCGCGGCGTAATGAGCGTGCCCGGACGCCGGGCGGCTCGCCTCGACGGAGGCGATATGGGTGATCCAGGATCCCCGAGCCATGACCGACGCCGCGGCGCGGCTCAGGTCGAACACCGCGGAAAGGTTCGTGCGGTGCACCGCGTCCCACTCCGCGCGGGTCAGCGCCGCGAGAGGTGTCACCGGTTGGACGCCGGCGTTGTTGACCAGCCCATCCAATCCGCCCAGCGCCCGGACCGCCTGGGCGACCAGATCGTCCGCCGCGCCCGCGGCGTCCAGATCGGCGAACACCGCCGTGGTCATGGCGCCGGCCTTGAGGAACTCCGGCCTGTCCGTCGTCGAGGTGTGGGGGTGTGCGCCCTCGGCGGTCGTCGTGGTGATGCTGCGCAGCTCGTCCACGAGTCCGTTGATGCGATCGTCCTCACGCCGGGCATGGACGGCGACCGCAGCCCCGGCGGCGGCGAAGCGGCGCGCGATCCCGGCGCCGATATGACCACTCGCCCCGGTGATCAGCACCCGCTGCCCGGTCAGATCGGGGAGCCCGCCATCACGCATCCCGCACCTCATTTCCTGCAGGTATCGATTCCGGCCCCACCGTAGCGGTGATACCGAATCGCTGGGAGCCCGGATATCGTGGGGCCATGCCGAAGGTCGCCACGACGCCCGAGACTCGCGCCTTGCGCGAGCTCCTCGAAGCGCGGCGTGACGAGTTCCAAGCACTCCTGGCCAAGTATGCGGCGACCAACCCCCGGTTGTTCGGTTCGGTTGCGCGCGGCACGGCACACGCGGACAGCGACATCGACATCCTCGTCGAGATGGATCCCGCAGACGGCAACCTGCTGATGAGGGCGTCCGGGCTCATGGAAGAGGCTCGGGTCTTGTTCGAACGTGACGACGTCGACGTGTTCCCGGTGCAGTTGCTCAAACGGCCGGTTTCCAGTTCCGCGCTGGAGGAGGCGGTTGAGCTGTGAGTCGGCGCACCACGCCAGCCGATCCAGCCCGCCGGTCACACGTCGGACGCCGTCACGATGGCGAAGGTGTGTGGTCGGCCAGTTGCGAGAGGAACATGCCGAGGCGTGCGAGGCCTTCGGCCAAGTCCTCACGGGAGGCCGCGTACGACAAGCGCACATGGGTGTTGGCGGTCGCCGTGGCGAAGTCGCGTCCTGGGGTGAGGGCGACGTGCGCGGAGTCGAGGGCTCGTTCGCAGAACGTCCAGGCGTCCAGGCCGGTGCGGGAGACGTCGATGTAGACGTAGAACGCGCCGTCGGGTGTGACCGGCACGGGCAGGTCCAGGGTGGCGAGGCCGTCCAGCACCAGGTGGCGGCGGGCCACCAACTCGAGGCGGCGCTGCTCGCAGACGGCCAGCGACTCGGGGGTGAACGCCGCCAGTGCGGCGTGCTGTGCGGGCGTGGAGGCGGACAGGAAGTAGTGCATCGCCAGCTTCTCGACCGCGGCGACGAGTTCCTCGGGGACAACCGCCCAGCCCAGGCGCCAGCCGGTCATCCCGAAATACTTCGAGAAGCTGCCGATCACGATCGCCTCGGGATCGGCAGCGAGCACGGTCGGCGCGGGAGTGCCGTTGTCGTCCGGATCGGCGAGGTCGAGATAGATCTCATCCACGATCCGCCACGCGCCGTGAGTGCGGGCCAGGTCGCAGATCGCCGCCAATTCCGCGAACGGGATGGTGGTTCCGGTCGGGTTGGACGGGCTCGCGATCATCACCGCGTTCGTCCGCTCGCTCCACGCCGCCTCGACACTCGCCACATCGAGTTGGTAGCGCGTGTCCGCCGTGGTGGGAACGCTGACGAGCGTGCCACCGAACGACGTCACCATCTCGCGATTGCAGGGATAGGAGGGGTCGGCGATGATCACCTCGTCACCCGCTTCGGTGGTCGCGGCGGTGGCCAGCAGAAGCGCGGAGGAGGCACCGGTGGTGATCGCGATCCGCGCCGGATCGACCTCGACACCGTGCTTGTCGCGATAGAACCCGGCGATCGCCGCCCGCAACGCCGGAAGCCCGAGCGCAGGTGTGTAGGGGAGCGGTCGTCCATCCATTGCGTCCCGCATCGCCTCGAGCACCGCCGGCGGCGCGCCGAAATCGGGTTCACCGATCGATAGCTTCACCACGCGATGACCGTCCGCCTCCAGCGCGGCCGCGCGCTCACCGAACGCGAGCGCGTGGAACGGCTCGGCATGCTGGGCGCGGTGGGTGAGCTTCATCAGGACTCCTGAACGGTTCTGCGACGAGCGGGATGTCGTCCTCGCGACATTACCGCTGACGGCGTCCGGCACCGATGATGAGCAGCGTCTGGGCGGCAATGGCGGGCAGCAGCAGCGCACTCAGCGCGGCGAGCTTGGCGCGGCAGAGCATGCCGGGCGTGAGACCGGCCGACCCGGCGAGCAACCAGCCGGACCCGGCATGCTCCAGGTCGGTCTGGCGGCTGGCGAGCACCGAGGTCAGGATCGGCGAGGTCATCGCGCCCATCAGCGTGTAGGTCATCAGCAGCCACGTCCACGGCATCGCGGACGGATCGTCGAAGCTCTGCCGGGCGCTCCCGGAGAACAGCATCATGCTCGACAAGGCGGCGACGGCGACGATGAGCACGACCAGGATCGGCACCGAACGCAACCGCCGCATCTTGCGGAACTCCAGACCGACGGCGCGGATCACAGCAGGCCTCCGCGTCCGGTGAGGTCCATGAACACGTCTTCCAGGCTCTGTTGGACGCGGCGCACCTGGTAGATCGGGACGCCGGCGACGGCCATCCGCTGCACCACGGCCGCGGTCTTTTCCTTGTCGAGGCCACTGAGCCGGACGCCTCCTGCGACCGGGGTGGCGTGGCCGGCCTGGGCGAGCGCGGCGGCTGGGTCCGGGGTCTCGATGACGAGGTCCGGAACGGACTGGGCGAAGAGGTCGTCGCGGCTGCCCTGGAAGATCATCCGGCCGCCGGCGAGAATGCCGAGCACCGAGGCCATCTTGTCGATCTCGTCGAGCAGGTGACTGGACACCATCACGGTGATGCCCTCACCCGCGAGCCGGATCAGCAAGCCTCGCACCTCTTCGATGCCGGCCGGGTCGAGACCGTTGGTCGGCTCGTCGAGAATTAGCAGGGAGGGATCGCGGGCGAGCGCCATCGCGATCCCGAGACGCTGCTTCATGCCGAGGGAGTAGTGGCGCACCAGTTTGTGCTGCTGCTCGGTCAACCGCACGGTGGCCAGCGCATGGTCGATCTGCGCGGTCGTCAGGTCGAGCATGTCCTGCACGATGCGCATATTCTCGCGCCCGGTCAGGTGCGCGTACCCGGGCGGCGCCTCGATCATCGAGCCGATCGACGGCAGCAACCTCATCCGCGAGGCGCGGGTCAGCGGTTCGCCGAACAAGGTGATGGAGCCGCTGGTGGGCTGGGTCAGGCCTAGCAGCATCTTCATCGTGGTGGACTTGCCCGACCCGTTCGGGCCGAGGAACCCGTAGACCTGCCCGTGCGGCACCACCAGGTCGAGCGAATCGACGGCGGTGTGGTGGCGGAAGATCTTGGTCAAACCGTGGGTGGTGATGACGGCGCTCATGGGCGTCTGGTGGCGGTGATGGTCATGGGTTCCACCTTGACGAGGACGCCGCCGCGACAGATCGTGCCCGGGTACGGATCTGCACCTCATACCGGGGCATGAGCCGGGATGAGGTGCCGCTGGGTAACGTCGGTGATCATGGAATCGTTGCCCCGCGGACGCCCCGCCGTCGCGCCGCGATTCCTGGACGCCCACCGCTGGGTGCTCGACGCGGCGCTCGCCGTCGTGCTGGGCATCATCGGTGTGGCCAGTTTTCCGGGCGCCTCGTTCGAGACACCCGCGCAGACGGTGTACGTGCTGATCGTGGCCGGCTGTTGCGCCGCGGTCGCCGTGCGACGGCTGTGGCCGGTCGTGTCGTTGTCGGTGCTCGCGATGTTCCTCCTGGTGCACCTGGTGGTGGTTCCGCAGGCCGGGCTCTTCGCCTTGTTGATGTGCCTGCTTGCGGCCTACACCGCGCAGACCCACACCGCGCCTCCGGCCCGCTGGATCTTCACCGCGCTCGTCCTGGCCGGTGCCGTCAGCGGGATGCACGTCGCCTCCGCACCCCGCGTCGACGATTGGCGCGCATGGTCGATCGGCGTCGTCGCCGTGCTGGCCCAACTCGTCGTCGCGGGCCTGATCGGGGTCGTGCGGCGGCAAGCGCGCGCCCGCTATGAAGCGGCGATCGAGCGCGCCGCGGTGTTGGAGGCCCAACAAGAGGTCGAGCGCCGTTTGGCGGCGGCGGACGAACGCGCCACGATCGCCCGGGAGATGCACGACATCCTCGGCCATTCGCTCAACGCCATCGCCATGCAGGCCGAAGGCACCCGGCATGTGCTGCGCGCCGATCCTGACCGCGCCGATGCGGCCTTGGCCGGCATCGGCCGGTTGAGCCGGGGTGCGGTCGACGAAGTGCGTGGCCTGATCGACGTCCTTCGCACCGAGGACGGGGCGGCCCTGCGGCGTCCGGCACCGCTGCTGACCGACCTGCCCGCGTTGATCGGCACGTTCCGCGGCAGCAATGAGCGCATCCGCCTGCAGGCGTCCGGTGACCTGGGCGAGGTGCCGGCGCATGTGGCCCGCGCCGGATACCGGATCGTCCAAGAAGCGCTCACCAACGCCGCCAAGCATGCGCCCGGCGCGCCGGTGACCGTGCGCGTCGCGGTGATGGACGGCGCCGTCGACCTGATGATCGCCAATCCGGCCACGCGTCCTGCCGCGCCGCCCGCGCGTCGCGGGCACGGGCTGGTCGGCATGGGCGAACGAGCACGCTGCCTGGGCGGGACCATCCACGCCGGGCCCGATCCCACCGCCGGTGGCTGGACCGTTGCCGCGACCCTGCCGTGGAGCCGTCCGTGATCACCGTCGCCCTCGCCGACGACGAGCCGCTGTTCACCGCCGGACTCGCCATGATCCTCGACGCCCAACCCGACATGGGCGTGCTCTGGCAGGCCATCGATGGTGCGGACGCCCTCCGCCAGCACCGTCGCGAGGTGCCGGATGTGCTCCTGTGCGACATCCAGATGCCGGGTATGGACGGCCTCGCCGCCACCGAGGCGCTGGTGGCGGGCGGAACCTCGACCCGGATCATCATCCTGACCACCTTCGAAGACGACGACTCCGTGCTCACCGCCATCGAGCGCGGCGCCGCCGGGTTCCTGCTCAAGAACACCCCGCCTGACGAACTTCTCGCCGCGATCCGCACCGTTCACGACGGCAACGCGGTCATCTCGCCCGGACCGACCCGCCGCCTGTTCGCGACCTACCGGACCGTGGCGGGGGTCAACGGGACTCATCAGGTGACGATGTCCGAGGCGAGAAGGGCGGCGACATTGACTCCGCGCGAACGCGAGGTGCTCGCGCTCGTCGCCCACGGTCTCAGCAACCAGGAGATCTGCGACCGTCTCTGGCTCAGCATGCCGACGGTCAAGACCCATATCGGCAACCTGATCGCGAAGACGGGTGCCCGCGACCGAGTCCAGCTCGTCCTGTTTGCTTTGCGGGCGGGTATCGCCGCCCTCGGCTGATCTGGCGGCACGGATCGCTCGACCAGGAGCGAATCCTCGCGATTCTGTGACAGAACCCGGACATTTCTCTGCAACGCTGGGGCGAGGAGGTGCTGCTGATGAGGAGGCTGCCGCGACGGGGACGATGGTTGCGAGGCCCAGGGCTGCGAGGACGGACTGCTCTGGCGATGGTCGCCGCGGTTGTCGCGGCGTGTGGCGCGCTCACGCTCACCACGACGGCGTGGGCGGCTGACCAGCATCGGCAGAACCTGGGGCGGCAACTCGAGGGGTTGGTGATGCGCGATGTCGCCGAACTGCGCAATGCGCTGGCGGTCGATCCATCCGCTCGCACACTGGACGCCTTGGAGGCGGCAGGGTGGCGCGGATACGAAGGCGATGACCGGCTGCCGTCCGAACTGCTCCTGATTCCGCCGGAGTCCGGTGAGGCGAATCACGGGCAGTCGCTCCCGGTGCCGGATCCCGAGCGCGCGCTCGTGGCGCGGCTGGTGAACGACTGGGGTCCGGTCAGCCGCACCCGGCCTGAGTGTCTGCAACGGCCGATGCGGGTGACACTCGGATCGCCCGGGAGCACGGGGTGGTGGACCGAACCTTGCGGCCGGTTCTTGATCTCCTTGGGCGTGTTCCAGCCAGCCGTTGGCCAGGATCAGGAGATCCCCTGGATGGTGGTGCGCACCCTCAACCTTGATGAGCAGGCTGATCCGGTTCCCGCGCTGCAGCGGACGCTGCAGGTGCGGTCGGCGTTCATCGTCGTGGCGTCCGCAATGCTGGCCTTCGCGCTGGCGGGGAGCGTGATCCGCCCCATCAGCAGGGCTGGGCGGATGGCCGAGGCGGTGGCGGCGGGCGGCCTCTCGGCCCGCATTCCGGTGGTCGGCGACGACGATGTGGCGGCGATGTCGCGCGCGGTCAACACGATGGCCGACCGGCTGACCGGCCAGATCGCCGAACTGGAGCGGGTCAACGAAGCTCAGCGGCGGTTCGTCTCCGACGTCGCCCATGAATTACGGACGCCGACCGCAGCCCTGCTGGCGTCGGCCGAAGCGCTGCGTGATCCCGCAACCAGAGACGAGGCCGCGGCCCTGGTGGCTCCCCAGCTTGTCCGGCTTTCCGCGCTGACCGAAGACCTGCTGGAGATCAGCCGAATGGACGCAGGGCGGGCGCCCGTGGTGACGAGTCGCATCGACCTGGTCGACCTGATCGCGGAGGTGATCGGTGACGCCGGTGTGGAGATCGTCTATACCGGACCGTCCGAACTGCCGCTCACCACGGACCCGGTTCGGGCGCGCACCGTCGTCCGGAATCTAGTGGCGAATGCGGTCCAGCACGGCGAACCACCCGTTGTGGTGGGGTTGGTCTGCGACGATGCGAGGGTGACGGTCGAGGTTCACGACGGCGGTGCGGGAGTGCCCGACGCCCTTCGTGGCCGTGTGTTCGACCGGTTCGTGCGCGGTGACGAGTCCCGGCACGGTGCCTCGTCCGGACTCGGTTTGGCCATCGCGGCCGAGAACGCTCGCCTGCTGGACGGCTCGCTCACACTGGAGCCGGACGGATCGACGTTCCGGCTGACGCTGCCCCACCAGCCGGATGCAGAAGCGGATGACCTTCCGGAGGCGTCGTGAGCGCATTGCTGCTGGGTCAGGACGATCCTCTGGAGGCGCTGTGAGCACATTGCTGCTGGTCGAGGACGATGCGGGTGTGGCGGACGCCCTCCGTCTCGCGCTGACTTCGCTGGGGCACCGGGTCGTCTTGGCGGCGACAGGTGAAGCAGGACTGGCTGCGATGGCAGAGCGCCCGTTCGACGTGATGCTGCTGGACGTGATGATGCCCGGCATCGACGGTTTCGAGACGGCACGCCGGGTGCGGGCGTCCTCTTTGCTGCCGATCATCATGCTGACCGCACGGTCGGATCCGGTCGACATCGTCGCCGGCCTGGAGTGTGGTGCCGACGACTACGTCACCAAGCCCGTCGAACCTCGTGTCCTGGACGCCCGGATCAAAGCCGTGCTGCGCCGCGCCGCGCCGATCGAAGGCGAGCCGGTGACGCTGTTCGGCGATCTCGCGATCAATCGAGCCGCGATGGTGGTGGCCCGGGGCGGCGAGCCGGTCGCGCTGACTCCCACCGAACTCCGGCTCCTGCTGGAGTTGGCCGACCATGCCGGGCAGGTGCTCAGCCGGCACCAACTGCTGCAACGAGTCTGGGGCTACGGTTACGCGGCCGATTCTCGTTTGGTGGACGCCGTGGTGCAGCGCCTGCGCGCCAAGATCGAGCCGGAGCCGGGGCGTCCGGCCCTGATTCGTACCGTGCGTGGCATCGGCTACCGCTTGGATCGGCCCCGCCCATGACCGGGTTTCTGACGAAGCGGGTTCCTGACCGTCGCGCATGGCGGACGCGGTGAAGAGAAGTGCCGAAAACGTCACAGTCATCTGCTCTGGGCGCGCTCCCACCCCTGATGAGTGTGACGATTCCGGCGGATGTCCCTCCATTGTCGGATCGGGGTGCTCATCTAGGCATGGTGCGTAGGTAGGCGGCGACCTCGGTGTGGCCGAAGTGGCCGGCCCAGCCGGCGGCGTCCATGCCGTAGGTGGAGTCCACCAAGGTGGGGTCGGCTCCGTGTTCGATCAGCATGGTGACCATGCTCAACTCACCGGCGGACGCCGCGTAGTGCAGGGCGGTAGTGCCGTGGTCGGTGGCGTTGTTCACCGGGAAGCCCTGGTCGATCAGCACGCGCACGGTGCTCCAGTGGTGCAAGGCGGCGACGTCCGCGAGCAGGGATGGATGCCAGCGCGTGACCGAGTTCAGGCTTCCCCTCTGGCGGATGCGGCGTTCGGCATCCCCAGCCCGGCCCGCGTAAGCGGCGCGCACCAGGGGATCACCGTGGGTCACCTGGGCACGGTAGAGGTCGCGCAGCAGGCAGATCTCCGCGCCGTGCGCCATCGTTTCCCGGTTCAGGTGCATCGCCAGCGCGGCCATCGAGTCGTGCGCGAACGGTCCGCCTCGGGGGCCGAGCGGACGCAGCAAGGCCTCGTCATCGAGTGCGGCGATACCGTCGCGCCAGCAGGTGTAGCCGCGTTCGAGCAAGGCCAGACCGCCGTCGGCGGTCAGCGGCAGCGGTTCGGGCCAGTGCCGGTCGTCGTACATGTCGGCGGGGGCGTCCGAACCACCGAAGAAGGCGCGCGCCCGCTTGCCGAGCACGTCGCGTCCGACATGAGCCATCCGCCAGGCGATAGTGGTGACCGGGGCCACCGGAGGTTCGGGGACGACCGCCTCGATCCGCACCACGCCGTCTTCGCCTTCGTGCAGGGTCCAGGCGCCGTCGGCGGGCTCCCACAGATACTCGTGATCGCTGAGCCCGCGCAGCCGGGGCCACAGGTGAGCCTGCCAGTAGAAGTCGAGTTGGCCGAGCAGAAGGTCGCGCCAGGTGGTCGTCATCTCCTCATTCTGGCCGCAATCCGGCGGCCAACCGGTCGATCGCATCGAGAAGGTCGGTGATCCCAGGTTCCTCGATCGGGAAATGTCCGCATTCGCGCAACAGCACCACGGTGCTGGGCGCGGCGATCCGGCGCAGGAAACGCATGCTGAGCTCCACCGGAGTCCAGGCGTCGTGGGTGGGGTGGACGAGCAACAGCGGCGTCCGGGTTCGGGCCGCAACGGTGTGCCGATAGCGCAGATAGGAGGCGAGGAACCCCAGCGGCACCAGCGCGCCCCCTCCGCGAGGGTCGGACGCGCACAGGCGCGCCATCCGCGGATCACGGCTGATCCGGGTGAGGTCCGCGACCCGGCGCACCGGAATCATCACCTCGCCGAGGCGTCCCCGAACCAGGACGGACAGCGGCAGGGCCAGCAAACCGAGCGACCCGAAACGGGTCAGCTGGGTCGCAACCCGCCGGTCTCGCGGGTCGAGCAGGCAGGTCGCGGCCACGGCGTCCACGGCCGCCGAACGGTGGGCGGCCTGGTAGGCGAGCAGGCCACCCATGCTTGCTCCGAAGAGAATCACGGGACGCCCATCGTCCTCGGTGGCGACGAAATCGGCGAGCAGATCCACCCAGTCGCCATAGCGGACGGCGCCCGGCTCGGGGCAGGTCGTCGCCCCATACAGCGGCAGGTCGAGGGCGGCCACCTCCAGGCCTCGCGAGGCCAGCAATGCGGCCAGCGGCCACAGCGCAGCGCTGTGCCCGGCCACACCGTGCACGGCGACCACCCGCACCGGCGCCTGCGGCCGCGGCGCCCGCGCGACATGAACCCGGTAGCCCCGCCATGACCACCAGGTGGAGACCGGCTCCGCCCCCGCCGCCCGGCGATGAGGCGGTGGCACCAGCGCGGCATAGTCGAGCGACGTCGGGGACGTGGGAGATTGCGGCGCATCGCTCCCGGTGCTGGCTGCCATCTCGTCAGCGTAGGCGCCAGGAACACCCGGTGAGACCGCAACAACGCGCGCCAGGCCGGATTCGGAGACAGTGCCACGGGGCGATCGGTGTCCCGGCGAAGGTCCGTCACCGGGTCGCTGGTCCGTGATCTCGTATAGTCACAGGCCTTGCGAGAAAGGCCGTGATGATCGAAATCCTGAACCCGTCCCAGCTGGCGCGCGCGAAAGAGGCAGGCGCGCTGGTCGGCGAGATCCTGCACACGATGAAGCAGCGCGCCGTGGTCGGCACGAACCTGCTCGACATCGACGCCTGGACCAAGGAGATGATCCTCGGCGCGGGCGCCGAATCCTGCTACGTCGACTATGCGCCCTCCTTCGGGCGGGGACCGTTCGGCCACTACATCTGCACCGGCGTCAACGACGCGGTACTGCACGCCCGCCCGCGCGACTACGCGCTGGCCGACGGCGACCTGCTCACCCTCGACCTGGCCGTGTTGGTGCGCGGTGTCGCGGCGGACGCGGCGATCAGCTTCATCGTGGGCGAGTCGCGCCCGGCCGAGAGCGTGGCCATGATCGAAGCGACCGAGCAAGCCCTGGCCGCCGCGATCGCGGCGGCGCGCCCCGGCGTCCGGGTCGGCGACCTCTCGCACGTGATCGGCGCCTCCCTCGGCGCGGCCGGCTACCCGGTGAACACCGAGTTTGGCGGGCACGGCATCGGCTCGACCATGCACCAGGACCCGCACATCCCCAACAACGGACGCCCCGGGCGCGGCTACAAACTGCGGCCGGGCCTGCTGCTCGCCCTGGAGCCGTGGGTGATGCAGGACACCGCCGAGTTGACGGTGGACGCCGATGGCTGGACGCTGCGCAGCGTCACCGGGTGCCGCACCGCGCACAGCGAGCACACCATCGCGATCACCCCCGACGGCGCCGAGATCCTGACCCTGCCGCCGAGTTTCTAATTCGAGAAAGAGAATCATCTCACGAGCTCAAGTCTGTTCGGGATTTGGTTCCGGCAGTAGGGCCGTCCGCACTACCACCTCGATATCGAGATCCATTCCCAGGCAATCTCGAAATAGATTCCCCGCCCAGGCAGCATGACCGTGAAGTGCCTATGATCGAAGAAAATCGATCAATCGAAAGGCAGCACGATGGGAGCGGGGCACGACCACCATCACGGGCCATCCCCGGATGAACTCGGCCGGCCCGGGGACCATCGCCGCACGCTGTGGATCGCCTTCGGCATCACCGCGAGCATCGTGGTGGCCCAGCTCGTCGGCTCGGTGATCACCGGCAGCCTGGCGCTGCTCACCGACACCGCGCACGCGCTGGTGGACGCCTCCGGCCTGCTGATGGCGCTGATCGCCGCCACGCTGATGCTGCGTCCGGCCGATTCGAAGCGGACCTGGGGGTTCCGGCGCGTCGAGGTGATCGCCGCCCTCGCGCAGGCGACCGTCCTGCTCGGCGTCGGCACCTACGCCGCGATCGAGGGCGTCCGGCGGCTGTTCGCCCCACCCGAGGTGCCGGCGGGCGAACTGCTCGCCTTCGGCGTCTTCGGCCTGATCGCCAACGTCGCCTCCATCGGGGTGCTGGCCTCCAGCCGGGGCGCGAACCTGAACATGCGCGCGGCCTTCCTGGAAGTGCTCAACGATGCGCTCGGCTCGCTCGGCGTGATCGTGGCCGCCGTCGTGATCGCCACCACCGGTTATCAACAGGCCGACGCCCTCGCGGGCCTGTTCATCGCCGCCCTGATCGCCCCGCGGGCGTTCGGGCTGGCGCGCGAGGCGATCGGCGTCCTGATGGAGTTCACCCCGAAGGATCTCGACCTGGACGCCGTCCGCACCCACATCCTCGCCATCGACCATGTCCGTGAGGTGCACGACCTGCATGCCTCCACGGTGGCCACCGGCCTGCCCACACTCACCGGCCACGTGGTGGTGGACGACGGCTGCTTCGCCGACGGCCACGCCGCCGAGATCCTGCACACGATCAAGGAGTGCGTCGCCGAGCATTTCCCGGTGTCGGTCCAGCATTCGACGTTCCAGATCGAGACCGCGCACATCAGCGAGCACGAGCCGCGCGGGCTCAAGCACCCCTGAGCCCGAGGCCAGGGTTCAGCAGGCGTCCGTACCGGCACTGCGACCACCGCTGCCGCCGCCCGGACGCCGCCACACCCTGGCACCTCACCGACCCGAGGGCCGCGGCAGGTAAGCTGACCCCTCGTGGCAGCCATTGACATCCGAGCCGAGATCGCCGACCTCGACCGTTCCCTCTCGAGCATCGAGTCCGTCGTCGACCCCGAGCGCAAGCGCGCCGAGATCGCCGACCTCTCCGAGAAGGTGGCCGCCCCCGACCTGTGGGATGACCCTGACAACGCGCAGAAGGTCACCTCCCGGTTGTCCCAGCTCAACTCCGAACTCGACCGCGTGGGCAGCCTGCGTTCACGGCTGGACGACCTCGGCGTCCTCGTCGAACTGGCCGAAGAAGAGGCCGACGCCGGCACGCTCGAAGAAGCCCACCGTGAACTGACCTCGCTGCGCACCGAGATCGACGCCCTTGAGGTGCGCACCTTGCTGTCGGGTGAGTACGACGAGCGCGACGCGGTCGTGACGGTCCGCTCCGAGGCGGGCGGTGTGGACGCCGCCGATTTCGCCGAGATGCTGCTGCGGATGTACCTGCGCTGGTCGGAGCGGCACGGCTACTCGGCCGAGGTCTACGACATCAGCTACGCCGAGGAGGCGGGCATCAAGTCGGCCACCTTCCAGGTGAAGGCGCCGTTCGCCTACGGCACCCTGTCGGTCGAGCAGGGCACGCACCGCCTGGTCCGGATCAGCCCCTTCGACAACCAGGGACGCCGCCAGACGTCGTTCGCCGGCGTCGAGGTGCTGCCGGTGACCGCGGAGGCCGACCACATCGACATTCCCGAGGCCGAAATCCGCGTCGACGTGTTCCGCAGCTCAGGCCCCGGCGGCCAGAGCGTCAACACGACCGACTCGGCCGTCCGTCTCACCCACCTTCCCACCGGCATCGTGGTCAGCTGCCAGAACGAGAAGAGCCAGCTGCAGAACAAGGTGGCGGCGATGAAGGTGCTCCAGTCGCGCCTGCTCGAGAAGGCGCGCCGCGACCGCGAGGCCGAGCTGAACGCGCTCAAGGGCGACGGCGGCAACTCGTGGGGTTCGCAGATGCGCAGCTACGTGCTGCACCCCTACCAGATGGTCAAGGATCTGCGCACCGAGCACGAGGTCGGCAACCCCGACGCGGTCTTCGACGGCGACATCGATGGCTTCATCGATGCGGGCATCCGCTGGCGCAAGCGTTCCGAGATCGACGCGCAGGCCTGACCAGGGAGCTTTGGTGATCTCTTTCGACCACGTCGACAAGACCTATCCGGGTCAGCGCACGCCTGCGCTGTCCCAGGTGACCGCCGAGATCGGCGACGGCGAGTTCGCGTTCCTGGTCGGCCCGTCCGGCTCCGGCAAGTCGACCTTCCTGCGGCTCGTGCTGCGTGAGATGCGCCCGAGCGCGGGGTCGGTCACGGTGAACGGACGCGATGTCGGCCGCCTGCGCTCGTGGGGCATCCCCAAACTGCGCCGCGAGATCGGCACCGTCTTCCAGGACTTCCGGCTGCTGCCCGGCAAGACGGTTTCTGAGAACGTCGCGTTCGCGCTGCAGGTGATCGGACGCCCCACGCGCGAGATCCGTGAGATCGTGCCCGCCACCCTTGAGCGGGTGGGGCTGCTCGACAAGGCCGATCGGCTGCCCGATGAGCTGTCCGGCGGCGAGCAGCAGCGTGCCGCGCTGGCGCGCGCGGTGGTGAATCGTCCCTCGATCCTGCTGGCCGACGAGCCCACCGGCAACCTCGATCCCGCGACCAGCGTGGGCATCATGAAGCTGCTCGACCAGATCAACAAGGACGGCACCACGATCGTGATGGCCACGCACGACTCGACCATCGTCGACCAGATGCGCCGCCGGGTGATCCAGCTCAGCGAGGGCCGCCTCGTCCGCGACCAGGCCCAGGGTGTCTACGGCTACCAGTGAGCCGGGCACGACAGGAGTAGAACGAACATGCGCCATGCACTGACCGAAGTCGCGTCCGGTCTCCGCCGCAACGCCAGTATGAACCTGGCGATCCTGGTCACCATGTGGGTGTCGCTGACCCTGTTCGGCCTGGGCGCGCTGGTCGCGCAGCAGGTGGATCTGATCAAGGGACGCTGGTACGACCGCATCGAGATCACCGTGTTCCTGTGCACCCCTGCGACCCAGGGTGAGCACTGCACGCCGGGCGTCGGCACGACCGACGAGCAGCGGACGGCGATCCAAGGGGCGCTTCAGGCCAACCCCGAGGTGCAGGAGGTCTTCTACCAGGGCAAGGACGAGGTCTTCGAGGAGTTCAAGCAGGCGTACGCCGATTCGCCCATTATCGCCTCCATGAAGGCTGAGGATATGCAGGATCTTTTCAGGGTCAAGCTGGTGAATCCTGAGCAATACCAGCGCGTCACCGCCGAGATCGGCACGCAGCCGGGGGTTCAGAATGTTCAGGATCTCCGGCAGTTCTTGGATCCGCTTTTCGAATGGCTGAACTGGGGGCGCTGGTTGGCCGTGGGCACCTCCGGGGTCCTGCTCCTGGCGGCCGCGCTGCAGATCGGCAACACCATCAGGGTGGCCGCCTTCACCCGCCGCCGGGAGATCGAGATCATGCGGTTGGTCGGTGCCTCCCAGACCTACATCATGGCGCCCTTCCTGCTTGAGGCGCTGCTCGTCGCGCTCGGTGGCGCCCTGCTCGCGTCCGGCTCGCTGGCGGCGATCTACCGCTTCGTCATCGTCGAAAAGGCTAAACCTGCCCTTCAGGGATTCGCCTGGGTCGACTGGCCTCATGTCGGGACCACGGCCTTCTGGGTTGTGGTGGTCAGCGTCCTGCTCTCTATGATCCCGACGTTGGTGGCGACCCGGCGGTTCCTCAAGGTATGAGCCGCGTCTTGGTAGTCGTGCGTGCGATCGTTGGGAGACGACGTGATTGATCAGCCCTCTGGAAGCCAGAAGGCGCGCGGGCGCGTGCGCGTCCGCGTGGCGGGTGCCTGCGTGGTCGCGGGCGTCTCGCTGTCCCTGATGATCCCGGCCGCCTCGGCCGACACGCTGTCGGATCTGCGCCGTCAGGTCGCGAGCGCCCAGCAGTCCCAGAAGAATGCGCGCGACGGCCTCAATGAATCGCACCAGAAGGTGGGCGTCGCCACCCAGCAGCTGCTCGATTCGCAGGCCGAACTCGACAATGCGCAGGCCGCGCTGGCGGAATTGACCACGCAATTGGCCGACGCCCGTGCCGAAGACCGTCGTATTGCCGCGTCTTTGGATCAAGCGCGTGCCGATCTGGAGGTCGCCAAGCAGCGTGTCACCGAGGCCGAGGCCGAAGTGGACGCCCAGGTCGCCATGATCGGAGCCGCGGCCCGCACCGCCTTCCAGCAGCAGAGCGATCTGGAAGGGCTCAGCATCGTATTCGGCGCGGAGACCCCGGCCGAACTCAGCCAGCGGCTGCAGTGGAGCACCACCATCTTCGACACCCAAGCCGCCGAGAAGGCGCGCCTGGACGCCGTCCTCGCCGAGATGGAAGAGGCCCGCCGGGTGCAGGCCGAGCTCGAGGCCCGGATCGCGGAGGAGAAGGCGTCCGCGGAGCGCATGGTCGCCCAGGTCGCCGGCCTCGAAGCGTTGGCGCGCGACCAGCGCAACGCGGTGGCATCGTTGGTGGCGGCCAACCAGAAGGCGCGGATCGCCGCGCAGGCGGAACTGGACGCCGACGAGGCGGCCTATCGCAGCCTGCAGTCGGAGGAAGACCGGCTCCAGGCCGAGATCAAGGGCGAGGTCGCCCGCATCGAGGCGGACAACGCTCGACGCCAGGCCGCCGAGGCGCAGGCGAAGCGCGCGGCGGCGTCCCGGGGCATGCGTGCGCCGTCCGGCGGCAACGACGCGGCCGAGGTTCCCGCGGCGCGCCAGGGCGGTGCGACATCCTCCTACGGCTTCATCCGCCCGGTCAACGCCCGCTACGGCTCGGCGTTCGGCCAGCGGTTCCACCCGATCCTCAAGGTGTGGCGTTCGCACAACGGCGTCGATATGGGCGCGCCGACCGGGACGCCGATCTACGCCGCCCGCGATGGCGTCGTGCTCAAGGCCGGCCCGAACGGTGGATTCGGCAACTTCGTGCTGATCGGTCACGGCAATGTGATCAACGGCCGCTACACGACCACCGGCTATGCGCACCAGTCGCGCGTCGTCGTGTCGGCCGGGCAGCAGGTCAAGCAGGGCCAACTCATCGGATACGTGGGCAACACCGGCCTGTCGACGACACCACATCTGCACTTCGAGGTCCGGCTCGACGGCGCCCCGGTCAACCCGGTGCTGTACGTGCCCTGACCGGCGGCGACGTGCCGACGCTGACCGCTCGGCGCCGACGGCGAGTATGATGTCGCTCCCACGCTGAGAAGGAGCACAAGGTCATGCCACGACCGCAGGGGCGTGTCCTCGTCGCCCAGAACAAGAAAGCCCGTCACGACTATCACATCGGTGACCGCTACGAGGCAGGCATCGTCCTGCTCGGCACCGAGGTCAAGTCATTGCGCGCCGGGCGCGCGTCGCTGACCGACGGTTTCGCCACCGTCGACGACGGTGAGGTGTGGCTGCGCGGGGTCAACATTCCCGAGTACAAGTTCGGCACCCACCACCACGGGCCGACCCGCAACCGTAAACTGCTGCTGCACGGCCGCGAGATCGCCAAGCTGGAGCGCGAGGTGTCGAACTCGGGCCGCACGCTGGTGCCGCTGTCGATCTACTTCTCCGACGGCTACGCGAAGGTCGAACTCGCCGTCGCGACCGGCAAGAAGGACTGGGACAAGCGCCAGACCATCGCCGAACGGGATGCCAATCGCGAGGCCCAGCGCGCCATGGCGGTGCGCAACCGGAAGGCGCGCCGGTAACGCACTGCGGCGGGAGCCTTGGGCCCCCGCCGCTTTGATGCCGGTCGTGGTGTCGCTCAGGCGACGCCGACGAGGTCGCAGACGAACACGAGCGTCTCGTTGGGCTTGATCACGCCCCCGGCGCCGCGCGCGCCGTAGCCGAGGTGCGGCGGGATGGTGATGGTGCGGCGTCCGCCCACCTTCATGCCGGCGATGCCGGTGTCCCAGCCCTGGATGACCTGACCGGCGCCCAGGTGGAAGACCAGCGGTTCGCCGCGGTCGAAGCTGCTGTCGAACTCGGCACCGTTCGACCAGGCCACGCCCACATAGTGCACGGCCACCCGCTTACCGGGGACGGCCTCGGGGCCGGTGCCGACCTCGATGTCATCCAGGACGAGGGTGGCGGGCGGATCTTCGGCGGGAATCTCGACGATTGGTTTCTCCATGAGCCCCACCCTAACGGGCGCCTCGGGCGCACTCCGGGGATCACCCGATGGGCGTGCCGGGAAACCGGAGCACCATGGTGGCATGCCTGCCGAACATCCGTCACTGTCCCTGCGTGTGAGCGATGCCGAGCGCGGCCGTGCCGAAGCTCTGTTGTCGGACGCCTACGCCGCCGGCCGCCTCGACGAAGTCGAGCTGGATCGGCGCCTGGGCCTGGTGATGAGGGCGCAAACCCGGCGCGAACTGAACGCCGTGGTGGTCGATCTTCCCCGGACGCCGGCACCGGCGGCCGCGTTCATGGCGCCGGCGCCCGCACGGAATCCGCAGGCGACCGGCGTCGGCGGGTTCGCCCACCTCTCGGGGTTGGTGAGTTGGATCCTGGGCCCACTGGTTCTCTATGCGCTGGCCACGCCGGGGACGCCTGCGCGGCGTGAGGCGGCCAAGGCGTTCAACTTCCAGTTCACCGCCGGCATCGCCTGCATCCTGACCGGCGCTCTGACGGGCCCGTTCCTGCCGGGCGGTCTCGTCGGCTTGATCATGACGATCGGCTTTGTTGGCTGGCTGGTGCTCAGCATCACCGGGGGAGCGCGGGCCCTGTCGGGGCAGCCGTGGACCAACCCTGTGATGAGGGTCATCCCCTGGAAGGTGATCGACGAATCCGGGCGCTGACGGGAATGCGCCGGCGTCCGCGGGTGTTGAGACCATGCCTGGCGGGTCGGCTGGCGGTGGACCCTTGCACGTTGGGCGCTCAGTCTCGGCGTGGTGTACGCTGAAGTGCTCGCGGGGCTTCGGCTCCGCGGGTAACAACTCAACAGGGGGTGACTGGTTTCGACTTGGGACGGTAGTTCCAGGAGAAGCGGGCCGAGGATCCAGGACATCTCGTAAACGAGCCTGGAAAAACAATAACTGCCGAAAACAATCGCGCAGACTTCGCTCTCGCTGCCTGATCAGCGATCGAAGGGTCAGCCCGGATGTAGCCTTCCGTCCGGTGTCTGGCCTCATTTAGGAGGCTTGCTGTCTATCTGACGCCTTGGCGGATGGACGGGACTTTACTAGGGCTGGGCCTGTCCACGACGTGCCGATGACGAGCGTGGGGGCCGAGTAGAACGACACCATCGGCTGCGCCCGGAGAATGCCTGGTTCGCCTCTTGAGGACGCGGGTTCGACTCCCGCCACCTCCACTGTGATGTGCTCAGAACCTCGTGCAGCGACCCGCTGTGCGAGGTTCTGGCGTTTCATGGTGTCCTTCGTCCGTGCTCGGTCGTAAGCGACGCCTAGGGCTCGTTCGGTACCACCCGGATGCTTGGTTCGGGTTCGGTGGGATCTTTCGCGAGAATCAGCCACTCGGCGGCGCCGAAGGCCCTTGCAGCCAGCGTCGAGTGGTTGATTTTTGCGAGCTTGGTGCCGACGCCGCAGGTCCGCGAGGGCGGGATCGACGAACGAGCCCCCGCAGCCCGCCGCCTTCGCCCCATCCCAGTGTTCCGCGCGCACGAGTTGCACGCTTGCCGACGAGATTTCGTGCGCGACCGTGCAACCCGTGCGCAAGAGCGCGAGGGCCCCAAACCTGTCGGCCGACTCGCGCACGAGTTTGTCGTTACCGAAGGTGGCGGTGACTTTGCGCCCCTATCGTTGCGTTCGGGTGCCCACATGGACGTGGTGCCCTCGGCGGTCAACTGCCGACAGCCTCAACGGAGGGGGAGGTCTCGAGATGAGGCCGATGAAGAAAAGTCGTTACCGCGCGTTGCTGGCTCTGCTTGGCACCGCAGCGCTGATGGTGACCTCGGCGACGACTGCCATGGCAACGGGAGGCGAGGCGTCCCACCTTGATCCCGGCGGCGTCGTGACGGCAAAGGCTGCAGCCGCGCCGATGATGGACACGGCGGCCGCGAGTGACTCGCTGGATGTCCTCCTCTCGGTGGATGTGGAGACCGTGGTCGCGGGCCGGACGATCTTCGCCAACTGGAACATCGACGGTGGTGTCAATCCGACGGTGACGCAAGCCCGGGTCGGCTCCGGGATCGCGGACGGCGCCCAGATGTTCTTCACCGACTGGAGCGACCCTGTCCAGTTGTCTGCAGGAAGGATCGGGACGGTCGCCCTGACCGTTCCGGCCGCCGGTGATCGCGCCTTCGTCTACCTGGCGGTGAATGACGACGGCGTGGAGTACGAATACCTCTCCGAGGTGATTACGGTGACCGGATTCACCGGCTATGACTTCAGCGATTTCGGTGCGGTGCTCGACTTCGGTGCCGATGAGGCCGGTGTTGGATTCTATGACCGAGGATCCATCAAGAAAGGGTGGTTCTCGGTCTTCGGATACTGGTTCCACGCAAACGCGCAAGGTTTCATGAAACTCGATGAGTGGCTGAACGACCAGGGTAAGTGGTATTACTTCGCCGACACCGGCGTGATGCAGACCGGATGGCTTCACCGTGCTGAGGGGTGGTATTACCTCAATACTGACGGCGCGATGCAAACAGGCTGGGTAAAGAGCGGAACGAGCTGGTATTACCTTGATGCCACCGGCATGATGCAGACCGGATGGGTCAAAGCCGGAGGCTCCTGGTACCACCTGAACACCGATGGCTCGATGCAGACCGGCTGGGTCAAGGACGCTGGGTCCTGGTACTACCTGAAGGCCGACGGGGCCATGGCGACGGGCTGGGTTCAGGTCGGCGGGTCCTGGTATTACCTGGAGCCCGGTGGACAGATGGTGACCGGCTGGGTGCAGGCCGGCGGAGCCTGGTATTACCTGAATGCCCACGGCAGCATGCTCACCGGGTGGCTGCAGCAAGGTAACTCCTGGTACTACCTGAAGCCGAATGGTGCCATGGTGACCGGTCAGTACCGGATCGATGGTCGTCTCAGCAATTTCGCCGGCAGCGGTGTCTGGCTCGGCTATGCCTCGTCCGGGTCGGGTTCAGGCTCGGGTTCAGGGGGTGGCGTCCTCTACAAGAACTGTAGCGAGGTTCGTCGAGCTGGAAAGGCGCCCCTCTACCGCGGGCAGCCGGGCTACGGCGAGCATCTGGATCGTGACGGGGATGGCGTCGCGTGTGAGCGGCGTTAGCCCCACCGGACGCCGAAACGTCGCATCAGGGGATCGCCTCGTGACCTGCGCTTGCTGAACGGGAGCGTCAGCCGTCGGACACGGACGCCGCCGTGGGCGGTGGCATGCCGACGGCATCCACCGGAATGTCGTCGGCGGCTTCCGAAAGCGCCCGGGCGACGGTGATCCGGTCGAGCCGGAACCAGCGGATCGCCCCCAGGCTGCGGCAATGACCGACCACCCACCAGCAACCCCGGGTGTGCCCCAGGAACACCGGATCGATCCGGGTGGCCTCCTCGGCGCCGTCCTCGGTTCGATGATGCACCGACAGCACGCGACGCTCATGGACGGCCTGCTCGACCGCACGCCGGATCCGCGCGTCGTCGGGGCTGTCGGTGTGATCGATCCAGATCCGCCGGCCCAGATCGTCGGCCCGCTCGCGCGCGGCGGCGTCCATCACACCCAACACCTTGGTGAGCGCGGCGCGGGCATGACCGTCGAACGGCTGGCCGCGATGCGCGTTCACGGCGGCGGCCAGGCCGGACGCCTCGGCATCGGTGAAGTTGACCGGCGGCAGCGTCGCGGCGGCGTCCACCACATAGCCACCCCCGGGGCCCGGCCGCGCGCGCACCGGGAATCCGCCGTGCTGCAGCGCCGAGATGTCGCGCTTGACGGTGCGGACGCTGACCTCGAAGATCTCAGCCAGGCGTTCGGCCGAGCGCCCCGCCGGCCCGGCCCGGCGCAGTTCCTCGCGCAGGGCATACAGGCGATCGGTGCGACTCACCCAGAAATAGTGACATACAGGTGACATCGGCGGGGGTGAGGATCGGCACCATGAGTACCTCGTCACCCACTGTTCTGTTCATCGGCGGCGCCGGGCTGCCCGGCTGGATCTGGGACGCGGCCCGCCGCGAACTCGGCGACGGCTACGACACCCGGGTGGCGGCCCGGCCCGCGGGCGGGCAGCGGCTACGCGACTATGCGGACGCCGCGCTGGCCTCGGTGGACGCGGAGCGCTTCACCATCGTGGCCCACTCCGGCGGCGGTGTGGTCGGGGCCGAGGTGGCCCGGCTGGCGGCCGGGAGGGTGGCCGGGTTCCTGGCTGTGAGCGCGGTCGTCCCGAAGCCGGGGGGATCGTTCCTCTCGGCGATGCCGGTTCCGAACCGCTGGATCCTCGGCGCGGTGATGCGGATCGCCGGCACCCGGCCGCCGGAGTCGGCGATCCGGACGACGCTCGCCTCAGCCCTCGACCCCGCCACGGTCGACCGGCTCGTCGCCGGCTTCACTCCTGAACCGCTGGGCTACTACCGCGATCGCACCGGCACGCAGCCCTGGTGTGAGCGGCGCGGCTACCTGGTCACCACCGACGACAAGGAACTCCCCGCCGCGCTGCAGCGCCGGTTCGCCGAACGTCTCGGCGCTGCGCGCGTCGACGAGGTGGCGGCCGGTCACCTGCCGATGCTGGAGGATCCGGCGTCCGTCGCCCGGGTGATCGCCGGCTTTTGCCGGCCATGATCCCCAAGGGTCAGCGCCACGGCGTAGCTGTCGCCATCGCGCCAGTGCGGCGTCCGGATTCGGGCGGTCAGGTACGCCGGCCGAGGCGTTGGCCGCTCAGACGGCCGAGCGGACGGCCATCCGCCGGTTCAGCGTCTCGGTCATCGCGAGCAGCAGGACGGTGAAGACCCCGACGAAGAACGGGAACAGGCCGATGTCGATGTACTGCGCGAGCAGGCCGAACAGCGGCGGCATGGCGGTGGTGCCGGTGTAGGCGGCGGCCATCTGGATGCCGATGATCGCCTGGGAGTTCTCCCGCCCGAAGTTGGCCGGGGTGGAATGGATGATCGCGGGGTAGACCGGCGCGCAGCCGAACCCGGCCAGTACCAGACCGCCCAGGGCGAGGACGTCCGTTTCGACCGGCAGCGCGATCAGGACGACGCCGCCCAGCGCGATCAGGCCGCCCATCCGGATCATCTGCTTGTCGCCGAACCGGTCGGCGACGAAGCCGGACAGGAACCGTCCCAGCGTGATGCCGAGCAGGAACAGCGCCGCGAACCGTGCCGCCGTCGCCGCATCCACGCCGCGCGCTCCGACCAGATAGGTGGACGCCCACAGCATCAGGGTTGCCTCGGCGGCGCAGTAGGCCATGAAGGCCAGCAGGATGAGCGGGACGCCGGGGATACGCACGGCCTGGGCCAGCGGCAGGGGAGCGGTGTTCAGGTCGACCTCGCCGGCCTCCTCGGCGGACGCCCGGTGCTTGCCCCACAGCGGAAGGGTGAGGAACAACCCGACGGTGAGGGCGGCCTGGATCACGCCGACGATCCAATAGCCGTGGCTCCAGCCGGACCCGTCGGAGAGGGCATGGCCCATGATGAACGGGCTGATCGAGGCGCCGACACCCCAAAAGCAGTGCAGCCAGCTCATGTGCCGGGACGCGTAATGCAGCGCCACATAGTTGTTGAGCGCGGCGTCCACCGCACCCGCGCCGAGCCCGTACGGGATCGCCCACAGGCACAGCGCCACGAACGAGCCCGAGGTCGAGAAGCCGAACAGCGCGGCCGCGGTTAGCGCGACGCTGGCCGCGGTGACCAGGCCGGCCCGAACCGCTTGGTGAGGCGGTCGGATTGCAGGCTGGAGACGATCGTGCCGATCGCGATGACCATGGTCACGATGCCGGCGTACGACAGTGGGACGCCGAGGTCGGTGTGCATCACCGGCCAGGCGGAGCCGACGAGGGAATCCGGAAGGCCGAGGCTGATGAAGGCGAGGTAGATGATCGCCAGAAGCAGGGAGTACATGGGATCGCATTCGTTCGAGGGCGCGGTGCGGCGTGATGCCTGAAGGCCGGGCGGGAGGCCACCACCACGGTACAGCTGATGTGTACGTACGTGCGCATGTGTTCATTCGGGAGTTGTCCGCGTGACCATCAATATGTACGATCGTACGTATGAGTGTGGCTGTCCATTCCCTCGCCTCGGCTGCCGACCGGCGGGCACGCGGCGCGGTCGCCGCGTTGTTCCTCACCAACGGTGCGATCCTCGCCAACATCCTCCCGCGATACCCGGAGATCAAGGAGTCCCTGGGGATCAGCAACGCGGTCTACGGACTCTCGGTTGCCGCCTTTCCGGTGGGTGCGATCGTGGCCGGGCTGGCGGCCGCGACGCTGATCCGTCGCTTCGGGTCGGCCAAAGTCGCGGTCGTCGGCACGATCCTGACCGGACTCGGCCTGCTCGCGGCCGCGCTCTCGCCCACGGTCCTGCTTTTCGCGCTCGGCTTGTTCTTCGGTGGTGCGATGGACGCGATCACCGACGTTGCGCAGAACGCTCACGCTCTTCGAGTGCAGCGCAACTACGGCCGCTCCATCCTCAACTCCTTCCATGCGGTGTGGTCGATCGGCGCGGTCCTCGGCGGCGCCATGGCGGCCGGGGCCATCGCCTTGCGGCTCCCGCTCCCTGCCCATCTGGCGCTGTCGGCCGTCCTCTTCTCCGTCGTCTCGCTCACGGCGTTGAGGTTCTGCCTGCCGGGTCGCGATGATGAACCCGAGGAGTACGCCGTTGCGGGCGCCCGGGTGCCGGATGCCGTCCCGCGGCGCGGCCTCACCACGCGCACGGTCCTCGTGCTGGGTGCCCTCGTCATCATCGCCATGGCAGGCACGATCGTGGAGGACGCCGGCAACTCATGGGCCACGCTCTACCTCACCTCGCTCGGTGCTCCGGCTGCCTTGGCGGCGACCGGCTTCATCGCTCTGGTCGGCGCCCAGTTCCTCGGACGCCTGATGGGCGATGGTCTCGTCGATCGCTTCGGGCAGCGGGTGGTGGCCCGTGCCGGGGGAATGATGGTCGCCGCCGGCATGGGGGTCGCCCTGGTCTTCCCGGGAGTCCCGGGTAGCATCCTCGGCTTCGCCGCCGCCGGATTCGGCGTCGCCACCTTGGTGCCGGCCGCGATGCAGCAGGCCGACGATCTGCCCGGGCTGCGCCACGGCACGGGACTGACGATCGTGTCGTGGCTGATGCGGCTGGGATTCCTGCTTTCCCCACCGCTTGTCGGGGTGATCGCGGATGCCACGAGCCTGCGGGCGGGGCTGGTGATCATTCCGGTGGCCGGGGTCCTGGTCGTCATCTTTGCCGGCGTTCTCGGCGGACGCCCCGGCGTGGCCGGCAGTCATTCTCACGCCTCGCTCTGAACCATCCTGGCCCCTGTGCTCAAGCGCACCTGGCGAACCCCGGCAGGTGCAGAACTGATCATCACGCATCGACGAAAGGCGGAACTGACCGTGCGGATCTCCCTGGTGGCGGTCGATATGGACGGCACATTTCTCAGGCCGGACATGACCTACGACCGCGAGCGGTTTCTTCGGCTACGACAACGGATGCGGAAGGCCGGCGTCCGGTTCGTGGTGGCCAGCGGCAACCAGTACTGGCAGCTGAGGTCGTTCTTCGAGCCCGCCGATGAGGTGGCTTACGTTGCCGAGAACGGCCACTTCCTGTACGACATCGGCGACGAGGCTCCTTTCCACGCGCCGGCCCCGCGCCGTGGTGCGGGCCGGCTGATGGTCTCCGCGTTGGAGGAGCGTGGCCTCACCTATCTCGTCTCAACGCCGGACGGTGGGCTGGTTCCCTCACGGTTTTCCGAGCAGGATCTGGCTTGGGCCAGGCGCTTTTTTCCGCGGATGCGCGTCGTCGATGACGTCCTCGAGTTTGCCGACGACATCGTCAAGGCGACGCTCCAGCTAGAGAACCCCCGCGCTTTCGTGTCCGAGTTCCAGGCCTTGCTGGAGGGGGAGTTCACCGCGGTCGTCGCGGGCCCGGAGGATGCCGATCTCAATGCGCCCGGCTACAACAAGGCATTCGGCCTTGAATGCCTGTCGCATCGTTGGGGTGTGGATCTCGCCGAGGCGGTCGCTTTCGGCGACAGCTACAACGACCTTGAAATGCTGCAGGCGGTCGGGCTGTCCGTCGCGATGGCCAACGCGCCCCAAGACATTCGCGACATTGCTGACCGGGTGGCACCTTCGAACTCCGAAGATGGGGTGCTTGGAATTCTCGAGGAACTTCTTCCCCGCTAGCAAGGGTGGTCATCACCGAAGAGAAAGGTGATGCCAGGGCCGAATGATCCGGTTCAGTGCGCCACTGCCGATGAGGCCGGCGCACTGAACCGGATTTTTGTGGCCGACCGCTCAGATGGTGAGCCAGACGGCGGTGTCGGTGTGGACCTCATCGCTGACGCTGGGATCGCTGGCGGCGAGCAGCCGGGCGCCGTCCGGGATCGGCCAACCGGTTTCGCCGAGGTTGAGCACGACGCGGATCGCGCCGGCGGCGGTGGTTACGTCGAAGGCAACGATGTCCTCGCCGAGATTGACCAGGGTGAGCTGGCCCTCGCCCAACGCGCGACTGCGCCGGACGGCGAGGAGTGCGCGATACAGCTCCAGGGTTGAACCATCGCGTCCGGTCTGCTGGTCGGCGGCGAGTTGGCCGAAGAGTGCCGGCTGGGGCAGCCAGGATTCACCGGTGTCGTTGAAGCCGTAGGCGGGAGCGTCCTTCACCCAGGGAATCGGAACGCGGCAGCCGTCGCGTCCGATCCGGTCGCCTTCGGTACGGCGGAAGGTGGGGTCCTGGCGAGCGTGTGCGGGCAGGTCGATGACTTCGGGGAGCCCGAGTTCTTCGCCTTGGTAGAGGTAGGCGCTACCGGGCAGCGCGAGCAACATGGTGGACGCCGCGCGCGCCCGCCGTAGGCCGGTCGTGTAGTCGGGTGCCGGGTCGTCCGGCCGCAAACCGGAGGGGCGCAACCGGTCGAGGGCGAAGCGAGTGAGGTGCCGCACGACGTCGTGGTTGGACAGTACCCAGGTGGTCGGGGCGCCGACCGCGTCGTTGGAGCGGTAGGAGTCGATGATTCCTTGACGGAGCGCACCGGCCTCCCAGGGGGACTGGAGGAAGGCGAAGTTGAAGGCCTGGTGGAACTCATCGGGGCGCACGTAACGGGCGAGCCTGTCGTAGGGCTGTACCCAGGCCTCGGCGACCATCGCCCGATCCCCTGGGTAGCTGTCGAGCACTTCAAGCCAGGACCGGTAGATCAGATGCACGTCGTCCTGGTCATAGAAGGGGGCGGCGTAGGTGGGAATGGCGCCGGTGAGGAAGTCGTCGCGGGTGTGATGGAAGTCGGGAAGGCCCGGTGCCTTGATCAGGGCGTGGGCAACGTCGACCCGGAATCCGTCGATGCCCCGGTCGAGCCAGAATCGGAGGATGTCGAGGAAGGCGGCCCGCACTTTCGGGTTCTCCCAGTTCAGGTTGGGCTGCTTGGAATCGAACATGTGCAGGTACCACTGCTTGCCGTCAGGCGTCTTCGACCAGGCAGGGCCTCCGAAATCGGACTGCCAGTTGTTCGGGCGCTGGTCGGGGTTGCCGGGATCGACGTCACGGAAGAGATACCAGTCGCGCTCGGGGGACCCGGGTTCGGCGGCGAGTGCTCGCTGGAACCAGGGGTGCTCGTCGCTGGTGTGGTTCGGCACCAGGTCGGCAAAGACGCGCAAGCCAAGCTGGTGTGCGTGAGAGATGAGGGCGTCCGCGTCGGCGAGGGAGCCGAAAACCGGGTCGATGTCGCAGTAGTCGGAGACGTCGTAGCCGGCGTCGGCCTGAGGCGAGGGGTAGAACGGAGAGATCCAGAGGGCGTTGATGCCGAGGCGGCGCAGGTAGGGCAGCTTCGAGGTGATGCCGGTCAGGTCGCCGATGCCGTCACCGTCGGCGTCGGCGAACGACCGCGGGTAGACCTGATAGATCACGGCACTGCGCCACCACTCGTTGGTGGAGGCCGGCGTGTGGAGGGGGATCGTGGCAGACAGGGGATCGGTCATGAGAAGAACGCTACGACATATGTGTACGTACGTCCATATCAAACCTGCTAGTTTTTCCCCATGACCGACAGCTACTTCGCCGGAGATCCGCGCACCAACCGCGAGCGGATGCTCGCCGGGGATCTCTACATCGCCGACGATCCCGAAAGCAGCCGCCTCGCGCACCGCGCGGTGCGGTTGGCGGACGCCTACCACCGCGCATCGGTGGCGGAGGATCCCGGCGCGCGCTCCCTGCTGGAGAACCTGCTCGGCCATCTGGGCGAGCAGGCGTACGTGAAGCCGCCACTGTTCGTCGACTACGGCGAGAACATCTCCATCGGCGCGCGGACCTTCGTCAACTACCACCTGACCGCGCTCGACGTGGCGTCCATCACCATCGGTGAGGACTGCCAGATCGGCCCCAACGTGCAACTGCTGACGCCGACGCACCCGATCGACCCGAAGCCGCGCCGCGACAAACTCGAGGCCGCGCAACCGATCGTGCTGGAGGACAACGTCTGGCTCGGCGGCGGTGTGATCGTCTGCCCTGGCGTGACGATCGGCGAGAACAGCGTCATCGGCGCGGGGTCGGTGGTGACCAAGGGCATCCCCGCCAACGTCGTCGCGGTGGGCAATCCCGCCCGCGTCATCCGCAGCATCGGGGAGGACGCCGATGCCGGCCGCTAAGCCTGCCGCGTCCGGACGCCGTCCGCGCCGCAGTGACCCCGACCGGCGCGACCGGATCATCGACACCTGTCTGCGGGTGATCGCCGAGGCCGGGGTGGCCGGCACTTCGCATCGCAAGATTGCCGAGGCTGCCGACATTCCGCTGGGTTCGATGACCTACCACTTCTCGGGCATGGATGAGTTGCTGCGCGAGGCGTTCACCCGCTTCGCCGATCAGGTCGCCGACCGCTTCGAGCGCCGGATGGCGGAAGCCGTCGATGTCGAGTCCGCGCGCGAGGCGGTGGTGGCGATCATCCTCGAAGACGTGTTCGGTGAATCCGACGACCTCGTCGTCACCCACGAGTTGTACACGCTGGCTTCGCGCGATGCCGCGTTCCGCGACATCACCACCAACTGGATGCGCCGCAGCCGAGTGGCGCTGGAACGGCATTTCGACCCCGAGACCGCCCGCATGCTCGACGCCCTCATCGAGGGCCTCACCATCCACCGCGCGTTGGATGTGGAGGATCGCGACCCCGCCGAGGTCGTCCGGGCGGTCGCACGCATCACCGCGCAGGGGTGACGCGCATGGCCCTGGTGTGTACGGACGTACACATATCGTGTTAGTGTGGCTCCATGACGGACGTGTGTATCGCAAGGACCCTTCGTCCGGGCCGGGAATATGGACGAGCCGGTGCCGCGGTGCCCGTCGACCGGGAGGGGCTCGAGTGCCGTGCGCGCGAAGCAGCGCTGAAGGCCGACCTGTATTTCCGTGCTGAGACGCTGGGATACGATGCGCGGCACCTGCTGGAGGAACTCGTCGGCCACCTGGGTGAGGGGGCCATCGTCAGGCCCCCGTTCTTCGTGGACTACGGCGAGAACATCTTCATCGGTGCGCGCACGTTCGTGAACTACAACCTGACCGCGCTCGACGTGGCGTCCATCACCATCGGCAATGACTGCCAGATCGGCCCGAACGTCCAACTGCTGACGCCGGCACGGCCCACTGATCCTGAGGGTCACCGCGAGACGACCGCCGCCGCGAGGCCGATCACGATCGGCGACAACGTGTGGCTCGGCGGGGGAGTGATCGTGTGCCCAGGGGTGACGATCGGCGAGAACAGCGTGATCGTCGAGGGATCGGTCGTGACCGACGACATCCCGGCGAACGTCATCGCGCAGGGCAACCCGGCCTGCGTCGTCCGTCTGGCCGGGGCGGCAGGCAACCCCGCGACGAGGCCGGGGGAGTGACCCTGCGTGAACCTAGAACCGCTGCGGTTGGTCCGCATTGTTTCCCTCGGCGCGGACGCCGCCACCCACGCCGGCGCTTTCATCTGCGCACCCACGCGCGCGGGGCTCGTTGCTCCCTTCCACTGCTGGCGGCTCGCCGCTCCAGATCACTCGCTGCACTAACACCAACAGAAAGGGCATTCATGCCGCGCATCATCTTCCTCGACGTGGACGGCACGGTCGTGGACTACTCCAACCAGCTTCCCGACTCGGCCGTGGCGGCGATCCAGGCCGCTCGCCGGGCCGGTCACCTCGTGTACCTGACCACCGGGCGCAGCAAGGCCGAGATGTATGAGGAACTGTGGGAGATCGGCATCGACGGCATGATCGGTGGGAACGGCTCCTACGTCGAACATCGCGGCGAGGTCGTCATGCACCAGACCCTGACCCTGGACGAATGCCGGGCCATCGTGGATTGGCTGCACGCGCGCGGTCTCGAGTTCTACCTGGAGGCCAACTCGGGCCTGTACGGCAGCGAGCATTTCAAGACGGCCGCGCTGCCGGCCATGCGTGCCTATTCCGCGGGCAAGGGTGCTCCGAACTCCGACACGATCACGGTCGAGGAGATCTTCCCCGAGATGATCCACGGTGCCGATCTCTACCGCGACGACATCAACAAGATCAGCTTCCTGCTCGGCGACTACCAAGATCACCTCGACTCGAAAGAGGCGTTCCCGCAGCTGAAGGCCGGCACCTGGGGCGGACGCGGTTCGCACGCCCTGTTCGGTGACCTGGGAGTGGCGAACATCGACAAGGCGCACGCGGTGGACGTCCTACTGGCGCACCTCGGCGCCGACCGCGCCGACACTGTCGCGATGGGCGATGCCACCGTCGACATCCCCATGCTGGAGTGCTGCGCGGTGGGCGTGGCGATGGGCAACTCCTCCGACGACATGCTGGCGATCGCCGACTACGTGACCGCCGACGTCAACGACGACGGCCTCTACCAGGCCTTCGACCACCTCGGCCTCCTCGGCGACCCCGGGGCCAAGTAGCGCCCTCACGCCGGCGCGTCCGCGTGTGTTCGTGGCCGTCAATGCAACATTGTGGTGCGTCTACTGACCACAACTTTGCATTGAGGTGAGGTTTCGGCATGGTCGATGGGGTGGTCGGCCTATGAGGCTGCGCCGGACGGCGCGCAGCGCCAACCGTGTCGTCGTGGATGACTTCGAGGACGGTCCGCTAGCTCGTGAGCCCGCGCAGGTAGGCGCGTAGCACCGCGCCGTCGTCGAACGACGCGCCGCGGACGATGCGCTGCATCAGGAGGGCGTCGAGCAGCCCGATCAGGTCGAGCGCGCGGGCGTCGGCGTCCTCGACGCCGAGTTGGGCGAGGATCTGGGTGGCCGTGGTGACGAAGCCCTGCCTGACCTGTGGGCGGGTGGACAGGGAGTCGCGCAGATCGGGGTCGCCGTCGCATTCCAGCAGCAGGATCAGTCGCGCCTTGTGATCGTCGGCGCGCCGCAGGGTGGCGTCCAGGCCCGCACGTAGCGCGTCCGCCACCGAGTCGACCGTCAGTTCGCCGTCGAAGTGGTGGGCGCCCAGGTCCACCTCAGTTCGCTCGGCGAGATGCTGAATGATCAGTCCGATCAGGTCGCGACGCGTGCGGGCGTAGTACGAGGTCGATCCTGCGGGGAGGCCGGCTTCGGCGTCGACGGCGCGATGGGTCAATGCCCGGACGCCGCGCGAGGCCAGCAGCCGGACGCCGGCTTCGGCGATCGCCGTGCGTCGTTCGGTCATGGGTGTCCCCTGTCTTGTTGTTCTCAGTCTCGTCGTTGCCCGCCTGCGTCCGCGGTCCGTGCCGTTCACCGAAAGATACGCCCGCTCGATGCCTCTACAAGTGTAGAGTAGTCAAGGTGATTCTCTGGTTCGATGACATCACCGGGTCCGATGCGGTGCGCGTGGGTGGCAAAGGGGCGAACCTGGGCGCGTGCGCGCGAGCCGGATTCCCGGTGCCGCGTGGGTTCTGCGTCACGACGAACGCCTACACCGCCGCGACGGCCGCACTCGCCGAACAACTGAGCGCCGATGTGCGGAAGGGCGCGGCGTCCGAGGCCCGGCGGCGAATCCAGACGGCGCCCATGCCCGTCGAGCTGAGGGAAGCGATCGCGGACGCCTACGCGCGCCTGGGCGAGCCGGCGGTCGCGGTTCGGTCGTCCGCCACGGCTGAAGACCTTGCGGATGCCAGTTTCGCAGGCCAGCAGGACAGCTTCCTCGGGATCGTGGGTCTTGATGCGGTGCTGGATGGGGTCCGGCGCTGCTGGGCCTCACTGTGGACCGAGCGCGCCATCGACTACCGGCGCCGCCACGGCGTCCCCGATGAGGGATTGGCGCTGGCCGTCGTCGTCCAGACGATGATCGAACCGGACGCGGCCGGCGTCCTGTTCACCCGCGACCCGGTCACGGGCGACGACACCACGATGCTGGTCGGTGCCTCCTACGGCCTGGGTGAGAGCGTGGTCGCCGGGCTGGTCACGCCCGACACGTTCCGGCTGGCCCGCGCCGAGCGCGCGGTCACCGGCCGGGAGATCGGCGCCAAGCAGTTGCGCATCGATGCCGTGCCGGGTGGTGGAACCGTGACCACCGACGTCGCCGAGGACGCCCGCGCGCGGCCCAGCGTCACCGATGCGCAACTGCTGCGGCTGCTCGATCTCGGCGAGCGGGTCGAGGCCCACTACGGCGCGCCGCAGGACGTCGAATGGGCGCTCGTCGGCGACGACCTCTTCCTGCTCCAGTCGCGGCCGATCACCAGCACCGCACCGAGTGAGCACAAGCACGAACACCCCCGAAGCATGCTGCACCGGCTGATCCGTGACGACCTGATCGAGCACTATCCCGCACCGTTCCCGCTCGATGTGATGGCCACTCACGCCATCACGGGTGGGGCGATGGTGGCGCTCGGCATCACCTCGGCGCCCGCATCGTCGCTGATCATCGGCGATCCGGACGGGATCGTCACCGTCCGCACCAACCACGTGCGCGTCACCCCGGCGCTGGTGCTGCGCCTGCTGGGCCGGCTGGCCGCCGGACTCCGGCGTGACCCGTTCGCGTGGCCGGACGACGAACGGGTGTTGCGGCGGCGCCTGGACGCGCTGGCCTCCCGGGCCGCGGGCGTCCGATCGGCCCCGGACGCCGAGGTGATCCGGCTGGTGCGCGATGCGGTGGAGGAGGCCGGCGCGTTGACCGGGCTCCGGTTCGTCCGCTACCTGACCCCGCTGGTCGCCTACCGCACGATGGCCGCCGGGCTGCTGGGCGTCGCCCGAAGCGGCCGTGAGGTCAGCCCGGAGGATCTGTTCGCGGGGGTGGCGTACAAGACGGCCGAAGTGACCTCGGGCGTGCAGGAGTTGGCGGCGCGGGCGCGCCGTAGTGGTGTCGCGGAGGTGATCGTCGGCGCGCCGGGCGGCGGGGTGCGGGACGCCCTCGGTGCGACCGCGGTGGGTGAGGCGTTTCAGCAGGAGGTCGAGGCGTTCCTGGCCCTGCATGGTGCCCGGACAGCCCGCGCCTACCTGCCCTTCTCGAACCGCTCGTGGCGGGAGGATATCGAGGGGTTCTACGCGTTGCTGGCCGCTGCCTCGCGAGGCGAACAACCCGAGCGGCGCGCGGACGCCGACATCGCGGGGACGATCGAGCAGCGATTGCCGCGATTCCTGCGGCGGTGCTGGTGGGCTGCCGTCGGCCGGTTGCGGGCGTTGCACCTCACCCGCGAGGCCACGGTCTACCTGATCGAGGAGTTCTTGTGCCTCGGCCGCGCCGGCGTCGATGAACTGGCCCGCCGGCTGGTGGAACGGGGGGTTCTCGACGATCCCGGCGAGGTGCGCTTCCTCTATTTCGACGAGATCGTCGAGGCACTGCGCCATCCGGGGGCCTCGTTGAGCCCGGCCGTCGTCCTGCGCCGTCGCCGGCGCGGCGCGGCCGAGGCGGCCTGGTGGGACCGCGGCGCCCCCGCGAACGCGACGAACGTGCTGCGCGGGCTGCCCGCGAGCGCCGGCCGGGCATCGGGCCGGGCCCGCATCATCCGCACGCCCGACGACTTCGGCCTGCTCCAACCCGGCGAGGTGCTGGTCTGCCCCTACACCGACCCGACGTGGACGCCACTGTTCTCCCTGGCCGCGGCGGTGGTCGCCGACACCGGCGGGCCGCTGTCGCACGCGGCGATCGTGGCCCGCGAGTACGGCATCCCCGCGGTGCTCGGCACGGTCACGGCGACGAGCCTCGCCGACGGGGTGCTGGTGACCGTCGACGGCACGAAAGGGACCCTCACGATTGAGACGGGCCCGGCGTTGTAGTGGTCTCGGCGGCTGCGGCGGTAAATCACTTCACTCGATCCGGCAGGTCGCTCGAGAACATCAGTCCCACTGATGTTTTTCGGGACGTTCCGAAATCGAGTGCAGCGATTTACCCTCGCATGCCGCGAGAGTCTGGTCGCGACGATGGTGTGAGCGGCTCGGCACCTTTGGCGGATGGACAACACGGACACTGAACGCTTCCTGGGTGGTCACTGATTGTTAACTGAACGTCGGCTGAGAAGTCAGCGGGGTGGCCAACGCTGAGGCTCAGGCGCGGCCAATCCCCGCGCTGTCATCCCAGAAGGAAGCGGAGTTCCATGCAACCCAGCATCCGTCCTCGCGTCCGGGCCGCCGTGTGCGTCGGCCTGGCCGCAGGCATCACACTTGCCCCCGTTCTGACCACCACCGCGTCGGCCGAAGAAGTCACCACGCCCAAGAACATCATCCTGCTCATCTCCGATGGCGCGGGGTACAACCAGTTCGACGCCGGACGCCTCTACGACAGCGGCACCACCTACCAGCAGGTCGTCGTCAACCCCGCCACCGGTGCGATCGAGCATGTGCCCGGAACGCCTAGCCAGGTCTACGACAGCTGGGACGTCCAGGTCGCCGAGTCGCACTTCTCGCGCACCACCATCGACGCGGGCCGCACCTACTCCAGCGATGCCGCCTGGGGCGCCTTCGACTGGGCCAAGGACAGCCCGACCGACTCGGCGGCCGCCGGGACGGCCCTCGGCACCGGCGTGAAGACCTACAACGGCGTCCTCGGCTTCGACGCGAAGACCGACGGCACCAAGCTGACCACCGTCGGTGAGCGCGCCATGGCGGTGGGCAAGAAGGTCGGCCTGGTCACCTCGGTGCCGTTCAGCCACGCCACGCCCGCCGGTTTCATCGCGCACAACACCGACCGTTGGGACAACACGGGCATCGCCAACGAGATGATCGACTCCGGTGTGGACGTGATCATCGGCGGCGGGCACCCCAACTTCGACGACGACAACCGCTCGCGTCCGGCGTACTTCGAGGACGACGCGTGGATCGGCAAGGACGACTTCGAGCGCGTCGCCGGCGGCAAGACGCCGTTCACCTTCATCGACTCGAAGGCGCAGTTCGAGGCCGTCGCCAGTGGCGCGAACGTTCCCGACAAGCTGTTCGGCCTGGCGCGTGTGGCGGAGACGTTCCAGTACAACCGCGCCGGACTGGAGACCAACAACAACGTGGCCCCGTTCTCGGATCCGCAGAACGCCGACGTGCCGTCGCTGGTCACCTCCACCAAGGCGGCGCTGAACGTGCTGAAGCAGGATGAGGACGGCTTCTTCCTGATGGTCGAGGGCGGCGCCGTCGACTGGGCCGGTCACGCCAACCAGACCACTCGCCTGGTCGAGGAGCAGTACGACTTCAACCGGTCCGTCGAGGCCGCGGTCGACTGGGTCGAGAAGAACAGCAGCTGGGACGAGACCCTGATCATGGTGACCGCCGATCACGAGACCGGTTTCCTGTCCGGCCCCGGTGCCGGCAGCGACACTGGCTGGACAGCGCTGATCGGCGCCAAAGGTGAGCTTCCGTCCGTGTCGTGGCACTCGGGCAACCACACCAACCAGCTGGTGCCGTTCTTCGCGCACGGTGCCGGCTCGGCGACGCTGAACGCGCGCGCCACCGGCTGGGACAAGGTGCGCGGCGCGTACCTCGACAACACCGACGTCGGCAAGACGATCTTCGACCTGCTCGGCACGCCGGCCAGCGAGGGCAACGCGATCAGCATCGAGGCCACCCTCGCCCCAGCCGCCCGCGGCGAACTGTCGCTGAGCGTCGGTCACGACGGCGGCGTGGTCGCCCTGAGCGGCACCGGACGCGCGCTGAGCGGCGCACTGCCGAGCGTGACGGTCGCCGACACCCGGAGCGACGCCCAGTCCCAGGGCAAGGGCTGGACGCTGTCCGGCAGCGCCACCGACTTCGTCGCCGGCAACCACACCCGCACCATCGAGGCGGCGAACCTCACCTGGACGCCGTCGATCGCATCCTCCGACGGCGGCGCGGCGGCCGGCACGGTCACCACGCTGAGCAAGCCGGCGACGCTGGCCAGCTCCGACCGGGTCACCCGGGTCGGCACCACCGTCGCTGCGGCCGGCCTGGACCTCGCGGTCCCGGCGGACGCCGAGTCCGGCCGCTACGGCAGCACGATCACCCTGACGCTGTTCGCGCAGGACTGATCCCACCACCCGACGCGGGGTGGGCCGGCCACAGACCGGTCCACCCCGCGTTCGCGACCGAACGTCACGCAAGGAGCCCGTATGCACGCCCGTCCGCAGTCCTCGACCACCGCGCTCGCCTGGAGGGTGGTGATCACGCTCGCTCTCCTCTGGGCGGTAGGTGTGGGCTTGGCGATCCCCGCGCACGCCCAGACGGTCACCTGGAGCGTCGTCCCCGCGGACGCCGGCGGTCCCGACGGACGGGTGTCGCTGCGGCACACCCTTGAGCCGGGCCAGCGCGTGCAGGACGCCATCGCGGTGACCAACAGCGGCGACGTCCCCGCCACCTTCGTCGTCGCGGTCGGCGACGGCGTGGCCGGGCCGGACGGCGCCTTCGACATCGATGCCCGGTCGCACGACGGCGCCGGCGGCTGGATCACCGTGCAGGGCACCGACAACGGCTCGCTGACGCTGGCGCCGGGGGCGTCCGTGGTGCTTCCGGTCCACATCGACGTTCCGGCCACCGCGCTGCCCGGCGATCATCCCGCGGGCATCACGGTCGGCGTCGTGCAGGGCGCCGACGTGCAGCTCAACTACCGGGTCGGCGTCCGGCTCCACCTCCAGGTGGCCGGGGAGATCAGGCCCGCCTTGGGTGTGGACGCCGTGAGCACGCGCTTCGAGCCGTCCTGGATCCCGTTCGCCCCGGGGACGCTGAGCGTCGACTACCGGATCACCAACGACGGCAACGTGCGGCTGGGGGCCGCCGGCCGGGTGTCGGTGTCCGGCCCGTTCGGCCTGGCCGCCACGGATTCCGAGCCGGATGAGGTCACCGAACTGCTGCCCGGCGACGCCCGCGAACGCACCGTGACCTTCGCCGTGCCATCGTTGTTCTGGCTGAACGGTCAGCTGACCGTGACGCCACGCGCGGTCGGCCAGGACGCCCTCAGCCTTCCCGACGCCACCACCGTCGCGTTGGCGGCGCCGGCGGCGTCGTGGACCGGATCGGCCGCGCTCGCGCTGGCGATCGGCGCGGCCGTGCTGGTGATCCGTCGACGGCGTTCGGTCAGCGGAGCCTCGGGATAGCCGGTCTCGCCGGGGCCTACCCGTGGCAGGATGAGCGCGTGGAGTCCGTGACGCCCGTGCCGCTGAGGCCGGGAACCCTGCTCGTGGCAGGAGTGGGCCTCATGGACGGGATCTTCGACCAGTCGGTGGTACTGCTGCTCGACGTGGACGACTCCGGAGCGCTGGGCGTGGTGCTGAACTCCTTCGCCGATGTCGAGCTCGCGCGGGTGCTGCCAGGCTGGGAGCCGCTCACCAGCTGGCCGCACCGGCTCTTCGACGGCGGCCCGGTCTCGCAGGAGGGCGCGATCTGCCTGGCCACCCCGGTCGACGACGAGGAGGAGCCGCCGGGCTGGCGGCGGCTGTTCGCCCGGATCGGGCTGCTGCACCTGGAGACCCCGATCGAACTCGCCACCGGCGCCTACAGCGACGTGCGCATCTTCGCCGGATACGCCGGATGGGCGCCCGGCCAGCTGGAGGCGGAGATCGATGAGGGGGCCTGGCATGTGGTCGCCAGCCGCCACGAGGATGTTTTCGACCCGAACCCGGAGACACTCTGGCGACGCGTCCTGGCTCGTCAAGGTGGACAGCTAGGCTGGCTGGCGACGTGGACGCCCACGCCGGAGCTGAACTGAGGAGGGTCGAGGGTGACCGAGGTGACAGGCGGAAAGGTGCTTGTCGTCGATGACGACGCCGCGCTGGCGGAGATGCTGCAGATCGTGCTGGAGGCGTCCGGCTTCGAACCGTTCTGGGTGGCCCGCGGCGACGAGGCGATGGAGGCGTTCCGGGCGCACAAGCCCGACCTGGTGCTGCTCGACCTGATGCTGCCCGGGCGCGACGGGGTGGACGTGTGCCGCGATCTGCGCGCTGAGTCCGACGTGCCGATCGTGATGCTGACGGCGAAGTCCGACACCAGCGACGTCGTCGAGGGGCTCGAGGCGGGCGCCGACGACTATGTGGCCAAGCCGTTCAAGACCCAGGAGCTGCTCGCGCGGATCAAGACCCGGCTGCGCCGGGCGTCCACGAGTGCGGAGGACCCGTCGACGCTGCGGATCGGCGACCTGGTCATCGACGTGGACGCCCATACTGTGCACCGCGGCGCTCAGGCGATCGCGCTCACCCCGCTCGAGTTCGACCTGCTGCTCGCGCTCGCCCGCAAGCCGCGTCAGGCGTTCACCCGCGAACTGCTGCTGCAGGAGGTTTGGGGCTACCGCCATCCGGGTGACACCCGGCTGGTGAACGTGCACGTGCAGCGGCTGCGCAGCAAGATCGAGCCCGATCCGGAGCGCCCGCAAATCATCGTGACCGTGCGCGGGGTCGGGTATCGCGCGGGGACGCCCGAACAGCAATGAACGGCCTGCGGCGGCTGATCGGCGCGCCCGTCCGCTGGTGGTCGCGCTCGTTGTCGTTCCGAGTGGTGTTCAGCAGCATCGTCGCGGTGCTCGCCGTGTTCGGCGTCACCGGGTGGGTGCTCATCGACCAGTCCACCCGCGGCATCCTCGAGGCCAAGTCGGCCCAGTCGGTCTCCGAGGCTGCGGCCGTCGTGGAGAGCATGCAAGCTTCCCTGCGCGAGGCCGACGTCCGCACCTCGACGGTGAGCGAACGGCTGACCGCGCTGACTCGTGAGGCGGCCGCCCGTGGCACCGTCGGGCACCAGTACGACGTGATCGTGAGCGCACCGGCCTCCGACATCGCCTCGGCGGGCCTCGATGTCACCTCGGTGCCCGCGGCGATCCGCGAGGCGGCGGCCGGCGGGGGACAGGACCTCTACACCACGCCGACGCTGATCCACTTCAACGACGGCCGCGCTCCGCGGCCGGGCGTGGTTGTGGCCGGTGCGCTGCAGGCGCCGGGAAGCGGCCGCTACCCGGTCTACTTCCTGTTCGGGATGGAGAAGGAGGAGGAGACGCTGCGGCTCGTCCGGCGGGCGGCCTTCATGGGGCTGGCCCTGCTGCTGCCGCTGAGCGCCGGCACCATGTACGTGATCTCGCTGCAGGCGCTGCGGCCGATCCGGGCGGCCCGGTTGACCTCGGAGCGGATCGCCGCCGGCCAGCTGCATGAGCGGATGAACGTGCGCGGACGCGACGATCTCGCCGGCCTGGCCCGCTCGATGAACCGGATGGCCGCCGAGCTGGGCCGCCAGATCCGCCAGCTGGAGACCATGTCACTGATGCAGCGGCAGTTCGTCTCCGACGTCAGCCACGAGTTGCGGACGCCGCTGACGACGGTGCGGATGGCCGCCGACGTCCTCTACGACGAACGCGACGCATTCGATCCGCTCGCCCGCCGGTCGGCCGAACTGCTCAAGGGAGAGGTGGACCGCTTCGAATCGCTGCTCACCGACCTGCTCGAGATCAGCCGCTTCGATGCGGGCGCGGCCGACCTACAACTCGACGACATCGACCTGGTCGCGCTGGTCGAGGCCGAAGTGGACGCCCACCGGCCCCTGGCGGACGCCTACGGCAGCGCGATGATCCTCGACCTTCCCGACCAGGCCCGCTGCCTGATCGATCCACGGCGGGTGGCGCGCATCCTGTCCAATCTGCTCTCCAATGCCATCGAGCACGGCGAGGGCGGCGACGTCGAGGTGCGGCTGCGCGCCGACGAGAAGGCCGTGGCCGTCACCGTCCGCGACCATGGCGTCGGCTTCAGCGCGGCGGAGGCGCACCAGGTGTTCGGCCGGTTCTGGCGCGGCGATCCGTCCCGGCAGCGGACGGTGGGCGGCTCCGGTCTGGGTCTGTCGATCGCTTTGGAGAACGCGCAACTGCACGGCGGCTGGCTGGACGCCTGGGGGCGCCCGGGCGGCGGCGCCCAGTTCCGGCTGACGCTGCCGCGCGTCCCCGACGAGCCGCTCGCCTCCTCGCCCCTGCCCGCGACCCCCGAGGACGCCTCATGACCGGTCGTCTGGTGTCTCTCCTCCTCGTGCTGGCCGTGGCGTTGACCGGCTGCGTGTCGGTGCCGACCTCGGGACCGATCGTGCGGGTCTCCGCGGTCGCCGAACGCGTCAACACGGGTGTGGAGATCGCGCCCGGCCCGCCCCAGCAGGGCGCCGGCGCGGGCACCATCGTCGACGGGTTCCTGCACGCGATGGCGTCCTATCAGCCCGACTATGCGGTCGCCCGCGCCTACCTGACCGCCGAGGCGACCGCTCGCTGGCACCCCGAGCAGGGGGTGCGGATCTACGCCGAGGGCAACCCGGTGAGCATCGGTGAAGGGAAAGCCACCCTCAAGGCGTCCGTCGTCGGCACGATCGACGCGGCCGGCGCCTATCGGCAGTCGAACGATGTGGTGGATCACGACTTCGGGCTGGTCCGGGACGCCGACGGGCAGTGGCGGATCAGCAATCCGCCGGAGGGGCTGCTGGTGTCGGAGTACCTGTTCCCGAGCGCGTTCACCCGTGTGGTGACCTACTTCCCGGCCAACGACGGCGACTGGCTGGTGCCTGATCCGCGCTACTTCCCGCGCGGTGAGCAGGCCCACCAGCGTGCCGCCGCGGCGGTGGCGGGTGGCGCGACGCAATGGCTGGCCCCGGCGGTGGCGGCTGCTCCCGAACGCCTCGCGCTCGACGGTGTCTCGGTGGACGCCGCGGGTGTGGCGACCATCGCGCTGCGGCGTGGTGCCGCCGATCTGGATGCCACCGCCCGCGCCAGGCTCGCGAAGCAGTTCGCGTGGACCTTCCGCCAGTTCGAGACGGTCGCCGCCATCCAGGTCGGCTGGGCCGGCGAGCCGGCGTGGGAGGTCGCGCCGCATGGCAAGACCATTCCCACCAGCGCTTTCGCCGAGGCCGACCCCGTCGATCGCAGCAGCAGCCGGCAGTTGTTCGGCATTCACCGCGGCCGGATCGTCCGGGTCGGCGAAGGGGCCGCGCCCGTCACACACATCGAGGTCGCCCCCGGCATCGCGGACGCCGCCGTCGCCGCGGTACGCCCGGACGCGGTGGCGGCCGCCTCGGCGTCCGCTGACGGGCGACACCTGAACCTCGCTCCGTTGTCCGAACCAGGAGGGCAATCCCTCGAACCACCCGGGGCGGTGCGGAGGCTGGCGTTCTCGCGGCAGGGCGAGTTGTGGGCGGTGCTCGGCGGCGCCCTGTTCCGTCTCGGACCAGGATCGTCATGGGGGGCGGTGCCGGCGGCAGTTCCGCGCGGGGCGCAGGTCGAGAGATTCCGCCTGTCGCCCGACGGAGCGCGGATCGCGCTGGTGATCCGCACCCCCGGCGGAAACCTCGAGATGGGGGTGGCCCGAGTGGTGCGGACCGGCGACCGAGTCGCCGTCGAGGGCTGGCGATCGATCGACGTCTCGCGCGGCTCGGTGGCTCCTTTGACGGTGCTCGATGCCGGGTGGCGCACGCCGGACACGCTCCTGGCGGTGGTCTCGGACGGCCGGACGACCCAGGTGTTTGCGGTGGCCCAGGACGGTTCGAACGTCACCCCGATCGGCCCGTCCGCGCTCGCGGGCCTCACCGAACTCGCGGTCGCTCCCGGGGTGCCTCCGGTCGTCCGCACCGCCGATGGCGAGGTGTGGCGATACAGCAGCGACTTCCGCTGGACCGCCCAGGCCTCCGAACTGAGCTCGGTGTTCTACCCGGGGTGACAGCCGCTGCCTAATGTCGGGCGTGGATCAGGACTCGTGGTTGCCGGGCCGGCTGGCGGACGCCGCGGCGTCCCTGTTGCTCGGCGCAGTCTGCCCGGGATGCGAACGACCGTCGGCACGGCTGTGCCTGGCATGCCGCGCCGAGCTGGACGCTCTGGTCGCGGAGACCGTCGACGTCCGTGGATCGACGGTGCCGGTGGCCGCGGCCGGACGCCACGAGGGACTGCTGCGGGCGCTGGTGATCGCCTACAAGGAACGCCAGGCCTGGTGGCTGCGCGACGTCCTGGGAGCCCTGCTGGCTGAGGCTGTCGCACGCGCCCTTCTCGACACCGGCGGTGGGCGTGAGGTGGTGCTGGTGCCCGTCCCGTCGCTCCCGGCATCGGTGCGTGCCCGCGGCCTCGATGTGACGCGCGCGCTGGCGGTGACGGCGGCACGACGGCTCTCGGCGTCGGGTTTGCCCGCGCGGGTCGAATCCGGATTGCGGCACGCGCGCACGGTGGACGACCAGGCTGAACTGGGGGAGTCCGCCCGCTGGAGGAACCTCAGCGGCGCCCTCGTCGCCAAGCCCGGACGCCCGGGGCTTCGTGTGGTCGTCGACGACCTGACCACGACCGGCGCCAGTCTGGCCGAGGCCTGCCGGGCCCTGGCGGCGGCCTCGCTTTCCGCGTCCGCGTGCGCGGTGATCGCCGCGACACCACGCCGTGACGGCCGCCGAGCGGGTTGAGACGCCAGCGCACGCAGATGCCGGCCGGACGGGGAAGTCCCGTCCGGCCGGCATCTCTGTGGGTGAGCGGCAGATCAAGCGAACCGATCAGATGGCGGCCACGCCGACCTCGCCGGTGCGGACCCGCACCACGGTGTCGACCGGGGTGACCCAGACCTTGCCGTCCCCGACCTCACCGGTGCGGGCGGCGGAGGCGATGATCGACAGGATCGGTTCGGCCTCGGAGTCCTCGCAGAGGATCTCCAGCTTCACCTTGAGAATGAAGTCGATCATGAAGGTTTCGCCGCGGTAGACCTCTTTGTGGCCGCGCTGGCGGGCGTAGCCGGTGGCCTCGGAGACGGTCATTCCCTTGACCCCGTACTTCACCAGGGCCCGCTGGACGTCCTCAAGGCTGTCGGGCTGGATGATGGCGGTGACGAGCTTCACTTGGAGCCCTCCTTGGCGAGTTCGGTCTCGGGCAGGTCGCTGGCGTCCAGCAGCAGCGTGCGGCGCACGCCCGCACCACCGAGCGCGGAGTAGTAGACAGCGGACAGGTCGTAGCCGACCTCGGAGTGCTCGGAGAGGTCAACGCCGGACAGCTCGTCCTTCTTGCTGACCCGGAAGCCGATGGTCTTGTGGATCGCGAAACCGATGATGTAGGTCGCCACGAACGAGTAGACCAGGACGACCGCCGCGCCGAGGAACTGGGCCCACAGCTGGTCGGGGCCGCCGCCGTAGAGCAGGCCCGCAACGCCGGCCGGCGAGGACGGGTCGGCCAGGAAGCCGATCGCCAGCGTGCCGACCAGGCCACCGACCAGGTGGACGCCGACCACGTCGAGCGAGTCGTCATAGCCGAGGGCGTTCTTGAGGCCGACCGCGTAAGCGCAGGCCACGCCGGCGAGGATGCCGATCACGAGGGCGCCGAGCGGGCTGACCGAACCGGCCGCCGGAGTGATGCCGACCAGGCCGGCGACGATGCCCGAGGCGGCACCCAGCGAGGTCGGGTGACCGTCACGGAAGCGTTCCACGACGAGCCAGGCGCACATGGCTGCAGCGGTGGCGGCGAGGGTGTTGACCCACGCGACGGCGGCGGTCGTGTTGGCGCCCAGCGCCGAGCCCGCGTTGAAGCCGAACCAGCCGAACCACAGCAGGGCCGCGCCCAGCATGACCAGCGTCATGTTGTGGGGCCGCATCGGGCGGACGCCGAACTCCACGCGCTTGCCGATCACCAGCGCCAGGGCCAGGGCCGCAGCGCCGGCGTTGATATGGATCGCCGTACCGCCGGCAAAGTCGATCGCGCCGATCGTGTTGGCGATGAAGCCTCCGAACTCGGCCGTCGCGCCATCGAACGCGAAGACCCAGTGGGCGGCGGGGAAGTAGACCAGGGTGGCCCACAGGACGGTGAACAGCACCCAGCCGCCGAAGGTGGCCCGGTCTGCGATGGCGCCGGACACCAGCGCCACCGCGATGATGGCGAAGCACGCCTGGAACCCGACGAAGGCCAGCGTCGGAATGGTGCCGACCACGGCGTCCTCGCTCATCAGGCCGGCCAGGCCCGCGAACTGCAGCGGGTCGCCCACCAGGCCGCCGACGCTGTTGCCGAACGCCATCGAATAGCCGTACAGCACCCAGAGCACGCCGACGGTGCCCATCGTCACGAAGCTCATCATGAGCATGTTGAGGACGCCCTTGGCGCGGACCATGCCCCCATAGAAGAACGCCAGACCCGGGGTCATCAGCAGCACGAGCGCCGCGCTGATGAGCACCCAGGCGGTGTCGCCTGCACTGATTTCATAGATCATGCTGACAACGATCCGCCGCGCGTGTTTCGTCGTGGTGTTGCCCGTGTTCCGGGTTGGTTACCTGCCGTTACAGGCTTGTTGCGGCCCTGTTCTTCCCGCCGTCACGGACGCCTGCCGGGCGCGTCCGGCGAGAAGTTGCGCCCCAACGCGTGATTTGCGCGCCCTAGCGCGCTAGGTTGTCGATATGGCACTCCAGCCAGTTCCCCGGCTTCGCCGGTGACCTGGGTGCGGGTGCCTTTTCGTTCCCGAACAAGGAGGTTGACATGGACGTCATCGTCACCGGCCGTCGCTGCACGATCACGGATGAGTTCCGCGAGAAGGTCACTGATCGACTTCAGGGCATCGAGCGGTTCCGAGATCGGGTCCAGCGGGTGGAGGTCCAGGTCTCCGCCCACTCGCACAAGCAGCCCGACCAGGCGACCCGCGTCGAGATCACCCTGATCGGCAAGGGGCCGGTGGTGCGTTCCGAGGCGTCCGCCGACGACAAGGGGATGGCCTTCGACCACGCGCTCGACAAGATGAAGTCGCAGTTGCGCCGCGCGGCGGACCGCCGCAAGGTGCACCGTGGCCTCCGCGTCGCCGACACGATCGCCGCCGCCCCGGTCGAGGTTCCGCCGCCCGCCGAGGACGCCCCCCCGGTGCGCCGGATCGCGGGCCTGGAGGTGACCGGCGACGGGCCGCTCGTCGTCCGCGAAAAGATCTTCCCCGCGACGCCGCTCACGCTGGCGCAGGCGCTGGACGAGATGGAGTTGGTCGGCCACGACTTCTTCCTCTACGTCGACGCTGAGACCGGCGCGCCGAGCGTGGTGTACCGGCGCAAGGCCTACGACTACGGCGTGATCCACCTCGACGTGACCCAGTAGTCCTGCGTGACTGAGATACACCGCGGCCGGGCATCGGGAGGCTCCTGATGCCCGGCCGCCTCACGTTGCGGCAGGCGCGCCGGATCGCGCTGGCCGCCCAGGGGTTCGGACGCCGCAAGCCGGCCTCGGTCGGCCCACGGCAGCTGCAGGCCGAGATCGACCGCCTCGCCCAGTTCCAGATCGACTCGGTCAACGTCGCCGTGCGCGCCCACCTGATGCCGGCCTTCGCGCGGCTCGGCGACTACGACACCGCGCTGCTCACCCGGGCCTGGCAGCGGACGCCGCGGCGTGTGTTCGAGTACTGGGGGCACGCGGCCAGCCTGGTCGACGTCACGCTCCATCCGGCGCTGCGCTGGCGGATGCGCCGCTACGCCGAACGGCCCTGGCCGGGCGTGCAGCGCGCGCTCCAGGAGCGGCCGGGCTACGTCGGCGAGATCCTGGCCGAGGTGGCGGCCCATGGCCCGGTGACGGCGCGGCAGATCGCCGACGATGCCGAGCGGGCCCGCGATCATTGGGGCTGGAACTGGTCGGACGCCAAGCATGTTCTGGAGCACCTGTTCTCGACCGGTGCGGTGGCGATCGCCGGGCGGACGGCGTCCTTCGAGCGCCTCTACGACCTTCCCGAGCGGGTGCTGCCGCCGGCGGTGCTGGCCGCCGAGGAGCTGAGCGAACCGGACGCCTACGATGTGCTCATCGCCCGGGCGGCGCGGGCGCTCGGGGTGGCTGACCTGGGTGCGCTGACCGACTACTTCTACCTGCGCCGCGCGGACGCGCGCGCCAGCGTGCGCCGCTTGACGCAGGCCGGGCTGCTGGAACCCGTCGAGGTGGCGGGCGTGGCCGGGGAGCACTGGCTGTGGCATCAGGCGCGGACGCCGCGGGCGCTGCACGCGCAGGCACTGGTCAGCCCGTTCGACTCGATGGTGTTCCAGCGCGAGCGCCTGGAGGGCTTGTTCGCCACGCACTACCGGATCGAGATCTATACCCCCGCCGCTCAGCGCCGGCACGGCTACTACGTGTACCTGTTCTGGCACGGTGAGGCGCCGGCCGCCCGTGTCGACCTGAAGGCGGACCGCGCAGCCGGCGTCCTGATCGTGCAGGCGTCCTGGCTGGAGGAGGGTGCGGACGCCGTGGTGACCGCCGCGGCGCTGGCCTCGGAACTGCACGCGATGGCCATCTGGCTCGGGCTGAACCAGGTTGTCGTCGTCCCACGCGGCGATCTGGCGGCGGCTCTGGCGCACCACTGCTGAACCCCGACCGCTACGATGGACGACGGTGCCGGTCCCGGCATCGTCACGCGGATGAGGAAGCGCGAGTCAAGTGGGCCTGTTCGACAAGCTGATGCACCTGGGAGAGGGGCGCCAGATCAAGCGCCTCGAGGCGATCGCCAAGCAGGTGAACCTGATCGAGGACGACTTCAAGGCGATGGATGACGCCGAGTTGCGCTCCCAGACCGCGGCGTTCAAGGAGCGCCTCGCCAACGGCGAGGATCTCGACCGGCTGCTGCCCGAGGCGTTCGCGACCGTCCGCGAGGCGTCCGTGCGCGTGCTCGGCAAGCGGCACTACGACGTCCAGCTGATGGGCGGCGCCGCCTTGCACCTGTGCAATATCGCCGAGATGAAAACCGGTGAAGGCAAGACGCTGGTCGCGACGCTGCCCAGCTACCTCAACGCGCTCACCGGCAAGGGCGTCCACGTGGTCACGGTCAACGACTACCTGGCCAAGTACCAGTCCGAGCAGATGGGCCGCATCCACCACTTCCTCGGCCTGGAGACCGGCGTCATCCTGCAGCAGATGACTCCCGCCGAGCGCCGGGTCGCGTACGCGGCTGACATCACCTACGGCACCAACAACGAGTTCGGCTTCGACTATCTGCGCGACAATATGGCGTTGTCGCTGGCCGATTGCGTGCAGCGCGGCCACCACTACGCGATCGTGGACGAGGTCGACTCGATCCTCATCGACGAGGCGCGCACCCCGCTGATCATCTCCGGCCCGGCCGAAGACAACCACCGCTGGTACCCGGTCTTCGCGCGGATGGTGAAGCGGATGGTCCGCGACAGCCACTACGAGGTCGACGAGAAGAAGAAGACCATCTCGGTGTCGGAGTCCGGCATCGCGCTGGTCGAGGATTCCCTCGGCATCGAGAACCTGTACGAGTCGGCGAACACGCCGCTGATCAGCTACCTCAACAACGCGATCCGTGCCAAGGAGCTGTTCAAACGCGACAAGGACTACATGGTCACCGGCGACGGCGAGGTCGTCATCGTCGACGAGTTCACCGGCCGCACTCTGGTCGGGCGCCGCTACTCCGAGGGCCTGCACCAGGCGCTGGAGGCGAAGGAGGGCGTCCAGATCAAGGAGGAGTTCCAGACCCTGGCGACCATCACGCTGCAGAACTACTTCCGCATGTACGACAAGCTCGCGGGCATGACCGGTACGGCCAAGACCGAGGAGAGCGAATTCCAGAAGATCTACGGCCTGGGTGTGCTGCCGATCGCCACCAACAAGCCGATGATCCGCGTCGATCAGCCCGACCTGATCTACCGCACCGAAGAGGCGAAGTTCGATGCCGTCGTCGCCGACGTGGTCGAACGACACGCCCAGGGCCAGCCGGTGCTGCTGGGCACGGCGTCCGTCGCGAAGTCGGAGATCCTGAGCAAGCAGCTGGTGCGCGCCGGTGTGCCGCATGAGGTGCTGAACGCGAAGAACCATGCGCGCGAGGCCGCGATCATTGCGCTGGCCGGCCGCAAGGGTGCGGTGACGGTCGCCACCAACATGGCCGGCCGCGGTACCGACATCATCTTGGGCGGCAACCCCGAGTTCATCACCGACGCGCAGCTGCGCGAACAGGGACTCGACCCGTCGACCACGCCGGATGAGTACGAGGCGGCGTGGGCCAAGCTGTACCCCGAGATCGAGGCGCAGACCAGCGCCGAGCACGACGCGGTCGTCGAGGTCGGCGGCCTGTACGTGGTCGGCTCCGAGCGGCACGAGTCGCGGCGTATCGACAACCAGCTGCGCGGGCGTTCCGGCCGTCAGGGGGATCCGGGCGAGTCGCGGTTCTACCTGTCGCTGCAGGACGACCTGATGCGCCTGTTCAAGGCCGAGCTGATCGAGCGCGTCCTGCTGGTGCTGAACGTGCCCGACGACGTGCCGATCGAGAACAAGCAGGTCACCAACTCGGTGGCCAGCGCTCAGGAGCAGGTCGAGTCGCAGAATTTCGAGATGCGCAAGAACGTCCTGAAGTACGACGACGTGATGAACCGGCAGCGGCACACCATCTACGGCGACCGCCGCCGGGTGCTCGAGGGGGCCGACGTCGACGGCCAGTTGCGCGACGCCACCGCCAAGGTGGTCGAGCAGGTCGTTCGCCAGCACACCGAGGGCTTCGCCGAGGACTGGGATCTGGACGCGCTGTGGGATCAGCTCAAGACGCTGTACCCGGTCGGTCTCGACATTGAGGACTACGCCGACGCCTCGTCGACCGCCGATGAATTGGTCGCCGACTTCGTCGAGGACGCCGAGCGCGCCTACGACGCCCGCGAGGAGGCCCTCGGTCCCGAGGTGATGCGCGAACTGGAGCGCCGGGTCGTGCTGACCGTGCTCGACCGCAAGTGGCGCGAGCACCTCTACGAGATGGACTACCTGCGCGAGGGCATCGGCCTGCGCGCCATGGCGCAGCGCGACCCGCTGGTCGAGTACCAGCGCGAGGGCGGCGACATGTTCAACGCGATGATGGACGCCTTCTTGGAGGAGTCGATCGGGTTCGTGTTCAACCTTGAGGTGCAGACCGAGCAGGCGCCGCAGGTCGGTGTGGTGACCGACGACGCGGGCGCTCCGGTCGACGTGGCAGCCCGGGCACGGCACCTGACCTATACAGGCCCGGACGCCGACGGCGGTGTGGACACCCATGGCGATCCCGACGACGAGGACGCCGAGGAGGCCGCGCCCCGACGGGCCATCCCGCCGGAGTCGAACCGCAAGCAGCGCCGCTCGAACAAGAAGAAGCGCGGCTGAGACTCCGCTTGACCAGCGGCGCAGGCCCGTGCGGATCATGTCCGCGCGGGCCTGCGCGCGTCCGGGCCCAGCGCCGCCTCGGCCGACGCCACCACCCAGCGGTGCCCCTGCCGTTCGATGCGCAATGCGACCGCGCCCCGGCGAGGCCCGGCCAGGGTGAAGGACGCCTCCACCGCCGCCGGGTGTGGGCACTGGACCCGCATGCTGGCCAACTGCGCTCCCGCCGCCGCGCGGGAGCGGACCAGATGATCGAGCAGGTGCGCCACCCGGGGCAGCAGCGCCGGGCGGATCTGCGCGACGGGACGGTTGCCGCCCAGCACCTCGGCCAGCGCCCGGATGATCGCGTGGGCGGCGCGGGCGGCGTCCGGGATCACATCGTCGTCGACCAGCTCGGGAACGTGATCGGGAGCCGCGGGAAGGGCGGGCTGGATGGCCAGCCACGGATCCTCCTCGGCATCGGCGCTCCACCCGATCAGGGCCGGGCGGGTGCATGGGGCGGGTAGCGTCGCCACCGGCGTGGCGCAGGCCGGTGCAGGCGCGGGCAACAACAGCAGGGCAGGCATACCGCCACCGTGCCGGACGCCCGCGCGTCGGCGCCAGCAACCCGCAACTCGCCTGTGGATAACCCCTGCTCGCGCGCGGGTGGGGCGTCGGGCAACGGGGCCTGCGTGGAAAACGTGCCATGCTGGGAGGCATGCTCGTCTTCGTCCCCCTGTCTCCCGCCGAGCTCGCCGACTGGGCGAGCAGCGGCGTCCGTGACGTGACCGGCTTCGCCGCGACGCCCTCGTTCCTGGAGGCGTTCGAGCTTCCGTCGTCCGATACCGAGGACGCCGACCTGACCCTGCTGGAGGTGGCCGGCATCGCCGGGCTGCTGGCGCACGGCGTCCGGCTCGTCGCGGTGTGCGCGGCGGACGCGGTGGGCACCGAACCGGCCGAGTTCGGTGCTGTGACGGCCGGGCGGGTGCGCTGGCGCAGCGTCGAGAGCCTGTTCGCCGACGACTCCGACGGTGCCGGGCTGGCCGCCGCCGCGCGTGAGGCGCTCGGTGAGGCCGACCTCGATCAGGCCTGGGACGCCGACGCGATCACCGCGCTGCTGCGCAACACCGAGCTGTTGTGGCACGGTTCCGCTGAATGGGAACGCCTGACACACTAGGCGGCATGCCCAGAAGCCTGTGGAAAGGGGCCGTGTCGTTCGGCCTGGTCACGATCCCGGTGAAGCTGTACAGCGCCACCGAGGAGAAGGACGTCACGTTCCGCCAGGTGCACGCCGCCGACGGCGGCCGCATCAAGATGAAGCGGACCTGCGAGGTCTGCGGCCAGGTCGTCGCCTACGCCGATGTGGCGAAGGGCTTCGAGACCGACGACGGCCGGATGGTGGTGCTGGAGGCGTCCGACTTCGAGGGACTGCCGCTGCCGAGCGCCAAGCAGGTCGAGATCGTCCAGTTCGTCGACGCCTCCGAGATCGACCCGACCGCCTGGAACAAGGCCTACTTCCTGGAAGCCGACGGGCCCGGCGTCAAACCGTACGTGCTGCTGCGCGAGGCGCTCGCCGAGGCCGGCAAGGTGGCCGTGGTGAAGGTGGCGCTGCGCTCGCGGGAGTCGCTCGCGCTGGTGCGCGCCCACGGCGATCTGCTGATGCTGCACACGCTGCTGTGGCCCGACGAACTGCGCGACGGCTCCTTCGCCGCCCCACCGGGCGAGGTGAAGATCGCCCAGGGCGAGGTGGCGATGGCCACCTCCTTCATCGAGCAGCTCACCGCGCCGTACGATCCCGCGGAGTTCACCGACTCCTACCGCGAGGCGCTGCAGCAGGTCGTCGAGGCGAAGCTCGCCGACGCCCCGCTGGCCGCAGCACCGCAGGGCGAGGGCGAGACCGCCGAGGTGGTCGATCTGGTGGCCGCGCTGCGCGCGTCGGTGGAGGCGGCGAAGAAGCGCCGCGAGGCCGCCGCGCGGGGAGATTCGACGAAAGCGGGCTAATCCCCTTGTCGCAGGCCCGGATGCCGGTAGCGTGGAACCCCGGCCTCGAAAGGGTGATGCTCGGTGACCGCACCGCTCGTCGTCCAGAATCCCGATCCGTCCGTCCTCGTGGCTGAGCAGGTCGCACTCGATGTCGGCGTCGATATCGAGCACGGCCTCAGCGCCGCCGATGCCGCCGCGCGGCTGGAACGCTACGGCAGCAACGAGTTGCGTTCCGTCGAGGGCGAGCCCGCCTGGCGCCGGTTCCTGCGCCAGTTCGCCGATCCGCTGGTCTACCTGCTGCTGGTCGCCATCGTGATCTCGGTGGCCGCCTGGGTGCTGGAGGGCGCCCACTCGGTGCCGGTGGACGCCGTGGTGATCTTGGTGATCGTGCTCGCCAACGCGGTGATCGGTTTCGTCCAGGAGAACAAGGCAGCGGACGCCGTCGCTGCCCTCGCCGACATGACCGCCTCGCACGCCACCGTGCTGCGCGACGGACGCCTGACCGACGTCGCCTCCTCCGAGATCGTGCCCGGCGATGTGCTGGTGCTGGCCGAAGGGGACGCCGTCGGTGCGGACGCCCGCCTGGTCAGCGCGGCGTCCCTGCGCGTGCAGGAGGCGTCGCTGACCGGTGAATCGGAGGCCGTCGCCAAGAACCCGGCGACCCTGGCCGCCGAGGCCCAACTGGGCGACCGGACCAATATGGTTTTCAAAGGCACCGCCGTCGCCCGCGGCGTCGGGCGGGCCGTGGTGACCGGCACCGGGATGAACACCGAGGTCGGCAAGATCGCCACCCTGCTCGATGAGACCGAACGCGACCCGTCGCCGTTGCAGGTGGAGATCGCGAAGATCTCGCGAGCGCTGGGCATTCTGGTGATCCTGATCGCGATCGGCGTGATGGCGGTCGTGGCCGTCGTCAACGGGGTGGATTCGGCTCAGGAGGGCGTCGAGATCCTACTGATGGGCGTCTCGCTCGCCGTCGCCGCCGTGCCGGAGGGGCTGCCCGCGATCCTGTCGCTGGTGCTGGCGATCGGTGTGCAGGCGATGGCCCGGCGCAACGCGGTGATGAAGAACCTGGAGTCGGTGGAAACCCTCGGCTCGGTGTCGGTGATCTGCTCCGACAAGACCGGCACGCTGACCAAGAACGAGATGACGCTGCGCGAGATCGTCACCGCGTCCGGGCGCGTCGAGGTGTCGGGCACCGGCTATGAGCCGGTCGGCCGGGTGCGGGTGGTGGACGGCGACGGGCCGGTGGTGCTGGCGGAGGCCCGCCTGGTGCTGACCGCCGGATCGGCGGCCAGCAATGCGCAATTGCACCGGGTCGGGGAGCAGTGGCAGATCCAGGGCGACCCTACCGAGGCCGCGTTCCTGGTGGCCGCGCCCAAACTGGACGGCGTCGTCACCGCGGTCGGCGAACTCGACCGGCGCGGCGAGGCGCCGTTCGATTCGGAACGCAAGATGATGTCGGTGCTCGCCGCACCGGCCGGCGGTGAGGTGCTGGTCTTGGCCAAGGGTGCGCCGGATGTGCTGCTGGAGCGCTGCGTCGCCGAGCAGATCGGTGACGCGTCCTCGCCGCTCACCCAGGCGCGCCGCGAGGAGTGGGAGCGCGTCGTGGTCGAGCTCAGTGAGCAGGGCTACCGGACCCTCGGCGTCGCCTGGCGGGCGGCGCGTCCGGACGATCGGGAGGAGTTCGACCAGAGCGCCGAACGCGACCTGATCTTCGTGGGTATCGTCGGCATCATCGACCCGCCGCGCCAGGAGGCCGCCGAGGCGATCGCGGACGCCCACCGCGCCGGCATCAAGACCGTGATGATCACCGGCGACCACCCGGTGACCGCCGCGCGGATCGCGTCCGACCTCGGCATCATCGAAGACGGCGACGACACCCACGCCGTGACCGGCCACGAACTGGAGTCGATGGACGACCGGCAGTTGTCCGAGGTGGTGCGCCAGACCCGGGTGTTCGCCCGGGTGTCGCCCGAGCACAAGCTGCGCATCGTGGACGCGCTGCAGGCCAACCGGCTGATCGTCGCGATGACCGGCGACGGCGTCAACGACGCGCCCGCGCTGAAATCGGCCGACATCGGCATCGCGATGGGGATCACCGGCACCGAGGTGACCAAAGAGGCCGGGGAGATGATCCTCGGCGACGACAACTATGCGACCATCGTCGCGGCCGTCCAGCGCGGCCGGGTGATCTTCGACAACATCAAGAAGTTCATCCGCTACCTGCTCAGCTCGAACATGGGCGAGGTGGCCACCGTCTTCTTCGGCGTGGTGCTCGCCGGCGTGATCGGGCTTTCTGACCCGGCTGATCCTGGGGCCGCGGTGGTGCCGTTGCTCGCCACCCAGATCCTGTGGATCAATCTGGTCACCGACTCCGGTCCCGCGCTGGCGATGGGCGTCGACCCGCAGATCGACGACGTGATGGCCCGCAAACCCCGTGGCACGGACGAGCGGATCATCGACCGGCACATGTGGAGCCGGATCATTGGCATCGGCCTGGTGATGGGGGTGCTCAGCCTGATCGTCTACGACCTCACCCTGCCCGGCGGACTGCTCAGTGGCATGGAGCACCTGGCACCGGTCGATCAGCAGTTAGAGGTGGGCCGCACCACCATGTTCACCGCCCTGGTGTTCATGCAGATGTTCAACGCCCTGAACAGCCGCTCCGACCTGGCCAGCGCCTTCGACCACCTGTTCACCAACCGCTGGCTATGGATCTCGCTGGCCGCCGCCACGATCGCGCAAGTGCTCGTGGTGAACGTCCCGGCGCTCCAGCACGCCTTCGGCACCACCTCGATCACCCCCGCGCACTGGGCCCTCGCCATCGGCGCCGGCGTCGCGGTACTGGTCTTCGAGGAGATCATGAAACTGGCCCGCCGCGCCCGCGCCTGACCCAAGACGATCGTCCTATCCGCTAAGGACCAAGATTTAGTCGTTCTGAAGGCTGGCGTTTCCGCCTGAGCCGGTGTTGGCTAAGAAGTTGTCGTTATGGGCTCGATCCTTGGCCTGATAACGACAACTTCTCAGCCCGAGCGGGGTCTGGCGCTGATCAACGCCCTGAAAACGACAACATCTTGGCCCAACCCTGCGGAACCTCGGCGAGGCTACCGGGTCAGACAGATCCGGGCCTGGGAGCCGATCAGATCCAGGGATTCCTCGACCACCTGTTCACCAACCGCTGGCGATGGACCTCGCTGGCCGGGTGGCGATGCCGACGAGGCCTGCCACCACCCAGAGGCCGCCGGCCAACCAGCCACCCAGCATCAGGAATCCGCCGGGCCACATCGCCCCGATCATCAGCCCCGCGCCGAGCGTGGCGACGATGGCGTCAAGGTACGGACGCCGTGTGCCGAAGAGGAGCGCGACCAGCAGCACGGCCGCCGTCATGGCCCAGGAGAGCGGTTTCATCGGCCCGAAGGTTCCGCCGAGTGAGGCGCCCGTGACGAGGATCGCCGGGAGGGCGATAGCCGCAGCGCCCACGGTGCGCCAGATGTGGGCCCAGAGGCCTCCTCCCCCGCGGCGGATCCAGCCGGGCACGATCATTGCTGCCCACAACAGCAGAGCCAGCGGTAGTGTGAACAGTCCGTCCATGAATTCACCGAGCAGCGAGAACATGGTGATGAGAACGGCAGCGACCCAACCTGCGGCATGACGCCACCGCCCAGGGAGCATCAGCGGGAGCAGCGTGAACGCGGCGGGGATGAGCGGGAGCAGCCCGCTGGCAATGCCCAGCGTGCTGAGGAGGCGGTACTCCAGCCCTGTGTTGGTTGCGATTCCCGAATGCATCGGCACCGCCAGTCGGACCATCAGCACCGCCGTGACCACCGCCAGGCCGAGGGCAGCCCAGTGCAGCATCCGCTGCGCGCGCTCAGCCGCATCACGTCCGGCGGCCTGTCCTGCGGCGGCGCCGAGTTCTTCGCGGGCGTTGCGCGCAACGGCCTCGGGCGTGCCGAGCGCGGCGAGGATGGAATCTACGGCGCGGCCGTCCTCGAGGGCATCGGCGATATGACTACGGACGCCGTCGACTATCGCCTCCCGCGCGGCGGGACGAAGCCCCGCCAGAGCCGCCTCTAGGTCCGTCAGGTACTTGTCGACGGCGATCATGATTCCTCCTCGAGTAGTGCGCCGACCTGTGGCGCAAGCGCCGACCAGACGTCGGCGAAGGTGCGCAGCTGTGCGCGTCCGTGGTCGGTGATGGCGTAGTAGCGACGAGGGCGGCCCGAGTCCGCGGACTCCCAGCGCGTGTCGACGCTGCCCGCCTCACGCATGCGCGCCAGTAGCGGATAAAGGCTGCCTTCGCTCGCGGTGAGGCCGCGCGCGACCAACTCGTCGGCGAGTTGGAGACCGTACCTGTCGCCCCGGGACACGAGCGCGAGGACGCAGTACTCCAGCACTCCCTTGCGGATGTTCGTGGCGATCCGCTCGGCGTCGATGACCACGCCTCGAAGTTATCGTGTATAGCAAGACTTGTAAAACAAGACTAACCTGCGCGCCTCCGGGAGAGGGGGTACTCGTAAAGGGTCGGTGGCTGGTTGCCGATGCCGATGGCCTGGGGGCGTGCGCGCTGATCAGCGCGTCAACCACACCCGGGCCTGGGAGCCGATCACATCCAGTGATTCCTCGATCATCGGGGCGGCGGCGCGTTCGACCGAGGGACCCACGAAGGGCACCGACACGGTGAACTCGCCGTCCCAGTCCAGCGAACTGCCCGACGCCGTCGGCGCCAGCCGCACGGTTCCGCCCAGCGAGGCCGGGGCGCCTTTGATGTCGATGGTGACGTTGCCGGTGCGTGCACCGTCAGCCTCGCGCGGCCCCCAGGTGATGGTCTGGGTGAAGGTCAGCTCGGTGCCGATGAACGCGCGCACGGCGGCGGGGGAGTCGACGGTGGCCTCGACCGCGGTCCGGGTGGCGGACGCGAGGGCGTGAATGTTCCGCGCCCCGGAGGCCCGCGCGGCCTGGCTGAGGAACGCCTCGTTGGTCAGCATGGTGAAGGCGGCGTCCGGATCGGCGGGCAGTTCGTGGCGGCTGGTCAGATGCATGCCCCTTGCCTAGCGCGCCGACCGCGCGCAGGGCAAGACGGCAGGGAGCATTCCGCGCGGATCAGGGCTAGGATTGAATGATCCGTGTGATGCAAAGGAGCACACTCTTCATGGAGACCGGCAGCCCCCGCGGGCGCAAGAAGATCATTCCCCTCGTTTCCAAGCTGGCAGATTTCGCGGACGGAGAGCTGTTCGCGGCGGAGTATTTACGGTACGAGCCGGCGGACGGCCCGGACGAGGATCCGGAGACCACCGCCCGCGTCATGGAGGCCCATCTCGAGGTGGGACGCCGGCGGATGACGGGTGAAGAGCTCGTCCGGGTGAGCACGCCCCGCCCGGAGACGGACGGGTGGGGAGCCGGCGGTTCGACGCTGGTGCAGATCGTCACCGACGACCGTCCGTTCATCGTCGCGACGTGCACGATGATCCTCGCCGATGAGGGCTGGACGATCCGTGGGCTGCGGCATCCGATCCTGTCGGTTCGCCGCGATGCCGACGGCGTCCTGACGGCGATGGCCGAGCACGAGCTGGGCTCGATTGAGGAGTCCTGGGTCAGCATCGCGGCCTATCCTCCGCTGGGGAGTGCGGCGTCCGAGGTGGGCCCGAAGCTCCGTGCGGCGCTGCTGGCGGCGTTGGAGGCCTCCCGGGCCGCTCACGAAGACCTGCCCGACATGCTCGGCCGGGTGGCCACCGTGCGTGGCCAGCTGGTGTTCGGGTCGCCCGGTTTCGAGGTCGAGGAGGTGCGCGAAGTCGCCGACCTGCTCGGCTGGCTGGCTGAGGAGCGTTTCGAGTTCTTCGGCTACCGCGCCTATCGGGCCGACGGCGATACGTTCGTGCCCGTCGAGGGCAGCGGGCTGGGGATCCTGCGCGAGCCCTCACCGGGTGAATTCCATGCGCGGCGACCGGGCAGCGATGATCGCGAATTGATCGTGGTCACGCGGGATTCGCGCCGCTCGATGATCTTCCGCTCCGCCTTCCTCGACTACATCGGGGTGCGCACCTTCGGCCCCGACGGCCGGATCAGCGGCGAGCACCGCTTCCTCGGCCTGTTCGCGCCGCGCGCGTTCACCGAGCCGCTGTCGCGGATCCCATGGCTGCGCGAACGAGTACGCAAGGTGTCGTCGATGATCGGCCTGGGCACCTCGGGCTACTCGGCGCAGACCGCGCTGCGCACCTTGGAGAGCTTGCCGCACGACCTGCTGTTCCAGACCGATCCGGTCGAGCTCGCTGCCGACATCGCGTCGATGGTCGGGGTCGAGGAGAGCCGGCGGACGCGGCTATTCGTCCGTCCTGGGCGCTATGGACGCTTCTGGACCTGCCTGCTGCTACTCCCGCGCGACCGGTACCGCACCGACGTGCGCGAGCGTGTGCAGGAACTGCTGTTGCGCCGCCTGGGCGGCAGCTCGGTCGAGTTCCAGGCGTCCGTTACCGAATCGCCGCTGGCCCGGCTGATCTTCCTGGTCAAGTGGGAGAAGGGCAAGCTCGACGGCGCACCCGACCTGAAGGCGCTGGAGTCCGCGGTCGCCACCGCGACCCGCAGCTGGATCGACGACTTCAACGACGCCGCGGCCGAGCTGCCCGCCGAGGCGCGCGGCGTCGAGTTCGGCGAGGCCTACGAGGCCGCGCACACCGCCAAGCAGGCGGTCTCCGACCTCAGGTTGGCCAACGAGTTGGCCACGGACGCCGACCTGCGGTTCGCGCTGTACAAGCCGGATGATCGCGAGGATTCCTCGGATCTGCGCTTCAAGGTGATCACCCGGGGCGCGATGACGGTGTCGCGGGTGCTACCGCACCTGGATTCTTTCGGCCTGCAGGTGATCGACGAGCGTCCCTATCTGTGGGATCTGCGCGGTACGCCGGTGTGGCTGTATGACTTCGGGTTCAAGCTGCCCGAGGGGCAGACGCTGGCCGACTGGACCCTGGCCGACCGCACCCGGTTCAGCCGGGCCTTCGAGGCGTCCTACACCGGCCGTTGCCACCCCGGCGCGCTGAACCGTCTGGTGATGCGCGCGGGCCTGACCTGGCAGCAGGTCACCTGGCTGCGCGGCATGGCCCGCTACCTGCAGCAGGCGGGCATTCCGTACAGCCAGCCGTATGTCGCGGCCGCGCTGAACGCCAACCCGGTCATCGCCGGAGCGCTCGTGTCGGCGTTCGAGACCCGCTTCGACCCGGCGCGCGAAGGGTCGGCCGACGACCGGCGCGAGGGATGCGAGGACGAGATCGCCGAGATCCTGGATGCGCTGGACGCCATCGAGAGCCTCGACCAGGACCGCATCCTGCGCATGTTCGTCGCGGTGCTGCGCGCCATCCAGCGCACCAATGCGTTCGCCGACGACCAGCCCGCGCTCGCCTTCAAGATCGCCCCGGCCCAGCTCGACCTGCTGCCCGAGCCGCGCCCGGCGCACGAGATCTTCGTCTACAGCCCCCGCGTCCAGGGGGTTCACATGCGCTACGGCGCCGTCGCCCGCGGCGGATTGCGCTGGTCGGACCGGCGCGAAGATTTCCGCACCGAGGTGCTCGGCCTGGTCAAGGCGCAGATGGTGAAGAACACCGTCATCGTGCCGGTGGGCGCCAAGGGCGGCTTCGTCCCGCAGAACCTGCCCGACCCGCGCGTCGATCGTGGCGCCTGGATGGCCGAGGGGATCGCCTGCTACAAGATCTTCATCGCCTCCCTGCTCAGCCTCACCGACAACCTGGTCGACGGCGTGGTGGTACCGCCGCCGGACGTGGTGCGCCACGATGGCGACGACACCTACCTGGTGGTGGCCGCCGACAAGGGCACCGCGTCCTTCTCCGACATCGCCAACGCGATCTCGGTCGAACGCGGGTTCTGGCTCGGGGACGCCTTCGCTTCGGGCGGCTCGGTCGGCTACGACCACAAAGGCATGGGCATCACCGCCCGCGGCGCCTGGGAGTCGGTCAAGCGGCACTTCTACGAGCTTGGCGTCGACTGCCAGAACGAGGACTTCACTTGCGTCGGCATCGGCGATATGAGCGGCGACGTGTTCGGCAACGGCATGCTGCTCAGCCCGCACACCCGGCTGGTGGGCGCCTTCAACCACCTGCACATCTTCCTCGATCCCGACCCGGACGCCGCGGCGTCCCTGGCCGAGCGGCAACGCCTGTTCGACCTGCCCCGTTCGACGTGGGCCGACTACGACCCGCACCTGATCAGCGAGGGCGGCGGGGTATACCCGCGCACCGCGAAGGCGATCCACATCACCCCGCAGGTGCGTGCCCGGCTGGGCATTCCCGAGCACGTCACCGCGCTCACCCCCACCGAGATGATCCGGGCCATGCTGACCGCGCCGGTCGACCTGCTGTGGAACGGCGGCATCGGGACGTACGTGAAGGCGTCCACCGAAACCCATGCCGAAGTGGGCGACAAGGCCAACGACGGGCTGCGCGTGGACGGCCGCGACGTGCGCGCGCGGGTCGCCGGTGAGGGCGGCAACCTGGGCTGGACCCAGGCCGGGCGCATCGAATACGCCTGCGGTGGCGGACGGATCAACACCGACTTCATCGACAATTCCGCCGGGGTGGACACCTCCGACCACGAGGTGAACATCAAGGTGCTGCTGTCGGGCGACGTCGCGTCCGGACGCCTCGGCGCCGAGGACCGGGCCGCGCTGCTGGCGTCCATGACCGACGAGGTCGCCGGACTGGTGCTGGTGCACAACGTCGACCAGAACCTCGCCCTGTCGATCGAGCAGGCGCAACGCCAGCCGCTCACCTCGGCCTATGAGGTGTGGATGCGGCAGTTGGAGGACGCCGGCGCGCTCAGCCGCGAACTGGAAGGCCTGCCCACCCGCGAGCAGATGCAGCACCGGATCGCGGCGGGGGAGCGGCTCACCCGGCCCGAGCTGGCCTCCTTGCTGGCCTGGACCAAGATCTACCTGGAGCAGATCGTCACCGCGTCCTCGCTGCCCGACGACGCCTACCTGGCCGACCGGCTGGTCACCTACTTCCCGCGCGCACTGCGGGAACGGTACGCCGACGCGATGGCCACCCACCCGCTGAAGCGGGAGATCGTCACCATGGTCACCGTCAACCGGTTCGTGAACTCGCAAGGGATCACCGCCTACAGCCGGCTCGCCAGCGAGACCTCCTCGGATGTCAACGAGGTGATCCGGGCCCAGCTGGCGGCGCGCACCATCTTCCAGGTGGCCCGCCACGAGCTCGCTTTGCCCGGCATGGGGTTGGCGTCACGGCACGAGCTGCGTGCCCGCGTCCGGCTGCAGCAGCTGATCGAACGGGCCGCGCGCTGGCTGTTGCACAATCGGCGCGGCGTGCTCGACATCAAGGGTGAGGCGGCGGCGTTCACCGAGCCGGTCGCCCAGGTGCTGGAACGGTTCGATGACGTCGCCACCCCGCACCAGCGTCAGCAGATCGATGCCGACTACGGTGAACTCCGTTCAGCTGGCGTGGCGGAAGACTTGGCACACCTGGCCGCGCGCTCGCGATGGGCACACCAAGCGCTGGGCATCGTGGACATCACCCTGCGGAGCGGGCGTTCGCTCGAATTGGTGCAGGCCGTCTACCAGACGATCATTCTGCGTCTGGGGCTTGACCGGGTCAACGAGCGAGTCATCGAGCTCGACCGTTCCGACCGGTGGGACACGATGGCACGCGCCGCCCTGCGCGACGACGTGCAGAACCTGCAATCGGGCCTGACCCGCGCGGCCTTGGACGCCTCACCCGAGTCGTCCGATCCCGTCGCGGTGGTGGACGCCTGGGTGGACGCGGTGGGTGGCATCGACCGCGAAGCGGCCGAGTTGGCGGAGATCACCTCCGAGGAATCCACCTTGGCCCGCATGTCCGTGGCCTTGCGCACCATCAGGACGCTGCTGGTGTGACCTGGACGCTCGCTGGTCGGGGTCAGTGAGTTTGCTGAGTTCGGCAATGCGGGGTGACTCGCTCGGATGGTTTCGGACGAGTCACCCCGCTGCGAGGTCGAGTACCCCGCGTAGTCGTGCCCCTGTTTGCGCGACGGTCGTGTTGCTACCTTGCGCCATGGCCAAGACCGTATTCATCGACTTCGACGGCACGCTCGCCTATCACGCTGTCGTTCCCGCCGCCCACCTCGAGGCGGTGCGCCAAGCGAGGCAGGCGGGTCATCGCGTCTTCCTCTGCACCGGACGCCCCAAGGTCCTGATCCCGGATCGCTTCCGGACCGACCACTTCGACGGGATGATCTGCGCCTCCGGCGCGTACGTCGAGGTCGACGGAGATGTGCTCACCGACGTCCGCTTCCCGGCGGAACTCGCCGCCACGACCGCGTCGGTCCTGATGGAGCACGATGCGACCTTCATTCTGGAAGCGCCGGACCGGATCTACACCACGCCCGCTGCCCTGGAACGGTTGCGCAGCCTGTACGACCTGATGAAAGCCACCGGCGTCGAGAACCTGCGCGTGGATCCGCTGCCCGAAAGCCTCGGCCACTGCTCGTTCGCCGTCGCCGCCGTGATGGCCTCACCCGTGGCATTGACCGACATCGCCGACCTGCTCGGTCCCGAGATCGCCGCGGTCTCCCTCGCTGTCTTCGGCGGCGGGGGTTACAGCGGCGACCTGCATCTGTCGGACGTCGACAAGGCGATCGGGATGGCGGCCATCGAGAAGCACCTCGGACTCGACCGCGCCGACTTCATCGGCATCGGCGACGACGTGAACGACCTGGCGATGCTCAACTACGCCGCCACCTCGGTGGTCGTCGAAGGCGGGCCCGAGGAGGTGCTGGCGACGGCCCACCACATCATTCCCGGTCCTGCGAGCGACGGTCTCGTGCACGCCTTCACGGAACTCGGCCTGACCTAGGGACTCTGCTGGGGACGGGCGTCCTCAGGTCTGGTAGCGTCTTTGAACTGATGGCTAGAAGCGTTTTCATTGACTTTGACGGAACTTTCTCGGCGCGCGGACAGGTTCCGCCCGCCCACGTGGACGCGGTGCGCCAGGCTCGACGAGCCGGACACCGCGTCTTCCTCTGCACCGGGCGTCCGCGGGCGCTGATGCCGCCGTTCTTCCTGGACTGCTTCTTCGACGGAATTGTCTGCGCGGCGGGCGGGTACGTCGAGATCGATGGCGAGGTGCTCGCGGATGTCCGCTATCCGCTTGAGCTGGCGCGGAAGACCGCCTCGCTGCTGATCGAGAACGATGCGACCTTCACCTTGGAGGCGCCGGACGCTCTGTCCACCACCCCCGCCTCGAAGGAGCGGCTGAGCGGCTTCTTCGAGCACGTGCACAGCGACGGGATCGTGGACCTTGTGGTGACCGAGGTGAACACGAGCGAGGACGTCGGTCCGTTCAGCAAGGCGACGGTGATGCACTCTCCGATCGAGGTGGCCACTCTGGTGGAGCAGCTCGGCCCGGACATCGGCGTGGTTCCCAACTCCGTCATGGGCGGGAGCGTCTACGGCGGCGAGCTGTACCTGAAGGGCATCACCAAAGCGTCCGGCATCGCGATCGTGGAGAAGCACCTCGGTCTCGACCGTGCCGACATCATCGGCATCGGCGACGGCATGAACGACCTGGAGATGATCGACTACGCAGGCATCGGCGTCGCCGTCGAAGGAGCACCGGACGACGTGCTGGCCGTCGCCCAATACGTCATTCCGGGACCGTCCTCGAACGGCATCGCGCAGGGCTTCGCCGAGTTGGGTCTGATCTAGTTCATCGATCCGGATGGTGCCCCGGGACTGATGATCGCTCACGCGCACGATGTGAACCGTTGCGCACGGAATTTCGTAGGCAACGGTTCACCTCGTAGGCAACGGTGAGGACATGGGGTGCGCAGGCCGGTCCCGCGCACCGGGACTTGGCGGGTCCAACTGGTTCGTCACGGACGATGTCCGTGTCATCAATGCAAAATCGTGGTGCGTCTACTCGCCACGTCTCCACATTGACGGCGCTTCTGCGGCCACAGCATGGTGCTTCCTGGCACCTGATGTTTTCATCCCGCAGTCACAGTTCCGGCCCGCGGTTGGACGCCGCCGGGCTGTCAGAGCGCTCCAACTCCGCCAGCAACGCGCGCAACTCGGCGCGGACGAAGTCGCGGGTGGGGAAGCTGTTGATCCGCATGCGCAGCGATGCGATCTCGCGGGCGAGAAAGTCCATGTCGGCGCGTGTTTGGGCGGCGGTCTCCCGGTCACGCGTGAGTCCGACCCGGTCGCGTGCCTCCTGACGGTTCTGGGCCAGCAGGATCAGCGGTGCCGCATACGACGCCTGGATCGACAGGATCAACGTCAGTAACTGAAACGGGAAATCGTCATGGAAGAAACCGGGTGCCACGGTGTTGACGATGATCCAGCCGGCGACGAACAGCGACATCCAGACCAGAAACTGGGCTGTGCCCATGAACCGCGCGGACGCCTCCGCGAACGAGCCGAACGCGTCGTCGGAGACCTTGAGCCTGGGCCACCACGACGACCGCCGTCCTGGAGTGTTCAGCGAGCCGACCGGTCGTGTCTTCATGGCGCCTCCCTCCGGGGCCGGGCATGACGCCCGAGCCTAACACCGGGATCCTGACGTCGTCCGAACGCTCGCAGGGGCCAAGTCGGTCACCCACAGGCCGCCGGTCGAGGCGCCCCCGGCGTCCCGGTGAGAACGCACCCCGGGCGGCCAGATCGGCCATGCGGGCCGTCGCCGGGTATCGTTCGTTGTCGCAGCATGGATGCAACCATGTTGGCCCGACATCACTCCACCAGAACGGACGCGCCGATGCCTGAGCAATGGAAGCCCGCTGTGCGGTTCGTGATCGAGTTGACCGTGATGTTGCTGGCTGCGTCGGTGCTGTCCTACCTGATCGCCGTGATCCGGCCGGTCGTGGGGCTCGATGCGATCCCGCCCGGCACCGACGAGGTCACCGGGTTCCTCTGGATCGCCGCGATCGGGATCGCGATCTGGCGATGGGTGCGTGGCCGGGCGCAGGAATGACCCGGCCTCACCGCCGCAGGCACTCCCGGGCTTCGGAGACGAGCCAGCCGGCGTCCGAATGCCCGACGCGGACGGTGAGTGACCCGGATTCGAGCACCTGGAACGAGTCCGCCTGATCGCGGACCACCCACGAGGCGTCCGGTGTTCGGGCCAGTCCCTTCGCGTCCACGAAACCATCGGCGGCCTCGATCGCGCTCGCGGCTCCCGGCGCGCCCTCCACATAGTCGACCGCGATGCCGCGCGTCTCGGCGCAGGGGGCCGACTCGGACGGACGAGGGCCGGCCACGCTCGAACAGGACGTCAACACGCCCGCGAGGACGGCGACGGCGGCGAGGCCTACCCAGGTCGTTGCGGCGTCCGCTTTCATGGACTACTCCTGTCGCAGGGGGTTGCCCCCGAGCGTAGCGCGATGGCGTTTACTGGGGGTGTGCGCATTGATCTTCACACCCATTCGCTCGTCTCCGATGGAACCGACGCCCCGGCTCAGCTTGTCCGCAATGCGGCGTCCGCGGGGCTGGATGTGATCGCGCTCACCGATCACGACACCTTCGACGGGATCGATGAGGCGAAGGCCGCTGCGCAGGCCTCCGGCATCGGCCTGCTGGCTGGTCTGGAGTTCTCCACGCAGCGCGCGGGAGCGTCGGTGCACCTGCTCGCCTACGGATGCGATCCCTCCGAGCCGGCGCTGCGGGACGAACTCGCGAAGGTGCGCGAGGGCCGCAACGGACGCGTTCCCGGCATGGTGGCCCGGCTCACCGAACTCGGCATGCCGATCACGATCGAGGACGTGTTCGCCCAAGCCGGGGGCAGTTCGCTCGGACGCCCGCACATCGCCGACGCGCTGGTGGCGAAGGGGTACCTGCCCAGCCGGGATGCCGCCTTTCGCGACTGGCTGTACGAGGGCGGCCCGGCCTACGTCGACCGCTATTGCACCGAGCTGACCCGGGCGATCGCGCTGGTCCGCCAGGCGTACGGGGTGGCGGTGCTGGCTCATCCGTGGGCCCGCGGACGCCGCGACGACCTGCCCGAGGAGTTCCTCGCCGACCTCGTCGCGCACGGACTCGACGGCATCGAGGTCGATCATCCCGACCATGACGCCGACACTCGCGAAGCCTTGCGCGGTATCGCCGGGCGTCTCGGGCTGCTGGCGACCGGATCCAGCGACCATCACGGGCTGGGCAAGGTCAATAATCCGCTCGGCGCGTGCCTCACCGATCCCGAGGTGTATGCCGAGATCGTCCGGCGTATCCATGCGCGCGGTGGGTGCGCGTGACGAGCGCTAAACTACGCAACGTGAACAAGGGTTGGTGGTGGCCGCGACGACGGCCTTGATGCACGAACCCGATGACGGCCGTCCCTGCGGGCGGCCGTTTCGCATGCCTGTGGGGCCAGACGACAAGGAGAACCCCATGACTGAGCAGGTCGGCACCGACACTGCCACCGCCGACGCCCTCGCGGCGTCCACCTCGGACGCCTCGCTGCGCCGTTCCGAGGAGCGCAGCCGCCAGATCGAGGAGCAGATTGCCCGCGACCCGTCCGTGTTCCGGATGCTGACCGGCGATCGTCCCACCGGGCATCTGCACATCGGCCACTACTTCGGTTCGCTCGCCAACCGCGTCCGCCTGCAGGACGCCGGCGTTGAGACCCTGGTGCTGATCGCCGACTACCAGGTGATCGCCGACCGCGACGGCACCGGCCCCATCGCCGAGCGGGTGTATTCGCTGGTCACCGACTACTTGTCGATCGGTATCGACCCGGCGCGCACCACGATTTTCGCGCACTCGCAGGTGCCGGCGCTCAACCAGCTGATGCTGCCGTTCCTGTCGCTGGTGTCGGATTCGGAGCTGTACCGCAACCCGACCGTGAAGGCCGAGCATGACGCCACCGGCGGGCGTCCGATGTCGGGCCTGCTGCTCACCTACCCGGTGCATCAGGCCGCCGACATTCTGTTCTGCAAGGCCAACATCGTGCCCGTCGGCAAGGATCAGCTGCCGCACCTGGAGCAGACCCGCGTGGTCGCGCGCCGCTTCGATGAGCGGTACGGACGCGTCGATCCGAAGCGCCCGGTGTTCCCGCAGGCGGACGCCCTGCTGTCGGCCGGGTCGCTGGTGCTCGGCATGGACGGCACCAAGATGAGCAAGTCGAAGGGCAACACCATCGAGTTGCGGATGACCGCCGACGAGACCGCGAAGGTGATCAAGAAGGCGGTCACCGACTCGAACCGCACCATCACCTTCGACCCTGTGAACCGCCCCGAAGTGAGCAACCTGCTCACCTTGGCCGGCCTGTGCGCGGACCGTGATCCGGTCGCGATCGCCGACGAGATCGGTGACGGCGGCGGCGGTGGCCTGAAGCGCTATCTGACCGAGGCGCTGAACGAGAAGTTCGCGCCCATTCGTGCCCGGCGAGCCGAGCTCGAGCGTGATCCTGGCCATATCGCGGCGGTGCTGCGTGAGGGCAATGAGCGCGCGAATGCGATCGCGGATGCGACGCTCGCCGAGGTTCGCGCCGCGATGGGAATGGTGTACTGACCGGCTTGTGCCGGTGGGTACGTACCGAGAGGAATTGCTGATGTCCGCCACATTGGTGCGTTCGCGACGCACGGCCGCCCGCGGATTCTGGGGGATCGCCGGAGTCGTCGTGTTCGGCCTGGCCACGGTGGCTGCCGCGATCATGTTCGCGCAGGCTCCGCACGTCGATTCGGCGGTGCTCATCGTCATCGTGGCGCCGTTCCTGGTGATGGCCGTGGTGCTCGCCTGGGACGGTGTCGGCCAGGGCATCGCCCGGTTGGAGGGCGACCACTACCGTCTGCTGGCCGGCCCTCCGCGGCCGTATCGCGACGTGCTCGCCATCGGCAAAGGCCTGGTGGACGGGCGCGAGGTTCCCGTGGTCGCGTTGCGTGATTCCGGTGCGTTCCCTGTCGTTGCCGACACCTACATCGGTTTCGCGGACGCCGACGCCGACACCTTGCTGGACGCCCTGCGCGCCCGGGTGAACGCGCCGGGCTTCGCGGGGATCGAACTGGGCGCCTCGTACTGGGCCGAGGTCGAAGCCGAAGCCGATCGTGCTGTTGCCGTGGTGCGGTCGAGCTGCGGACGGGAGCCGTTGTCGCGCGACCGGGTCGAGTTCGGGTTCCCGGGACTCGTTTCCGCAGTTCGCCTCGACTACGGGCTGAATGACGCCGGCGAGCGGGTCGAGTTGCTGGTGCGCCAGTCCACCGACCTCGCCTTGACCGCACACGGACGCCGCTGGCTCCGCCAGAATCGCAAACGCTCCGCCGACCCCGCCACCCAGGTGGGCTGGTTGTTCGGTGAGCACACCGCCGAGATCATGCCCACCAAAGGCGCCGGCTTCGATCGTCTGGTGGTGCGCGGCGAGGGTGGTCCCCGCAAGCTCATGTTCAACGCCGAGGAACCCGACCGCTTCTGAGTTCTCTCCTCGCGGGTTCACGGTTCAATGCAAAGTCGTGGTGAGTAGACGCACCACATCTCTACATTGACGGCCTGGGTGTCGTCGCTGGTGATGACGTCGGCGAGCGCCGGATCACGGCCCCCGGTCGCCTAGGCCCGAGTTAAGCCTCAGCGTAAACGTGACAGGGCGTGCCTATTGCTATAGGCATGTGGGAACCTCGTCAACCATCACCAGCGCTCAGGAGACTGCTTGAGCAGCAGGCTCACGTCGCAACTTTCGCTCAGATCACACCATCGCTGGGGCGTCCCGGGCTGCGCAGACTCGTCGACTCCGGACTCTGGTCGCGTGTGATGCCCGGCGTCTACGCCGCGACTCCCGATGTCAATCACCTCCAACGATGGTGGGCCGGCCACCTGGTCGGCGGACCTGAGTCGGCGTTGGGCGGGCGTGCCGCGCTCGCGGCGTCCGGGCTTGAGATTGAGGCGCCGGTGATCGAGGTCTGGACGCTTCCGGGTGTCCGCCGCCTCCCGCGCCCGGGGTGGCGTTTTCGTGTTGACGGGCAGGAACGCCTCGGGCGAACAATCGGCTCGCTCCCTCGGATTCGTCTGGAGGATGCGCTGCTCGACCTCGGCGAATCCGAGGACCTCGATGATTGGGTGTCTCTGCTCTCGGACGCCGCCAGGCTCGGCCGGGTGAGTTTGCCGTTCATGGTGCAGCGGCTCGAAGCCCGCGGACGCACACCCGCGGGCCCAGCCATGCGCAGCATCATCGCTGACTTTTCGGGGATCGAAAGCACCCTCGAGTGGATCTACGACCGCGACGTCGTGCGCGCACACCACTTGCCTGCCGGTGACCGTCAAGTGTCGTTGAGTCAAGGCACTCGCTCGGACGTCCTCCACCGGGAGTACGGCGTCATCGTCGAGATCGACGGACGCAGGCACCTCCGCACCGTGTTCCGTGACTTGGCCCGCGACAACACCCATGCCAGTCAAGGGCAGACCACGCTTCGGTACGGATCATTCGATCTCAGAGAGAAGCCATGCGAAATCGCGGCGCAGGTTGCCGCGACGTTGCAGTCCCGCGGTTGGACGGGCGAACTCCGAAGATGTCGCCGTTGTCCCTGACGGGTGAATGTAGAGATGTGGTGCGTCTACTCACCACGACTTTGCATTGATGCCGGGATTACCTACGCACAAGGCCCCGCGATCATCATCACGGGGGCCTTGCGTAGATTCGTCAGGACTCGCTGGGGGCGGCGTCCGGCTTGGAACCGGGACGGCCACGACCACCGCGTCCGCCACGACGGCGGCGGCGACGGGCCGCGCCGTCACCGGAACCCTCGGCGGGGGCGGCATCCTCGACCGCGGTGGCGGAGGCCTGAGCGGGCTTGGCGTCGGCGTCCGATGCCTGGGCAGCACCGTCGGCGGGCTCACCCTCGACGGGCTGGCCGTTGCGCAGACGACGACGCGAACGCTCGCGGCGGGGACGTTCCTCGCGGGGCTTGCGCTCGGGACGCTCCCGGGGAGCCTCCTCGCGCGGGGGACGCAGGCGTCCCTTCGTGCCGGCGGGGATGTTGAGGTCCTCGTACAGGTGCGCGCTGGTGGAGTAGGTCTCGACGATCTCGGCGAACGACAGATCGAGCGCCTTGTTGATCACCTTCCAGCGGGTGACGTCCGACCAATCCACCAAGGTGACCGCGACACCCTTGGCGCCGGCGCGGCCGGTGCGGCCGATGCGGTGCACGTAGGTCTTGTCGTCGTCGGGGCATTCGTAGTTGATCACGTGGGTGATGTCGGCGACGTCGATGCCGCGCGCAGCGACATCGGTGGCGACCAGGACGCGGACGCGGTCCTCACGGAACCGGGCGAGCGCCTTCTCGCGCATCACCTGGGACAGGTCGCCGTGAATGGACGCCGCCGAAAACCCGCGATCGACCAGATCGTCGGCCAGCCGCTGCGCGGCGCGCTTGGTGCGGGTGAAGACCATCACCTTGCCGGCGTGATCGGCCTGCAGGACGCGAGCGACGATCTCGGGCTTGTCGAGGTCGTGCGCCTGGTAGACGAACTGGGTGGTCTGCGGCACCGTCGTGGCCGCATCGTGCGCCTCGGCGCGGATGTTGACCGGCTGGGTCAGATGGGTGCGGGAGAGCCCCATGATGGCGCTCGGCATGGTCGCCGAGAACAGCAGGGTCTGCCGCGAGGACGGCGTCCGCGCGATCAGCTTCTCGACATCGGGCAGGAAGCCGAGGTCGAGCATCTCGTCGGCCTCATCGAGCACGAGGACGCGCACATGGCTGAGGTCGAGGCTGCGGCGGCTGGCCAGGTCGAGCAGGCGTCCGGGGGTGCCGACAACCACGTCGACGCCGGTGGCGAGCGCTTCGAGCTGCGGCTCGTAGCCGACACCGCCGTAGACGGTGAGAATGCGGGCGGCGCGGACGCGGGAGGCGTCCTCAAGGTCGCCGGTGATCTGCAGCGCGAGCTCGCGCGTGGGCGTCATGACCAGCGCCTGCGGCTTGCCGGGATGCTTCAGGTCGGCGTACTCGGGATCGGTCGGAACCGCGATGCGCTCCAGCAGGGCGATGCCGAAGGCGAGCGTCTTGCCGGTGCCGGTACGGGCCTGGCCGATCATGTCGGTGCCCGACATGGCGATCGGCAGCGACATGGCCTGGATCGGGAACGGGTGCGTGATGCCCTTGGTCGCCAGCGATTCGCAGATCTCGGGGCGGACACCGAGGTCGGCGAACGTCGGCTTGGCCTGTTCGGGTGCGACGTCGGCGGCCTGGGCCGCATCGGTGTCGGACGCCTCGGGCGTGGTGATGTCGTCTGCCAGGACCTCGACGTTCTCGTCGGCCTGGGGCGTAATGATGTCGGTCAGCGCGATGCCTTACTACTTCACCGGCGTTTTCTCGCGCCGGCCCTCGTCAAGACCCGCCTTGTGCGCAGCACTCGGGGGTGCGCTCAGGGGGCGGGGACGCACAATCGGGCGTGCGTACCCGCCTATCCTAGCGCGTCAATTGTTGAGGGCCCCGAAACCCACCGGCCGGGCGTTTTCGGTGCCGAGATCGAGGTAGGCAACCTTGGCGCCCGGAATGAGCACCTTGCGGCCCTTGTCATCGCTGAGCGAGAGCACGCCGCCCTCGGCGAGAGCGGTCGCCAGGGCCTCCTGAAGCTCGGCTGCCGGGGTGTTGGTCTCGATCACGATCTCGCGCGCGACATTCTGGATGCCGACCTTGACTTCCATGCTGTTCCTCCTCGGGTTCGCCGCAACCCTACCCGTGGGGTCGGACATTCTCGGGTCACTTCGCCGGAGGCGAACGGTGGGTAGAGCGCCGGAGGCGAACGGTGGATAGAGCGCCGGAGGCGAACGGGAGTAGAGCGCGGGAGTCGAACGGGAGTAGAGCGCCGGAGGCGAACGTGGCAGCACGCCGGAGGCGAACGACGCCATCACCTGAGGCGGGTGTGGGTGGCGCGGGAGTGGGACGGGATCAGTCCGGCAGGGTGCCGCGACGGCGTCCGAGGAGATCGGCGAACAGGTCGCCGCCGGACTCGACCCGGGCGAGCACGTCGGATGCGGTGAACCGCAGCGGGGCGCCGTCGGTGGCGGCTTCGACTTCCTCCCAGCGCAGCGGGGTGGAGACGGTGGGTTCGTCGCGGGCGCGCAGGGAGTAGGGGGCGACGGTGGTGCGTCCGGGCAGGTTCTGGTTGACGTCGATCAGGATCTTGCCGACGCGGGCTTCCTTGGCGATGGCGGTGACGAACAATGCCGGGTGTTGCGCGGCGAGGCGTTCGCCGAGTTCGCGCGCCCAATCGAGGACGCGTCCGGCGGGCGTCCGCACCAACGGGGAGTACACCTGAATTCCCTTGCCACCGGAGGTTTTCGCGTAGCTGGTGAGGCCGGCATCACCGAGTTCTCCGGCCATCAGCAGGGCGGCGGTGGCGATCAGCGGCATGGTGACGCCCTCGCCGGGATCGAGGTCGATGACCAACTGGTCGACGGGCAGATTCTTGTCGACGGTGACGTTCTTGGTGCGCGCGGACACTTTCCATTGGTGGGCGTGCAGTTCGAGTGCGGCGAGGTTGGCCATGTAGATGAGCGCGGGCAGGGTGTCGATGACCGGGTAGTCGAGGTCGCCGTCGGCTCCGGTGGTGTGCAGGATGCGCAGCCATTCGGGGGCGCCTGCGGGGGCGTTCTTTTCGAAGAATCCCTTGTCGGCGGTGCCGTTGGGGAAGCGGATGCGGGTGACGGGGCGTCCGTCGAGATGGGGCAGCAGCACGGGCGCGATGGCGCGGTAGTACTCGATCACTTCACCTTTGGTGAACCCCGACGGGTATAGCTGCTTGTCGAGGTTGGTGAGTTTGAGGGTGCGCCCCTCCACGGTGGTCGTCACGTCGGCCATGGTTCACCCTAGCCAGCCGCGGCGCGTTCGGGCAGGGGCGGGACCGGCGCGGTTTTGTCGGTGCGTTGTGCTGGGATGGTGGGCATGGTGAACGTCGTCGCGCGGGCTGGTGGGCCGCTGCTCGTGCTGGGTGCGGCCGGCACCGGCAAGACGACGCTGCTGGTGGACGCCGTCGCCGGCCGGATCGTGACGGGCGCGGCACCGGCTCTGGTGTTCGCCTCGAGCCGCCAGGCGGCGTTGGAGTTGCGCGACCGGATCGTGCGCGCCGCCGGGCACACCACGCTGGCCCCGCAGGTGATGACGATTCACGCGTTCTGCCTGGCGCTGGTGCGCCGGTGGGCGGACGCCGATGACGCCGAGCCGCGGCTGCTGACCGCCCCGGAGCAGGAGTTCCGGATCCGGGAATTGTTGCGTGGCTGGTCGCGGGCCTGGCCCGAAGATCTGGACGCCGCCCTCGGCACCCGCGCGTTCGCGGCGCAGGTGCGCGCGGTGGTGGCCCGGGCGCGGCAACTGGGCCTTGATCCCGAGGATGTGGCCGCTTTCGGGGCGGCGTCCGGTGAGCCGACCTGGAGAATCCTGGGCGAGTTCTTCGGTGAATATCTCGACATCCTGGACGCCGAAAGTGCCCTCGACTACGCCGAACTCGTCCATCGCGCCCGGTTGTTGCTGGAACACGAGGATGTGGTCTCCGCGGTGCGCGCGACCTTCGGAGCGGTCTATGTCGATGACTGGTGCGAACTAGATCCGGCCCAGATCGCGCTGGTGCGCGCCTTGGTGCCGGACGGGTTCCCGGTGGTGGCGCTGGCCGATCCGGACACGTCGATCTACCGGTTCCGTGGCGCGCACCCGCGCGCGGCCGCCGAGTTCGTGCGGTTGTTCACCGCGCAGGGCGAGCCGCCGCGGGTGGAGGTGCTCGACCGGGCCTGGCGGCAGGGCGAGGCCCATGCGGCGACGCTGGCGTCCGTCGCGCGCCGGCTGGGTGCCCCCGCGCTCGATGCGGACGCCGCGCGCGCCTACCGGGCGGTGGGTGCGGAGGGTGTGGGCCGGGTCGAGGTGTGCACGTTTCCCGACGAGGTTACCCAGGCGCGCTTCATCGCGGGTGAGTTGCGGGCCGTCCATCTTGAGGGAGGGCTGCCGTGGGGTGAGATGGCGGTGCTGGTGCGCAAGGGGCGCACGCAGATCCCGCCGCTGGCCCGGGCATTGATCGATGCGGGCATCCCGGTCGAGGTGGCGGGCGACGAGATCGGCTTGGCGTCGGAGTTGGCGGTGCGGCCACTGCTGCTGGCGTTGGAGATTGCCGCGCGCGGCGGCGTCCCGGACGCCGACGAGGCGCACCGTCTGCTGCTGTCGGGCTGGGGTGGTTTCGACGCCGTGTCGCTGCGCCGCGTCGGGCGTCTGTTGCGGGCATCGGACGCCGCCGGCGGCGGCACGCCGTCCGCGACCCTGATCGCCCACGCTCTCGCCGGTCAGCGGCCGCTTCCTGATGAACAGGCGCCCGACTCGGTGGCGTCCGAATCGCCGCTGCGCGTTTTGGCGGCACGGCGCGACCTGTTGGCGGCGGCGTCCGCACTCATTGCTCACGACGGCCGGGTTGAGGACGCGTTGTGGTTGCTCTGGTCGGGCACCGCGTGGCCCGAGCAGCTGCGCGCCGAGGCGACCGGGGCGGGCGATGCGGCGGCGCGGGCGAACCATGATCTGGATGCGGTGGTGGCGCTGTTCACCCTCGCCGAGGCGTCGCTGGCGCCGCCGGGGGCCGACGGGGTGCGCTGGTTCTTGGCCGAGGTGGCGCAGCAGCAGATCCCGGCCGACAGCCAGCGCGAGTTGGCGGTGTCGGGACGCGGCGTCCGGGTGCTCACCGCGCACCGGGCGACCGGGCGGCACTGGGCGTTCACCGTGGTCGCGGGCGTGCAGGAGGGTGTGTGGCCCGATGTGCGCCGGCACGGGTCGGTGTTCGATCCGCAGCGTCTGACCTCGTCGGGGCTCGGCGAGGGTGTCACCACGCGCGAACTGGTGGCCGGCGAGCGGCGGCTGTTCCTGCTGGCCTGCTCACGCGCGCAGGGGCGCCTGCTGGTGACCGCGGTGGAGGGCACCGAGGGCGAGGAGGATCGCCCGTCGAGATTCCTGGGTGAGCTGGGCGTGCCGGTGCGGCACGTCCTCGAGCCTCCGGTGCGGTTGCACACGTTGCGGGCGCTGGTCACCGAGTTGCGACGGGTGGCCCAGGACGCCGAGGCCCCGCCGGGCATGCGCGAGGCGGCAGCGCTCCGGTTGGCGCGGCTCGCCGACGCGACCGACGACACCGGCCGGGTGCTGGTGCCGGACGCCGATCCGGCCCGATGGTGGGGGTTGCGCGAGCCAACCGGGCTGACCAGCCCCCCACGCGGCCCCGAGATCAGGCTGAGCCCGAGCCAGCTGGAATCGGTGCTCACCTGTCCGCGTCAGTACTTCCTGTCCCGCGAGGCGACCGCCGAGCCGCCGCGATCGAGCACCACCTTGCTCGGGTCGGTGATCCACGCGGTCGCCGAGCGCGCCGCGGTGGGCGAACTCACCCCCGAGACCGCGCGCGACCTGCTCGACCAGGTGTGGGCCGGCATCCCGTTCCCGGCGGCGTGGCTGTCGGCGTCCGAACGGGCCGAGGCGGACGCCGCCGTCGCACGGTTCGCGGCCTGGCAGTCCGGCCACGAGCATGCCGACGTGATCGGCGTCGAGGTGCCGTTCACCGCGCGGATCGAGGTGGACGGGCGCGCAGTGATCCTCACCGGCACGGTCGACCGGCTGGAGCGCACGGCGTCCGGCGAACTGCGGGTGATCGACTTCAAGACCGGCCGCTATGCGCCCACGCAGGCGGAGGCGGCCGGCAGCCCGCAGGTGGGCGTCTATCAGCTCGCCATCGAGGCGGGCGGCTTCGCCGAACACGCCGCACCAGGGCGTTCGGCGGGCGGGTCGCTGGTCTATCTGCGCCACGGCGATGACGCTTGGCCCAAGGAGTTCCGCCAGCCGTCGCTGACCGAGAAACCACACCTCACCGAAAACGCCGACGAACTCGCCTATCCGACCTGGGTGCACCACCGGATCGCCCAGGCCAGCCGGATCATCGCCGAAGGTTCGTTCGAGGCGCGCGCGGGCGACCATTGCCGGCGGTGCGCGGTGCGGTCGAGTTGCCCGGCGCGCAGTGGGCAGGTGTTGTGATGGTCGTGTTCACCTCGCCGGCGCAGGTCTCGGACGCCCTCGGCATCCCGTTCTCGGAGCAGCAGCTGACCGCGATCACCGCGCCGCTGGAACCCGGCGTGATCATCGCCGGCGCCGGCTCGGGTAAGACCACCGTGATGGCCGCGCGGGTGGTCTGGCTGGTCGGCACCGGCCAGGTGCGTCCCGAAGAGGTGCTCGGGCTGACCTTCACCCGCAAGGCGGCCGCCGAGTTGAGCGACCGCGTCCGCAAAGCCCTCGCCACCGCGGGCGTGGTGGACGCCGACGGTTTCGACGACGCCGGCGAGCAGCTGATCATGACCTACGACGCGTTCGCGGCCCGGCTGGTCGCCGACCACGGCCTGCGGATCGGCGTCGAGGGCGACGCGCGCATGCTGACCGGGGCCTCCCGGTTCCGGATCGCCTCGCGGGTGGTCAATGCCGCCCCCGGACCGTTGGCGCATCTGGCCCGGTTGCGTCCCGACTCGGTGACCGAGCGGGTGCTGGGCCTGGATGCTGATTTGTCGTCGCATCTGGTGCCGACCTCGGCGCTGGCCGGGCACACCGCGGAGTTCCTGTCCGAGGTGGAGGTGGCGCCGCGTTCGCGCGGCAAGGCGCTGTACGCGTCGTTGCGGACGGCCGCGGCGGCGGCGTCCGAACGTGCCGAGTTGGCCGATTTGGTGGCGTCGTATCAGCGGCTCAAACGCGACCTGGGTGCGGTCGAGTTCGCCGACCAGATGGGGGTGGCCGCCGAATTGGCGCAACGCGTGCCCGCCGTGTCGGCGATGCTGCGCGAGCAGTTCGCGGTGGTGCTGCTCGACGAATACCAGGACACGTCCAGCGCCCAGGCCGCGCTGCTGACCGCGCTGTTCTCAGGGGCGGACGCCGCGAGCGGCCGCGGGCACGCGGTGACGGCGGTGGGCGATCCGTGCCAGGCGATCTACGGCTGGCGTGGCGCGGCGGCGGCCAACATCATCACCTTCGCCGAGCAATTCCCGCGGGTTGATGGCTCCCCGGCTACGCCGTATGCGCTCACCGTGAACCGGCGTTCGGGCCAGCGCATCCTCGATGCGGCCAACGCCTTGTCGGCGCCGCTGCGGGCCGATGAGGAACTGCAATGGGACGGCATCGACACTGACCTGGTCGCCCCGCCCGGTACGCCGCCAGGCGACATCCGGGTGGCGACGTTCGACACCTGGCCGGGCGAGATCGCCTGGATCGCCGACGACATCGCCGCCGCCCACGATTCCGGTCGCGCCCGGCTGTGGTCCGACATCGCGGTGCTGGCGCGCCGCAACGCGCACATCCGGCCGCTGTACGCCGAATTGCTCGAGCGCGGCATCCCCGTCGAGATCGTCGGTCTCGACGGGCTGCTCGGCGTTCCCGAGGTCGCCGATGTGGTCGCCGTGCTGCGCGTGCTCGGCGACGCCACCGCGAACCCCGACCTGGTGCGGGTGCTGACCGGTCCGCGCTGGGCGATCGGTCCGGCCGATCTGGCGGTGCTCGGACGCCGCGCGCGCGAGTTGGCTGGCTCACGGCGTCCCGACGACGAGGCGGACGCCCGCGCGCTGATCGAACATTCGATCGCGCAGACCGAGTCCGCGCAGGTGCCGAGCCTCGCCGAGGCGCTGGCCGATCCCGGCGACGGGCCGTACACGCCCGAGGCGAAGCAGCGGATGGCGGCCTGTGCCGCGGAACTTTCCGCGTTGCGGGCGCACGCCGGTGGACCGGTGACCGACCTGGTGCGCCGGGTCATCGCCACGCTCGGACTGGAAGTCGAGCTGGGCATGCGCGGGCCGGGCGGCACCCGTCAGCTGGATTCGTTCGTCGCCCAGGTCGCCGGGTATGCCGACATCGACGGCGACGGGTCGCTGTCGGGGTTGCTCGATTGGATCTCTGCCGAGGAGGAGCGCGGCGTCGGCCTGGAACAGGCGGTGCCCACGGCGTCCGATTCGGTGAAACTACTCACCATTCACAAGGCGAAAGGCCTCGAATGGGAGGTGGTGTACCTGCCCGCGCTGGCCGATCAGATCTTCCCGTCGAACCGGGTGCAGGGCAACTGGCTCAAGCGCGCCGACGTGCTGCCCGCCGACCTGCGCGGAGACGCCGCCAATGTGCCGCAGCTGGCCGACGTGACCAATGCCGCCGCCACCGAGTATGACCAGGCGCTGCGTTCGGAGGCCCGCCGCGGTGACGACCGCCTCGCCTATGTCGCGGTGACCCGCGCCCGTCAGCATCTCGTGGCGACCACGCACGCCTGGAGCGACCTGAAGAAGCCGCGCAAGCCGTCGCCCTACCTGCGCACCCTGGAGGACTTCGCCGACGAGGTGCACACCGAGGAGATCTCCCCGGAGAACCCGCTGCTTCGCGACGGCACCGGCCTCCCGTGGCCGGCCCCGATGGACGCCGAAGCGCACGCCCGGCGTGTCGACGCCGCGCAGTCCGTCGAACGCTCCCGGCGGGGCGAGTTGGTGGAGCCGGAGGGCTTGCCGTTGGACCAGGAGGCGGTGCTGGCTACGTGGGACGCCGCCGCCACTCAACTCCTGGCCGAGGCGAAACTACGCCGCGGAGCCGGTGAGACTGCGCTACCGCCCTACCTGTCGGCGACCGCCCTCATCGCCCTGTCCGAGGACGCCGACGGCTACCTCGATGCGCTCGCTCGCCCCATGCCGCGCCCGCCCCGGCGAGCAGCCCGCGTCGGCGAACGGTTCCACACCTGGCTGGAGCGCCGCTTCACCGCCGCCCCCACCCTGCTCGACGACCCCGTCGATGACCTTGACGCGGACGCCGACCTGCAACGCCTGATCGACGCCTTCGAGTCGGGCCCCTTCGCGGGCCGGACGCCGGTCGCCACCGAGATCCCGTTCTCGTTGTTCCTGGGTGGACAGGTGGTCCGAGGCCGCATCGACGCCGTCTTCGAAGACCGCGGACGCCCCCAGGTGATCGACTGGAAGACCGGCCGCGGATCGGCGAACCCGCTCCAGCTGGCGGTCTACCGCCTCGCCTGGGCCGAGTTGCACGGCCTCGACATCGAGGATGTCGAAGTCGGTTTCTACGACGTCCTCGCCCGAACGCTCACAAGACCCTCGCAGTTGCCCGGCCGTGAGGAGCTTGAACGCCTGGTGACCCGGATGACACCGAGGTAGCGGGGCGACAGGTCTATCTTGGGGTGCATGGAACCGTGGGTCACGCGTAGTGAACTGGACAGGGCGCCTGAGGGGCGACTGGAGGATGCCGCCGTCGAGGCGATGTGGCGTCATCGGGCCGCGCGCGTGATCGGCGTGGACGAACGCTCGAACATCTCCTCCGATCAGACCGGCAATGCGCTGCGCCCGATCGCACCCGAGGGGGGCTACGACCCCGAGCAGCATTACCTCGTCGGCACCGTCGCGGGGGCTCCGTGGTTCGCGGTTCCGGCCGCGACCCAGGGACCGTCGGCGTCCCTGCGCCAGCTTGGCGGCGTCCTGGAAGAGACCGAAGCAGACATCGCCACTACCGCGGTCGCGTTGGTGAACTGGCACCGGGTCGCGCCGTTCTGCGGCCAATGCGGCACCCGCACGCTAGTGCGCGAGGGCGGGCATATGCGCTGGTGCCCGGGCTGTGACCGGCAGCGTTTCCCGCGCACCGACCCGGCCGTCATCGTGGCCATCCTCGACGAAGCCGGACGCCTGCTGCTCGGCCACCACACCGGCTGGGAGGACACCCGCGTGTCGATCCTGGCCGGCTTCGTCGAGGCGGGGGAGTCGCTGGAGGCGGCCGTCCGCCGCGAGATTCGCGAAGAATCCGGGCTCGAACTCTCTGCGGTGCGCTATGTCGGCAGCCAGCCGTGGCCGTTCCCGCGCTCGCTGATGCTCGGCTTCGTCGCCCGCGCGATCGGCGACGAGATCCGCGTCGACGGCACCGAGATCGAGTGGGCGAACTTCTACAGCCAAAGCGAGGTCACCCGGCTGGTGGACGCCGGCGAGTTGACCTTGCCGATGCGCTCCTCGATCGCCTCCCGAATCGTCGCCGCTTGGCGGACGGGCGACCTGACCATCTGATCAGTTGTTCTTGGTTCGAGTCCAGGCACTCTCTCAGTCGTAGATGCTGCTGCGATGGCCGACATCGATGGCGATGACCGTGAGCTCCGCCTTCTGGACGCTGGTGATCACTCGGTAGTCGCCGACGCGGAGACGCCACAGGCCCGCCTTCGAATGCTGCAGTGGTTTCAATCGCTCGGTTGGATCTGGGAGCTGAACGAGGTCGTACAGTGCGACGAGTACACGGCGCTGAACCGGACGATCAAGCTTGCGGAAGTGCTTGTCGAACGTGGGTGACCGGACAAGATTGAACCCACTCATCGGGAGGTGCTCGACTCCGGGCTATGAGCCGGCGCCGGAACTCGCCTCGGCGCGCAGCTTGGCCGGGTCGAATCCGAGTTCGCGGGCCAACTCATCCATCGGCCGCGCCTCGACCTCACCACGCCGGATCGCCTCGGCCTCGGAATCGAGACCGGCCACGTACTCGAGCTCCGAAAGATGCTCTTCGAGCAGGGCGCGGACGTAGAACGACTTGGGCCGACTGGTCGATTCGGCAAGCCGGTTCAGCCGGGCGTTCAACTCCTCCGGCAGTCGAAGCGTCAGCGTGTGAGACATGTAATACATTCTGCGTGACGTCGCCGGCTACGGCAAGCAGGGTGACCGGTTGCGTTCCGCGACGCGCGTGAGAGCAATGATCCTCTCGACGCGCACGCGCGGACGTGCGATGCTTGTCCGTCGCACTTCCAAGGGGCAGGGGAAACGCATGGCGCACGCAGCCGACAACCACGACACGATCCGGGTGCAGGGCGCCCGGGTGAACAACCTCAAGGATGTGTCGGTCGACATCCCGAAGCGGCGGCTGACCGTGTTCACCGGCGTGTCCGGGTCGGGCAAGAGTTCGCTGGTGTTCGACACGATCGCCGCCGAGAGTCAGCGGCTGATCAATGAGACCTATTCGGCGTTCGTGCAGGGCTTCATGCCGACCCTCGACCGTCCCGATGTCGACCTGCTCGACGGGCTGACCACGGCGATCGTCGTCGGCCAGGAGCGGATCACCCCCAACATTCGCTCCACCGTCGGCACGGTGACGGACGCCAACGCGCTGCTCCGCATCCTGTTCAGCAAGATCGCCACCCCGCATGTGGGGTCGCCGCAGGCGTTCTCGTTCAACGTTCCCTCGGTGACCGGCGCGGGCGCGGTCAAGGTCGACCGCGGCGTGGGCGCCAGGATGGAGAAGAAGACCTACACCCTGGTCGGGGGCATGTGCCCGCGCTGCGAGGGCACCGGATCGGTCTCCGACATCGACCTCGACGAGTTGTACGACGCCGGCAAATCACTCAACGAGAACCCGTTCAAGATCCCCGGCTACAGCATGGACGGCTGGTACGGGCGCGTCTTCATCGGCTCGGGATTCTTCGACCCCGACAAGCCGATCGGCCAGTACACCAAGAACGAACTGCACCATCTGCTCTACCAGGAGCCCACCAAAATCAAGGCCGAGGGCATCAACGTCACCTATGAGGGACTGATCCCGAAGATCACCAAGTCGATGCTGTCGAAGGACCCGGACGCGATGCAGCCGCACGTCCGCGCCTTCGTCGAGCGCGCCGTCAAGTTCGGCACCTGCCCCGAATGCGAAGGCACCCGGCTGGCGGAAGCGGCCCGCCGCGCCACCATCAAGGGCATCAGCATCGCGGACGCCTGCGCCATGCAGGTCAGCGACCTGGCCGAATGGGTGCACGGCCTGGACGAGCCGTCGGTCGGGCCGCTGCTTGAGGGCCTTTCCGATCTGCTGGACTCCTTCGTCGGCATCGGTCTGGGCTATCTGAGTCTGGCGCGTCCGTCCGGTTCGCTGTCGGGTGGCGAAGCGCAGCGGCTGAAGATGATCCGGCACCTCGGCTCGGCGCTCACCGACATCAGCTACGTCTTCGACGAGCCCACCGTCGGCCTGCACCCGCACGACATCCAGCGGATGAACGATCTGCTGCTGCGTCTGCGCGACAAGGGCAACACCGTGCTGGTGGTCGAGCACAAACCCGAGGTGATGGCGATCGCCGACCACGTCATCGACATCGGCCCGCGCGCCGGATCGCACGGCGGCGAGATCGTCTACACCGGCGACCTGGCCGGGCTGCGGTCCTCCGGCACGCTCACCGGACGCCACCTGGACGACCGCGCGTCCCTCAAACCCGAAGTACGGACGCCGACCGGCGCCCTTGAGATCCGCGGGGCGTCCACCAATAATCTGCAGAACGTCGATGTGGACGTGCCCACCGGCGTCCTCGTCGTCGTCACCGGCGTGGCCGGATCGGGTAAGAGTTCGCTGATCCACGGCGCGCTCGGCAAGCGCGAAGGCGTGGTCACCATCGACCAGGCCGCGATCAAGGGCTCGCGCCGCTCGAACCCGGCCACCTACACCGGGTTGTTGGAGCCGATCCGCAAAGCGTTCGCGAAAGCCAACGGGGTGAAGCCGGCCCTGTTCAGCGCCAACTCCGAGGGAGCCTGCCCGACCTGCAACGGCGCCGGGCAGATCTTCACCGAACTCGGCTTCATGGAGACCGTGGCCAGCACCTGCGAAGAATGCGAAGGCAAGGGGTTTCAGCCCGCGGTGCTGGAATACAAGCTCGGCGGGCGCGACATCAGCCAGGTGATGACGATGCCGGTCGACGAGGCATTGGCGTTCTTCTCCGCAGGGGAGGCGAAGCTGCTGGCGGCGCAAAGGATCCTGGCGCGGATGGCCGACGTCGGCCTCGGCTACGTGCACATCGGCCAGCCGCTCACCACCTTGTCAGGCGGCGAACGGCAGCGCCTGAAGCTGGCCACCCACATGGGCGAGACCGGCGGAACCTACATCCTCGACGAGCCCACCTCCGGCCTGCACCTGGCCGACGTCGAGCAACTGCTCGGCCTGCTGGACCGCCTGGTCGAGTCAGGCAAGAACGTCATCGTCATCGAACATCATCAGGCCGTGATGGCTCACGCCGACTGGATCATCGATCTCGGTCCCGGCGCCGGCCACGACGGCGGCCGCGTCGTCTTCGAGGGCACGCCCGCCCAACTCGTCGCGGAAGCGTCCACCCTGACCGGCGAGCACTTGGCGTCCTACGTGGACGCCTGATCGGGCGATCACGCGTCCCTATCCGACCTGCTCGTTCGCACAAATCGGCCACTCAGCGAGTGCTGGGGTGGGGTCGTAGGCCGTCGAGTGGCTGATTCTCGCGATATCAGGCCGGGGGATCGCGTTCCTCGCGTGTGCGGAGCAAGAAGGACGCGGTGAGTGCGACGTCGTGGTCCGGATCGTTGCGCAGTGACTCGAGTGCCCCGCGCGGCGATGCTCCTGGGATCGCTGCCAACGCTCCGGCGAGACGCTGGCGTCCGGCGCTCGAAGCGAGCGGCAGCGCCTCGGTGAGGGCGTGCGTCACCTCGGTCTCGAAACCCTGCTCGGTTGCGAGGGTCGCGAGCGCATCGGACGCCTCGACGTCGTCGGGGCCGTCGGTCACCATGGCGACCAGCGCCGGAATGGCGCGGGCCTCGCCGAGGCGTCCGCACGCGAGCCAAGCGCGGGCGCAGACCAAGGCGTCGTGGTGGGAGACCGCGGTAGCCAGGGCCGCGTCGGCGTTCGGGGTTCCGATCTTGGTCAGTGCCTCGACGGCGCGCCGTGCTCGCTCAACGGACTCTGACGCCAATGCCCGCGCCAGAAGGGGAATCGCCTCGTCTCCGGCCATGGTCAGAGCCCAGTAGAGGGCACCCGCGACGTTCGTGTCGTACTCGGACAAGGCCGCCTCGACGAGCACTGCGGCGTCGGCGGCGTCCGGGGCCACCGACAACACCAGGCGTTGCCGCTGGGACGGTTCGGGCGCGGTCAGGCCTCGCATCAAAGCGGTGGTCCGGAGCACGTCCGACCAGGAATCCGGGTCGCCGGCGGCGACCTGCTCCAAGGTGCGGAGCAGTTCTTGCTCGCGCGCCAAGCGCTCACGCGTGCGGGTGATCAACTGCTCGACCATCGCGGACGGGCTGAACGACAACTCGTCCAGCGTCGTCGCGATCTCCTGCAAACTGAGCCCGAGCAGGCGCAACCCCTCGACCTGGAACAGGCGCTTCAGATCGTCCTCGGAGTACTGCCGGTATCCGTTCAGCGCGCGCTCGCTGGGCGACACCAAGCCGAGTTGGTCGTAGTGGCGCAGCATCCGCGCGCTGATCCCGGACCGCTGCGACACCTCACCGATCAGCATGGTCCCGCTCCGATTCTCGTGGCGCCGCGCGACACGACGACCGATCGCAGGCGAGCACCGTGACGGAGTCCGCTTCCCATTCTCGGTGTGCCGGACCATACGACAGGCCGGTCATGTGAGGAGCGCTTGGTCGCTGTCTTCGATCCCAGGCGCGCCGCGCAAGGCGACGACGCGGCGGGCTTCGGCGATGGCGGCATCGAATCCCTCCTCGGGGTGCAGCATCAGTCGTTCGGTGGCGAGCGCGTGCATCCGGACGCCGTCGGCGTCCGCGTTCTTCGCGCGCGCGATCACGGGCAAGGATGCCTCACCCAGCGCCGCGAACGCACGGCTGAGGCTCGATTGCGTCGCGCGATCTCCGCGTCCGAGCTGGGTCGCCAGCATCTCGGCCAGGCGCGCCTGCTCGCCGTCGGGGACGAGCGTCACCGCCGCACGCCAGGCGGCACGCGCCACCTCGTCATCGCCGTCGGCCAGGAGCGCAGGCGTGAGCGCGGGCCAGGCCCGCTCGTCGCCGGTCTTCGACAAGGTGTGCAACGCCTGGCTGCGCGCCTGCGGAATCTCCGAATCCAGTTCACGCACCAGCCGGTCGGTCGTGTTCGCCTTGTCGTGCTGGGTGAGTGCCCAGGTGAGCATGTCGCGGACGTAGAAGTCGTCCTCGACCGCACATCGCTCGACCAGCACCTCGACATCACCCGGAGCGGGTTGCATGCCGGCCGCCAATGCCGCGTTGAGTCGCGCCGAAGCGTCGGACGCCTGCAGCGCGCTCCGCAGCCGGTCGGTCCTTGTTTCGTCGTTCAGGGTCACCGTGACCACCTCCTGACTCCAGCCAAAGCCTTGACACGGTGCGAGGGTCAAGCGCAACGCGTGGTCATTTTCTATGTCCAGATCCATGCCCGCCTGCGTTACCCCTTGTCGCGGACCGGCCTCGCAGATCTGGACATAGAAAACGACCAACCGGGGCTGTCGCCTGCCCGTCGGAGGGCGGCTGTGAGGTCGGCAGCGCTCGTGCTCCCGAAGGGCGGCGACCGAAGCAGCGACTCTGCTATCTCGGCGGAACGCTCCTGATGGGGGCGTAGCCTTCCGTTCGTGAGTGAGGTGACCAGGGCCGACGATGTGACGGACGCCAACGCATCCGGGATTCAGGTGCGCGAGGTGGATGCTGCGTGGGCTGAGCACGCCTGCGCGATCATGCACGCCGCCTTCGCCGAGTACGGCGCGACCGGGAAACCGTCCGGCGCGATGCTCGAGACTCCCGCAACGTTGCGTGACGAACTGAAGGACGGCGTCCGTCTCGCGATGGCCTGGCGCGACGAGGTCGCCGTGGCGATGGTGAAGTTCGTCCGCGCCGAGGACGACACCTTCTACTTCTCGCGCCTCGCCGTGCTGCCGGAGCAGCGCAACACGGGCATCACGCGTGCGGTCATCGACTGGCTGACGGCGCGCGCCCAGGACGAGGACGCCGCGGGGATCAGCTGCTGCGTGCGCGCCGAGGAGGCGGACCTGATCGGCATGTACTCCCACTTCGGCATGAGCATCACCGGCCACACCGACAAGCCCAGCCTGACGGGCAGGGTGATCCCGGTGACTTGGCTCGCCATGCCCCTCAGCCGCGCTTGACGGTTGCCGATCCTCCCGAGATGCTGCGCTCGCCGATCGGGTTGACCGGACGCGCGATCTCGCCGTGCAGTTTCTCCAGCTTGGTGAGTTGGGCCTCCGACAAGGTGATCGGGGTGCTGAGCACGATCCAGGGGACGCTTTGAGAGCAGGGCGGCGTGGTCAGGCTGCCTTCGTAGGTGTAGTAGGCGCTGGCGGCGGGCAGGATGGACTCGAAGTTGAGCGTGGCCCCGACGTCCTCGCCGGCGGTGGCGGCGTTCACGAAGGCGTCCATGCCGGGGGTCGGCTTCCCCTTCTGACCAAGGACGGCCAACACCAGGTGGTGACCGGCGGCGTCCTCGTGCACGAAGTGGAACTCGGCGGCGGCCGGCTTGCCCGCGATCGTGTGCTCCGACGGCGTGTGGTAGTGCAGTTGCTTCAGCTCGAAGGAGCGCCCGCCGTGCGAGAGCGTGGTGGCGGGGTGAGCGGGCCAGAACTGTCCGGTGTGGCCGGTGTCGTCGGCGTGCCCGTCGGAGGTCGGCTGCGCGAGCGTGATGGCGGTCTCTTGGGTGGACGCCGGAACGGCCGCGGGCAGGTCGATCGGCGACTGCTCCTCGCCGACGCCGCATTCCTGGTAGGCCGCCGACAGCTTTCCCCAGTTGCCAGGGCCGTCGACGCCCTCATACGTCCAGTGCGCCGGTGGTGCGGACGCCTGCGCGCGCGTCGTCGGTGGTGCCGACACGCAACCGCTCAGGGCGATCAAACAAGCCAGGGCAATGGGCGCGAGGACGCGAGGGCGAACAGGCATGCGCGGTTCTCTCTGTGGAGCGGAGGAGCGACGAGATTCGTGCTCACACTACGCCCGTTGCCGGTCAGCGTTGGAAGAATTCGCACGAAAGCCGTAACTCGCGCGGAGGCATCATCGCAGGCGCTCGGCCAGGCCGCTCATCCGGCGGGCCGGACGGGAGATCGCCTCAGCGACGGCGTCCCGGTCGCCCAGCAGCAGCACCGAAGATTGGGCCCGGGATACGGCCGTGTACAGCAACTCGCGGGTGAGCAACGGTGAACCCGGGGGCGGCAGGACGACGCTCACGTGCGCGAACTGGCTGCCCTGGGCCTTGTGCACCGTCATCGCGTGCACGCTGGCAAGTCCTTCGAGCAGGAACGGCGACAGGCGCTGCAGCCGCCCGCCGGAGCGGAACCAGGCCTGCGGGCGTCCGTCATCAAGCAGGATCACGCCCGTGTCACCGTTGAACAGCCCGAACTCGGGGCGGTTGGCGGTCACCATCACCGGACGCCCCAGGTGGAACTCGCCCTCGGTGGAGTAGCCGTCGACATCGTGGGCGAGCCAGGCCTGCACCTCGCGCGCCCACCGCGCGACCCCGTACTGTCCGCCGCGGTGGCCGCACAGCAGCCGGTGCGCATCCAGCGCCCGCAACGCGGCCTCGGGATCATGAGCGGACGCCGCCGCGAACACGGCGCGTCCCGCTGACACCGCGCGGTCGCGCAGTAGCGCAGCCCCGGATTCCAGGTCGACGAGGGCCACGTGCGTTCCACCGCTGGTCACGTCGCCGGCGACGGCGGGATCGGCGGTCAGGTCGGTGGGCACCGGGGCATCAGAGAAGCCGTAGCGCACACCGGTTTCGGTGGGCCACGGATCGGCCGAGGCGCGTTCGAGCACGGCGAGGGCGGCGTCCGCGTCACCGTCGCGAATCGCGTGGGCGAGGGTGGCGATGTCGCCGCCGAAGCGGTGATTGTGGGTGAGGCGCGCGACGATGCCGGTGCTGGCCGGCGCCCGGGTGATGTCGGCGAGCACGCTGCCTGCGTCGACGGAGCTGAGCTGATCGGGGTCGCCGACCAGGATCAGCCGCGCCGACGGCTTCAGCGCGTCCAGCAGGCGGCTCATCATCACCATCGAGACCATCGACATCTCGTCGACGATCACGACGTCGTGCGGCAGTGGGCGTTCGGCGTCGTGCAGGAACCGGGTGCGCGAGCCGGCGCGGCTGCCCAGCAGCGCGTGCAGGGTGAGCGCGGTCAGCCCGGAATCGCCGAGGGACTCGGTCATCCGCGCGGCCGCCTTGCCGGTGGGGGCGGCCAGCCCGACGAGGGCTCCGGGATCATCAGCGCGCAACCGCTGGATGATCTTCCGGATCGTGTAGGTCTTGCCCACCCCTGGACCGCCCGCGATCACGGTCACCGGACTGCTCAGCGCCAGCGCGATCGCCGCCTGTTGCCCTTCGGGCGAGCCGGACGCCGGCGCCGCGGCCAGGCGGGCGAGCAGGCTGCGCCGGACCGACTCCTGGTCGGCGAAGTGCCGCTCCAGGTAGAGAGCACCATCGACCAGGCGCAGCGGACGACTGCCCGGCCCGGCGTCGCCGACGGTGACCGCGGGACTGGCCCGCAAGGCCCGCTCCCAGGCAGCGGATTCGGGCCACCAGTCCTCGGGAATCTCCACCGCGTCCTCGCCCAGGTCGAGCTCGCGCATCCGGTTCAACGGTAGGCACAGTGAGCCGGCGCGCAGCGCGCGCACGGTGAGGGCGATGGCGAGTTTGACCGAGGAGTCCTGTTCGCCGAACAGGTGCGCCAAGTGCTGGGCCGGGTGCACGTCCGCCCAGGTGAGCGCGCCGGCGGCGTTGAAGTCGGCCAGCAGCCGGTCGCCGGTGGTGGCGGTCTTCGGGTCGGTCATCGGGCACCTCCGGCGAGCAGGCGCGACAGCGCGAGGACCAGCGCGGTCGGCGGGCGCCAGCTGAACACGCCCAGCGGCGTCCGGTCGACCACCGGCGTCTCAGGACCGGCCATGCCGCGCACGAACAGGTAGAGGACCCCGCCGAGGTGGCGATCCGGGTCGTACCCGGCCAGGCGCAGCCGCAGGAAACGATGCAGCGCCATGCAGTACAACAGCGCCTGCAAGGGATAATGACTGGCCATCATGGCCTCGGCCATCGCGGCGGGCGTGTAATGCCCGAGCGTCAACTCGGTCTCGGGCGGTGCGAGCCGGTTGGTCTTGTAGTCGACCACCAGGAATCCCTCCTCCAGACGCAACACCGAGTCGATGGAGCCGGTCAGGAATCCGTGCAGAGCCTGCTCGGCGAGCCCGGGCACGTTCAGGCGTCCGGCGTAGCTGCGCAGCGGATCATCGGCGGGCAGGTGCTCGGCGAGCAGTCGCGCGACATCGGCGAGCGTCGAGGTGGGAGCGTCGAGGGCGAACTCGAAGTCGAGTTCGGAGAGCTTGTCGGACGCCGCGAAGCTGCGCAGCGTCCGGTCGCCGGCCAGCGGACCCAACGGTGTGGTGAAGCTCGGTTCGAGCGCCGAGGCCAACTGGGTGGCGTCCACGTCGCGCAGCGGCCACTGCCGCAGTGCCTCAGCGCTCGCTCGCGCCAGGTCGCCCTGCCAATCGTCACCGGTGGCGTCGGTGTGCTCGTAGATCGCGTGCACCAGGGTGCCGAACGCGGCCCCGGCCGGCAGCCCGGCGAGCGGGGACGGTTGCGACCACGCGGCCGTCGGCTCGGGGGCGTTCACCGCGGTCTCGGCATCGCCGCTGGTGGCCTCATCGTCGATGAACGCCGACTCGGGCGCGGCCTGCTCGTGGGCGAGCGCGGTCAGGCCGGAGTAGGAGGTGCGCCGCCAGGTGGTGTCGATCGTCCGGGTCCAGGGCCGGACGCGCAGGCTCACGGCCGACGTTCCGGACGCCGTCGCGGCGAGATCGCCCGGGGCCGGGACCGCGGCTTCGGGCCCGCCCCCGGCTCCGGTCACGCGAGCCATGCCTGCGGCGGACGCCGCCGGATCGGGCTTGCTCACGAGGTGCTGGGATGCGTCGGGTGCCCCGAGGGCAGGCAAGCCGGGGGCGCCCGCGGAAGCCGGAACGGAACCGGCGGCGGCCGGCACCACAGGAACGCACGCCACCGCTGACCCCCGCAACCAGGGCAGTTGCGTGGGGGAGCCACCCGCGGGCAGTCCCTTGGCCGGGTAGCAACGTTCCGGCCGCGCGGGATGCGCCGGGTCGTGGGGGGCGTGCAGCAGCCGGTGCAGGGGCGAGCATTCCGCCTCCCAGTGGTGCGCCCACCAGGCGACCACCCGCGATTGCGCGCGGGTGAGGCCGACGTACAGCGCGCGCAGCGACTCATCGGCCTCCTCGGCGAGCCAGCGGTCCCAGCGATCGGCACGCGCCGGGCTGCGGGTGCCGCCCACGTCGAGGATGCGTTCGTTGCCGCTGGGCAGCACCAGCACACGCCCGGAGTCCTTGTCGACGGGGCGTTGCTGGCCCGATTCGGGCAGCAGCACGACCGGCCATTGCAGGCCCTTCGAGCGGTGGATCGTCATCACTTGCACGGCGTCGGCGTCCGTGTCACGCCGGCGGACGCCGCCCGCCTCGGTCGCACCGTCGCGCGCGGAGGCCAGCCAGGCGGCCAGGTCGCGGGCACGTCCGGCCTGACCGGCGCGGCGGCGCGCGTGCAGCAACTCGGCCAGATGCCGGTGGTCGGTGAGCCGGCGTTCGCCGCCGGGCCGGGTGAGCAGCCGGGCCGTGATGTCGCTGTCGGCCTCGATCGCCGCCCACAGCGCGGGCACGCCGGAGCGGGCGAGCAACCGCGCCCAGGTGTGCACCTGAAGCGACCAGTGCGCGCGTTGCTCATCATCCGATAGGGCCAGGGTGGTCACCGTCGCGCCGACGAAGTCGGTCAGGAAGGCCCGGCGCAGGTACGGACGCCGCGGTTGGTCGAGCGCGCGCAGCAGCGCGAGCCAGTCGGCGGCGGCGTGCGAGGTGAACACCGAATCCGATCCGGCGAAGGTCGCCGGGATGCCCGCCCCGGTCAGGGCCGCGGTGACGTCCTGCCCGCGCCGGTTCGAGCGCACCAGCACAGCGATCTCACGGCGGTGCAGCGGACGGCCGTCGCGAAGCACCGGTGCGTCCGGGCCGGTTAGCTCGGCCACGACCGCGATCAGGTCGCGGGTGATGGCGGAGGCGGCCGTGGACGGGTGCACGGCGTTGGGGTAGTCCAGTGCGCGCACCTGGACGCCGCGCTCCCACGGGGTCCCCGGGGTTGCGGTCAGTGCCGAAGTGCGAGCGGCGGCGACCGGCGCGGCGACGATCTCGTCACCCAGCGCGACCCCGGCGAAGAGTTCGCCGACTCCGGCGACCACCTCGGGATCGGAACGATGGTTCACCGCGAGCGTGGTCACCTGGTCGGCTTGGCGGACGGCGAGCCGGTAGGTGTGCACGTCGCCGCCGCGGAACCCGTAGATGGCTTGCTTGGGGTCGCCGATCAGCACCAGCGTGGACGCCCCCGCGAAGGCATGGCGCAGCACGCTCCACTGGGTGGGATCGGTGTCCTGGAACTCGTCGACGAGTACGAGCGGGAACCGCTCGGCCAGCCGCGCGCGTGCCTGCGCGCCCGTGCGCGAGTCGCGGAGCGCCGTGTCGAGCCTGGTCAGCTGGTCGTCGAACGAGAACAGCCGGCGTGCATTCTTACGCCGCTTGACCTCCTCGCGTAGCGCGTGCGCAAACCTGGCGCGGGTGCCTGCGGCACCGGGCGTCCCTTCCCCATGAATCTTGGCGATCTCGTTGGCGACCGCCCGAGCGATATCGACCGCGCCCGGGTCGGCGTCCCACTGCTTGCCGAACCGGAACGGAGCCCCGTGCGGTTCGCCGGAGAACAGCTGGATGAAGACGTCCTCAGCCGCCTCGATGCCGAGCGGAGTCAGGTCTTCGATCAGCGTGGCTTGCGGTGTCTGCGTCGCGAGGATGCCCAGGCCGGCGAGCATGCCGTGGCAGAACTCGTGCGTGGTCATGATCGCGGCACGGTCGAAGTCTGCGAGTGCGCCCTCCAGGCGGGCCGTGCGCAGCGCGAGTTCGTCGGGCGAGGTGTCCGCAAGCGCCGCGGACACCGGATCATCCGGGGTCTCTCCACGGGCGGCATCCGCCAGAGCGGAGGCGGTGCCGCGGAGCCGGGCCCGCACTCGGGTGCGCAACTCGGTGGTCGCCGCCCGCGAGAACGTGATCAGCAGGATGTCCTCGATACCGGCAGTGCCGTCGGCGATCGCGCGGGCCGCCAGGGCTGCGATCGCGTACGTCTTGCCGGTGCCCGCGGACGCCTCCAGCACGGTCGTGCCCGTGGGCAATGGCGCGGTCAGGTCGAACGGCGGGGGGGAGATTCCGGTCATTGTGCTGCCCTCCGGATCGGCTCCCACACGCGCATCGCGAGCGCGCCCAACACGGTGTCCTCCTGCGGCATCCCCCACGGATCATCGCCCTTTCGCCCTGCGGTCCACGGGGGGTTGCGTCCATCCGAATACCAGAGCTTCCACACGGCGTCCCGCTCCCATCGCCACAGTTTGCCCAGCCAGGCGGCGTCCGCCCGGGGATCGGCACCACGATGTCGCTGCTCGGCCCAATACTGGGCCACCCGTGGCGGTAGCGGCAGCACCTGTTCGGTGCCGTGCGAGGCCAGCGTGATCAGGTCGGCCAGGAACTGCCGAGCCAACTCCTCAGGCGGAGCGCTCAGCCGGCGAGTGCCCTTGTCGCCGACCAGGACGGCGTCCGTGCGGCGTCCGCGTTGCACGGTGAGGGCGAGTTGCCGCACCCAGGCCGCCGCCAGATGCCGGGCCTGCACCCGCCCGTAGTGCGACTCGGCCACCTGCCCGGCCCGGGTGAGCAGCCGGCCGGTGAGCCGGACGCCGTCGATGTCGAGGTCGATCACCGTCACCTCGGGTGAGGCGTCGCCGGCGGCCCGGGTGAACGCGGCGTGCACGGTCTGCGCGCGCGCCGCGAGCGGGGCGAGCGCCGCCGCTCCCAGCCGGCGCGGCGGCAGGTTGCCGCTCAGCCATTGATCGGTTTGTACGGCGTCGATCGGGTGCCCGGCCCGCAACGCGGCGAGCATGGCGTCGCCGATCTTCCACGAGTCGAGGGAGTTCAATTCGAGCGGCAACGACTCCTCAAGGGGCTCGTCATCGCCGATGGTCAGATCGGCGCGTTCCTTGAGCAGGAACTTGCCCGGATGCTGCAGGAACGCCACCAGTCGCTCGACGTCGAGCACCTCCACAGGCGCGGACCGGTGCAGGTGGCCGACCGCGTACCGGTCGGGCGCCGGACGCCGCGGCGCCAGCAGCGCACGGGCTCCGGCGAGCGCGGCGGCGTCGAACGAACTCGGCTGCGTCGCGTCGCCGGGAGCCGAACGGACCGTGCCGTGGCCGCCGGCAGGCAGGAAGTTGGCCGGGTCGAACGGTTGCAGCGTCGCCTTGTGGTGGGCGTCCGGGCCGGCGGCCTCGATGAGGTCCTGCAGACCGGCGGGCGGAAAGTGCGGCCCCGGCGACAGAGTCGACTGCCCCTGATAGACCACCACCAGACGCTCGGACGCCGCGAGCACGGCGTCCAGCAGCATCTGACGGTCGTCGGCGCCCGGATCGGGATCGCCCGGCTCGGGGAACCGGACCAGCAGGTCGTCGCCGTCGCCCAAACCCCGGCGAGGGAAGGTCCGGTCGTCCAGCCCGACCAGGCACACCACCCGGTGCGGGACCTGGGCGAGGGCGTCCAGCGAGCACACCACGAGCGACCCGTTGCCGTAGGCGGGCCGGGTGCCCCGGTCGGCGAAATGGTCGCTGAGCAGGGCCAACGCATCCGCGGGCGCCAAGGTGGCCGACGAGGTGCCCGCGCGGGTCTCGATGCCGGCCAGCACCGACCAGAACTGGCTGAGCTGCCAATTCTGGTCGAACGGCACGTCCGCGAGCTGCTCGGCGACCTGGCGCAGCCGCGCCACCCAGTCGGTCACCGTCGCGGGCTGGCCGAGGGCGTGCACGAGCCGGGAGGTGCGGCTGACCAGTTCGGCGAGGGCGCCCACGAGCACGGTGTCGGTCGATGACACGTCGTCGACGGTGCTCACCACTCCCGCGGACACCAGTTCGTCGGCGCTGAACGCCTCGCCCATCACCAGCCGCTGCACGCCGATCTGCCAGGTGTTCTGCGCGATGTCGCCGAGCCCGAACCAGGACCGGTGCTCGCGTCCGATGCCCCAGCGGACGCCGGCGGCCGTGATCAGGTCTTCCAGGCGAGCGAGGTCGTCGGCGTCGAAGCCGAACTGGCGGGCGACGAACGGGTGCGAGGCGAGGGCGAGCAGATCGGCCACGGTCGCGCGCCCGGTGCCCAAGCTCATCAGGTCGCGGACGAGGACGAACACCTGGTTGGCGCCGGAGGCGTCCGCCTCGACGAGTTGGACGCGCAGCTGGGTCGCCGGGTGCGGGGCACGGTAGCGGACGCCGCTCATCGGCGCGGCGAAGGCGGCCGCGAGATGCGGGGCGAGCGCGGCCGGGTCGGGGCAGGCGATGACGACTTCGCGTGGTTCGAGTGCCTCGTCGTCGGCGAACAGCCCGGTCAGCACCTCGCGCAGCACTTCGACCTGCCGGGCGTCGCCGTGGCTGGAGTGGATCGTGAGCGAGCCGTCGGCGAGGACGTCCGGCGCCGGTTCACCGGTATGGATCGAGGCCTGCAACCGGCTGAGCGCGGTGCCGCCGGAGCCGGAAGTCGAGCCGCCCGCCACCGAGGACGAGGTAGCGGGGAATCCGGTCTCGTGCTCGGTCAGATACGTGGCGAGCTGGCTCCATTCCCGGTGCCAGGTGCGCGCGCGGCGTCCGAGGGCGACGGCGAGTGCATTGCGCGTGTCATCAGGACCGCAGGTCGGCAGCCACACGTGCACCGGCACACGCGCGGCCAGCGCGGCGAGCAGCCCGCGCTGAGCGGGAGTGGAGTGACGTGGCGCGAACACGTGCACCTCGGGCCACGGCACGGTGCGCTCGCCTGAGGCCAGCGCCTGCGCGAGCGCGGGCCGGGCCTGCGTCGGGTCGGGCGCGGCGATCAGGGTGTGCAGCGCGACCCACAGCCGCACCTGCCAGCCCTCGAATCCGAGGGCGGACGCCGCGGCGTCCGGATCGGCGAGCCAGCCGGCCAGCATCGCGGGACGGTGGTCGGCGTACCGGCCGAACAACCGCGCGATCCGCAGTGCGTTGGCGTAGCGCTGATCGTTGGCGGCCAGGTGTGATGCCAACGGCTCCAGCCCGGCGGCGTGGGCGTCCACCGCCGCGAGGATCGACCAGACCAGTCGTTGCGGCTGCCACGGATCGTCAGCGGACCGGCCGCCGAGCAGATGCTCCAGCGCGGTGAGGCGCTGCACGTCCCACCCTGCCGTGATCCCCTCGCCGTCGGACGCCGAACCGCGCGCCGCCTGCTGGCTCAACCAGCGCTGCACGCCTGCCCCGGGCACCAGCACCAGCGGCCGCGCGAACGGGTCGCCCGCCACCGCGACATGCGCGGTGAACGCGGCGGCCAAGGCGTCCAGACCCGCGGAGGTGTGGAGGTGGATCTCGTTCATCGGAAACCACCCTAGAGGGACCGGCTGACATTAGCTGTCGGAGCGAGCACCTAGAGTGACTCACCGTGAACGCCGATTCGCAACGCATCCTCGACGGACTGGATCCTGAGCAGCGCCAGGTGGCGCTGGCGCTTGAAGGTCCTGTCGTCGTGCTCGCCGGTGCGGGCACGGGCAAGACGCGCGCGATGACGCACCGGATCGCCTACGGCGTTGCGACCGGGGCCTTCGAGCCGACGGCGGTGCTGGCGCTCACCTTCACCACCCGCGCGGCAGGCGAACTGCGCGAACGGCTGCGCGGCCTGGGCGTCGCTCGGGTGCAAGCGCGCACGTTCCACTCGGCGGCGCTACGGCAGGCGCAGTACTTCTGGCCGCAGGCCTACGGCAACGAGTTGCCGCCGGTCGCCGACCATCGCATCGGCCTGGTGGCGGACGCCTTGCGCCGCGACCGGCTCACCCCCGACACCACCTTGCTGCGCGATATGGCGGCGGAGATCAGCTGGGCCAAGGTGAGCAATGTCGCGCCGGGGGAGTATGCCGCGATCGCGCCGACCCGACACCGCGAGGTGAACGGCGTCGCGCCCGACCAGGTGGGCCGGGTGATGGCGCACTACGAGGCGGTCAAGGCGGCGCGTGGGGTGATCGACTTCGACGACATCCTGCTGTGCACCGCCGGCATGCTCGCCGACAACCCCGATGTGGCCGCGCAGGTGCGCCGCACCTACCGCCACTTCGTTGTCGACGAGTACCAGGACGTCAGCCCGCTGCAGCAGGCCCTGCTCGATCTGTGGCGCGGCGACTCCGACGAACTGTGCGTGGTGGGTGATCCGGCTCAGACCATCCACTCGTTCGCGGGAGCGCAGGCGTCCTTCCTGACCGGGTTCACCGGCCGGCACCCCCACGCGACCCGCATCGAACTCGTCCGTGACTACCGCTCCACTCTTCAGGTGGTGACCCTGGCCAATGCGCTGATGGTGGGCCACGGGCCGTCGGTCGGGTTGCGCGCTCAACGCCCGGACGGTCCGGCGCCGATCTTCGCGAGCACGGCGAGCGAGGCCGACGAGGCGGCCACGGTGGCGGCGTGGCTAACCGCGAAGCACGCCGCCGGAGTGCCCTGGAGCGAGATGGCGGTCCTGTACCGGATCCACGCGCAGTCGCCCGCCTTCGAGGCGGCTCTCGGCGACGCCGGCGTCCCCTTCACCACCCGCGGCAGCGAGGGTTTTTTCGAGCGGGCCGAGGTGCGCGCGGCGATCCGCGCGCTGGCCGCCGCAGTGAAGGCCACGCCCGACGAAAGCCCGGACGCCGCCCTGCGCGCCGCGCTCGCCGGCCTCGGCTTCACCACCGAGCCTCCCTCGGGCCAGGGTGGTGCCCGCGAACGCTGGGAATCCTGGTCGGCGCTCGCCGGGTTGGGCGACGACTTCACCCGAAGTCACCCCGAAGCCCGCGTCGAAGACCTGCTCGCCGAACTCGACGCCCGTGCCCGCGCGCAGCATGCGCCCGCCGGCCAGGGCGTGACCCTGTCGAGCCTGCACGCCGCCAAGGGCCTCGAATGGGACGCCGTCGCGATCACCGGTGCGCACGAGGGCAGCCTGCCGTTCATCCTGGCCACCACGCCCGAAGAAGTCGCCGAGGAGCGCCGGCTCTTCTACGTCGGCGTCACGCGCGCCCGCGAGCACCTGCACATCTCCTGGTCGACCAGCCGCAACGGCGGCGGACCCAGACGCGGCGCGAGCAGGTTCCTCGACGGCGTGGCCACCGCGGCCCCCGCGCAACCGGCCAGCAGACCCGCCCGCGGACGTCCCCGCCGCGGTTCGGCGATGTCGGCGGTCTGCCGGGTGTGCGGACGCGGCCTGACCAACGGTTCCGAGCGCAAACTCGGCCGCCATACCACCTGCGAGGCCAGCTACGACGAGGCGACCTGGGAGGCGTTGCGTGCCTGGCGCAAGGCCGAGGCGGACGCCGCCAGTCTGCCCGCGTTCGTGATCTGCACCGACGCCACGCTGATGGCTGTCGCCGAGCGAATGCCGGGCACCTTGAAGGAGCTTTCCGAGATCGCCGGTTTCGGTGCGACCAAGCTCCATCGCTACGGAAAGGGAGTGCTGGCCGTCCTCGACTCCCGGCGCTGACCCAACGGCGTCCGGGGCCGCACGCTGACGCGCACGACCCCGGAATCAGGCGAAAGGAAGCGAAGGAATCAGAGCTGGTCGCCGTTGGATTCGATGACCGTGCGGTACCAGTCGAAGGAGTCCTTCTTGGAGCGCTCCAGGGTGCCGTTCCCGGTGTTGTCGCGATCGACGTAGATCATGCCGTAGCGCTTCTTCATCTCACCGGTGCCGAACGAGACCAGGTCGATGATGCCCCAGGGGGTGTAGCCCATCAGCTCGACGCCGTCCTCGGCGACCGCCTTGCCCATCTCGGCGATGTGGTCGCGCAGGTAGCCGATGCGCGGTTCGTCGTGAATGGAGCCGTCGGCGGCGATCTCGTCGATCATGCCGAAGCCGTTCTCGACGATGAACAGCGGCAACTCGTAGCGGTTGTAGTACAGGTTGAGCGTGTAGCGCAGCCCGACCGGGTCGATCGGCCAGCCCCAGTCGCTGGCCTTCAGGTACGGGTTCGGCACCGAATTCGACGTACCGCCGGCCATGTCGGCACCCGGGTCGGCCTCGGCGCCCGCCTTGACCACGTTCGACATGTAGTAGCTGAAGCCGATGTAGTCGACCTTGCCGGCGGCCAGGATCTCCTCATCACCCGGCTGGAAGCCGACGTCGATGCCTTCGCGCTCGAACATGCGCAGCGCGTAGGAGGGGTAGTGGCCGCGCGCGTGCACGTCGGCGAAGAAGAACCGTTCGCGGTTGGCGATCTCGGCGGCCATCACGTCGTCGGGGTTGCACGAGTACGGGTAGATGGTGACGGCGGCGATCATGCAGCCGATCTGGAAGTCGGGGTTGATCTTCTTGCCGATCGCGACCGCCTTGGCGCTGGCCAGCAGTTCGTGGTGCCCGGCCCGGTACATCACCTCGGTGGGGTTGTCGTCCTCGGTGAGCAGGACACCGGAGTTGGTCCACAGGAACAGCGGGTTTCCGGTGTTCATCTGGTTGTTGATCTCGTTGAAGGTCATCCAGTACTTGACCTTGTCGCGGTAGCGCTCGAAGCAGACCTGCGCGAAGCGGGCGAAGAAGTCGACCACGCGGCGGTCGCGGAAGCCGCCGTACTCGCGGGCCAGGTGCAGCGGCACCTCGAAGTGGGACAGCGTGATCACCGGCTCGATGCCGTGCGCCAGCAGCTCGTCGAAGACCTCGTCGTAGAAGCGCAGGCCCTCTTCGTTGGGTTCGGTCTCGTCGCCGCGCGGGAAGATCCGCGTCCACTGGATGGAGGTGCGGAAGCACTTCAGCCCCATCTCGGCGAACAGCGCGATGTCTTCGCGGAAGCGGTGGTAGAAGTCGATCGCCTCATGGTTGGGGTAGTACTCGTCCGGGTCGACGTCGGCGGTGATCCGGCGGGCGACACCGTGCGCGCCGGCGGTCAGGACGTCGACGACGCTGGGGCCTTTGCCGCCCGCGTTCCAGCCGCCTTCGAACTGATGGGCCGCCACCGCTCCTCCCCAGAGGAAACCGTCAGGAAACGTGCTCATGAAAGGGACTCTCCTTCGTCTCGGCCGGTAGGGGCGTTCGGGTCGATTCTGTCACGGTGACCGCAGGCGGAGCGGGCCGTAGGCCGCGCCATCAGGACACCGGTCCACAGCGGAGGGAGCCGGTCATCGGGTGAGCGCGCATCCGCAGTCGGGGTGACGCGGCCAGCGCCGGACGCCGATCTGGCCGGTGCGGGCGTCCATCTCCCAGGTCGTGCCGGACGCCTCGGGCGTCCGCCCGCCGACCCATGCCGCGACCTGTGCGGAGGCGAGTGCGGCCGCCCAGGCGCACTGTTGCGGGGTCGCGGTGTGCCGGGTGCGGCACAGCTGGGCGAGTAGGTGCGGCCAGGCGCGGTCCAGATCTCGCCGGACGAGGTCGGTGCAGGTCAGGCAGGCGTGGCCGCTGCCGGCCGAGACGAAAGGGCCGACCACGGCCCGCTCGGGTTCGGCGCGAACGATCAGATGGGTCGTCCCGGACGCCGTCAGGTCGCGCACGTCGACGCGGTCGGGCTCGGCGGTATCGGTACACAGCACGATCAGTTCGTCCGGCCGGGGGTGATGCGGCGTCATGCTGGCCACGGTGACGGCGCGTTGTTCGTCGCGCAGCAGTCCGGCGACCGCGTGGGCGAGAGCTCCGTCGCCGACGACCATGATCGTGGGGAGCGAAGCGGGCGGGTCCGTCGCGGTGGTGACGATCCCGAGCGCGGCGAGCGTGGCCAGCGCCTCACGGATCCAGGGGAGCGGGACGGCGGGCGCGAGGTGGGCCACCTCGGTGACGGTGCGGGAGGTGCGCAGCGCGCGCAATGCGACATCGGCCCCGTCCGGCGCGCCGGGCAGCAGGACCGCGAGCGAGGTGTCGAGGCCGACCTGGAGCGCCCCGTGCGGGCGCCACAACAGGCTGACCGGTGAACTCAGGCGATAGCGGTCGGTATCCACGGCCTCACTGTGCCGCGGCGTCGACCGGGGATCCAGGCCCGGACGCCGACCGACAACACCTCACCGGACACGGACAACACCGGCGGGTGTGGGGGCCTCAGAAAAAGGCCGAAGGGCGCCGGATGATCCGGCGCCCCGTGACGGTGAGGTCAGGCCTTCGGCAGGAAGCGGGTGAGGTTGGTGCTGCACTCGGGGCACTTGGCCTTCGCGATGCGGGTGCCCTTCTCGTTGACCGAGACCGCCCCTTCGGCTTCGCGGTGGTCCTTGCACTTCACGCAGTAGAACTTGCCGCTGTAGGTGTCGTTGGACACGGGTTCCTCCTGGCTGTTTCGTCCCCATCGGGTGAGCCCGCCGGGGTGATGGTCACATTCAGCATAGGGCAGAGCGTGAGCCGCGCCGGGGAACAGGACGCCGCGCGCGCCGCGAGCGCCGAGGGAAAGGGCCCCCGGCTACGCCTGACGCTGGCCTTCCCCTGCGAGCGTCCGGCGCCACCGAGGGCCCGTGCGCCTCAAGCTAGTGGGCCAATCTCGCCGCGGTCAAACTCTGGCGACGGATCGGGCGTTCGCCGATCGCGCGAGTGGCGGAGGTATCTCCTACGATGGGCGCCCATGAGCGTCGAGGACTACGAGGTGCGTTCGTCACAGCGCCGCACCCGCACGATGACCGCCTTCCGCGAGAACGGCAAGCTGATCGTCGTGGTTCCCGCGCACATGACCGACCGGCAGCGCCGCGAACTGATCCCGGGCCTGGTCCGGCGCTTCCTCGACAAGGAGTCGCGCCAGAAGGCGCCGCGCGCCGACACCGAACTGACCGCCCGCGCGCAGGAGCTCTACCGCGCCTATGTCGCCCGGCACACCGACCAGCCCGAGCCGGCGATGGGCGTCCGCTGGGTGAGCAATATGAGCCAGCGGTGGGGGTCCTGCACCGTCGGCAGCGGCGAGATCCGGATCAGCGACCGCCTGAAGAGCATGCCGGAATGGGTGGTCGACTACGTGCTGTTGCACGAGGTGACCCATTTCGTCGAGCGCGAGCACAGCGACCGGTTCTGGCAGATCGTCAACAGCCACACCGAATCGCCGCGCGCGCGAGGCTTCCTCGACGGGATCGACTTCGTTCGCCGCCACCCTCAGAACTGATCAGCCGTCCGTGCCGGGCTGACCCTCCTCGCGGCCGCGTTCCTCGGCGATGAGCTGGGCCAGTTGGGCGTCCAGGTCGTCGATCTCGGTGTGCGCCACATGCCCGTGCTCGGCGAACCCCAGCGGATCGTCCAGATCGGCACCGGTCGGCACCAGGTCGGGGTGCGCCCAGACGGCGTCCCGCTCCTCGATTCCCTTCGCCGAGCGGACGGCGGCCCACAGGTTGGCGGCGTCCCGGACGCGGCGGGGCCGCAATTCCAGGTTGAGCAGCGTCTTCAATGCGACCTCGGAGGGGCCGGCGGAGGCTCGCCGGCGGCGTACCGTTTCCAGGAGCGCGTCGGCGCTGGGCAGCAAGTTCGCGGTGGTCTGCGCGACCACGTCGTCCACCCATCCCTCGACGATCGCGACCAGCGTCTCCAGGCGTCCGAGCACCTCCTGCTGTTCGGCGGTGAGCGCGGGCCGGAACAGACGCCCGGCCATCTGCTGACCGAACTCCTCCAGACGCTCGGGGGTCAGCCCGCCGGAGAGCTGCGCCTCCATCGCGTCCTCGAATGCGTCGCCGTCGATGGTGAGGTCGCGCGCGTAGTGCTCGATGAGCGCGAGCATCTGCGGCCCGAGCCACGGCACGTGCGCGAACAGGCGCTGCCGGGCCGCTTCGCGCAACGCGAGGTAGAGGCGGACATCCGCCATCGGCACGTCGAGCCCGTCGGCGAACCGGGCGATGTTGGTGGGCAGCAGTGCGGTGACCGGCTTGTCGGTGAGCGGGAATCCGAGGTCGGAGCCGCTGAGCACGTCGGTGGCCAGTTGAGCGATGCCCTGGCCGACCTGGGCGGACAGCATGCCGGTGGCCGCCATCCGCATCATCGGCTCGAACATGGCGGTCATGCCGGCGGCCTCGGGTGCCTGCTCGGCGCCGCGGTGCATCAGGGCGCCGATCGCCGCGGCCAGCGAGGATGACACGCTGCCGGCCAGCTGTTCCCAGGTGCCCATGGTGTGCTCGACCCATTCGGCGCGGCTCCAGGTCGCCGCGGGGGCGGTCGTCCGGCCGAAGGCCATCTGCTGGTCCAGCCACAGGTCGGCGAGACCGACGATGTCACGGATCGCCACGGTTTCGGACGCCGCAGGGCTCGGGTCGGGGCCTGCGGCCGCGACGGCTTTGCGGGCGATGTCCTTGATGAACGTCCAGTTGAGCCCGTCGCCACCGGCACCCGCGGCGGCCATCTGGCGGCTGAACTGGGCCATGGCCTGCTGGAGTGGCCCCAGAAGCTGGTTCATGTCGAAGGTGCCGTCGGCCCCCGGCGTGATGCCGAACTGCCGCAGGAACTCCTCCATCGGGTTGGGCTCCCTGGGCTCGGGCTGATCCTCTGGCATATTCGGCTCCTCTTGTCGACCGACACCCATTGTGTCCCATGCGGCGCAAGGACCGGAGTCGGAGGGCGGACGAGTCCCGGGTAGGATCGCCTTCATGACGAGACAGACGTGGACAGCTGCCGTGTCCGCGCTCCTGTTCGTGCTTGCCGCCGCGGTGGTGGCGATGACCCCCGTTCCTTATGTGACCTACGCACCGGGGCAGACCTACGACCTGCTGGGGTCCGCCAATGGTCGCCCGATCGTCGAGGTGGACGGCCTGGACGTCTACCGCGATCCGGGCGGCATTCTGCTGACCACCGTCAACATCACCCGGCCCGACGTTCCCGTGGGCCTTCCCGAACTGCTCTATGCGCACGGCGTCCCCGACCGCGAGGTGTTTCCACGCGAGTTCGTGTACCCGGGGCGCTCGACGGCCGGTGAGATCCAGGCACGCGAGTCCCAGGAACTCACCACCTCCCGCGCGGACGCCTCCGCCGCCGCGTTGCGGGCCGCGAAGATCGAGGTCACCCAGATCCCGATGGTGCAGTCGGTGAACGCCTCGGGGCCCGCCGCGAACAAGCTCATTCCGGGCGATTTCGTGCTCGCCGTGGACGGTGTGGACACCCCGACCACGGAGAGCGTGCGTGCGGCCGTGGAAGACCGGGCCGTGGGCGCACCGGTGACCTTCACGATCTTGCGTGACCGGATCGTGTCCGCCGTCACCGTGGAGACGACCGGATCGAAGACCCAGGCGCGCGTTCCCGTGTGGGGGGGAACCCTCGGGATGGGCTACAGCTACGATCCTCGCGTCACGATCAACGTCGACCAAGGCGTGGCCGGCTCGAGCGCCGGCCTGATGATGGCACTCGCCGTCTACGATCTGATCACCCCGGGAGGCATCGTCGGCGCGCGCGTCGTGGCCGGTACCGGCGCCATCGACGGCGGCGGCACTGTGCACGAGGTGGGCGGCGTCCGGCAGAAGCTCGCCGGGGCACAGAATGCCGGCGCCGAGATCTTCTTCGTGCCCGCAGAAAACTGCGTCGACCTCGCCACGGCGACCACCTCGGTGCGTGTCGTGAGCGTGCGCACGCTGCAGGATGCGATCAACGCGCTGATCGCGCTGGGTAACCCGGCGACCGAATCTCAGGTGGAGGGATGCTCATGAGTACGGACGCCCTGGTGGCGGCCTTGATGGAGATCGAGCGCCATGTGGCGCACGGGGGGTGGGATCAGCCGGCCCGGTTGTTCGCGCTGGTGCCCACCGCTGATCTGATGGCCGCCGAGCCGTCCCTGGTGGGGCAGCTCGATCGTCCCGATGGTGTGCCGCAGGACGCGTTGAGTTCGATCGAACAGGACGGATTCCGTACTGGCGACGACCTGATCGACGCCTTGGAGCACATCGCGTGGCCTGAGACCGTGCACGGCTGTGCGCTGGCGGTGGAACGCCTGTTCGTCCCGACCCACGTCGAGCCCGACATCCCCGAAGATCCGGACGCCGCGGCCGACTTCGTGGCCCGTCACCCCGAACGGCGCGACGTGCGCGTCGTGGTCGGCGTGACCCGCGGCGGCGAGCGTTACGGCCTGGCCCGGCTGAAGACCGAGCCGGACGAACTGCTGGCCTCCGAGGATCTGGTGCCCGGCCTGGGCGCCGCCCTGACCCGAACCCTGACATCCTGACGACTCTCGAAGGAGCCCGCCGTCGTGCCCGCACCCGCAACCGCACCTCCCCGCCGCAGTCCGCTGCTGATCACGGCCGTCATCCTCGGCATCGCACTGGGCATCTTCCTGCTCGCCGCGGGCCTGTGGACCGAGAAGCTGTGGTTCGACTCCACCGGGTTCACCAGCGTGTTCGCCACGCAGTTGTTCACCCGGGTGGCGCTGTTCGTGGTCGGGGCCCTTGCCGTGGGTGGCCTGGTGGTGGTGAGCATGACGATCGCGTTCCGGTCGCGGCCCCCGCACCGGCGCCGGGGGGCGTCCGCTCTGCTGGATCGCTACCGTGACGCGCTCGAGCACAATGCGCAGGCCGCCTTCCTCGTGCCGGCGGTCCTGCTCGGGGTGATGGCCGGCTTGTCGACGGCCTCCCAGGCGATGCCGGTGCTGGCGTGGCTGAACCGGACGACCTCCGGCGTGACCGAGCCCACCTTCGGGCTCGACGTCACCTTCTTCATGCTGGAACTGCCCGTGTGGCGCATGGCCGTGTCGCTGCTGATGAGCGGCCTGGCCTTCGGGTTCGTCGCGGCCGCGGCCGTCCACTTCATCGTCGGCAACTTGGCCTCCACTCGCGAGTCGGGCGGATTTGCCACGCGCGCGGCCACCGTCCATCTGTCGGTGATGGGCGCGGCGATCCTGGTGCTGTACGGCGCCCAGAGCTTGCTCGACCGGTACAACCTGGTGCTCGACCAGGGCACCCTGTTCACCGGCCTGCACTTCACTGACGACGCCGCCCGGATGAATGCCCGGCTGGTGATCGCGGTGATCTCATTCATCGTGGCCGCCTTGTTCCTGGTGAACATCGCTTGGCGCAGGCCCGCGGTACCCGGTGCGGGGGTGGCGCTCATGCTGGTGTCCAGCCTGATCCTGGGCATGATCTACCCGATGATCATCCAGGCGATCCAGGTGCACCCGAACGAACCCGATCGCGAGAAGGACTACATCGCCGCCCACATGGAGGCCACCAAGCGGGCCTATGGCATCGCCGAGGCCGAGATCAAGGAATACGCGGCGGTCACGCACGTTTCGCCCGGTCAGCTCAAGGAGGACGCCGCGGCCCTGCCCGGCATTCGCCTGATGGACCCGCAGGTCATCGGCGCGACCTATGAGCAGCTGCAGCAGGTGCGTGGCTACTACTCGTTCCCCGAGGCTCTCGACATCGACCGGTACCTGATCGACGGTCAGGAGACCGACGTCGTGGTCGCCGCCCGCGAGCTGAACCTGGATCGCATCCCGGACCGCAACTGGAACAACCTGCACACCGTCTACACCCACGGCCACGGTTTCGCGTCCGCCTATGGCAACCGCCGCCAGGGCAACGGCGAGCCGGTCTGGATCACCCGCGACATCCCCCCGGTCGGCAAGATCGAGGAGTCGCAATCGCGGATCTACTTCGGTGAGCGGTCGACGAACTTCGCGATCGTCGGACGCCTCGAGGGCCAGCCGCCGATCGAGCTCGACACCCCGGGCGGCGCCGAGGGCGGCGGCGAACAGTACAACCAGTACGACGGCGCCGGCGGCGTCCCGATGGGCAACATTCTCGGACGCCTGCTGTACGCGGCGCGGTTCGCGGACGTGAACCTGCTGCTGTCGGACCGGGTGAACGAGAATTCGAAGATCCTCTACGACCGGACGCCGAAGCAGCGGGTCGAGAAGGTTGCGCCGTGGCTGACCGTCGACCGCAACCTGTACCCGGCGATCGTCGATGGCCGGCTGGTGTGGATCGTGGACGCCTACACGACGTCGGCGACCTACCCGAACAGCCAGCGCGTCGTGCTGTCGCAGGCGACCTCGGACACGCAGAACGTGGCGCTGGGCCAGCAACTCGATCAGCCGATCAACTACATGCGCAACTCGGTCAAGGCCGTGGTGGACGCCTATGACGGCACGGTCGATCTGTACGCGTGGGACGAGACCGATCCGCTGCTGGCGACCTATGCGAAGGTGTTCCCGGGCACGGTGAAGCCGCGCGCCGAGATCAGCCCCGATCTGCTGGAGCACCTGCGCTACCCCGAGGACTTGTTCAAGGTGCAGCGCGAACTGCTGGGCCGTTACCACGTGACCGACCCGCACACCTGGTACAACGGCCCCGACCAGTGGGAGGTGCCGATCGATCCGGTGCAGTCCAATGAGCGGCTCAAGGAGGCCAGCTACTACCTGTCGATCAAGTGGCCCGGCGATGACGAGACGATTTTCAGCCAGACGGCCGTTTTCGTGCCGAAGGACCGCCAGAACCTCACGGCGTACCTGGCGGTGAATGCGGACGCCGCCCACCCCGACTACGGCAAGCTCCGCATCCTGCGCATGTCGGGCACCCAGCAGATCGACGGCCCTGGTCAGACCCAGAATGCGATCACGCAGAACCCCGAAGTCGCGGCGAAGCTGCTGCCGTACACGCAGACCCGAGGGTCGGCGTCCATCAAATACGGCAACCTGCTCACCCTGCCGATGGGCAACGGCCTGCTGTACGTCGAGCCGATCTACACCGAACGCTCCGGCAACGCGGGCGCCTATCCGGCACTGACGTTCGTCGTGGTCCGCTTCGGTGAGCACATCGGCATCGGCAACACGCTGCAGGAGGCCCTGGACCTGGTGTTCAAGGGCGATGCGGGGGGTAGTACTGGCGAGGCGCCGGTCGACGGCACGCCCGGCCCAACACCGGAGGTGCCGTCGAATACGCCGAACACACCCGAGGTCGGCGAGGCGGCTGCGGTCGCCGCGATGCAGCGTGCCGAAGAGGCGTTCACCGCCGCCGAGGCCGCCCTGCGTGCGGGAGACCTGGCCACCTACCAGGCCAAGACCAACGAGGCGAAGACTGCGCTGACCGAGGCCTTGAAGGCGATGGGGCGCTGAGTTCGTGCCTGCGCGGCATCAATGTAGAGATGTGGTGACTAGACGCACCACAACTTTGCATTGATGCCGCGGAATCGCGGGTGAGGAGGCCTGACGCTACTCACCAGGGACGATCGGCGGTGCGCACCTGCGGGTCCCAGCCGGCGTCGCGGAGGGGCTGCTCGAGCGCGGACGCATCGCCGACCACGACCAGTGATCCGGCGTCGACATCGAGCAGCGCGGACGCCGCGGCGCTGGCCTGGTCGGCGCTGGTGGCGCGGTAGGCGGCCAGCTGGGTGCCGATGTGGTCGGTGTCGAGTCCCGCGGCGAGCAGGCCGAGGACGCCGGAGGTCACCCCGCCGGCGGTGGCGTAGCGCAAGGGCGTGGTGCCAATCAGGTAGTCGCGAGCACGGGTGAGTTCAGCCTCGGTGATCGGGGCCTGCCGGACGTCGATCAGCGCGGGCATCAGGGCGAGCGCCTCGCCGACGACTTCGGTGCGGAACGATCCGTAGGCGTAGGAGATACCGCCGGAGCGCAGCGGGGCGCTGGTCAGGCTGACCCCGTAGCTGAAGCCGCGCTCCTCGCGGAGCACCTTGTTGAGCCGGCTCAGGTAGGCGCCGCCGAGGGCATTGGTGGCGAGTTGCAGGCCCGCCCAGCGGGGGTCGGTGCGGTCGATGGTGAACCAGCCCCAGCGGATGTCGGCCTGCACCGAGCCGGGGCGGTCGATCAGGTAGGCCGCCCGCGGACGCCCCGCCGGCGTCTCGTGATGGACCGACGCCTGTTCCGGGTTGGTCCATGAGCCGAAGGCGGCGTCCGCGAGCGCGAGGGCGTCCTCGCCGAACTCACCAGAGATGACCAGCACCGCACCGCGAGGGCCGTGGGTCGCGGCACGCCAAGCACGGACATCCGGACCGGCGACCCCGACGAGATCATCAGGCCACCCGGCGCGGCCCCGCGAAGCCCGGAACGAAGGATCCACCACGGCCCGGCGCAGCGCGGCGTTCGCCAGGCCGGAGCCGGTGGCGAGCTGCTGGGTGAGGTGGGCCGCCTCCAGCCGTCCGTGCCGCTCGATATCGGCGTCGGTCAGGGTGGGGGTGATCACCGCCTCGGCGAGCAGGGTCAGCGCGGCGGCCAACCCGCTGGCCGGAACGTCCACCAGCGCCTGCACGTGCGAGTAGCCGATGCCGGCCTCCATCACGGCGCCGCAGTCCTCGACGGCGTCGGCGAAGCTCGTGCCCGGGTGCGCCTGGGTGCCTTCGGTGAAGGACGCCGCCCACACCTGGGCGAGGCCGTCCCGGCCGGCGGGTTCGCTGGTCAGCGGCACGTCGAGCAGCAACCCGATCGAGATGACGTGCTGGCCGGGCAGATGCTGCAGGCGCACCGTGAGCCCGTTGGGCAGGCAGGTCGTGCGGGCGGCGGGGAAATCCCAGGGCTGCGGCGGGACGACGGCCGGGCGCGGGGGAGTGCTCACGTTTCAGGCTCCCTTCGGGGACCGGTGGTATTCGACGATGGCGCGCTGTTCGGGGCGCAGCCAGGTGCGGGCGGCGGCGGTGACGGCGTCCGGGGCGATGCTGGTGTAGTCGAGGATGCGGCGGTTGACCCGGCCCGGGTCGCCGTGGAGGGTGGCGTGTGCGCTGAACAGGTCGGCGCGGGCTTCGATCCGGGCGCACTGGCTGAGCCATTCGCGCTCGAACTGGACGTGGGCGCGGCGCACTTCTTCGGGTGTGGGCCCTTCGTCGCACAACCGGGTGACCTCGTCGACGAGGGCGTCCTCGACCGCCGACAGGTCGGCCCCGTCGCGAACGCGCGCGAACGCGAAGCCGAGCGAGGTTCCCCAGGCGAGCGGGATCGCCGACGCGCCCGCGCCCGAGCTGATCGCCTGATCGCGGACGAGGCTGCGGTGCAGCCGCGAGGTCTCGCTGCCGCCCAGCACGGTGAGCGCGATGTCGATTGCGTCCTGATCAGGTGTGCCGCGCGCCGGCGTCCGCCATTGCGCGTACAGCGCCGACTCGGGAACATCGGCCGAGGTGATCTGGCGCGGGACGCCGGCGTGCGGCGGCAGCGAGCTGGGCGGCGTCCGGTCAGGCACCGCTCGGCGGGGCAGGTGACCGAAGTAGCGTGCGGCGCGCGCGAAGGCGTCCGCTGGCTCGACGTCGCCGACCAGGGTGAGCACCGCGTTGCTGGGCGAATACCAGGTGGTGAAGAACGCGTGCGCGTCGGCGAGCGAGGCGGCGTCCAAGTCGGCCATCGACCCGATCACCGTGTGGCCGTAGGGATGCTCCGGTGGGAACGCCTGACCGATCAGGTGCTCGATCAGGTCACCGTAAGGGGCGTTGTCGTAGCGCTGCCGCTTCTCTTCCTTGACCACCTCGCGCTGGGTGTCGAGGTTGGTCTGGGTGAGCGCGGGCAGCAGGTGGCCCATCCGGTCGGCCTCCAGCCACAGTGCCAGGTCGAGGACGCCGGTGGGCACCGACTCGAAATAGTTGGTGCGATCGAACCAAGTCGTCGCGTTGCCGGTGGCACCGGCCGCCTGCAGCCGGTCGAAGTGTTCACCGCTGGCCACATGCTTCGATCCTTGGAACATGACGTGCTCGAACAGGTGCGCCAGTCCGGTTCGCCCCGGTGTTTCGTCACGAGAACCCACGTCGTACCAGAGGTTGACGGCGACGAACGGGACGGCATGATCGGGGCTGACGATGACCCGCAGCCCGTTGGGCAGCGTGGTCTCGTGCAGCGGGTAGGCCAGCGGCGCGACGATGCTCACCCGGCCATCCAAGCACACCCACGGCGCGCCGCTAGAAAAGGGACGTGGCTCCCGCGGGGGCGGCGGGCAGCACGCGCTGGGCGCGCGAGCCCAGCAGCCAGCTGAGCTCCCACACCCGGAAGAGGTGGACGCCCGCCCACAGCACGACGCCGAACGTGACGGTGCCGATCCCGAGCGTGAGCACCGAGGCGGCCAGCCCGCTGCCCAGGTGGGCGCCGGCCGTCCGCAGCACCAGGTAGGTGACCAGCCCCGCCAGCGCGGACGCCGCCCCGAGCCGCAGGGTGATGCCCGCCAGCCTGCGCAGCGGCAGGCCGCCCAGCCGCCGCTGCACCAGCCACAGGAACCCGGCCGCCGCCACCGTGTTGCTGACGCTCTGGCCGAGGCTGACGGTGAACACGGCGACCGCGGGCGGCAGCACGACCACGAGCCCGGCGAAGACCAGTTGCAGCCCGGACACGATCAGCTGGAAGCGCAGGTAGGTGCCGCCGTCCTCACGCGCGGTCGCATAACGCTGCTGTAGGCCGACGATCGCGAACGGCACCAGTCCGAGCGCCATCAGCGAGAACGACCAGGCGACGGCCTGCACGGAGGCGTCGTCCAGGCCGGGGTTGAGCAGCCGCGATCCGGGAAGGGCGAGCGCGACCGCTGCGGCGGTCAGCGGCAGCATCGCCAGCAACGGCAAGGTGATGCCCTGGGTGACGTCGCGCCGGACGGCCGCGGTATCGCCGGCCTGGGAGGATCGGGTCATCCGCGGCAGCAGCGCGGTCAGGATCGAGACGGTCACGATGCCGTGCGGCACCATGAAGATGGTGAACGCCAGAAAGTAGAGGTTGACGTTGGGCACGAGCTGTCCGGCGTCCGTGCGCGCCGTCTCACTGGCATGCGTGATCGCCGCCTGGCTGACCAGCCCGGACAGTTGGGCGATGATCACCGCCACCATGATCAGGCCGGCCACCTGCCCCGCCCGGCGGAATCCGTGCCCGCGGAAGCGGAAGTTCGGCCGGAACCGGACGCCGGTGCGCCGCAGCGCTGGCAGCAGCGCGACGGCCTGCACGACGATGCCGAGCGTAGAGGTGCCGGCCAGCAGCCAGATCATCCCCGGCGTCCACTGCTCGGCGGGCGCCTGCGCGGGGAATACGGCCAGGAAGACGATCATGCCGGCGATCTGGACGACGTTCGCGAGCGCCGGCGTCCACATCACCAGCCCGAACTTGCCGTGCACGTTCAGCACCTGAGACCACACCGCATAGGCGGCATAGAAGAAGATCTGCGGCATGCACAGGTAGGCGAACGCGACCCCGAGCACCAGCACGTCATCGCGCAGCCCGAACAGCGCGACCAGCGGAGCGCCGAGCGCGGTGGCGAGCACGGTCACCACCGTGATCAGGCCGAAGCAGAGGGTGAGCAGGGCGTTCACCGTGCCCGATCCGCCGCCCTTCGCGCTGAGCGCACGGGTGATCTGGGGGATCAGGACGGCGGTGAGCACGCCCGAGCTGAGCAGGATGAACAGGGCATTGGGCAGCGTGTTGGCGGTTTGAAAAGCGGACGCCGTGCCGATGGTGCCGCCGATGCAATAGATGAGCAGCATGTTCCGCACGATGCCCAGGATGCGCGACACCAACGATCCGGACGCCATCAGGCGGCTGGCCCGCCCCAGCGATGCTGCGTCCTGCTCGTCTCGAGCGCTGTCGTCTGCTGGCACGGGGGTCAGCGTACCGATCCGCCATCCATCCCCTTCACTATGATCGTCTTCCTCCTCGGGCGAACCGTCGGCAGGAAGGCGGCTGATCAGGCGCGTGAGTCGTAGGGGGCCTCATGCCCGGCCCCTTGATTCCGAACGAAGGGAAGAGTCGTGAGGTTGCGCCGCTATCGGAGCCCCGAGGACGCCTCCGCGACCTATGCGGTCTTCCACGCCGCGGTGCGGATCTCCGCCGCCGAGTGCTACGACCCCGACCAGATCGACGCCTGGGCCGGCCCCGACCTGGACGACCTCACCGCCTGGGACGCGAAGCGTGCGTCCGCCTTCACCCTGGTGGGCGAGGACGCCGACGGCGTCGCCGGATTCGCCGACCTGCTACCCGACGGCCTCATCGACATGCTCTTCGTACACCCGAGACTGGGCGGACGCGGCGCCGCGCGGCACCTTCTCGAGGCGATCATCGCCGAGGCCCGGCAACGTGGAATGGGTTCGCTGACGACGCACGCGAGCCGGCGCGCACGTCCGGTGTTCGAGCGACTCGGTTTCGTGCTGGTGGAGGACCGGCCGAACAACACCGTCCGGGGCGTCGTGGTCCCGAACGCCGAGATGCGCTTGTTGTTGGAGCAGAGCCTCGGGGACGCCGTCGCGGACCAGCGTGATCGTTGAGTCGATACGTGCGAGCTGACGCAGGATCATCGTGCGAGAGTGCCCTTGAAGGGGTGGGATCGACTCACCTGCCACCTCCCGCCGGCGAGTTTGTGGCGTGTCGGCGTGAGAACCCGGTCCGGGACGAGAGAGACAAGAAGTTTTGGGTTGGAGTACCGACCCGAAACTTCTCACGTCCCGCGTCGGGCACCCCTGCGGCGTCTTGTGGGGCCATGACGTCAGTCCGCTGATCGTTCCAGGCGGTCCTATTGACTGAAAATATAAGCTTAATCTTATGAATACGCTGGAGGGGTTGCTCGGTATCGAACCGCGCTCGCGCGAGGTACAGCGAGCAGAGGCTCTCGCCGACAGCGACTGCGCGTTGTTGCGGGCGTTGGTGGCGGTGCGCAAGAAGCGCGGTCTGTCGCAGCAAGAGGTCGGCGAGATCATGGGCGTGAGTCAGGCTTCGGTCTCACAGTTCGAGGCTCACGACAGCAACCCGACTTTGGCCACCATCCGGCGCTATGCGCACGCCGTCGGTGCGCTGGTCACGCATCATGTCGAGGCTGATGACGTTTACGGTGCTTGTTGACTGGACTTCGGCGGGAGGACTTGACGGCGACTGTTGAGCGACCCGACGCGCGCCGAGGGCCTGGTGACATGCTGACGCGGATCCTCAACATCGTAACCGGCTTCGGCTTCTGCGACCCACTCATCGACCTGGGCTTCGGAGACCTCTCGTCCTCCCATCCTGCGGCTCATCGACCAAACATATGACGAAAGCAGCGCCAAGGCCTAGGGCTAGGCGCCATACAGGTCGGCTTCGATCTCCGCGCTCGCAGCGCGGGTCAGTTTGGCTGCGCGCTCATCGCGGACTCTGTCGAACTCCTTCAACGGGATGCGGTGGTGGATGCCGACCTTGATGGCGTGGATGTCGCCGCTTGCGATGCGGCGCAGGACAGTCGATCGGGAGACGCGAGCACTCGCCGCTGCCTGGGTGGAGAGGGAGGGGGAGCGTCGGTCGTGACGTGACCGCAACGATCTCGGTGGCAAGGTCGTCCCTGATCCCAGGACGATGCGGCAACGAAAAGGCGTCCTCGTTCACGGCCGTGTGGATCGGTTTCATGGCCGCTTACTACATCGATGCGTTGCCGGTAGAGACTCTCAAGTCCGAGCAGCGTCGCATCTCTCGCAAGCGTGCGGCCGTCAACGAGCAGCTTCACCATGAGGAGATTGACGCGGCGGTAGTCCATGCAGCGCTTGATCGTGTCTGCGCTCATCTGGATGGGGCGCAGGGCCAGTACCTCGCCGCGACAGATCTCGCCCGTCGCGACCTCAACCAAGCAGTCTTTGAGGCGATCTACATCCAAGATGACGAGGTGGTCGGTCATGATCTCCAGCAAGTCTTCCGACCGATGCTTGAGCGTGAGGCGCGCACGGCGTTGGCTGCTGAGAATGAGGGTGCCGAAGGTGGCGAGCAGTCCCGACTGGTCCGCTACCTAGAGCGCACCTTCACGGACGATCCCGGGGCAACCCCCGTCTGGCAAACAAAGAACCAGCGACCGGGTGAGGTCACTGGTTCTAACGTTTCATTCTTGGTAGCGGGGAGGGGATTTGAACCCCTGACCTCTAGGTTATGAGCCTAGCGAGCTACCGAGCTGCTCCACCCCGCGTTGCTTGGAATACTTTACACACCATCGGGGCGAGAACCAAATCAGGTCTCTCAGGAGCGTGCAGTAAGCTGTGGCGCGGTCAGAGGCGGTAGCTTTCGGGAGGAACGAATGGCCAAGTCAGAGGCAACATCACGGCGCCGGCGCGGCTGGCTCCGGGCGGGGGTGGCGGCGATGTCCGCGCTCGCATTGGCCCTCACGGCCTGTACACCGAGCAGCGCTCCGACCCCGAGTGTGAGCAGTACGACGCCGGATCCGGCGTCCAGTGCGCTCGTGATTGGCGCGATGGCTGAGCCCACGACGCTCGATCCGACCGCTACCGACGCGGTGCCGGTTTCGCAGGCACTGGTCTACAACGTGTACGAGACGTTGGTGAAGCTTGACTCCGAGGGGCACCTGCGTCCGCTGCTGGCGCAGGCATGGGACGCCTCGCCGGACGGTCTGACCTACACCTTCCAGCTCAACCCGGCGGCAACCTTCTCCGACGGCACGAAGGTGACTGCCCAAGCGGTCGCCGACAACGTCGAGCGGGTGCGCACCCAGGCTGCCGCTCCGAAGCTGAAGCGGGTGATGGAACTGGTCGAGTCGACGAAGGTGATCGACGATTCGACGATCGCGATCACGCTGCGCAGCCCCAGCGTCCGCTGGCTCTACGAGATGGCTGGCGCCGCCGGCATCGTGATGAACCCGGCCGGCTTCGAGACTGCCGGCACCCAGACGGCCGGCTCAGGCCCGTACACGCTCGACACCTGGCTGCAGGGCGACTCGCTGAACCTGAAGAAGAACACGGCCTACTGGGGTACCCCGTCACGCTTTGGCGACGTGGTCTTCCGCTACTTCAAAGATGCGGGGGCGATGACCGCCTCGATGGAGTCGGGCCAGCTCGACATCATCGCCAATCTTGAGGCCCCCGAGATGCTCGACCGGTTCACGGCGGACGAGAAGCGCTACACCGTTCTGCAGGGAAGCACGAACGCCGAGGTGACCCTCGCGATCAACAACGGCGGCGAGCACAGCCACGTCAACGATCCGGACCCGAAGCAGGCCGTTCCGCCGAACTCGGGCAACCCGGCCTTGAAGGATGTGCGCGTCCGTAAGGCGATCACGATGGCGATCGATCGCCAGGCGCTGCTGGATGCGGTGTGGAGCGGCAAGGGCACCCTGATCGGTTCGATGGCGGTACCCACCGACCCGTACTACGAAGACCTCACCGGCGTGACACCGTACAACCCTGAGGAGGCACGCCGTCTGCTCGCCGAATCCGGTCACCCGAACCTCACGCTGCGCCTGCGCCCGGCCGCCCGGCCGTACGCCACCAGGTCGGCCCAGTTCGTGGCGTCGCAGTTGAAGGCGGTCGGCATCGACGTCACGGTGGACGAACTCAACTTCCCGGCGACCTGGGTGGACACGGTGCTCAACAAGGCCGACTACGACCTGTCAATCGTGTTCCACTCCGAGCCGCGCGACATTTTCACGTTCGCCAACCCCGACTACTACTGGCGCTACAAGAACGACACGGTGATCGCGCTGGCCGCCAGCGCGGACGCGGGCACCCAGGAGGAATACGTCGCCGACCTCAAGCAGGCTGCTCGTATCGTCGCCGAGGACGCCGCCGCCGTCTGGCTGTTCGCCATGCCGAACCTGGTGGTCGCCAAGCGTGGCATCACCGGAATCCCCGCCAACGCCAACGGCTCGCAGTCGTTCGACGTCACCACGATCGCCCGCGCCTGAGGGAAGCGTGCTCCGGTCCGTTCTGGCCCGGCTCGGCGTCTTCGCGGCGAGCCTGATCGCCGCGTCGTTCGTCATCTTCGTCATCACCCAGGCGCTGCCCGGTGATGTCGCTGCCTCCATCCTGGGCTTCGGCGCGACACCGGAGCAGTTGGCGGCCAAACGTGCTGAACTGGGCACCGACCGGCCGTTCCTGGTCCAGTACGCCGACTGGGCCGGGGGCGTGCTGCGCGGTGACTTCGGGCGCTCCTGGTTTTCCGGGACGCCCGTGGCCGCCATGATCGGCCCGCGCCTCGAAGTGACCGCCTCGCTGGTGACCGGCGGGCTCGGCTTGGCCCTGCTGATCGCGCTGCCGCTAGGTGCGGTCGCCGCGCTCAAGCGCCGGCAATGGCAGGGCGTGGTCACCTCGGCGGCCGCGCAGGTCGGTATGGCCATCCCGGCGTTCTGGGCGGGCATTCTGCTCGTCTACGTGTTCGCGGTCACCCTGCGCTGGTTTCCCGCCAACGGCTACGCGCCGCTCAGGGACGGGGGCGGTGCATGGGCATCGCACCTGGTACTGCCCGTCATCGCGCTGGGCGCGGTCCAGGGCGCGGTGCTGACCCGCTACGTTCGCTCGGCGTTCGTCGAGGTGCTCGGCGAGGACTACTACCGCACCGCCCGATCGATCGGCTGGACGCGGTGGCGGGCGCTGGCGCGTCACGGCGTCCGCAATGCCGCGCTTTCGCTGGTCACCGTGCTCGGTCTGCAACTCGCGACGGTGATCGTGGGCGCCATCGTCGTGGAGCGCGTGTTTCAACTGCCGGGCCTCGGCTCGCTGCTGCTCGACGTGGTCACCCGGCACGACCTGGTGGCCGTGCGTGGCGTGGTGTTGCTGCTGGTCTTCGTGGTGCTGGTGATCAACGCGCTCGTTGATATCAGCTATGCGCTGATCGATCCCCGGTTGCGGACGGGGGACCGCTCGTGAAGCGTCTGGAGTTGAGGCTGGGGCTCGTCTTGGTGGCCGCGGTGGTCGCGATGGCGGCGCTGTCGTTCGTGTGGACGCCGTTCGACCCGACCGCGGTCGGCTCCGGCCCGCGGCTGGCGCCGCCCGGCGCGCCGCACCTGCTCGGCACCGACCATATGGGCATCGACACGTTCAGCCGGATCCTGGCCGGGGCCCGCTCGGCGCTGTACGTCGGCATCATCGCCGTCGGCATCGCGGCGGCGGTCGGCGTCCCGCTCGGGCTGGCGTCCGCTTGGCTGCCCCGCTGGGCCGCCGAGATCGTGATGCGCGCCATCGACGTGGCCTACGCGTTCCCGGCGCTGCTGTTGGCGATCCTGCTCGCGGGCGTGTTCGGCGGCTCCACCGAGACCGCGATGGTCGCCATCGGCATCGCGACGATCCCGGCGTTCATCCGGGTCACCCGGGCCGGCGCGCTGTCGGTGCTGTCGGCCGACTTCGTGCTCGCCGCCCGTGCCTCGGGGACGCCCACGCCCACCATCGCCGCCCGCCACGTGCTGCCCAACGTCGCCCACCTGATCGGGGTGCAGGCCTCGGTCAGCTTCGCGATGGCGATCCTCGCCGAGGCCGCGCTCAGCTATCTGGGCCTGGGCACCCCGCCGACGGTGCCGTCCTGGGGCCGGATGCTCGGCGACGCGCAGACCTACCTGTTCAGCCATCCGCTGCAGGCCATCTGGCCGGGGCTGGCCATCGCGATGGCGGTGCTCGGCTTCAACATGGTCGGTGACGGCCTGCGCGACTTCCTCGACCCGAAGCTGCGGGAGGTCGCCTGATGCTCACCATCCGTGACCTCACCATCGCGTTCGGACGCCGCGCGCCGGTTGTCCGCGGCCTCAACCTCGATCTGGCGGACGGCCAGCGGCTCGGCATCATCGGCGAATCCGGCTCGGGCAAGACCGTCACCGCGCTCGCCATCATGGGCCTGCTGCCCGACTACGCCCGCGTCACCGGCTCGATCCGGCTCGACGGCACCGAACTCGTCGGCCGCTCCGATCGCGAACTGTCCCGGCTGCGCGGGGACCGGCTCAGCATGGTCTTCCAGGAGCCGATGACCGCCCTCGACCCGACCATGACCGCCGGGCGCCAGGTCGCCGAGGCCTTCCGGCTGCACCGTGACCGGGACGCCGGCCGGGCCCGCACCGCGGTCACCCAGATGCTCGCCGCGGTCGGGTTCGACGATCCGGAGCGGATCGCCGACAGCTTCCCGCATCAACTCTCCGGCGGGCAGCGGCAGCGGGTTGTCACCGCGATGGCGCTGATCAACCGGCCCGGACTGGTGATCTGCGACGAGCCGACCACCGCGCTCGACGTCACCGTGCAGGCCACCGTGCTGCGCGTCCTCGACGAGGTGCTGGACGCCGTCGGCGCGTCCTGCCTGTTCATCAGCCACGACCTGGCCGTGGTGTCGCAGCTGTGCTCACAGCTGGTGGTGATGCTGGACGGTGAGATCGTCGAGGCCGGCACCACCGACCAGGTGTTCCACCGGCCGGTGCATCCGTATGCCGCCGGGCTGGTCGCCACCGCGCGCCTCGATGTGCTGGTACCGGGCACCCGGCTGCCCACCGTCGCCGACTTCCTGGGACGGACCCGATGACGCACCCCGCATCCGAGACGCTCCTGCACGCCGAGCACCTCAGCCGCATCTACCAAACCGGACGCCGCCGCGTCCCGGCCCTCGACGACGTCAGCCTCGGCGTCCACCGCGGGCAGCGGCTCGGCATCGTGGGGGAGTCCGGGTCGGGCAAGTCGACGCTGGTCCGTCTGCTCGCCGGCCTCGACCAGCCCACCGCGGGAACCGTCAGCTATGCCGGGCGCCCGGTTTCGGGGGTGCGCGAGCGCGAACTCGGCTTCCTGCGCGCCGGCGTGCAACTCGTGCTGCAGGATCCGCGCAGTTCGCTCAACCCGCGGATGCGCGTCGACGACATCGTCGCCGAGCCGCTGCGCAGCCCCGCGATCCGCCGCGAGCGCGGTGAGGTCGATCGCGCCGCCCGCGTCCGCGAGGTGCTGGACGCCGTGGGCCTCCCCGCCGATTCGGTCCGCCGCTACCCGCACGAGTTCTCCGGCGGGCAGCGGCAGCGGATCGCGATCGCCCGCGCGCTGGCCCCGCGCCCGGAGGTGTTGATCGCCGACGAGGCGGTCTCAGCCCTCGACGTGTCGGTGCGCGCCCAAGTGCTCAACCTGCTGATGGACCTGGTCGACCATCTCGGCCTGACCCTGGTCTTCGTCTCCCACGATCTCGCCGTGGTGCGGCACGTCTGCCCGGACGCGGTGGTGCTGCAGGGCGGCCGGATCGTCGAGCAGGGCCCCACCCAGGCGATGTTCTCCGACCCGCAGCACGCCTACACCGCCCGGCTGGTGGCGGCGATCCCCACCTTCCGCGCCCGGGAGTCCTGAGCGCCGGGTAGCGGCTATTCGCCCTCGGCCAGGAACTCGGTGGGCTCGCTCGGCGTGAGCCGCTGCACGACCAGGTCGTGCAGGCGTCCGTTGGTGGCCAGCGCGCCCGGGCCGACCGGGCCGGGCGTCCCGTCCAGGTTGGTGAACCGGCCGCCCGCCTCGCGGACGATCACGTCGAGCGCCGCCATGTCGTAGAGCGCCAGTTCGGGTTCGCAGGCGATGTCGACCGCGCCCTCGGCGACCAACATGTAGCTCCAGAAATCGCCGTAGGCGCGGGTGCGCCAGGCCTCGCGGAGCAGGTCGACGAACTGCTGGCCGCGTCCGGAATCCACCCAACCGCCGATCGAGCTGTACGACAGCGAGGCGTCGGTGACCGACTCGACCGACGAGACGCCGATCCGGGTCGGGTTGAGCAGGGTCTTGCCGGTGAACGCGCCGCCGCCCTTGCTGGCCCACCAGCGCCGCTGCAGCGCGGGCGCCGACACCAGGCCGACGACGACCTCGTCGCCCTCCATCAGCGCGATCAGGGTGGCCCAGACCGGGACGCCGCGCACGAAGTTGCGGGTGCCGTCGATCGGGTCGATCACCCAGCGGCGCGGACCCCAGCCGCTGTCGGCGCGCTCCTCGCCGTGCACGGCGTCGCGCGGACGGGCCTTGCCGAGCGTCGACCGGATCGAGTCCTCCACGGTGAGGTCGGCATCGGTGACCTCGCTGAGGTCGGGTTTGGCGTTCACCTGAAGGTCTTGGGCCTTGAAGCGCATCATCGTGATGGCGTCGGCGTTGTCGGCCAGCATATGAGCCAGGCGCACGTCGTCCACGTAGGAAACATCCGGCATGGTGTTCACCCTAGTGCCCCGAGCCGGACTGGTGCGCCCTCGCCCGCGCGGACGCCGGTGTGTCGGGGTTCATTCCCAGGACGCCGGGCTGGTCCACACCTTTTCCATCCGGCGGAACGACTCCAGCCGCTCGGGGCGCAGCCCGCCGCCGGCCACCGCCTCGTCGAGCGCGCATTCGGGCGCGGCCGAGTCGTGCTGGCAGCCGCGCGGGCAGTCGGCCACCAGCTCCGCCAGGTCGTCGAAGGCGGCCAGCACCGTGTCGGTGGTCACGTGCGACAGCCCGAAGCTGCGGACGCCGGGGGTGTCGATCACCCAGCCGCCCGGGGCGGGCAACTCCAGCGCGATCGCCGAGGTGGAGGTGTGCCGGCCGCGTCCGGTCACCTCGTTGACGTGGCCGGTGGCGCGGTCGGCGTCCGGGATCAGCGCGTTGACCAGGGTCGACTTGCCCACCCCCGAATGCCCGACGAAGACGGTGCGATGCCCGGTGAGCACCTCACGCAGCCGGCTGAGGTCGGCACCCGGGCGCACCACGGCCACCTCGACGTCGAGGCCGTCGTAGGCGGCCAGCAGCTCATCGGCCGAGGCCAGGTCGGCCTTCGTCAGCACCAGCAGCGGGGTGAGCCCGGCGTCGTAGCCGGCCACCAGGATCCGGTCGATCATCCCCATCCGCGGCGGAGGGTCGGCCAGCGCGGTCACGATGGCCAGCTGATCGGCGTTGGCGACGATGGGCCGCTCGAACGGGTCGTCGTCATCGGCGGTGCGGCGCAGCACGGTGCTGCGCTCCAGCACCTCGACGATCCGGCCCAGCGTGCCGGGCGCACCCGAGGTGTCGCCCACCACCCGCACCCGGTCACCGACGATGACGCCCTTGCGGCCGAGCTGGCGGGCCTTGGCGGCCAGCACCCGGCGGTGCCCGGCCTCGTTGTCGAGGTCGACGGTGTACCGGCCCCGGTCGACGGTGATGACCAGGCCCACTTCGGCCTTGGAGTAGTCGGGGCGGTCCTTGGTGCGCGGCCGGGTGCGCCGGGCCGGGCGCCCGTAGCCGTCCTCTTCGTCGCGGTCGTAGCGCGGGCTCACGGGGCCACCAGCGCCGACCAGGCGTCCGCGAAGCCGGGCATGGTCTTGGAGGTGGCGCCGACGTCGTCGAGTTCCACCCCCGGCACCGCGAGTCCGAGGACGGCGCCCGCATGCGCCATCCGGTGGTCGGCATAGGTGCCCCAGACGCCGCCGTCCAGCGGGCGCGGGGTGATCCGCAGGCCGTCGGAGGTCTGCGCGATGCCCGCACCGCAGGCGGTCAGCTCGGTCTCCAGGGCGGCCAGGCGGTCGGTCTCGTGGCCGCGGATGTGGCCCACCCCCCGGATCGACCCGGGCCGGTCTGCCAGCGCGAGCAGGGACGCCGCGATGCAGGTCAGCTCGCTGGCATCGGTGAGGTCGAGATCGGCGCCGCGGATCACGCCGGTGCCGCGCACGCTCACCCGGTCCGGGGTCCGTTCCACGATGCCGCCGAGCGCCTCCAACGTGCCGAGGATCGCCTCGGTGGCCTGCAGCGTGTGCCGCGGCCAGGCCATCGACACCTCGCCGGCGGTGGGCAGCGCGGCGGCCAGGAACACCGCGGCGTTGATCAGGTCGGGCTCGATGGTCTCGTCCCGCGCCGCGATCGGTCCCGGCGCGACCCGCCAGGCGTCCGGGCCCGACTCGGCGGCGTCCACGCCGCGATCGCGCAGCATGGCCAGGGTGAGACCGATGTGCGGACGCGACGGCACCACCGGCGTGGTCAGGCCGAGCCGCAATCCGTCATCGAAGCGGGCCGCACTCAGCAGCAGCCCCGAGACGAACTGGCTGGAGCCCGAGGCGTCGATGGCGGCCGCACCGCCGGGCACCGCGCCGGTGCCGTGCACCGTGAACGGCAGCCGGCCGAACGGTTCGATCCGGACGCCGGCCTGCGCCAGCCCGTCCAGCAGGGGAGCGATCGGGCGCGCGGACGCCTCCGGATCGCCGAAGAACAGGGTCGGTCCGTCGGCGAGGGCGGCGATCGGCGGAACGAACCGCATGATCGTGCCCGCCAGCCCACAGTCGACGCGCCCGGGGGTGAACACCGCGGGCGGGGTCACGGTGACGCTGCCGTCGGCCTCCTCAGTGAAAGACACGCCCAGCGAGGCCAGCGCGGCGCGCATCAGCCGGGTGTCGCGGGCGTCCAGGACGCCGGTCAACCGCGAGGGGCCGTCCCCCAGCGCGGCGAGCACGTAGGCGCGCGCCGTCGCCGACTTCGACCCGGGAACGACCACGGTGCCGACGACCGGGCCGTCGGGGGTGGGCGCGACCCACCGGGTCACGACAGCGCGCCCTCGATGCTCTGGCGGGCCAGGCGGGTCTGCAGTTGCGCCTCGCGCTTGAGCGCCCGCGCCTCCCGCTTGATCTGCGCCTTGGTGCGCTGGGCCTGCTTCGCCGCGGCGGACGCCTTGCGCTCGGCCTCGCTCGACAGCCGGCGGCGCGCGTCGGCGGCCTTCCAGGCCAGGCTCGGCTGGCCGGCGGTGTCCTGGCTGACCACGAGCGCGGCGCCGAGCAGGGCGAGGTTGCGTACCAGCACGCCGCGGTCCTCGGCGGTGCTGCCCTTGGGGCGGAAGGCCAGCACCTGCGGCAGCACCGAGGTCGCGGCCAGCGCGGCGCCGCCACGGCGTCCGATACCGGTGGCCATGCCCAGGCCGCCGACGATCGCCAGGGCGCCGTTGGCGCGCACCAGCGTGGTGGTGTCCTCAGGAACATAAGCGGACGCCTCCGGCGGAACCACGCGCTGCAGCAGCGGCACGAAACGCTCCCGGATCGGCTCGGCGGACGCCGCGAACTCGCCCGGCGACTTGATCGCCTTGGCGCCGTTGATGATGAAGTAGCCACCCAGCAGGAGGCGCCCGACTCCGCGCAGAAGATTCATGCACCATTCCTACCATGGGCCGCACAGGCCCGGGAATAACGGGATGGACACACCCGTTGAGACCGCGTGGCTAGTGCTGTCATGACCAACACCACCCCGGGCGCGCACCCGCGCGAGGCTCGCGGGGTAGTCTCGTATGTGATGAACCGTCCAGCCACCGATACCCCCGACCAGATCGACGTCGCCGCCGAGTCCGACGCCGAGCGTTCGGCGCGCTTCGAGCGGGACGCGCTGCCGTTCCTCGATCAGCTCTACGGCGCGGCGCTGAGGATGACGCGCAACGCCGCGGACGCCGAGGATGTGGTGCAGGAGGCCTACGCGAAGGCGTTCGGGGCGTTCCACCAGTTCAAGCCGGGCACCAACCTGAAGGCCTGGCTGTACCGGATTCTCACCAACACCTACATCAACAGCTACCGCAAGAAGCAACGGCAGCCGCAGGAGGGCTTCGGCGAGGACATCGAGGACTGGCAGCTGGCCCGCGCCGAGCAGCACACCTCGACCGGGCTGCGTTCGGCCGAGATGGACGCGCTCGACCGGATGCCCGATTCGGCGGTGACCGACGCCATGGCGCAACTCAGCCCCGACTTCCGGATGGCGGTCTACCTCGCCGATGTCGAGGGCTTCTCCTACAAGGAGATCGCCGAGATCATGGGCACCCCGATCGGCACCGTGATGTCGCGGCTGAACCGGGCACGCACCCAGTTGCGCGGGCTGCTGGCCGAACATGCGGCGTCGGTCGGTATTGGGCAGGGGGCCGCGGATGAGTGAGCCGATCGACTGCCGCTACGTGGCTGACCGGATCAACCGGTTTCTGGACGGCGAGTTGAGCGAGGCCGAGGCCGACGAGCTTCGCCTGCACATCGACGCGTGCGCCCATTGCCTCGACGAGACCGACTTGATGGACGCCATCAAGCGCCTGGTGAACCGCGCCTGCGGCTGTGCTCAGGCGCCCGAGACGCTGCGCGCACGGATCGTCACCCAGATCCACCGCGTGAGCTACACCCGGATCGAGATCACCGAGATCGGCTGACGCTCCGCGGTCCACCACGTGACGAGGCCCCCGGCGGATCATTCCGTCGGGGGCGTCGAATGCTCTGCGGCGCGTCGGCTCAGGCGTTGGGGCGCTTGCCGTGGTTCGCCTTGTTCTTCTTGCGGGCGCGGCGCTTGCGACCGGTCTTACCCATGATGGATCTCCTCGAAGTCGGGGCGCCGGGCGGCGCGGCCCACCATTCTGCCACCGCGCGGGCCGGTGCCCAAATCGTCCCCCGCGAATGGGGGCGGACGCGGCGCGCGCCCTACGATGGGGCCATGCTCACGCTCACTGAGGTCATCGTCCAGCACAGCGATCTGTCGCCGGATGATACGGCCCGGCTGGGGGAACTCGTCGAGCAGTGGGACATGCTCGCGGACTTGTCGTTCAGCGACCTGATCCTGTGGGTGCCCGATGTCGACGACAACGTGTTCTGGGCGGGAGCGCAGTGCCGGCCCACCACGGGGCCGACCGCGCTGGAGGACGATGTCGTCGGCGAGGAGGTCGCCTACGACCCCGAGAGCCTGGTCACCGAGGCCTACCTGTCGCAGGAGATCTGCTCGACCAGCGGCAACAAGCTGCACGCCGGAATCCCGGTCGAGGTGCACGCCGTGCCGGTGCGCCGTGGCGGCCGGGTGATCGCCGTCGTCGAACTGCATACGAACCGGATGGGGGTGCGGGCCCCCGGCGCGCTCGAGGACGCCTATATGGACGCCGCGCGCGTGCTGATGGGCATGCTCAAGGACGCACAGTTCCCGATGGACGGCGACAAGTCGGTCCCGTGGGAGACCCCGCGGGTGGGGGACGGGTCGCTGCGGCTGAGCAAGGACGGGGTGATCACCTTCGCCAGCCCGAACGCGATGAGCGCCTTCCGCCGCCTGGGCTGGGTGGGTGACCTGGTTGGTGACGACCTCACCGATCTCGCCGAACGGATCGCCCAAGGGAGCCGCGAGCCGGTCGACCAGGTCGCGGGGCCGCTGCTGGCCACGCGCTACGTCCGGGAACAGGAGCTGGAGACCCGCCAAGGCGCGATGCGGTTGCGCACCCAGCCGCTGTTGGTCGACGACGAGCACGTCGGCTGGTTCGTCACCTGCCGCGACGTCACCGATCTGCGGCTCCGCGAGCGCGAACTGGTCACCAAGGACGCCACCATCCGCGAGATCCACCACCGGGTGAAGAACAACCTGCAGACCGTGGCCGCGCTGTTGCGCCTGCAGGCGCGCCGCACCGAGTCCCCGGACGCCCTCGAGGCGCTCTCGGACGCCCAGAAGCGGGTGTCGGCGATCGCGGTCGTGCACGAGATCCTGTCCCAGGGCTTCGACACCTCGGTGCGCTTCGACGAGGTCGCGGACCGGCTGATGACGATGGTGCGCGACGTCGCGACGTCGCGCAGCAAGGTCACCATGACCCGGGTCGGCAGCTTCGGGCTGATCCCGGCCGACGTCGCCACCAACCTGTCGCTGGTCTTCACCGAACTGGTGCAGAACGCGCTCGAACACGGGCTCGGCGAACGGCCGGGCGAGGTGGTGGTGATGCCCGTTCAGCGCGACGGCAAGCTGGTGGTCGCCATCGAGAACGACGGCAAGCCCATCGACGCGGACTTCTCGCTGCACCGGATCACCTCGCTGGGCTTGTCCATCGTGGCCACCCTGGTCGCCGAGATGCACGGTGAATTCACCATCAAGCCGCGCGAGGACGGAACCGGGACGAAAGCCTGGATCACCATCCCGCTGTCGTAGACAGCGGGATGCATGAGCACAGTCCGCTGTCCTAGACAGCGGGTGCACGAACTCCTAGACAGCGGGTGCACGAGGACGGCCCGTCGCCGCGAGACGACGGGCGCTCGGCTCAGCTGCGCAGGCGGGCGCGCGCGGTGCGGCGCTTCATCGCGCGCCGCTCATCCTCGGACAGGCCTCCCCATACCCCGTGGTCCTGCCCGGCCTCGAGGGCCCATTGCAGGCATTCGGTGCGGACGTCGCAGCGCGCGCACACCTTCTTGGCTTCGGCGATCTGCATGATGGCCGGGCCGGTGTTCCCCACAGGGAAGAACAACTCCGGATCCTCGGTCAGGCAGGCGGATCGATGGCGCCAGTCCATGCGGCAACCACTCCTTGTGATGGGGAACGAGCATGAGAAACGGCCCCGACGAGCGCGGGGCCGTCTCCTACCATGCCAATTTCACGGCCGTATTACAAGGGTTTGAGGCCAGGGTGTCGGTGGATGGACGCCGAAATGCCCCGCTACGGTGGGATCATGGCGTCTCCAGCATCGCCGCGTCCGGCCGGCATCGTCGTTTCGGTGACCACGACCGCGGTTCTCGCGGTGTTCTTCTTGGTGATGGCGGTGCTGTCGCTCTCCTCGGGGCACGGCTCGCTCAGCGCGGGCGTGGCCGTCGCGCTGGTGGTGTGGGGTCTCTTGGTGGGCGTGAGCGCCGTGCTGCTCTGGCAGGGTGCTGCGTGGTCGCGAGGGCCGGTGGTCGCGGCGGGCCTGCTGCACGTCTTCGCCTTCGGCCAGCTGGCAGTCTCGGCACCGCTGGCGGTGGCGGGTGCGCTCGCGGGTGCCGCCGCTGTGGCGGGCGCGGTGCTGCCCAGTTCGCGCGCGTGGCTGACGCGGCCGCGGACGCCGCGCACCTGAGCCGACACGGCGCAGGTGAGGCGGCCGCGCAAAACCGGGGGCGTCCGTGAGGACACCCCCGGTTGTTACTTCGTACCCGCGATCAGAGGTCGCCGAAGGCCTGATCCATCAAGATGGCCTCCTGTGCGGCGTGCGCCTTGACGGTGCCGACAGACGGCGAGGACGCCTCGGGGCGCGCCACCGGGGTCATCCGCAACTCGTAGCCGGGCATCGTGTTGGCGATGGCCGCGGGCAGGTGCAACGCCATGAACGGCCAGGCGCCCTGGTTGAGCGGCTCGTCCTGCACGTAGCGGATATCGCTGACGTGCGGGTAACGGGCCAGCTCGGCCGCCAAATCCTCGGTCGGCAGCGGGTAGAGCCGCTCCAGGCTGACGATCGCCACCTGGCCCTCCAGACCGCGCTTGGCGCGTTGGGCGACCAGTTCCCAGCGGATCTTGCCCGAGCAGAGCAGCACGGTGCGCACCGCTGACGGATCGGTGATCGACTCGTCGCCGATCGCCGGACGCCAGCGTCCGTTGATGAACTCCTCCGGAGCGGACGCCGCCGCCTTGGAGCGCAGCATCGACTTCGGCGTCATCACCACCACTGGGCGGTGCCAGTTCACATAGGTGTGTGTGCGGAGCAGGTGGAAATGCGAGGCCGCGGTGGACGGCTGGCAGACCGCCAGTGCGTTCTCGGAGCACAGCGACAGCCAGCGTTCGATGCGCGCCGAGCTGTGGTCGGGGCCTTGGCCCTCGTAGCCGTGCGGGAGCAGCAGCACCACGCCCGACTTCTGGGTCCACTTGGCCGCGCCCGAGCTGATGAACTCATCGGCGATGGTCTGGGCGCCGTTGGCGAAGTCGCCGAACTGGCCCTCCCAGCAGACCAGCGCCTGCGGTGCGGCCACCGAGTAGCCGTACTCGAAGCCCATCGCGGCGTATTCGCTGAGCAGGGAGTCGAAGACGTGGAACTGGCCCTGATTCTCCGACAGGTGCTTCAGCGGCACGAACTCCTCGTTGGTCACCCGGTCGACGACGGCGGCGAAGCGCTGGCTGAAGGTGCCGCGGCGGCTGTCCTGGCCGGCGAGGCGCACCGTACGCCCTTCCAGCAGCAGCGAGCCGAAGGCGAGCATCTCGCCGGTCGCCCAGTCGATCGGGCCGTTGAGGATGGCATCGGCGCGGCGCTGCATCTGCGGCTCCACCTTCGGGTGGACGCTGAACCCCTCGGGGTAGGTCACCTGCGCGCGGGCGATCGTCTCCATCACCTCGCGGGTGATCGCCGTGCCCTGGTCGATGCCCAGCTTGACCGGGTAGAACGGCACCCGGGTGTAGCCGTTGTCCTCGGCGGCGTCCGCCTTGACCTCCTTGAAGACGCCCTCCAGGCGGGACCGGAACCGGTCCGCCATCGCCGCGGCGTCCTCGTCGGAAATGTCGCCGCGGCCGATGAGAGCCTCGGTGTAGATCCGGCGCACCGAACGCTTCTGCTCGATCAGGTCGTACATGTTCGGCTGGGTGAAGCTCGGGTCGTCACCCTCGTTGTGCCCGCGGCGGCGGTAGGCGACCAGGTCGATGACGACGTCGCTGTTGAACCGCTGCCGGTACTCGAAGGCGAGGCGTCCGACCCGGGCGACGGCCTCGGGGTCGTCACCGTTGACGTGGAAGACGGGCGCCTGGATCGCCTTGGCGACATCGGTGCAGTAGATCGAGGAGCGTGACTCGGTCGGCGCGGTGGTGAAGCCGACCTGGTTGTTCACCACGATGTGGATGGTGCCGCCGGTGGCGTAGCCGCGCAGCTGGCTCATCTGCAGCGTCTCGTACACCACACCCTGGCCCGAGAAAGAGGCGTCGCCGTGCAGCAGCACAGGCAGCACGGAGCCCTGCTCGAGCGTGCCGGCGGCGTCCATCTTGGCGCGCGCGATGCCCTCCACGACCGGGTTCACTGCTTCGAGATGGCTCGGGTTGGCGGCGACCGAGGTCTTGATCACGTTGCCCGCCAGCGAGGTGAACTGGCCTTCGGCACCGAGGTGGTACTTGACGTCGCCGGTGCCCATCGACTGGGTCGGGTCGATCGAGCCCTCGAACTCGCGGAAGATCTGGGCGTAGCTCTTGCCGACGATGTTGGCGAGCACGTTGAGGCGTCCGCGGTGCGGCATGCCGATGGTCACCTCGTCGAGGTGCTCGTTGGCGGCCATGTCGCAGATCTCGTCGAGCAGGACGATGGTCGATTCGGCGCCCTCCAGCGAGAAGCGCTTCTGGCCGAGGAACTTGGTCTGCAGGAAGGTCTCGAAGATCTCCGACTCGTGCAGCCGGTCGAGGATGCGCAGATGCTCCTCACGATCCCAGCGCTTGACCTCGCCCTCGAAATGCGCCTCCAGCCACCGGCGCTGGGTGGTGTCGGGAATGTGCATATATTCGACGCCGACGTGCCCGCAGTAGGCCGTCCGCAGCTGGGAGAGCACCGCCTTGAGCGGCATCGTCTCCTTCTCGTGCCCGCCGAACTGGCCGACCGGGAACTCGCGCTCCAAGTCCCAGATGGACAGGCCGTGCGCCTCGAGCTCCAACTCGGGATGGCTGCGCTGCTTGTACTCCAGCGGATCGATGTCGGCCATCAGGTGGCCCCAGTTGCGGTAGGCGTTGATCAACTGGATGACCCGGGTGCCCTTGCTGAGCTCGTAGGCGCGGTGCGCGGAGTCGTCGGCGGTCCAGCGCAACGGGAGGTAGGGCACGCGCAACGACAGGTAGATCTCGTCGTAGAAGCCGTGCTGGCCCAGGATCAGCTCGTGCATCACCTTCAGGAACTGCCCCGAGGTGGCGCCCTGGATGACGCGGTGGTCGTAGGTGGAGGTCAGCGTGGTGATCTTGGAGACGCCCAACTCGCGGATGCGCTGGTCGGACGCCGCCTGGAACTCCGGCGGGTAGTCGATCGAGCCGACACCGAGGATGAGGCCCTGGCCGGGCATCAAGCGGGGCACCGAATGGTTGGTGCCGATGCCGCCGGGGTTGGTCAGCGAGGCGGTGGTGCCGGCGAAGTCCTCGACGGTCAGCTCGTTGTTGCGGGCCCGCTTGACCATCTCTTCGTAGGCTTGCCAGAACTCGCGGAAGTTGAGCTGGTCGGCCCCCTTGATGTTCGGCACCAGCAGTTGACGGGTGCCGTCCGGCTTGGGCATGTCGATCGCCAGGCCCAGGTTGACCTGCTGCGGCACGACGAGGGTCGGCTTGCCGTTGACCTCCTCGTAGGAGTTGTTCATGTCCGGCACCATGCTCAGCGCCTTGACCATCGCGTAGCCGAGGATGTGGGTGAACGAGATCTTGCCGCCGGTGGTGCGCGCCAGATGATTGTTGATCACCTCGCGCTGGTCGATGACCAGCTTCATCGGCACGCTGCGCACCGATGTGGCCGTCGGCATGCTCAGCGAGGCGTCCATATTCTTCGCCGTGCGCATCGGAGCGCCACGCATCGGTGTGCGGGTCGGCTCGGTCTGGGTGATCTTGCGCGCCGAGGCCACCGGGCGGTTCGCCGACAGGCCGCCGGACTGGCCGGGGTTGCGTGGTCCCTTCGCGGTGACGGCGGCGGACGCCTCTTCGGGGCGGGTCACGCTGACCGCATCGGCGCCCTTGCTCTTCTTCGCCTTGACCGGCTTCACCGGTTGCGGCGGCGTCGACGGCGCGACGGGCGCGGCCTCAGCGGCGGGTGCCGGCGACGGCGGAACGGGCGCCGGCACAGGGGCCGGTGGTACGGCCGTGGGCTCCGCAACGGCTACCGGTTCGGGCGCCTGGGCGCCCTCCCGGGCCTCGAAGAATGCGCGCCACGCCGGATCGACCGAAGCGGGATCCTTGTGGTAGGCGTCGTGCATTTCGTCGATGAGCCAGTCATTGGCTCCAAAGCTGGAGAGATCGTCGTTGAGGTTGTTGTTGGGCCCCGTCGCCACAATCGCCTTCTTCCGTCCGCTGTTTTTTGGGCGATTCACTCACATCATCGCCTTGATGATGGTATCGGGGAATGCGTCCGCGGACGAACTGCGACAGGCGGCGTGGCGGGTGAGTCACACGATCGTGACATGGCGCCCCCAGCAGGATTCGAACCTGCGCACCCGCCTCCGGAGGGCGGTGCTCTATCCCCTGAGCTATGGGGGCCGGTCGGGCCGAAGGAAACGATACCACTTCGGGAGGGTGCCGTGGCACACCGGCGGGGTCCGTACCCTGGCGGCCTTCGCCGGTGACCGCGCCGCTGTGGCACTGTTGTCCGCTGTGACTCGTATGCATGTGGCCGGATCGATCCACGCGGACGTGACGTCCGCCGCGCCCCAGTGGCTGGTCAAGCCGTCCGACGCCAACGCGCTGACCGACGGGCTGTGGAGCGGCTCCGCGGCGCGCGTGGGCGAGGGTGAACTCGAGCTGGGCGGGATGAGCGTCGGCGACATCGTCGCCGAGACCGGGACGCCGGCCTACATCATCGACGAGGTCGACTTCCGCGCGCGGGCGCTCACCTGGCGTGAGGCCTTCGCGGGATGGAAGGTGTACTACGCCGGCAAGAGCTTCCTGTGCGGCGCGGTGGCGCGCTGGATCGACGAGGAGGGCCTCAACCTCGACGTGTGCAGCCTCGGCGAGCTGACCGTCGCCTTGCGCGCCGGCTTCGACCCGCAGCGCATCGGCCTGCACGGCAACAACAAGTCCGACGACCTGCTGCGGGTCGCACTGGCCCGCGGCGTGGGGCGGATCATCGTCGACTCCTCCGACGAGATCGCCCGGCTGGAACGGATCACCGAGGAACTCGGCGTCCGCGCCCAGGTGCTGATCCGCGTCACCACGGGCGTGGAGGCGCACACCCACGAATACATCGCCACCGCGCACGAGGACCAGAAGTTCGGCTTCTCCATCGCCGGCGGGCAGGCGCTGGTGGCGATGGTCCGCTGCCACGGCAGCGCGCGGATCGACCTGATGGGCATCCACAGCCACATCGGCAGCCAGATCTTCGACACCAACGGCTTCGAGGTGGCCGCGCGCCGCACCCTGAAGCTGATGTCCCAGTTCAAGGAGGCCACCGGGGTGGCGCTGCCGGAGCTGGACCTGGGCGGCGGCTTCGGCATCGCCTACACGATGGACGACTCGCCGGCGACCGCCTACGACCTGGCCCGCGGGCTGGACGAGATCATCGAACACGAATGCCGCGGCTTCGGGCTGGAACGCCCCACGCTGTCGATCGAGCCGGGCCGGGCAATCTCCGGGCCTCCGGGGACGGCGCTCTACACCGTCGGCACCACCAAGATCGTGGAACTGGGCGGCGGGCAGACCCGCCGCTACGTGAGCGTGGACGGCGGGATGAGCGACAACATCCGCCCGGCGCTGTACGCGGCCGAGTATTCGGCGGTGCTGGCCAATCGCGTTTCGGACGCCCCCGTGGCGCTGTCGCGCGTGGTGGGCCTGCACTGCGAGGGCGGCGACATCCTGGTGCGCGACGTGTTCCTGCCCGCCGATGTCGCGGTCGGCGACATCATCGCGGTGCCCGCCTCGGGCGCCTACAGCCGTTCCATGGCCAGCAACTACAATCACACCCCGCGCCCTCCGGTGCTGTCGGTGCGGGACGGTAGGCTGACCCCGATGATCCGGCGTGAGACGCTGGACGACCTGCTGGCGCTCGACGCCGGCCTGGATCGCTGAGTAAAGGACGAGTTACTCCCATGATGACTGTCGGGGATTCCCGTGTGCGTGTGGCCCTGCTGGGCTGCGGTGTGGTGGGCTCTCAGGTGGCCCGCATCCTGCTCGAGCAGGCCGACGACTTCCAGGCCCGGGTGGGCCGGGGGCTGGAACTGGTCGGCATCGGCGTCCGCCGGGCGATCGAACGCCCGGGCTTCGACCCGGCCCTGTTCACCACCGACCTGGACGCGCTGGTGCGGCGTCCGGACGTCGACCTGGTGATCGAGGTCATCGGCGGCATTCACCCGGCTCGCGAGCTGATCCTGGCCGCGATCGAGACGGGTAAGTCGGTGGTGACCGCCAACAAGGCGCTGCTGGCCCAGCATGGCTCGGAGGTGTTCGACGCCGCCCGCGAGGCCGACGTCGACGTGTACTACGAGGCCGCGGTGGCCGGCGCGATCCCGATCATCCGACCGCTGCGCGAGTCGCTGGTCGGCGACGCGGTGACCGCGGTCAAGGGCATCGTCAACGGCACCACCAACTACATCCTCGACCAGATGCACTCTCAGGGCTGGAGCTTCGAAGAGGCGCTCGCCGAGGCGCAGAAGCTCGGCTATGCGGAGGCTGATCCGACGGCGGACGTCGAGGGCCACGACGCGGCGGCGAAGGCGGCGATCCTGGCCTCGCTGGCCTTCCACACCCGGGTCAGCCTGTCCGACGTCGACTGCGAGGGCATCAGCGCGGTGACCCTGGACGACGTCCGCGCCGCGGAGCGGATGGGCTGCGTGCTGAAGCTGCTCGCCCAGTGCTCGATCTCCCCGGACGGGACCGTCGCGGTCGGCGTCCACCCGACGATGGTGCCTGCCGAACACCCGCTCGGCGGTATCCACGGCGCCTACAACGCGGTGTTCATCGAGTCGGTGAACGCCGGGCGGCTGATGTTCATGGGCCCGGGCGCGGGCGGCTCCCCGACCGCGTCGGCGGTGCTGGGCGACGTGGTGACGGCCGCGCGCAACCGCGTCCGTGGCGTCGCCTCCTACGGCGAGTCGGCCTACACCAGCCCCGGGATCACCGATCCGGGGCAGGTCACCTCGCGCTACTACGTGGCGCTCACCGTGCGCGACGAGCCCGGCGTGCTTGCCAGGATCGCCGAGGCGATGGCCGGCCGCGGCGTGTCCATCGCGGCCGTCCTGCAGGAGCAGATCGCCGACGAGACCTCGGCCAAGCTCGGCATCACCACCCATGAGGCCGCGGACGCCAGCGTCCGCGCCGCCGTGGAGCAGATGCGGGCCGGGGACGACCTGTGCGGGCCGGTGCGCGTGCTGCGCGTGGAAGGAGCCTGACATGCTCGTGGCCTGCCTCGACCTCGAGGGCGTCCTGGTTCCCGAGATCTGGATCAATGTCGCCGAGCGCACCGGGATCGACGAGTTGCGCCTCACCACTCGCGACATCGCCGACTACGACGAGCTGATGGCGCACCGTCTGCGGGTTCTGGACGCCCACGGCATCACCCTGTCGCAGATCCAGGAGGTGATCGCCTCGATGGGCCCGCTGCCCGGCGCGGCGGAGTTCCTCGACTGGCTGCGCGAGCGGTTCCAGGTGATCATCCTGTCCGACACCTTCTACCAGTTCGGCATGCCGCTGATGGCGCACCTGGGGCACCCGACCCTGCTGTGCCACACCCTGCAGATCGCCGACGACCGCATCGTCGGCTACACCCTGCGCCAGCACGACCAGAAGACGAAGGCCGTCGCCGCGCTGCAGTCGCTCAACCTCAAGGTGGTGGCGACCGGTGACTCCTACAACGACACCGGCATGCTCGCCCAGGCCGAGGCCGGCATCCTGTTCAGCCCGCCCGCCAACGTGATCGCGGAGTTCCCGCAGTTCCCCGTCGCGCGCGACTACGACCAATTGCGCGCAGAGTTCGCCGAGGCCGCCGCCCGTGTCGGCTGACCCACGTCAGCGGGCGGGGGATCCCCGGCCGGTGGTGCGCGCGCTGGGTGGCGTGCTGCTGTTCGGGCTGCCGATGCTGGCCGGCCTGGTGATCGCCGGGGTGACGATCCCGGGCAGTTCGCTGCTGCCGTGGCGTCCGGCCATGATCGATCTGGACGTCTACCTGCGCACCGGTTCGCTGCTGCTGCAGGGCCGTGACTTCTACGACGCCGAGGGCCTGCCCTGGATCTACCCGCCGTTCGCCGCGCTGTTCACCGTGCCGTTGGCGCTGGTGCCGCAGGTGGTGGCCCAGGTGTGCTGGATCGCGATCACGGTCGCGCTGCTGATGGCGATGCTGCACCGGCTGGGCCTGTCGGGCTGGCGGCTCAGCCTGGCCGCCGCCGCGACCATCGGCCTGGTCGAGCCGGTGCGCGAGACGATGGGCTTCGGCCAGCTCGGCGTGCTGCTGGTCTCGCTGGCCGTGCTGGACACCATGCCCGGACGCCGGCTGCTGCCGCGCCGCGTGCTGCCCGAGGGCACCCTGGTCGGCCTGGCCACCGCGGTGAAACTGACCCCGGCGACGGTGGCCGCTTACCAGTTCTTCGCCGGACGCCGCAAACCCGGCCTGGTGGCCTTCTTCACCTTCCTGGGCGCGACCGGCCTGGCCTTCCTGGTACTGCCGCAGGGCTCGCTGCACTATTGGGGCGGCCTGATCTCGGGTGACTCGGGCATCAACTCGGGGATCATCTTCAAGACGAACCAGTCCGTCATGGGCGTGTGGGCCCGCCTGTTCGGCGAACTGTCCCGCGGCGGCCTGATCGCCAGTGTGCTGGTGGCGGTGGCGGGCATCGCCTGCGCGGTGCTGGTGCACCGGGCCGGGCATGAGCGGCTGGCGATCGTGCTGGCCGGCTACACCAGTCTGCTGGCCTCGCCGATCAGCTGGTCGCACCACTACGTGTGGGTGGTGCCGCTGGCCATGGTCCTGCTCACCGAGCGCCAGCTGGCGCGATCGGCCCGCATCCTCGGCCTGGCCTACGTGGCCTGGACGGTGGTGGCGCCGTTCCGCTCGCTGCCCGGAGGCAACGGCGAGGAGCTGACCTACACGCCCCTGCAGCACCTGCTCGCGAACGGCGGTGTGGCGCTCGGGGTCGCGTTCGTGCTCTGGTGCGGTCTGCTGGCAGCGCGCCGGGCCGGTGACTCGACCGCCTTGTCCACCGGCGTGCTACGCTGAAGGAAGCACGCAGCTACGTGCCACGCCTGTTGTAGACCAGGCGGCCGAGTTCTCGGCGCAATGTCTGCTCCTTCACATTTGACTTGTTTGCCATGCCGCGCATGCGTGTGTTCAGCCAAGTCCGCCCCGCCCGGCACCGTGCCGCAGTGGGGAGACCGAGAGGATCCTCGTGACCAACATCGACTCGTTGCTCCTGCCGGACCTGAAGAAGGTCGCCAGTTCGCTCGGGGTCAAGTCCACCGGCCTGCGCAAGGCCGATCTCATCGCCGCGATCAACGCGGCCCAGTCGGGCGGACCGCAGGCGCCGGCGTCCGGCGCGCGCGAGGAACGCCCTCGCACGACGCGCCCGGCGCGTGAGCCTCGTGGCGAGCAGCGTGCCCCCCGCGAGGAGCAGCCCGCTCGCGAGCAGCAGCCCGTCCGCGACGAGCGGCCGGCGCGTGACGACCGCCCGGCACGCGAGGAGCGCGGCCCGCGCGCCGAACGTGCCCCGCGCGAGGACCGTCCGGCACGCGCCGAGGCGGACGCCGCACCGTCGAACAATGCCGACGATGTCGCAGCGCGCCTGGCCGCCCTGGAGGCCGACGCGCCCCGCCGCAACCGGGGCCGGAACCGCTCCGGCGACTCCGCCGAGGGCCGAGAGCGGGCCGCGGCGCCGGCGGCGGAGGCCGCCCCCGAACCGGCCCCGCGCCACGATGTGCCCTCCTTCGATGACGACTCCAACGCTGGCCGGCGCAATCGCCGTCGGCGCAACCGCGACCGCAACAACCGCCGCACCAACCGCGGTGGCGCCGGCGGTGGCGACCTCGCGCGGATGGAGGCCGAGCCCACCGTGAGCGAGGACGACGTCCTCACCCCGATCAGCGGCATCCTCGACGTCCTGGACAACTACGCCTTCGTCCGCACGACCGGTTATCTGCCAGGCCCCGGCGATGCCTACGTGTCGCTGTCGATGGTGAAGAAGTGGGGTCTGCGCAAGGGTGACATCGTCACCGGCACCATGCGGGCCCAGCGCGAGGGCGAACGGCAGAAGTACAGCCCGCTGGTGCGCGTCGACACCATCAACGGCGCCGACCCGGCCCAGGCGAAGGAACGCCCCGAGTTCAACAAGCTGACGCCGCTCTACCCGCAGGAGCGGTTCCGCCTGGAGACCACCCCGACGAATATGACCGGCCGCATCATCGACCTGGTCGCGCCGATCGGCAAGGGCCAGCGCGGCCTGATCGTGTCGCCGCCCAAGGCCGGCAAGACGATGGTGATGCAGTCGATCGCGAACTCCATCGTCAACAACAACCCCGAGGTGCACCTGATGGTGGTCCTCGTCGACGAGCGCCCCGAAGAGGTCACCGACTTCCAGCGCTCGGTCAAGGGCGAGGTGATCGCGTCCACCTTCGACCGTCCCGCCGACGACCACACCACGGTCGCCGAGTTGGCCATCGAGCGCGCCAAGCGCCTGGTCGAACTGGGCCACGACGTGGTCGTGCTGCTCGACGGCATCACTCGCCTGTCCCGCGCCTACAACCTGGCCGCGCCGGCCTCCGGCCGCATCCTGTCCGGTGGCGTGGACTCGGCGGCGCTCTACCCGCCGAAGAAGTTCTTCGGTGCGGCCCGCAACGTCGAGAACGGCGGCTCGCTGACCATCCTGGCCACCGCGCTGATCGAGACCGGCTCGAAGATGGACGAGGTGATCTTCGAGGAGTTCAAGGGCACCGGCAATATGGAGCTGCGCCTGCGCCGCGAGATGGCCGACAAGCGCATCTTCCCGGCGATCGACGCGGTCGCGTCCGGCACCCGCCGCGAGGAGCAACTGATGACCCGCGAGGAGCTCGCGATCATCTGGAAGCTGCGCCGGGTGCTGTCCGGTCTCGACGACCAGGCGGCCCTGGAGATGCTGATCAACCGGCTGAAGAAGACCCAGACGAACCTGGAGTTCCTGCACGTGATCAGCCGGACGACGCCGTCGCAGGACTGATCCGGCAGCCGCCCAGGCGTGTCCATTTGGGTCAAGCGGGGGCGGTGCGGCACAATAGTTCGTCGGTGCCGGTTCACGCATCGGGCCCCATGGCCCACCGAATCCTCGGGCGACCCGGCGCATCACATTTCTCAAGGAGACGTTTCATGAAGCAGGGTATTCACCCCGACTACGTGGAGACCCAGGTGAGCTGCACCTGCGGCAACACGTTCACGACGAGGTCCACCGCGAAGTCGGGCTCGATGCGCGCCGAGGTGTGCGCGGCGTGCCACCCGTTCTACACCGGTAAGCAGAAGATCCTCGACACCGGCGGCCGGGTCGCCCGCTTCCAGAAGCGGTACGGCAGCAAGAGCAAGTAGCGCCTTCCGACGCCGGGTGCCAGCAGTGTGCTGGCACCCGGCGTTGCTTTGTTACTCACCTACGCACCGGACCAGACAGGAAGGGGAGCCGTGTTCGCGAATGCCGCCTCACTGCGCGCCGAATACGCCGAGCTGGAGCAACGGCTCGCCGATCCGGCCACCCACGCCGACGTCGCCCGCGCGCGCAAGGTGGGCCGCCGGTACGCCGAACTCACCCCGATCGTGAAGGCGCTCGCCGAACACGAGCGGCTCACAGCCGACCTGGCCGACGCCCGCGAGCTCGCCGTCGACGACCCGGCCTTCGGGCCCGAGTCCGACGAACTGGAGATCCAGCTGGCGGCGGCCTCGGAGAAGCTGGCCGAACTGCTCGCCCCGCGCGACCCGCACGACTCCTCCGACGCGCTGATCGAGATCAAATCCGGCGAGGGCGGTGAAGAATCCGCGCTGTTCGCCGGCGACCTGTTCAAGATGTACGCCCGCTACGCCGAATCCCGCGGCTGGAAGGTCGAGGTGCTGGACGCCGCCGAGACCGATCTTGGTGGGGTGAAGTCGCTCACCATGGCGGTCAAGGCGTCCGGCACGGCCGCGCCCGAGAACATGCCCTACGGCGTACTGAAGTTCGAGGGCGGCGTGCACCGCGTGCAGCGGGTGCCCGTCACCGAGACCCAGGGGCGCATCCACACCTCGGCAGCGGGCGTGCTGGTGATGCCCGACGTCGAGGACGAGACCGAGGTCGAGATCGACCCCGACGACCTGCGTATCGACGTTTACCGCAGCTCCGGTAAGGGCGGCCAAGGCGTCAACACCACCGACTCCGCCGTCCGGATCACCCACCTGCCCAGCGGGCTGGTGGTCACCTGCCAGAACGAGCGCAGCCAGTTGCAGAACAAGGCTTCCGCGCTGCGCATCCTGCGCGCCCGCCTGGTGGCGCTGAACGAAGAGCAGGCCGCCGTGCAGGCGTCCGCTTCGCGCAAATCGCAGGTGCGCACCGTCGACCGCTCCGAGCGGATCCGCACCTACAACTTTCCCGAGAACCGGATCGCCGACCACCGCATCGGCTACAAGGCCTACAACCTGGACGCCGTCCTGGGCGGCGACCTGTCGGCCGTCGTCGATGCGCTGCAGGCCGCCGATCTGGCCGAGCGGCTGAGTTCCGCCGGTGCCTGAGTCCGTCACCGCGGTCATCGCGCGCGCCGGGGCGCGGCTGGGCCGCCCGCACGAAGCCCGGCTGTTGCTGGCGCATGTGCTGGGTGTCGCACCGTCGGGGCTGTTGTTGGCCGGGCCGCCGTCGCCGGAGGCCCTGGACCGCCTGGACGCTCTGCTGGCGCGCCGCGAGGCGGGGGAGCCGTTGCAGCACCTCACCGGGCGCGCCCCATTCCGTACCGTCGAGCTGGCCGTCGGGCCCGGCGTGTTCATCCCGCGTCCCGAAACCGAGGTGATGACCGGCTGGGCGCTGGACCGCCTCGCCGAGTGCGCGTCCACCGAGCCGGTGGTCGTCGAACTGTGCGCGGGGTCGGGCGCGATCACGCGGGCGCTGGTCGAGGAGGGCCCCGCGGGCCGCTTCCATTGCGTCGAGCTGTCGCCGGACGCCTACCCGTATCTGGAGCGCAATCTGGCCGGCCTCGGCGTCGATCTGCGGCTCGGCGACATGGCCGAGGAGTTCGCCGACCTGGACGGCCGTGTCGATCTGGTGATCGCCAACCCGCCCTATGTCCCGCTGGAGCACTGGCAGGACGTGCCGGCCGAGGTGCGCGACCACGACCCGGCGCTCGCGCTGGTGTCGGGTGCCGACGGGCTGGACGCCATGCGGGTCGTCGCATCCGTCGCGCGCCGCCTGCTGAAGCCCCACGGCTGGGTGTGCGCCGAGCACGCCGAGGTGCAGGAGCATTCGGCGCCGCGCGTGTTCGTGGAGGCCGGTGGATTCACCGCGGTGGCCGACCATCGCGACCTCACCGGGAGACCGCGGTTCGTCACGGCCCGCCGGGCTGGCAGGATGATTCCGTGAGCTATCGAGTGATTCCGACCAGCGAGGCGGAGGACGCCTTCGAGGCCGCGGCGCAGGCCGTGGCCTCCGGCGAGGTGATCGTCCTGCCCACCGACACCGTCTACGGAGTGGGCGCCGACGCGACGTCGGCGCCAGCCGTGCAGAGGCTGCTGGACGCCAAGCAACGCGGGCGCGACTTCCCGCCTCCGGTGCTGGTGGCCGAGGTGGCGATGGCCCGTGCGCTGGCCTCAGGCACCGACGAGCGCCTCACCGGGCTGGCCGAGGCCTTCTGGCCGGGCGCGCTGACCGTGATCCTGAACGCGCGCCCGACGCTGCGGATGGACCTCGGCGATCGTGGCGCCACCATCGCCGTCCGGGTGCCCGATCACGCCTTCACGCGCGAACTGCTACGCCGGACGGGACCTCTGGCGGTGAGCAGCGCCAACGTGCACGGCCGCGACGCCGCCCTCAGTATCGCGGACGCCACCGAGCAACTGGGCGACGCCTGCGCGCTCTACCTCGACGACGGTGAGGCGTCCGGGCCGGTGCCGTCGACGATCGTCGACCTGACCGGGCCGAAGGCGCGTGTGCTGCGGCACGGACGCCTGAGCACCACGGACCTCAATGCGGCCGTGCCTGGCCTGATCGCCGAGGACGACGAGGCCTGAGCCATGCGCGAATACCTGCTGGTGCTGCTGGTCGCCGCGGGCGTCACCTACGCCACGGCGTCGCTGGCGCGCCGGCTGGCGTTCCGCTTCAACGCGGTGGCGCTGGTGCGGGACCGTGACGTGCACACCAAGCCGGTGCCCTACTTCGGCGGTGCGGCGATGCTCGCCGGCGTCACGGCGGCCCTGGTGGTGGCCACGCACCTGCCCTGGCTAGGCGGCTTCGAGTTGGTCCAACGCGACGCCTGGGCCGTGTTCTGGTCCTCGGTGACGATCTGCGTCGTCGGGCTGCTTGATGACGTCCTCGAACTGGGGGCGGCCGCGAAGCTGTCGGGCCAGGTGCTCGCGGCCGGCATCGTGGTGATGAACGGCGTGAAGTTCTACTGGATCCCGCTGCCCGACCGGATCATCGCCCTCGACAATGTGGCCTCGATCGCGGTCGCGGTGTTCGTGATCCTGTTCTGCGTGAACGCGATCAACCTGGTCGACGGCCTGGACGGCCTCGCCGCGGGTGTGGTCGGCATCGGCGCGGGCGCCTTCTTCGTCTACGCCTACATGCTCAGCTACGAGCAGGAGTTGGTGCGCGCGACGACGAGCTCGCTGCTGACCGTGACGTTGGTCGGGCTGTGCGCGGGGTTCTTGCCGCACAACGTGCACCGGGCCCGGATGTTCATGGGCGACTCGGGATCGATGCTGCTGGGCTTCCTGTTCGCGACCGCGATGATCAGCCTGACCGGGCAGATCGACCCGTCGAAGCTCACCGCGAGCGGGGGAGAGCTGATCAGTTCCTACCTGCCGCTGGTGCTGCCGCTGGCGGTGATGGCGCTGCCCTTCCTCGACGTGGTGACCGCCTACGTGCGGCGCACCCTCGCCGGCGGGCTGTGGTTCCAGGCCGACAAGCAGCACCTGCACCACCGGATGCTCGAGCTCGGGCACAGCCATGGCCGGGCCGTGGCCCTGTTGTGGCTGTGGTCGGCCGTGGTCGCCTTCGGTGTGGTCGCGATCGGCATCACCGCGGCGTGGTGGGCGTTCGCGTTCCTGGTGGCGGGGCTGGTGCTGGCCGCCTGGCTCACCTTCGGGGCTCGGCGGAAGGCCACCCGTGGCTGAGCGCGGACGCCGGCTGAGCGCGAACGCCCGGCGTGCCCAGGAGCTGCTCAAGGCCGGTCTCGCCGGCGGGCACGCGGTCGCATTCACCGTGATCGGGTTGTTCTGGGTGGTCAGCGGGCCGCAGGCGGGTGCGACCGCCGCGATCGGCGCCGCGGCCACCCTCGCCTTCTACACGATCGCCCTCGGCGTCCAGCTCGCCGTGGCGGACGCCTCACCGAAGGTCGTCCTGTTCGCGTGGTTCGCCTCCTACGTCACCCGGGTGAGCCTGCTCGGACTGGCACTGGCGGCCGTGCTGGCCAACGCGGAGCGCTGGGCCTGGCTGGACCCGGTGGCGCTGTTCACCGGAACGGTCGGCACCGTCGGGGGCTGGCTCGGCGCGGAGTTGTGGACGTTCTCGCGGATGCGCGTTCCGGTGTACGACCCGCCAGACATCTCGGCGTAGTGAGATGTGACGTGTGACCGTCGCGTTGCTAGAGTCAACGCGACCGCACAGACCACGAGCCCGCGAGGGTTTGCTGTGCACGACTTCAGTAGGCACAGCAAGGAGGAAGTATGGGCGGGCTCACGGGGCTGATCCTTCCGCTGGAGGGGGCTTCCTGGCCCCCCGGCGAACACAGCTTCGATTCGCGCCCCCTGTTCCCCGGGGTGCTCCCAGACTGGGTGAACAATCACGTGGCCCAGGCCGTGATCGGTGCGATTCTCGTGATCGTATTCTGGCTGTGGATGTCGGCGCGCCAGACGATTGTTCCGGGCAAGAAGCAGGCAGTCGGCGAGTTCGTCTACAACTTCGTCCGTAACGGCATCGCCCGCGACATCCTGGGCCCGGAATACCGCAAGTACCTGCCGTTCCTGCTGGCGCTGTTCTCGTTCATTCTGGTGAACAACCTGTTCGGCCAGACCTTCGTGTTCATGTTCCCGACGTTCTCCAAGATCGGCTTCGCCTGGGCCCTGGCCCTGCTGGCCTGGCTGCTCTACAACGGTGCCGGCATCAAGAAGCACGGCTTCTTCGGCTACCTCAAGCACGCGACCCTGCCCGCCGGCGTGCCGAAGGCCTTGTGGCCGCTGATCATTCCGCTGGAGTTCCTGTCCAACATCATCGTGAGGCCGCTCACGCTGGGCCTACGTCTGTTCGCCAACCTGTTCGCCGGCCACCTGGTCATCGTGGTGTTCGTGGTGGGTGGCACGATGCTGCTGACGGCCACCGAGAGCCTGGGTGGATTCCCGATCCCGCTGCTCAATGTCGCCGGCGTGGTCTCCATCCTGTTCAGCTTCGCGATCTTCGCCCTCGAACTGCTGGTGGGCGCCATCCAGGCTTATATCTTCACCGTCCTGACCGCCCAGTACGTGTCGTCGGCCGTCGCCGAAGACCACTAAACCTCCGAGCTTTCGTCAGAAAGAACCCATCCGAAAGGAACTGAACCCATGCTCTCTCTCCTGGAGATCAACGGCTCGATCAACATGATCGGCTACGCCCTGGCGACCCTCGGCCCGGCCATCGGCGTGGCTTGGATCTTCGCTTCGGTGATCAACGGCACCGCCCGCCAGCCCGAGGCTCGTGGTGCGATGATGGGCACCGCGTGGATCGGCTTCGCCGTGGTTGAGGCGCTCGCCATCATCGGCATCGCCCTCGCGTTCGTTCTCGGCTGATCGAGGCGTCCATGCTGCCCCTCGAATCAGGAGGTCTCCAACTGGGACCACTCCTGCCGGAGCACATTGAGGAGTTGTTCGTCGGCATTGCTCTCTTCGTGATCATCTACCTGGTGATCTGGAAGAAGGTCGTGCCGATGTTCGAGAAGACCTACGCCGAGCGCACCGCCGCGATCCAGGGCGGCATCGAGAAGGCCGAGGCCGCGCAGGCCGAGGCCGCTGCCGCACTGGAGGAGTACAAGGCGCAACTCGCCACCGCCCGTGAGGAGGCCTCCCGCATCCGCGAGGAGGCGAAGGCTCAGGGTGCGGCGATCCTCGCCGACATGCGCCAGCAGGCCACCGAAGAGAGCAGTCGGCTGCTCGCCAACGCCAAGGCGCAGATCGACGCCGAGCGCGCCGCGGCGGTCAACGAGTTGCGTTCCGAGATCGGCGGCCTGGCTACCACGCTGGCCGGCCGGATCGTCGGGGAATCCCTCGACGATGACGAGCGCGCCCGCCGGACGGTCGAGCGGTTCATCGCCGACCTCGAGTCGCAGACGGCGGAGCACGCATGAGCGCCGCCGCCGAGTCTCGCCTGCAGGCCCTCGACGGCGTGCTGGACGGCCAGCACGCCACCGCGGCGCTCGCCGACGAGCTGTTCTCCGTCGTGGACGCGCTGGGTGCTCAACCCGCCCTGCGCCGTGCGCTGAGCGACCCGTCCACCCCGGACGAGGTGCGCGCCCAGCTCGCGGAGTCCCTGTTCGGGCAGCGACTCGGCGGCACCACCGTCACGGTGATCGCGCAGGCGGCACGAGCGCGCTGGGGGTCCTCCAGTTCGTTCATCGCGGCCATCGAACGCCAGGGCGTCCGCGCCCTGCTTCGGGCTGCGCAGGACGAGGGCAAGCTCGATGAGCTGGAAGACCAGCTCTTCAAGGTCGAGCGGCTCGTGGACGCCAACCCCGAACTGCGCCAGGCGCTCGCCGACCGGGTCACGCCGGTGCAGGGCCGCAAGGATCTGCTCTCCGGACTGCTCCAGGGCCGTGTGCTGGAGGCGACCCGGCAACTGGCCCGCCGAGCGGTGGAGGCGCGTCAGCGCACCTTCGCGCTGACCGTCGAGGGCTACCTCGCGATGGCGGCGGCTCTGCGCGAGCGGGCGATCGCCACCGTCACGACGGCGATTCCCCTGACCGACGAGCAGGAGGCGCGCCTGAAGACCGTGCTGTCCCGCCAAGTGGGCCGCGACGTGAACCTACGCGTGGTCCTCGACCCCACCGTGATCGGCGGTGTGCGCGTGTCCCTGGGTGACGAGGTCATCGAGGGAACCGTGGCTGCACGTCTGGACGACGCGCAGCGCAAACTCGCCTGACGGCCGAGTAACTGAACTGAACTCACAGCAAAGCAGCGAAGCAGCGAAGGAACGCACTCCCATGGCGGATCTGACCATTCGACCCGATGAGATTCGGGACGCCCTTGACCGGTTTGTCTCCCAGTACACGCCGGACACCTCCACCCGTGAGGAGGTCGGCACCGTGGCAACCTCCGGTGACGGCATCGCTCGCGTCGAGGGGCTGCCGTCGGCGATGGCCAACGAGCTGCTCGAGTTCGAGAACGGCACGCTCGGCATCGCGCTGAACCTGGACGTCCGCGAGATCGGCGTCGTGGTGCTCGGCGAGTCCGAGGGCATTGAAGAGGGTTCGCAGGTGCGCCGCACCGGCGAGGTGCTCTCCGTGCCGGTGGGCGACGGCTACCTCGGCCGCACGGTCGATGCCATGGGCAACCCGATCGACGGCCTCGGCGAGATCGCCGACGTGCCCGAGCGTCGCGTCCTGGAGTTGCAGGCCGCCGGCGTGATGGATCGCCAAGAGGTGCGCGAGCCGCTGCAGACCGGCCTGAAGGCCATCGACGCGATGATCCCGATCGGACGCGGCCAGCGCCAGTTGATCATCGGCGACCGCAAGACGGGCAAGACCGCCATCGCCGTCGACACGATCATCAACCAGAAGGCCAACTGGGCCAGCGGAGACCCGGCCAAGCAGGTGCGCTGCATCTACGTGGCGATCGGCCAGAAGGGCTCCACGATCGCGGCGCTGCGCAAGACCCTCGAAGAGGCCGGCGCGATGGAGTACACCACCATCGTGCACGCGCCGGCGTCCGACCCCGCGGGCTTCAAGTACATCGCGCCGTACTCCGGCTCGGCCATCGGCCAGCACTGGATGTACCAGGGCAAGCACGTGCTGATCATCTTCGACGACCTGACCAAGCAGGCCGAGGCCTACCGCGCCATGTCGCTGCTGCTGCGCCGGCCGCCGGGCCGCGAGGCCTACCCCGGCGACGTGTTCTACCTGCACTCGCGCCTGCTGGAGCGTTGCGCCAAGCTGTCCGATGAGTTGGGCGGCGGCTCGATGACCGGCCTGCCGATCATCGAGACCAAGGCCAACGACGTGTCGGCCTACATCCCGACCAACGTCATCTCCATCACCGATGGCCAGATCTTCCTGCAGTCGGACCTGTTCAACGCCAACCAGCGTCCCGCCATCGATGTGGGCATCTCGGTGTCCCGCGTCGGCGGCGCCGCGCAGATCAAGGCGATGAAGGGTGTGGCCGGAACCCTGAAGATCAGCCTGGCCCAGTACCGCGACATGCAGGCGTTCGCCATGTTCGCCTCCGACCTGGACGCGGCCTCCCGCCGCCAGCTCGACCGGGGCGCGCGCCTCACCGAGTTGCTCCGCCAGGGCCAGTACACCCCGTACCCGGTCGAGGAGCAGGTGATCAGCGTGTGGGCCGGCACCAACGGCCTGTTCGACGACATCGCCGTGGAGGATGTGCTGCGCTTCGAGGCCGAGCTGCTGGAGCACCTGCGGCACAACACCTCGATCCTGACCACGATCGCCGAGACCCAGAAGTGGGACGACGACACCGCCGCGGCGGTGACGGCCGAGATCGTGAAGGTCAAGCAGCAGTTCCGGGCCAGCTCGAAGGCGGCGCCGGCCGGGGACAACCCGCACGCCAAGGCGCTCGGCGACCGCGATGTCGACGCCGAGAAGATCGTGGCCAAGAAGGGCTGAGCATGGCGTCGAGTCTGAGGGAGCTTCGGCAGCGACGTAAGTCGGTGTCGGCGACCATGAAGATCACCAAGGCGATGGAGCTCATCGCCGCCTCGAAGGTGATCCGCGCGCAGCAGGCGGGCGTCCGGGCGCTGCCCTACACCCGCGAGCTGAACCGGGCGATGTCGGCCCTGGCGACGCACGCCAGCGTCGACCATCCGCTGACCAGGCATGTGGAGCAGCCGCGCCGTGCGGCGCTGCTGATGTTCACCTCCGACCGGGGCATGAACGGCGCGTTCAACACGAACCTGATCAAGACGGCGGCGCGGATGCGCGCGCGTCTGGAATCCCAGGGCGTGGAAGTCCGCCGGTACGTGGTCGGCCGCAAGGGCATCGCGTACCACAAGTTCCGCGAGATCCCGGTGATCCAGTCGTGGGAGGGTTTCAGCGACGCGCCGACCTACGCGCATGCGCAAGAGATCGCGGACGTGCTGATGGAGGCGTTCATGACCCCCTACGAGGAAGGCGGCGTGGACGAGATCCACGCGGTCTACACCCGGATGGAGTCGATGCTCACCCAGACCCCGCGCGTGCGCCGGCTGCTGCCGCTGGAGGTCGTCGAAGGTGTGCACACCCTCGACGAGTTGGGGCACATTCCCCAGTACGAGTTCGAACCGGACGCCGACACGGTGCTGAACGCGGTCATGCCGCAGTACATCCGCAGCCGCGTGTGGTTCTACATGCTGCAGACGGCCGCGTCCATCCTGGCCAGCCAGCAGCGGGCCATGAAGTCGGCGACCGACAACGCCAACCAACTGATCGAATCCCTGACCCGCGAGGCGAACCAGGCGCGTCAGGCCGAGATCACCCAGGAAATTACCGAGATCGTCGGTGGCGCCAGCGCGCTCGCCGAGGCGAGCGCCCAGGACTGAGGCGAGAGAGGCAACCATGACCCTGACTGCTGAGAATCCGACCACGACCGGTGTGGGCCGCGTCGCGCGCGTCATCGGCCCGGTGGTGGACGTGGAGTTCCCCGCCGACCAGATGCCCGACATCATGAACGCGCTGACGATCAAGATCTCCGACGCCGGCGAGCTGTCTCGCGAGATCACCGCCGAGGTCGCGCTGCACGTGGGCGACAACATCGTGCGCGCCATCTCGCTCAAGCCCACCGATGGCATGCGCCGCGGCACCGAGGTGTTCGACACCGGCGCGCCGATCTCGGTGCCGGTGGGCGACGCCACCAAGGGCCGGGTGTGGAACGTGACCGGCGAGTGCCTCAACGAGGACATCTCCGGCGTCGAGATCACCGAGCGCTGGCCGATCCACCGTCCGGCCCCGAAGTTCGACGAGCTCGAGCCGAAGACCGAGATGCTGGAGACCGGCATCAAGGTGCTCGACCTGCTCACCCCCTACGTCAAGGGCGGCAAGATCGGCCTGTTCGGCGGCGCGGGCGTCGGCAAGACGGTGCTCATCCAGGAGATGATCTTCCGTATCGCGCACAACTTCGGCGGCACCTCGGTGTTCGCCGGCGTGGGCGAGCGCACCCGTGAGGGCAACGACCTGATCAACGAGATGATCGAGGCCGGCGTCATGAAGGACACCGCCTTGGTGTTCGGCCAGATGGACGAGCCGCCGGGCACCCGCCTGCGCGTCGCGCTGTCGGCCCTGACCATGGCCGAGTACTTCCGCGACGTGCAGAAGCAGGACGTGCTGCTGTTCATCGACAACATCTTCCGCTTCACCCAGGCGGGTTCGGAGGTGTCGACGCTGCTGGGCCGGATGCCGTCCGCGGTGGGCTACCAGCCGAACCTGGCCGATGAGATGGGCCAGCTGCAGGAGCGGATCACCTCGACCCGCGGCCACTCGATCACCTCGATGCAGGCGATCTACGTGCCCGCCGACGACTACACCGACCCGGCGCCGGCGACCACCTTCGCGCACCTGGACGCCACCACCGAGCTCAGCCGCGACATCGCCAGCCGCGGCCTGTACCCGGCCGTGGACCCGCTGACCTCGACCTCGCGCATCCTCGATCCGCAGTACGTGGGCCAGGATCACTACGACACCGCGACCCGGGTCAAGCAGATCCTGCAGCGCAACAAGGAGCTCCAGGACATCATCGCGATCCTGGGCGTCGATGAGCTGTCCGAAGAGGACAAGATCATCGTCGGCCGGGCGCGCCGCATCCAGCAGTTCCTCAGCCAGAACACCTACATGGCCACCAAGTTCACCCAGATCGAGGGCTCCACGGTGCCGCTGGCCGACACCATCGAATCGTTCAAGATGATCTGCAACGGCGAGGTCGACCACATCGCCGAGCAGGCCTTCTTCAACGTGGGCGGCATGGACATGGTCATGGAGAACTGGGACCGCATCCAGAAGGAAGGCTGAGCATGGCGTTCGACTCCAGCCCGCTGCGGGTCGAGATCGTCGCCGCGGACGGCATCGTCTGGGAGGGGGAGGCAGAGTCCTTCCTCGCCCGGACCACCGAGGGCGACATCGGCATCCTGCGCCACCACGAGCCGATCCTGGCCAGCCTGGTGCCGTGCGCGGTGGAGGTGCTCAGCGCGGACGGCGGCGTGCGCGAGATCATCGCGATCGACGGCGGCTTCCTGGCCGTCGACGAGAACCGGGTCTCGGTGCTCACCGGCCACGGCCGGATGGCTCGTGAGATCAAGCTGACCGACGCCGAACGCGAGTATGCGGCGGCACGCAAAGCTCTCGACGCGGGCGATGTCAGCTTGGAGACGCGACAGCACTACTATCGTGCTCGTGCCCAACTACGCGCGGCGCACCGGGCGGCCGAGCAGCACTGACGAAGCGACGGGGTGAGCATGCCCGAGGGGTGGAACTGGACCGCGATCCTGGTCCTGGTTGCCCTGGTCTGCGTGCTCACCCCGATCTTTTGGCTGGTGCTGCGCGGGCGCTGGCTGTCCCGCCACGGCCGCGTGCTGCAGTGTTCGCTGCGGCGTCCGGACAGCCCGGTGTGGACGCTGGGTATCGCCCGGTTCCGTGACGACACCTTCGAGTGGTTCCGCGTGTTCGGATTGTCGGTGCGCCCTCGTTACTGTTTCGAGCGGGCGCACACCCATGTGGTGAAGGTCCGCCCGCCGGGGGCCGACGAAACCGATGAGCTGTACCGAGGCCACTACATCGCCGAACTCGGCGCCCCGCACGAGGGCCTGCTGCTGGCCATGTCGCGGCCCGACCTGACCGCGTTCAGCAGCTGGACCGAGGCCGGCCCACCGGGCGGCCCCGACAGCCAGCGCGTCGGCTACTGACGCTGCGCGCGCTCGATCTTGGCGCGCTGGCGCTGCGCACGCTCTCCGGCGGGCTCGCGATCCTTGCCCGGCACCCACAGCACGTCCCCGGCCTCGGCGTTGGCGACCCGGCCCAGTACGAAGAGCAGGTCGCTGAGCCGGTTCAGGTAGGTGATCGCCAGCTTGTTGACGCCCCCGGGCTCCTCACCGGTGCTGGTCTCGAAGCCGTACGCCTCGGCCGCGGCCCAGGCGGCGCGTTCGGCGCGGCGGACGACCGTGCGAGCCTGATGCAGGTAGGCGCCGCCGGGCGTGCCGCCGGGCAGGATGAAGCTGACCAGGTCGCCGAGATCCTCACCGAACTCGTCGCACCAGGCCTCCAGCCGGTCGATGCTGGCCTGGGTGATCCGCAACGGCTCCCAGGACGGCTCGGCCACCAGCGGGTTCGACAGGTCGGCGCCGAGGTCGAACATCTCGTTCTGCACCTCGCGCAACGCCTCGACCACGGCGTCCGGAAGACCGCCGAGGGTGACGGCGAGCCCGATGACCGCATTCGCCTCGTCGACGTCGCCGTAGGCGGCGACCCGCAGATCCGTCTTGCGGGCCAGCGACATATCCGACAGCCGTGTCGATCCGGCGTCGCCCGTGCGGGTGTAGATCCGCGTCAAATTGACCATGACGGCAGCTTATGTGACGTTGGTCCGGTGAGTCTGATCCGCCTGAGCCTCGTTCCCGCCGTCCTCGCGCTCGCGCTCGCCGGGTGCGCCGTCAGCCCACCCACCGGTGGGGTGTCCGCCAACGGCACCGTGCGCTGCGACTACCGTCCGGGCGGCTCCCCGGCCACGCCGGTGGATCTGCCGCCGGTCACCGACGTGCCGGCCACCGGGACGGCGACGCTGACCCTCGACCTGGGCGACACCCAGGTGCGCGTCGAACTGGACCGTGCGGCGGCGCCCTGCACGGTGAACTCCTTCGAGAGCCTGGCTCAGCAGGGCTATTTCAACGGCACCGAATGCCACCGCCTGTCGACCCAGGGCATCTTCATCCTGCAGTGCGGTGACCCGACCGGCACCGGCCGTGGCGGCCCCGGCTACGCCTTCAACGACGAACTGGCACAGACCAAGGACTATCCGGCCGGCACGGTCGCGATGGCCAACTCCGGCCGCGACACCAACGGAAGCCAGTTCTTCCTGGTGTACGCCGACACGCCGCTGCCGCCCCAATACACCGCCTTCGGGCGGATGGATACCGCCGGCATCGAGGCGATCGCGCAGCGGGCCGAGCAGGGGCACGACGCCAGCTACCCCGACGGCACCGGACGCCCGAACGTGCCCACCGTGATCACCTCGGTGGTCAGCGGCTGAGCTGCGGTCGCAGACTGGTCAGGTACATCGCGAGCGCGCCCGCGACCGCTTCGGGCTGGTCGGCGTGCAGCCAGTGCCCGGCGTTCTTGACGGTGATCAGCCGCGCATGCGGGAACAGCGCGCGCATGGCGGGCACGTGCTCGTCGGTCACATACCCCGACTCCCGGCCGCGCATCCACAGCACCGGGCGGGGAAACGGGCCGCGGAGGCCGGCCGGCCACCCGCTGATCTGGGGGAGCGCCTTCTCGAGCAGGGCGAGGTTCGGCAGCCAGCGCCAGCCGCCCCCGGGCACACGGTGCAGGTTCTGTAGCAGGAAGGCGCGCACCCCCGGCTCGCGCACGGACGTGGCGAGTGCGGTGTCCGCCTCGGCACGCGTCTGGATCCGCTCCAGCGGCAGCGTGCGTAGCGAGCCGATCAGACGCCCGAAGCCGTAGCCGTGGCTGGAACTGTCCGGGGCGATGTCGGCCACCACCAGGCCGCGCACCAGCGACGGGTGCCGCAGCGCCAGCGCCATCGCGGTCTTGCCGCCCATCGAGTGCCCGAACACGCTGATCGGGGTGGCCGGACCGAGGCGGTCGCGTAGGTCGGCGGCGACGGCGTCCGCCCAGGCGGCGTAGCCGAAGGTATCTGTCCAGGGGCTGCGGCCGTGGTTGGGCAGATCGTAGAGCAGCCCCGGCTCGGCGCCGGCCACGGCTTTCGCGATCGTGGCCAGGTTCTTGCCCTGGCCGAGCAGGCCGTGCAGGTAGGCGACCCGCGGCGTCCCCTCGCCGATGCGCGTCACATGCAGGTCCACGGTCAGCGCCTCCGGGACCAGCAGGAGGTGTGCCAATGCCGGCGCGCCTCGACGGGGGAGGAAGTGCCGATCGCCGGTGTCCGCGGCCAGGCGACGATCTGGGGTGCGCCCACCGCGATCGGCTGGTGGCAGCCCGGGCACAGATACGTCTTTTCGGTACGCCCCGCGGACAGCGACTGGACCACCCAGGCGCCGTCGGTCTTGCCCTGCACCTGACCGAACGAGGCCGGCAGCGGCCGGGGTGGACGCAGGTGCTTGCTGGGACGTCGGGCCATTCGACGAGTTTAGACGGTAGGGTTCCGCGGGTGCGTCTCATGATTGCCCGCTGCCAGGTCGACTACGCGGGGCGGCTGTCCGCGCATCTCCCGATGGCGCCGCGGCTGATCCTGCTCAAGGCTGATGGTTCGATCTCGATCCATGCCGACGACCGTGCCTACAAGCCGCTGAACTGGATGAACCCGCCGTGCACCGTCGTGATGCGCCAGGCCGATCCGGGCGAGGCCGACGAGGCCGGCCTGGAGCAGGTCTGGACGGTCGCGAACAAGGACGGCGACACCTTGCTGATCTCGGTGGCCGAGGTGCTGCACGACTCCTCCCACGAACTCGGTGTCGATCCGGGCCTGGTCAAGGACGGCGTGGAGGCCCATCTGCAGGTGCTGCTCGCCGAGAACCCTGGGACCTTCGGGGAAGGCTGGACGCTGGTGCGCCGGGAGTACATGACCGCCATCGGTCCGGTCGACCTGCTGCTGCGCGACGCCGCCGGCGGCCATGTGGCCGTCGAGGTGAAGCGCCGCGGCGAGATCGACGGCGTGGAGCAGCTCACCCGCTACCTGGAGCTGATGAACGCCGACCCGCTGCTGCGCCCGGTGAGCGGGGTGTTCGCCGCCCAGCAGATCAAGCCGCAGGCGCGTGTGCTGGCCGCCTCGCGCGGCATCACCTGCGTGACGGTGGACTACGACGCCCTGCGTGGCCTCGACAACGCCGAGGATCGTCTGTTCTGAGCCGGCGGTCGGCGCCGCTCAGGCGCGGTCGAGCGCGGGGATGACGACCTCGCGGTAGAGCAGCAGCAGCGAGGCGACCGTCGGGATGGCGAGCAGCGCGCCCGCGATGCCGAACAGGACGCCGCCAGAGATGGCCGCGAGCACGATCAGCGGGCCGGGCACGTTCACCGAGCGCTGGAAGACGCGTGGCTGCAGCAGGTAGGCGTCCAGCTGCTGGTAGACGATGAAGAACACCAGGGTCACGATGCCGATCGTGGTGTTGTTGGAGAAGGCGACCAGTGACACGATCAGCATCGACAAGGTGGGCCCGACGATCGGGATGAACGCGAACAGCGCCACCACGACGCTGAGCGCCAGCGAGTACGGCCCCAGACCGACCACGTTCAGGAACAGGAAAGCCGAACCGCTGGCGAGCACGACGATGGTGAACAACCCCGACATGTAGCCGCTGATCCGGCGGAACACCTCGTTGGCCAGGTATTTGGCCCGTGGACGCCTCGAGGCGGGCGCCAGCTGGTAGATGGTGTCCTTGATCGAGGGCAGCGAGGCGAGGAACCACAAGGTGAGCACCAGCGTCACGACGAGACTGAACACGATGTTCGCGATCGCCATCGAGGCGCCCAAGATGCCGCCGAACAGGCCCTCGATCCAGGCGCCCGAGGTCATCACGCTGGTCACCCGGTTGAGCAGATCGAACTGGCCGTCCAGCCCGGCCACCTGCGGGTTCTCCCGCAGCGTCTGCAGGTAGGCGGCGGTGTTCTGCACCGTGATGTTCACCTGCTCGGTGAGCACCGGCAGGACGGCCCAGGCACCCAGCGCGATGAGCACGAGCAGGCCGACCGCTACCAGGGCCACCGCGAATCCGCGCCGGAGCCCGCTGCGGTGCAGGGAGTCCACCAACGGGCTCAGGCCGAGCGCCAGGTACAGCGACAGCAGGCCGAGCACGAGCACGCTCTGCAGCGCCGCCAGCGCCGCCAGCAGGCCGAACGCGACCAAGCCGCCCATGGTGATCAGGAACCCGATCTGGAAGGGCGAGCGATAGAGCAGGCTCACCGGGCCTGGAGCCTCCACCACCTGGGGGAGTTCAGGATCGGCCGGGGTCAGCTGCGAGGAGGTGCGGCGTAGCTTACGCCACCACCGGCGCGGTTCAGCCGACACCGTCGGAGGCGTCGCGGCCGAACCCGGGGTGCCCGGCCGGGGCCGCGGTGAGGACGCCGGCGACGCGGGCGCCTCCTCGCGCGGAGAATCTCGCTGTGCCCCGTCGTCGGCGTCCAACGAGGCGTCACCGGTCACGACTCGTCCCGTTCCTCACCGTCGGGCTGGTCGTCGGTGGATTCGCCGGCGGCCGGCCCGGGGCCGGCTCATCGGCCAGGGCGTCCGGGATGGGACCGGTCAACTCGTCCTCGGGGAACTCGTCTGCGGTCTGGGTGGCGAGGCTGGACAGCTGCTCGAGCTGGGTGAGCAGCGCGCGCTTGCGCTGGCGCAACTGCCGGTGTTCGCGCTTGAGCTTCTCGTTGCGCTGGGCCAGTTCGCTGTCGGTCTCGGCGAGCAACGTCTCGGCCTGGGTGCGTGCCTCGCCGACAATGCCGGACGCCTCCGCGATGGCGGCCGCTTTGATGTCCTCGGCCTCGGCGTAGGCGGCCTGCTGGCGGGAGCGCAGCTCGCGCGAGGCCTCGGCCAGCGCCTCCTGAAGCCGCGCCGACCGCTCCTTAGCCGATGCCAGCGCCTGGCCGAATTCCTCGGTGATGACCTGCTGCTCGGCGTGCAGTTGGCGCAGGCGTTCCTCGCGCTCGGCGGCGGCGGCCGAACGGGTCGCGGCGGCGTCCGCCTCGGCGGCCTCGCGCACGGCCTCGGCTTCGCGGCGGGCGGCGTCGAGGGCGGCGGACGCCCGCTGACGCGCCTCGGCGAGCACCGTGGCGCCGTGCTCGTCGGCGGCCTGGCGCAGACCCTCGGCCTCGGTGCGGGCGGCTTCAAGTTCGCGGCTGGTCTGCTCCTCGAGCTGGACGCGCAGCACCTTGATCGAGGCGAGGCCCTCCTGGCGGGCGGCCTCGGTGGTCTGCGCGGCGTCCAGCCGGGTGCGCTCGGCCTCGGTGCGCGCCTGCGCGAGCAGTTCCTCGGCCCGATTGTGCGCATTCTGGATCATCTCGCCGGCCTGGGCCTCGGCCACCTTGATCAGATTCGCGGTGTGGGCGCCGAGCTTGCTGAAGTCGGTGTCATCGACGCGGAGGTTCGCCGCGGTGAGCTCGCGCTGCACCGCACGCAGTTGGTGCTTGGCGAGAGCGAGCTGGCGCTCGACATCGCGGATGTAGTCATCGACGGCCTTTTTGTCATAGCCGAGCATGGCGTTGGGGAATCCGCGGACGGCACTGGCCGTCTCGTCGAACAAATCCAGGCCATGGGTGTCGTGCTCGTCTGTCACCGCTGCGTCCTCTCACAGGCTCGTGCCGCTCCGGGGGTTGGCACGTCGATGCTACTCCGCGCGGAGCATCCCCGGCGCGCCGACAGGCCCTCCGAGAGTGAAATCCGAAGGGCCTGTCGGCGGGGGTGGCGTCAGTGCGCGGCGCCCTGGGCAGGCTCGACGATCTCGAGCAGGATGCCGCCGGTGCTCTTCGGATGCGCGAACTGGATTCGGGAGCCGCCCGTGCCGATCTTCGGCTCGTCGTAGAGCAGGGTCACGCCGCGCTCGCGCAGCGTGGCCGAGACCGCATCGATGTCATGGACGCGGTAGGCCACCTGCTGGACGCCGCCGCGTCCGCCGTTGCGCTCCAGCCACTTCGCGATGGTGGAGGCAGGGTTCAGCGGCGCGAGCAGCTGGATCTGCGCGTTCTCGGAATGCTGGTCGCCGGTGCCGAGCATGGCCTCCTCGACGCCCTGCTCCTCGTTGGTCTCGCGGTGCAGCACCCGCCAGCCGAAGACCTCACAGTGGAGCTTGATGGCGTCGTCCAGGTTGGGGACGGCGTAGCCGACGTGGTCGATGCACACGAAAAGGTCGGAATTGTTCATGCCTCAACCCTGGCACGACCAGACGTGCGGCGAGCGGGAATCGGTGCGAAAGTAGGGCCGGACGCTGGCGCCGCGTGTTCGCGCGGCGCGGCCTGCGCGCGTCCGCGTCTCGCGTGCGGCAGACTGAGCAGGTATCGTCGACACCAGACTTCCCCCTGGAGGCACACACAATGGAGAAATGGATCCGCACGATCCTGATCGCCCTGGTCATTATGTTCGCCATCTACATGCTCTACACGCGCCCGGAATCCGCGGCCGGTTTCGTGAAGACCATCTTCGGCATCTTCGAATCGATCGGGCGCTTCTTCGAGTCGCTGGCCAAGTAGCAGGGCCGAGCCGATGGGCATCCTGACCCGCTTCTGGCGCCCGGAGGTCTCGCGCCGGATGCTCGTCGACGAGGGCGAGTTCATCGTCGACGAGGTGAGCCCGCATTGGATCACGAACGTCGTGCCCGTGCTGATCGTGATCGCGGGCATGCTCTGCTTTGCCGCGATGCCGGTGCTGGGCCCGGTCTGGTGGCTCGGCCTGGTCCTCGGCCTAGGCCTGGGTGGCTACGGCTTCTATCGCATCCACTCGCTTTTCATGACCCGGTTCGTGATCACCAATATGCGGGTGTTCCGGGTCCGGGGCATCATCGATCAGCACATGGCCACCATGCCGATCGCGCGCATCCTCGACATCTCGGTGCGGCAGCCCTTCATCGGCCAGTTGCTCGGCTACGGGCACTTCATCTTCGAGTCGGCCGCCCAGGACCAGGGCCTGAAGAACATCAACTATGTGCCCGACATCGAGCGCCACGACCTCACCATCCAGCGGGTCATCCAGCGCGCCGGCCTGCGCGCGCGGATGAAGGCTCCCGACGACGATGAGGACCCTGACGGCGTCTGACCTCCTCGGACAGCACGAACCCGGACAGCACGAATCCGGCGCCCCCAGGCGCGCCGGATTCGTCGCGTCAGGGGTCAGGACAGGACGGCGTCCACGACCTCCTTGGCCTCGGCTTGCACCTGGGCGAGGTGCTCGGGGCCCTTGAAGGACTCGGCGTAGATCTTGTAGACGTCCTCGGTGCCGGACGGGCGCGCCGCGAACCAGGCGTTCTCGGTGACGACCTTCAGGCCACCGATCGCGGCGTTGTTGCCGGGAGCGTTGGTCATCTTGGCCACGATCGCCTCGCCGGCCAGCTCGGTGGCGGTGACGTCCTCGGGCGAGAGCTTGCCCAGCTTCGCCTTTTGCGCGCGGTTGGCGGGGGCGTCCACCCGGGCGTACGCGGTGGAGCCGAACTCGGCCTCCAGATCCGCGTAATGCTGCGAGGGCGTCTTGCCGGTGACGGCGAGGATCTCCGAGGCCAGCAGATCGAGGATGATGCCGTCCTTGTCGGTCGTCCAGGTCTTGCCGTCGAGGGTGAGGAAGGACGCGCCTGCCGACTCCTCGCCGCCGAAACCGATCGAGCCGTCGGACAGGCCGGGCACGAACCACTTGAAGCCCACCGGCACCTCGACCAGTGTCTTGTTGATCTTCTTGGCCACGTTGTCGATCATCGAGCTGGACACCAAGGTCTTGCCGATGCCGGCGGCCGGATCCCAGCCGTCGCGGTGGCTGAACAGGTACTGGATCGCCACGGCGAGGTAGTGGTTGGGGTTCATCAGGCCGGCGTCCGGGGTGACGATGCCGTGCCGGTCGGAGTCGGCGTCGTTGCCGGTGGACAGGTCGTAGGCGTCCTTGTTGTTGATCAGCGAGGCCATCGCGTACGGGCTGGAGCAGTCCATCCGGATCTTGCCGTCCCAGTCCAGCGTCATGAACGGCCAGGCCGGGTTGACGGTGCGGTTGATCGCGGTCAGGCCCAGGTTGAGTGTGTCGGCGATGTACTCCCAGTACTGGACGGCCGCACCACCCATGGCGTCCGCACCGATGTTCAGCCCGGCGGCGCGGATCGCGTCGAGATTGATCACGTTGGCGAGGTCGGCGCAGTACGGCGTCCGGTAGTCGTGGCGGGTGATCTCGCCGGCGATCTTCTCATACGGCGAACGCTTGATCGAGCGCCAGTCGGCCATCAACTCGTTGGCGCGGGCCGCGATCACCGAAGTGGCGTCGGAGTCCGCCGGGCCGCCGTGCGGCGGGTTGTACTTGAAGCCGCCGTCGGTGGGCGGGTTGTGCGACGGGGTCACCACGATGCCGTCGGCGCGCGGGCCGGAATGGTCGCGGTTGTAGACGATGATCGCGCGAGACACGGCCGGGGTCGGCGTGTACTCGTCGTCGCGCTCGGCGCGGACGTCGACGCCGTTGGCGTGCAGCACTTCCAGGGCGGTCTTCCAGGCCGGAAGCGACAGGCCGTGGGTGTCCTTGCCGATGAACAGCGGGCCGGTGACACCTTGCGCCGCGCGGTACTCCACGATCGCTTGGGTGGTGGCGGCGATATGGGCCTCGTTGAACGCGGTGTTCAGCGAGCTGCCGCGATGGCCGGACGTGCCGAAGACGACCATCTGATCGGGATTGGTGGGATCGGGGACGAGGTCGTAGTAGGCCGCGAGGACTTCGTCGACGTTGATGAGATCTTCCGGCAGTGCGGGCTGCCCGGCGCGTGCGTGAACCATGCGCCCCATCTTGCCCCCTGGCGGGGGGCTCCGCACCCCGCCGTCCCGTCTTGCGTCCGATCCGTCCGCCACGACGACGCGCGTGCGGGGTGGAAGAATGGTGCCATGACGTCTGTGCCGTTCCGTGGTGGAGCCATCGATCTGTCCGCACTCAAGCCCGCACCGCCGGCGCCCGCCGGCGCGGTGTGGTGGGTCGAGGCGGACGACCGCACCTTCGAGTCCTACCTGGGGTTGTCGATGCAGCACCCCATCGTCGTCGAGTTCTGGTCTCCGCGGGCCCCGTCGGCCGCGCAGCTGTCAGCCGACCTGAAGGACCTCGCCAACGAGGCTGCCGGCGCCTGGCTGTTGGTTCGGGTCGATGTCGACCAGGCCCAGGGCATCGCGCAGGCGCTGCAGGTGCAGGGCGTGCCGATGGTGATCGGCATCGTCGGCGGACAGCTCGCCCCGCTGTTCCAGGGCACCGCCGACAAGGCGCAGGTGAAGGCGGTCATCGATCAGCTGGTGGCCTTGTCCCACCAGCAGGGCATCGCCGGGCGCGCCCAGCCGGTGGTGCCGGACGCCGCGGCCACCGACGGGCCCGACCCGCGCTTCGAGGCGGCCGACGCGGCGCTGGAACGCGGCGACTACGAGACCGCCATCGCGGAGTTCGACAAGCTGCTGGCCGCCAACCCCGCCGACACCGAGGCGTCCGCCGGGCGCGCGCAGGCCCGGCTGATCCAGCGGGTCACCACCGGTGATCCGGACGCCGTCCGCTCCGCCCTGGCCTTCGACGTGTACGACGTGGACGCCAACCTCGCCATGGCCGACCTGGAGCTGGCCGCCGGCAACGTCGACGCCGCCTTCGCCCGCCTGGTGGAGCTGATCCGCCAGACGACGGGGGAGGAGCGCGAGAGGGTCCGCGTCCGCCTGCTGGAACTGTTCGAGACGATCGGACCCACCGACCCGGCCGTCCTCACCGCCCGCCGCGCCCTGATGAGCGCCCTGTTCTGATCCGCCGGCGCAACGACGCCGAAAGGGGCCTGGGAACTCGTGAGAGTCCCCGGGTCCCTTTCGGTCCGGTACGGAGAGGCGTCAGGCAGAGGCCTCCTCGATCGCCTCGTCGGCGGACGCCTCGGCGGCCTCCTCCTCGGCGTCCAGACGGAAGAACACCGCGCCCAGCGGCGGCACCTGCACGGTGGCGCGGGCGGGGAATGCGCCCCACTCGCCCTCGACGGCGTCCACGCCGCCGAAGTTGCCGATGCCGGAGCCGTCGTAGTGGGTCGAGTCCGAGTTGAAGATCTCGGTCCAGCGGCCGGTCGCGGGCAGGCCGATCTCGTAGTCGTACCACGGCTCGGAGCTGTAGTTGACGATCACGGCGATCTGCTGGCCCTCGCCGTCGCGGCGCACCCAGCTGTAGGTGTTCCGGGCGGCGTCATCGGCGTTGATCCACTGGAACCCGACCGGGTCGTTGTCGAGCTTCCACAGGGCCGGATGCGCCACGTAGAGCTCGTTGAGGTCCTTCACCAGGCGCTGCAGGCCGTGGTGGCCCCACAGATCCGAGACCCACCACTCCAGGCTGACCGCCTCGTTGAACTCCGAGCGCTGGCCGAACTCCTGGCCCATGAACAGCAGCTGCTTGCCCGGGAACGCCCACATGAAGCTGTAGAACGCACGCAGCGTCGCGAACTGGCGCCAGGCGTCCTGGGGGATCTTGTTGATCATCGACCCCTTGCCGTGCACGACCTCGTCGTGGCTGATCGGCAGCACGAAGTTCTCGCTGTACTGGTAGACCATCGCGAACGTCATCTCGTGGTGATGCCACTGGCGGTAGACCGGCTCGAGCGCCAGGTAGCGCAGCGAGTCGTTCATCCAGCCCATATTCCACTTGAAGCCGAAACCGAGACCGCCCAGGTTGGTGGGCTGGGTCACCCCGCCGAACGAGGTGGACTCCTCGGCGATCATGGTGACACCAGGCACGCGCTCGTACAGGTGCCGGTTCACATAGCGCAGGAAGTCGATCGCCTCCAGGTTGTGGTTGCCGCCGAACTCGTTCGGCACCCACTGGCCGTCCTCGCGGCTGTAGTCGAGGTAGAGCATGGACGCCACCGCGTCGACGCGCAACGCGTCGATGTGGAACTCGGTCACCCAGTACAGCGCGTTGGAGACCAGGAAGCTCTTCACCTCGTTGCGGCCGTAGTTGAAGATGTAGGTGCCCCAGTCCATGTGCTCGCCCTGGCGCGGGTCGGCGTGCTCGTACAGGGCGGTGCCGTCGAAGCGGCCCAGCGCGAAGGCGTCCTTGGGGAAGTGGCCGGGCACCCAGTCGAGGATGACGCCGACGCCGGCCTGGTGCAGCCGGTCGATCAGATAGCGCAGTTCGTCGGGACGCCCCAGCCGCGACTGCGGCGCGAAGTAGTTGGTGACCTGGTAGCCCCACGACGGCTCGAAGGGATGCTCGGTGACCGGCATGAACTCCACATGGGTGTAGCCCTGCCAGGTGACGTATTCGACGAGTTCGTCGGCGAGCTCGAGATAGGTCTTGCCCTTGCGCCAGCTGCCCAGATGCACTTCATAGATGCTCATCGGCTCGTTTTGGAAGTTGCGGCTCTTGCGCTTTTCCATCCACTCGTCGTCGCCCCAGCCGAACTGGCTGGTGTAGACGATGGAGCTGTTGGCCGGCGCCTGCTCGGCGAAGAAGGCCATCGGGTCGACCTTCTCGTGCCACTGGCCGTCCGCGCCCAGGATGTTGAACTTGTACAGGGTGCCGTCGCCGACGCCCTCCACGAAGGTGCCCCACACGCCGGTGCCGGGGATGAGCTGCATCACGTCGCCGGTCCACCAGTTGAAGTCGGCGTTGATGCGCACCTCGCGGGCGTTCGGCGCCCACACGGTGAACCGGGTGCCGGTGATCTCGCCGCGCTCGTCGTCGTGAATCGTCACGACGTGGGCGCCGAGGCGCTTCCACAGCTCGGTGTCGCCGCCGTTGTGGAATCCTTCCAGATCCCAGCCGGCCAATCCGCCGAACGGGTCGTGTGCCATGGTTACTCCTTGTCGGTGTGGGAGGACGTGGGGGTGCCCGCGGCCTCGTGAATGGCCCTCATCGGGATGGACACCCAGTCGGGTCGGTTGCGCACTTCGTACACCACTTCGTAGACAGCCTTGTCGATCATGTACGCCCGGAGCACGTCGTCCGGGGTGTGGGGACCACAGTAGCCCGCCACGAAGGCTTCGCGGGAGAGATCGGCCCAACCGATGGCTTCTGCCGAAGCGGGGTCGTCGTGCGCGCTGCGGGCGTAGTCGAAGGACCGCACCATGCCCGCCACGTCACGCCAGGGGGAGTCGAACGCGCGCCGCTCGGCGGCCGTCTTGGCCGGTTCCCCCTCAAAATCGATCAGCGTCCACCCCGCGGGTGAGTCGAGGGTCTGGCCGAGATGGAAATCGCCGTGCACCCGCTGCACGGCCAGGGTGCGGCCGCGGACGCCGTCGAAGGCCGCGCGCAGCGGTGCGGCATGTTCGGCGAGCCCGGGTGCGGCGGCCACCGCGGCGTCCAGGCGTGCGCTCATCAGCTCGGCGATCGCGTCGCCGCTCGCCTCACGGACGCCGAAGGCCTCGGCCAGCCGGGTGTGCGTGCGGCGCAGCGCCTCGCCGAGCGCCTGGGCGCGGGGCGAGAAGTCCTCGCCTGCGCGGCAGGCGGCGGTGGCGAGCTCCCAGCCGTCGACCGCACCGGGAATGCGCTCCATCACGATGCCCAGGTCGGTGCCGGTTCCGGCCGGCCAGTCGCCGACCAGGCGTCCGCGCACCTGCGGCACTGGGCCACCGGCCAGCGCCATCAGCACCTCGGTCTCCAGGTTCGGGCCCGGCTCGATGCGCCGGAAGACCTTGTACAGGTCGCCCTCACCCAGGGTCAGGGTGGTGTTGGACTGCTCGCCGGACCACACGCCGACCGGGCGGCCGGCGAAGGCGGGCATGGTGGCTGCGACGAACGCGGTGAGCGCCTCGGCGTCGGTGGTGGCGTCGATGACCTGCACCGGTGCGCCGTCGGCGTCCGTACTGGTGCCCAGCACCACGGCGCCCGCCGGGACGTCCGAGGGCCGGTGCGCGACCAGCAGGTGGTAGTACTCCTGGTGGCCGTCGGGGTAGGCGAGCGTGGCGATCTCGCTGCGCACCCGCGGCCACGCGCCTTCAGCGGTGTGGGCGGGCAGGGCATCCCGGCGCACGATGTGCGCGCCGGCGCCCTTACCGCCGAACCAGCGAACCGATTCCAGGTGGCGCATCCAGGCGCCGTCGAGCTCCTCGTTCACGGGAACCGCCGGTCCCTACAGCACCGCCAGGATGTGCGCGGGTTGGGCGGGACTCAGCCGGACGAAGTTGCGTGCTCCCCAGGTGAAGGTGGCCCCGGTCAGCTCGTCGCGCACCGGCAGCGGAGCGTCGGCGGGCAGGCCCAGCTTGGTCAGGTCGAGGTGCACCTCGGTCTCGATGGTGTTGTCGGGATCGAGCGAGCAGATCACCACGATCTTGTCGTCACCGTCGACCTTGCTGAACGCGATCAGCTGATCGTCCAGCGCGACATGGAAGTCGATCTGGCGCAACTGCTGCAGCGCCGGGTGCGCGTGCCGGATCTCGTTGAGGCGTCCCATCAGCACGTTGAGGTTGGGCTGGGCGTTGAAGTCGCGCGGCCGGAACTCGTACTTCTCGGAGTTGAGGTACTCCTCGCGTCCCGGTGCGAGCGGCTGGTACTCGAACAGCTCGAAGCCGGAGTAGACGCCCCAGGCCGGCGACAGCATCGCGGCCAGGATGGCGCGGATCGCGAAGATCGACGGGTTCCCCGACTGCAGGTGGAAGGGCAGGATGTCGGGGGTGTTGACGAAGAAGTTCGGCCGGTAGAACGAGTCCATGTCGCGGGAGAGCTCGTACATGTACTCCTCGATCTCCGCCTTGCTGACCCGCCAGGTGAAGTAGGTGTACGAGGTGTGGAAGCCGACCTTGCCGAGTGCGTGCATCATCTCGGGCTTGGTGAACGCCTCGGCGAAGAAGATCACGTCCGGATCGGTGGCGCGGATCTGGTCGAAGACCCAGCCCCAGAACTGCACCGGCTTGGTGTGCGGGTTGTCGACACGGAAGATCCGCACACCGTGGTCCATCCACAGCCGCAGGATGCGCAGCACCTCGTTGTAGATGCCCTCGGGATCGTTGTCGAAGTTGATCGGGTAGATGTCCTGGTACTTCTTCGGCGGGTTCTCCGCGTAGGCGATGGTGCCGTCGATGCGGGTGGTGAACCATTCCGGATGCTCGGTCACCCACGGGTGGTCCGGGGAGGCCTGCAGCGCGAAGTCGAGCGCGATCTCCAGGCCGAGTTCGCGGGCCTTCGCGACGAGACGGTCGAAGCTCTCCCAGTCGCCCAGATCGGGATGGATCGCGTCGTGACCGCCGTCGGCGCTGCCGACCGCCCACGGCGAGCCCGGGTCCTTGTCGGTCGCGTCGAGGGTGTTGTTCTTGCCCTTCTTGAACGCGCTGCCGATCGGGTGGACCGGCGGGAAGTAGACCACGTCGAAGCCCATCGCCGCGATCTCCTCCAGGCGGCGGTGGCAGCTGTCGAAGGTGCCGGAGGTCCAGGTGTCGGTCGCGGCGTCGTAGCTCGCGCCCTCGCTGCGCGGGAAGAACTCGTACCAGGACGCGAACAGCGCCTGCTTGCGGTCGACGAAGATCGGGAAATCGGCAGTCGGGGAGACCAGTTCGCGGGGGCCGTACTTGCGCATCGCCTTGGCCAGGCCGGTGCCGTTGGCGACGTCGAGCAGGTCTTCGGCCGGGCGCTCGGGGATCAGCAGCTGCGCGGTGGCGCGCAGGATGGACGCCTCGATCGGGTCGCCGGCGGCGTCCGCGGCCTTGGCGGTGCGCTCGAACAGGTCGCGGCCTTCCAGGCAGACCAGTTCGATGTCGACGCCCGCCGGAAGCTTGGCCTGCGCGTTGTGCAGCCAGGTACCCCACGGGTCCGACCAGCCTTCGACGCGGAACGTCCAGGCGCCTTCGGCATCGAACCGCACCCACGCTTCCCACGGATCCAGCCCGCGCGGGGCCAGCGGGGTCATGTCGTGGCGGGTCTCACGGCCCTCGGGATCGGTGAGGATCACCGAGGCGTTGACGGCGTCATGGCCTTCGCGGAACACCTTGGCGCGGATGGGGAGGAGTTCGCCCACCGTCGCCTTGGCGGCATAGGCGCCGCCCTCGATCACCGGGGACACCTTGACGACCGGAATCCGACCGATTCCTCGTACGACCGTCTTGGTCGCGGAGAGGTCGACGGGGACGACGGCGTCCGTGGTCGAGGTGGCGTGGGGCGTGGTCTGATTGCTCTGCGTCACGCCGCACACGCTACTGCACGGTCACGTCCGATGCACCCGGATCGTCCAGGCCTCTCATCACCACGACGGTCCGTCCAGGGATCGGCAGGCGGGCGCCGGGCACCAGAGTCGACTGGGGGAACTCGTCCGGTTCGCCGGTGTGCGCCAGGATTTCGTAGCCGGACGCCCACGGCGGGCCGGGCAGGGTGGCGACCACCGGCTCGGCGCTGGCATGGAAGAGCACGTAGAGGGTGTCGTCGGCGTCGCTGAGGTACATGCCGAGGGTGCGGCGTCCGCCGTCGTGCCACTCACCTATGGTCATCTCGGTGCCGTGCTCGGAGAACCACGCCGACTCGGTGCGGCCCAGGCCTTCGCCGTCGGCGTCCAGCACCTCGACCCGGCGGCGGAAACTCGCCGGGCGCAGCACCGGATGCGTCGCACGCAACGCCAGCAGGGTGCGGGTGAGTTCGGTGAGGTCGTTCCAGTCCTCGGTGGCGGTCCAGTTCACCCACGAGATCGGGGAGTCCTGGCAGTAGGCGTTGTTGTTGCCCTGCTGGGTGCGGCCCATCTCGTCGCCGGCGAGCACCATCGGGGTTCCGGTGGACAGCAGCAGGGTCGCCATCATGTTGCGGATGGTGCGCCGGCGGGCGGCGTTGATCTCGGCATCGTCGGTCTCGCCCTCGGCGCCGTGGTTCCAGGACCGGTTGTCGTCGGCGCCGTCGCGGTTGCGCTCGCCGTTGGCCTCGTTGTGCTTGAGGTCGTAGGTGACCACATCGCGCATGGTGAAGCCGTCGTGGGCGGTGACGAAGTTGATCGAACTGGTCGCCGGGCGTCCGTCGTGATCGAAGATGTCGGCCGAACCCGCGAGTCGGGTGGCCAACTCCTCGACGCCGTGGACGGCGCCGCGCCAGAAGTCGCGGGTGAAGCCGCGGAAGCGGTCGTTCCACTCCGACCAGCCACGGCCCCACCGGCCTACCTGGTAGCCGTAGGGACCGATGTCCCAGGGTTCGGTGATCAAGATCGCTTGCGACAACACCGGATCGTCGGCGACCCGCGCCTTAAAGGCGTGATCCTGCTGCACGTGGTGGTTGTCGTCGCGGATCAGCGTGGTGCACAGGTCGAAGCGGAAGCCGTCCACGCCCATCTCGGTGACCCAGTAGCGCAGCGAGTCGATGATCAGGTCGAGGACGCCGTCGACGGAGGTGTCGACCGCGTTGCCGCAGCCGGTCACGTCGTAGTCGTTGCGCAGATCGGAGGTGAGCCGGTAGTAGCCGGCATGGTCGATGCCGCGGAAGCTCAGTGTCGGCCCGTCGTGCCCGCCCTCGGCGGTGTGGTTGTAGACCACATCCAAGATGACGGCGATGCCGGCCTCGTGCAGATCGGAGACCATCTGCTTGAACTCGGCGACCTGCTGGCCCAGCGTGCCCGAACTGGAGTAGGGCGCGTGCGGCGCGAAATAGCCCAGCGTGTTGTAGCCCCAGTAGTTGACCAGGCCCTTACCGATCGCGAACGGCTCGGAGATGAAGTGATGCAGCGGCAGGAACTCCACCGCGTTGACGCCGAGCGAGGTGAGGTGCTCGATCACCGCCGGGTAGGCCATGCCGGCGTAGGTGCCGCGCATGTGCTCGGGCACGGCCGGATGCAGTTGGGTGTAGCCCTTCAGGTGGGTCTCGTAGACGACGAGATCCTCCAGCCGAGGCTTGACGGCGAGCGGACGCGGCGGCGGGCTGTCGGCGACCACGACGCTGAGCGGCACCGACGGGGACGAGTCGCGCGGGTCCGGCTTGTAGTTCGATTCGGGGGTGTGGTCGCTGATCGGGCCGGAGTAGTCGACGCCGCCGGTGATCGCGCGGGCGTACGGGTCGATCAGCAGCTTTGATGAGTTAAACCGCTGACCGGTCTCGGGACTCCACGGGCCGTGCACGCGGTAGCCGTACCGCTGACCCTCGGTGACGCCGGGCACGACGACGGTCCAGACGCCGTCGCTGTGGTGGGTCAGATCGTGGTTCGTCTGGCGGCGGTCGGTGCCGACCAGCGCCACCTGAACCCGGGTCGCACGCGGCGCCCACAAGGAGAACCGGGTGCCACCGTCGACCATGTGGGCGCCCAGGCGCGAAGAATCCTCCGGTCGGGGCAGGGGCAGTCGCACGATGTCACTTTCAGGTGAGGTGAGAAGACACGCCGGACCCCGGACAGGGGCGGGCGGGCCGGGCCATTATGACGCACCGCGGGTACCGGATGCACCTTTCTGGTCCGGCGCGGCGGCCGCGGGTTAGCTTCAGCGGGGCTTCAGTGAGCGGAGCAGCACGGCAGCGCGGGCGTCCTGGCCGGTTTCTCGCAGGATGCGTAGCAACGCGCTGCCGGCCTCGGCGCGTAGTTGTTCGTCGAAGGCGTTGCCGGCGCGGGTGACGGCGGCCTGAAGACTGTCGGCGGCCTCGGCGAGCCGGCCGGTGTCGCGCTGGATCTGGCCGGCGAGCCAGAACGCGTGCGCGGCGTCCCCGGACAAGTCGAGAGCGGCGTAGGCGTGCGCGGCGTTCAGGGCGTACTCGATCGCCCCGGCGGCGTCACCGGCGGGCAGGGAGGCGAGGACGCGGGCGGCGGTGTCGCTGAGGTCGGCCCACAGCCGGCGGCGTTCCCGCTCGTCGGCGTTGCTGGGCGTTGCCTCGCCTGCGTCGCGGCCGAGCCGGACGAGGGCCTGTTCCAGCTCGGCCAGCACCGGCTCGGGAGCACCCGCCTGGACGGCGACCGGCGCCCAGGCGGTCAGCACCGGGGCGAGGTGGGGGTCATCGACGGCGTCCGCCTTCAGGCGCGCGACGGCGTCGGAGAACGCGCGATGGGCGCCCGGGTCGTCGCCGCACGCCTGTGCGCAGGCCGCCGCCTCGGCGTAGGCGAATCCCGCATCGGTGAGCAGCCCTGCCCGCTCGGCGGCTTGTGCGGCGGCGAGGTAGGCCGACGCCGCCGACTCGAGCTGATCGAGCTCGACGAGGGTCTCGGCGTTCCCGAGCAACCGGGCGAGGTCTTCGGACGGATCCTCCCGGGAGGTGGTGATGTGCTGAACCGGCGGGGGTGTGGCGGCCGGGGGACCGAGCACCGTGAAGTCGATCGGCTCCGGGGCCGGAGTCGCCGCCAGGGCCGCCGCCACCCTGCGGGTGTGGGCGTCCGTGCCGTTGCGGCGGTCGAACGCGGCCGCGAGCCGGGACGCCTCGGCGTGGACCCAGCCGCGCACCTCGTCCACGGTGGCCGCCGGAATCCCGGCCAGGGCGATCGCGGTGCCGCGGTCGGGCAGCGAGGACAACCCGCTGAGCACGGCGGTCAGGAACCCCAGGCGCGCGAGTGGGCTTTCTGCCTCCAGCAGCAGGTGCGCGTCCTCGGCCAGCGCGCGCAGGGCACGCTCGGGCAGCCCGCCGCGGGCGAGCAGAGCGAACCGGCGTCCGCGGGTGGCGGCCATATCGGTCTCGGAGTGGCGCAGCGCCGACTCCGCGCGGCGATGGGCCGACAGTGCCTGCTCCGGGAGCCCCAGGTCGAGGTAGGCGAGTGCGATCGTGCTCAGCATGGTGGCGGGTTCGCTGGCGCACTTCTCGCCGGCGGCGAGCGCCGCTTCGACGATGGCGATCGCCCGCTCGGGACGTCCGGCGTCCAGGTGCCAGTCGGCTTCGGCACGGTGCGAGCAGGCCGCGCACTGGGAGAACTCGTCGCGCGGAGTGGAGATCCACGTCTCGAACAAACGCTCAGCATCCGCCGTGCCCCGGTGCTCGGCCCAGCAGAACGCCTCGTGAGCGACGGCGCTCATCCCGTGGCCGGCCAGCGCGTAGCGGCGGGCCATGTCGTTCAGGGACGCCTCGATCTGCGCCGCGGGGATCTGAGGAAACTCGATCAGGTGGCCGACCATCCACTTGTGTTCCCAGAAGAAGATGAAGCGGTCCTCCTCGTCGAACAGCTCCGGGTGGGCGTCCCACAGCTGGGTCGCCTGGGCGAAGGCCACGAACGCCTTGGCGGGCTCGCCGCCCCAGACCTGCGACTGGACGACGGTGAGCAGGGCGAGCGGCAGGCATGCGCGTGGGCCGTCGGCTTCGATGCGGCGCGCGGTCTCCTCGGCGATCGCCGTGCGGGCGAGCGAGTAGGGCATCGCGCCGATGCGGGCCAGTTCGTGGCGGACGTCCTCGGGGTTCACGATGCCTCCTCGTCACGAGCCTCGTCGTCGCGCACCCCGGCGCGCAGCAGTGTGCCGAGGGCGTCGTTGAGTGCGGTCAGGTCACGGTTGCGCAGGCGTTCGCCGGCCAGCATCACCGCGGTCAGGTAGAGCGACCGGACGCCGGCCTCGAAGACCGGTCCGGGCGGGCAGGCCAGCAGATCGCGCACCACCGCGGACGCGTCGTTGAGCACCAGCGTGCGGGTGGGTTGATCGGTGGCGAACACCGCGAGCACATCCGACCACAGGTTGGCCGAGGCGTCCCGCTGGCGGCGGAGGTCGCGCTGGTGGGCACCGTCACGGTCCTCCAGCATCAGCGCCGGCACCGAATCGGGCTCGAAGGAACGGATCAGCACGCCGCAGTCGTCGTGCGCCAGCACCGCGCGCACCGCGGTGACGGCGTCCAGCAGTTCCAATTCGCGGACCGGGGGCAGCAAGGCCAGCACGTGAACCAGGTCGCTGGGTGCCAGCGGCCGCACCCGCCAGCCGGGGCGGCGGGCGAGCCGTCCGAGCAGGTCGGCGTCGTAGACGTAGCCGGCATTGACGACCGCGATGTCCTGGGCGCGGGCCACCGCGGCCACGCGGCGGTATTCCTCGACCGTGGGCGCGTACAGCACCTCGCCGGAGCGCGCCAGTTCGGCGAGGGTGACCAGACCGGAGGTGGTCTCGAAGGGCAGCACGGCGGCGACGAGATCGAGCATCTCGTCGTCGGCCACGGCCAGGGCGCGCAGCGCGAGGTGGTGCACCTGGATGAAGCGGCGCGCGAGCGGGGTGTCGCCGGCCAGCGTGGTCCGGGCCCAGTCCTTGAGCTGGACGGCCAGCGCCTCCTGCGTGGCGAGCAGCAGTTCGTCGGCGTGGAGCTGTTCGCGCGAGGCGGTGGGCTGCAGGCCGGTGGCGTTCAACACGACGCGGACGAAAAAGGCCCACTCGGGCAGCAGGTCGGTCACCCGGTCACCGAGCAGCATGCGCTTGAGGTAGACCCGATGCCCGCCCATGCCGGGCGCGACGGCCTGGGGCAGGATGAAGGCGACCCCGCTGAGCCCGACCAGGTCCACGGCCAGATCGATGTGGCCCAAGGGCGTGAACCCGAAGGTCTCCTCGCAGTAGGAGGCCAGCGCGTCGGCGCGGTGCGCCGGGGTGTGGTGGGCTCGGTCCCAGGGCAGCGCTGGTGAGGAAACACGCCGGGGAAGCATGCCGGCGCCCTCGACCGGGACCTCGACGGCGACATCGATCGGCAGCAGGCCGCCGTAGTCGCGCGCCAGCGTGACGACGGTCTCGCGGCTCAGCCAATGTTCCGCGTCCGGGCGCGCCCACAGCCGGACCCGGGTGCCGGCACCGATCGCGGTCGCGGCGTCATCAGGGGGCTCGGCCACCTCGAAGGTGCCCTCAGCGCGGCCTCGCCAGCTGACCGGCGTCGCGCCCGCGCTCGCTGAGCAGGAGAGGATGTCCACCTCGTCGGCGACCATGAACGCGGCCAGCAGGCCGATGCCGAACTGGCCGATGTAGCCCGCGCGGCCCCCGCCGAGGTAGGGATCGGTCTTCGAACTGCGCCCGATGGTCGCGAGAAGGTCGACGGCCTCGGCCGCGGTCAGTCCGATGCCGGTGTCGATCACGTCCAGCACCGGAACCCCGCGGCGTTCCGGCACGCCGTTTTCGTGCACGACCAGCCGGACGGCGGCGGGGGCGTCCGGGCAGAGACTGCGGCGCGCGGACACGGCGTCCACCGCGTTCTGCAGCAGTTCGCGCAGATAGACCTGAGGCCCGGAGTAGAGGTGACCCGACAGCAGGCTGATCAGACCGCCCAGGTCGACCTGGAAACGCTCGCTCACTCCGCCTCGAACTCGGCCTTCGCCGTGGCGGCTTCCTCGGGGAAGCGCTCATTCACATGGTCGAAGAAGGCTCCGCACGCGCTGAGCGCGCAGCTGATGTGGAGCTCGAGCTGGGCGTCGGTGAGACCGTGTTCGTAATCGACGGTGTAGTCGGCGGCGATGAGCACGCCCTCGTCGATCTCATGCACCAGGGGACGCGGGAAAAGCGACTGGGAGCTCCACTCGTTGCCGACGCGCAGGGCATCGCCGAGGCGTTCGGGTGCGAGCAGGCCCCACCACATGCCGCGCACCCGCAGCACCTCGCCCCGTTCGCCCTCGGTGAAGAAGTGGACGTAACAGCCGTCCCAACCACCGACGATGTCACCGTCGTCGTCGAGATCGCAGGGCGTGCCGCGCTCGCTGAGCGCGTGCAGGATGCGCTCCTGTGAGAGCGGCGCGAGGGCGGCGCGCGCCTCGCGTGGTTTCGTGAAATAGCCCATGGATGTGCCTCTCTGCTTGGCCGCAACATTAGCGAGGACGGTGGGGCCGCCGCGGGCGAGTCCGTGTGCCCGGACGGTGCTGGTTATGCTCGCCCCCGGAATGCCTCGAATGCCCACAGTGATGAGGAGGGCCGATGCCGTCGGCGATCCGTGACCGGCACTACCTCGACCACGCCGCGACCACGCCGCTGCGCCCGCAGGCGCTGACCGCGATGCACGCGGCGTGGGAGGCGGTCGGCAACCCCAGTTCGCTGCACGCCTCCGGACGCCGGGCGCGCGCCATCCTCGAGGATGCCCGCGAGCAGCTGGCGGACGCCGTCGGCGCCCATCCGGCCGAGGTCGTCTTCACCGCCGGTGGCACCGAGGCCGACGGTCTGGTGATCGCCGGGGGCGCCTTGTGGGGAGCCGGTGCCGGACGCCCGCGCGTGGCGGCGTCCACCGTGGAACACCCCGCGGTGCTGCACGGCCTGCGCGCCCTCGGAGACCGGGCGGTGTGGCTCGGCGTGGACGCCGACGGCGTGGTCACCGGCGACGCGCTGGCATCGTTGCGCGGCGAGGTGGCCTGGGCGTCGCTGATGGCGGTGAACAACGAGACAGGTGCACTGCAGCCACTGGCGGCCTTCGTGGAGGCTTGCCGGCGCGCGGGCGTCCGGGCGCACAGCGATGCCGTGCAGGCGCTCGGTCACGTACCACTCTCCTTCGCTGATTCAGGGCTGGATGCGATGAGCTTGTCGGCGCACAAGGCCGGCGGCCCGGTCGGTGTGGGCGCCTTGATCGCCCGCCGGGACGCGCCGTTGGCGGTGGTCAGTCACGGCGGCGGACAGGAGCGCCGGCTGCGCTCGGGCACCGTCCCGGTCGCGTTGGCGGCCGGGTTCGCGGCGGCGGCTGCGGCGTCCGTCGCCGAGTTGGACGCTGAGGCCGTCCGGCTCGCCGGTCTGCGCACGCGGCTCGTTGGCGGGTTGACCGCCGTGGACGGCGTGCGGGTGAACGGTCCGGCGCTGGTGAGCCCCGCGATCTGCCACGTCACCGTCGCGGGCACCCGCGCCGACGACATCCTCTTCCTGCTGGATGCCGCCGGCATCGATTGCTCGACCGGGTCGGCGTGCACCGCAGGCGTCCACCAGCCCAGCGAGGTGCTGCTGGCGATGGGCCGCAGCGAAGCGGACGCCTCCGCGTCGGTGCGGTTCTCACTCGGCTGGACGACGACCGCCGCCGACATCGATGCCGTGCTGGCCGACTGGCCGGATGCCGTCGCGAGGGCGCGGGCGGCGTTCGCCTAGAATCGGCGGGTGCGTGTTCTGGTGGCGATGTCAGGGGGAGTGGACTCCTCGGTGGCTGCCGCGCGCCTGGTCGCCGAGGGGCATGAGGTGGTCGGCGTCCATCTCGCGCTGAACCGCAACCCCGAGGCGTACCGTTCGGGCTCGCGCGGCTGCTGCTCGCTGGAGGACTCGCTCGACGCCCGCCGGGTCGCCGACACCCTCGGCATCCCCTTCTATGTGTGGGACTTCTCCGAGCGTTTCCACGCCGACGTGGTGGAGGATTTCCTCGCCGAGTACGCGGCGGGCCGGACGCCGAACCCCTGCCTGCGCTGCAACGAGAAGATCAAGTTCGCCGCCGTGCTCGACCGGGGCATCGCGCTCGGTTTCGACGCGGTCGCCACCGGCCACTACGCACGGCTGGAATGGGCCGGCGACGAGGCGCGGCTCTACCGGGCCGCGGACGCCGCCAAGGACCAGAGCTATGTGCTCGGCGTCCTCACCCAGGAGCAGCTGCGCCACTCCCTGTTCCCGCTGTACGGCACCGAGAAGCCGCAGGTGCGGGCCGAGGCCGCCGCGCTCGGGCTGCGGGTGGCGTCCAAGCCGGATTCGCACGACATCTGCTTCATCTCCGACGGTGACACGGCCGGGTTCCTGAATCGTGCGCTCGGCGAACGCGACGGCGAGATCGTCGACACCGCCGGGGCCGTGGTCGGTCATCACTCCGGGCATCATCAGTTCACCGTCGGCCAGCGCAAGGGGCTGCGGCTCGGCGTGCCCGCCGCGGACGGACGCCCCCGCTACGTGCTCGGCATCACGCCGGCGACCAATACGGTCGTGGTCGGCCCGCGCGAAGGACTGTCGGTGTCGGTGATCGACGCGATCCGGCCCACCTGGGCGGTCGCCGCGCCCCGGCTAGGGACCTGGCGCGGGCTGGTGCAGGTGCGCGCGCACGGTGCCGCCATGCCGTGCTCGGTCACCGCCGGGGGCGAGGGCGTCCGGATCGTGCTGGACGATGCCGCGCAGGGGATCGCGCCCGGACAGGCGGCCGTGCTCTACGACGGCGATCTGGTGGTCGGTGCGGCGACGATCGCGGAGACCGGATGAGAACCTCGGCACTGGGCTCGCTGCCCGGCACCGACCTGGGCGCCGGCGTCCGGTTGGCACTCGAATCGGTATCGGTGCCCTGGCTGCCCGAGTTTCCCGCGCGCGGCCCGTGGGCGGGAATGATCGGCCGCGCGCTCGGCGTGCTGGACGGCCTCGGCGCCGAGTTGGACGCCGGAGCGTGGAAGCTCGCCTCCGTGCCCGGGCTGGACCAGCGGCGGGCCCGGGCCGCGTTGCGCGATGACCTGGATGTGCTGGAGGAGAACGCCCAAGGACTCACCGGGCCGCTGAAGATCGCCGTGACCGGCCCGTGGACGCTGGCATCGTCGACGTTGCTGCCGCTGGGCGGGCGGGTGCTCGGTGACCGGGTGGCCCGGCGCGATCTCGCGCAGGCGCTGGCCTGTGGCGTCCGCGATCTGGCCGGCGAGATCGAGAAGCGGCTGCCCGGAGTGTCGGTGCTGCTGCAGGTGGACGAGCCGTCGCTGCCGGCGGTGCTGGACGGGCGGGTACCGACCGAGGGCGGATACTTCCGGCATCGCGCCGTGGACCGGGCCGAGGTGGCCGAATTGTTGCGGCCGCTGGGCGGCCAGGTGGTGCACTGCTGTGCGGCCGGGCTCGAGGTCGGCCTGATGTTCGGTGAACGGGGCGCCGGGTTTGCCGGGGTGGCCCTGGACCAGGATCTGATCACGCCGGCGGACTGGGATGTTCTCGGCGCCGCGATCGAGCGGGGTCACCAGCTGTGGCTGGGGTGCGCGCCCACGGCGTCCGGTACCGGGCCGGACGCCGACGCGCTGACCCGGCGGGTGCTCGGCGTGCTGCGCCCGCTCGAACTGGGGCCTGTGCTGAGCGAGCGGGTGGTGCTGACCCCCGCGTGCGGGCTGGCCGGTTGGGCTCCGGGGCAGGTGTCGGCGTTGCTGCGCGCCGTGAACGTCGTCGCCGAGCGGATGGACGACGAACTGAGCCGCTGACGGTTCCAGCGCAGGATTTCGGTCGGTCCTCGCACCACGATCCCGCACCAGGACGCGGTAAGTTCTGCGCGTGACCGATCCTCGCACCCGGCATGCCGAGTTGGCCCAGCTGATCAACGACGCGCGCTTCCAGTACTACGTGCTGGACGCCCCCGACCTGACCGATGCCGCCTTCGATGCGCTGATGAACGAGTTGCTGGCGCTGGAGGAGACCCATCCCGAGTTGCGGACACCCGAGTCGCCCTCGCAGCAGGTGGGCGGCGCGGTGTCGGCGACCTTCGCGGCGGTCGAGCACCTGGAGCCGATGATGAGCCTCGACAACGCGTTCACCGTCGAAGAGGTGGAGCGCTGGTATGCGCGCCTGGGCGGGGAGACCGAGCTGTTGTGCGAGGTGAAGATCGACGGTCTCGCCCTCGACCTGGTCTACCGCGACCGCCGCCTGCACACCGCGGCCACCCGTGGCGACGGACGCTACGGCGAAGACGTCACCGCCAACGTCCGCACCATCGCCGACGTGCCGCTGATGCTCACCGACGACGCCCCCGATCTGGTGGAGGTGCGCGGCGAGGTGTTCATGCGCCCCGGCGACTTCGCGGCGCTCAACGATTCCCTGGAGGCGGCCGGACGCCCCCGGTTCGCCAACCCGCGCAACTCCTCGGCCGGATCGCTGCGGCAGAAGGACCCGCGGGTCACCGCGTCCCGGAACCTGCGCTTCTACGCCCACGGGCTGGGGGCCTTCTCGGCCGACGAGACTGCCCGGCAATCCGACGGCTACGAGCAGCTGCGCGCATGGGGGCTGCCGGTGAGCCCGCACAATCGCGTGGTGCCGGGTTTGGCCGAGGCACTGGCCTACATCACCGAGCAGGAGGATCGCCGGCATTCGTTCGAGCACGAGATGGACGGCGTCGTGCTCAAGGTGAACGACCGCGCCCGCCAGCGCGAGCTCGGCTTCACCTCGCGGGCGCCGCGCTGGGCGATCGCGTTCAAGTACCCGCCCGAAGAGGTGAACACCAAGCTGCTGCGCATCGCGGTGAACACCGGCCGGACGGGCCGGGTGACGCCCTACGGAATCATGGAGCCGGTGTTCGTGGCCGGCTCGACCGTCGAGATGGCCACCCTGCACAATGCGCACGAGGTGGCCCGCAAGGACGTCCGCCCTGGGGACACGGTGATCCTGCGCAAGGCCGGCGACGTGATTCCCGAAATCCTCGGCCCGGTGCTCGCGCTGCGCCCCGAAGGCCTGCCGGCCTGGGTGATGCCGACGCACTGCCCCAGCTGCCGCACCGAGTTGCGTGAGGAGAAGGAGGGCGACAAAGACCTGCGCTGCCCCAACACCCGCTCCTGCCCCAGCCAGCTGCGCGAACGCCTGTTCCACGTCGCTTCGCGGGCGGCGCTGGATATCGAGAACCTGGGCTGGCAAGGGGCGGACGCCCTGTTGTCGGCCGGCCTGGTGTCGGACGAGGGCGACCTGTTCTCACTGACCGCCGACGACCTGGCCCGCACCGAGTTCTTCACCCGCACCGACCCGAAGACGAAGGAGCGTGTCCTCAACGCCAACGCGGGCAAACTGCTCGCCAACCTGGAGGCCGCCAAGACGCGCCCGTGGGCGAAGTTCCTGGTCGCACTGTCGATCCGGCACATCGGCAAGGGCGTCGCGCCCGATGTCGCCCGGGCGTTCCCGAGCGTCGAGGCGCTGGGGTCGGCCTCGGAGGAGGAACTGTCCGCCGTCGACGGCATCGGCCCGACGCTGGCGGCATCCATCGTGGAATGGTTCAGCGTCGACTGGCACCGCGCCATCGTCGACAAGTGGCTCGCCGCCGGCTGCGTGCTGGCCGACGAGGTCGATGAGGACGCCGCGAGTGAGCCCGCCGTCGAACAAACGCTGGCCGGCCTGACCATCGTGGTCACCGGATCGGTGCCCGGCTACACCCGCGACACCGCACAAGAAGCGATCCTCGCCCGCGGCGGCAAAGCCTCCGGTTCGGTGTCGAAACGGACATCAGTGCTGGTCGCAGGGGAGTCCTCAGGATCGAAGTACACCAAAGCCGAAACCCTGGGCGTCCCCATCCTGGACGCCGACCGCTTCGAAGACCTGCTGACCCGAGGCCTGGACGCCGTGGAGGGGTAACGGTCGGGAGTTGAGTCGTGGCCACGCCGGTGATGGCGACCGTGTGTTCGCGGAGCGAAGGAGGGTAACGACGATGAATCTGGAATTCGTGAGGCGTATTGAGGCCGCGACGACCAACCTGATCGCGCTGGAACGCCCCGAAGTCGAGGTCCGGCGTTTGGCGCAGAAGCAGGCATGGGTGCTGGAGGACGCGAAGAGTGTGCGTCATCTCCTGTGGTACGACGTGAAGGTGCATTACCTTTGTGCGATGTTGGAGCAAGCGACGCCTGGGAAGGCGATCCGTATCGGCAAGCCTGGCGCGGTGACGGTGAAAATTCCACATCAGGTGATCCGCGAGTCATTGTTATGTTCGACCGAGACGCGTCGGTTGAGGATAGCCTCAAGCGCGATATGGCGGCGAGGTTACGCGGGGCGTGAGCAAATCTACGTGATGGACGACAAGCAATGCCGGATTGTGTTGCGAGATGTGGTGCCCTTCGTCGTGGGGTACTTTCTATGGCGCGGCGGGGGATAGGTGAATGGCGTGGACATTGGTGCTCTCGTGGCCCGACGATAGCGGGATCGAGGAGAGCCGAGGCGAGCGGATCCAGCGCTTTGTGGATCTGGTTGAGTCAGACCCAGTTCTCATGCAGCATGGCTTGGCAGCGTGGCCGCCCGTCCGTGAAGATGATGGGACGTATCGTGTTGTGTTAACGAACGCCGCGCTTGATGTTGCGCTTGAGCTTGTGATCGAGTTGGCTGAACGCGCGGGATTCTCTGTCGTGGACGCACAATCGGGGAGTCGCTATTAGAGAGTTCGTGGCTAGAGGGGTGTTAGGATGCCGTACGCGGTCATTTGGTTGCTGTCTCTCGTTGTCGCTGTTGTTCTCGCGTATAGAGATGAGACTCTACCAGTGAGCCGAGGTGAGCGGGTGTTGGGAATAGTGGTTCTCGCCTTGGCTCCGGTGATAGGTCCAATGCTCCACTATTTTGGCGACTATCCGATATCCGAGTTCTTCAAAATGGGCATTACTTTGCCGACTCTGGTTTTGTTCACAGGTGGGCGCCCTGGGCTTGTCCTGTGTCTGACCCGGGAGTATCGCGGTAAATTGTCTGAAGCTGAGCGTCGGGTGGCTGTGGCGGGGGCTGTTGTCTATGCGTCTGCTGCGATTGTGGTGATCTTGCTTATCGTTTGAGATGGCCGCGCTGTGCCGCGTATGGTCGTTTGTGACCTCCGGGCGGAGTCAACGAAGAGGTGATGGTCTTGCTGGACGAATGTCAGGGTAATGTTTCGGATGAAGATGTTGATTCTGCGGGAGGGCTAGAGGGTGACGCGCGTGAAAGGCTCATTAAAAGGGATATCAGCGGATGGTATAATCTGGCATTGGCGCATCACATGCAGGGGCGTGTTCGTGCGAGCGAAAGGCTGCGAGGCGGGCGGCGCTCAAGCGCCCGACCCGTTTGGGTGTCGCGCTGGAGGCAGTGCTGCGCGCCGAGGATGGTGGTGTGCCGTCTGAGGAGGAGTTGATGGCGGCGGCTTCGGAGTGGGATGAAGCAATCGTTGCGGTGGCGACTCTCCGACAGCGGAACGGCGACGATGATGGAGCCGTCGAGGTGTTGTGGGCCGCGTTCGATGCGGGCAATGAAATGGTGGGGACTCCGTTGGGTCTTCTCCTGGAGAATCTTGGCCGCGAGCAGGAAGCCCGGGAGATCTATCGTCGCTCGTGGGAGGGCGGGGACGCCTTTAGTGCTTTCAACCTGGGCCTGTTGCACGAGGAGTCGGGCGAGATGAATGAAGCTGTGTTGTGGGTGCGCCGTGCCGCCTCTGGCGGTGATCGGCATGCGCGCCGCTGGCTGTCGAGGCGACGTAGGGCTGCGAAGAGGGCAAAGAGGGAAGGCGAGAGCGGTCGCTGACGAGTCGGATGGGACTATCGGGTTCTCCGAGGACGAGGATGATGCCGCGCTCGGCTCGGCACTCTGTAAGCTTGTGTTAAAGATATTGGCGTAGCTGCAGAGTGGCGGCTGCAGTGCTGACCGTATGATTCTCGGAGGTCTCGTGGCCGTTGAGCGCAGCGATCGAGGTCGGCTGTGGAGATGGATAGATGGGTACGTGGGTCACATTGATGGCCCAATACGAGGTTCATTCATTGGTGTTTCCGCCTTGCTGGGCCTGGCTATTGCACTCCTTCAGTCTTGGGCTCAGGTGCAGTTCCTTCTTGGTATGGGGTTACGCGGGCGGGTTGTGGCAGATGGTATTGACTGTCACATGATCGTCGGAAGATATGGTGGAGAGCGCTGTTTGGCGAGCGGTACGTTTACCTCACAGCAGGGGGATGTGAGCCTCTCTGTTGAGTTCCCCGTCAGGGTCGAAGTAGGAGAAGTCGTACCTGCTGAGATTGCTTTCAATCTGTTCGGGGATCCTGTGGTGTCATTTGGGGGGATTGGCGATCATGTAGCCCTAGTAGTAATTTTCCTCCTGTGTGGAACAATCGGTATTGCTTGGCTGTGTAGCCTTGGTCGCGACCGAGGTCTCGGTCGCTGAGAAGAGATGAGGGGCGCCGTGCCTCGGAGTTCGTCGACCATGGTCTGGTTTCAATGTTCCTCGTCTGGCTGGTTGGCTAACGAGCAGTAGGGAGAGTGCCCAGATGGCTGAGAAGGAGGTTCGGCGGGTGCCGTTCGTGTCTGTGGGTGAACGGCGGCAGTCAGGTGCAGGTCTATGATGTCCGGGAATCAGGACCTTACTCACTGGCATGAACTGGTCGAGGATGTACCTTGCCCATCGATGATATGAAAGTCCGTGTGCTGTCGACGCCGTGGGCTGTGCCGCAGGCATTAGTGCTGTTGCTTTTCTTGTCCATCGGAGGGTCGTATGTTCTGGAAGGTGATGTCGACAGCCGGGATTTTGGTATTCTGTTTCTCGCGGTGATGACGCCTTTCGTCGTGATAATGCTGGGTCGGCTGGTTGTCCTCGTCAGTGATGCCCGGCTCATGATTCCATTCCATCGGTCTGTCAAGTGGAAGGACGTGGAGTCAGCGGAGATCGTCGAAGTCCCGTCCTTCATTGGTCGCCAATTTGTAGTGCTGGTGGACGTCGAGGGCAGGAGCAAGCCCATTTTGATGATGGCAACCGTGGCGGTGCGTCCGGACGGGAAGCGGATACGGAGTGCGTTGACGCTGATCCGTTCGAAGATAGATGGCGCGCGCAGCTAAAGGTTGATGGTGGCCGGTTTAAGCTGGGGTGCTTGGCCCTCAGCTCAATGTAGAGACGTGGTGACTAGACGCACCACGATTTTGCATTGAAGACGCGGACAGGCCTGGCGCCTGGGTGGTCTTTGCTCATGCGCACAAGTTGCACCGTTACCGACGAGATTCCGTGCGCAACGGTGCAACTCGTGCGCGGGAGCAACGTGAAGGCGAGGGCCGGCGCGACTGTGTGCGCGAAGAGCGGCTGGTCAGGCGGCGGTCGCCAAACGATGGACGCCGCGGCTGGCGATCCAGCGGCTGGCCTCGTGAAGACGGGGGGCGTCGCCGGAGAGTTCGACGGTGAGGACGCTCACCGGGAAGATCTCCATGGTGGTCTCGCGCTGGGCGAGCAGGCGGAACGAGACGCCGAGCTCAGAGCTGAGCTGGCCGAGGGTGGCGCGTCCGGCGTCCGCGCCGACGAAAACGAGATCGAGGGTCATGACAATGCTCCTGGGCTGAAGGAAACGGGTGAGGGTTGAAGGCCCTGCTCCCGCTCAGCCGAAAAGCCGGGTCAGGAGAGGGCGCCGCGCATGCGGCGACAGCCCAGACAACAGCCGGAGGGCATGACGAAGGACAGCGTGGTGGTGCGCGCTGCCGAGTTCATGAGTCGAAGAGTAGGCGACCCGGCCTGCGGACGGCAAACCCGCCGTCCGCAGGGCGAGAATGGGCCTCGGCGCAGGCGCTGGCCGCGCACCCCGTGTAGCCCGGAAGCCACCGGCTCAGCGTCCCGCGTGCGCGGTGGAGGTGGCCTGCTGCAGCAGCAGGTTCAGCGAGTCGGCGCCGCGCTGGGCGAGCGGGCGCGGATCCTGCTCGCGATAGCGCGGGTTGAAGATCTCCAGCGAGACCAGACCGTCGAATCCGGAGGCGAGTACCGACTCGGTGATCTTGACCAGGTCGAACTCGCCCTCGCCGGGGAAGCAGCGATGATTGCGGCTCCACTGCAGCACGTCCAGCTCCAGCAGCGGGGCGTCCGCCACCTGCACCATGCCGAACCCCTCGACAGGAATCGGGGCCAGGTCGGCGAGGCCGTCGCCCAGCGCGAGCAGGTGGAAGGTGTCCAGCACCAGGCTGCCGCGGGACAGTCCGGCGCGCTGCAGCACGTCCCAGGCGTCGGCGGTGCGCTTGATGTGGGTGCCCCACGACAGCGCCTCGAACATCATCCCGACGCCGTGTTCGGCGGCGATCGCAGCCAGCGTCGCCAGCTGGGCGGCGGAATGGTCCCGGTCGGCGATGGCGTCCGGATCGGTGTTGGAGACGACGACGGTGGCGTCGGTGCCCAGTTCGGCGATGATCGCCAGGTCTTTGCGGAACCGGGCGACGACCTCGGTGAACTCATCATCGGTGACACCCTCGGCGCGACGGAAGGGCTGGTAGGCCTCGATCCGCAACCCGGCATCGCGGCAGCGGAGCGCGACCTCGCGGGCGGACAAACCCGAGTTCAGGAAGTCGTCGGTGAACAACTCGACGCTTCCGAACCCGGCGCTCGCGATCGCATCGATCTTCTCCACCAGGCTGCCGCCCAGGGACACAGTCGCTATGCACTGTCTCATCGCCCATCCTTGCTGTTGCGGGGTGGGGGAGGCATGCCGCGCCCACCCACACCCCAAAATTAGGTATGGCAAACCTTAGCTGGACCAGCTAGCAGTGGGCAGGGTGTCCACATCCGCGATGGACGCCGGCGCGGCACTGGGTACGCTGGCCGGCGTGGAGGGCCTCAACACGAACCTGAACCTGAACGGCGACGCCTCGCCCCGGGTGCGCCCGCGCGTCGGCGAATGGGCGCCGGCGGACGTGCCGTCCACGCGCAGCAAGCGGCATCAGCGGGTGTGGACGATCGTCGCCACCACCGCCATCGTGATCGTCGTGGTGGCCTTCGGAACCTTCGCCTACTTCACGCTGCGCGGCTTCTGAAGGGGATCGCCCCGATCAGACGTGCTCGTGGTCCCCGGCCAGCAGCGCGAGGTGCTTCAGCCGGGCCAGCTCCGAGGTGCGGAACGGCGGCCCCGGGCGTCCGATGATGATGGTGTGGTCGTCGCGGAACGGTGCGGCGGCAACCGCGTGCTCACCCCAGCCGTCGTGCCAGCCGGCGTCCAGATCGGCCACGTGGGCGCCGCCCAGATCGCCGAAGCGGCCCAGGTCGAGATTCTCTTCGGGCGCCAGTTTGCTGCGGTGCACCACCTGCCCGCTGTCGCGGTCGATGATGAGTGCCCAGCTGCAGTGGAAGGTGGCCGGTGCGAGGTCGGCGAGCACCTTCTCGGCGTGCTCGGGAACGGTGACCATCTGTTCCAGCACGTCGATGTCGCCGGACAGGCCCCAGTCGTCGGGGTACACCGACACCCACATCACCTCGACATCGGGTAGCGCCGCGCAGGCGCTGACCAGCGTGTCGGGCCGCGCCTCGGCGGGCAGGGTGAGCATGAAGTCGTCGATCACGAAGCCGTGACCCTTTTCGACGATCTCGACGGCGTTGATGTCGGCCTCGGCGTGACCGAGTGCCGACGCGACGGCGCCGAGCGACCCGGGCCGGTCGGGAATGATCACGCGCAGAAGGAACATGCCCCCCTTGATACCTGATGACTCCGACATTCCCCAACGGCCCGCGCCACCCAGCGGACACCTTGTAGCAGGATTGGAACGCGCGAGCGGGGTCGGACGGCGGCCGCCGGGAGCCCTAGGATGGGTAGGTCCCCCGACCCGTCATCAGGAGTTCACCGTGGCTTTGACCACCGCCGATGTCGCGCGGCTCGCCGACCTGGCGCGCATCGAGTTGTCCCCCGACGAGCTGGAGCGGCTCGCTCCGCAGCTCGACGTCATCCTCGAGGCCGTCGCCTCGGTCGCCGAGGTGGCGGACGCCGACGTGGCGCCCATGTCGCACGCGCTGCCGCTGACCAACGTGTTCCGCGACGACACCGTGCGCCCCAGCCTGAGCCCCGAGCAGGCGCTCGCGATGGCGCCCGCGGTCGAGGACGCCCGGTTCCGGGTTCCCCGCATCCTCGGCGAGGAGGGCTGATGACCGCCGCCATCCTGACCGCGACCGCCGCCGACCTCGGCGCGCGGATCGCTGCTCGCGACCTCACCTCGGTCGAGGTCACCCAGGCCTTCCTCGATCAGATCGCCCGCGTCGACGCCGACGTGCACGCCTTCCTGCATGTGGACGCCGCGGGTGCGCTCGCCCAGGCCCGCGCCGTGGACGAGCGCCTGGACGCCGGCGAGAAGCTCGGCCCGCTCGCGGGCGTCCCGCTCGCACTGAAGGATCTGTTCTGCCAGGAGGGCGTCCCGACGACGGCCGCCTCGCGCATTCTGCAGGGGTGGCGTCCGCCCTACTCGGCGACCGTCACCCAGCGGCTGCTGGACGCCGGCATCGTCATTCTCGGCAAGACGAACCTGGACGAGTTCGCGATGGGCTCCTCCACCGAGAACTCCGCCTACGGCCCCACCCGCAACCCGTGGGACCTGGACCGGATCCCCGGCGGTTCCGGCGGCGGCTCGGCGGCGGCGCTGGCGTCCTTCGAGGCCCCGCTGGCGATCGGCACCGACACCGGCGGCTCGATCCGCCAGCCCGGCGCGGTCACCGGCACGGTCGGGGTGAAGCCGACCTACGGCGGCACCTCCCGCTACGGCGTGATCGCGATGGCGTCCTCGCTCGACCAGCCCGGCCCGTGCGCCCGCACCGTGCTGGACGCCGCCCTGCTGCACGAGGTGATCGCGGGCCATGACCCGATGGACTCCACCTCGATCGACGCGCCGGTGCCCCCGGTGGTGGACGCCGCCCGCTGTGGTGACGTCACCGGGCTGCGCATCGGCGTGGTCACCGAACTCGGCGGCGAGGGGTATGCCCCCGGCGTCACCCAGCGCTTCACCGAGGCCGTCGAACTCCTCCGCGCCCGAGGCGCGGAGATCGTCGAGGTGTCCTGCCCGCACTTCGGCTACGCGCTGGGCGCCTACTACCTGATCATGCCCTCGGAGGTCAGCTCCAACCTGGCCCGCTACGACGCGATGCGCTACGGCCTGCGCGCCGGCGACGACGGCACCCGCAGCACCGAAGAGGTGATGAAGCTCAGCCGCGACGCCGGCTTCGGCGACGAGGTGAAGCGGCGCATCATCATCGGCACCTATGCGCTCAGCTCGGGCTACTATGACGCCTACTACGGCTCGGCGCAGAAGGTGCGCACCCTGATCGCCCAAGACTTCGAGGCCGCCTTTGCCCAGGTCGATGTGCTGGTGTCGCCGTCCACGCCGACCACGGCGTTCGCACTCGGCGAGCGGCTGGCCGACCCGCTGGCCATGTACGCCTCCGACCTGTGCACCATCCCATCCAATATGGCCGGCAACGCGTCCGGGTCTTTCCCGTGCGGCCTGGCTCCCGAGGACGGCCTGCCTGTCGGCTTCCAGGTGATGGCGCCCCCGCTGGCCGACGACCGGGTCTACCGGGTCGGCGCGGCGCTGGAGCGTGCGCTCACCGAGCGCGACGGCGGCGTCCTCACCGATCAACTCGCCCCCCGCTGGGCGTCCGGCGCGAAGGAGGCCTGAGATGACCGACCTCACCGAACTGATGGACTACGACGAGGTGATGGAGCGCTTCGACCCGGCCGTGGGCCTGGAGGTGCACGTCGAGCTGAACACCGCCACCAAGATGTTCTGCGGCTGCGACAACTCCCCGGGTGGCGAGCCGAACACCAAGACCTGCCCGGTGTGCCTGGGCCTGCCCGGTTCGCTGCCGGTGGTCAACGGCAAGGCGGTCGAGTCGGCGATCCGGATCGGGCTGGCGCTGAACTGTTCGATCGCGCCGTGGAGCCGGTTCGCGCGGAAGAACTACTTCTACCCCGACATGACCAAGGACTTCCAGACCTCGCAGTACGACGAGCCGATCTGCTTCGACGGCTATGTCGACCTCGACGTGGACGGGCGGACCTACCGCATCGACATCGAGCGGGTGCACATGGAGGAGGACGCCGGCAAGCTCACCCACGCGGGCGCGACCGGCCGCATCCACGACGCCGACTACTCGCTGGTCGACTACAACCGGGCGGGCACGCCGCTGATGGAGATCGTCACCAAACCGATCCTCGGCCTGGGCGCGGAGGCGCCCGTGGTCGCCCGTGCCTACATGGCGCACCTGCGCGAGCTGATGCTGGCCCTCGGCGTCTCGGACGCTCGGATGGAGGCCGGCAATATGCGCTGCGACGCGAACGTGTCGCTGGCGCCGAAGGGCTCCACCACGCTCGGCACCCGCTCGGAGACCAAGAACGTGAACTCGCTGAAGTCGGTCGAGGGCGCGTTGCGCTACGAGATCTGCCGCCAGGGCGCGATCCTGGCCGGCGGCGGCCGGGTCGTCCAGGAGACCCGGCACTGGCACGAGGAGGGCTGGACCTCCCCGGGCCGCTCCAAGGAGCAGGCCGAGGACTACCGCTACTTCCCCGAGCCCGATCTGGTGCCGGTCGCGCCGAGCGAGGCCTGGATCGAGGAGTTGCGGGCCACCCTGCCCGAGCCGCCCGCCCAGCGCCGCGCCCGGCTGCAGGCCGCGTGGGCCTTCACGGATCTGGAGATGCGCGACGTCGCCGGCACGCCCGGCTCGCTCGACCTGATCGAGGCGACGGTGGCGGCGGGGGCGTCCGCGGCGTCCGCCCGCAAGTGGTGGCTGGGCGAGCTGGCGCGGCGCGCCAACGAGGCCGGCACCGAACTCTCCGAACTGGGCGTGAGTGCCGCGCAGGTCGCCGAGGTGCAGCGCCTGGTCGACGCGGGCACCCTCAACGACAAGCTGGCCCGAGAGGTGTTCGACGGGCTGCTGGCCGGTGAGGGCACGCCCGATCAGGTCGTGGCCGCCCGTGGCCTGGCCGTGGTGTCGGACGACGATGCGCTCGGCGCCGCCGTGGACGCCGCGATCGCCGCCCAGCCCGATGTGGCGCAGAAGATCCGCGACGGCAAGGTGCAGGCCGCCGGCGCGCTGATCGGGGCGATCATGAAGCAGATGAAGGGCAAGGCGGACGCCGCGCGCGTCCGTGAACTGATCCTGAGCAGGCTGTCGTGACCGCGGGATCCAGGCGGGAGAGCCCACGGTGATCGGCGAGCCGGACGATCCGCGCCGCCGCGCCGCGGCCGCCTGGATCGTCGTCGCGCTGGCGCTCGCGCTGCAACTGTGGGGCCTCTACACGACGAGCCCGCCCGATGCGGGTGGCCTGTGGTTCCCGGGGATGGACAAGATCGTCCATGTGGTGTTGTTCGCGGCGCCGACCTGGGCGCTGCTGCGAGTCGTGCCCAAGCCGTGGATGGCGCTGGTCCCCATGCTCGTGCACATCCCCGTCAGCGAGATGATCCAGTTCTTCTGGATCGAGGGGCGCAGCGGCGACCTGCTCGACGGACTGGCCGATCTGCTCGGCGTCGCGGTCGGGTGGTGGACGGCCGTCCGCGTCGACGGCACGGGTGATGCCGCAGGCCCCGGGCCGGGGCGTCCCCGAAAGCGTGACGGTTAATGTACCAATCGGTTAAAATCGCCAGGTGGGTGGCAACGAAGCCGGAAGCGGTACACAGACGCGGGTGATGATCGTCGACGATCACGAGATCGTCCGGCGAGGCCTGGCCGAACTCATCACGCGGGCCGAGGGGCTGAGCGTGGTCGCCGAGGCGTCCTCGATGCGTGAGGCACTGCGCCGGGCACCGGCGGTGCGGCCCGATATCGTGCTGGTCGACCTGCAGCTGCCCGACGGCACCGGCATCGACATCGTTCGCCGGCTCCGGCACCTGCTGCCGGCCACCCGCTGCCTGGTGGTGACCTCCTTCGACGACGATCGCGCGTTCGCCGAGGCCTACGAGGCGGGCGCGAAGGCGCACCTGCTGAAGACCGCTCGCGGTACCGACATCGTGGACGCCGTGCGTGCGGTGGCCCGCGGCCGCGACCTGCTCGACGAGCGGACGCTCGCCCGGCGGCGAGCGCGGCGCGACGACCCGACGGCGCGGCTGACACCGTCCGAACACCGGGTGATCGAGTTGATCGGGAAGGGACTGTCGAACCGCGAGATCGGCGATGAGCTCGGTATCGCCGAGAAGACCGTCAAGAACCACATCACCTCGCTGCTGGCGAAGATGGGTCTGCAACGGCGTACCCAGGTCGCCGCGTGGGTCGCCGGCCAGGCGGCCGCGCCCTGGAAGCGTTGAGCGAGCCCCCGGCGCGCGGCGCCTCTCACTCAGTTCAGCGGCACCGCCCAGACCAGCAGTGTGCCGCCCTCGGGCCGGGCCTGCAGGCCTGACCAGCCGCTGTGCCGGCGCGCACGGGCGGCCAGATTCTCGGTGCCCGAGCGGCGTCCCGACGCGGCGGAGAAGCCCACCCCGTCGTCGGCGACCTCGATCCGCAGCCCGTCGTGGCCGCCGCGCCGGTCGAGGCTGAGGCAGACGCGGGCGTGCTCGGCACGCGCGTGCCGCGCGACGTTGCTCAGTGCCTCCCGCACCACGGCGACCACGTCTGCGGCGAGATCGGCGTCGATGCGGGCACGCAGCGCCTGGGCCGCTGAGGGGACGTCGTCGTCGCCTTCCTCGTGGCCGTCGATCAGCAGCGTCAGCTTCGGAGCGAAGCCGAGCACGGCCCCGGCCCCCTCAAGTTCGAGGCGCAGCCGGTCGAGCAGATCGACCTCGGCGTCCGGAATCTCCAGGTCGGCGACGATGCCGCGGATCTGACCCACGGACTCATCGACGGCCTCGAGGGCGCGCTCCAGCAGGCCGGCGAGATCGGGACGATCCTGCCCGGTGAACGAGAGGCGGGCGGCCTCCATCTGCAGGCCGGTCGCGAACAGCTGCTGGATCGCGAGGTCGTGCAGGTCGCGGCTGATCCTGCGCCGCTCCTCGGCCAGGTGCGCGACGTCCTGGGAATGCCGGGCGGCGGCGAGCTCCAACGCGAGCGCGGTCTGCTGCGCGAGGCCCTCGGCCATGCTGAGATCGAACGGCTCGAAGGGGGACTCGCCGACGCGGCGCAGCACCAAGATGACGCCGAGGGTCTCTCCGCGGGCCACCATGGGCGCGTACAAGGCCGGCCCGAACCGGCGTAGCGGCGGCACGCGCATCGGCTGCGCCTGCGCCAGCGAGTCGACCCGTACTCCGGACCCTTGACGGAGGACGGTCATCGCCCGGCCCTCGTCGGGGAAGGCGAGGCCGACGAGATCGTCGGCGCCGGCGGCCAGCTCGCAGCGCCATTCGCCGCCCACCGAGGGCAGGATGAGCAGGCAGGCGTCCGACTCGGCGACCTCGCACACCCGTTCGGCCACCAGGCGCAAGGCGTCCTCCTCGTCGGTTCCCTCCAGCAGGGTGGTGGTGATCTGCTGCGAGACGCGGGTCCAGCGCTCGCTCGCGCGCGACTGCTCATAGCGGATGCAGTTGGCGATCGCGACACCGGCGATCCGGGCCAGCTCCTCGATCGCCTCCGCGTCGTGGGCGGTGAAGCCCGCCTGCTTTCCGGCCAGCGTCATCGTGGCGGTGCCGGTGTCGCCGAAGGCGATCCGGACGCCGAGGAAGGCTGGCGCAGGCGCGGCGAGCAGCAGCGCGCCTGCCTCCGGAACCCGCGCCAGCAGCCGCGGGTCGGTGGCGGCACCGTACCCGCCGCCCGGCGGGCGGCCCTCGCCGCGATGGCGCACCACCTGGCCGGGCACACCGTGGTGCTCGGGGACGGTCAGCGCCGCACAGGGAGCATCGGTGAGGGTCGCCGCGGTGCCGACCAGCGTCTGCAGCACGGTCGGTAGGTCGAGCAGGCCGGTGAGCTCCAGCGCTGCGGTGAGAACAGGATCGGTCATCGCCGGCCTTCCGGTTCGTGGCGGGGGCTATCCCTCGCGGAATTCGATGCCGAATCCGCCGCGGGGGTAGTGCCAGGTGAGGGAGCCCGGCGCCGCCACGGCGAGGCAGGTGCCGCATTCGAGGCAGGCCGCGTACTCGACCGCGATGGTGCCGTCGGGCTCCTCGCTGTAGACGTGCGCCGGGCAGACCGCCACCAGCAGTTTGCCGGTGCCGGTCGCGCGGGCGACGTCCTGGTGGACGGTAATGTGGCCGCATTCCTCGTCGGTGACATAGGCGTTGCGGGCCAGCCGCTCGGTGACGCTGGGGAACGATTGCATGAGGGGTCTCCTGAGGGTTACAGGGCGCGGACGGCCTGCCAGGCATCGCGCGCGATGCGGGTGATGCCGATTCCGGACGCCTTCACCCGGTCCCACGCCGTGGCGGCCAGGTGCCGGCGCGGCGTGGTGTCGAGATCGAAGACGCCGTGCAGGATGTCGGCCAGCAGCAGTCCGTAGTCGCGGTACATCCGCGGGTTCTCCAGGAATCCCGGTGCCTTCGCGTACAGCGCCAGATCCCGGCCGACGAAGCCGGCGTCCAACTCGGTGCGGTAACGGTCCATCGCCGCGCCCGACACGTCGTCGGACTCCAGCGCCGCATCGATGGTGGCCGCCGCGGCCAGCGCGCTGCCCGCCGCCAGATCCATCCCGCGGATGGTGAGGCCGGTGTTGAGCGTGAACCCCGCGGCGTCGCCGATGATCAGCAAGCCCGGCCGGGTGAGGTCCTGCTTCGCCATGGCGGGGCCGTCCTCGATGGTCAGGTGGCAGCCGTACTCGAGCAACTCGCCGCCGGCGAGCAGGCCCGCGATCGCCGGATGCCGCAAGAAGTGGTCGTGCACCTCCGAGGAGGTCAGCCCCTTGGCGGTCAGGTCGTCCAGGCGCAGCACCACGCCGATCGAGACCGAATCCTCGTTCGTGTAGAGGAACCCGCCGCCGGCGCAGCCCTGGGTGGCGTCGCCGACCAGCGCGTAGGCGACCCCTTCATCACCGCTGACCCGGAAGCGATCCTCCAGCACGGTGCGGGGCAGCCGGATCACCGACTTGACCCCGACCGCAAGGTGCTGGTGCGGCTGCTTGGGCCGGATGCCCGCCTGCTGGGCGAGGAACGAGTTCACCCCGTCGGCGAGGACGGTCACCCGGGCGCGCAACTCGTCCTCGCCGGCCCGGACGCCGACGACCTGGCCGGCTTCGACGATGAGTTCATCGACCTTGACGCCGGGCATCACCATGACGCCGGCTTCCTCGCACTGCTCCGACAACCAGGCGTCCAGCTTGGCGCGCAGTACCGTGACCGCGTTCACGGGGGCGGCGAGCCGTTGGTCCCAGTAGTCGATGTTGACCGCCGAGGTGGCGTTCAAGAATGACACGACGTTGCGGGTGATCCGGCGCTCCACCGGTGCACGATCGACGAAACCGGGGAACACCTGCTCCATCACCCGGCAGTAGAAGACACCGCCGGAGAGATTCTTGGTGCCGGGTTGTGAGCCGCGCTCGATGAGTACGACCTGGTGGCCGGCCTGCGCGGCCTGGTAGGCGCATACGGTGCCGGCGACGCCGCCGCCGACCACGATGACGTCGAAGACGTCGTCATCCTGCGAGGAAGCCATCATCCGCTCCTAGGCGAGGGCATCGGTCAGGGCGGGCAGCACCTCGTAGAGGTCGCCGACCACCCCGTAGTCGGCGTGGCTGAAGATCGGTGCCGACGAATCGGCGTTGATCGCCACGATCGTGCGCGCGTCACGCGCGCCGACCATGTGCTGCAGCTGGCCCGAAATGCCGACCGCCAGGTAGAGGTCGGGCTTGACGACCTGTCCCGAGACGCCGACGTAGCTCTCCTTCGGCATCCACCCCACTCCTTCGGCCAGCGGTCGCGAGCAGCACAGCTCGGCGTCCAGGGCGGAGGCCAGTGTGCGGGCGAGGTCGAGGTCGCCGGAGGCTTTGAAGCCGCGCCCCACCGACACGATCCGCTTGGCGGCGGCCAGATCGGTGCTGTCGGACTGGGTGGTGGACTCCTCGGTGACGGTCGCGGGCAGCGTCTCGGCCTCGATGGCGGAGGCCGAGACCGGGTCGCCGGACGCCTCGGCGCCGCCCGCGGCGACGATCACGACCGGCGCGGGGCTGGCCAGCGTCTCCTCGGTGATCCCGCCGAAGCGCTCCACGGTGAGCGAGCCGGGCGCGACGGCGCTCACGCCGGTGACCACGGGCGCGTTCAGCCGCGCCGCGACGGCGCCGGCCAGCACGCGTTCGGCGGCGCGGTTGGGGGCCAGGACGAGGTCGCCCGGCTCGGCGGTCACGGCGGCGGCGACCGCGGGGGCGGCGGCCTCGGCGGGCGTGCCCGGCGGCAGGGTGAGGGTGCGGACGGCGTCCACACCGGCGTAGGCGTCCTCGCCGACGGCGACGACGGTGACGGTGCCGCCCCAGGCGCGACCGAGGTCGATCAGTGCGGCGATCTGCGGGGTGGTGGTGATGATCCAGGCGTTGGCCATGACTACTCCTTGGGGGTCTTGGGTGCTCAGAGGACGCCGTCGGTGCGCAGCGCCTGGGCGAGCGCGGCGGCGTCGGACACGATCAGGTTCTTGCGGGAGCGCGCCTGCGGACGCCGGCGTGCGGCGACCTGTAGCGGCACGCCGGTGAGGGCGAGGTCGGCCACGGGTACGGTCTCGGCGGGCTTCTTGCCGGCGGCGAGGATGTCCTTCATTCCGGGCACCTTGACGGCGGCGGCATCGGTGGTCACCGCGACGACGGCGGGACCGGTGACGGCGACGGTGCGGCGTCCGCCGGCGACCTCTTGGGTGATGCTCCAGCCGCCGTCGGTCTTGCTGACGCCGGTGACGTCCTGGAAGCAGGGCCAGCCGAGGTGGCCGGCGACCAGCGCGGGCACCATTTTCGCGTTCTCGTCGATGGAGGAGTCGCCGGTGACGAGCAGGTCGACGTCCCCGGTGCGGGTGATCAGCCTGGCGAGGGCTCCGGCGACCTGGGTCAGGTTCCACGCGGCGACGGCGTCATCGGCGACGAGAACGGCCTTGTCGAGGCCGCGCGAGAGCGCCGCTTTCTTGGCCATGGATCCTGCGGTGGCGCTCGTGCCGACCGAGACGCCGATCAGCGGCGTGCCCGCGGCGTCCGCGACGGCGCGGCCGACCTGGATCGCGACGGGGTCGTACTCGCTCACGGCGGCCTTCGCGCGGGACCAGTCGACGGTCCCGTCGGCGCCCACCTGGGCGTCTTGGGGGTTGGCGGCCCACTTGTATGCCACGGCAACAGTCATGGGATCTCTCTTTCCTCGAGGTGCCGGGACCGCTTCGTCCCGCGACGGCCGACAGCTCCGTCGTCCACACCACTAATTAACTGGTTAGTACAATCATCGCATGCCGGACGGGGGTGTCCATGGCCCTTGGTCCTAGATTCCGTGGCTTTCTCGCAGCGATGATCGAGGTCTGCCCTGAAACCCGAGGAGGAGCGTTGCCGACCCCGCTGACGTACGCCGTCGCCGCCCGGCCCGCGCCCTGCGATCAGGCCTGCGCCGCCGGCGAGCCGGTGCGGGACTGGCTTGGGCTGCTGGCCGGCGGGGGAGTGCGGGAAGCCTGGGGTGCGCTGGTGGAGGCCAACCCGCTGCCGGCGGTGCTCGGGCGGATCTGCTACGCCGACTGTGAGCGGGACTGCAACCGTGGCGGATGGGACGGCGCGCTGGCGATCCGGGAGTGCGAGCGGGTGCTCGGCGACCACGCGATCGAGCAGGGCTGGGCCCTGCCCGCGCCGCGGTCACCGGAGGGTGGGCCGCGCCGGGTGGCGGTGGTGGGTTCGGGGCCATGTGGACTGTCGGCCGCCTACCAGCTGGCGCGCGCCGGACACGAGGTCGTGCTGCACGAGGCGCACCACGCCCTCGGCGGGATGTTGCGCCGCGGCATCAGCGAGCGCCGCCTGCCGAAGGCGATCCTGGACGCCGAGATCGGCCGGATTCTCACCCTCGGCGTCCGGGCCGTGCCGGGCAGCGGAGTGCGCCGGATCGAGGACGCGCTGCGCGGCTGCGACGCCGTGGTGTGGGCGGCTGGGGCCTCGATGTGCATGGCGATCGTGCCCGGGCGGACGCTGTGGCGCCAGCCCGTGCACACCGACCGCCGGGTGCGCCGCACGGCCACCGTCTCGCTCGGGCGCGGGCGCCGCGCGGCACGGGCGCTGATCGCCGACTTCGCCGGCCGCGACTTCGCCGAGGCGCCCGCGGCGTCCGTCGTCGGCGCCGACGAACTGGCCCGCTGGTACTACCCGGCGCAGCCGCCCATCCTGGCCAAGGCCGCAGGCTCGGGTCTGCAGGCGGCCGTGGCCGAGGCGGGCCGCTGCCTGACCTGCGGCGATTGCAGCGGGTGCGGCAACTGCCAGGCGGTCTGCCCGTTCGGGGCGGTGCTGGCGCGCGACGGCGTCCGCTTCGCGATCGATCCGGACGCCTGCTGTGGCTGTCACCTGTGCGCGCCCGAATGCCCCACGGGTGCGATCGTGCGCCGCTGAGCGGTCCGGGAGGCGGTCCTCGACGGTGGGGACCATAGTCCCCTGACGGAGGCTTTCCCGCGGTCTATGGTTTGTTCTACCCGGTTAATTATTTTAGCTTCCACGCTAGTCAGGTCGCGAAACGTCCGCCCTGGCGCGGATGCGCGATGCCATCAAAGGAGATGTCCATGATCACGTCCAAGCCGACGACCGACGAAGAGTTCCAGCAGTATCTGCTTCAGATCCGCGAGCTCGCCCAAGGCCCCCTCGACGAGATGCAGATCGAGATCGAGGTGACCAACAAGTTCCCCGACGAGTTCTACGAGCTGGCCAAGCAGCACCACCTGTACCGCTTCTACATGCCCGAGCAGTACGGCGGCTGGGGCCTGTCCACCGTGCAGATCATGAAGGTGCAGGAGGAGTTCTCCCGCGGTCCCGGCGGCATGCGGATGCACCTGCACCACGCCGCCGGCCTCAACTGGCGGATCATGGACGACTTCGCCCAGCCCGAACTCAAGGAATGGGCCATGCCCCGCTTCCAGGACAAGACGCTGTACGTGAACTTCGCCCTCACCGAGAAGGAGGCCGGCTCCGGCGCCGACATCAAGACCTCCGCGGTGCGCGACGGCGACGAGTGGGTGATCAACGGCGAGAAGACGCTGATCTCGCACACCGACTGTTCCGACGGCACCTATCTGATCACCGTCACCGATCCCGAGGCCGACAAGGACACCCGGCTGACCGCGTTCTTCGTCCCCGTCGATACACCCGGATACGAGATCGTCGACATGCCGCACATGATGGGCTGCCGCGGCGCCGGCCATGCCGGCCTGCGGTTCACCGACTGCCGGGTGCCCGACAAGTACCGCCTCGGCGAGGTCGGCCAGGGCCTGCACGTGGCGATGTACTCCCTCGGTCTGTCCCGGGTGCACATCGCCGACTCCAACCTGGGCATGGCCCAGCGCATGCTGGAGATCTCGATCGCGCGCGCCAAGGACCGGATCACCTTCGGCAAGCCGCTGGTCAAGCGCCAGGCCATCCAGTCGATGCTTGCCGAGTCCGGCAAATGGGTGTACATGCTGCGCTCGATGATTCACGACACCGCGGCCCGCTACGACCAGGGCGAGGACCCGATGACGCAGGCGTCGCTGTGCAAGCTCGCCTCGATCGACGGGGTGAAGATCGTCTCCGACAACATGCTGGAGATCCTCGGCGGCATCGGCTACTTCGAGGAGTGCGACTACGGCCCGGCGGAGCGGCTCTACCGCGACTGCCGCGCCATGTGGCTTGAAGAAGGCCCCCCGACCGTGCAGCGCATCACGGCGGCCCGCGGCCTGATCGAGACCGGCGGGGATCTCTGGAACTCCTGACGCCGACCGCGCCCGGGCGGGCCCGCCGAAACACCGGCGACCGCCACGCCCGCCCGGGTGCACCACCCCCACTCCACCACCGTTCGCTCGCAAGTGAGGAAGCATGAACCCCCTACAAGGAATCAAGGTCGTCGACATGACGGCCTTCCTGGCCGCCCCCACCGTCGCACGCCTGCTCGGGGAGTGGGGCGCCGACGTGATCAAGGTCGAGGCGCCCAAGGGCGACCCCGGCCGCACCCAGGGCGCCGTCTTCGGCACGCCCTACACCGACGAGGAGAACCTCGGCTTCGACATGTCGAACATGAACAAGCGGTTCATGACGCTCGACCTGCGCCACGAGTCGGGCCGTGAGGTGATGGACCGGCTACTCGCCGAGGCCGACGTGTTCCTCACCTCCACCCGGGTGAAGTCGCTGGTCAAGCTCGGCTACGACTTCGACACCCTGCACGCCAAGTTCCCGCGCCTGGTGATGGCGCAGGTGCTCGGCTTCGGCGCGCGCGGCCCGCTCAAGGACGCCGCGGGCTTCGACATGACCGCCTGCATGTCGCGCGGCGGCGTCCTCGGCACCACGGTCAACCGCGGCAGCCGCCCGATGCTGCCACCCAACGGGTACGGCGACTTCCAGGTGTCCTTCGTGCTGGCCTCCGGTATTCTCGCCGCCCTACTTGGCCGTCAGGCCACCGGTCAGGGCGACTACGTCACCACCTCGCTGTTCCACTCCGGCGTGTTCATGCTGAACACCGCGATGATCTCGGCGCAGTACGGCAGCGCCTACCCGAAGGATCGCCGCGAGGTGATCAACCCGTTCAACAACACCTACACCGCCGGGGACGGCCAGATCCTCACCCTGTGCGCGCCCGAATACGACCGCGACTTCGACAAGGTGATGGGCCTGCTCGGCCGCGGCGACCTCGCCGGCGACGCGCGCTACAACATCTGCGACGTGCTCAACGAGACCGGCCGCAACGGCGAGGTCGTCGACGTCCTCGACGAGGCCTTCGCGACCCGCGAGCGCGAGTACTGGTTGCAGACCTTCCGCGCCAACGATGTGCCGATCGAGGCCTGCCAGACCCCGTCCGACATCTACGCCGACGAGCAGGGCTGGGCCAACGACGTGCTGCGCAGGGTCACCTGCGGCACCGGCGCGGAGCGGATGATCCCGACCAACCCGGTCCGGTTCCAGTCTCAAGGCGACCCCGAACTGGCGCTCACCCGCGCCCAGGGCGCCGACACCGAGCAGATCCTCGCCGAACTCGGCTACCCGCCCGAGGAGATCGCGGCCGTGATCGCCTCCGGCGGAGCCTGCGGCGTCCAACGACGCTGACCCTCCCGGGTCCCGCCGCACCGGCGCGACGGGACCCGCCTGATGAACGAGAGAAGAAATCATGTCCACCGCCACCACCGTCTCCAGCCCTCCCACCACCCGCAAGTACTGGGCGACCGCCGCCCTGCTCTATCTGTCCTACTTCGTGCTGGGCTTCTCGCTGTTCGCCCAGGCCCAGTTCAAGCCGGCGCTGGCCGGCCAGTGGTCCACCGACGTCGCCGGTGTGGCCGCCGCCATCGCCTGGATGATGGTCGGACGCCTGATCGCCTACCCGATCGCCGGGCCCATCGCCGACCGGGTGTCGCGCCGGCTCGGCGCCATCATCGGCGCCTCGCTGCTGGCGGCGTCGTTCGTCGGCATCGTGTTCGTGTCCAACCCGATGCTCGGCACCGTCATGTGCGTCGTGGCCGGCCTCGGCAACGGCTTCCTCGACCCGGCGGTTTACCCCGCCCTGTCGGAGGTCTTCCCCAAGCACTCCCACATCGCGAACCTGTTCTTGAAGTTCTCGATCCTGGTCGCGCAGTTCCTACTGCCGCTGATCATCAGCGCCACCGGCGGCGCCGACCTCGAGGGCGGATTCCGCACGGTCTACCTCGGCTTCGCCGCGATCATCGCGGCCGTCATCGTCGGCCTGCTGTTCGCGCCGTTCCCGCCCAACGAGTCCAAGCAGGACGCCGCGAGCGCGGCCCCGCGCGCCGCGATCACCGTCAGCGCCCCGATGATCATGCTGATCGTGCTCGGCGCCACCACCATCACCACGTTCACGCTGTGGGGCAACACCAACCAGGAACTCGGCAAGGCCTACGGCATGGAGAACCCGGCCCTGACCCAGAGCTGGTACTCGGCGGGCGCCATGGTGGCGATCCTGATCTCCACCGCGCTGCTCACCCGGATCCGGGCCACCCAGATCATCATCTTCTACCCGCTGGTCTCGGCGATCACCCTGATCGCGGTGTATTTCGTGCACACCCCGTGGATCGTGCCCGCCGCCGGCTTCATCATCGGCTGGACCGCGGCCGGAGGCGTCCTGCAGCTGGTCACCTCGACCGCCAACTCGCTGTTCCCCCATGCTCGCGGGCTGATGACCTCGTTGGTGATGATCGCCTCCGCCATCGGCGGATTCGCGTTCCAGTCGCTGGCTGCTCCCTGGGTGGTCGCCGCGCCCGGAAACGTCCTGCTGCTGAACGCCGGCGTGACGCTGGTCGGCGTGGCCCTGGCGGTCTTCGTCGACCGCGCCGAGAAGAGCCGCCTCGAGGTGGCCCGCGCCGCCTGAGCGCCGTCCGCGTTCCCGACTTCACGGCGCCGAGTGCCACTCACCGAGCGCCACCCATCCAGAAAGAGGTATTCCCCATCATGACCCAGATGCTCACCGACGAGCAGGTCCTGCTGATCGACTCCGTGAAGGAGTTCGTCTGGGCCGACGTCGCCCCGCACGTCGCCCAGCGCGACCGCGACAGCCACTGCGAGAAGGCGGACTTCGCCGGCGCCTTCGAGCTCGGCCTGCACATGCTGGAACTCCCCGAAGAGTTCGGCGGATCGAACCTGGACTACGAGACCGGCTCGATGGTGTTCGAAGAACTCGGCAAGGTCGACGCCGGCTACGCGATCACGCTGGTGTCCACCTTCGTCGCCTTCCGCAACGTCCACCAGTCCGGCACCCGCGAACAGGCCCGCCTGTTCGCCGACACCATCGCCGCCGGCGGCCTGGGCTGCTTCGCGATCTCCGAGCCGGGTGCAGGCTCGGACGCCGCCGCCATCCGCACCACCGCGGTGCGCGACGGCGACGACTACGTGCTCAACGGGCAGAAGTGCTGGATCACCAACGGCGGCATCGCCGACATCTACCTGATCTCGGCCTCCACCGACCCGGCCGCCGGCGCCCGCGGCATCTCCACCTTCCTGGTCGAGGCCGGCCGCGAAGGCCTGGTCGCGGGCCAGCACGAGGACAAGATGGGCCTGCGCACCTCCAACACCTGCGACCTGATCCTCAACAACGTCCGGGTGCCGGCCGGCAACCTGGTCGGCAAACCGGGCGAGGGCTTCAAGGTCGCGATGGCCGGACTCGACGTGTCGCGTCCGTTCATGGCCACCATCGCGGTCGGCATGATGCAGCGGGCGCTCGACGAGGCCACCGTGTACGCGCTGCAGCGCGAGCAGTTCGGACGCCCCATCTTCGAGTTCCAGATGGTCCAAGACATGCTGGCCCGGATGTCGGCCAAGACGGTCGCCTGCCGCGCGCTGGTGCAGCACACCATGCGGATGATCGACGCCGGCGCCGACGTGCAGAAGGAGGGCGCGATCACCAAGCAGATCGTCACCGACCTGATGCAGGAGGTGGTCTCGGACGCCGTGCAGGTGATGGGGGGCAACGGGTACACCAAGGAGTACCCGGTCGAGAAGCTCATGCGCGACGCGAAGGTGTTCCAGATCATGGAGGGCACCAACCAGATCCAGTCCATCGTGATCGCGCGCCAGCTCAAGAAGGAATACGCCTGGCTGTGAGCACGGCAGCGCCGGGACAGGAGCAGGTCATGCGTCATCACCCCGAACCGACGCCGCGGGGGCTGAGCGGCCGGCCGTCCACGCCGGCCGCTCAGCGCGACCTCTACCGCGCCCAAGGCTGGTGGGGGGACGCGGGCCTGCTCGCCTGGTGGCGACTCGCGGCGGCGGCCTCGCCGGACGCGCTCGCGGTGGTGGACCGGTCCGGGCACCGGTACACCTACGCCGAAGCCGACCACGCGTCGTCGCGGCTCGCGGGCTGGATGCGCGCCCGCGGCGTCCGGCCCGGCGACGGCGTCGGGGTGCAACTGCCGAACTGGTCGGAGTTCTGGATCGTCTTCGTGGCCGCGCTCAAGGCCGGCGCGGTCGTGGTGCCGCTCGCGCCCAATCTGCGCCGCTGCGAACTGGAACAGGCGATCGTGGCCTGCCTGGCTGCCGCTGCTGGTGATGCCGGACCACTACCGCTCCACCGATCATTGCGCGCTCGCGGCCGAGCTCGACCCGCCGGGGTGCGCCCGCCCGCGGGTGCTGATCGTCGGCGAGCCGCAGGACACCTATGGAGGCGGCAGGCGTCCGTGGCTGCTCGCCGAGGCGCTCCGCTGCGCCCCGCTGCCCCCGCACGAGTGGGCGGACGCCGCCGGTGACGATCTGGCCGCGGTGCTGTTCACCTCGGGCAGCGAGGCGGAGCCCAAGGGCGTGATGCTCACCCACAACAACCTGATCTCCTCCGAGCTCGCGTTCGCCCAGGCCCTCGAGCTCGGGCACACCGATGTGGTGCTGATGCCGGCCCCGCTCGGTCACGCGACGGGCTTCCTGCGCGGGGTAGTGCTGCCGCTGATCACCCGGGGGACCGCCGTGCTGTGCGACGTCCACGAAGGTGCCGAGATGGCCGCCCTTGCCGCGCGGTACGGCGCCACCTGGTCGATGGCGGTGCCCTCGGTGATGGACGCCCTGCTCAGCGCCTCCGCCGAGATGCCGGACGCCCTGGCCCGGCTGCGCTTCCTCGGCTGCGGCGGCTCACCGGTCCCGCGCCCGCTGATGGCGCGGGCGCACGCCCTCGGCATCCGGCTGACCAGCGTGTATGGCGCCACCGAGTCGGCGCCGCACACCCTGACCACCGCGCACGACTCCGCCGAGCGCGTGCTCAGCACCGACGGACGCGCCTGCCCGGGTGTGGAGATCCGCGTCGTCGACCCCCGCACCCGCGCGCCGCTGCCGCCGGGGGTGGAGGGGGAGGAGGCCTCGCGCGGGCCCGCCGTCTTCGCCGGCTACCTCGGCCGGCCCGAACTCACCGCGTCGGTGCTGGACGCCGACGGCTGGTACTACAGCGGCGACCTCGCCGTGATGGACGCCGACGGGTACGTGCGGATCACCGGGCGCCGCAAGGACGTGATCAACCGCGGCGGCGAGAAGATCAGTCCCGCCGAAGTCGAGCAGATCCTGCTCGCCCACCCGGCGATCGCGCGGATCGCGGTCGTCGCCATGCCGGACGCCCAGCTGGGGGAGCGGGCCTGTGCGTTCCTCGTGGTGGCGCCCGGCCAGCAGCCGGTGTCGCTGCACGATCTGTGCTGCTACTTCGTGGCGCGGGGCGTGGCCAAGTTCAAGATCCCCGAGCGGCTGGAATACGTCGACGCGCTGCCGATGACCAGCTCGGGCAAGGTGTCCCGCGGCCGGCTGCGCCGCCGTGCCGCCGCGCTCGCGGCCCTCAGCCCGCGGCCCGAGCCGGCCCCGCCGGTGCCGAATCCTCCGCGGGCAGGCCGAGCTGAGCCGGATCGGCCAGCACCAGCCGCAGCACTGTCTCCTCGATGAGCGCCCGCACGTGGGCGCGGTCCTTGGGGCCGAGCAGGTCGCGCCCGAACGCGACCTTGAAGGTGGCCCGGTGCTCGATCCGGTTCAAGGTGAGCGCCGACAGCACCTGATGCACGTCGAGAGCGCTCGGTGCGCCCGGATCGCTGCGCATCACGCCGGCCTCCCGGCCGCGCTGCAGGATGCGCTCGACGGTGTCGGGCGCCGTCTGGTTGAGCTCCTGGAATCCGTCCAGCCGAGAAGCCACCTTGCCCTGCTGCACCAGGTTCTCCAGCGCGACGATCCTGGCCATCTGCGGGTTGCGCTCATAATGGGTCAGCGTCGCCGAGACCAGGGTGCGCAAGGCCTCGACCGGCTCCAGGTGATCCAGACCGAGGTTGCCCTCCAGCGAACGGATCCGGGCGTAGTTCTCGCGCAGCACCGCCTCGTAGAGGCCCTCCTTGGAGCCGAAGTAGTAGTAGATCATCCGCTTGGAGGTGTTGGTCCGCCGCGCGATGTCGTCGGTGCGGGCGCCGCGGGGGCCCTGCAGCGCGAACTCGGCTGCCGCGGCGTCCAGGATCTCGCGCTTGGTGAGTTCCGGATCGCGACGGGAATTCTTGACGCGCCCGTCGACGGCGCTGGCCTTCATCAACGGCTCCTCGGCTGGGGGTAGGTGCCTGGCCAGCCTATCGGTCCAGCAGTGCAGCCTCCGCGCCCGGATCACCGACCAGGCGCACGTCGGCGTCCGCTCGTCGGCCGAAGGCGAACAGCAGCAACTCCGACGGCTTGCCGATCACGGTCACGGTGCTCTCGCCGGGCTTGACCCGCAGCTTCTGGCCGCGGTCGGTGCGCTCCAGCACCACCCCGCACGGCGCCCCGCGGAACAGCGTCTTGGCGGTCGTGTTCAGGCTCTTGGCGATGGTGTCCTCGAACTCCACGCCCAGGTCACGGGGCGGCAGCCCGGCGGGACGGCGGACGTCCTCGGTGTGCACGAAGAACTCCGCGGTGTTCGCGAGTTCGTCCAGCACCGGCACCGCGAACACCGAGATCGGGCGCGGCCCGCGACGGATCTGGTGGATCAGCTCGGGATACGTCCAGCGCCGCTTCGTCGCATGCATGCGCGCATCCGTCACATCCGCCAGCGCGGCCAGGAACATACCCGGCAGCGCGGACGGATCGTTCTCGCGCACCCACAGGTGGGCGGCCAGATCGTGCGCCGTCCAGCCCTCACACAACGTCGGCGCATCGGGGCCGGCCGCCTCCAGCGCATCACACAGTGCCGTTCGTTCCTGCCTGGCGAAACCCATGCGCACACCCTAGCCAAGCCCGCACCGGGACGCGGCGGTCACGGCGGAGTCGTCGTGGAACAATGGCGCCCATGCCCAGCACGCTTCCACCCGAGCTCGCGGACGCCCTCAAGCGCAACGCCGACGGCCTGATCGCCGCCGTCGCGCAGGACGCCACCACCGGTGCCGTCCTGATGCAGGCCTGGATGAACGACGAGGCGCTGGCGCTCACCCTGCGGACCCGGCAGGCGACCTACTGGTCGCGCTCCCGCAGCGAGCTGTGGGTGAAAGGCCTGACCAGCGGCCACACCCAGCATGTGCGCCGGGTGCAGCTCGACTGCGACGGCGACACGATCCTGCTCAGCGTCGACCAGACCGGCGGCGCCTGCCACACCGGCGATGCGACCTGCTTCGACGCCCGCGAACTCCTGGCCGACGATGCGGTGGCCTCCCACCCTGAGCCGGTCACGCCCGACCTGGACGGCTTCCGGGCGAAGGCGTCCGAGGAGGGCTGCCGGGTGGTCAGCGTCTGGACGCGGCTGCTCGCCGACGACCTCACCCCGGTCGGCCTCTACAGCCATCTGTGCGGCGACCGGCCGAACACCTTCCTGCTGGAGTCGGCCGAGGCCGGCGTGTGGGCGCGCTACTCGATCGTCGGGGTCAACTCGGCTGCCGTGCTCTCGGAGCAGGGTGGCCAGGCGCACTGGACATGGGCTGACCGGGCCTTGGCGAACCTGCCCACCGGCGGCGACCCGCTCGCGGTGCTCGCCGAGACCCTGGAGCGGCTGCACACCCCGCGCGATCCCGAACTGCCGCCGATGGTGTCGGGCATGGTCGGCTACCTCGGCTACGACGTGGTCCGCCGGCTGGAGAAGCTACCCGACTCCAACCCCGACGACCTCGGCTTGCCCGAGATGGTGATGATGCTCGCCTCCGACATGGCCGTCCTTGACCACCACACCGGCGAGGTGTGGCTGATCGCGAACGCGATCAACTTCGACGACACCGGCGAGCGCATCGACGTCGCCTATGCGGACGCCGTCGCGCGCGTCCGCCGGATGGCCGCCCGGCTGCGCGAACCCGCCAGCCCGCTGCTCTCGCTGCCCGCGCCCGCCGGCGAGCCGGTGGAGTACACCCGCCAGCGCACCCAGCCCGAGTTCGAGGCCGCCGTCCGAGCGGCCGTCGAGGACATCAAGGCCGGCGAGGCGTTCCAGATCGTGGTCAGCCAGCGCTTCGAAGCGCCGTGTGAGGCCGACCCGCTCGACGTCTACCGGGTGCTGCGCCGCTCCAACCCGAGCCCGTACATGTACCTGCTGCGCCTGGACGCCCTCTCCATCGTCGGCTCCAGCCCCGAGGCGCTGGTCACCGTCAACGACCGGCGGGTGCTCACCCACCCGATCGCCGGCTCGCAGCCGCGTGGCGCGACGGCGGAGGAGGACGCCGCGCACGAGGCCTTCCTGGTTCGCGACCCGAAGGAGCGCGCCGAGCACCTGATGCTGGTCGATCTGGGCCGCAACGACCTGGGCCGTGTGTGCGTGCCCGGCACGGTCAGCGTGGTCGAGTTCATGGCGGTGCGCCGCTACAGCCACATCATGCACCTGGAGTCCACCGTCGTCGGGCAGCTGCGCGACGAATACTCCGCACTGGATGCGACGCTGGCCTGCTTCCCGGCCGGCACCCTGTCGGGGGCGCCCAAGGTGCGCGCGATGGAGATCATCGACCGGCTCGAGGTGTCCCGCCGCGGCCTGTACGGCGGCGTCGTCGGCTACTTCGACTTCGCCGGCAACTCCGATGTCGCCATCGCCATCCGCACCGCGGTGCTGAAGGACGGCCGCGCCTACGTGCAGGCCGGCGGCGGCATCGTCGCCGACTCGGTGCCGGCATCCGAAGACCTCGAATCCCGGAACAAGGCGGCGGCCGCCCTGCGGGCGGTGGCGCTGGCCTCGCGCATGCGCAGGCTGGCGTGAGGATCGACCCGCGCGCCGCGCTCGCCGCGGCCGGGCTGGCCGGCCTGGCCGCCGGCACCCAACTGCCCTGGTGGACGGTCACCTGGTCGTCCGGCTTCGGCAGCGGCTCCGCGCCGCTGACCGGCCAGGCCGGCACCAGCGGCCTGGCCAGCGCGCTGCCGGTGTTCGTGCTTGCGGCGGTGCTGCTCACTCTCTCGCTGGGGCCGCGCGGACGCCGCATCGTCGGCGTCCTCACCGCGCTCGCGGGGCTGGGGATGGTCGCGGCAGGGCTGACCGTGCCGGCGCCCGGTGACGCGCTGATCGCGCAGACGATCGTCGAAGCGGGCATCGCCAACGAGCGCGTCGCGGCCGCCACCGGCGGCGCCCTCGGCTACGCGGCGGCGGGCGCGCTGGTGGCCGCCGCGTCGGTCTGGCTGGTCGCGAAACCACCGGCGTCCCGGCGGAAACGAAACGCCGGTGAGCCGGTGGACGTGACATCGGCACTGGATTCTTGGAAAGCTATGGACCAGGGGCTTGACCCCACCGACGACGAAAGGGGCGGCGCATGAGCGACGGCGCGAAGTACCACCACGGCAGGACCCCGGCAGCCTGGACGGCCAGCGTGATCGCCACCATCGGCAGCATCGTCGCCGCGATCGGCTTCCTGATGAACATCTCCTGGACGGTCGTGTGGATCGGGCTCGGCCTGATGGCCGCGTCCGTGATCGTCGGCGGCGTGATGGTGAAACTCGGCTACGGCCAGCAGTACGCGGATCACTGAGCGACCGGATGGGTGTTCTCGATGACATCGTGGCGGGCGTCCGTGAGGACCTCGCCGCGCGTGAGGCGGCGCGACCGCTGGCCGAGGTGACGGACGCGGTGGCGGGCACGCCGCCCGCGCGTTCCGTGCTGCCCGCGCTCCGGGCGCCCGGGGTGTCGGTGATCGCGGAGGTGAAGCGCCGCTCCCCGTCCAAGGGCGCGCTGGCCGACATCCCCGACCCGACCGCGCTGGCCCGCGAATACGCGGCCGGCGGGGCGACGGCGATCTCGGTGCTCACCGAGCAGCGCCGGTTCTCGGGCACGCTCGCCGATCTGGTGGCCGTGCGCGCGGCGGTGGACACGCCGCTGCTGCGCAAGGACTTCATCGTCACCGAGTACCAGCTGTGGGAGGCGCGTGCTGCCGGTGCCGACCTGGCGCTGCTCATCGTGGCCGCCCTCGACGACGCCGACCTCGCCCGCCTGCACGGCCTCGCGCTCGACCTGGGGCTGACCCCGCTGGTCGAGGTGCACACCGCCGAAGAGACCCGCCGGGCCGTCGCGCTGGGTGCGGAGCTGATCGGCGTCAACAACCGCAACCTGCAGACCCTCGAGGTCGACCTCGCCCAGTTCGAGAAGCTGGCCGGCCTGATCCCCGGCGACCGGGTCAAGGTGGCCGAATCCGGCATCCTCGGCATCGCCGACGTCGAACGCGTCGCCGCCGCGGGCGCCGACGCCATCCTGGTCGGCGAGGCGCTGGTCAAACACGGCGATCCGCGGGCCGCCCTGGCCGCGTTCATCGACGCCGGCACCAGGGCCCAACGATAAGACCGGCGGGCCGAAGTCCCGCCGAGGAGGAGAATGCTCGCGTGAGCGAACCCACCCTGCCCGACGCGGGCGGCCACTACGGCCTGTTCGGGGGCCAGTACGTCCCCGAGGCCCTCAACGCCGCCCTCACCCAGCTCAACGACGCGTTCGACGAGGCGATGGCCGATCCGGCCTTCGGCGCCGAACTGCACCGGCTGCGCACCGAGTACGCGGGGCGTCCGACCCCCGTCACCGCCCTGCCGCGGCTCAGCGAGCACGCCGGAAACGCCCGGCTCATCGTCAAGCGCGAAGACCTGAACCACACCGGCTCGCACAAGATCAACAACGTGCTCGGCCAGGCGCTGCTCACCAAACGGATGGGCAAGACCCGGGTGATCGCCGAAACCGGCGCCGGCCAGCACGGCGTCGCGACCGCGACCGCCGCCGCGCTGCTCGGCCTGGAGTGCCGGGTCTACATGGGCAAGGTCGACACCGACCGCCAGGCGCTCAACGTCGCCCGGATGCAGCTGCTCGGCGCCGAGGTGATCGCCGTCGAGTCCGGCTCGGCGACGCTGAAGGACTCGATGAACGAGGCGATGCGCGAGTGGGTCGCCAGCGTCGACAACACCCACTACCTGATCGGCACCGTCGCGGGCCCGCACCCGTTCCCGCGGATGGTCAAGGAGTTCCAGCGGGTGATCTCCACCGAGGCCCGCGCACAGATCCTGGACCGGTTCGGTGAGCTGCCCTACGCGGTGGCCGCCTGCGTGGGCGGCGGATCGAACGCGATGGGCATGTTCGCCGACTTCATCGACGATCCGCAGGTGAAGCTGTACGGCTTCGAAGCCGAGGGCGACGGCATCGAGACCGGCCGGCACGCGTCCTCGATCACCGGCGGGTCGGTGGGCGTGCTGCACGGCATGCGCACCTTCATCCTGCAGGACGCCGACGGCCAGACGGTCGAGTCGCACTCGATCTCGGCCGGCCTGGACTACCCCGGCGTCGGCCCCGAACACGCCTACCTGGCGGCGTCCGGGCGCGGCAGCTACGAACCGGTCACCGACGCCGAGGCGATGGAAGCCTTCCAGCTGATCACCCGCACCGAGGGCATCATGCCCGCGATCGAATCCGCGCACGGCATTGCCGGGGCGCTGCGCCTGGGCCGCCGGCTGGCCGCCGAGCAGCCCGATCTGGAGCCGCTGATCTGCGTATGCCTGTCCGGGCGCGGCGACAAGGACGTGGCCACCGCGCTGAGCTGGTTCGGGCTCGACGGCACACCCGATCAGACCGTGGGAGGATTCTGATGAGCATCACCGCCGCCGGCACCGCCGGCCACTCAGGGCGCGCGCTGCTGGCCGCCCGCGAGCAGGGCCGCTCCGCCCTGGTCGGCTACCTGCCCGTCGGCTACCCCGACGTGCCGCTCTCCCTGGAGGCGATGCGGGTCATCTGCGGCGACGGGGACACCCCGGGCGTCGATCTGGTCGAGGTCGGCATGCCGTACTCGGACCCGATGATGGACGGCCCGGTCATCCAGCGCGCCGGCACCTCGGCGCTCGCCCGCGGCGTCCGGACCCGCGACCTGTTCGCGGCCGTCGAGGCCGTCGCCGCCACCGGAACCGCCGCGGTGTCGATGACCTACTGGAACATCGTCGACCGCTACGGGGTGGACGCCTTCGCCCGCGACTTCGCCAACGCCGGGGGAGCGGGCCTGATCACCCCCGACCTGACCCCCGACGAGGCCGACGAGTGGATGGCCGCCTCGGACGCCCACGGCCTGGACCGGATCTTCCTGGTCGCGCCCAGCTCGACCGATGAGCGCATCGTCGCCACCACGCAGGCCTGCCGCGGCTGGGTGTATGCCACCGCGGTGATGGGCGTCACCGGAGCCCGCGGCCAGACGTCTTCGCTGGCGCCCGAACTGGTCGCCCGCATCCGCGCACTCGCCCCCGAGACGCTGATCGGCGTCGGGCTGGGCGTGAGCAACGGCGATCAGGCCGCCGAGATCGGCGCCTTCGCGGACGCCGTGATCGTCGGGTCGGCGCTGATCAAGACGCTGCTGGCGGCCGAGGATGCCGGGACGCCCGGCGACTTCACCGCGCTGCGCGCCCTGACCAGCGAGCTGGCGGCGGGCGTGGGTCGTTGAACTTCTGTGCGGGTCGGGCAGGATGGGGCTCGTGATCCTCTCCATTCCCAGCCCCGACATCAGCAAGTTCGAGCTGGGCCCGCTGACGATCCACCTCTACGCGCTCTGCCTGATGGCGGGCATGGTGGCCGCCTGGCTGATTGGCTCCCGCCGCTGGGTCGCCCGCGGCGGACAGGCCGAGACGTTTGAGACGATCGTGCTGGTTGCGATCCCGTCGGGCATCGTCGGCGCCCGGATCTATCACGTCGTCACCCATTGGGAGGACTACTTCGGTCCCGGCCGTGACCCGCTCACCGCGCTGTACATCTGGCAGGGCGGCATCGCCATCTTCGGCTCGCTGATCGGCGGCGCGCTCGGTGCCTGGATCGCCGCACGCAGACTCGGCGCCCGGATGCCGGCCTTCGCCGACGCGCTGGCGCCCGGCCTGATCATCGCCCAGGGCATCGGACGCCTCGGCAACTGGTTCAACCAGGAGCTGTTCGGCGGCCCCGACGACGGCCCGCTCGGGCTGGAGATCGACCCGGTCCACCGTCCGGCCGAGTACGCCCACGTGGCCACCTTCCAGCCGACCTTCCTCTACGAGATGGTCTGGAACCTGGGCGGGGGAGTGCTGTTGCTCGCGCTCGACCGAAAGTTCAAACTGGGCTGGGGGCGGCTGTTCGCGCTGTACATGCTGGTCTACGGCACCGGCCGGTTCTGGATCGAGGGGATTCGCACCGACTTCAGCTACTACGTCGGTCCGCTGCGCACCAACCAGGTGGCGGCCCTGCTGATCGCGCTCGCCGGGGTGGCGATTTTCCTGGTCTCGGTGCGGATGAAGCCGGGTCGCGAGCCTTGGGTGGAACGTCGCGGCGTGGGCGGTCCGGACCAGGGATCTCAGGACAATAACGAAGCGAAATCCGCGCGATAATCCTCGCCGGGATGTAACACAGCCGTCATAGAACGCGCGCTACTTTGTTCCCGCACCATGCGGTGTGGCCAGGAAGGTTGCCTTAAGGGGTGGCTGCCACGAAGCCCGTTGGAGCAGGAGACAAAAAGTGAATGCAATGACCCATCGGCCCGATGAGGGCCTCTATCGCCATGACTTCGAGCATGACGCGTGCGGTGTCGCTTTCGTCGCCCATCTGAGCGGCAACGCCACCCACGACATCGTCGCCCAGGGCCTGCTGGCTCTGGAGAATCTGGACCACCGCGGCGCCACCGGCGCCGACGAGGCGGCCGGAGACGGCGCGGGAATGCTGCTGCAGATCCCCGACGCACTGTTCCGTGCCACGGTCGACTTCGTCCTTCCGCCCGCCGGCGAGTACGCCGTGGGCATGGCCTTCCTTCCGGTCGACGACGCCGAACGCGCCGCCACCAAACGCCGCATCGAGTACACCGCCATCGAAGAGGGCCTGCGCGTCCTCGGCTGGCGCGACGTGCCCACCACCTCGCACACGCTCAGCCCGGTCTCCATCGCGGTGATGCCGCACTTCGAGCAGCTGTTCGTGACCGGCAGCCGCGGCGTCGGCGGCATCGACCTGGATCGCCTGGTCTACCCGCTACGCAAGCGCGCCGAGCACGAAGTCGGCGTCTACTTCGCCTCGCTGTCGGCCCGCACCACCGTCTACAAGGGCATGCTCACCACCCAGCAGCTCGGCGAGGTGTTCCCCGACCTGCGCGACGAGCGGACGGCGTCCGCGATGGCCCTGGTGCACTCGCGCTTCTCCACCAACACGTTCCCGGCGTGGGAGCTCGCGCACCCGTACCGGATGCTCGCCCACAACGGCGAGATCAACACCGTCAAGGGCAACCGCAACTGGATGCGCGCCCGCGAGGCGCTGCTGGAGACCGACCTGATCCCCGGCGACCTGTCGCGCCTGTTCCCGATCTGCAACCCGAACGGCTCCGACTCGGCGTCCTTCGACGAGGTGCTGGAGCTGCTGCATCTGGGCGGCCGGTCGCTGCCGCACGCGGTGCTGATGATGATCCCCGAGGCGTGGGAGAACCACACCGAGATGGATCCGGCCCGCCGCGACTTCTACTCCTTCCACAGCTCGGTGATGGAGCCCTGGGACGGCCCGGCCGCGGTCTGCTTCACCGACGGCTCGCTGATCGGCGCGACGCTGGACCGCAACGGCCTGCGCCCGGGCCGCTACTGGGTGACTGAGGACGGCCTGGTGGTGTTCGCCTCCGAGGCCGGCGTGCTGCCGATCGACCAGTCCACGGTCATCGAGAAGGGACGCCTCCAGCCGGGCCGGATGCTGCTGGTCGATCTGGCTCAGCACCGGCTGATCAACGACGAGGAGATCAAGTCGACGCTGGCCGCCGAGCATCCCTACGGCGAGTGGGTCTCGCACCGGATCAATCTGGAAGACCTGCCCGAGCGCCAGCATGTCGTGCACAGCCACGCATCGGTGACCCGCCGCCAGCAGGTGTTCGGGTTCACCCACGAGGAGCTCAAGATGCTGGTCGCGCCGATGGCGCAGACCGGCGCGGAGCCGATCGGCTCGATGGGCACCGACGCCCCGGTCGCGGTGCTGTCGGAGCGTCCGCGGTTGCTGTTCGACTACTTCAGCCAGCTGTTCGCGCAGGTGACGAACCCGCCGCTGGATGCCATCCGAGAAGAGCTCGTCACCTCGCTGGCCAGCTCGGTCGGCCCCGAGGCGAACCTGCTCAGCGCCGGGCCGGAGTCCTGTGGCCAGATCGTGATCGGTTACCCGGTGCTCGACTCGGACGAGCTCGCGAAGCTGGTCCGGATCAACCGCGACGGCTCGATGCCGCAGTTCGACGCCCACGTCGTCCGCGGCCTCTACCGGCTGTTGGACGGCCCCGAGGAGTTGGAGCGCCGCTTGGAGGAGATCTGCGCCGAAGTGAGCGAGGCGATCGCCCGGGGCTCGCGCATCCTCATCCTGTCCGACCGCCACGCCAACATCGACTACGCACCGATCCCGTCGCTGCTGCTGACCGCGGCTGTCCACCACCATCTGGTCCGCGAGAAGACCCGCAGCCAGGTGGGGCTGATCGTCGAGGCCGGCGACGTCCGCGAGGTGCATCACGTCGCGCTGCTGATCGGCTACGGTGCGGCGGCGGTGAACCCCTACCTGTTGTTCGAGTCGGCCGAAGACCTGGCTCGCCGCGAGGTGTTCGTCACCGTCGATCCAGACAAGGCCGTCAAGAACGTGCGCAAGGCGCTTGGCAAGGGCGTGCTCAAGGTGATGAGCAAGATGGGCGTCTCCACCATCGCGTCGTACGCGGGCGCGCAGATCTACGAGGCGCTCGGCCTGGCTTCGGACTTCGTCGACAAGTACTTCACCGGCACGACGAGCCGGATCGAGGGCATCGGCCTGAAGGAAGTGGCCGCCGAGATCCAGTCCCGCCACGACGTCGGCTACCCGGTCGACCGGCGGACGCTGCCGCACCGCACCCTGGATGTGGGTGGGGAGTACAAGTGGCGCCGCGAAGGCCCGCCGCACCTGTTCGATCCCGAGACGGTGTTCCGGCTGCAGCACGCCACCCGCGAGAAGCGCTACGACATCTTCCAGCAGTACACCGCGCGGGTGAACGACCAGGCCAAGCGCCTGATGACGCTGCGCGGCCTGCTCGAGTTCGACGACACCCGCACCCCGGTGCCGATCGAGGAGGTCGAGCCGATCAGCGAGATCGTCAAGCGGTTCTCCACCGGCGCGATGAGCTACGGCTCGATCAGCAAGGAGGCGCACGAGACGCTCGCGATCGCGATGAATCGGCTCGGTGCCAAGTCGAACACGGGCGAGGGCGGTGAGGACGCCGATCGTCTCTACGATCCGGCGCGCCGCTCGGCGATCAAGCAGGTGGCGTCCGGCCGCTTCGGCGTGACCAGTGACTACCTGACCAACGCCGACGACATCCAGATCAAGATGGCCCAGGGCGCCAAGCCCGGCGAGGGCGGCCAGCTGCCCGGCCAGAAGGTGTACCCGTGGGTGGCCAAGACCCGGCACTCGACGCCCGGGGTCGGCCTGATCTCGCCGCCGCCGCACCACGACATCTATTCGATCGAGGATCTCAAGCAGCTGATCCACGACCTGAAGTGCGCCAACCCGGTGGCTCGCGTCCACGTGAAGCTGGTCGCCGAGGTCGGCGTGGGCACGGTCGCGGCCGGCGTCTCGAAGGCCAAGGCCGACGTGGTGCTCATCTCGGGCCACGACGGCGGCACCGGCGCGGCGCCGCTCACCTCGCTCAAGCACGCCGGAGGCCCGTGGGAGCTCGGCCTGGCCGAGACCCAGCAGACGCTGCTGCTCAACGGCCTGCGTGACCGGATCGTCGTCCAGGTCGACGGCCAGCTCAAGACCGGCCGCGACGTCGTGATCGGCGCGCTGCTGGGCGCTGAGGAGTTCGGCTTCGCCACGGCCCCGCTGGTCGTCTCGGGCTGCGTGATGATGCGGGTCTGCCACCTGGACACCTGCCCGGTGGGCGTCGCCACGCAGAACCCGGAGTTGCGCGCCAAGTACGCCGGCCACGCCGACTTCGTGGTGAACTTCTTCGAGTTCATCGCCCAGGAGGTGCGCGAGCACCTGGCCGCGCTCGGCTTCCGCTCGATCCAGGAGGCGGTGGGCCACGTCGAGGCGCTGCGCACCAAGGCCGCGATCGACCATTGGAAGGCCGAGGGTCTCGACCTGAGCCCGATCCTGCACCGCGTCCAGACCGACGGCCCGCTGCACCGGATCACCACCCAGGATCACGGCCTGGCCGCCAAGCTCGACAACGAGCTGATCGAGCGTTCGCGCCCGGCCCTCGAGCTGGGCACGAAGGTCCGCTTCGAGGTCGACGTCACCAACGTGGACCGGACGGTCGGCACCATGCTCGGCAACGCGGTCACCAAGGCGACCAAGGGCGCGGGGCTGCCGGAGGACACGATCGACATCACGTTCACCGGCACCGGCGGGCAGAGCTTCGGCGCGTTCGTGCCCCGGGGCATCACGATGCGCCTGATCGGCGACACCAACGACTACTTCGGCAAGGGCCTGTCCGGCGGACGCCTGTCCGTCCGGCCCCCCGAGAACGTGTCGTTCGTCGCCGAGGAGCAGATCATCGCGGGCAACGTGATCGGCTACGGCGCGACGTCCGGCGAGATCTACATCCGCGGCCAGGTCGGCGAGCGGTTCTGCGTGCGTAACTCGGGCGCGACCGCCGTCGTCGAGGGCGTGGGCGACCACGCCTGCGAGTACATGACCGGCGGCGAGGCGCTCATCCTCGGCCGCACCGGCCGCAACGTGGCCGCGGGCATGTCGGGTGGCCTCGCCTGGGTGCTCGACCTGAACACCGACCGGCTCAACACCGAACTGGTGGACGCCTGGCCGTTGACCGATTCCGATGTCGACCGGATCGAGACGCTGCTGCGCCGGCACGTCGCCATGACGGGCTCCGCCGTCGCCCAGCGCCTGCTGGATGGCGGGACGGATTCTTGGCGGGGACGGTTCAGCAAGCTGCTGCCGCGCGACTTCGCCCGGGTGCTCGCCGCCCGCGCGGACGCCGAGGCCGCCGGCCTGAGCGACGAAGAGACGGTTACGAAGATGATGGAGGCGGCTCATGGCTGATCCGAGGGGCTTTATCAAGGTCGCCCGCCAGGTGGCCGAGCGGCGTCCGAGCGACGAGCGGGTCGCCGACTGGGACGAGGTCTACCCGGGCACGCCCGGGCGGGCGGTGCTGCCGATCATCCGGCAGCAGGCGTCGCGGTGCATGGACTGCGGCATCCCGTTCTGCCATCAGGGCTGCCCGCTGGGCAATCTGATTCCCGAGTGGAACGACCTGATCTACAACGATCTGTGGCGCACCGCCACCGACCGGCTGCACGCGACCAACAACTTCCCGGAGTTCACCGGGCGGCTGTGCCCGGCGCCGTGCGAGACAGCCTGTGTCGTGGGGATCAACCGCGAGCCGGTGACGATCAAGAACATCGAGGTCGCCATCGCCGACAAGGCCTGGGACGACCGCCGCATCGTGCCGATGGTGCCCGAGTGGCACACCGGCAAGACGGTCGCGGTCGTCGGATCGGGCCCGGCCGGACTGGCCGCCGCCCAGCAGCTCACCCGCGCCGGTCACACGGTGGTCGTGTACGAGCGGGCCGACGACATCGGCGGGCTGATGCGCTTCGGCATCCCCGAGTTCAAGATGGAGAAGAAGGTGCTCAACCGGCGCCTGAAGCAGATGCGCCAAGAAGGCACCGTCTTCAAGCCGAGCACCACCATCGGCGTCGACATCACCGGCGAGCAGCTGCGGGAGCGCTTCGACGCGGTCGTGCTGGCCATCGGGTCGACGGTGGCCCGCGACCTGCCGATTCCCGGCCGTGAGCTGGACGGGATCCATCAGGCGATGGAGTTCTTGCCCCAGGCGAACAAGGTCGCGGTCGGCAAGCCGGTGGAGAACCAGATCACCGCGACCGGCAAGCATGTCGTCGTGATCGGCGGCGGCGACACCGGATCGGACTGCATCGGCACCTCGCTGCGCCAAGGCGCCGCCTCGGTCACCCAGCTCGAGATCATGCCCACCCCGCCCGAGGACCGTCCCGGCAACCAGCCGTGGCCGACCTATCCGATGATCTTCCGGGTCTCCACCTCGCACGAGGAGGGCGAGGTCGACCGCAAGTTCGCGGTGTCGACCAGTGAGTTCCTCGGCGCGGACGGCAAGGTCAGCGGCCTGCGACTCTCCGAGGTGCGGTTCTCCGAGGGCCGGTTCGTGCCCGTCGAGGGCACCGAGCAGGTCATCCCCGCCGAACTGGTGCTGCTCGCCATGGGCTTCGTCGGTCCTGAGCGCACCGGCGTGGTGGAGGAGTTGGGCGTCGAGCTGGACCCGCGCGGCAACATCGCCCGCGATGCCGACTTCCAGACCTCGGTGCCGGGTGTATTCGTCGCAGGTGACGCCGGACGCGGCCAGTCGCTGATCGTGTGGGCCATCGCCGAGGGTCGCAGCGCCGCCAACGGCGTGGACACCTTCCTGCAAGGCCGCTCCATCCTGCCCAGGCCGATCGGCCCGAACGACCGCCCGATGGTCGTCTGAGCCGACGTAGCCCCGATCGGGTCGCCCCGGGTTCCCGGGCTGACTCCATCGGGGCGACTCCGCGTTGGACACCGCGCGCGCCTGTTCTCTCGAGGGCTATCGGAGACCCTGGACGGTGAGGTCACCGTGAAACGGTGGTTGGAAGTGAGAAGGATCGGGCCTGAGTACGAGCCCGATCCTTCTCGCGTCTTCGCTCCACCACGCGGGCCCCAGAACCCGGGGATCGGAGGTGCCGTATGCCGCCCGGTTGCCGCTCTGTCGCCCTGTTTCCTACCCGGGCGACGGTGACTACACCGGGCGACATACCGGGCGAGTGTGACGAACCCGGGCGGCCTGATCGGACCGCGTCCTCAGCGTTTCCGATGACCCTCCTCATGCGATGAAGAGGCTGGTATCACCCGAGCCCGGAGGTCATCCGAGGCCGTCCCACTCGTCGGTGGTGCAGGCCGCGAGGTGAGGGGAATCCCCAGCATCTGATTCGGGACGTCCGTGAGAGGATGCGGTCATGAAGCAAGGTCGCGTTCCGGGCAGATGGTCGGAGGGAATCGGCTCGTGACTAGGTCATCTACCACGTACGGACTCGAGTTCGCGAAGGTGACGCATCGTTATGGTTCGGTCGTGGCCTTGGACGAGGTCGATCTCTGCTTGAGCGCGCGCAGCGTGGCTCTTCTTGGCCCGAACGGGGCCGGCAAGTCCACGTTGTTGGGCCTCGCGACGACGGTGTTGCCTGTGCAGCGCGGCCGGGTGGCCATCCAGGGGAGTGATCTGGGGCGGCGTGACGGACGTGCCGCGGCCCGGCGGGTGCTGGGCTACGTCCCTCAGTCGATGTCGCTGCCTGGGGGATGGTCGTGCGAGGAGTTCTTGGCCTACGCCTGCTGGATGCACCAGCAGACCGACTATCGCGCCGGGGTGGAGCGTGCCCTGGCCGGTGTGGGGCTGGGTGATCAGGCCAACTCGAAGATTCGCACATTGTCCGGCGGCATGAGGCAGCGTTTGTGCGTGGCCCAAGCTCTGGTGCACCGGCCCGAGGTCCTGATCGTCGACGAACCAACCGTTGGGCTGGATCCGCTCCAGCGCGTCCGGTTGCGTGAAGTCTTGAAGGGGCTGGATTGCCAACTCGTGGTGGCGACGCATCTGGTCGATGACGTGGCGGCTCTCGCGGAGCACGTCGTAGTGCTGGACGCGGGGCGTGTTGTCTATGACGGCTCCATTGAGGGTTTGTGCTCGGGGACGGTGAGTGCGGCGACGGTTGAGGACGCGTACGTGGCGCTGGTGAGAGATACGGAACCGGCATGAGATGGCGGGTGGTGCGGGCCGAAGCCACCTCGGGAGTGATGCTCGCCGGTGGTGCGGCAACGTTCGTGGTGGCCCTGGTGCTGAGCGTCATCGGTGAGAATGCTCCCTTGTGGCCGGATCGCACCCGGGTGGCGACGGTGATCTGCATCTACACGGTCCCTGTGCTGATGGCGGTGTCGGCGATCGTGTCAGGACGCCGCATGGAAGGCCTGTCCGCTTTGTCGAGTGCGTCGACGGCGGGCGAGCGTCATCCTGCCTTGCTGGTGGGGCTGGCGGGCAGCCTGTGGGCGGGGTTGATCGGTCTCGCGCAGTGCCTCGTGCCGATCGCGCTGATCCGCCCGGATGACCTACTTCCGCCCACTGCTTTGCTGTCCTGGGTGCAGGCGTTGGCCAGCCTCGTCGCGGGCGTCTGGGTGGGTGCGAGTTTCGGGATCCGGTTTCGTGGACGGCTGGCCGGTCCGGTGTTGGGGGTCATCGCGTTCGCCGGGTTCTATTCGTCGATGTACTTCGAGGGACGGTTCCGGCTGGCGGCACCGTTCGATTCGCCGTGGTACGTGCCGTGGACGCAGCCGGCACCGGGCGCTCCGGTGGGGCATTCCCTGGTGGCGGTGGCGTTGATCCTCGGCGCGTCGGCGCTGTTCGCGACCACGCCCGTGCGGCGGCGGGTGCTGACAGCCCTCGCCGCGGTGCTCGTGCCGGCCGGGATTCTGCTGATCGGGTCCGTGGCGGAGGCCGAGCGTTACGAGTTGCGTCCGATACCCGAGGGGCCTGTCTGCGAGCCCGTGGGCGGCGGATCGACGTTCTGCGCTCACCCTCTGGGTGGGCAGACGCGGGTGGCGACGGTGGAGGCGCTCCGCCAGGTGCGTGCTTTCATCGTGGACCTATGGGAGGTTCCGCAGAATCTGGTTCACCATGACTATCCGGCTCGTCCGGGCGATCACGTCGTGCCGATGTCCTACGGGGCCGATGCCAGCGCGCACGTGTCGAATGCGGCCTGGGGCCTCAGGCCTCGCTGTGCCGACTCGGAGATCGGCTTGGCCAGCCAGGACAACGTCTACCGGTGGATGACCGGGCGGGTCGGGTCTGCGACGACGGCTGCCGATGATCCGCTGGCCGACGTGTTCGCCCTCGGCGACGCCGATCAGCGGGCGTGGGTGCGCGAGCAACTCCGGGCGGGCTCATGTCGTTGAGCACCGGCCCCGACCAGCGCCGGCGCCTCAGGCTGTGGTGGATCACGGGCTGGTTCGGCCCCCTCGCCGTCCTGTGCATCCTCGGCGCGACCCTGCTCCGCTGGCTGCCCGTGCAGATTCCCGTGCCGCAACTCCTCACGCCGGGCGAAGCGCTGGTCCCCACCGCGCTCCTGATCGCCACGCCGCTGGGAATCGCCATTCAGATGACGCTGACCGAACCCAGCCCTCAGGTGTGGGCGATGGCGACCGGATACCGCCGGTGGTTGCGCCACCTGCGCGTCCTGCTCCTCAGCTCCGGCTTCCTGCTTCTCACCGCCGTTGTTGCGCCGGATCACCTGGGTCCGGCCACGGTGATCTTGCTCAGCATGGCCGGCGAGGCCATCGTGACCGGCTGGATCCTGGGCTACCGCCTGGCTTGGATTCTGCCCAGCGTGCACGCAGCCGCCGCGGCCCTGATGGGCACGAAGATGATGGCTCTGGCATGGTGGGCCTGGCCGGCCGATCCGAACCCGAACAGCAGCCTGATGGTCCTCGCGCCGGTGATCCTCCTCGCCGGGCTGCTCATCGAAACACGGCCACGTTAGGGCTGAGTGCGCGACGAGCCTCGCGGCCGCCTGCAATGTGGGAGCATGCGTGTATGAACGCAGTGCTGCGTCCCAGGCGGGTGGCCATTGTCGGCGCAGGCCCCTCGGGGCTGTTCGCCGCTCAGTCCCTGCTGAGCCGCGACCAGGACGTCCGGATCGACGTCCTCGACCGGTTACCGACGCCGTTCGGCTTGCTGCGCTACGGCGTCGCCCCTGACCACACCAGCATTCAGGCCATGCAGCCCAAGCTCGCCGAACCGTTCCGGTCGGAGCGGACGCGGTTCTTCGGCATGGTCGAATTCGGCAGCACGTTGACTCGGGCCGATCTGCTGGCGTCCTATGACGCCGTAATCTATGCGGCCGGCGCCTCGGAGGACCGGCGGCTGGGCGTCGACGGTGAGGATCTGCCGGGCAGCCGCTCGGCGCGTCAGTTCGTGGCCTGGTACTGCGGGCACCCGGACGCCCAGCCGCAGAGCCTGGACGGCGTCCGGAGCGCGATGACCTTCGGGGTGGGCAACGTGGCGGTGGATGTCGCCCGGGTGCTGTCGGTCTCCTCCAGCCACCTGGCCGGCACCGACATGCCACCTGAGGTGCTGGAGGAACTCGACCGCGCTCAGGTGAGCGACGTCTGGCTGGTCGGACGCCGCGGGCCTCAGCACGCCAGCTTCACCACCACCGAACTGCGCGAACTGCTGGAGTTGCCCGGCGTCCAGCCGCTCATCGACCCCGCCGACCTGGCCGGCATCGATCCGGCCACGCTCGACCGGCGCACCCGCACCAACGTCGAGGCGCTGACCGCCGCCACCGGCCGGGTGGTGCCGGACGCGCACACCCGCCTGCACCTGCTGTTCTGGCGGCGTCCGGTGCGCCTGCTCGGCGACGGTGCGGTCGAGGCCGTCGTGCTGGAGCGCACCACATTGGACGCCTCCGGTGCGGTCATCGCCACCGGCGAGCAGGAGACCATCGAGGCGCAGCTGGTGTTGCGGGCGATCGGCTACCGCGGACGCCCGCTGCCGGACGTCCCCTTCGACGACCGGGCCGGCGTGATTCCCAACGCTGAGGGCCGGGTCACCGATCTCGACGGCCGCCTCTGCCCCGGCGAGTACGTGGTGGGCTGGATCAAGCGCGGCCCGATCGGGGTGATCGGCACCAACAAGTCCGACGCCGCCGCGACGGTCGCCGCACTACTGGAGGATTTCGCCGCCAACCCTCGCTTCCCGGACGGCCCCGACGCGGCCGAGTTGCTCGCTGCCCGCGGAATCGAGGCGTCCACCTTCGAGGACTGGGAACGGATTGACGCCGAGGAGCGTGCCCGGGGCACGCGTGAGGGGCGCGCCCGGGTCAAGGTGGCCTCCTGGCACCAGCTGACCGATTTGATCAGGCACGGCCGCGGTGGCGGCCCGCTCGAACGCGAGCAGGAGTGTTAACAGTGCGGCGCCACGAGGGCGCCAGAGTGAATCCGACTGTTAAATGTGCAGGTCATGGCGAGGCCTCCCTGTACAGGCTGACATGGAAGAATGTCGAGGTGACATCGCCAGCCCGACCTCGCGTCGCCATCGTGGGCGCACGCCCCGCGGGGCTGTTCGCGGCCCAGGCGTTGGTGCGGCGGCATCCTCGGGTGCAGGTCGACGTGATCGACCGGTTGGCCGCACCGTTCGGGCTGTTGCGTTACGGCGTCCCTCTCGACCATCCGAGCCTGCGCGGCGTCGGGCGCGCGTTGGCTGCTCCGTTCGAATCCGGTCGGGTGAGATTCCTGGGACCGGTCGAGTTCGGCCGCACGCTCACCTGCGCGGAGCTGCTGTCCGGCTACGAGGCGGTGATCTACGCAGCGGGCGCTGCGGAAGAACGCAGACTGGGCGTGCCCGGCGAAGACGCCCCGGGCCGGGTGTCGGCCCGCGAGTTCGTCGCGTGGGGGTGCGGGCATCCGGACGCGACCCCGGTGCCGCTGGAGGGCGTCCGCAGCGTGGCCACCTTCGGGGTCGGCCATGTGGCGGCCGATGTCGCGCTGCTGCTCGGCCGCGACCCGAGCGTGCTGGCCTCAGCGGGCGCGCCCCGCGCGATCGTCGACGCGCTGAGCGCGGGCACGCTGCGCGACGTCTGGGTCTTCGGGCGGCGCGGGCCGCAGCACGCGAGCTTCGGCGCGCAGCAACTGCGCGAGTTGCTCACTTTGGAGGGCGTCCAACCGGTGATCGATGCGTCCGACTTGTACGGCATCGACGAATCCGGTCTCGATGATCGCGTTCGCGCGAACCTGGCGGCGCTGCGGGAGGCCTCCACTCGGCACGTGCCGGATCCTCGCCTGCGCGTTCATTTCGAGTTCTGGCGGCGTCCGGCCGAGATCATCGGCGGTGCTGCCGTGCGCGGCCTGATTCTGGAACGCACCCGGTTGGACGCCGACGGCGGTCTGCGGGGCACCGGCGAGGCGATGGGCGTGGCCTCCCAGTTGGTGCTGAGCGCACCCCGCTACCGCGGCTGGCGCATTCCCGGCGTCCCGTTCGACGAGATGCGCGGCGTGATCCCGAACATCGATGGCCGGGTGGTCACGATGAAGGGCCAGGCCTGCCGGGGTGAGTATGTCGTCGGCTGGATCAAGCCGGGGCCGGCGGGTCTGTTCGGCACCACCGAGGCCGAGGTGGCGGCGACGGTCGACGTCGTCTTGGCCGATCTCGAGGCCGGGCGCCTGAGTTCGCCCGGCGGCCCGGATGCCGCCCAGCGCCTGGCACGGCTGGGCGTGCGGGTGTCCACGTTCGCCGACTGGTGGGAGCTGGAGGCCGACGCGTGGGCACGTGGCGCCGCCGCCGGATCGGCCGAGGCGCGTGTGGCCGGGTGGCACCAGCTGACCGATCTGGTCCGCTACGGCCGTGGCGGGGGACCGCTGGAGTGCGAACCCGGCGCCACGCGCGACTGCCAGGAGCTACTTCCCGGAGCACAGCAGCTAGGCTGAGGGGGCTTTCCAGGAGGTTCACCACGCTCATGGGCGACGAATTCGTTCACCTGCACTGCCACTCCGAGTTCTCGATGCTGGACGGCGCCGCGCGCCTGAAAGCGCTGGTCGCCGGCGCCGAGAAGATGGGCATGCCCGCGCTGGCCATCACCGATCACGGCAATATGTTCGGCGCCTACGAGTGGTACCGGACCGCCAAGGGGTCCTCGGTCAAACCGATCGTCGGTCTCGAGGCGTACCTGACCCCGAAGACGCACCGCAGCGAGCGCAAGCGCGTCCAGTTCGGCGACGGCACCGGCGACGATGTGGCGTCCAAGGGCGCCTACACGCACATGACGATGTGGGCCTCCGACACCGCGGGCATGCACAACCTGTTCCGGCTCAGTTCGCGCAGCTCGCTGGAGGGCTTCTTCTACAAGCCACGCGCCGACCGGGAACTGCTGCAGACCTACGGCAAGGGCCTGATCGCCACTACCGGTTGTCCCTCCGGCGAGGTGCAGACCTACCTGCGGCTGGGGCAGTACGAGCAGGCGATCGCCTCCGCGGCCGAGTTCCGCGACATCTTCGGCGAGGGCAACTTCTATGTCGAGTTGATGGATCACGGCCTCGACATCGAGACCCGGGTGCGCGCCGACCTGCTCCGGCTGGCCAAGGACCTGAACCTGCCGTTGGTCGCCACCAACGACCTGCACTACGTGCACGCCGAGGACGCCGAGGACCACGACACGCTGCTGTGCGTGAGCGCCGGGGCGAACAAGGACACCCCGGGCCGGTTCAAGTTCGACGGCTCCGGCTACTACCTGAAGTCGCCCGAAGAGATGCGGCTGCTGTTCAGCAACCTGCCCGAGGCCTGCGACAACACCCTCGCGATCGCCGAACGCTGCAACATCGAGTTCGACGAGGGCGTCGGTACCTACATGCCGCAGTTCCCCGTGCCCGAAGGCGAGACCGAGGATTCCTGGTTCGTCAAAGAGGTGCGTCGCGGCCTGGAGGAGCGCTTCCCCGACGGCGTGCCCGACTACGCGATCCGGCAGGCGGAGTTCGAGGAACGGGTCATCATCGACAAGGGTTACCCGGGATACTTCCTCGTGGTGGCCGACTACATCAAGTGGGCCAAGGAGAACGGCATCCGGGTCGGCCCGGGCCGTGGTTCGGGCGCCGGCTCGATGTGCGCCTTCGCGATGCGGATCACCGATCTCGACCCGGTGCCGCACGGGTTGATCTTCGAGCGCTTCCTCAACCCGGAGCGTCCCTCGATGCCCGACTTCGACGTGGACTTCGACGAACGCCGCAGGGGCGAGGTGATCCGCTACGTCACCGAGAAGTACGGTGACGACCGGGTCTGCCAGATCGTCACCTACGGCACGATCAAGGCCAAGCAGGCGATCAAGGACGCCGGCCGCGTCCTCGGCAAGCCGTTCGCGCTGGGCGAGCAGATCACCAAGGTGTACACCCCGGCAGTGCAGGGCAAGGACGTCGCCATCGCCGACGTGTTCGACCCCGGGCATCCCCGCTACGGCGAGGGCACCGAGTTCCGCGAGTTGTACAACGCCGACCCCGAGGTCAAGCACGTCGTCGACACCGCGCGCGGCATCGAGGGCCTGAAGCGGCAGTGGGGCGTCCACGCCGCCGGCGTCATCATGTCGAGCAAGCCGCTCATCGACGTCATCCCGATCATGAAGCGGGAACAGGACGGGCAGCGGATCACCCAGTTCGACTACCCCAGCTGCGAGAACCTGGGCCTGGTCAAGATGGACTTCCTGGGCCTGCGCAACCTGACCATCCTCGACGACGCCGTCAACAACGTGAAGATCAACGCCGGCGTCGACATCGACTTGGACGCCCTGGCGCGCCAGCCCGACGACGCACCCACCTACGAACTGCTCGCCCGCGGCGACACCTTGGGCGTGTTCCAGTTCGATGGTTCGGGCTACCGGGCGCTGTGCCGGCTGATGCGCCCGGACAAGTTTGCCGACATCACTGCGCTCGGCGCGCTCTACCGTCCGGGCCCGATGGGCACCAACACCCACGTCAACTACGCGTTGCGCAAGAACGGCCAGCAGCCGGTCACCCACATCCATCCCGAACTCGCCGACGACCTGGAACGGCTGCTTGGCGAGACCTACGGCCTGCTGGTGTACCAGGAGCAGGTCATGCAGATCGCCCAGGAGATGGCCGGCTACAGCCTCGGTTCGGCAGACCTGCTGCGCCGGGCGATGGGCAAGAAGAAGAAGTCGGTGCTGGACGCCGAGTTCGCCAACTTCGAGGCCGGCATGAAAGCCAACGGCTATTCGGCCGAGGCGATCAATGCGCTGTGGGAGACGATGGTCCCGTTCTCCGCGTACGGCTTCAACAAGTCGCACGCCGCCGCCTACGGGGTGGTGTCCTATTGGACGGCCTACCTGAAGGCGCACTACCCGGCCGAATACATGGCCGCGCTGCTGGAGTCGGTGCGTGATGACAAGGACAAATCGGCGATCTACCTAGCCGAATGCCGGCACATGGGTATCAAGGTGCTGCCGCCGGACGTGAATTCCTCCCAGGGCCGGTTCACCCCGGTCGGCCGCGACATCCGCTTCGGCCTGGGCGCGATCCGCAACGTGGGCAACAACGTGGTGGGCGGCATTCTGGAGGCGCGTGAAGAGCACGGTGAGGCGTCCGACTTCAACCAGTTCCTCGACCACGTGCCCGCGGTGGTGTGCAACAAGCGGGTGATCGAGTCGCTGATCAAGGCGGGCGCGTTCGACTCGCTGGGGCACACCCGCCGCGGCCTGATGGAGGTCTTCGAGACCAAGGTGGACGAGGTCGTCGACCTCAAACGCAACCAGGCCAACGGCCAGGACGACCTGTTCGCCGAACTGTTCGGCGCCGAGGAAGCCGATGGCGCGGGCGCGCTCGCGGCGTCCCCGGTGCCGGATCTGCCCGAGTGGGAGAAGATGACCCGGCTCGCGTTCGAGCGCGAGATGCTGGGCCTGTATGTCAGCGACCATCCGCTGAACGGGCTGGAGCATGTGATCGCCGCCAACCGCGACCTCGGCATCCAGCAGTTGCTCGCCGAGGACGGCCCGCGCGAGGGCCAGGTGACGATCTGCGGCATGATCACCGGCATCCAGCGCAAGCAGACCAAGGAAGGCAAGATCTGGGCCATCCTCACCGTGGAGGACCTGGACGCCTCCTTGGAGGTGATGGTGTTCAACAAGGCCTACATGCCGGTGGCGATGTCGCTGGGCACCGACGTGGTCGTGAAGATCCGCGGACGCCTGCGCGAGCGCGACGAATCGGTCGAGCTCACCGCGTCCGATGTGAGCTTCCCCGACGTGAGCAGCAGCCCGTCCGGTCCGGTGACCATCGCGCTGCAGGCCGCCCGGTGCACGCCGGAGGTCGTCGAACAGCTGCGGTTCACGCTGCGCCAGCACCCCGGCACGCAGGAGGTGCGGGTCAAGGTGTCGGCCCCCGGCGGAACCAAGCTGTGGAAGCTGGACGACCGGCTGCGCGTGCAGCATTCCGGTTCGCTGATCGCCGATCTCAAGGCGTTGTTGGGGCCCTCATGCTTCAGCGCCTAGCATCGATACCATGAGTCTGACGCGTGTGCTGGTCCGCTCCGGCCAGCTCGCCGGGCTGGCGGCGCTGCTGGGCGTCGTCGGTGCCCTGGTATGGGCCAACGTCACCGAGCTGCCCAGCTATGTCGTCCAGGCGGACGGGCACGCGACGATCGCGGAATCGGATGTCGCCAAGCTGTTCTCGGGCAACTTCTGGTTCGTGGTGATCGGGGCGTTCGCCGGCTTGGCCGTGGGGGTCGCCAGCTGGATTCGGCTCAGGTCGCTGGGCTGGATGGTGGCGGTCATCACCGCGGCCCTGTCGGTGCTGGCGGCCATCGTGTGCTGGAAGGTGGGCGAGCTGATCGGGCCCGGGCCGTTCGCGGCCCGGCTGGCCGCTGCCGGGGCCGGCGACCAGGTCCGGATCGCGCTCACGCTCACCACGCCCTCCGCGCTGGCGGCCTGGGTGTTCGCCGCCACCGCGGTGCCGCTGTTCGCGGCCTCGCTCGGCCCCGACCCCGAGTTCCGGGCGCGGGTGGCGCGGCGGCGCCATGCACCCGCCGAGGACGCGGCGCTCGCCGGGGTGTCCGATGGCTGAGCGGACGATCGAGCGCGAGCTGAAGTTCGCCGCACCCGAGGGCTTCGACCCGGACCTGTCCGCGGTGGTGGAGCGCCTGGGCGAGGAGCGGTTCCGGCTCGAGGCGGTCTATCACGACACGCTCGGACTGACGCTGACCGATGCCGGCTGGGGCCTGCGCCGGCGCAGCGGCGGCAAGGACGCCGGCTGGCACCTCAAGCGCCCGGCGGGCGAGGCTGGGGCGCGTACCGAGGTGTGGGCTCCTGACGCCGACTCGGTGCCGCAGGAGTTGCGCCAGGAGGTGCGCGAGATCACCGGCCTGGACGCGTTGGTGCCGGTCGTGCGGCTGGTGACCGACCGGGTGGAGACCCTGCTGGGGATCGACGGCGTGCCGCTGGCGACGCTGGTGCGCGACGAGGTGTCGGCCGTGGCCGCCTCGGGCACCACCGCATGGCGCGAGATCGAGGTCGAGCTGGAGCCCGGCGCCGACCCGTCGCTGCTGGCGCGGCTGGCGGACGCGTTGACCGCGGCCGGTGCCGAGCCTGCGGGGCACGGGTCGAAGCTGGCCCGCGCGATGGCGCAGGCAGCGCGCTTCTCGGCGCCCGCCTCGCCGCAGACCCCGGCCCGCGCGGTGCTGCTGGCCTGGATGGCGACCCAAGTCGGCGTCCTGCAGTCCCGCGAAGCCGACGTGCGGGCGAACGCCCCGGACGCCGTGCACAAGTCGAGGGTCGCGACCCGGCGGCTGCGCAGCCTGCTGAAGACGTTCGCGCCGCTGTTCGACAAGCGGCGTGCGAAGGCGCTGCGCGCCGAGCTGAAGTGGCTCGCCGACCTGCTGGGGCACCCGCGCGACGCCGAGGTGCTCGCCGAGGCGTTCGAGACGCTGATGGACGAACTGGGCCCGGACGCGGTGACCGATACCGTGCGCCGGCGCCTGCTCGGGCACCTGGCCGAGCAGCACGCCCGCGCGCACGCCGCGCTGATGGAGGGGCTCGACTCGCCGCGGGCGCAGGCTCTGCGGCGTGCGTTGATCGACACGCTCGTCGACCCGCCGTTGAGGTCCGAAACGGACGCCGCGGCGTCCGCGGTGCTGCCGCCGTTGTTCGCCCGCGCGAAACAGGAGGTGGCCTCGCTGCGCGAGCACGCGCTCGCCGACCCCGACCACCTGGAGCGCTGGCACGAGGTGCGCAAGGCCGCGAAGGCCGCGCGCTACGCCGCCGAGGCGCTCGACTGCGCGCTGCACACCGACGGCGAGATCGAGCGCTGGGAGGCGGTCACCGAGTCCTTCGGGCAGCTGCAGGACACCGCCGTCGCCCTGGAGCTGATCGACGTCGTCGCCGCGGACGCCTCATCCGAGGAGCAGCCCGCCTGGCAGGCGCTCCGCGACGCCGAGCACGCCCGCCGCGTGGCCGCGCTCGCCGAGGGCCAGTCCGCGCTGGACGCCGCCTTGGCCCGGGTCGGCGGCTCAGCGTTGCGCACGATATGTACCGTTGCGCACGAAATTTCGTAGGCAACGGTACATGTCGTGCGCGTGGGCGTCGGTGCTGCCGGCTACCGAGCAATAGGGGCGAAGGTCGCGCCGGTGACGGCGGCCAGGTCGGCGGGCGCGATGCCCAATTGCAGTCCGCGCTTGCCGGCCGAGACGTACATGATCTCCAGCGACTCCGCGGAGGCGTCGATGACGGTCGGCAGGGGCGTCCGTTGACCGATGGGGGAGACGCCACCGACGACATAGCCGGATGAGCGTTCGGCGACCTTGGGATCGGCCATCTCGGCCTTCTTCACCCCCAACGCGGACGCGATCGCCTTCAGGTCGAGGCGTCCGGCCACCGGCACGACGCCCACGGCGAGCTGGCGGGGCCCGACCGAGACGACCAGGGTCTTGAACACCACGGCAGGGTCGAGTCCGGTCTGGCGGATCACCTCGGCCCCGAAGTCGGTGGCGTCGGCGTGATGCTCGTATTCCATCGGCTCGAACCGGACGCCGGCGGCGGTGAGCGCGTCGGTCGCGGGGGTGCCGCCGGACTTCTTGGATTTCTTGGCCATCAACTTCCTCCTGATCGCATCATGCCGGACGGTGCCGGATGTCAGTTGAGCGCGGCGACCACGCTGACCAGCACCGGCGCGATGGCGAGGGCGGGCAGCAGGTCGCCGACGGGGACGGGTTTCAGCTGCAGCAGCCGCAGGCCGAGCCCGACCAGCATGACGCCGCCGGTCGCGGTCAGCGCGTCGATCTGTGCCGCTGAGAAGAAGTCGCCGAGCAGGAACGCAGCCAGGGTCAGGCTTCCTTGCGTCAACCCGACCGCGATGGCCGAGACCAGGACGCCCCAGCCCAGCGAACTCGCGAACGCAATCGCCGCGAAGCCGTCCAGGGTCGCTTTGATCAGCAGTTGATCGGCGCCACGGCCCAACCCGTCCGACATGGTGCCCAGCAGGGAGAGCGGCCCGATGCAGAACAGCAGCGTCGGGGTGACCACGGCGTCCACGAACCGGCCGGCCTCGCCGGTGCCGGCGAAGCGGGTGCGCAACCAGGCGGCGCCGCCCTCCAGCCGTTGTTCGATGCGCAGCAGCGAACCGATGATTGCGCCGATGAGCAGCGAGCCGAGCACGATCAGCATTCCGGTCGAGCCGACCGCCTCCGACAAGGCCGCCGACGACAGTGTCAGGGCCGACGACACGCCGAGTACCAGCGTGATCAGCCCGAGCACGTCGGTGATCGTGTCTCGGGTGCGGACGGGAATCCGGTCGCCGAGCAGAAGGCCGGCGCCGGCGCCGAGGGCGACGGTGACCATGTTGACGACCGTCCCGAATCCGATGAACACGCCCGCCATACAATCAGCTTCGTGAAACTGCGCCTGATCGACGTCCGAGGAACGAACCCCGACTATCGCGCCATCGTGCCGCGCGGGAGTTTCGATGTCGAGCATGCCGTCGAGATCGTCGCTCCGATCTGCGATGCGGTGGCCGAACGCGGTGAGGCGGCGTTGCGCGAGTTCGCCGAGCGCTTCGATCACGTCACCCCCGAACACTTGCGGGTTCCGGCGGAGGTGCTGGCCCGCTACGCCGACGAGTTGGACGCCGACGTGCGCGCCGCGTTCGTCGAGTCGATCCGGCGCCGCCGTGCGGTCGCCGAGACCGAGGCAACCCCGGGTCTGGTGCGCGCCGAGGTGGCGCCGGGCGCGGTCGTGGAGACCAAGACGGTCCCGGTCGGAAGGGTGGGCCTGTACGTGCCGGGCGGGCTGGCGCCGCTGGCATCCAGCGTGCTGATGAACGTGGTGCCCGCCCAGGTGGCCGGCGTGACCAGCCTCGCGGTGGCGACGCCGCCGAGCGCGGAGTTCGGCGGGCTGCCGCACCCGAGCATCCTGGCGCTGTGCCACCTGCTCGGCGTCGACGAGGTGTACGCGGTCGGTGGGGCGCAGGCGATCGCGATGTTCGCCCACGGCGTCCCCGGCCTGTGCCCGCGCGTCGACCTGGTCACCGGTCCCGGCAATATCTACGTGGTCGCCGCCAAGCGCTACCTGCGCGGCCTGGTCGGCATCGACTCCGAGGCCGGGCCGACCGAGATCGCCGTTCTCGCCGACGACACCGCCGATCCGCGGTTCGTGGCCGCCGACCTGATCAGCCAGGCCGAGCACGACCCGATGGCCGGCTCGGTGCTGGTCACCGACTCCCCAGCGCTCGCGGACGCCGTGAACGCCCTGCTCGATGCCCAGGTGTCGGCCCTCGGGACCACCGACCGGATCGAGAAGGCCCTGACCGGCCCGCAGTCGGCGATCGTGCTGGTCGACGACCTTGACCAGGGCCTCGCCGTGGTGGACGCCTACGCCGCCGAACACCTGGAGATCCACACCCGCGAGCCCTACCAAGTGGCTCACCGCGTCCGTAATGCCGGGGCGATCTTCGTCGGGCCCTGGTCGCCGGTGCCGCTCGGCGACTACTCGGCCGGATCGACGCACGTGCTGCCCACCGCCGGCATCGCCCGGCACGGCTCGGGCCTGACCGTGCGCAGCTTCTGCAAAACCGTGCACCTGATCTGCTACGACGAGGCCGCCCTGCGCGAGGTCGGTCCCACCGTGGCCACCTTCGCGACCGCCGAACGCCTGCCCGGGCACGCCGCCGCGATCACCGTCCGCACCAACGCCGAGGAGGTCGACCGGTGGTGAACGCCGATATCACGCTGGCGGATCTGCCGCTGCGCCCCGAACTCGTCGGCGAGGAGCCCTACGGCGCCCCGCAGCTCGACGTGCCGGTGTGCCTCAACGTCAACGAGAACCCGTACCCGCCGTCGGCGTCCACCCTGGAGGAGATGGCCGACGCGATCCGGAACGCGGCCTATCACCGCTACCCCGACCGCGAATTCACCGGCTTGCGCCAGCAGCTGGCCGACTACCTCGGCCACGGCCTGGGCGTGGCGAACGTGTGGGCCGCCAACGGCTCGAACGAGGTGATGACCCATGTGCTCGGCGCGTTCGGCGGCCCCGGACGCCGTGTGCTGTCGTTCACGCCGACCTACTCGATGTACCCCGAGTACGCGCGCAATACGCATTCGGACTACGTCACGGCGCCGCGCCACGACGACTACACCCTCGACGCCGGCCTGGTGCTGCGCGCGATCGCCGAACACGACCCGACGGTGGTGATCATCACCACCCCGAACAACCCGACCGGCACCACCACGCCGCTCGCCGAGATCGAGCGGGTGCTCACCGGCACCGACGCGATCGTCGTGGTCGACGAGGCCTACCAGGAGTTCGCCCGCCACCCCGACGAGACCGCGCTCACCCTGCTGCCGCGCTTCGGCAACCTGGTGGTCAGCCGCACGATGAGCAAGGCCTTCGCCTTCGCCGGCGGACGCCTCGGCTACCTGGCCGCCGCCCCGGCGATCGTGGACGCCTGCCGGATCGTCCGGCTGCCCTACCACCTGTCGGCGCAGACCCAGGCGGTCGCCTCGGTCGCGTTGCGGCACGCCGGCGAGATGCTGGCCCGGGTCGACGACCTGCGCGCCGCCCGCGACGAACTGCTGCGCCGGGCGCCCGCGATGGGCTTCGAGGTGGTCGATTCGGACGCCAACTTCGTCCTGGTCGGCCGCTGGTCCGACCGGCACCTGGCCTGGCAGCAACTGCTCGGCCAGGGCGTGCTCGTCCGCGAGACCGGCCCGGCCGGCTACCTGCGCGTGAGCGCGGGAACACCTGAAGAGATGGAGGCGTTCTACGCCGCGTTGGCGTGCGTGGACGCGCCGAGGATGGGGGAGTGATGGCACGCACCGCGCGCATCGAGCGCAGCACGTCGGAGAGCACGATCACCGTCGAGTTGAACCTCGACGGCACAGGCACCAGCGAGATCAGCACCGGGGTCGGGTTCTACGACCACATGCTGACCGCGCTGAGCAAGCATTCGCTGATCGACCTGAAGGTCGAGGCCTCCGGCGATGTGCACATCGACGGCCACCACGTCGTCGAGGACGCCGCCATCGTGATCGGCCAGGCGCTCAAGGTGGCGCTGGGCGACAAGAAGGGCATCAAGCGGTTCGGCGATGCCCTGGTGCCGCTCGATGAAGCACTGGCCGGCGCGGTGGTGGACGTCGCCGGCCGCCCGTACGCGGTGTGCACCGGCGAGCCCGAAGGACAGGTCTACGCCCGGATCGGCGGCTCCGGCGTCCCGTACGCCGGCTCGATGACCTACCACGTCGTCGAGGCGCTCGCCCTCAACGCCGGGCTGTGCATCCACCTCGAACTGGTCCGCGGACGCGACCCGCACCACATCGTCGAGGCCCAGTTCAAGGCGCTGGCCCGCGCATTGCGCACCGCGGTCGAACCCGATCCGCGCATCCAGGGCATCGTGCCGTCGACCAAGGGCGCGCTGTGAGCCCGACGGTGGCGGTGCTCGACTACGGCTCGGGCAACCTGCACTCGGCGACCCGCGCGCTCGCGGCGGCGGGTGCGCAGGTGCTGCTCACCGCGGACGCCTCCGCCTGCCTGGACGCCGACGGCCTGGTCGTGCCCGGTGTCGGCGCCTTCGCAGCGTGCATGGAGGGCTTGGCAGCGGTGGACGGCCCACGGATCATCCGCGAACGACTCGCCGCCGGACGTCCGGTGCTCGGCATCTGCGTCGGTCACCAGGTGATGTTCGACCGTGGCGTCGAGCACGGCGTCGAGGCGTCCGGTGTCGGTGTGCTGCCCGGCACCGTCGAGCGGCTGCACGCCGAACGGTTGCCGCACATGGGCTGGAACGTGGTGGACGCCGCGGACGGCTCGGCCCTGTTCGCGGGTGCGGAGTCGGAGCGGTTCTACTTCGTGCACAGCTACGGCGTTCGTGCCGACGCAGACGTCGCCTGGCCCGAGGACGCCCGGGTGACCTGGGTCGAGCACGGCGGTGACCGCGTCGTGGCCGCGATCGAGCTGGGCGCGCTGAGCGCCACCCAGTTCCACCCCGAGAAGTCGGGCTCCGCCGGCGCACGCCTGCTGCGCAACTGGATCGCCACCCTGAGCTGATCAGGTAGCCTCGTGCCCCGTGACTGATGCGCTCTACCTGCTCCCCGCCGTCGACGTGCAGAACGGCCAGGCCGTCCAGCTGACCCAAGGCATCGCCGGGTCGGAGAAGACCTTCGGCGATCCCCTCGCCGCCGCGCTGCGCTGGCAGAACGCCGGTGCGTCCTGGCTGCACCTGGTCGACCTGGACGCCGCCTTCGGGCGTGGCTCGAACGCCGAGATCATCGCCGAGATCGCCGGGCAGATGACCCTCAACGTCGAACTGTCCGGTGGCATCCGCGATGACGCCTCCCTGGAGCGCGCCTTGGCGACCGGCTGCCGCCGGGTCAACATCGGCACCGCCGCGCTGGAGAACCCGGCCTGGTGCGAGAAGGTGATCGCCGAGCACGGCGACCGGATCGGTATCGCCATCGACGTCAAGGGCACCCAGCTCGCCGCGCGCGGCTGGGTCCGCGAGGGCGGCGATTGGCGCGAGGCGATCGACCGGCTGTCGGCGGCAGGCTGCCAGGCGTTCGTGGTGACCGACGTGAAGTCCGACGGCATGCTGACCGGTCCCAACCTCGAACTGCTGCGCGATGTCGCGGCCCGCACGGACGCCGAGGTGATCGCCTCCGGCGGCATCGCTCAGCTCGACGACCTGCGCGCCATCCGTGAACTCAGGCCCCTGGGCGTGACCGGCGCGATCATCGGTACCGCGCTCTACATTGGCAACTTCACCCTTGAGGAAGCCATCGAGGTCGCCGAGCGCTGAGTGCGCAGAGCGCTCCGGCGCCCGCGATAGGATGGCCGACGGACCTGACGACACGACAGCACGAAGGAGACCGATGAGCGGTCACTCCAAGTGGGCCACCACCAAGCACAAGAAGGCGGCCATCGACGCCAAGCGCGGCAAGCTGTTCGCGAACCTGATCAAGAAGATCGAGGTCGCGGCGCGCGTGGGCGGCGGCGATCCCGGCGGCAACCCGACGCTTTATGACGCCATTCAGAAGGCGAAGAAGAACTCGGTGCCCAACGACAACATCGATCGCGCCGTCAAGCGCGGCTCGGGGATCGGCGGCGAGGTCGTCGACTACACCGAGATCATGTACGAGGCCTACGGCACCGGCGGCGTCGCGATCCTGATCGAGTGCCTGACCGACAACCGCAACCGGTCGGCGTCCGATGTGAAGGTGGCGATCACCCGCAACGGCGGCACCCAGGCCGATGTGGGCTCGGTGAGCCGCATCTACGACCGCAAGGGCGTGGTCGTGGTGTCGAAGAAGCAGGACGGCAAGGAACTGTCCGAGGACGACCTGCTCGAGGCGACCCTGGAGGCCGAGCCCGAGGACATCAACGATCTCGGCGAGACCTTCGAGATCGTCTGCGATCCGTCGGTGCTGGTCGAGGTGCGCAAGGCCGTCCAGGCGGCCGGTTTCGACTACGACTCCGCCGATGTCGAGTTCCGCGCCCAGTACGAGCAGGCGATCGACACCAAGGAGGCCGCCGAGAAGCTGTTCAAGCTGCTGGACGCCATCGAGGACGTCGACGACGTGCAGAACGTGTACAGCAACGAAGACGTGCCGGACGAAATCCTCGCCGAACTCGAAGGCTGACCCTAGAATCCGAACAAACGTTCGGAGCGAAGAGGGGGAAGCGATGCGGGTTCTCGGGATCGACCCCGGCCTGACCCGGTGCGGGGTCGGGGTGATCGAGGGCTCGCCGGGCCGGACGCCGGCGCTGCTGCTCGCCGATGTGGTGCGGACCGACGCCGGCCTGGAGACGGGGCAGCGGCTGGCGGCCCTCGAGCGCAGCATCGTGCAGTACATCGCCGAGTACCGGCCCGACGCGATCGCGGTCGAGCGGGTGTTCGCGCGCCGCGACGTGAGCACCATCGTGGGCACGATGCAGGCCTCCGGCGTGGTGCTGCTGGCCGGCACCCGCGCCGGGCTGAGCGTCGCCGAGCACACCCCGACCGAGGTGAAGGCGTCCATCACCGGCAACGGGCGGGCCGACAAGGCCCAGGTCGGCCAGATGGTGATGCGCATCCTGCACCTGGACGCCCCACCCAAACCCGCCGACGCCGCGGACGCCGTCGCGCTGGCCATCTGCCATCTGTGGCGGGCGCCCGCCATCGCGCGCCTCGCCCAGGCAGCTCAGCGCCGCGAGATCGCCCAAGCCCAGACCGCCGCCCGCACCCGCGCCGCAGCCCGCCTCACCGACGCCCCCCGGAGGTTCGCATGATCGCCCAGCTGACCGGAACCGTGGCCGCCGTGGGCGGCACCTGGGTGGTGGTCGACCTGTCCGGCTTCGGCGTCCGTGCCCTGTGCACGCCGGCGACCGTCGCGGCCGTCCGGGTGGGGGAGCAGACCACCCTGCACACCTCGCTGATCGTCCGTGAGGACTCGCTCACCCTCTACGGCTTCGCCGACGCCGACGAGCGCGACGCGTTCGAACTGGTGCAGTCCGCCTCGGGCATCGGGCCGAAGATCGCCCAGGCGGTGGTGTCGGTGCTGCCGCCCGGCGATCTGCGCGCGGCGATCGCCCAGGAGAACGTGACCGCGCTGACCCGGGTGCCGGGCATCGGTCCCAAGGGCGCCCAGAAGATGATCCTCGAGCTGAAAGACAAGGTGAACGCGCTCGGCGCGGTGCCCAACCTGAGCACCACCTCCCGCATGGTGCCCTCTGGTGAGGTGTGGCGCGAGCAGGTGAGTTCGGGCCTGGAGTCGCTCGGCTGGTCGGCCAAGGACGCCGCCGCCGCGGTCGAGCGGGTCGTTCCGCTGCGCGAACAGGACCCCGGAATCGGCATCGGTGACCTGATGCGCGCCGCACTGCGGAGCCTGGCCCGATGAACGCCTCCCTGCACGGACCGCGCGCCGACGATCCGCTCGACCCGAACCGCCACGCCGACGACCAGGTCGTCGACACCGCGCTGCGGCCGCCGACCCTGGCCGAGTTCCGCGGCCAGCCGCGCGTCGCCGAGCAGTTGGGGCTGGTGCTGGCCGCCGCCCAGCAGCGCGGGGTGGTGCCCGACCATGTGCTGCTGTCCGGCCCGCCCGGGCTGGGCAAGACGACGCTGGCGATGATCATCGCCCACGAGGTGGGCGCCCCGCTGCGGATCAGCTCCGGGCCGGCGATCCAGCACGCCGGCGACCTGGCCGCGATCCTGTCCGGGCTGAGCGAGGGGGAGGTGTTCTTCCTCGACGAGATCCACCGGATGAGCCGCCCCGCCGAGGAGATGCTCTACCTGGCCATGGAGGACTTCCGCGTCGACGTGATCGTCGGCAAAGGCCCCGGCGCCACCGAGATCCCACTCGAGATCCCACGCTTCACCCTGGTCGGCGCCACCACCCGCGCGGGCCTGCTGCCCGGGCCGCTGCGCGACCGGTTCGGCTTCACCGGGCAGCTCGACTACTACGCGGCTGCCGACCTGGTCGGCATCGTCACCCGCAGTGCGTCCTTGCTCGGGCTGAGACTCGGCCAGGACTCGGCCGAGGTGATCGCGCTGCGCAGCCGGGGGACGCCGCGGATCGCGAACCGGCTGCTGCGCCGCGTCCGCGACTACGCCCTGGTGAAGGCCGACGGCCGGATCACCCCCGAGCTCGCCGCGTCCGCTCTCGACCTGTACGAGGTCGACGAACTGGGTCTGGACCGGCTCGACCGCGCGGTGCTGGACGCCGTGTGCGTCCGTTTCGCCGGCGGCCCGGTGGGATTGTCGACCCTGGCGATGAGCATCGGCGAGGAGACCGAGACCGTCGAAGAGGTCGCCGAACCATACCTGATCCGGCAGGGATTCCTGATGCGGACGCCGCGGGGCCGCGTCGCCACGCCGCGCGCCTGGCGTCATCTGGGATTGTCGGTTCCCGCCACGCGAGCGGACCTTTTCAGTGACTCCGAAAGCTAGCCGGTAGTCTTGCCGATTGGTGGGGCGCCGTTCGGCGTCCTGCACTCCCGAGAACAAGGTTTGTGAAGAGATGCCTGCTGACAACTCGATGCTGTCCACCCTGCTGATGCTGGCCGTGATGGGCCTGGCGTTCTACTTCCTGCTGATTCGTCCTTCGCAGAAGAAGCAGAAGGCGCAGCAGACGATGGTGAGCCAGTTGGCACCGGGCTCGCGGATCATGACCACGGCCGGCGTGCTCGCCACGATCCGCCACATGGGCGAGCGCCAGGCCATCATCGAGATCGCCCCCGGCGTCGAGATGACCGTCCTCAAGCAGGCGATCATGCGCACCGTGAACGCCGAGGAGGAGGAGTTCGAGTACGACGACGACACCGCCGCCGAGACCGTCGGCGAGTTCGACCTCGATCCCGACTTCTTCGCCCAGGGCAACTCCGAGGAACGCGGCGAGACCCCCGGCGAGAACCGCGCGAACTGACCCTTCCTTCCACCCCACCCCTCCCTCTCGTACGCTCGAACGGAGCCTGAACCTGTGGCCACCGAAAGCCGGAACAAGCAGCGTCCACTGCGGCCGTTGATCTCCCTCGCGATCCTGGTGCTGGCGCTGTTCGGCATCATGGCGCTGTCGAACTCGTGGACGCCGAAGCTCGGCCTCGACCTGCGCGGCGGCACCACGATCACCCTGACCGCGCGCAATACGACCGGCACCGGTGCGGTCGATGAGGCCAGCCTGCAGCAGGCGCGCACCATCATCCAGCAGCGCGTGGACGCCGTGGGCGTCGGCGAATCCGAGGTCGCGACGGTCGGCGCCAACCAGATCACGGTCTCGGTGCCCAACGTGGTGGAATCGAAGCTGCAGGAGATGGTCGGCCAGACCGCGCAGTTGTACTTCCGTCCCGTGTACGCGGTGGCAGCCGCCACGGCGATGCCGTCTGGGCTGCCCTTGCCGCCGCCCGAGGCACGCCCGACCGAGCCCGCCGAGACTCCGCTGACCACCGACCAGGCACTCGCCTGGGAGCCGACCGAACGCGACCTGGCCGACTTCGAGGCCTACGCCTGCGGTGACCCGTTCCCCGACGTTCCCGACCAGCCGCTGATCGCGTGCACCCGTGAGAAGGACGCGAAGCTGCTGCTCGCCCCGGCGGTGATCAACGGCAATATGCTGACCTCCGCGTCCGCGGGCATGCCGCAGCAGAGCGTAAACTGGATCGTCAACCTGTCGCTGAACGATGAGGGCAGCCGGATCTTCGAGCAGGTCACCGGTGTTCTCGCGCAGCGCACCGAGCCGCAGAACACGTTCGCGGTCGTGCTGGACGGCCAGGTCGTCACCTATCCGAAGCTGTCCAAGGCGATCCCGGGTGGCCAGGCCACGATCGAGGGCAACTTCACCCAGCAGTCGGCCTCTGACCTGGCCAGCGTCCTGAAGTACGGCTCCCTGCCGCTCACCTTCGACCTGTCCGAGGTGGCCAACGTGTCGCCGACCCTGGGCGGTGAGCAGCTGCGCGCCGGCATCATCGCCGGCCTGATCGGCATCGGCCTGGTGATCCTGTACTCGGTGGTCTACTACCGGGCGCTGGCGGTCGTGGTGGTCGCCTCGCTCGTGATCGCGGCCACGCTGACCTACCAGGTGATGGTGCTGTTGGGGGAGTCGATGGGCTTCGCGCTCAACCTGCCCGGTATCGCCGGCGCGATCGTCGCCATCGGCATGACGGCCGACTCGTTCATCATCTTCTTCGAACGCATCCGTGACGAGGTGCGCGAAGGGCGTCCGTTGCGCAGCGCGATCGAGACCGGCTGGATCGGTTCGCGCAAGACCATTCTGATCGCGGACGCCGTGTCGCTGCTCTCGGCGGTGGTGCTGTTCATCCTGGCCATCGGCTCGGTGCGCGGCTTCGCGTTCACCCTCGGCCTGACCACGCTGATCGATATCGCCATCGTGTTCTGGTTCACCAAGCCGATGGTGACCCTGCTCGGCCGGACGAAGTTCTACGGCGAGGGCCGGCGGTTCTCCGGCTTCGAGGCTGAGCATCTCGGCGTCCAGCGCCGTTCCCCGATCCGCCGCCTGCGCGCGGGTGCCCCGAAGGAGGCGTGATGAGCGAGCACAAGCAGAAGACCAGCCTCGCCCACAAGCTCTACACCGGCGAGCTGAGCTACGACTTCATCGGCAACCGCAAGCGGTGGTACCTCGTCTCGGCGATCATCGTCGTGATCTGCGTGCTGGGCGTCGCGATCCGCGGGCTCAACCTGTCGATCGACTTCACCGGCGGCTCCGAATTCACGGTGCCGGTTCAGGTCACCGCGACGACGATCGACGACTACCGCGACACTGTCGCCGACAGCGGGCTGCCCGAACTGGGCGAGATCAAGGTCAACACGGTCGGCACCAACCAGGTCCGCATTCAGGTGCGGGCGCTGAACGCCGAAGAGATCAACGACATGACCGGGCTGCTCGCCGAGAAGACCGGAATTCCGGCCGAGCAGGTGACCAACAACCTGATCGGCGCCTCGTGGGGTCAGCAGATCACCCAGCAGGGCGTGATCGCGTTGGTGATCTTCCTGGTGCTGGTGTCGCTGATGATCTGGGCTTACTTCCGCAACTGGAAGATGTCGGTGGCCGCCATCGTCGCGCTGCTGCACGACCTGGTGCTCACCGTCGGTGTGTTCGCGTTGCTGCAATTCGCGTTCACTCCTGCCAGCCTGATCGGGATGCTGACCATCCTCGGCTACTCCCTATACGACACCGTCGTGGTGTTCGACAAGGTGCGCGAGAACACCCGCGGCATCACCGAGCAAACCCGTTCGTTCTCCGAGGCGACCAACCTGGCGATCAACCAGGTGCTGGTCCGCTCGGTCAACACCACCATCATCGGCGTCCTGCCGGTGGCCGCACTGCTGGTCACCGGCGTGTTCGTGCTCGGCACCGGCCCGCTGAAGGACCTGGGCCTGGCCTTGTTCGTCGGCATGATCGCCGGCGCCTACAGCTCGATCGTGCTGGCCGCGCCGATGTTCGCCCAGATGAAGGAGCGCGAGCCCGCGATGGTCGCGCACCGCAAGCGCCTGGAGCGCCGCGACCATAAGCCTGCCAAGAAGGCAAAGGCGACGACGGCGTCCGTCGCGGCGGGAGCCCCCGTCCTCGGCGCACCGGCCGCCGAGGCGTCCTTGGAGCAGGCAGAGCCGATCGACCCGGTGCAGCTGGGTGCGGTGCCCGCCGAGGCGCTGCGCGAACGCCAGCAGCCGCGGCACTCCACCCGCGCGCAACGAAAGAAGGGCTGAGCCTCGTGAGCGGCAATGCCGAGCGGGTGCGTGAACTGATCCGCGACGTGCCCGACTGGCCCGTCAAGGGGGTGGTGTTCAAGGACATCACCCCGCTGCTGGCCGACGCCGGCGGCTTCGGTGCGGCCATCGACGCACTCGTCGCGCTCGCCCCCGGCGAGATCGACGTCGTGGTGGGCATGGAGGCGCGCGGATTCATCTTCGCGGCCCCGGTCGCGCTGCGCCTGGGCGCTGGATTCGTGCCGGTGCGCAAGCCCGGCAAGCTGCCGGGCTTGGTGGACGAGGAGGCGTTCTCGCTCGAGTACGGTGCCGAGGTGCTCACCATCCACACCGACGCACTCTGGCCGGGCGCCCGCGTGATGATCGTCGACGACGTGCTCGCCACCGGCGGCACGGTGGGCGCCACCGCCGCGCTGATCAAGCGCCAGGGCGCCCAGCTCGTGCACGTGGCTGTCGTGATGGAACTCGGCTTCCTCAACGGCCGCGCGCTGCTGGCCGAACTGGGTGTGGACGCCGTGTCAGCGGTGGTCACGGTCTAGCCATGGCCGTGCGGCGCCGGGAGGCCTACGAAGCGCTCGTCAGCCTGCCCACCCAAGCCAGGAATCCCTGGATGGAACTGTTGCGGCGGGGCCTCCTCGCCGTGGCGATCATCGCCGCCAACTCGCTGATCGTCTGGCTCGACCGCGACAGCTACGCCGACAACGTCAACGGTGACGGCGTGAGCTTCATCGACGCCGTCTACTATGCGACGGTCACGGTCACCACCACCGGCTACGGCGACATCACGCCGGTCGCCGACCACGCGCGGCTGCTGAACGCCATCTTGGTCACGCCGCTGCGGATGGCCTTCCTGGTCCTGCTGGTCGGCACCACGATCGAGGTGCTGGCCAACCAGGGCAGGCGTGCGCTCATCGATCATCGCTGGAGGAGCAGAATGCGCAACCACACCGTCATCCTCGGCTTCGGCACCATGGGCCGCAGCGCGCTGGCCACCCTGCTGCGCAATGGTGCCGAACCTGACCGCATCGTGGTCGTCGACGCCAGCCAGGCGGCGGTGGAGGAGGCCAATCGCGACGGCGTGGCCGCCATCGTCGGGGACTGCACCTCACGGGATCTGCTGCGCCGCGCCGAGGTGCCGAAGGCCAAACACATCGTGATCACCGTCAACCGCGACGACACGGCGATCCTGGCCACGTTGACGGCCCGTCAGCTCAACCCGCACGCGCATCTGGTGGTGGCGGTCCGTTCCGGCGAGAACGTGTCGCTGCTGCGCCAATCGGGCGCCGACGGCGTGGTGACCAGCACGGACGCCGTGGGCCGCCTGGTCGGGCTGTCGGCGGTCAGTCCCGACCTGGGTGCGACGGTGGAGGACCTGCTCAACTATGGCGACGGGCTCGACATCGCCCAGCGCCAGGTGGCGCCGGACGAGGTCGGCCGCAGCACCCAGGAGATCGCCGGCGAGCGGGTCCTCGGGGTGGTGCGCGGCGGCCTGCTGCGCCGCTTCTTCGATCCGAGCGTGGCCGTGCTGAAGACCGGCGACGAACTCGTCGTGGTGCGGCCGAGCCGGACGCCGCGTTCGCGCGCGTCGCGCGAGCGTCAGTAGAAGCCGACGGCGCTAGACTCGCTGCACGTGCAGCATTGGGGGTGAACCGTGAGCGAGAGTGTTCGCAGGGTGGAAGGCACCCACGCCGGTCCGGCGGATCCGCGTGTCCCCGCGCCGCCGCTGAAGCAGCCCGCCGCGATCGAACCGCCGCCGCGGCGCAGCATGCGGCGCATGCTCGCGATGCTCGGCACCCAGAAGCCGTCGGCGTCCGCGGCCCTGGAACCACTGTTCGCCGCCATGCGGCAACACCACCAGAAGATCGACACCGCGCTCATCGAACGGGCCTACGTGACCGCTGAGCACCACCACGAGGGCCAGACCCGCAAGAGCGGCGACAACTACATCACCCACCCGCTGGCGGTGGCGACCATCCTGGCCGGCCTCGGCCTCACCGAGCCCACCATCGTCGCCGCCCTGCTGCACGACACGGTGGAGGACACCGGCTACACGCTGAAGCAGCTCACCATCGACTTCGGCGACGAGGTCGCCACCATGGTCGACGGCGTGACCAAGCTCGACAAGATGGTCTACGGCGAGTCGGCGAAGGCCGAGACCATCCGTAAGATGGTGCTGGCGATGAGCCGCGACATCCGCGTCCTGGTGATCAAGCTCGGCGACCGGCTGCACAATATGCGCACCATCGGTTCGCTGCGCCAAGACAAGCAGATGCGGATCGCCCGCGACACCCTCGAGATCTACGCTCCGCTGGCCCATCGCCTCGGCATGAACGCGATCAAATGGGAACTGGAGGATCTGTCCTTCTCGGTGCTGGAGCCCAAGATCTACTCCGAGATCGTCAAACTGGTCGCCGAACGCGCCCCGCTGCGCGACCAGTACCTCGGCACCGTGATCGACCAAGTCAAGGAGGACCTGGCCGAGAACAAGATCAAGGCCACCGTCTACGGGCGGCCCAAGCACTACTACTCCATCTACCAGAAGATGATGGTGCGCGGCCGCGACTTCTACGACATCTACGACCTGGTCGGTATCCGCGTCCTGGTCGACAGCAAGCGCGACTGCTACGACGTCCTCGGCGTCGTGCATGCCCGCTGGCGTCCGCTGCCAGGGCGGTTCAAGGACTACATCGCGATGCCGAAGTTCAACCTTTACCAGTCGTTGCACACGACGGTGGTGGGGCCGGGCGGCAAGCCGGTCGAACTCCAGATCCGCACCCACGACATGCACCGGCAGGCCGAGTTCGGCGTGGCGGCGCATTGGCGCTACAAGGAGGGCAAGTCCTCCGGCAACCAGATCAACTGGGTGCAGTCGATTTCGGAGTGGCAGCGGGAGACCGAAGACTCCGGCGAATTCCTGGAGACCTTCACCGAAGAGATCGCCAAGAACGAGGTGTACGTCTTCAGCCCCAAGGGCGACGTGCTGTCGCTGCCCGCGGGCGCCACCCCGGTCGACTTCGCCTACGCGATCCACACCGAGGTCGGCCATCGCTGTATCGGGGCGCGCGTCAACGGCAAGCTGGTGCCGCTGGATTCACCGCTCGAGATGGGCATGAGCGTCGACATCCTCACCTCCAAAGCCCTCAATGCCGGCCCCAGCCGGGACTGGCTGAGCTTCGTCAAGACGCCGCGCGCCCGGTCCAAGATCCGGCAGTTCTTCACCCGCGAGCGCCGCGACGAGGCCATCGAACTCGGCCGCGAGATGATCTCCAAGCAAATGAAGCGCCAGCAACTGGCGTCCCGGCTGCTGGCCAACGAGGTGCTGGTCAGCCTGGCCCAGCACTTCCACGTCTCCGATGTGCCCAGCCTGTTCGCAGCCGTCGGCGAGGGCACCATCGGCGCCCAGGCGGTCGTCACCCAACTGATCACCACCGTGGGCGGCGACGAGGCCGCGGCCGAGGCGTCCCTGGTCGATCAGGCGCTGCTGGTACGCCCCTCGAGCAAGCTTCCGCGCGGTCACTCGGGCGTCGTCGTGGACGGGGACGCCGACATGTACACGAAACTCGCCAAGTGCTGCCTGCCGGTGCCCGGCGACAAGATCATGGGCTTCGTCACCCGCAGCGAAGGCATTTCGGTGCACCGTGAGGACTGCACCAACGTCGCCGCACTCAAACAGATGCCCGAACGCATCGTCCACGTCAGCTGGGCGCCCACCGCCGACGCGGTCTTCCTGGTCGCCGTACAGCTGGAGGGCATCGACCGCTCCGGCATGCTCAACGACGTGACCAAGGTGCTCGCCGAACTGCACATGAGCATCGTCTCGGTGAGCGCGACGACCTCGAAGGATCACGTGTTCAGCATGCAGCTGACCTTCCAGACGCCCGACCCGCGGCTGCTGGAGACCGTCCTGAACAGCCTCCGCCGCCTGCCGGGCGTCTACGAGGTCAACCGGGTGAAGCCGGGCTGACCAACCCCGCGCGAGTTAGCGGGTGCCCTGCCCATGCTTCACCCGCTAGTTAGCGCGTGCTGTGCCCATGCTTCACGCGCTGGCTAGCGCGTGAAGTCCGCCAGCGTTGCCTTCGCCTGGTCGAGCCAGGTCGCGTAGGTGGTGATCGAGTCCTGCGCCTTCTTGGCGGCCTGCTGGTCGCCGCGGGCATTCGCCTTCTCCACCTTGGCGGTCAGCTTGTCGATCTCGGCGCTCAGCATGGCCACCGTCTCCTCGGCGCGCTGGCGCGCCTCAGGATCGGTGCGCTTCCACTCGTCGTCCTCGGCCTTCTTGACCGCCTGCTCCAGGGCGCGGACGCGGTTGTCGAGGCCGCGGATCGCATCGCGGGGCACCTTGCCCAGGGCGTGATACTCCTCCAGGAAGGAGCGCAGCGCGGCGCGGCCGGCGACGGCGTCCGTGACCGGGACCATCTCGGCTTCCGCCTTGGCGAGCAGGGCCTCCTTCGCGGCCAGGTTGCCGGAGAACTCGGCGTCCTGGGCGGACTGGGCGGCGGTACGGGCATTGAAGAACTGGTCCTGCAGACCGCGGAATTCGGCCCACAGCTTGTCGTCGGCCTCGCGCGCGGCGGATCCGGCGGCCTTCCAGCGGGTCATCAGATCACGGAACGCACCCGAGGTCGGGCCCCACTCGGTCGAGTCGACCAGGGTGCGAGCCTCCTCGATGATGGCTTCCTTGATCGCCTTGGCCTCGTTCCAGCGCGCCGACTGCTGGGCGAACTGGGCCTTGCGGCGGCGAGTGTAGGTGGTGCGGGCCGAACTGAACCGGTGCCACAGGGCGTCGTCGGTCGCGCGATCGATGCGGGGGAGCGCCTTCCACTCGTCCAGCAGCTGACGGAACCGGTTGACGCCGCCGCGCCAGTCGTTACCGGCCGCCAGCGTCTCAGCCTCGGCGACCATCGCCTCCTTGGCGGCACGGGTCGCCTCGTGCTGGCGGGCCCGTTCGGCCTTGCGGGCCTCCGACGCCTCAGCCAGCTTCGGCGTGAGGGCCTCCAGGCGCGTCTCCAGCGCGGCGAGATCGCCGACCGCATTGGCCTCGGACACCTTCTTGCGCAGGCTCTTGATCGTGTGGCGCGCGTCATCGGGCGACACCGCGCCGGAGCCGAGGCGCTGCTCGAGGAACGTCACCTCAAGTTCGAGGGCTTCGAAGCGGCGGACGAAGAACGCCAATGCCTCGTCGGGTGTCACATCGGGGACCTGACCAACCGCTCTCTCGCTCTCCCCGGAAACCACGTAGACGGTGCCATCGGGATCGACGCGACCAAAGCTGGCCGGACCTGCAGAGTCAGTCATGGGGTCCATCTTGCCCGAAAAGTCGTGAACCATGCGTGACCCGCCACTCGATAAGGTGAGGATCATGTTCTTGACGTCGTTCCCGGCGGGTCCGTGGCAGGCGAACACCTACGTGTTCGCCCCCGACGACACCCACGCGGTGGTCATCGATCCCGGGGTGGGCGCTTTCGATCCGGTGGTGCGCATCGTCGACGAGCACGGACTCACCGTGCAAGGCGTCCTGCTCACCCACGGCCACATCGACCACGTGGCCACCGCCGCCGACGTGGCCGACCGCTACGGCGTCCCGGCCTGGATTCACCACGCCGACCGCGAACTGCTGACCGATCCCGGCATGCCGGGCGTGCCGATGGAGGTGCTGGTCGCCCAGTTCGGCGTGAACCTGCGCGAGCCGTCCGATCTGCGGACCTGGTCGGGCGGGGAGACCGTCGAGGTGGCCGGGGCGTCCTTCGAGATCGTGCACGCACCAGGTCATCGACCGGGCTGCGTCCTGCTGCGGCACCGCCTGCCGGAGGCACTGCCGCAGATGCCCGCGGTGCGCGAGCTGATCTTCTCCGGCGATGTCGTGTTCGCCGGCTCGATCGGCCGCACCGATCTGCCCGGCGGCGACCAGGCGGCGATGATCACGTCCCTGCGCGATGTCGTGCTCGGCCTCCCGGACGCCGCCGCGCTGCTGCCCGGCCACGGCCCGCAGACCACCATGGCCCATGAGCGGGCCACCAACCCGTACCTGCAACCGTCCTTCCTGGGGTAGAACAATGCGACCCAAGCCACTGTCCGGATTTCCCGAGTTCCTGCCGTCTGGGCGGATCGTCGAGCAGGCCGTCCTCGACTCGCTGCGCGAGACCTTCGAACTGCACGGCTTCGCCTCGATCGAGACCCGCGCCGTCGAGACGATGGACGCCCTCACTCGCAAGGGCGAGATCACCAAAGAGGTCTACGTCGTCCGCCGTCTACACGCCGCCGAAGGCGAATCCGGTGACGACCTCGGGCTGCACTTCGACCTGACCGTGCCCTTCGCGCGCTATGTGCTGGAGAACGCCGGGCACCTGGTGTTCCCGCTGAGGCGCTACCAGATCCAGAAGGTGTGGCGCGGCGAGCGGCCGCAGGAGGGCCGCTACCGCGAGTTCACCCAGGCCGATATCGACATCGTCGGCGAGAACACGCTGGCGGCACACCACGACATCGAGGTGGCGCTGGTGATGCTGGAGGCGCTGGAGGCGCTGCACACCCGCTTCGGCGTCCCGCCCGTGGTGATGCACGTCAACAACCGCAAGCTCGCCGAGGGCTTCTACCGCGGCCTCGGCGTCGAGGACCACATGGCCGTCCTGCAGCGCGTCGACAAGCTCGACAAGATCGGTCCGGACGCCGTGCGCACCCTGCTGGTCAACGAGGTAGGCCTGAGTGTCGCGGACGCGGACAAGTGCCTGGAGTTGGCCACGATCTGCACCGCCGACACGTCCTTCGTGGAGCGGGTGCGTGCGCTGGGCGTCGAGCACCCGTTGCTGGATGAGGGCCTGGCCGCCTTGGCGGACGTGGTCGCGGCGGCGTCCGTCGCCGTGCCCGGACGTCTGGTCGCCGACCTGAAGATCGCCCGCGGCCTCGACTACTACACCGGAACGGTCTACGAGACCGAGATGGCGGGCTTCGAGTCGCTCGGCTCGATCTGCTCGGGCGGCCGCTACGACGCGCTGGCCTCCGACGGCAAGCGCACCTGGCCCGGCGTCGGCATCTCGGTGGGGGTGAGCCGCATCCTGGTGCCGCTGATCGCCAAGGGCGCGTTGACGTCGTCGCGTTCGGTGCCCACCTGCGTGCTGGTGGCCGTGGACGCCGAGGACACCCGCGGCGCTGCGATGGCGACCGCCGCCCGGCTGCGCGCGCGGGGCATCTCGTGCGAGGTGGCCCCCAAGGCGGACAAGTTCGGCAAGCAGATCCGCTACGCCGACCGCCGCGGGATCCCCTACGTGTGGTTCTCCGACGGTTCGGTGAAGGACATCCGCTCCGGCGAACAGGTCCCCGCCGACGCCGACACCTGGTTCCCCCCGGACGCCGACCTGCGCCCGCTGGTCGCACCGCGCGGCTGAGGCGCTCAGTACGGGGGAGGGGGTTCCTTCTCCGTGATCGGGACAACGTCTGCGCGAGCGACAGGAGCTCGGTCACGAGTGGTCGGTGGTGGGCGGCGTCCGGCCTGGGCGCCGCCGAGGGACCGGATCTTGGTGTGGTGCGGATCACGTCCGAGCGGGATCGTGCCGGCCGGTGCCACCATGTAGCGGTAGCCGGCGCGCGATCGCCAGAAGAAGACGCCCGGCTCCGGCTGGCTGAGTTGCCACCGACCATGCGTCTTCGCGCGATGCACGGTGATACCCAGTGGTCCCAAATTGTCGGCGCGGGTCTGCGGTGCTCGTTCCGCAGGGTCGTACGAGAGCGCGTGATCATACGGAACGGTGTGGTGGAGTTGGCACCCGCGCGACGGCCGGGCCGACCACGGGAACACCTCGACCGGATTCCGGGCGATGACATGTTCGCGCAGCCGATCAGGAACCTCGTACCGGTCGACGGTGGGCGGCTGGTTCAGGTCGATGACGGGGCGCACGGTGACGTGGCATCCGTTCAGCAACTCCCGCAGGGTGCCGACCGGGACCGCGCCGTGTCCCTCGACACGAGCGACGCCACTGCCCTGCCCCTCGGGGTGGGTGAGGCCGCTGCCGTGCCCCTCGGGGTGGGTGACGGCGCCACCGTGCGCCGGGGAGGGCGTGACGTCGTCGGCATGCAGGTGCAGGTACAGGTTGACCCGGGGCCTGAGCTTCTCCGGATCTATGCGTCGCACAGGGCCGCCCGCACCAGCCGCCACCTCCATGCCGGTCGCGAGTTCAGGTGCCGTGGCAGCCGGACCACCCGAGTGATCCTCCAGGAATGCGGCGGCCAGGTGCGGAACAGCGAGCATCGCCAAAGCGGTCGCGCGGCGCTGCTGACGGTCGCGCGTGTCGCCATCGGTGGCCAGCAGTTCAGCGATGCGGGCGACCTGGGCCTCCAGCGACAGACCTTCGGCTCCATCGAGTCGCGCACTCATGTCAACGACCCCACGGTTCGTCAGCGTGACCCAGACCCCTCGGCGTTCGCGCGCCTCGGCAGCCCTGCGCGCGGCCAATCCGGGATCGACCCGCACGATCAGCCCCTTGAGCAGCCGGCGCGCCCGCGGCCATCCCAACAGCCCGACCGCGGAGGCCAGCTCACGATCAAGCCGCAAGCTCGCCTCCAGCCCGAGCCCGGCAGCGGACGCCTCGCGCGCGACCGCGACGGCCTGCCACGCCTCCAGGCGGTGCTCGTGGATCACGGCGTCCCACAGCAGCGGGTGCCGATGCCGCAGGTTGAGCGCGTCTGCGATCTTCGCCGTGGCGCTGCCGGTGCTGCAGCCGAGAATGCCGGCCAGTTCGAGCGCGAGGAACTCCCCGACGTGCGGTGTGCCGTCCGCCCCACCGGGCACCCACCGCTCGCCGCCGAGTACGGCACCACGCGACCGTACCGGCGCCTCCATCAGGCACGCGTCCAGCGGCGGATCCTCGTACAGGTCGGACTCGATGATCTCGTACTCATCGCACGCACGCGCGATCAGCGCGATCTCACGCGACGCCGCCATGGAACGGACGCGGGTGGTCTCGACCAGCTCATCGAACACATCCTGCTCGCCCTCGGCCACGCTCGGAACCGACCAGCGATCGTGTGACGACCCGGCGCCAGTCGCGGACGACGGACTGACGGCCCTCTCGAAGGGAGCCTCACGTCGCGTCGTGATCATCTCGTCCATGACCCAAGCCTGCCGGTCGCCTCCGACATTTTTTGGCCGGATGATTGCCCCAACGACCTCGCAAAGATTACGACAAGATAACGATATCGGCGGGCCGAGGACGGCCAAAACAGCAAGACCACCGACCGCGCCAGTCATTGCTGCTCGGCGTCGACTTGCCGGATGCGGCCAGCCCGGGGATCATGGAGGCGTCCTATTGCCGACGAGAGGCCTTGAGATGACTGATCTCGACACCAGCCGCTAACCCGCGCTGTCCGTCGAGCCTGGCTTTGGCGCAGCGCATCCGCTCGCTGATTGTCGGGAGTCCTCATGTCCTCATCTCGTTTCGTTGCACCCTCGTCCACGCCGCACGCACGCGCCACCTCGCCCGCCGTCACCTTGGCGGCGTTGACCTTCGCCTACCCCGGCGCCGCCCGCGTCCTCGACGGCCTGAGCGCCACCTTCGGCGCGGGCCGCACGGGGCTGGTCGGCTCGAACGGTGTCGGCAAGTCCACCTTGTTCCGGCTGATCGCCGGTGAGTTTCGCCCCACCAGCGGTTCGCTCACGGTGCACGGCGGCGGACCGGTCGGCTACCTGCCGCAGACCCTGACGCTGCGCACCGACGCGACGGTGGCCGATCTGCTCGGCGTCCGGCCCACCCTCGACGCCCTCGCGGCGATCGAACGGGGCGAGATCGAACCCGAGCTGTTCGACACGGTCGGCGACGACTGGGACATCGCCGAGCGCTCGATCGCCCGCCTGGACGCGGTGTCCAGCTCGCTCGTGGGCGCCGACGTGCTCGACCGTCCGGTGGCGACCCTGTCGGGCGGCGAGACGATCCTGGTCGCGTTGCTGGGCCTGGAGTTGGCCCGCACGCCGGTCGTCCTGCTGGATGAGCCCACCAACAACCTCGACGCGGACGCCCGCGCCCGCCTGTACGCGCTCGTGGACGGCTGGCGCGGCGCGCTGATCGTGGCGAGCCACGATGTCGCCCTGCTGGACCGGATGGACGCCACCGCCGAACTGCGCGCCGGCTCGTTGACCGTGTTCGGGGGCGGGTTCTCGGCGTTCTGTGAGGCGCTGGCCGTCGAACAGGACGCCGCCCGCCAGGCCGTCCGCACCGCCGAGCAGCGGCTGCGCGCCGAGAAGCGGCAACGGATCGAGGCGCAGACCAAGCAGTCCCGTTCCGAACGGCAGGGCAAGGCCCGGGCCACCAAGGGCGAGGCGCGCATCGCGATGGATTGGCGGCAGAATCGCGCCGAGAAGTCGCAGGCGGGCAACCGCCAGCTGCAGGCCGCCCGCGAGGCCGAAGCAGCCTCCGCGCTGGCGGACGCCGAGGCCCGCCTGCGCGCCGACGACCGGCTGCGTCTGGAGTTGCCCGACCCGGGGGTGGGTTCCGGACGCCGCCTCGCCGAACTGCGGGGCACGAACGGCGCGATCGTCCTGGCCGGGCCGGAACGGATCGGGTTGGTCGGGGCGAATGGCGTCGGCAAGACGACCTTGCTCCGCTCACTGGCCGAGGGGCGTCCGTCGCACCTGGAGGCGTCCGCGGTCGCCTTCACCGAGCGGATCGGCTACCTCGCGCAGCGCCTGGACGGGCTCGACGATGCGGCGTCCGCGCTGGCCCAGGTGGGCGCCGCCGCACCACACGTGCCCGATCGGGAGCTGCGCAACCGGCTGGCCCGGTTCGGCCTGGCCGGCGACCTCACCGTGCGCCCCGTGGGCGCGCTGTCCGGTGGCGAACGATTCCGGGTCGCGCTGGCGCGCGTCCTGCTCGCCGACCCGCCCTGCCAACTGCTGGTGCTGGATGAGCCGACCAACAACCTCGACCTGAGCACGGTGGATGCCCTGGTGGACGCCGTGGCGTCCTATCGCGGCGGACTGCTGGTGGTCAGCCACGACCAGGCGTTCCTGGACCGCCTGAACCTCGACCGCACCCTGCGCCTGACCGCCGATGCCGAACTCCTCGACGCAGACCGGCCCGCATCCGAGGACGAGGGTCCCTCACCCCATGACCCGGTAGACCCGTCATGATCAGAAGCACCCAGCAGGGGGTTCGCCCCGCTGGGCACGGACCGATGGGTCATGATGTCCTCGTGGTCACGCCGAATGAGATGGATGAGCTCCTGGCGGAGTTGGCGGACGCCGCCCTGGATCCGATCGGCGAAGGACAGGTCCTGAACCGGATACGGGTCTGGGATGCACCGACGCTACTGCTCGCCGACGAGCGAGCGCGGAAAGGGTCGTGGTGGTGGCGATCCGGCGGCGCAACCGAGCAGGCGATGATAGGCCTGATGGACCGGAAGGGAGGCCGGCTCGCGACCTGGCTGGCCAGCCTCGGACGAGATGGCTACGCGCGGGAACGCGCCGTGCGACGCCTTGCCGTCGATCCCCACCCCGAGGCGGACCGATTCTTGGCCCTCCGCCTCACAGACCCGGTGGAGGTGATCCGGTCCGCGGCCTGGCCAGCGCTGGAGCGCCGGCTCAGCGCAGAGCAGGCTGACGCCGTCACGCCCCTGCTGGTACGGGCTGAGGGAAGGCTCCGAGGTGCGGGCGCGATCGAGTGCTATGCGGACGCCTTCGCGCGCACCCAGGGCGCCGCGCTGTGGACGGTGCTCCTCGCGCACGCCGACCGGCCCACGCGGCGCTGGGGGTTCGCCACCGCGGTCGAGGCGGGCAGCATCGAGCCGTCCGCGGCCGTCACCATGCTGGAGCGCGAGACCGATCAGTGGGTGGCCTCGCACCTGGTGCGCACCGTCGTGGATTCCGCCGACCCGGCAGTGATCCGGCGTCTGTTGGCGTCCCGGCAAGCGGTGGCTCGTGCCGCCGCGCTGGAGTCGCTTCCGGATGACGAATTGGACGATGCGGTCCTCGCAGCGGCGCTGTTTCACCAAGCGGTGCGCGTGCGGGCCGCGGCACGCGAACGAGCGCTGGCGCGCGGCATCCCGGCCGGGTCGCTGTACCGGCGGGCGTGGGACGAACGCCGCGATCCGCGCGGGCTGCTGGGCGCCGCCGCATGCGGCGAGATCATCGGTGCGGACGAACTCAGAGACGGCCTGCGCGACGCCGACCCGCGGGTGCGCTCGGCCTGCGCCCGCCTGTTGACCAACGACGTCGAGCGAGACGATCTCCCGATGCTGTGGACGCTCCTCGACGATCCCCATCCGGGTCCCGCGCGGGCGGCGACCGATGCGCTGGCGGCGCGGGACGGCCTGTGGGCCTATATCAGGACGCCGCCGCGCTGTGGGCGTCCGCGGACGCCGTCAAACGCTGCCGTCTGTGGCGGCTGCTGCGGAACCGCGGCGGGTGGGACCGCGTCCGTGCCGGCCTGCTGGCCGCCGGCGACGCCGACGCAGCCGTCCACGGCCTGGGCCTGGCCGACCTGCATGCCTGGGCCGAGTCCGCCGCCGCACGCATGTGGCGTGCGCCGGACGCCGCCGCACTCGCCGGCATCCGGCAGGCACTCCAGACCGGCGCCGTCGGGCGTGAGTTGGGTGAGGCGATCGCGTTTCGCGCCGGCCTGCCCGCTACGCCGGTGCGTCGCTAGCCTGGCCGGCCGCGTGCGCCGCACGCCGGGCGTCCCGCCGGCCGCGGCGGCGTTCGCGTCCGGTCTCGAGCAGGTCGTACAGCACCGGCACCAGGATCAGGGTCAGCAGCGTCGAGGTCACCAGGCCGCCGATGACGACGATCGCCAGCGGGCGCGAGATGAACACGCCGCCGCCGGTGAGGCCCAGACCCATCGGCACCAGCGCGAAGATGGTGGCCAGCGCCGTCATCACGATGGGGCGCAACCGCAGTTTGGCGCCGTCCTGAATCGACTCCGCAACCCCGGCTCCGGCGGCGCGGCGCTGGTTGATCAGGTCGATCAGCACGATCGCGTTGGTGACCACGATGCCGATCAGCATCAGCAGGCCGATCATGCTGGGCACGCCCAGCGGGGTGTCGGTCAGCAGCGACAACCCGAGCGCGCCGGTCGCCGCGAACGGCACCGATACGAGCAGGATCAGCGGTTGCAGCAGCGAACCGAAGGTGCCGACCATGATCAGGTACACCACGAACACGGCGATCGCCATCGCGAGCCCGAGGTCGCGGAACGAATCGGCCTGCTGTTGTGACACGCCGCCGATGCGCACCGAGACGCCCTCAGGCAGGTCGAGCGAGGCTAGCCCGGCGTTGAGGGCGGTGGTGATGCCACCCAGGTCGTTCACCTCAGAACTCGCGGTCACCGTCGCCGCGCGGACGCCGTCCACGCGGGTGACCACGCCGGGGGCCTGCACGACGGCGACGTCCGCCACGGCGTCCAGGCGCACCGCCTTCGCGATGGCATCGGCCGCCTGTTTGCCCGCGTCGGTCAGTTCCTGCTGCTTGGCTTGGGCCTCCAGCTGGGCTGCGCGCGACTCGGCCAGCCCCTCGAGCTGCTTGTCGATCGACTCGACCCCCGCCTTCGAGGACGCCGCCGCGGCCGCGAGCTGCGCGGCCTGGGCCGACACACCCTGGATCTGCTGGGTCAGCGCGAACACGCTCGCCGTCACCGCCGGATCCTGCGGGTTCGGGTTCTGCTGCACCAATTCGAGCTGCTGCTGCAAGCCGGCCAGCGTCGCCTTGGCCTGTTCGGCTTGCGCCTCCAAATCGGACGCCGCCCGCTCCGCCTGCGCGCGACCGTCCCGCAGCGCCTGAACCTGCTCGTTGTAGGCGTCGAGCGCCTTCGCCTTCGATTCCTCCTGCAGCCGCTCGGAACGCTTGGTCACCTCGTCGGCGGCGTCCTGCTTGGCATGCGCGTTCATCAACTGGGTGACCGGCAGTGGCAGGCCCTTCAGCTCCTCCAGTGAGCCGACCGGCGCATTCGTGCGCAGGTACACCGGTAGCGTCGAGTCGCCCTTGGCCATGGTGCCGATCTGCTGACCGCGCAACGCACGCGCGACCGCCTGACCGACCGAGGCAGAGGTCATGCCGAGGTCGGCGGCGTACTGCGGGGAGACGTCGACCGAGATCATGTCGCGCGAGGTGGCCAGGTCGCTGGTCACGTTGCTCAGGCCGTCGATGCCGCGCATCATGCCCATGACCGCCTCGTTGGCGCGGGTGAGCTGCTCGGGATCGGAGCTCTCGACGTAGACGACGATGCCTTCCTGACCGCTGCTCGCACCGACCGACACCTCAAGTGTGCCTGCCTCGGCCTCGAGCTTGCTCAGCTTGTCGCGCAGCCGCTGCCTGACCGTGGTCGCGTCCGCTCCGGGCACCAGCGGCACGGTGAAGCTTGCCTCGTTGGTGTCGGACTGTCCGCCCATGAACAGCGACGAGCTGCCGCCGATGGTGGTGGTGTAGGTCTGGACGTCCGCATCGGCCGCCAGCACCTCCTCGACGCGTCGGGCGGCGGCGTCGGTACCCGACAGGCCGGTGCCGAGGGGAAGTTCCTGACTGATGCTCAGGCTTTCGGTTCCCATCGAACCGATGAAGTCGGTCTTCAGGCGGCCGACCAGCCCCATCGTGCCGGCGAAGATCGCCATTGCGATGCCGACGGTCAGCCAGCGGTGTGCCAGCGACCAGTTCAGCACGGGCAGGTAGGCGCGGTGCAGCCAGCCGTCGGTGTCCTCGTCATCGGACGCCTTCGGCGCGGAGGCGGTCGCAGCACCGGGCTCGCCGGACAGTGCGGCGTCCGCCACCCGGCTCGGGGCGGGGCGCATGAACACCGAGGCGAGCGCCGGAACCACGGTGAGCGACACGAACAGCGACGCGGCCAGCGCCACCACCGCGGCGACCGCGAACGGCCGGAACACCTCACCGG